>NZ_JADZLQ010000002.1 GCF_015905305.1 Pinirhizobacter soli
CAGTGCGCATTGGTCGGCAGGCTCGACGCCAGCGAGTTGCACGACAAAGGGGAGCACTCGGCCATGTTGCCCATCGTGAACGACGCTATATCGAACCCTTCCAGCTTCTTGCTGATGGGAGCGACAACGTCCGTGGCAAATGGCTCGGGTTCAAACGCTTCCCAGGCCTTCTCGTCCTCGTCAAATTGAAGCTCGTACGCCTCGTAGTAGAAAAGCCTTAGCCCTTCAAGGGAGATTGAGGCGGCGTTCGCCAACTCGGTGATCTCGTGCGGCGAATTGAATAGCCAATACCCGTTGTGCTTCCAATAGTCGACGTAGTCGGCGAAAGGCTTTGAAACGCAACCGCTGAGCGAGTAGACGTCTGCCACATGCGCGGCCGTCAACCATTCAGGACGGTCGGCGACATGCTTGTAGAGATATCCCAGCGGGATCATGTAAGGTCCCAGAGGTCCATGGAGGTGGCAAAGTCGACGCGAGATAATTCCAAAGAAGGGCGCGACCCCTTCCCCATCCGGTCGACTACATCGAACCACCTATTCTGCTCCCACCACCTATAAAATCGTCACGTGAGCCGTAGCTGTGCGGCCTTCACACAAATCGAAGCTCTCGCCCGTCCTTAGTCTATCCAAGGGCGCGGCTGGCGAAAGAAACCTCGCTCTAGCATTAAACTCGGTGTGTTGAGCTTCCGTCGTATCGAATTCAAGCACCACGCTCCACGTGTCGCCGTTTGGCCAGTCTGTATCCTCAGCAAATCTGGCTACCGTGGAGTAAATTCCACTGGAAGGTCGGTTTAGCTTGGATTGTGACCAAGCAACTCGAACGCGGACTGTTTTTCTCACACTACACGCCCCTTTCTGCTCGTCGCCTTGCATTGTCACCAAACGATATCCATCTTCCCTCTTTGGTGATGGAAAGTTCCTGCCTCTACTTGTACCCGCGAGTCCTGGTCTAGTGGCAAGGTAAGTGTCATGCCGTTCTTGAACGAGATCTTGAAAAATTCATCGGGCTGCTCTTCTGCGCTGTCGACTACTTGACCGATCAACTCACATATCTTGTCTCGAAAACCAAGCTCTCTCGTGTCGCCCGGAGGTAGCGTCACAATAGGATCTGAGAACATATACATCAGAGGTCCGTTGAAATCCACGCCCACGTAATCTTGTACAAAGAGAATAGCGCTGACGGGATTGTCGGCCACACTTGCAAGAAAGTTCGCTTGATTGCTTGTCTTACTAGTCATTGTCGGCGGGTCTATGGAAACGTGACGCAGGGCGACTTTCTCGACCTTGGCGAAAAAACAGTGCATGAAGCGGTCGTGGCTCCAGCCACGCCACACAAACAACTCGGCCTGTTTTCTTCCTGATCCGCACCGGACGGTTACCTCGAATCGCAAGGATGGGTTGATTCGCTCAGCAATTCGCCCTGATCACTCATAACAGCACTGTCGAAGTACCGCGCCTTCCTTTAATACGCGGCTACCAGACAATGTCCGTTACACCTCTATCACTTCGAAAGGTCCCAGCCTCAACCTGCACGCGCGATTCTTGGTCAAGCGGGAGCGTCAGCGTCATTCCGCTCTGAAAAGTTATCTTGAAAAATTCATCCGGCACTTCTTCAACGATCGATACAACTTGACCAATCAATTCACACATTTTGTCTCGAAAGCCAAGTTCTCTTGTGTCTCCGGGAGCAAACGTGACGATAGGCTTCGAGAACATGTACAGCACGGGACCGTTGAAATCCACACCAACATAATTTTGAACGAAGATGATCGCGCTTACGGGGTCATCCTGAACATTTTCAAGAAAAATTTTTCGATTGATGGTTTCAGTGATCATTTGGGCGGCCCGAAAGGTATGTGTCGAATAGGGTCGTTATCTGGAACCGTACGACCTGTGAAAGGGTCAATTCCTTGGTTGGTTTTATTTTCGTAGGTCGCGTAACCATAAGGATACGGGTACTTCCCCGTAGTGGTTGGGTCCATTATGCGCACGCCCGTTGTCTTCGGATCGAATCCATTGCCTCCACTCCCGCCCTCATAACGATATCCCTTGCCGTTCGGAACAGGCTCTGGTCCCTCTGCGCCATCGGGGATAGGCACCACAGTACCGTCAGGAGCGACAACAAAATTCGGGCTATTGCGCCGAGAACTTCCTGGACTGCTCATTTCTTGAGCAGCATCGAAATCTCTAGCCGCACATTCGCCTAACGGCGCGAACTCCGAAGCCGGTATTGGTGGTACGTATTGAGTATGGTCGGCGCGATTTGCCGCCTCCCTCGCCTCCTCCGCCGTTTGTCGATCAAGCCTTTCGATCTCCCGGTTGACTTCCGGAATATTTTCTTCGATCGCATCTTCGTCCGGCGGCCCACCAAACAGTCCAGATGGATCGACCATGCTAAGCGGTCTGCTTGCGGCATAAGCAAAGGTCGAGGGACCTCCTGCCAACTCTAAAGGGTCGCTAGTAAGGTACCGACCTACCGACGGATCGTAGTAGCGGCGGGCGTTGTAGTTGAGGCCGGTCTCGGCATCGGCATACTGCCCGGGGAAGCGTAGATTAAAAAGGTACGAGCCGGTCGGGGCCTTTTCGCCAAACGAATTACCTGCGAGAACCCAGGCCCAAACAACGTTGCCGACGGAATCGGTCACCGCGCGCGGCGTTCCTACAGCGTCGGCATGGATATAACGTACGGCTGTTGCCGTACCTGAAGTGTCCAGTACCGCCACGGGCAAATCGCCGAGCCAAACGTAGGATCGAGGCGTCGAGTTACCCGTCTCCGCTAAAACATGCCCCGCTTCATCATAGGTGAACCGCGCCGAAGCGGGACTACCACCTGCAGAGGTCCGGGCCACGCGTTGCGCCAACGCGTTGTAGGTGTAACTGCCAACCGTCCCGCCGTTGAATTGCGCGAGTGTCAGCTGACCACGTGCATCGTAACCAAAACCGTAGGTCCCACCAGCCTGCGCCACAGCTGTGGTATTGCCTGCTCCATCATTGGCCCGCGCCAAATTGCCAACCGCCGAAACCTGGTGCGTGCCAGCTGTATAGGCAACGGTACCGTTGTCAACCACGCCACCCGATTTCGACAGGCGGTCCCCGGTGCCATTGTAGGTATATGTCTCCAACGCCGCGCCTGCTGCACTGAACGTACCGGTCAGGCGGCGCAACGGATCATAGCTATAACTTTCCGTTGCAGGGCTCGCGCCGGGGTTATCGCCCTGCGCGACCACATCACCCATGGCACTGCGCGCCAAGTGTTCGGAAAATCCAGGTGCCACGACATCGTTGAGCTGATAGTTAGCGTCGTAGCCGCGCGTCACCGTTGCCCCGGAAGCCAGCGTGTAGCCCGACAGCGAGCCAAACGGTAGGTAAGTTGCGGCGGTGATAATCGGTGTGACTGCCCCGCCTGGTGCCGTAACGGAAACAGTAGTCGTATTGCCCAGCGTATCGTGGCCGTAGTTCACCTTGCTGCCATCGGCCCGGGTCTCGCTGAGAAGTCTATTTCCAGGCGTATAGGTGTAGCTGGTGATATCAAGTTGGCCTGCAATCGTTTGCCTCTGCTGGCTGACATTCCCCTGCCGGTCATAGCAAAAGCTGGTCGTCACCCCAGCATCGACCATTCGTGTCAAATGCCCGGCCGGAAATGAGGCCGTGCATCCGGTAACGGTATTGGCTTCATCGTAGAAGTAACTCGTGTCCGCGCCGGTTTGAGAGAAGGTTTCCGACACCTTTCGGTTAAGCGCATCGTAGTGGGTCGTTCGAGTGATGCCCCTGGCGTCCTTGCGCGTGGCTTCATTGCCGGCCAAATCGTAGGTGAAGGTCGAAAGGCCGGTGTCGGGGCTAGTCAAACTCTTCCGCTGACCATAGCCATCAAAGGCCTGAGTGGTCAGCAGCCCGTTCGGATCCGTCACCTGCGTCGTATTGTCCAGCGCGTCGTAGAGATAACCGATGGTCGTGTTGGCAGTCGGGCCAGTGCCCGCACTGTCCTGGATGACATTGGACACGCGGTTGAGTGGGTCATATACGCGTTGGGACTGTGTGCCAACGCCATCCGTCGACTTGACCAGATTGCCATTGGCATCAAAGCCATCGTTGGGCACAGTGAACACCGCACGTCCCATCGCGTCCTTCTTCGACGACAGCAACCCCGTTGCCGTATAGCCCGATGTCCGGCTGCTTACGATGTGCTGACCGCCGTCGATGATCTGAACACCGGTGACCTGACCCGCTGCATTCAGGAACTGGGCGAGTCTGTTGGCTTTCCCGTCAACCGTTCCCACCAACCGATGCGCGTCATCGTAGAGATAGGACAAGACCACCCCATCGGGATCGGTTAACGAGGAAACGTGGTCGAAATGGTCATACACGGTAGACCAGGTGGCATCAGCCGCCGATGGCGTGCCATCACTATTGGCCCGGACGATCAAGCTTTTGACGTTGCCGTTAACATCGTAGCCATAGTCCGTCACCACCCCATTGCTCGACACGGCCCGGGTAGGCCGCCCCACTGCGTCGTATGTCGGGTACCTAGTAACATGCCCAGCCGCATCGGTCACCGACGCTACATCGCCGAAGCTATCGGAATAGGCATAGGTGATGACATCGACCACATCCGTGCGCGGGCCGTCCACCGTCAGCAGCAACCCGACTTTCGGACAAGCGGTGCTCACCGCATCGCAGTAGGTATAGACCGTGCGCCGTACCGATACAGGCGCCGTCCCGGTTGGCGCACAGGTGTAGCTGGCATTGGCTTCGGCATCGAATACGCAGGCCGCGGTCGTCTGACCCCTGGCGTTATAGGCCCAAGCTTGCTTTGCAACGAGCTTGCCCGATGCATCGGCCAGGGTCCGGGTCAAAGGCTTGCGCAGGTTGATATCCCACGTGGTTACGTGCTTCCGGGCGACCGATGTGCCGAAGGCCTCTGTGCGTGAGGTCTCCAGACCCGCGGTGTTGTATTCGCTGACGGTTTGGTAGCCGCGGAAATCGGTATGGACCGTAGGATTGAAGCTACCGTCATAACTGATGGCCGCACTCGATCCACAAGACAGGCAGAAGCCGTCGACGCTGGATAGCTTCGCCCGCTTGTTAACGATCGAATAACCCATCGTGCGAGCGACACCCTCGGGAAACGTCACCGTACTGGTCGTTGAGGTGTAAGCCACCGACACCGCATTGGCCCCTGCGGGTTGGGATGCGCTGGTTACGGCGCCTGTCGTGTCGTAGGTCCAGGATGTGATCGGTTTGCCATCGTCTTCTATCGCCGACAGCGTGTCGATGGCATTCACTGGGGTGAAGTCGAATGTGCGGATAAGCCCGTTGGGATAGGTGATTTTCGTGATGTAGAGGGGGCGGGAATGGGCATACCGGATGGCTTGGCCATCCGGACCTGTCACGGTCGCCAACATGTTGGAACTATCGTAGGTCAGCTGAAGATGACGACCCACGGGATCCGTTACGGTGATCAGAAGCCCAGCTTCGGAGGCGATCGACGTTGAGGTCGTACTGGTGCTGTAAGCGAGGGTCGTTACATGGCCCGTATCGTCCGTAATGGTCTGAAGCACGCCATTGCCGTCGAAATGCTCGTGATTCAGGGTGTCGGGCCGGAACACGTCAAACGCGGTAACCGTACCATCCGCTTTTTTCGAAAGCGTCATCTGGACGTGCACGTCGGGCCGCGCAGTGATGACCGGCGGCCGCTGCGTGTAATCGATAGAGGCGGGTTGGAGGGTGCCGTTGATATAGGCAAACTGATATTCCTTCCCGTCTTCGGTGTCGTAGAGCACACCGGCGGGAACATTCGGCCCAGCCTGCTGTTGGTAAAAGATCCGGCGAACATAGTTCGTGGTCCAGTTCACTCCGACCTGGCCGCTGCGGTCGATGGAATTGAAATAGCGGACGAATGCGCTGGTGCTGGTGTTGTAGTAACGAGCGAACCGAAGCCACGTTCCCCAGTGGCCGTCCTCCTGAACTTCGAAGCCGTTGCCGGTGGCTGCATTGATGGGGTCTCCCACGTTTGGGGAGGTGCCGTCACAATCGCAGTCGGCGCCATCGTTGGCGCTATCACTGAAAGGTATCCACGTGCCCTGGATCTGGCCTATCTCGACAGATTCGCACCAGCCGCCCGCACCGGTGACCGTGGTGAGGTTACCCTCGGTCTCCAGGGTGTACCCAGGGCATTGATCGCCATTGTTGACGTCTTGCAGGAGGATGGCATCCGCCGCTTCCTTGATGGTCAGGAACGACCCAGGAATGGCGTCATCCTCGCCGGGGTTGGCGTAGTAAGGCGCACCGTATTGCCCCATGGTTGCGGGCGCCGCCTGCGCGATCGCCGCCTGGTGCCAGGCACCCGACACGAAACCCATAATGATTACGATGATCGATATCAAGGAAGCGCGAGCGGCGCGCACTCTTTGGTCCGCGAACTTTCGCGGCAGCAGCTTCCATCCAAGCATTCGAATTATCCCCAGTCCGAAGGCGTGATCCCTTCCCACGCCGAGCGTCCGGAGTATTGCCGCTAGCGGTTTTTTTTAGAGCGCACTAATTCGAAAAAACTATGATGGCTGAACGAAAATGGTATGTATTTTCGGCAACAACGACTCAGGCATGAAGCTCAACTGTCCTGCGCTTCTCCAAACCCGCCCTCCCCCAGCCTTCTGGTTAGCCGGAAGACTTGGCTGCGGGCGCCGGCTGTGGCGGGGACGGCTGCAGGGGCGGCAACGGACCCGGCTGGATAACGCAATGCTTAACGGCTTCAGTGCCAGTCGCTGCTCCATCCCCGGGGAAGTCCTCCTGATAACCGGCTGCGCTCTTTTGCGACTCGGTGCTCTGACAAAATACTGCTACCAGCCCGCTGCCGTAAACTTTGTTGTCAGCGATGCCGGTCACTTGATAGCGCACGAGCACACTCGCCTGCATAAGCAGAAGCTGCGACTTGGCCCATGTTGTATAGGTGCCCGCACTGGCGACATTAGCTCCGAGCGCGACGTCAAGCAGGAACACCAGCGACGGACGCGGCTTGCCTTGTTCGGGTTCGGCCTGACTTGCTCGATAAACTTGGTAGCTCCGGTTCATGGCTGCCAACGCGAGGCCGATTTTAGGCTCATACGTGGTTGGGCTTGAGACTCCAACACCGCCGAGCTGATCGATTTTCCCAAGGGCCGATTTGAGCTGGGTATCAGCGTCATCGATCTGCTGCAATGCGCTCGTGCAATCGCTGCTCCCGTTGGACTTCCCAAGCGATTTCCGTCGGGCTGATACCGCACCCTGGTTGACTACCATGGACTTGCGAATGGCATCGAGCCGGTCGAACAAGTCGGGCTTGTACATGCCATCTGGCGTAACGACGTTTCCCTTGCTGAGAAGCGCCCCGGTCACCACAGCTTCCACATCGGCCTGCTCAAGCCCAGACGATCCGGGCTCGCCGCGTTCCACCGTGGCTGCAAACCTGCCAACGATCGACACAAGCGTGCCGACCCCTAGATCGACCCCTGCCAGAAGCGCATTGGCGTGTGGAAAGGCCACACTCAACGCCGCCGTGCTCTGGGTTGAAGCAGCGGCCGCTGGTGCCGTACCCGACTTGATCTGGGCCTCATATAGATTTGACTGTGCGTACAGATTCGCTCTAGCCAGCACGCTTTCAAGGTGCCGCTGAGTAGTTGCTGCCGCAGGTGCCGCGCAAGCCTTCGCCGGAATGTCCTTGATTTCGCTCACCTGGAGCGCGACCGCTTGTTCGATCTCACCGAGTGCATGGTCAATCGTGCGACCCTGTGGCGCAGCCGGTGAATAATCTTGCAGCCTGCCCAGGACGCATTTGTTGGTGCTATCACAACTTCCGGCAATGCCATCCGCGATAGTAGTGCCTGCGCGCTGCAGTGCTACCGCCGCGAGAAAGCTCGCAAGGTTGGGCTTGGTTGCACTGGCCTCACCCGCGCCAGGCTTAGGCGTGTCGGACGCCGGTACATCGGGCGCCCCACCTACGGTACCCGCCGCCGCAGGTGCATTGGCACCTTTGATAGCCGGGGCCGGGCCGGGCTTTTTTGCTGCTGCAAGGGAGGTCGGCTCAATGAGGACCAGTGCCAGGCCACCCAGCAACAGGGACCAAATCGCATTCATGGATCACCTCGAGGGATGTCTGTGAATCCTGCCAGCGGGCCGGGCCCGTGCTCCCCGCACCGGCCCAGGCATAGTTTCAACATGTAGCGGATGTTGTTCCCACGCCAAATGAATCCTTCTCTGAAACTCAAAGAAGTGATCTTCAAGGAACTGCAAGATCCCCAGTTGCGAAAACGTGGCCCTGGCCAAGCTCATGTAACCCAATGTGCGATAGAGCGCTACTGGCCGAACGTTATAGCAGCGGCCCATGACTGAGGCCCGCCACACTTTCTTTCGCGGCGGTCACAAGGTCAGCGGCACACAGTGCGCATTGGTCGGCAGCCTCGACGCCAGCGAGTTGCACGACAAAGGGGAGCACTCGGCCATGTTGCCCATCGTGAACGACGCTATATCGAACCCTTCCAGCTTCTTGCTAATGGGGGCGACAACATCCGTGGCAAATGGCTCGGGTTCAAACGCCTCCCAAGCCTTCTCGTCTTCGTCGAATTGAAGCTCGTACGCCTCGTAGTAGAAAAGCTTCAGCCCTTCAAGGGTGATCGAGGCGGCGTTCGCCAACTCGGTGATCTCGTGCGGCGAATTGAATAGCCAATACCCGTTGTGCTTCCAATAGTCGACGTAGTCGGCGAAAGGCTTTGAGACGCAACCGCTGATCGAATAGACGTCTGCCACATGCGCGGCCGTCAACCATTCAGGGCGGTCGGCGACATGCTTGTAGAGATATCCCAGCGGGATCATGTGCTGCTCCGGGTCATTGCCGGAGGGAGTGCTATGGGCCGAGATCTTAGCCTACGGCGCCGTCAGCGCAGGATTGAGGATCGTTCGATGGGATGTGTAGGGCAACTTTGAGAATATTCGTATGGAGTGGACGCGTGGAAATCGGGATTATGCGCGGGTTGCCGGGAGAGCCTGGCAACCGGGTGTAGAAAACCCGTCAATCGGACCGGCCCCGCAGTCGCTTACCTGCGGGGCCGGTAGGTTCCACGCCATTATGGCGGGCGACCAGGCGGGCTTATGCCCGGCCGTTCGATTGCGGTTTTTCTACCCTGGCTCGCCCGCCACCCTACCCTTTCAAACGGGACCGGGCGACGAGCCACGGTGGCGAATGAACGTACTCGGCGACATGGAGCAGTCTGGTTGACCGTTATTCCAGTGGCGGAAGACCAGGCTAGGGTGTAAATGCCGAGGCGTTCATTCGCCTGATCCGTTTGGGGCACGCGAGATCGTTCTCTCAAGGCGGCAATTCAAGACGCCTGGAGCCCTTCCAGGGAAACCAACCCCTCTTGCCACACCTTCGTTCTATTCTGAGAACCACCCTCAGCAACTTGCCAACTGTTAACAATGGAGGAGTGCCATCCATGGCGCTGATAACCTGTTACTGGCGCGAAGTCCCGCCAGTGCATTGATACTCCTTTACCACCTCCCACGTAGCGCACCCCATGCCGCCGGTTTGCTCGCAGTGTTGCTGAGAACCCCCAAAAGCTTCTGCACTCTGATATCCCCATGCCGCGCATCGTTGCGTCGCTGTGTTCAATGCTTGAGCTTCGCTCAACTGCGGCTTCTCAAACTGCCCATATTCGAACGCTAGGCGCACAACACCATCCGCCCTACTGCCCCCGACAGGGGTCCAAACCTTCTGCGTGGCGCATCCCGCCAATGTTGATACGCATAGGACAAATATGACGCTTTTCATGAATCTCCCCCTGTGTGAAATAACTCAATCAACTCACCATTAGTTCCCTGCCGTAAAACCTCCATTTTCACCCTCTATCGAAAACTCGATAACGCTCAGATGCGAAATCTCCCTTATGGAACTGATTCAACAAGCTAATAGTCGTGGAGCGGGAGGCCAGGGTTGGCATCTATGGCTACCTCGCATTCAGACCGGCTCGGCAATCTGCACCGTAGGAGCATCACCTCCAGCTTGCTCTTCAGTGATGCCCATCATCATTCGGTAGTGCTGCCCCTGCCCTGCCCGCTCGAAAATCAGCTTAAATACGTAGAGGTAAGTTTCAACGGCAACTGCATTGACGGTCATGTACACATCATCAGGCACACCGTGTGATCCGTCATGGGTCCAGGACACCAGCGATAAACAAACCTGAAGCTCCCGGCCCGAGAACTTCGATTGAAGCTTGTCAAGGTTAAGGCCGCCCAGGATACGGAAATAAGACTCAAGGATTCTCCGTAGCGTGTTCTGAATACTTGACTCGACGTTCACTGGATGGCGAACGTCGTGCCATAGAAGTTCATACGAGGATTTGACGGGATTGTCAGGCTGACGCTCAACTACCGAACGCTCGTTACGCTTGCGAACCATCCAGAAGGCTACTTTGTTGCTCGCATCCACCTTGAATGTCACTTCCTTGTGGAAATAGACATTGTGGGTCAGAACGAACAGCTGCCGGACTATCCCGCTCTGGCTCCGCACCTCATCGGCTAGTGTGCGCACTAGAGTCGAAACCACAAACAAGACATCACTATCAAGGCTCGAAACGGGGTCATCAATCACCACTACCCGTTGATCACCCACGCCTGACTCAGTGTTGCTGCCCTTCATGAGGTGATAGAAATAGAGGAAGGTGATGAAGGTTCGCTCGCCTTCGCTGAGGGTATCGGTTGCGTCATCTCCGTTGGTTCGGAGAAGACGATACTCGCTACCGCCCGATTCGCCGAGCTTGAAGCCCGTGAAATTGAAGTCCGTCAGCGTCTGATTAATGGCAGGAATTGACGGCCTCGTGCTGGTAACCTCCCGCTCCAGGGTCCGGATGTCAGCCTGCAGCGTAGCAATGGAAGATTTGTCATTGTCCACTTGTGCCCGGAGCGACTGGATAGCCTTCTCCAATCCGGGTGCATGGCGGTCAAACTCTTCAAAAAAGCCCTTGCACCCCACATCAAGCATGTACCGCCAGACCTCGCCCACAAGGATGATCTTCTGGTTCTCTCTGTCGGCTAGCAGGCGATTGTGCTCATCAACGCGGGTATTGACCACGTCGATAGCAAGCGCAATCTCCCCGAGTACATCACCGACGCGTTCAAGGGTCACCGGCGCGCTTGGCTCGGCCCGCTTCTGTACGAGCCTCGTCCGGTTGATGGCGACCAAGGAGTCAAATAATTCCAGCTGTTTGGTGACGTAGGGCCTGTCTAGCATCTCACCACTTTGGGCCAGGGCCGTCTCGACCTGGCGCCTTGTTGCCTCAACCACTTGCTCATAGGCCTGGATTACCGTCTCGATGGTCGCGATACCTTCGACGAAGGAGCGGTCAAAATAAGCTTCCAGATCTGCCTTGAGCGAGGACGGGATGACTTGCTGGCAAAACGGGCACTTCGGATCGCTCAAGTCGAGGAATCTACGACCCTGGGCCACCCAGTCGGAGTTTTGGAGATGATTGATGAGAGCCGCAATATCAACGTCACTGCGGCCAAGAACACGCTTTGCTAGGACGGGTGAATCTCCGGCCCGGTCAACGGCCTCCACATCAACCATCCCTAGTCTAGGAAGGGCCACGGGCGCAGGCCCAAAGAGAGTTATGGCCTTCGAGACCAGGTCCGCCTCCGTGAGCAAAAGGGACCGGTTGCCCTCCCGGTCTCGGAGCAACCGATCGACAAATCGCTCCTTGTTGTTGCGCACCCCCTCAAAAGCATCCTTGAACCGACCCTCGTTTTCGCGCATAACCTCAAAGGAACGATCACGCAACCGGATCCGAGCCGCCTCCAGCTCACCGACCTTGCCGCCTTTCCCATCCTCCCCCTGCAACGTTCTGGTGTGCTGAATGAGATCAGCCTGCGCGCCTTCCAGCGCACCGCGCGTGGCCCGCAATTGGTCCTGTACCTCAATGGTTGCCTTGCCCAGGGTGAAGATGCCTTTAACTGTCGATGAGCGGAAATTGGCTTCCACGAAGGCGCGGTTGTACGCAAGCACTTGAAGGGGCGAAGGGGTTGTCCAGCTCAGTGCACACCCATCGAAAGGGGGCGCGCATCCACTGGCGAGCAGCGATCCCAGCGTGGATTTCCCCACGCCATTGCCACCAAAGATGTAGTTGCAAGCGGGGACGTCCGCCAGCGTGCACCCAACAGCGGGATAAGTCGCTACATTTGCGACGCGGATGGTCTTGAACATGGTCACCGCCCCCTGGTCGGCGGCCACATCATGGACAGGTACAGATGTACGGGCAAGCGTGAAAATCAAACTTGCCGAATATGCATAGGGCCAGCTGTGAGCGAGAGGGCGATGGCGCCTGCATAGATACAAGGACAAGGCAGCTCAGCACCGTGTCATGGATGGATGCCGAGTCCATTGCCTCCGACACCGCACTAGGCGGCGCGCTTTGGTGCCGTGGGCCATTATTTACATCCAACCAGCTGAGCCGAGGTGTATGCCGCTCTGGCCGTGAAATTGAACGCCCACGCCATCCGTTCAGCGCCAGGAATGGCCGAGCATAAGACAAGAATAAGTATCAACGTTGATCAAATAGCAACGCGCATCTTGCTGCGTGAACCGTCCGCGGCGAACTAAACGCTCCACTCTCCTGAGTTGTCAAAACGACAACCAACTGATCCTGGCCGACGTTCAGTAAGAAGCCGCGTCATAGATCAGTCATTACTTTGAAAGCGACTCCAGCCATCCCGCAAACCTCTCGCAAGTATCCTTTGAAACCATTTCACGGGTGATCTCTCCGGCTGCTACACGACCGTGAAAGCAGAGAGCCAGCATCGGCCTGGACAGACGCGCAATCTTCACCGCGTGAGACACCGATTTGTCAGGGAAGATGGCCAACCCCGGCGAAACCAGAGCCGCGAAGTCTTCGCGCCCGAACGCACCTTCGATACCCGGACAATCTTTAAAAAGCAAGATTCGCCGTTGCTTGTCCTCATCGCTGAACATCCATTTCTTTGCAATATCGCGAGATACTTTTCGACCTTTTTCGTCATCGTCGAACGCCATTTAAAAGTCCAATCGCCAAGCCACGAACAGGTCCGCAATGGTTTTTACATTGTCTGCGCTGGTAATGAGGCGAACGGTCCATGGTGCGAATGCGTAAGCCAATGCGCCCGTTAGACAAATGATGCCGACATCCCAATCGGGAAAGTGATAAGTCAGCGCACCCCAGAGCAACCAGCCCATCCCCAGGCAAAAAAACAAAAAGCTTCCAAGGCCGGAGAACTTCAGCCAGCTCCCCGCGAAGATCAAATCCTGGACCAACCTCCCTCATACGCGGTCCGCCTTCCCGGATTTGATAGGCGGAAGCCGTCTACTCAAGTAGTAGTTCGCGCACAGGACACCAGTAATCATGACAAATATCGAAAAGTTTATTACTCGTGTGGGCATGGGCGGCGAGAGTTCCGGTTCATACGATGGCAATAGGCCGAATCCCAGAAAAAATGTTGCCACGCCCGCAAGTGCCGCGCTTAGTTTGATCGCGAGGCTGCGCATCTGAAGATGCCCGTACGCCAATGGCAGCGCAACCAGAACCAGGATGACTGCGAAGACTCTAGAATGATCTCCCTGGATCAGCATCCATACCGCTCGCACGGCCACGACGATGTAAACCACTGCGATCAATCGATTTAACCACGGCAACAGGCGCGTAACCATTAGCAATTCCCCCTGTTTTTTGCGCAATTACAGCTCGGCGTCCCGCCAAACAAACCATCATTAGCACCCTCAATACCGGCCTCCAGTTCATCAGGCGTCACCGGGCTCCCTCGATAGGGCGAAGCTCCAAACGGCCATTGACCGCCGCCGGCGTTCGCGTAGAACTTAGTCGTATGGTATCCGACGGTTGCGGCAACCATAGGTCCCCATTGATAAGCATTAGCGGCAGCACCACGGGATTCGATTTGCGATTTGCATCTGCGACCCGCTTGGTGTTTTCCCTTTGTATACTTCTTACGTCGTGGAAATTACGCACCATGCCTGTTTTTCATCTGCAGCATAGATGTCACCGCATAGGCCAACGGCCAAATCGTAATTTCTTGCCGGCATTTCCGCAGCATCGGCGCACGATGATGCGCTCAAAGCAAGCGACGCATAAATTGCGACTCTTTCTTGGGTTCTCGTAATCAGGTTACGTGTAGGGAAAATCCTACAAAAAAGCAGGATGTACCTCACAGGATTCGAAACAGATGGGTGCGAAAGTAAAAGGGAGAATCCCTTTCCAACTTTTTCATTTGAAGTGAGAAAACCATGGCCTACTTGACGGTAGTAGACAACGTCTCTGCAATGCTGGCGCTCTCCCACGCGAACGTGGCGTCAGGCGTACAAACAATGGGTTATTACTCGCCCGGTGACGGTGGCGACGGCGTTTATCGAATGGATCTTTCGGATACAACCTCGCCGAGCGACGGCGTTTTGGTGCAGGTGGCCACCGATGGCACTCGCTACAAACTTGAGCCGACCAATGGGGTCGTCAACGTTCGCCAAGGCGGGGCTCGAGGGAATTCGAACGGAACGCCTGGAAATGGTGCTGACGACACAGCGAGAATCCAGGCAACGGTGACTGCGGTGGGTCATGGGGCAATGTACGTGCCAGCGGGGATCTATAGAACGACGTCGGTCATCAATGTGGGCGCTGCCACGAAGATTTATGGTGACGGCTACACGGTCAACAGAACTGGAAATCAGACCGCGCCTAACACTATAGGTAGCGGCTCCTGGTTCTATTTTGACCATACGGGTATAGGCTTTTACCTCACAACGACATTCGCAGGCGGTCTTTTTCGAGGTATCGCCACGTTGAGAAACCAACCACTCAACCTCGTTGCTGGCTGGACGCCCACTGCTAACGACTTTGACTTCCTTCAGAATCCAAGTACGCCAGAGTGGTCTTGGGAGGATGTCATGGTCCTCAACCCTACAAAGGGTTTCTCCCTTGCCAGTCGCCCTCGCTTGCAGAATGTCAGGGGCCAGCCGTTCCAGATTGGTGTATATGTCGACCAATCCACAGATACGGGTAGATTCGAGTCGATACATTTTTGGCCCTACTGGGCCGACAATGCTGCGGTAGAGAACTACCAGATGCACAATCTGGCGCTCTATCAGTTTCTCCGGGCAGACAACCATACTTTGCTAAATTGTTTCGGGATCTTTGCCTGTTGGGGGGTGCGAATCTCAAACGGAGCAACAGGCACGGTGAGCAAGTTGCGCATCACAAGCTGTGATTTTGATTCAGTGGGATACGCGATCATTGTGGAGACGGCAGCAAACGCTGCGACGTTGCAAATTGACAACGTCTCGGTTCAGGGCGATCTCAACAATCAAACATTCGGATTTGGGCTGTACGTGCAATCGAGCAATTGCCGCGTCATGGCATCTGTTTTTAATGCCGTTTACTGCCATCAAGGCGTGGTGCGCTGCGAAGGATCCGGGAACCACATTCAAATCGGCAACATAGAGGGGATCGACTGGGATGTCGCCGCGGCAGGATTTGCTGGCATTGACATAGCTTCCGGCAACGTGTGCTCCGTTGGAACGTATTACCTCACGACAAAGTACAACGCCACCACGAACTATCTCACAGGGCCAATCCAGGTGTACCTCGGTTCGTCAGCTACGACGGGTACGACGGACGCGAACGGGATCATTAACATTCCTCATGGACTCAGGGCGCGACCATCAGTAGCCCATATCGAGCCAGTATCCGATTCCGCGATGGTGACCATTGTCACCGCGACGTCGAATACGACTGTATCCGTTAAGTTCCGGCAAAGCGGGAACGCAGCTCCTTATGTAAATACGCCCATCGCTTTCCAAGTCTCCTATCACAACACGATCTGATGCCAGTAAAAAAAGCGTGTTTGAGTTCGGGCATCAAACGGTGCCCAAGCTGGGATAAATAAAAAAGGCATCCGTTAGGATGCCTTTTTTCAATATTTGGCGGAGAGAGTGGGATTCGAACCCACGGTAGGCTTACACCTACGGCAGTTTTCAAGACTGCTGCCTTAAACCACTCGGCCATCTCTCCGTTGTTTTTCCAGCCAGGCGCATTGCACGCCTGGGTCTTGCCGAACCATTGTACCGTGCCCTACGCCCTCTTGCCTCAGGCAATCGCCTCAAGCCCAGCCATATAGGGCCGCAGCACCTCCGGCACCTCGATCGACCCATCCTCGTTCTGGTAGTTCTCCATCACCGCCACCAGGGTCCGGCCCACGGCCAGTCCGGAGCCGTTGAGCGTATGCACCAGCTCCGGCTTCCCCGTCTCCGGGTTACGCCAGCGTGCCTGCATGCGCCGTGCCTGGAAGTCGTCGCAGTTAGAGCAGCTGGATATCTCGCGGTAGGTGTCCTGGCTGGGTAACCACACTTCCAGGTCATACGTCTTGGTGGCCGCGAAGCCCATGTCGCCCGTGCACAGCAGCACCTTCCGGTACGGCAGGCCCAGCTTCTGCAGCGTTACTTCGGCATGCCCCACCATCTCTTCCAGCTGCGCATGCGATTGTGCGGGGCTGGCGATCTGCACCATTTCCACTTTCTCGAACTGGTGCTGGCGGATCATGCCGCGGGTGTCGCGGCCGTAGCTGCCGGCTTCGGCGCGGAAGCACATGGAGTGCGCGGTCATGCGCATGGGTAGCGCGTCGGCTTCCACGATGGAGTCGCGCACCAGGTTGGTCAGGGCTACTTCGGAGGTGGGGATCAGGTAGCGCTTGGTGTCGGCCACCTGGGTTGCGAAGAGGTCTTCCTCGAACTTCGGCAGCTGGCTGGTGCCTTCCATCGCGTCGGCGTTGACGATCAGCGGCACGTTGCATTCCAGGTAGCCGTGCTGCGTGGTGTGCAGGTCCAGCATGAACTGGGCGAGCGCGCGATGCAGGTGGGCCAGCTGGCCGCGGAGCACCGTGAAGCGGGCGCCGCTGAGCTTGGCGCCGGCGTCGGCGTCGAGCCAGCCGTGGCGGATGCCAAGGTCCACGTGGTCTTTCACCTTGAAGGTGAAGCTGCGCGGCTGGCCCCACTTCAGGATTTCGAGGTTCTCTGTTTCGTCCTTGCCTACCGGCACGCTTTCGTGCGGAAGGTTGGGGATGCGTAAGGATATGGCGGCGAGCTTTTCCTGCACGTCCAGCAGGGCCTGCTCATTCGCCTTGAGCTTGTCGCCAATGCCGGCGACCTCGGCCATCAGCGCGGCTACATCCTCGCCCTTGGCCTTGGCCTGGCCGATCGACTTCGAGCGGGTGTTGCGCAGGTTTTGCAGTTCCTGCGTGGCGGTGGCCAGCGTCTTGCGCTCGGCCTCCAGCGACTCGACCTGGACGATGTCCAGGTCGAAGTTGCGGGTGGTTTTAAGGCGCTCGGCGGTTTCGGCCAAGCGCCCGCGCAGGAGCACAGGATCCAGCATGGGTAGTTCCGGTCAAATCAACAGGTTGGCCGGGGATTATGCTGGTCCCGTGGGCGCACTGGCAATGCGCGGTTACGGCGCCTTGCTCTGGCACGGGACGTAATCACCCCGCTCCTTCGCTCCACGGCCCAGCCACCAGGCCATCGCGGCACCGGCGATCAGCCAGCCCACCAGCTGATAGGCGAAGGTGCCGCCCACCAGCGCCGTGGGGAACGAGTACCAGTTGCCGAACGGCACGATGTTGGCCAGCACGCCGAACAGGCCCATCAGCCCGGCGATGATCACCCGCCGACAGAAGCTCATGGCGGCCGCGGCCATCACGAAGGCAAGGAACAAGGCGCACAAGGTATCGCCTATCCATTGCACCGTCAGTTGGTGGCCCATGGCGGTCATGTCCCGCGGTTCGCTGCGCAACACCACGAAGGCAAAGGGCTCGCGGCTGGATTTTTCGGACATGGCCTTCACCGCAGTGGCGTCGCCCATGTGTGCGGGGTCGGGCGAGGGCAGCAGGAAAGCGTGGTTGCCTGCGGGCAAGGCCACTTTCAAGGCGGCCAACGCGATGTCTTCATTCACGGGCTGGGCAAAGCCCGCTTCCCCTAGCGGCGTGGCCATGTGGGCGAAGGCGCCCCAGATGAACATCACGATCCCGCCCAGAATCCCGGCGATCAAGGTACGCATGCGTTTTCTCCCCTCCCAAGGTGGAACGGACGATAGCGCGTTATTCGGCAAGCGAAACATGTCCGTGGATGGCTTACGGGCGACAACGTTGTCAGATCGGACAAGATCTTGGCTTGATCGTCCTGGGCGACTGGCGCTGCAGCGCAGCGTTGCGAATTGCCTGCCGTGGAAGGTTTTACTTCACAAACGGCCTTGCATCGCAACATAAGCCGTTAAAACTCAAACGTTTACGTCTTCACGACCGATATCACACTTCGCTTCATTGGCGATAGACAACGTTGTCATTCCGGTCTACACCGGACACGGTTTCTCGGTTGACAGCAAGCGCAGGGACGCGGCACGGGCGGTGAGGGGCGCCTCGGGGGAGTCGATGGCGCGCCGCTCGACATTCCTTCCATGGCGGTACATCTAACCGGAGGCAACACCCATGAACCTTAAGACGTCCGGCCTTGCGCTCGGCACCCTTTCCAGTGCGCTCGGCGCCGCGCTGGCCACCCTCGCTCTTTCCGCCGTGCCCGTGCAGACGGCGGAAGCGGCAGGCACCTGCGCAGCAGCCTGGAGTGCTACCCAGGTGTACACCGGCGGCAACACCGCCAGTGAGAACGGCAACAACTACATCGCCAACTGGTGGACACAGGGCAACGACCCGGCCACCAACAGTGGCGGCAGCGGCTCGGGCCAGCCGTGGACTTCGCAAGGGTCATGTACGGGCGGTGGTGGCGGAACCACCCCGCCGGTGGATCCGCCGCCGCCGACCAACCCGCCGCCGGCCGCAGGCTCGCTGGTGTTCAGTCCTTATAAGGACATCACCATAAACCTGGACTGGAACACCAACATCATGTCCACGCTGCTCACCGGCACCCGTATTCCGGTAGTGGGCAGTGGCAGCCTGGTGTCCACGCAGGTGCCGAACCTTGGCGCCATTACGCTTGCCTTTGCTACCGGCGAATGCGGCAGCGAGAACTGGGGCGGCGTGCCGGGTGCGTCGTTCGCGTCGGCCAATATCGCAAGGCTCAATAACGCTGGTGTGAACTACATCGTCTCCACCGGTGGCCAGGCGGGCGTCTTCAGCTGCGGCAGCACGGCGGGCATGGCGTCGTTCCTGAGCCGGTACGGTGGCTCTCACCTGATCGGCATCGACTTCGACATCGAGGGCGGCCAGTCGGCGGCCACGATCAATGGTCTGGTGTCGTCGGCGGTGTATGCGCAAGGCCTGAACCCGAACCTGCGTTTCTCCTTCACCCTGGCAACGCTTGGTGCGTCCGACGGCAGCTTCGGCGGTGTGAACTCGCTGGGCGACAGCGTGATCCGGGCGATCCAGGCATCGAGCCTGCAGAACTACACCATCAACCTGATGGTGATGGATTTCGGCGGACCAAGCGCGGGTGTGTGCGTGGTGAGCGGCGGCGTGTGCAACATGGGCCAGTCCGCGATCCAGGCGGTGAAGAACCTGCAGCACACCTACGGCACTCCGTTTAGCAAGATCGAGCTCACGCCGATGGTTGGCTTGAACGACAACACGTCGGAAACCACAAGCGTGGCCGATGTCGACACGATCACCGCGTACGCCGCCACCAATAAACTCGCCGGCGTGCACTTCTGGTCGCTCGATCGCGACACGCCCTGCCCCGGCGGCTCCACGGGCTTCGCCTCGCCCACCTGCAGCTCGATCAATTCCACCACGCTGCAGTTCACCAAGCGGTTCCTCAGCGACCTAGGCCGCTAACCCTCAAGGGGAACCGAAGGGAGCGTCGTGCCATGGCACGGCGCTCCCTTTTTTTGCGCCGCCAGCCCTTCACTAGGGGTCAGAGTCATTGCGGTTGCAATGACTCTGACCCCTAGTGATTTTTGTGAGGGCGGCCACGCCTACACGGAAACGGCAACTGTATGTGATTGATTTGTGAGCGTAATCGTTTGCGGGTAGTCAAAGTGATGACGTGTGCCGCAAAACCGTCAACCTGACCGGGGTTCGAAAGATTGACGAAAGATGGACCTGCCAACTCTCGGAGGGGGAGGGTCACTAAGGCTGGGGGCCGAGGTGAGTCCATTCCCGTACGACGCATCTGCAGTACTCGTTTAACGAAGTACCGGAGCCGACCGGCAGGGCCGGCGGCACGTCTATGGGTTCATAAAGGACTTAAAGAATGAAGATCGAGGGTTCGAGTAAGTCATTCCGCAAAACGCTTCTTGCACTGGCCGTGACCTCGGCCGTGCTTTCGTTCTCGGCGCATGCCGCGGACAGTTGGGTGAGTACCAATACACGCGCTGCCATGCAGCCGTCCGCCGCCAGCAACGTCGCCACCACGCAAAGCGTGGCCGCCACGGGCTATACCCTTAATGTCACCGGTTCGCCGCACATCGACAGTGGCCTGGTCACGGCGCTTGCGCCCAGCCACCCGCTGCATGTGGAAGTGAGCCTGAAGCTTCGCAATCCGGAAGACCTCGCCGCGTTCAACCAGGCGGTGAATCAGCCGGGTAATGCCAACTTCGGTAAATTCCTCACCCCAGCGCAATTCAAGGCGCGCTTCGCGCCCACCGACGCCCAGGTGCAGAAGGTGGTGGCCCACCTGACGCAAGCCGGCTTCAGCAACATCCAGGTATCGCCGAACAACCTGATGGTCTCCGCCGACGGTACGGCCACCAACGCCACCAACGGCTTCAACACCACCATGAAGTCGTTCACGGCCAACGGCCGCGACTTCTACGCCAACGACCAGCCGGCCATGGTGCCCGCGGCGCTGGGTGATTCCGTCAACGCCGTGCTGGGTCTGCAGAACGTGTCGGTGAAGCACACGCTGCACCACGTCTATCACCCCGAGAACATCGTGGTGCCCGGCTCCAGCGCCACCCCGCAGGCCGCAGGCTCCATCGGCGCGCACAACCCGCAGGACTTCGCCACGATCTACGACAAGGGCTCGGTGCCGGCGGCGACCAACACCGCGGTGGGCATCATTACCTGGGGTTCGATGACCCAGACCATCAAGGATCTGAAAACCTTCACCACCAATGCGGGCCTGGCCACCGTCAACACGCTGGAAACGCGCGTTGGCAGCGGCACCTTCGCCAACGACAACGACAGCAACGGCGAATGGTCGCTCGACAGCCAGGACATCGTGGGTACGTCCGGCGGCGTGAAGCAGCTGATCTTCTATACCTCGGCCAACGGCAACAGCAGCAGTTCGGGTATTACCGACGCCGGGATTACCGCCACCTATAACAAGGCCGTCACCGACAACATCGTCAAGGTGATCAACGTGTCACTGGGTGAAGACGAAACGGCCGCCGAGCAGTCGGGCGTGCAGTCGGCGGACGATGCGATCTTCCAGCAGGCTGTGGCGCAAGGCCAGACCTTCTCGGTGAGCTCCGGCGACGCCGGCGTCTACCAGTGGTCCACCGATCCGCAGTCGGGCTCGCCCGGTTATGTGGCGAACTCCGCCGGTACGGTGAAGATCGACCTCACCCACTATGGCGTGAGTGAGCCGGCCAGCTCCCCGTACGTGATCCAGGTGGGCGGCACCACACTCTCCACCACGGGCACCACGTGGACGGGCGAAACCGTGTGGAATGAAGGCCTGGCCCAGATCGCACCGCCGACGTACACCAACGAGCGCCTGTGGGCGACGGGCGGCGGCACCAGTGCGTTCGAGTCGGCTCCGTCCTGGCAGGTTACGGCGCTGGGCTCGGGCACCACCCATCGTGTGGGCCCGGATGTGTCTTTCGACGCGGCATCGTCGTCGGGCGCATTGATCATCGTGGATGGATCGACCGAGCAGGTGGGTGGTACCAGCCTTGCCTCGCCGATCTTCGTTGGCGTGTGGGCACGTATCGAGTCGGCGGCGAACAACACCATCGGCTTCCCGGCGTCGAACTTCTACGCCGCCTTCCCCACCAATGGGGCGATCCTGCATGACGTGACCTCGGGCAACAACGGTTACCAGAGCCACGGCTACACCGCCACCACGGGCTTCGACCAGGCCACCGGCTACGGCAGCCTGGATATCTCCCAGCTCAACACCTATGCCCAGGCCCACTGGGCCACGGGTGGCGGCGGCGGTACCAACGTGCCGCCGGTGGCGAACTTCAGCGTGGTCACCAGTGGCCTTACCGCCACCTTCACCGACAGCTCCACCGATAGCGATGGCAGCATCGCCTCGCACAGCTGGACCTTCGGCGATGGCGGCACGTCCACGGCCACCAGCCCCAGCCACACCTATACGGCGGCAGGCACCTACACCGTGACCGAAACGGTTACCGACAACGGCGGCGCGACGAATGCGAAGTCGTCTTCCGTCACGGTAACCAGCAGTGGCGGCGGTGGCGGCAACGTGCTGCAGAACGGCGTGGCGGTAACTGGCCTGTCGGCCGCGCACAACGGCAAGCTCAACTACACCGTGGTTATTCCTGCAGGCGCGACCAACCTGAAGATCGCCATCAGCGGTGGCACCGGCGATGCGGACCTCTACACGAAGTTCGGCTCCGCCCCCACCACCAGCAGCTACGATTGCCGCCCGTACGTCACGGGTAACACCGAAAGCTGCTCGGTCACCCATCCTTCAACGGGCACGTACTACATCATGCTCAACGGGTATGCCGCTTTCACGGGCGTCACCTTGAAGGCGACCTGGACGAACTGACACCTTTAAAATGGGTGGGTAAAAAAGGAGGGCCCGGCAGCTTTTGCCGGGCCCTTTCTCGTTTGCTGCCATGGACAGAATTTCCCGTCACGCGGAATCGCGGGCCGTCATTTATATTCGGCCATTCCACCACCAACGGGAGTCGTCATGGCCGGGCCCTATCAGCGCATTTCGCCGTTCCTCTGGTTCGATGACAAGGCCGAAGAAGCAGCGAAGCTCTACGTATCGATCTTCCCCAATTCAAAGATCCACGGCACCACGCAGTATCCCAAGGGCGACACCGGGCCCAGCGGACGGCCGCCGGGCTCGGTAATGACGGTGTCGTTTTCGCTGGACGGCCAGTTGGTGACCGCCATCAACGGCGGCCCGATGTTCAAATTCACCGAGGCGATTTCGCTGGTGGTGATGTGCCATGACCAGACGGAAATCGACCACTACTGGTCGAAGCTCGGCGAAGGTGGCGATCCCAAAGCCCAGGTCTGCGGCTGGCTGAAAGACAAATATGGCCTGTCCTGGCAAATCGTGCCGGAGAATATTTCCGAGATCGCCAACAACCCGAAGGCGATGGAAGCGGTGATGCAGATGAAGAAGCTGGACCTGGCCGTCCTCAACAAAGCGCTCGCGTCGTAGCGGTTGGGGGTTGGGCGGTGGTTGCGTAAGCTGTAATGCGGGCGGCCTTGGGTGGCCGCCCGCACTACTTATGACAAACAGGGGACTTCCATGCCCCATTCATTTCGCTAAGCCGCTTTCGTGCTCGGTGCCGGCGAAATTCCTGAAGAGCGATGGCGCGCAGACCATCTATCGTTTTGCCATATCCCAGAATGGTGGCCGATTCTGCGATTCACTCTTCAACAGCAACCTCACGCTCACGCAGGTTTCCGGCGCTCAGCTGAAGGTCGCCTTTGACGCGGCCAGGAAAACGTGGAGCGGAGAGCTCAGCCCGCGCTAGGCAGCGATGGGACCTAAAAAAGAAGGGCGGACAGGTCACTGTCCGCCCTTCGGCTGTCTGCTGGCCTGTAGAAGCGTCGGGGGTCAGAGTATTCACTCTGACCCCCGCTCTATCTTCAGTTGTTGCTGATCCTATACATGGCGATCGCATGCGCCGGCAGGTTGACCTTGATGGAGCCGTCTCCGCTGGCGTCCGAGTGCTGCCAAAGGTCGCGAACCTTGTACTTGGCTGCAGCTTTCAGGCCAATCTCTTTAGCCGTCACGCTTGCATCCACCGCGGCATCGGTTTCGTTGAACACAGCCACCGCGCGGCTGCCGTCCTTCATGGGTTTGACGATCACATGGATGCCATCGGCGTCGCGCACCTGCTTGCCCTGCACGCCCAGCGGATCCTGGTCCACCGCGATCACTTCCTTGTTCAGCAGGATCTGCAGCGCATCGGGTTTGATCTTGCGAATGTCCGTGCCCACCAGGAGCGGCGACGCCATGATCGCCCAGAGACTGAAGTGGCTTTGGTACTCGACATCCGTCATGCCGCCATTGCCCACTTCCAGCATGTCCGGATCGTTCCAGTGGCCCAGCGAGGCATATTTGTCGAGCACCACGTTCTGCTTGAAGATCTTCAGCATCGAGGCATAGGTATCGGTGATGTCACCGGTGGTACGCCAGGACTGCGCCGATACCGGCGGCTTGCCGGCCCACAGCCACGGCTTGTTCTCGCCCCATTCGCACATGCTGAAGAAAATCTGCCGATGGGTGGCACGCAAGGCGTTGGCCATGTCCAGGTAGCGCTTGTGGGCATCGACCTTGTTGTTGTTGCAGTTGTCGTACTTCAGGTAATCCACGTCCCAGGATGCGAATGTCGCGGCGTCCTGTTTCTCGTGGCCCAGGCCACCGGGGAAACCACGGTTCTCCTGCAACGGCTCACAGGTGGACGTGCCGGCGCTCGAATACAGGCCGAACTTCAGGCCGTGCTCGTGGATGTAAGCGGCCAGTGCCTTGATCCCGCCAGGAAAGCGCTTCGGATTGGCCTGCAACGCGCCGTCCTTGTCGCGCTGCCAGTTGGCCCAGCAGTCATCGACGTTGACATAGGTGTAGCCGGCGTCCTTCAACCCCAGGCTGATGAACTTGTCGGCAACACCGCGGATCATGGCTTCGTCGAACTCGTCGCGGCAATGCGTGGAATTCCAGTTGTTGAAACCCATCTGCGGCAAGGGCGCACTGGCAGCGCCGGCAGCAGCGGCGCCAGCTGAAATAACGGAAACAACGGCGAACGAGACAGCAGTGCGCAGCCAACCGGCACGGCGATGGTTCTTAAGCTTCATCTTCAAGGGACCTTTATGCTGGTTGTTCCAAGGATGGGGTGCTTCAACGTATTGAGCGTGGGCTGGCCTTCCACGAGCAGGTCCAGCACCACCAGTTCATTGCCTTTGGGCTTGAGCCAAGCGCCCGGCACGTAGAGGGTGCGCTGCGGGCCGATGCTCCAGGTGCGTCCGAGCGGACGACCATTGAGCCAGACCATGCCCTTGCCCAGGCCCTTCGTATCAAGGAAGGTGTCCGCCGATGCACTGCCCGAGACCGGCGCGTCGAAACTGCCGCGGTAGAAACATGGTGCGTGGGTGCAAGCTGCGCTGGTGAACTTCAAGGCATCGTTGTTGGTGAAAGGCAGGGAATAAATCTGCCAGTCGGACAACGTCTGCCCTTGCACGCTTACCGAACCTAAGATGCCCTTGCGCTCGGTGCGCACATGCTCGCCAAAATTGATGCGCCCGTCGTTCTGTACCAGCACGTCCAGCGTGTCGCCCTTGGCCAGCTTGATCGGCAACGTGTCCTGCTTCAGCCGGCGATCGAGCGTTCCGATCCGCTTGCCGTTGACATAGACCTGGGCATAGTCCTGAAGCCCGTCGATGTGCAACTGGCCCGCGGCAGCGGTGTCGATGCGCTTGCGATACAGGATGTCGCCATAGGCCTGGTCCAGCGCCTCCATGGTTTTCAGCTCGTGCGAGGTCACCGGCGTGGGCAATGCATCCCACAGCGATGCGGATTCGCCAAGCTTGATGTTACTGATGGCCTGCGTTCCCGGCGTCGGTGGCACGGGAGGCAGATGGTCCCCCGTGGCCTTGGCGATCACTTGGCGAAGCGCAAGGTACTTCGGCGTGACCCTTCCGCTCTCGTCCAGCGGACTGTCGTAGTCGTAGCTGGTGACGTCCGGCTGGTAGCTATCGTCGTCCCAGTTGGCGCCGTTCATCCAGCCGAACGAGGTGCCGCCGTGGAACATGTAGAACGTGACTGAATAGCCTTGGCTCAGCATCCACGCCAGTTCGTCGGCCACCACTTTGGCGTCGGCGACATGATGCGGCGCGCCCCAATGATCGAACCAGCCCACCCAGTATTCGCCGGCCATGAACGGGCCATCGGGCTGCCACGTCTTGAGCCGGGCGAACTGCTCGCGCGCATGGCCGACGCCGAAGTTGATGACCTTGGCCAGGCCCGGCAGCGAACCGGGATGATCGGCGCTATCGGACGTATACAACAGCGAGGCATCAAGACCGCTATCAGTGATGGCCTGGCGGATTTGCGTAAGGTAGGTGCTGTCCGTGCCGAAGCTGCCGTACTCGTTCTCCACCTGCACGGCAATGATGTTGCCGCCGCGGGCCCGCTGCAGCGGAGCCACTTCCTGGCCCAGGCGATGCAACCAGCGTTGCACCGGCTGCATGAACTTCGGATCCGTACTGCGGATCGTGATGTTCGGATCCTTCAACAGCCAGGAGGGGAAGCCGCCCATTTCCCATTCGGCGCAAACATAGGGGCCGGGACGCAGGATCACATAAAGGCCTTCCTGTTGCGCCTCGCGGATGAACTCGGCAACGTCGTTCTGGCCGCTGAAATCGTAGTGGCCGGGCGTGGCTTCGTGCGCGTTCCAGAACACATAAGTGGTGATGGTATTCAGGCCCATGGCCTTGGCCATCTTCAAGCGATCGCGCCAGTACTCGCGTGGGACGCGGGTGTAGTGCATCTCGCCGGAAATCACCCGGAACGGTTTGCCATCGAGCATGAAATGGCCCTGCTCGATGGCGAGACTGCCCCCCGCCACGGTGGGAGACGTGGCGGGGGCCGCTGGCGCGTTGCTCGAAAGCAACGCGCCGAACAGGAGGCCCAATAAGGCATTCCAGGATGATTTCATCAGAAGCTGCCGCGTACCCCCACGGTATAGACCGTGCCATCGGCCTCGGCGTACAGGAACCGGTTCCGATAGACCGAGTAGTCATACAGGTGCTGGTGGGTCAGGTTGGTACCGGAGGCGAACACCGACAGGAATTTATTGATCTGGTAGCTCGCGCTCAGATCTACCTGGCCGTAGCTGCTACGTGTGGCAGGGTTTGCACCGGAACCGTAGGCGATGCTTTCCAGGTACTTGCCGCGCCAGTTATAGGCCACTCGCACCTGTACCGGACCCTTCTCGTAGTACACGCTCGCGTTCGCCGAGTCGCCGATGCCCGGCACGGCAAACTTGCCGCCCGCCGATATTTCGCTGGGCCCAAGCGATGTGCTGCTCTTCACCTTGGTGTAGTTCACGGCCGTCCCCAATCCGTCGAACGGCGCCGGCAGGATGTCCTTGAACTGGTAGTTGAAGGTGAACTCTGCGCCGTAGATGTTGGACGAATTCAGGTTCACCGGCTGCGTCAGCGACCAGATGAACGGCTGTCCGGTGTTGACGTTGGTCAGGAACGGGAACGGCGAGCTGATCAGCGTGCTGAAGTTGCTGACCTTCTTGTAGAACCCTTCCAGCGCCAGGTAGCTGGCGTCGTTCATGTACCACTCCAGGCCCATGTCGTAGTTCCGCGAGGAATACGGCTGCAGCTGCGGGTTACCCTGGGAAATGGTCAGCGAGTTCGGGCGCGTGCCGTAGCTCTTGCTGTAGTACAGGTTGCTCAGCTCAGGCGGGGTCAGGGTCTTGGACAACGAGAAGCGGTAGATCAGGTCGTCAAGCAGGTTCAACTTGAAGTTCATCGAGGGCAGCCACCGGTGGTAGCCACCATCGGCCTGCTGCGGCGCCAGCGCACCATAGGTCACCTGGCCGTTGCTGGTGTCGTTCGGGTCGATGGTGAGGGTCGCCGGCGGCTGGTTGATCGCGACGCTCTCGGAGGTGATGTTCAGGTAGCGCACACCCAGGTCCAGCTGCCAGGGCATCGTGCCGAAGTTGCCGCCGAACAGGGCCCTGGCATAGAACGCCTTCTGGTTCTCCGAGACCTTGTTGAAGCTGCCGGGGTTCGGCGCGGCCCCCAGGGTTCCGCCGTTTGCCGCCAGGCCCGCCAGCAGTGCAGCCCTCTTCTCAGGCGTCAGCTGGTTGTACGCCGCGGGCGTCGCCAGCCATGCCAGGTACTTCCTGCCGTCGTACTGGATCCACTGGTCCGGCACGCCCGGCGAGGACACGCCATGGATCGGCGACGGCGGGGTGTAGAGATATGCGCCGATGGCATCCGCTGGAGCGCTAATCGAATAGCCGCAATAGGCATTGCAGAGGATACCGTTGGGCGTGCTCACGCTCACCGACTTCACCGACTGGTCGGTCTTCTGGATGCCGAAGTCGAGCTCGGTAAGGACCATCCCGTCGAAGGCCTTGGTCAGGTCAATCTTGTACTGCTTGACGTTGTTGGTGACGTTGTTCGTCTGGCCGCCGGCGTTGCAGCAATGCGCCGTGAGGTTGTTGAAGTTGTCCGGAGCCAGGATGTTGCTATAGGACGGCGGCTCGCTGTTGCCGTTGTTGGTCCAGGTGGGATTGGTGCCGAAGTTCTTGGCACCGACCACGAGGAAGTAGCCGTTGGGGCTTTCCTTGTTCCATGCCTTGGAGTTGGACACGTCCACGCTGAGCTTGGTGGTGTCGTCGATCTGGTACGCCGCGTTCAGGCCGTTCTGGAAACTTTTCTCGTAGCTGGGAATGGACGACACGACATAGTCGTTCGCCATCACGTTGGGGCCTTCACCCTTGCGAATGAACTGCGTCACCGTGCCGTTGGCATCGGTGGTAAGGGACTGGATGTCGCCTGTGTTGCCGTACTCGCCGAACTCGTGTTCGAGCTTGTCCACTTTGTAGCTGGAATACAGGCTATCGAGCTGGAAGGTCAGCTTGTCGGTCGGCCTCCAGTCCATCGCCGTGCTGAAGCCCTTGCGCGTGCGCGTCTCGTCCAGGATGTTGCTGGCGAGCGTCTCGGGAACGGCGACGTTCGTGTAGTTGGGATTGGCCGTGCCCGACAACTGTGAAATATTCTGGTTGGTGTACCAGGAGTTGGCCTGGGTGTTGATCTGGGTGTCTTTGCGCTTGTAGTACATCGCCGAGGCAAGCACGCCAAACGTGTGGTCGTCGTTCGTCCAGCCGCCCAGCAGCGATGCCTTGGGCGTGGTCTTGCCTGCCCAGTCACCGGTCAGGTTGCTGTTCACGCCGGCCGCGCTCCACGCGCCGTGAAAACCGCTGAAATCCAGGGGCCGCGCGGTCTGGATGTCCACCACGCCACCGATGTCGACCTCGGGGATGTTGGCCGACGAGGTCTTGTTGACCTGGGCGACGTTGATGATCTCCGAAGGCAGCACGTCGAAGTTGAAGGCGCGCGAACCCGATGACGTGGCCATCGGCCGGCCGTTGATCGTGACGGCGACGAACTCCGGGCCGAAGCCGCGCACGGCGATCTGGCTGGACTCACCGCCACTGCGGTTCACCGACACGCCAGGCACGCGCTGCAGAGCGTCGGCGACGTTCGGATCGGGAAACTTGCCGGTTTCTTCCGCGGAGATGGAATCCACCGTGTTGACCGAGTCTTTCTTGATCGCCTGGGCGCGCTGCAGGGCCGCCAGCTGGCCGGTCACCGTGACCGTGTTCAGGTTGGTCGCATTCTTCTCGTCGGGCTTTTGAGCCGTGCCCGAGGCCGGTGGTACCGCCGCCGTTGAACTGGCTGCTGGTGCGTCTGCGGCCGCTTGCGCAAACCCCTGCGCGCTGTAGCCGAGCAGGCCAACACCGACCATCGCCAATGCCTGACCCACTGAAAGAGCCAACTTGGTTCGCTTCATGGAACGCCCTTTGAATTATTGTGGAAACCCCTCAAAACCCCCCACACCGGATGTGGCATGACTGCGAATCCGGCGCGCCCTAAACACCCACTAAAATCTAATTGTCATATTTTATAATAGTAGTATTCATGCAGCCGCAAGTTGCAGTGCAGCATTTGGCAACATGAATCGGGGAGGGGTCCGATGATGGTATCGATGGCCAGCTTGGGGCATTGCCCAGGAGGCCCTGGCTGCAACGCGGCCAGTACCAACGGTTGCCGCCGACGGCGGGGCACCGAATGGAGGCGAGCTGCCCGTCCTAGGGCCTGGGATGGTCCGGCGCGCCGCGCAGCTTGTTCATATATTCGGTGAAAAAGGCATTGGGCCAGCCGAAATCCTCACGGGTGAGAATCTTCGGGCTGGATGGGTCGAACGACTCGTGCAGGCGGTGGTCGCCCGGGTCGCTGGCCAGCAACATCTTCAGCACGGCCTGCTGCCGTGCCGGATCGTTGGTGGTGAAACCATCGGCCAACAGGCCCAGCGGCCACACCATGCCCTTGGGGGTATGCGGGCTGCCCAGGCCTGCCGCCACGGTGCCGCTGTAGTAGTACGGGTTGGCCGGCGACAGCACGAAGCTGCGCGTTGCTTGGTACACCGGATCATCCAGCCCCACATAGCCGAAGTACGGCGCGGACAGCAGGTTCGGGATGTTCGCATCGTCCATCAGCAAGGCGTGGCCCAGGCCATCCACCTCATACGCATACATGCGCTTGCCATCGGGCCCAGCAACGATGCCGTACTTCTCGATGCCCGCGCGCACTTCGCCTTGCATCTTGCGTGCGCGCCTGCCCATCGAGGCGTCGTGCATCACGTCAGCGGCTTCGGCCATCGCGCCCAGCGCCTGCACCGCCATCATCTCGGCGGGGATCAAATAATTGTAGGTAGACAGGTCATCCGAGGGACGGAAGCCCGTCCAGATCATGCCCGTGCGCGCCACTGGGTTTCGGCCGGACTGTTCGGTTTTCGATTTGAAAACGTACTTGCTGCGCGCCGTGTGGTCCTGTTCGATCTCCATGGTGTCCAGCACGCGGCGAAACGCCTGGCGCACCTGCGGGGTGAAGATCGTGGCGTCGCCGGTTACCTTGTAGTACTTCCATGCCAGCAGCACCGGGTAGCACAGGGAGTCCAATTCGAACTTCCGCTCCCAGATCGAATAATCCTCGCGGAAGGCATTGGCGTAGGGATCGATCAACAGGTACTTGGCCTGGCGCTGCACGACGGCCTTGATCAGCGCCTGCACCTGGGCATCGTGGGCGAAGCCAAGATAGGTGGCCTCCACCTGCACCGAAGAATCGCGCAGCCACTCGGCGGGAATATCGCCCGTGCGCACATAGGCCGTGCCGTCAGCGGTGGCGGCGATCTGCGTGCCGGTGTTCAGCAGCGCCGCGCGCATCATCGCCACCAGTGCCGGGTTAGGATCGGTAAAGTTGCGCGCAGCGTCCACCACCACGTCGGGCTGGGTTACCAGGGCATTGGCCGGGCCGGCGGTGATGAATACCAGTTCCGAGGAGTTGGGTACGGGCAACTTCACCGTCACGCCATCACGCATCAGCACATCGCCGCGTACCGTAGTGTCAGGCGAACTACCGTCGTTGAAATGCAGGCGGTAGTTGCGCGTAGGCTCCAGGCCCTTCAGCACAAAGGCATGCGACCTGGTGGACGTGTCGCTGCCGTGGAAGGCATACAGCACCCCCTGCCCGGTCACCTTGTCGAAGTACTGCATGCCATCGAAATGTGCACCATCCGGGCGCTGGCCCACATGGAAAAGATCCGCCCGGCGGATCAGCGGGCGTAGCTTCGCCTTGTACGTGGCAAGTTCCGCCGCTGCCACGTCGTGCTGCTCGCGCGTCCACTTGCTGCTGTCCATCATCAGGGTGAACCAGCCCATCATCCCGCTGCGCAGCATGTAGCGGAAATTCTCGATGCGCGGGGTGGGCACCTCCATGGCATACGCCTCGAGCATCGCCGGAGGCAGCAGATGGCTTGCGTCGAAGAACGCCTGGCGGTTCGACAACGGATCATACGTATCGACGATGGAGAAATAATCTCCCACCGCAGCGCTACCGAAGTCGACCATGCGGCCGCCGTCGTTGCAGATCTCAAGCAGTAACCCGGGGTGGTCCTTCTTCAGCTTGCGGTAGATGTCGTAATAGGCGAGCGCGGCGTGGTAGCTCACATCCGTGCTGTTGGGCCCGTCCTGCCAGAAGAATTCCTCCTCCTGGTAGCGCTTCACCATCAAGCCATCGCAGATGGCATGAGGATGGTCCTGTCGGTCGCAGCCCTGAGCCACCACGTAGCCATCGTGTTCGAGCATGTCCAGGTGATAGTCGCGCACCAGGCGATCGGCTTCCCCGGCCACCCAGGCCTTGGCCGCGGGCAGGCCAATGTCGATGGTGACGCCCTTGAACTCGGCGGGTTTCCAGCCCTTGGGTGGATCGGTGGTGAGCCAGTTCCTGGTGGCGGGATTGGCCACGCTCATCGCGCCTTTGCGCTTGCTGATACCGGCCTGGGCCCAATCCACCCACAGGCCGAACTTCAAGCCCTTGGCATGGGCGTAGTCGGCGATGGAGGCCAGTCCCTGGGGAAATTTCGCTGGATCCGGAATCCAATCGCCCACGCCGGCAAACCAGCCGGCATCGAGGTGGAACATCTCGAAACCAAGCTCGGCCGAGTCGTCGATCATGCGGCGGGCCTGCGCCGCGTCGATCTTCATGCCGCTGCCCCAGCTGTTGTTGGTCAGCAGCGGATACTTCGGGTCGTTCACCACCACCGGATCGTTCAGCACCTCGCGCACCCATCGACGCTGCAGGTTGCCGGCATCGTCGAGCGTGCCGTGGGTGGCACCGAGGAAGATCGTGGGCGTGGTAAACGCCCTACCGGTGGGGACGATGGTCTGGAATCGTTCGCCGGGATCCTCGTTGAGGCCGGCGCTGATCTCCAGCGTATTGGCTTTGCGGGCCACGTGCATGGCGATGCGACCACTAAATTCCACGCCCATGTAAAGGCCATCGCTGGGCGCGTCACCGGCTCCCCGCAGCATTAGCCAGGGGATGATCTCGCGCGGCTCGCCTTCTTTCGGGTGCGCGAACGGGCTCGAAGTACCCATCCATGTATAACCATCGACCGCGGGCACCACGTGCGTACCTACCGGCGGCGCCTTGCCGGCTCCTTTGTCGATGAACACATGCTCAAGGGCCTGCCCCGGCCAAACATCCAGCGACAGTTGTACGCTTTGCTGCAGGAGCAAAAGCACTGGCTTCCTGCTCCTGTTCTCGATGCGGATATCGTGTTCGAGCGGTCCCTGCTGGGCACGGGCGCGCCATGTCCAGGACAGGCGCAAGTTTGGTTTGGTGGATACGTACACCAGTGTCAACGCGTCACTGGAACTACGCGTGGCGGACGCGTCGAAGGTCCAGTGCACTGGCACCGACGTCTGGCCGATGGTAACGCGGTCGACCAGCGGAACGGTCCCGTTCGACGGCCACGTGGAACCGCGAGCATCGGCTACCGCGATGATGCGCGGCGCGCTGGGCGTAGCCTCGATGGTCAGCGCAGTACTGGTATTGCCGACTCGGTACGTGGTGGCGGCATCGGGCGCGGCGAAGGCGGGCGTGATACCCAGGGTGGCAAGTGCAAGCCATGCAACCTTGTTCCAGCCCTTCCCCATGCGCCCACCCCTTACCCGGCCGTCAAGCGTCGATTATTCCCCATCCCGGGCAGCGCGACGAGCCGCGCGCAAGGCCGCAAGCTTTTCGGCCACTTTCGCTTCCATCCCGCGCTCCACCGGTTCGTAGAACACCATGTCGGCGATGGCATCGGGCAGGCACTGCTGGTCCAGCGCCACGCCGCCCTCCACGTCGTGGTCGTATTGGTAGCCGGTGCCGTAGCCCAATCCCTTCATCAACTTCGTGGGTGCGTTGCGCAGGTGCATGGGCACCTCGAGTGTGCCCATCTTCTGCACGGTGGCGCGGGCGAGGTTGTACGCCTTGTACGCCGCGTTGCTCTTCGGCGCGATGGCCAGCCAGATCGCCAGCTGCGCCAGGCCCAACTCGCCTTCGGGGCTGCCAAGGCGTTCGTAGGTATCCCACGCGTCCAGCGCCATGCGCCAGGCACGCGGCTCGGCAAGGCCAATGTCTTCCACCGCCATGCGCGTCATGCGCCGGGCCAGGTACAGGGGATCGCAACCACCGTCGAGCATGCGCGTGAGCCAATACACCGCGGCATCCGGATCGGATGAGCGCACGGATTTATGCAGCGCGGAGATCTGGTCGTAGAACTGCTCGCCGCTCTTGTCGAAGCGGCGCGTGCGATCGGCCAGCACCTGGGTAAGCGTGGTTTCGTCGATGCGCCCGTCGGTGGCAAGTTCGGCTGCGATCTCAAGCAGGGTAAGCCCGCGGCGCACGTCGCCGTCGGCCGCCTGGGAGATCAGCTGCAGGGAGCCTTCATCCACGGTAAGCCCGAGCGTGCCCAGCCCGCGCACCTCGTCGGCCAGCGCGCGCTTCAGGGTGACCACGATGGCATCGGGGGTGACCGAATCGAGCACGTGCACGCGGCAGCGTGAGAGCAGCGCCGAATTCAATTCGAAGGAAGGATTCTCGGTGGTGGCGCCGACGAAGATGATCACGCCCTTCTCGATGTGCGGCAGGAAGGCATCCTGCTGCGCCTTGTTGAAGCGATGCACCTCGTCGACGAACAACACCGTGCGGCGCCCTTGCGAGAAGTTGACCTCAGCTTCGGCCAGCGCCTTGCGCACATCCGGCAGGCCCGACATCACCGCCGAAATCGCGCGGAAGTCGGCATCGGCATAACGCGCCACCAGCAGGGCCAGGGTGGTCTTGCCGCAACCGGGCGGCCCCCACAGGATCATCGAATGCACCCTGCCCGCCTCCAGCGCCCGGCGCAGCGGCGAAGAGGGATCGATCAGGCGAGGCTGGCCGACGATCTCGTCCAGGCTGGCCGGGCGCATGCGTTCGGCCAGGGGCTTGAGGGCCTCTGGCTCGGCGAACAGCCCCGGGGTCGGGGAATGGCTAGGCATCGGGAGTCACGACAGCGGCGTTCATCAGGGCATTATCGCCCCTGGAGCGTCATCGAGGGCTCAACGGGTTGCCGGTTTAGACCTTGTCTTCACCCTTGGCCGATCGAAGCAGGCTGAGCGCCATGCCGATCACCAGCAGCGCGCCGAGCACCAGCACGCCCCATAGCAGCGGCTTGGTCCAGTCGAAGGGCACCTTGGCCGGTTGTAGGGCGGCTTCGCCCGCGGCGACCGCGGGTTCGCCCAGGTTGGCTAGCGGTGGCTGCCAGTCCGGCCCCTTGTCCAGGCGAAGTTTGTCCAGGGCAGCATCCACCGGCGAGTCGCCGCGGCGTGCGGCGTAGCTGCCCACCATCACACGGTACGGACCCGGGCCCTGTGCCAGGAAGGCGAAGCGGTCGGGGGTGAAGGCCACGCGGAGCGTGGGTGCCTGCTGCAAGACCGGTGTCGAGGTGAGTCGAAGCGCGTGCAGCCGGGTGTCTTCGATGCGCAAGGTGTTGGGCAGCGACTTGCCGGCCGTGGTGGCGATGGTGGCGGTGTCGCCCTGCCCTCCCACGGTGGTTGCGGTGACGTCGCCCAGCGGTGTCCAGGCATCGGTGGTTCCACGCGAATTCAATTGCACGCGTGCCGCTCCATTGGCCTGGGCCAGCTTCACCTGCACCGCGCCCACCGGCAGTGTCGCCGGCAGTTCGTAGACGAAGCCGTGGTCGCCATCGGCCTTGCCGCTGACCTCGACCCACTGGAAGGCAGCCATGCGCTGATCGCCCGCATCGACGAAGCTGCCTTCCACAGTCACGCCTGGGGTGTGTTCCACGTCCCAGGGCACGTCGCCGCCCACCACGCGCAAGCGGTAATAGCGCGCCGGCTCCCCCGACAGCTGGATGCTACGGCTGTCCACGGCATCGTCGCCTCGCGCGATGCTGGTGACAGTGACATCGCCTGCGCGCTCGTCCCAGTGCTGCAGGTCGTCGCTGGCATCCACCGCCAGCTCCAGTTGCACGTCGATGCCATCGAGCTTGTCGATGGTGATGCGTTCGGCCGAAATGGCCCGGCGCGCATCGACGATCCAGTGGCGCGGCGGCTTGGCGGTGAGTTCACCCGCACCCAGGTCGATCTGTACGCTGCCATCGCTGCTGCGACGGATATGGCCGGTGCCGTCCCGCTCGCTGGCGTCGCCAGGGACGGGAAGCAGGCGCGCTTGCAGATGGTACGGATGCGCCACGGCGGGTGCCGGTGCCAGAGGTGCCAACGGCACTTCCACGCCAAGCGAATTCACCACCACCATGTCACGCAAGTTGGCGTCGGACTTGCCGTGGGCGTACAGCGCCGGCGTGGCTTCGATGCGGAAGGCATCTCCCGTACCGTGCGTATCCAGCGGGAACGCGGTGGCGTAATCCGTGCCGGGACTGGCGGCGGCCGTCCCTGAGGCAAGGAATAAAACACTGGCAAGCCAGCGAAGGTCAGGACGCATCGGCGGGCTCCGGAGTGGCGGCTGCGCGGCGCGGAGGCGCCGGCGCGAAGTAGCCGATGGCCGTGCACAGCAGGCCATAGGCAATGAATGAGGCGATACCAAACAAATTCCCCAGGTGGGAACGATCCACCAGCAGCAGCTTGGCCAGCACCACGCCCATCGTGACCGCACCGGCCAGCCACAGGCCGCGCTGGCCACGACGGGAACCGGCGATCCAGGCCAGCACGCCCAGCACGCTCCATGTCACCGTCAATGCCATCTGCGCCACGGAGGATTCGGCGAGACTACCGTCCCACGGCACGTTGCCCAGGTGATGCACGCCGCGCAGGGTGGCGCTGGTGGCGAAGGCCATCAAGGCCACACCCATCAGCAGTGGACGCAGGCGGCGTGTCGATGGCGCTACTTGCGGCGCTGAGAACCAGCCGAACGCCGCAGCCAGGATCGCCAGCATCACCATCTCCACCGGATTCACCAGCGGCACGAAGCGAAGCGGCGTGGCGGTACCTTCGGCAAACAACGAGCAGACGAAGATCACTCCCAGCACCACGAACAACGAATGCAGCAGCATATCCACCGCCGAGTCTTCCGCTTGCAGTGGCCGCTGCACCCACGCCGGGCGGCGCAGTGTGATGAACCACAGCACCAGCGCGGGCGCCACCACCATCACCAGACGCCAGCTGTCATCCAGCCAGTGCCAGCCATCGGCCGCCGCCACCAACGCGCAGGCGATCGTCACTGGTACGCGCCACCACCAGCCAAGCTGCGTGGTCGCCGCCAGGCGCGGGTGGCCTTGCAGGCAAACCATGGCGCGCCAGCCGCTGGCGAAGGTCACCAGCACCGCCAGCAACAGCCAGCCCCCGAGCACCTGCCACGACGGGATCAGGCACAGCACGATCAACACCATCGATACCCAGGTAAGCCCGGCCACCACCAGCCGCATCGCGGTGCCCAGCGCGTGCACCGCACCGCGTTGAAGCTCGGCCACCACCCAGGCGGTGATACCCATGAGGGCCAGGATGCCGGCCGCGGCGTGCGCATCGCCAAGGTGATTCGCAATCTCCACCGTCGTTGGTAGCAACCACCAGACGATGGTCCAGCCAAACAACACCACGGCAGCCACGCGCGAGCGCGGCTTTTCAGATCCATAACGGTGGTAGAGCCACGTGCTGGCCGCGCCACCCACCGCGATCAACAGCGCACCAAGGTAGTTGCGATTGGCCACGGCGGGCGCCTGCCATGACGGCATGTGTCCTGCAGCCCACGCAAGCGCGGCAAGGCCCGCAAGGCCAAGGCCTGACCAACGGGCGAACCAGCGGTCTTGCCGCCACCCCAGCCATACAAGGCCCGCGCCCTCCACTGCAAAGATGCCGGCGGTGACGCTTGCACTGAGCGCCAGCGGCACGGCAAGCGTGGCAAAGCCGATCGCCAGCACCGCCCACGCGTCGCGCAGGATGCCCAGGTCTTTCTGCTTGCGTACGCTGTAGGCCACGAGCAGATACACCACCGCCGCCACCAGCGCCGATACCGCCATCGCCTTGCCCTGCCAGCGCAGCAACGCGCCCTGCAGCAACAGGCTCACCAGCGGGTTGCCGAACAACAGGCAGGCATCGAGCACGCGCTCGCGCGTCTGCGCCGCGCGGCGCAGATAGAGCCAGGGAATGACCAGGTAGAAGAAGAAATTCAGCAGCAGGAACGGTTCGGTGCTGGCGAACTGCTCGGGCTTGTACTGCGTCACGCCCCAGGCGACGCCCACGCCGAAGGTGGCGACGAAGCCCAGCAGGTTCAGCACGCGCCAAGCGCGCTTCCAGGCGATCGCAAGGACCGCCAGGTTCAACAGCGCGTAGTAGGTGAACAGCGCCACGTGGCTGCCGTGGCCGGTGCTGGTAAGGATCGGTGCGGCGAAGCCGGCGACCAGGCCCAGCACGGCGAGCGCCAGCGAATCCTGCAGTACCGCCAGCATGCCGGCGCCGGCCACCAGCACCACCAACATGCCGAACGCTGCCGTGGGCGGCAGCAGTTCGTACAGGCGGAAGGCGGCAAACACGTCGATGGTCAGCACGCCGATCGCACCGCCCTGGAGCGATAGGGCGAACACGCGTCGCTTGAAGCGCTGCCGCCAACCGAAGGCGAGTGCAACGATCGCAGCCAGGGCCACCAGCGCCACGCGCACGGACACCGGCGCATGGAACATGCCGGCATCGGAGGCGTATTTAAGCAAGGCGGCGACGCCGGCGAACAACACCAGCATGCCGATCTTCACCGGCACGTTGCCTTCGGTGAACCAGGCGCCCACGCGATGGATCAGGGCATCGACCCAGGTCGGGCGTGGCGGCACAGGGGGCAGCTCGGGAACGGGTCTATTGCGCGGTGGCGCGGGAGGGACAGGTGGCGGCGTGCCGGGGTCCACGGCGCTGGCCGGCACGGTTGGGGCAGCAGGTGTGGGAGGCGCGTCGATGTCTGGCAAGCGATATTCGACCACCGGTGGTGGTGATACGACCCCTGCTGGCGCCTCACCGGTACGCGGCAATCTGCCGAAGATCCGCTTCGCCTCGGCCAGTTCCTTGCGCGCAAGGTCGATGTCCCGCCGTAGCCCCGACATGCGGGCCCAGGCGATGCCCAGTATCGCGCCGAAGACGGTGGTAAAAAATTCCTGTTGCAGCGCGAATCCCAACACCGCGCCCACCAAGCCCCAGATGAAGTACATCATCCTTTGCGCTCCCCTTGTAACCGCTCGCTGCCGCAGCGCCCCTCGCGCCGCGGCCAGCGTTAATCCTTGATCGGTTGCGTGCTGATCACCGGGGCGTCGCCGACCACGTCGGTACCCTTCGGTGGGGTGAAGTTGAACGTCGCCGCCGGCAGTTCCACGTTGCGCTGCCAGTTGGAAAATTCGATCTGCGTGGTGTTGCCCAGCGGATCCTTGAACGACATCTTCTTCAGGCCCGCGGCATCAAAGCCGAGGTCGGCATAGTCGAACTGCGGATCCTTGGCGGTGGAGGTAAGGCGCAGCCAGGCCACGCCGTCCTTCTCGCCCTGCTCGGTCACCTTGAAATTCTTGTCGATCTGGCCGATGTCGGTGAGCACGGTAAGCGGGCTGTGCGCTTCCTCGCTGCTCTGCACCTTTACCGTGACCTGGTCGAGGTCGGGGTCGTACAGCCATACACGGCTGCCGTCGGCGACGATGGTCTGCTTATAGGGCGCTGTGGTTTCCCAGCGGAACTGGCGCGGCGCCTGCAGGGCCATCGTGCCGGAGCTGGACTTGCCCTTCTTGCCGTTCACGTCAAGCAGCACCTGCGAGAAATTCCCGCTCAGTGAATGCATGCCTTTGGCGAACGCATCCAGGCGCTCGCGCGCAGCGCCGGGCGCGGCATGGGCCACGCTTGCAACGAGGAAACAGGCGGCGATGGCGAGGCGGCGGATCATGCGGTACACCTGGGAATGAAGCGGTTGGAAAACGTGTGGATCAACGGCTCGGCGGTGGCGGCGCCAGCACTTCGCGGTTGCCATTGTGCTGCGGTGCGCTTACCACGCCTTCTTGCTCCATCTGCTCAATGAGGCGCGCGGCGCGGTTGTAGCCGATGCGCAGGTGTCTCTGCACGCCGGAAATCGACGCGCGGCGCGATTCGGTAACGATACGCACCGCCTTGTCGTACAGGGCGTTGTCGCCGTCGCCTTCCTCGGCATCCTGCGGCAGGCCCGAATCGTTGATGAACTTGCCGTCGCCCATCGACTGCACTTCTTCCAGCACGCCCTCGATGTAGTCGGGCTTGCCCTGGGCGCGCAGCCATTCGACCACGTTGTGCACTTCGTGGTCGTCGACGAAGGCGCCGTGCACGCGGTCGGGCGTGGCGGTGCCTGGCGGCAGGTACAGCATGTCGCCGTGGCCGAGCAGCGTTTCGGCGCCGGACTGGTCAAGGATGGTGCGCGAGTCGATCTTGGACGACACCTGGAAGGCGATGCGCGTGGGGATATTGGCCTTGATCAGGCCGGTGATCACGTCCACCGACGGACGCTGCGTGGCCAGGATCAGGTGCACGCCAGCGGCGCGCGCCTTCTGCGCCAGGCGGGCGATCAGTTCTTCCACCTTCTTGCCGACGATCATCATCATGTCGGCGAATTCGTCGATGATGACCACGATGTGCGGCAAGGTGTGCAGCTGGTCGGCGGTCATGCCCGGCATTTCGGGGTTGGGCCGGAACAACGGATCGAGCATCGGCTGGCCGGCAGCCTCGGCTTCGCGCACCTTCTTGTTGAAGCCGCCGAGGTTGCGCACGCCTACCGCTGCCATCAACTTGTAGCGGCGCTCCATCTCGCCCACGCACCAGCGCAGCGCGTTAGCCGCTTCCTTCATGTCGGTAACCACCGGCGCCAGAAGATGCGGGATGCCCTCGTAGACCGAGAGCTCCAGCATCTTCGGGTCGATCATGATCATGCGCACGTCTTTGGGGCTGGACTTGTACAGCAAGCTCAGCACCATGGCGTTCACCGCCACCGACTTACCGGAACCCGTGGTACCGGCCACCAGCAGGTGGGGCATCTTGGCAAGGTCGGCTACCGAGGGCTTGCCTCCGATGTCCTTGCCCAGCGCCAACGCCAGGGGCGACTTCAGCTGGTCGTATTTCTCCGAACGCAGGATTTCCGACAGGTAGACGATCTGCTTCCGGGTGTTGGGAATTTCCAGGCCGATCACGTTCTTGCCCGGGATCACGTCGACCACGCGCACGCTCACCACGGACAGGCCGCGGGCGATGTCCTTGTCCAGGCTCGACACCTGGCTGCCGCGCACGCCGGCGGCGGGTTCCAGTTCGAAGCGGGTGATCACGGGGCCGGGATATACCCCCACGACCTTCGCCTCGATGCGGAAGTCCTTGAGCTTCAGCTCCACCTGGCGCGAGAGCACCTCGAGGGTTTCTTCCGAATAGCCGGCCGGCTGCGGCGGTGGTTCATCCAGCAGCGACAGCGGCGGCAGTTCGCCATCGGCGGCGGCGCCGGTAAACAGGGGAATCTGTGTTTCGCGGGTGGCGCGTTCGCTTTTGGCCACCGGTGCCGCCGGCGCCTCGATGCGCAGCGGCTCGCGCTTAGCCTGCTTCACCGCTTCGACCTTCTTCACCACCTCGCGCTCGGCGCGGGCCTGGCGGGCGGCGTAGACCTCCGGCGCCTGCTTGACCTTGCCGCCGAACCAGCTGGCGAGCTTCAGCACGCCCTGGCCGACAACATCCATCAGCTTGAACCACGACAGCCCGGTGGCCAGGGTGACGGCGATCAGGAACATGGTGAGCAGCAGCAGGGGCGCACCCTTGTCACCGAAGGCGCGTGCCACGGCGTTGCCCACCCAGCGGCCCAGGATGCCGCCCGGCCCTTCCGGAAGCACGGCGGCATCGTGGAAGTTCAGCCACAGCAGGGCCGGGCCGGTAATAAAGAAGAAGACGTAGCCGATCAGCCTTAGCGAAGGCTCCCACGGCGCCACGGTGCGCTCGCCGTGGTGGCGCAGCACCTGCACGCCCAGCACCAGCAGCAGCACCGGGAATACATAGGAGACCAGCCCGAAGATGTAGCGGGAGATGTTGGCGATGTTCGCCCCCACCGCCCCGCCGAAATTCCGGGCGTGGTCGACGTTGCCCAGGTGGCCCCAGCTGGGGTCCTGGTCGTTGTAGCTGAACAGGCAGACCAGCAGGTAGAGCGCCAGCGGCAGCAGCAACAGGGCCCCGGCCTCGCGCAGGCGGCGCCGGGCCTCGTCGCTGAGGCCCGGAGCCGGGGTTTTTTCCTTCTTGGTACTACCTGCGCTTCGCGCCACTTATATAGCCAGTTCTGCTCGTTCGTTGGCGCACATCATGCCATCGACAGGGCCGGATGCACGATCTTGCCCCCTTCGACGTTAATGCCAGCCTTCAGCGGGGCGTAATCGCGCCACTGGTTGCCACCGGCCAGGCGCTGCACGTACGGCAGGATCGCCGCCGAGATGGCCATGGAGGAGGTCTGCGGCACGGCACCGGGCATGTTGGTGACGCAGAAATGCGTAACGCCGTCCACCACGTAGGTGGGTTCCTTCCAGGTGGTGGGACGGGAGGTTTCGAAGCAGCCGCCCTGGTCGATGGAGATGTCCACCAGCACGCTGCCCTTCTCCATGGTCTTGACCATGTCGGCGGTGACCACGCGCGGGGCCTTGGCGGAGGGGATCAGCACGGCGCCGACGACGATGTCGGCCGTGGCCACTTCCTCGGCGACCGAGGATTCATAGGCGTACAGGGCGGTGACGTTGGGAGCCAGGGCCATCATCTCGGCCAGGCGATCCTGGCGCTTGTCGAACACCACCACGTTGGCGCCGGCATTGGCCGCCAGGGCCGCGGCGTTGCTGCCGGCGGCGCCGGCGCCCAGCACCACGACCTTGCCGCGCGGGGTGGAGGCCATGCCGCCCAGGAGCTTGCCCTTGCCGCCGTTGGGCTGGTGCAGGAGGGTGGTGCCGATCTGGGTGGCGATGCGGCCGGCGATGACGGACATCGGCAGCAGCAGCGGCAGCGAGCCGTTTTCATCCACCGACTCGAATGCCACGCCGGTGAGGCCGATGTCGAGCAGGCGCGAGGTGAGCTCCGGCTCGGCGGCCAGATGCAGGTAGCAGAACAGCAGGTGGTGCTTCTTCAGCAGGGCCAGGTCGCCAGCGATCGGCTCCTTGACCTTCACGATCAGCTCGCCGGCCTCGTAGAGGGCTGCGGCGTCCGGGACAATCTTGATACCGACTTTGCTGTAGTCCTCGTCGGAAAAACCGCTCTTGGCGCCGGCACCGGCCTGGATGAACACCTCGTGGCCGCGGCGGACGAGGTCGGCGGCGGCGGCGGGGACGAGGGCGACGCGGCCTTCGAGGGTTTTGGTTTCTGAGGGAATACCGATACGCATGCTGGAAAATCCTGTGGGGAAAGTCACACGCCAGGCCCGTGGGGACGGGCCGGACACTCTTGCCTTACGCCTGCGACCTTGATTCAACCCGCTCGGTTCCCCATTCTGTCGGGCTCGAAAGGTCGTTACTGGACCTCGAAACCGGCTTTACAAGTGCCCTCAAGCGCGTCACCCAAATCGCAATCAAACCTCAAGGATTATACATGAGCACCCCCAAGCACAGTCGCCTGCTGATCCTGGGTTCCGGCCCAGCGGGCTACACGGCCGCCGTCTACGCCGCGCGGGCCAACCTGAAGCCCACGATGGTCACGGGGCTCCAGCAGGGCGGGCAGCTGATGACCACCACCGACGTGGAAAACTGGCCGGGTGACCAGAAGGTCACGGGTCCGGACCTGATGCAGCGCATGGCCGAGCACGCCGAGCACTTCGAGACGGAGATGGTGTTCGACCACATCCACTCGGTGGAACTGTCAGAGCGCCCCTTCCATCTGAAGGGTGACGCCGGCAGCTACACCTGTGACGCGCTGATCATCACCACCGGGGCCACCGCCAAGTACCTGGGCCTGGCCTCCGAGGAGCACTTCAAGGGCAAGGGCGTGTCTGCCTGCGCCACCTGCGACGGCTTCTTCTTCCGCGAACAGGACGTGGCCGTGATTGGCGGCGGCAACACCGCCGTGGAAGAGGCACTGTACTTGTCCAACATCGCACGCAAGGTGTACCTGGTGCACCGCCGCGACAAGCTGCGTGCGGAAAAGATCATGCAGGACAAGCTGTTCGAGAAGGCCGCCGCCGGCAAGATCGAGCTGGTCTGGAACCACTCGGTGGATGAAGTGCTGGGCGACGCCTCCGGCGTCAACGGCGTGCGCGTGATGGACGTCAACTCCGGCGCCACGCGTGACATCCCCGTCAGCGGATTCTTCGTCGCCATCGGCCATACCCCGAACACCGGCATTTTCGACGGACAGCTGGACATGCACGACGGCTACATCAAGATCCGCAGCGGCCTGGACGGCATGGCCACCATGACCTCCGTGCCGGGCGTGTTCGCCGCCGGCGACGTGGCCGACCACGTCTACCGCCAGGCCGTGACCTCGGCCGGTTTCGGCTGCATGGCGGCACTGGACGCCGAGCGCTGGCTGGACCAGCAGAACCTGATGGGGTGATCCGCATCCTGGACAGCCTCGCCGATGTGGATCCCGCCGTATGGGATTCCCTGGTCGGTGACGGAAATCCCTTCGTGTCCCACGCCTTCCTGCGAGGGATGGAGGAGCACGGCTGCCTGCGCGAGGACTATGGCTGGCAGCCGCACCACCTGGGCCTGTACGAAGGCGAGCGCCTGGTCGGCGCGGTGCCGGCCTACCTGAAGGGCAATTCCCACGGCGAGTTCGTCTTCGACTTCGCCTGGGCCCACGCCTACGAGAATGCCGGCGGCGACTACTACCCGAAACTGCTGGCAGCCGCGCCCTACTCGCCTGTTCCCGGTCCCCGGCTGCTAGCGTCCTCCGTAAAGCACAAGCGCCTGCTGGTTGCGGGCCTGGTGGCCGAGACGCAGCGGCTGGGCCTTTCGTCCGTGCACGCCAATTTCCTTGAAGAAGCCGATCTCGACGCCTTCGACGAGCGTTGGCTGGCACGCTTCGACTGGCAGTTCCACTGGCACAACCAGGGCTACGCCAACTTCGACGATTTCCTTGGCGCACTGTCGTCGAAGAAGCGGAAGAACATCCGCCAGGAGCGCCGCCAGGCTGCGGAGTCGGGCCTGACCCTCGGTATGACAGGCGGTGCCGACTTGAGCGCAGCCGACTGGCGGGCCATCCACGCGCTATACGAATCCACCTTCGAGATGAAGGGCAACCACGCGGCGCTGACATCGGGCTTCTTCCGGCACCTTGGCCGGTCGCTTGGCAACAACGTACAGGTAGCCACGGCGCGCATGGGCGGCCAACTGGTGGCGATGGCGTTTTTCCTGGTGGGCGGTGGCAGCTTGTATGGCCGCTACTGGGGTGCCGTGGTGGAGGTGCCGGGACTGCATTTCGAGCTTTGCTACTACCGCGGCATCGAATACGCCATCGCCCGGGGCCTGCACACGTTCGAGCCCGGAGCCCAGGGCGAACACAAGCTGGCGCGCGGCTTCCTGCCCACGCGAACGCATTCACGACATTATCTGGTGCACGATGGTTTCCACGAGGCCGTCGCCGATGCGCTACGGCATGAACGCCGTGCGCGCGAGGCCTATGGAGATCAATTGATGGAACACAGCCCCTATGCCGAGCGAACTTAAGCCATGAAACAATCGATCGTGCATGTCGCCCTGGTCGTCGACGACTACGACGAGGCCATCGCCTTCTACGTCGGGAAGCTACGCTTCACGCTGGTGGAAGACACCTACCAGCCCGAGCAGGACAAGCGCTGGGTGGTGGTTGCGCCGCCCGGCTCCACCGGCACCAGCCTGCTGCTGGCCAAGGCAAGCAACGCCGAGCAAGCGCCCTTCGTCGGCAATCAGGCTGGCGGCCGCGTGTTCCTGTTCCTCAATACCGACGATTTCTGGCGCGATTACAAGCACATGCAAGCCGAAGGCGTGCGCTTCGTGCGTGAGCCTGCGGAACAACCCTACGGCACGGTGGCGGTGTTCGAAGACCTCTACGGCAACCGCTGGGACCTGCTGCAACTCAACGCGCGCGATGCATAGATGATCCACCTGCCCAAACTGCATCCTGGCGTGTCGGAGTCGTTTCCGGACCCGCGTACGGCATTGGAAGAGCCCAATGGCCTGCTCGCCTTCGGCGGCGACCTTTCCACCGACAGGCTGCTGTCCGCCTACCGCCAGGGCATCTTCCCCTGGTACAACCCGGGCGAACCGATCCTGTGGTGGTCGCCCAACCCGCGCTGCGTGTTCGAAACCGCCAATGTCCATGTCAGCCGCAGCATGCGCCAGCTGCTTTCACGCAGCACGTGGACCTACACCATCGACAAGGCTTTCGGCCGGGTCATCCGCGCCTGCGCCGGCGAACGCGAAGGCCAGCGCGGCACCTGGATCGGCGAGCCGATGATCGAAGCCTATGAAGCCCTGCATAGCGAAGGCCACGCACACAGCGTGGAGGTGTGGGACGGCGAAAACCTCGTCGGCGGCATCTATGGGCTTGCCATCGGCCGCCTGTTCTGCGGCGAGTCGATGTTCAGCCATGCCACGGGCGGATCGAAAGCGGCGCTGATCGCCCTGTGCCGGTTGCTTGAAAGCAACGGCATGCCGCTGCTCGACGCCCAGGTGACGAACCCACACCTTTTGAGCATGGGCGCGATCGAATTGTCGCGCGACGAATTCCTCGGCCACGCCGCGGCACTGGTCCGCGAGAAACGGCCTGCCGACATGTGGGGCTGGATCTAGTTCAGCGTATCCGGATTCGGCCCGATGCGATGGCCCGCATCCAGCGCCGCGATCTTACCCAGGTCTGCCGTGCTCAGCAGGAAATCGAACACATCGAAGTTTTCCTCGATGCGCGCCGGTGTCTGCGACTTCGGGATCACCATATGGCCGGTCTGCAGGTGCCAGCGCAGGATCACCTGGGCGACGGACTTGCCATGGGCTTTGGAAATCTCCACAAGCACCGGGTGCTTCAGCAGGTCGCCACCCTGCCCCAGCGGGCTCCAGGCTTCGGTGACGATGTTCTTCTCGCGGTGATGTTTCACCACGTCGTCCTGCTGGAAATCCGGATGCAATTCGATCTGGTTCACCACCGGGGTAACACCGGTCTCGGCGATCAGATGGTCCAGATGGGCGGGATTGAAGTTGGACACGCCGACGCTGCGGATGCGCCCTTCCTCGCGCAGGCGGATCATCGCCTTGAAGGTGTCGACGTAAGTGCCCTTGGCCGGCATCGGCCAGTGGATCAGGTACATGTCGACGTAGTCGGTGCCAAGGAGCTTCAGGCTTTTGTCGAAGGCTCGCAGCGTGTTGTCGAAACCCTGGTCGGCATTCCACAGCTTGGTGGTAAGGAAAATCTCCTCGCGGGGAACACCGCCCCGGCGCAGGCCTTCGCCCGTGCCCTTCTCGTTGCCGTAGATGGCGGCGGTGTCGACGGAGCGGTAGCCGGTCTGGATGGCCTTGGCCACCGACTCAGTAGCCACGCTGTCATCGATCTGCCATACGCCAAAGCCCAGCTGCGGTGCCGTATGGCCGTCGTTGAGCGTAAGCAGGGGTTGCCTGGTGGTCATGCGATGCTCCATAGGGAAAACGGAAATTACCGCTGGACGTAATGCGTTTCGACGTAGTTGTCGAGGATGCCGACGAATTCCTCGGCGATGTTGTCGCCGCGCAGGGTCATGGCTTTTTCGCCGTCGATGAACACCGGTGCCGAAGGTGCCTCGCCGTTGCCCGGCAACGAGATGCCGATGTTGGCGTGGCGCGATTCGCCCGGGCCGTTGACGATGCAGCCCATCACGGCCAGGGTGAGGTTTTCCACGCCGTCGTACTTCACCCGCCATTCGGGCATCTTGCCGCGCACGTGAGCCTGCACGGTCTTGGCAAGTTCCTGGAAGAATTCGCTGGTGGTGCGGCCGCAGCCCGGGCACGCGGTAACCAACGGGGTGAATGCGCGCAGGCCCATGGTCTGCAGCAGTTCCTGCGCCACTATCACTTCGTTGGTGCGCGACTGGCCCGGTTCCGGGGTAAGCGAGATGCGGATGGTGTCGCCGATGCCTTCCTGCATCAGCACGGCCAATGCCGCCGCCGACGCCGTGATGCCCTTGGAGCCCATGCCGGCTTCGGTCAGGCCCAGGTGCAGGGCGTAATCGCCACGGGTGGCGATGTCACGGTAGACGGCGATCAATTCCTGCACACCGGAAACCTTGCAGCTTAAGATAATGCGATCCCGCGGCAGGCCGATCTCCTCGGCACGGGCGGCCGAATCCAGCGCCGAACGGATCAGCGCTTCACGCGCCACGTGGCTGGCATCCCAGGGATCGCTGCGCTTTGAGTTTTCATCCATCAGCGCCGCCACCATGGACTGGTCCAGCGAGCCCCAGTTGGCACCGATGCGCACGGGTTTGTCGTACTTAAGCGCGAACTCGATGATCGAGGCGAACTGGGTGTCCTTCTTCTTGCCGAAGCCCACATTGCCCGGGTTGATACGGTACTTGGCCAACGCCTCGGCGCAGGCGGGCTCGCCCTGCAGCAGCTGATGGCCGTTGTAGTGGAAGTCGCCGATGATCGGCACCTGCACGCCCATCATCTGAAGGCGTTCGGCGATGCGCGGCACGGCGGCCGCGGCGGCTGGCGTATTGACCGTGATGCGCACCAGTTCCGAGCCGGCGCGGGCCAGTTCGGCAATCTGCTTGGCCGTGCTTGCCGGGTCTTCGGTGTCGGTATTGGTCATCGACTGCACCACCACCGGGGCGCCACCGCCCACCAAAACGTTGCCGACGCGGACGCCGATACTGGGGCGGCGCGCTTGAGGCATGGCATCGCGCGGGGAATAACGGGAAGCTTCGGTCATGGGGTCGATATGGGGGCTATGCGGCCAGGCCACTAGGATACCGCAAGCGCCATGACCGCCCGCGGTCAGGCGGCATGCACGCGGCGCAGGGCCGCCCGCAGCAGGCGCATTTGCAGGGCATCGGCTATTTTCAGCGGCCCTTCAAAGCCCATGCGCGCCAGGGCTTCTTCCTCCCCCGACACCGCCTTGCCCGGCCGCAGCAACGCTCCCGTCAGGCGTAGCCGCCCGCCCCACGACGCCGACATCGAGCGCAGCCACGCCAGCGCGGGCAGCAGGCGCAGTTCCTCCGGCGAGAAATCACTGCCAAAAGGAAATTCCGGCGCAGCCAGGGCAGGCATCGCCAGGCGCAAGGCCTCCGGGGTGTTCCGGAGCCAGGCGTCGGGCACCACGAAACCGGCCTGGAGCTTGCCGGCCTTCTTCGCCTGGGCCACCAGGCCGTCGATGAACCGCGCATCGGCAATGGCAAGCATGGCCTGCACGCATTCGGTATCGCTGCGTCCGCGCAGGTCCGCCACGCCGTATTCGGTGACCACGATGTCGCGCAGATGTCGCGGGATAGTGGTGTGCGGGTAGTTCCACACGATGTTCGACACAACCTTGCCGCCGGTACTGCGCGTGGATCGCATCAGCAACACCGAGCGGCCTCCCGGCAACTCGTGCGCCATGGCAACGAAGTTGTACTGCCCGCCCACGCCGCTGACCACCTCGCCGTCGGCCAGTGCATCGGACACGGCCGCGCCCAACGGCGTGGCCATCATGCAGGTATTGAAGAAGCGCGCGTCCCGCCGTTGCAGCGCGGCGAGGGCCTGGTGGTCGCCGTAGAGCTGGTTGACGTTGGAGACCCGGCACAGGTCGATGCCATCCGGGTCTTCGGCCTCCCGCTGGTGCAGCCAGCGGTAGAGTTCGCGCGAACCCAACACGAAGGCACCGCGCAGGTAGTGGCCACCGCGGTGGGGATCGGCATCGGGCTCGCCACGGGCGGAACGGCGCTCGCGTTCGACGTCGTCGAAAGTGCGGCGCTTGAGCACGCCGCCGCGCTCCAGGTGCATGAAACCATCCATCACCATTTCGCTCGCACCATAGATGCCGCGCTCGAAAGGCTCGATACCTCCTTCGCGCAAGGCCATCGAACGCGTGACGCCACGGCCATCGAGCGCTTCAAGTGCTTCGCTCCACACAGCGTTCCGGCCATGCCGCAGCAGCAATGCATTCACGATGGCATCGGACAGCGCGCCGATGCCGATTTCCAGGCAGCCGCCGTCACGCACCAGGGCGCTGGCGTGGATGCCCAGCGCGTGCTCGGTCACTGTCACCGGCTGGCGTGGCAGCGCGAACAAGGAAGGCGTTGTCTCCGGCGTCACGACGACGTCGAAGAAGCCCGCTGGCGCCTCGGCATTGCCCGAAACGAAAGGCATGTCCGGATGCACCACTGCCACGCATAGCGCCCGTGGCTGCCCCGCCGCCACTTGCCGGTCGAGGAAATCGAAGGTGAGGTCTGGATTGGTCGACAGGCTGATGCGCTCACCAGAGGCCGCCACCAGTTGCACCAGCGCATTGATCTGGCGGTCCACCAGGTCGCGCGCGACGTGGGTGTAGTTCTGGCTGATGTAGTCGCGCTGTGCGGGCGCCGAGTGCAGCAGCGCGCCGCTTTGCAGGTAGAACTCGTGCACGTGCACGTTGGCCGGCAGCACGCCCTGCGCCTGCGCTGCTGCGTAATCCAGGCCGCGGAAATCGGGGCCCAGATGGCGATCGAGGAACGGATCAAGGAAGCGGGCTTCCAGGCCCGGCTTCGCCCGCGGGCGCGTGAGCGACAACGCGCTGAAGATCGTCAGGGAAGTTTCAGGCCTCGCCGCCGCCTCCGCATAAAGCGCGTTGAGCAGATCGTGCGGCTTGCCTAGTCCCAGGGGCGCGGCCACGCGCGGGTGGCCGCCCGTGGCCGCGAGGATGCGCGCCACGACGGCTGCGATATCCGGTAGACGTTCCGATGACGGCATGCACGGCATCATGCCAGACTCGCTTTCATCGCATGCAAGGGAAACACAAAACCCCATGACTTCCCGCCACGCCCGCCAGGCAGCGTCGGACCGGCGCCTTGCCGAACAGGCGCTCAGCCGCTCAGCGCGTGCACCATTGGTCACCGGCAACGATGTTGGCCTGATGATCGATGCCCAGGTGCATTTCGACCAATGGCTCGATGCCATCAGGAGTGCGAAGGAGCGGATATTCCTCGAGAACTACATCATTCGTGACGACGAGGTTGGCCGGGCTTTCCGGGATGCACTGGTCGAGCGCGCCAGCGCCGGCGTGTTCGTGGCGGTGATCTGCGACTGGGTCGGTTGCCTGGGGCAATCGCGACCGTCGTTCTGGACGCCGCTGCGCGCCGCCGGTGGCCAGGTGCGCATACACAACCCGCCGCGCATCGGTAGCCCCTTCGGCTGGGTAAGCCGCAACCACCGCAAACTGCTGACCACCGACGGCTGCCTGGGTTTCCTCTCGGGGGTGTGCATCAGCGCCAAATGGCTGGGCAACCCGAAGAAGAATGTCCCGCCCTGGCGCGACACCGGCGTGTCGATCCGTGGCCCGGCGGTTGCGGAACTGGACAACGCCTTCTTCGATAGCTGGGCCGACATCGCCGATCCGCTGGAACTGCCCTCGCCCGTGGCGTGTCCTGATGCAGGGAATATCGCCCTTCGCGTGGTGGCCAACCAGCCCTACACGGCCGGCACCTATCGCCTGGACCAGATGATCGCCGCGCTGGCCACCAAATCCCTGTGGCTGACCGATGCCTACTTCGTGGGCATCGCACCCTACGTGCAAGCGCTGTGCGCCGCCGCGCGCGACGGCGTGGACGTTCGCCTGCTGGTACCGGGCAGCAGCGACATCCCGTTGGTAGCCGGCATGTCGCGCTCGGGCTACAAGCCGCTGCTCAAAGCCGGTGTGCGCGTGTTCGAATGGAACGGCTCGATGCTGCACGCCAAGACGGCCGTTGCCGACGGCCAATGGGCGCGGGTGGGTTCGTCCAATCTCAATATCCAAAGCTGGCTGGGCAATCGCGAGATCGACGTGGCGATTGAAGATGAGGGTTTTGCCGGGAAGATGGCCCACCAATACGAGGTGGACCTGGAGAATGCCACCGAGATCGTACTCGCGCCCTCGCGCCGCCAGCATGGCGGTGAACGCGTGGCCAGCAGCGAACCCCGGCCGCACCGTCCGTCGCGGCCCGGTGGAAGTTCAAGCCGTGCCGCCGCCAGCGCCCTGCGCTTGGCCAATACCGTCGGTGCAGCACTTAGCCAGCGCCGGGTGCTGGGCGACACGGAAACTGGGCCAGTGCTCGCAGGCTTCCTGGGCCTGCTGGTGCTCGGTGCCATCGGCGTGTTCTGGCCACGTGGCCTGGCGTGGCCTATTGCGGCGATTGCCCTGTGGTTCTCGTTGAACCTTGGCGTGCAGTGGTTGCAGTTGCGCGCCCGGCGCAGGAAGGCGAAGCCTGATAAACCCGATTCCGCGGTGGAGCCGCGCCCCGTTTCGAAACAAGCCGAATAAGCACTCGCCGAATCCCCCGGTTGTTGCATCGCAGCTTGGCTTTGTACACATATGAACGTAAAGTTCATATACACACAGCACCACGGAACCTGAGATGCCCCTGCCCCGCCAGGCGCCCGACCGCCCTGACCGCCTGCGATCGCGGATAGGGGCGTTGTCGCCGCTGTCCTTCGGCGCGGCGCCGATCGGCAACCTCTACGCAGGCGTCGACGATGCAGTGGCACAGGCCGCCATCGGCGCCGCGCTCGAGGCGGGCATCACTCATTTCGATACGGCGCCGTACTACGGCTATGGCCTGTCGGAGAGCCGCCTGGGTGAAGCCCTGGGCCGCGTGGATCGCCCCCGCTTCACGCTGTCCACCAAGGCCGGGCGGCTTGTCGAGCACGGCAACGCATCGGGAAACGACGGCTTCGCCGTGCAGGGCCGGCATGCGGTGTTCGACTACAGCCGCGACGGCGTCACGCGTTCGGTGGAGGAGAGCCTGCGCAGGCTCCGTACCGACTACATCGACATCCTGCTGCTGCACGACATCGGCAGCCTCGTCCACGGCGAGCACGCCCCTGCTGTATTGCGGCAGGCGCTGGATGAGGCCCTTCCCGCCATGGCATCGCTTCGCGACCAGGGCATATGCAAGGCGATCGGCATTGGCGTGAATGAAGAATCCGTGTGCCTGGACGTCATGCCGCGCTTCGAGCTCGACACGATCCTGCTGGCCGGCCGCTTCACCTTGTTCGAGCAGGCGCAGAGCCGTCGCGTGATGGCCATGGCATATAACGATGGCGTGGCGGTGATGGCGGGCGCGCCCTATAACTCGGGCCTCCTGGGCGCCGGCGACGGCCCGGGCGCTACCTACGACTACGAACCCGCCAGCGATGCCATCCGCGCGCGGGCCCAGCGTTACTACGACATCGGCCGCGCCGAACACGTCGACATCGGCGCGGCGGCGCTGCAATTCCCGCTGACGCATCCGGCCGTGGCCACCGTGGTCTGCGGGCTGCGCTCGCCTGAAGAAGTGCACGCGGCCACGCAACGCATGACCACTTCGCTGCCCGCCACATTGTGGGCGCGCCTGCGCGACGAAGGCCTGGTAGCCGCATGATCCTGGACGCGCACCAGCACTACTGGAAACCTTCGCGTGGCGACTACGGCTGGCTCGCTGGCGCACCGGCTTCCCTGCGCCGGGATTTTCTTCCCCAGGACATCGCCGCCATCCGCGATGAAGCCGGTGTTGAAGCTTTCGTGCTGGTGCAGGCGGCTCCCAGCGAGGATGAAACCCGCTTCCTGTTCGAAATGGCACGCCTGGATACCACCGCGGTGGGCGTGGTGGGCTGGGTGGATTTCGAAGCACCCGACGTAGACGTACGCATCGCATCGCTCATCGCCGATGGCGGCGGCTTGCTGGTGGGGCTGCGGCCCATGGCGCAAGACATCGACGATCCCGACTGGCTCGACAGCGAACGCATCGACGCCGCGTTCGCCTGTCTGCACTCAAGCGACCTGGCGTTCGATGCACTGGTGGGGCCGTTGCAATGGCCCGCGTTGCAACGGCGACTGGACCGCGAGCCACGGCTTCGCGTGGTGGTGGACCACGGTGCCAAGCCCGACCTTGCCGATGGCAGCTTCTCGCGCTGGGCCACGTGCATCGAACGGCTGGCCCGGTACCCCAACGTGCACTGCAAGTTCTCGGGCCTGTTGACCCAACTCACGCCCGACCAGGACGAAGCCACCATCACGCCGTACGTCGAGCACCTGTTCTCAAGCTTCGGGCCTGCGCGCCTGATGTGGGGCAGCGACTGGCCGGTGGCGACGTTGCGCTGCGATTACGCGCACTGGCTGCGATTGGCCTTGCGCCATGTCCGTGCGCTCGCGCCCGACCATGAGGCTGCGGTGATGGGCGAGAACGCTGCGCGTTTCTACCGTCTTGACCTTGCCCGCCCATCCCTTCCCGTCCATGCCATGGCCCGCCAATGATCCTCGAAACCTCCCGCCGCCTGGCGGGCAAACGCGCCCTTGTCACTGCCGCGGGCGCCGGCATCGGCCGCGCCACGGCGCTTGCCTTTGCCGCGGCCGGAGCCGAAGTGCTGGCAACCGACATCGACGCTTCGGCATTGCCGTCGCTCGAAGGCTTGCATCCTGGCATCCGCACCCAGGTGCTGGATGTCACCGATCCTGAAGCCGTCGCCGCCATCGCGCAGCATCCCCTGGATGTGTTGTTCAACTGCGCGGGCTTCGTGCACGCCGGGACCATCCTTGATACCGACGAAAGCGCCTGGCGCCGCTCGTTCGCGATCAACGTGGACAGCATGTACCACCTCTGCCGCGCAGTGCTTCCAGGCATGCTCGAACGCCGCCAGGGCAGCATCGTGAACATGTCCTCGGTGGCGTCCAGCATCAAGGGCGTACCCAACCGCTTTGCCTACGGCGCCACCAAGGCCGCGGTGATCGGCCTGACCCGCTCGATCGCTGCGGATTTCGTTTCGCGCGGCGTGCGCTGCAATGCCATTTGCCCGGGCACCGTGAAAACACCTTCGCTCGCCGAGCGCGTTCGCGCCCTCGGTGGCGACGAAACCGCGGCCTGGAAAAGTTTCACTGACCGCCAGCCAATGGGCCGCCTGGGCGAGCCCGGGGAAATCGCGGCGCTCGCGGTGTACCTGGCCTCCGACGAATCGTCTTTCACCACCGGCACCGTGCACGTCATCGACGGCGGCTGGTCGAACTAGGAATGTATCGATGAAACTTTTCCGACATGGCAATCCCGGCGCCGAGCGTCCGGGCCTCGTGGATGCCGATGGCGCGCTGCGCGACCTGAGTAGCAAGGTCAACGACATCACCGGCGCCACGCTGTCGCCGGCATCGCTCATGAGCCTGGCGTCGATCGATCCATCCACCCTTCCCCGCCTCGACGCCGGTGTCCGCCTGGGTGCCGCCGTGGGCCAGGTGGGCAAGATGATCTGCGTGGGCATGAACTACGCCGACCACGCCGCCGAAACCGGCGCGCCCATCCCCGAACAGCCGGTGCTGTTCATGAAAGCCACCACGGCCATCATGGGCCCGAACGACGACGTAGTGATTCCGCGCGGCTCGGTGAAGACCGATTGGGAAGTGGAGCTTGGCGTGGTGATCGGCACCGTCGCGCGCGATGTGACGGTTGACCAGGCACTAAGCCACGTCGCCGGCTACATGGTGGTGAACGACCTCTCCGAGCGCGAATTCCAGATGGAGCACGGCGGCCAGTGGGTGAAGGGCAAAAGCTGCGACACCTTCGGTCCATTGGGCCCCTGGCTGGTCACGACCGACGAAATCGGCGATCCGCAGAACCTGGACCTGTGGCTCAGCGTCAATGGCCATCGATATCAATCGAGCAACACGAAGAACATGGTGTTCGGCGTGGCGAAACTGGTGAGCTACATCAGCCGCTACATGACCCTGATGCCCGGCGATGTGATCAGCACCGGCACGCCGGGGGGCGTGGGCCTCGGACTGAAGCCACCCACGTACCTCAAGCCCGGCGACGTGATGGAACTGGGCATCGAAGGCCTTGGCACGCAACGTCAGGTGGCGCATGCGCATAAGGCGGACCGCTGACCATGGCGAAGATCACCGCGCTGGAAACCGTCGACGTCCGTTTCCCCACCTCGCGGGAACTGGATGGTTCCGATGCGATGAACCCGGATCCGGATTATTCGGCCGCCTATGTGGTGCTGCGCACCGACGAGGGCGAGCTTTCAGGCTATGGCCTGGTGTTCACCATCGGCCGCGGCAACGACGTGCAGACGGCGGCGCTCGATGCGCTGCGCCCGCACGTGGTGGGCCTTGACCTGGCCGACGTGGTGGACAACCTCGGCGGTTTCTCCGCGCGCCTGGTGGGTGATTCGCAGCTGCGCTGGCTTGGCCCTGAAAAGGGCGTGATGCACATGGCCATCGGCGCGGTGGTCAATGCTGCCTGGGACATGGCCGCGCGTCGCGCCGGTTTGCCCTTGTGGCGCTTCATCGCCCAGATGAGCCCCGAGGCCCTCGTGGCCACCATCGATTTCCGGTACCTCACCGACGCCCTCACGCCGGAAGAGGCGCTGGGAATGCTGCGCGCGGCCCAGCCGCACCGGGCCGCGCGCATCTCCCGGCTGTTGGAGGAAGGCTACCCGGCCTATACGACATCGCCCGGCTGGCTGGGCTATAGCGACGAGAAACTGCAGCGCCTGGCACGCGAGGCGGTGGCCGAGGGTTTCAACACCATCAAATTGAAAGTAGGCGCGCACGTGGACGACGACGTTCGCCGCTGCCAGCTTGCACGCCAGGCCGTGGGGCCGGACGTTGCCATCGCCGTGGACGCCAACCAGCGATGGGACGTACCGCAGGCGATCGAGTGGATGCACCGGCTTGAAGCATTCAATCTTGCCTGGATCGAAGAGCCCACCAGCCCCGACGACATCCTGGGCCACGCCGCCATCCGCCGCGCCATCAACACACCGGTATCCACCGGCGAGCACACTCATAACCGGGTGATGTTCAAGCAACTACTGCAGGCCGGGAGCGTCGACCTGATCCAGATCGATGCCGCGCGCGTGGGCGGCGTGAACGAGAACCTGGCCATCCTGTTGCTGGCGGCGAAGTTCGGCGTGCGCGTATTCCCGCATGCGGGAGGCGTGGGCCTGTGCGAACTGGTGCAGCACCTGGCCATGGCCGACTACGTCGCCATCACCGGCCTGAAAGACGACCGCGCGATCGAGTTCGTCGATCACCTGCACGAGCACTTCGTGGACCCGGCAACCATCCGCAACGGGCGCTACCTCGCGCCGGTTGCTCCGGGCTTCTCGGCCCAGATGCACCAGGCCTCGATCGACGCCCACCGCTTCCCCGACGGCCCGGTATGGCAGGATGCGCCTGTCGCCATGACGGGCTAGCCGATGACCACCATCACCAACGTGGCGGACCTGCGCGAACTGGCGCGCCGCCGCGTACCGCGCGCCTTCTTCGAATACGCCGACCGCGGCTCCTACGACGAATCCACCCTCCGCGAGAACGCCCGCGCCCTTGATCGGATCAAGCTGCGCCAACGGGTGATGATCGACGTCGACCGGCGCAACCTGGCCACCACCTTCATCGGCCAGCCGGTAAGCCTGCCGCTGGCCATCGCGCCCACAGGGCTTACCGGGTTGCAGTACGGCGGTGGCGAGATCCTTGGTGCGCGGGCTGCGGCCGAGGCCGGCATTCCCTTTACCTTGAGCACCATGTCGATCTGCTCGATCGAGCAGGTGGCCGCGGCCAGCGATACGCCGTTCTGGTTCCAGGTGTATGTGATGCGCGACCGCGGCTTCACCCGCGAACTGATCCAGCGCGCGCACGCGGCAAAGTGTTCGGCACTGATGCTTACCGTGGACCTCACCATCCAGGGCCAACGCCATCGGGAAATAAAGAACGGCCTGGCGGTGCCACCGAAGCTGACCCTGCGCAACGCGGTGGACATCATGAGCAAGCCGCGCTGGGCATGGAACGTACTGCGTGCGCCCAGCCGCTCGTTCGGCAACCTCGCCGGGCGCATCGGCGGCGACAGTCTCACCACCCTGGCGCAGTGGATCGCCAGCCAGTTCGATCCCACGCTCACCTGGGCCGATCTGGCATGGATCCGCGAGGCGTGGCCCGGCAAGCTGATCATCAAGGGCATCATGGATCCCCGTGACGCGAAGCTTGCCGCCGATCATGGCGTGGACGCGATCGTCGTATCCAACCATGGCGGCCGCCAGCTCGACGGCGCCCCGGCCAGCATCGATGCGCTGCCCGCCGTGGTACAGGAAGTGGGCGACCGTTGCGAAGTGTTGTTCGACGGCGGCATCACCAGCGGCCAAGCGCTGTTCAAGGCACTGGCACTTGGCGCACGCGGCGCGCTGATGGGCAAGGCGTTCCTTTATGGACTTGGTGCCATGGGCCAGCCTGGTGTTGCCGCTGCGATCGAGATCATCCGCAAGGAACTAAGTACCACCATGGCGCTGTGCGGCCAGACCGACGTCAGGGCGATCAATAACGACGCGCTCTGGTAGCCGTTTCACGGCAAACGGAATATCTCGTCCATCGGCACCCACTTCTGCCCGTCGGCCGCCCACGGCAGCCGCTCCTGGAAGGTGTCCATCAATTGTTCCCAGGCCTGTATGCGCGGATTGGAAGCATCCGAGGCTGCCTTGGCGGCTGCGTCATAGCCGGGGCCGGGCTCCATCACCATCACCAGGCGGTTGCCGGTGCGGTAGATGCGCATGTCGATGATGCCGGCATCGCGGATGGATTTGACTACGTCCGGCCAGATCGTATCGGCGCGATGCCAGCGCTCGTACTCGGCGATCGCCCGCGCGTCGTTGCGAAGGTCCAGCGTAAAGACCTGGTGCAAATGGGCCTCGCCCGGCATCAGGCGTGTGTCCGCACATGGTGCCGCGCGAAAGCGCCCACCACGACGAACGCAATACCCGGCACGACCATCGCGTACGCGATGCCGAACCGATCGGACACGGCGCCGAGCACTGCCGTCAGCACCGCACCGCCGATGATGGTCATCACCAGCAGCGCCGAGCCGATCTTGCGCTCGTCGTCGTCGCAGTCGCGCACGGCCAGGCCGAAGATGGTCGGGTACATCACCGACATGAAGAAACTCACGCCCACCAGCGCGCATGCACCCACCAGGCCCGGCACCAGCATGGCAACGAGCACCAGTGCCACGTTGACGGCGGCAAAGCCCAGCAGCAAGCGCTCGGCCGGCACGCGCTTCATCAACGCCGTGCCAGTGAATCGCCCGGCCAGGAAGGCCACCATGCACGCGGTGAGGAAATTGGCCGCTTCCTTCGCTGGCGTTCCCGGCATGCCGAATTGCACGTAGCGGATCAGGTAACTCCACACGCCCACCTGCGCACCCACGTAGAAGAACTGCGCGGCCAGGGCGAACACGAACGAGCGGTCGCGCAGCAGGCGGCCCATCACGCCATGGCGTGCGGGCGCTTCGTCGGCCGCGATGTCCGACGCCGGGAACCGGGTGACCAGGATCAGCACCGCCCAGGCCACTACCACCACGCCGATCACGAAGTACGGCCACTGCACCGCGCTGGTTTCCTGCGCCAGGTACGCCGAGCGCGTAGCCGCATCCATCGCAGCCATCTGCGCCGGCGTGTGCTCGATGCCGGAGAAAATGAAATGCTGCCCCACCAGCACGCCGGTGATCGAGCCCAACGGATTGAAGGCCTGGGCCAGGTTCAACCGGCGCGTGCCGGATTCTGCCGGCCCCAGCAAGGTCACGAACGGATTGGCCGAGGTCTCCAGGAAGGCCAGTCCGCTGGCGATCACGAACAGCGCGAACAGGAACAGGCCGTACGTACCCAGGCTCGCCGCGGGCCAGAACAGGAAGGCGCCCGCGCCGTACAGGAGCAGGCCGAACACCACCGCGCTCTTATAGCCGTAGCGGCGCATGAACAGGCCCGCCGGCATGGCGATCAGGAAATACCCGAGGTAGAACGCGCTCTGCACCAGCCCGGCCTGGAAGTCGCTCAGCACGAACGACTTCTTGAACTGCGCCACCAGCACGTCGTTAAGGTTGTTGGCCAGGCCCCAGAGGAAGAACAACGCGACGATCAAGACGAATGGACCGAGCAGGCCTGCGGTTGCCTGCCGACTGGCCGGCATCGGTAACGGGGTGGCGCTCGCCATCAACTGCTCCTGTGGTCACCGGTGCACGCGTTGTGCAAATATGAACTTAGTGTTCATGCACGCACAAGACGCAGTGCAGCAAAACCATGCATGGCGCCCCGCCTTGCCGATCAGGCAAGCTTGCACGTCGTCACTTTTTGAAGCGGACATGGCCAAGGAACCGACCAAATACCGTGCCCCGGCCCTCGACAAGGGCCTGGACATCATTGAACTGCTGGCCGCGGCGCCGGCGGCCTTGAGCATTGCCGAAATCTCCGAGGGCGTCGGCCGCTCGCGCGGCGAGATCTTCCGCATGCTCCAGGTACTGGAGGAACGCGACTACATCGCCCGCAATGAAGGCGACGGCAGCTACGCCATCACTCCCCGCCTGTTCCGACTGGGCATGGAGCAGCCGCCGGTGAAGAACGTGGTGGAAACCGCCCTGCCCGTGATGCATCGCCTGGCCGGCCAGATCGAACAAAGCTGCCACCTGGTGGTGCCTTCGGGCGAGCAGATCGTGGTGGTGGCGCGTATCGATCCGCCCGGCGACATCGGCCTGGTGGTTCGCGTCGGCCACCGCCGGCCGATGGCCCAGGCGACCTCCGGGCTGGTGCTATTGGCGTGGCAAGGTGACGCCGTCAGGGACCACTGGCTGGATGTCGTCGAAGCGCACGACGACAGCGTCGAGCGCAAGGCCCTGCTCCGTCGGCTGGCGAAGATCCGCGAGAAAGGCTACGCCTCGGCCCCGAGCCACGTCGTCGGCGGCGTCACCGACCTCTCCGCGCCCATCCTTGAACACGGCCATGCCGTGTGCGCACTGACCGTGCCCTTCATCGCGCGTGAAGGATCGTCCATCGACATGGCGATGACGGTAAGCACCTTGTGCAAGGCCGCGGCGGATATATCTGCCGAACTCGGCTAGCGAGGGCTTTAAGACCGCGCGCGCGGCCGGAAATGCAGCGCCTGTACGTCGGGCTGGTTGCCCACCGGCTTCGGCCCGCAGCTGCCGCAACTGCCGCAACCATCGCCGCAGCTACCCGTAGCGGCCTTTGGCTGCATGCGCTGGCCGAGGATACGCATCCATGCCGAGCGCGATGGCTCGTTGAGCGCCGCTGACAGCCGTGCCTGCACCCGCGTCGCTGTTTTCGGCAACAGTTTGCGGAAGGCCGTGACCGCAGCCAACAGCAGCGCGATGCCGATCACGATGGCCTGGATGACAGCGAAGGCCGTCATGAGAGCGCGCTCGCGATCTGGTAAGTGGCGAACGACGCCAGGTACGCCAGGCCGAACAGGTAGCCCGCGGCGATCGCCACGTTGCGCCAGGAATTGGTTTCGCGGCGGATCACCGCCAGCGTCGACATGCATTGCGGAGCGAACACGTACCAGGCCAGCAGAGACAACGCGGTAGCCAGCGACCACTGCTGCGAAATCAGCGTACCCAGTTGCGAAACCACGGCGTCCTCGCCACCGGACATGGCGTAGACCGTACCCAGCGACGCCACTGCCACCTCGCGCGCGGCCAGTCCCGGCACCAGCGCCACGCAGATCTGCCAGTTGAAGCCGATCGGGGCAAAGATGTAGTGCAGCAGATGACCGATGCGCCCCGCCAGGCTGTAGTCGATCGCGGGCAAGGTAGCGTTGGCCGGCGGCCCCGGGAAGCTCGCCAGGAACCACAGCAGCACGGTAAGCGCCAGGATGATGCCGCCCACCCGGCGCAGGAAGATCTTGCTGCGCTCCCACAGCCCCAGGGCGATGTCCCGCGCATGCGGCACGCGATAGGACGGCAGCTCCATGATCAACGCGTGCTCGCTCTTGTCGCGGCGCATGCGCTTGATCACCCAGGCCACCGCCAGCGCACTGAAGATGCCGGCGAAATACAGCACGAACAGCACGATGCCCTGCAGGTTGAACACCCCGCCCACGATGCGCGGCGGGATGAACGCCGCGATCAGCAAGGTATACACCGGCAGGCGCGCAGAACACGTCATCAGCGGCGCCACCATGATCGTGGTCAGGCGGTCGCGCGGATCGTTGATGCTGCGCGTGGCCATGATGCCGGGGATGGCGCAGGCGAAACTGGACAGCAGCGGAATGAACGCGCGTCCGGTAAGGCCCGCCTTGAACATCGTGCGGTCGAGCAGGAACGCCGCCCGCGGCAGGTAGCCGGATTCTTCCAGCACCAGGATGAAGAAGAACAGGATCAGGATCTGCGGCAGGAACACCAGCACGGCGCCAAGGCCTGCGAACACGCCGTCGTTCAACAGGCTATGCAGCGCGCTGCCAGCGGGGAGGAAGCCGGTGGACCAGGCGCCCAGCCAGGTGATGCCCGCCTGGATGCCATCCATCACCGGCTTAGCCCAGGAAAACACCGCCTGGAAGATGAAGAACATCAACCCCGCCAGGATCACCATGCCCATCACTGGATGCAGTGCCCAACGGTCCAGCGCGTCGTCGACGGCGGCGGTCTCGCGCGGCATGGTGACAGTGGCGGTAAGGAGCTCACGGACCTGGGCGTGCATCTGGGCGGGGGTCAGCGGAGCCGGATCGGAGGGCGCCGCTTCCGGCACGTCGCCGTCCACGCGCTCGATCAGCGCCTTCGCGCCGCCCCGCTGCACGGCGACGGTCTGCACCACCGGCACGCCAAGGCGCCGCTGCAGTTCGTCGACGTCGATCACGATGCCGCGCCGTTTGGCGGCGTCCATCATGTTCAGCGCCAGCACCACCGGCCGGCCCAGCTGGCGCACTTCCAGCACGAAGCGCAGGTGCAAGCGCAGGTTCGTGGCATCGGCCACGCAGACGATGAGGTCGGGTGCGGCCTCGCCCGGGTAGCGACCCAGGCAGACATCGCGGGTGATGGCTTCATCCGGGCTGGTGGCGGCGAAGCTGTACGCGCCCGGGAGATCAAGCAGCTGGAAACTGCGGCCCGACGGCGCCACGAAGCGACCTTCCTTGCGCTCGACGGTGACGCCGGCGTAGTTGGCTACCTTCTGCCGGCCGCCGGTGAGCTGGTTGAACAGTGCGGTTTTGCCACAGTTCGGGTTGCCGACCAGGGCAATGCGCAGGACTGACTCACTCATGCCGTAGCCTCCTGGCTTACCGTCACCCGCGCAGCCTCCGACCGGCGCAGCGCAAAGCGCGTGGAGCCGATCTGCACCAGCAGCGGATCGCCACCGAGCGGCCCGCGGGCGACAATGCGCACGGGCTCGCCGCTGACAAAACCCAGCTCGCGCAGGCGCTGGGCGATGGGGTCGGCGGGGTGGGCATCTTCGACATCCTGGACCATGGCGGGCGCGCCTCTGGGCAACTCGGACAACCGCACGGATGATTACTCAAATAAGAATAATTCGCATTATACGCCGTTGTATCCTTTCTTGCACATTACCTACGGGGCTTAATCCATGACCGACGCCGTCCTGCTCGAACGCTCCGGCACCCTGGCCACGATCACCCTCAACCGTCCGGCGGTGCACAACGCCTTCGACGACGCGCTGATCGCCTCCCTCACCGCCCTGCTGGCCGACGTCGAGGCGGACGAAAGCGTCCGGGCAGTGGTTCTGACCGGCGAGGGCGCGAGCTTCTCCGCCGGGGCGGACCTCAACTGGATGCGCGGCATGGCCGGCGCCAGCGAGGAGGAGAACCGTACCGACTCCGAACGCCTGGCAGCGCTGATGCACCGCCTGCAGTTCCTCTCCAAGCCCACCATCGCACGCGTCAATGGCGCGGCTTACGGCGGTGGCGTGGGCCTGATCGCCTGCTGCGATATCGCCATCGGCGTGTTCGGTACCAAGTTCTCGCTGTCGGAAGTGAAGCTGGGGCTGGTACCGGCGGTGATCTCCCCCTACGTGGTGGCAGCCGTCGGCCCGCGCCATGCACGGCGATTGTTCGTCACCGGCGAAGTGTTCGACGCCAGCCACGCCCAGCGCATCGGCCTGCTGCACGAAGTGGTTCCGGCTGATGAACTGGACAACGCCGTGGCCAACGCCGTGGCCCTGCTGTGGCCCGGCGGCCCGGTGGCGCAGCGCGAGGCGAAGATGCTGGCGCTGGCCATGGCCGGACAGACGGCCGAGGAAGCCCAGCGCGTGGACATCCAGAACGCCGCCTTGATCGCCCGCCTGCGCGTGTCAGCCGAAGGCCAGGAAGGCCTGCAGGCGTTCCTTGAAAAACGCGGACCGACATGGCGTAGCTGAAAGTCGCCGTCGCACGGACGCCATGCTGCAACGCACGCGGGCGTTTTCGCTGAATCTGCTAGCGTTCACCGTTTGAACAAATCTTTTCCCAGGCCTGCGCATGTTTGATTGCATCCTCATTGCCAACCGCGGCGAGATCGCCTGCCGCGTCATCCGTACCTGCCGTCGGCTCGGCATCAGGACGGTGGCGGTGTATTCCGAGGCCGACGCCAACGCCCAGCATGTGCGCCTTGCCGATGAAGCCTGGCCGATCGGCGGCCCGCGGCCGGCCGATTCCTACCTGCGCGGCGATGCCATCATCGAGGTGGCGAAGAAGACCGGTGCCCAGGCCATTCATCCTGGCTATGGATTCTTGTCGGAAAACACCGGCTTCGCCCGTGCCTGCGCCGCGGCCGGCATCGTCTTCATCGGCCCACGGCCGGAAAGCATCGATGCCATGGGCTCAAAGGCGGCCGCCAAGGCGCTGATGGAAAAGCACGGCGTACCTTTAGTGCCGGGCTACCACGGCGACAACCAGGATCCTGGGCACCTGGCCGAACAGGCCGCGAAGACCGGTTTCCCGCTGATGATCAAGGCGGCCTCCGGCGGTGGTGGCAAGGGCATGCGCATCGTGCGCGACGCTGGCGCCTTCGCCGAAGCCCTCGCGTCCGCGCAACGCGAAGCGGCCAGCGCCTTCGGCGACACACGGGTGATCCTGGAGCGCTACGTCGAACACCCGCGCCACATCGAATTCCAGGTGTTCGGCGACACCCACGGCCATGTCATCCATCTGAACGAGCGCGAATGCTCGGCCCAGCGCCGCTACCAGAAGGTGCTGGAAGAAACCCCCTCGCCTTTCCTGGAGATCGACAGCCGCGCGCGCATGGGCGAAGCCGCTGTGGCGGCAGCCCAGGCGGTGGATTACGTGGGCGCGGGCACGGTGGAGTTCATCGTGGCGCAGGACGGTGAATTCTTCTTCATGGAAATGAATACCCGCCTGCAGGTGGAACATCCGGTGACCGAGGAAACGCTTAGGCTCGACCTGGTTGAATGGCAGCTGCGCATCGCCGCCGGTGGCTACCTGCCGCTGGCCCAGGGTGATGTGCAGGCCCGCGGCCACGCGATCGAGGTGCGCCTTTACGCCGAGGACCCGGAGCAGAACTTCCTGCCGGGCTCGGGCAAGCTCACACACCTGCGCCTGCCCGAACCCTCGCCGCATGTGCGGCTGGATGCCGGCGTGGTGGAAGGCGACACGGTAAGCATCTTCTACGACCCGATGATCGCCAAGCTGATCGTGTTCGATCGCGACCGGCCGCGTGCGCTCGAACGCCTGCGCGAAGCGCTGGCCGCCTGCGAGATCGTGGGGCCCGCCTCGAACATCGCCTTCCTCGAACGCCTGGTGCGCCATCCGGCGGTGGTGGAAGGCAATATCGACACCGGCTACCTCGATCGGCACCTGGATCAGTTCCTCAAAGGCGCCACGCCGTCCACGGACGGCGACGTCTTCGCCGCTGCCACGGCCGTGCTGCTGGACGAAGAAGCCCGGGCCACGGCGGCGCCTGGCGATCCGCATTCGCCGTGGGCGGCCAATGACGCCTGGCGCAACGCGCATCCGGGTAAGCGCCTGGTGGCCCTGGTGGTGGATGGCGAGCGCCGAGACATCGCAGCTTATGGCCACGACGGCACGTATCACCTGAGGTCCGGCGAGGCCAGCACGGAAGTATCCGGCGCGCGGCTGGCCGATGGCGTGCTAACCGCGCGTTTCGACGGCCATGCGTACCGGCTTCGCGTGCACCTGGATGCCGGGCACGTGGCCGTCCACGATACCGCCGGCTTCCGCCACGCGTTCGACCGCGCCCCCGCTTTCGCCTGGGTCCTCGCCGACGCGGTAGGCGATGACCGCCTGCTGGCGCCGATGCCTGGCCGCATCGTGCTGGTGCGCGTGAAGCCCGGCGACACCGTCACGGCCGGCCAGGATCTGCTGGTGATGGAGGCGATGAAGATGGAGCTGGCCTTGAAGGCGCCGCGCGACGGCACCATCGAGTCGGTAGGCGCGGCCCAGGGCGACTTCGTTGAAGCCGACCGCGTGCTGGTCCGCCTGGCCGCGAACGATCAAGCCTGAAGGATTCAACCGATGAACGCAGCAAATTTTGTACGCATCGTCGAAGTAGGCGCGCGCGATGGATTGCAGAACGAAAAAACGCTGCTCCCCGCCGACGTCAAGATCGCGCTTATCGATCGCCTCTCTTCCACGGGCCTGTCGGTGGTGGAAGCCACCAGCTTCGTCAGCCCCAAATGGGTACCGCAGCTGGCCGATGCCGCGCAGGTGTACGCCGGCATCCGCAAGGTGCCGGGAGTGACCTACCCCGTGCTGGTGCCCAACGAGCAGGGTTATGAGCGTGCCCGCGCCGTGGGCGTCACCGAGATCGCCGTGTTCACCGCGGCCTCCGAAGCGTTCAACCAGAAGAACATCAACGCCTCGATCGATGAAAGCATCGACCGCTTCCGCCCGGTCATGGCCCGCGCCCGCGAAGACGGCGTATCCGTGCGTGGCTACGTGTCCACGGTGCTGGGCTGCCCCTACCAGGGCGAGGTGCCGCTGTCCGACGTGGTACGCGTGGCCAAGGCGTTGCATGAACTGGGCTGCCATGAAATCTCGCTCGGCGACACCATCGGCGTGGGCACGCCGGCCAAGGCGCGCGCGATGCTGCGCGCCGTCGCCGCCGAAGTGCCGATGGACGCACTGGCCGTGCATTTCCACGACACCTACGGCCAGGCCCTGGCCAATATCCTTTCCTGCCTGGAAGAAGGCGTGCGCGTGGTCGATAGCGCCGTTTCTGGCACAGGCGGTTGCCCATACGCCAAGGGCGCCACCGGCAACGTCGCCAGCGAAGACGTGGTGTACATGCTGCACGGCATGGGCATGCAGACCGGCGTGGACCTCGACCTCCTTATCGCCACCGGCGCGTGGCTTGCCGCGCAGCTGGGCAAGGAAACCGCCAGCCGGGTGACGCGGGCGCGCACCGCGGCCTGAGCGGGCTATCATCGAGGTTCCGGTTGAATGGGGAACCCTATGCCGCGCACCATCTTTTTCGTTGCGTTGCTGCTTACGCTGGTGGCGCCTGCAGCCGCGCGGGACACGCTGCTCGTTCCCGACCGCGTCTGGACGGCCGAAGGCAACGCCACCCACACAGGTTGGGCCGTGCTGGTGCGCGATGGCGTGATCGCCGGCGTCGGACCACGCGAGGGCTTGCACCCGACCGCCGATGCCCGTGAAATTCCCCTGCCGGGCGCCACGCTGATGCCGGGCCTGATCGACCTTCATTCCCATGTATTCCTGCACCCGTACAACGAAACCCTGTGGAACGACCAGGTGCTCAAGGAAGCACCCGACTACCGCGTGCTCGAGGCCGCAGCCCATGCGCGGGACACGCTGATGTCGGGCTTTACCGCCTTGCGCGACCTGGGCACGGAAGGCGCCGGCTTCGGCGACGTCGCCATCAAGCGCGCGATCAACGAAGGGCTGATCCCGGGACCGCGGATGTTCGTGGCCACGCGCGCGATCGTCGCCACCGCCAGTTACGGCCCCGGCCCCCACGGCTTTCGACCCGACCTTGACCTCCCCTCCGGCGCCCAGGAAGTGAGCGGCGTGGACGAAGCCATGCGCGCGGTGCGCGAACAGGCAGCACATGGCGCGGACTGGATCAAGCTGTACGCCGATTACCGCGTGGGTCCCGATGGCGGCACCATGCCCACCTTCACCGCGGCCGAACTCAAGGCCATCGTCGATACCGCGCACCTCGGTGGCCGGCCAGTGGCAGCCCACGCCGCCTCGCGCGAAGGCGTGGCGATGGCGGTGGCGGCGGGTGTGGACACCATCGAACACGGCTACGGCACCGACGAAGCCACGTTCGCCCGGATGAAGAAGCAAGGCACCACCTACGAGCCCACGCTCACCGCGGTGGACGCCACCGAGGAATACTTCAACCATTACAAGCCCGGCGACCCGCCCACCGACAAGATGCGCGAGGCCGAGCACGCCTTCCGCACCGCGCTCAAAGTGGGCGTGACCATCGGCAACGGCTCGGACGTGGGCGTGTTCACCCATGGCACCAACTGGCGCGAGCCGGTGGCCATGGTGCGCGACGGCATGACCCCGCCCCAGGCACTTCACGCCGCCACCGACGTCGCCGCGCGTATCCTCCGTCAGGGCGACCGCTTCGGCCGCATCGCCGTGGGGATGCGCGCCGACCTTGCAGCGTTCTCGGGTGACCCCAGCGCCCACATCGAAGACCTTGCCCATCCGGTGCTGGTGATGAAGGATGGAACCCTCTACCGCAGCCCCGACGGCCATCCATGAGTCCCAGTTTCCAGATCCGCCCGATCGAACCACGCGACGATGCCTCCATGGCGGCGATCATCCGTGAAGTGATGCCCGAGTTCGGCGCCGACGGCCCGGGCTTTGCCATCCACGATGAAGAAGTCGACTGCATGGCCGAGGCCTATGCGCGCGAAGACACCGCCTACTACGTGGTGATCATGGACGGCGAGGTCGTCGGCGGCGCCGGTATCGCGCCGCTGGTGAACGCACAGGAGAAAGACGTCTGCGAGCTGCGCAAGATGTACTTCCTGCCCAAGGCGCGCGGCATCGGTGCGGGTGCGGCGATGATGCAGTGCTGCCTGGAAGCGGCGCGGCGCCTGGGCTTCGGGCGCTGCTACCTGGAAACCCTCACCGGCATGGATTCGGCGCAAACGCTCTACCGCCGCCACGGCTTCGAGCCTATGGACCACCCGATGGGTGGTACCGGGCACTTCAGCTGCGATCGCTTCTTTATCCGGGATCTGTAGCCCGTGGCCAGCCAACCGCCCCAGCTCACCTTCCAGGTCGACGACCCGGGGGCCCAGGACATCGTGCCGCTGATCGATGAATTCGAAGGCTACCTGGCCGAGCTCTACCCCGAAAGCGAACGCCGCCCGGGCGATGCCGCCTCTCCGCTGCACCGTCCGAACGTCACCTTCATGACCGCGCGCGTGGATGGCGTGCCGGTGGCCTGCGGCGCCTTCGCCGACCACGACGACTACGTCGAGGTGGCCAAGATGTACGTCATCCCCACCGTGCGCGGGCTGGGCCTGGGCAAGCAGTTGCTCGAAGCCCTGGAAGACCAGATCCGCCGCTCCGGCGGCAAGTTGATACGGCTGGAGTCCGGGACCGCCCAGACCGAGGCCCAGGAACTCTACGAACGTGCCGGATACCGCCGCTGCGGCAACTTCGGCACGCATCGCGCCACGCCGCACAGCATCTTCATGGAAAAGTCCCTCGCATGATCCGCATTGCCACCGCAGGCGACGCCGCCGCCTGCCACGACATCTACGCCCCCGCGGTGCTGCATTCCGCCATCACCTTCGAGACGGAGCTGCCCGGAGCCCAGGCCATGGCCGGGCGCATCGAAGCGCGGCTGGCCCACTACCCGTGGCTGGTGTTCGAAGACGAAGGCCAGGTGCTCGGCTATGCCTATGCCGGTCGCTTCCGCGAACGCGCCGCCTACGACTGGATCGCCGAGACATCGGTTTATGTACATGAAAACGCGCGCCGGCGCGGCATCGCCCGGCGCCTGTACACATGCCTGCTGGATGTGATGCAGATGCAGGGCTTCAACCAGGCCGTGGGGGCGATCACCCTGCCCGGTGAAAGCAGCGTGGCCATGCACGGCGCGCTCGGTTTCCAGCCGGCCGGCGTATGGCGCCATTGCGGTTATAAGCTCGGCCAGTGGCACGATGTCGGCCTATGGCAAAGGGAATTGGCGGTCCCGGCGAATCCGCCGCCCGCCGTCCTGCCGTTTGCCCGCATGCGCCACGATTCCGCCCTGCAGGTAAGGCTTGCGCTCGGGTAAGATGACGGTCTTTGCACGACGCACAGGACCTTCCCCATGCAGCTTGGACACGTCAAGGCAGTGATCACCGGTGGCGCCTCGGGGCTGGGCTATGCGGTGGCCCGGCACCTGGTGGACCACGGCGCGAAAGTCGCGCTGTTCGACGTCAACGACGCGAAGGGCGCGTCCTCCTGCGAGGCACTGGGCGACAACGCGCATTTCCGCCGGGTGGATGTCACCTCCGAAGACGACGTGGCCAAGAATGTCGCCGCCGCGCGCGAGACCATGGGCGGCCTGAACGTGGTGGTGAACTGCGCCGGCATCCTCGGTGCCGGCCGCGTGGTGGGCAAGGAAGGCGCGATGCCACTGGCCAACTTCAGCAACACCATCATGGTGAACCTGGTGGGCAGCTTCAACGTGGCCAAGGCCGCGGCCAACCTGATGCAGGCCAACGATGCCGGTGAAGATGGCGAGCGTGGCGTGATCATCAACACAGCTTCCGTGGCGGCCTTTGAAGGCCAGATCGGCCAGGCCGCGTACTCAGCCTCCAAGGGAGGCGTGGTGGGCATGACCTTGCCCATGGCGCGCGAACTCGCGCGCTTCGGCATCCGCGTGGTCACCATCGCCCCGGGCATCTTCTGGACACCGATGGTCGACAGCATGACGCCGCAGGTGCAGGAATCACTGTCGGCCACCATTCCGTTCCCGGCGCGCCTGGGCAAACCCGATGAATTCGCAAGCACCGTCGGCTTCGTGGTGCAGAGCCGTTACATCAACGGCGAGACCATCCGCCTGGACGGCGCCGTGCGCCTGCAGCCTAAGTAATCACCCCTTCCAGCCCAACACCCGAGCCCTTCGCATGAAAGCTTCCGACGTCAAGCGCGGTACCGTGATCGAGAACGACGGCACCGTGTACCAGGTGCGTGACATCGAGCGCAGCTCGCCCACCGCGCGTGGTGGCAACGTCACCTTCCGCTTCACCCTGTATTCGATCCCCGGCGGCCGCAAGTTCGACCTTTCGCTGCGCGCCGACGACGACCTGAAGGAAGTGGAATTGAGCCGGCGCCAGGCGACCTATTCCTACATGGATGGCGAGGCCTTCGTGTTCATGGACGCCGAGGACTACACACAGTACCTGTTGCCGCCGGAGATGGTGGGCGACAACGCTGGCTATATCGTCGAGGGGCTTGAAGGCTACTATGTTCAGGTGATCGACGACGCTCCTGTCGGCCTGCAGGTACCGACCAACGTGGTGCTGACCGTCACCGACACCGCGCCGGAATTGAAGGGCGCCAGCGCCACCAAGCGCACCAAGCCCGCCACGCTCGAAACCGGTGTCGAGGTACAGGTACCTGAGTACATCACTACCGGCGAGAAGGTCACGGTGAATACCCTCACCGGCGAATTCGCCGGCCGCGCCTAGAAACCCAAAGGGGCTGCCTGCAGCCCCTTCCCCCTCGAGCAACGGATGACCTCGGGCTTCTCCCTCCCCCGCAGCGTGCTGCAGTCGCTCACCACCACGCGCCGGCCCGACGTGCCGATGCGCGTGGCACTGCGCAACGCCGCGGCGGTGGCGATCCCACTGGCCATCGGCGTGGCCACAGGCCACGAGGGCGTCGGCATCGGCATCGCGGCGGGCGCGCTGGACACGATGTTTTCCGACCAGCCGGGCCCTTACCAGCAACGCCTGCAGCGGCTTTTCCTGGCGGCGCTCGCGGCTGGCGGCGCGGCGCTGCTGGGGTTCCTGGTCGGAAGCCATCCGCTCAGCCTGTCGCTGGCCACCGCTGTGCTGGGTTTCTTCGGCGGCATGCTGGTGATCTTCGGGCCGGACATCGCCCGCGTTGGCATGACCAGCATGCTGCTGCTGGTGATCACCGCCGCCACGCCGCTGCCCGTGGGCCAGGCCATCGGCGCGTCGCTGCTGATCTTCGGCGGCGGCATGTTGCTGACGTTGTTCTCGATCGCGGCGTGGCCGCTGCAGCGCTACCGGCCCGAGCGCCACGCCCTGGCCGAGGTTTACCGGGGCCTGGCCATCCTGGCGGCCCAACCGCCAAGCCAGGGCACTGAAGCGCCGGCGCTCAGCGACGCGATGACCAACCTGCAGCACACCCTGCTGGGGCGCTTTCATGCACGCGGGCGTGCCATGGAAGCCTTCCGCGTGCTGCTGGACATAGCCGAACGGATCCGCCTGGAACTGATCACCATGCAGGAGATGGGCTTCGATGGCAGCCTGCCGCGGATGATCCGCGCCGACGCCGCGCGGGTGTTGCGTGGCGTGGCTCGCGCGCTGGACGAGGCCGGGCCGCCGACGCGCGCGGAGGCGGCGCTGAAAACCCTGCAGGCCAGCGAGCAGGCCTTGTTCGGCCAGGCGGAGCCCAGTTTCGCCAGCAACCACGTACACGCGTTGTCGGGCCAGCTGGCCGCGGCCGTGCGCAACGCCAACTGGGCCGGCAGCCGTGGTGAGATCCGCGCCGAGACCGCCGAAAGCAGCCTTCCGGCACCGCTGCGCAGCGGTTCGGCGCTGGCGGCGATACGCGCCAACATGATCCCGCAGTCGATCGCCTTCCGGCACGCGGTTCGCTGCGCGGTGGTGCTTACGCTGGCGGTGGCCATCTCGCGCTACGCCCACCTGCCGCATGGCTACTGGCTGCCGATGACCGCCGCCATCGTGCTGCGACCCGACTTCGGCGCCACATTGAATTTCGGCCTGTTGCGCGTGGTGGGCACAATACTGGGCCTGGTGCTCACCACCCTGGTGCTGCGTTTTACCCCTGATGCGCCCTGGGCGCACATCGCGGTGCTGGCGATCCTGTGCGTGGGCTTCCGTTATCTGGCCACGGCGCACTACGGCATCGCGGTGGCGGCCCTCACGGGTACCGTGGTGATCCTGCTGTCGTTCGACGGCGTCGAGTCCGCCGCGGCCATGTCCGACCGCGTGCTCAATACCGTGCTTGGCTCGGCCATGGCACTGGTGGCCTACGTGGTGTGGCCCTCGTGGGAGCGCACACGCGCCCGCGCTGCGCTGGCCGACATGCTCGGCGCCTACGCGACGTACCTTGCCACCCTGGCAGGCCCCGCCACACCCCGCGAGCGTCGCGACGCACGCACCTTGTCGCGCACCGCGCGTACCAACGCCCAGGCCTCGCTCGACCGCATGCGCTCGGAGCCCGCCACACCGGTGCACCTGATGGAAATGGCGCAAACGCTTTTCGCCAACGGCAACCGCCTGGCCCGCACGGCGATGACGCTCGAGGCCATGATGGACGACATGGACGACTTCAACCGCGACCTGGTCTGGCCACTGGTGCGTGAGTCGTCCGCGGCATTGCACACACTCGCCGATGCCCTGCGTCATTCCCAACCTCCCGATGCCCTGCCAGACCTGCGTTCCCGGCAACGGGAAATCGTCACTGCACTGACCGGGACGCGGGGAGCGGGCATGGCCCAACAGATGGTGACCGTCACCGACCGGCTGGTAGATAACGTCAATACGATCAACCACATCCTTCAACGACGTTAAGTGCCGTCGAGGGCGGCCCGCCGGGTTACACTTGGTGCCATGCTGAAGATCGATACCCACGCCCACATCCTGCCCAGGCAGTGGCCGGACCTCGCCGCCAAGTACGGCGACGACCGCTTCCCCGTGATGCAGCACACCGGGGGATCGCACCGGATCTACAAGGACGGAAAATTCTTCCGCGAGGTGTGGGAGTCGGCCTTCGATGCCGAACACCGTATCGCCGACTACGCCCGCCACGGCGTGGACGTGCAGGTAATCTCCACCGTCCCTGTGCTGTTCTCGTACTGGGCCAAGGGCCACCAGGCGCTGGAGCTTCACCGGTTCCTGAACGACCACGCCGCGCAGCTGTGTCACGACCATCGCCGGCACATCGCCGCCATCGGTACCGTGCCGCTGCAATCGCCCACGCTTGCCATCCAGGAGATGGAGCGCTGCGTGGACGAGCTTGGCTTGCAGGGCGTGCAGATCGGCTCGCATTGCAACGACTGGAACCTGGACGCCCCAGAGCTGTTCCCGTTCTTCGAAGCCGCAGCGGACCTCGGCGCGGCGATCCTGGTGCACCCCTGGGACATGATGGGCGCAGCCGGCATGCCGCGTTACTGGATGCCGTGGCTGGTGGGCATGCCCGCGGAGCAATCCCGCGCGGCGTGCTCTTTGGTATTCGGCGGCGTGCTTGAACGCCTGCCGCAGCTGCGCATCATGCTGGCCCACGGCGGTGGCAGCTTCCCAGCCAGCATCGGCCGCATCGAACACGGCTTCCGCATGCGCCCGGACCTGGTCGCCACCGACAACGCGCGCAACCCGCGCGAGTACATGCACCGGATGTATTTCGATTCCTGCGTGCACGATCCGCGTGCGCTTCAGTACCTGCTCGACACGGCCGGCGTATCGCAAGTGATGCTGGGCACCGACTATCCCTTCCCACTGGGCGAACAGGTGCCCGGAAGCGGCATCGATGCGCTTGGCCTGGACGACGAAAGCCGCGCACGACTCTTCCATGGCACGGCACTGGAATGGCTGCAGCTGCCGCACAGCCGTTTCGAGCGACACCAACCCCTTAACCCCGGGAATTGAACCGAATGATCCTTCCGCGCCGCACGCATCTTGCCGCCCTCGCCGCCATCGGGTTGCTCATCCAGGCATCGGCCATGGCCGGCGACGTCACCATGGCCAATGGTGCCGTGCGCTTCAGCGTGCCCGACAGCTGGGTGCCGATCATGCAGACCCAGGGCGATCCGGAAACCCAGGTATTCCAGGTACCCGACCCCTCGCCTGCCGGTGCCAAGACGCTCTCTCGCGTCACCGTATCGGTAAAGCAGGCAGGCAACATGGCCGGCTACCAGTCGTGGATGGGACAGCAGACCGCCCGTGCACGCCAGCTTTCAGGTTATGCGCCTGATACCCATCGCGCCGCCACGCCGAACGACTACTTCTATACCGCGCAGGAAACCGGCGCGCAGTTCACCTACCACGAGCGTTATGCCTTCAGTGGCAACCTTGCCATCCAGCTGCGCTGCGTGCGCCCGGCCACGGGCGACGCACGCTGGCAGGCCACGTTCGATGCCGGCTGCGACGACGTCGCCAGCCATTTGCCGCAGTGAGCCCAAGCACCATGGATTACCGCAACGACCTGGCCTGGGCGAAGGCCCAGGACGACGCCGATCCGCTCAAGGGTTTTCGTGACCGCTTCCTGATCCCGCCGCACGAAGGGCACGACAGCCTGTACTTCTGCGGCAATTCCCTGGGGCTGCAACCGCGCAGCGTGCGCGATGCGATCGCGTCCGAGCTCAACTACTGGGGAGAGCTCGCGGTGGAAGGCCACTTCCGCGGCAAGCTGCCATGGTTGTCATATCACGAGTACGTACGCGACAACCTGGCCGAGGTGGTCGGCGCCCTTCCATCCGAAGTGGTGGCGATGAACACCCTGGGCGTGAACCTGCACCTGATGATGGTGAGCTTCTACCGCCCCACGCAAGAACGCCATGCGATCCTGATCGAGGCAGGCGCCTTCCCCACCGATCGCTATGCGGTGGAGTCGCAGATCCGGTTCCATGGCTTCGACCCCGCCACCTCGTTGATCGAACTGGAAGCGGACGAACCCAACGGCAGCATCTCGATGGCTGCGATCGAACGCGCCATCGGCGAACACGGTGCAAAACTTGCGCTGGTGATGCTGCCCGGCGTGCAGTACCGCACAGGCCAGTCGTTCGACCTTGCCGCCATCACCCGGCTGGGCCACGCGCAGGGCGCGGTGGTGGGTTTCGACCTTGCCCATTCGGTAGGCAACACCGTGTTGAACCTGCACGATGCCGGTGCGGACTTTGCCATCTGGTGCAGCTACAAGTATTTGAACGGCGGCCCCGGTGCCGTGGCCGGTGTCTTCGTCCACGAGCGGCACGCCACTGCGGACCTCCCGCGTTTCGCCGGCTGGTGGGGCCACGACAAGGCCACGCGCTTCCAGATGGGCCCGCACTTCCAGGCGACGCCCGGCGCGGAAGGCTGGCAGCTGTCGAACCCGCCGATCCTGTCGCTGGCACCGCTGCGCATGTCGCTGGATATCTTCCACGAGGCCGGCATGTCGCGCCTGGTTGAAAAGTCGCGCAAGCTCACCGGTTACCTTGAATGGTTGATCCAGGCGGACCTGGCCGACGTGCTCGAAGTAGTAACACCGGCAGATCCCACCCGCCGTGGTTCGCAGTTGTCGATCCGCGTGAAGTCTGGCCGCGATGCCGGCCGCTCGCTGTTCCAATACCTGATGGACAACGGCGTGATCGGTGACTGGCGCGAGCCGGATGTGATCCGCATGGCTCCGGTTGCGCTTTACAACCGCTTCGCCGATTGCATCGGCTTTGCAGGCCATGTCCGGGCGTGGGCAACACGATAATTCTGTCAGCCCCGGCGCAATCTCTTACAAGCGGCCTAGTTCTCAACCCACTCCGGTAGTCGTGGACTACCGGTAATGGAGCCGTGCGTGAATGCGTACCTTTCTTGCTCACCGCAGACGCGGCTGATGGAGAGCAAGCCTACATGGACATCGACTATTTCGCGCGTAAGCAAGCGCCGGACACCTCACCCAGTGCGATCGCCGTCAGGATATTGGACGAACTGCTGCGGTGGCGCCGTCGCCCGGACGATCGTGACGACCACGCCAGCGTACGCCACCACCACTTGCCGAGACTGCAAAAAGCCATTGAATGCGCAGCGCCGCTGACCTTCCTCCTCCCGGCTTTTCCGGCAAAATCGCCCAATCCAAGAAAGGTACTCGGTAATCTGCCCGATACTGCCGAGAGAATCGCACTGACGTTCTTGAACGATCTGTGCCAACGGATCGGGGAATATCACAAGCCAGGTGCGCGGGTGTTGCTGTGTTCCGATGGGCATGTCTTCGCCGACACCATCCGTGTCGCCGATGCCACGGTTGCCCAGTATCAGGTGCAGCTGCGCGAACTGGCGAGGGAGATCGCGCCGTCAAGCATCGAGGTCGTCAACCTTCATGACGCACTTCCGGCAGAACACGCCGAATTCGGCTTCGAGCAGGCTCGCGCCTACTTGATGCAGCACTACGGAAAGTCCGCGGATGACACGCGCGCTCAGTACATGGCGGATGAGGTAGGCCGGGCCCACTATCGTGCCATCACCCGCTTCATGTTCGAAGATGGACTCACGCCAGACTACAACGGCTCGCGCAACGCCCTGCAAGTGGACTCAAGGCAACGCGCCATCGAAGTGATTCGGCGCAGCCAGGCCTGGGGCAACCTGCTCGACCAGGCCTACCCCAGAACGTTGAGGTTATCCATCCATCCCCAGGCGCCGGCGTCGCCTAAATTTGGCATCCATCTATCGGACTGCGTCGATACCTGGCTCACCCCGTGGCATGCGGTGGCGGTGGACGTCGGCGGCCAGTTCCGCTTGATGAAACGCGAGGATGTCGAGCGCGCTGGTGGACGGGTGGTGCATGTCGACGGGCGTCCTTCGCATTTCGTCATCGAACACGCTCGTTGCCAGGGAGAATCCCGGTGAAGCAAGCCGCGCTTCCGTCCCTTCATCGACAGGTATCGATCACACCGCTTGCGTCATTTGGCGCCCTCGTTACACCGGCCCATTCGGTCATGGATTACCTGGATCTACCTGTCGATCACCTCCGTGCACTGGCGAGGCATAGCAAGATCGTCCTGCTCCGGGGGTTCACCAACCGCTTCTCAGGCCAGGCACTTGCCGATTACGCGCGCCACTGGGGCCGGATCATGACGGGGTCTTACGGCGATGTGCTCGACCTTGTCGAAAAAGAAGAGTCGCACGACAGCATCTTCGATTCATTGTCGCTGCCCCTTCATTGGGACGGTATGTACATGCCGACGATCCCCGAGTTCCAGGTATTCCATTGCGCCGATGCAGGCCCATTGAACACGGGCGGCGAGACGGTCTTCGTCGATACCGTGGGCCTGCTTGAACATGCAGGGGCATCGGTACGGGATACCTGGCGCGCCATTGAAACGACCAGTTGCATTCGTGCCGTATCCCACTATGGGGGCAGCGTGCGCAGCGCACTGGTGGTCGAACACCCGGTTCATCACGTGCCAACGCTTCGCTACAGCCCGCCCGTCGATGCCATCCCGGGCTTCAGGAATCCCAACACGGTTATCTACGAAGGACTCGACCAGGCATCGATGGACGAAAGCATTGCCCTATTGCACCGTTGCCTTGCGCATCCGGCACATCGCTACGAGCATGCATGGCGAACCGGCGACGTGCTGATCGCAGATAACCTCGCCCTTCTGCATGGCAGGAACGCATTCGTGCATGGATCGAAGCGGCACCTGCAACGCGTGCATATCCATGCTGATCCGGTACTCATCAACACCGGCTTCTTTCCCTGAAGAATAGTGATGGCACCACCGCCGCCGAAGTGGTGGCGGTGGACCGCTAGACGGCCAAATGCTGCAACACGGAATAAAAAAAGTCCAAATGGCCAGTTGACGCGTCCGATCAGGGTGGGTTACCGTCCGGCCATTCCCGTGATGTCGGATTTCGGCAAAAACGGGTGTCAAGCCACTGGGATTTCCTGATGGGGCACGGTTGTCCGACAACGCAGGCGTTTGGCTGCATACCCGCTCATGAGCGGGCGCGGTCGCCCTTCGTTCGGATTCGTGCCCGCGTTCGCTCCCGTGCCAAGCTCAGCGCCCTGCGCTCCCGGTCGAAGTGCCTGTCCGGCTATTCCCCGCCGTATCCAGCCTGAAGCAGCGGCTGTTTGACCTGATCGGCTCGTTTCCCGGCTGTCCATAAACACTTTGCCGCGCCTCTTATCGATGCGCGACAGGTGCCGGCCGGCTATTGGTTGCCCAAGACGACTTCCCGATGGGTGCGAACAGTGTTCACCGATGGCGGGCGCGTGCCCGTCATGGCCGTCACGCATCGGGTGGGGAGTTCACATGAGCAAGCACAGGAATATCCGCAGGAACCGTTTGAATCTGGCCGTCCTGGCCGCTCTGGGCACGGCGTTGGTGTCGGGGCCTTTGATGGCGCAGACCACATCAACGCCCGACGCTGCCGCTCCGGTGGCAGCGCCGGCCACCGCGCAAGCCGATGACCAGGCGACACCAGGCAAGCCGTCATCGAAGCCGCAAGTAGCCCAGGCCAAGACGCTCAAGGCCGTGTCGGTGGTGGCTAACCGCTACGACGCCAGCACCTTGCAGATGAACGCGCAGAATACCGTGGACGTGTTGTCCGCCAGTGACCTGCAGCACACCGCCGTGCACAACGTGGCCGAAGCGCTGGGCCTCATGCCCGGCGTGAATGTCACCACCACCGGCACCGGTTACTTCGGCGGCATCGATGGTGCGGCACGCGGCGAAGGCATGTTCGCTTCTGTGCGCGGCTTGCCGTCCGAGTACAACGTGAACCTGATCGACGGCGTGGACGTCGCCCAGGGCATGCCCTATAGCCGAAGCGTGCAGCTGTCGCTGCTGCCGCCGTCGGGCCTGCAGACCATCGTGATCAACAAGACCTCGATGGCCGACATGGACGGCGATGCCATCGGCGGCACCATCGATTTCCGCACGCCCACGGCATTCGATTTCGCCAAGGACACCAGTGGCAGCATCACCGCCAGCGGGCGTTCGGAAAGCCAGGCGAGGGAATATGGCGGAAGCGGGCTTGGCGGGGGACTGGCCGGCGAGTTCCAGACCAAGTTCGGCAGCGAACACCAGTTCGGCATCTACGCCAGCGGCTACTACGACTACCGGAACATCGCCAACAGCGAAGTGGGCGCCGCTGAAAGCGCGTTGAATGACGGCTCCTGGGAATTCGCCCACACCAACGCGGACGGCAGCAACGCTGCCGGCTACAACCCGGCGCGGAACCTCACCAGCACCGGCCTGAATGCCGGCATCGCATCGGGTTTCGAACGACGCTATGGCGGCAATATCGCCTTCAACTGGAAGGTGGACGACACGCTCGATGTCTATGCCCGCGCGACCTACGCCTACGCAAAAACCGAGCAGGACACCACCTACAACCAGCTCCTGCCGCAGAATGTTACCTACGTACCCGACGGCTCGGGCGGCTACGTGCCGAACATCGGGCGCATCGCCAACCGCTTCTGGTACGAAACCAATCCCGAACGCGCCGACATCGCCACCTTCCAGTTCGGCGCCGACAAGCGGGCCGGCGGCTGGACGATCTCACCGAAACTGTTCTACAGCTACGGCCATAACGACCGCCCGGCGCACGTGGAGATCGACGGTCGCGAGGACAAATATTCCCAGGACAACTTCGCCTTCGGCGGAAGCTCGCTTACCACCTACAAGGACGGTTTCCCGTATCCGCTGCTGACCCCAGGCCTGATCAATTCCGTGAACAACATCCCGGCCATGTGGGCCAACGACAGCGGCGAGTTGACCAAGTCGCGATCGGGCCAGAAGAAGGGCGGCGCCTCGGTCGACTTCCAGTATGACTTCGACGGCGGCGCACTTTCCTCGGTCAAGTTCGGCGTGAAATACTCCGATAGCTCCCGCGAATTCACCAATCGCGACTGGTCCACGCCTGGCATCAACGATGGCGTGACCACCCTGGGCGACCTGGGGATCTTCAGCGGGAATTATTCATCGATCTTCCCCAACAAGTACCTGTGGCAGACACCGAAGGTGAACCACGCCGCCGTGGTGGACCTGATCCGCGCCAACTTCGCCGACGACGAGCTGGACACCTGCGGCAGCAATTACATCAACAACTACAACTGCAACACCATGCGCGGTACGGAGGCTGTCAGTGCGGCCTACGCCATGGCCACGTTCGATGTGGGCAATCTTGAGATTATCCCAGGCGTGCGCTTCGAACATACGTCGATCAACAATACCTTCTGGACGACGCCTGCCAGGGACGACGACGGCAACCCGGTAACCGGTTACTTCTCCAACAACCGCACCGTGTACAACGAGCCGCTGCCCAGCATCGCCGCCAGCTGGCGGCCGACGGCGAACTCCGTGTACCGCGGATCGGTATGGATGAGCTATACGCGCCCAGCCTTCGTGCAGCTGGGCGGCGGCTCGCAGGTAAGCATCTCCGATGGCGTGACCACCATCACCGAAGGCAATCCGAACCTGAAGCCCATCAAGTCGACCAACCTTGATCTCTCCGGCCAGTGGACGACCGACCAGGGCGGCTTCGCCTCGGTGGCGGCCTTCTACAAGCAGCTGCACGATTACATCTATGACAGCGGCGGCGGACAGGCGAACCCCAATCTCTCCGGTGAAGGCACGGTGCTTACCAAGACCCCGACCAACGGTGGCGACGGCAAGGTGTATGGACTGGAAGTGGCCCTGCGGCAGAAATTCCAGAACCTTCCCGAGCCCTTCGATGGGCTGGGCGTATCGGTGAACTACACACGCCAGAAGTCCCGCGTGGATCTTGGCATCGCAGGCTTCGAGGATGAACGGCTGCAGAGCGCGCCCAACGTGCTGGGCAACGCCGAGGTGTTCTACGAGAAGAACGGCTTCGACCTTGACCTGGGCTACCACTACGCCAGCTCCTTCCTTTCCACCTACGACTACCTCAACCAGGGCTCGCCCTGGGACGACCTGTGGGTAAGGCCAATCCGAAGGGTGGACCTGCATGCCGGCTACGAATTCGATCAGCACTTCCGGGCGGACCTGTCGGTATCGAACCTGACCGGGAACTACAGCTATTGGTCGCACATCGGTAGGCATGACCTGGCCATCAGCGATATCGTGCAGGCGGGGCGAACCACCCTGCTGACCCTGAAGTACTCGTTCTAGTGCAGAGCCGCCCACGCCTTCAGATCGATACGACGACAGCGACGGGATTGCCGACGGCGCCGCCGCGCGTCATCGGTTTCTGGGGCGGGCTGTCGGCCAACGTCCTGAACATGATCGGCATCGGGCCGTTCATCACCATCCCGCTGGCGCTCACCGCGCTGGCGGGACCCCAGGTGCTGTTGGGCTGGGTCGCGGGGGCTTTCCTTTGCCTGTGCGATGGCCTGGTGTGGGCAGAACTGGGCTCGGCAATCCCTGAGTCGGGTGGGCCCTACCACTACGTGCGCGAAGCCTATGGCCGGGATACCTACGGCAAGCTGTTCGGATTTCTGTACCTGTGGCAGACCCTGCTGGCGGCGCCTCTCTCCATCGGCTCGGCCTCCGTGGGCTTCGCGCAATACCTGGCCTTCCTGGTCCCTTCGATGGCCCCCTGGCAGCAATCGGCCGTGGCCGCCGCGTTGTGCCTCTTCAACACCGCCCTGCTGTACCGGCGCGTAGGCTCGATACAGAAGCTCTCGGTCCTGATCACCGTGCTGGTACTGGGCGCCTGCGCCTGGATCGTCGCCAGCGGCGTGCTGCACTTCGACACGCGCCTGGCGGGAAATTTCCTCAACATGGGAAATCCCGACCCCCACGGTTTCTGGCTGGGCCTGGGCGCGGTGGCGCTGATCGCCGTCTACGACTACGGCGGCTACAACAACGTGTGCATGCTCGGCGGCGAGATGAAAGAGCCTCGCCGCAACATACCCCTTGCCGTGCTTTTTTCGATCCCGCTGGTGGCCGTGCTGTACCTCGGGCTCAACATCACCATCCTTGGGGTGCTGCCGTGGAACGTGGCGGCGCAGTCGAAGGCGGTGGTGGCCGATTTCATGCAGGCTATCTACGGCCACGCGGGCAGTACCACGGCGGTGGTGGTGATCCTGGTGGCAAGCTGGGCATCGGCGCTGGTGGTGCTCCTGGGTTACTCCCGCGTGCCGTTCACCGCGGCTCGTGGCGGGCAGTTCTTCGCCGTGTTCGGGCGGCTGCACCCGCGCGGCGCCTTCCCCACGGTATCGCTGGTGTTCGTGGGCGTGACGTCGGCCTTGGCCTGCCTGCTGCCGCTGGACGATCTCATCGCGGTGTTGATCCTGGTGCAGGTGATGTTCCAGTTCATCGCGCAGTGTTTTGCCGTGGTGTTCCTTCGCCGCCGTCCGGACCGCGACCCCCACGCATTCTCGATGCCGCTGTACCCGCTGCCGATCGTCATCAGCGTGGCGGGTTGGTTGTATATCGTGGCGACCGGCCAGCCAAAACACGTGGCAGCCGGCGCACTGGCGCTGTTGGGTGGCAGCGTCGTCTTCCTGATCCAGGCCAAGCGGGAGCGTTCATGGCCCTTCCGACATCCATGAAGGCCTTCGATGTCGCCGTCGTGGGCGAGGTGTATATCGACCATGTCTTTACGGGCCTTCAATCCTGGCCGCGCCCCGGCGAGGAAGTGCTTTCGCGTGGCTATGTGCGCGAGCCTGGCGGTGGCACCGCGAATACCGCCTGTGGCCTGGCGCGGCTGGGCCGCTGCGTGCATTTGTTCGGCCTGGTCGGCGCCATCGACCTGCCCTGGTTTACCGCCCGACTGGGCGACTTCGGCGTCTCCACGCAGGGCCTTCGCGCCCATCCGGCGGGCACGGGAGTGACCGCCAGCGCGTCGATGGCCGACGACCGTGGATTCTTTACCTACAAAGGCGCCAACACGAACCTGGGCCAGCTACTGAGCGATGAAGATGTCATCGCGGACCTGTGTGCCGCGCGCCACGTGCATTTCGCCATGCCCCTGGAACGAACCATCGCGCAGAGCCTGCTGCCGCGCCTGGAGCACGCTGGCTGCACGACATCGCTGGACGTTGGTTTCAGCCCGGAATGGCTTGTCGATCCGGTGAACCGCGATACCTGCCTGGAAGTGGATTATTTCCTGCCGAACCACAAAGAGTGCGAACTGCTGCTGGGCAGCGGGCACGACGACGCGTTCGCCGCGTTCGTGCGCGAAGAGGGCTTCGGCCACGGTGCGCTGAAACTTGGGCCGGAGGGCGCACTGGGCGTGGAACTCGAACGCACATGGCGGGTAAAACCACCCCCGGTCGTCATTCGCGACACCACCGGCGCCGGCGACGCTTTCGATGCGGGATTCATCGATGCCCTGCTCGACGGGCGCGATCTCAACACATGCCTGGAGCGGGCCTGCATTTGCGGCGCGTTGTGCGCGACCGAAGCAGGCGCGCTGGCGGGGTTGCCAGATATTCATCAGCTTGGGAGTTTTCATGAGCAAACCTACCGACGGTAAAGTTGCCCTGATCGGTGGCGGCGGCGTGCGTGCGCCGCTGGTGGTCTATGGCGTGAACGAGGCGGCACAGGCGCTGGGCGCCGAAGAAATGGTGTTGTGGGACCCTGATGCCACGCGGCTTGCCATCATGGTGTCCTTGGGCAAGGCCATCGTCGCCGAGTTCGGCGGTGACTTGCGCGTGCGCGGCGCCAGCAGCATCGAAGAAGCCATCGAAGGTTCGCGATTCGTCCTGAACAGCGTGCGCGTGGGCGGCATCGCCGGGCGTGCCGCCGATGAAATGGCCGCCATCGCGCGCGGCTACCCGGGACAGGAAACCACCGGCCCCGCCGGCATCGCCATGGCGCTGCGCACGGTACCGGTGGCGATCGAGCAGGCGCGGCTGGTGGAACGGCTCAGCCCCGATGCGTGGCTTGTGAACTTCACCAACCCAGCGGGCCTCATTACCCAGGCTGTGAGCAAACATACGCGCGCCAACATCGTGGGCATCTGCGATACCCCCACCGAACTCTTCCACAACATCGCCCGCGCACTAGGGTTACCCAACGAGGATGTGATCTGCGATTACGTGGGCCTGAACCACTTGGGCTGGGTACGCGGCGTGTGGCACAACGGCCAGGACGTGTTCGACCGCCTGCTCGAGGACGAAACGCTGCTCCGCCAGCTCTACCTGGCGCCACTGTTCGACGTAAACATGATCCGGTCGCTGCGCCTGATACCCACGGAATATCTCTTCTTCTATTACGAGCGCCAGCGGGCGCTTGCCAACCAGCGCAGTCAGGGCGCCAGCCGGGGTGCCGAGATTGAACAACTCAACGTCGCCCTGATCGACACCCTTACTTCCAGGCTAAATGCCGGCGATGGCCAAGGCGCGGTGCAGGCCTATGCCGCGTACCTCAACCAGCGGTCGGGTTCCTATATGAAGCTCGAGGCTGAAGGCGGTTCGGCATTCGACGAAGGCGTGGAGCTTGATGTCGACCCGTTCCGCGTCAGCTCCGGCTACCACCGCATCGCCATCGACGTGATGAGCGCGCTTACCGGCGCCAGGCCCGCCACCATCGTGGTGAACACGCGCAACCAGGGCGCGATCCCGGGCTTGCCCGAGGACGACATCGTGGAGATCGCTTCACAGATCGACCGGAACATCATTACGCCGGAAGCCACCGACGCCTTGCCCGATGCCGTGCTCGGCATGGTCCAGTCGGTGAAAGCCTATGAGCGCGCCGTCATCGATGCTTCTCTATCCGGCGATTGGCTGGGAGCACGCAAGGCCATGCTGATCCATCCCGCCGTCGGCGAATGGTCGCCCTCGCAACAATTGCTCGAAGGTCTGTTCGGCCACGTACACGACGACGGCGAATGCCTGTGCGAAGGAAGGATCCCCTGGTCGGTGGCGCGTCCTAAGTAGGTGCCACGCCTTAAGCCCTGCCGCCTTCCGGCGGCAGGGCCTTTTGTCACCCTCAACTAGCGCGCGGCGGCCTTCTTCGCGTCCTTGGCAGCCTTCTTTTCCTTCATCGTCTTGGCGGGCTTCTTCTTGTCGCTTTTCTTTGAATCCATGCCTTTACTCATCGCACGTTTCCTCTGGTTGTACTGGCGCTAACTTTACTCCGAAGCTGGTGTTATTGCCCGATGGCGACCACCCAGGCTGAATACGGCAGCAGCGTGGCGCCTTCAGGCGCGGGGTTAGCGGCTTGGCCAATACCAGGCCGGCTCATCCAGCTCCCGCTGTCCCTGCACTTTCGTTTGGCTCAGGTCCTTTTCCAGCGAGATGAGGTTGCATCGTGGATCCTCCTCCAGCGCCGCGATCAGTCGCGGCGCATGGGAAACAACCCACACCTGGCTGCGCCTGGATGCATGGATGACCAGCCGGGCCAGTGCCGGCAGCAAGTCCGGATGCAGGCTGGTCTCCGGTTCGTTCAGCACCATCAGCGGCGGCGGCCTGGGTGTATGGAGCGCTGCTATCCAAAGCAGGAACCTGAGCGTCCCATCGGAGAGTTCCGCCGCCGACAAGGGCCGCAGCAAGCCATGCTGCTTGAACGCCAGGCCAAACAGCCCATCGCCCATGGTCACGCTCACCGACGCGCCGGGAAAAGCGTCATCGACGGCTTCGTCCAAGGCCGCCGGATCACCCACTTCCCGGATGGTCTGCCAGGCGGCCGCCAGGTCGCTGCCGTCGTGGCTGAGCACCGTGGTGCGCGTACCCAGTTGCCGCAGCCGCGCGGGAGCATCGCGGTCGGATCGGAAATGATCATAGAAGCGCCACCCGCGTATGGATTCGCGCATGGCCAGCACCTCGGGTGCGCCCTGCGGATCGGCGACCTGCGTAAAGATGCTTTCGTACTGGTTCAAGTGTTCGGACAGGACGCGCCAATGCTTAGCGTCCCGCGAACGGACCATCGGTCCGCGCCGGTCGATAAGCAGGTTCGACGAACGCAGGTACGGGCCTGCCCAGATCGCCTCCGCCTTGATCTCCGGATCCCTTTCGAAGGCGGATCGAGGCACGGGCGGCGGCAAGCCCAGGTCGATGGCGTAACCGAAGTCCGAGCCTGCGAACCCCAGCTTCAGCGCCACGGGCTCCTGGCGTGGACCGCCCTGGATCGGCACTTCGCCCCGTTGCATGCGACGGCTCAATTTTTCCGGCCCGGCCCAAAGCGTGGAGTCCAGCCCACCCTCGCGGGCTAGCGCGTTGACCACGCCACCGCGCGCGGTCTCCGCCAGCAGGCGAAGCGCTTTGTACAGGTTGGACTTGCCGCTGCCGTTCGCACCGGTGATGAGGTTCAGCGGCCCAAGGGGCACGACCAACGATCGCAGCGAGCGATAGTTGGCAATGGCCAGGGTCTTGAGCATGTCGGTACCCTTCAGGCGCGGCTGGCCACCACGTTCACGGTAATGGCGATGATCACCACATTGAAGAAGAAGGCGATCACGCTTTGCCCCAATGCCGTGCGGCGAAGATACTGGTCGGCGATCTGCACGTCGGACACCTGGAAGCACATGCCGATGACGGCGGCGAAGTACAAGAAATCCCAGTAGTCCGGTTCCTTCGTACCCGGGAACTGCAAGCGCTCGGACCCGTTGTTGCACATGTAGTAGTCATACGCGTAGTGCATGGCGAACATGGTGTTGAAGAAAAGCCATGTCAGCAGCAGGCTGCCGCAGGCCGCCACCACGCCCCAGGTACTGTTGTCGTGCGCGCTACCCAATTCAATGGCCAGCGCCACAAGTACGGTGCCGGCCACGATCACGCTGCTCCACAGTACCGCCCAGCGGCCCGGCGCCTGCGACCTTGCACGCAGCCTCATCTTCTTGCTGTCCGAACGAGCGAACAGATGCGCTACCGAACCAAGGAAACTGATCGCCGCCGCGTCGAAGGCCGTGAGCAGGGCCAGGTTGAAGCTCTTGCCCACCACCAGCAGGGTCACCAGCAGGACGATGAAGACAGCGCCGGCGATGGTCCAGCGCGGACGCACGCGCAGGTGCCGGAACCACCCATGCTGATGCTCCGTTGCTGCATGTCCTTTCTCGGTCATTTAATTCTCCGCTTTGCCTTCAAGTTCATGACCGGACGGGTGCTTCACCACGGCCAAGCCAAAGAGACACCAATCGCAAGCCAATGCCGGCGGCGGCCACGGGCACCACCGCCCAGGTAAAGCCAAGCGTATAGAGCACCATGGCAAGGAAGATCACCGCCACGAACAAATATTCCGCCAGCCAGGAAAAACAGCGCCGGCGCGTCAGGGCCGGCGCCAGGCCCGCCACGAGAGAACTGTAGCCCCAGGCCAGGCCAAGGCTGGCATAAGTGGCCGACACGATGGCTCCATAGGCCACGACGCCCGAATGCGTGGCGTTGTCCAGGTTGGTCAGGAAATAGCGGACCACCACCGGCAGCAGGCCCACCAGGCTCAGCAACAGCAGGTTCAGCCAAGTGGACGGCCCGTCCACGTCGCTCATGTGGGCCAGGTTCCGCCGATGCGCCACCCAGACCGCGGCGATCAGCAGGAAGCTCATGAAGTACACGCCCAGCGGGAGGGCCCATATATCGAAGAACGATTTGCCCGCTTCGAATTCCGGCCGAAGCTCTACTGCCGATAACGTCAATGCAATGGCGAACACGCCATCGGACATCATCACCAGCCGGTCCAGATGCCGCTGGCGGATGTGTTCTTCCGGAACATGCGAAGCTGCTGGTGCCATGCAAGACGCCCCCTGGAGAATGGTCCGTATGATGCCCCAATCAAGGCATCGGCCGCATCGGCGTGGAAAGGCTAATCCAGCCGCTTGCGGAAATTCAGCCGCGCCACTTCATAACCCATCTTCGTATTGAGCGCGATCATGCGCTCGTTGGAGACGCGTACATTGGTGTCCATGAAAGCCGAACCCATGGCGCGCGCCCATGTTTCGGCAAGCTCCTTGAGCCTTGTCGCCACACCGCGGCCACGATGATCCGGGTTTACCCATAACGCCCGGACATGGCACGCGGGAAGCTGGTCTATCGTCATCATGTTCAAGCGGATAACGCCCACCATGCTGCCGTCGTCAAAAGCGGCAAGGCAGTGGTGCTTCGACGCGTCCCGGGTTAGCTGGCTGATGATCTCTTCACTCTTTTTCTTGCGCTCGTCATCGGAATCCGGGATATGCCCCTGGGTCGAATCCCGACCTGAGTTTTCGCAAAAAAGGGTAAAGGAGTGGACCTCGGCCAGGTCGCGGGGGTCGATCGGGCGATAGATGATCGCCATGCCAGCCTAGGCCTCGCTTTCCAGGCGGTGGCCGAGCAACTTGTTGATGCACGCACCGAGCCCCAGGCCCGCAAACCAGACCACTGCGATCCAGTAGGTATCGAAGTGCGGTGCCAGGCCGAAGCTCTCCAGGAAGCCCCAGACCGTGGCAAAGCTCAAGGCCAGGCCGCTTGCGATCAGTGTCTGCCGGACGGTGAGGAAACGAATGTATTCATCGGTCTCTTCCACCAGGTAGCGGCCGATTGCGGCGAAGATACCGATCAGCGGCAACGCGGGCAACACGGCCACCACATAGGCCAGGGGACCGGGTAGATGGCCGCTACGGATCGCTGTTTCGGCCGTGAACAGAAGCGCCACATAGACCAGGCTGAGCACGATGACCGTGCGGTTGTAGCGTTTGTACGCGCGTTGACGTGCCACCTGGGGCTCTCCCTGAAATGTCAAGCAGACTTTACATCCGCGGAAATCATACCGCAATCCCGGCGCCGTTTGAGACGCCATCGGCAGGTAGAGCTAAAGAATTCCCGTAACCTGCCGATTCAGAATGCAGTCTTGAGTGCATGGTTCGCTTCGGCCCTGGCAACAAGCGAACGTTAAGGGGTCCGATGGCGTCGATACATGCTGAGGGGATTCCGCCGATCACGGAGCGCCGATCCGCAGGCGTGGTCTGGCGTGCAGGCATGATTCTTGGCCTGTTGTTGGGCACGGGGCTTGCACTGCTGCTGCGCAGCGACAGGCTCACCCGCATGGAAGCAGCCGAAAGGCAGGCCATGGCACTGGCATCGGGTGGCGAGCGGTTGCTTATCGCCGAAATCCGTACCCTCGAACGCGCCATGACCGGGGTGGCCTTCGATGTCTTGACCGCGGAGCGCACCACGCCTGCCGAGGCATCCACGCTTACGGCCGATGCGATCACCGGCGTGCTGCAGCGCCAGCCGGAATTGGTGTCGCTGACGATCGTCGACGCCAACGGCCAAAGCCTGATGGCGAACCATGAAGGCGACCCGGCGTTGCCAGCGTGGGTGGCAGCGGCCAGTTCCGGCGACCGCACGAGCCTGCGCATGGGGCCGATGGCCAAGGTAGGCGGCATCTGGATAGTACCGCTGGCGGTACCCCTGGATCAGCATCGATGGGTGCTGGCACGGGTCAAGGCTACGCAAATGCAACACGTCGTTGACGACCTCGATGCAGGCACGAACGGTGTTGCCGCCGTCTCCGATCAATACGGCACGATCCTGGCCCGAAGCCAGCAGTCCAATACGCTGGTAGGCACATCGGTCTTCCGCCTGTTTGCGCCTTACGTGGGCCACCACGGCGAGCGCATCAGCGCCATCGACGGCACCCGCCGCATCACCGCCGACAGCTTGCTCGGCACGTACCCGGTTCGGGTGGGCGTGGGCATGGCGGTGAGCGAACTGCTCAGGCCCTGGTATGTACTGGTGGGAATAAGCGCTGCGATCTACGCGCTGTACTGGCTCGCCTTTGCCTACCTGTACCAGCGCATCAGGACCGCGGATATTTCGCGGGCCACTTACCTGAAGACGATCACCACCAGTGCCCGTCGCCTGACCCAGGCACAACAGGCCGGCAAGACCGGCACCTGGAGCGTGGAGCGGGCTTCCCGCCGGCTGGAGTGGTCGGCCACGGTGGCACAGATCTTCGGGCTCGATCCTGGCCTGGTCTCTACCACCGTCGACTTCTTCTACTCGATGGTCCATCGCGACGACATCCGCGAAGTGGGCCGGAGCGTGCGCAACGCCTGGGTCCACGGAACACCCATCGACCTTCAGTACCGGCTGATCCGGCCCGATGGCGACGTACGCGTGATCGCAACGAAGGGCGCCCTGATCACCGATCGGGACGAAGCCACGCTCGCCGGCACCATCGTGGACGTGACCGAGCGTGTGCAGAGCGAGGCCAACCTCGCCGACGCCGAACGCCGCTTCCGCCTGATGTTCGACAAGAATCCCCTTCCCTTCTGGGTGTTCGACATCCAGACCCTGGCCTTCATGGAAGTGAACGAGGCCGCCCAGCGTGCCTACGGCTACACGCGTGATGAATTCCTGGCCATGACGATCCTGGACATACGGCCGGAAGGCTACGAAGCGCGGGTGATGGACAGCATAGGCGACAACGAAGGGTTCGACGAGACGAGCGTGTGGATCCATCGCCGGCGTGACGGCAGCACATTCGAAGTGAGGGTGCATGCCGCGGATATCGAAATTGGCGGTCGGCATGGCCGTCTGGTGCTGGCGGAGGATGTCAGCGAACGCATGGCTACCCAGCGCAACCTCGCCTACCGCGCCACCCACGATCCCACGACGGACCTTCTGAACATCGAGGCGCTGGTCGAAGAACTCGATGGCCGGGCTACCCCTGAAGGTTGGTACGACATTGCCTACGTACAGCTGCATGGGTTGGATGTCATCGCTGATACCTTCGGCCTGGCGGTGGGCCGGGAAGTCATCAAGGTGGTGGCAGCCCGCTTCGCCAAACTCGGCGCCGCCTTCGGCCTGGCGGCGCATCGCCCGGGCGAGACCTTCGTGCTGGCCATGCTCGACTTCCCGCGGAACGATGAGGCCCTGGCTGCCCTGATGGCGGCAGCCACCGACCCAGTACCCTGGCATTCGGCGATCCATTCGCTGGATGCGCGGATCGGGCTGGCTTCCTTCCCTGCCGAGGGCGCCACGGCCGAGAAAGTGATCGGCCATGCCGCGCTTGCGGCACAGCGCGCCGGTGTCGCCGAGGGTACGGTGCGCCGCTTCGAACCGACCATGGCCAACAGCTCACGGCAACGCTTGCAGCTCACCGCACGCATGCGTGCGGCGATCGAGGACGAACAGTTGCTGCTGCACTTCCAGCCGGTGATCAGCGTGGCCACGGGCCACGTGGTGATGCTCGAAGCGCTCGTGCGATGGCCGCAAGGCGATGGCCTGTTCATGCCGCCGTCGGAGTTCGTGCCGTTGTGCGAGGAGACCGGCCTGATCCTTCCGTTGGGCGCGTGGGTACTCCGCCAGGCTGCAGCCGCGCACCGGCACCTGACCACCGCCGGCTGGGGCCGGTTGGGTATCGCGGTGAACGTATCGGCGATCGAATTCGCCCGCGTCGACGTGGCCTTGGAAATCGACCGCGTGATCAAGTCCTACGGCCTGCGCCGGGGCGCGCTGCACGTAGAGCTGACCGAAAGCAGCTTCATGCACCAGCCCGAACGCGCATTACGAGCCATGCAAGCCTTGCAGGCCCTGGGCGTTCCCGTGGCGCTGGACGACTTCGGCACCGGGTTTTCAAGCCTCGCGTACCTCCGCAGCCTGCCGATCAACACGCTGAAGATCGACCGGGTGTTCGTGACCGACGTCACCACCAATGCACGATCGGCGTCGATCTGCCTGGCGCTGATCGCGCTAAGCCACAGCCTGGACCTCACCGTGGTTGCCGAAGGCGTCGAAACCGTCGAGCAACTGGAGTGGTTGAAGACCCACCAGTGCGACTTCGTGCAGGGCTATCTGGTGTCCCCTCCGTTGCCGATGGATGCCATAGTGAGGCAGCTTGGATCCAGCAAGCCAGGCGGCGTCATCAGCTAGCCCGCTCGCCGCCCTCGAATTGCCCTGATCCTGTCGCTATCCTTGCGAATTACCGCAGGGAGGCATTGTGTGCGCCGGTTACCAGGGCTTGATCTATTACGCGCAGTGGCGATCCTGTCGGTCGTTTGTACCCATTCCTGGCTTGCCGGGGGCATGGGGGATGGCTTTGACTGGATCACGACCTATGGATGGATGGGGGTCGACCTCTTCTTTGCCTTGAGTGGCTACCTGATCGGCCGGCAAGTCCTGGCTCGATTCCAGCTTGATGGCCAACTCAACCTCAAGGCCTTCTACCGGCAACGCGCCTACCGCATCCTGCCGGCGTACCTGGTGGTGGTGGCGTTCTATTTCTGCTTCCCTTCCTTGCGTGAAACCCCCGCCATCCAGCCGCTCTGGCAATTCCTGACCTTCACGATGAACCTGTTCGTGGTCCAGGACTCAGGCCACGCGTTTTCGTCTGCGTGGTCGCTATGCGTGGAGGAACACTTCTACCTGATATTCCCGCTGGCGGTCTTGGCCATGGCGCCCCATGCCAACGTGCGCCGCGTAGCAACCATCATCCTGGGGCTATGCGTTGCCGGCATGATCTGGCGTGGATGGGCCTGGTGGCAATCGGCAGCGCCCTCGGCCGAGGATGGCGGCGTATGGGAAATGAATATCCGTCGCTACATGGAGATGGTGTACTACCCCACGTATGCACGCCTGGATGGGCTGCTGGCAGGCATTACGCTTGCCATCGTCAGCGTCCATCGGAAGGCGTGGTGGGAACGTGTCCAGCGACATTCGAACGTGCTCGCCCTGGCGGGTGCGGGGGTGGTCGGAATCTCGGTATGGATCTTCAGCGATATCCAGACATTCGGGGCCTGCGTCATCGGTTTTCCCGTGCTTTCGATCGGGCTGGCCCTGCTGGTGGCGGCCGCCGCGGCACCGGGCGGTGTGCTTGCGAAAGTGCGCGTGCCGGGCGCTGCATGGATCGCGGCTGTGTCATACAGCCTGTACCTCAGCCACAAGGCCGTGCTTAGCCTCGCATTCAAGCATCTGCCTGCAGCCCTTACCCAGCATGGCATCCTGACCTTCGCCTGCTGCCTGCTCGCTGCTCTATGCGTGGCCGCCCTGCTTCACTATCTGGTTGAACGTCCGTTCCTGCGTCTGCGCGACCGGAAAGCACGCTCATCGCTGGCCCCAGCGGCGGCATAGGAAAAAGTCAGCGGGCGCGACGGTACTTCCGGCACTCCGGGTGCCCTGCCTTCAGGGCAATACTTGCGCCGCAGGCGTGGGTCGCCACGCCATTGACCGGGGTCGGGAATGGCAGCACTGGACGATATGAAGGTGCACATAAGGCTCAAGTTGTCCGCGCTGTGGACGGCCTTGATGTTCTGCTACATCTACGGCGATTACTTCGGGCTTTATGTGCCCGGACAACTGCAGGGCATGCTCAATGGCGAGGGCCCGATCGGGCCCACCAGCGAGGCCACGCTGGTGGCGACGGCGTTGCTGCTTGCCGTGCCCGGTCTAATGGTGGCGTTGTGCATGCTGTTGCCGACCAGGACATGCCGGTGGACGAACGTCGTACTGGGGCTGTTCTACACAGCCATCATGCTGCTGACGATGCCAGGCGCCTGGTGGTTCTACCTGACGCTTGGCGTGATCGAGATAGCGGTATCGATGCTGATCGTCGTACTCGCGTGGCGATGGCCGCGAGGGTAAGCCTGTTTCAAAAGTCCGTCTTGCCAAATCGTGGGACACCCTTGTTCTGGCCAGGCGGATCAAGCGTCGATAGATCCAGTTCGATTCGATCACCGATCCATGTCGCCAGGGTCGTGTGGTCGGCCAGGTCGTCGTCGGTGAGGGGATGGACCAGGGCAGTCAGGCCCGAACCCTCAAGGATCTCCAGCACCGTCGGCAGCGTTCGCTTCAGATAGTGGAACTCGAACTGGGAGATCGGGTGGGGACCTGCCTTTCCATCCCGAAGTTGGCCGACAAACAGCAGCCCGGGCATGCCACCGGATTGCTTCACCGCGGCCAGGCGAAGGCGCAGCGCGTCGGCTTGGTCGCGTTGTTCGGGCACGTAATAGACGTGTGCGTGGTAAGGGGCATCAGCATCATTCATTCCACGTCCTTCGCATTGCCAGGATTGAAGACCCCCATGATGCACGTGGACGGTCGGTGGATAAACATGGCATATTTTCACCAATTCAAAACCCCCGGGTTTTAAGTGTGAACAAGCTTGCCAGCATGGAGATGTTTGTACGGGTGGTGGACCTTGGCAGTTTCAGCGCCGCCGCGGATGCCTGCGGCGTCTCGCCGACCATGGTTGCCAAGCACATCCGTGAAATCGAAGCGCGCCTGGGCGCACGCGTACTGCATCGCACGACGCGTCGGCAGACACTCTCGGACGTCGGAAGGCTTTACTACGATCGATGCAGGCAGGCCCTGGCCAGCATCGAATTCGCCGAATCGAGCGCCTCGGAATTGCAGGCGAGCCCGCGGGGATTGCTCAGGCTCGTCGCGCCGGTGAGTTTCGGCACGCATAGCCTGGTGCCGGCACTTGGCCAGTACATGGCCGAACATCCGGATGTGACCATTGAACTGACGCTCGATAACGGTCGTCCGCGCCTGCTGGACGATGGTTTCGATGTGGGCGTCCTGGTTGGCGAGCCGGACGATGCCAACCTGGTGGCACGACCGCTCAAGCCCTATCGACGGATACTTGCCGCAGCGCCGGCCTACCTGGCGAAGCGGGGCCAGCCCATGCATCCGCGGGAGCTGGCTGAACATGACTGCCTGGGCCCCTCATACTGGCGTCGATACGACCACTGGCGTCTTGCCGGGCCTGAAGACGAAACGTGCCAGGTAGCTGTGCAGGGCCGCTTCTCCGCCAACCAGGGAAACACCCTTCGTGTGGCCGCCCTGAACGGCATGGGTATCGCATTGCAGCCTGAGGCCGTGCTGGCCGACGACCTGGCCGCCGGCAGGCTTGTGCCGGTGCTGCCCGAATGGTCGCTCATGCCCTCGCCCATGTACCTGGTCTATGCCTCCGATCGCCATCCCACGGCGAAGCTGCGCACGGTGATCGATTTCCTTCTGTCGAGATTTGGCGTGGCGTTCTGAGAGAAGCGGATTGGCCTATGATCGAGGCCACCGGCTGCCGGAATCGCACCATGAAGCGACTCACCGCACTGCTGATAGCAAGCGTGATGTTCCACGCGCCGGTGGCTTCATCCCAGGAAATGCACTCGCATCCGGCGCCGGAGAAACTGGGCAAGGTGAGCTTCGCAACGTCGTGCGCGCCGAAGGTCGCCCGCGACTTCGAGCGCGCCGTCGCCCTGCTTCATTCGTTTGCCTATACCGCTTCTGAAAAGGCCTTCAGCGATGTCGCCTCGGCGGACCCGGCTTGTGCGATGGCGCATTGGGGCATCGCGATGTCCTACTTCCATGAGCTTTGGAGCCCGCCGGACCCCGATGAGCTTGCCAAGGGCGAGGCGGAAACCGAAAAGGCCAGTCGCTTGCGTGTCCGGACCGAACGCGAACGCCTTTTCATCGCGGCGATCGCTGCGTACTACCGCGATGCCGATCATGTACCGCCCGCCGCCCGGGCCAAGGCCTATGAAGCGGCGATGGCCACGGCAGCCAAACGCTATCCGGCGGATACCGAGATACAGGTGTTCTACGCCCTGTCGTTGGTCGCAACGGCGGCACCGGAAGACAAATCGCACGCCAACCAGAAGCGCGCGGGCGCGATCCTGGAACCGATCTATCGTGATCATCCCGATCACCCGGGCGTTGCCCACTATCTGATCCACACCTACGACAGTACGGAACTTGCGCCACGGGGCCTGGCCGCGGCACGCGCCTACTCGAAGATCGCCCCTTCCGCGCCGCATGCCCTGCACATGCCATCGCATATTTTCACGCGGCTGGGGCTGTGGGACGAATCCATCACATCGAACGTGGCGGCGCGCGCGGCGGCACACAGCCAGGGCGACCTCGGCGAGGAACTGCATGCGATGGACTACCTCACCTATGCCTATCTCCAGCGCGGCAGGCGCGCTGACGCCGAAGGCGTGGTGCGGTCACTGTCCACGATGGGCATCCAGGCCGGGAGTGACTTCAAGGCGGGATATGCAGCAACCGCCATGGCGGTGCGCCTGGCCATGGAGGGGCGTCAATGGGACGTGGCCTCGAATCTGCAACCACAGGCAAGCTCGTCCCCGGAAGTGGCCGCCATTGTCTATTGGGCCCGCGCCGTCGCCCAGGCGCGCGCCGGCCACCCACAAGCGGCCGATCCTGATATTGCGAAGCTCGAGACCTGCCGGCAGCAGCTGACGGCCGGTGGAAAGACCTACTGGGCGACCCAGGTCGAAATCCTTTCGAAGGAAAGCAAAGCCTGGCAACTGGCGGCGCAATCGCATCCCGACCAGGCCATCGAAGGACTTCGGCTGGCCGCGGACCTCGAAGACGGCATTGAGAAACTCCCATTGACGCCAGGCCCGATCATTCCGGCGCGCGAGCAGCTTGGCGACTTGCTGCTGGAAACGCATCGGCCCCGGGAAGCGCTTGAAGCCTATCGCTTGGCATTGGCTGCAGCGCCCGGCAGACGCGGGGCGCTTAGCGGCGCGGCCCAGGCAGCCGACGCCATCGGCGATACCCGGACAGCCAGCCAGATGCGGACGCTCCTGTCCAAGTGATGGACTGACGCGACCGCTCGCCCTATTGCGACGTCACCCGCCAAACCGTGTTGCCGACATCGTCCGCCCGCCGGTATTCCACGTCCAGGCCATTTTCGGTGATGTTGCTGTTGGAGCCGACACCCACGTAAAGCTTGCTGCCGTCGGGGCTGGCAAGCAGCGCCTTGGTCCAATGATGGTTGATGGTGCTGGGCAAATCGGTGAACGCCTCGCCTGGCACCGTGATGCTGGTTTCGCCGGCCTGGTAGGGGAACCTCACGATGCCGTCGGTGTTGGCGACATAAAGGAAGCCGCCGATCAACTGCACCCCGAAGGGCGAATTCAGGTGCTCGATGAAGACGTGCTTCTCCCACTCTCCACCGCCGGCCTTGCGCAGCAAGGTGATCCTGTTGCCGCCCTTGGCGCCCTTCCCGGACTGGTTCTTGACCATGCCGGCGATCAATTGCTTGGGCGTGGTCACAGGTTCCGTACCCGGGCCGTTGGACTCCACTACCAGCACGTCTCCATTGGGCAGAAGGCAAAGCTGGCGTGGGTGGGCAAGGTCGCTTGCGATCTTCTCGCTTTATCCGCGCAGCCGCCCAGGATGGCCGCGCATGCCGCGGCCATGACGCTGCGGTAGAGAAACTTATTCATGGACGAGATCCCCCGCGGCTGCCTGCATGGCGATGATGACGTGGCCGGTGGCCAGGAGGATCACCGTGCACGCCGAGAGCCATACGCCCGTGGGAATCACCGCATAGGCATCCCGGCTATGCACGAAGGCATTGATGATCGCCACCACGATGGCTACCAGGTTCAGCCAGAAGTCCAGGCGTGCGGCCCGCAATACGGTTCGCGCGTAGGTGATGTCGAAGACCAGCGCCGCAACAAAGAAACCGAAGGGGATAGGATTGAGCAGACCATAGATGGTGTTGGCCACCATGGAGCCACGCGGTGCGACACGGGAGCTCATGGGATTCTCGTTGGAAGGAAGGGGCCGGTCCACGGCAAGCTAATCCATCGGGCGTCTACGCTTTGTCTGGATGATTGCCTACCAGATTTGCACTCTTTGCCCCGGCGGCAGGTACAGCCGATCGCCAGCCTTAACCCCGAAGGCCTCGTACCAGGCATCGATATTCCGGAAAGGGATGTTGACGCGTTCCGGGTATGGCGAGTGCACGTCGTCCGTCACCTGGTCGCGCAGCGCTTCGGGCGTCTTTTTGCCTCGCCACAGCCGGGCCCATGCAAGGAAGAAGCGCTGGTCACCGGTAAAACCATCCACCGTGGATGCCGTCTTGCCTGTCAGGGATCGGTGATAGGCATCCAGGGCCAGGGTAACGCCGCCGAGGTCGGCGATATTCTCGCCCATGGTCTGGCCGGCATCGACATGCATGCCGGGCACGGGTTCGGTGGCGGAGTATTGCCTGCCAAGCGTGGCGGCGCGACGGGCGAATGCGCGGTCGTCGGCTTTGCCCCACCAGTCTCGAAGGAGGTTGTCCGCATCCATGTGGCGGCCGTCATCGTCGAAACCGTGCGTGAATTCGTGGCCGATATACGAACCGAGCGCGCCGTAGTTCGCGGCCGCATCGCCTTGTCGATCGAACAGGGGCGGCTGCAGCAGCGCCGCGGGGAATTCGATATTCAACGCCTCGCCGTTCTCGGCGTCCACCGTCTGCGGCGCTTCCTCCCACTCGGTCGGGTCCACCGGGCGGGAGAGTCGCCCGAGCTCGTAGCGCCAGTCCACGGCGGCTGATCGCAGGACGTCGCCGACCAGGTCGTCGTCTCGAATCACGTCGGGGGCATCCTGGCGCCAGTGGTCGGGGTAGCCGACATTCACCGTGTAGGCGAGCAGTTTGCGCTGCGCCTCTGCCCTGGTTTCGGGCGACATCCATGCAAGCTTGTCGATGCGACTGCGATACGCATCGCGCAGCTCCCGGATCATCGCTCGCACGCTGTCGCGCGAAGATGCCGGGAAATACTTCGCCACGTACAGCTGCCCTACGCTCCAGCGCAGGCTTCCGAAGCATACCGACGGGTCGCCGGGGCACCCGCTGCCGGAGATGGTCTGGACGGCCAGGTGCCAGGGCGCCGGCGGCGATGATTGTCCCGCCAGCGCCATGCCATGGAAGCGAAACCATGCATCGGTGAAGTCGGTGGACAGCACAGGCGATGCGTGATCGATGATACGTGCAGCCTGCCAAGCCTCGATGGTGGACAACGGTGTTGCGGCGAACAGCTTGGCGACCTGCGGAAAAGCAGCCTTTTCCACCATCACCAGACGGGCGTTCTCGGGAATGCCCGAAGCTGCAAGGAAGCGCTGCCATGCGAACCCCGGCGCCTGTCGTTCAAGCTCGGCAAGTGTCACCTGGTTGTTCGTCGACAGTACGTCACGCTGTTGTGCCTGGCTCCAGCTGGCGCTGGCCAGCGCCGTTTCGAAGTCCAGCACCCGGCCAGCCGCATCCGCGGGTAACGGCCAGCCGATGCGCGCAAACGATGCAGTGAGGTAGTTGCGATACGCCGAGCGTTGCGCAGCAAATCGCTTGTCGAGATAGTAAGCACGATCAGGTAGCGCGGTGCCGGAAAGGCTCAGGAACACCGCCGCGTGTTCTGGATCGCGATGATCCACGTCCACGGTGAGCCCGAACAGCGATCCCTCGAAGCTCATCGGCGCCCGGCCCATCAGCGCCACTTGCGCATCTTTCGTGGTTGCCTGGCGTACGCCGTCGAGCAGCGGCTTGATGGGTTGCCACCCTAGTGCATCGCGTCTTGGCTGGTCGAGGTAAGCGCGATAGTACGCCCCCACTTTTCCGGCGGCATCGGAGGGCTCGTGGCCTGAGGCCGACGCCTGGGCCTCCATCAGTTCATGCAATTGCCCCGTTGTTCGGTCAATCATGCCCTGCAGCGTGCCCACCTCCATGTGGTCGCTCGGCAGTGGCGTGGTATCGAGCCAATGGCCGTTGGCATAGCGGTAGAAATCATCCCCTGGCCTGATGGCAGCATCGCCGCCATCGGGGACTTTTGCTGTTATCGAGTTCTCGGCGGCCGCAAGCGTCGTCGTCAGCGCACACAGAAAAGCGCAAAGCGCGAGCCTGGGTAGCTTGCTCATGGTTGCTTGATGTCGATCCGGCGCCCGCTCGCTGAATCCTGGAATACCTCGCGTTTGGCCTCCCATTGGCCCAGGTGTTTCTCCGCCTCGACGTAGATCGTGCCTTTGCCATGCGGGCCCTCAAGCTCGAAGGAAAGATCCGCCCGCCCATCCGGGCCGCTAACCTGGATGCTGCCCATCGGCGTGTCTGCCGACATCGGTTCGCCGACGATCTGGACGACTTCCGCATTGGCCCTGGCATTGGCAAGGGCCACCTGATACGCGCCGGAGCTCTTCATCCCGTGGGTGATGGTCAGGAACATCCCGACCAAAAAAAGCGGCAGCAAAACCCATACCGCGATGCCCCACCTGGCCCAGGTACGCTGGGTGGCCCTGAACTGTTCAACGCTGTCCCAGTGCCTGTTCTGCCAGGCCCAGGCGCTGCCCTTGGCGCCCAGCACGAACATCATGACGATGCCGACCAACGGGATGAAAACAAGCAGGGCGATCATCGTGCTGTTGCCGATGCCCCAGATCCAGTTCAGGAGGAACGCTCCCCAGTTCCAACGATCGACTTCCGACGGTACTTCAGACGATGGACCGCGCCCGGATGTGTTCTCCATGCCCTACCCTTATTCCCCTGGTCAGGAATGAGTGTCGCGCAAGGCCTCGCCGCGCGGCAAGGGCGCAGGATCTCGCGAATGTGTACGGGCAGCAGCAGAAGCTCCTGCCTGCAGCACCCTCACGCCGGCGCGCTGTGCCAGGTGTTGTCCGCATCACGTTCCAGGCAAGTGGGACGGATACCGAAGGGTTCGGGTGTAACTCCCTTGATCCACAGCGCCATGCGTTCGACGCGGACCTCGACGAACGCAACGTTGGCCTGGTCTTCGGGGCTTGGAAAATACGCCGCATAGGCGTCCTTCCAGTAACGCCGTACGTCTTCGAAGCCACCAAGCAGGCCCGCGCTTCCCGTCAGCCACGCGAAAGCCTGTTGGGCGTCATCCTGGACGATGAGTCCGATGGTTTCCGAACGCAGGATCTCCGCCGCCTTCTTCGAACGCATGTCGGTGACGAAGCGGATGATCCAGGCGTGTTGATCGTGGTGGTGAAGGATGCGTCCCATCGGCCTTGCGTTGGTGCCATCGAGCGCATCGGTGGTGACCAGCCAGCAGAACTGCACATGGGCCACGAGCTCTGCGGCCCCTTCAAGGTAGCCCCGCGCGTCGTCGGCGCAAAGGGCTTGTTGCAGGTCTGCCATGGCATTCTTCCGGCTAAAAGCGTCGTGGGATGGACTGCTCCGGGGATGTTACCCGTTCAACGCCATCTTGCACGGAGTCCAGGTTCAGCCAGGCGGAAGCATCTGGATCAACGGTTGGTTCTCTTCCTCCAGCAGGTAATTGGCCACGAAGGTCGCGGGGCCGCCCACGGGATCAAAGTGTTCGATCACGGTGTTGGCGGGCTCAAAGACGGCCGAACCCGCGGGATATTCCTTGGCCGGTTGACCTTCTACCTGGAATAGGATGGTTCCCTTGACCACGTAGCAGATGACCGGAGCCGGATGCCGGTGACGCCCTGTAGGCTGCCCTTCGGCCAGGGTAATTTCCTTGACCTCGACCCTGCCCACCCGGGTTCCTGCCGCCAGCGATGCCGACAACAACGGCTTGCGCACGATGTCACCCGTCCCGGCCGCCGCGGGGCCAGCGGCTCCGCACGCAGCGCACGCAGCAGCCATCAGCAAGGCGCCCTTGCCTGCGATCTTCTTCATGATCCACCTCTTTGCTATCGTCGGCGGACACAGCGTCGCGCCTGGCAGGAATAAGTCTGCGCCTGGGTGCCGCCGCGATAAATCCCCCGCAGGGGAATGCAACGTTGCAGGTGACGCAATGAAGTCGGACCGGTTCGTGCAATTGATGCACTTCGTCGAGGTGGCGCGCCAGCGCGGCTTTACCCAGGCTGCCGGCGTGCTGGGCGTAAGTGCGTCGTCGGTGAGCCGCAGCGTGTCCCGCCTGGAAGAGCGCCTTGGCGTGCGCCTGGTGCAGCGTACAAGCCGATCGGTAAGCCTGACCGAAGCCGGCCAGGCCTATTTCACGCGGTGCGAAGCGCTGCTGGCGCAGCTCGATGCGGCCGATGCGTTGGCGGACAACGCCAGTCAGGAAATGGCCGGGCGCATACGGCTTAGCGTGCCCACGGGCTTGACCGATGCGCGCGTGATGCCGGCGCTGGCCATCTTCATGGCTGACCACCCGCGCGTTCAGGTGGAACTGTTCGCGGGTAATCGTTACGTGGACCTGATCGACGAGGGCTACGACCTCGCCATCCGCGTGGGCGACCTGCCCGACTCCGAGCAGGTCGCGCGCCGCATCGGCGAGAACCGCCGCGTACTGGTGGCGACGCCACGGTACCTCGATGCGCACGGCTCCCCGACAAAGCCGGCCGACCTTGCCGATTACGCGGGTTTGCAGTTGGGCAACGCAGCGCCCGCGCCCGTCTGGATTTTCCGGCAGAGATCGCACCAAGTAAGCGTGCAACCGCGCGGCAGCCTGCTGTGCAACCACGCCGCGGCGATTCGTCTGGCCGCCCTGGCGCACCTGGGCGTGGCCGTCCTTCCCGACATGCTTGTCGATGAAGACACACGGCAAGGCGCACTGGTGGAGCTGCTACCCAGCTGGTCACTACCCGCCCAACCCATCCACGCACTTTTTCCTTCTAACCGGCATATCCCGGCGAAGGTGAGGCTGCTCGTGGATCACTTGGCGTCCGTGCTTGCCTCTCCTGCTACGCCACCGGGTGGCGCACCTGCCCTTCCCCGCGCACGACGAACCGCTCGATCGTGAGCGACTCGGCGCCCATCGGCCCATAAGCATGCAGGCGGGTGGTGGAGATGCCGATCTCGGCGCCCAGGCCCAGTTCGCCGCCGTCGCTGAAGCGCGAGGAGGCGTTGACCATCACCACGGCCGAACGTAGGGCCGCTACGAAGCGATCAGCGGTGGCGGCGTTGCGCGTGGCGATCACCTCGGTGTGGTCGGAGCCGAATCGACGGATGTGCGCGATGGTGTCGTCCAGGCTGTCCACCACGCGCACCGCGATGATCAGGTCGAGGAATTCGGCGGCATAGTCTTCTTCGGTGGCGCTGGCCATGGTCGCAATGGCACGCGACCGGTCGCAACCGCGCCACTCGACCTGGGATAACGCGGCTACGGCCCGGGGCAGGAACTGGGCGGCCACGTCGGCATGCACCAGCAGCGTTTCCAGTGCGTTGCACACGCCGGGACGGCTCGCCTTGCCATCCACCAGCAGGCGCAGGGCAAGATCAAGGTCGGCTGCGCTGTCCACGTACAGATGGCACACGCCCTTGTAGTGCTTGATCACCGGCACGCGGGCGTGCTCGGCGACGAAGCGGATCAGGCCTTCCCCGCCGCGGGGAATGGCAAGGTCGATGACGTCGGTGAGCTGCAGGAGCTGCACCATGGCGTCGCGCGAAAGATCCTCTACCACGCTCACGGCAGCGCCGGGCACGCCGTTAGCTTCCAGCGCCGTGGCGATCGCACGGGCAATGGCCGCATTCGAATGCGCCGCCTCCGAACCGCCGCGCAACACCACGCCATTGCCCGCCATCAGGCACAGCGCGGCGGCATCGGCGGTGACGTTGGGACGGGCCTCGTAGATCATCGCGATGGTGCCTAGCGGCACACGCACGCGCTCCACCACGATGCCGTTGGGGCGGATTTCGCGGCGCGTCACCACGCCGACGGGATCGGGCAAAGTCGCCACGTCGCGGACACCCTGGGCCATGGCCTGTATACGAGTGTCGTCCAGGCGCAGACGGTCGAGCATGGCCGTGGCGATGCCCCGGGCTTGAGCGGCTTCGGTGTCGAGCGAATTCGCGGCCCGTATGTCCGTGCTCGCAGCCACGATCGCATCGGCCATGGCGTGCAGCAATCGGCGCCGCGCATCACCGTCCAGCGCGGCGACCGTAGACGATGCGTCCCTGCATGCCAACGCCTGTTCAACGATGCCCTTCATGCGATCTCCTTAGCCATCACCATGTCGTCGCGATGCACGACGGACTCGCCATAGCTATAGCCGAGCACGCCATCGATATCACGGGTATGCCGGCCGGCGATGCGACGGATGTCCGTCGCCGCATACTGGGTGATGCCGCGGGCGATGCGCTGGCCGTCATGGTGGATGTCCACCATGTCGCCGCGGCTGAATTCCCCGCGCGCCGAGGTAATGCCGCCTGGCAGCAACGAAGCGCCACGCCCGGTGATCGCCGCGGCAGCGCCCGCATCCACGTCGATGCCGCCATCCACGGCCGGTGCATGGCGCAGCCAATATTTGCGTGCGGCCAGGCGCCCGCCGGCAGCATGCAGCCACGTACCGCGGAAACGCTGCTGGGCAAGCAGCCGAACGGTATCGGCGTCGCTGCCATCGAAGAGGATCGTAGCGATACCAGCGCTGGCCGCCTTCTGCGCCGCCTGCAGTTTGGTCACCATGCCACCGGTGCCAGCGGCGGAGCCGGCTCCGCCGGCCATGCGCAGGATGTCCACGGTGATCGCCGCCACGTCGTCCACAGGCTGCGCGCCCGGATCGCGTGGATGGGCGGAATAAAGGCCACCGATATCGGTGGCGATCAGAAGCAGGTCGGCGTCCACCAGCGCCGCCACAGTGGCGGCCAGGTTGTCGTTGTCACCGAGCTTCAACTCCTCCACCGCCACGGTGTCGTTCTCATTCACCACCGGCAACGCACCGATAGCCAGGAGCTCGGTAAGCGTGGCGCGGGCGTTGAGGTAGCGGCGGCGGTTGCGCAGGTCGTCGTGGGTCAACAGTACCTGGGCCACGGGACGATCGAAGAAACGTTGCCACAGGGCCATCAGCGAGGCCTGGCCAAGTGCCGCCAGGGCCTGGCGCTGGGCAAGGGGTGCGTGCTCACCCACGGTCTTGCCAGCCACGGCGCGACCAGCCGCCACGGCCCCGGAGGATACGATCACCACGTCGCGTCCCAGCGCATGGCAGGCGGAAACGAAATGGGCCAGCCCCAGCGCGTGCCTCGGCGTGACGCCACCATCCGGTGCCGCCAACAGGCTGCTGCCGACCTTCAGCACGGCGCGGCGCCAGGGTGGCAGTGCGCGTTCGCTGAAGGCCGGTGCCATGGCCGCCTAGCCTGCCAGCGCGTCGAGGCGGGCGCGGAGTTCGTCCAGTCCCAGCGCATGCCCCGCTCCGGGCGACACGCGCGCGGCGAGGCTGGATTCAGGGCTCCGGCCCTCGCCCGCCGATGCTGCCGTCTCGGCGGCGGCACGGTAAGCATCACGGAACGGTACGCCGGCGGCGGCCTGCTCGATGGCCACGTCCGTGGCATACATCGCAGGCTCGATCGCCGCGCGCATGCGCTCGGCCTTCCATGTCATCCGGGCCAGCATGTCCGGCACCAGTTCCAGCGCTGACAATCCATGGGTGAAGCCATGGAACAGCGAGCCCTTGGAGAATTGCAGGTCGCGCTGGTAGCCGGAAGGGAGCGACAGCAGCTGTTCGATCTCGGTGCGCGCGGCGGCGACCGTGGCGTAACTGGCTCGCAGCAGTTCCACCACGTCCGGGTTGCGCTTGTTCGGCATGATCGACGAACCGGTGGTGTATTCGGCGGGAAGGGAGACGAAGTCGAACTCGGCCGTGGTGAACAGCGAGAGGTCCCAGGCCAGGCGACGCAGGTCCAGCAACGCGGATGTCATCGCCTCCAGCGCGGCCATCTCGAACTTGCCGCGCGACAGCTGCGCATAGATCGGTGACACCTGCATACGGCCGAAGCCAAGCGCGGCGGTGGTGTACTGGCGATCAAGCGGCAGGTTCACGCCGTAGCCCGCGGCAGTGCCAAGCGGATTGGCGTCGATCCAGTCGGCGGTGGCGCGCGCGCGGACGGCGTTGTCGATGAAGCCTTCGGCGAAGCCTGCGAACCACATGGCCGTGGACGAGACCACGGCCCGCTGCAGGTGTGTGTAGCCTGGCAGGGGCAGGCTTTCGGCCGCGGCGCGGTCAAGGCAGGTGCGGGCAATGGCGATGTCGAGCGCCGCCAGATGGGCGAGCTGGTCCTTCAGCCACAGGCGCGTGGCCACCAGGATCTGGTCGTTGCGGCTGCGACCGGTATGCACGCGGCGGCCGGCATCGCCCAGGCGCTCGGTGAGGCGCGCCTCGATGGCCGAGTGGCCGTCTTCGAAGCGGTCGTCCAAGACGAAGCTGCCGCTGCGGAAATCATCGGCCAGGACGTTGAGCTCGCGCGCAATGGCGGCGGCTTCGTCGTGGCTGACCACGCCGATGCGTGCCAGGCCCTGCACGTGGGCCTGGCTGGCCTGGATGTCGTGCAGGAAGAATTCCCGGTCAAGCACGACATCGGCGCCTGCGAGGAATTTCATGATCCGCGCGTCCACCTTGCTGTCGGCTTTTTGCCACAGGGGTTGTGCCATGGCGATCAGTCCTTGGGAATGGCAGTGAACTCGTCGAAGCCGAGCACCTGGTTGAGGTTCTGCATGGCCTGGGTGGCCGCGCCTTTAAGGAGATTGTCCAGCGTTGCCACCACCACCACGCGCTTGCCATCGTTGGATACGGTGAAGCCGCCGACTTCCGCATGGTGCTTGTGGGCGATGCGGCTCACCCACGGCGCTTCATCGAGCACCTTTACCAACGGCTCGCTGGCATAGCGCTGACGGAAGCGTGCGGCGATATCTTCCACCTTCACCGGTCGCGCCACGTAGATATTGGTGGTGACGGTAAGGCCACGGAAATGCGGTGCAACGTGCGGCAGGAATTCCACCGGCACGCCCAGGTGGCGGCTTGCTTCGCGCTCGTGCGTGTGGCCGGTGAGCGTGTACGGGATCAGGTTGTCGCGGAGCTTCTCCGGATCGTTCTTGTCCGAAGGCGTGGTGCCGGCGCCGGAATAGCCCGATACGCCGAACGACACCGGCGGTGCTGCCAGGAGATCCTTCAGCGGCTCGACCGATAACTGGATGGCCGTGGCGTAGCAACCGGGATTGCTTACTTTCTTCTGGCCACGCCATAGCCCGCGGGTCAATTCCGGCAGGCCGTAGTACCAAGCTTCGTTGAAGCGGTAGTCGGCCGAGAGGTCCACGATCACGGTGTCCGGTTTTGCGGCATCCAGCGCCTCGACGTAGGGCGCTGCCTTGCCATTGGGCAAGGCCAGCACGACGGCGTCGGCGCCCTTCGCTGCCACGCCCTCGGCATCCAGGCTCTCGTAGCGGAGATCGCCGGCGAAACCGTCGATGTGGTCGGCCACGCGCTCACCGGCAAGCTCGCGCGAGGATACAAAAGCGAGCTCAAGGCCTGGATGAGCCTGGACCAGGCGGATCAATTCAGCGCCGGTGTGCCCGCGGGCGCCAACGATGCCGATGCTTTTTGAAATCATGGTTCCACCAAGGTGGCAGGCCGCACGGCGCAATGCGCCACGCAGCGTTCGATATCCGCGAAGTCGGGCATGCCGTACCAGAACACTTTCCAGCGTTCCTGTTTGTAGCAGCCGTCGGATTCAGCGTAGTAGAAATGATTGATGGCATTGCCATGGCGCGAACGCCAGAACAGGCGTGGGTTTTCATCGCGCATCACCTGCCATACGGCACGCCCCAGGCCTTCGCCCTGGGCGTCGTCGAGCACGGCGAACTTGTCCAGGTAGGTGTAGCCGTCTTCGTTGGTGAGGATCATCGCAGCGCGATAGTTCTCGCTGACGTAGATGCGATAAGGCGTGGTTCGCTCGAAGTAATCGGCAACCACCGACCGGCCGAAGCTCGATTCCACCAGGCTGCGCATGCGCTCAAGGTCCACGCCCTGCCACGACTCGAACTTCAGCACGCGCTCGCCACGGCGCACCAGCGTGCCCGAACCCTTGTGGGTGAAGAGTTCCTTGGCCAGTTCCGAGGGCTGGGTGATCGACACGCTGGAGGTCAACGGCAGGCCGTCCAGAAGATCCTTGATCTGCTCGATCTTCAGGCGCATGCCCGAATGCAACCAGGGCTGCTTCAGCAGCGCATCGTATTCGGTGGACAGGTTGATCGAATCGATGATCCTGCCTTCGCCATCGAGCAAGCCGCCGGTGCCGGTGAGGAAGACGATCTTGTATGGCTGCAGTACGCGTACCAGTTCGTTGGCGGCGAAATCGGCGTTGATGTTCAGGATCTGGCCGCTGTCGGTTTCGCCCAGGCTCGCGATCACAGGGATGGAGCCAGCACGCAGGCTCGCCTCGATCGGCGCCAGGTTGATCTCGCGCACCTTGCCGACCAGGCCGTAGGTTTCCCGGTCGAGGAAATCGGAAGCGAACACGCCCGAGGGCACCGAGGTGGCGCGAGTATCGGACTGTTGCAGCGCTTCGACCAAGCGCAGGTTCTGTGCCTGGAATACGCGGCGCACGATGGCCAGCGCCTGGGGCGAGGTAACGCGCAGCCCACCCACGGTCTGTTTCACGATTCCCGCGGCCGAGAGTTCCTCGTCCAGTTGCGGTCCGGCGCCATGCAGCACGATCGGCGTCAGCCCCACCTGCTGCAGGAAGGCCAGCGAGGAGGTGAGCGCGGGCAGATCATCGCGCAGCACCGCGCCGCCGACCTTCACCACCGCGAAGCGGCTGGCGTCGAGTTGCGAGAAGCGTTTCAGGTATTGCTGGATTTCCCGTGCGCTGCCCATGCTCGAGAGCAGGCGCACAATGGTCTTTCGAGTGTGCTTATGCGTTTCCACTGTCCACGATCCTGTAGATGGTGCGGGCATAGTCTTCAAGTTGGGCAAGCGACACCCACTCATCGGCGGTGTGCGCCTGGGCGATATTCCCGGGGCCGTAGACGAACGAGATGAAGCCGGCGGCGGAGAACAGCGCAGCTTCCGTCCAGAAGTCCACGGCGTTGCCCACGGGAATGCCCAGGTCATCGGCGATATCGCGTGCGGCCAGGCGGCGTGCCTCGGCGGTGGCGGTGTCGCCGGCGGGAAGCGAATCGCCGCGGAAGGTCTCGCCGTATTCCACGGGCAAGGGCTCGACCAGGGTACGGAAGGTCTCGAGCATGCGATCGGCGTCCATCGATGGCAGGGGACGGAAGCCGAAGCGGATGTCGCCGGTGGGCGCGATCATGTTGGCCTTGATGCCACCCTCGACCTTGCCGATGTTGAAACGCAGGCCTGTCAAACCACCGAAACGCTCGTGCGACTGCGCCTGCTGGAAGTCCAGTGCGGCGGCACCCCAGCGGATGGCCTGGTGCAAGGCGCTGTCGCTGGGCTGCTGGTCACCCGAGGCATGCCCTGCCCGGCCCTTGAAGCGCATCTGCACCGAGTGGATGCCGCGGTGGGCCAGCACCGCCTCGCCCTGGGTGGGCTCCGCGACGATCACGGCTTCGTACCGGGGATTGGATTTCAGGAACCCCTCGATGCAGCGCGCATCGTTGGCTTCCTCGTCCGTGGACAGCAGGATGGCCATGTCACCCTTGGAAGCCTGCGCCACGGCTACCAGTGCTGCGGCCGCACCCTTGATGTCGCAGGCGCCCAGGCCCACGGCGCGGTCTTCCGTTACCGTCAAGGTGTGCGGATTCTGCGTCCAGTGCGGCGAATCGGGCACCGTATCCAGGTGCACGTTGAACAGGTATTTCGGATTTCCCCGCGTGGCAAACAGGGTGACCGCGCCCGCACCGTAATCGGTAACGGCCACGTCGAAACCCTGCAGCTGGTCGCGCAAGTAATCGAAGATGCCGCCGGTGCCGATCTCGCGCGGCGGATTGCGCGTGTCGTGGCTGACGAGAGCACGCAGGTGCCCGAGCGTGGCCTTTAGCAGCCCAGCGCTATCGATGGTGGTATCGGCGGTGCTCATCGGTTCACTTCGGCCCAGAGGGTGGAGCTCATGCCGAAGAGCTTGATGAAGCCTTCGGCCTCGGCCACGCCCCAGTCAGCCGACTGGGCATAGGTTGCGCCCTTGGCATTCAAGATATGCGGCGAGCGAATCTCCACCGCGGTCACCTGTGCACCGGAAGTGTGCAGCACCACTTCGCCGGTGACGCAGGCCTGGCTGGAAGCCAGGTACGCTTCAAGGTCGGTCTTGATCGGATCATGGAAGAAACCCTCGTACACCACCTCCACCCACTTGCGGGCGACTTCCGGCTTGAAGCGGTTCTGCTGTTTGGTCAGCACGGCTTCTTCCAGTGCGCGATGCGCTGCCAGCAGGCTGATCAGCCCCGGTGCTTCATAGACGATGCGCCCCTTGAGGCCGATCGTGGTGTCGCCGGTGTACATGCCGCGGCCCACGCCGTACGGGGCGAACAGCGCATTCAACGTCGCCAGCAGCTTGGCACCGGGGAGTTTCTGCCCGTCGATGGAAACCGCCTCGCCCTTCTCGAAGCCGATCGTCACTCTCAAGGCTTCTGAAGGCCATTCGGCGCGCGGCTTGCACCAGCCGCGGGAGCCTTCGCCCGGTTCCTTCCAGTGATCGATCTCGCCACCGGAAAGGGTAACGCCCAGGAGGTTCTCGTTGATGGTGTAGCTCTTCTGCTTGGCGCGCACTTCGAAACCGCGCTCTTCCAGGTAGGCCTGCTCGTAGGCACGGGTCTGCGTGTGCTCTTTCTGGATCTCGCGGATCGGGGCGACGATCTCGTAATCGCCCAGCGCCTTCACGGCCAGGTCGAAGCGGACCTGGTCGTTGCCCATGCCGGTGCAGCCGTGGGCGATGGCGCGCGTGCCCAATTCCTGGGCGCGGGCAATCGCCGCATCGACGATCAGGTAGCGATCGGATACCAGCAGCGGGTACTGGCCCTGGTAGCCCTCGCCGGCGTACACGAACGGCTTGACGAAGCCTTCCCAGATCGCCGGGCCGCCATCGACGGTGCGGTGGCTGGCCACCTTCAGTTCGGCCGCGCGCTCTTCGATGAAGGCGCGCTCTTCGGCATCGACGCCGCCGGTGTCGGCGAACACGGTATGCACGGCCCAGCCGCGCTCCTGCAGGTAGGGCACGCAGAAGCTGGTGTCGAGGCCACCGGAGAAGGCGAGAACGATGTCTTTGCTCATGGGTAGGTATCTGTCCTGGGGATTTAATTTTTCAAGCGTGAGAGGTCATGAGATCAGCCAGCGCGGCGTCGCCGGGCTCGCCGCGCCGGTGCAGCCCGGCGATCACGCCGGCACGGTTGGCCGGTGGATGGTTCTGGTTCAATTTGTACTTCGCCTCGATGCGCTCGACGACTATCTCGATGCCGCTGATCGCACCCAGCAGTTTTTCAACGTAGTCGGCTGGCGCATCGTGCACGTGCCACGGGGCGGGTTCGCCAGCCTCGAAGCGGTCGGTGAGCCGATCGAGCAAGGCGCGCAGCCAGGTCTTGTCCTGCGTCACGCGCAGGCGGCCATGCACGTGGGCCACGGCGTAGTTCCAGGTGGGAACGTCGCGGCCGGTCTCGTGTTTGCTGGGATACCAGTTCGGGCTGATGTAGCCGTCGGGTCCGTGGAAAATCGCAAGCACCGCGGCGCCGTCGAACGACGCCAGTTCGTTGCCGCGGGCCACGTGGCCATGCAGGTTGCCCTCCACCAGTTCCATCGGCAGGTGATTGACGACGGAGCCATCATTCCCCTGCACGATCACCGTGGCGAACGGATGCGCACGCAGCAGCGCGTGCACGACATCGGCGCGGCTTTCGGCGAAGGCTACGGGCGTGTACATGGAGATTACTGTCCGGCCAGCAGCGAGGCCATCACCGCCTTCTGTACGTGCAGGCGGTTCTCGGCCTCGTCGATGGCGATGCAGGCGGGCGAATCCATCACCGCGTCGGTCGCCTTGACGTTCCTGCGCAGCGGCAGGCAATGGCTGAAGAGGCCGCTATCGGTAAGCGCCATCTTCGCCTCATCCACAATGAAGTGCTTGTTGGCATCGCGAATGGCTTTTTCTTCTTCCCAGCGGCCGAAGAACGGGATCGCGCCCCAGCTCTTGGCGTACACGACATGGGCGCCGCTGTAGGCCTCTTCGATGTCGTGCGACACGCGCAGCGAACCACCGTTGGCCTTCGCGTTCTCGCGGCCGAAGGCCATGTAGCGCTCGTCCAGGATGTAATCAGGCGTGGGGCAAAGCAGGGTGACGTCCATGCCCATCTTGGTGGCGATCAGGAGCGCCGAGTTCGCCACCGCCGTGTTGAGCGGCTTGGGGTGGTAGGTCCAGGTAAGCACGTATTTCTTCTTCGAAAGATCACCCAGGTGCTCGCGCATGGCCATGGCGTGGGCCAGTTCCTGGCAGGGATGGGTGATGGTCTCCATGTTCACCACCGGCACCGTGGCATGCTTGGCGAAGGCTGCTATCACCTTGTCCTTGCGGTCTTCGTTCCAGTCGATGAACTTCGGAAAGGCGCGCACGGCGATCATGTCCACATAGCGCGACAGCACGCGGGCCACTTCGGCAATGTGCTCCTCGGTGTCACCGTCCATCACCGTCCCCGCCTCGAACTCGATGGGCCACGCATCCTTGCCCGGTGCCAGCACGATGGCATGCCCACCCAGCTGGAAGGCACCCAGCTCGAAGCTGGTGCGGGTGCGCATGGACGGGTTGAAGAACATCAGGGCGATGGATTTGCCCGCCATCTGCTTACCTTGCCTGCTGCGCTTGAAGGCAGCCGCCTGGTCGAGCAGCGCGTCGATCTCGGCGCGGCTGTAATCCTGCGTGGTAAGAAAATGGCGGATGGTCATCTATGGGTTCCAGAAAGGGGAAAACTCGGGACGAAAACGAAAAAACCCGGCACGGTGGCCGGGTTTTTTAGTCGATGCGCATGAAACGCGTGCGACAGCCTACCCGGCGCCATGTTCGGCCAGCGGTCGACGAGCACGCGAGGTCATCCCGGCGGCCATGCGGGCGCTGGTGAGGACTTCGGCGGTATAGACGGCTGCGGACATGGGGATTCCGGAAGGTGAACGGCAATAATGACCGGCTTTGGTGCGATGCGCAAGAAGAAAGAAGCCGCCCGGGGGCGGCTTCTTCTTTCAAGGATCAGTCGGCCGGGGAGACCGAGACGCGGACCCGGAGGCGCTCGCCCGGGTCGTAGGCCAGGCGCGAGTTGTAGACCTCGCCCCGGTAACGGTATTCGACATCGTAGCCCATGATGCGGCGCTGCTCGGAAACGGCGCGCACATCGCGGCAGGTGGTCTGGGTGCTGGTGTAGCTGCCGTCCGGACCACGGCTGGCAGCGTTGCCGACGGCACCGCCGGCGACCGCGCCGGCCACGGTGGCAGCCTTGCGGCCATCACCCTTGCCGATGGTGTTGCCCAGGACGCCGCCGACCACGGCACCCAGGATGGTGCCCGCCGCACTGCCGGTGCCACGGCTCTGGGTGGTGACTTCCTGGTCGTAGCATTCCTGGCGCGGGGTTTCGGTACGGGCGATGCCGTAGACCGGATCCACGCGGAGCACGTCGGCCCAGCCGAAATGGGCGTTATCGGCGTCACCCGACGGCGGCGGCGGCGGACCATAGCGGCCGTCCTGCGCGAAGGCCCCCGTGGTCGCAAAGGCAAGCAACAGGGCTGGTAGGACGAAACGGGACATGCGATCGGTCTCCGAAAAAAGGCGCAGGGCCTGCGCATGGAGGTTATTTTCGTCGGTTCACGCTGAATCGACGCTTAGAATATGACCAGCCGTCCGGCGCCTTGCTACCATGTCCGGCTGGCCTTGAAACCCGCCCGGAAGCGTCCATGCCGATCACCCTGCACAACACCCTCACCCGCCGTAGCGAAGTGTTCGTTCCGGCCGACCCTGAACGGGTGACGATGTACCTGTGCGGCCCTACCGTCTACGACTACGTCCACATCGGCAATGCCCGCCCCGCCGTGGTGTTCGACGTGCTTTCGCGCCTGCTGCGCCGCCATTTCCCCAAGCTGGTGTACGCCCGCAACATCACCGACGTGGACGACAAGATCAACGCCGCCGCAGCCGCCGCCGGCGTGCCGATCAGCCAGATCACCGACCGATTCGCCCAAGCCTACCGCCAGGATATGGCAGCCCTGGGTGTGTTGCCGCCGGACATCGAACCCCACGTCACCGACCATATCGATGAAATCGTGGAAATGATCAGCAAGCTGATCGAGGGCGGCCACGCCTACGAGGGGGAGGGCCACGTGCTGTTCGACGTAGCTTCCTACGAAGCCTACGGCGCCCTCTCGGGCCGCGACCCGGAAGACATGATCGCCGGCGCGCGCGTGGAGGTAGCTCCTTACAAAAAGAACCCCGCCGACTTCGTCCTGTGGAAGCCCTCCGACGCTAGCCTGCCCGGCTGGGACAGCCCCTGGGGCCGCGGCCGCCCGGGCTGGCACATCGAGTGCTCGGCGATGAGCGCGGCGCACCTGGGACAGACCATCGACATCCATGCCGGCGGCGTGGACCTGGTCTTCCCCCATCACGAGAACGAAGTGGCGCAGAGCACTTGCGCGCACGGCGGTCGCCTGTTCGCCCGTTTCTGGCTACATAACGGCCTGCTGAACATGGAAGGCCGCAAGATGTCCAAGTCGCTGGGCAACGTGCTGGTCTTGCACGAATTGCTCAAGATGCACCCGCCCGAAGCGCTGCGCCTGCTGCTGTTGCGCGGCCACTACCGGCAGCCGCTGGACTGGTCGCCCGCCACCATCGCGCAAGCCATCCGCACCCTGGACGGCTGGTACGGCGTGCTGCGTGACCTGGCCGACATCGATCCCATCGACTCGGCGATCCCCGCAGCGGTGGAAGCGGCCCTGTGCGACGACATCAATACGCCGCAGGCCCTTGCGGAAATCGCCCACCTGGCCGACGCCGCGCGCAAGGCGCCGATCGGCGAGCGCCCGGCGGCCAAGGGTGCGCTGCTCGCCGCTGGCGCGGCGCTTGGGCTGTTGGAGCAGGATCCGGAAGCATGGTTCAAGCGTGGCATCAGCGAGGATGTCGATGCCGACGCGGTGGAAGCCTTGCTGCAACGCCGCCGCGAAGCACGCGATGCGCGCGACTGGGCTGGCGCCGATGCCATCCGCGATGAACTTTCCGCCATGGGCGTGACCATCGAGGATGGCCCGCAAGGCACTCGCTGGAGCCTGGCCAAATGAACATCCCACGGGAAATCGCCCCGCAGGAAACCACTTCTGCCCAGGCCCAGGCCGCCATCGTCGAGGAGTTCGCCTTCTTCAGCGACTGGAGCGAGCGCTACCAGTACCTGATCGACCTCGGCCGTCAGCTGCCGCCTTTCCCCGATAACCTGAAGATAGAGCAGTACCGGGTGCACGGGTGTCAGTCGATGGTGTGGCTGGTGCCCTCGGGCGACGCCGCGCACATGACCTTCCAGGCCACCAGCGACTCGGCCATCGTGGCCGGCCTGATCGCCCTGGTGCTGCGCGTGTACTCCGGACGGTCGGCGGCGGAGATCGTGGCCACGGAACCTGCGTACATCCAGCAGATCGGCCTGGCCAAGCATCTGTCGCCGACGCGCAGCAATGGCCTTGCCGCCATGCTCGTTCAGCTCAAGGCCTACGCCGCCAAGGCAGCCTGAAAAGAAAAACCCCGCTCAAGGCGGGGTTTTTCGTCGATGGGTCAGTCGCCCATCTGCTTTTGCAGGTGCTCGCGCCGTTCCTGCGCGTCGAGCGAAAGCGTGGCGATCGGACGGGCATCCAGGCGCTCGAGGCCGATTTCTTCGTCGGTTTCCTCGCAGTACCCGTAGCGGCCGTCCTCGATGCGGCGCAGTGCGCCGTCGATCTTGGAGATGAGCTTGCGGTAGCGATCGCGGGTGCGAAGCTCCAGCGAGTTCTCCGTTTCGCGGGTGGCGCGCTCGGCTTCATCGCCGACGTCGCGGACTTCTTCGCGCAGGTTGTCCATCGTCTGGCGGGATTCTTCCACCAACTGGTCGCGCCAGTCGCGAAGCTTGTTGCGGAAGTAGGCCAGGTGACGGGGATTCATGTATTCCTCGTCGCCCTTCGGGCGATAGCCCTTGGGGAGGTCTACGGTCGTCGTGGTGGGCAAGGCATAACGCCCGTCTTCGCGGGTGACGCCGTTGTCATTCGAAGCAGAAGCAAGACTATTCATTCGTGATTGGGCTGACTTTTCGTTCTTGTGTGAGGAACTGCCCACCGCCGACGCCTTGCGTGGCGCGACCGACGTGGCCGTGGCGGATTTGCCGGCAGCGGCGTGGGGCGCGTGACGGCTTGGTGCAACAGGTGCGGGAGCGGCGGTCTTCGCGACCGGCGCCTTGGCAACCTTGGGCGATGGTACCGCAGGCTTGGCGACTTGTGCCTTCTTGCTCGCCACCACAGGTGTTTTTCCTACAGGATTTTTCGCTGGCACGGTTTTGGCGGGTGCCTTCGCCGGTGCCTTGGCGGCGGCCTTCTTCACGGGCGCTGCCTTGCCTGGCGCGGCTTTCTTCGCCACAGGTACTGCCTTCTTCACGGGCGCTGCCTTCTTGATAGCGGGTGCGGCTTTCTTCGCCGGTGCCTTGGCGACGGTTTTCTTCGCCGGCGCGGGTTTGGCCACCGGTTTCTTCGCCGGCGCCTTCACGGTCTTCACCGCCTTGGCGGCCTGGACTGCCGGTTTGGCCGGCTTCCTGGCCGTACTGGCGCCACCTGCCGCTTTTTTGGCCGGTGTCTTGGATACTGCGGAACTACGTGTGTTCTTCGCCATGTCCTTCACCCAGTGTTCGCCCCCCCGGCGGCGGGCTGTTATAGCCGAATATGACTTACCCCGGCAACCGCCTTCTGAAATACTAGCCCCTTCCACTGTCGCCGGGGCGCCATGCGCCCCTCGACAGCCGCCCCCAAAACACGAGTACTTTCGAACCGCCCCGTGTCCCGATTCCTGCAATGGCTCTTGCGCCAGTACAAGCGCTGGATTAGCCCGTTACTGGGCCAGCGCTGCCGTTTCCAACCCAGCTGTTCGGATTACGCCCGGGTGGCGATCGCGCGCTTCGGGGCGCCGCGTGGCAGTGTACTGGCCGGATGGCGGCTACTTCGCTGCCAACCCTTGTGTACCGGCGGTCACGACCCCGTGCCCGACCATTTCACCTTCGCGCGCTGCCGCGCGCATGGAGACTAAATGCCCATGACCGATGCCTGGCTGATCCGCAACGCCGAGCTGATCAACGAGAACAAGCGGCTGCACGCCGACGTACGCGTCCGCGCCGGCCGTATCGCCGCGATTGGCCGGGAACTGGCCCCTGAAAGCGGTGAGCAGGTGATCGATGCCACGGGCCTGTGGTTACTGCCCGGGATGATCGACGACCAGGTGCATTTCCGCGAACCGGGCCTGACCCACAAGGCGGACATCGGAAGCGAGTCGCGCGCCTGCGCCGCCGGCGGCATCACCAGCTTCATGGAAATGCCCAACACCAAGCCGCCGGCGCTCGACCGCGACACGCTGGAAGCGAAGTACACCCGGGCTGCTGAAACCTCCGTGGTGAACTATGCCTTCTACATGGGCGCAAGCAATGACAACCTCGAGGCGATCCGCGCGCTCGATCCGAAGACCTCCCCTGGTGTGAAGGTGTTCATGGGCGCCTCCACCGGCAACATGCTGGTGGACGATCCCGAGGTACTGGACGGCATCTTCCGCGATTGCCCCACGGTGATCATCACGCATTGTGAAGACACGCCTATGATCGACGCGAACCTGGCCAAGGCTCACGAAAAATACGGCGAGGATATCCCCGCCAGCGAACATCCCCTGATCCGCTCGCGCGAGGCCTGCATCAAAAGCACGCGGCTTGCCATCGAGCTTGCCCGCAAGCACGGCACGCGCCTGCACGTGCTGCACATTTCCACCGCCGACGAACTGGCCCTGTTCGAGCCGGGCCCGGTGGCCAGCAAGCGGATCACCGCCGAGACCTGCGTGCACTTCCTGCACTTCGACGCCGACGATTACGAAGAGAAGGGCTTCCTGATCAAGTGCAACCCGGCGATCAAGATGGCCTCGGACCGCGAAGCGATTACCCGTGCCGTGGCCGAAGGCCGCATCGACGTGCTGGCCACCGACCACGCGCCGCATCTGCTGGAAGAAAAGGCCGAAAAGTACGACAAGGCACCTTCGGGCCTGCCGCTGGTGCAGTACGCCCTGCAGGCCGCCATCGAGCGTGTCTTCGAAGGCAAGCTTACCCTCGAGCGCGTGGTCGAGGCCGTTTGCCACGCCCCGGCGATCCTGTTCGACGTGGTCGATCGCGGCTTCCTGCGCGAAGGCTACGCCGCGGACCTGGTGCTGGTGGATCCGAACAAGAAGCACACCGTGACACGCGAGGAAGTGCTGTCCAAATGCGGCTGGTCCCCGTTCGAGGGCACCACGTTCACTTCCAGCATCGCCGCCACGTTCGTCAACGGGCAGCGCGTGTGGGATGGCACCAAGGTAAACGACGGCGTGCGCGGCCAGCGGTTGGCGTTCGCGCGTTGAGGCGCAGGTCCATGGCGTGGGCCGCGCTGCTGGCGGCCTCTTCCGTAAGCGCGGCGCCAATCCCTGTCCACCTGTCCCAGGGCGGCATCGTGGTGGCCCAGGTGGCGCCGGGCTCGAAGGTCGCCGTCGCCGGCAAGCCCGTGCGCGTAGGCGGCGACGGCACGGTGGTGTTCGGCGCCGGTCGCGATGAACAAGGGCCGCTGAAGGTCGATGTGACCGCGCCCGGGGGCGCGGTACGCCATATCGCCATCGTCATCGAACCGCGTGACTGGCCGATCGAGCGCGTCAACGGCGTGCCGCCACAAACGGTGAATCCCGATCCGGCACTGGCCGCGCGCATCGCCCGCGAACAGGCAGAAGTCACCGCCGTACGCGGCCGCGACGACAACCGTGAAGACTTCGACCATGGCTTCATCTGGCCCGTCACCGGCCGCATCAGCGGCCGCTTTGGCAATCAGCGCATCTATAACGGCGATCCGAAAGCCCCGCATTCGGGCATGGATATCGCCGTTCCCACCGGCACGCCGATCAAGGCGCCAGCCGCGGGCATCGTGACCTTCGCCAAGCCCGATCTCTACCTCACCGGCGGCACCGTGGTGCTCGACCACGGGTTCGGGCTGTCATCGAACTTCCTGCACATGTCGCGCATCGACGTAAAGCCGGGCGACCATCTCGCCCAGGGCCAGGTGATCGGTGCGGCCGGGATGACCGGACGCGCCACCGGGCCCCATGTGCACTGGGGCTTCAACTGGTTCGGCGTGAGGCTCGATCCGCTGCTGCTGCCGGGGATCGACAAGCCTTAAGTCAGGCCCTTGCCCGCGTAGGCCACGGCATCATGCGGATGCAGGCTTTCATGATGGGCAATGCGCACGTGGAAGTCGGCGATGCCGGGCATGGCATCCAACGTTTGCTGCACGCGACGGGCGGCATCTTCGCAGAACATCAAGTTGGCGCCGTTGGCGAGCGCGAAGGCCTGTTCGTCCTCGCGCTTGACCGCCGTCTGCACCGCCGTGCCCAGCGATGCTTCCACCGCATCGATGATCGCCAGCAGCTTCGGCGCATTCGCCGCCGCCGGCCGGATGCACAGCTTGGCCGTGCTGCGCTGGGCATGGGGCGTGGCCACGATGCCCTTCTCCGTGCCCAGCCAACGCAGGATCACCTCGTGTTCCAACGGCTGGCCGGGTTTGAAATCCTCGGCGAACCGCTGCTGGATCATCTGCCGTGACAGTGCCGCCGACGCCGGACAGGTGGAGGAATACACGACGTCGGTACCGATTTCCATGCTGAACTTGCCATCGGCAAGCACCGCTTCGAGCCGCACGGGATACGCGCGCCAGCCGCTGTTGTCGCTGCGCAGTGCGCGGCGGCGGATCAGTTGCTCGAAGTGGATCACCACGCGCGCGGCATCGGACAGGCCTTCGTGGGAGGCCAGGAACGATTCAAGCAGCTTGCGCAGCATCGCTTCGTCCACGGGGCCCGCGCTCAGCGCTTCGTCCACCAGCAGGTACAGGCGGGACATGTGGATGCCACGGGCGCCTTCCTTCGCCAGGTTGACGAAGGCGCCGACGCGAGCGCTGGTCTGGCGCACCTGGCCATCGCCGGCGTCGAACTGCACCGGCATTTCCATGCCGTCCATGCCTACCCAATCCAGGACGCCAGAGCCCGAGGCGTGTGGCAGCGAGGCCACGTCCGGCAGCGATGAGGAGGGGCGGTCTTCATTGAACATGGCAAACAGATCCTGGTACCGGTAGGCCGGGGGCTAGTCGACCACAATGGGGATGGGGTGGGGTCATGGCAATGGTGAGTGCCAGCGAACGCTGTGTTCGGCCTAACGCGTGCGCCGGAAATTTCGCGCCGCGCGCCAGGCGAACAACGCCGTGCTCGGGCCGCCCACGGCCTGTGGCTGCTTGAGCACGGCCAGCGGGTCCACCGCCCGCGCTGCCAGCTCGGCCCGGCGTCGGGCCTGGCGGAGCGTCATGGCGCGGAAAAGCGACAGTGGCGCGCTGGGTGGAGCGGCCTGACGCAGGGCCGCGGCGATATCGCCCGACTGCGCCTTGACCGCGTCGCGGCGGGCGGGGTTGTCCGTACGCAGGCCGGCCCGGGTAAGGCCGAAACGCGCCATCCGTGCCATGGGCAGGGCTAGTCGCTCGACTTCAGAGTGCTCGTCCACCATGGCCAGGGAGCCCAGCAGGTGCGCATGGGTTGCCACGACCGTGGCCCAGCCAGGGTCGGCGCCAACACCAAACCACCAGGCTGTCTCCAGCCGAGCCAGGGCGCCATGCAGGATCGACGTGGCCGCCACCTGGGCCGGGAAGTCGGCTGCGGTGCCTTCCTCGAGCTGCCCCATCGCGGCCAGCACGGGCGCGATCCAGAGCTCCAGGGGAAGGACGTCGGCCTGGGGCTGGTTGAACAGCATGCGGGTGAGCGGATGACGTCCGCCGCTGGCGCGGGCGCCGGAAAGTTCCTCCGCCCACCAGTTGAGCTTGACCGCGGCTACCTGCGCCTCGCTGATGCCGTAGGCAGCGCCCACGATCTCCCGTTCGAAGGCCGCCAGCGCCACGTGCCCGTTGCGCAGGGCCGGATCGAGAAACCCCAGGGCCACCCGCTGCTGCGGATCGGAGGCCAGCCACTGGTCGAGGTAGCTCTGGAATGCAGCGTCGGTCATGCGTGTACGGGCAGGCCCAGCATGGCTGCGAATTCGGCCACGGTATCCACCACCAGGTCTGCGCCCCATGTGCGCGGATCGCCGCCGTCGAGGTATCCCCAACTCACGGCCACGGTGTAACACCCGGCAGCGCGCCCGGCCTCGACGTCACGGCGATCATCGCCGACGAACAGGCACCGGGCAGGATCGACACCGGCCTGCTCGCACGCCAGCAACACGGGCGCCGGATCGGGCTTCTTCACCGGCAGGGTATCGCCGGACACCACGCTTGCCGCGCGCACGTCCATCTTCAGCGCCGCCAGCAGGCGGTCGGTGAGGAAGCCAGGCTTGTTGGTGACGATGCCCCACGGCACACCGCGCTCTTCCAGAGCCAGCAAAGCTTCGTCCATGCCATCGAAAGGACGGGTGTGCACCGCGATGTCGCGCTCGTAACGGGCGAGGTAGCCGGGCATGCGTTCGATCAGGCGGTCGTTGGAATCATGCGGGTAGGCCGTAGCCAGGATGGCTCGGGAACCGCGCGAAACCACCTGGCGCACCACGTCGAAAGCCGGGGGTGGCACGCCGTCGTCCGCACACACCGATTCGAGCGCGGCGTAGAGATCAAGGGCGCTATCCAGGACAGTGCCGTCCAGGTCCAGGAACACTCCGGCCAGCGGTTGTGGCAGCTTTTTCATGCCGGACGCGTCGCGGCAAGGATGTAGTTGACCTGAGTCATGCCGGTAAGCCAAGCCTTACGCGAAAGCGGGTTATAGCCCAGGCCTTTGACCTCGTCGAGCTCAAGGCCTGCCCGGCGCAGCAAGGCACCAAGCTCGGAGGGCTTGAGGAACTGCGCGTAGTGGTGCGTGCCACGCGGCAACATGCGGGTGATGTATTCGGCGCCGACGATCGCCGCGCCGAAAGCCAGCGGCGTGCGGTTGATGGTGCTCATGAAGACACGGCCACCAGGCTTCACCATGCGGGCGAGGTCCTGTACCAGCGCGGCCGGATCGGGCACGTGCTCGATCAACTCCATGCAGCAGACCGCATCGAACGTACCGGCTTCGGCGAGAGCGAGCTCGTGCGAGCCCTGCACGCGGTAGTCCACGGAGAGGTTCGATTCGTACAAGTGCAGCTTGGCGATGCCGATCACTTTCTCGCCAAGGTCGATACCAGTGACCTGGGCTCCGGCACGGGCAAGGGCTTCGCTCAACAAGCCGCCGCCGCAGCCCACGTCCGCCACGCGGGCACCACGCAGGGTAGTGCGATCTGCGATGAAACCGGCGCGCACCGGGTTCAGGTCGTGCAGCGGGCGCGATTCGCCGTTCGGATCCCACCAGCCGGCAGCGAGCTTGCCGAAACGGGCGATTTCCGCGGCACTGACATTGGCGTTCGTGGCGTGTTCCATGGGATTTCCTTCGAAAGCCGGGGGTGGATCAGACCGCGGCGATGCGCTCGCGCCACTGGCGGGTGCGTGCACGCAGGGCATCGGTGTCGACGTCGGCAAGGATGCCATCGACAAGCTTGCGTACGCCTGCGATCCATACATCGCTTACCTGGTGGCGCGAGGCGGCATAAACCAGCTGCGAGGCCACATGGTAGAGCGGCTGGGTTTCCAGGTCGTCCAGGCGCACCGCGGTGAGGTCGGCCTGTTTGCCAGGCTCGATGGAACCGACAAGGTCGCCCAGGCCGATCGCCCGGGCACCTTCGAGGGTTGCCGAACGCAGTACCGAGGCTGCATCGAACGCCGAGGCATCCTGGGCGACGGCCTTGGCCAGCAATGCGGCGGTGCGCATTTCGCCGAACATGTCCAGGTCGTTGTTCGAAGCGCAGCCGTCGGTGCCGATGGCCACGCGCACGCCGGCCTGGCGGAGCTTGTGCACCGGGCAGAAGCCCGATGCGAGTTTGAGGTTCGACTCCGGGCAATGCACCACGCTCACGCCGTGCTCGGCGCAGGCGGCGATCTCGGCGTCGGTGAGCTGGGTCATGTGCACCGCCACCAGGCGGTCGTTGACGATGCCCAGGCGCTGCAGGCGCTGGAACGGGCGGATGCCGTGCTCGCGCTTGCCCTCTTCCACTTCCTGGGCCGTCTCGTGCGTATGCAGGTGCACGGGAATGTCCAGTTGGTCGGCCAGCACACGGATGCGCTCGAAGCTTTCGTCCGACACGGTGTAAGGCGCGTGCGGCACGAAGGCGGTACTCAAGAGCGCCTGGCCGCGGAAGCTGTCATGCACTTCCAGGGCGCGGGCGAAGTAGTCGTCCTGCGTGGTGGCCCAGGCGCTGGGAAACTGGATCACCGGCAGGCCCACCACCGCGCGGAAACCCATGCGGTTGAAGGTGGCGCCGATCACATCGGGGAAGAAGTAGTTTTCGTTGGCGCAGGTGGTGCCGCCACGAATCATCTCGGCCACGGCCAGTTCCACGCCGTCGCGGATGAACTCCGGGCCCATGAAGGCGCCTTCCACCGGCCAGATGTGGTCGTTCAGCCAGGTCATCAGCGGCAGGTCGTCGGCCAGGCCCCGCAGCAATGTCATCGGACTGTGCGTGTGGGCGTTGACCAGCCCCGGCATCAGGGCGTGTTCGGGCAGGCTGACCAGCTGGCGCGGCTGATACAGGGCGCGCGCCTCGTTGGCAGGCAGGATGGCAACAATGGTGTTGCCATCCACCACCACGGCGTGGTCATCAAGGACCACACCATGCGGTTCGATGGGGACCACCCAGCGGGCCTCGATCACGAGGTCGACGGCGGTGCCGAGCGGTTGTGACATATCGTTACTTCACGCGGCTGGTGTATTCGCCGGTGCGGGTATCCACGCGGATCAGTTCATCCTGGTTGACGAACAGCGGCACGCGAACCACGGCACCGGTCTCGAGCTTGGCGGGCTTGCCGCCACCGCCGGAGGTATCGCCGCGCACGCCGGGATCGGTCTCGACGATCTTCAGATCCACGAAGTTCGGCGGGGTGACCGAGATCGGGCGGCCATTCCACAGCGTGACCACGCACTCTTCCTCGCCCTTGAGCCACTTGGACGCTTCGCCAGCGGCGGTTTTGTCCGCCTGGTGCTGCTCGAACGTTTCCTGCTGCATGAAGTGCCAGAATTCGCCGTCGCTATAGAGGTACTGCATGTCGGTGTCGACCACGTCCGCGCCCTCGAAGGAGTCGCTGGACTTGAGCGTTTTCTCCGTGGTCCGACCGTTGATCAGGTTGCGGATGCGGATGCGGGTGAAGGCCTGGCCCTTACCTGGCTTGACGAACTCCGCCTCGACGACGACGTACGGATCGTTGTCGACGATGATCTTCACGCCATTCTTGACGTCGTTGAGACCGTATGTGGCCATGCCTTTTAAACTCCGGGATGAAAAAACCGCTGTCCCCAGCGGCTAAAATGGTCGATATCGCAGGCGGCCCCCGCCTGCACCTAGGCCCACCATGATAACCGGAAGCCCCGCCAGCCGCCTATCTCACGCCGCGCCCGACTGGCGCGCGGCGTGGCGCGACGCCGTTACCGATCCGCTGGAGCTGCTTTCCATGGTGGGCCTGCCGCACCTGGCAGCGGCCCTGCCAGCCGACGACGCTGGCTTTGCCATGCGCGTGCCCCGGGGGTTCGTGGCGCGCATGACCCATGGCGATGCCCGCGATCCGCTGCTGCTGCAGGTGCTGCCGCAGCTGGCGGAAGCCGAAGACGTCCCGGGCTTCAGCCGCGATGCCGTGGGCGATCTTGCGGCCCGTGATGCCCAGGGCCTGCTGCACAAGTACCAGGGCCGGGCGCTGCTGATCGCCAGCGGCAGCTGCGCGGTGAACTGCCGCTATTGCTTCCGGCGGCATTTTCCCTATGGCGAGGAAATCGCAGCCGCCGGGGCCTGGCGCCTGGCGCTGGCGCATGTGGCGGCCGATACGTCGATCGAAGAACTGATCCTTTCCGGCGGCGATCCGCTTTCCCTGGCCACCGGCAAGCTCGCCGAGCTCACCGACGGCCTGAGCGCCCTGCCCCATGTGCGCCGCCTGCGCATCCATACCAGGCTGCCGGTGGTGCTTCCCGAGCGCATCGACGACGCCTTCACACAGTGGCTTGAAACCGTACCGCTGCAGAAAGTGGTGGTCCTTCACGCCAACCACGCCAACGAATTCGACGGCGACGTGGACGACGCCTGCCGACGCCTGCGCGACGCCGGGGCAACCCTGCTCAACCAGTCGGTGCTGCTGGCCGGGGTGAACGATGACGCCGAAACGCTCAGCGCCCTGAGCGAACGCCTCTTCGCCGCCGGGGTGCTGCCCTACTACCTGCACCAGCTCGACCGCGTACAGGGCGCCGCCCATTTCGAAGTGGACGACGCGCGGGCGCTGGCCCTGGTCCAGGCCATGCGCGAACGGCTGCCCGGGTACCTGGTGCCCCGGCTGGTACGCGAGGAACAGGGCGAGCCCTCCAAGACGCCGCTTTAGGGGCTGGCACTCTCAAGGACTATCGAAAACCGCCGATGGTATTGGCGCAACGATTGGGGTACAAACTCAGGGCAGCACGCGAAACGGCCACGGGGGGCAACCTGGCGATCGCGGCCTTACGAATCGCCACCGGCCCAGCATGAAACAAGACAACGTCATCAAGATCGCCTTCGTCGAAGACTCCGTCGAACAGGCCGAACAGCTGATCAACGTGATGCGCAACGGCGGTACCGCCGTGCGGCCTTCGCGCGCCGGCACGCCGGACGAATTCGCCCAGTCGCTGGATGAAAGCCCGGACATCGTGCTGGTGAACCCCGCCACGAAAAAGCTAGACGTTGCCACCGTGTTGCGCCAGGTGGAAGCCAGCGGTAAGGACATGGCCGTCATCGCCATCGTCGAACGACTCAACGAAGACACCATCGCCGAACTCTTCACTTCCGGTATCCGCGGCGTGGCCCTGCGCGGCCGCCCGGAACAGACCCTCACTATCGTCCGCCGCGAATTCGAATCGCTCACCACACGCAGGCAGGTGCGCCGGCTGGAAACCGCACTGCGCGAGTCCGAGCGCCGCTGCGATGCCTTGCTCGATTCCTCCCGCGACGCCATCGCCTATGTGCACGAGGGCATGCACGTACGCGCGAACCAGGCTTACCTGGAACAGTTCGGATTCGAAGAATTCGACGACATCCTGGGCCTGCCGATCCTGGACATGATCGCCAGCGAGGACGCCGACCGCTTCAAAACCCTGCTGCGCAACCTTTCGCGCGGCGACAAGCCGCCGATGGAACACATCGAGTTCCAGGCCCGGCGCGGCGACGGCAACCGCTTCAAGACGATCGTCGAATTCGCCCATGCCACGTTCGAGGGCGAACCCTGCCTGCAGATCGTCTTCCGCCGCGAGATCGTCGACCCGAACGTCGTGGCCCAGCTCACCCGGGATACCGTCACGGGCCTGTGGAACCGCGCGCACACGCTGGAACTGGTCGACCGCGCCGTGGCCTCGGCCACCGACGGTGAGACCGGCCGGGCCCTGCTGCTGGTGGAACCGGACAACTGGAAGGACATCGTGCCGGCGATCGGCATGGGCAATGCCGACCAGCTCTTCGCCGGCATCGCCGCAAGAATCCGCGACGTGCTGGACGACGACGACGAGGCGGGCGTGCTGGGCGAACACACCATCGGCGTGGTGCTGCATGCACGCTCCGATGCCGAGGTGCACGGCCTGATCGAAAACCTCCGCAGTTCCGTGGCAGCACAGATCTTCGACGTCGGTGCGCGCTCGATCACGGTAAGCCTGACCGTCGGCGGCAGCCTGCTGGCCGAGCGCAACGCCAAAGCCGAGACCTTGCTGGAACAAGCCAGCACCGCACTTCGCAATGCGCAGAACCAGGGCGGCAACCGCAGCGAGGTGCACGACCCTTCGGCCCGCGAGAAGGCCGATGCCGAGCGCGACCTGTACTGGCTGAACCTGGTACGCGATGCGCTGGAAAGCGACAACTTCCTGCTTTACCACCAGCAGATCATCAGCCTGCAGGATGCCGCCGGCGAGTTCTACGAGATCCTGGTGCGCATGCGCGGGCCCAACGGCGACGTGCTGCCCAGTTACTTCATGCCGGTGGCCGAACGCCACGGCATGCTGCCCGCGGTCGACCGCTGGGTGCTGGGCCATGCCATCGACACGCTGCACCAGCGCGAGCGGGACGGCCTGACCACCACCTATTTCGTCAAACTCACCCTGGCGTCCCTGCACGACGCCACGCTATTGCCGTGGCTTGCCCAGCGCGTGGGAGAAGCCAAGCTCCGCCGCAGCACGATCGTGGTGGAGATGCCCGAAAGCAAGGTGCTGACCAGCCTTCGCCCGGCACAGGAATTCATCACCGGCTGGAAGAAGGTCGGCGGCCGCTTCGCCCTGGAGCAGTTCGGCTCGGGCCTGAATTCCTTCCAGATGCTTACGCACGTGGATGCCGATTACCTGAAGATCGACCGCAGCTTCATGACCGAGCTTCCGCAGCATCCGGAAAACCAGAAGAAGATCGCCGAAATCTGCGCCGAGGCCCGCGGACTAGGCAAGCAGACCATCGCCGAGTGGGTGGAGGACGCCGCCAGCACCTCACTGCTGTTCGCCTGCGGGGTGGACTTCGTGCAGGGCAACTTCCTGCAGGAGCCGGTGATGGTGGTGGCGGACAGGCACGACTTCACGCACGCCTGATCCGCACCTTCGGCGCCATAAACGCGCTCAAACGCCACGCACAGAAAAACCTCCGAGGCGTGGCCACGGAGGTTTTTCGTTTTCAGGCATTGCGCTTTCGAGCGAGCCGGTGAGCCGGCTCGCCACGAAGCCGATTACTCGGCGGCAGCAGCCTTGGCGGCCTTGATGTTGGCAGCCTTGATGCTGGCGGCAGCGGCCACGTCTTCCTTGATGCGGGCAGCCTTGCCTTCCAGACCGCGCAGGTAGTACAGCTTGGCGCCACGGACCTTGCCCTTGCGCTTGACGGTGACCGAGTCGATCGTCGGGCTGTGGGCCTGGAAGACGCGCTCGACGCCGGTACCGTGCGAGATCTTGCGCACGGTGAAGGCCGAATGCAGACCGCGGCTACGCTTGGCGATGACAATGCCCTCGAACGCCTGGACGCGCTCGCGGTTGCCTTCCTTCACCTTGACGTTGACGACGACCGTATCGCCAGGACCGAAGTCCGGCAGCTGGCGGACGATCTGCTCGGATTCGAACTGTTCGATGAGTTTATTCATGGCACACCCGTTCAAAAATTCATTGCTGCGGGCCGTCGCCGGCCGCCGCTTGTTGTTGCCGTGAGTATTCACGGCGGAATTCATCCAGCAAAGCCCTCGATTGCGCATCGAGCACCCGCTGTGTAAGCAGATCCGGCCTGCGGAGCCAGGTACGGCCCAGGGACTGCTTCAAGCGCCAGCGGGCAATCGCCGCATGGTCGCCGGACAGCAGTACCTCCGGAACCCCGCCCCATGCGTCGTGCTGCACGGGCCGGGTGTAATGCGGGCAGTCCAGCAGGCCGTCGGAGAACGAATCCTGCTGGGCGGAGAGCGCGTCGTTCAACGCGCCTTCCTGGAGCCGGCCCACGGCATCGATCACGATCGCTGCCGCAAGCTCGCCACCTGACAGTACATAATCGCCGATCGAGAGCTCCTCGTCGACCTCATGTGCCAACAGGCGTTCATCCACGCCTTCGTAACGTCCGCAAAGCAAGGCAATTCGCGGCATGGCTGCCAGCGCCTTGACCCTGCCCTGCGTCAGCCGCGTTCCCTGCGGACTGAGGTAAATCACATGCACCGGCTCCGGTGCCGCCTCGCGGACCGCGGCCAGCGCCGCCCGCAAGGGCTCGATCAGCATCACCATGCCCGGACCGCCCCCGAAGGGCCGGCCGTCCACGGTGCGGTGGACGTCATGGGTGAAATCGCGCGGGTTGAAGGTTTCAACCTGCAGCAGCTTGCGCTGCTGCGCGCGTCCCACGACACCTACCGCGGCGGACTGCTGCACGAAGTCGGGAAACAGCGTGACGACATCGATGCGCATGGTCCTGCCTTCGAAATCTAGAATTCAGGATCCCAGTCGACCACCATGCGCCCGGCGGGGATATCCACCGTACGCACGTACGAACCCTGGACGAAAGGAATCAGACGCTCCTTGTCTGCGCTCCTTACCACCATCACGTCGTTGGCTCCGGTGGCGAACAGGTGGCTTACCCGTCCCAGCGGCACGTCGTCGATGGTGACCACCTCAAGGCCTTCGAGGTCGGTCCAGTAGTACTCGCCCGGCGCCGGCGCCGGAAGCAGCTCGCGGGACACGGTAATTTCCGCGCCCATAAGCGCTGCGGCGCCTTCTCGGTCGTCGATGCCAGGCAGGCGGGCGACGATGCCCTTGCCCTGCTGCCTGCCCTCGACGTTCCGGACTTCTTGATCAATCCCCGATGCGGTGAGCTGCCAGGGCTGGTAATCGAAGATGCGCATGCGGGGCTCGGTCCACGACTCAAGCTTGACCCAACCCTGCACGCCGTACACCCCAACGATGCGTCCGACTCGGACGCTTCGCCCGGGCGACGCCATCAGGCAGCCTGCTTGCCGGCTTCCTTGACCAGGGCGCGGACCTTGTCCGTGCACTGGGCGCCCTTGGCAATCCAGGCCTGGATCTTGGCCACGTCCAGCTCAAGGCGCTTGTCCTTGCCGGCAGCGACGGGATTGTAGAAGCCCACGCGCTCGATGTTGCGACCATCACGCTTGTTGCGACCGTCGGTCACGATGACGTGATAAAACGGACGGCCCTTGGCGCCGCCGCGCGAAAGACGGATCTTAACCATAGTTACTTGCTCCAGAATCGCCGGGGACCGGCAGGCGCACGAGATTCGTACGCGGTAAACCGTGCATTCTAGCGAATGCGGCGGAAAAAGGAAGGGGTGAACCCAAAAAAAACTTCAATCAAATCCGCGAAGAAGCCTTCCAGACAGGCTTTTGAAGGGAGCCTTGAGGCTTAGCGCATCGGGGGGAAGCCGCCGCCACCCATGCCCTTCATGGCACCGGCCATCTGGCGCATCAGGCCCTTGGCGCCGCCGCGGGCCAGCTTGGACATCATTTTTTCCATCTGCATGAACTGCTTGAGCAGACGGTTGACGTCGGCCGGCTGGGTGCCGGAGCCGCGGGCCACGCGGGCCTTGCGCGAGCCGTTCAGGAGGTCCGGATGGCGGCGCTCCTTCTTGGTCATCGAGCTGATGATGGCCACCATGCGGCCGATTTCCTTGTCATTGACGCGGGATTTGACGTTTTCCGGCAGGTTCGACACGCCCGGCAATTTGTCCATGAGGCCGGCCAGGCCGCCCATGTTGTTCATCTGCTCGAGCTGGTCGCGCATGTCGTTGAGATCGAAGCGCTTGCCCTTGATCACCTTCTGGGCGAGCTTGTTGGCCTTGTCCTGGTCGACCTTGCGCTCGACTTCCTCGACCAGCGACAGCACGTCGCCCATGCCCAGGATGCGTTGGGCCACGCGGTCGGGGTGGAAGGGCTCCAGGGCGTCGGTCTTCTCGCCGGCGCCCAGGAACTTCACCGGACGGCCGGTGATATAGCGCACCGACAGTGCGGCACCGCCGCGGGCGTCGCCGTCGGCCTTGGTCAGCACCACGCCGGTGAGCGGCAGGGCCTCGGAGAACGCCTTGGCGGTGTTGGCGGCATCCTGGCCGGTCATCGAGTCGACCACGAACAGGGTCTCGATGGGGTTCAGCGCGGTGTGCAGCTGCTTGATCTCGGCCATCATCTCGGCGTCGACGTGCAGACGGCCGGCGGTATCGACGATCAGTACGTCGACCACTTCGCGGCGGGCGGCGTCCAGCGCCGCACGGGCGATGGCCACTGGATCCTGGCTGCCATCGGAGGGGAAGAAGGAAACCTCCACCTGCCCGGCCAGGGTCTTCAGCTGCTCGATGGCGGCCGGACGGTAGACGTCGCAGCTGACCACCATCACTTTCTTCTTCTTGCGCTCCTTCAGGAAGCGCGCGAGCTTGGCCACGGTGGTGGTTTTACCGGCGCCCTGCAGGCCTGCCATCAGCACGACGGCCGGTGGCGTGGCGGCAAGGTTCAATTCCGCGTTGGCGGTACCCATGACGGTGGTGAGCTCGTCGCTGACCACCTTCACCAGCGCCTGGCCCGGCGACAGGCTCTTCAACACCTCCTGGCCGACGGCGCGGACCTTCACCCGCTCGATCAGCGCCTGCACCACCGGCAGGGCCACGTCCGCTTCGAGCAGCGCAATGCGCACCTCGCGCAAGCTTTCGCGGATGTTTTCTTCCGTCAGGCGACCACGGCCGCGCAGGCGGTTGACGGTTTCGGAAAGGCGAGAGCTTAAGGAATCGAACATGGGGTGTCGGCAGTTACGGACGGATAAGCCCGTGATTATAGCCGATGGGGCGAAAGGCGCGTTTCGCGGCGAAGGGACGCTATGCCAAACTCCATGCATGACCGAATTGCTCGTCGCCCCACCCGCCATCGTGCTGTACCTGGCCGCCGCCGTGGCCCTGGCACGGCCGCTGTTCGGGCAACAGGCGCCGATGGGCCGGCTGGCGATGACCCTGGCCGGCATTGCCGTGGTTCTTCACGCCTGGCTGTTGCTGGGCCTGCACCGTGGCTCGCTGGACCTGCACTTCTTCGCGGCGCTCTCCCTGGTGGCCTGTGTCATCGCCGCCCTCACCATCGGCGTGAACCTCAGCCGGCCGGTGGCGGGCCTGGGCATCTTCATCTTCCCGCTGGCCGCGCTATTCGTGGCGCTGGACGCCTACGCGGCTCCCATCACCGTGCCCCAGCCGACGATGGGATGGCAAATCAAGCTGCATGTGACCTTCGCCCTGCTCGCCTTCAGCGTGCTGTCCATTGCCGCGGTACTTGCGATCCTGCTGGCGATCCAGGAACGCGCCCTGCGCCGCAGCCAGTTCAAGCACTGGTTGCGCGCCCTGCCCCCGCTCACCCTGGCCGAATCGCTGCTGTTCCGCATGATCGCCGCGGGCTTCGCGCTGCTTACGCTTACCCTGCTGACGGGCGTGCTGTTTGTCGACAACCTGTTCGGCCAACACCTGGTGCATAAGACGGTGCTGTCGATCATCGCCTGGGCGATCTTCGGGGCGTTGCTGCTGGGACGCTGGCGTTATGGCTGGCGCGGTGGGCGTGCGGTGAACCTCACTTTGCTGGGCATGGGAACGTTGTTCCTGGCCTTCATCGGTACCAAATTCGTGCTGGAGCTGGTGCTGCACCGGACGCTTTGAACCGGCGCCGGTGCAATACCGCGTGATCGCGCGTTAGGCGCGGCTGCCCTCGGCGGCCGCCGTCAGGTCGACAATATGCGTCGCCACCGCTCCGTGCCGTTCGGCCTGACTGTGCAAATAGGCATCATTGTGCAGATGCATTTGCGGGACGTTTTTCGCCGTTGCTGGAGTGCTGCTGTCCAGCCATCCTATTTGAGGAGGCGGCGGGGGCGGAGGCGGCGGGGGCGGGTCGGGATACGAAACGCTGCCAAGTATCGACATGCGGGCATTGCTCCTTGTTATGAGGACTCAGGCTGGTGCTGCACCGGACGCTCTGAGCGAGCGTCGGTGCAGCAACGCAGCGTTACTTACAGGACACGACCAGAGAGCTACACTTGCGGCTCATCTTGGGTCGCCGCGGCCGCGGCCGAGACCTCTGGTTTGACGGGCGAATGCGTTTGATCTTCGTGTTTCGGACGGTGCCCGGCGACGTTATCCACGTTGGTTGGAGCAGCCATGTTTTGCCCCGCGGTCGTGGCATTGGATGGCGTAATCGGCGTCATGATGACGGGGACGGGGATGCTGTTTTGTACTGGTGACAGAGACATGATTCATTTGCTCCTTCGTGTTGGGAGCACCGACGCTATCGCGCATCCGAACCCATTGCTTTCAGCTTCCGCCCACAGCGAAGTAGGTTCTACCTGACCGACGTTCACCGAGGCGATCGGCAGCCTCGACCTCCACCACGAGCGCTAGCCCATCGCCTGCCCGATGGCATCGCCAAGTCGATCCACGGCGATCACTTCCATCTCACCGATATGCGTTTTCTTCGGCGCATTGGCCTTAGGCACGATGGCTCGCCGGAAGCCATGGGTAGCGGCTTCCTTCAGTCGCTCCTCGCCATTGGGAACGGGGCGAATTTCGCCGGACAGGCCGACCTCGCCGAAGGCGACCGTTTTCTCTGGCAACGGCCGATCACGGAAGCTCGAGAGCACGGCGAGCAGCGTAGGCAGATCGGCGGCGGTTTCCTGCACGCGGATGCCGCCGACGACGTTCACAAACACATCCTGATCGTAAATGGCCAGGCCGCCATGCCGATGCAGCACGGCCAGCAACATCACCAGGCGGTTCTGCTCCATGCCCAGCGCCACGCGCCGCGGATTGCCCAGCGATGATTGATCCACCAGCGCCTGCACTTCCACCAGCAGGGGACGCGTGCCTTCGCGGGTCACCATCACCGCGCTGCCGGAGGTAGGGCCGGTGTGCGTAGAAAGGAAAATGGCCGACGGGTTCGGTACCTCGCGCAGGCCCTTCTCCGACATGGCGAACACGCCCAGTTCGTTGACCGCGCCGAAGCGGTTCTTGAAGGCGCGAAGCACGCGGAAGCGGCTGCCGGATTCGCCTTCGAAATACAGCACCGCGTCGACCATGTGCTCGAGCACGCGGGGACCGGCGATGCCGCCCTCCTTGGTGACATGGCCCACCAGGAACACCGAGGTTCCGGTTTCCTTGGCAAAGCGCGTAAGCCGCGCGGCGGACTCGCGCACCTGGCTGACCGAGCCTGGGGCTGCCGTGAGGGTTTCAGTCCAGATGGTCTGGATGGAATCGATCACCAGCACGCGCGGGCGCGTGGCCAGCGCCTGCTCCAGGATGCGTTCGATGCAGGTTTCCGCCAATGCCCGGAGCGGCGCCAGGGGCAAATCCAGGCGCTGGGCGCGGCCGGCGACCTGGGCCAGGGATTCCTCACCCGTCACGTAGACGCTGGGCAGGATCGCGCCGAGGGTGCCGAGCATCTGCAGCAGCAAAGTGGACTTCCCGATGCCCGGATCGCCGCCGATCAGCACGACCGAACCATCCACCAGGCCGCCACCGAGCACGCGGTCGAGCTCGCCGATACCGGTACGGGTGCGCGACTCAGCCGTGAGCGCGACCTCGGTGAGTGCGGTTACCTTCGGCGCTCCAGCAGCTTCGCCGGCGTAACCACGCCGGGCGCCTGCACCAGCCACCGCGGCCTTGGCCGGCTGCACCACGAATTCGCTCAGCGTGTTCCAGCCATTGCACTCGATGCACTGGCCCTGCCATTTGTTGTGTTCGGCACCGCAATCGGTGCAGACATAGGCGGTTTTCGCCTTGGCCATGGAATCGGGTGTCCAGATGGGAAGTGGTGACGATAACGCGATGCCGTCTCAACGCTTGAGCCGGCTAGCTGTCGTCCTCGACGAACAGCACGCGGCGGGTCATGCCGCAGGTGAGATCGTAGGAGATGGTACCGGCGTGCGCGGCGATGGTTTCCACTGGAAGCGACTCGCCCCACAGCACCACACGGTCGCCCACCTTCGCCCCCGGTGCGGCGCGCAGGTCAAGGGTGATCAGGTCCATCGATACGCGGCCCACCAGCGGCACGCGAACACCCTCGACCTCGACCGGCGTACCGGCCGACGCGCTGCGTGGATAGCCATCGCCGTAGCCGATGGCCGCCACGCCGATGCGCATGTCTTCAGGACAGGTGTAGGTGCCGTTGTAACCGACGCGGTCACCGGCGGCGACCTGGTTGATTGCCACCAGACGCGTGGCCAGGGTCATGGCCGGGCGGAAGCCGAGGTCGCGGCCCGATTGTCCTTCCACCACCGACAGCCCGTAAAGAAGACCACCGGTGCGTACCCACTGCCCTTTCGCATCCGGCCAGCCGACCACGCCCGCGGAATTGGACAGCGACCGGGGAGCGTCGATGCCATCGGTGGCGGCGCGGAAACGCGCCAGCTGTTCCGCCGTGACATTGCCGTCGAATACCTCGGATTCGGCGAAGTGGGTCATCAACCCAACCTGCGGATGCACGCCAGGCATGGCCACCAGGCGCGCATAGATATCGCGTGCCAGTTCCGGGGGGACGCCCAAGCGATGCATGCCGGTATCGATCTTCAGCCACACGCGCAGGCGGCCACGGTTCGGCTGCGCCTCGGCGAGCAACGCCAGCTGCGATTCGTGGTGGATGGCGGCCTCGAGCTTCAGTCGCTGCATCTCGGGAACATCGGCGGCGGAATCGGGGCCCGACAGCACCACGATGCGTTGCTTGTGCCCCGCGGCGCGTAATCGCAGGCCGTCGGCGATGGCGGCCACGGCGAAGGCCTCGGCCTCGCCATCGAGCGCACGGGCGACGCGCTCCAGGCCATGCCCGTAGGCATCGGCCTTGACCACCGCCATCACCTGCGCGGGGGCTGCGAGTTCGCGGAGCCTGCCCAGGTTATGGCGCAGGGCGCCCAGATGGATGGTGGCAACAGTGGTGCGGCTCATCGGGGTCCTTCAGTGCGACGCCCTTCGATGGTGCCGCGTCGGCTCAATCAAAGCCACCGACGTATGAATCGGGGGCGTAGTTCTCGAACTTGGTGTAGTGGCCCAGGAAGGCCAGCTTCACCGTATCGGTGGGCCCGTTACGCTGCTTGCCGATGATGATCTCGGCCAGGCCCTTATCCGGGGATTCCTTGTTGTAGTACTCGTCGCGGTAGATGAACATGATCACGTCGGCGTCCTGCTCGATGGCGCCCGACTCGCGAAGGTCGGACATCATGGGGCGCTTGTCGGCACGTTGTTCCAGCGAGCGGTTCAACTGCGACAGGGCGATCACCGGTACATCAAGTTCCTTGGCCAGGGCCTTTAGTCCACGCGAAATTTCTGAAATTTCCGTGGCGCGGTTCTCCTTGTTCCCGGGCACCTGCATCAGCTGCAGGTAGTCGATCACGATCAAACCCAGGCCGTGTTCGCGCTGCAGGCGGCGGGCGCGCGAGCGCATTTCCACCGGCGACATTGCCGGGGTGTCGTCGATGAAGATCTTCGCGTCCGACAACATGGTGATGGCGGAGGTCACGCGCGGCCAGTCTTCCTCGGCCAGGTCGCCGGTGCGCAGGTGGCTCTGGTGGATGCGGCCCAGCGAGGAGATAAGGCGGAACGCCAGCTGGGAGGCTGACATTTCCATCGAAAACACTGCCACCGACTTCTTGCCACGCATGGCGGCGGCCTCGGCGATGTTCAGGGCGAAGGCCGTCTTGCCCATCGACGGGCGCGCGGCCACGATGATCAGGTCCGACGGCTGCAGGCCGGAGGTGAGTTCGTCCAGGTCCGTGAAGCCAGTGGAAACGCCGGTCAACTGGCCGCGGTTCTCGTAGCGCTGGGACAGCAGGCGGAAGGCCTCCGAGACGGCCGTGCGCATCGAGACGATATCTTTCTTGCCGCGCGCGCCGCTCTCGGCAATCTTGAACACGCGCTGCTCGGCCAGCTCCATCACTTCCTGGACGCTTTTGCCTTCGGGCCGGTAGCCGTCCTCGGTGATCGCGGTGCCCGCGTCGATCAGCTGCCGCAGCACGGATTTCTCGCGAACGATGTCGGCGTAGGCGGCGATGTTGGCAGCGCTGGGCGTGGCGTTGGCAAGTTCGATCAGGTAGCTGGCGCCGCCGACGAGTTCGGCCATGCCGTTGGCATCGAACCAGTCGCCCAGGGTTACCGCATCGCAAGGCATGCCCTTGTTGGCAAGCTCGGAGATGGCACGCCAGATCAGGCGGTGGTCTTTGCGGTAGAAATCGCCCTCGCCGAGCTTGTCGGCCACCTTGTCCATGGCGTCGGGGGCCAGCATCAGGCCGCCAAGCACGGCTTGCTCGGCTTCCAGCGAATGGGGCGAGACGCGCAAGGCCTCGATGGCGGCGTTCTGGGACTTACGTTCAGGAACGAACGACATGCGCTGACCTCGAAGCGGGCGAAGCGCCGCTGGCTATGGAGACGATGATACGCGTCCCGGTCTCACGGACCGAGACCACAAGCTGTGGATAAGCCTGTGTATTGCTGTGGAATTCCGGTGGATAAAACAGAACGGGCGCCCAAGGGCGCCCGTTCGGCCATGCCTGGCAGGAAAGCTTTACGCCTTCTCGGCCACCACGGTGACCTTGACGGTCGCATGGATGTCGGCATGCAGCGAGACGATCACGTTGTATTCGCCGGTGTTGCGGATCGGACCTGCGGACTGGATCACTTCGCTCTTGTCCACAGCGATGCCCTTGGCCGTGAGGGCCTCGGCGATGTCGCGGGTGGAAACCGAACCGAACAGCTTGCCCTCGGGGCTGGCGTTCGCGGTGATGGTCACTTCCTGGCCTTCGATCTGGGCCTGACGACCCTGGGCGCCGGACAGGTGCTCCTTGGCCTTGGCTTCGTACTCGGCGCGGCGCGCCTCGAACTGGGCGATGTTGACGGCCGTGGCGCGGGTGGCCTTGCCGGTGGGCAGGAGGAAGTTGCGGCCGTAACCGGGCTTGACGCTTACCTTGTCGCCAAGGTCGCCCAGGTTCTTTACTTTCTGCAGCAGGATGAGATCCATGATGATTCCTTTTCGTTAGCGCGGGGTTGCCCGCGCAGCCGCGATGGCTGTCCGAAATCGATGGACGGGCCCGCCGTTACGCGGGCCCGCGGGCATCAGATGTCGTGGTTGTCGGTGTACGGCAGGAGCGCCAGGAAGCGGGCGCGCTTGACGGCCGTGGCCAGCTGGCGCTGGTAGCGCGCCTTGGTACCGGTGATGCGGCTGGGGACGATCTTGCCGTTCTCGGTGATGTACTGGCGGAGCGTGTTGAGATCCTTGTAGTCGATCTCCTTCACGTTCTCGGCGGTGAAGCGGCAGAACTTGCGGCGGCGGAAGAACTTGGACATGTCGGGCTCCTATCAGTCGTCGTTGTCGTCGGGATCACGGCTGATGCGACGGTCGTCGCTGTCGCCATCGTCGTCACGACGACGCGAACCCTTGGCGTCGTCCTTTTCCTTGCTCTTGATGATGAAGGAAGGCTCGACGTCGGCCTCGTCACGCTTGATCACCAGGTGGCGCAGGACCGCGTCGTTGAAACGGAAGCCGGATTCCAGCTCGTTCAGCGCGTTCTGGCCGACTTCGATGTTCAGCATCACGTAGTGGGCCTTGGCCAGGTTTTCGATGGGGTAGGCCAGCTGGCGGCGGCCCCAATCTTCCAGGCGGTGGATCTTGCCGTTGTCGCCTTCGATCAGCGTCTTGTAACGCTCGATCATGGCCGGCACCTGTTCGCTCTGGTCGGGATGGACCAGGAACACGACTTCATAATGACGCATGGTGTCTCCTTGTGGATGTCACCCCTTCCGGGGATGGCAGCCTCCCGCGGATGCGGTGAGGCAAGTCTTACCGTCCAGACAGACGGCAGCCCACAATAATAGCGTCAAAAGCCCGTGACGGGCAAGCGGCAACCTAGGACTGGCTGACCGAGAAGCTCTCGCCGCAGCCGCATTCGCCCACGGCGTTGGGGTTGTGGAAGACGAAGGAGGCGTTCAGCCCCTGGCGCTGGAAGTCGATCAGGGTGCCATCCACCAGCGGCAGGCTGGTATCGCTGACCACCAGGGGGATGCCCTCGATATCGAGCACCTGGTCGCCCTCGGCGACGTCCGGGGCCAGGTCCACAACGTAGCCGAAGCCTGAACAGCCCATTTTCTTCACGCCAAAGCGCACGCCCGCGGCCCCGGGACTTGAGGCCAGGAAACTACGCATGCGCTCGCTGGCGGCTGGAGTGATGGAAATGCTCATGGGCGGGTCTTCTGCTGCACTGCATTAGATTATCATGCGGGGTCTTCTTGCGCCCATTTGGGGGCGGCTTGCATGGAGTTTCAAGCAATGACGGTAGTCAGCGTCAAACAGGCTCTGGCCGGAAAGTCGGCCGATGGTGCGCCCCTGGAAGGGCGCCAGGTAACCGTGAGGGGCTGGGTACGTACCCGCCGCGACTCCAAGGCCGGGCTTTCGTTCGTGAACCTGACCGACGGCTCCTGCTTCGACCCGATCCAGGTCGTGGCCGCCAATACCCTGCCCAACTACGACGCCGACGTGCTGCACCTCACCGCCGGGGCGGGCTTTATCGCCACCGGCACCCTGGTGCCCTCGCAGGGCAAGGGCCAGGCGTTCGAGCTGCAGGCCAGCAGCATCGAAGTCACCGGCTTCGTCGACGATCCGGAAACCTACCCGATCCAGCCCAAGCAGCATTCGATGGAGTTCCTTCGCGAGGTCGCTCACCTGCGCATCCGCACCAACCTCTTCGGTGCCGTGTCGCGCGTGCGCCACACCATGATGATGGCGATCCACCGGTACCTTACGGAACAGGGATTCATCTGGGTCAATACCCCGATCGTCACCACGTCGGACGCCGAAGGCGCCGGCGACATGTTCCGGCTGTCCACCCTGGACCTGGCCAACCTTCCCCGCGACCCGCAAGGCAAGATCGACTTCAAGAAGGATTTCTTCGGCCGGGAGGCATTCCTTACCGTGTCGGGGCAGCTCAACGTCGAGGCCTACGCCATGGCGATGAGCAAGGTGTACACCTTCGGCCCCACCTTCCGGGCCGAGAACTCCAACACCCCCCGCCACCTGGCGGAATTCTGGATGGTGGAGCCGGAGTTCGCCTTCGCCAACCTCAACGACAACGCCGACCTTGCCGAGGGCTTCCTGAAGGCGATCTTCAAGACGATCCTGGAAGAACGCGCCGACGACATGGCGTTCTTCGCCGAGCGCGTGCAGCCGGATGCCATTTCCCGTCTCGAGGCATTCATCAGCCAGCCGTTCGAGCGCATCGACTACACCGATGCGGTTGAAATCCTGCGCAACTGCGGCCAGAAATTCGAGTATCCGGTGGCCTGGGGCGTAGACCTGCAGACCGAGCACGAGCGCTACCTGGCCGAGAAGCACATCGGCCGCCCGGTGGTGGTGATGAACTATCCGGAGGCAATCAAGTCTTTCTATATGCGCCTGAACGACGACGAGCGCACGGTGGCGGCGATGGACGTGCTGGCGCCTGGCATCGGCGAGATCATCGGGGGCGCCCAGCGCGAAGAGCGCGTGGACTACCTCGACCGGCGCATGGCGAAATTCGGCCTGGATGCAAATACCTACGCCTGGTACCGCGACCTGCGCCGCTACGGCACCGTTCCCCATGCCGGTTTCGGCCTGGGCTTCGAGCGCCTGCTGGTGTACGTGTGCGGTCTTGCCAACATCCGCGACGCCATTCCTTATCCACGTGCGGCAGGGAGTGCCGAGTTCTAGACCCCTTGAAGCCCATGCCTCTACGATCGACCTACCTTGCCCTGACCACCGCGAGCCTGCTCGCCCTGGCCGGCTGCCATGCCATCACGCCGCCGAACCTGCGCCCACCGGCGCAGAACCAGGAGGCCGGCCTTGATGCGGCGAAGAAGAAGCTGAGCGACGCCTCGGCATGCTGCACCACCTTCGCCGATTTCTCCTTCCAGGACATGCTGCCGCCGGAGCCGCGCCGTTTCGTCGTCAACGACTCAAGCCCTGTCGCCAACCTCAACGGCGACCGCAGCTACTTCCTGGCCTTCCGCCTGCCCACCACGGCGAAGCAGCCATACAACATCGGGGTGAAGGCCGAGCTCAACGGCCGCTGGATGCACTCGTCGTATCTGTTTGCACCCACCCTGGTGGTGCTCGACGAAGCCTTCCAGCCGATCGACTCGAAAGACCTCCAGCTTTGCGAATACATGGGCTGGACGTCGGAAACCAGCGGCGCCTTCGGTGAGCTCACCGTGCAAAGCGACAAGGCGCGCTATCTGGTGGTTTACACCTCGCCCAAGCAGTTGCAGGCGCAGACCTACTGGGAGCAGTCGCCTGCAGCGTTCTCGGCCGAAGCCCCGGTGAAGATGACCACCGCCGGCAGCTTCAAGATCCCGCACGGGCCGGATGGCGTGGTGTACGTGGGCATGCAGAACGACAGCTACCGCCGTGGCATCAAGAACGGCGTGTGCGACAAGACCCCACAAGGCAACGGTGTGATCTCCACCTTGCGCGACACCATCCCGAAGATCCTCAAGGACGTCGGTACATGAGCAACTCAGGCTCAGCAGCCTTGCTGCTGGCGCTCTATGGAGGCCTGCTGCTGGCCGGCGTGATCTGCTTCCTGCTGCATTTCATCGCCCAGTACCGCATCGCCGGCATCCTGCGCACGCACTACCCCGACCAGTGGCGCATCATCGCGGTACCCGAAGAAGGCCGCGGCAATCCCCTGCGCACCTGGGCACGCCTGCAGCACGTACTGCGCTCGGCGGCCCCGGCTCTGTTCGAGAACCGCCAGCTCAACCGCTGGCATGGTATCTGGAAGCTCACGCCCTGGCTGGCCTGGCCGTGCTGGCTGGGCGCGCTGGCGTTGCAGTACACCGCTCACTGACAATGGGCGGGTCACCGCCATAAGGGAAGCGTCGATGGAACTGGACCTTACCGGGCGTCATGCGCTCGTCTGCGGGGCGTCGCAAGGCATCGGACGCGCCATCGCGCATGAGCTCGCCCTGCTTGGCGCCACTGTTACCGCACTCGCCCGTTCCGAAGCGGTCCTGGCCGATGTGGTCGCCGCCCTTCCCCGGCCTGCCGGCCAGCATCACCATCATGCCGTGGCCGACATGGGCGACACCGAAGGCCTGCGCACGGTGGTGCAATCCATCGTTGCCGCCGCACCGGTGCACGTGCTGATCAACAACTCCGGCGGACCGCCAGGTGGCCCAGCCCATGCAGCATCCACCGACGCCTATGCCGATGTGTTCCGGCAACACCTGATCGGCGGCCAGGTGTTGCTTACCGCCGTACTGCCCGGCATGCGCGCGGCGCATTTCGGCCGCGTGGTGAACATCATCTCGACCTCCGTGAAGGAACCACTGGCGAACCTTGGCGTGTCCAACACCGTGCGTGCGGCGGTGGCGGGCTGGGCAAAGACACTTGCCGGTGAAATCGCCGCCGACGGCATCACGGTGAACAACGTGCTTCCCGGCTATACAAGAACGCAGCGCCTTTCAGGCCTGGTCGAGGCCAGCGTGCGCTCCAGCGGCAAGGATGCCAGCGACATCGAACGCGGCATGCTGGCTCACGTGCCCGCCGGCCGCTTCGGCGAGGCCAGCGAAGTGGCCGCCGTAGCTGCCTTCCTGTGCACCCCGGCAGCCGCCTACGTCAACGGCGTGAGCATAGCGGTGGATGGTGGCCGCACGCGGTCGCTGTCATGAGCATCACGACGCTCGCCAACCTTATCGGCGGCCACGCGCGGGCGCCGCGCGAGGGCGCGTACCTTGACGTGTTCGAACCGGCTACGGGCCTGGTGTTCGCACGCTGCCCGGCATCAACGGCGGCGGATGTGGATGATGCCGTGGCGGCGGCGAACAACGCCGCGCCAGCCTGGGCCGCCACGCCGCTGGACGTTCGCGCCGCCATCCTGCACCGCTTTGCGGATCTGGTCGAAGGCGAACTGGAATCGTTCGCCGCCGCCGAGTCGAAGGACAACGGCAAGCCGCTGTCGCTGGCGCGCAACCTGGATATCCCCCGTGCCGTGGCGAACCTGCGCTTCTTCGCGGCGGCCATCACCCAATGGAGCAGCGAAGCCCATCCGATGCCTGGTGGCACGCTGAACTACACACTGCGCCAGCCATTGGGCGCGGTGGCCTGCATCAGTCCGTGGAACCTGCCGCTTTACCTTTTCACCTGGAAGATTGCACCGGCGCTGGCCGCGGGCAACACGGTGGTGGCCAAGCCGTCGGAAGTCACCCCATTCACCGCATGGATGCTCGGCGAACTCGCAGCCAAAGCCGGGCTTCCCGACGGCGTGCTCAATATCGTGCACGGCCATGGCGCCGATATCGGCGACCACCTGGTGGGCCATCCGGGCATCAAGGCCGTGTCCTTCACCGGCAGCACGCGTACGGGCCGTTCGATCGCCGCGATCACCGCGCCGCTGTTCCGCAAGACCTCGCTTGAACTGGGTGGCAAGAACGCCACCATCGTCTTCGACGATGCGCGGATCGACGATGCGCGGCTGGACACCATCGTGCGCTCGGGCTTCGCCAACCAGGGCGAGATCTGCCTGTGCAGCTCCCGGCTTTTGGTGCAGCGTTCCATCTACGACAGGTTTCGCCAACGCTACCTCGAACGCGTCCGGGCATTGACGGTGGGCGACCCGCTGCATGGCGATACCGACCTCGGCGCACTGGTGTCGGCGGCGCACTACGGCAAGGTCAACGATGCGATCGCCACGGCGCGCGCGGAAGGCGGCACGGTGGCTTGTGGCGGAAACGCCGTGCACCCCGGTGGCCGATGCGCGCAAGGCTGGTTCATCGAACCCACGGTGATCGAAGGGCTGGGTGCCGACACCGCCACCAACCGCCAGGAGATCTTCGGGCCCGTCGTCACGCTCATTCCCTTCGAGGATGAAGCCGACGCCATTGCGTTGGCCAACGCCGTTGACTACGGCCTTGCCGCTTCCCTGTGGACCGACGACCTCTCGCGGGCGCACCGGGTGTCCACGCAGCTCGCCACCGGCATCGTCTGGGTCAATTGCTGGATGCTGCGCGACCTGCGCACGCCCTTTGGCGGCGTCAGGCAGTCGGGACTGGGCCGCGAGGGCGGCGTGGAAGCCCTGCGGTTCTTTTCCGAAGCGAAGAACATCTGCATCGCCATGGAGTCCCCGCAAGCATGAGTACCGTGAACACCGGCAACGCGCCCAGGCCCGTCGGCGCGTATCCCCACGCGCGGCGCGTGGGTCACCTGCTGTTCCTTTCAGGCGTAGGGCCCAGGCGCGCGGCGGACGATACGGTTCCCGGCAATGTCTTCGACGAACACGGCGTGCTGGTGTCCTACGACATCCAGGCTCAGTGCGAACAGGTCTTCGCCAACGTGCAGGCCGTGCTCGAGGCCAGTGGCGCAACGCTTGCCAACCTCGTGGACACAACCGTGTACCTGACCGACATGGACCGGGACTTCAAGGCCTACAACGAAGCCTACGCACGGTTCTTCAAGGGCGTGGATGCCTGCCGCACCACCGTGGGCATCACCGCGCTTCCCACGCCCATCGCCATCGAGCTGAAGTGCGTGGCCTGGCTGGGCGACTAGCGTGTTCTTCCGCGTGGCTACCAGCGCAGGAAGCGGGGACCAAGCAGCGATCCCACCACTGCGGGAATGAGCATGCCCGACAGGTACCAAAGCGCCCAGAACGGCGGCGCCATTTCCGGACAATGCAGGCAATAGGCAATGACGGCGGCGGCACCCGCCGCCAGACCTGCCACGGCGCCGGCCAGTCGCAGGCGCACGGGTGCCATGCCACGCATGGCCCAGAACATCGCCACGAAGGCAGGCACCGAGAGTGCCGCAATCAACGGTGGGCAGACTCGCCAGGTGTGTCCCAGGAGCAGCGCCAGGCGTGAACCCTCGGGTGCTTGAACCAGGACGAACGCCGCCAGGGCCCAGATGAGCGCCACCGGCATGGCGATGGCCGCCAGGCCGGGCGCCGCTGTCACGCCCGGGCGTGCCAGCCGTGTCGCCGCCACCAAGGCGGTGGCAAGCATCGCCACGGCGAAACCCACGCGTATCCAGAACATGGCCGCGTGCACCACGATACCGATGTCGGGACGAATGCCCAGGCCCAAAGCCATCAGCACCACGGCGGCCGCGATGCCGCCCAGCACGGCGATACCGAAGCGCCGCGACGGCGTCGGTTGATCGGCGACGCTGCCGTCGGTCGCCAGCATGTCGATGAGCCGCTCGGTCTTCATGCGTCACCCCGCAGCCGCGCCGCGAGCGCTTTCAGGCCCCGGTGGACACCCACCTTGATCGCCGATTCGGACATGCCGCTGGCCAATGATGCCTCGGCCACGGACAACCCCTGCAACTTGACGAAGACGATGGGCAACCGGTGGCGATCCGGGAGGGTCTCCAGCAGCACGCCGATGTCGCGGCGCGCGTTGGCGGGCTCGTCATCGGAAGCGGCGAAAATCCGCTCGTGCTCGTCGTCGAAGGGATCATGCAGCGCTTCGCGCCTGGCATGGGCCCGGAAAAAATCCATCAGCTTGTACCTTGCAATGGCATGCAGCCAGGCGGTGAGCGGTTGCCCTTCACGGTAAGTATGTCGCGCATTGTGCACCGCCAGCAGGGTTTCCTGGAGGATGTCCTCCACATCGTCCTGCGCCTTGGGCAGGCGGCGCCGAAGATAGGCGCGCATGTGCCCGGTCAACCCTTCCAGGAATGCCCGGTATTGCGCGGCGTCGCCGGCAAGTCCCGCCAGGAAACAATCGCGGAGCACGATCTCGGCGGCTTCCACCGTGGTTGACATGCGGTTCGTACTCACCATCGCAACAGCCTCCGGCCAAGCATCGCGCCGGCAGCGGTAGGTAGCAACATGCCCAGCACGTACCAGGTAGCCCAGAACGGTGGCGCCATCTCCGCGCAATAGATCGTGTATACCAGCACCGCCTGCGCGCCGGCGAGGAGGCCCGCCACGGCGCCGGCCAGGGTGAGCCGGGTGGGCGCCAAGCCACGCATGGCCCAGAAGGTTGCCATGAAGCTTGGCAAGGACAAGGCCACCACGTTGAACGTGCACACGCGCCATGTCTGGCCCAGCACCAGTTGCATCCGCAAGGCCGGCGGCGCGGAGGCGATCAACCACGCCGACGCGCTCCACACGGCCAGCAACGGCAGCGCCAGCAGCAGCCATCCCGCGCCCGTGCGCGCACCCGGGCGCGACAGGCGGCCGCACAGCACGAGCGCGGCGACCGCCACCGTGGCCGGGAACGCCGACTTCAGCCAGAAGACCGGATCGTCCAGGACCGGGCCCATGTCCGGTCGCATGCCTCCGGTGAGCAGCACGGCAAGCGTCGCCACCAGCATCCCCGCCATCGCCGACAACGCCAGGCGGCGACCCACGGCGTGCCGTTCCACCGGCCGCAATCCCGTGGTGAGGTTGGTGATCAGGTCATGCGTCTTCATCGGCCAGGCATCCAGTGGTCGAAGGCAATTCGTCCAGCCCTCGCCTTCGGTTACAGGCCAGGCCGAACTTTTGTGGTTCGCATGTGTAACCAACGGCATTCCTCCTGCGAATTCATCAGCAGACCGGGGCAACTGGCCGCGGTCGATCCATACCCACTACTGGAGGACCTGATGAAAGCTCGTCACATGACATCGATCGCCCTTGCCCTGGCCGCCCTGGTCTCGGGCACCGCCTTCGCCGACCAGCACGACGCCGCGGCCAAGCCGAAGGTGGAAAAGTGCTGGGGCGTTGCCAAGGCCGGGCAGAACGATTGCGCCGCGGGAGCGGGAACCACCTGCGCCGGCACCGCGAAGGCCGACTACCAGGCCAATGCCTGGAAGAACGTGCCTGCCGGCACCTGTACGGCCATCGTCACGCCCAAGGGCCACGGCTCGCTTACCAAGACCGGCGCGTGATCACCGGCGCGGCCAGTGCCACGCCACTGGCCGCGCGTTGCGGACGAAGGAGACCTTCCATGCATGCTTCCATGGGCACGGGCCTTGGCCTCAAGGCCGAACACCTCGCCCAGGCGATCGACGCCGTTGCGCCAGGGCTATGGTTCGAAGTCCACCCGGAGAACTACATGGTGGACGGCGGCCCGCAGCTCGAAGCGCTCGACACGGTGGCCAGCCGGCATCCGCTGTCGCTGCACGGCGTTTCGCTGTCGCTGGCTGCGGACGCGACACCTGATGCCGCCCACCTCGCACGCCTGCGCCGGCTCATCGATCGCGTGCGGCCCGCGTTGGTATCGGAGCATCTGGCGTGGTCGCACTGGCGGGGGCGGTACGCGCCGGACCTGCTGCCCTTCCCGCGGAGCCATGCCGCCCTCGCGCGCATCGTCGACAACATCGCTCGTACGCAGGATGCGCTGGGCCGGGCGATCTCGATCGAAAACCCGTCCCACTACCTGCAGCTGGATGGTCACGATTACGACGAAACGCATTTCTTCGGCGAACTGGTCGCGCGTACCGGCTGCGGCTTGCTGTTGGACCTCAACAATGTCTTCGTAAGTTCGCACAACCTTGGCGTGGATCCGCTCGTCTACCTCGACGCTTATCCGATGCAGGCAGTCACGGAGATCCACCTGGCCGGACATGCACCCGATCCGCTGCTGGGCGGGTCGCTGTTGATCGACTCACACGATGCGCCGGTAGCTGACGAGGTATGGAACCTCTACAGCATCGTACGGCTGCAGCTACCCACGATACCGGCACTGATCGAGCGCGACGGCAACGTCCCGCCGTTCGAAGCACTGATGGCCGAACGCGCCATGGCCGACCGCCTGCAGCTGGATGCGAGGCAAGCGGCATGACTCACACGCTTGCCGATTTCCAGGATGGTTTCGTCCAGGCCATGCGCGGCGAGGATGGACCCTTGCGGGCCATCGCCAGCCAGCCGGGTTTCGCTGTCTATCGCAACACCTGGATGAAGGCCTGCATCAACACTATCGAGGCGAACTTCCCCGCCGTGGCCTGCCTGGTGGGCCATGAGTGGATGCGATCGGCTGCGGCGGCGTTCGCGCTGGAGCATATGCCGATGGATGGCCGACTCACAAACTATGGCGAGGCATTCCCCGACTTCCTGGCCACGTCCGTCGCGACCACCGAGCTTGCCTATCTTGGCGAGGTGGCGCGGCTGGACTGGCTATTCCTTGCCTGCGGAAACGCTGCCGATGCGTCCACCCTGCATGCAGGCCAACTAGCCGCGTGCTCCACATCCGGCCTCGCCAGCACATCCCTGCGACCCCATCCCACGGCACGCTGGCATGCGTCGCCGTTACCGGCCCGCACGATCTGGGAAGCAAGCCGTTCCGGTCGCGCCGTAACGGGCGACCTGGCATGGATGCCCGAGGCCACCCTGATGCTGCGCATCGACGGCCAGGTACGCGTCCATGCCATCGGGGATTCCTCCTGTGCACTCCTCGATGCCTGCCACGCGGGCCTTGCGCTGGGCGCCGCGCTCGACCTTGCCATGTCCGCTGGCGATGCCACGCGCATGGATGCGGATCTGCTTCACCTCGTCGCCATCGGTGCATTTGCCGATGCCAGTCCATCTTTGACCAAGGACACGCCATGACCGATTCCACCCTGCCCGCGACCACCCCCGCCGGACCGATCCGCCGCTGGAATCTCCTGGCCGATCGCGTTTCGTCGCTTGTCGGCCATTCCTTCCTGGCCCTACTCGCCCGTGTTTCGATCGCCGCGATCTTTTTCCAGTCCGGCCGAACGAAGGTCGATGGCTTCCTTACCATCACCGACGGCACCTACCAGCTCTTTCAGGACGAATACAAAATCCCGCTGGTGCCGCCAGATATCGCTGCCCATATGGCCGCCTATGCCGAGACCTTCATCCCGGTGCTGCTGGTACTTGGCCTGGCCACGCGTCTTTCCGCGCTTGCCCTGCTGGGAATGACGACGGTCATCGAGGTGTTCGTGTATCCCGCCGCCTGGCCGACGCATCTTTCGTGGGCCGCGATTCTGATGTACCTGGCGGCCCGCGGCGGTGGGAAGTGGTCGGTCGACCACGCGCTGGGCGTGAAGTGAAATTTCTTTGCCCCTCGTGTAACCGACGTCGAAGCCGCGGCGAATTCACCCACGCCATTCGGCACATCACAACGCCAGGAGAAACATCATGAACACCGCAACCTTCGGTATCGCCGCTGCTGCCGCCGTCGTCGCCTTCGCCGCGGTCAGCCCCGCACACGCCGCGGGCAACGAGGCCAAGACGGTCCATTGCTACGGTATCAACAGCTGCAAGGGCACCTCCGACTGCAAGTCGGGCAACCATGAATGCAAGGGCCAGAATTCGTGCAAGGGCCAGGGCTTCAAGGCGGTGTCGGTCACCGAGTGCAAGGCGCAGGGCGGCAGCACCACCCCGCCGGCCCAGTAAGCGATCTGGCCCGGCCGGCATGCCGGCCGGGCATTCAACCATGAGAACCGCCATGCAGCGCAACGGCATCACGCCCTTCCACGGCTTCGGCATCGGCCTGCGGCCGCCGCACTACGAGGATTTCCTTGCCGCACCCGCGCGGGTGGATTTCGTCGAGGTGATCTCGGAGAACTTCATGGTGGACGGCGGCCGCCCGCTGGACATCCTGCACCGCGTTCGCGACCGCCATGCGGTGGCACTGCATGGCGTATCGATGAACATCGGCGCCGTCGATGGCGTGGACGTGGCTTACATCCGGCGCTTGCGACAGCTCGCCGACCGCATCGATCCGCTGTGGGTGTCCGACCACCTGTGCTGGACCGGCGTCGACGGCTTCAACTCGCACGATCTGCTTCCCCTGCCGTATACCGAAGAAGCCCTTGCCCTGGTGTGCGCCAACCTTGACCGGGTACAGGATGCCTTGGGCCGCCCGTTGCTGATGGAAAACCCGTCCACCTACGTGGCCTTCGACGGCGCAAGGATGAGTGAGCCCGAATTCCTCGCGGCGATGTGCAGCCGGACCGGCTGCCAGCTGTTGCTGGACGTCAACAACATCTACGTGAGCGCGACCAACCACGACCTGTCGACCGACACCTGGCTGGACGAGCTTCCCTGGCAACACGTGCGCCAGGTACATCTGGCCGGCCACAGCCAGGGCGAACACATGCTCATCGACACCCACGACGCGCCCGTTCCCCGCAGCGTCTGGGAGCTTTATGCCAAAGCTTGCGCACGGATGGGACCGGTAGCGACGATGATCGAGCGCGACGACCATATTCCGCCCCTGGTCGAATTGCTTGCCGAGCTCGACATGGCCCGTGATATTGCCTTCGTGGCAACCGCAAGCCGGCGCGAGCACGCTGCATGAACCTGCGCGACCTGCAGCGATCGTTCGTGACGAACCTGCTCGGCGCTGGCGCGTCACCACCAGGTGCTTCGATGGAAGGCATGTCGGTTTACGCCCATGCGTACCACAGCCAGCTTCTCACCTGCCTGCGTGATACGCACGCCAAAACCCGGGAGTGGATCGGCGAAGAAGCGTTCGATAAGGCGGGCAAGGCGTATGTATCCGTCCATCGTCCGCACTCGTGGTCGCTGGACGATTATGGCGACGGCTTTGCTTCATACCTGGGCGAAGAGTGGCCCGATGACCCGGACGTCGGTGAACTGGCGTGGCTCGACTGGACGCTGCGCCGGGCCTTTTCCGGGCCCGATGCGACACCGGTCGCCATGGCGTCATTGACGGACGTCCACTGGGACGATGCCGTGCTGACCTTTGCACCGACCTTGCGATGGCGCTACGTGCGCAGCAACGTTGCCGCCCTGTGGCGCGCGCTGGACGAGGAAACCTCGCCGCCGATGGCCGCCCCCGGAAGCGTGCCTCCGGCCCTGCGCGTGTGGCGACACGGATTTTCCACCCGCTTCGCCAGCATGTCCGCCATCGAAGCGGCGTGCCTGGACCTGGCAACGATGGGAGCCAGCTTCGGTGAAGTCTGCAGGGACCTTGCCGCTCGCGTGGGCGAAGAGGAGGCCGCCAGCGGCGCGGGCTCGATGCTGGGCGACTGGCTGCGCGAGGGCGTGGTCACGGCGGTGCGGTGACGTCGCAAGCGCAGGCATGAAAAAACCCCCGGCCTTGCAGCCGGGGGTTCCACCGGTGGAGCGTTCTATTACTTGCCGCTGGTGCTGGAGGAAGCAGCCGCATCAGCCTTGGCCGGAGCCTTGGCCTTGTGCTTCTTGTGCTTGGCGGGAGCGGTTGAAGAGCTGGAACTGGCAGTGGTACCCGACTTGGCGGCGGCGTCCGCCTGCGGGGCGGCCAGCACGGCGCCCGAAAGGGCAAAACTCGCCACGAGGAGGGAAGCGATCGCAAGCTTGCGCATGATCTGAGTGCCTTAAGTTGGAAGGTGTCGCGGACCCGGTCGGAACCCGACGCCTCGGGCGGCGCGACAGGCCCTAACCTGCTCCGTGAAAGGCATACACAATCTGAACACACTTAACGTCGTTCAGCCTCCATTCCTTGAAAAAACACCTTTTTAATCAATAACGTAAGTTATTACGAAGCAGTGGCCCCGACCTGTGCGAATTCGATGCACGCGAGCAGCAACGGATGCAGGATTTCCTTCAGTTCGGCGGCCTTTGCTTCGTCATAGGCGAAAGTTTTCTCGTCCATGTAGTTGAGCTGCGCCAGCTCCAGTTGCACCGCATGCACGCCTCCACCCGGCTTTCCATAGGCTCGCGTGATGTAGCCGCCCTTGAAGCGGCCGTTGACCACGTGCGTGTAGCGTTGCTGGCCGTTGAGCTTCGCGGCGAGCGATGCCTGCAGGGCTGGATCGCAACTGCTGCCGTCGGCCGTGCCGAGGTTAAGGTCCGGCAACCGCCCTTCGAACAGCATCGGCACTTCCGCGCGGATGGAGTGGCCTTCCCACAGCACGATGCGCTCGTGCACATCGCGCATGCGCGCGATCTCGGTGGCGAGCGCCACGTGGTACGGGCGCCAGTACTGCTCGACGCGTGCGGCGGTTTCATCAGGGCCCGGGGTTTCGCCGTCGCGGTAAATCGGAGCACCGTCGAACATCATCGTGGGCACCAGGCCTGTTTCGGTACGCCCGGGATAAAGCGCGTGTCCGTCGGCGGGCCGGTTCAGGTCGACCACGTAACGCGAGGCCAGCGGCTTGATCACGCTGGCGCCCAGGCCCACGGCAAAATCGTAGAGGAGGTCGACGTGCCAGTCCGAATCCGGTGAAGCCTGCGCCAGGGGCTGCATGCGTTCGGCGATATCGACGGGAATGAAACTGCCGTTGTGCGGCAGGCTCACCAGGAGCGGCGCGGTGCCGCGATGCAAATGGAACGTTTCCATGGCTTACCTTTTAAGCGGTGCGAGCATTCAGGAGCACCAGCTCCTCGCTCGATGTCGGGTGGATGGCCACCGTAGTGTCGAAATCCTTCTTGCGTGCGCCAAGGCGCAACGCCACGGCGAATCCCTGCATGATCTCATCAGCTTCTACGCCAAGCATGTGCAGGCCCACCACGCGTTCATCGGGGCCGGCGCAGACCATGCGGATCAACGAGCGTTCGCTGCGACCGGCCAGGGCGAATTGCATGGGTACGAAACTGCCGTGGTAAACGGTCACGGCATCGCCATGCGCTTGCCGCGCCTCGGCTTCGGTCAGGCCCACGGTGGCTAGCGGCGGATGGGAGAACACCACGCTTGGAATGTAGTCGGGATCGACGTGGGCGTCGGGCTTGCCGCAAAACAGGCGGTCGGCCAGGCATCGGCCCGCTTGCACGGCGACCGGCGTCAGGGCCTTGGCCTGGGTAACGTCGCCGATGGCGTGGATGCCCGGCACGCAGGTGTCCTGGTAGCGATCGACCACGATATGGCCGTCGGCATCCCGCTCCACGCCCAGGGCTTCAAGCCCGATGCCCGATGAGTTTGGCTCGCGGCCCACAGCCCAGATCAACGCGTCGTAGGGACCGGGTTGATCGCCCTTGTCACAGGTAAGCCAGAGCTGTTCGCCTTCACGGCGCACGTCCTGTATCTGACAGCGATAGTTGATGTCGATGCCATGGCCAACCATGTGCTCGCCCAGCGCGTAGGCCATGGGCTCGTCGAAACCGCCCATCAAGCGGTGGCGCACGTAAAGCGTGACATCGCTGCCGAGCGCCCGCAGCAGGCCGGCGAGTTCCACGGCGATATAGCCACCGCCGACGATGGCGGTGCGGCGGGGACATTCGCGCAGGTCGAAGAATCCGTCGGACACCATGCCCAGTTCGAAGCCCGGGGTGTCCAGACGGCGCGGCCGCGCACCGGTGGCGATGACGATGTGTGGCGCCGAGAAGGTGCGCGAGCCGGTGGTAACACGGTCGGCGGCGATCAGTTCGCCGCGGGTGGCGATCATGTGCACGTGGGTGTCAGCCAGGGTCTTGCGGTAGCCGGCGTGGATGCGGTCGATGTAGGCCTGGCGACGACCGATGAAGGCCGGCCAGTCCAGGGGACCGTCAGCCACATCCTTGAACCCGTAGTCCCGCGCCAGTCCGAAGCCATCGGCCATCTGCGCGGCGTACCACATGGCCTTCTTCGGTACGCAGCCCACATTCACGCAGGTACCGCCGATGACGCCGTCATCAAGCAGCGCCACGCGGGCCCCGTGGCGACCGGCGCGGATGGCGGCGGCCAGGCCGCCGGATCCGGCGCCGAGCACGATCATGTCGAACGATTCGATATCCATGGGCACTAGTTTCCCTGATTCGACGCCAGCCCGGCCAGCTATCGCACACTTCTCACCGCATCACTGAAGAGGTTGACGCAAGCTATTGTTTTGATAAGCTCAGGCCACCGCCACTCACGCTGCATACGATGGGCAATCGCGCCTGCACCACTGCCACGCGAAACCACCGCTGCACGCTTGCCCGGGCGTTGGCCGTACTTTCCCTGACCCTCCTGGCCGCCTGTTCGTCCTCCCCCAGCCGTTCACCCTCGCGACCCATGAACCTGGGCTGGTCGAACGAGCGTGCCGCGGCACCGCCGCCGGACGCCGCCAACGACGTCCTCTTCCGCGCCATCGGCCTGGTCGGCACACCTTATCGCTGGGGCGGCAATACGCCGGCGGGCGGCTTCGATTGCAGCGGGCTGGTGGGCTACATCTACAAGACGTCCACCGGCGTGATGTTGCCGCGCACCTCGCAGGAAATGGCTGGTTTCGGCCGCGAGCGCGTGGATGCCGAAGATCTCACCAGCGGCGACCTGGTCTTCTTCGGTAGCCGTGGTTCGGTAAGCCATGTAGGCATCTATGTCGGCAAGGGCCGTTTCGTCCATGCGCCCAACAGCGGCGGTACCGTGCGCCTGGACAACCTGGACGGGCCGTACTGGAAAGACCACTTCGTGTACGGACGGCGCGTCCTCTAGCCTGCGCAGCTTTCGGCTTTTCTAACTGGTAGCTGAACCATTTCGATCAATCATATTGTGCACAATCTAATTGTGCGCTATCGTTTTCCCCATGAGAAGCCTCGACAACCACCTCTGCTTCGCTCTTTACGCCGCTTCCCGCGCCATGACGGCCGGCTACCGTGGCCCGTTGTCGGAACTCGGGCTCACCTACCCGCAGTTCATCGCCATGGTGGTGCTTTGGGAAGCCGACGGCGTAACAGTCAGCGAGTTGGGCGAAAGGCTGCAACTGGACAGCGGTACCCTCACCCCACTCCTGAAGCGCCTTGAACAGGCCAAGCTTGTTGCGCGCCAACGCAATGCCGATGACGAGCGCGAGCTCATCGTCACCCTTACAGACGAGGGTCACGCCCTGCAGCACAAGGCGAACGACATTTCCGAACAGGTTTTCTGCCGCACCGGCCTTGAAGAGAGCCATGCGATGCAGATGCTTGGCGACCTGCACGATCTCACCGCCCGGCTTCGCAACACCCCCTCCATCTAACCCCCAAAACTGAAAGGAACCTCCCATGAGCCTCAGCAAAATCGTCTACACCGCCACTGCCACCGTGCACGGCGGCCGCGAAGGCCACGCCAAGTCCAGTGACGGCGTGATCGATATCGACCTGAAGATTCCCAAGGAAATGGGTGGCCCCGGCGGCGCGGGCACCAACCCCGAACAGCTGTTCGCGGCAGGTTATGCCGCCTGCTTCGAAGGGGCCACGCGCTACGTCGCTCGTGAAAAGAAGGTCGCGTTGAAAGATGCATCCGTGACTGCGCATGTGGGCATCGGCCCGCGCGAGCCGACGGGTTTTGGCATCGCCGTGAAGCTCGAAGTGCACCTGGAAGGCGTGGACGCGGCTACCGCGCAGGATCTGGTAGATACCGCCCATCGCGACATCTGCCCGTACTCGCACGCCACGCGCGGGAACGTCGACGTCGAGATCGTGCTGGTCTGATCGATCGTTCGGGAATAAAAAAAGGCGCCCTTCGAGGGCGCCTTTTTTCGTGCCAATCGCTGGCTGGAAGTATCAGTGCTCGCCGTCACCCTTCGGATGGGCGTGACCATGCTTGAGCTCTTCTTCGGAGGCGTCGCGCACCAGGTCGACCTCGATGGCGAAAGTCAGCGTCTTGCCCGCCATCGGGTGATTGAGGTCCACGTCGACCGTGGTCATGCCCACCTTCTGCACTGTCACCACGCGCTGGCCGCCTTCCTTCAGCGACAGCACGATGGTCTGGCCAGGCTTGATCCTGGCGGCATTGGGCACGTACTTCTTGGGCACGCGCTGGGTCTGGCCGTCACGGCGCTCGCCGTAGCCCTGTTCGGGCGCGATGGTGACCTCGAACGTGTCACCGGCCGACTTGCCTTCAAGGCCCGCTTCAAGGCCCGGGATCAGCTGGCCATGGCCGAGCAGTATCCACAACGGTTCGCCGCCTTCGCGGGAGGTTTCCACCTTCTCACCGTCGACGGTGAGGGTGTAGTGGAACGAGATGACCTTGTCCTTCGCAGCCTGCATGGGGTTGTTCTCTACGGTGCAAACCGGTCATGTTAGCGGCTGGAAGCTGCCCAGTCACGCCGGGGGGGCGTCTCGGCGGGCGCCGAAACCCACGCCCTTGGCCTCCGGACCGAATCCGGCCAGTAGGGCCAGGATGACCGCGACCACGGCGATCCATAGGCCCATGGCAAAGGCGAGGTCGCCGCCGTGCCATTGGGCGATCAGCAGCTGGGCATTGCCGGTATAGGCAGCCAGCAGGTTGCCGATCTGGTAGGCAAAGCCTGGCAAGGTGCCGCGCACGGCATCGGGCGACAGCTCGTTAAGGTGCGTGGGCACCACGCCCCAGGCGCCCTGCACCATCACCTGGATCAGGAAGGCACCGATTGCCAACAACAGCAGCGAACCACCGTGTACCCATAACGGGATCACCGGGATCGCCAGCAACGCCGCGATCACCATCGCCCGCCGCCGGCCGATGCGCTCGGACCAGGCGCCAAAGCTTAAGCCCCCCACCATCGCCCCCAGGTTAAGCATGGCCACCAGCATGAAGGCGGCGCCCGAGCCCGTCGGCAGGTGCAGGCTCTTCTCTTCGAAGGTGTGATAGAGGTCCTGCGAGCCGTGGCTGAACATGTTGAAGGCAGCCATCAGCAAGGTCATGTAGATCGCCAGCTTCCAGTGGCCACGCATCGATTCGACCAGGCTGCGTTTTCCGTGCTCGGCCCGGCTTGCCTCCCATACCGGCGATTCAGGCACCGAGCGGCGGATATAGAGCACCAGCAACGCCGGCGCCGCGCCGACCACGAACAAGCCGCGCCAACCGATATGGTCGATCAGCAACCAGTTGGCCAGGGCGCCGAGGAAGAAGCCACAGGGATAGCCGCTTTGCAGCAACCCCGAAACCAGTCCACGCGCCTTGGGCGGCACCGACTCCATCGCCAGCGAGGCGCCCAGGCCCCACTCGCCGCCCATCGCCACGCCGAACAGGAACCGCAGTACCAGCAGCATGGTGAGCGAGGATGAAAACGCCGTGGCCAATTCGAAGGCCGAGAACAGGACCACGTCGAGCATCAGGATCGGGCGGCGCCCGAAACGATCGGCCAGGCGGCCAAACAGCAAGGCGCCGATCGGACGCGCCGCGAGCGTCAGGAACAGCCCGTAAGTTACTTCGGATGGCGAAACCTTGAACTCGTTGGATATGCCGACGATGACGAAGGTCAGCAGGAAATAGTCGAAAGCATCCAGCGTCCAGCCGAGAAAACTTGCCAGGACCGTGTGCCGCTGGGTCCGGTCCAATTCTCGCAAGGGGGAAAGGAACGACATGATCAGCCTTGTTGCCCGTCGAAAGCCCGGGGCAGTGTAACCGGGCGTGGCGCGCCGATCTGCCCCCGATTTACTGCAAATAGGAAATATCCGGCGCGCGCGGCAAGGACGAAGGAGAGATAGACTCCGCAGGACCCAACAAGGAGGAGCCACCCATGCAGTTACGTCATGTCCTCGCCGCCGGCGCCATCGCCACTCTCCTGGCCGGCCCCGCATTCGCCCTGCAGGAAGCACGGGGCGCACCGCCGCCGCCGCCCGCCCACGGGAACATGGGTGCACCGTCGGCAGCGTCGGATTCCAGCACCGCCCCGTCATTCGACGAACTGGACAAGGATCACAAGGGCTCGATCAGCCGCGGCGACATCCCCAAGGACGTCGAGTCGCTGAAGCAGTTGCGCGCGCACTTCGGCGAGGCCGACCAGGACCACAACGGTCGCCTGTCGCCTGCCGAATACAACACCTATGTCGGCGCCAGCAAGGTGCCAGGTGCCGACCAGCATCGGTGATGGAGCCTGCGGACTGGCGCGGACAACCCCGCGCCGGTCCGAAGGTTCGCCGTCGCCGACGACAAGGATTCCCGTTATCGACGTGCCCCACCTGAACCGTCGCGCCCGCCAGCGCATCGCCCGCCGTTTCGGCACGATCAACCAGCGGCTCTACATCGGCTTCAAGCTGGCAGCCGATCCGGTCTATGCAGCGGCTGCGCGCGTGCGCGGCAACAGCGCGCTGCCCCTCTTCGACTTAGGTTGTGGCATCGGCCTGCTTGCGCACTACCTGCACGGTTGCGGCCTGCTCGACCGCTACATCGGTACCGACCACGATTCCCGCAAGATCGAAGCGGGCAACGCCGCGCTCCTTCGCGGCGGCATCGACCGGCGCGTGCAGTTGCATCATGGTGACGCCGCCGATGGCTACGATCTGCAAGGCGATGTGGCGATGCTCGACGTGCTGCACTACCTGCCCCGCGAGCGGCAACCGGACCTGCTCTGCTCCGCCGCCTCTCTGGTGGCTCCGGGCGGGGTGTTGATCCTGCGCAATGTGGTCCGCGAACCCAACTGGCGTTTCCGCTTCACGGTGTGGGAGGAGCACATCCTCAGGGCTTCGGGCTGGATTCCCGGCGGCGCCCAGCACTACCCCAGTGCCGAGGAAATCCAGGCTCCCCTGCGTGAGGCGGGCCTCTCCGTATCGATGCAGCCCCTGCGCGGCCGCACCCCGTTCAACAGCTACCTGATGGTCGGCCGGCGAGCCTGAACGGGTCAGTTCGCACGAAAACCACAAGCCTGCTACACTTGACCGGCTCGTAGACGCCCCCGACTCCCTTGCGGACTCATCGGCGAGGGACATTCCCCCGCCCGATCCCCCACCCCGGTTGCGCGCACGGCACCGGCCAGCCCCTCATCCGACGGGCGGCCGCGAAATCACCAGCATCGAGGCGCGGTATCAGGGAGCGCCCGGGCACATCAGGAGTTTTTCCATGTCTTTCGAGTCGCTGGGCCTTGCGCCCGCGCTTCTTCGTGCGTTGTCCGAACAGGGCTACACCGAACCTACCCCCATCCAGGCCGCGGCCATCCCGCTGGTGCTCAAGGGCGCCGACCTCATGGCCGCCGCCCAGACCGGCACCGGCAAGACGGCCGCCTTCGCGCTGCCGCTGCTACAGCGCCTGAACGAGAAAGCCCTGGGCGACGGCCGTCGCCCGGTCCGTGCCCTCGTGCTTACCCCTACCCGCGAACTGGCCGCCCAGGTGCATGACAACCTGCGTGAGTACGGTCGCCACCTGCGCCTGTCCTCCACCGTGATCTTCGGCGGCGTCGGCATGGGCAACCAGCTCACGGCGCTGCGCCGTGGCGTGGACATCATCGTGGCCACCCCTGGCCGCCTGATCGACCACATGCAGCAGCGCTCCGTCGACCTGTCGAAGATCGACGTACTTGTGCTCGACGAAGCCGACCGCATGCTCGATATGGGCTTCCTGCCGGCGTTGAAGCGCATCCTCAATGCGCTGCCGAAGCAGAACCGCCAGACGCTGTTGTTCTCGGCCACCTTCGCGCCGGAGATCAAGGCACTGGCGCGCGAGTTCATGCGTGATCCGCGCGAAGTGTCGGTTAGCCCCGCTAACTCCGTGGCTGCCCTGGTCACCCACCACGTCCACCCGGTGGATGCGGAGCGCAAGCGCGACCTGCTGCTGCACATCCTGTCCATCGACAGCCGCCGCCAGACGCTCGTGTTCAGCCGCACCAAGCACGGCGCCGACAAGCTCGTTCGTCACCTGGAAGTGTCCGGCATCCGCGCCGCGGCCATCCACGGCAACAAGAGCCAGAACGCCCGCACCAAGGCCCTGTCGGACTTCAAGGCAAACAAGATCACCGTGCTTGTGGCCACCGACATCGCCGCGCGCGGCATCGACATCGACCAGCTGCCGGTCGTGATCAACTACGACCTGCCGATGGTGGCCGAAGACTACGTGCATCGCATTGGCCGCACCGGTCGTGCGGGTTCGGACGGCCAGGCCATCTCGCTGGTCAGCCACGACGAAGCCGGACTGCTGCGCGACATCCGTCGCCTGCTCAAAGACGAGCTCAACGTCAGCGACATGGCCGGCTACGAGCCGTCCACCCCGCTGCGCACGGATGCTGCCGCACCCCGTCCGAAGCAGGCCCAGCGCCAGCCGCAGGGCCAGCGTCCGCAGCGCAGCGGTTCGCGCGACGGCAAGCCCGGCCAGCGCCCGCCGGCCACGCATCGCCCGCACGGCCACGTGAACAATGGCGGCAGCGAACATGCCGCCGGCAACAAGCGTCGCCGCCAACGTCGCGGCGGTGCGGCCAGCAACAAGGCCTGAGCCACGCTAACGATGTGAGATGAAAAAGGCCGCGAAAGCGGCCTTTTTCTTGTTAGTCCGTGCGCACTTTCGAGGTAAGCACGTGGTCTTCCCACACGCCGTGGATCTTCAGGTATCCGCGCGCCATGCCTTCGCGCTCGAAGCCGAGCTTCTCCAATAACCTTCCGCTGCGCTCGTTGCGTGGCATGTAGTTGGCCATCACGCGGTGCAGGTCCAGGGGGCCGAAGGCGTAGTCCAGGCCCTCGCGCAGCGCCTCGGCCATAATGCCGTGCCCTTGCCATTCGGCAGCCAGTCCATAGCCCAGGTGGGCTGCCTGGAAGACCCCGCGCACGATATTGGCGAAGGTAAACGAACCCATGACCCGGCCGGTTTCGGGGTCGAAGATGCAAAAAGGCCATGCAATGCCGGCCCTCGATACGCTCGACCATTGCACGATCGAGGTGCGCGCACCCTCCAGCGTGTAGTAAGCCTCGTCACGCAACGGCTCCCACGGCGCCAGGTGCGCACGATTCTCCAATCGGTACGCAAGCACGGCCTTGGCGTCGGCGATGCGGGCTACCCGCAATTCCGTGCGTGCTGTGCGAAGGACCGGCTGGGTCATGTGCGCAACGCGGCCGCGTGGTGGTGGAGATGGTCTTCCATGAAGCTGGCGATGAAGTAATAGCTATGGTCGTAGCCTTCCTGGCGGCGCACGCGCACGGGTTGGCCGGCAAGTGCGCAGGCTTCCTCGAACAACTCAGGCTTCAGCTGATTGGCGAGGAACTGATCGGCCAGGCCCTGGTCGATGAGGATCTCGCCGTCGAACCGATGCTTCTTCACCAGTTCGCTGGCGTCCCAAGCCTTCCACGCCTGACGGTCGTCGCCCAGGTAACGCCCGAAGGCCTTTTCGCCCCAGGGAACACGGCTCGGCGCCACGATCGGGGCAAAGGCCGAGAGAGAGCGATACTCGCCCGGATGGCGCAAAGCCGTCACGAGTGCGCCGTGCCCACCCATCGAATGGCCGAAGATGCCGCGGCGGTTCCCGTCGAGAGGGAAATACCCTTCCACCAGAGCCGGCAATTCCCGGGCGACGTAGGTGCCCATGTTGAAGCGCACCGACCATGGTGCCTGTGTGGCATCGAGGTAGAAACCAGCCCCCTCGCCGAACTCCCAGTCGCCGGTGGCGCCTTCGATGCCGGTGCCGCGCGGGCTGGTATCTGGCATCACCAGGCCCAGGCCCAGTGCCGACGCCATGCGCTGTGCGCCGGCCTTGATGGTGAAGGTTTCCTCGGTGCAGGTGAGGCCCGCCAGCCAATAAAGCACCGGAACGGGGCCGCCCGCGGCCTGGGGAGGCAGGTAAACGGCGAACTTCATCACGCCGCCGCAGGCTGCCGATTCGTGCCGGTAGAACCCTTGCGTGCCGCCGAAGCTGCGCTGTTCCGAGACCACTTCGATGGCTGTCATCGACTCTTCTTCCCTCGTGGATGAATGCGACGCAATCGCGGCCAGGAAGTGTACTCCACCGCAATGCAGCAGAAATTCAGCAGGGCAGCCCTCAGCGCTGCTAGAATGACCGCTTCGCCCCGCCGCAAAGGCCGTTGGCGCGTCCCATGTTCCCCGAGGTTCCCATGTCGTCCCCTGCTTCCGAAACCACCCCGGCCATCCCCGGGTTCAGCGCGCTCGCCCTCGAGCCGAACGTCGCCCGCGTGCTCGCCGAAGTGGGTTACGAAACACCTTCGCCGATCCAGGCCGCGATCATCCCCTCGATGCTGGAGGGCCGCGACGTGCTGGGCCAGGCGCAGACGGGCACCGGCAAGACGGCCGCCTTTGCGCTGCCGATCCTTTCGCGCATCAACATCACCCATGGCAAGCCGCAAGCACTGGTGCTGGCGCCCACGCGCGAACTGGCGATCCAGGTAGCCGAGGCGTTCCAGAAGTACGCCACCTACATACCCGGCTTCCAGGTACTGCCGATCTACGGCGGCCAGAGTTACGGCCCGCAGCTGCACGGCCTTCGCCGCGGCGCGCACATCGTGGTCGGCACGCCCGGCCGCGTGATCGACCATATGGACAAGGGCACGCTCGATCTTTCGGAGCTGCGTTTCCTTGTGCTGGACGAAGCCGACGAAATGCTTCGCATGGGCTTCGTCGACGACGTGGAGAAAGTACTCCAGGCCACGCCCGAGACGCGCCAGGTCGCGCTGTTCTCGGCCACCATGCCATCGCAGATCCGCCGCATCGCGCAAAAGCACCTGAAGAACCCGGTCGAAGTCACCATCAAGACCAAGACCACCACGGCGGCCAATATCCGCCAGCGCTACTGGTGGGTCAGCGGCGTGCACAAGCTCGATGCGCTCACGCGTATCCTTGAAGCCGAATCGTTCGACGCGATGATCATCTTCACGCGCACCAAGCAGGCCACCGAGGAACTTGCCGAGAAGCTGCAGGCGCGCGGATTCGCCGCCGCGGCGATCAACGGCGACATCGCCCAGCCGCAGCGCGAGCGCGTGATCGCGCAGCTTAAAGACGGCAAGCTCGACATCCTGGTCGCCACCGACGTCGCCGCTCGCGGCCTCGACGTGGAGCGCATCAGCCACGTGCTGAACTACGACATCCCCACCGACACCGAAAGCTACGTGCACCGCATCGGGCGCACCGGCCGCGCCGGGCGTAGCGGCGAAGCGATCCTGTTCGTCACCCCGCGCGAGCGCAACCTGTTGCGGGCGATCGAAAACGCCACCCGCCAGCCGATCGAACAGATGCAGCTGCCCACCGTGGAAGCGGTGAACGACCAGCGCATCGCCAAGTTCAAGACCCGTATCGGCGAGTCGCTGGCCACTGGCGGCCTGCAGCTCTTCCAGCAGCTGATCGAGCAGTACGAACAGGAAAACAACGTACCGGCGGTGGAGATCGCCGCGGCGCTTGCCCGCATCGCCCAAGGCGACCAGCCGCTGTTGCTCGAGCCGCCTGCGCGTCGCGAATACAGCGAGCGTCCTCAGCGCGACGATCGTCCTTCGCGCGATGACCGCCCCTCCCGCGACGATCGCGGTCCGCGCGCCAGTCGCGACGATCGCCCGCCGCGCCGGGAATTCGATCCCGCCGAACGCCGCCCGGCCCCGGCCCGCGCCGTGCGCGAGCACGTCACCGAGCACGGCAAGCGCACCTACCGCCTGGAAGTGGGCCACGACCACGGCGTGAAGCCCGGCAACATCGTCGGCGCGGTGGCCAACGAAGCCAATATCGACAGTCAGTTCATCGGCCGCCTTTCCATCCGCGGCCACTACAGCCTGATCGACCTCCCCGAGGGCATGCCCGCGGAAGTCTTTACCCACCTGAAGAACGTTTGGGTGTCGGGCCAGAAACTGCAGATCGCCGAATGGAACGGACAGGAAGAAGCCGGCAGCTCCGCCCCACCGCCGGCGAAACGTCGGTTCAGTGGCGACAAACCGCAAGGCAAGAAGCCGTACCTCGGCAAGAAGCCGCCGCGTAAGACATAACTTTCACCGGGGATCGAAGGCTGGACTTCGATCCTGCACATACCGGGTGGTGAAGATCGGGGTCGAAGTTCATCTTCGACCCCTTCTTTTTGTCACGGCACGCCGACGAAGGTATTGCAGCTGTTCGGGTCGCCGCTGCTGAAGCCGGCCTTGAACCACTTCACGCGTTGCGCGGAAGTGCCGTGGGTGAAAGAGTCCGGCACCACGCGACCCTGGGCTTGCTGCTGCAGGGCGTCGTCGCCAATGGCCGTGGCCGCTGTCATGGCCGATTCGATATCCCCAGGCTCAAGCCATTTGTTGCGCTGCTGGCCACGGTTGGCCCATACGCCGGCAAAACAATCCGCCTGCAATTCCTGCCGAACCGAAAGGCCATCGGCACCTTCCATCCGCGCGCCCGAACGACGCGCCTGCGCCACCTTGTCGAAGATGCCCAGCTGTTCCTGCACGTGGTGACCCACCTCGTGGGCGATCACGTAGGCGCGGGCGAAATCGCCTGCCGCATGGAACCGATTGCTCAGTTCATCGAAGAAATCGACATCCAGATAAACGATCTGGTCACCCGGGCAATAGAACGGGCCCACCGCCGCCGACGCCGAGCCACAGGCGGTATTCACGCTACCGCGGAATAGCGCCAGCTTCGGATCGACGTACGTCTTCCCCTTCTCCTGGAATATCTGGTGCCAGGTGTCCTCGGTATCGCCCAGGATCGCCCGCACGAAATCCTTCTGCTCGGCCGAGGCGCTGGCCGCTCCCGTGCCCGCCTGCGGCGCCGCCCGCTGCTGGGTTTGCACCGGGCCGCCCTGGTCACCCTGCAGCAATGCGGTGGGATCCTTGAAGAACACCAGCCCCAGGATGGCCAGGATCACGATCCCGCCCAGCCCCAGCCCGCGCCCTCCGCCAAACCCACCCCCGCCAAATCCGCGTCCCCCGCCCGACCCGACATCCTCGACATTGTCGCTACGACGACCTTTCTGCCAAAGCATGGACTTCTCCCCGTTCGGCCCGCTGTTCGCGAACGATAGCAGGCCCCGCAAGCCATGAGGGGCCCCGCGAAGGGGACCCTACGCCGCGCGCGAAGCGCGCACCCGCTGCACGCGGGCACCGTCCATGGCCACAACCTCGAACCGCCATGCGGTAACGACAAACGCGTCGCCAGGTTCGGGCATGCGGCCCATGTGCTGCAGCACGAACCCAGCCAGGGTGGAGAAGCTGTTGTCGTCGGCGGCGAACTCGGTGGCCAGCAGATGGCCGACGCGGCGGAAATCCAGGCTGCCGTCGAACAGCCACGCACCATCGGACTCACTGACGGCGGCGGGATCGCCCTGGGCCTCGTCGGGGAATTCACCGGCGATCGCTTCCAGTACATCGGCTGGCGTGGCAAGGCCCAGCACGCTGCCGTATTCGTCCACCACGATCGCCACCTGCAACGGCGAGCGGCGGAATTCATCGATCAGGCGCAGCACGCTAAGCGATTCGAGCACGGTGATGGGCTTGCGCGCGATGGCATCGACATCCACCCGTCCGTGCTCGGCCAGGCTCGCCATCAGGTCGCGGGACGTGGCCAGGCCCACCAGGAAGTCCAGGTCGCCACGGGCAAGCGGCAGCCAGTGATGCTGCGACTGGCGGGCTTCGTCCTTGAGCGTCTGGAGGTCTTCGTCGGGGTCGATCCATACAATGGCCGTGCGGGGCGTCATGATCGAGCGCACGGGACGCTGCGAAAGATCGAGCACGCCCTGCACCATCGCCAGTTCGTCCTTGCCGAACACCGATTCGTTGCCGGCCTCAGGCTCCGTGGGCTTGCCGCGGGGGGTGTCTTCGTCGTCGCCACCGAGCATCCGCAACACGGCCTTGGCAGCCCGCGCACGCATGCCGCGCACGCCACCGGCGATGTTCTTCCGGCGGTTGCTGCGCATGGTCTGGTTGAACGTCTCGATCATGATCGAGAAGCCGATCGCGGCGTACAGGTAGCCCTTGGGAATGTGGAAGCCGAAGCCCTCGGCGATCAGGCTGAAGCCGATCATCAACAGGAAGCTCAGGCACAGGATCACCACCGTGGGCCGCGCGTTGACGAACTCCGTCAACGGCTTCGATGCCGTGATCATCAGCGCCATCGCCACCACCACGCCGATCATCATGATCGACAGGTGGTCGACCATGCCCACCGCGGTGATCACCGAATCGAGCGAGAACACTGCATCGAGCACCACGATCTGCACCACCACCAGCCAGAAGCTCGCCGGCTTCCCGCCGCGGCCATCGCCCTCGTCGCCGGCCTCCAGGCGCTCGTGCAGTTCCACGGTGGCCTTGAACAGCAGGAAGGCGCCACCGACGAGCAGGATGATGTCGCGCCACGACAGGCCGAAACCATGGATATCGAACAGCGGCTGGGTGAGCGCGATCAGCCATGACATCACCGCCAGCAGGCCAAGGCGCATCACCAGGGCCATGCCCAGGCCAAGCAAGCGCGCCCGGTCCCGGAGTCCCGGTGGAAGCTTATCGGCCAGGATGGCGACGAACACGAGGTTGTCGATGCCCAGCACGATCTCCAGGACGATCAACGTCAGGAGGCCTGCCCAGGCCGAGGGGTCGGATAACCAGTCGAAGACGAACATGGGTCGGCGGCGGGCGCCGGGGGTCCTCCATTCAGGAACCGTCGATAATACACGGCTGATAAGACACCCCTGCCGGAAGACGGCCTTGCGCCGGGACCACAGGGGAGCCACTTTGCCGACAAAGCCCAGCGGAACCTTACGTGAGCCACGCCATCGACTTTCCCACCCCTGCGACCCAGCCGCCCCCGCGCTGGTGGGAGGCGTTGGCGCTGATCGCGATCTATTTCCTCCTGCAGGTGGCCGTCGGCACCCTCGTCGGCCGGTCCATCCTGGCCATCGACAACCTGATGCTGGACTCAGGTTCCACAGGCCTGGCGCCGGCGCTGCGCCTACCCACGGTGGTCGTGGTCACCCTGACGCTTGCCACCGCGATGATCATGGCCCTGGTGCGCTGGCGCTGGAGCGCCTGGCTCGACGGCAGCCGCCTGCCGGGCCTGGGTTTCGTCCGCGCGTCGGACCGGTTCCTGGTCATGGCGGCGGGACTGGGCTTCGTCGTGCCCATTGTCGGCGGCATCCTGACCGGCTGGCTCGCCCACGGCCAGGACCTGGGCCAGACCATTACCGAAATCGGCCGCGGTACGCCCTTCGGCGCCCGGGTGGTGCTGTTGCTGGTGGTAGTGAGCGTAGGTCCGCTGGTGGAAGAAACCCTGTTCCGCGGGGTGTTCCTGGGCGCGCTTAGTCGTCATATGTCGTCGGCTTTCGCCATCACCGCCAGCGCGCTGCTGTTCGCCGTGGTCCACCTGCCCGACCTTCACGGCGCGGCCTATGCGCTGCCCAACCTGTTCCTGCTGGGCTGGGTGTGCGGGTGGCTGCGCGTGCGCAGCGGGTCGATCTGGCCGGCGGTACTGGCGCACGGGGCGAACAACCTCATCGCCGCCGGTGCGTGGTTCGTTGTCACGCACCAGCCATGACAAGCCGTTACCAGGCACGCTCCAGGGCGGCGACGTGGCGTTCCAGGCGCGGTCCCAGATAACAATGCGAGCCGCAGGGCAAGAGCCCCGCATCGCCGAACTGCCGCAAGTACCAAGCCGGCGCACGTGAGAAGAATCCGTCGTGGTCGCCGGCGACGTCATCCTTGCTGGTGTAGAGCTCCAGGAAGGCGATGCCCTCGAGCATCTCGCCAATGCCCGCAAGACCCTTACGGATCTCCGCCGGACGCAAATAGTGCAGGACATCGGTGCATACGATGAGGTCGAAACGATCATCGAAGCGCAGGTGTTCAAGCTGGCCGAATGTGGCAAGGCCAATGTTGCGGCTGCGGCCGAACCGCTGCACCACATAGGGACTGGCGTCCAGACCGCGGTATTCGATGCCGGGCCGCAGCTTCTTCAGCGCCGCCCGCCAGTTGCCTTCGCCGCAGCCCACGTCAAGCACGTTACGCAGGGGCCGGCCAAGGTAGTACTCGGCCTGGGCCACCACCATCGCCACCTTCCGCCCAAGCTCCGCGCGCGACTGCACGCTGTGGCGGGGGTTGCGGTACCACTTGTCGAAATAGCGGCGATCGTACTGCTTTTCGGCCATCGCGGCCCTCCTGGGAATGCGCTGCAAACGTGCATGGTAGCGGCGCCTTGACCCGGGGCACACACCTCGCGTTCCACGATAGCCTTTTCCGCTGCAAGGAGCCCAAATCCATGGCCATGGTCCGCATCCGCTTTACCGGCAATCGCGAGGAGGCCGACTCGCTGATCAATGTGCTGCACGGCATCGATGGCATTGAGCACGTCGAGGAAGTGGACGACATGATGCCGGCGATGCGTGACGATTCCAGTTCCAGCGAGAACTCCGACGACATGGGGGGTGGCAGCAGCACTTATTACGTGGAGGTGCTCGCGCCCAACCGCAGCCACGCCGATACCGTGCGTGAGGCGGCGGAACTCTACGCGCGCCGCTCGGGCTCGGGGGTAGAGATCGTCGACGAGTTCTAGCGGGGGTAAAAAACGCGAGCGTCCAGCCGGTGAATGCCGGCCGAACGTGCATGTAGACCGATTGCGGTCTGGCGCGTTTGTTTCTTGCGACCCAAGGAGAAGGATCCCCGCGTGACCCGACGCCACCTGATCGTTGCCCTGGCCCTCTTCCCGATGGCCTGCGCGCAAGCCGCGCCCCTCGGGCGTGATGACATCACCTGGCTTGCGCGCCTTGGCTTCGGCGCCGATAGCCAGATGCTCGAAACCTACCAGCGCGAGGGCCGCGAGGCTTTCCTGGAGGAACAATTGCAAGGCCGCGATACCTCGCTGCCGCCGGCCATCGACGCCTTCGTGAGCAGCCTCACCATAACGAAAACCCCGGTGCAGGAATTGGCCCTGCAATTCCGTGACGCCCAGCAGGTGATCCGGGCTATGCCCGATGGACCGGCACAGGTACAGGCGCGCAAGGACCAGCGCCAGCGCGGCCAGGTACTGGAGCAGGAAACCCAGGCCACCATCATGCTGCGCGAGATCTATGGGCGCGACCAGCTTCGCGAGCAGCTCACCTGGTTCTGGCTGAACCATTTCAGCGTCTTCGGCGACAAGGCGCGCGTGCGTCTTTTCGTTGGCGACTACGCCGACCGGGTGATCCGCCCCCAAGCCCTGGGCAAGTTCCGCGACCTGGTGATGGCAAGCCTGACCAGCCCCGCCATGCTCGATTACCTGGACAACTCGAAGAATGCCAAGGGCCACGTCAACGAGAACTACGCCCGCGAGCTGATGGAGCTGCATACGCTGGGCGTGGATGGTGGCTACACCCAGGCCGACGTGCAGCAGATGGCACTGGTGTTGACCGGCGTCGGCGTGAAACTCGACGACACAGCGCGCAAGCTCCCACCCAAGCTGTTGCCGTACTACCGGTACGAGAACCTGTTCGAATTCAACCCGGCGCGCCACGATTTCAGCGACAAGGTGCTGATGGGACGGCCGATCAAGGGCAGCGGCTTCGACGAGATCGAGCACGCGGTGACGCAGCTCACCCGCACGCCTGCGTGTGCGAAGTTCATTGCGCGCAAGATCGCCGTGTACTTCGCCGGTGACAACCCGCCACCCGCCCTGCTCAACCGCATGGCCGAAACGTTCCTGCGTACCGATGGGGATATCGCGCAGGTCATGCGCACCCTGTTCACCGCGCCGGAACTCAGCGCCATGCCGCCGGTGAAATTCAAGGACCCCAACCGTTTCATTGTTTCGGCGATGCGGCTTACCCTCGACGGCAAGCCGGTGGTGAATCCGATGCCGATGCTGCGCTGGGCGCAACAAATGGCGCAGCCCACCTTTGGCCGCCTGACGCCCGACGGCTGGTCGCTCGATGGCGGCGCGTGGAGCAGCTCCGGCCAGCTCAGCCGCCGCTTCGAAATCGCCCGTGCGATCGGCAGCGGCGCACCACAGCTCTTCGCGCCTGAGCCCTTGCCGGGCGACAAGACACCGCCGCCACGCCTGCCACCGCCGGACCTGAAAAATTCCCCGCTGGTCGCCGCCACCTTGATGCCATGGCTTTCCGAATCCACGAAAGCCGCCCTGGCGCAGGCGAAGTCGCCGGTGGAATGGAACACGTTTGTCTTAAGCAGTCCCGAGTTCAACCAGAGGTAGCCATGAACCGTCGACAATTCCTCCTGGCCAGCGCAGCAGCCGCCGCCGTTCCTGCCCTGGGCCTCGCGCCCGGACGGCTTTTCGCAGCGCCCGTGGACACGCCGCGCCTGCTGGTGGTGTTCCTGCGCGGCGGCTACGACGCCAACAACCTGCTGGTGCCGTATGGCAGCGACTTCTATTACCAGTCGCGGCCGAAGCTGGCGATCGCCAAACCCGATACCGCCAACCCCGACAGCGCCATCGCGCTTGACGGACATTGGGGCCTGGCACCGGCGGTGAAGGACACGGTGAAGCCGCTGTGGGACCGCAAGCAAGTGGCCTTCGTCCCGTTCTCAGGCACCACCGATCTATCGCGCAGTCATTTTGAAACCCAGGACAACATCGAGGCTGGCGAAGCGGACGGCCATTCGATGGCGCAGCGTTCGGGATTCCTGGCACGGCTGTCGGCAGTGATGAAACCCGCAAGCCCGATCGCCTTCACCGACTCCCTGCCGCTTTCCTTCCAGGGCGCCGGCGACATCCCGAACATCTCGCTGCGCGGTGCCGGCAAGGCCGCCTTCGACGACCGTCAATCGGCCCTGCTTGCCGGCATGTACCGCGGCACGCCACTCGAGCAGGCCGCCAGCGATGGCCTGAAGCTTCGGCAGCAGGTATCGGCGGACTTGACCCGTGAAATGGTGGCCTCCTCACGTGGCGCCGTCAGCGCCAAGGGCTTCGCGCTGGAGACCCAGCGCATGGCCACGCTGATGCGCGATCAATACCGGCTCGGCTTCGTCGACGTCGGGGGCTGGGACACGCATGTGAACCAGGGCGCGGCCAAAGGCCAGCTGGCCAATAACCTCGGCAACCTGGGCGCGGGGCTGGCGGCCTACGCCGATGCACTGGGCGAGGAATGGAACAACACCGTGGTAATCGTGGTATCTGAATTCGGCCGCACTTTCCGCGAGAACGGCAACCAGGGCACCGACCACGGCCACGGCACCACCTACTGGGTGCTCGGCGGCCGCGTGCGCGGCGGCCGCATCGCCGGCGACCAGGTGACCATCACCCAGCCCAACCTGCTGCAGGATCGCGACTACCCCGTGCTCAACAACTACCGCGACGTGATCGGCGGCCTGCTGGCCCGCGGCTGGGGCCTGTCGTCGAAGCAAGTGCAGCAGGTATTCCCGGGATCGAAGCCGAAGGACTTACAGCTGGTGTGACGAACCTGCTACGTTCGCCCCCTGACCAACGTTCGGGGAAGCTTAAGATGAAGACCCTCCTGCTTGCCGGCGCGGTTGCGCTGGGCCTGGCCACCGTCGCGGTGGCAAGCGACGCGACCAAGACGCCGTCGGCGAAGGACATCCTGGCCAAGTCGTCGCCACAGGATTGGCGCACGCCCGACCCGGAAAACCTGATTTACATGGACCTGCCGCAGGGCCGGGTGATCATCGAACTCGCCCCCGACTTCACTCCCCTGCACGCGGCCAATATCCGCACCCTCGTGCGCGAACACTACTTCGATGGCCTGGCGGTGATCCGCGTACAGGACAACTTCGTCACCCAGTGGGGCGACCCGGAAGAAGACGACAAGGCGAAGATGAAATCGCTGGGCAAGGCCAAGGCTTCCCTGCCCCCGGAATTCACCCGCCCGATCGACGCGAAGCTGGCCTGGACACCGTTGCCCGACGGCGATGTGTATGCGCCGGAAGTAGGTTTTTCCAACGGCTTCCCTGCAGCCCGCGACAAGGCCAGCGGCCAGGCGTGGCTGGCCCATTGTTATGGCGCGGTCGGCGTGGCGCGCGATGTCGGGCCCACCACCGGCAGCGGCAGTTCGCTGTACGCCATCATCGGCCAGGCCCCGCGCAATCTAGACCGCAACCTCGCCGTCGCCGGCAAGGTGATCAAGGGCATGGAGTTCCTTTCGGCCTACCAGCGTGGCGCGGAACCGATGGGTTTCTACAAGGATGCTGGCCAGCGCACTACGATCAAGAGCGTACGCATCGCCGCCGACGTGCCCGCCGCCGAGCGCACGCCGATCCAGGTATTGCGCACCGACTCGGCAACCTTCGCCGCAGTGGTGGACGCCAAGCGCAATCGCCACGACGACTTCTATACCTTGCCCGCAGGCAAGATCGACCTGTGCAACATCAACGTGCCGGTGCGCGAGAAACCCTAGCGGTAACCGGCGGCCTGCAGTTCGAAGAGTTCGGCGTATTGACCCCCGGCAGCCACGAGTTCCTCGTGGCTGCCCACTTCCACCACATGGCCATTGCCCAGCACCAGGATGCGGTCGGCCATGCGAACGGTGGAAAATCGGTGCGAGATGATCACCGCCGTTTTTCCCGCAGAGAGATCCTTGAAGCGCTGGAACACACCGTATTCGCTGCGCGCGTCCAGCGCCGCGGTGGGCTCGTCCAGGATCAACAAGGGCGCCGCGCGCATGTAGGCGCGGGCGATGGCGATCTTCTGCCACTCACCGCCGGACAGGTCCACTCCGCCCTTGAAGAATTTGCCCAGCATCTGGTCATAGCCCTTCGGTAGCTTGCCGATCACTTCATCGGCCATGCTGCGCGCGGCGGCATCCTCGATGCGGATCTTGTCATCGCGCGCATCGATGCGGCCCACGGCGATGTTCTCTCCCGCCTGCAGGTAATACCGCACGAAGTCCTGGAAGATCACACCGATATGTGCGCGCAGTTCCTCCAGGTCGTATTCGGCCAGCGGATGGCCGTCGAGCAGGATCTGCCCCTCGTCCGGGTCGTAAAGTCGCGAAAGAAGCTTCACGATGGTGGTCTTGCCCGCGCCGTTCTCGCCCACCAGTGCCAGCACCTCGCCAGCGCGAAGGGTGAAATCAAGATGGCGCACGGCCCAGCGCTCGGCACCGGGGTACCGGAAACCAACATCGACGAAACGGAAGCCCTCGCGCACCGGCACCGGGAACGGCCGGGCATCCTTCGGCGAGAGGATTTCCGGCTGGATGCGGAAGAACGAGAACAGGTCTTCCAGGTACAGCGCCTGCCCCGCCAATTGCGAGAAGCCCGAAAGCAAGCCATCAAGCAAGGTGCGCAGCCGCCGGAACGAGGCGGACAGGAAGGTGAGGTCGCCGATGGAAAATTCCCCATGCACCGTGCGCCAGGCGATCAGCGCATAGGCGCCGTAGTAGCCGAGCGTGCCCACCGTGGTGAACAGGCCGCCCCAGCTGGCGCGCCCCACGGCAATGCGTCGGTTGGCTGCGTACATCGCCCGGGACAGCGTGGCGAAGCGCTCGATCAGGAAGGGATTGAGGCCAAAGCTCTTCACCTCCTTGGCGGTGTTCGCGCTGGCGCCCACCATGCGCAGGTAATCCAGCTCGCGGCGTTCGGGTGTCCATTCGTAGTTCACCGCGTAGCTGCGCGCGTTGAAATGGATCTCGCCCAGGAACGCCGGCACCAGCGCCACCAGCAACAGCAGGATCAACCATGGCGTGTACACCGCAAGGCCGATGGCGAAACTCGCCATGGTCACGATGTCCTGGGCCTGGCCGAACAATTGCGAAAGCATGCCGCTGCGGCCAGCCACCTGGCGGCGCGCACGGTCCAGGCGGTCCTGCAGGTCTGCGTCTTCGAAGTCTTCCAGGTCCAGGCTTGCCGCGTGCTGCATCAACTCGATGCTGGTGCGGTTGGCGTAGAGCTCGGACAGCAGCGAATCCACCAGCGATACCACGCGGCCGAGCAGGTCCGCCCCCACCGCCAGCGCGAACTCGATACCGAGCAACCACCACAGGTGCTCGTAGTCGAGCACGCCGCCCGACAACGCCCCGCCGCGGATCAGCCGGGTGACCTCGTCGATGATCAGCTTGCCGACAAACAGCGTGGCCACCGGCAGCAAGGCACGCACCAGGCGCAGGCCAAGATCAAGCACCGTGAGCGTGCGGCTGGTACGCCAGATCGCCGCCAGGAACTGCGGCACGTTGGCCATCGCGCCCAGGCGCTCACGGAAACCCAGCGGCGGCGTAGGCTCGGGATGACCACCTTGCGTGCGGGATTGACGGGCCATCGATCAGGTTCCGGGCAAGATGCGAAGCGGCAAGGGTACGCCGTGTAAGGTAAGTGGAGTTATCACGGTCATTTACAACGACTTCGTACACCCGAAAGGACAGCACCCATGTTTGCCCGCCGTTTTCTCGTTCCCCTTCTTGCCGCCCTGGTTGGCACCTGCGCCATCCTGCCGGCGTCCGCGCAGCAGGCGCCGGAGTTCACCGGCATCGCCGGCTGGCTGAATTCCAAGCCGCTCACCATGCAGGGCCTGCGCGGCAAGGTGGTGCTGGTGGATTTCTGGGCGTACTCGTGCATCAACTGCATCCGCACCTTCCCGCACGTGACGCAGTGGTATGAGAAGTACAAGGACAAGGGCCTGGTGATCGTGGGCGTGCACGCGCCGGAATTCAACTTCGAACGCCAGGAAGGCAACGTGCGCGATGCGATCAAGCGCTACAACATCACCTACCCGGTGGCGCTGGATAACGACCTGAAAACCTGGGATGCGTTCTCCAACCAGTACTGGCCGGCGGAATACCTGATCGACAAGAACGGCAACATCATTTCCAAGCGGTTCGGCGAAGGCCACTACCTGGAAACGGAGAACCAGATCCGCACCCTGCTGGGCTTGCCGCCGCTTCAAGGCGATGAGGCACCCAGCACGCTGGGCATGGTGGGCAGCCCCGAGATGTATTTCGGCAGCGATCGCCAGGAGTTCCTGGCCAGCCCCGAGAGTGGCCGTCTGGGTACGCGCGACTTCACCGCGCCCACACGGCTTGAACTGAACAAGTTCGCGCTCGTCGGTGCCTGGGAGATCGGCCGCGAGAACGCCACCCTGGTGGGCGACCACGGCGAGATCCGCCTGCACTACAAGGCTGCGAAGCTGCACATGGTGGCAAGCGCCGTGACGCCCACCAAGCTTGAAATCATCGTCGACGGCAAGCCGCAGCCGCCGGTCACGGTCCAGGGCAGCATGCTGTACACCCTGGCGGACGGCGCCGACTACAAGGACCACGTGGTGACGATCAAGATACCCAAGGGATCGTTCCACGCCTTTACCTTCACCTTCGGCTGACCACCTGGCCCCTGGCAGTATTTTGCTTCCAGGGGGTTGTCTTTGGAATATCTAAGATATATCGTACGCCCACACCTACGATATATCGGAGATACATCCATGCGTTGGCACGACCGTTGGAACGAAGTCCGCGACCGCCTCCACGAGGCGCACGCCATGCACCACCACCATCACTTCATGGGCCGCCACGGCATGTTCGGCGGCGCTGGCCGCCGGGGCGGCGGCTTCTTTGGCGATGATGAAGACATGCGCGGAGGCCCGATGGGCGGCCGTGGCCGCATGTTCGGCCAGGGCGACCTGCGCCTGTTGCTGTTGGCCCTGATCGAACAGCAGCCGCGCCACGGCTATGAGCTGATCCGCACCATCGAGGAAATGGTCGGCGGCGGCTATTCGCCGAGCCCCGGCACCATCTACCCCACCCTGACCATGCTCGAGGAACTGGGCTACGCCGTGGTCGAGGCCACCGACGGCGGCAAGAAGCGCTACGCCATTACGCCTGAAGGCGTGGTCTGGCTTGACGGCAATCGCGCCGAAGTCGAGACGCTGATGAAGCGTATGCAGGACAACGCGCACCGCATGCACAAGATGAATGCGCCCAACGACGTGCGCCAGGCCATGCATGAGATCAAGCATGCCCTGTTCGCCCGCGCCGGTGCGTGGAGTGTCGATGAAGCCGCGCGGATCACCGCCATCCTGCGCAAGGCCGCCGCCGCCATCGCCAGTGGAGACAAGGCATGACGGTAGCCACCCACGAAAGCCGGCGCGTCCGGCATACGCTGGTGTTCCGCCATGTGCAGGTGCTTGCGGTGCAGGACATCACGCCATCGATGCGCCGCGTCACCCTCGGCGGCGAGGAGCTCGATGGTTTCGTGAGCGCCGCACCGGACGATCACGTCAAGCTGTTCTTCCCCGTCAACGGCGAGCCCTTGCCACGTCCGACCATGGGCGCGGAGGGGCTTCAGTTCCCCGAGGGCGTCGCGCGACCCCCGATGCGCGACTACACGCCGCGTCATTTCGATGCCGCGGCGTGCACGCTCGACATCGACTTCGTGCTGCACGGCGATGGCCCGGCCGCAAGCTGGGCTGCCACGGCCGCGCCCGGCCAGGTGATCGGCCTGGGTGGCCCGCGCGGCTCGATGCTGGTGGCCGATGATTTCGACCACTACGTGATGGTGGGCGATGAAACCGCCCTGCCCGCGATCAGCCGCTGGCTCGAGGAACTTCCCGCCAGCGCCAACGCCACGGTGCTGGTGGAGATCGCCGACGAGCGCGATCGCCAGACCTTCGAGTCACGCGCCAACGTGCAGGTGACGTGGATGCATCGTGATGGCACGCCGCCAGGCGGTGGCACCTTGCTGCAGGATGCACTTGCCGCGCTACCCCTGCCCGAAGGCGACGTGTTCTGGTGGATCGCTACCGAATCACGGCGTGCCCGGTTGATCCGGCAGTCGCTGGTGGCGCGTGATGGCGTGAATGCCGAATGGGTGAAGGCCACCGGTTACTGGCAGCTGGATCCCGCGGACGACTGAACCCGTATTAAGGTTCACGCACGGCAAACGACATAATTTTGCCGTCCGCTCCGTTATGCCTAGTCGCTGGACAGGCAAGGCGGCGGAGATCCACGATGAAACGCGGCAGGAAAATACTGGCTTGGGTGCTTGGCATCGTGCTGTTGCTTATCGTGATCGGAGTGATCGTGATCGCCACCTTCGACTGGAACCGGGCCAAGCCCTACGTCAACGAGAAAGTCTCCGAGGCGATTGGCCGGCCCTTCGCCATCAATGGCGACCTGAGCGTGCACTGGGCGCGAGAGGCTTCGGAAACCGGTATCGGCTCGATCGTGCCGTGGCCGGAATTCACCGCGCGGGACATCACCGTCGCCAACCCCGACTGGGCCAAGACACCGACATTCGCAAAGCTCGACGCCGTGCAATTCCGCTTGAGGTCGCTGGGCCTGCTGCACCACCGCATCGTGATCCCCCACCTGCAGCTGACCGCCCCTACCATCGACCTTGAGCGCGTGAAGGACGGCCGCGACAACTGGACCTTCAAGATGCCCGAGAGCACCGGGCCATCCGAATGGGCCATGGAGCTCAACGAGGTCGGCTTCGACAAGGGCCACATCGAGCTGGTGGATGCCGCCACCGCGCTGTCGATGAAGATCGACGTTTCACAACTGGAAAAAGCCATCCCGTTCTCGGACATCATGGCCCAGCAGGAACAGGCCTCGCGCGACCAGGCCGGCGCCACGGTGGGCACCTCGAAAGACCTGCGCAAGAACAAGGCCGGCAAGGACGACCGCGCCGATGAAACCAAGCAGCGCCAGACCTACGCCTTCGGCTGGAAGATGTCGGGCAGTTTCCACGGTGCGTCCATCCAGGGTAGCGGCAAGACGGGCAGCGTGCTGGCCCTGCGCGAGGCCACCAAGCCGTTCCCGGTGCAGGCCGATACGCGCATCGGCGATACGCACATCGCCATCGTCGGCACGCTCACGGACCCCGTGAACCTGGGCGCGCTGGACGTGCGCCTGTGGTTCTCCGGCAACAGCATGTCCAATCTTTACGCCATCACCGGCATCACCCTGCCCGACACGCCGCCCTTCGCCACCGAAGGCCATCTGATTGCCAATCTGAAGAAAGGCAACAGCGTGTACCGCTACCAGGACTTCACCGGGCGCGTGGGCGGCAGCGACATCACCGGCTCACTCACTTTCAACGGCGGCGGCCCCCGGCCGAAGCTCACGGGCAACCTCACCTCGCACCTGCTGCTGTTCTCGGATCTGGCGCCCCTGATCGGCGCCGACTCCAACAAGGAAAAAGCCCAGCGCGGCGATGCCACCCAGCAACCCGCCGACAAGGCGCTGCCGGTTGAGCCGTTCCGCACCGATCGCTGGAAGGCAATGGATGCCGATGTCACGTTCTCGGGCGAAAAGATCATCCAGGATGCCAAGCTGCCCATCACCTCGCTGCAGACCCACATGGTGATGGACAACGGCGTGCTCAGCCTGCAGCCGCTGAAGTTCGGCATGGCCGGAGGCACGGTGGACAGCACGATCGGCCTGAATGGCCAGGCCGTGCCGATGAAGGGCACCATCAAGATGTCCGCTCGGCATATGAAGCTGAAGGAACTCTTCCCGGGCTTCGCCCCGATGCAGACGAGCCTGGGCGAACTCAACGGCGATGCCGCCCTCTCGGCCACGGGAAATTCGGTGGCGGCCCTGCTTGGCTCGTCCAATGGCGAAATCAAGATGCTGATCAACGACGGCGCCATCTCCAAATCGTTGCTGGAAATCGCAGGCCTCAACGTCGGCAACTATGTCGGCGCCAAGCTCTTCGGCGACAAGACCGTGAAGATCAACTGCGCCGCCACCGACCTGACCGCCACCAACGGCCTGGTCGACGCCCGCCTGTTCGCCTTCGACACCGAGGACGCCATCATCAATGTATCGGGCACGGTGGACCTCAAGACCGAGAAGCTTGATCTGGACATCGTTCCCCACACCAAAGGCTTCCGCGTGTTCTCGCTGCGCTCGCCGCTATACGTGCACGGGACGCTGAAGAATCCAAGCCCGGGCGTGCACGCCGGCCCGCTGATCCTGCGTGGTGGCGGCGTGGTGGCGGCGGCGGTGATCGCTCCGGTGGCGGTTCTGCTGCCGCTGATCGCGCCTAGCCACAACAAGGACGAGAACACCTGTGGCACGCTGCTGGATCAGGTGAAGAATTTGCCGCCGAAGGCGCCGCCGGCGGGGAAGACGCAGCCAGCGAAGTAGCCTGGAGCCAGGATGCTGCCCCAACCTAGGCGGACTTCTTCAGGAATATCCAGAAACCGCCTAGCGGAAGGTCGGCGTGATTGGATACAACGATCCTGTGAGAAATCTCAAAATCGCTGGGGAAGTCAGAAATGACTTCTGTCTCGATGGTCCGGGTCTCGATGGAATCCGCACCGCCACTTCGATAGCCACCTGGCCGGATCGGAAGCTATAGAAAGAAAAAACCGCGACCAGAACAAATGGCGAGATAGAGAGAATGACGCGAACCATCAAGAATCTCTTTCGCAAGGAACCGGGGCAGAACTTTTTCGGGACGTCCGAATCAAAGACCAATTGAACGATCGCTATTCAACTTCCGCTCCGAGGTACTCGAAATATTCAGGATCGACCTTTTCAAGTTCGAACAGGATGCGACGGGCTGCAAAGTAATAGATCAGCGCATAGATAGCCCCGATTCCGATGACGATACTAGCGCTCATGAAACGTTGTCCTACTGCTGGAAACAGCCCCACCCATCATTCCGCCCTCCAAGCGGGGCAGCTACTGCATCGAGCTCATTCTCAAAGTCCGTAATGCCATCGTGGGTAGGCAACATGTGTTTTACGACCACGATGTCCCATGGCAACTCCGGGTCAGCACGGGTTTCGTCGACCTTTACTCGATAGCCCGCATTTGCGAAGTGCGCGCTAAACGTCATGGCGGAATCCTCATCCGGCATGATGACTGTGAAGTCGATATGCCGCGGCTTGGATAGATCGTCGCCCTGCTCTGCTATATAGCGCAGCACTTGGCCATTCTCGTCATCTTGGACTCGATCAGTCATCGAATGCGCACGCCAACCTTAGTGAGGGGGAGTCCAGGCGAGTGCTTCGGACAATGTCAACACGTCGTAAGCCTTTCCCAGTAAATCCATTTCATCTGGGTCTACAGTAGATTTCAGGCTGCACCCCTTAGTGTCATCAATGGATATAACCAGTTTTGACTCACCTCCGTCATTGCTGAAGATCACGCCACGTAGCGCTGTGCCTGCAGAAATGGCTGCGTCAGGAATTTCCGATAGGGCGCCACATTCTTCGACAATTTGATCAAAATTTTCAGGTACTTCACCAGGCTTGGCAGGACGGGTCCAGTCTGTTTCGAGTAGAAAACGCAATTCAGAAAACGTTGGGGTGGCGCCAGCCTTAACCAAGCTAGGCGGTACGCTCTCCAGATGATCTATAGATATTCCATAAACTTCAAACTTAAATTCGACGTCGAAATAGTTCCACTCTAGGGCTAGCCAATTACCGTCTTCTTTTTGAAAAAACACCTTTAACCATTTTTGGCTACTTTCACTGTCAACAAAGTATGGGCCGGCCCTTACATTTGTCAGGTCGCCTAGGCCCTCGCCCCTTGGTAAGAAGTTCTTCCATATCTTCATGATGTAGGCTTCAGCGCCACCCGAGTTTCAAGAACCATCGCCCAATCCGGCACCGCGCGCGCACCTCACGCATACACCCAGTCTCCGACTTCCACCGCCCCAGTGCTTCAAGCGAGCTAGCCACGCGCAACACATTGTGTACCAGATCATTCCTCCGCTGCCGAACGCGCCCCAGCCGACACAGCCAGCGACGAAGGGGATCGTGGCGTGCCGGGCTCGAAAAACCGCGTACCGGAACGACTCGGACTAGCCCCGCACCGACGTCGCCGCCAAAGGCGACGCACGGGCGCCGCGGATTACTCGTGTGGATCACTACACCACTTCAACAGCTAACGACGCAAAGCGTCATAGACGTCAGTATTCTCCGCGTCCAAGCGCGACTCAAACAACTGCCAACCGTTCTCTTGAACGAACAAGACTTCGCTGGTGGTTATCGGTGTAAGCCAAACGAATACCGTCGGAGGATCGGTGCCCTCGTAGACGTCGAACGCATCATCAAACTGAATCGGCGACGTGCAATAGAGAGCAGTTACGCCCGTAGACGTAATGGCTTCAGCGGGTAGTTCAATAAGATCACCCTTCGCGTAGGCAGCATGTCGCGAAAGACAAATTTCGCAGATAAAAAATAGAAGTGAGTTAACTGCGGAATCTGGAATGGTGCGGCGATGGCTAAACACGAATTCCTGGCGTACATCCTTTCCCGAAGGAAGACGAAGTACATGCTTGCCGAGGCCTATCGTGATCCATGTATCAACCTCAGGATCAGGAACCCCGCGAATTGTGGCAAGCCTTAAATCAATTTCGCCGGCACTATCATCCCAAACGTCAGTAGGCGCGCCTACATAGGTCCGGATGTGATCAATTATAGTCATTAGTTGTCGGACCGGTTACATGACACGCAGCGAAGACGAGTATCGGAATTGTAGTCGTCGAGGACCTCTTGGCGCGTCGGCTTAGGATCACGATCTTTCCATTTCGGATCGTGATCAACGTCCCAGTCGCGCTTGCCTTCTTTTGGAGCGACTTTAACGTCTTTGCCGCACGTTGGGCACGCCTTCGTCCCCGATTTCGAACCTTCTTTTGCGCTCTCCCACGCGTTCTTTACGGTTGACGTTCGAACTCTTGTAGGTCTTGCGTTGATCTTGGCAGCATCTTCGATCACCTCAACGACTTTCGCCGCTGCTTTCCCTAATTTAGCAATCTTTCCGACTGGCATCACGCCCGCGGCTTCCACGGCCCAGCCGCCAGCTCCGCAACCGTCTAGAGCACAGCCAAGGCCAGGGACAACGGTCTTCGCGAGTTCCTTGCTGTCTTCCTCGGGAAGGTCGTGTTGCACAGGCATGCCCATCAATGCCTGTCGACCGTCGGGGTCGGTATTGTTTACAGGATTGTTGAGCGCATAGACATAGGGATTCAGGGCAAACTTGTCACCCGCCGTATAACCTGCGGGATCGCGGCTAAGGAAGCGCCCCACCTCCGGATCGTAGTAACGCTGCTGCATGTAAACGAATTTGGAATCGACATCGTTCACATGCCCGGTATACCCGGGCCCTTGCTCTGACGTCCCAAGCGCCTGCGCGCCATAAGCGCGATAGTCCACCCTCGTCAGTACAACGCCGTTCTCGTCGGTCGTTGCCAGGGGTGTGCCCTGTTCATTCGTGTAGTAGTAGGTGACTTTTTCTGCGGCCCAGGCGTTGCCTAGCAAAGCCAGAAGCAACGTCAGGAATATCCCGCCTCGAGTAATAACTCTGGCTACCCGTCTAGCGGGTAGCGGGCGCATTCCTGCGCAACGAACGTCCAACATGTAGTTCCCCTATTCCCCGGCACCATTCAGGGTGCGGCCGGAAGATAGCAAGAACTTACGAATCGCATCACTGCGCGCAGTGATGGCGATTGGGCCCAGGAAGAGTCAAACCGCTCAAACCATTGAATCAGTTAATGCTTCCTGGAACTCTTGCCGAAAACGTACATGTCACTGTGGTTGGAATCCTGGGACCAACGCAGTGCTACCCAAGCGTCGATATAGCAACCTCTATAGCCGGCCCGGCGGACCTTGCGATGACGACTATGCGCAAGCACTCATGCTCGCGACTCGCGATTCCAGTACCGCCGCCCATTCGGGCGCCTGCGCGCACACCTCACGCATATACCCAATCTCCGACTTCCAAAGCCCCAATGTTTCCGGCGAACAAGCCACCCGCAGTACGTTATGAACCAGGTTATTCCTTCGCTGCCGAACACGCCCCAGCCGACGCAGCCAGCGGCGGAACTCCACCAGGGTGGTGTCCCGCCGATCATAGAGAAGCTGTGCTACTTCGTGCAGAGTCGCCAGCTGGCTAGCGAGGTTCAGGCGCCTTAGCACCGGTTGCGAAAGCTCGAGGCTTGCGTTGGGCAGGCACACGGCGATGCACGATTCCAGGGAGGCTTCCACCCTTGCGGACAGCACCATGATTTCGCCGACGAGGGCGTAGAGTTCGTTTTCATCCGTGATTGGCATTGATGCTCCGGGGCCGTGGCCACCCCCGCGAAGGGGTGGCGGCGTGCCGGGCTCGAAAAACCGCGTTATCGGAAACGGTCCGGGCAAAGCCCGCACCGGCACGCCGCCATAGGCGACGCACAGGCGCCGCGAATTGCTCGCGGCGCCTGTCCGATAACAAACGGGCTTTCGAGACCCGGTTACCTCGACCGAGGTAACCCTGCAATGGTGCCCGTCTGCGACGCTGGCAGTCGATAGTAAGCGTCTTAAAGTTCGCCAGCTTTTTCCATCGCATCTTGCTCAATCTTCCGGCTATCGAGCCAGGAGATTGCTACCATGCCTCCCAATGCAACCCCTCGCCAAAGCCCGCCTGCAGATCCACTTCTGCGTCCTCCTGTGGGGCTTTACGGCCATCCTGGGCAAGGCCATCAAGCTTGACGCCCTGTCGCTGGTGACCTGGCGCATGGCGCTGGTGACCGGTGCACTGTTGCTGGTGCCGCGCGTATGGCGATCGCTGCGGGCGATGCCGCTTCGGCTGCTCAGTGCCTACGCCGGCATCGGCGTATTGGTAGCCATCCACTGGCTTACCTTCTACGCCTCGATCAAGCTGGCCAATGCCTCGGTGGGTGCCACCTGCATCGCACTGGCGCCGGTATTCCTGTCACTGGTGGAACCCTGGGTGGCACGGCGACCGTTCAATCCGCGCGAGCTTCTGCTTGGCGTGGCCGTGGTGCCCGGCGTAGCGTTGGTGGTCGGTGGCGTGCCTGCGCACATGTATGCGGGCATCGCCGTGGGTGTGGTCTCGGCGCTTTTCTGCGCGCTGTTCGCCTCGCTCAACAAGCGGCTGGTGGAGCATGCCGACCCGCTTACCGTCACCTGCCTGGAACTGGGCACTGGCGGCATATTCCTGGCGCTGTTCATGCCTTTTTTCGGCTTCCAGATACCCACCGGGCACGATGCATCGCTACTGGTGTTGCTGGCCTACGGCTGCACCCTCTTGCCCTTCGCCCTGGCCCTGGTGTCGCTGCGGCATCTGACCGCCTTTGGCGTGCAGATGGTGACCAACCTGGAGCCGGTGTACGCCATCGTGCTGGCGGTGCTGCTGCTGGGCGAGCAGCGCGAACTGGGCATCGCGTTCTATGCGGGCGTGGTGGTGATCCTGTCCGCGGTGTTCGCGTACCCGTATCTTTCGCGCGAAACGAAGCCGGTGCCGGAGTTGATCGGCACCAGCGAAACGCACGGGTGACGATCAGATCAGCTTGATCTCGCGCAACCGCTCCTGCAGGTACTCGTGCGCCGTGATCGGCTCGGGGTAGCGGTTGGGATGCGCCGCATCCACGCACGAAGGCAGCACGTCGATCAGGAAATCCGGGTTCGGGTGCAGGAAGAACGGCACCGAGTAACGCGGCTTGCGTGCATTGGCGTTGGGCGGGTTCACCACGCGGTGCGTGGTGGACGGGTACACGTGGTTGGTCAGGCGCTGCAGCATGTCGCCGATGTTCACCACGATGGCATCGCCCTCGGTGGTGATGGGCAACCACTCGCCCTCGCGCGTGAGCACTTCCAGGCCTTCGGCACTGGCGCCCACCAGAAGGGTGATCAGGTTGATGTCTTCGTGCGCGCCGGCGCGCTCGTTGGGGATATTGTCCTGCTCGATCGGCGGATAGTGGATCGGGCGCAGGATGGAATTGCCCTGGTCGGTCTTGTCGGCGAAGTAGTCTTCCGGCTGGCCGATGTGCAGGGCGAGGGCCTTGAGCACCCGCGAACCTAAGCTATCGAGCGCCTCGAACAGGCCATAGCCGTGCTGCTTGAAACCGGGTACTTCTTCCGGCCATAGGTTCGGTGCCATCACGTCGGCGTATTTCGAATCGCGGGGAATTTCCCGGCCGATGTGCCAGAACTCCTTCAAGTCCGGCAGCTTCGAATCCTTGGCGGTTTCCACCTTGAACGGCGTGTAGCCGCGCGCACCGCCGCCACCGGGGACGTGATACTTGCGCTTGGTGGCGTCGGGCAAGGCGAAGAAACGCACGAAATTATCGTAGGCGGCATCGATATCCTGGCGCGGGATGCCGTGCCCGGAAATGCAGCAGAAGCCGAATTCCCTATAAGCGGCGCCAAGTTCCGCCACGAATGCCTCGCGGTCGGTATCGTAGCGACGGATATCCAGGGTAGGTACGTGTTTCATGCGTTTGATCAGCCGGTGACGGTAGCCGCTGATTTTACCGCGTCCGCCAGCCGCGTCGCCAACTGGTGCACTTCGCCCTCTTCCGGCCCTTCCACGGTAACCCGCACCAGGGGCTCGGTGCCCGAGGCACGCAGCACCACGCGACCCCGGCCGGCCAGGGCAGTTTCTACCTCGCCGAGCACGTGCCGTACCTGCTCGCTGTCCAGCGCCTCCCGGGCGCCGTCCGCACGGACGTTGATCATCACCTGCGGCACGGTGGATAGCCCGGCCCGGGCCACGGTGAGGTCTTCGCCCGACAGCACCAGGGCTTCGAGCACCGCCAGCGCCGCCACGATGCCGTCGCCGGTGGTGAAGCGGTCCAGGGTAAGGATATGCCCGGACGTTTCCCCGCCCAGCACCCCGCCGCGATCCTTCAGCTGCTGCAACACGTAGCGGTCGCCCACATTGGCGCGCACCAGTTCCGTGCCCATCTCGCGCAAGGCGCGCTCCAGGCCGTAGTTGCTCATCAGCGTGCCCACCACGGGGCCTTGCAGCATGCCCCGCTCGCGCCAGCTGCGCGCCAGCACGTACAACAGGACATCGCCGTCGGCGAGCACGCCATGGCGGTCCACCAGCTGCACGCGGTCACCGTCGCCGTCGAAGGCGATGCCAATATCCGCGCCCTTCTCGACCACGGCCTTCTGCAGCGCCGCGGGACTGGTGGACCCGCACTCATGGTTGATGTTGAAACCGTCGGGTTCGGCACCGATGGTGATCACCCGGGCGCCGAGCTCGGCGAAGATCTTCGGGGCTACCTGGTAGGTGGCGCCGTTGGCGCAGTCCAGCACGATCTTCATGCCCGCGAGCGAGAAATCCTCGTTCACCGTGCTCTTGCAGAATTCGATATAGCGCGCCGCGGCATCGTCCACCCGGCGGGCCTTGCCCAGCTGCTCGGAGTCCACGGTGACGAAGGCGCCTTCCAGACCGTCCTCGATCGCTGCTTCCACCTCGTCGGAGAGCTTCTCCCCCTGCGAGGAGAAGAACTTGATGCCGTTGTCGTAGTGCGGATTGTGCGAGGCGCTGATCACGATGCCGGCGTCGGCGCGCATGGAGCGGGTGAGGTAGGCCACGGCCGGGGTGGGCATCGGGCCCAGCAGCTTCACGTCCACGCCGGCCGCCACCAGGCCCGCTTCCAGCGCCGATTCGAACATGTAGCCGGAGACGCGGGTGTCCTTGCCGATCACCACGCTCACCCGCGCGCCACGGCGGGAGGCCAGCGCGGTGCCCACGGCACGGCCCAGGCGCAGCATGAATTCGGCGTTGATCGGCCAGTCGCCGACCCGTCCACGAATCCCGTCCGTCCCGAAATACTTGCGTTGGCTCATCGCATTGGCCGCCTTGGCTCGAAAGGCGGTCATGATACCCCCCGGGGGACGGGGGTCCTACTCGTCGTCCGGCCAGCGCGGGGCGGCGGGACCTGGCCGGGGGGCCACGTCGCCGGCCTTGATGCTATGCCAGACGGCCAGGGCATCGACCGTGGCGGCCACGTCGTGCACCCGCAGCATGATGGCGCCGCGCTGCACGGCCACCAGGCCCGCCGCCACGGAACCGGCGGCGCGGTCGGCCGGGTCCTTGCGGCCGGTAAGCTCGCCGATCATCGACTTGCGCGACACGCCGGTGTAAACGCCGGCACCGAGTTCGGCGAAGCGCGCGGTGGCGCGGAGCAACGCCAGGTTGTGTTCAAGCGTCTTGCCGAAGCCAAAGCCCGGATCCACCAGCACGCGGCGCTTGTCGATACCGGCCAGCTCGCAGGAGAAAATCCGGTCGGTCAGGAAACGGTGTACCTCGCCCACCACGTCGTCGTAGCGCGGGTCGTCCTGCATCGCGCGGGGCTCGCCCTGCATGTGCATCAGGCACACCGGCACGCGCAACTCCGCGGCGGCGTCCAACGCCCCTTCGCGGCGCAGGGCATAGACATCGTTGATCATGCCCGCACCCGCAGCCACGGCGGCGCGCATCACTTCGGGCTTGGAGGTATCCACCGAAATGGGCAGCCGCGTGGCGGCTACCAGGCCCTGGATCACGGGGATCACGCGGGCCAGCTCTTCCTCGACGGAAACATCGGCCGCACCCGGGCGCGTCGACTCGCCGCCGACGTCGAGCATGTCGGCGCCCTCCTGCGCCAGCCGCAGGCCGTGCGCGATGGCTGCCGCGGTATCGGCATGGGCGCCACCGTCGGAGAACGAATCGGGCGTGACATTGACGATGCCCACCACGCGCGCACGGTCAAGCACCAGCGGCCGCCCGTTGCAGTCCAGCGTGGTGGCGAACATGGCGTCGATCACTGGGTGGGGCCCTTGCCGCCGAGCTCACCCATGAAGCCGCGGTAGTATCGCAGTTCGTCGATGGAATCGCGGATGTCCGAAAGCGCGGTGTGCGCGGAGTCCTTGGCATGGCCCTTGGCCACGGAAGGGGCCCAGCGGCGCGCCAATTCCTTCAAGGTGGAAACATCCAGGTTCCGGTAGTGGAAGAAGCGCTCCAGCCGCGGCATCTGCCGGTGCATGAAACGGCGATCCTGGCAGATGGAGTTCCCGCACATCGGCGACTTGCCGCTGGGAACCCAATCACGCAGGAAGGCGAGCGTGGCTTCCTCGGCCATCGAGTGGCTGGCCTGGGAAGCCACGACCTGGCCCCACAGGCCCGAGCGCGTGTGCTGGTTGCGGTTCCATGCATCCATCGCCTGCAGGCGCCATTCCTCGTGGGCAATGGCAAAGACCGGCCCCTCGGCCAGGATATTGAGTTCCCGATCGGTGACGATGGTAGCGATCTCCAGGATCGAGTCCTCATCGGTATCGAGCCCGGTCATTTCCAGGTCGATCCAGATCAGGTTGTCTTCGTGGGCCTGGGCCATGGTCTCTCCTAGTCTGGCGGGAAGTCTAGGGACCGCGGGCCGGCTTGGAAAGCCAAAGGGCCGTGCGATGATGTGAAGATGGCCGATCCGACCTTCTTCTGGCACGACTACGAGACCTTCGGCGCCGATCCCCGACGCGACCGCCCCTCGCAGTTCGCCGGGATCCGCACCACGATGGCGCTTGAACCCCTCGGCGAGCCGGTGATGTTTTTCGGCAAGCCCCCGCGTGACTGCCCACCGCACCCGGTGGCTTGCCTGATCACCGGCATCGCACCGCAGGATGCCGAGCGTGACGGCCTTATCGAGGCCGAATTCGCAGCCGCCGTGCACGAGCAGCTGGCTTTACCCGGCACCTGTGGCGTGGGCTACAACTCACTGCGCTTCGACGATGAGTTCACGCGCAACCTGCTGTACCGGAATTTCTTCGAGCCCTACGGCCGCGAATGGGAGAACGGCAATTCCCGCTGGGACCTGATCGACCTGGTGCGCATGTGCCATGCGCTGCGACCCGAGGGTATCCTCTGGCCGCGCCGCGACGATGGCAGCGTGAGTTTCCGCCTGGAAGACCTGGCTCGCGTCAATGCATTGAAGCAGGAGCGCGCCCACGATGCGCTGTCGGACGTCGAGGCCTTGATCGGCCTGGCGCGGCTGATACGCGAAAAACAGCCGCGGCTGTGGGACTGGTACCTGGGCCTGCGACGCAAGGCACGGGTGCAGGATCTGCTCGATGTGGTCCGCATGACGCCGGTGGTGCATGTGTCCTCGCGCTACCCGGCCTCAAGGCATTGCCTGGCCATCGTGGCGCCGCTAGCCATGCATCCCACCCGCAATGGCGAGACGATCGTCTTCGACTTGAACGACGATCCCACGCCACTGTTCGAGCTGGACGAAGAGGCCATCGCCGACCGGATGTTCACCCCTCGGGCCGATCTTCCCGAGGGCATCGAACGCGTGGCGCTGCGCACCGTGCGCGCCAACCGGTCACCCGCGCTGGCGCCGCTGTCGGTACTCACCGGGCCCGATATCGAACGCCTTGGCCTGCAGATGGACGCAGCCCACGCCAACCTGGAACGACTGCGCTCCCATGCGGGCCTGGCGGAGAAACTCCGCCGTATCTTTGCCAGCGCCGCCAACCTGCCACCAGCGACCGATCCGGAACTTGCGCTCTACGATGGCTTCCTGCCCGATGCCGACAAACGCCTGCTGGGCCAGGTGCGGGGCACGCCGCCTGGGATGCTTGGCAGCGCGGGCTTCACTTTTCGCGATCCGCGTTATGCCGAACTGCTGTTCCGCTATCGCGCACGCAACTGGCCGCACACGCTGGACCTTGCCGAACACCAGCGCTGGGAAGCCTTCCGCCAGGCACGGCTGCACAACGAAAGCGAACTGACCACCCTCACCCTTGCGCAGTACCGCGCGGAGATTGCCGTGCAACGCCTGCGTCCGGACCTTTCCCCCAACCAACAAGCCCTGCTCGATCGCCTCGAGGCCTGGGCCGACGAGCTTGCCTGATGCCACGCGCCTATTTCAGCCCCGCTACCTTTCGTTTCTTCAAGGCCATCGGCCGTCACAACAACCGCGACTGGTTCCACGAGCACAAGGACGACTACGAAAACCACGTACGCGGGCCTTATCTTGACCTGATCACCGACCTGGCCGCGCCGCTGGCGAAGATCAGCCCGCACTTCCGCTCCGATCCGCGCAAGGTGGGCGGCTCGCTGTTCCGCATGCATCGCGACACCCGTTTCGCCGGCGACAAAACACCTTACAAGACCTGGGCCGGTGCGCGCTTCTTCCACGAGCGGCGCCATGAAATCCAGGCGCCGGCGTTCTATATGCATTTGCAACCGGGCGAATGCTTCGCCGGTGGTGGCCTGTGGCACCCGGAGCCGGATGTGCTGAAGAAGATCCGCAGCTTCCTGGACGACAATCCCAAGGCATGGATTTCGGCCACGCGCAGCAAGGCCTTCGCGTCGCGCTTCGAGTTTTGGGGCGAAAGCCTGTCGCGGCCACCGCGGGGCTTTCCCGTCGACCATCCGCTGATCGACGACCTGCGTCGGAAGAATTTCGCCGCAGGGGAGAATTTCAGCGAGGAGCTGGCATGCTCCACTGAGCTGCTGCCCTACCTGGTGGACAACTTCAAGAAAGTGGCGCCCATGGTGGATTACCTGTGCGCCGCCCAGGAGCTGGAGTTCTAGGCTTCGTACAGTTCCAGTGGAAGGCCGTCGGGATCTGCGAAGAAGGTGAAACGGCGGCCGGTGTATTCGTCCACGCGGATGGGCTCGCAGGTCACGCCGCGTTCGGTGAGCACCGCCGCCACATGTTCTACATCGGGCACGGCGAAGGCCAGGTGGCGCAAGCCCCGGGCCTCCGGGCGGGATACGCGTGCCGGTGCATCCGGGAAGGAAAACAGTTCAATCTGCACACCGGGCGATACTTCCAGATCCAGCTTCCAGGAATCGCGTTCGGCACGGTAGGCCTCGGCGATGATGCGCAGGCCCAGCACGCGGGTGTAGAAATCCTTCGAGCGTTCGTAGTTGCCCGCGATGATCGCGACGTGATGGATGGCTTTTAGAAGCGGCGTGTCCATCGGCGTCATGAAACCGTGTTGAGCCGGCGCCGCGCAGCCATCAGGTACACGCCGCACAGCACGCCGATCACCGCCACCCCGCCCACATAGTACGCCGGGGCCAGGCCGCCCAGCGACTTGGCCATGTAACCCACCAGCGGTGGCGTCATCGCGGCCAGGATGGCGTAGGCCACGTTGTACGACAGCGAGATACCCGAGAACCGCACGTTAGGCGGGAACGCCGACACCAACACCGCTGGCACGATGCCGGAAATGCCGGCGAAGAACCCCGCCAGCGTATACAGCGACAGGAAATGCGCGCCGCCCGTGGCGAGGTCGAAATACAACGCATAGGTGGCCACGCCCAGGCAGGCCGACCCCAGCAGCATGGCAAGGCCACGCCCGACGGCATCGACCAGCAGGCCGCCGCCGATGCAACCGAAGGTCAATCCCAGCGCCGCGAGGCTTGCGCCGGTGAAGGCCAGCGGCGCCGGTACCTTGAACGCCGTCTGCACGATGGTCGGGGTCATCAGGATCACCACCACGATTGCCGCGGTGAGCACCCAGGTCACCAGCATCGACAGCGCCACACCCGGAAGATAGTTCTTGAGCACGACCTTGACCGGGAGCTCCGGGCTGAGCTCGCGGCGTTCACGCATGCGCATGAACACCGGCGTCTCGCTAAGCCAGCGCCGCAGGTACACGGCGAAGAAACCGAAAGCGCCGCCCAGCAGGAAGGGAATGCGCCAGCCGTGGTCGAGGATGTCGGCCTGGCTCATGTGCGAGTTCAACCCTTGGGCCACCAGCGAGCCGATCAGGATGCCGACGGTGAGGCCGGCGGATAGGCTGGCGCAGGCCAGGCCCATGCGACGCTTAGGTGCGTGTTCGGCTACGAAAACCCACGCACCGGGCACTTCGCCGCCGATGGCTACGCCCTGCACGATGCGAAGCAACAACAACAATACCGGCGCCAGCGCGCCGACTTGCGCATAAACCGGCAACAGACCCATCAGCAAGGTAGGCACGGCCATCAGGAACACGCTGAGCGTAAACATCCGCTTGCGGCCGACACGATCACCGAAATGCGCCATCACGATGCCGCCCAGGGGGCGGGCCAGGTAGCCCACGGCGAAGATCCCGTACGTTTCGAGCAACCGCAGCCAATCTGGCATCGTCGCCGGGAAGAACAGCGTGCTCAGCACCTTGGTGAAGTACGCGAACATGACGAAGTCGTAGAACTCAAGCGCCCCGCCCAGCGCGGACAGCATCAGGGTCTTGGCATCCCGACGATCCAGCGGCCGGTCGTCCACGGCGTCTTGATCGAAGTTCGTACTCATGGAGTCAGTCATCAATCGGCCTGCCAACGTCAAAAGGGTGCCGCAACAGTGGCGGCGTGGAGACTCAAGTCAGGCCTGGTCGAACGAAAAGGCCAGCACATCGGCAATTGCATGGGTATCTTCCAGGCACATCAGCAAGCGCTCGACGCCCAACGCCACGCCCGCGCAATCGGGCAAGTCGTCGAGCACGGCCAGCAAGGCTTCGTCCATCGGCAATTCGTGCTGGCCGCGTTCCCGCCGCACGCGGTTATCGCGCTCAAAGCGCGCTCGTTGTTCGGCGGCGTCGTTGAGTTCATGGTAGCCGTTGGCAAGCTCGATGGGCCCGAGGTAAAGCTCGAACCGCTCGGCCACCGGGGGATCGTCGCGCCGCACGCGCGCCAGCGCGCACTGGCTGGCCGGGTAGTCGATGACCACGGTGATACGGTCGCGCGGAAAGCGCGGCTGCAACAGGTGGGTCATCGACAGGTCCAGCCAGTCGTCGCGCGTGAGGCCTTCCGGATCGATGCCGAAGCCGGCAAGCGGCGCCTGGAGCTGCGCGATATCGTCAAGCAAGGCGTCCACACCCAGTTCGCCGCGGAACAACTCGCGATAGCTGACGACAAGCAACTCGGCCTCGCGTCCCTTCAGCGCCAGGGCCTCGCGCACCAGCTCCACCACTTCATCGGCCAATTGCAGGTGATCGAACCCTACCCGGTACCACTCCAGCATGGAGAATTCCGGATTGTGGCGGCCACCCGCCTCCCCGTTGCGGAACACCCGGCCAAGTTCGTAGATGTCGCCGGAACCTGCCGCCAATAATCTCTTCAGCGGGAATTCCGGCGACGTTCGCATCCATCGTTCGCGTGGGCCGGCATCGACGTGGCCGGTGAACTGCGTGCTGAAACTCTGGATGTTCGGATCGGTGTTGCCGGCGGCCGACAACACCGGGGTTTCCACTTCCAGCACGTTGCGCGCACCGAAGAATGCCCGGACAAACGCATGAAGCGACGCACGCCGCGCCAGTTTCTCCCGAAGTGCGTTCACTTATGGCTCCAGTCCGTGCGAGGCCAGCAGGGCCAGAAGATCGCCCTCTTCCTTTACCGGGACACCCAGTTCAGCCGCCTTGGCGAGTTTGGACCCCGCCGCCTCGCCCGCGTACACCACCGAGGTTTTCTTCGATACCGAGCCGGACACCTTGGCGCCGAGTGATTCGAGCAGTTCCGTGGCGCGGTCGCGGCCCAGCGCCTGCAGGCTGCCGGTAAGCACGATGGTCTGCCCATCAAGCGGCAGGCTGGCCGCTTCAGCCTTCGCCGGGATGGCCGCCAACAAGGTTTGCATGGCTTTCTCGGCGTTACCGAAATCCTTTTGTGTTTCCTTCGAAGCGAGCGCCGCGGCAAGGTTCGCCGCCGCCGCGGCATTAAGCCCCGCGGTGATCCAGTGGCTTTCCCCCGCGGCGATCAGTTTTGCGGACGTTGGAAAATGCTGGGCCAGGAGCGCGGTGGCCTTGGGGCCGAGCTTGTTGACGTTCAACGAATCCAGCAGCACCGACATGCCCAACCGGTCACGCAGTGCCGGCGACGGCGTGGATTCGTCGCTGAAAGTGATGTGGGCGCCTTTTGGATCGACCAGTGCATCGACGACGCGCTGGTTACCTTCCTGTGCGAAAAAGGCTTCGATCGAATTTGCCACTTCGTGTCCGATATCCGGAAGCACGCGTAAAACCGAAGCCGGCGTATGACGGATGCGCTCAAGGCTGCCCAGCCAGTTGGCCAGCGTCTTGGCCGTGCTTTCGCCGATATGCATGATGCCCAGGCCAAACAGGAACCTCGGCAGCGTCGTCTGCTTGCTGTGCTGGATCGATTCGACGAGGTTCTCGGCCCAGCGCGTGGCGATCTTGCCCTGGCGAACCGTCTCGGGCACCGTGCCATCGCGTTCGTCCAGCTGCTGCTTCATGTCGATGAAACGCTCGACGGTAAGGTCGTAGAGGTCGGCCGGCGTATGCACGATGCCCAGCTCCACGAGGCCATCGATGAAGCGGTCGCCGAGGCCATCGATGTCCATCGCGCGGCGCGAGGCGAAGTGGATCAGCGCTTCCTTGCGTTGCGCGGCGCACACCAGGCCACCGGAACACCGGAAAGCTGCGGCGCCCTCCTCGCGCAGCAGTGCCGATCCGCAGACAGGGCACGTCGAGGGCATGGTCCAGGGATGCGTGCCTTTCGGCCGCATCTCCTCAACCACCCTCACCACCTCGGGGATGACATCGCCCGCGCGGCGAACGATCACGCCATCGCCCACGCGCACGTCCAGCCGCGCCACCTGGTCGGCGTTATGCAAGGTGGCGTTGGTCACCGTTACGCCGGCCACCTGCACGGGCGCAAGACGCGCCACCGGCGTGGCGGCGCCCGTCCGGCCGATCTGGATCTCGATCGCCTCCACGCGGGTGGTCTGTTCCTGGGCAGGGAATTTATGCGCCAGCGCCCAGCGCGGGGCGCGCGAAACAAAACCCATCTCGCGCTGGCCGGCGTAGTCGTCGAGCTTGTAGACCACACCATCGATGTCGTAAGGCAAGTTGTCGCGCCGGGTGCCGATGCGCTTGTAGTACGCAATCAGCCCCTTGAAGCCCTTGGCCGTGGACACCTCCGGCGACACCGGGAAGCCCCACTCGCGCAGCTTCTGCAACGTGGCCGAATGTGTATCAGGAAGCTCGCCGCCCTCGACAACACCCGTGGCATAGGCAAAGAAAGTAAGCGGACGCTTCTTGGTGACGGCGGGATCGAGCTGACGCAAGGAGCCTGCCGCGCCATTGCGCGGATTGGCCAGCGGCTTCTCGCCCGCGGCCAGCGCGCGTTCGTTGAAGGCGGCAAACGCGGCGCGCGGCATCACCACCTCGCCACGCACTTCCAGCACTGCCGGATAGCCCTCGCCTCGCAAGCGCAGCGGGATGGCTTTCACCGTGCGCAGGTTGGCCGTAACGTCCTCGCCCGTGGCGCCATCGCCGCGCGTGGCGCCCTGCATGAACACGCCCTGCTCGTAGCGAAGGCTGATGGCCAGGCCATCGAGTTTCGGTTCCACCGAAAACACCGGCTCGCGGCGCTCGAGCGTCTGCTCGATGCGCCGCTCGAAGTCGGCGACGTCCTTGTACCGGGTTTCGTCGGTGTCGCCCTCTTCCTGGAAGGCGTTGCCCAGCGAGAGCATGGGCAACCGGTGCTTGACCTCGGCGAAGCCGCCGTGGGCCCGGGCACCGACCCGCCGTGTGGGTGAGTCGTCGCGGGCGAGTGCTGGATGCTCTTCTTCCAGGGCATCCAGTTCACGCAACAGGCGGTCGTAGTCGGCATCGGCGATCGCCGGGTCGTCAAGCACGTGATACCGGTAGTTGGCATCCTCGATGCGTGAGCGCAGTTCCTCGGCGCGGGCCAGGACGTCGGCAGGAGGTGCAGGTGCGGTCATGCTTCGGCTCGGCCATGGCTAACCGACAGGATGTTACCGGTGCGGGGCCTCGGCCGGGTAGTCAACCTTCAACACGCGAAGCGAGCGTGAATGACCGTCAGGCATCGGCCAGGCGATGTGCTGGCCCACCTTCAGGCCGATCAGCGCCGAACCCACCGGGGCCAGGATCGACACCGTGTCAGGGCTGCCGGCCATGGGCGGATAGACCAGCGTGAGGCGGCTCTCATGGCCCGATTCCTCATCCTCGAAGGTCACCGTGGAGTTCATCGCCACGGTGTTCTTCGGTAATTTACCCGCTTCCACCAGGCGGGCGCGCGCAAGCTCGGCGCGAAGCGCGGCATAACGCTCGCTTTCGGCCACGGGCTGGCGGTCGAGAAGGGCCTCGATACCGTCCATGTCGCGCTCGGTGATGGTGATGCTCGGTTTCCTGTCCATGCCTGCTCCAAGGTGTAACGCGCCGGGACGTCGTGCCCCGGCGTGGGAATCTGAAAAAAAGTGAAACGAGGATAACCAAGGGGTTGTGAACGCCGGTCAACAGGGCCGGGAACTTCCCCCTTGCAACGGTATAATGCGACCAATGCCTGATAGTCTGAAAGTCCCGCTGGCTCCCACGCCCGCCACTGTCGCCATCGCGGCCACGGCCAGCGCGAAGGCGGGACACAAGGGGCTGATCTGGCTGGTGGCCGCGGCCTTCTTCATGCAGGCGCTCGACTCCACCATCGTCAACACCGCCGTGCCCGGCATCGCCTCGGCGCTGGCCGTCACCCCGCTGTCCATGCGCAGCGCCCTGACCACCTACGTGCTCACCCTGGCCATCTTCATCCCAGCCAGCCCCTGGCTGTGCGACCGCTTCGGCACGCGCCGGGTGTTCGGCGCCGCCATCGGCGTGTTCGCGCTCGGTTCGCTGCTGTGCGGGCTGGCGCAGTCGCTGCCCCAGCTGGTGGCCGCGCGCGTGGTCCAGGGCCTGGGCGGCGCGGCCCTGATGCCGGTCGGGCGCTACGTGCTGGTGCGCACCATCGAACGCAAGGATTTCGTCTCGTCGATGACCACGGTGGCCACCTTCGGGCTGATCGGGTCGGTGCTGGGCCCCCTCCTGGGCGGCGTGCTGGTGCAGTACACCTCGTGGCGAGCGATCTTCCTGATCAACGTGCCGGTAAGTCTATTGGGCATGTATTTGAACCGGCGGCAGATGCCCGACTACCGCCTCACCGAATCGCGCCGTTTCGATACCCTGGGTTTCGTCCTGTTCGCCGGTGCCTCCGCCATGCTGCTGCTTGCCTCGGAGAAAGCCGGCGGCGTGGGCGAATGGGGGAAGGTGGCGATGTGGTCGGCCGTGGCGGTGCTGCTGGGCTTCCTTTACGTGCTGCATTCCCGCCGCACCGAGTTCCCGGTGACCGACCTGAAACTGCTCAAGGTGCGCAGCGTGGCCGTGGCATTGGCCGGCAACCTCTTCACCCGGTTGGGCGTTTCCGGCATGTTCCTGCTGCTGGTGCTTTTCCTGCAGCTGGGCTGCGGATGGTCGCCAAGCGTGGTGGGCCTGATGATGGTGCCCCAGGCGCTGGGCGCGATCGCCGTGAAGTGGGTGGTGAACCGCCTGCTGCTTCGGCTGGGCTACCGGCGCCTGTTGCTGGGTAACACCGTGGCGGTGTCGCTGATGCTGGCCTCATTTACCCTGGTCGGCCCGCAGACGCCGCTGCCGGTGATCGCACTGCAGGTATTCGCCTACGGCGCCTTCATGTCGCTGCAGTATTCCTCGATGAACACGCTGGCCTATGTGGATCTGGACGTCAGCCACGCGTCGATGGCTTCATCCATGGCCTCCACTGCGCAATACCTGTCGATGAGCTTTGGCATCGCGCTGGCTTCGCTGCTGATGGAAGCCTTCCTGGCCGGACACGAGCCCGCGCAATACGTGCACGCTTTCCGCTGCTCGATCCTGATCCTGGCGGCTATGACATTGGCCGCCAGCTGGATATTCTCGCGTCTGCGCAAGGATCGCCCGGTGAATGCGCGCACTACCGACGAAACCACGTCAGTGTAAGATCGGCACGGCTGGGTGGCGACGGATGCCGCCCAAGCGCTTCGCACCCGAGGCCCCAGATCAAGGTTGATCCCATGCACCATGCCAGCGCCATCCTGTTCACCCTCTTCGTCATTTTCGTCGCCGCCCAGATAGGCGCGGAAATCGCCCAACGGCTGAAATTGCCGGGTGTGGTCGGGGAAATCGCCGCCGGCTGCATTGTCGGTCCCTCGGTACTGGGCTGGGTACAGCTCGATCAGATCGCCGACGGCACGCCGCTATCGGTGATCGCCGAGATCGGCGTGGTGTTACTGTTGTTCTCGGTGGGCCTGGAAACACGCCTGGACGACCTCAAGAAGGTCGGCAAAAGCGCCCTGCTGGTGGGCCTGCTCGGCGTGGTCATCCCCTTCGCCGCAGGCGCCCTGTGGGCACACGGCGAAGGCTACGAATGGGCCAAGTCGATGTTCGTGGCCGCGGCTTTCGTGGCCACTTCCGCCGGCATCACCGCACGCGTGCTGCAGGAACTTGGTGTGCTGCAGCGGATGGAAAGCCGGGTGATCCTGGGCGCGGCGGTAATCGACGACATCCTGGCCATGCTGCTCTTGGGCGTGGTGGTGTCGATGCAGGGCGGAGGCGAGCTCAACATCAAAGCGCTGCTGATTACGCTGGGCAGCGCCGTGGGCTTCATCGCCGTGATCGGCTGGGGCGGCTCGAAGGTGATGCGGCGCAATTCCGCGTGGCTGGACAAACCCTTGAGCCCCTGGTCGGCGCTGAACATCGTGCTGGCCCTGTGCCTGGGGCTGGCGTTCCTCTCCACCGAGTTCGGGCTGGCCGCCATCATCGGCGCCTTCCTGGCCGGCATGATCGCTTCGGAAACCCGTCAACGCGAGGAACTGGAGCATCAGGTAGGCCCCCTGCTGGCCCTGCTTACGCCGTTCTTCTTCGTCATAACCGGCGCGAAGATCAACCTGGCGGAACTGGCCAGCGCGCACGCATTGTGGCTGCTGCTGGTGGTCACGCTCATCGCCATTGCATCGAAGCTGCTGGGCGGTTACCTCGGCGCCCGTTCGCTGGGCAACCGGGGCGCCCTCATCGTGGGCTTCGGCATGGTGCCGCGCGGTGAGGTGGGCGTGGTGATCGCAAGCCTGGGCCTTGCCGCGGGTGTCTTCACCGAGCAGATCTATGCGGTGATCGTGGCGATGTCGCTGCTCACCGCGATGGTGACGCCGCCGATCCTGGCCTTGCTTCTGAAGCGGGCGCCAGCGGAAGCCGCGGACGAAGCGGTGTCCGGCGGCTAGGTTTCGCGTTCCCTACCCCGGGAGCAGAATTCATGCCGCGGAGTATGACCTGCGTCACCGTGGTGAAGGGCGCCATCGGCTTATCTTCACGTTCAGGCTTGCAGCATAAACTGCGAACGTATCCGTAAGACCGACCAGCCGGCGGAATTGCCGTCCCTGAACACTGCCAGGAGCTCCAAGATGAACTTCAAGACCATGCTGGGCATTCCGCTCGCCGCCTTTGTGGCCGTGGCCGCCATGAATCCCGCCGACGCCGCCGTCCTCAAGCGTCCGGATGGTATCTACGTCCGTTGCGACCAGTGCGGCACCGTGACTTCGATCGAACACAACGTCACCCAGGGCCGTGACCACGGCACCGCTGGCGCTATCATCGGCGCGGTCGCCGGTGGCGTGCTGGGCAACCAGATCGGCAAGGGCAACGGCCGCAAGATCGCCACCGTTGGTGGCGCCGTAGGCGGCGGCTTCGCCGGCAACGCCATCGGCAAGGGCGGCGGCAGCGAAAGCTGGACGCTTCGCCTGCGGATGGGTGATGGCTCGGTCAGCAATGTCACGATTGCCGATGCCTCGGCGGTGCGCGAGGGCGACATCGTGGCGGTGGATGAAAAGGGTAATGTGACTCGCGTGCAGTAAACAGCGAAGTTTCACCGATGAAAAGCCGCGGCGCCTGGCGCCGCGGCTTTTTTCTTTGGGCGATTTTTGGATGTGAAGGTACGCGCTGGCGAGGAGACTGACCGCCGGAATCACTGCGGAGTCCCTCATGTCGATCATTCACGTTAGCGGTACCACCAGCCTATCCGCCGCTATCCTGGCCAAGGCCGTCAACACCACCGTCTCGACAAAAACGCTGAAGAAAATTGAAGAAGTGGCTGCCCGCCTTTACGGTGTGAACAACAGCGGCAACCTTCGTCTGATTGACTCGCCGCTAGGTAAAGCTGCGTTCAAGAACGATGTCAACGACTGCATGAAAGCGATTGAAACGATGCCCGACACGCGGGCACGACGAGATCTTGGGACATTACTGCAACGCATTGAAACGCGGACAGCCAAGGCGTATGAAAGGCTGGACAAGAGTTTCAGTCGCGGCGACATACAGGACATGAAGAAAGGCGTTACCAACTTGGAGAACAATTTTCGGCTGGCTTACCTGCTTGGATCCCAAGGCGGCACCAATCCCAAATAAGCACAGAGATGCCGGACGACGCATCTAGCCACGCTTCGTGTCTGCACCCAGCAGGCTCATCAAACGATCGTAAAAGGTAGCCGGGCACTTCGCCCTTACCGGCACCACGAACACATTCGGTCCGGCAAAGGCCTGGCACTTCATGCCATCCTTTGCCGTCATCAACACCGGATGTTCGTCGCCGAACACAATGTCGCCGGGAATGAAATCGTGGTGGTCGGGAAAGGGGTGTTCGATGACATCGATGCCCCGTTCATGCAGACCGTGAAAAAACCGCCCCGGGTTGCCGATGCCCGCCACGGCGTGCACCGTGCGGCCGCGGAAGTATTCCAGCAACATGCGCCGCGACGGATCGGCCAGCGATTCGGCTTCGCTCCCATATAGCGACATGGAAATCTCATCGCCCCGAGCGGTGCCGCCATTGCAGACGACGAAATCCACTGTCGCCAGGCGCGAGACGGGCTCACGCAGGGGACCTGCCGGCAGGAGCCGTCCATTGCCGAAGCGGCGCGCGCCATCGATCACGCAGATTTCCACGTTGCGGGCCAACCGCAGGTGCTGCAAGCCATCGTCAGCCACTACTACGTCGCAGCCGTGCTCAACCAACAGACGTGCCGCCGCGGGGCGATCACGACCCACGGCGACCGTGGCGCCGGCTTGCCGCATCAACGCCGGTTCGTCACCGTACTGGCGGGCCGTGGCTCCTTCGGGCAGCACCGCGGGCTCGACCTGGCTGCCGCCATAACCGCGGCTCACCACACCCGGGTTCATGCCACGCGCCCGAAGCTCGTCCACGATGGCGAGCGTCAAGGGCGTCTTGCCGGTACCGCCGACGGTGATGTTGCCGACCACGATCACCGGTACGCCGACAGTCACCGGCGATGTCCTGCTCGCCCGCGCCGCAGACACGCTTCGATACAAGGCTTCCAGCGGCAAGGTCCACCAGGGCGGTGGGAGGTCCGAGTACCAGCGCTGCTGCAGGCGCGTGGCCAGCGACATGGCGCTAGGCGGGCCGGCCGGCGGCCAACGGCGCCGTGTCACTGAACTGCATGCGATGCAAGGCTGCGTAGGTACCGCCGTGCGCCAGAAGCTCGTGGTGCGTACCCAGCTCCACCACCCGGCCCTGGTCCATCACGGCGATCTGGTCGGCGTGTTCGACGGTGGACAAGCGATGGGCGATCACAAGCGTCGTGCGGTCGCGCATCAGGCGTTGCAGGGCATCCTGGATCAGGCGCTCGGATTCGGTATCCAGCGCGCTGGTGGCTTCGTCCAGCACCAGGATAGGGGCGTTCTTCAGGATCGCCCGGGCAATGGCGATGCGCTGGCGCTGTCCGCCGGAGAGCATGTTGCCGGCCTGGCCGATCGGGGCATGGATGCCGCCGGGGAGCTTCTGGATAAATTCCATCGCGTTGGCGGCTTCCGCAGCCGCGACGATGGCTTCCTCGCTGGCGCCAGCCAGTTCGCCGTAGGCAATGTTGTTGGCCACGGTGTCGTCGAACAGCACCACCGACTGCCCCACCCAGGCGATCTGGCGCCGCAGCGAGGGCAGCGTATAGGCCTCGTAGTCGTGGCCGTCGAGCAAAATCTGTCCACCCGATGGCTCGTAGAACCGGGGCAGCAGGCTCACCAGGCTGCTCTTGCCGCTGCCGGAGCGGCCGACCAGCGCTGTGACGGTACCCGGCCGGCAGGCAAGGTCCACGCCACGCAAGGCGGGGAACTGGTTCCGCGGATACACCAGCTGCACGTCCTTGAAGACGATGTCACCGCGGGTGCGGTCGAGTGTTTGCGTGCCCGCGTCGCGCTCGGGCGGCATGTCGATGATCTCGAAAAGATCTTCCGCGGCCGAGATGCCACGCTGCATGGCCGACTGCACGCCGGCAAGTCTTTTCAGCGAAGGCAGGATCGCACCCATGGCCGTAAGTACTGCCATGAATGCGCCGGGCGATATGTTCGACAGCACCGCCGGGCGCGTCGCCAGGAACACCATCAATGCCAGCGCTGCGGCACCCACCGTCTGGATGGTGGCACTGGACAGGGCGCCCGTGGATGAAATCTTCAGGTTCAGCAGGCGCGCGCGTTCGGCCACGTCGAAGAAGCGGCGCGTCTCGCGTTCTTGGCCACCGTAGATGCGGACTTCGCGGTGGGCGCCGACGGATTCCTCCACCGCGCTGGTCACCGAACCCATGTTGCCCTGGATGCGCTTGCTGATACGCCGGTAGCGCCGGCTCACCACGGTGACGATCAGCCCGACGCAGGGCACCAGCACCAGCAGCGACAAGGTGAGGTAGGCACTGGTGGTGAGCATCACCAGCAGCATGTACACCACCATCAGGCTATCGGTGATGACCGTCTTGAGCGAATCGGTGGCGGCGTTGGCCACCTGCTCGCTGGTAAAGGTGATGCGGGAAATCTGATGGCCGGAGGCCTCGCGGCCGAAGAAGGCCGCGGGCAGTCGCATGTAGGCATCGAACACTTGCTGGCGCACCGTCTGCACGACGTTGCGGCCGATGTAGGCAATGCCGTAATCCGTGGCATAGGAAGCAAAGCCACGCACGATAAACAGGCCAATGATCCAGATCGGCGTCCAGAAGATCCAGAAGGTGTCCTTGTCCACGAACACACGGTCGACGATCTGCTTGAGGAGCTTGGTGAACACGGCAAGGCAGGCCGGATCGACGATCATGCCGATGATGGCGATCAGCGCCACGCCCTTGTAGCGCGAGGAATAACCCAGCAGCCGTTTGTAGGTGACCCAAGTTTCCTTGCCGAAGGGCGAGGTTTTCTTCGCGGTGTTCACTTGCCCTGCGCATCCTGCGTGGGTGTGGTGGCAATGGAAAGCTTCGAGAACCCCAACTGGCCCAGCGCATCCATGGCTGTCACGACATTCTGGTTGGCGGTAAGCGCGTCGGCGCGGATCACCACGGGGCGATCGTGGTCGCCGTTGGCCACGCGTGCGATGGTTTCCTTCAGCGCCTCGATGCCCTGCCCCTGCACTGCGTCGCTGCCGACGTAATAGTGCCCTTCGCGGTCCACCACGATGGTGAGCGCTTGGGATGCAGGATCGCGTGCCTCGGCACTGGCCTTGGGCAGGTTCACCTGCAGGCGCGAATGCTGCACGAAGGTGGTGGTGAGCACGAAGAACATCAGCAGGGTAAGCAGCACGTCGATCAGCGAGATCACGTTGATCTCGACATCGTCGTCGCGCCGGCCGTTGGTCAGTCGCATCGGCTTATTCGGCCGGCGTGGCGACAGCGGCGCGACGGCGCGGCTTGGGCAGGGAGAGATCGTCCAGCAGCGCTGTGGCCTGCTTCTCCATGTCAACGATGTAGCCGCCTACCCGCGAGCGGAAATAGCGGTGCAGCACATAGGCCGGGATCGCCACCACCAGGCCCGAGGCCGTGCAGATCAGCGCTTCGCCGATGCCACCTGCCATCTTGGCCGGATCGCCCACGCCGCCGCCCATGACATCCATGAACATGCGGATCAGGCCGATCACGGTGCCCAGCAAGCCCAGCAGCGGACCGATCAATGCGATGGTGCCCAGGGTGCTCAGGAACCGCTCAAGGCGATGCACCACGTGGCGGCCGGTGTCCTCGATGCGCTCCTTGATGAGTTCGCGCGGGCGGTCGCGCACGCTGAGCGCGCCGGCCAGCAACTCCCCAAGCGGGGACCCTTCGGCCAGGGCCTGGACATGTTCGTTGTCCAGCTGGCCCGAGCGGGCCCATTCGCGCACTTCCTCGCCCAGCCCAGGGGGCAGTACCGAGGCCCGGCGCAATGTCCAGAAGCGCTCGAGCACGATCGCCAGCGCCACGAGCGAGCAGATCAGGATGGGCGTCATCGCCCAGCCACCAGCCAACAGGATTTCCAGCACGGCAAACGCCCCGGGGGGTTATCAAAGTGTCCAGGGCGGGATGATAGCAGGACGCCGCCGGGCGCAAGCCCGGCGGCGTCACAGCGCGCCCTGTGCCTTGCTACTTCGCGCTGGGCGCGAGCAGTTCCAGCTCCGCGATGCCGGTACGGCGGCCGCCATTGAAGGTAAACCGGTAGTACGTGTATTCCGCGGGCTTGGCCACGGCGAAGGCGCGCGTCAGGCGTGCCCAGGCGAAGCGCTCACCCGAACGGGTGTCCAGGGTGGTCCAGGCGGCGCCGTCCATCGAACCTTGCAGCGACCAGTTGAACGGGGCATCGAGCGCCCCGGGCGACGTGATCGTGTAGACGGCAACCGCCGCGGGCCTGGCGAGCTTGTAGTTGATGTTGCTGGTGGTCTCGGGCAACTGGTACGCCGAGGCCGAATCGTCGTCGGCCAGCGCCGCAAGCAGTTCCGGCAGGGCGCCGTCGGCGCTCAAGCTCGCCTGCGAAGACACATCCACCAATGGCGCGGGCTTGTGACCTTCAGCCGAGATCGACGCCGGCAACGCATCGTCGCCCGTGCCCCACTTCGAGGGCTTCGGACCCATGGTGAAGTCGAGCGTGGCGCCGGCGGCAAGCAAGGCGTGCGGCAGGGTGAGCTTCGTCCACGGCTGGCCGTTGACGTTCAGCGATTGCACATAGCGATTGGTGTCGCTCACACCGGGGGCGTTGATGGTGATCTGCTTGCCGCCTTCCAGGTTCAGCGTCATGTGCTCGAAGCGCGGCGCGCCGACCACGTATTCAGGCGTGCCCATGCGCAAGGGATAGAAGCCGGCGGCGCCAAACACCCACCACGCGGACATCTCGCCGTTGTCTTCGTCGCCGGGATAACCCTGGCCGATTTCGCTGCCCACGTACAGTCGGTTCATGGCGTCGCGCAACTTGTCCTGCGTCTTCCACGGCTGCCCGGCTTCGTCGTACATGTAGATGATGTGGTGCGAAGGCTGGTTGCTGTGGCCGTACTGGCCCATGCGCACATCGCGTGCCTCGAGCATCTCGTGGATCGCCTCGCCGTAGTCGCCCACGTCGAAGGTTCCCTCGGCCGAGAAAAACGCATCGAGCTTCTTGCCGAGCTTGTCGCGTCCACCATAGAGCGCCGCGAGCCCCGCGCCGTCCTGGGGTGCGTGGAAGGCCATGTTCCAGGCATTGGTCTCGGTGTAGTCGCCGCCCCAGCGGGTGGGGTCGAAGTGCTTCTTGTCGAAGCGCCAGCTGCCATCGCTGTTGCGGCCGACGAAGAAGCCCACATCCGGATCGAAAAGATGCACGTAATTCAGCGCGCGGCTGCGGTAGTACACCGCATCGTCGGCATAGCCCTTGTAGCGACGGTCCTCGGGCGGGTTGGTCGCGAGTTCCTGCGCCAGGTTGCCGATGGCGAAGTCGTTGATGTAACCGTCCATCGACCACGACAGGCCTTCGTCCACCGATCTATCGGTGTAACCACTGAAGAGGCTACGGCCGATGCCCTTGCGCCCCGCACCGGGAACGGGGCTCACCACGGCGGAGTTCTTCAGCGCCGACATGTAGAACGCGGCCACGTCGAAATTACGCACGCCCTTCAGGTAAGCATCGGCAAAGGCCACGTCGGAACTGGTGCCGACCATCAGGTCCGCATAGCCGGGTGATGTCCAGCGGGCGATCCAGCCACCGTCGCGATACTGCTGCACGAAGCCATCGATCATCTCGCCTGCGGTGTGCGGGGTAAGCAACGTGTAGGCCGGCCACGCGGTGCGATAGGTGTCCCAGAAGCCGTTGTTCACGTACACCTTGCCGGGCATGATCCGCGCACCCGTGCGCAGCGGAGTATTCCCGCCTACCTGCGGACTGAAAGGGCTGGCATAGCTGTAAACAGGATTGGCGCGCGTGCCGGTGTTCTCGTAGCCGGAATTGGGATACAGGAACAGGCGGTAGAGGTTCGAATACAGCACCACTTTTTCGTTGCGGTTGGGCGTGTCGATGGATGCCACCGACAACTGCTGGTCCCACTGCGTGCGGGCGCGTTCTCGGACGGTCTCGAAGGTGTCGTCAGCGGAGATTTCCTGGTCGAGGTTTTTCTTCGCCTGTTCCACGGAAATCAGCGAGGTGGCGATGCGCATGTTCACCGCGCCGCCTTGTCCCACGTCGAATCCGAACCAGCCCGCGGCATCTTCGCGTTCGCTGCCGTCGAAGGTCCCGGCGACGATCACCGGCCGGTCGAAGCGGGCGTAGAAGAACATCCGCGTGGCGCCGGTGGAAAGACGGCTCTTGCTGTCCGACCAGCCGCTGATGGCGCGGTGTGATTTGTCCAGGTCAACCCCATTGTTGGCATCACGATTGTCGAACACCAGCTGGGCCGCCTTGCCCGGGAAGGTGAAGCGCATGATCGCCGCATGATCGGTGGGCGTGATCTCGGCGGTGACGCCGGAATCGAAATGCACCTGGTAATAGTCCGGCTGCGCCACTTCGTTGGCGTGGTCGAACGACATCGCCCGCGTCGCACGGTCGAGGGCCGGCGTGTCGCTGGCGATGGCCGGCATCACCTGGAAAGTCTGGCGGTCGCCCATCCAGGGGCTCGGCTCATGCGACAGGGAAAACGCCTCGATGCGCGGTCGATTGTCATCGCCATTGCGCTCGGCGTACTGGTAGATCCAGTTGGAGCCTGCGTTGGTGGTGGGCGTCCAGAAGTTGAAGCCATGCGGCACGGCCACGGCGGGAAAATTGTTGCCCCGCGAGAACCGCCCGTTGGCATTGCTGCCGCGGCGCGTATCGACGAAATCAGTGGGGCGCGAGGACGGCAACTCCGGCGCCGGGGCCACGGCGACGTCATCAAGATAGCCCTCGACCTGCGATCCATCGCTGTCGTCATGCACCAGGAACACCTTGCGCAGGTGACGCCCGGCAGCAACGCGGCCGATATCCACCGATACCGCGTTCCACTGGTCGGGATAGAGGACGCGCGCCTCGCCCTGGGCTTTCGCTTGCGCGAGCGTGCCATGGCTGTCCACGGCGCCCAGGGTCGAAAGGCGGCTGCCGTCGTCGAATTCCAGGTCCACTCCAATGTAGGTGGCGCCGTTATGCAGGTCGTTGGGCTTGGAGCGCGGGAACACCACGTACGACAGCCGAGTGGTCGAGGACACCGGTGTATCCACCGCGGCCAGCAGCACTTCGCTTTTACCCTTCACATCGCTGGTGTAGTGCAGCGAATGCAAGCCGGTGAAGCCGGCATCGGCCTTGGCGGTAAGCGCGGCCTCCTTCGGCGGGCCGCCGGTGACTTCCGCATGCAGGGTGCCCGGCACCGCCGGTGAGGGCTGCACCTGCCCGGGCTCGAAGGAGGTTCGGAAGCCCTCCTCGACCTTGGGCAACGGCGCCTGGGCAATGGCCGATCCCATCAGGCCCATAAGGATCGATGCGGCCAGGATGGTGTTCGCGCGGCGGAGAGGGCTTCCGGGTGCCATCGATCTTCAATCCCCTAGGTAGGTGGCGTCTCTACGCCTATTTAAATCGCTCTAAATTTTCATTGTCAATTAGCGCTGCAACATGCTCGCCATGCAGCGCCCGACAGCTTGCATACGATAGCCTATCTCGTCGCACGCATCCGCCGCCGCTGCCGGTCATTTTATTGCCACGATCCAAATTTCGGTAATACGCGTGATGGGCCTGGCTTATTCCTGCCACCAGCGGCGAATATCGCGGCGCCAGCGCGTTTGGACGACGGGAGGCTGCCCGGCCAGCAAATGGATGCCGATGGCGCCGTCGCTGGCAGTGTTTGAAATGTCCACGGCATGCCGTTGCAGGCGGCCGATGACATCGCGGTGGGGATGGCCAAACCGGTTGCGCCATCCTGCCGAGACGATGGCATGCGTGGGTTCAAGTGCCCGCAGGAAGGCCTCGGACGTGGCGCTGGCGCTGCCGTGATGGCCGGCCACCAGCACTGTCGGCGGCCCGGCCCCCACCTTGTTTGCCAGGGCCCCCTCCACCGCCTTGCCCGCATCGCCCGGCAGAAAGAGGCGCCCGGCATCGGTGGTCACCAGCACGACGCAGGAGCGGTCGTTGGCAGGCCCTGAGCCTGAGGCGGGCCAGACATCGAACCGCACGCCGTCCCATGTCCAGCTTGATTCCACACATGGATTCGCACCGGGTGCCGTACGGCGGGGCTCACCGCTTATTCGCCGCACCGCTGGGTAGGCCATGACCACCGAGGCCTCGCCTCCTGCATGGTCGATATCGCCATGGCTGAGCACCAGCATGTCCAGCGTGTGCACGCCTGACGTGCGAAGTGCCGGTACCACCACCGCGGCTCCCAGGTCGTATCCCGATCGCGAGCGCGGGCCTGCATCCACCAGCATGGCATGCGAGTGCGTCTGCACCAGCACCGAAAGCCCCTGCCCCACATCCCACACCGATGCATGCACCGCACCGGTGCTGGGCCGGTCGGCCGGCGGCCACGCCACCGCGGCCAGCGGCAGCAAGCCGAGCCATCGCCGTGGCCACCCGCGTGGCGCACAAAACCACAATGCGCCGGCGATGCCCGATACCACAAGGGCCGGGCCGCCGCCGGCGAGCGACCATTGCCCATGCGGTATCCGTGCGAAAGCCTGCAGCAGCCACCACGTGGCATCCATACCGGCGGCGGCCAATTGCAGGACGGGTGTGGCGACCGTCCCCACACCATGGAGCAACAACGCACCGGCAAGGATCAACGGCACCACCACGATGCTGACGAAAGGCGCCACCAACACATTGGCAAGCATGCCCACGAGCGACCATTGTCCGAAGAAGGCAACGCTGAGCGGCATCAACGCCAGGGTCATCAGCAGCTGCATGCGTAGCAATTGCACGAACCAGGCGCACACGCTGCGCTGTGCCGGACCGAGCATGCCCACCAAAAGTGCAACGCCCGCGAAGGAAAGCCAGAAACCGGCGGCGAGCGGCGCCATGGGATCGACCATCAAAACGGCAACCAGGGCCATGGCCAGGACATGCGACGGCGCCACATGACGTCGGCGTGCATGGGCTAAGGCAACGATACAGACCATGATCGTGCTGCGCACGGCCGGTAGGCCGGCGCCTGCCAGCATGCAGTACGGCAACACCAGGACCACGGCACCCACGGCCTGTGCCACCTGGCGCGGCACGCGGAGCCCCAGCGAGGGCCACGCTCGCCACGCCAGGCCTGCCAGCCAGGCGGCGAGAAGGGCCGCCATGCCGGTGTGCAGGCCGGAGATCGCCACCAGGTGGGCCGTTCCGGTCACCCGTGCCAGATGCCAGTCAGCCTCGTCCAGGCTTCGCGTGTCCCCAACAGCCAGGGCCAGCACCAGGCGGGCCGCACGCCGGCCGCCGAGCCGCTCGGCCACCGTGTCACCGATCGTCTCGCGGACGCCGTCGATGCACTGCATCGTGCCGAGGTTACGATTCAGTGGACCGTCGCGCACGTAACCGACGGCATCGATGCCGCGCACCACCGCCATGCGTTCGGCATCTTGGCCACCGGGATTGGCCAACCCCCGCGGTCGCTTCAGCCTTAGCAAGAGCTGCCAACGCGAGCAGGCCGGCGGTGCCCGCACCGCGCCGAACCACGCCACGCGCACACGGCCTTCGAAGCTGTTTGCGTCAAGGTTGCGCTCGATCTCAAAGACGAAACCCACGCTGTCGTGGTTGCGCACCGCAAGGCTCGCCACACGGCCTTCGACCAGGAAGTCCCTTCCCTCAAGCTCCACTGGCAGGCGAGCGGACATCGCACGTATCCCCGCCACCGCGGTCACGGCATACCCGAGCATTGCGAGGGCCACCACGGCGACGATCCATTTGCGGGGTACTGCCTGGACCCAGGTTAGCCAGATGCACAGCAGGGCACCGACAACGCCGATGACCATCGCCACAGGCATGGACGGCAACCGCGGCGACGCCTGCACCACCAGGTTGCCTGAAAACATGGCCAGGGCCGCGACGGGCCAGGACATTGACGGGCGCATCGCGGCGTCCACACAGGAAACCCCGAGGTTGCGCGCCATGCGCCCGCCGCGTCTGCCGGGAGGCTGCTCAACCGGATGTCGGCATCGCCTTAGGCGGCGACGTGCGGGTGCAGCTCGCCGTTGGAGAGTTCCAGCGTCCGATCCATGCGCGCAGCCAGACGCGGATCGTGGGTGACCAAAATGAAGCTGGTGCCGATCTCGCGGTTCAATTCGATCATCAGCTCGTACACCTGGGCTGCGTTGTGCTCGTCGAGATTGCCGGTGGGTTCGTCGCCCAGCACGCAGGTCGGCCGCGTCACCAGCGCGCGCGCCACCGCGCAACGCTGCCGCTCGCCACCGGACATCTCCGAAGGACGATGCCCCATGCGCGCGGACAACCCCACGCGCTCGAGCAATACCTGCGATTGCTTCGTGGCCTCGGTGATCGACACGCCGCGAATCAGGAGCGGCATGCACACGTTCTCGAGCGCGGTGAATTCCGGCAGCAGATGATGGAACTGGTAGATGAAACCCAGCGAGCGGTTTCGCACGCGGCCGCGCTCGGCGTCGGACAGCTTCGACAGCACCCGGCCGTCCACTTCCACTTCGCCGCGGGTGAGCGTGTCCAGGCCCCCGATGATGTGCAGCAAGGTGCTCTTGCCCGAACCTGAGGCACCGACGATGGCCAGCGTTTCGCCCTTGTGCAGGCTGAAACTCACATTGGAAAGCACGCCCGTGCGCAAGTCGCCTTCTTCGTAGACCTTGGCCACGCCCGAAGCGCGCAGCACGACCGGGGCGGAAACGGCGTCATTCATAGCGAAGGGCCTGCGCCGGCTGCGTGCGCGAGGCGCGCCAGGCCGGATAGAGCGTCGCCAGCAAGGCGAACAGGAAGGTGATCAGCGATACCCAGAAGACGTCGCGGGGTAGCAGCTGGCTGGGCAGTTCGCTGATGTAATAGACGTCCGGCGACAGGAAGGTGACCCCGCTGACGCTTTCGATCCACTTCACGATCTGCGGCAAATAAGCCGACAGCAGCGAGCCTATGCCCACGCCGAAGACGATCCCCACCACGCCCACCAGCAAGCCCTGCACCATGAAGGTGCCCATGATCGACAGCGGCGTGGCGCCCAGGGTGCGCAGGATGGCGATATCGGCCTGCTTGTCCGTCACCAGCATCATCAGCATCGAGACCAGGTTGATCACCGCCACCAGGATGATCAGCGACAGGATGATGAACATCACCTTCTTCTCCATCGAAATGGCCGAGAAGAAATTCTGGTGGCTGTCGTACCAGGTGGTAACGCTATAGACCTGTCCCAGCTGGTCGACCAGTTCCCGAGCCACAGGACGGGCGTTGAACATGTCGTCCAGGCGCAGGCGGATGCCGGTGGGGCCGTCAAGGTCCGACAGTCGTTCGGCGTCGTGGATATTGATCAGGGCAAGGTTCGAATCGAACTCCTGCATGCCCAGCTCGAAGATGCCGCTGACATGGAACTGGCGGATCGTCGGCAATGATCCGGCCACCGGCGACGACCTGAAATTGGGCACCACCACGGTGACGCGGTCGCCCACGTTCACCCCAAGGTTCTGCGCCAGCTCCTTACCCAGCACGATGTTCCAGCTGCGGTCGGTGAGGTCGGTGAGCTTGCCCGCGACCATTTTCTGGTCGATGTTGGACACCTTGGGCTCAAGCGACGGTTCCACGCCGCGCACCTGCGCGCCACTGGAGCGAGGACCCTGCATGAACGACTGGATGTCCACATAGGGCGCGGCGCCCTGCACGTGCGGGTTGCCGTCGGCGATGTGCACGGCGCGCTGCCAGTCCTGCACCGTCTCGCCCACGCCCGACACGGTGGCATGGGAAATGGCGCCCAGGATGCGCGTGCGCAGCTCACGGTCGAAGCCGTTCATCACCGACAGCACCGTGATCAGCGCAATCACGCTGATCGAAATACAGGTGATGGCCACGGTGGAAATGAACGAGATGAACTGGTTACGGCGCTTGGCCCGGGTGTATCGCAGGCCGATGAATAATTCGAGGGGTCTGAACATGCGGCTCAATCGCGGGCGATGGGTGGTGTCGCATCCGGCATCCGGTTGCGCCACCGCACCCGGCAGAGTGCCCGAACGCGTCGGTGGCGGCAAGCTGTCAGCGCGTCCGCTGGCCGGCCAGGCGGATCCGCAGGTGGCGCCAGGTGTCGGCCGGAAGGTCGGACGCGGTGAGCAACAGGGTGTGCGTACCGTCTGGGAAGGCCAGCCGCAGCACGACCACACTGGCGAGCCGGGCACTACCCACCAATTGCGCGTCCTGTCGGCCCTTTCCAGGTGGGAGCACCGACCACTGGCCGTCGCCATCCCAGGTTATCTGCAAGGGTCCGCGGAGCGGCCGCCAGGTGAGCCACCCGGCCACGGCGAGGACGGCCAGGGTGATCCGGACGGCGCCCGGCAGGCCGCTGGCCGCCACGCAACCCACGGCGATGAGCGTCATCACGCCCACCGCCAGGCGCACCCGCGGCGAGGGTGAGTATTCAAAGTCGATGTCGGGCGCGGATCTCATCGATGATGCGGGCGAAGTCCTCGCGCCCTGGCCTTCCATGTCCCATCACCCAGTCCCAGAGGTCGGGGTCCTGTACGTCGAGCAGTTCGTCGAATGCCTTGCGGGTGGCTTCGTCGGCGCCGGCGAAGGATTCGTCCAGCCAACTGCCGAACAGCGCATCGAGTTCGCGGGTGCCGCGGCGGGTACGCCAGCGCAGGCGACGGATGATGGTCTCGTCCATCGCCTGCGTGTCCTTACTTAGGCCGAACGGCGCTGCACGATCAGCTTCTTGATCTCCGCGATCGCCTTGGCCGGGTTAAGGCCCTTCGGGCAGGTGCGCGCGCAGTTCATGATGGTGTGGCAGCGATACAGCTTGAACGGATCTTCCAGGTCGTCCAGGCGTGCACCGGTGTCCTCGTCGCGGCTGTCGACGATCCAGCGATAGGCCTGGAGCAGGATGGCAGGACCCAGGTAACGGTCGCCGTTCCACCAGTAGCTCGGGCACGAGGTGCTGCAGCAGGCGCACAGGATGCACTCGTACAGGCCGTCGATCTTCTTGCGGTCTTCCGGCGACTGCAGGCGTTCCTTATCGGCCGGCGCCGGGCTCTGCGTACGCAGCCACGGCTTGATCGAGGCGAACTGGGCGTAGAAGTGGGTAAGGTCGGGGACGAGGTCCTTCACCACCGGCATGTGCGGCAGTGGGTAGATCGCCACCGTACCGCCGCTGCATTCGTCCACCGCGCGCGTGCAGGCCAGCGTGTTGGTGCCGTCGATGTTCATCGCGCACGAACCGCAGATGCCCTCGCGGCAGGAACGACGCAGGGTGAGCGTGGGATCGATCTCGTTCTTGATCTTAAGCAATACGTCCAGGACCATCGGGCCGCAGGCGGCCATGTCCACTTCGTAGGTATCGGTACGCGGGTTCTGCCCGTCGTCCGGATTCCAGCGATAGACCTTGAAGGTACGGGGCTTCTTCGCCCCCGGGGACGCGTGGTGCTTACCGCCCTGGACCTTGGAATTCTTCGGTAGCGTGAACTCGGCCACGATTGCCTCTCCAGATAACGGTTGTTTAGTAGACGCGCTTCTTCGGCGGCACCACCTCGACCTCATCGGTCAGGGTGTACATGTGCACCGGACGGAAGTCGAAGCGGCTGTTGCCGGCTTCGTCGATCCACACCAGCGTGTGCTTCTGCCACTCAGTGTCGTTGCGGTCGGGGAAGTCCTCGCGGGCATGGGCGCCACGGCTTTCCGGACGCTGCCGGGCCGAGTGCATGGTGGCCACGGCCTGGTCCAGCAGGTTGCCCAGCTCCAGCGTTTCGATCAGGTCGGAGTTCCATACCAGGGAACGGTCGCTCACGGCGACGTCCTTGAACATGTCGTGGACTTCGGAGATCTTCTTGGAGCCTTCGTCGAGCGTCTGGCCGGTGCGGAATACCGCGGCGTCGCTCTGCATGGTCTTCTGCATGGCGGCGCGGATCTCGGCCGTGGGCTTGCTGCCCTTGGCATAGCGGATGCCGTCGAAGCGGGCCAGGGCCTTGTCCAGCACATTGGCCGGGAGATCCTTGTGGGCCGTCTCGGGCTTGATCAGCTCCGCGCAGCGGTGCGACACCGCGCGTCCGAATACCACCAGGTCCAGCAGCGAGTTGGAGCCCAGGCGATTGGCGCCGTGCACCGACACGCAAGCCGCCTCGCCGATGGCGAACAGGCCCGGCACCACGGCGTCGGGATTGTCGCCCTGCCTGGTCACCACTTCGCCGTGGTAGTTGGTGGGGATGCCACCCATGTTGTAGTGCACCGTCGGCAGCACCGGGATCGGCTCCTTGGTGACGTCGACGCCGGCGAAGATGCGCGCGGATTCGGCGATGCCCGGCAGGCGCTCGTGGATCACTTCCGGACCCAGGTGCATCAGGTTCAGGTGGATGTGATCCTTGTGCTCGCCCACGCCGCGGCCTTCGCGGATCTCGATGGTCATGGCGCGGCTGACGACGTCGCGCGAGGCAAGATCCTTGGCGCTGGGCGCATAGCGCTCCATGAAGCGCTCGCCCTCGGAGTTGGTGAGGTAACCGCCCTCGCCACGCACGCCCTCGGTGATCAGGCAGCCTGCACCGTAGATGCCGGTGGGATGGAACTGCACGAACTCCATGTCCTGCAGCGGCAGGCCGGCACGCAGCACCATGCCGCCGCCGTCACCGGTGCAGGTATGGGCGGAGGTGGCGCTGAAATACGCGCGGCCATAACCGCCGGTGGCCATCACCACCGCGTGGCCGCGGAAGAAATGCAGGCTGCCGTCATTCATGTCCAGCGCCAGCACGCCGCGGCAGGTGCCGTCGGCGTCGAAGATCAGGTCGATGGCGAAGTATTCGATGAAGAACGTGGCGTCGTGCGCCAGCGCCTGCTGGTAGAGCGTATGCAGGATGGCGTGGCCGGTGCGGTCGGCCGCGGCGCAGGTGCGCTGCGCGGTGCCCTGCCCGTAATGGGTGGTCATGCCGCCGAACGGGCGCTGGTAGATCTTGCCTTCCTCGGTACGCGAGAACGGCACACCGTAATGTTCCAGTTCGATGATCGCGGGGATGGCCTCGCGGCACATGTATTCGATCGCGTCCTGGTCGCCCAGCCAGTCCGATCCCTTGATGGTGTCGTAGAAGTGGAAGCGCCAGTCGTCTTCGCCCATGTTGCCCAGTGCCGCGGAGATGCCGCCTTGCGCCGCCACGGTGTGAGAACGGGTGGGAAATACCTTGGTGATGCACGCGGCCTTCAGGCCTTTTTCGGCCAGGCCGAAGGTGGCGCGCAGGCCCGCGCCGCCGGCGCCGACCACGATCACATCATATTTGTGTTGCTGGACCTTATAGGCTTCCATCGATCAGCTTCCCAACGCGATACGCAGGACGGCGAGCACGCCGGCCAGGACGCCCGCGACCGCGAGCAGTTTGATGACGATCATCGAGGTCACTTCCAGCCAGCGGGTGTGCACATAGTCTTCGATCACCACTTGCAGGCCGAGTACCGCATGCCAGAAGGCGGCGATGATGAAGGCGATCATCAGCAGTGCGTTCCAGGGGCGCGCGATGGACGCGCGCACGGCCTGGTAGTCGTGGCCCAGCAGGCCCAGCACCAGCACCACGAACCACAGCACCAGTACGACGAGCGCGATGGCGGTCAGGCGCTGGCTCCACCAGTGGCCCACGCCATCCTTCGCCGAGCCAAGGCCCCGGGCCCGCTGCAGCGGGTTGCGCAGATCGCGGCTCATGCGGCGCCTCCCATGAACACGTAGGCCCAGGTGGCAAGCGTAAGAACCAGCGATCCAATGATCGAGAACCAGCTTGCCTTGATGAAGGTGCTGATGGCGTAACCGGCGCCAGCGTCCTGGTAAAGGTGGCGGATGCCATTGATGAAGTGGAACCACAGCGCCCAGGTCCAGGCGAACAGCAGCGCCAGGCCCAGCGGCGAGGCAGCGATGGCATGGAAGCTGGCCCAGGCGTCAGGACCCATGGACAGGGCGACGAGGCCCCACAGGATGACCAGGCTGCCCACGGCAAGGGCGATACCGGTGGCGCGGTGCAGGATGGAAGTGACCATCTGCGACTGCCACTTGTAGATCTGCAGGTGCGGGGAAAGAGGTCGAGTGGTCTGTGCCATGGCGGCTATCCTTCAGGAATCGCTTGACGCCCCTCCCCGACCACCCTCGTCGACCCATGCGCAACGGCCTGCCCCTTGGGGCCGGCTTTTGCCCTCAGAAGTCGATGCAGCGTCCATTCTTTTCCCAATCGCCGTAGCGGGTGGGATCAAGCGGTGGACGCTCTTCCTGCTTCATGGCCGGTGCCGCGGGTGCGGCGCCGTGGCCGGTTTCCACGACCGTGGATTCCGGGGCCTGGGCAGGAGGGGCAGACGTGTCAGGCATGGTTTTCAAAGCCTGCGAATGTTAAACCCTGTGCAACCGCAGCACAACTGAAGGGGGGCTGGATTGCGCCCGGGGACGCCCTAACATCTTCCCGATGCAGAACCCATCGATGCCAGCCTCCCTCCTTATCCTCGACGGTCCTGACGCCGCCGCCTTTGCCCAGGCCCAGTTTTCCTCCGATGTCTCAGGCTTGGCCCCGGGACAGTGGCAGTGGAGCGCCTGGCTGGATGCGAAGGGACGCTGCCGCGCCTTCCTGCAGTTGGCACGGCCGGCCACTGACCGTTTCACTGCCCTGCTGCGCGGTGGCGACGCGGCGGCCATGGCGGAAGATCTCAGGCGCTTCGTCTTCCGTTCCAAAGTACGTATTGCCGCCACCGACGACATGACAGTAGTCGATGGGCCTGCGTTGCACGACGGCTTGATCACCGTCGATGAAGATGACGGCATCACCTACGGCGGCGGCATCCGAAGCTGGCGCATCGTCAACGCGACAAGCAAGCACGCAATCGAGCATGCGACGCGTGACTGGATCCAACATGACATCGACGCGGGATTCGCTTGGCTGCCCGATGCAGCGATCGGTGAACTGTTGCCGCAGTCGCTATCCTTCGAACGCCTTGGCGCGGTGAGTTTCAACAAGGGATGTTTCCCGGGACAGGAAATTGTCGCGCGCATGCATTACCGCGGCGCAGGCAAGCAGCGCCTGCATACAGCGAGTTTCGACGTCATCGCTTCACCAGGTGCGACATTGCGCCGCAACAACGCTGCTGCCGGCATGGTGTTGAACACTCATGTCGTCAATGGCGCAAGCAAGGCACTGGTGATCCTGAACGACGCGGGCCTTGGCGACGAACGCACTGGGATATTCGATGTCCAAGGTGTTGATGCGAACCTTGCATCGCTGCACACATGGCCACATTGAATAGATCGAAAGGCATGTGCCGTTAACGCGTACACGTAAATTTCATCTACGGTGCAGCACAAACCAGTTCACGTGTGTTGTGAGCCCTTGCTGAACAAGAAGGCCCTTGCACTTGCCAATGTGATGCATCCCCCACTAGGCTCCGCCGATCGAATTTGGGTAACGGCGCAACACCTCCGTTACATGACGCGACGAATCGACTGGCAGTCGAATCGGCGCGACCCGGCACAAACGCCGGTGACAATACGCTGTGGTGCGCCGCCAATGCTTCAAGTGCAGGCCGCCCAATCAACAACAGCGAAATGCATTCCCACCGGGCTCGGACACCCGGCGTGATAGTCACATGTCGTGACGCCCGCAAGCCAATGTATCGGCGAGCGGTCAATCCAGGTGGCCACGGCCTGCCAGCCGTCCACCGCTACACGTTCAAGGCTGCGTCATCCGCCTTCGACGGAAAGCAAGTTGGAGGCAGAACGAATGAAATTATCGATGTTGCTTTGGGTGGCGTCCGTCCTCCCGCAACACCTCGCCGACCAGACGTGCCTGGCGACGACGGTTTATCTTGAGTCACGTAGCGAATCGACCATCGGGCAGTATGCCGTGGCCGAAGTAGCAATGCGGCGTCGTGACCGCAGCAACGATGGCACGTCGGTGTGCGATGTTGTCAGCGCACCGCGCCAGTTCGCCATCAGCACCACGCCAAAGACGTTTGAAGTAACCGATCTCACCGCCTGGCAGAAGGCATGGAAGATCGCCGGCGATTCCATCGACAACTGGAACCTGCCAAAGAGCCAACGACTGGTCTATGTTCCCCGCGCAGACCACTTCGCCACGACCTCGGTGAACACCGCCTGGTCACGCAACAGAGTGACGACGATCGGCGACCACGCCTTCTACGCCGTCAACTAGCAATACCCCCAAAACCCACGCAAAAGAAAAGCCCTCCTTTCGGAGGGCTTTTTGTTTGGACGTCTGGACGTCCGTTACATCTAGCGGCGGAAGACGTGGCCGTCGCGCACTTCCACGTAGTCGCCCCGGCGCACCTGGGGATCTTCTTGCTGGGTGACGGTGGCGGTGCGGCCGTCGTCGAGCCTTACCACGGTCTGGAAGGCCACGTCGTCGCCCGACTGGTTCTTGCCCACCGCATTGCCGACGAAGCCACCGGCCACGGCGCCGCCCACGGTGGCCGCCGTGCGCCCGTCGCCATGGCCCACGGTGCTGCCCAGCACACCACCGATCACGGCACCGAGGATGGCGCCGCCCGGGGAGGACTGCTTGCGCACGTACACCTGCTGGATGTCATCCACCACACCGCATTGGCCACAGCCACGCGGGGCTTGCTGGTACACCACTTCGCGGCTCTCGTAACGTCGATGCGGCTGCTCGACGCAGGCTGACAGGCTAACGCAGGCCACGGCGGCGGCAAGCACGATCCGGGTGACGACTAGGGTCTTCATGGATTGAAATTCTCGCTCGGGGTTGAAGGAATGATTCAGGGAAAAACCCGTTACTGGGCCGACTGGCGCGGATCGCGCGCATCGGACACCGACACCACGCCTTCCTGGACCTCGACCCGGTCGCCTGGGTCATGGTCCATGCGCACGGTGCGGGTGACGCCGTTGTACTGGTACTTCACGTCATAAGCGACGACCTTGTCGCTGGCCTGCCCCACCGTCTGGCAGCGGCGCTGCGTCGACTGCGTGACATTGTTGGCCTGGCGATTTTCCTGGATACGCTTGCCTGCATAGCCGCCGCCGACGGCGCCTGCCACGGTGGCCAGCGTACGGCCATTGCCGTGGCCGACCTGGTTGCCAAGCAAGCCGCCGGCCACGGCACCGATGGCGGTACCGGCCAGCTGGTTGGGATCTTTCACCGGTGCGTGCCGGGTCACCACGACATCGTGGCACTCCTGCTGCGGCTGGGTCTGTTCGCGGACCGGGTCCACGCTCACCACCCGGGCGAACTTCGAACCGGCTTCGCCCACGGCGGCGTCGGCATCGCGGTTGCAGCCGGCGACGCCCAGGGCCATGGTCGCGCCAAAGGCGAGATACAAGGTCGACGTCATAAGGGACTTCATGGATCACTCTCCTGTTATCAGCCAGACCGGACACGACCCCTCGCCGTGCCGGTGGGCACGCTGCCATTGAACGTTCGGCATACTGAATGCGCGCTTAGAGCGGAATTCACGAGGACTGCACATTGATAGCCATCGTTGACACCCATGCCCATCTTGACGACGCAAGCTTCGCCGCGGACCTTGCGCCGGTGATGCAGCGCGCCGTCGACGCCGGAGTCGCGCGCGTGGTGGTGCCGGCCATCGACCGTGGCAACTGGGAGGCCGTGGCCCGCCTGGCCGCCGGCGATGAGCGCATAGCCGCGGGCTACGGCCTGCATCCGCTGATGCTCGATCAGCATCGCGACGAGCATCTGGATGAGCTTCCAGGCTGGCTCGACGCGCATCCCCATGTGGCCATTGGCGAGATCGGCCTGGATTTCTACGTGGAGGGGCTTGAGCCTTCCCGCCAGCGGGAAATCTTCACCCGCCAGCTCGACCTCGCCGGCGAACGCAAGCTGCCGGTGATCGTGCACGCGCGCCGCGCGCTCGAGGAAGTGACCCTCACCCTGCGCCGGCACAAAGGCCTGCGCGGTGTAGTGCACAGCTTCGCCGGCAGTGCCGAGCAGGCGCGGCAATTGTTCGATCTGGGCTTCATGCTGGGTATTGGCGGGCCCGTGACCTACGAACGGGCCCGGCGGCTACGCGAGGTGGTGCGCACGATGCCGCTGGAGTTCCTGCTGCTGGAAACCGACTCACCCGACCAGCCATTGCACGGCCACCAGGGAAAGCGTAACGAACCGGCGCTGACGGCAAGCGTGCTCGAAGCGGTCGCCGCGCTGCGCGAGGAATCCGCCCAGGACATCGCCCATGCCACCACGGCCAATGCCGCGCGGCTGTTCGGCTGGGCGCCCGACCCCAAACCGTAAGTCCAACCATCGGCCCTTGCGCGGCTACCTGAAGCACTGCTAGCCTAAATACTTCACCGATGAATTATTTTTCGATGAACAAGGTTACCGAGATCATCGCAGGGCTGGACGAGGGCATGGCGCGTGTCGAGCAGATCGTGCCCGGCATGCCCATCGACGATGTCCGCCTTTACAAGCTGCTTACCCTCACCGCCGGGGCCATGCAGGACGAACTGGCCCGCAACCTCAAGCCGCACGGCATGGCCGAAAGCGACTTCCACGCACTGATGATGCTGTTCTCAAGCCCCAACGGTTCGGCCACGCCCAGTGACCTGGCCTGCGTTGCCACGCAGAGCAGCACCAACATGACGCGCATCGCCAACTCGCTGGTGAAGAAGGGCTTTATTACGCGGGCACACGCGGTGGACGACCGTCGCCGCATCGTCATGCGCATCACACCGGCCGGAAAGCGCTTCGTCAACAAGCTGCTGCCACCGATGTTCCCGCGCCTTGCCGCCACCTTCGCCACCTTCTCGGCAAGGGAAAAGACCACCTTGCAACGCATGCTGCGCACGTTGGCGCAGAGCATCGACGATGTCACCGCCAGGGGCGACGAATGACCCAAGCCTTCACTTCCCTCCGCCGCGGCGCCCTTGCACTGGGCCTGGGCCTCGCGCTGGCCGCATGCGCGCCGGCACGCGTGGAGCGTCCGGCAAACCTTCGCGCCGACGTGCCGCTGCAAGGCATCGACGTGCCCGCCACCGGCCAATGGCCAGCACAGGACTGGTGGCGCAACTACAACGACCCGCAGCTGGATCAGTTGATCGATATGGCGCTGAAGGGCTCGCCCGATCTTGCCCAGGCCCGGTCGCGCGTGGACACCGCGCAGCAATCGGTACGCATCGCCGCCGCTCAGGCGGGCTTGCGCATCGACGGCAGCGCGCAGGTAGCCCGGCAGCGCCTGAGCGAGAACGGCATGATTCCCCCGAAATTCCTGGGGTTCACCTGGTACAACCAGGCCGACCTCGGCGTGCAGCTGCAATACGACTTCGATTGGTGGGGCAAGAAGCGCAACAGCGTCGATGCCGCGCTCGACCAGGCCCGCTCGGCGCAGGCCCAGCACGCCGCCGCAGCGCTCGCCCTGCAAAGCTCGGTGGCTGATACCTATTTCGGTTTCCTTGCCGATCGGCAGCGCGCCTTGCTCGCCGGTGAGCTGGTGGCCAATGCCGAGCGCATGGAGCGCATCGCGACCCTGCGCGTGAAACAAGGCGTGGATCTGTCCGATACGGTGCAGCAGGCACGCTCGCAAGTAGCCTCGGCGCGCCAGGCGAAAGTGGCCTACGAAGGTTCCGCGGCAATCCGCCGGGCGGCACTGGCGACGCTTGTGGGCGTGGCTCCCGCAGACCTGCCAACCCTTGCCGACCGTCCCCTTCCCACCGTGGACGGCGCGTTGCCTGCCAACGCCAGCGTCGACCTGATCGCCCGCCGCCCTGACATCGCTGCCAGTCGCTGGCAGGTGGAGGCCGCGCTGAAACAGACGGACGTCGCCCGCGCACAGTTCTTTCCCGATTTCAGCCTTACCGCGATGGCAGGCCTGTCGTCGATCGACATGGACAAGGTATTCAACGGCAGCAGCCGCGTGTTTGGCCTCACCCCGGCGCTGCACCTGCCGATCTTCGAAGGCGGCGCGCTGGAAGCCAACTACGGTTATAGCAAGAGCGAGCTCAGCGCCGCGGTAGCGCAATACAACGCCACCGTGATCGCCGCTGCGCGCGACGTTGCCACCCAGGCGCTCAGCGCGCGCCAGGTGGCTGACAGTCGCGTACAGCAGGCCGAACAAATGGATGCGGCCAGCCGCATGGTGGCCACCAGCGACGCCCGTGCACGCCAGGGCGTACGCGATGCACGCGAGGCACTGGGCGCCCGCGCACAACTGATCCAGCAGCGCGACGGCGATATTGAACTGCAGGGCCAGGCCCTGTCCGCCGACGTCGCCCTTGCCAAGGCCCTGGGTGGCGGCTACCGCGCCGACACCGGCGCCGACGACACCCGAACCGATTCGACTTCGCACGGAGCAGCACAGCCATGAGCTCGCAAGATTCCGAAAAAACATCCGGCGCTCCGTCCGCCGAAGATAATGGCAACGGCGCGAAGGATCCGCGCAAGCGCCGGCGCATGCTCGTCGTCGCCGTGGTGGTGTTCCTGCTGGCAGGCGCCACCTGGGTGTTGCTGTGGCTGCTGGTGTTTTCCCGCCGCGAGGAAACCGACGACGCCTATGTCGGCGGCAACCAGGTGGGTATCTCGGCGCAGGTGCCGGGCATCGTGGTCGGTGTGTTCGCCGACGATACCCAACGGGTGAAGGCTGGCCAGGTGCTGGTGCGCCTTGACCCTACCGACGCTGATGTGAACCTGCGCAAGGCGGCCAGCGGCCTGGCCCAGGCCGTGCGCCAGGTGCGGCAGCAAACGCAGTCGGTCGCAAGCGCCGACGCCGCCGTGACCGCCCGGCAACTGGACGTCAAGCGTGCCCAGCAGGACCTCACCCGGCGCCAGCCCCTGCTCGCCGAGCAGGCCGTGGCCCCCGAAGAACTCCAGCACGCACGCGACGTGCTCGATAGCGCGCGCGCCGCGCTGGAATCATCCCAGCGCCAGGCCGATGCCGCGCGTGCGCTTATCGATGGTCGTGAAATCGCCGACAACCCCGCCGTGGAGCAGGCCCGCGCGGCGTACCGCCAGGCCTGGATCGCTGCCCAACGCAACGCGATCCTGGCCCCGGTGGATGGTTATGTCGCCCAGCGCAGCGTGCAGGTAGGCAATAGCGTCACGCCCGGCCAGCCGCTGATGACGGTGGTGCCGCTGCATGATCTGTGGGTGGATGCCAACTTCAAGGAAAGCCAGCTGCGCCACGTGCGCATCGGCCAGCCGGTGAAGATCCAGGCCGATCTCTACGGCGGCAGCATGACCTACCACGGGCGCATCACGGGCCTGGGCGTTGGCACCGGCAGCGCGTTCTCGCTGCTGCCGGCGCAGAACGCCACCGGCAACTGGATCAAGGTGGTACAGCGCCTGCCCGTGCGTATCGCACTGGACAACGCAGACCTCGACAAATACCCGCTGCGCATCGGACTTTCCACCAACGCCACCGTGGACATCACCGATGCATCCGGCGCCGCGCTGCCGGCACAGCCTGTCACCACGCCCACGGCGCAGACCTCTGTCTACGATGACATCGCCGCCAAGGCCGATGCGCAGGCGCAGGCCATCATCGACGACAACCTGGCCGTACGCTGACCATGGCCGAAGCCACGCCCGCACCCCAGCCGCTGAAGCCGCTTTCAGGCGGCACGCTGGTCCTGCTCACCATCGCTGTCGCGTTCTCCACCTTCATGGAGATCCTGGACATGACGATCGTGAACGTGGCCGTGCCGCACATCGCCGGCAGCATGGGCGTGAGTGCCAACGAGGGCACGTGGGCGATTAGTTCCTATGCCCTGGCCAGCGCCATCATGCAGCCGTTGACCGGCTGGCTGGCCAAGCGCTTCGGCGAAGTGCGCACGTTCTGTTTTTCCGTGCTGCTGTTCGTGGCGTTCTCGATGCTCTGCGGCCTTGCCACCAGCATGCCGATGCTGGTGGTGTTCCGCCTGCTGCAAGGCGCCGGATCAGGACCGATGGTGGCCCTGTCGCTGTCGCTGCTGCTGGCAAGCTACCCCAAGACCAGACAGGGCATGGCGCTGGCAATGTGGGCCATGACCGTGGTGGTAGCGCCGATCTTCGGGCCCATCCTGGGCGGTTACATCACCGACAATTTCTCCTGGCCCTGGATTTTCTTCATCAACGTACCGGTGGGCGCGGCCGCGGCGGTGGTCACCTGGCGCCTGTTGCGCGGCCGCGAGACGGCAACGCAACGCACGCCGATCGATGCGGTGGGCCTGGGCCTGCTGGTGGTGGGCGTGGGCTGCCTGCAGTTCATGCTGGATAACGGCAACGACCACGACTGGTTCGCTTCGCCGTTGATCCTCACCCTGGGCCTCATCGCCGTGGTGGCACTGACTTTCCTGATCATCTGGGAACTCACCGCCAAGCATCCGGTGATCGACCTGTCGCTGTTCTCGCGCCGCAACTTTGCTGTCGGCGTGGGGGCGTTGTCGCTGGGCATGCTGGCATTCTTCGGCATCAACGTGGTGTTCCCGCTGTGGCTGCAGACCACGGTGGGCTATACCGCGACGTGGGCCGGCCTTGCCGCCGCGCCCGTGGGCGTCCTGGCCTTCGTGGTCTCGCCCTTCATCGGCGCGAACATCCAGCGGCTGGAATTGCGCTGGGTGGTGACCTTCGCCTTCATCGTGTTCGCGTTCTGTTCGTTCTGGTTCGCCGACTTCACCAGCGACTCGTCGTTCGCATCCATGCTGCCGCCACGGTTCATCATGGGCGTGGGCATCGCCTGCTTCTTCATTCCCCTGAACCAGATTTTCCTGTCGGGTCTGCGTCCGGACCAGATTGCCAGCGCATCGGGCCTGGCCAATTTCTGCCGCACGCTGGCATCGAGCGTGTCCACCGCAGTGTCGGTCACGCTGTGGCAGCACCGCAGCGAGTTCCACCATGCCTCGCTGACCGAACACATCAACCAGGGCAGCGCCGCCGCCACGCAATACCTGACGCACCTGCAGGGCCTGGGTGCCACGGGCCAGACGGGCCTGGCGGTGGTCAACCAGGTGCTTACGCGCGAGGCCATGACGCTGGCCGTGAACGACGTTTTCTATGGCTGCGCCATCCTGTTCATCCTGTTGATACCGGTGCTCTGGCTGGCCAAACCGCCTTTTGGCAACGCCGGCGGGGCGGCGGGCCATTAGCTCCGGGCCAATTGCCACGATCCAATAAACGTCGATCTCACGGAACTGGTGCGGCGCAATACGTTCTGCTACGTTTCGCCGCATGGCACAAACCCTCCGCATCATCAAGAAGTACCCGAACCGGCGTCTTTACGACACCGAGATCTCGAGCTACATCACGCTGGAGGAGGTTCGCCAGCTGGTGCTGGACGGCGAAAATTTCGAAGTGCGCGATGCGAAGTCGGGCGAGGATCTCACCCGCTCGGTGCTGCTGCAGATCATTGCCGAGCACGAGGAACACGGGCAGCCGATGCTCTCCCCGCAGCTGCTTTCGCACATCATCCGTTTCTACGGGGATTCGCTGCAGGGCTTCATGGGACCGTACCTGGAGCGCAGCCTGCAGGTATTCCTGGACCAGCAGCAACAGTTCCGCTCGCAGTTGAACAACCTGATGGGCCAGACGCCGTGGTCGATGCTCAACGAGCTCACCGAACGCAACCTGGACATGTGGAAATCCATGCAGCGCGGCTTCTTCGACGCCGCCGCGCAGAAAGCCCCGCCCGAGGCAGCGCCGACCCGGCCGGCCGCGCGCGGTGGCAAGAAGGCCGGGTAAGCCCAGCGCCCGTTACGTTGCAGCGCAAGATGCGCCGCCCTGCACCAATTGCTGCGCCCGCACCTGATTCCATGCTGCGCAGCATGGGCCGGCCAAACGCAACCGACCTAGGTCCCGCACCGTGTCCGCATCCCTCCCGCGCCAGGTAACGAAATCCATCACGGTCATCGGCGCCGGACTGGTCGGCGCGCTGGTGGCAACCCTCCTGGCCCAGGCCGGGTTCGAGGTAGACGTCTTCGAAAAACGCCCCGATCCGCGACGTGCGGGCGCAGGCGGCGGCCGCTCGATCAACCTGGCGCTGGCCGAGCGCGGCCTGCATGCACTGCGTGCCACGGGGCAAGCCGACCGCGTGCTTGCACAGGCGGTGATGATGCGCGGCCGCATGGTGCACACGCCCGGGGGCCAGCCGGCCCTGCAGCGCTATGGGGTGGACGACAGCGAGGTGATCTGGTCGGTCTCCCGCGGCGGCCTGAACGGCCTGATGATCGACGCGGCCATCGACGCCGGCGCGCGCTTCCATTTTGGCCAGGCACTGGTCCGGGCCGATTTCAACGCAGGGCGCATCACCCTGTCCGACGGCCAGGCCAACCGTGACGTCGAGGCCTCCGTGGTGATCGGCGCCGACGGCGCAGGCTCGGCGCTGCGCACCGCCATGGGCGACCTGGGCGAACGCATCCAGCCCCTTGGCCACGGCTACAGGGAACTGGAAATTCCCTCGTCGAAGGATCCGTCCGCGCCGTTCCGGATCGAGCCCAACGCCCTGCACATCTGGCCGCGGGGCGGCTACATGTGCATTGCGCTGCCCAACCGCGACGGCAGTTTCACCGTCACGCTTTTCCTGCCCGTGGACGGCGGCACACCAAGCTTCGCGCAGATCCGCCAGGCAGCCGATGCGCGCACGTTCTTCGCCCGCGAATTCCCCGATGCACTGGATCTGATGCCCGACTTCGACCAGGACTGGTCCGGGCATCCGATGGGCACGCTGGCAACGCTCTACCTGGATCGATGGCACCTGGGCGGCCGGGCCCTTTTGATCGGCGACGCAGCCCACGCCATCGTGCCCTTCCACGGCCAGGGCATGAACTGCGGCTTCGAAGACGCCGCCGCGCTCGCCCGCCTGCTGGGCCAACACCACGGCGACACTGTCGCCGCCTTCGCCGCCTTCCAGGCCGAGCGCAAGCCCAACGCCGATGCCATCGCCACCATGGCGCTGGAAAACTACATCGAGATGCGTGATTCGGTGGCCGACCCGCACTACCTGCGCAAGCGGGAACTGGGCAGCCTTCTGGCCGAACGCGCGCCGTCGCATTACATGCCACGCTATCGCATGGTTACCTTCACCCACCTGCCCTATGCCTATGCGCTCGAACGCGGCCTTGCGCAGGACACCCTGCTCGAGCAGTTGCTGAAGGGCCACGGCACGGTGTCGGAGGTGAACCTGGATGCCGCCGTGGCTACCCTGAAGGCCACCCTGCCCCCGCTGCCCGGCCATGGCCTTGGTTAATGCGCACGACACCGCGTATCGCCGCACGGACTACCGCGTGCGCCTGCCGCGCGGTGGCCATGCTTCGATCCGTGTCGACGCCCCGCTACCCCCGGAGCTCTCCGCCGTGATCGGCGAGGCCTGCTGGGCGATCATCACCGGCTGGAACCCGGGCTCCGTCAGGCAATCGCCGGAAGTGAACCGCGCCGCCCAGCGGCGCCTGCTGGGCCTGCTCAAGGCCGCCAGCCCCTCGGTGCTATGGCCCTCGGTAGGCGTGGGCAACCAGCTTTGGCGCGAAGCGAGCCTGTTCGTGGTGGGCATCGACGCCTGGCGGATCCTGGCCATCGCCGAGGCCTGCGGCCAGCACGCCATCGTCTGCGGCAAGGGCAAGGCCAGGCCGGCGTTGGCCTGGCTGTAGGCCCGCGACGGGCTGCCACATGGACGCCCACCCAAGGTTTTAAGGACAATCGCCCGACCTATGACCGCCCAAGCACCCCTGCTGCATGCCCGCGCCCTTTGCTTCTCCCGCCAGGAAGAGCGGGTGTTCGGCCCGCTGGATTTCGAGGTAGCCGCCGGCGACATCGTGCTGGTGGAAGGCGACAACGGCAGCGGCAAGACCACTTTGATGCGCATCCTCACCGGCATCCTGCACGCGGAGGAAGGCACCCTGGAACTGGAAGGCAAGCCGCTGCGCAATATCGACGCTGCCGGCCGCATCGTGTTCCTGGGCCACCAGCTGGGCCTGAAGGCCGATCTTTCGCCGCTTGAGAACCTGCGCGTGGCCGAAGGCCTCGCCGGCCGCCGTGAGGGCGCCGATGCCATGGCCGTGCTAGTCGAGGTGGGCCTGGCAGGGTATGAGGATGAACCGGTACGCCGGCTTTCCGCCGGCCAGAAGAAACGGGCCGCGCTGGCGCGGCTGATGCTGGTCCCGGCCACCATTTGGCTGCTGGACGAGCCCTATGCCAACCTCGACCGCGAGGGCATCGCCCTGGTCAACCGGCTGGTCCAGGCGCACGCCCAGCGCGGCGGCGCGGCGCTGGTGTCCAGCCACGGCACGGTCACCTTCCTTGGCGGCGCCCCGCGCGTCATCCGGATGCACACGTGACGGTCAGCACCGGCGCGGCCTGCGCCGCCCTCCTGCGCCGCGACCTGCTGCTGGCCTGGCGGAGGCGCGGCGACATTGCCATGCCGGTGCTCTATGCGGTGATCGTGGCCACGCTGTTTCCCTTCGCGCTTGGGCCTGAAGAGGCCCTTCTGCAGCGCATCGCCGGCGGGGTGATCCTGGTGACGGTGCTACTGGCCATGCTGCTGGCCCTGGACGCCATGTTCCGCGGCGACATCGAGGACGGCTCGCTCGAACAATTGTTGCTGGCACCGCAACCTCTGGCGCTGATGTTGGCAATAAGAATATTCGCGCACTGGATTACCACCGCCTTGCCGCTGATCATTATTTCCCCGTTGCTGGCGGGCATGCTGCACCTGCCCACGCCGGTGATGGGCGTGCTGGTGGTGGCGCTGCTGCTGGCCACGCCGCTGCTTAGCCTGATCGGCGCCATCCTGGTGGCGCTGACGGCCGGGACGAGGCGCTCTGGTATGCTTCTGGCGCTAATGCTGCTGCCCCTGTGCGTCCCCGTGGTGATCTTCGCCGCCGGCGCGGTGGCAGCTGCACAGCAAGGGCTGCCGTGGGTTGCGCCCATCGCCTGGCTGGGCGCCGCCCTGGTGCTGGCCTTGGTGCTGGCCCCCCTGGCCTGTGCCGCGGCGCTGCGCATTGCGCTGGACGCCTGACATGACCCCACGGCGAATCCCCCGCCTGAACGAGACACATGGCTAACTGGATCCCCACCTGGCTGCACCGCCTCGGCTCGCCGCCGACGTTCTATCGCTTTGCCGGCGCCGTGCGTCCGTGGGCCCTGGCGCTGGCCCTCATCACCGGGGCGATCGCCGCCTACGGCGGCCTGGTGCTGGCACCGGCCGACTACCAGCAGGGCGATGCCTACCGGATCATCTTCATCCACGTGCCCAGCGCCTGGATGAGCCTGTTCATCTATTTCGCCATGGGCGTGGCCGCGTTCATCGCGCTGGTATGGCGGATCAAGCTGGCCGAAGTGGTGGCGATGGAATCAGCGCCCATCGGCGCGGCCTTCACCTTCATCACCCTGGTGACCGGCTCCCTATGGGGCAAGCCGATGTGGGGTACGTGGTGGACATGGGACGCCCGGCTCACGTCCGAACTGGTGTTGCTGTTCCTGTACCTGGGCGTGATCGGCCTTTTCCACGCGTTCGAGGATCGGCGCCAGGGCGCACGCGCAGCAGCCTTCCTTGCGTTGATCGGCGTGGTGAACGTGCCCATCGTGCATTTTTCGGTGAACTGGTGGAACACCCTGCACCAGGGTTCCACCGTGCGCCTGCTGGGTCCTTCGCATATCGATGCGCGCATGCTGTGGCCGCTCTTGACGATGATGCTGGCCACCAAGTGCTACTACGTGGCGAGCCTGTTCGGCCGCGTCCGGGCCGACCTTGTCGCCATGGAAAGCGGCAAGGACTGGGTCAAGGCGCTGGCCGTGGAGGAAACGGCATGAGCCAGTTCCTGGACATGGGCGGTTATGCCTTCTACGTGTGGACCAGCTACGCGGTGTTCGCCGTGGTCCTCCTGGCCGACTACCTCGCACCGGTGCTTCGTCGCCGCCGCAACCTGCGCGATGTCCGCGCCCGCATGGCGCGCCAGGGCGCGCGCCGCCGGAATGAAAACGCATGAATCCCACCCGTAAGCGCCGCCTCACCATCGTCCTCTTGGTGGTGGTCGCCGCCGTCGCCGCGGTGGGGCTGGCCGTGTTCGCCTTGCAGCAGAACATGAACTACCTCTTCACCCCCAGCCAGGTGCAGGGCGGCCAGGCCACCCAGTACAAAAGCTTTCGACTGGGCGGGATGGTCAAGTCCGGCTCCATCCAGCGCGCAAGCGACTCGTTGAAGGTGAGCTTCATCGTGGTCGATGCGGACGGCGCGATGCCGGTGGAATACAACGGCATCCTTCCCGACCTCTTCCGTGACAACCAGTCGGTGATCGCCACCGGTTCCATGGACGGCGCCCGTTTCGTGGCCAGCGAAGTGCTGGCCAAGCACGATGAAACCTACATGCCCAAGGAACTGAAGGACGCCATGGCCAAGGCCCACAAGAACAAGGCCATCGACGAGAAAGCCGACATGGAGGCGGGCAAGTGATCCCCGAGCTTGGCCAGCTTGCGCTGATCCTTGCCATGCTGCTGGCGCTGGTGCAGGGCGTGGTGCCGGTGGTTGGCGCATGGCGTGGCAACAGCGCACTGATGTCGCTGGCGCGTCCGATGGCCGCGGGGCAGTTCGTTTTCGTGGCGCTGGCCATGGGCATCCTGGTCCACGCATTCCTCACCTTCGATTTCTCGGTGGGCTATGTGGCCGCCAATTCGAACCTCGCCCTGCCCTGGTACTACCGCATCACCGCGGTATGGGGCGCGCACGAAGGCTCGATGCTGCTGTGGGTATTCATCCTCAACGCCTGGACCTTGGCGCTGACGATCTTCAGCCGGCAGCTGCCCGAGGCCTTCGCCGCCCGCGTGCTTGGCGTGATGGGTTTCATCGGCCTGGGGTTCCTGGCCTTCATCGTATTCACCTCCAATCCCTTCCTGCGCGAACTGCCGATGCAGCCCGATGGCGCGGACCTCAACCCCGTGCTGCAGGACCCGGGCATGACCTTCCATCCGCCCGTGCTGTACATGGGCTATGTGGGGTTCTCGGTAGCGTTCGCCTTCTCCATCGCGGCGCTGCTTGGCGGTGAGCTGGAACAGGCCTGGGTGCGCTGGGCACGCCCGTGGACCAACGTGGCGTGGGCGTTCCTTTCCGCCGGCATCGTCGCCGGCAGCTGGTGGGCCTACGCGGAACTGGGCTGGGGCGGCTGGTGGTTCTGGGATCCGGTGGAGAACGCATCCTTCATGCCGTGGCTGGTGGGTGCAGCGCTGGTGCACGCGCAGGCCATCACCGAGAAGCGAGGCTCGCTACGGTCGTGGACGATCCTGCTGTCGCTGTTCGCCTTCTCGTTGTCGTTGCTGGGCACGTTCCTGGTGCGTTCGGGCGTGTTGACCTCGGTGCATTCGTTTGCCTCCGACCCGCGGCGCGGCCTGTACATCCTCGGATTCCTGGTGGTGGTGATCGGCGGCTCGCTGCTGCTGTATGCCGTGCGTGCACCGAAGGTGGCGGGCGGCCGCGCGTTCGCCGTCGTGTCACGCGAGACCGCCGTGCTGATCGGCAACCTGCTGCTTACCACCGCCGCCGCGATGGTGTTGCTGGGCACGTTGTTCCCGCTGCTCGGTGACGCGCTGAACCTGGGCAAGGTATCGGTGGGTCCGCCCTACTTCGGTTTCCTCTTCAACCTGCTGATGCTGCCGGTGGTATTGCTGCTGCCGTTCGGGCCTTACCTGCGCTGGGGCAAGGGCGATATCGGCGTACTCAAACCCGTCGCGCTGCGAGCGGGCCTGGCCGCCATCGTCTGCGCGGTGATCGCCTTCCTCTTTGTCGACGCGAAGCTCAAGGCCATCGCCGGTGTCGCCGGCGCGGTCTGGGCGTGCGTTGGCACGCTGCTGTACGTGATCAAGCGCTGGCGTGAAATGCCGCGCGGCCGCCGTTTCCCGGCGGAGATGGCAGGCATGTTGCTGGCCCATTTTGGCGTCGGCATTTTTGTCGCCGGCGTGATGCTTTCCGAATCGCTCAGCATCGAGCGCGACGTGCGCATGGAGCCGGGCAAGATCGTGCAGCTGGGAAGCTACGACTTCCGCTTCGACGGCGTGCGCGAAACCAGCGGCCCGAACTGGCGCGGCGACGAAGGCGTGGTGACGGTGATGAAGGACGGCGCGTTGGTGGCCAACCTGCACCCGCAGAAGCGCACGTATACGCGCGGCCAGGTGCAGACTGAATCCGCCATCGATGCGGGTATCTTCCGCGACATCTACGTGGCACTGGGCGAACCAATGGATGCGGGTAACCGCGAGGGTGCCTGGGCGCTGCGGCTGTACCAGAAACCCTTCATCCGCTGGATCTGGCTCGGCGGCCTGTTCATGATGCTCGGTGGCTTCGTGGCCGCTGGCGAGCGACGCTTCCGCACGCAAAAAACGCGCAGTGAAGCTGGTGCGACGGTAGCGGAGCCCGCTGCATGAGCCGCCTGCTGCCCTTCTTCGCTTTCCTTGCCCTGGTGGCGCTGTTCGGCTTCGGCATCTGGTGGAACACCCAGCACGACCAACGCGAGGTGCCCTCGCCATTGATCGGTCGGGCGGCGCCTGAGTTCCGCCTGCCGGTGCTGGACGATCCCAGCCGCACGGTGGCCAAGGCGGACCTCCTGGGCAAGCCGTACCTGTTGAATGTGTTCGGCAGCTGGTGCTTTGCCTGCGGCGAGGAACACCCGGTGCTGATGGCGCAAGGCAAGGCGCTGGGCGTGAAGCTGGTGGGTTACAACTACAAGGACGAGCCCGCTGCCGCGAAGGGCTGGCTCGCCGAGCACGGCAATCCGTACGATCTGGTGATCGCCGATGTCGAAGGCCGCACGGCGATTGATTTCGGCGTCTACGGCGCACCGGAGACGTTCCTGGTGGATGGCAAGGGCGTGATTCGCTACAAGCGCATCGGGCCGCTTACGCCGGACGTGATCGAACGCGAGCTCAAGCCCGCGTTGGCTGCGATCGCGAAGGAAGCGCCATGATGCGCCGCGTGATGCTGCTGCTGGTACTGCTGATGGCAACGACCGTCGCCGCCCAGGCGATCGATCCGCTGCCTTTCAAGGACCACGCCCAGGAAGTACGCTTCCAGCATCTCACTGCGCAGCTACGCTGCCTGGTGTGCCAGAACGAAAACCTCAACGACTCCAATGCCGAGCTCGCCCGCGACCTTCGCCACGAAGTGTTCGACTTGATGCAGCAGGGCAAGAACGACGAAGAGATCAAGGCCTGGCTGGTGGCGCGCTATTCGAAGTTCGTGCTTTACGATCCGCCGCTTGATACGGGCACGGCCCTGTTGTGGTTCGGACCGCTGCTGGTGCTTGTGCTTGGCGGCGTGGCGCTGGTGGTGCAGGTGCGGCGCCGCGCGCGTACCGCGGCCACGGAACCTGCGAACGCGGTGACCGAATCCAACGACAGTGGGGAAAACTGGTGAAGCCTGCGTTCTATGTGTGCGCCGCGATCATGCTCGCGGTGGCGCTGGCCCTCGTGCTTGTTCCCCTGATCCGCCGCGGCCGCCGTGAAGGACGCCCGGTGGGCGTGTTCGCGCTGGCATTGGCGCTGGCATTCGTTATTCCCGTCGCCACGGTTGGCCTGTACATGTTGGTGGGCACGCCGCAAACGCTCGATGGCGTGGCCAAGGCCGAGCCGCCGCCGAGCATCGACGAGGCAATGGCCGGCCTTAGCGCGCGACTGGCGCAGCATCCGGACGACCTGCAGGGCTGGCTGCTGATGGGCCAGGCACAGGGCATGCTTCACCAGTTCACGCAGGCACGCGATGCGTACGGGCACGCGCTGGACCTGGATGCAAGCAACGGCGTGGCGATGGTGGGCTGGGCCGAATCCGATTCACAATCGCGGCCTGATCATCTGATCGACGGCCGGGCGCGCGAGCTGCTGGACAAGGCCGTGCAGGTGGACGCCACCAACCAGCGCGCCCTGTGGTTGCTTGGCATCAGCGACTTCCAGCAAGGCCGCTACAAGGAAGCTTCGGCCACGTGGCGGAAGCTGCAACCCTTGCTTGATCCCAGTTCCAATGTGGCCGCCGCCGTCGAGCAGCAGATCGCCGCCGCGGATGCCAAGGCCAGCGGCAAGGCTGACGAACCCGCGGCCGGCGCCACGCCACCAGCGCTGGACGTGCAGGTCGCCGTGGCACCGGCCCTGAAGAGCAAGCTGGCCGCCGGAGACACGCTCTATGTCTACGCTCGTGCCGAAAACGGTCCGCCGATGCCGCTGGCGGTGGCGAAACTCGACGCCGGAAAACTACCCGCTTCGGTGGTATTGACCGACGGCATGGGCATGACACCGCAGTTCAAACTTTCGTCCGCGGAGCGCGTGTTCGTAGGCGCCCGCATCAGCAAGAGTGGCCAGGCGATCGCCCAACCAGGTGACCTGGAAGGCGACGCCGGGGTAGTGTCCACTTCTACCCGGGATCCGATCCGCATCAGTATCGACAAGGTTCATTGATGGGCGACGCACGCCGCTACCACCCGCTTCCCTCCCCCTTCCCGATGAAGCGTGGCGGTGAACTGCATGGCGCGCGCGTGGCGTTTGAAACCTGGGGCCAGCTTGACGAGGCGAAATCCAACGCCTTGTTGATCCTGACGGGCCTGTCACCGAGCGCCCACGCCACCTCGAACGACGAAGATCCGTCCGACGGTTGGTGGGAAGCGATGATCGGCCCCGGCCGCGCCATCGACACGTCGAAGTACTACGTGATCTGCGTCAATTCGCTGGGCAGCGACAAGGGCTCCACCTGCCCCGCCTCGATCGACCCTGCCACCGGCGAGGCGTATCGACTCACCTTCCCTGAGCTTTCGCTCGAGGACGTCGCCAACGCCGCGCACTCGGCGGTAAGCGCGCTGGGCATCACCCAGCTCGACTGCCTGGTTGGCTGCTCGATGGGCGGCATGAGCGCCCTGGCGTACATGGCGCTGCATCCGGGCAGCGCACGCCGGCACATCAGCGTGGATACCGCGCCGCAGGCGCAGCCCTTCGCCATCGCCATCCGCTCGCTGCAGCGCGAGGCGATCCGCCTTGATCCGAACTGGAACAACGGCCAGTACGACGACGACCACTACCCCGAACACGGCATGAGCATCGCCCGGAAGCTCGGCGTGATCACCTACCGCTCGGCGATGGAGTGGAACGGCCGCTTCGCGCGCATCCGGCTGGAACCGGAAGACCGCGAGGGCGAACCCTTCGGCTTCGAATTCCAGGTGGAGTCGTACCTGGAAGGCCACGCCCGCCGCTTCACCCGCACCTTCGACCCCAACAGCTACCTGTACCTGTCCCGCGCCAGCGACTGGTTCGACATCGCCGAGCACGGCCAGGGCAGCGTCGAAAAAGGCCTTGCCCGGATCAAGCTGGAAGAGGCCCTGGTGATCGGCGTCAGCACCGATATCCTGTTCCCACTGGAACAGCAGGAACAGATCGCCACGGGCCTGCGCAACACCGGTGTGCGGGTGGAATTCGTGGCGCTGGACTCCCCCCAGGGCCATGACGCCTTCCTGGTGGATATCGAGAACTACAGCCGGGCCATCGGCGGCTTCCTGGCCCGGTGAATTGCCGGTAATGGTATCATCGGCAACATGTTCCACCTGAGCGCGGTATCGCCATGATTGCCCTAGAATTTCCCGGTGCCCACAAGCTGATCGACGCCGTCGACGCAGCGGTCGCCAAGGGTGACACCCCGGCCATCACCGATGCCCTGCGCAAAACCCTGTGCCAGCTGATCCGCAGCCAGGAAGTAAAGCTTCCCGACTGCGTATTCGAGGCCGCCGGCGACCATTACGCCCGCCGCGAGCTCTACCGCAGCGAAGAATTCGGCTACAGCGTGGTCGCCATGACCTGGGGCCCCGGCCAGGGCACCGCCATACACGACCACGACGGCATGTGGTGCGTCGAGGGCGTGTGGAACGGCGCGCTGGAAATCACCCAGTACGAGCTGCTGGAAAAGCAGGACACCCGCTTCCACTTCCGCCCCGTCGGCACCATGGAAGCCGGCCCCGGCTCCGCCGGCAGCCTGATCCCGCCGCACGAATACCACACCATCCGCAACATCAGCACGGATGACATTGCGGTGAGCCTGCATATCTACTCTGGCCGCATGACGCACTGCGCGGTGTTCAGCCCGCTGGCGGATAGCTGGTACGAGCGTGGCGAGCGGCAGTTGGGGTTGGATCGGGTGCATTGATCTAGCGAGACTTTTCGCTCCGCTTGATTCACCCCAGACCCAGCGCGGCCTTCAGTAGCGGCGGTATCAATGGCGCCAGAATCGACGCCAGGCCCACGACTACCGCGGCCGTGACGTAGATCCTCGTCACGGAAACTTGTGTCACGGACAACCGCTCATCGAGCTTTTGGAAGCGGTCGTCGAATTTTTGGAAACGGTCGTCGAGCTTTTGAAAGCGATCGTCGATGTTTTGGAAACGCTCATCGAGCTTTTGAAAGCGATCGTCGATGCGGTCCAGCCGCCGTTCCACACGATCAAGGCGTGTGTCGTTGCGGTCGAATCGTTCGTGGATAGCTGCGAACTGCGCGTCGAGCCCGGTCATGCGGCCATCCATGTGCGCCACCTCGGCCCGCACTGTGCCTACGGCACGCATGATCTCGACGTAGATAGGCACGGCGTTGCCGCCGCTCTCGCGCGATGCATGGTCCCGAGCAGGCATGTGCCCCCCCGGAATCAAGGTGTCGTGGTCGATATCCATGGGGGGCCTCCTGACCGTATTGCCACCCATCTTTCCTTGGCCGAGGCCCAGAGACCATCAGGAAACAACCATCCGACAGGCAAGCCACCGCCATACCCAGGCTGGAATACCCAGGCAACAGCCGGGCTCGACCAGCGGCACGGATTGCCTCATAATTCGGCGCTTGGCCGGGATGGCGGAACTGGTAGACGCGGCGGACTCAAAATCCGTTTGTGGTGACACAGTGGGGGTTCGATTCCCCCTCCCGGCACCAGAACCCCGCATAGGATCTAGCTTTCCTGGGCATCGTTCGTAAATTCTACGTAACGACCAATCAGCGGGCCCCCTGACCAGGGGATTGAAAATTCCCATGTCGGCGGTTCGATTCCGTCCCCGGGCCACCAAAAACAAGTACTTTTCTCAATAGCTCAGACGTCCCGTCGATCACTTGTCCGGGATTTGTCCGGATTCCGTTTCGCGTCTCTGCAGCCACCGCGTGGCGTGCTTCATGGCCGTCTCGGACGAGTTGTACCGGAACAGCCGAGCCTGCTCGGTGCGTCACGCAGGTTTTGTGAAATACGCCCCTACGCGCCGTTCGCCCTGGAACGGGACAATAGAGTAGGCATCGAAGCCATCGTTCCTGTCCGTCTTGACGATAGACGTAGGATGGCCGAGCGCCTCCAGGGAATAAACGAGATGGTCCTCCACGAAGCGCATGAAGTACGGCTTCGCAGCATTCCGGCACATGTATGCCTTGTTGAAGGCGACAAGGAAGATGGAGAGGTCCGTGGGGCCGGACAGGTACTTGTAGGTAGCCGCCGGGATCTGAGGGTAAAGGTCGGTGTGGAAGTCATCGAGCGACAGGATGCCGAACGGGGACAGCATTTCCTCGCTCACCTTGAGATCGGACAGGATGGCCGAAAAGGTGTGCATGCCATCAACGTGGATGAAGCCAAGCCGGCGCAAATTGGACCGATGAAAGTCGGAGTGGTACAGGTCTTCGGAGAATCCCTCGATGAACTGCACGCCCCCGTTAATAGCAAGCAGAACTTTGCGGGTTTCCGGCAAAATCACCGGATCGATGACGGTAACCTTGTTCCCGTACTCGGCGCTGAAATTAGCCAGGATGCTGGCCGCCTTACCCTTAAAGGTGCCTATCTCGAGATAGTCGCAAGCCTTTCCGTCGGACCAAGACCAGCTTTCGTGTTGGGCCTCAAGGATGGTGCACCATATCGCCGCACTCACCTCCATCAACATACCGTCAATGCCCCGCTGAGTTTCCAACACTTTTGCCAGTTCCATGAAGACCCCCTAGCTGGAGATGAACAAATTACTCGTAGCTTCGGGGGTGTCAACAACTCCCTTCTAGGGAATTCGTCACCGCGTCATATCGCCAGCGCATTTGTCCGATGCTAGCAATGGTTGAGCCACGACGCTGGAGAATGATGCCATTGGCCGCCTTGGTGATGCCCCCTCCCGGCACCACAGATCAAGGGAATCGTCGAGTCGGGCGTAGGAAAACTACCCTTCCAGGGACTGCCCCTCGGTAGCATCGCCGGATGCCATGTATCTTTGGCACAAACCGGTTCGGGGGAGCCCTTCATGGCGGGACGCAGCGCGTTTTATCGGAACCGAAAACCAACGCTGCGATGGGTGCTTGCGATTGCGGCGGCCAGCCTGATCGTGGCATCGGCTACCTCGGCAGCGTCCAGCGCATACGTCCGGGAGTCACGAACAGTCCTCGTCGACGGTCACCGGGAGTTATGGCGGCTCGAATGGCGAGAGAAGCCCATTCCGGCCTGCGGGGCGGACGATGTGTATAGCGCCATTACCGTACCGTGTCAGGATTTTGCCTACGGAGAAGCCGGGGTGCTATGGCTGATTCGCCAACGCAACGGGCACGACATTGACCGGATGGACCTGACGCCGCTTTACCATGAATCAAGTTTATCGGGATATGACGGCGTGTTCGTCCTTCGGCATTGGCCCATGCGTATACGGGACATGAACCGGACCGATCGTGGCGATCCAACGCTTCTCGCTGACGTGGTAAGGCGAAAGCCCTACGTGGTGATGTCCCTGGCTGACTACGACCATGATGGCCGCGCTACTGAGTTCGTGGTCGAGGTCGACGATTTTCCCAGCGCAGAACGTTACGTCGCCATCGGAATTACGAAGAACGAGCCCCACTTGCACGCACTCTCCAGTGCCGCCCACCCTGGCGAACCGCTGTTTCTCAGCAAGGGCACGTGGGATGCACTAAAAGCCACGGGGAAGGCCAGCAATGTCATCGACTGGCCATGCGTCTTCGATCTTTGGGGCGGAAGCTATGCCGACGGCGCATCGGGGACACAGGTGGAAGCCAACCACGGGACGATTCGTGCGTGGGATCGAAACTACGCGTGCAATGGCAAAGGCCAATTGGGAAAGGGTGAGACTGGGGAGGAGTTAGTGCGTTCGTCCGCCCAATCGTTTTTATTTTCGGACGCGGCTTTTTTCACGCCACATGTAAACCGCAAACAACGCCATTTCGAATACATCCAACCGTTTCCACCGGCATATTCTTTTCGTAAGAATTAACGGTTAGCATGCGCCGAAGCCACACTCGTCGGTCACAGGGCACATGAAAGAAAACATCGCAGGCCTCACGCTGGTTTCCGGCGCGGGGAGTTTCACCGAGGGTGCCCGGACCCTTTGGCATGGCTACTGGAATCTTTTTACCACCGAGCCCGGCGGCCTGTTGACGCTGGTGGAACGCGGCCGCACGCCGGGTGATTTCCTGGGCCGCAACGAAGCGGAACTGGCCGGTCGCGAGGCAGGCGTTGCCGCGGTCGAACTCGCGGTGAGCCGCATCGCAGCGGCATAGACAAGGCGGCACGCCAAGGGTGCCTGCTAAGATTGCCGTTTGACCCGGCCAGCAGGACCCCCATGGCATCCCGACCCCCCTTCTTCGCCAAATGGGGCGAAGCTCGCGTCAAGGCGCGCCGGCTCAACAGGGAACTGGACCTGCTGCGCTTCAACCAGGGCGTGATCCTTTCGAAACTGGATCTGCCCAACGCGTCGCCGCGGCTTGCCGACCACGAGTTCAAGGTGTTTTCGCAGTTTGGCGAGGATGGCATCCTGCAATTCCTCACCCGCGTCGTGCCCATCGCCGAGCGAACGTTCATCGAGTTCGGCGTGGAGGATTTTTCCGAATCCAATTGCCGTTTCCTGATGCAGAAGGACAACTGGCGCGGATTCGTCATCGACGGCTCGGCCGACAACGTCAAGGCGATCCGCCGCGCGCCCGACTTCTGGCGGCATGACCTTGTCGCGAAGCAATCGTTTATCACCCGCGAGAACATCCAGGCCCTGCTTGCCGAAAGCGGCTTCGGCGCGGACCTTGGCGTGCTGTCCATCGATATCGATGGCAACGACTACCACGTGTGGCAAGCCATCGAGGCGTTCCGTCCGCGCATCGTGGCGTGCGAGTACAACAGCGTTTTCGGACCGGTCGATACCATCACCGTGCCCTACCAGGCCGACTTTCAGCGCACCACCGCGCACCATTCGAACATGTATTGGGGTGCATCCATTGCGGCGCTGGCGCATCTGGCCTCCACGAAGGGCTACAGCCTTGTCGGTGGCACCAGCACGGGCCTGAATGCCTTCTTCGTGCGCAACGATCTTGTCGACGGCAACCTGACCGTGTGCACGCCTGCCGAAGCCCACGTGGTATCCCTCTACCGGGAGAGCCGCGACGCCGAAGGCAAGCCGAACTGGCTATCAGGCGATGCACGCCTGAAGGCCATCGCGGGACTGCCGGTGATCGACGTGGTCACGGGTGACACGCGCCCACTGGCATAAGCAACTCAAACGATCGACCGCACCACCCCGCCATCCACACGCACCGCCGCACCAGTGGTCGCCGACGCCTGCTCGGAAGCCAGGTACACCGACATGGCAGCCACTTCGTCCACGGTGGCCAGCCGCTTGATCAGCGACGACGGCCGGTGCGTGGCGATGAAATCGCGCTCGACATCGGCCAGCGGGACGCCCGTCTCGCTGGCGATCTTGCCGAAGAAATCACCCACACCTTCCGAACGCGTGGGGCCAGGCAGCAGCGAGTTCACGGTGACGCCGGTGCCGGCCAGGTCCTCCGCCAGCCCGCGCGACACGGCCAGCTGCGCCGTCTTGGTCACCCCGTAATGGATCATTTCCGCCGGAATCTGCACGCCCGATTCGCTGGAAATGAACTGGATGCGGCCCCAGCCGCGTTTCTTCATACCCTGGGCGTAATGACGAGCCAGGCGCACGCCGCTCATCACGTTCACTTCGAAGAAATGCATCCAGTCCGCGTCGGTGATTTCGGCGAAGGCCTTCGGTTCGAAGATGCCCAGGTTGTTGACCAGGATGTCAGTTTCCGGGAAGGCGACAATCAGCTCCGCGGCGCCTTGCGCCGTACCCAGGTCGCCGGCGTGGCCTGCCAGGCTCGCCCTCGGATGCCTGGCACGGATCGAGGCCAGCGCCTCGTCCACACGCGCCTGGGTGCGGCCGGTGACCACGACATGGGCTCCGGAACCGGCAAGCCCGACGGCAATGGCAAGGCCTATGCCGGCGGTGGATCCTGAAACGATGGCGCTGCGGCCGCTAAGGTTGATGTGCATGGGCGTGGGGCTCCAGGTTCGAATGAAGACGTCATACCACTGTGGGGCCGCTTTTTCCGGATGGAATGCCCACCCCAGGGAATACCCATGCCGCGAAGTGCATTCGCGGGGCCGAGCGGATAAAGTTCGATGATGACCCAAGCTCAGATCCCCGGCGGCTTCGTGCTCGCCATCGAAGGCATCGACGGTGCCGGCAAGACCACCCTCGCCACCAGCCTCGGGGCCGTCCTGCAAAGCGTGGGCCTGGGCGTCACCATCGGCAAGGAACCCACTGCCGGCCCCTGGGGCACCAAGCTCCGGCAGTCGGCGATCGATGGGCGGCTCGATGCGGCGGAGGAACTGCGCTACCTGCTGCTCGATCGCCGCGAGCACGTCGAATCGGTGATCGCCCCGGCACTTGGGCGCGGCGAGGTGATGATCCTGGATCGCTACTATCCGTCCAACGTGGCCTACCAGGGCGCGGCTGGGCTCGATGTCCACGAACTACTGGCCGCGAACGACTTCGCGCCGAAACCCGACCTGCTGCTGGTACTCGACCTCGAACCCAGCGAAGGCCTGTCGCGCATCCACGCCCGAGGCGACAAGCCCAATCATTTCGAGGATGTCGACAACCTGGCCCGCTGCCGGGCCATTTTCCTTGCGCCAGACCTGCTCGATGCAACAGTCATCGACGCCAGCAACGATGCCGCCACGGTGCTCGCCGTGGCCCGCGAACTCACCTACCAGGCCGTGATCGGCAAGCTGGGCGAGCGTCCAGCCTGGGTCGAAGGCATTACCTCGCGCTCGACGGCATCACCACATACCTGACTGTAAAACCACTTCCCATGACGCACTCGCCCACACAACGGCTATCCAATAGTGCGCAGGGCGAGATGGCGCGCCGGCTGCGCGAACATGACTGGGCCGCCACGGCCTTGGGGCCGATCCACCGCTGGCCGGCGTCGTTGCGTACCGCCACGGCCATGTTGCTGGCGTCGCCGGCACCCATGGTGATGGTCTGGGGCAGCGAGTCCCGGCTGATCTACAACGACGGCTATGCCTTGTTCGCCGGCGATCGCCACCCGGTGCTGTTCGGCATGAACGTGCTCGAAGGCTGGCCGGAGGTCGCCGCATTCAATGCGGAGATCCTTCGCATTACCCGCAACGGCGAATCCATCAGCTATCGCGACTTCACCCTGCTGCTGTATCGCCACGGCAGGCAGGAACCGGAGACGGTGTACCTGGACCTCGATTACAGCCCTCTCTACGACGACGAAGGCGAACCCGCCGGCTTCATCGCCATTGTCATTGAGACCACCGCCCGCATCGCGGCCGAGCAGGCACGTGATACGGCCGAACAGCAACAGCAGGTATTGATCAACGAACTCAATCACCGGGTGAAGAACACCATGGCCGTGGTGCAGGCCATGGCCGCGCAAACCTTCCGTCGGCCGGGCGCCGACCGGGAGGCGGCCGACGTGTTCACTGCCCGCTTGATCGCGCTCTCGCGCGCCCAGGACGTGCTCACCCGCGCCTCGTGGGAGAGCGCAGGCGTTGGCGAGATCGTCGCCGGGCTCGCATGGCCGGTGGACGTGTCCGAGCGGATCCAGTGCCACGGGCCCGACGTACGCCTGGCGCCCCACCAGGCCGTGGCGCTGGGCATGGCCCTGCACGAACTGGCCACCAATGCGCTCAAGTACGGGGCCCTGAGCAACGATGGCGGCCAGGTGCACATCCAATGGCAGGTGGACGGCAACCACTGTGAAATCACCTGGCGCGAAGACGGCGGGCCGGCCGTGCAATTGCCCGGCCACCGCGGGTTCGGCACCCGTCTGATCGAACGCACCCTGGGCGACCAGTTGGGCGGTCAAACCAACTTGACCTTCGCCCCCGGGGGCGTGGTCTGCCAGATCAACCTGCCGGTCACCTGACGCAAGTTGTCGCGAATCGTCACTCCCTGACGTACGCTGCAGGCGTAAGAACGTGAAGGCCACGTGTAAATGCCGTCTGCAGGCCCTTTTTGTTAAGGCCTGGATTTTGCTTTGCTAAGTGAACCGCGTAAACGTTTGCGCGGCTTGTGGCCACGGTGGAGCGTGGTCCTTGCGACCCGATCGACGGGGCAGGTCTGGACGACCGCACCCCGGCTGGAAGTACACCATGTCCATGTCCCAGGCTCGTTCGCTGCACCGCACCGCCATTACCCTGGCAGCCTTAAGTACCCTGCTGGGGCTGGCCATCATGGCCGCCTCCACGTTCCACTTCCACAGCCACCTGCCAAGCGTCCTGCTGGCATGGCTGGGCGCATCGTTCGTCACAGGCGGCATGGTGGCCATTTCGCTGGCGCACGACAACGAGGGCTCGCTGCCCTCAACCGGCCATTATTACGACGCCTGAGGGGCCTTAAGCAGCTTTCCCGGCCTCGGCGGCTATCGCACCAGCGGCGGCCGAAGAAAAATGCAGTTCCAGCAGGGCTTCGTGCAGGCTGTCCAGCGACGTCACCTCGCTTTCCACCGCTTCGCCGCGGCTTGAGGGCGACACATGGACGAACGTCTTGCCGTCCTGGTAGGCGATGCCCTCGTCGTGCACCGTCTGCATGGTCAAAACCTTGTAGGTCGCGTCCTTCGAGCGGCGGATGGTGAGCTTGCGCCCTTCCCGTTCACCCTCGAATACCGTCGTCCATTCTGCTGCCATGGCTCTATCCGTTCCGCGCACGTAGCGTGCGGCGCCATTCTTGCCTCGGACAGGTCTAGCGATTGTTAAGGTCAGGCCACCTGACCGGCGGCGTGGCCCGAGGCCCAGGCCCACTGGAAGTTGTAGCCGCCCAAGTGGCCGGTGACATCAAGCACTTCGCCGATGAAATACAGGCCCGGTACCCGGCGGGACATCATGGTGGTGGAACTGATGCCATCGGTATCCACGCCCCCCAGCGTGACCTCCGCCGTGCGATAGCCTTCGGTGCCGCTGGCCACGATCGGCCAGGCCGCGAGGCGCTCGCCGATATCGCGCAATTCGGCATCTCGGTACTGGCGCATTGGGCGCGACCCGAAGAACAATTCGCACAGGCGCTGGGCCAGCCGCTTGGGCAGGCCATCGCCCAGCACGGTGCGCAATTCCGCCGCGCCACGCTCGTGTTGCTGATCGATCAACCACTGGGCGGGGTCGATGCCCGGCATCAGGTCCAGCAGCAATTCCCTGCCGGGTTCCCAGTAGGAAGAAATCTGCAGGATGGCGGGCCCACTCACGCCCCGATGGGTAAAGAGCACCGCTTCACCGAACGATGCCGAACCGCAGCTGGCCGAAGCTGGAAGTGCCACGCCGCTGAGGTCGGCATAGTGCTCCTGGTGCTTGCCGCTCAGGGTAAGCGGCACCAGGCCTGCGCGCAGCGGCAGCACATCGTGGCCGAACTGGCGTGCCAGGTCGTAGCCGAACGCCGTGGCGCCCATGGTGGGCACTGAAAGACCGCCGGTGGCCACCACCAGCGAGGCGCAGCGTACGTGACCCTGCGGCGTGTCCACCATGAAGCCATCGCCGTGGGCACGCACGTTGGATACCGGCACAGAGGTTTCCACGCGTGCCCCCCACCTCGCGCATTCGGCCAGCAACATCGCCACGATCTGCTTGGCCGAGTCGTCGCAGAACAGCTGGCCCGGGGTTTTTTCATGCCAGGCGATGCGATGCCGGTCGACCATGGCGATGAAGTCCCATGGCGTATAGCGCGCCAGGGCACTCTTGCAGAAATGCGGGTTGGCCGAGAGGTAATTGGCCGGCGTGGTTCCGGTATGGGTGAAATTGCAGCGGCCACCACCGGACATCAGGATCTTCTTGCCGGGCTTGTTGGCGTGGTCCAGTACCAGCACGCGCCGTCCGCGGGCTCCTGCGACGATGGCACACATCATGCCGGCCGCGCCCGCGCCGATCACCAGCACGTCATAGTCGCTCGTCGCCATCAGGCCATTATCGTCGACTCAGGGCGCGCTACCATACACGACCTGCCCCACGATGGATGACTTTCCTACCATGCCTTCCTTCGACGTCATTTCCGAAATCGACAAGCACGAACTGACCAACGCCGTCGACCAGGCCAACCGCGAGCTGTCGACCCGCTTCGACTTCCGCAACGTCGAGGCCAGCTTCGAGCTCGACGGCTTTGTGGTCAACCAGCGTGCCCCCAGCGACTTCCAGCTCGAGCAGATGCTCGACATCCTGCGCGCCCGCCTGGCGGCCCGGCAGATCGATGCCCGCGCGATGGACATCGGCGAGCCGGAAGTGAACCTCGGCGGTGCCCGGCGCAAGGTCACCCTCAAGCAGGGTATCGAGCAACCCATCGCCAAGAAGCTTATCGCCGCGATGAAAGAAGCCAAGCTCAAGGTCGAGGCGCAGATCAACGGCGACAAACTGCGCGTGAGCGGCAAGAAGCGCGACGACCTGCAGGCAGCGATGGCCATCTTGCGCAAGGTGGATATCGAACTACCGCTGCAGTTCGATAACTTCCGCGACTAGCCCTCGTCGATCTCGGTGCGGTTGCGGCCGGCGTGCTTGGCCGCGTATAGCGCATTGTCGGCGCGGCGCAGCATGCCATTGAGCGATTCCCCGCGCCGCCACACGGCGATGCCGGCACTGGCGGTCACCGTGATGCTGCGGCCACCATCCATGATGGTGCGTTCGGCCATGGCCTGGCGGATGCGTTCGGTCAGCTGGAATGCTCCCTCGGCATCGGTGCCCGGAAGGCAGATGATCAATTCTTCGCCGCCGTAGCGGCCGACCAGGTCCGAACCGCGGCAGAGCCGGGCGGTAAGGTCCATTGCGGCGCGGATCACCGCATCGCCCGCCAGGTGGCCGTAGGTATCGTTCACCACCTTGAAATTGTCCAGGTCGATCAGGACCATGCTCAGCGGCTTGTCCTGCACCTGCGCATCGGTCACCGCGCGGCCGGCCAGGTCAAGGAAGCGGCGCCGGTTGAAGGCACCGGTGAGTTCATCGGTGCCGGCAAGCCGGTCGAGTTGTTCGTTGGCTGCCTGCAGGTCGCGCGTGCGCGCATCCACCTCGTGCTGCAGCACCCTCGCCCGCCGCCGCAGGAACACCGTGCGCAACGCCGAAAGCCCAAGAACCACACCCAGCAAAGCGATCACCACCAGCAGGCGAGCCCACCAGGTTTCGTACCAGCGCGGCGCCACGGCCAGGGTCACGGCGGCATCGACGGTGCGCGAGGCGCCACCGATGGTGACGGCACGAAGATGCAAGGTGTAGTGGCCACCGGGAAGGTTGGTGTAAACCGCGGCGGCAGGATTGCCGCGGGCCACGTCCACCCAATCCTTGTCGAATCCCTCCAGGCGATACGCATAGTGCGTCTCGCCGGCCACGCCGTAGTCGAGCAGGGCAAAATCCACGCGCAAGCTGCGTGAATCGCTGTCCACTACGATGCTGCCGCCGGCGTCGGGCAGTTTGCCGTACGGAGTCTCCACGCCGCCCTGCAACACGCCGGTGACGGTGACGGCTTCGGCACCCTCGCGCGCCGGCGGCGCGTCGGGCAACACCACCGTCAGGCCACCGAGCCCTCCGAACAGCAGCTCGCCGTGAGGTCCCACGGCGGCTGACCGATGCTCGTAGCTGCCTACGCGCATGCCGTCGCGTGCGCCGAAGTTGGCCACTTTGAAATCAGCAGGGTCCACGAGCGCCAGCCCATGGGCGAGCGACGCCCAGGCGCGGTCGTGGCGATCGACCAGCACGGCGTCGACCTTTGCACTGGCAAGGCCTTCGGCCAGCCCCAGGTGATCGAAGCGCCACGGGCCTTTCGTCGTCCAGCGGTCGATCCAGGCTATGCCGCCATAAGTGGCGACCCAAAGCCGGCGCTTCGAATCCAGCGCCATCGAGCCGATGTAGTTCTGCGGCAAGCTGCCCGGTTGCGCCGGATCGTGGCGCAAGGTGAAGAAGTCAGCCTCGTTGTCCGGCCACACGCTGATGCCGTTGATCGTCGACAGCCACCATTGACCCTCCATGCGCGTAATGGCGCGCACGGTTTCCTTGCTGACGTTCGTCGCGGCGTAAGGCGGACGGCCAGAGCGAAGGTCGACACTGAAAAGACCATCGTAGGTGCCGGCAAGAAGCTGATCGCCCTCGCGGGCCATCGACAGGATGATCTGGCCGTCGAGCAGGGGCACCTGGCCGGTCTGCACCTGCAAGGTATCCGGATCGATGCGTGCGATTCCCTGGGAGCCTGCCAGGATCGCTCCATCCGGAGCCACCGCGAACGCCTGCACGTCGCGCTGGCCCTGGTCGCCGGGCACCCGCACGTGGCCCATGGTGCCGGCGCCGAGGTCCAGCACATCGATGTGGCCGGTACCCAGCCCCAGCCAGATGCGCCCGCGCGGATCCACGAACACGGTGTGCACATCAGGATCGGACAGCCCGAAAGCCTGGAACGGCGACGGCGGCACGGTGAAGATGCCCGTGGCCCGGGTGTCGTGGCGCGCCACGCCAAGTTCCGTCGCCACCCAGATATTGTCTGATCGATCACGCATCAACGCGCGCGTGGTGTTGCCCGGGATGGTGGAGGGCACCGATGCATCGTGGCCCAACAACCGCGCACGTCCGGTGGAGGGATTCCACGCCGCCACCCCCGCGCCGTCGCTGGCGAACCAGATATCGCCGTCGGGTGTATCGACGATGGAGCGGATCGTGCGCCGCCCCGTGATCGATTCGGAACCTGAAATACCCTCGACGAAATGCCACTGGCCTTGGCGATCGAGGTAAACAGAGCCGGATTCGCCACTACCGAACCATGTGCGGCCGGCCGCATCGCGGAAGATCGACCAGATCCGGTCGCCGATCACCGCATCCACCCGCGGGTCGGGAGCATGCACGCGCACGAAGGTCGTATGGCCTGCGGCACGACGGAACAGCCCGCGGTCGTTGCCGATCCACAGGTTGCCGGCTTCGTCCTGCAGCGCGGAAAAACTCCGTGCAGCGAATTCCGGGCGGCTTCCCGGCCCTTCGGGCACGCGTTCGATGTGCCCGTCGGCCGTGAGATGGTCGGTGCCGCCGTCGGTGACGATCCACCAACCCTGGGCGCGGTCGCTGGCCAGGGCAAAGATCTTGTCGTCCGAGGTACCGCCGGCGCCTACCGGAAAGCGATGGAAGCGATTGGTGGCGGCGTCGAACTCGACCAATCCACCAGCATTGGTCCCCAGCAACAGGTTGCCGTTGGACAGCGCCGCCATGCAGCGCACATAGGCGTCGGTCAGGCCGTCCGGCGCGTCGGGCTGTTCACCGAACTCGCGAAGCTGGCTGCCGTCGTAGCGCACCACCCCACCGAACGTTCCCATCCACACCACGCCGCGCGCATCCTGCACGAGGCTCGTGACTGTCGAATGCGGCAAGCCATCGGTAACGCTTAAGTTGTCAAACCAGACGGCGCGGAACGGACGCCAGGCATCGGTCAGTGCATCGGGCGTGGCCAGGCACGGGAAGGCCACCAGGCCCATGGCCAACGCCAGGACTTTGCCGAACCGCTTACGCCAGGCCACTGGCCAGTCGCTCCAGGTATCCGCCCACGGCCGCCGGCGGCATGGGATGGGCAAAGTAGAAGCCCTGCCCCACGTCGCATCCGAGATCGCGCAGCCAGTTGGCCTGGTCGGCGGTCTCCACACCCTCAGCCACCGTCTCCAGGCGCAGCTTGCGGGCAAGACGCACGATGGCTTCGGTGATTTGCCGGTCCGCATCGTTGTGCAGGCCACCGCGCACGAACGACTGGTCGATCTTGATCGTCCCCACCGGAAGCTCGCGCAGGTGTCCTAAATTCCAGAAGCCTGCACCAAAGTCGTCGATCAACAACGCGAAGCCTTGATCGCGAAGGGCATGCATCTGCCGCACCGATTCCTCCGGCTGCCGCATCTGGCTGGATTCAGTGAGCTCGAAACGAATGCGCGAAGGATCCACCGGGCTCAGGGCCACGATTGCAGCCAGCGATTCGACGAACGAGGGCCGGGTGAGTTCGTGCAGGGAAAGATTGATCGCCACGTAACTCACCGGCACGCCTTCGATGTCCCAGGCGGCCAGCTGGGCAAGTACGCGCCGCAGCACCGTTTCCCCCAGGGCATGGATCAAACCTGAGCGTTCGGCCACCGGCACGAACACCGTCGGGGGCACGTCGCCACGCGTTATGTGATTCCAGCGCGCCAATGCTTCCAGCCCGCGCACCTGGCCCGAGCGCAGGCAGCGCTTGGGCTGGTAGGCCACTTCGATGTCGTCCTGTTGCAAAGCCTGGCGCAGGTCCAGGGCCAGCGCCATGCGTTCGCGGGCGAGTTCATGCATGCCCTCGACGTAGAAGCGAAAGTCGGCCTTGCCAGTTTCCTTCACCGAATACATCGCCGCATCGGCGTTGCGCAGGAGGGTCTCCGCGTCATGGCCGTCCCGCGGGGCCACGGCCACGCCGATGCTGGGCGAAACGGCCAGCAACTCGCCACCCACCTGCACCGGCCGGGACACCAGGTCCAGCACCTTGCGGCAGATCCGGGAAAGGTTTTCCTCACCGCTGTAACGCCTGAGCACCACCACGAATTCATCGCCGCCGAAGCGGGCCACGATGTCGCGTTCGCGCACGCTCTGGCGCAACGAACGGCCCACGGCGCGCAGGAACAGGTCGCCGCCCTGGTGACCATGGATGTCATTGATGGCCTTGAAACCGTCAAGGTCGATGAACAGCACCGCCAGCGAGGGACGCTCGCCGGGGGCAAACATGCCGTTCAGTTCATGCATCACATAGGCCCGGTTGGGCAGGCCCGTGAGCGGATCGTGCCAGGCATGGAAGGCCATTCCCTTGCCCTTGCGCTTGCGATTGGCCCGCCGCCAGGCCACCAGGGCCAGCACCAGGGCGGCCGAACACACGGCCGCCAGCAGCATGCTGACGACCACGTGGCTTGCCGCCATGGAGGGAAACGATTGCATGGCGCCCACCGAAGCACGAAACGTGCCGACGCCCATCATCGTCCGTCCGGTGCAGCGGTCGCCCTGGCTTGACTCACTTGAGGTACTGGGTGAACCAATCCAGCGCCCGCTGCAGCACGTCGCGACGGTGCGCTTCGTCCTTGAAGGCATGGCCCTCGCCCGGATACACCACCAGGCGCGTCGGTACGCCCTGGGCACGCAGGGCATGCCAGAACTCGAACGACTGCGGCGCCGGGCATTCGGCGTCCCGGTCACCCACCACCACCAGGGTCGGGGTCTTGGCCTGCTTGATGTAGTTGATGGCCGAGCTCTTCGCGTACACCGCCGGGTCGTCGTAGACCGACGCCCCGAAGAACGGCGTCATCCACTGGTCAATGGAATTCTGGCCGTAGTAGCTCTGCCAGTTGGCGATGCCCGCCCCGGCCACAGCTGCCTTGAAGCGCTGGGTCTGGGTCACGGAGAACATGGTCATGAAGCCGCCGTAGCTCCAGCCGGTAAGGCCCAGCCGGCGGTCGTCCACGGGATGGTTCTTTTCGACTTCATCCACCCCTTTAAGGATGTCGCGCAAGTCGCCGTAGCCGAAGTCCTTGCGATTGGCCTGGACGAAGGCCTCACCCTGGCCATAGCTGCCGCGGGGATTGGGCATCAGCACGAAGTAGCCCAGGGCCGAAAGCGGCGCCGGGCCGAAACCGACGCCGGGCCAGCGCGGTACGACGGCGCTGCTGGGGCCGCCGTGCACCGAGACGATCATCGGGTAGCGCTTGTTCTTGTCGAACCCTGCCGGGAACAGCAGCCAGCCCTGCACCTTATGGCCTTCGTTCTCCCATTCGATGGATTCGGCCTTGCCCCAGACGGGCTTCAACCCGGCATTGATCGAAGTCACGGCGGTGGGTGCCCCGGCAAAACGCCGGTCGTCACCCAGGTGGGCGACGTAGACCTCTGGCGCCTGGGCGAAGGTGGACTGCACGAAGGTGGCAGTGCGCCCGGCGTCATCGAAGGCGACGGACATTTCCAGGCGACCGTCGCCGATATAGGCCTGGGCTTCGTAAAGCGCCGTCGGCTCGCCCAACGCACCGTCCTTCACGGGGTAGTCGACCAGGCGGCTGCCGCCACCGATGATCTCGGCCACCGTCAAACGGTCTGGCGCGGTCCATTCGATCCAGGCGGCGGTAGTGGTTGCACGGGGCGTGAGGTTGTGCGGCTCGCCACCGGTGCTGGGCACCAGATAGATATCGCCGCCGGTGGCGCCCTGGTCGCTCATCAGGCCGCCGATGAAGGCCACCTGCGACCCATCGGGGGAGAAACGCGGCACGGCCAGCTGCAAGCCTTTCAACTCGCCGGACAGCTTGGCGGTGTCGACGATGCTTACGGGTTTGGCGCCAGCGCGGGCTTCCTGGACATAGAGCTGGGCAATCCACCAGTTGTTGTCGCCCGGCGGCTGGGCGGCGGCATAGACCAGGCGCGCGCCCTTCGCGTCGAATGCGTATTCGTATACGTGCAGAGCGTCGGGCGTGAGCACCGACAGCGCGCCGGTGGCTGCGTCCACCTTGGCGACGTGCTGCACTTCAATGTCGTCGACGCCGATCTCGCCTGAAGGCGGCTTGGTCGCGGCCAGCGCACTGGCCTCGCGCGTGGCGCCGGGCACATACAGGAAACTGATCGACTTGCCATCGGCAAGCCAGGCCAGGTCGCTGGCCAGTCCCGCCAGGCGGGACACCTGGCGAGGTGTCTGCGAACCGGCGCCGGCGCTGACGAAGATGTCGCGGGTGGCAGGCTTGCCGTCGGCGCCCTTGCGGCCGGCGCAATCAGACAGGAAGGCCAGTTGCTTTGAGTCCGGCGACCAGCTCGGATCGGATTGCTGGCAACTGCCGGGCTTGGCCGTACCTACCGCCTTGGCATTACGACCGTCGATGTCGGCCACCTTCAGGGCCGGCTTGTCGTTGATCTCGGTTACATAGGCCAGATGCTTGCCGTCGGGCGAAATGGCGGTGGAACGAATGGCGTGCACCTGCCCCAGCGACTTCAACACCGCACCGATGCGCGGATCAGGCGTGGCGTCGGCGGCATACGCCTGGCACGAAACCAGGGCCATGGCAAAGGCGAGGCCCCAGGCGGGCGCTGCTCGGTAGGTCATCGTCGGTAATTCCCCATCAGTGGACCCGCCGACGCTAGCAGATTGCGCGTTCAGCGGCGCGTGGCATCAGGCCTGGAGGTCGGCGAATTCCGGGTGCCGCTCAATCCAGCCGGCCGCGTAACTGCAGGCGGGCGTCACTTTCCAGCCTTCACTGCGCGCGGCCTGGAAAGCGGCGAGCGTCAAGGCCCCGGCGATGCCGCGGCCGCCGACCACATCGGGCACGCCGGTATGCATGATGGTCATGATGTTTCCCGACAACTGGTAGTCCAGCACGCAGTGCGCCCCGTCCACGACGGCTTCGAAGACCTGTTCGCGGCGTTTGTGGACGATGTCGATCGTCGGTTTATCCATGACCAGCCCTCGTTCGCGTTTCGTGGATGTTCCAAAGCGTAGCGTGAAGGCCTTGCCACGACGAGTCGGCATGGCTGGACAGGCGCAGGCAGCGTCGCCAGCATAGGCCGGTCTCCTCGCCACCGGCGGCCCCTCCCATGCTCATCGTGCACTACAGCCGACAGTTACAAGCCGCCCAGGCTTGGCAGCCAGGCACCGTGATCGGCGACAACGCCTTGTGGTTCGACCTGATCGATCCCACCGACGACGAACGCAAGGCGGCGAGCAAAGCCAGCGGCATGGTGGTGCCCGAACGAGACGACCTCAACGGCCTAACCTTGAGCAGCCGCCACCGCGCAGGTTCCGACTCGCTGGAATTGAGCGTGCCTTACTTCGCCGCCGAGCACGACGACAAACCCGCAACGCCCATGGGCATCGTGGTGGGAAGCCAGGCCATCGTCACCGTCCGCTTCGCCCAGTCGCGCGCCTTCGACCTCTGCCAGGAGTGCGCGCGGGAGAAACCCTTCGACGGCAGCGGCGATGTGTTCACCACCCTGGTCGAATCCATCGTGGACCTGGCCGCAGAACGCATGCAGGAGGTCGCCGGCGACCTGCGCAAACTCTCCGCCCGGGTGTTTTCCACCAACCGCCTGGGCACGCCTGTCCTGCGCCGCTGCATGCTGGAAGTGGGCCGCCTGGAAAGCATCCAGACTCGCACGCGCACCTCGCTGCTGAGCATCCAGCGCATCGTCAGCTTCGTCCGCGCCAAGGAGCCGGCGTGGGCCGATGGCGACGAGCAGGGCCGGCTGCGCGTGGTCGACCACGACCTTCGCACGCTGGACGAATTCGACGACCAGCTGACCAACAAACTGCAGTTCCTGCTGGACGCGAGCCTGGGGTTCATCAACACCGACCAGAACCATGTGATGAAGGTGCTGACCGTGGTCTCCGTGGCCACCGTGCCACCGATCCTGCTGGCCGGCGTCTGGGGCATGAACTTCAAGCGAATGCCGGAACTGGACTGGACCTACGGCTATCCCCTGGCGCTGGCGACCATCGTCATATCGATCATCCTGCCCGTGCTGTGGTTCCGTTGGCGCGGCTGGCTGGCCGACGACTAGCCCACGCCATGTCCCTGCGCGATGCGCTCGTAGCTCCCGCCCATGGCGCCGTGCGCCGGTGGGTACTGCGTGCCTTTCCACGTGATCGGAAGGGCGGCATCGACTACGACCATCCTGAGGGCGACGCCGGGCTGTTCGGGCCTGACAGCGTCACCTGGCGCATCCACGGCGACTTCGCCGGGATGCTCTCCGGCGGCCTGTGCGCCCTGATGCTGCAAACCCTGCACCCCAGGGCGCTGGCCGGGGTCTGGGATCACTCCAACTTCCGCACCGACCTGATCGGCCGGTTGCGGCGGACCACGGCTTTCGTCGGCGGTACCACCTATGCGCCCACCATGGCGGCCCACCAGCTGGTGGATCGGGTCAAGGCCATCCACGGCAAGGTAAGCGGGACCACCGCCGACGGCACGGCCTACGCGGCGGACGACCCGGACCTGCTCACCTGGGTGCACGTCACGGAAATGTACAGTTTCCTGGCCGGCTACCGCCGCTACCGCCGCCACGACCTGTCCGCCGGCATCGCCGACCGCTACTACGACGAGACACGACGCGTGGCCCAGGCACTGGGCGCCCGGGACGTACCCAGCTCCGAGGCCGCGGTGGAGGCCTATTTCGCCGAGCGGCAGACAGAGCTGCGTTTTGACGAACGGTCCCGGGAAGTGCTCACCGTGCTTGCCGCGATCGAACTGCCGGTGCCCATGGCCGGGCTTTCGCGGGAACTGTTCCTGGGCGCCGGGGCCGCACTGCTGCCCGCCTGGGCTGTCGAAAAGCTCGGGCGGTCCCCGCGCCAGCGGGCCGAGGCCCAGTTTGCTGCGACCGCGCTGCGGGGCCTGGCCCCGGTGTTCCGCGGGGCGCTGTCCGAAGGGGTGGCCGCGCGTTCGTGCCGGCGCGTGGGCCGGTCGCCGCGACTGCTCGACCAGTGGCCGCCGGCCCTTCACGAAACAAGGAGTTAAAGTTCGCGCCGGAAGGGCCGATAGCCTCGCCAAGGGGTGCCACATCGACATCCCACGCGGTCAGGCCCATCGGCGAGCATGTCGACGGGGAGGAAGCCCGAGGATGTATTTCATCGTCCAAACACGCTTTTTCGGCGTCGCCACGGCGGCGACGCCCTGCCGCGTCCGCGCGGGGCAGGGCTGATGCGCGTGCCCTGGCAAGCCCTGCCCGATGGCCTGCCGCAAACACGGCTACTGGATTCGGTGGCCGAATTCACCGTGCACCGCGATATCGATGCCCTGGACCACAGCCTGGTGCTGTCGCTGGCCGAGCTGGTTGAAGCGACTTCCGTGGCGCTGTGCAAGCGCACCGACGAAACCGACAACGCACTGGAAATGATCGCCCTGTGCGTGCCTGATGAGCACAACAACCTCACCGTGGAAGCCATCTGCATGCCGGTGGTGGAAAGCTACTCGGCCGAGCTGGACATGGTGATCAGCGAACTGGAACCGCGCAGCATCGACAGTGGCGATGGCCTCTACACGTTGATCGTGCCTGTCCAGCGCGAGCAGCGCGCGATCGGCGCCCTGGTGATCCAGGCCGAGCGAAAGCTCGACGGCCTGGTGGCGCTGGTGGAGGGCTTCGCCCGCATCTATGCCAATTACACGGCCCTGCTCAACGAGAGCGAGCGCGACAAGCTTACCGGCCTGTTCAACCGCCGCACCTTCGAGCAGCGCCTGCAACGCCTGCTCAAGCGCCAGCGCATGCAGCGCGCCCGGGCTGCCGCGGAAGCAGCCGCCGGCGGCGAACGCCGCGTCGATGGCGAAGTGGGCCGGGTGTGGCTTGCCATCCTGGATATCGATCATTTCAAGCGGATCAACGACAACTTCGGCCATGTCTACGGCGATGAAGTGATCCTGCTGCTGGCGCAGATGATGCGCAGCTCCTTCCGCCAGACCGACGTCCTCTTCCGCTTCGGCGGCGAGGAATTCGTCGTGCTGCTGGGTTCGCTCGACGAGGCCACCGCGCGCGCGGCCCTGCAACGTTTCCGCGAGCGCGTGGCTACCCATGTATTCCCGCAGGTCGGGCATGTCACGGTGAGCATCGGCTACGCGAACATCGGCGAAAGCGATTATCCGGAAATCGTGCTGGACCGTGCCGACAAGGCGCTGTATTTCGCCAAGCAGAACGGCCGCAACTGCCTGCACGGCTACGAAGCGCTGGCCGCGACCGGCGCGCTGGCCCCGACCAGCGCGGGTTCGATCGACCTGTTCTAAAAGTGCCCGCGTTAAAGCGGAGCTGAGTCGTCATGCAGCATGGCCTTGCGAACGATCTTGATCGGCGCAAAACCCTGCTTCATGAAACCGTCGTGGAACGATTTGAGGTTGAAGGCGCTGCCTTCCTTCGCCGCCACGTCGGTGCGCAGCTTCAGGATCTCAAGCTTGCCGAGCGTGTAGTAGAGGTACGTGGGATCCGACGTGCCGCGCTTGGTTTCCACCGTACCCACGGCGTGCGACTGATAACCTTCCTTGACGAAGAAATCCACCGCCTGGTCGAAGGTCATCTGGCCGGTATGCATCTTGATGCCCACGATGAACCGCGCATTGCGAAGCAGCGCATCCTGCAGCTGGCCCAGCTTCAGCAGCTTCTGCTTCTTTTCGTCACCCGGGTACATGAACTTCGCCAGGCCCTCATCGAGCATCATCTGCTCGCTGTAGTGCGCCCAGCCTTCGGCATTGGTGGAGCAGCCGATGAGCTTGCGCACGCGGTCGGAAAGATCGTGCATCCACAGGAACTGCACATAGTGGCCGGGATAGGCTTCGTGCACGGCGACATTGTTGATCACCGGGTACGAAAGCTGGGTCATGAATTCATCGGTCTGCTTCTTGTCCCAGTTGGGCTCAGGCAAGGTGACATTGAAGAACGCCTCCTTGGCCACCTTCTCGTACGGCCCCGGGGTGTCCATCGAGGCAAACGTCGTGGCCCGCTCGAAGGGCGGGGTTTCCTCCACGATCGGCCGCACCGGGGTGGGAATGGTGACGATGCCCTTGTCGTTGATGAAGGCGATCAGCTTGTCGAAGGTGCCGCGGAAGGTGGGTAGCAATTCATCGCGCGTGGGATGATCGGCGCCAAGGTCGGCCAGCACCTGTTGCGGCGATTTGGACGGATCCAGCGATTTCGCCACGCGGGCGAATTCGGCCTGGTTGGCCCGCATGTCCTTCATGTCGATCTCGACCAGGCGGTCAAGCGGCGTGTCCACCATCTCATCGTACGCAAGCTTCTTGCGGAAGTTGGCCTCGCCGATGCGGAAGTCGCCCTTCGACCGGGGAAGCAGGTCGGTCTTCATCCAGGCCTGGTAGTCGTTGAGCGCCTTGATCACCGCGCCATTGGTGGCGGCGAACTGGGCCTTGAGCTCAGGATCCTTCGCATCCTTGAATGCCGCGGTCACATCATTGGTGAAGAACGAGACCAGGCCCGGCAGCTGCTCCAGGGCGATCTCGGTGTATATCTTCGGCGGGTTCTTAAGGTTGGCGCGCGCATCCACCGCCAGCACCCGGGGCATCGCCTTTTCGCGCTCGATCAGTACCCGCAGGCGCTCGTCGGGGCTGGCAAAGCTGCGCGACATCAGGTTGAAGGCGCTGCTGGTGATGCCGCTGGAATAGAAATCGGGGTTTTTCTCCCAGGGGCGAATATTTTCAAGGGTAAGCAGCGAGGAGCGGATGCTTCCCAACAGCAGTTCACGATCGCCCTTGGCATCGTCTGACAACGTCGCCGGATCCACCGCGGCCACCTGGGCTTCCCACGATTTCAGCGCCTTGACCTGCGCATCCACGCCAGCACGGGAATAGTCCTCCAGCTTGCCATCGTATTGATGGATGCCGGTGGGCGTGGCCGCGCTCGGGTTGTTGGGGAAGTAGTAGGTATCGAAGTAGCTGTCGGCGAGTTTGCCCAGGTCCGCATCAGTGGCGGCGGCGAGGGTGGGCAGCGACAGCGCGATGCAGGCGGCAAGGATCAGGGCAGGACGACGGATCACTTCAGACGCTCCGGGGAGGGATGGGTGGCGGCCGATGCTGCACCTTGCACCCGCCCCTCCGCAAGGGCCCGCGGTATGACTTCTGGGCTTAGCTGCTGCAGGAAAGCATCGAGCACCCCGCGCGCGAACGGGCCCAGTCGGGGCGGCGGCGGGCGAAGGCCTCATGGCCGGGCTGGTCGTCGTAAGGGCGCGACATCACCCGGGCCAGGTCGTGTACGCCGCCGAAGTCGCCTTCGCTTGCGCGATCGATGGCTTCCTGTGCCAGGTAATTGCGAAGGACATAGCGCGGGTTGTGCGTGCGCATCCGTTCGTGCCGCTCCAGCGGCGCCAGGGTGTCGCGCCCTACCCTTTGCGCGTAGTCGGCAAGCCACGAGACCAAGGCGGGCCTGTTCGAAGCACGCAGGCCCTCATCGTAAAACGCTTCGGCAAAGATCGCCGGATCCGGCGCCGCGGGGTCGAGGTCCATCAGCGTGCGGAAGAAGATCGTCATGTCCACCGAGGTCTCCTGCATCCATGCCTGCAGGCGCGCCATCAGCGCCATGTCGTCGTCATTGGCTTCGCCAAGCCCCAGCTTGCCAGCCACGTTCACGCGATCGGCCGCTTCGTAGGCGCGGACGAAACGGTCAAGGCCCACCTGCAACGGCACCGCATCGCCGAACAGCGGCGACAGCGCCCCAGCGAGCCGCGAAAGATTCCAGTAGGCCACCGCCGGCTGCTGGCCGAAACGATAGCGCCGGCGCCCGGCGTCGGTGGTGTTGGGCGTCCAGTCCGGATCGTAATCGTCGATCCAGCCGTAGGGGCCGTAGTCGATGGTCAGGCCCAGGATCGACATGTTGTCGGTGTTCATCACGCCGTGGACGAAGCCCACGCGCATCCATTGCGCCACCGTCGTCGCGGTGGCGGCGCAGATTTCGTCGAACCAGCTGGCGCGACGCTCGGTAAGGTCTTCGATGCCGGCGAGCGCAGGGAAGTCGCGCGCAATGCAGAAATCCACCAGCCGTTCGAGCAGGCCGATGTCCCCGCGCGACGCGGGCAACTCGAAATTCCCGAAGCGCAGGAACGAGGGCGCCACCCGGCAGACGATGGCACCCGCCTCGTCGCGGGGATGACCGTCGTAGAACATGTCGCGCACCACCATGTCACCGGTGGTGACCAGCGACAGCGCACGCGTGGTGGGCACGCCCAGGTGATGCATCGCCTCGCTGCAGAGGAATTCCCGGATCGAAGAACGCAGCACCGCGCGGCCATCGGCGCCTCGCGAGTACGGCGTGGGCCCGGCGCCTTTCAGCTGCAACTCGTGGCGACCGCCGTCCTCGCCCACCACCTCGCCCAGGGTGATGGCGCGGCCGTCGCCCAGTTGTCCCGCCCAGGTACCGAACTGATGGCCGCCGTAATTGGCGGCGTACGGCTGCATGCCGGCCAGCAGCCGGTTGCCTGACAGCACTTGGGCCAGGTCAGGATCGTCCGGATCCAAACCGACCCGCTTGGCCAGCTCGTCGGTGAGCGCCACCAGGCGTGGCGCCGCCACTGGCGTCGGTGTCACGTTCGAGTACAGCGCACCATGCACCTGGCGTGTCGCCGGGCCGGGCTCAGGGTCGCCCGGCATGTCACGGACGAAGGCATTGTCGAAGGAAAGGAAGGCCATGGGCCTATAGTGGCGCCTTTGGCGGCTCGGACAAGGCTTCAGCCGGCGAATACACGCGCCATGTCGCCAGGGTCCAGCGCACGCCATGCGCCCGGCGCGAGGCCGTCCAACCCCAGGCCGCCCACCGCGACACGGCCCAGCGCATCCACGTGGTTGCCGGTGGCCGCGAACATGCGGCGCACCTGGTGGTAGCGTCCCTCGGTGATGGTGAGCCGGGCCTGCCGGGGGCCGAGCACCTCGAGCACGGCCGGCAGCAGCGGGGTGTCCTCGCCCTCCAGCATCATCGCGCCGCTCGCGAAAAGCGCAGCTTCATCACCCTTCAGGTCCTCGGCGAGCATCGCCTCGTAAACCTTCCGCATGTGCGCTTTGGGCGAAATGATCCGGTGCAGCAGTGCACCGTCGTCGGTCATCAACAACAGGCCGCTGGTCTCGCGGTCCAGGCGACCCACCGTGGACAGCACGGGACTGCGCAATTTGAATCGCGGCGGCAGCAGGTCATACACGATGCGTCCCGGATCGCGCGTGGAACAGGTATAGCCAGTGGGCTTGTTCAGCATCAACACCAGACCCGCGGGTGGATCCAGCGACTCGCCATCGATCAGGATGTCGTCATGGCCGACCTTGTCGTCGGCATACAGCACCTCGCCGGCAGCGTCGGTGATCCGGCCTTCCCGGAACATGCCCGCCACCTCTTTGCGGCTTCCGTAGCCCAAGTTGCCGATCAACCGCACCAACCTCATCGACGCACTCCCTTCGCTGCGAATACCTTGAAACCGTCGCGGTCGGCCAGCACGCGAACCTGCTCGAAGCGACGGGTGAATGTTGCCTCGTAAGGCAAGTGGCGGTTGGCGACGACAAAGCATTGCCCATCCGCCGATAGCGAGTCGGCCGCCGCATCGATGAATGCCTGCCCCAGCTCCGGACGGTCCGAACGCCCCTGGTGGAAGGGCGGATTGCTCACGATAATGTTGTATCGCCCCGGCAGGCCCGTCGTGACGTCATGCCAGTGCACGTGTACCTGGGCTTCGCCGGCATGGGCAGCGAGGTTTTCGCGCAGGGGCTCAAGCGCCCTGCCCTCCGCTTCGAAGGCATGCAGTTCGCGCACGTCTTTGTAGCGGTCCAGTACCCCGCAGCTCAAGAAACCGAAGCCGGCGCCGAGGTCGGCCACCACGCCGCGGATATCCTCAGGCAGCACCGAGAGCAACAGCGCCGAAGCCGGGTCCACGCGGTCCCAGGCAAAAAGGCCCGGACGGCTTAAGAAACGCCCATCCAGTACCGCGCGCGTGGCGTCCAGAAGCCGCCACTGCGCGGCAAGCGATGCATCCACCCCGCCGCCGGTGGCCCAGAACACGCGGCATTTGTTCTTCGTCAGCGACTGCGTGGCGCCGAACAAGCGGGTGAAATCATCCTGGCCCGAGCGCGCGCCTTCGGCATTGGCAAGCGCCGCCACCACCATGCCGTCGTTGCCGGCCAATACCGCGGCGCGGGAAAACAACGCCCGCGCCTCGTCGCGCTGGCGCGGTGGCGTTACCAGTACAAGGGGGTAGTGGCCGTGCGCTCCATTGACGTCGAAGCCATCGCGCTCGAGCTGGTTGGCGAACGGACGGAAGGTTTGTTCCATCGACCACGCCTTGCGACCGAAACGCCGCAGCGGTACGCAGGCACGGGCACGCAGGAAGGCCACGCGGTCGTCGGCGGGCCACGCCAGCGATCCCGCCTCGAAGGGCAGGAACAGCGTGTCCAGGGCGGCAGCGGTGGAGGAATCCAGGACGTTGGCAGCGTTCACGGCGACGGCGGCGGTGGCGGACCTTCTAGTGTACTTCCACGCGGGTCGAGCTTCAGCGACAGGCGGCTTTCGAACCGGCGCGACTCACCGGTAAACGGGTCGACGAAAGCCAGCGAACGGGCCAGCAACTGAAGCGGACGGCTGTAGTCGTCATCGATCTGGAGAAGTTCCGGATACCACGGATCGTTCTTGATCGGCGCGCCGAGCGACGCCATCTGGACCCGCAACTGGTGTTTGCGCCCGGTGCGAGGTGCCAGCTCGTAAAGCCAATGCTCTGCGCCCGTGACGATGGCCCGAACGGTGGTGAAGCTGTTCGCCGGTCCATCCACCTGGCGCATGCGGAAGAACGGCTCGCCCGCTTCGATGCGCGTGGACAGCTCCAGCGGCAGCCCCGTGCCGGGCAGCGCGGGCGCCACGGCTTCGTAGTGCTTGCGCACATGGTGGCCGCGGAACAGTTCCGTCCACGCGTGGCGGTCTTCCTTGCGCACGGAAAACATCACCAGGCCCGCGGTGAGTCGATCGATGCGATGCAGCGGTGCCAGTGCTTCGATCCCCGTGCGCTCCACCAGGCGATGCAGCAGGCATTGGCGTACGAAGCGGCCGGCAGGCACGACGGGCAGGAAATGGGGCTTGTCCACCACCAGCAAGCGGTCGTCCTGGTAAACGATGGATTCGTCGAACGGCACCACGGGTTCGCCGGGCACATCGCGGAAGTAACTGAGGCGTGTGCCCACGCGGTACGGGGCATCCACGGCCATGGGGCTGCCGTCGTCGCCGAGCACGCGGCCTGAGGCCATGCGTTCGTGCCAGGTAGCGCGGTCGACGCGCGGGAAGGCATCGACCAGGCAGTCGAGCACGGTAGCCCACGATCCGGGCGGCAACTGGAAGCGGCTGGGCCTTGATGGGGGCACGGCAGGGGCAACGGTATCCACGTAGGGTCAATGTTACCGGCAATGCCTTATGCTAATCCCATGGCGAGGGGCGCCAGGCGAAGGTCGGCATCATGATCAATTTCTTCAGGCGATGGTTCGGCGGCGGCGCGACAGCGCCCGCAACGCCGCTGCCCGCGTCCCGGGGCGATGAGCCGGCGCAATGGCCCGAAGGCACCACGCCGCCCTGGCAGTCCAGCGACCTGGACCTCATCTTCAACCGCCTCGCCCTGGGGGTAGCCCCGGCCGAGGACGACACGCTCACCACCAACGAACAAGCCGCGCTGCGTCACCTGCGAGACCAGCTCAACGGCGATCACTTCGACCCGAAGTCCCTGCCCCGCCTGCCGGCGCTGGTGCCGCAGTTGCTGCGCTCCTTGCGCAGCAACGATGTCGGCAGCGCGGCGCTTGCCGCGCAGATCGGCAAGGATCCGGTGCTGGTGGGCGAGATCGTGCGCGTTTGCAACAGCGCCATGTTCCGGGGCTCCGGGACCATCGACAGCCTGCAGCAGGGCGTGATGCTGCTCGGCCAGGATGGCCTGCGCCGCGTGGTGATGCAGCTGGTGATGCGGCCGATCCTGCAACTGGACACCACGCCGATGGGGGTGATCGCCGGCCAGGCATTCTGGTCGCACGCCGAGCGCTGCGCACAGGCTACGCTCCTGCTCGGTCGCGGCGCGGTGGATTCGTTCGAGGCCTATCTTGCCGGGACCGTCTGCAATACCGGTGCGGTCGCCGTGGTGCGCATGCTCGACCAGCGGCATTATCTTGAAGACGACGCCCACTCGGCGCGCTTCATCCAGGCCTTCGCGCAGCTGTCCCGCCGCGTGGCGGTCACCACGGCCCGCCACTGGGACTTTCCCGATCGCGTCGTCCAGGCCCTGACCGAGCGCGCGGGCCACGAAGGGCAGCAATATTCCCCGCTGGGGCGGGCCCTGCGAGTGGCCGACCGCCTGGCCATGCTGGATATGCTGAGCGACCGCCAGTTGGCCGAGAGCGACGCCGTGCTGGCCGACGCCGACGCCCACGGCTATACAGCGGAGCAGATGCTGGCCGTCCGGAGTCAACTGCAACGTGCTTTTGCGACCGACCACTCAGTAAGCGCCTGATCGACGCGGCAACCTGAACGCGGTTGAGCGGCTCGCACGAGGTGCCCCATGAACATCCCCCTCGAAGATTTCGACCTGCGCGACACCATGCAGGCCGGTACCTATATCGTTGATCCCACCGACATGGACCGCCTCGCGGCCGATGGCGCCGCGGCGCGGCTGCATATCGCCCGGGTCGACCTCGCCCAGTGCCGCGACAAGGCCTGCCTGCTCAAACGCCTGTCAGGCGCGCTGGGCTTCGATCCTGCACGCGGCAGCAACTGGGATGCCCTGCAGTCCCAGCTGCACGACTTAGGCTGGCTCGACGGCGACGGCTACGTGGTGCTGCTGGACCACAGCGACGAGATCCAGGGCGCCGCCGAGGACGACCTGGACGACGCCCTGGACATCTTCGACGAGGCCGGGGAATTCTGGCGCTCGCGCAAGGTGCCGTTCTGGACCTTCATGGCCATGAGCACCTCGCGCGTCTCAGTGGCTTGAATACATCGCGCGGACATCTTCGCGCATGGCTTGCTGGCTGTCGGGGCGGCTATAGAACATGTGGCCGCCGGGATATTCCTTGACCTGGACCCGGGTGGCATCGTTCATTGCCGGCATCTGGTCCACGGTAAGCACCGAGCCCATGAAGGGGCAGGAAAGATCGTCCCAGCCGTGCACGATCAGCACGCGCAGCTTGGGGTCGATCGCCACCGCCTCGCGCAGTTGTTCCACCGAACCCTTGCGCAGTTCATCGCCACCGTCCCAGAGCTTGTTCACGTCGTAACTCAAGGCGTTGTAGCGCGCATCGACCTTCCAGCCCACGGTGCGGGTGACGAAATCCACCATCGCCGTGGTGGTCGGGGCGATGATCGAATCCAGGATCGGGTCGTTGTTGCGCTGGGTGGGATCGAAGGGGAACGGGTCGAAGCTGGTCACGTTCGAATCGTAGCGGCTGCCGAGTTTTCCTTCCGCGCGGTAGACCTCGCGCAGGAAGGCCTGGGTTTCCAGGCGGCCGCCCGCGCGGCGCACGAATACCGGGTCAAGCCCGGTCATCTGGGTCACCTTCTGGATCATCCGCTCGGTGCCCTCGGGATCCGTGCGTCCGCGCATCAGCGTGGTGGCATATTCCCCGCGGGTATATTCAATCACGTCATGCATGCTCTGGGCGTTGAGCTTGTTCTCGCGCTCCAGATGGGATGCGGCGATCGACGGCAAGGTCATCATCCAGGGCATCGGCGAGACATCGCCGTTGTCGTTCATGGTGGGATTCAAATACGGCGATACCAGCACCACGCCGTTCATCGCCACGCCCAACTGCGTCTGCAGGTAGTGGGTGACGCGCGGGCCACGGAAGCCACCGTAGCTTTCACCCACCAGGTACTTGCGCGAGTTCATGCGGTGGTTGTGCAGCAACCAGTCGTAGATCACCCGCGACAGGTAGTGGATGTCGGCTTCGGTTTCGTAGAACTGCTTCTTCGCTTCCGCCTCGGGCACGCGCGAGCGGCTGAAACCCGTGCCCACCGGATCGATGAAGACAAGATCGGTGAAGTCAAGCCAGGTACCGGCGTTGTCCACCAGGGTGGCGGGGTCGGAGGAACTGTCGTCCTGCAGGCCGAAACGCACGCGCTTGGGGCCGATCGCACCGAGGTTCAGGTACACCGACGCAGCGCCCGGGCCGCCGTTCATGGCGAAGGTCACCGGACGGTCCTTGCCGTCCACCGTATAGGCGGTGAACACCACGTCGGCGATGGTCTTGCCGTTGTCGTCGCGCACCGGCAGCGTTCCCACGGTCACCGTATAGGACAATGTCTTGCCATCCACATGGGTGGATTGCTTCACGTGGGCATCGGGCGGGAGATCCTTCAACACCGGCTGATCCTTGGCGGCCTTGTCGTCGGCGGGTTTGTCGCCGTCGGCAAAGGCAGGCACATGGACCAGGCTGGTGGCGGCCAGCAGCAATGCGGCCAGGGTCGCGCGTCGGATCATCGTCAATTCCCCGGAAGATTAATCCCCGAGCATACGCAAGTTAGGCGGCGGGCGGAGTGTGTAGGAAGACATGGTGTCGTGACTTCCGGCAGGGGCTTACATTCGAGGACTCCCTCATATCCCGTGGACCGCCCATGACCCCGCGTCGCCTGCTGCTTGCCGCGCTTATCGCTTCCGCCGTGACCGGATCCCTGGCCCAGGCCCAGACCGCCCCCCTGACGCCGGATATTCCCGCCGCAAAGTGGAACGCGCCCACCGCCAACCAGGATTACACCAAGACCGAAGTGATGATCCCGATGCGTGACGGCGTGAAGCTGCACACGGTGATCGTGGTGCCCAAGGGCGCCACCCACGCGCCGATCGTGCTCACACGAACGCCGTACAACGCCAGCATGCGCGCCGAGCGCACCGAAGCCTCCGATACGATGATCAACGAGCTACCGCTGTCGGACGAGGATTTCGTCAAGTCCGGCTATATCCGCGTGTACCAGGACATCCGTGGCAAGTACGGCTCGGAAGGTGATTACGTGATGACCCGCCCGCTGCGCGGGCCGCTGAACTCCAGCGAGGTCGACCACTCCACCGATGCCTACGACACCATTGACTGGCTGGTGAAGAACGTCAAGGGCAACAACGGCAAGGTCGGCATGGTGGGGTCTTCCTACGAAGGCTTTACCGTGGTGATGGCACTGGTGAACCCGCATCCGGCGCTTAAAGTGGCCGCGCCGCAAAGCCCAATGGTCGATGGCTGGATGGGCGATGACTGGTTCCATTACGGCGCCTTCCGCCAGCCCAACGTCGACTACATCGCAGGGCAGACCACCGCGCGCGGCAAGGGCACGGAGGCGCCGCGCAGCGGCAACGATGACTACATCAATTTCCTGCGCGCAGGATCGGCCGGCGACTATGCGCGGCAATCGGGCATCGACAGCCTCCCCTACTGGAAGAAGTTGTCCGAACACCCAAGCTACGACGCCTATTGGCAGGGCCAGGCCCTGGACAAGGTGATGGCCTCGATCAAGCCTACGATTCCCACGCTGTGGGAACAGGGCCTGTGGGACCAGGAAGACATGTGGGGCGCGATCCACAGCTACCAGGCGATCGAACCGCACGACAAGAACAACAACCTCAACTACCTGGTGATGGGCCCCTGGCGGCACAGCCAGATCAACGGCGACGGATTCAGCCTCGGCCCCCTGCTATGGAACGGCGACACCGCGCAGCAGTACCGCCACGACATCTTGAAGCCCTTCTTCGACCAGTACCTGCTCGATGGTGCACCCAAGGCCGACATCAGCCCGGTGACGATCTACAACACCGGCGAGAACCACTGGGATCATTTCAAGAAGTGGCCACTGTCGTGCGATGCCGGCTGTGCTTCGAAGTCGAAGCCGCTGTACCTGGCGCCGGGCGAGAAGCTCTCGTTCGGAGCACCAGCAGCCGGCGGCCCAGGCTATGAGGAATATGTCTCGGACCCGGCCAAGCCCGTGCCGTACCTGCCACGCCCGATCAAGTTCTCCGACCGCAAGTCGTGGACCACCTGGCTGGTGCACGACCAGCGTTTCGTGGACGGCCGGCCGGATGTGCTGAGCTTCACCACCGAGGCGCTGACCGAGCCGCTGCGCATCAGCGGCGTGCCGGAAGTGAACCTTTACGCCTCCACCAGCGGTACCGATAGCGACTGGGTGGTCAAGTTGATCGACGTCTATCCCGACACCGTGGCAGGCACGCCGGAGATGAGCGGCTACGAACTACCGGTATCGCTGGATATCTTCCGTGGCCGGTATCGCGAGAGCTTCTCCGATCCCAAGCCGATCGCGGCCAATCAGCCGCTTCTGTACAAATTCGCCCTGCCCACCACCAACCACGTGTTCCAGCCGGGCCACCGGATCATGGTTCAGGTGCAGTCGAGCCTGTTCCCGCTGTACGACCGCAACCCGCAAACCTACGTGCCGAATATCTTCTTCGCCAAGCCTGCGGACTACCAGAAGGCCACCCAGCGGGTTTATACCGCCCCGGGCACGGCCAGTTTCATCGACCTGCCGGTGACGCAGGTCAAGCAGTAACCGCCCAGGCCCTCAAATTCCCGTCGCTGAAACCCCGGCGACGGGAATTCTTGCGTATGCTTCCCTCCATGAAGCCCGCCCCCTGCGCCCTGGTCGTCGATCGTTCCTCAATGGTGGCGGAAACCGTCGCCATGGCGCTGGAAATGATGGGTTATCGCAGCGAATCGGCCACCAGCTTCCGCGAGGCCAGGCGTCTGTTCCAGACGATGCCCGCGCTGACCCTCCTGATCGCCCATGCCGACGTCGCCGATGAGCGCGCCGGGGGGCGCTTGCTCCATCTTGCCCGGGCGCATCGCGCGGACCTGCCGGTGATCGTCATCTCCTCGCGCTCCCGCCAGGAGCTTCCGCCGGTGCCCGACGACGTGATCTTCCTGCGCAAGCCCTTCGACCGGTCGGAACTGGTGGACGCCATCGCCAAGGCGCGTGCTGCGACGTGATGAGAGAGAAGTGGTGGCCCCGGCGGGGTTCGAACCCACAACCTCACCCTTAGGAGGGGTGCGCGCTATCCAATTGTGCCACGGGGCCGCGAGGCGGCAAGGATACCCGACAGGGCCCTGGCGACGGAAGGCGAGTGCCTGAAGACGGCGCCGCTTAGCCGTTCCGGCACATGCCTGGAGGCTGCGTTTGCTGCAACGATCAGGATACGCCCGACCCCGATGTCGATGCGACCTTGGTTCCTTAGGCCGGGCGTCCATCCATGCGAGGGACTCATCATGCGCGCCTTGTGGTCGACCGGTTTCGTTATCGCTGCCCTGTGCGTTTCACGCCTCACCGCGGCTTCGGACATCAAACCCTACCTCGCCTCAGCGCTTGCCGACCCGGCACGGGCCGCCGACACCAAGGACGATGCCCGGCGCAAACCGGGCCCGATGCTTGCGTTTTCCGGGGTGAAGCCTGGCGACAAGGTCGTGGACCTGATTCCAGGCGGAGGCTATTTCACCCGCATCCTGTCCAAGGCGGTCGGTGACAAGGGCCACGTATTCGTGGTGTGGCCGAACGAGTACGCCAAGGAATCGCACCCGGATCCTGAAAACAGCAAAAAGCTTGCGGCGACACCCGGCTACGGCAACATCACCGTGCTCGAGCAGCCGGCCGCGGCCTTTTCCACGCCCGAACCGGTGGACATGGTGCTGACGGTTCAGAACTACCACGACTATCCGGATGTGTTCATGGGCAAGGTCGATCCTGTGGCCCTCGACCGTGCCGTGTTCAAGTCGCTCAAGCCCGGCGGCATCTTCCTGGTGGTCGACCACGTGGCGGCGGCGGGCTCCGGCCTTCGCGACACCGACACCTTGCACCGCGTGGATCCTGCCATCGTCAAGAAGGAACTGGCCGAGGCCGGGTTCGAGTTCGTGGGCGAAAGCGACGCGCTGCGCAACCCGGCGGACGACCACACCAAGAAGGTGTTCGATCCCGCGATCCGCGGCCATACGGACCAGTTCATCTACAAGTTCCGGCGCCCGAAATAAGCCACAACTCAAGGCCCGCCAATGACTTGGCTGGGGCCGGAACGGTCGGGCGGGTTAGGGGTCGGAGTATTCACCCCGACCCCGCTTGGGGGCCTGGCGGCGGGCTCCAGGTCGCGCTTTGCTAGAATCGCGGTTTTGGCGGCCTGCATGCGGGTTGCCCCAAGTAACCGCAGGAGTTGTCATGTCCGCTGCAATCCTCAAGGCCCTTTCCCTTTCTGCCGTGGAATCGGGTTCGTACCTGGGCCAGGGCGAATGGTCCAAGACCACCGACGCCGGCAAGCTGGAACCGGTGAACCCTGCCACCGGTGAGGTCATCGCTGCCGTCCACGCCACTGGCAAGGCCGATTACGAAACCATCATCGAGCGCGCGCAGGCCGCCTACGCCATCTGGCGCACCACGCCCGCGCCGCGTCGCGGCGAAGCGGTGCGCATCTGTGGCGAAGCCCTGCGCAAGCACAAGGACGCCTTAGGCTCGCTGGTGGCGCTTGAGATGGGCAAGATCAAGCCCGAAGGCGACGGTGAAGTGCAGGAGATGATCGACATCGCCGACTTCGCCGTGGGCCAGAGCCGCATGCTCTACGGCTACACCATGCATTCGGAGCGCCCGGGCCACCGCATGTACGAACAGTGGCACCCGATCGGCCTGGTCGGCGTGGTCAGCGCCTTCAACTTCCCTGTCGCCGTGTGGGCGTGGAATGCGTTCCTCGCCGCCATCTGCGGTGATATCACCATCTGGAAGCCGTCGCCGCGCACGCCGCTGTCGGCCATCGCCACGATGAAGATCGTCAACGAAGCCCTGCGCGATGCAGGCTTCCCCGACATCTTCTTCCTGTTCAACGATGCCGGTACCGAGCTTGCCCAGACCTTCGTCGACGACCGCCGCATCCCGTTGGTGAGCTTTACCGGTTCCACCAAGGTCGGCCGCATGGTCGGCGAGCGCGTGGCCAAGCGCATGGGCCGCAGCCTGCTGGAACTGGGCGGCAACAACGCCATCATCGTGGACGAAAGCGCGGACCTTAAGCTTGCGATCCCGGCCATCGTTTTCGGCGCCGTGGGCACCGCCGGCCAGCGCTGCACCTCCACGCGTCGCGTGTTCGTGCACCAATCGATCCACGACGATGTGCTCGCTTCGCTGACCCGCGCCTACGGCCAGCTCGAATCGAAGATCGGCGACCCCACCCTCTCCACCACGCTGATGGGTCCGCTCAACAGCCCCGAGGGCGTGAAGGCCTATCTGGACGCCATCGAGAAGGCCAAGGCGGCCGGTGGCAAGGTGGTGACGGGCGGCAAGGCATTGACCGACCGCAAGGGTAACTTCGTGTTGCCGACGATCATCACGGGCCTCTCCAACAGCGATGACATCGTGCAGGCGGAAACCTTCGCGCCGATCCTGTACGTGATGCCGTTCAAGGATCTCGACGACGCCGTCGCGCTGCAGAACGCCGTGCCCCAGGGGCTTTCGTCCGCCATCTTCACCCGCGATCTCAAAGCCGCCGAGAAGTATCTCTCCGCTGGCGGTTCCGATTGCGGCATCGCCAACGTCAACATCGGCACCTCCGGCGCCGAGATCGGCGGCGCCTTCGGTGGCGAGAAGGAAACCGGCGGCGGTCGCGAATCCGGTTCCGATGCCTGGAAGGTGTACATGCGCCGCCAGACCAACACCATCAACTACTCCGACGCACTGCCGCTGGCCCAGGGCATCAAGTTCGAGTTCTGATGACATCGCCCGTGTTCGAAGCTCTCGACTTCACCGGCCGCCGCGTGGCGGTGGCCGGTGGCAGTCGCGGCATCGGCCGGGCCATGGTGCTGGCATTTGCCCACGCGGGCGCGCAGGTTTCCGTCTGTGCCCGCGGCAGGCCCGCACTGGACGAACTGGCGGCGGAAGTACCCGGCAAGATCCACGCCCACGCCGCCGACCTCGCCAGCGATACCTCGATCAAGGCATGGATCGACGATGCCGGCCACGCGATGGGTGGCATCGACATCCTGGTCAACAACGCCACCGGGTACGGCATGGCGGATGACGAAGACGGCTGGGCGCAAAGCATCGGCGTGGATGTGATGGCAGCCGTACGCGCCAGCCGCCATGCCCTGCCCTGGCTGCGCAAGGCATCGTCAGCGTGCATCATCACCACCGCGTCGATCGCCGCCCTGCACGCCAGCCCGCACAGTGCGCCGTACGCCGCGGCCAAGGCAGCGGTGATGCAGTACACCACCTCCCAGGCGCTGTCGCTTGCCGTCGACGGAATCCGTGTCAACGCTATCGCGCCCGGCTCCATCGCCTTTGCCGATGGCATCTGGGAACGGCGTGAGCGCGAAGCTCCCGAACTTTACGCACGCACCCTGGCCAAGATCCCCTTCGGTCGTTTCGGCAAGCCCGAAGAGATCGCCAACGTGGCGCTGTTCCTGGCCTCGCCGCTGGCCGGCTGGATCACCGGACAGACCCTCGTCGTCGATGGCGGCCAGATTCTTACCGGCTGAAGGAACCTGATCATGACCGACGTTACCGAACGCTTCTCCGACCGCGTCGCCAACTACGTTCGCTTTCGTCCTGACTATCCGACGGCCTTGCCGCAATGGCTTGCCGAACACGCCGGCATGGCGCCCGATGCCTTGATCGCCGACGTCGGCGCGGGCACCGGCATCACCTCGAAGATGCTGCTCGACGCCGGCCGCCGCGTGGTGGCGGTGGAACCGAACGCGCCGATGCGCGAGGCCGCCGTCGCCTGGCTTGGGGATGAGCCGGGCTTCCAGGCCGTCGATGGCCGTGCCGAAGCAACCACGCTCGCCGATCGCAGCGTCGACGGCGTGATCGCCGGCCAGGCCTTTCACTGGTTCAACCCGGATGCCACGCGAGCGGAGTTCGCCCGCATCGTGCGTCCGGGCGGGTTCGTCGCCTTGTTCTGGAACAGTCGCCGGCTTACCGGTACGCCGTTCCTGGAAGGCTACGAAAAACTTCTCCATGACTACGGCGTGGACTACGCCAGCGTCGCTGAGCGCTATGCCGACGACGATGCCATGCAGGATTACTTCGGCGACAGCATGATCGGTAAGGCCAGCTTCCCCCACGGCCAACGCCTGGACTACAGCGCACTGGAAGGACGGCTGCTATCGTCCTCCTACGTGCCCCAGGCCGGGACCCCGACCCACGCGCCGATGCTCCAGGCATTGCGCAAGCTCTTCGACACGACGTCCACCGATGGCCGTGTGGATTTCGACTACGACACCCGCGTCTACGCCGGACGGATCGCCTGAACTGATGTATTCCTTCGCCCGCCCCCTGTTGTTCGCCCTGGACGCTGAAACCGCGCATCGCGCCACCTTGTATGCGCTGGGCGTGGCCGAACGCAGCAACCTGATGAAGTACGTCGCGCAACCGCCGGCCCCGTTGCCGGTGCATGCCTTCGGCATCGACTTCCCGAACCCGGTGGGCCTGGCCGCGGGCCTGGACAAGAACGGCGATCACATCGACGCGCTGGGTGCGCTGGGCTTCGGCTTCATCGAGATCGGCACCGTCACGCCGCGCCCCCAGGAAGGCAATCCCCGGCCACGCATGTTCCGCCTGCCCGCGCATGAGGCGGTGATCAACCGCATGGGCTTCAACAACGACGGCATCGATGCGCTGGTGCGCAACGTCGGCAAGTCCACTTACCGCGGCGTGCTGGGCATCAATATCGGCAAGAACAAGGACACGCCCAACGAGCGCGCGGTGGACGACTACCGGCTGTGCCTCGAGCGGGCATGGCCACTGGCGTCGTACATCACGGTAAATATCTCCTCGCCCAATACCCGCGGCCTGCGCGACCTGCAGGACGAAGAAACGCTGCGCCGTTTCATTGGCGAGCTGCGCGAAACGCAAGAACGCCTGGCTTCCACCGGCAAGCGCAAACCGATGCTGCTGAAGATCGCTCCGGACCTTGCCGACGCCGAACTCGACGGCATGGCCGAGGTACTGCTGGCCAGCGGCATCGACGGCGTGATCTGCACCAACACCACGGTATCGCGCGAAGGCATCGATGGCGAGCATGCCCAGGAAGCGGGCGGCCTTTCCGGCGCACCGCTCTTCACCAGTTCCACCACCGTCCTTCGTGGCATGCATGAGCGCCTGGGTGGACGCATCGCCATCGTCGGCGTCGGCGGCATCACCGAAGGCGCCCAGGCGGCGGAGAAGATCGCCGCCGGTGCCAGCCTCGTCCAGTTGTATTCTGGGATGGTCTACCGCGGCCCTTCGCTCATCGGCGAATGCGTCGAGGAAATCCGCCGCCAGGGGAACCCGGCATGATCGAGCCGCTGACCGACCTTGGCGGATTCGCCCTGGCCAGCAACGCCACCCTGGCTGGCCGCAACACGCTTCGCGTGGATGCCCGCGCCAACCTGCTGGTGGAAGTGCGCGATCCGACGAAGCTCCCGGAGGTGCTGGCCTATCCCGCCGTCGCGCAAGGACCGGTGTTCGTCTTGGGCGAAGGCAGCAATGTGTTGTTCACCGGCGACTACCGCGGCACGGTGCTGGTGATGGCCACGCAGGGCGTGGAAGTGTTCGACCGGGACGACCACGTGTTGTTGCGGGTAGCGGCTGGCGAACGCTGGGACGACTTCGTACGCTGGTCGCTGGGCAAGGGTTATGCGGGGCTCGAAAACCTGATCATGATCCCGGGCACCGTGGGCGCCGCGCCGATCCAGAATATCGGCGCCTATGGCGTGGAAGTGGGCGAATTCATCGACAGCATCGAAGCCTATGACAGGCAGGCCCAGGCATTCGTGACACTTGACCGCCATGCCTGTGCGTTCTCGTATCGCAATTCCACCATGAAGCACCAGCCTGATCGCTGGATCATCGTCGCGGTGACCTTTGCCCTGCCCCGCACGCCGCGGCTGCGGCTGGACTACGCCGGGATCGGCGAGGAACTCACCGCCATGGGCGTGGAAAAACCCGCACCTTTCCATATTGCCGAGGCCGTTGTGCGGCTTCGCTCACGCAAGCTGCCGGACCCGGCTGTCATCGGCAATGCCGGCAGCTTCTTCAAGAATCCGATCGTCAGTGCCGCACAGGCACAGGCGTTGCAGCTGGCCCACCCGGGCCTGCCGGCGTGGCCGCATGCCGGTGGTACGGCCAAGCTCTCCGCCGCGTGGCTGATCGAGGCGGCGGGCCTGAAAGGCCATCGCGACGGTGACGCGGGCATTTCCGGACGGCACGCGCTCGTGCTGGTGAACCATGGCAAGGCATCGGGGCCGCAGTTGCTGGCCTTTGCGCGAAAGGTGCAGGCGGCCGTGGCGACACGGTTCGGCGTCCAGCTGGAGCCGGAGCCGGTTTTCGCGGGCTAAAGGCTTACTGCCCGCCCACGGATGCCTGCAATGCCGCGGCAAGGCCGGCATCGCCGCTGACGATATCCTTCCAGGCCAGCTCCACCCCCTTGCGACGCCCCTTCTCGGTGAGTTTCAGCCCGCCGGGGTCGATGGTGAGCGTGTAGACGACGTCGCCGACGGCGAGTTCGCGCTTGAGTGGTTTGTCCAGGGGTGTCATGGGCTGGTCCTCGCGTAGCTTCGAACGTATGCCTAGGCTTCATCCCCGGACGTGAAAGATCGGTCCAACCATCCTGCATTAGGGCCACATCATGGACTTCCTCGGCTGGACCGCTGCCGTTGGCGTCCTGCTCCTGGCCATGTCGCTTGCCTCGGGCTTGATCCAGCGCGGCCCGATCACCTCGTTCGGGCTGTTCCTGGCGGCTGGCATCATCGCCGGACCCTGGGGGCTGGACATCGTTCGCGTCGATATCTCCGGCCATGTGACTTGGCTTGGCCATGTCACCGAGATGGCGCTGGTAGCGTCGCTGTTCATCACCGGCCTGAAGCTGCGCCTGCCCTTTAGCGATATCGGCTGGCGCCTGGCCTGGCGCCTGGCCTTCCCGGCCATGGTGCTGACGGTGGCGGGGCTGGCATGGCTGGTCCATGCCTGGCTTGGATTTCCCTGGCCGCTGGCACTGGCATTGGCCGCCATCCTGGCGCCCACCGATCCGGTTCTGGCCAGCCTGATTTCGGTGGACGACGCCAGCGACGACGACAACCTCCGGGTGTCGCTATCGGGCGAGGCGGGCCTGAACGACGGTTCCGCCATGCCCGTGCTGCTGTTGGCCATGGCCCTGCTTGCCCCGAACTCGGCCAGTCCCTGGGCGCGCTGGTTTGCGGTGGATGTGCTGTGGGGGCTATTCGCCGGCGTCGCCATCGGGTTTGCCATCGGCTGGTGCGTGGGTCTCATCGGCGCACGGCTGAAGAGCTTGCAGAAGGACATTGCCCCCAGCGATTTCCTCGCTCTCGCCCTGATGGCGCTTTCCTACGCCGCGGCCCAGTCCGTCTCGGCGTCGGGGTTCCTGGCAGCCTTCGCCGCGGGCGTGGGTTTGCGGCGTGCGGAGTTGTACGTGGTGGAACGCCACCCCCACTCCTCCACGCAAAATGACGATGACGAACACCCTCCGGCCGAGGTGTTGGTCAACCCCAACCGCCGGCACGTCCAGGACGCAGGCGATCCGGCCGAATCGGTGGGGTGGGTGGTAAGCGACGCGCTCAGTTTCGGCGACACGGTGGAGAGGTTGATCGCCGCCGGCCTGGTATTCCTTCTCGGCGCAGCGCTGGCGCCGCGGATCGACCTGGTCGGCCTAGGCCTGGCCCTGGCTTTATTCGTGGTCATCCGTCCGGCAGCGGTGTGGATCGCCACGATGGGCTCGGGCGCGCCCAGACCACGGCGCCTGCTGTTCGGCTGGCTGGGGATACGCGGCATCGGTAGCGTCAACTACCTTGCCTACGCCCTCACCCATGGCTTGCAGGAGCCGGCCGCGGGGCGGATCGCGGACCTGACCGTTACCGTGGTGGTGGCCAGCATCGTGCTGCACGGGGTAACGGTGACGCCGCTGCTGAACTGGCGGCAGGCCAGGCTTGATTCGAGAGAGGCAAGAAAGCCCTGAGAGGTCTAGTCTAGAAAGCCAGCCCGCCGTGTCACAAATCCGTCAGCCAGCATGCCTTAAGGTGATCAGTGACCAAAGGATCGGAGCGTCGCTTGAATCCAGCTACCCAGACCACGCCCGACACGGACGAGGCCCCCGCATCACAGGCGGGAAAACCGGCAGCCACGTCAGGGCTTGAAGCGGCTCCCGCGCCCGCGGCGCCGGTGGACCTGTCCCTTCCCGAGCTCTACATCCATCGCGAACTGTCGCAACTGCAGTTCAACATCCGCGTGCTCGAACAGGCTGTGGATGAATCCAAGCCGCTGCTCGAACGGCTGAAGTTCCTGCTGATCTTCTCCAGCAACATGGACGAGTTCTTCGAGATCCGCGTGGCGGGCCTGAAGCAGCAGATCGCCTTCGACCACGAATTGATCGGCGCCGACGGCATCAGTCCCAAGCGGGCGCTGGCGGAGATTTCCGAACTGGCGCACAAGGTGATCGAGCGCCAATACCGCATCTTGACCGAGCAGATCATGCCGGCCCTGGCTGAGCGCAAGATCCGCATCGTCCGCCGTGCGAGTTGGACCAACAAGCAGAAGCTTTGGGTGCGCCGTTTCTTCCGCCAGGAAGTGGCGCCGTTGGTGACGCCGATCGGACTGGATCCCACCCACCCCTTCCCACGCCTGGTCAACAAGAGCCTTAACTTCATCGTCGAGCTGGAAGGCGTGGACGCCTTCGGCCGTGATTCGGGCCTGGCCATTGTCCCGGCGCCGCGCATCCTGCCGCGTATCATCAAGTTGCCCGATGAGGTCAACGTCGACGGCGACAACTTCATCCTGCTCTCCTCGATCATCCACGCCCATGCCGAGGAACTCTTCCCGGGCATGAAGGTGCTCGGCTGCTACCAGTTCCGCCTTACCCGCAATGCCGACCTCTCCATCGACGCCGACGAAGTGGACGACCTCGCCCGCGCGCTGCGCGGCGAGCTTTCATCGCGCCGTTTCGGCGACGCGGTGCGCTTGGAAGTGGCCGACAATTGCCCGCGGCCGCTGACCGACTACCTGCTCAAGCAGTTCGCGCTGGGCCCGGATGAACTTTACGAGGTGAACGGCCCGGTGAACCTGGCGCGCTTGTTCTCCATCGCAGCGCTGCCTGAGTTCGCTCGCCTGCAGTACCCGACCTTCGTGCCCTCGTTGCCGAAGGTGCTGCGCGCCGGCGCGGACATCTTCCAGGCGATCGCCGCCCACGACATCCTGCTGCTGCATCCCTACGAGTCGTTCACCCCCGTGGTGGACCTGCTGCGCCAGGCGGCGAAGGATCCGCTGGTGCTGACCATCAAGCAGACGCTGTACCGCAGTGGCGCCACGTCGGAAATCGTCGATGCCCTGGTGGAAGCGGCACGTGCCGGCAAGGAAGTGACCGCGGTGGTGGAACTGCGTGCGCGCTTCGACGAGGAATCGAACCTGTCGCTGGCGTCGCGCCTGCAGACGGCCGGCGCCATCGTGATCTATGGCGTGGTGGGGGTGAAGACCCACGCCAAGATGATGCTGGTGCAGCGCCGCGAGAACGGCCAGCTGGTGCGCTACGCCCACCTGGGTACCGGCAATTACCACACCGGCAATGCACGCCTGTACACCGACTACAGCCTGCTCACCTCCGACGAAGCCCTTTGCGAGGACGTCCACCGGCTCTTCAGCGAACTCACCGGCATGGGCAAGGTGCTGCGCATGAAGCGCCTGCTGCGCGCGCCGTTTACCCTGAAAAAGACCCTACTGGACCTGATTTCCGCCGAGACCGGCCGCGCGGCGGCAGGCGCACCGGCGCAGATCGTCATCAAGGTCAATGCCATCACCGACCCGAAGGTCATCCGCGCACTCTACCGGGCCTCGATCGCGGGCGTGAAGGTCGACCTCATCGTGCGCGGCATGTGCTGCCTGCGCCCCGGCGTGCCCGGCATCTCGCAGAACATCCGCGTACGCAGCATCGTCGGCCGCTTCCTGGAGCACAGCCGGGCCTACTGGTTCCACAACGCCGGAGAACCCCTGCTGTACCTGGCCAGCGCCGACCTGATGGAGCGCAACCTCGACCGGCGCGTGGAAACCGGTTTTCCCATCGAGGGGAAAAAGCTGCAGCAGCGGGTGAAGAAGGAACTGGACATGTACATGGCCGACAACGCCAACGCCTGGATCCTGCAGGCTGACGGTTCCTATGTACACGCCACCGCATCCCAGCCGCCCCGCGATGTGCAGATGCAGCTGCTGGAGAAGCTCTCAGCCGCTCCAGCACAGCCCAGTTGACGACCGCTTAGCGGGCGGCGCGCTTGCGTGCCGCCTTCTTGGCAGCGGCCTTTCGCACGGCCGGGCCCTTGGTACGCGCAGCCTTCTTCGCAGCGGCGCTCCGTGCCGATGCGGGTCGCTTGCGCGCAGCGGCCTTGCCCTGGCGCGACAACGCCGTCTTGCTGGCCGCGGCGCTGCCTTCGCGCTTGAGCGCTTTCTTCGTTGCCGTCGACCGCTTGGCCGAAGTCTTCTTCGCCGCGCCCTTGCGATGGGAAGCGGCGGTGTCCTGCACGGCTTTCTTCTTCGTCGCCTTGCTCGCGGTTTTCTTCACCGGCGCCTTGACGCCGGCGCGTCGCGCCTTGGACAAGCCGATGGCGATGGCCTGCTTGGCCGAACTGGCACCATGCTTGCCTTCGCGGATGTGTTCGATTTCCTCGTGGACGTATTCACCGGCCTGGGTACTGGCGGACTTCCCAGCGCGCTTGTCGGCACGGGCGCGGTCTGTGGTCTTCTTCTCGGGCATGGCGGATGCTCCGTGGCTGGCAGTGGCCGCCATGCTCCGCGCCGGCACGTGAACCGGACGGCAAGTCAGTGTCCATGCAAGGCGAGCGCGCGCTCCACATCGTGCAGGGTTTCAACCACGCGCGCGCTGCCGGCGAGCACATCAAGGTCCGGCTCGAGCAGGTCCGGCACCATCACCGTGATCATTCCTGCAGCCAGCGCCGCGCGTACGCCGTTGTGTGAGTCCTCCAGCGCCAGGCAGCGATCGGGCGGCACGCCAAGACGTTTGGCGGCCAGCAGGTAGGGATCGGGTGCGGGCTTGCCGTGCTCGTAGTCGCCCGCGGCGACGATGGCGTCGAAGCGGTCGGTGAGCCCATGCGCCGCCAGGTGATGCTCGGCCGCAGCATGCGAGGAGGAAGTTGCAATGGCCCGAGGCAGTCCGAGGCGATCGAGCGTGTCGAGCAATTCCAGGACGCCGGCCTTCACCGCCAGCTGCGTGTCGAGCATCGCAGCGAACCGGTTGTTCGCGGCGTCCCACAAGCCGTCGACGTCGGTGCCCGGCCCCAGTTCCTCAAGCACCAGCTCGCGGGCCCGCGGGCCGTGCAGGCCGATCAGGCGCAGGTACAGATCCATCGGCATGGCCACGCCGCGCTCGCTGGAGGCGGCCATCATGGCGTCGCGGTAAAGCGTTTCGGTGTCGAAGATCAGGCCGTCCATGTCGAAGACCACGGCGGCGGGGAGGAAATCCAAGGTCAGCATGCTACGGCCCATGGGATATGCAAACGCAGGATTTTACCCCTAGGCAGCCCGCCGGGGCGTCGCTAGAGTGGGTCAAACCGTCGATAGGGGTTCCATCACATGCTTCGCACCTCGCGTTTTTCGTGGCGCCTTGCCGCGCTCATCGCCCTTGCCCTGTCCAGTGCCGCCGTGGCCCAGGAGGCCACCGCGCCGCAATACCCGAACTACCCTTCGGAAACCCCCGCCACGTTCAAGCAGAGCAGCGAGGGCTTCGACTACGAACGGCGCGAGGTGATGATCCCCATGCGCGATGGAGTCAAGCTGCATACGGTGATCCTGGTGCCCAAGGGCGCCCACCACGCCGGCATCCTGCTTACCCGCACGCCCTACGACGCCGATGAACTGACCACCCATGGCCATACCGGCAACCTCGGCGCCACCTTGAACGGCTACGACAATGCGCCCGATGTGATCGTCCAGGACGGCTACATCCGCGTGGTCCAGGACATCCGCGGCAAGTACGGTTCGGAAGGCGACTACGTGATGAACCGGCCGCTGCACGGCCCGCAGAACCCCACGCCGATCGATGAATCAACCGACACCTACGACACCATCGACTATCTGGTGAAGAACATCCCCGAGTCCAATGGACGCGTGGGCACCATCGGTATTTCCTACGATGGCTTCGAGCCGCTGATGTCGCTGGTGAATCCGCATCCGGCGCTGAAGGTTGCCGTGCCGATGAACCCGATGGTCGATGGCTGGATGGGTGACGACTGGTTCCACAACGGCGCCTTCCGCGCGCAGAACCTGCCGTACATCCTTGAACAGACGGCCAGCCGCAAGAACGAGATCAAGTTCAGTTCCTCCGTGCACGACGAGTACGACCTGTACCTGCGTGCCGGTGCCACCGGCGAGATGGCGCGCCGCTATGGCCTGGAGCAGGTCGGCTTCTGGCAAAAGCTCGTTGCCCATCCCGCCTACGACAGCTTCTGGAGCGACCAGGCGGTGGACAAGGTGCTGGCGGGCCAGCCGCTGAAGGTGCCCACCATGCTGGTGCACTCGCTATGGGACCAGGAAGACATCTATGGCGCGATCGCCGTGTACAAGGCGATCAAGCCCAAGGACACCGGCAACGACAAGGTGTTCCTGGTGATGGGTCCCTGGCACCACGGCCAGGAGATCGAGAACGCCAGTTCGCTTGGCGCGGTGCAGTTCGGTTCGGACACGGGCCTGTACTTCCGCCAGAAGATCCTGCGTCCGTTCCTGGCGCATTACCTGAAGGATGACGCGCCGGCCAACCCGGTGGCACCGGTCACAGCCTATGAAACCGGCAGCAACGTGTGGCGCACTTTCCGCCAGTGGCCGGTGGCAACGCAGGCTCGGGCGCTTTACTTAGGTGGCGACGGCAAGCTCGGCTTCGCCAGGCCCTCGGGCGAGGCCTACCAGGAATACGTTTCCGATCCAGCCAAGCCCGTGCCCTTCCGCGCCCGGCCGATCCAGCCGGTGGGTTACGACCCGGGGCAAACCTGGTCCGAATGGCTGGTGGATGACCAGCGCGAGGCCTCAGGCCGCCCTGACGTGGTTTCCTGGACATCCGACGTACTCACCCAGCCGCTGGTGATCCGTGGCCAGCCCGTGGTACACCTGCGCGCCAGCACCACCGGCACGGACAGCGACTGGGTGGTCAAGCTGATCGACGTCTATCCGGACATGGAACCGATGGACGCGGCGATGGGCGGCTACCAGTTGATGATCGCCGGTGACATCCTGCGCGGCCGCTACCGCGAGGGGTTCACCGTGGCCAAGCCCATCAAGGCCGGCGCGCCGCTGGATTACAGCTTCGAGCTGCCCACCACCGACCACGTGTTCCTGCCAGGCCACCGCCTGATGGTGCAGGTGCAGTCCAGCTGGTTCCCGCTGTACGACCGCAACCCGCAGACCTACGTGGACAACATCTTCTTCGCCAAGCCCGGCGACTACAAAAAGGCCACTCAGCGCATCTTCGGCGACAGCCATGTGGACCTTCCCGTAACCAGTAATTAATGGGAAACGGGCCAGCGGTCACGCTGGCCCGTTCGTTGCATCACCGGCGGCATGCATCGATCCCATCAACACCGCCAAGGCACCGAACTCCCCATCCATGCGGCGCGCCCGCACGCCTGCCGGGAAATCGTCGCGCGACGCCTGCACGGCACGGACGCAATTGCACGAAAAGTGACGCTTGGCGGCATCCTTTTCTTCGCCGTGACGGCCTTGGCTTGGATGGCCTGGTTGTCGCCGGTGGTGGATACCGCACGGCGGATGGGGTTCTCGCTCGACTGGCTCCTGCGCGTGCAGCAGGCGTCGCTCGGCAGCGCCGACAGCTTCAACATCATTGCCGCCGTCGCGGTCGTGTGCGGCGTGGTGTTCGTCGTCTGGTCCGGCTATGTGCGCCACATCCTCGCGGCGCGAAAAACCGCCCCGGGTAAGCCGACCGGCGAATAAATACGTTTTCGCAAAAGCATGATGCATGCATGGGCCGTGTCAACGCGCCCGGCGTGCACGCGTTTGATCTCCCACCACTACCGGAGAGCAAACCATGTCCAAGACCCTCCCCCTCGTCGCCAGCCTGCTGATCGCCTTCGGCGTGTCGGGCGCCGCCATCGCCCAGGACACGCCGGATGCTGCGCAGCCTGCCGGCGCCATGCAGGGCCACCGCCAGCCTGATCCCGAGCACCAGGCCCAGCGCCTGACAAAGATGCTGAACCTGACACCGGATCAGTCGAACAAGATCGCCGCAATCCTGCAGCAGCGGCAACAGCAGTTCGCCGCGCTGAAGTCCGACAGCAGCGCCGACCCGATGGCCCAGCGCCAGAAGACGCGCGACCTGATGAAGTCGTCGCAGTCGCAGATCGATGCCGTGCTCACCGATGCGCAGCGCCAGCAGTGGCAGGCCATGCGGGAAAAGATGCGCCAGAAGTGGCAGGACAAGAAGTCGTCGAGCGACCAGGGCTAAAGCACTTTTTGCAAGCGGCGGATCACCCTCCCCAGACGGAGGTGATCCGCCGGCTCCATGCAGTCCTTGGGATCGCTTGATCCGGTCCGTATCGAATTTGTCGTAAAAGTCTCCTTTCAGCTATTTGCAGGCTGGACAAGGCGCGCTTTCTGGACGACGGTTCATTGTCCGGGCGACACCGCCCTCGACGCGCAACGGATGCGCGCCAGCATGTGCAAGGAGCACCCATGCGTTTGATTCCGCTCGCCGGCCGCCTGGCCATGGCGTCCATGCTCGCCCCCGCCGCGGCCCTGGCCGACGTTGCCGATGAAACCCTTACCGGTGACTGGAACGGCACGCGCACGCGCCTGGCCGATCGCGGCGTGGCGTTCTCGTTCAACTACACCGCGGAAGCGGCGCGCAACTACAGCGGCGGCGACCGCCTGCGCAACCGCATCAGCGGCCAGCTCGGCCTGCTTGCCGATGTCGACCTCAACAAGCTTTACGGCCTGCACGATGCGGAGGTCCGTCTGGCCATCACCCACCGCGCCGGCCGTAACCTGAGCGACGATACCCAGCTGGGCGTGTTGCAGCAGGTGCAGGAAGTGTATGGACGCGGCCAGACCTGGCGGCTTACGCAGCTGTGGTTCCGCCAGGCTTATTTCGATCAGGCACTGTCGGTGAAGTTCGGTCGGGTTACTGTTGGCGAGGACTTCGCCGCCTTCGACTGTGCATTCCAGAACCTCACCTTCTGCGGTTCGCAACCGGGCAACCTGGTAGGCAACTACTGGTACAACTGGCCGGTCAGCCAGTGGGGACTGGTGCTCACGGCGAAAGCGGGTGCAAGCACCTATGTGAGGGTTGGTGCTTACCAGGTGAACCCGGCGTACCTGCAGAACCGCAACGCGCTGAAAATAAACAATCCCGCCGGCACCACCGGCGCACTGATCCCGTTGGAATTCGGCATCAAGCCCGTCTTCGATGAAGAACGCGATGGCAGCTACAAGTTCGGCGTCTGGTATGACACGTCACGTCACAATGATGTTTACGCCGACATCAATGGTGAATCGCAGGCGCTGAGCGGCCTGCCCTTTGATCGGCGCCGTGGCGCGCACGGCGCCTACGTGAACTTCGAACAGCAGGTGTCGACCAACGTGCGGTTGTTCCTCAACGCCACGCAGGCCGACCGCCGTACCAGCACGACCGATCGCCAACTCTCCATCGGCAGCAGCTGGGGCGCACCGTTCGCCTCCCGGCCGCTGGACGACATCGGCTTTGCGGTGGGCACGACACACGTGAACGGCCGCGTGATCCGCCGCCAGCGCCAGCTCAACGGCTTGTTGCCCGTGCATGCGCCGGTGGGCGGCTACGAAGGCGTGGCGGAGCTCTACTACACCTACCGCCCTACCGGCTGGCTAATGCTTCGCCCCAACGTGCAGTACATCAAGCATCCCGGCGGCTCGTCGCTAAACGACAACGCCACCGTGCTCGGATTGAAGTTCAACGTGGACGTCTAACCGAAGGTTAGCGCTGGATCACCAGCAGGGTGGAGGTAGCGGAGGCATACAGCTTGCCGTCGTCGCCCACCAGGCGCCCTTCGGCGAAGGCTGCGCGGCGCCCGATGGTCACCACCCTGCCCTCGGCGCGGACACGGCCTGAGTCGCGCGTGAGGGCCTTGTGGTAGGCCACCTTCAGTTCCAGCGTGGTGTACGCCTGGTCGGCGGCAAGCTTGCTGTGCACGGCGCAGCCGCAGGATGAATCAAGCAAGGTGGCTGCATAGCCACCGTGGATCATGCCGATGGGGTTGTAGGCGTGGTCGCCGGGGATGCCGGCGAATACCGCGAAGCCTTCGTCCACCTCGACCAGGTCGAAGTCCAGCGAGATCGCGATGCCTGGCCGCTGGCCAGACGCCATCAGGGCCTTCAATTGTTCAAGGCCAGTAAGGCCCGGCCCGATTTCATCAGCCAGTGACATGACGGCCATCTCCATTTTGGATGACGACCATCATACAACCCATGGCCTGCTTATTCCACGACCACGGGAATCTTGCCGATGCGCGATTGCCATTCGCGCGGGCCGGTCTTGTGCACCGAGCTTCCCGTGCTGTCCACGGCCACCGTCACCGGCATGTCGACCACGTCGAACTCGTAGATCGCCTCCATGCCCAGGTCCTCGAAGGCCACCGTACGCGAGGCCTTGATCGCCTTGGACACCAGATAGGCGGCGCCGCCGACGGCCATCAGGTACACCGCCTTGTTGTCGCGGATGGCCTCGATGCCCGCGGGGCCGCGCTCGGCCTTGCCGACCATCCCCAGCAGGCCCGTGGCCTCCAGCATCTGGCGGGTGAATTTGTCCATGCGCGTGGCGGTGGTGGGGCCAGCGGGGCCGACCACTTCATCACGCACGGGGTCGACCGGTCCCACGTAGTAGATGAAGCGATTGGTGAAATCCACCGGCAGTGTCTCGCCACGGTTGAGCATGTCCACCATGCGCTTGTGCGCGGCGTCACGGCCGGTAAGCAGCTTGCCGTTGAGGAGCAGCACTTCGCCCGGCTTCCACGCGGCCACTTCCTCGCGGGTCACGGTGTCAAGGTTCACCCGGCGCCCCTTGGAGGCGTCGTAGGTGAGCTTGGGCCAGTCTTCGAGCGACGGCGGATCCAGCGCGACGGGGCCGGAACCGTCCAGTACGAAATGCGCGTGGCGGGTCGCCGCGCAATTGGGGATCATCGCCACAGGCAGGTTCGCGGCGTGGGTAGGATAGTCCTTGACCTTGATGTCGAGCACGGTGGTGAGGCCACCCAGGCCCTGGGCGCCGATGCCCAGCGCATTGACCTTCTCGTAGAGCTCCAGGCGCAATTCCTCGGCGCGGTTGGAAGCACCGCGGGCGATCAGGTCGGTGATGTCGATCGGCTCCATCAGCGCTTCCTTGGCCAACAGCATGGCCTTCTCGGCGGTGCCGCCGATGCCGATGCCCAGCATGCCCGGCGGGCACCAGCCGGCGCCCATGGTGGGGACCGTCTTGATCACCCAGTCGACGATCGAATCGGACGGGTTCAACATCGCGAACTTGGATTTCGCCTCCGAGCCACCGCCCTTGGCGGCGACGATCACGTCCAGCTTGTTGCCTGGCACCACCGACACGTTCACCACCGCCGGCGTGTTGTCGCGGGTATTGCTGCGCTTGCCGGCGGGATCGGCCAGCACCGAGGCGCGCAGCTTGTTGTCCGGGTCGTTGTAGGCGCGGCGCACGCCCTCGTTGCACATGTCTTCCACGCCCATGGTGGCGTCTTCCCAGCGCACGTCCATGCCGATCTTCAGGAACACCGTGACGATGCCGGTGTCCTGGCAGATCGGCCGGTGGCCTTCGGCGCACATGCGCGAGTTGATCAGGATCTGGGCGATGGCATCCCGGGCTGCCGGCGATTCCTCGCGCTCGTAGGCGGCGGCGAGGTTCTTGATGTAATCCACCGGGTGGTAATAGGAAATGTACTGCAGGGCGTCGGCAACGCTCTGGATGAGGTCTTCCTGCTTGATCGAGGTCATGGCTGGGCGGCTGGCTTTGACGGCAAAGTAGCCATTTTAGCCCACCTGCGGCCAGCGCAGGCCGCATGGGAACGCCGTTGAAGCCGCCCGGGCGCCTAGCCCAGCCCGTGGCAGGCGGTGTCGTCGCGGGCGAAGGCCATGGCTACCAGCTGGTCGTCGGCGGATACGGCGTAGCGTTCTTCCACCAGCAGCGGGCAACCGCGGAAATCGAATTCCATGAAGTCCGCATGGGCATGTGGCGGTGCATCGTTGCGCAGGGTGATGGTGGCGCCATGGCGCTCCCACTGCCCTTGCGAGGCATTGCCTTCGCAGGTGGGGCAATCGCCCCGTGCCACGTACCGGCCTGAATCGAGCAGGCGGAGGGTAAAGGCGTTGGGCGCCTTGCGATGCCAGCCGGTGCCGGCCTGTTGCCAGGGGTCCAGGTGCGGGAGGACCAACGGCGCCACGATCACCAGCAGGGCGAGCACGCAAGCCACCGTGTCACGGAGGGTGCGATCACGCATGCGTGGCCTTTGAGTGTTCATTCCGCCGCGATCCTAGCGCCGCCAGGCTGCTCGCGTCGACCGGCCGGAAGTCACGATGCGGCGGATTCGACCGCAAGCCGCCGATAGGCCGGGCCTCCGCACGGCGAGATGCTTTGCACACCCACCCCACAGGCATCGCCTCCATGTCCTACCGCGTATCCGGCCTTGACCCCGCCCCATTCCTCCACCTCTACCACCTTTCCGACGAGGCCCTGCGTGAGCACCGTGCCGTTCGCTATGTGGCCGGGACCACCGGCGGCTTCCCCGATCGCGTTGAACTGCGCGATGCGCGCCCCGGCGAGTCATTGCTGCTGGTGAACTACGAACACCAGCCGGCCGATACGCCCTACCGTTCGCGCCATGCCGTGTTCGTGCTGGAGGGCGCCACCACCGCGGCGACGTTCTACGACGAGATTCCCCTGCTGTTCCGCAAGCGGATGATGTCGCTCCGTGCCTTCACCACGCAGGACATGCTGCACGACGCCAAGGTCATGCTGGGCGACGCCATGGAACCGACCGTGCAGGAATGGCTGGCCGACGACCGCGTGGCCTACATCCATGCCCACTATGCGGGGCCGGGTTGCTACGCCGGGCGCATCGACCGCGCGTGACGCCCGCTTCCGAGCGTAAGGCATACGACGCGATGGATGGCCCTGCCAATCGAACGGTGGGCCTCCTCCAGGTCGAAGTCTGACTGAAGGCCGATCCAGAACTGCTCACTGTTCCCCAGGGCACGCGCCAGTCGAACGGCCGTGTCGGCCGTGATGCCGCGCTTGCCGAGAACGATTTCATTGATTCGCCGCGGTGGCACGTCCATCGCCCGTGCCAGCGCGTTCTGGCTGATCGCGAGGGGTTCGAGGAACTCATGGAACAGAACCTCGCCGGGATGAACATTGGGAAGACGTGCCATATCCGAGCCTCAGTGATAGTCGACGATGACTACGTCGTACGCATCGCCATCACTCCAACGGAAACAAATGCGCCACTGGATGTTGATACGTATGCTGTAGAGCCCTGCCAGATCGCCGACAAGGCGTTCAAGTCGGTTGGCTGGTGGAATGCGCAGATCGTCAAGGTTTGCCGCGTTATGCAACATTCGCAGTTTTCGCCGGGCAACCGCCTGGATCCCGGATGGAAGACGTCGTGACGCCCGGCCATCCCAAATGCTTGCCGCTTCCTTGTCGGCAAAACTGCGAATCATGGTGCCGACTATAACGCATCGCGTTATATAACGGAAGTCGTTACAGAAGAGTCCGACGACTTCGGCCTAACGCCATGGCTGCGGATCAACGAGGCCGGGCGGCCGTGATCGCGTCGCGAAGCTCGCGGAGCTTTGCCTTGACCTTCGCTTCCCCGTCCGGCCCCTGCCGGATCAGGATCTTCTGGCCGACGGAGGCGGATTGAAGCTGAGGGTCGGCGAAGACGTAATGCCCACGATCCTGCGTCACGGCTATCGGTCCTTTCGGCTCCGGTGCGGCGAGCATGTCGTCGATCGCGAATACGAGGCGGTCGTTGAAGTAACCGTCGGGATAGCCCAGTTCCTTATAGGCCTGCTGGAACAGCGGGTAGAAGCGGACGTACCAGGCCGCGGCCGCACGAGGGTTCACGTGTTCGACCACGGCCATGTAGCGCGCGTAGCGGGCTTCGTTCTTCGGATCGATGTTGCCGTCGCTGGACACCAGGAATTTCCCGCCGGCCGTCTTCACCGGCAGCAGCCGGGTGGCCAGGGAATGGCGCGGCAGCGCATCCACCGTGGCAACGATACGGCCGATCACCTGCTCGCGCAGGAGCAGGCCATCGAGGTTGCCGATGCCGGCAAGATCGGACAGGCCCTCAGCAGCGAGGGTATCGCTGTCGCTCAAGAGGGGAAGCGGGGCCGAGGACGGTGACGCCGGGCCTGCCTCGCCGATCGGGTGTTGAATGACAGGACTCGAGGGCGTGGAGGATGCTGGCGCGGGCGGTGGCAGAGCTGCCACCGGCGTGGGCTCTGGCGCCATCGCCTTGCGCCAGAACCAGTAGCCACCGGCACCCACCGCCACCAGGGCGATGACGGCCAGGATCCAGGAAAACACCGGGGTGCGTTGTGCCATCACGCTGCCTTTATTGCCGAACTATCCCCCTTCGACCCCTTAAACAGGTAGGAGGTTCCCTACCCACTTCATAATCCTTACTAGCTGCTTGAACACACTCGCGGCGCGAGATGACTGCAGTTAGCACCGGCGTCGCTGCAAGCGGTTATTTAGCTTTCCTACTAGAACGCGAAGAGATCTTCGTCGCATCACCTTCTGGAATTCCTGAAGAAAGGAAAATCGAATCAACAAGTCGACTAGCACTTGAAGTGACGCGTGCCAAAACTTTTATTTGCTCTCGACATACTTCGTGAGGAGATTCATGCGGATAGTTGATCGAATGATCCACTTCGCCCCAAAGCTCCTCAGCCAGTGTCCGAACTTGAATCTCGCACGTAAGTTTTGTCTCCAAATTTGGAGAGATTACGTAGTGCACGCTTGTGTACATTTTTGGGCTCTTGATCGACTTTATCCCTATTTTCTCGTAATACTCCCTATATTCATCATCCCAAGTACGAGCCTTCGGCATCTCGACAACCTCATACCGGAATTCCCTAAAAAGATCAATTAATCGCTGGTTTATCTCTACAATCTGCTGACGATGGAGATGCAATATCCGAAATCCAGCCAAGTCATTAATCTTAGAAAAAAGATTTTCTTGTGTAATTAAAAACCTCTTGTTCTTAGTTTTCGCTTCGAGCATCTTTCGTCGCAACTTGTCGCGCAGATGGTCCGGGTCTTTCACACGCCAACGCACAGAGTGAACTAGCCCAAGAAGCTCAGCTGAATTTTGGATGGCCACCCGAAACTGCTCCAGCATTGCCTCGACAAGGTTCTTGTTTTCAACATAGTGATTAACGAGTGAATCAATGAGTTTTAGATCCGCCCTATTCAAAGCTATAGGCCGACCGCTCATGGTCCCCACCCCGCAATTCGGCTCTCGACTTTTTCTGCAAATTTCGCAAATGCTATCTTCGCTTCATTCATCAACGCCCCATTCCCGCCATCAACAGCAAAGATTGGGAGACCTTGATTTTGGGCGGTAATCGCCAGAGTTGCGAAATCCTTGATCTGCCCCAGATTGAAGCTAGTTACCGCTCCCATCGCCAAAGATGGGTCTGCATCACGAAGCACGGACACTATGTCGCTGTAGCTTCTTTTTTCTAATTCTCGAGCGTATTCTTTGTGGCTCTTGGTTAACTCACCACCATACATTCGGAATCGCTGCAACACATAACCGAGGTATTTTGGCCGTCCTGGTAACAATGGAACGCTTGACGGCGCAAGACGCGAAACGATATCCCAGTCTCGGAGCCAATTGACCATTGTGTGGCCCAAGGTGCGAAGCGCCCTTGTAGAAAAAAAATCGCAAGCAGCCGGGACGATGAAGTAATCGCACCCAAGAAGAATTGCGCGATTCAGTGGCCCAATGTTAGGCCCTACGTCGAAAAGAATGTAGTCAGCATCAATTCTATCCGCGGCTTTTAGCGCGAGCGAATGTAGTGCGGAAGTTTCGTTAAATCCGCGGACTTTCCGCTGCAAGCAATCAAGCCAAGATTGCTGCAATGAAACCTCAAACTCAGAAAGGCGAATGTCTCCAGGCAGCAAATAGAGACGTTCAGATCGCTCGATGGGCGGTATGTCCGCAAGCTTTCCGGTTTCTAGCAATGGTCGTATTGCAGACCAAATGGTGCGTCCTTTCGAGGTTTCCGATTGATCTAGTAGGTTATCGACAACATCAGGATCAATTAGGTAGGACGTCAAGTTGCACTGTGGATCAGAATCCACCAGCAAAACTTTTTTATTCCTCGCGATCAGCGAAAATGCCAAATTGACGGTAAGTGTTGTTTTACCTACGCCCCCCTTGTGATTGAACAGAGCGAGACAGATCGGTGTTTTTCGCGGCATGTTCGCGTCCTTGTTTACGCAGATCGTCGCGTGCGCGGCTTCCGTGCTAGACGCTTATTTTTGGAATTCGAAAGAGATTCTTTCGCAGCGTCTCGATCTGGAAGCAACTCGACGTACTTCTCCCCAATCGCGCTCAACTGCTTGTTGCCCTTCGTCGAAGGGACCAAGAGTCCGCGAGCGCGTGCATTATCCACCGCAACTGAGGCGCTAGAAAATTTCGGTTGCGCCGCGTCAACATTTAACGAACTGATGTCTATAGTCTTGAAATGAGGTGTGCCCTTGTAATGGGTGAGGTAGTACGCCAGGCAGGCGACACGCTCGACATCTGTTACCGGCTGCTTCTCCCGCAAAAAATCTTTTGCAGACATCGTCCTGTCGGTAGAAAAGCTAGATTCGCCGGCGGGATTAGCTACCGCAATTATCGGCGATTCAACTCTTTGAAGCGGATGGTTAGGACCTGGATGTTGCATTCCTAAGAAGGCACTAACTGAAGCCAAAACGCGCCTTTGCGACTCGTCGTCGAGCGCCCTTAAAGTCGCAACAATGGTTGAAAGCGCTTCTACATCATCCATTTACACACCCCTTGAGATAGGCTCTCGTCACAACTCTATCTTAACCTATTACATATTTCTCCTATATTCCCCGCCCACGTCATACAGCGCGTGGCTGATCTGGCCGAGTGAGTTGTATTTCACCGCGTCGATCAGCTGCTCGAACACGTTGCGGCGGTCACGCGCCGTGGCCTGCAGGGTGCGCAGGCTTTCCGGGGCCAGCGCGTTGCGTGCACTACCATAGCGATGGACATTATCGATCTGCTGGCCTTTCTCACCCTCGGTGGAACGGATCAGCTCGATCTCGGTGGCGATCTCGCCGCCGTGGTCCTTGGGCAGGAAGGTGTTGACGCCGATCAGGGGCAGCGAACCGTCGTGCTTCTTCTGCTCGTAGTACATGGACTCTTCCTGGATCTTGCCGCGCTGGTACATGGTGTCCATGGCGCCGAGCACGCCACCGCGCTCACTGATGGCCTCGAACTCCTTGTAGACGGCCTCTTCGACCAGATCGGTCAATGCATCGACCACATAACTGCCCTGCCACGGGTTCTCATTGAAGTTCAGGCCCAGCTCGCGGTTGATGATCAGCTGGATCGCCACGGCGCGGCGCACGCTTTCTTCCGTGGGCGTGGTGATGGCCTCGTCGTAGGCATTGGTATGCAGCGAATTGCAATTGTCGAACAACGCGTACAACGCCTGCAGGGTGGTGCGGATGTCATTGAACTGGATCTCCTGCGCATGCAGCGAACGGCCGGAGGTCTGGATGTGGTACTTCAGCATCTGGCTGCGCGCGCTGGCGCCGTAGCGCTCGCGCATGGCGCGGGCCCAGATGCGCCGTGCCACGCGGCCGATCACGGTGTACTCCGGGTCCATGCCGTTGGAGAAGAAGAACGAAAGGTTGGCGGCGAAGTCGTCCACCTTCATGCCACGGGCGAGGTAGTACTCGACGATGGTGAAGCCGTTGGACAGGGTAAAGGCCAGCTGGCTGATCGGGTTGGCCCCGGCTTCGGCGATGTGATAGCCCGAGATCGATACGGAATAGAAATTCCGCACCTTGTGATCGACGAAGTACTGCTGGATGTCGCCCATCATGCGTAGGGCGAACTCGGTGGAGAAGATACAGGTGTTCTGCGCCTGGTCTTCCTTCAGGATGTCCGCCTGCACCGTGCCGCGTACCGTGGCCAGCGTATAGGCCTTGATTCGCGCATAGTTTTCGGCATCCACCACTTCCTGGCCCGACACACCCAACAGGCCCAGGCCGAGGCCATCGTTGCCCTGGGGCAACCCGCCGAAATATTCAGGACGCCCGCCCTGCGGGTACAGCTGCGCGATACGCTCCTTGGCCGCATCCCAACGGGAAGGTTCCTCGTTAAGGTACTTCTCCACGTTCTGGTCGATAGCCGTGTTCATGAACATGGCAAGGATGATCGGTGCCGGACCGTTGATGGTCATGGATACCGATGTGGTCGGCGCGGACAGATCGAAGCCGGAATACAGCTTCTTCATGTCGTCAAGCGTGGCGATGGACACGCCGGAGTTGCCGATCTTGCCGTAGATGTCCGGACGCGGAGCGGGATCTTCACCGTACAGGGTGACCGAGTCGAAGGCCGTGGAAAGACGCGCCGCGCCGCCGTCGAGCGAGAGATAATGGAAGCGGCGGTTGGTGCGCTCGGGCGTGCCTTCGCCGGCGAACATACGGGTGGGGTCTTCGCCCGCACGGCGATACGGGAACACGCCGCCGGTATACGGATAGCCGCCGGGCAGGTTCTCTCGCATCAGGAACGACAGCAGTTCGCCCCAGTCCTTCGACTTCGGCGGCGACACCTTGGGAATCTTCTGGTGGCTGAGCGAGGTGCGGTAGTTCTCCACGCGGATGACTTTCTCGCGCACCTGGTATTCGTTGAATTCCGCCGTGACCGACGCGTACCGCGCCGGCCATTCGCGCAGCAAGCCCACGGCCTCGGCCGAGAGTTCGCGCACCGCTTCGTTGTAGCGCTGGCGAAGGGTAAGCATGCTGCGATCGACACCCGCAGCCTTGGGCGATACCGCATCGTGGTCGTAAAGATCCAGCGCGCGGGGGAGTTCCTCTTCGCCGATGTCCTTGAGCGATTCGAAGTAATGCTGCGCCTTGCTGGCGGCCTCGGCCTCGCGGGTGATCGAGCCATTGATGCCGCGCCCCTGCTCGGCGATCTCGGCCAGGTAGCGCACGCGATTGCCCGGGATCAGCACGGTGGCGCGCGGTTCCTTTAGGGTGGTGTCAAGCGTGGGCGTCCAGCGATCGGCGGGAAGGCTGAGTTTGTTTCGCAGCAGGCGGCACAGGTTCGAGAACATCCAGGTAACGCCTGGATCGTTGAACTGGCTGGCAATGGACGGATACACCGGGACGTCCGCATCGGCCAGGGCGAAGGCATTGCGGTTGCGCTTCCACTGCTTGCGCACATCACGCAGGGCGTCTTCGGCGCCGCGCTTGTCGAACTTGTTCAGCACGATCAGCTCGGCGAAGTCGATCATGTCGATCTTCTCCAGCTGGCTGGCCGCGCCGTACTCGCTGGTCATCACATACACGGGGAAGTCGACCAGGTCGACGATTTCCGAATCGCTCTGGCCGATGCCGGCGGTTTCCACGATCACCAGGTCGTAGGCCTGGCTCTTCAGGAAGTTGATGCAATCGTGGAGCATCTCGTTCACCGCCGCGTGCTGGCGGCGCGTGGCCATCGAACGCATGTACACGCGTTCTGAACGAAGGGAATTCATCCGGATGCGGTCGCCCAGCAGGGCGCCACCGCTGCGGCGGCGGGTGGGGTCCACCGCCAGCACCGCGATGCGCATCTGGGGGAAGGCGTGCAGGAAGCGCAGCAGGAGCTCATCGACCACGCTTGATTTACCCGCGCCACCGGTGCCGGTAAGGCCCAGTACCGGGGTCTTGCGACCGGCCAGCTCCCACTCCTTGCGCAGGCGCGCAAGCTCGCCTTCGGAGTACATGCCCTCTTCGATCGCCGTCAGCGTGGCGCCGATGGATATCTCGTCACTCACCTTCGCTTCGGCGGGATGTTCCTTCACCGCGTTGGCGCGTTCATCGGCCGCGGCACGGGTGCGCTTGACCACGTCCTCGATCATTTCCACCAGGCCCAGCTTCATGCCGTCGTTCGGGTGGTAGATGCGCTCCACGCCGTAGGCTTGCAGCTCGCGGATTTCCTCAGGAGTGATGGTGCCACCGCCACCGCCGAACACGCGGATGTGCGCCGCGCCACGTTCGCGCAACATGTCCACCATGTACTTGAAGTACTCCACGTGGCCGCCCTGGTAGGACGACAGCGCAATGGCGTCGGCGTCTTCCTGCAGGGCTGCACGGACGACGTCCTCCACCGAACGGTTATGACCCAGGTGGATCACCTCGGCGCCCTGCGCCTGGATGATGCGGCGCATGATGTTGATCGCCGCGTCGTGGCCGTCGAACAGGCTCGCCGCGGTGACAAAACGCAGCGGGGCGCGTTCACCGCGGGCGTCACTGGCGGGAACATGCTTGGGCTGGGTGCTCATGGGTACTCCGGGTACGGCAGCGTGCGGGGAGCGGCCATTGTACCGGGGGGCCCGTGATCGGCCTGTTGCAGTGCAAAAAACTAGGGGTTGGAGATACCGTGCGGCACGTGGCCGGTGGCTACGTGGCGGCGCGCGGATTCCACGTTGGCCGGGGAATCATCGAAAAAGATGTCAGCGCCGAAGGCTTCCAGGAAGGGCCCCTTGTCGCGTCCACCCAGGAACAGCGCCTCGTCGATGCGCACGCCCCACCTGCGAAGGGTAAGGATGACGCGCTTGTGCGCTGGCGCCGAGCGGGCGGTGACCAACGCCGTGCGGATGGGGGAATCCTCCGCCGGAAAGGCCGCCTGCAGCCGGTGCAAGGCCGAAAGGAACCCCCGGAACGGGCCGCCAGAGAGGGGTTCGGCCCAACGCTCGCTTTCGTTGCGGTGGAAGGCTTCGATGCCCTCCTCTCGCGACACGCGTTCACCTTCGTCGCCAAAGATCACCGCATCGCCGTCGAAGGCAATGCGCAATTGCTCGCTCGAACGCGGCTGCGCAGTGGACGGCAGGATGGTGGCGGCGGCAACACCCGCGCGCAACGCGCGGCCGACGTCCTCGGGATTGGCCGACAGGAAAAGATCGGCGCGGAACGGCGCGATGTAGTCGGAAGTGGGCGCACCGCTGGTGAACGCCGCGCGGCTGATTTCCAGCCCGTAGTGCTGGATCGCGTTGAAGATGCGCAGCCCCGTGTCGCCGGAATTGCGCGACAGCAGGATCACTTCCACCGGCGGCACGTCGCCGGCCAGGCGGTTCAGGCCCAGGAGCTTCTGTACCAGCGGAAAGGCCACGCCAGGTTCGAGCAGTTCATCTTCCTTTTCGATCTGGAACTGGCGGTAAGCGTCCAGCCCCTCGCGTTCGAAGAGCTCGTGGCTGTTTCCCATGTCGAACAGCGCGCGCGAGGAAATGGCCACCACCAGGCGGTTGTCGCCGGCAGCTTCCCTCGCGTGGGCGTTGGTTTCGGGCGGCTGGGACACGGCTATGGCTCCTAAAGCGCGAACTGCTCGTCGAGGATACGCTGCTGCAGGTTGTGTTCCGGATCGAAGAGCAAACGCACGCCGTGCCTGCGCGACTGGCGAATCTGAACGCTTTGTACGTCGCGCACTTCATGGAAGTCGGCGGTGGCGCTGACCGGCCGTTTGTTGGGGTCTTTGACGGTGAAACCGACACGAGAGGCATGCGGCAAGATGGCGCCTCGCCAGCGGCGCGGACGGAAAGGGCTGATCGGCGTGAGCGCCAGCACGTTGGCATCGAGCGGCAGGATCGGCCCGTGCGCGGAGAAATTGTAGGCAGTGGACCCGGCTGGCGTGGACAACAATATGCCGTCGCAGACGAGCTCGTCGAGCTTCACCAGGTCGTCGATGCGAACCTGCAGGTGCGCTGCCTGGTTGGTCTGGCGGATCAAGGACACTTCGTTGAAGGCCAATGCCTTGTGCTCTTGTCCGTTGATGCAGGTGCAGGTCATTTCCAACGGATGCAGGATCGCCGGGTGCGCGCGTTCGATGCGCTCGACGAGGTCGGGAAGCTCATGGCGATTCATCAGGAAACCGACTTTGCCCAGTTTCATGCCGTAAACGGGCACGCCCAGCGAGCGGGCGTCGTGCAGGGCGCGCAGCATGAAGCCATCGCCACCCAACGCCACCACGGTCTCGGCCTCGGCCAGGGGAACGTCGCCGTAGAGCTCTACCAGTGCTTCGCGGGCCTTGCGGGCGATGGGGGTATTGCTGGCAACGAACGATAGGCGCATGGGTGAACAGATCACGGGCCGGAAAGCCTGAAGCTTACCCCAATCATCGGCGCACGCCGCCCTGCCCCAACACCGTCCACGCCCGCAGTTCGCCGCCTCCGAGGTGGAAAGTGATCACCTGGCGCATCAGCCGGCGCAGCGCGGCGAGCCCCGCTGCATCCGGGCAGCGATCGGCGGCGAGGTCCAGGAGGTCACGCCCCTGCACGGTGTGCGGTTCGTTGGGGCGCGCAGGCACCGCACCCAGTTCCGGTTCGTAGCGATAGCTGCCTCCGGAAACCAGGGGTTCACCGCTATCGCCTTCAAATTCCAGCGCCAGTGCATACCCCAGAGCATCGAGCAGGTCGCGTTCGAAGCGCCGCAGGGTCCAGCCTACCGGCTCGCCATCAGCCAGCCGCCGCAAGGTGCTGCCATAGGCGTCGAACACGGCAGGCTGCGGATCGTGGCGCGCTGTCAGGCGCACGACGAGCTCGTTGAGGTACAGGCCCGACATCAGCGCATCGCCCACCAGCCGCATCGGCAGGCCGATGGGCTCGGCGGCGCGCAGCGTGGCCAGTTCACCGCGGAGCAGAAAGTCCAGCGCGATTGGCTGGAAGGGTTCGAGCTGCGAACGCTGCAACTTGGCCCGCTCCCTGCGCACCCCGCGGGCAACAACGCCGATGCGGCCGTGATCGCGGGTCAGGCATTCGAGCAGCAGCGATGTCTCGCGATACGGCCGCCCATGCATCACGAACGTCGGTTGCTGGTCGATGCGCATGGCGCTTAAGACTTACTCGTAGCCGAAGCGCTTGAGTGCGTTCTCGTCGTCGGCCCAGCCCTCGCGCACCTTCACCCAGAGCTTCAGGAACACCTTGCGTTCGAAAATGCTTTCCATGGCCTTGCGCGCGGCACTGCCGATGGCCTTGAGCTGCGCGCCGCCATGGCCGATGACGATCGCCTTCTGCCCGTCGCGCTCGACCCAGATCACCGCATGGATTTCCGCCACGCCGTCTTCGCGGTCGACGAATTGCTCGATCTCCACCGTGGTGGCATAAGGCAATTCCTGGTCGAGCCGGCGCATCAGCTGTTCGCGGACCATCTCGGAGGCTAAGAATCGCTCGCTGCGGTCGGTAATTTCGTCCTCGCCGTACACCGGCGGCGCCTGGGGCAGTCGCGCGATCAGGCTGCGCTCGAGTTCTTCCAGGCCCTTGCGCTTCAGTGCACTGACGTAGTGCACCTCGTCGAAGGCATGTTTGGACGTGAGATCGGCGACGAACGGCAGCATCGCCGCCTTGTCCTTGGCGAGGTCGACCTTGTTGATCACCAGGATGCGCGGCGCCGATTGCTCGGACAAAACCGCGTGCACGGCAGAATCTTCGTCCGTCCAGCGATTGGCCTCGATCACCTGCACGCCGACGTCAACATCTGACATGGCTGACCGCGCGGTGCGGTTGATGCTGCGGTTCATCGCCCGCTTCGCGCCGCGATGCAGGCCCGGGGTGTCGACATACAGGATCTGCCCTGCCGGTCGCGTGGCGATGCCCAGGATGCGGTGGCGCGTGGTCTGCGGACGCGGGCTCACGGCCGACAGGCGAAAACCCACCAAGGCGTTGAGCAAGGTGGACTTGCCCACGTTCGGCCGGCCAGCCAGCGCCACGAAGCCGCAGCGGTAATCGGCGGATACGACAGGTTCGGTCTCGATGGTGGGTTCTTCGTTCATGCGGTTTGCTCCAGCAGGCGAGCCAGCACGGCCTCGGCGGCTTCCTGTTCGGCAGCCCGGCGGCTGCCACCGCGTCCTTCGACGCGGCATGTGATGGGGTCGGCGATCGTGCAGCTGACATCGAATGTCTTGGCGTGGTCTTCGCCGTGGCTGTCGATCAATTCATACGCGGGAAGGGGCAAGCCCCTACCCTGCAGCCACTCCTGCAGCCTCGTCTTGGCGTCCTTGCTCGACCGCGATAAGGCGGCCACCTGGTCGGCGAAAAGACCTCGCACAACCTCGCGGCAGGCATCGAAGCCGGCGTCCAGGTAGATGGCCGCGATCAGCGCCTCGAATGCATCGGCGAGAATCGACTCGCGGCGGAAGCCGCCACTTTTGAGTTCACCAGGGCCAAGCTTCAGGTCGTCGCCGATCTCGAGCGATTTGGCCACCACCGCCAGCGCCTGCCCATTCACCATCTGGGCACGCAGGCGCGAGAGCTCGCCCTCGCTGGCCTTGGGATGCGCCTGGTAAAGCATCTCGGCCACCATCGAGCCCAACAGGGCATCGCCGAGGAACTCAAGCCGCTCGTTGTTGGGACGTCCGGCGCTGCGGTGGGTCAGCGCCAGCTGGGCCAGCGCCGGGTCGGCGAAACGATGCAGCGGCTTCACACCTTCCTCATTGCGTGACGTCACCCGCGAGCGGCTTGGAGGTCTCGAAATGCAGGAGCAGCGAGATGTTGTACATGAACGGGATGATCTTGTCGTACTCCACGTGCAGCGTGGCCGCATTGCCCTGGCGCTGCACGGTGATGTCCTTCGGCTTGATGGTGGCGTCGTCCACGTACTGGAAGTTCATCTTGAACATGAGATCGCGACGGATGTCGTCGAGCGTCTTGCCCGAGGTGCCAGCGGCGCCGATCTGGGTCATCGCCTTCTGCACGCCCATGAATTCCGTGTAGGCAGGTACCAGCTTCATCGCCGCGTAGGCGAAGAACCCGACTACGGCCAGGATGATGATGAAACCGACCAGCGTGACGCCTGATTGCCTGCCCTTCATGACTGTCTTCCCCCGAAGAATCGATTGTGAGCCGGCGCCCGTGGCGCGCCGGCGGGCAAAGCATAACCGCTCCGCGCCCACGCCGGATGGATCAATGGATCACCCGGCCCATGCGCGGGAAGTCCAGCCAGGGGAAATCCAGGCCCTTATAGCTCAGCCAGACGACGAACGCCTTGCCCACCAGGTTCTTCTCGGGCATGCAGCCCCACCAGCGGCTGTCGGTGCTGTTGTAGCGGTTGTCGCCCATCACGATATAGCAGCCTTGCGGCACGACCGTGGGGACGTCGCCGTTGGGGATGTCGTGCGGGATGTTGTAGGCGGGCATCAGCGCGATGCGGTGGTCCACCCCAGGCAAGCCGGCCGAACCTGGCAAGTGCTCGGTCCAGACAGTGGCCCCGTTGGCCAGCATCAGGCTGTCCTCGGTCAGGCGCGGATCGCCCTCGTACGGGCCGATCGCGTCGTCCACCACACGCTCGCCGTTGATGTAGAGCTCACTGCCGCGCGACTCGATGCGGTCGCCCGGAAGCCCGATCACGCGCTTGATCCAGTTCTGGTTGGGTACCGGCATATGCGGGTCTTCGCAGCTCTGGTCGCCGCTGCGCAGCACCTGGCCATCGACCTTGCAGATATAGCCTGGGAAGCGGAACACCACCACGTCGCCGCGGCGCGGCTCGCCGATGGCCACGAGCTTGTTGTTGAAGGCCGGCATGCGCAGGCCGTAAGCGAACTTGTTGACCAGGATGAAGTCACCCACGTTCAACGTGGGCATCATCGAGCCTGACGGAATGCGGAAGGGCTCGGCCACGAACGAACGCAGCAGCAGCACGATCAGGATCACCGGGAACAGCGAACGGGCCCAGTCGGTGGGCCAGGGATCGACCAGCGGCTCGCCGGAGGCTTCGCTCCGGGCTTTGCGTCCCTTGAACAGGAACAGGCGGTCGAAAGCCCAGACCACGCCGAACAGCGCCGTCAGGCCAAGGAGGATCGCCGCAAAATCGAATTCCATGCCTACTCCATCGGTAAGGCCGCCGCTCCCGGGCCGGCCAACAAGGCCGCACGGTACCACCGGCGACCAGCTTGCGAATACGTGACCTTCGGGGTTATTTGTCCGTCCGGAGCACCGCCAGGAAGGCTTCCTGGGGGATCTCCACGCTGCCGACCTGCTTCATGCGTTTCTTGCCTTCCTTCTGTTTTTCCAGCAGTTTTTTCTTGCGCGAGACGTCGCCGCCATAGCATTTGGCCAGCACGTTCTTTCGTAGCGCCTTCACCGTGGAGCGGGCGATCACCTGGGCGCCGACGGCGGCCTGGATCGCCACGTCGAACTGCTGGCGGGGGATCAGGTCTTTCATCCGTTCCACCAGTTCGCGGCCGCGGCGGTCGGCATGCGAACGGTGCACGATGAGGCTCAAGGCATCGACCCGGTCACCGTTGATCAATACATCCACGCGCACGAAGGGACCTGCGTCGAAGCGCTCCATGTGGTAGTCCATCGACGCATAGCCGCGCGAGACGGATTTCAACCGGTCGAAGAAATCCAGCACCACTTCGGCCAGCGGGATCTCGTAGGTCACCTGCACCTGCGTTGCCAGGTAGTGGATCGAACGCTGCACGCCGCGCTTTTCCTCGCACAGCGTGATCACGTTGCCCACGTAGGCCTGCGGGGTAAGGATGCTGGCCACGATGATCGGCTCGCGGATCTCCTGGATCTGCGGGATCGGCGGCAGCTTCGATGGGTTATCCAACGCCAGGATGCTGCCGTCGGTCTTGAGCACCTCGTACACCACCGTGGGCGCGGTGGAGATGAGGTTGAGGTCGTATTCTCGTTCCAGGCGCTCCTGCACGATTTCCATGTGCAGCATGCCCAGGAAGCCGCAACGGAAGCCGAAGCCCATGGCCTCGGAGCTTTCCGGCTCGAAGAACATCGACGCGTCGTTGAGGCGCAGCTTGTCCAGCGCCTCGCGAAGCGCAGGGTAGTCATCCGCCGACACCGGGAAGAGGCCAGCGAAGACGCGCGGCTGCATGGTCTGGAAACCCGGCAGAGGGTGGTCAGCCGGCTTGCTGGCAAGGGTAAGCGTGTCGCCCACCGGCGCGCCGTGGACGTCCTTGATCGAGGCGTTGATCCAGCCCACCTCGCCCGCGCCAAGCTTTTCGAGCTTCTTCAGCTTCGGGGTGAACACGCCGACGTCGTCGACCAGGTGCACGCGACCGGTGGACATCACCAGTATCTTGTCACCGGCCTTGATTTCGCCCTGCATCACGCGCACCAGGGACACCACGCCCAGGTAATTGTCGAACCACGAATCGATGATCAAGGCCTGCAGGCGATCGGTATCGCGCGGCTTGGGCGGCGGGATGCGGGCGATGATCGCCTCGAGCACCTCCACCACGTTGAGGCCGGTTTTGGCACTGATCGAGATGGCGTCGCTGGCATCGATGCCGATCACCGCCTCGATCTCGCCCTTGACCTTCTCGATGTCGGCGGTGGGCAGGTCGATCTTGTTCAGCACCGGCACCACTTCCAGGCCCTGCTCGATCGCGGTGTAGCAGTTGGCCACCGACTGCGCTTCCACGCCCTGGGCGGCATCGACCACCAGCAAGGCGCCCTCGCAGGCAGCCAGCGAGCGGCTTACCTCGTAGGAGAAGTCCACGTGACCCGGGGTATCGATGAAGTTGAGCTGGTAGGTTTTTCCGTCGCGCGCCGTGTACGGCAACGACACCGACTGCGCCTTGATGGTGATGCCGCGCTCGCGCTCGATGGGATTGTTGTCCAGCACCTGGGCTTCCATCTCGCGTTCGGACAGGCCACCGCATATCTGGATGATGCGATCGGCAAGCGTGGACTTGCCATGGTCGATGTGGGCAATGATGGAGAAATTGCGAATGAGATCCATGGAGCGCCGATGCCTGGGATGCCCGTCCCCGCGACGCGGGCGACGTGGCGCCGCAAACCCGAGGGGTCTGCGACGCGCAAACGGCGATTATCGCACGGAAGGGCCACCCCACGGGCGGTCCAGAGGGTCTAAGGCATGGTAAGGGGGATGAACTGGGTGGCGTCGTCGCGACGCACCAGCAGCAGGGCGGTATCGCCCGACTTCAGCCCTCGGGCGGCTTCGGCAAAGGCCGCCGCCGTGCCCACGCGGGTCTGGTTGACCATCAGCACCATGTCGCCGGGCTGCAAGCCGGCCGCCTGGGCCGCCTTGCCGGTGACGTTCTTGATGGCTACGCCTTCGCCCGCGCCGAGGCCGGCGTCCTTCCGTTCGCTGGCCGAAAGATCGGTCACTTCCAGCCCAAGCGCCTTGCCTGAAGCAGCGCCCGGCAGCTTGCCGGTGCCGGCCTCGGCGCTCGCCAGCGCGTCGCCATCCCGCGGCAATTCGCCGACCGTGGCCTCGACGGTTTGTTTCTTGCCGTCGCGCAGGATGCCGACCTTGGCCAGCGTGCCGGGCTTGGTGCTGGCCACCAGGGGCGGCAGATCCGAAGCCTGGCCGATGGCCTGGCCATTGAACGACAGGATGATGTCGCCATAGCGCAGGCCCGCCTTGGCCGCCCCGCTTCCAGGGGTGACGTTGGCCACGGCCGCGCCGACGCCCGAATCGAGCTTCCAGGCCTTGACCATGTCGTCGGTGACCACGCCCACCTGCACGCCCAGCATGCCGCGGGTCACGTAGCCCTTCTGCTTGATCTGCTGCACCGCGTCCATCGCCACGTCGATGGGGATGGAGAACGCCACGCCCTGGTAACCGCCGGTGCTGGAATAAATCTGCGAGTTGACGCCCACCACCTTGCCCGCCAGATCGAACAACGGGCCGCCGGAATTGCCGCGGTTGATGGGGACGTCGGTCTGGATGAACGAGGTATAGGGCTGGTCGCGGCTGCCCAGGTTACGGCCCACGGCACTGACGATGCCCTGGGTTACCGTGTAGTCGAAACCAAATGGCGAGCCGATGGCCAGCACCCATTGACCGGCCTTGAGCGCACGCGAATCGCCGATGGCGACGGTCGGAAGGCTGCCTGCGTTTACCTTGAGCAGGGCGATGTCGTATTTCGGATCGGCCCCGACCACCTTGGCATCGAGCGTGCGGCGATCCTGCAGGCGCACAGTGACGGTATCGGCGTCTTCCACCACGTGGTTGTTGGTGATCACGTAGCCGTCGGCGGAGATGATGAACCCCGAGCCCAGCGAGGTGCTTTGCTGTTCTTCCGGAGAGGGCATCATCGGCATGCCGAAGAAGCGGCGCAGCAATTCCTGCTGGTCATCGGGCATCTGCTGAGCCATGCGCGGCTTGGTGCGCTGGCTCTTGCCCTTGCCGGTGTACTTCGCTTCCACGTGCACCACGGCACCTGCATTCTTTTCGACGATGCCGGTGAAGTCCGGCAAGGATGCTGCCGGTTGCGCGTAAACCGCACCCGTGGAAAGGCAAAGCGCCGCTGCCAGGAGCCAGCGCCGGGTCATAAAGGTCATCCGATTCCTCCTTAACTTGGGTCTTTCGTACCGATTACCTGCCGCGTTTACCTGGCGGCTGGCTTTTTCAATGGACGGGTTTTGTAGGGCGCCAGGGAACCTGGCGCGGCCGGGGCGGACGGGTGTCCACCCCGGCGGGTTGTTCTATCGCGCCTGCGCGCGCTGCTGGGGAATCGCCTGCGCCGGCACGACGGGGCTGAGCAGGATCATGTAGCGAGCGTCGTTGGCACTGATGGCACCGTTGAACTGCACCGGCTGCAGGGGCTGCACCTGGTACTGGCTTACCTGCTGCGGGTAGCTGGCCATCGGCGAACCACTGCCGTAGGCCGCCTGCTGGGTCAGACGTGAGGCGACATTACCCGACAACCACTGTGGCGCCGCCGCCGGGCTGCTGCCGACATCGGCCACGGAGGCATCCGCGGAAGTGACGTGGGTGGCGGCCACCGGGGCCGCGGTATCCGGACGACGTCCCGCCGGCTGGGAGACCATCAGCGCGGCCACGGCAACACCCGCGGCGATCGCGCCGCCGGCGGACCAGTGCAGCCAGTGCCGGCGGCGCGGGGCCACGGCCACGAGGGGCGCCTGGTCGATCGCGGCCATCACCCTGGCTGCGAATCCGGCCGACGCCAACTGCCCGGGCACCTGCCCGCGCAAGCCATCGCCGGCAAGGTGGAAGCGGTCCCACGCGTCGCGCAGGGCCTGGTCGTGGTCCAGCCGTCGCATCAGGAATCGAAGTTCCTGTGCCGACAACTGGCCATCCGCCGCGGCGGAGAGGTTTTCCAGGTTGCTTTCACTCATGTTCGGTAGTCCTCGCGGGTATCCAGCACGGGCCGCAGTTTTTCGTCGATTGCTTCACGGGCGCGGAAGATCCGCGACCGTACGGTGCCGATCGGGCACCCCATCTTTTCGGCGATTTCATCGTAGCTGAGGCCGTCGACCTCACGCAGGGTGATCGCCACCCGCAATTCCTCGGGCAAGGCTTGGACAGTAGAAAAAACCGTTTGTTCCACCTGCTGGCGCATCAATTCACGTTCAGGTGTCGCACTTTCGTGAAGACGCCCGGCGCCTGGGCCATGGACTGCGTCTTCCACGGCGATGTCGTCGGTAGGTGGGCGGCGGCCCATGGCCACCAGGTGGTTCTTGGCGGTATTGACCGCGATCTTGTACAGCCAGGTATAGAACGCACTTTCGCCGCGGAACGCCGGCAGCGCCTTCCAGGCGCGCACGAACGACTCCTGGGCGATGTCCTCGCATTCGGACCAGTCGCGCACATAGCGTGAGATGAGCGCGACCAAGCGATGCTGATACTTGCGCACCAGCAGGTCGAACGCACGGCGGTCGCCTGCCTGGACGCGCTCGACCAGTGCCTGGTCAACTTCGTTTTCGCCCATCGGGGGCCCTCTCCTTTAATGGTTGCCGCGGGGCCTTCGCGGGTGGACGGCTGCGCCTTCGACCACCCGGCCGGCGGCAAGTTCACTTGCGCGCAGATTCCAAGGCAGGACGAATCCCCACTAACGCAGATGGGGCCGTCACGGTTGTCATCAAGCATGGTCAACCGGTGCCAGGCCGCCGGCAAGTATGCGCGCGCGCTCGTTAAGGAGCTTGTCGAAGGCAAGTTGGGGCAGCGGCCGGCAGAACAGGTATCCCTGCAATTCGTCGCAGCCGTTGGCCCGGAGGAAGTCCAGGTGCTGTTCGATTTCCACGCCCTCGGCTACCACGCCGCGCTTGAGGCGGTGGGCCATGTCGATGGTGGCGCGGACGATGGCTTCGTCGTCGGGATCCACGCCGATATTGCGCACGAAGCTCTGGTCGATCTTGATCCGATCAGCGGGAAGGCGGCGCAGGTAGTCCAGCGATGCCGCCCCCGTGCCGAAATCATCGATGGCGATGCGGCAGCCCAGCGCATGCAGCGCATCAAGGCTCTCCACCAGGTTCGGCACGGTCTTCACGCTGATGCTCTCGGTGACCTCCAGTTCCAGATGCTGTGGATCGAAGCCCGTCTCAGCGAGGATATCGGCCACCGTCTCCACCAGGCTCGGTTGCATCAACTGCACCGCGGAGAGGTTCACGCCCAGGCGCAGGTTGAAGCCATGGGCTTCCTGCCAGGCCCGCGCATGGATGCACGCGGTGCGCAGCACCCAGGCGCCAATGGAGACGATCAGTCCGCTGGCCTCAGCCAGCGGGATGAAGAACGCCGGACTGATCGTGCCCAGTTCCGGATGCTCCCAGCGCACCAGTGCCTCCATGCCGACGATGTCCTCGCTGTCGGCGCGCACCTGGGGTTGGTAGTACACGCGCAATTCGTTGTTGCGTTCGGCATGGCGCAACTTTGATTTAAGCGCCACGTGCTGTTGCTGCATGGTGTCCGGATTGGAGGCGTACACCTGGAAGTTGTTGCGGCCAAGGCTCTTGGCGCCGTACATGGCTTCGTCGGCATGGCGCAGGAGCATTTCCGAGTCGGATGCATCGTCGGGGAAGAAGCTCACGCCGATGGAGGCGGTGATCTGCAGTTCCGAGCCGTCGCCCAGCATCAGCGGTGATTCCATCACCTGGACGATCTTCTCGGCAATGCGCAGGACGTCGTCACGCTTGATGATGTGGCGGAGGATCACCGTGAACTCGTCACCGGCGTAGCGCGCCACGGTATCGGAGGCGCGTACGTTCGATTGCAGCCGGCGCGCCACCGCGGCCAGCACGAGGTCGCCGGTGGCATGGCCCAGGGAATCGTTGATGGACTTGAAGCGGTCCAGGTCCACGAACATCACCGCAAAACATTCGCCTGTGCGATGGGCTTCGCGGATGTTGGTATCGAGCCTGTCATTGAACAGCAAGCGGTTGGGCAATGCCGTCACGGCATCGAGCAGGCCCCGTGCGCGCCCCTGCTCACGGGCTGCGCGAAGCTCCAGGGCGCTGGCGAAGCGGTTGGCCCCGGTGCGCAGGGCCGCCTCCATGGTCGCGGCATCGGCGACCGGCTCGCGTCGTCCGGCCACCAGCGCGCCCAAGACCACCCGACGCTCGTCCATCAGCGGCAGGGCCGCGTAGGCACCGAGCTCGAGAGTCTGGACAAGGGCATCGCTACCCAGCCCCCGGACGCTTTCCAGTGCGACCACCGCATCCCCACGCAGGGCCACTTTCAGCAACCCCTGTTGCGTGGCCGATGGGCCTTCGGCGGGCAGGTTCGGCGCGCAGAAACGTGCCAGCTCCACGGGCTCCTCGTGCTCGGGCTGAAAAGCCCACAGGGACACCACGTCGAACTCGAGGGTGTTGGCCACCGTAGCCACGCCGTCGGCCAGGCCCGCGTCGTCGCTGGAGCAACCGGCCAGGGCCGCCACCATCGACAGCGCGCGTGACGCAAGGTCGTGGCGGGCCAAGGCAGGCACCGTGACGGACGCCGGTGCAGCCGCCACCGGACTTTCCTGTGCAACGGCAGCCGGGGTGGCGGCCGCAGATGTCGTTGCGTCGCCGATGCTGCGCGTAGCGCGGGGCAGCAGTTCACTGCGGATGGAGGCGCGCCGCAGCCAGTCGTTGAATACCGGCGCCAGGAGGCGCGTATCCATGGCCGCGGTATCGTCGACCACGGCGATCATGGGGGTATCGCGGTAGGCCGGGCGCGAGCGCAGCGCGTGGGCGAAACCGAGCACGCGGCCCGGGTCGGCCTCGAGCGCCAGCACGACCAGGGCAAGCGGAGGCTCGTCCAGCAACAACGACTCGGCCTGCGCCACGTCCCGGGCGGCGAGGATCGGGCGGAAGCCCACATGGTCGAACGCATCGAACATGTCACGGCGCACGTCGCGCTGCGCGGCAAGGATAAGGACGCCGGGAAAATCGGGCATCAGGTGACCCAGCGCCCATCGCGCAACCGCAGGCCCGCAGCGCGCGGCTGGGTGGCCATGTGCACCAGGACGTCGTCGAGAGACTCGGACAGCGAGGGGGCCCCGCCCAGCAGGATCACGCGGCGCACCGGCTGGGCCGGCAACCGGGCGACCTGCCGCAGCAGATGGGCGTCCTGCGCGCCCACCAGGGCCGGCGGCGTCACCAGGTAGATGCCAAAGTGCAGGCTTTGCAGGATATAACGCAGCACGTCGCCCACGCGGGGGCAACCGGGTACCCGCGTGCTGGCCTCGCGCAGGCTCACCAGGCCGTCCTCCGGACGCCAGCGGTACATCGATTGCCCGCTGCGCCGGGCGATAGCGGCGAAGCGCGTCACCAGGCCCTCGACGTCGTCGACGTCCAGCCAGACGAGCGGCCCCTCCCCCTCGAGCACGCGGTCGAGGATGTCGTTTCCAGCCTGGGTATCAATGGACATAATCGGTCAACCGTACGCCAGCGAACGTTCGTCTCGCAATAGCTCTTGCGCGGAGGTAAGGTGTGCCGACTCATTATCGACCCGGCGCCGTACGATATGTTCGAAGGATTACGCTTTAAACACTGGCACGCCAGCGAAGACGACAAGGGAGTGATCTTGCTCGCCCTGGACCGCGAAGGCGCAAGCGTCAATGCGCTCTCGCGCGCCGTGCTCGATGAACTTGCCGACATTGTCGAGCGACTGGCCATCGACAATCCTCCCGGCGTGGTCATCCATTCGTCCAAACCGTCGGGCTTCGCCGTGGGCGCCGACATCAAGGAGTTCGTCACCTACGCCGACGCCGGCACGGTGCAGGAAAACATCGAAAATGGCCAGCGCGTCTACGAAAGCCTGGCGCGCCTGCCCTGCCCGACCATCGCCGCCATCCACGGCGCGTGCATGGGCGGCGGCACGGAACTGGCGCTGGCGTGCCGCTACCGCATCGCCGCCGACGACGACACGACGAAGATCGGCCTGCCCGAGGTGATGCTGGGCATCTTTCCCGGCTGGGGCGGCAGCGCCCGCCTGCCACGCTTGATCGGTGCGCCCGAGGCCCTGCAGGCGATGCTCACCGGCAAGCCCTTCAACGCCCGGCGGGCGAAGGCCGTGGGCCTGGTCGATCGCCTGGCCAAGCCGGAAGAGCTCCTTGCCGAGGCGCGGCATTTCATTCGCCGCCCGACACCCCGGCCGTTCGCGCAGCGAGCGAAGGCCTGGGCCACCAATACCTGGCTGGCGCGGCAGATCATCGCGCCGATGGTGCGCAAGCAGACCGCCGCCAAGGTGCGCAAGGAGCACTATCCGGCACCTTTCGCCCTGATCGACGCCTGGCAGCGCGGCGGCAGCGATATCAACCAGCGACTGAAGCTGGAAGCCCGCGGCGTCGTCAAGCTGGCGCAGACCCCCACCGCACGCAACCTCATCCGCATCTTCCTGCTACAGGAACGCCTCAAGGGACTGGCCGGCAAGGCCGAGCACGGTATCGAACGCGTCCATGTGGTGGGCGCGGGGGTCATGGGGGGCGACATCGCAGCCTGGGCGGCTCTCAAGGGGTTCGAGGTCACGCTGCAGGACCGCGAGATGAAGTTCATTGAACCTGCGATCACGCGGGCCCAGGCGATGTTCGAAAAACGCCTGAAGTCGCCGGCCAAGGTGGATGCCGCGATGGGGCGGCTGAAGGCCGACGTCGAAGGGGCGGGAGCGGCGAAGGCCGACCTGGCCATCGAGGCCATCTTCGAAAATGCGCAGGCCAAGCAGGCGCTTTACGCCACCATCGAACCGCAATTCAAGGCGGACGAACTCCTGGCCACCAATACGTCATCGATCCCGCTGGACGAACTGCGCGGCAAGCTGGCTGCGCCGCAACGCTTCATGGGCCTGCACTTCTTCAACCCCGTGGCGCAGATGCCGCTGGTGGAACTGGTGCGCCACGACGCCCTCGATGCGGCATCGGAGAAGCGCGGCCTTGCCTTCATCAAGGCCCTGGGCAAGCTTCCGGTGCCGGTAAAAGGCACCCCGGGGTTCCTGGTCAACCGCATCCTCATGCCGTACCTGCTCGAGGCCATGCGCCTTTACAACGAAGGCGTGCCCGGCCCGGTGCTCGACCGCGAGGCCAAGCGCTTCGGCATGCCGATGGGACCGATCGAACTGGCCGATACCGTGGGCCTTGATGTGTGCGCCTCGGTCGGCGCGGAGCTTGCGCCGTTCCTGGGGCTTGAGTTGCCGCAAGGGCTTGAAGCGAAGATCCAGGACGGCAGGCGCGGCAAGAAGGATGGCCAGGGCCTGTTCACCTGGGTCGATGGCAAGCCGCAGAAACCGCAGGTGGACGAGAACTACACCACGCCGCCCGACCTCATCGACCGCATGATCCTGCCGATGGTGAACGAAGCCGTCGCCTGCCTGCACGAGCGCGTGGTGGACGACGAGGATCTGCTCGATGCCGGCGTGATCTTCGGTACCGGTTTCGCACCCTTCCGTGGCGGTCCGATCGCCTATGCCCGCAGCGAGGGCGTGGACATAGTGCGTGAACGCCTGCAGAAGCTCGCCCAGCGTTACGGCGAACGCTTCATGCCCAAGGCGGGCTGGGACGAATTGGGCTGATATCAGCGCCGCCTCGGCGGCGCCGATCCACTACCACATCAGATCGTCGGGCACGCCGTCGTCTGCCTCGGCGGTCTCGCCGGACCCGACCAACAGCGCCACCTGCCCCGGTGCGAGTGTCGCCACTTCATCGACGATCGCGCGCGGCAGCAGCAGATAGCGGCCGCCATGCTGCACCACGCCCAACTCACCGGCGTTCAGCGCCACCAGTTGGGCGGCATCGACATAGAGGCGGCGGATCTTCTCGCCGTAGGTGAAGTGGCGCACCTGGTCGGCATCGGGCTTGTTCAGCGCCTTGCCTTCCACCAGCGACTGCAGCTTGCGCTTGCGCTCCTTGCGCAAGCGCGCCTCTTCGGCGGCCTCGGTCTCGGCCTTGCGGCGCTCGGTGGCCTCCGCCTGAGCGCGGATGGCGTAGGCCTTGGCCAGGTCCATCTCGCCCGAAGACGGTGGACGCGCGCCCTGCGGCCGGTTGGCCTGTCCGCGGTTGTCTTGACCGCCTTTGGCATTGCCGCGCTGATCAGGCCGGCCCTTGCCGGCGTTCGCGCCAGCTGGACGCGGCTTGCGCGGCACCTGCGTCTGCTGCTGGCGCTTTTCTTCGTGGACCTGTTTGACGATGCCGCTCTTGAGCAGCTGATCGCGCAGTGATTCAGCCATGGAACACTCGGTTTAGTAGTGCGGGGGCGGCGGCTCGGAGTGCGGATCGGAGGGTGCCGACGACCGCACTGAAGCCAGTTCCGCGCGAAGTTCGCGCACGGCACGCTCAAGGGCGGCCAGGCGCTGGGATTGCTCGATGTCCGCGCTGGCCAGGCCTTGCACTGCCTCGTCGACGAACGACAGGCGTACCTCCAGCTCGTCCAGGCGCGGCTCGTGACTCATGATGAAGCTCGCAGGCTACGTCCGCGGCCGATGCCGTAGTAAGCAAGCCCGGCATCCTCGACGGCGGTCGGCTCGTACAGATTGCGGCCATCGAACACTACCTGCGCCGACAACGCATCGCGCATACGGCTGAAGTCCGGCGCGCGGAAGGCCTTCCATTCGGTGACGATGGCCAGTGCATCGGCGCCCTGCAGCGCATCGTACATGCCCTTGCACAACACCAGGTCGTCGCGCTCGCCGTAAATGCGCGCGGTCTCTTCGCGCGCTTCTGGATCGTAGGCGCGCACTTTCGCACCTGCCTTCCACAAGGCTTCGATCAGCGTGCGGCTGGGCGCTTCGCGCATGTCATCGGTGTTGGGCTTGAACGCCAGGCCCCATACGCCGATGGTGCGGCCTGCGAGCTTGCCGTCGAAATGCTGGTTGATCAGTTCGAACAGGCGCGACTTCTGCCGTGCGTTGACGCTTTCCACCGCGCCGAGGAGTTCAGCGGTGTAGCCGTGTTCCTTCGCCGTGCGCTCGAGCGCCTGGACGTCCTTGGGAAAGCACGAACCGCCGTAGCCGGTGCCTGGATAGATGAAATGGTAGCCGATGCGCGGATCCGAACCGATGCCCTCTCGCACGCGCTCGATGTCGGCGCCCACGCGCTCAGCCACGTTGGCCAGCTCGTTCATGAAGCTGATCTTCGTGGCGAGCATGGCGTTGGCGGCGTATTTGGTGAGCTCGGCCGAACGCGTGTCCATCAGCACCAGGCGGTCGTGGTTGCGATTGAACGGCTTGTACAACTTGCGCATGGCATTGACGGCACGTTCGCTGGAACTGCCGATGATGATGCGGTCGGGCTTCATGCAGTCTTCGACCGCATCGCCTTCCTTAAGGAATTCCGGATTGGAGACCACGTCGAATTCGACCGAGGCGCCGCGCTCGGCGAGCGATGCCGTAATGGCTTCGCGCACGCGGTCGGCGGTGCCTACCGGCACGGTGGATTTGTCCACCACCACCGCGTAACGGCCCAGGTTCTGGCCAATGGTCCGGGCCACGGTCAGCACGTAGCGAAGATCGGCGCTGCCGTCTTCGTCCGGCGGCGTGCCTACGGCAATGAAGATGAGGTCGCCGTGCGCGACGGCGCTGACGGCATCGGTGGTGAAGTCCAGGCGGCCGCCGGCATGGTTGCGCAACACCATCGGTTCCAGGCCCGGCTCGTAGATCGGGATGCGGCCGTTCTTCAGGCCCTCGATCTTGGCTTCATCTACATCGACGCAGACGACGTCGTTGCCCATTTCAGCAAGACAGGTACCCGTGACCAGACCGACGTAACCGGTACCGAAGATAGTGACTTTCATCGTGGGAGAGAACCGCTGCTGGGGAATGGTCGATTGTAAAAGAAACGGGGCGCGGAATAATCCGCGCCCCGTCACGCATCGCTTTCCCTAAAAGGGCGTTTTATCAGCCACCACCGGCCGGCTTGCCAGCGCCACCCGGACCGCCCGGGCCACCAGCCGGCGTCGGGCCGGTCTTGACCAGTTCGACGTCGAAGATGATCGTGGCGTTCGGCGGGAAGCCGTTTTCCGGCTGCGCGCCATAGGCGATGGTGGAGGGGATGAACAGCTTGTACTGGCCACCCACCTGCATCAGCTGCAGGCCCTCGCGGAAGCCCGGGATCACCGCGGCAAGCGGGATCTGGGTCGGACCCGGTTCCTTGTGGTCGGCCGAGGAATCGAACTTCTCGCCGTTGACGAAGGTGCCGGTGTAGTTGATCGCGACCGTATCGTTCGGACCCGGACGGGCGCCCGTGCCAGCCTTGACCACCTGGTACTGCAGGCCCGACGCCGTGACCTTCACGCCAGCGGCGCTCTTGTTCTTGGCAAGGAAGGCGTCGCCTTCGCTCTTGTTCTTGGCGGCGACCTGGTTGTACTCGACCTCGGCCTTGGCCTTGAGGTTGGCCACGAACGCGTCGCGGACCGTCTTGGCCTCAGCTTCGGTCATGGTCGGCTTCTGGCCGGAGAGCGCGGACTGCACGGCGCGCGCAACGGTGGCCGGATCGATTTCGTTACGGACCAGCGGCGGCAGCTGGCTGGCCATGTCCCAACCCACGACATAGCTGGCCTTGGTCTTGTCCACGGCAGCCGGGGCCGCGGCAGGAGCGGCGGAGGCCTTGCCCTTGGCAGCCTGGGCATGTGCGCCCGCGGTCATGCCAAGCGCAACAGCCAGCGCGGCGGCCGTCATCGTGGGGCGCAAAAAGTGCTTCATCGAGAACTCCCTCATAACGTGGAAAGCCGGCACGGGCCGGTGGTGCCTCCCCTATGGAGACAGAAACGCCATTGTGCGGGGCTTGGACGGCCTTGGCAACGGCGCGCTCGATGGACACCGTTTGGACGGAAAGGTTCAGTGTCCAGCGCCATGAAAGCTGCAGGAAAGCCTTCTTTTTGGCGCATCTACCGCAAAAGTATCCTGTAGGGGCTGGTAGCCGAAGGAGTTTTTCCCGGCTTAGTGGTCGTCCGGCGGCGGCGGCGGCTTCTCCAGGGTATCCCTGATCGCCGCCTGCAACCGTGCGTGAACCTGAACGAGCAATCGCCAAAAAAGCCAGGTAAGCAGGCCCACGATCACCACGATCACCAGCGCTACCTCGCGCGGCGGAAGGATGGTGGAAGCCAGCACCGCCACCAGCACGCCCTGCGCCAGCATCACGCCCAGTGGCACCAGGCGGCCCAACGTGGTGCGCACGGCCACGTTGCGCGAGCCGCCCACATGCTGCGGCACGCCAAGCTCGGCCAGCAACATGCCCAATGCCTCGGCCTTGCGGTAGGCAGCCACGATCATCGGCAATGACACCAGCGCCGCCAGCGACCACATCACGCTGCGCCGCGTGTCGGGATCGGCCACCCATTCACGCAGGAAACCGCGCCGGTAGAAGAACGCCATGGCGATGAACACCGACACCACCAGCAACGTATTGATCACCACGTGCCAGACCAGCCGGCGCACCATCTTCATCACCATGGCGCGTTGTCCGCCGGGCGAGCCCACGCCGTTGACCCAACCGGTATAGGTGGACATCACCTCCATCATCCGGCGCGGCGCAGATCGCTCCAGCAAGCTGGCCAGTGGCTCGGACAGGCGGATCAGGTAAGGGGTAAGGAACGTGGTGAGCGCCGATACCGCCACGGCTACCGGATAGAGGAAATCGCTGGTCACCTTGAGGGTAAGCCCGAGCGAGGCGATCACGAACGAGAATTCGCCGATCTGCGCCAGGCCCATGCCCACGCGCAGCGACGTGCGCCCGCCATTGCCGCCGACGAAGGCGCCGAAACTGCAGGTGATCACCTTCCCCACCACCACCACCACCGTCAACACGCCGATGGGCAGTGCGTATTTCAGCAACAGCGAGGGGTCGATCAACATGCCGATGGCGACGAAAAACAAGGCGCTGAACATGTCGCGCACCGGCATCACGATGCGTTCGATGCGGGCCACGCTGCGCGATTCAGCCACCAGAGCGCCCACCAGGAAGGCTCCCAGGGCCACGCTGTAACCCATTTCGCTGGCCAGCAGGCAGAAACCGAAGCAGATGCCCAAAACCGCCACCAGCAAGACGTCGTTACGGCTCACCCGTGCGATGTAATCCACCACCCGCGGCACCAGCAGCAGGCCCACCACTAGTGAGACCACCAGGAACAGGGTGAGCTTGCCGATCGCGCCGAACGCCTGGCCGGCCTCCAGGTCCCCGGTGTTGGCGATGCCTGAAAGAATCGCCATCAGCACCACGGCCAGCACGTCCTCCACGATGAGAATGCCGAACATCAACTGGGCAAAACGCTCGCGCTTGAAGTTCTGCTCTTCCAGCGCCTTCATGATGATGGTGGTGGAAGAAATGGACAGCATCGCGCCCAGGAACAACGAGTCCATCGCCCGCCAGCCGAACAGCCGGCCGATCTCGTAGCCCAGCCACACCATCAGCGCGATCTCACCGGCCGCTGCAACCAGCGCCGTCGACCCCACCTTGCGCAGCTTGCGCAGGCTGAATTCCAGCCCCAAGGCAAACATCAGCATGATCATGCCGAGTTCGGCGAGGGTGCGGATGGTGTTCTGATCGTGGATGAAGATCACCGGCAGCGTGTACGGCCCGATCACCACGCCGGCGATGATGTAACCGAGCACCACGGGCTGTCGCAGGCGCTGGAAGATCACCGTGGTGAGCCCGGCGACCAGCATCACGGTTGCGAGATCCTGGATGAATTGAAGGGCGTGCATGGGCACAGCCTAACTGGTCGAAAAATTTTGTTTACAAAAGCTTGACGGAATCGGGACCCGGCCCTATTCTTTGCGGCTTCCAGCGGCGGGGCCATAGCTCAGCTGGGAGAGCGCCTGCATGGCATGCAGGAGGTCGGCGGTTCGATCCCGCCTGGCTCCACCAACTCTATACGTCCCCATCGTCTAGAGGCCTAGGACACAACCCTTTCACGGTTGCGACCGGGGTTCGAATCCCCGTGGGGACGCCACTTTCCAGGCCATCGGAAGTGGATACAAGTTGGACGTTCGCTGGAAGAAAGGCAACAAATGCGGAGCGGTAGTTCAGTCGGTTAGAATGCTGGCCTGTCACGCCGGAGGTCGCGGGTTCGAGTCCCGTCCGCTCCGCCACTGTTGTACTAAAGGACCCGCCCTCGGCGGGTTTTTTATTGGGTGAAATCCGCCCCTCCCCTAGCGTGGACGGGGATTTCAGGCCTCGGCGTCTTCATCGGCGACCCGTTCCAGGGTGCCGATGGAATGGCCCTGCTCAGCCAGGTATTCCAGCCAGCGGGTGAGGAACCCGTTCATCGACAGGCGATGCTGCAGCACGGTGTGGGCCGGGGGAAACGGGCCCAGCACCTGCCAGAGGTGGCGGCCGGGGTGGCAATGCAGCGCCTCGGCGACATGGGCGTCGGTATACATGCGCAACTGGGCCGACGGCGATGGCTGGCCCGTTTCGGCGTCGACGAAGGCGTAGGTAAGTTCCAGCTCAACCGTGTAAGGGTGTTTTTCCTGGATCTTCAGGCGCACGTCCAGGCCATCGTCCACGCTCGACACGTATTCCCCCGCCGCCAGCTTGTGGGGGGCGAACAGCCGCACCAGCCGATGGTAGTTCTCGGCGTACAGGCCCATCAGGTATTCGAAGCGACCTGGCAGGAGGGATTCGGGGCGGTCGAGGACAGCGCTCATGGAAAGCTTAAGTTCTCCTAGTACATGTGTCGTTCGATACCCAGGTGTTCGAAGATCTTGCTGGATATCTCTTCGATCGAGGTATGCGTAGTGTTTAGCACGGGGATGTTCTCCCGTCGCATCAATTTATCTGCTTGCGCAAGCTCCCACTGACACTGCTTGAGCGTGGCGTACTTGCTTCCCGGGCGGCGCTGCTCGCGGATCTGCGCCAGGCGCATCGGGTCGATGGTCAGGCCGAACAGGCGGCTGCGGTACGGCTTCAGCCGCGAGGGCAGCTCCAGCTTGTCCAGGTCGTCGTCGGTGAGGGGATAATTGGCGGCGCACACGCCGTAATGCAAGGCCATGTACAGGCAGGTAGGGGTTTTGCCCGAACGGGACACGCCCACCAGCACCACGTCCGATTCGTTGTAGTTCACATCCAGCCCATCGTCGTGGGCCAGGGCGTAGTTGGTGGCATTGATGCGCGCTTCGTAGCGGTCGAAATCCACCAGGCCGTGCGAGCGGTTCACCGCGCCCGATCGCTTGGCGCCCAGTTCGTCCTCCAGGGGCTCCATGAAGGGCGCGAACACGTCCATCATCAGCGCCCCGCTTTCGGCCACGATGTCGCAAAGCCGCCGGTCGGCCATGGTGTTGACCACGATCGGCCGCTGCCCCTCCTGGGCATACTTCGTCTTGATGCGCAGGGCCGCCGCCTCCGCTTTGATCGCATCGTCGACGAACGGCAATCGATGGGTATCGAAATGCACCCCCTCGAACTGGGCCAGGATGCTGTTCCCGATGGTTTCGGCGGTAATGCCGGTGGAATCGGAAATGAAGAAGACAGTTCGGCGCATGGCGGTGCTTGGCGTCCTTCAGGCGGCTTTGGCTGCACGATAGCGCAGCCACCGGCATGCTGCGACACCCCGCAAACCCGGACGTAAGCGTTTACGTGAACGGTGCCTTCGGCGCATCCTTGTCTGATGGGCCCACGGCCTCCCACAATAGCGAGCTAACTGCGGCGCTTTCGCGTCCCACCGTTTCCAAAACTCGAGGATGTTCCATTGAGCGATCTGGTGCTTTGGCTCGATGCCCTGCGCATGAGCGACCTGGGCAAGGTGGGCGGAAAGAATGCCTCCCTTGGGGAAATGATCGGCAACCTGTCGAAGCTGGGGGTTTCGGTACCCGGCGGCTTCGCCACTACCGCGGACGCCTTCCAGGCGTACCTGGAAAAAAGCGGCCTGGCCAAACGCATCCAGGACCGCCTGGAACACCTGGACGTCGACAACGTCGATGAGCTGGTCAAGGGCGGCAAGGAAATCCGCGGCTGGATCGTCGATACCGCCCTGCCCGCCGAACTCGAGCAGGCCATCCGCGACGCGTACGTCAAGCTGTGCAAGGACGCAGGCGCCGCCGATATCGCGGTGGCCGTGCGTTCGTCGGCGACCGCCGAAGACCTCCCCGACGCTTCCTTCGCCGGCCAGCAGGAAACCTTCCTGAACGTGGTCGGCATCGACGACGTACTGCACAAGGTGAAGGAAGTCTTCGCCTCGCTGTACAACGACCGCGCCATCGCCTATCGCGTGCACCAGGGCTTCAAGCACGAGGACGTCTTCCTGTCCGCCGGCGTGCAGCTGATGGTGCGCTCGGATGTAGGCGCCTCGGGCGTGCTGTTCACCCTCGACACCGAATCGGGTTTCCGTGACGTGGTGTTCGTCACCGGCAGCTATGGCCTGGGCGAGATGGTCGTGCAGGGTGCGGTGAACCCCGACGAGTTCTACGTATTCAAGCCCACGCTCAACCAGGGCAAGCCCGCGGTGCTGCGCCGCAATCTCGGCGCCAAGCAGCAGCGCATGGTGTATTCCGACAAACCCGGCGAGCGCGTGCGCATCGAGGAAACCCCGGCAGCGGATCGCCAGCGCTTCTGCATCAACGACGAGGAGCTCCAAGAGCTTTCGCGCCAGGCGCTCACTATCGAAAAGCACTACCAGCGCCCGATGGACATCGAATGGGCGAAGGACGGAAACACCGGCAAGCTGTACATCGTGCAGGCGCGCCCGGAAACCGTGAAGTCACGCTCGCATGCCACCACGCTCGAGCGCTTCCAGCTGGGCGAGCGCGGCAAGGTGCTGGTGGAAGGCCGCGCCATCGGCCAGAAGATCGGCGCCGGCAAGGCGCGCGTGATCCGCTCCCTGGCCGACATGAACAAGGTGCAGGCCGGTGACGTGCTGGTGGCCGACATGACCGACCCCGACTGGGAGCCGGTAATGAAGCGCGCCGCCGCCATTGTCACCAACCGCGGTGGCCGTACCTGCCACGCGGCGATCATCGCCCGCGAACTGGGCGTGCCGGCGGTGGTCGGTTGCGGCAACGCGCTGGAATCCATTCCCGACGGCGCGGAAGTCACCGTGTCGTGCGCTGAAGGCGACACCGGCAGCATCTACGAGGGCATCTTGAAGTTCGAGAAGATCTCGGCCGACCTCGGCGCCATGCCCGAGGCTCCGCTGAAGATCATGATGAACGTGGCCAACCCCGAGCGCGCCTTCGACTTCGGCATGCTGCCGAACGCCGGCATCGGCCTGGCGCGCCTTGAGATGATCATCGCCAGCCACATCGGCGTACATCCGAAGGCCCTGCTGGAATACGCCAAGCAGGACAAGGACATCAAGGCAAAGATCGACGAGCGCATCGCCGGGTACAAGGATCCGGTCAGTTTCTACGTCGACCGCCTCGCCGAAGGCATTTCAACCATCGCCGCCTCGGTGTATCCCAAGCCCGTGATCACGCGCCTGTCGGATTTCAAATCCAACGAGTACGCGGGTCTGCTCGGCGGCGCGCGCTACGAGCCGCACGAAGAGAACCCCATGATCGGCTACCGCGGTGCCAGCCGTTATGTCGATGAAGGCTTCGCAGCGTCCTTCGCGCTGGAATGCCAGGCTGTCAAATACGTGCGCGAAACGATGGGCCTGGACAATGTCTGGGTGATGATTCCCTTCGTGCGCACACTCGATGAAGGCCGCAAGGTGATCGAGGTGCTGCGCAAGAACGGCCTGGTGCAGGGCGAGCACGACCTGAAGGTGATCATGATGTGCGAGGTGCCGTCCAACGCGCTGTTGGCCGACGAGTTCCTCGACATCTTCGATGGCTTCTCGATCGGTTCGAACGACCTGACCCAGCTCACCCTGGGACTGGACCGCGACTCGAGCATCGTGGCCAACCTCTTTGACGAACGCGACCCGGCGGTGAAGAAGCTGCTGGCCATGGCCATCAGCACCGCCAAGGCCAAGGGCAAGTACATCGGCATCTGCGGCCAGGGCCCGTCCGACCACCCGGATCTTGCCGAGTGGCTGATGGACCAGGGCATCGAGAGCGTGTCGCTGAACCCGGATACGGTGGTTGACACCTGGCTGCGGCTGGCGAAGAAGAAAGCTGGCTGATGGCAGTGCCCCCGCGCGCCATGCGCGGGGGCTTTCACGACCAGGCTAGCCGGTCGCCAACACGATATCGAACATTGCATCAAGCGAGGCCGCGTCCTTGAACGAAGGCGTGAGAGCCACCGTGCAGCCTGCCTGTTCCTCGGCTGTCAAAGCCTGGTAGATCAGGTCCGTATCGTTGAGCGGTTCATCGGCGAAATACAGCTGTGTCACCAGGCGATCAACCTTGCCGCGAACATCGAAATGGATGTGCGGCGTGCGCGTCCAGTCCGACGTCGCAGGATAGGCTCCAGGCTTGATGGTCTTGAAGGCAAAACGCCCCAGCACGTCGGTCCGGACCTGGCTGTAACCCTGGAATGCGGGATCGGTGGGCGCGCCGGTATTGGTATCGCTTTTGTGGTCGTAGCGGCCGTGTGTATTGGCCTGCCAGATTTCCACGACCGCCCGACTCACGGGCTTGCCTTTGGCATCCAGGACGCGGCCTGAAAGATTGAGCACTTGGCCGAGTGCGCGTCCGGGCCGACCTCGCACGAAGGTGAGGTCGGCATCTTCGTCAAACGGGCGCGCGACCGGATAGAACGGCCCTATCACCTGCTCGACGGTCGGCGAAGCCGCCGCAGCGACGCCGGCGACAAGGGAACCGCCGGCGGCAACTGAATAACGCAACAGATCGCGTCGGGTAATGACTCGGGAAGACATGCAGGGATCCTTCGTGGCATTCGCTGCCCAATGCAGCAACTGCCATGACACCACCCCATGAACAAGCCCAATGAACGCATTGGCCGCTATCGAATGTCAGCGCCTGCTGGCCATGCGCGAATCTGCGTCCGATAACCCAAGTCAGAATACCTTCCCCAGGAATTGCAGCACGGCAGTCCAGTTCGCTTCCGCGCCCGCCTGGTTTCGCACCGGAAGCAGCGTGGACGATCCGTGGACCCCGCCCGATTTGGGAATGTATTGCACCTTCGTCGCCGACGGCGACTGGCTGATGATGGCGCGTGCGGCATTGATCTCGTCAGGCGAGTTCGCCGAGGTGACAAACACCGGCACCGTGACCTTCTTCGCTGCGCTGCCGATCATCGTCTTGTCGTCGAAATACTCGCCCGGCGAGAACGCCAGCACGGCCTTCACCATGTCCGGATGCTCCGCCGCAACGACGAATACCAGCGAGGAGGAATAACTGCTGCCCCAGATGGCGATGGGCAGCTTCTGCGCCGCGCCCCAGGCCAGCGCGGCTTCCAGGTCCGGCTTGGCCTCCAGGTAGCCTGCGGATTTGGGCAGCGCCGCCACCGTTTCGTTGGTGCCGAAGAGTTCTCCACCGGACCGCTGGTCAATCGCCATCGCGCTATAACCGGCCGATACCAGCCGCGGCGCGATAGATGCGTACTCGCCCTTGCCGGAACCGGCCTGGTGGAACAGCAGGATCAAGGCCTTGGGATGAGGCGCCTTGTAATACACGCCATGGATCACCATGCCGTCGGCGGCCTTCAAGGTGATGGGTTCGACATCGTCGGCAGCGATGGCGGGGGCGATGACGGCGATGCACAGGCATGCCGCAGCCACTATCCGGGTCAGGTAACGCATGGCATGAACCTCCTTCACTTGTCGATCTTGGGATGCTCCTTATACCCCGCATGCCCTGCTGCCCCCAAGGTCTGCTGACGCTCGCTGTCAGCAGACCTTGCAAGGAGTGATGTCGCAAGGGGTACTAATGGTTAAAGTGCAATCAATGACCCAGTCCCGCTCCCTCCTCCTCCCCGCCGCCGCCGTGCTTGGTTCGATCACTTCACTGTGCATCGGCACCTCGTTCGCCAAGAAGCTGTTCCCGTTGGTGGGAGCGGAGGGTACCTCGGCCCTGCGCGTGGGCTTTTCGGCCATCGTGCTTCTGCTGTTCTGGCGCCCCTGGCGCTGGCCGCTCAGCCGGCGCGATGCGGGCGCCGTGGTCCGCTACGGCCTCACTCTGGGCGTGATGAACCTGCTGTTCTACATGGCACTTCGAACGATACCGTTCGGCATTGCAGTGGCGATCGAGTTCAGCGGGCCCCTGGCCGTGGCGATGTACGCATCGCGTCGCCCGATCGATTTCCTCTGGTTGGCCTTCGCCATCGCGGGCCTGGCCATGCTGCTGCCGTTGGCCCACGACGCGGCCCTGGATAGAACCGGCGTGATGCTCGCCATGGGCGCAGCCGTGTGCTGGGCGCTTTACATCCTTTTCGGCAAGCAGGCCGGCCACCTGCACGCCGGGCACTCGGTGTCGTTGGGAATGGTGGCCGCCAGCCTGGTAGTGGTGCCCTTCGGCGTGGCGCATGCCGGTGCCGCCCTGCTGGACTGGAAGATCCTTGCCGCGGGCCTTGGGGTGGCCATCATTTCCAGCGCCATCCCGATGTCGCTGGAAATGATGGCGTTGAAGCGCCTTCCCAGCGAGACCTTCGGCATCCTGGTCAGCCTGGAACCCGCGGTGGCCTCGCTGCTGGCGATGTTCCTGCTAGGCGAGCTGCTGCATGGCATGCAATGGCTAGCCATCGGCTGCATCGTCATGGCATCGATCGGCAGCACCATCACGGCAAAGCGGGTGGTGCCGCGCGCAGTTGAGGCCGCCGGATGAAGAGAGAGGCCGCGTGGATGGCGTGGCTCCCGCGAGCGTTGCTGCCGATCATGGCGATGACTTATCCGGTCGTTGCCGCACCCGCAGCTATGGTGACGCTCGGTGCGCACGTGGCCAAGTACGATGCCGCGGGTCATCTGTTGCCTTGGACGCCATGGGGCCAGGCGCTGGACCTGGAGATGCGCTTCTATGCCACGGCGCCCCGGGAACATGGCTATCCGGTGTTCGTCACCACCACCTTCCTGGATGGCAACTGGCATCCCATCGCCGCGCGACCGGACACCATCCCGGCAACCCAGAATGGCATGGGCATCATCTCGTACCTGAAGTGGCGGCGGTTCCGCGGCAACCGCGACCCCTGGCTACTGGCGACAGCACGCTCGATGGGCGACTACATCCTCGATCAGGATCTCACGCCAGACGAAGGCAAATATCCGCGCTTTCCGCATTCCACCGGCCATCGCGGCCAGTTCCCGCAACCATCCGACAGCGGAGCGCAGTCGGACCACCCGTACGAGATCCAGCCAGACAAGGGCGCCATCGCCGGCTACGCGCTGATGCTGCTGGGTGACGCCACGGGCCATGCACGCTACACCGATGCTGCCCTGCACATCGCAGTCGTCCTTGCCGCCAACCAGCAACCGGGCGATGCCACCCATTCGCCCTGGCCGTTCCGCGCCGATCACCGCACGGGCGCTGCGCGTGGCGACATGTCGGGTGACATGGTCTACCCGCTACGCCTCTACGACGGCCTCATCGAGCGTGGCCACGGCGAATTCAAGGCGCCGCGCGATGCGCTGTGGCGGTGGATCAAGTCCGTCCAGATACCCAGTGCAAGGGGCAACGGCATGGCCTTCGCCCAATTCTTCGAGGACCACGACAACCCCGCCAACCGGACGGCATGGGGGCCCTTGAACCTGGCGCGCTACCTGCTGGAGAAGAAGAAAGCGCTCGACCCCGACTGGCTGGCCGATGCTGGAACCCTCGTGATGTTCGTGCGCCGCGAGTTCACCCATGTCGAAGGTGGCGTGCGCGTATGCCACGAGCAGGACGAGGACCACGACGCCTGGGGCGGCATCAACTCGACCTATGGCGCAGTGCTGGCGATGTACGCGAAGGCGACCCATTCGCCATCGCTGGCTGCCGAGGCCCGCGATGCGCTGACCTTCACCCAATACGCCATCGACGACCATGGCCGCCCGATGGACCTGCCGAAGAACCAGGCCATCGGCGGTTGGCAGGAAGATGCCCACACCGACGTGGTGCACAACTTCGTCGATGCGATGGACGCCTATCCCGCGTGGGAACGCTGAGCAGCGCCTGGCGGAGCGACGCGAAGCAGATACACGCCGTGCCTTGGAACGTTGACGGCGACCGACCCTGCCCTGGCGGCAATCGCCTGGTGCGACCAGAGGTCGCGAATTTCGCGGAGCTCCGCCTTGCCCATGCCAGGCACCGTGGTCAGGTCGAACCTCGTGTGTACCTCGCCGTCGCCACGGTTGAAGAAACCGATCACCATCGAACCGTCGTTCATCGGCCGCGCGATCACGTCCAGGTCGCCGACAGCGTCGATACGATACGGATGCTTAGGAGTCGGTTCCTGGTCGATGGCGATCACCTCGCGGTTGAGCAGGATCGATTTCGTCTCATCCGTCATACCACGCAGGTCGTTGCCCGCCAATAGCGGCGCGGAGAGCATCGCCCACAGACTCATATGCGTCCGGTATTCATCCGCGGTCATGCCGCCGTTACCCACCTCGAGCATGTCCGGGTCGTTCCAGTGGCCGGGCTTGCTGGCATCGACGACGGCCAGCTGGGCGAAACCGATGCGCTCCATCGAGGTCCAGTTGTCTTCGATGTCCTGCGTGGTGCGCCAGAGGTTGGCGCCGGTGGCCTGGCCCCAGGTCCAGGGATTGAAGTCGCCGCCCTGGGAAAGGCTGTAGACGATGGGCCGGCCAGCTTTCGCCAGCGCCTGGCCCATCTTCTGGAACGTGCCTTGCTGGTTGGCCAGGGTAAGCGGGTAGACATCATTGGCACCGCAGTAGTCGTATTTCAGGAAGTCGACGCCCCAGGCCGCGTAGGTTTTCGCGTCCTGCAATTCGTGGCCGTAGCTGCCTGCAAATTTCGCGCACGTCGTGGGGCCCGGCGAGGAGTAGATGCCGAGCTTGAGTCCCTTGCCGTGCACGTAGTCGGCAAGCGCCTTCATGTCGGGGAATTTCTCGTTCGACTGGATATTCCCCGAAGCGTCGCGGTTGCCTTCCCAGGTATCGTCGATATTCACGTATACATAGCCCGCATCGCGCATGCCCGTGGCAACGATGGCATCGGCCATGGCACGTACGTCGGCATCGGTGATGCGGCCAGCGAAATGGTTCCAGCTGTTCCAGCCCATCGGCGGCGTGCGGGCCAGGCCGTTGTCAGGCAGGTCGCGTACCGGTGGCACGGGCAATGCATCCGGTGGCAACGCGCGAGGAGCGGGTAACGCATCCGCCCTCGCCTGCCCGGCCGGCAGCATGGCGTCGTTGCCAAGCTTGTAGACCGTGTCGAAGAGGTCGCGCGCTGGCCCGTCCCCGGGGACGCGGGTATAGCCACCGATCGTCTTTTCGGTGCCGCCGTCCTTGAGTTTCACATAGGCGACGCTATGCGGCGCCACGGGCTGCGGTGGCTTGTCGTCATGGATAAGCGCGCCCGAGGCATCCCGTCGTGCGGGCCGGCCCTCCTCGTCGAGCGGCCAGACAGCATTGGCCAGGCAAGTCAGTTGCTCCACCTGCGCGGGCGTGAGCGTACGCCGGATCATGGCGAAGTCGACGGGGAGGTCCGGTGCCGGCAGCAAGTGCACCATGCGCGCATCGCCGGGAACGAAGGGCCACGTGGCCCTGAAGTCGGCCGACTTCACCTGGCAGGCGACGGCCTGGTACAGGCGGCCGCGGTCCAGGTCGATCGATGTCGTCTTCGTGCAGCCCCAGCCCCATGTCGAAGCAACCAGTGCATGCTTCGCGGGCATGGCATCGTCGGGGAATTTGCCGGTGAAGCTATCGTTTGAATGCCCCGTATCGACGAAGGGTCGAGGCACCCCGCCGAATGCGGTTCCTTTGCATGCCGCGGAGGCGGCGGCGACCGATGGCACCACCACCATCAGGGCAGCGACGGCAAGACCGCGCCACGAAGCATTGCTTTTGCGATCCATCGGAATTTCCTGACCCAAGCTGCCTTGATCATAACAATGCGGGCGGGATCGTTCGCGACGGCCGTACTGCCTGGCGGCGTGTTCAACGGGCGCGTGGCTTGCCGAGCCATCGTTTGCGTCCTATAACGATGGCGGGGCATGAATGGAAGGGGCAGTCCATGACATCGATCAAGCGGGATGCACGGGTGGCAGGCTTCATCTATTTGCTGCTTGCGCTAACTGGCCCATTCCGGCTGATGTACATCCCAGAAAAGCTGTTTGTACACGGTAATGCCGCCGCCACGGCGGCGAACGTTACGGCACATGAGTCACTCTTCCGATGGGGCATCGCCGTCGATGTGCTGGTCGCCGCGATCAGCGTGTTTGTCATCCTGGCGCTGTATCGTCTGTTCAAGCCCGTGACCAAGTCCATCGCGCTGTGCCTGCTCGTATTGGGGCTGATGAACACCCCGCTCTACATGGCTACCCTGGTCACCGATATCGGCACCCTGGCCGTAGTGACGGGCAGCGATGTGCTGACTGCATTCAGCGCACCGCAGCGCGATAGCCTGATTTCGATGTTCATCCGCATGCATGGGCTATCGGTAACGGCTTCGGAAACTTTCTGGGGCCTGTGGCTACTGCCGCTGGCCATCCTGGTGTTCCGCTCTGGCTTCCTGCCCCGGTTCCTTGGCGTGTGGCTGGCGCTCAATGGCGTGGCCTATATCGTGGTAAGCATGACGGGCTTGCTGTGGCCATCGGTAGGCGACCTGTTGTCGGATTGGGCCTTCCCTTTCCTGTTTGGCGAGATCGCCTTCCTTCTCTGGCTTCTGGTCGTCGGCGCGCGCCCGAAGGTTGGCGCATCCGGAACACCGATGGCCGGGTGATCAACCGTGCAGGAAGTCAGGCAGACGCCATGATCCATCTTCTCTAGCATTGGCACGACATCTTCCACCCAAGGACACCCATGTTCCTGCGCGCACTTGTGCTCGTGTCTTGTCTGTCGTGTTGCGTTGGCGCCTATGCCACCGAACATCCGGTTGAAATCCCGTTGACCGCATACCTGGGCGTGCTTCCCTCGTTGAAAGTGGATGTCGTTGGCAAGCCAGCCACATTCCTGTTCGACACCGCCGGTGGCCTGACGGTAGTGACGCCCGATACGGCCAAGGCTTTGGGATGCCAGCCCTGGGGACAAATGACGGGCTTTCGCATGCGCGGCGATCGTCTGGACACACCGCGCTGCGAAGACGTGCGACTGTCCCTGCCGGCCATGGGACTACGGGTGGAATCGGCAGGTGTATGGGATTTCTCCGCGTTGATGCCCAAGGATGCGCCGCCCCTGGCGGGATCCATCGCGCTCGATGCCTTCGCCGATCGCGCCATCACGCTCGACCTGACGGCCGGCAAGCTGATCATCGAGACACCGCGAAGCCTTGCCGATCGCGTCAAGTCGGCAAAAGAAGTACCCATGCGGATCAGCCGCGAGGTCGGCGGACGCACGGTCACGCCCCTCGTAGGGGTCGATACGCCCAAGGGGCGCCTGTGGATGGAGCTCGATTGCGGCAGCGACGGCAATGTCATCGTCAATCGCCCGCTTGCCACGGCGCTGGGGCTCGATCCCGCCGCCAAGGGCAAGCAACCGCTAACCGCCAGCCTGGGCGGCATGCCGTTGAAGGCCAATGCGCAGATCATGGATCTGGTCATCGACGGAAACATCGGCGTGCCGGTGCTCAAGCAATGGGTGATTACCCTGGATCTACCGCACCAGCGTCTGTGGCTGGCGCCCAGGCACCAGGACTAAGCGCACAACCGCAACACCAGCCAGCAACAAGAGGAAAGAGTCATGGGGCGGTCGTACAAGAATCATCGATGGAGGCGCTTCTTGTTGGCGAGCATGCTGGCAGTATTGCCGGCCGGCATTGCCTTTGCGGACATCCGCCCAGCCTCCCCTGGCCTGCCGACGAAAATCTACGCTGTGATCTTTCAGGCCACGACCAACGCCGCGGGGAAAGTGCAGTCATTGCAAGTGTCCAAGGTGATCGACCCGACCACGGGGACGACGGACGCCGTGGATGTGCGCGTGCCGGCCGCCTACGTCGATGCGGCTCGGGCCATGCTTGCGAAGAAGACATATCCGGATGGAGAGAAAACGTTCTACACGTATACTTTCTACGATCCGATGCATCCCACCGTGGCAGACATCGACCCACGCAAGGTCAAGCCCTGACATGTCATCAGGCCAGGAGGATGTTGATTCCTGTCCCGGAGAAGCGGTCCAGCGCCGCGGAAGCTTCAGTCACCAGGTGCGTCACGGCGTCGATGCCGGCAGTGAGGTGCGTGGCCGCCGCCTGGAGCTTTTCCGCCGTGGCCACGGCGACCATCTCGCCGCTGGCCCCGATCATCGCCTGCTTCAGCAGGTTTTCTTCATCGTCAAAGGTCCACAGGCCGTTGCGTGCGTCCAGTGCACAGACACCGGGGAAGCAGACGTCGGCGCGAATGCCGCGAGCCTGCGCGACGGCCTGGGCACCGATCGTACCGCCGATGTGATGATGCAGGCGGCCGCCCAGTAGCAGCACGTCGAAACCAGGACGACCCAGCAGCGCATTGGCCACGTCCGGGGCGTTGGTGATCACCGTAAGGTCCTGGCGTTCGGGCAGCGCCAGGGCAATCTGCGTGTTGGTGGAACCGGCATCGATGAAGAGGATCTGCCCCGGCGACACCAGCGATACCGCAGCGCGTGCCAGCGCCTGCTTGCGGGCGATGTGCTGGGCATCGCGCTGGCGCAGCGGGGCGAAGTTGGCTGCCAGCAGCGCGCCGCCGTACACGCGCTTGCACTGGCCGGCGGCTGCCAGTTCACGCAGGTCGCGGCGGATGGAATCCTCCGAGACGCGGAATTCGGCGGCGAGTTCCGCCGCCACCACGCGGCCATCGCGCTGCAGGCGCTCGACGATCAACTGCGCGCGCTCACGGGGCAGCGTGGTATCGGCTACGCGGTTCATGCGCGCTCCTTGAGCAGCCCCAGGCCGACCAATTCCTTGCGCAGGCAATTCGCATCGGTGAAGTGGATCGCATGCAGGCCGAGCTTTGCCGCCGCCTCGATGTTGGCCCGATTGTCGTCGATGAACACCACGCGTTCGGCAGGCAAATTGAAGCGATCGAGCAGGCGCTGGAAAATGCGTGGATCGGGCTTGGCCATGCCCTCCTCGCCCGACACCAGGATGCCATCGAAAAGGTCGAATTCCCGATGCATGGAACGGGCGATGGGGAAGGTTTCCTGTGACCAGTTGGTAAGGCCGTACAACGGCGCATCGGCATCTTTCAGTTCATGCAGCACGGCGACGGTTTCCGGGATGGTGCCGGCCAGGGTTTCCGGCCAGCGCTCGCGGTAGGCGCGGATCAGCGCCTCGTGCTCGGGATGGCGCTGCACCAGTTCGGCGATGGCTTCATTCCACGGGCGGCCGGCATCCTGCTTCGCGTTCCACGCATCGGTGGTGACATCGCGCAGGAAGGCTTCCATGTCCTCTTCGCGTTCGAAGAGCTTGCGATACAGGTAACGCGGGTTCCAGTCGAACAGCACCCCGCCGAAATCGAAGACGACGATGTCGCGCATGGCCGCCCCCATCACCGGCGTGCCATGGGTGCGAGTGCCGCCACGCCCAGCAGCAATACGGCGATGGCCGACAGCGCCAATGGCAGGCTGGTGGCATGTGCGGCATAGCCGATGGCGGCGGGACCGGTGAGCATGCCGGCATAGCCGAGCGTGGTGACGGTGGCGATGGCGATGCCCGGTGCGCTGCCGCCCTGGCGGCCAGCGGCGCTGAAGAGCACCGGCACGATGTTGGCCGCGCCCATGCCCACCAGCAGGAAACCGAACAGGCTGCTGCCTGCCCATGGCAGGCAGGTGGCGATGAAGAAACCCAGCGAGGCGGTTACCGCGCCCCAGCGCACCATGTTCACAGCGCCGAACCGGCGCACGAGGAAATCACCCGAAAGCCTGCCCACCGCCATGGTGATGGAAAACGCCGCGTAACCCAGGCCCGCCATGTCGAAGTCCACCTGGCGCGAGGAGCGCAGGAACACCGCGCTCCAGTCCAGCATCGCACCTTCCGCCAGGAAGGAAATGCAGCACAGCACGCCCAGCAGGATGACCGCGGTGGACGGCCAGGCGAAGATCGAGTGTTTCTTCGCGTCCTCTGCCTGCACGTGCTCGAGGAAATTCTTCCATTGGCTCACCGTAAGTATCGCCAGCACCACCGCCAGCACCACCGCGCAGGCCAGCAACGGCGCGCCGGCCGCCAGCAGCAGGCTCATCCCTGCCGAGCCCACCAGGCCGCCGGTGCTGAACAGGCCATGGAAGCCCGACATGATGCCACCGCCGCTCATGCGCTCGACGTCCACCGCGTGGGCGTTCATCGCCACGTCCACCACGCCGTGCGAGGCACCGAAGCAGAACAAGGCGATGGCCAGCATCCACGCCGTGGGCGCCAGGGTGAGCCAGGGCAGGAACAGGCAGACCGACAACGCGGCGATACCGATCACCCGGCGGTTGCCGAAGCGATGGGACAGGAAGCCGGCCAGCGGCATCGAGGCCAGCGAACCGCAGCCCATGGCCAGCAGCACCGTACCCAGATGCGCCTCGTCCAGGCCGAGCCTGGTCTTGGCGAAAGGCACCATCGGCGCCCAGCAGGACAAGGAGATACCGGACATCAGGAAGATCAACCGGGTAGCCAGCCTGGCTCGTGGCAGGGAGGCATTCCCTTCTGATTCAATGGATTGGGATGACATATTCGACGAATCCGGCAAAAGCAGAACGAGCAACATAATAAAACATCGTGCATAAACGTGCAAAACAAAAAGATCGATTGACAGCCGCCACAGGATGCGTACATTTGTACGCATGTCCTTCAAACCCCTCTCCGACCGTCAGCAGCAAACCCTGGTCTTCATCAGGGAATACCTGCGCGAGCAAGGGTTGCCGCCCACATTGCGCGAGATCGCCGAGGCCATGGGTTTCTCCAGCCACAGCTCGGCGCAAACCTGCATCGAGTCGCTGGTGCGCAAGGGTGAACTGGAGCGCTCGCCGCAGCATCGCGGCCTGCGCCTGCCCGAGGGGCTGGCCAGCTTCCGCGAAAACGAATTGCCGCTGATCGGCCGCGTGGCCGCGGGCTCGCCGATCCTTGCCGCCGAGAACATCGAATCCCAGTTGGAAGTGGATCCGGCCCTGTTCCGCCCGCGCGCCGATTACCTCCTGCGCGTGGTGGGCCTGTCCATGCGCGACGTCGGCATCTTAGATGGCGACTACCTGGCCGTGCACCGCACCGCCACGGCGGACGACGGCCAGATCGTCGTGGCCCGCCTGGATGAAGACGTCACCGTCAAGCGCTTGAAGCGCACGCGCGACCGCATCGTCCTGCTACCTGAAAACCCCGACTTTGAACCGATCGAAGTCGATCCCAGTCGTCACGCCTTCGCCATCGAAGGCCGTTACGTCGGCATCATCCGCCGGAGTTGACGCCATGAGCGCCATTGCAGCTGAAGTCCAGCAGTCCATTGCCACCCCCTCGCTTGCCCAGGTGCTCGAGCACCCGGGCATCTGGCGGCGTTCGTCGCAGCACCAGCCCACGGTGCGCGCCATCTCCACCGGCATGCCCTCGCTCGATGCCCGCCTGCCTGGCGGTGGCTGGCCACTGGGTGCGCTGTCGGAAATCCTTTTCGAGAACGACGGCCTGGGCGAACTGGAACTGTTGATGCCCACGCTGGCCGCAATGACCCGCGAACACCGCAGGGTGATCTTCGTGGCTCCGCCCTACCAGCCTTACGCCCCGGCCCTGCAGGCGGCGGGAGTCGACCTCCGCTTCCTGCACGAGATCCACGCCACGCCCACCGAGGCGGCCTGGAGCATGGAGCAGTGCCTGCGCTCAGGTTGCTGCGCCGCCGTGGTCGGCTGGCTGCCCGACATCGATTACCGCAGCCTGCGCCGCCTGCAGCTGGCCGCCGAAACTGGTGATGCCTGCGCCGTGCTCTACCGCTCGGCCGTGCATGCCGCGCAAACGAGCCCAGCCGCGCTTCGCCTGAAGGTATCCAACAGCAACGAGGCCACCTATGTGGACGTCATCAAATCGCGTGGCCTGATGCAGGGCGTAACGCCGCCCATGCGCATGCGCGCGTAGGACCACGACCGCGGCCGGGGTCAGGATATTTATCCTGACCCCCAACACCGAAACACTGCAACACCATCGGATGTCGTCATGCTCTGGGCTTGTTTGCGTTTTCCCGGGCTGGCGTTCGCCGCTGCTTTCGCTGCGCTGCCGGAAGATGTACCTGGCGCGCTGCTCGAGGACAACGCCCGTCGCCGCACCGTCGCCATCGTTAATCCTGCTGCGCAGAAACTGGGCGTGCAGCGCGGGCAAACCGTGGCGGCGGCGCGGGCGTTGTGTCCCAGCCTTGTCGTGCGTGCGCGCGACAAGGCCGCCGAGGCCGGTTTACTGGCCGAGCTTGCCGCCTGGTGCTACCAGTTCAGCGGCCACATCAGCATGGCGCCACCGCAATGCCTGTTGCTGGAGGCCGGCGCGAGCCTGCGCCTGTTCGATGGCTGGAGTGCGTTGTCGGGAAAACTGAAGCAAGGGCTTGCCGCCCTGGGCCATGTCCATGCGCTGGCAGCCGCACCCTGCCCAGCCGCCGCCTGGGTACTGGCGGCAAGCTTCGACGGTTGCGTGGTGCAACACCCCGAGCAGATGCTTCGCCTGCTCAACGACATCGCGCTGTCACGTAGCGGCCTGCCGGCGAAAAGTGTCCAGGCCCTGCGCTCGATGGGCTTCCGCCGCCTGCGCGAGGTATTCGCCCTGCCCCGCCCGGAACTTACCCGACGCATCGGCCGCGAAGGCATGCATTGGCTCGACCGCCTGCGTGGCCATGCCAGCGAAGCGATCCCCGCCTGGCAGCCACCGGCCACCTTCTTCCAGCGCATCGAGTTCGACGCGGAACTGGAAGGCAGCGAACCGCTGATGTTCCCTCTGCGCCGCATGACCCAGGCCCTGGCCAACATGCTGGCCGCCCGCGACGGCGGCGTGCAGTTGTTCCGTCTGCGGCTTGAACACACGCGTGTTTCCTTCACCGAAATTCCCGTCGGCATGGCGGCGCCGCAACGCGAGGCCGCGCGCCTGTTCGAACTGGCGCGCACGCGGGTGGAGCGAAGCACCCTGCATGCGCCGGTCCGCGCCATCGAGATCCACGCCGAACAACTGCCCACCTTCCGGCCGCCGTTGCGCGACCTGTTCGATCCGGTGCGCGGCGAAGGCCTGGACTGGAGCGCGCTGGACGAACGCCTGCGCGCGCGCATGGGCGAATCGGCCTTGCGGCAACTGTCCGCCGTGGCCGACCACCGGCCTGAACGCGCCTGGCGCCATGGCGATGGCTCCACACCGCCACTGGCCGACCTGCGTCCACGGCCCTTGTGGTTGCTGCATCGCCCACGTCCGATGCGCCCCACGCCCGCGCGCGTGCTGGCGGGCCCCGAACGTATCGAGAGCGGATGGTGGGACGGCGGCGACCTGCGCCGCGACTACTACATCGTGGGCACGCGGCAAGGCCAGCGTGCCTGGGCCTACCTGCCAGCCGGCAGCCACGATGGCTGGATGCTGCACGGGTGGTTCGCATGAAGGGGCGGATGGCCGGCAATGACGACGTGGTACCCGACTACGCCGAGCTCCATGCGCTGAGTGATTTTTCCTTCCAGCGTGGCGCCTCCAGCGCACGCAAGCTGTTCGACCGCGCGCGTGCGCTCGGTTACCAGGCGCTGGCGATCACCGATGAATGCTCGCTGGCGGGCATTGTCCGCGCATGGGAGGCGGCCAAGGACGGCGATTGCCGTTTGATCGTGGGCAGCGAGATCCGCCTCCACGATGGGCCGGTGCTGGTGCTGCTGGTGGAAAACCACGCCGGCTATAGCGCGTTATGCCAACTGATTACCAAGGGGCGGCGCGCTGCCCCGAAAGGGGAATATCGGCTGGGCATGGCGGACATGCAAGGCCTTGGCGAAGGCTTGTGCGTGCTGTGGGCACCTGGCCCGCTGCATGGCAGCGAAGCCGCCCGGCGGGAGGTCCATGGCGCCTGGGTGGCACGTACGTTCGCCGGTCGCGCGTGGATTGCCGTGGAACTGCATCGCGGCCCCGACGATGATGCGGAACTCGATGCCCTGCGCGCGCTGGGCGAACGCCATAGCCTGCCCTGCGTCGCCAGCGGCGATGTGCACATGCATATCCGCCAGCGACGCGCGTTGCACGACGTGCTTACCGCCATCCGCATCAACACGCCGGTGGCCGAGGCTGGCCATGCCTTGTTCCCCAATGGCGAACGCCACCTGCGCAAGCGCGAGGTACTGGGCCGCATCTACCCACCCGACCTCCTGGCCGAATCCACGTGTATCGCCGCGCGCTGCCTGTTCCGCATGGACGATCTGAATTATGTCTATCCGCGCGAGCTGGTGCCCGAAGGCAGTACGCCCGCCCAGCACCTGCGCAACCTCACCCAGATGCACATGGGCGGCCGCTGGCCAGACGGCGTGCCCGAGAAAATCGCCGCCACCATCGAGCGCGAACTGGCGCTGATCGCGGAGCTTGAATACGAAGCCTTCTTCCTGACTGTCTACGACATCGTCCGCTTCGCACGAAGCAAGGACATTTTATGCCAGGGCCGCGGCTCGGCCGCCAATTCGGTGGTGTGCTATTGCCTGGGCATCACGGAAGTGGATCCGGCAAACGCCGGGCTGCTGTTCGAACGTTTCATCTCGTCCGAACGCAAGGAACCACCGGACATCGACGTCGACTTCGAGCACGAGCGGCGCGAGGAAGTGATCCAGTATATCTACGGCAAGTACGGCCGCGAACGGACGGCGCTGGCAGCCACGGTGATCACCTACCGCAGCAAGAGCGCCGCGCGGGACGTCGGCCGCGCGCTGGGCTTGAGCGAGGACCAGCTCGACCAATTGAGCCACGCCTATTCCCACGCGCATGGTGACGTCGACATCGGCCTTCGCCTGCGCGAACGCGGTTTCGACACCTCAAGCCGCACCATGCGCCAACTGGTGGGCCTGGTAGCGGAACTGCACGGCATGCCCAGGCATCTTTCCCAGCACGTGGGCGGTTTCGTCATCGCCGACCAGCCGCTTTATTCCCTGGTGCCGGTGGAGAACGCCGCCATGGACGACCGCACGGTGATCCAGTGGGACAAGGACGACCTGGAATCCATGCGCCTGCTGAAAGTCGACTGCCTGGCCCTTGGCATGCTCACTTGCCTGCGCAAATGCCTGGACCTCCTGCGCGAACACCGTGGCGTCTCTTATGGTCGCATGGCCGATATTCCCATCGGGGATGAAGCCACCTACCGCATGATCCGCGCCGCCGACACCATAGGCGTGTTCCAGATCGAATCGCGTGCGCAGATGAGCATGCTGCCGCGGCTTAAGCCGAAGGATTACTACGACCTGGTGGTGCAGGTCGCCATCGTGCGCCCCGGGCCGATCCAGGGCGGCATGGTGCACCCTTACTTGAAACGCCGCTCGGGCGAGGAAGCAACGGACTACCCTTCCGATAAAGTCCGCGAAGTACTCGAACGCACCCTGGGCGTGCCGATCTTCCAGGAACAGGTGATGCGCCTGCTGATGGTGGCGGCCAACTTCAGCGCAGGCGAGGCCGACCACCTGCGACGTTCGATGGCGGCGTGGAAGCGCCACGGCGGCCTGGAGCACTTCGAAGAGCGCATCTTCAAGGGCTTTGCCGAAAACGATTATTCCCCGGAGTACGCCGCGCGGATCTACAGCCAGATCCAGGGCTTTGGCAGCTATGGTTTTCCCGAGTCGCACGCGGCCGGTTTCGCCTTGCTGGCGTATATCTCCTCGTACATCAAATGCCACCACCCGGAAGTGTTCACCTGTGCGCTGCTCAACAGCCAGCCGATGGGTTTCTATGCGCCGGCGCAGCTGGTGCATGACCTGCGCCGGCAGGGTTTCGAAGTGCGCCCACCGGACGTCACCGCCAGCACGTGGGATTGCAGCCTGGAACCGCTGCATGCGCGCGATGCCGGCAACCCGAAGGCGAAGCTTGCCTTGCGCCTGGGCTTGCGCATGGTCAGCGGCCTTTCTTCCGATGTGGCCCAGCGGGTGAGCGATGCGCGCAGGCACGCCCCCTTCGGCAACCTCGACGACCTCTGTCGCCGTGCGGCCCTCGGTCGTGGCGAACGCGAGCGGCTGGCCGATGCCGGCGCGCTGCGCACGCTCAGCGGCCATCGCCACCGCGCCCGCTGGGAAAGCGCCGGCATCGAACGCGACCTGCCGATGCTCGGCACCACCGGCGAGGAACGCGCGATCCTGCGGCCACCGACCGTGGCGGAGACCGTGTTCGCCGACTACGCCACGCAAAGCTTGTCGCTCACGGCCCATCCCCTGAGCCTGGTGCGCGGGCAATTGCGCCGCCGCCGCGCCTGCGTAGCCAGCCAGCTGCTGTCGATGGAACACGGGCGGTGGATCCGCCATGCCGGGCTGGTCACGGTGCGCCAGCGGCCGGCAACGGCCAGCGGCATTACCTTCCTTACCCTCGAAGACGAGACCGGCCAGGTGAATGTGGTGGTGCGCCGCGACATTGCCGAACGGCAGCGCGAGATATTCCTTGGAGCGGTATTGATGGCCGTGGACGGTGAACTGCAGGCCGTGGAAGGCGTGCGCCATCTCATTGCAAGGCGGTTACACGATTATGGCGATCTTCTGCCTGGGTTCAGCGCGGTGTCGCGCGACTTCCATTGAACGCGAATTGACGCACCGCAGCGAAACCGGTCACGGTCGATTCACGCAAAACTTTGCGTAATGGTGCGCGGCCCTTCCCGGTCTTGGACAAAGCCACACGACGATGCGCATTCGCGCCAACGCATCCTTACCACCCCATCCGGCGCTTACCATCGAGGGTAAACCACCATGCGTACCAAGATCTGTCTTTCGCTGATGCTCTGCGGCCTTACTGCCACCGGCATGGCCATGGCGCAGCAGTCCACGCCCACCAGCAGCAGCACAGCCGGTTCCATGTCCAGCGGTTCGATGTCGAATGATTCGATGAAGAGTGGCTCGAGCATGTCGAGCGATTCGATGGCCCACAGCTCCACCGCCGCAAGCGGCAAGAAAATGCACCATAAGAAAAAGGCAGCCTCGTCCAGCGATACGCCGGCTGCAAGCAGCACCTCGAAGTAAGCCAACCGCGGCTGACCGAAAAGGCGCCTTCGGGCGCCTTTTCCATGCCTGGAGGACGGGAAATCAAGTAGGCTTCTGCGCTTCCCACGCTGTTTCGGAAATACTCATGAAGCGCCTGCCCGTCATCGTCGCCTTGGCCCTGCTGGCCACGGCCTGCCACCGCCACGCGGTGCGCGAAGACACCGCCCCGGCTGCCCCGACGACGGCACCGGCCCCGACCGCCCCGCTGGCCTCCGTTGCAGCGCCGGCCACGCCAGCGGTCGCGGCTTCCGTGCCCGCCGATACCCACATGACCCTGGTCGCCAGGCGCGGCGACATCGCCCTGGAAAACCTCAAGTGCGGCGAATTCGTCTCGCGCATCAACCGCGATTCGAAAACTCATACGGCCGAGATCCAGACCATGCTGACCTGGCTCTTTGGCTATGCCAGCGCCAGGAACGGCATCGGCACCATCCGCACCAGTGCAGCGGGCCCCTTCGTGGACGAGCTCACCGCCGACTGCCAGACCGATCCTTCGCAGCCGTTGCTGCCGGTGGCGGTGAAGGCCGCGGCGATCGCCGTGAACGCCCCGATCTCCGACGGACGCTAGCACCATGCGCCTGGCCTGCCTTGCCGCGGTACTGCTCGCCGCCATCTTCATCGTGCTCCCCCGCCCCGTCGATGCGGCGGACCTGCCCATCTACGACTACCAGGTGGTGCATGCGTATCCGCACGACGCCGGCGCCTTCACCGAGGGCCTGTTCTACAAGGACGGGTTCCTCTACGAAAGCACCGGCCTTGCCGGACATTCGTCGATACGCAAGGTCGACCTTGCCACCGGCGAGGTCATACGTAGCGTGCAAGTACCCTCGAAGTATTTTGGCGAGGGCATCGTCGACTGGGGCAAGGAACTGATCAGCCTTACCTACCAGACGGAAGTGGGCTTCGTCCGCGACTTCGACACCTTCGCGGTGAAGAAGGAATTCCACTATGTGGGCGAAGGCTGGGCCCTCACCCGCGACGACAAGCGTATCTACATGAGCGACGGCACGGCGGACATCCGCGTGCTCAACCCCACCACCCTCAACGAAGAGCGGCGCATCCACGTCACCTTGAACGGCAAGCCCGTTACCTACGTCAACGAACTTGAGTGGGTGAAGGGGCAGATCTACGCCAACGTGTGGCAGACCACCTGGATCCTGCGCATCGACCCGGCCACCGGCAATGTGGTGGGCGTGATCGATCTGAAAGGCCTGAAGCCCGCCGATACTTCCGACGATACCGATGCGGTGGCCAACGGCATCGCCTACGACGGGAAGGGCGACCGGCTGTTCGTCACCGGCAAGAACTGGACGAAGCTCTTCGAGATCCGCCTGAAGGAACGCCCGGCGGCTAAATGACCTCGATGCGCATGTCGCCCAGGGTCACCAGCTGGCCCCGACGGACCTTGTACGTCTTGCGCAACTCCTGCACGCCGTCCACCGAGACATCGCCGGAGGCCACGATGGCCTTGCCGGCGCCGCCCGAGTCGCACAGGCCGGAGAGCTTCAACAGCAGGTTGAGCTCGACGTAATCGCCTTCCACTTCAAATTTGATCGTTTCCATCGGCACATCATAGCGCCCTTACGGTAACAATCATGCGACTGCGCTACGCTTGCGGGCATGATCAAAGTGCTGCCATGAGCCTGCGCGCCGCCCTGGTACTGGCGGGAGGGCAATCCAAACGCATGGGCCGTGACAAGGCCATGCTGCCCTGGCACGGACGCCCGCTACTGGATCACATGATCGGCCTGGCACGCGAGGCCGGCATCGACCATGTCTATGTCAGCGGCAATCGGCCCGGCTATCGGTCGATCCCCGACCTTGAACCCGGGCTTGGCCCCCTGGGCGGCCTCGCCAGTGCCGCGGCCGCGCTACCGGACGGCCGCCTGCTGGTGCTTGCCGTGGACATGCCGCGGCTCACACCCAGCCTGCTGCGCGCGCTGATGGACAATGACACCCACGGGCGCGCCCATGACGGTTGCGTGTGCCACGAGGGTGCGCCGCTGCCAATGGTGCTGGTACTGCGCGGCGACACGCGCACGGCGATGGCCGATTGCCTGGCCGCGGGCGGCCGCGGGGCATCGATACGCGCACTGCAACAGCGCATCGGCACACACGTGCTGGCAACGACGCCTGCGATCGGGCTGATGCTTGCCAACGTCAATACCCCGGCTGAGTGGGAGGCCCTCTCGTCATGAGGATCCAGCTCCAGGAGCAATCGTTGCGGCTACGCGTGGACGAAGATGAGTTCAAAGCCCTGCTCGAGGGCAGCGTGCTCGATGCAGCCACGGCGGTGGGGCGTGCTTTCCGCCTGGCTTTCCGACTGGCCCCTGGCGATGTCGCCGCCATCGATGGAACAGCCACCGCCTGCACCATCACCCTTCCCCGGCAGGATATCGCAGCGCTGGCCTCGCGCCTGCCCAGCCGTGACGGTCTGTCGTTCGACATCGATGGCCTGGCCGTGCTGTTCGACGTGGACGTGCGCGATAGCGTGCGCCGTCGTCGTCAGCGCGACCGCGGCTGAGTGCGCCGTACCCGCTGGCCGCCTGAGTACACCACGTGGCGACCCGGGCGGGCGAACCCGACCAGGGTGACCTCGCAACTCTTCGCCAGCTGCACGGCCAGCGCGGTGGGCGCCGATATCGCCACCAGTATGGCGATGCGCGCGGATGCTGACTTGGTCACCATCTCGTAGCTGGCACGGCTGGTCACCACGGCGAAGCCGCGGGACACATCCACTGACATTCGCGCCATGGCGCCGGTGAGCTTGTCCAGGGCGTTGTGCCGGCCCACGTCCTCCCGCACCAGGGAAATCTCGCCCTGCTCATTGGCCCAGGCGGCGGCGTGGACAGCGCCACTGACGATGTTCATCGGCTGGCGTTCGCGCAACATGCCCAGGGCGCGCTCGATCGCCCCGTCGTCGATGATGGGGCCGCCCTTCACCGGCTCTGGCTGGCGGACGACGTCCTCGAGCAGGCGCGAACCACAGATGCCGCAGCCACTGCGGCCGGGCATCGGCCGCTCGCCTTGTGCACGCGCCGAGGCGTCGGCGACGATGTCCAGGGTGATGCCCTCGAAGTGCTCGCGCACATGGATGTCATCTATCTGGGCACCTTCGGCCAGCAAGCCTTCGCTGGCGGCGAATCCCCAGGCGAAGTCTTCCAGGTCCATGGGCGTTGCCATCATCACGGCAAATGCCTGGCCGTTCACGCTGACCTGAACCGGCACTTCATCGGCCAGCCAGTCGTGGTCCATCGAGGCTTCGCCACGCTCCACCCGCAGCACTTCGCGCCGCGACGCGCCGCGGCGGTCGACGGCGTCCTCAGGCGGCACGGGTATCGCTGGCCCGGGCGGCATGCAACGTTACCGCCACCGACTTGTACGCCGGCGTCCCCGACTTCGCGTCATGGTTCTCCAGTGCCACCAGGGCATTCCCCTCGGGGAAGTACATGGCCACCGAACCCCTGGCGATGTCATAGCTAACGGCGACGAAACCGCGTACTTCGCGCTCGGCGTGCTGGCCCGCTTCGGCGCCCAGTGCCACCACGTCGATCCGGTCACCGTGCTTCAGGCCGCGGGCGGCGAGATCCTCGGGGTTCACGAACACCACGTCGCGACGGCCGGTGACGCCGCGGTAGCGATCGTTCAAACCGTAGATGGTGGTGTTGTATTGGTCGTGCGAGCGAATGGTGGTCAGCAGCAAGGTGTCGCCACCACGTACCAGGCCGTCCTCGTGCAGGCCGCGCGCCACCAGGAAATGCGCGCGCTTGTCTTCCGTCACCCAGTTGCGCTCGGACGCTGCGATGTAAAGGCGGAAACCGCCCGGCTCGCGGATCCGCTGGTTGAAATCCTCGAAGATGGGAAAGACCGATTCGATGCCATCGCGGATGCGATCGTAGTCGGCCACCATGCCTTCCCAGTCCACCTTTGAATTGGCAAGCGTGGCCCGGGCGATGCCCGCGACGATTGCAGGCTCGGACTTCAAGAACTCCGACGCGGGCTTCAGGCTGCCCTGCGAGGCATGCACCATCGACATGGAGTCTTCCACCGTCACCGACTGCATGCCGGTGGCCTGCTCATCCGCCTCGGTGCGCCCAAGGCACGGCAGGATGATCGACTCCCGCGCCAGGATCAGGTGCGAGCGGTTGAGCTTGGTGGCGATGTGCACGGCAAGGTCGAGCTTGCGCATGGCAGCGAAGCTGGCCTCGGGATCGGACATCGCCACGGCAAGGTTGCCGCCGAGGGAAATCATCGCCTTCGAGCGCCCGTCGCGGATGGCCTGGATGGCCGCTACCGCATCGTGCCCATGGGTCGCTGGCGCCTTGAACCCATAGGTGCGTTCGATGCCGTCGATCAGTGCCTGGTTGGGTTTCTCGGTGATGCCGACGGTGCGATCGCCCTGCACGTTGGAGTGGCCACGCAGGGGCGCGATGCCCGCACCCTCTTTGCCGACATTGCCACGCAGCAGCATGAGGTTGGCGATCTGCTGCACATTCTCGGTACCGTGCTTGTGCTGGGTGATGCCCATGCCATAGCAGACGATCACGCGCTGGGCATTGGCGTAGATATCGGCGGCCACCTCGATATCGGCACGGCTCACGCCGCTGACCGTCTCGATGTCGTCCCAGCGCGTGGCCGCGATGTCGGCGGCAAGCGCTTCGAAGCCGCTGGTGTGCTCGCTGATGAACGCCTTGTCGGCAAGGTCCCGCTCGAGCAGCGATTTCATCATGCCCTTGAGCATGGCCACGTCGCCGCCGATCTTCACCTTGTAGTAAGTGGAAGCGATCGGCGTGGATTTTCCGGTGAGCATTTCGGAGGGGTGCTGGGGCGAGGTGAAACGCTCAAGCCCGCGTTCGGGCATCGGGTTCATCACCACGATCGGCACGTTGCGCAGGCTGCATTCGCGCAAGGTGGTGAGCATGCGCGGGTGGTTGGTACCCGGATTGTGGCCAATGCAGAAAATAGCATCGCAGTGGTCGAAGTCTTCCAGCGTTACGGTGCCCTTGCCCACGCCGATGGATTCGGGCAGGCCGACGCTGGTGGCCTCGTGGCACATGTTGGAGCAATCGGGGAAATTATTCGTACCGAACTCGCGCACGAACAGCTGGTACAGGAACGCCGCCTCGTTCGAGGCGCGGCCGGAAGTGTAGAACTCGGCCATGTCCGGATCAGGCAGTGCCCGCAGCGCCTTGCCTATGCGCGCGAAGGCGTCGTCCCAGCTCACTTCGCGATAGGTGTCGGTGGCGGCGTCGTATGCCATCGGGTGGGTCAGGCGCCCCAGGCCTTCGAGGGCGTAATCGGAGAGATTCCACAGCTGGCTCACCGGGTTCGCCGCGAAGAACCCAGGCTTTGCCCGCTTGCCGGTGGCCTCCCACGACACGGCCTTGGCTCCGTTTTCGCAAAACTCGAAGCTGGACGTGTGCTTGGGATCGGGCCAGGCGCAACCCGGGCAGTCGAACCCGGTCGGCTGGTTCATCTTTGTCAGGGCCACCGATTCCCGGCCCACGGCCATTTGCCCGGCCAGGGCCGAGGCCACGGCGCGCAACGCTCCCCAGCCGCCCGCCGGCCTGTCGTACGGCTCGATGCCCTTGACCTTCTTGTCGTTCACGAGCGCTCCTGCTGCCTATGGACGAATGCTACCTCTTGCGCCCGCCGACGGGGATTGGGACCAGGGCGAAAATCATGATTGGTATCGAATTGGAAACGATCGGTACGATTTTTGCCATCTACCGACTTATTGTCCGCACGAGGAAAATAGCACCCATCAACCAAGGAGTTCCCGCCATGCTTACCCTGCGTCGTTCCGAAGACCGCGGCCACGCCAACCACGGGTGGCTCGATTCCCACCATAGCTTCTCGTTCGCCGAGTACCGCGACGACGATCACGTGCACTTCGGCCCGCTGCGCGTCATCAACGAAGACCGCATCGAAGCCGGCACCGGTTTCGGCGCGCACCCGCACCGGGATATGGAAATCATCAGCTACGTGCTGGAGGGCGAACTGGCCCACGAGGATTCCATGGGCAACAAGGTGGTGATCCGCCCGGGCGAAGTGCAGCGCATGAGCGCGGGCACGGGCGTGGTGCACTCCGAACGCAACAACGCCAACGGCAAAACCCACTTCCTGCAGATCTGGGTGATACCCGAGCGCGCGGGCTTGAAGCCCGGTTACGAGCAGAAGGAATTTCCCGATAGCGACAAGCGCGGCAGGCTGCGCCTGGTCGGCAGCCGTGATGGTGCTGAGGGTTCAGTGGTGGTGCACCAGGACATCCGGCTCTACGCCGGGCTCATCGACGGCGCCGAGGAGGCAAGCCTTGCCGTCGCTGCGGGCCGCATCGTCTACGTGCACGTGGTGCGCGGCGCGCTGGACGTGAACGGCACGGCGGTGCGCGCCGGTGATGCGGTAATGATGCGCGAGGAATCGGTAGTGAAGCTCGACCACGGCGACCACGCCGAAGTGCTGGTGTTCGACCTGCCTGCCTTCGACTGACCGGCACGCCCAGGCCGGCGGGGCAACGCTTCACCCCTCCCAAAGGTCATGGTCCCCGCGGCACCCCGCGGGGACTATCTTTCACGGACCCTTCTCAAGGACGTGCCGCCATGACCGCCACCCGCTGGCTTCTTGCCACCGCCATCCTCGCTGCCCTGGCCTCCCCCGCCATGGCCCAGAACAAACCCTCGGGCATCGACCTTGCCGGCATGGACAAGTCAGTCAAGCCCGGGGACGACTTCGACGGTTATGCCAGCGGCACCTGGCGCAAGACCGCAGTGATTCCGGCCGACCGGGCCAGCACCGGCATCTTCCTGCAGGTGTTCGAGAAGGCCGAAAAGCGCAACGCGGAGTTGATCCGCGATGCGGGCAAGGGCAATCCCCCAGCCAACAGCGACGCACGCCTGATCGCCGATTACTACGCTGCCTTCATGGACGAGGCGGCGATCGAGAAGAACGGCCTGGCACCCCTGAAGCCCAGCTTCGACCAGATCGATGCCATCGCTTCGGTGAAGGATCTCTCCCGCGTGCTGGGCGACGGCCTGCGCGCCGACGTGGACCCGATCAACGCCACCAACCTTGATACCGAGAACCTGTTCGGCCTGTGGGTAGCGCAGGGCCTGGAAGACCCCGATCACGCCATGCCCTACCTGCTGCAGGGCGGCCTTGGGATGCCCAACCGGGATTATTACCTGGGCAAGGACAAGGCCATGGCCGATGCACGCACGGCCTACCAGACCTATATCGCCGCCATCCTGAAGCAGGCCGGCACGCCCGATGCCGAGGCGAAAGCCAAGGCCATCTTCGACCTGGAAACCAAAATCGCCACGGCGCAGGAAAGCATCGTGGACAGCGAGGACATCCACAAGGCGAACAACCCGTGGCCCACGGCTGAATTTGCCAGCAAGGCCCCAGGCATCGACTGGGCCGCGTACTTCGGCGCCGCGCACCTGGACAAGGCCAAGACCATCAACGTCTGGCAGCCGGGTACGGTGCACGACGTATCGGCACTGGTGGCGAGCCAGCCGCTGCAAACCTGGAAGGATTACCTCCGCTTCCATGCCATCAACCACAGCGCGGGCCTGTTGCCCAAGGCATACAACGACCTGAGCTTCGGCTTCTACGGCACCGTGCTTTCGGGCACTCCCAAGCAGCGCGACCGCTACAAGCGCGGCATCAGCCGGGTCAACGCCGATCTGGGCGACGCTGTGGGCAAGGTGTACGTGAAGCGTTATTTCCCAGCCTCGTCCAAGGCCGAAGTACAGCAGATGGTGAAGAACATCATCGCCGCCTTCGCCGACCGCGTGGACTCGCTCGACTGGATGACGCCGGCCACGCGTGCAAAAGCAAAGGCCAAGCTCGATACCCTCGTCGTCGGCGTGGGCTACCCGGAAACCTGGCGCGACTATTCCAGGCTGAAGATCTCTCCCACCGATCCCGTGGGTAACAGCTTGCACGCCGAACGCTATGAGACGGCGCATCAGTTGGCCAAGCTCGATGCCAAGGTCGACCGCAACGAATGGTGGATGACCCCGCAGACGGTGAACGCGGTGAACCTGCCGCTGCAGAACGCGCTCAATTTCCCGGCGGCCATCCTCGAGGCGCCGTTCTTTGATCCGAAGGCGGACGCGGCCACCAACTACGGTTCGATCGGCGCGGTGATCGGCCATGAGATCAGCCACAGCTTCGACAACACGGGCGCGGAATTCGATGCGCAAGGCCGCCTGGCCAACTGGTGGACGCCCGCCGACGAAGCCCACTTCAAGGCCGCAGGCCAGAAGCTGGCGGATCAATACAGCCAGTACGAAGCCCTGCCCGGCCTGCACGTGAACGGCCAGCAGACACTGGGCGAGAATATCGCCGACGTCTCGGGCCTGACCATCGCGCTGGCCGCGTACCACAAGTCCCTGGGTGGCAAGCCCGCGCCGGTGATCGACGGCCTGACCGGCGATGAGCGCTTCTTCCTGGCGTTCGCACAATCGTGGCGCACCAAGACCCGCGAAGCGGCGCTGCGCGCGCAGGTGATCGGCGATGGCCACGCGCCAGGCGAGTTCCGTGCCCAGACCGTGCGCAACCTCGATGGCTGGTACGACGCGTTCAAGCCGCAGCCGGGGCAGAAGCTTTACCTGGATCCGAACCAGCGAGTGAAGATCTGGTAACAGGTTGAGGGTAAGGTCATGCCGCCTCGCGCGGCATGGCCGCCAACACCGCTTCAGAAAGTACACCGCGGAACCAGGCATGGGCGCGATCGCCCTGCTTGGATTCGTGCCAGTACATGCGCACCGGGATGGGTTTGAGCCGGATCGGCAGCGGATGCAGCGATATCGGCAAGCTGCCGGACACGCTCAGGGCATAAGACCGCGGCATGGTCAGCAACAGATCGCTATCGGCCGCGATTTGTGCTGCTGAAAAGTAGTGCTGGCAACTGAGCACGATTTGACGGAACCGGCCGTCCTGCCCCAGCAGTACATCCAGTGCGGCCGGCTCGCCGAACGGCGACACCGCCACATGCCTGGCAGCCAGGTAATCCGCTTTGCGCAATGCCGCGCCATCGAGCGGATGCCCACGCCGCATCACCACCGCCAGGCCTTCATCGACCAGGTGCTCATTCACCACGTGTGCGCCCACCTTCAGCGAGCGGTCGATCACAAGATCAATGCTGCCGGCCATCAGCTCACGCTCCACGTCACCGGCCGGGACGCGCCGGCTGGCGATGCGCACCTGCGGCGCCTCGCGTTCGAGCCGCGGCAACAGGCGCGGAAAGACGATGGACTCCAGGATGTCACGGAAGCCCACGGTGAATTCCATCTGCAGGCGCGAAGGTTCGAACCCCGCCTGCCGGCGCGTGGTGTCCTGCAGGCCCTTAAGGTGCAGGCGGACGTCCTCGATGATCGCCCGCGCCTGGTCGGTGGGCACCACGCGATTTCCCTGCCTGACGAATAGCGGATCGTCGAAGTGCTCGCGCAGCCGGTTCAGGGCGTGGGTGACCGCCGGCTGGGTCAGGTGCAGCGCCCGCGCTGCCGCGCCGATGCCGCCTTCGGCGTGGATGGCGTCCAGCACCCGGAAAAGATTCAGGTCAATACGCTTGTCGTTGCGGGGCATGGCATGCACATTACTTCAATTTATGATCACGCATAAAGCACATTCATTTTACTGATTCCATACGTTGGCGTACGCTCGGGGTTCTGCCTGTGAATCCAAGGATCGTGCACGATGGACTTCGCCCCTTCGGCCCACAGCCAGGAGCTCGGCGGGAAACTCGCCCGTTTCATGGCGGACGAGATTCTCCCAGCGGAGAAAGGCTGGTTCGAATCGTTGAACGGCAGCGCCGACTGGCGCACCTGGCGCCAACCTGCGGTGATGGAAGACCTCAAGGAGCGCGCCCGCGCCGCGGGTCTATGGAACCTGTTCCTGCCCGAGGACGAAGACGGCTTGTCCAACCAGGACTACGCACCCCTGGCCGAGATCATGGGCCACTCGTTCATCGCCCCGGAAGTGTTCAACTGCAACGCTCCCGATACCGGCAACATGGAAGTGCTGCTGCGTTATGGATCGGCCGAACAGAAGGAGCGCTGGCTCGAGCCGCTGCTGGCCGGCCGCATCCGTTCGGCCTTCTGCATGACCGAACCGGATGTCGCTTCCTCCGATGCCACCAACATGCGCGCCACGGCCACGCCTGATGGCGACGAGATCGTGCTCAACGGCAGCAAATGGTGGTCCACGGGCATTGGCCATCCGCATTGCAAGGTGGCGATCTTCATGGGGCTCACCGACCCCGACGCCGATCCGCACCACCGGCACTCCATGGTGCTGTGCCCGCTCGACGCACCGGGTGTCACCGTCGAACGCATGCTGCCGGTGTTCGGCAGCTACGACGAACCCTCAGGCCATGGCCAGGTGCGCTTCGACCACGTGCGCGTGCCGGCGTCGAACGTGATCCTTGGCCCAGGCCGCGGCTTCGAGATCGCCCAGGGACGGCTGGGGCCGGGCCGTATCCACCATTGCATGCGCGCCATCGGCGCGGCCGAGCGCGCGCTTGGCCTGCTGTGCACGCGGGCGCTGTCGCGCCAGGCGTTCGGCAAGCCGCTGGCAGCGCTCGGCGGCAACGGCGACATCATCGCGGACCTGCGCATCGCCATCGAACAGGCACGCCTGCTCACCTTGAAGGCTGCCTGGACGATCGACACCCAGGGCATCAAGGCGGCATTGAGCCTTGTTTCCCAGATCAAGGTGATCGTGCCTGCGGTTGCGCAAAAGGCCGCCGATGCCGCGATCCAGATCCACGGCGCGGCCGGCCTGTCCGATGATTTCCCGCTGGCCGCGCTCTATGCCCATGCGCGCGTGCTGCGCCTGGCCGACGGCCCCGACGAAGTGCACCGCGCGGTGATCGCACGGCAGGAACTGAAGATGCAGAAGGAGAAGGCATCGTGACGGCAGCGACCGACCAGGCGCGGCCCGTTCGCGAGGAAGACCAGCTCGATGTCGCGGCGCTGGACGCTTTTCTGAAGAAACACATCGATGGCCTCGGTGGCTCGCCCACGCTGGAACAATTCCCCGGTGGCGCATCGAACCTTACGTACCTCGTTGGCTGGGGAAGCCGGCAAGTGGTGCTGCGCACCGCGCCGAGGGGCGCCAAAGCCGCTTCCGCACACGACATGCTGCGCGAGGCGCGGGTGATGGCCGCGGTGGGCAAGCACTATCCCTACGTTCCGTCGATCCTTGCGGTCTGCGAGGACAATACCGTCATCGGCCGTCCGTTCTTCGCCATGGAACCTATCCACGGCGTGATCCTGCGTAAGGACATGCCCAATGCTCTGGGCCTGGACGCCGAACGCACGCGCGAGCTCTGCCACGGTTTCATCGACCGCCTGGTGGATCTGCATGCCGTCGACACCAGCGACGCGGACATCACCTCGCTTGGCCGCGGCGAGGGCTACGTGGAGCGGCAGGTCACTGGATGGGCGCAGCGCTGGCGCCAGGCGCTCACCGAAGGCACCGATCCGGGTGAAGACATCATTGCCTGGCTCGAAGCCAACCGCGCGGCGGACGTCGCCTCCTGCGTGATCCACAACGACTTCCGCTTCGACAACGTGGTGCTGGACCCTGACGACCCGCTGCGCATCATCGGCGTGCTCGATTGGGAACTGGCCACGGTAGGCGACCCTTTGATGGACCTGGGCTCGTCGCTGGCCTATTGGGTGCAGGCCGACGACGATGCAACGTTCCAGGCATTCCGGCTGCAGCCCTCGAACGCCCCGGGCATGCTCACGCGGAACGAAGTGGTGGCCTATTACACCGAACGCACCGGTCGCCGGATCGACGACTTCCGCTTCTACGAAGTATTCGGCCTGTTCCGCCTGATGGTGATCATTCAGCAGATCTACCGCCGCTTCGCGCTGGGCCAGACCACCAATCCCCGCTTCAAGGGATTTGGCCAGGCCGCGGCCTACATGGGCCAGCGCTGCCGCAAGCTGATGGAGCAAGGCCGCTGATGGGCAGCATCATCCTGATCCGCCATGGCCAGGCCAGCTTCGGTGCAGCCGATTACGACCGGCTTTCCCCACGCGGAGAAGAACAATCGGTGTTGCTGGGCCGATGGCTGGCACGCACGCACGGCAAACCCGACCGCGTACTGGCCGGCAGCATGCAGCGACACCACCGCACCGCATCGCTATGCCTGGAGGCGGCCGGTGTCGACATGGCGTTCGAGGTCGACCCGGGCCTGGATGAACTCAACCACGAGGAGATCCTTCGCCGGCACCGGCCCGATCTTCCTGATGAGGCCACCCTGCAGGCGGAGTTGCGCGCTCAGCCCGATCCGCACAAGGCCTTCCAGGCACTCTTCAGCCAGGCCATCGCCGGATGGGTTGGCGCCGGCAGCGAGGCCGCCCACGATGAAACCTGGCCGATGTTTCGCGAACGCGTGCTTGGCGCGTTGAAAAACCTTGCCGGAAGCGGAGCGCAGGCTACCTGGGTGTTCACTTCCGGTGGCCCGATCGCCGTCATGGTGCAGTCGCTGCTGCAGACGCCGGAGGAAAACACCTTTAGCCTGGCCTATCCGCTGATCAACACCAGCCTCACCACCTTGCGCACTGTGCGCGGCGTGCCGACCTTCTTCAGCTACAACAACGTTCCCCATCTCCAGGACGCCGGCGACGCCGCGCTCCTCACCCATCGCTAGACAAGGCATACGCATGAGCCAGGATCCTTTCGACCTTTCCGGCAAGATCGCCCTCGTCACCGGTGCCAGCCGCGGCATCGGCGAGGAAATCGCCCGACTGTTCGCCGCGCGCGGCGCGCATGTCATCGTCTCCAGCCGCAAACAGGCCGATTGCCAAACCGTGGTGGACGCGATCACCGCCGATGGCGGCAAGGCCGAGGCCCTGGCCTGCCACATCGGCGAGATGGACCAGGTCCGCGCGCTGTATTGGGCCATCGAGGAAAAACACGGCCGCCTGGACATCCTGGTGAACAACGCCGCCACCAACCCGTTCTTCGGCCACATTACCGACACCGACGAAGCCGTGTTCGCCAAGACGGTGGACGTGAACATCCGAGGCTATTTCTTCATGTCGTCGCTGGGCGCCAAGCTGATGGCAAAAAATGGTGGCGGCGCCATCGTCAACGTGGCCTCGGTGAATGGCGTGGTCCCGGGCGTTGGGCAGGGCATCTACTCCATCACCAAGGCCGCGGTGATCTCCATGACCAAGGCCTTCGCCGTGGAATGCGCCGAACAGGGCGTTCGTTGCAATGCCCTCCTGCCGGGCCTGACCGACACCAAATTCGCATCGGTGCTGGTCAATACGCCGGCCATCCTGAAGCAAGCGATGGCACACGTGCCGATGCGCCGTGTCGCGCAGCCCTCGGAAATGGCCGGCGCCGCGCTGTACCTGGCGTCCAACGCCGCCTCATACACCACCGGCGCGATCCTCAACGTCGATGGCGGTTATCTCTCGGTCTGAATCAGGAACCAAAAGCATGAGCACGAACCATCCGGGCCGTCTGCAAGGCAAGAAGGCTTTCATCACCGGTGCCGCCGGCGGCCTTGGCAAGGCCATGGCGCAGATGTTCGCGCGGCAAGGTGCCAAGGTATTCGTTACCGATCTCGACGCCGCGGCCATCGCGTCGGTGGCCGCGGAAATCAACCAGGAAGCCGGCAGCACCGTGGCATGGGCGGCCACGCAGGATGTGCGCGACGAAGCGCGCTGGCTCGCCGTGCTCGACGAAGCCGCCACGGCCATGGGTGGCATCTCGGTGCTGGTCAATAACGCCGGCATCGGCGCACTTGGCGGCGTGGAAGCGCTTGAACCGAAAGACTGGCGCCGCGTGATGGACATCAACGTGGAAGCGGTTTACCTCGGCTGCAAGCACGCCATGAAATTCCTGAAGGAAAACGCCCCGGCGTCGATCGTGAACATCTCCTCGCTGGCCGCGCACAAGGTCGATCCCAACTACACCGTCTACAACACCTCCAAGGCCGCCGTGGCCATGCTCAGCAAATCGATCGCGGTGGACTGCGCCAAGCAGAAGGTGGATATCCGCTGCAATTCCATCCACCCGGCCTTCATCCGCACCGGCATCGTGGAACCGTTCTTCAAGGCAATGGGCGAAGAAGAAGCCACCAAGAAACTGATCCGCGGCGTACCCATGGCACGACTGGGCGACCCGGACGACGTGGCCTATGCCGCCGTCTACCTCGCCTCGAATGAAAGCCGTTTTGTCACCGCCGCCGAAATGCTCATCGACGGCGGCGCCGCTGCTGTCTGAAGGAATAAACATGACCGTGCAACGCCAGCTCCTGCTCAAGTCCCGTCCCGAGGGCCTCGTCAAGAAGTCCAACTTCGACCTGGTCGAACACGCCCTGCCCGCGCTCGAAGATGGCCAGGTGCACGTGAAGGTGCTCTACATTTCCATGGACCCGACCAACCGTGTGTGGATGAGCGACATCCCGCAGTACATGCCGCCGGTGGCCATCGGTGAAGTGATGCGCGCAGGTGGCCTCGGCCGCGTGGTGGCCTCGAAGAACGAACGCTTCGCCGAAGGCGACCTGGTGCAAGGCTTGCTGAATTGGCAGGACCACGCCATCCTCGATGCCTCCCAGGCCAAGGAATTGGTCAAGCTGCCGAAGTCGCCGCTACCATTGCCCACCCTGCTCGGCGCATGCGGCCTGTCGGGCATCACCGCCTATTACGGCTTGACCGACATCACCCCCGTGCAGCCCGGCGAGACCATCGTCATCTCCGCTGCCGCGGGATCGGTCGGTTCGATCGCCGGCCAGATCGCCAAGATCATGGGCGCCCGCGTGGTCGGCATCGCCGGCGGCCCGGAAAAGTGCAAGTACCTCACCGAAACCCTCGGCTTCGACGCCGCCGTCGACTACAAGGCGGCTGACTTCAAGCAGCAGTTGAAAGCCGCCACACCCGATGGCGTGCACGTGAACTTCGAGAACGTCGGTGGCGAGGTGATGCGTGCGGTGCTCTCGCGCATGGTGATCGGCGGTCGTGTGGCGCTATGCGGTCTGATTTCCGGCTACACCGGCGAGAAGAAGCCCAGCGACGACTTTTCGATCATGATCGTCAAGCGGCTCACCGTGAAAGGCTTCCTTGCCTTTGATTACCGCAAGACGAAGGAAGCCGTGCAGGCGATTGCCGGATGGATCTTGGAAGGGAAATTGAAGACCGAGGAAACGATTGCCGAGGGGTTGGAGAATGCGCCTGAGGTGCTCAATCGGTTGTTTGATGGGTCGCATACCGGGAAGCTACTCCTCAAGGTGCAGGACTAGCGAAACCCGACGTGGTGAATGGCCGCAAGGAGCCTAGTAGATCCGGAACTCCCGCCGCGGTCGCACTTCCGACGAGGTAGGAGTCGGGCCTTATCAGGTAAACCAGGCCCTCCTCGAACGCACCACCCGGCACCGCGCTCGCGGCAATAACCCACTCTTGCAGCGCCGCCGGAACCTCCGCGGCTTCGGCGCCAACCGTCAGCAAGACGAATCGCCCTGATCGCAGCACCGCATAAAGCCGCGTCGCGGCGCCCTGGGAGGCCACGGCCACATCCGGTACGCGATTTCCCTTGGGCAACCGATGGGCCACCGAGTTATGCAGCGCACCCAGGTCGCTGTGGTGGTAGGAAAGGTCAAGCTCGGCCAACTGGTCCACCAGTCGCTGCTGGACGATCGACAGGTCGCCCAGCGCGCCCACCGCTACATTACGAAGCTTCTGAAGGAACGGATTACCCACCGTCGCCACGTGCGTCAGCACGCTGGCATTACGCAGCACCTGGTCGCCGATGGCGCTGCGCTCTTGTGAATACGTAGCCAGGAGCTTCGTGCCGGCTTGTCCATTGACTGCCATAGCGATCTTCCAGGCCAGGTTGAAGGCGTCCTGCATACCTGTGTTCATACCCTGCCCGCCCGCGGGACTATGGATATGCGCGGCATCGCCCACGAGGAAGCACCTGCCCTTGGTGTAATCGTGGACCTTGCGCTCGTTGATGCGGAAACGGCTCAACCAGAACGGATCGTGTGCACGCAAGCCGCCGGGCCCGCGCTCGTCCAGTACTGTCTGCACGCGATCAAGCGGCAACGGCACCGACACATCGCCCTCATCAGCCGGGACGTCCGCGATCACGCGGTAACGGTTGCCCACGATGGGAAAGATCGCCAGCACGCCGTGCCGTGTCCAGATGATTACGATTTCATCAGGCGCGACGTCACCATCAAGCATGAGGTCGGCCAGTATCCACCCGGATGGTTCCGCCGATCCGGTGAACTCGGCGCCAATGCCCTTGCGCACCACGCTATGCGCACCATCGCAGCCGGCGAGATACGCCACGCGCACTTCCTCGACATTTCCGTCCTGGCCCAGCAGCTTTGCTGTTACCGCATCGCCATCATCGATGAACGACTGAAGCTCGGTGTTCCTCTCCACATGGACGCCATGCGAGCCAAGCTGCTCTTCCAGCACGCGCTCGGTTTCACTTTGCGGGATCATCAGTGCGTAAGGAAAGCTGCTCTTGGCTAGATCGAAATTCGCCTGCAGAAGGGTTTTTCCGTCCGACATGATCCGTACCCGACGCCCCTGCATGCCCGCGTCGAGGAAGGATTTGACGCATCCTTCGATGTCGAACAATTCCAGCGTCCGTGGCCACATCACCAAGGCCTTGGATTTGTCGGTCCGGCTGGGCGATTTGTCGACGATGCGGACCTTTACACCCTGGCGGGATAGCGCAAGCGCCAATGTCATGCCGACGGGGCCCGCTCCCGCGATCAATATCTGAGTGTTATCCATGCACGGCCTCGTCTTGTTGGCTAGGCCCCTATTACTACACTCGGCAAGCGTTATTCGTCGAGGGCCATCGGAGCCTGGAATTCGAAAGCACTACGTGTGCTTGCTGCGTGAAGTTCAGCGCCAGAGTATTTATGCGCCTTGCCTCACGAAGCTGCACAGCTCAGGCATCTCCCATATTCCATTATGCGTGCTATCCACATGCCACCAAGGTGAGGGTGGCCTCGGCAATGCAGCAGCAAGGGCTCGTGTTCGTTCGGCGGCAATGATTTCGTCGTGATCGGCCTGCAGGAACGCCACGGGGAGATCGCCGAGTTTCGCCGCCGCGCTGGCGCTGTCATACCTGTCGCTGATCAGCCACTTCACCGGCCAGCTTGGTAGATAGTCCTGCGCCACCAGGTCCATGCGGTCATAAGGCGTTACCAGAAGGAGTTTGTCCGGCCGCGCCTGCACCGCCACCTGGATCGCAACACCGGTGCCCAGGCTCACACCAATGATGCCGACATGACGATGTGCCTGCTGGGCCTGTCGAACCAGGGCAACGCCGTCCTCCACCATATCCTTCTCGCCAGGCCGTCCCTCCTGCCCTTCGTAGCCACGGTAAGGCACCAGGTAGATTGCACGCTCCGTACAGCCCTGCCAGGCACGACCCACTGGCGGCAGCGCCAGCCCGTTCCCGCCGAACACCACCCAGGCATCGGCCGCTTCCGGCCGGACGATCCAGCCCCGGAGTACCGCATCAGGGCGCTTGAGCACCTCGGTTCCCCAGGCCTCGGTCTGCGGCGGCGCCGGGTACAGCAGGCTGCGCTCCACGTCGTGCAGGATCAAGCCGATCACCACCATGGCAAGCAGGACGGTAAGCAGCAGCGCGATCGTGCGCTCGCCGAACCAAAGGCGGCGGCGCCGACGAACCGGCGGAGTCGGCATGACATCCATTCAGTCCCCTGGTCGGTAGCTACAATTTCGATATTCTTCCGGTTCCCCAACGGATTCAATGCCCCGCGCCTGGAGACCCCCATGACCACCATCGTCACCATCCTTACCGACGACTACGCCGACTGGGAAACCGCCCTGCTCAATGCCGGTGCGCGCAGTTACTTCAAGATCGATACACGCTTCGCCACACCCGGCGGCAAGCCGGTGGTATCGGCAGGCGGCCTTAAAATCACGCCGGACCTGGCAGTGGAGGATATTGATCCAACGGCCATCGACGCGCTGATCGTCAACGGCGGCACGGCTTGGACAAGGCCCGATGCACCTGATATCAGCCAGGCATTGAAAGCGGCACGATCGGCCGGAAAAACGGTGGCGGGGATCTGCGATGGCACCGTGGCGATGGCCCGTGCAGGACTGCTCGACGACGTCGACCACACATCCAATTCGCCCGACAACCTGCCGCCGACGGGCTACAAGGGTGCATCCCGGTATAAGGACCAGCCCGAAGCCGTGGTCGATGGCAAGATCGTTACGGCCTCCGGCGCGGCACCGGTGACCTTCATGGCCGCCGTACTGGAAACGCTTGGCCTTCGTACGCCGGACCTCGATGCGTATCTGGCGATCTATGGAGCCGAACATAGAAAGTCGTAGGGGCGGTTGATGGCATATGTCGATAAAACCCAATTTTTTCGACATATGGTCAGGACATGCGGAAGGTCTGCTTCTTCAACAAGGGAGCGAACATCTCCGGACGGGGCGTATCGAGGCAGGCCCAGATGCAGCCTTCCAGGGCCGCCTCCATCCGGGCGGAAGCTTCCATGACCTGGCCGATCAGGGCCTGGCGTTCGGTGTTATCGGGGAAAGCCATCCGCGGCATCGGCGATGTCTTTAGTAACGGTCGCAGATTCCCGGCTCAAAATGTCGCAAACTATGCTCAAAAGTCGGCGGGGTCCTTCAGGGGTCCGATCCGCCGGACAGGGGACTTAAGGAGAACACCTGCATGAAGCGCGTCCTGATCGTGGGTTCCGGTGGAGCCGGCAAGTCGGCGTTCGCACGTCGCCTGGCCAGCGAACTGAATCTGCCGCTGATCCACCTCGATGCCCATTATTGGCTGCCGAACTGGACGGAACCGACTAAGAACGCCTGGTCCACCACGGTGGCACGCCTGCTGTCGGAAGACGCCTGGGTGATGGACGGCAACTACGGCGGCACCCTGGAACGCCGCATTGCCGCCTGCGACACGGTGGTATTCCTCGACATGCCCCGCCTGCTCTGCCTGTGGCGCGTGCTTCGCCGCTGGTGGCAGTACCGGGGGCACGTGCGGCCGGATATTGGCGCAGAGGGGTGCAAGGAGCGGCTGGACCTGTCATTCGTATGGTGGATCCTGACCTACCCCGGCACGCGTCGTCCGGCGCTGATGCAGCAGCTCGATGCCACGCGGGGCGCCAAACGGGTGGTAGTGCTCTCCTCCAAGCGGGAGGTCGAGGACTTCCTGAGCTCACTGTCAGAATCCCCTGAAGTCGACCTCGTCTATCCCCGACCGCCGTCAGCCAGCATGCTTGCCGACCTCCCTGACATCGTCGACACGGTCTCTTCAGGTCCCTGACCGCCCCGGCGAACGTTGCATACTAGGCTCATGCCCTCCCTCAAACGTCCCCATCGGCAGCGCATCGACCTCGGCGGCTTCCTCGCTTTCAAGGTCGGCGGCCCGCATCCGCTAAGCGATCTTTATTACCGCACGATGGAAATGACCTGGCCGAGTTTCGTCGGCCTGGTCACCCTGGTGTTCATCGGCATCAACGTCGTGTTTGGCGCGATATACGCCTCCTTCCCCGGCGCCATCGCCAATGCTGCACCGCACTCCTTTGCCGACGGCTTTTTCTTCTCGGTGGAAACCCTGGCCACCGTGGGCTACGGCAACATGGCGCCAGCCAGTCATCTGGGGCACTCGATCGCCGCATGCGAGATCCTGCTGGGCCTGTTCTTCACCGCCGCCAACACCGGCCTGATCTTCGCCCGCTTCGCGCGACCGCGCGCCAGCATCGTCTTCAGCAAGGTCGCGGTGGTTGGCCTCTACCGCGGCGAACCGGCACTGATGGTGCGCATGGCGTCGATCCGCACGCGTCCGCTGGCCGACGTCACCGCCCAGCTGTCATGGCTGCAGCGCGTGGACGAACCCAACGGCGGCACCTACCGGCGCCTGGTGGAACTGCCGCTGGTCCATTCGCACAACCCGATGCTCAGCCTGTCGTGGACGCTCGTTCACCTTTTGGAGCCCGGCAGCGAACTGCTCAAGGCACTGCTGGGCAACGACCGTTTCATCCTGGCGGCAATGGTGGGCGGCCTGGACACCCTGCTGGCAACGCAGTCACTGGGAGGCCACAGCTACGGTCGCAAGGACGTTCTCATCGACCACCAGTTCGCCGACGTGGTGACCGATGTAGAAGGTATCCTGCACCTGGATTTGCGGCGGTTGCACGAGACAAGAGCGCTGGACGCCTAGATCAACACCTACTCAGTCGCTGGTTTGACCGGGCGATCGAAACAGAAACGCCCTGCTGGATGTTTCCACTCCGCTCCACGCGGGAATACGTAGAGACCAGATCGGTCCGTATCCTCCGATGCGGCATCAAACGTGGCGCACAATCGAAACGACTCAGGACCGGTGACGCTGTATTCGAAAGGTTGGCCGCTTACCGGATCAAGCCAGTCGACGCTATTCGGATCAACTTCGGCCAGTGTCGATGGCATCGTCTTCTTCGTCGCATACCGCAACACGACCATGCTATGGAGTGAATAAATCTGCCCGACGCGAGCGCTGTCCAGGCGCAAGGCTCGTTGATGGGATGGCGGACCCATGGCCCAAAGACCAAGGGCAACGGCAATGACCATCGCAACCGTCACTCCCGCGGCAAGCGCGCGAACACCCTTGCGTTCGCTCATGGCACGCGCTCATCCTGGCGAAGATCCCATAAGTAGTAGCCGAAGACGACGATGGCTATCACGCCTGCCACGATCACTTTCAACACGAAGCGCGTGGTGGCTTCGCCGCCCAGCACGCCGTCGACCAAGGTGATCAGATCGATGATCAGGGAAACCGCCGCGACGAACAGCGTGAGATAAGTGAGCCAACGCCGTACCACCGATTGGCGCAGTGCCGGTTGTCGCGCCACATCGCGCCCGATCTTGATCGACATCAGCATGAATACCGGGAACGCAACAAGAAGCGTCGCCACTGACCAGCGTACCGTGGTGGTGAACACTATGCCGCGAAGCTGCGCTGGGTCCGGAAAGGCCCGATTGATCAGCTCAAAAACAAGGCTGCCAAGGTGGAATGCGCTCATGTAGAGCGTAGTGAACAGCACGAGGTAGAGGAACGCGTCGCGAGCCGACAAGTACGGCCGTGGCTGCGGTACCGGCACCATGAAGTTGACGTCCGCATAAGCAGAAAGTGCGCTTCGCGTTTGTTCCGGCGCCCATCCGGCATCGGCCAGGGCCTTGCCGATCTGATCCCGCGTCGCACCCTTTTCGAGGGCGGTGCGAACGAACTGCTCGAGGTCTTGCGTGCTGCTTGCCATGCAATGAATTCCTTTTGGGCAGTGGGTTGAACACGGGGCCTAAGGGCGAATTTCTACCACGGTACCGACTTTGACACGTGCCCAGATCTCCTCGATCTGCGCATTGGTCACGGCGATGCACCCGGCAGTCCAGTCACGTGTTCGTTGCAAGGGTCCGACCCAATCAAAACCCGGGCCAAGGCCGTGGATCATGATGTCACCGCCCGGGTCCACTCCCGCTGCCTTCGCCCGCGCGCGATCGGCGGCGTTGGGATACGACACGTGCAGGGAGAGATGGAACTTGCTGGCGGCGTTGCGCGAGTCGATGACGTAGGTGCCTTCAGGCGTTTTGCCGTCGCCCTGTTTTCGCTTGGGACCTACTGGATTCGGGCCAAGCGATACGTGATACGTCTTGATCACGCGACCATGGCTTAGCAGGGAAAGCGTGTGATCGGCCTTCTTGACCACAATGCGGTCAACGACTTCCGCTGACGGCGCATTGGTCGATCCCACCCACGCTGGCGTGAGGGCCAGGCAAACCGGCATGACCCATGCCAGCTTCAACGTGTCGACTCCAGTTCCCGCTCGCGATCCTTCGCCAGTTCCTCGTCCGGCGGAAAGAAATACCAATCCTGGTGTGGTGACGCCTGCTTGCAGGAAAGACACTGCGTGCGGCTCCAGAAGTGGCCGCAACCAGGACAGCAACCCGCCGTCCAGAAGGTATTCCATGAAGTGAAGCACCCCGAACCCGGCTCGCCGGGTGCACAGACCCAGCGACTATCCGCCTTCGGCACCCACTCGCACAAAGGACATCGAATCACCGGTTCCTTGGCCACGTCCGTGTCGTTCCTTGAGGTTTGGAATCAGGCCAAAGCGGGAAGCGGGCAATGCAAGGTGGCGCAGATCACCCGCAGCAGTTCCGCTTCCACGCGTCGCAATGTGCCGTCGGCCATGACCACGCTGGTAAGGCCGCGCACCATGAGCTCCTTCGACATCGGCGCCAGGCGGTCAAGTTCGGCGAGCGCGGCGTCCAGCGCGCCCTGCCAGTCATCCGGCGGCGGCGCATAAGCGGAGGTATCACCAGCCAGCGCCTCGTTCATACCCGCCTGCCAGGCCTTGCGTGCGGCCAGCGGGTCATCGTTGCCGAACTGCGCCACCACGGCGCAGACCAGGGCAAAACTGCCGCGCGCGGCGGCAAGTTTGCCGGTCCCCGGCAGGGGAATACCCCGCGGGTTCAGTGCCTCGGACAGTTGCACCGTCACCAGCTTTACCAGGCAGTATTCATCCAGGTCCACCTGGCCATCGGCGTGCGCCATCTGGTTCAGTGCATTGATCAACACGGTGATCGCGCGACTGGACCACCGCCTCAGTGCAGGGAAGGCAAGCGAGGCGATCGGCAGGCGCTGGCTGGGATCAAGCGCCCGCACCATCGGTTCCACCGCCAACACTTCGGCGCGCGGCTCGTTGCCGCCGATGCTGTCGATGATCTTCAGCTGTGCCTCGCGCTGGGGGCCGTTGCCCAGCGCCATGGCCAACAGTACCGCCTGCGCCTTCTCCGAATTTCGCACGGCCTGGCGCAGGTCATCCGGAAGACCCTTGCGGATCGCCTCGGCACGCTGCAGGTCGGACGCATCGGCCGAGCCCACTTGCGCCGCCACCGCGGCGGGGGCATCGGCTTGCGAGGCCAGGCCCGCACCGGCGGCGATCATCACGCCGGGAATATTCAGCGGCGAGCGCGGATCGGTGACGCCGGGGATCGGCAGCACCGGTGCTGAACCGCCCTGCCCCCTTACCGCGTCCCACGGCGAACGATGCGATCCCGTCGGCACCGGCGGCGGTTCATCAGCTTGCCGGTACAGCGGTTCCGGTGGCGGCTCACGCTCCAGCGCCTGGGCATCGAATTCAGGCTCCAGCGCACGGATACGGTCGTAGATCGGCGGGTGCGTGGCGAACAACGAATTGAAACGCCCGGCCTCGCCGAACAGCATGTGCGCCACTTCCTGTGCGTTGGCGCGCTGCAGACGCGAGCCCTCCTCGGCGCGGGCGATCTTCTTCAGTGCACCGGCAATGCCGGCGGTCTGGCGGGTGAACTGCACCGCCGAAGCATCGGCCAGGCTTTCACGTGAGCGCGCCACCGCAGCCTGGATCAACCGGGCAAAGAAATAGCCGATCCATCCGGCCACCACCAGCGCCAGGCCCACCAGCACGATGCCATTGTTGTCGCGCTTGCGCCCGGCGCCCGGACCCCACCAAAGGATCTGGCGGCCGATGATGGTAAGCACCAAGATGCCGAACAGCAGGCCCATCAGCTTGATGTTCAGGCGCATATCGCCATTGATCACGTGCGAGAATTCGTGCGCGATCACGCCTTGCAATTCATCACGGGTAAGCATGGCCAGCGCGCCACGCGTAACGCAAACGGCTGCATCCGTGGGCGCATAGCCCGCGGCGAACGCATTGATGCCCATTTCTTCTTCCATGATGAAGATGTCGGGCATCGGCACGCCGGCGGCGATGGCCACTTCTTCGATCACATTGCGCAGGCGGCGCAGGTCCGGATCGTTGGTATCGGGCGGGATCTGCCGTGCGCCCATCTGCAAGGCCACGGCCGAGCCGCCACCGCGCAGGCTTGCCATGCGGAACAGCGTGGCGCCGGCGATCACCGCCAGCACCGCCGCCGAACTCATCACCAGGAGGCCCACCGACGACTGCACCACCTGGCCATCTTCCGGCGTGCGGCGGTGACCCCAGGCAAACCACACCACGGCATCGACCACGAAGACGATGCCGAGGATGGCAAGCACGAACAGGAACACCAGGCGGCGGCTGGTGCCGCGCATCCGTGCCTGCTGGGCGAAGAAATCCATGCCTGGACGGCCGGGGGCTTAGGTGAAGGAGACCTTCGGTGCCTCGCGGGCGGCGGGGTTTTCCAGCGCCAGCGGTTCGGCGGCCGGGAAGCCACCGGCCAGCAGCGAGCCCGGGAAGGTCTCGCGGCGGTTGTTGTAGTTCATCACCGAGTCGTTATAGGCCTGGCGGGAGAAGGCGACGCGGTTCTCGGTGGAGGTGAGCTCCTCGGACAACTGCATCATCGTGGTGTTGGCCTTGAGGTCCGGATAGGCCTCGCTGAGCGCAAACAACCGGCCCAGGCCCTGCGTCAGCGAATTCTCGGTGGCGGAGAGGTTCTGCATGGCGGCGGGATCGCCGGGGTTGGCCTTGGCCGCGGCCAGGCCCGAAACCGCGGCATTACGTGCCTGGATCACTTCTTCCAGGGTGCCACGCTCGTGGGCCAGGTAGCCCTTGGCCACTTCCACCAGGTTGGGGATGAGGTCGTGCCGTCGGGTGAGCTGCACGTCGATCTGGGCGAAGGCGTTCTTGTAACCGTTCTTCGCGGTGACGAGCCCGTTGTAGATGGATACCGCGTACGCAACCAGCGCGACGACGATAACCAGGAGGATGATCGTTACCATGGCTTGCCCCTCGCGGCGTGTCCCCCACGCCTGTCGCGGCGAGCATAGCGCATCGGCTGTTACGTATCAGGGGGTTTCCGGCAGGGACCGCCGGGCGGGTTCGGCCAGCAGCATGCCGATCGAAGCGGCTTCGTGGGTTCCGAGTTCTTCAGCGGCCTGGCGCAGGTCATGGGGGCTGCAGCAGAACGCGCCGCACCAATAGGCCACGGCCGTATCGTCGTTGAAGTCGATGTGCTTGCTGTTGCCCACTGCGCACCCTCCGTGGGGCCGCCGACACACGCAGCCCAGTTTACCCGTGGCCGGGAAAAACACTGCCAGAATTCACCCCCTTAAGGCTCGTCCGCTACCCGTCAGGGACGAGGCGAACGACCAGACTGACGTGGCGGTAGCCGGACCGGCCCGACGGCTTCGGCGTGATGTCGAAGCTGTCAGCAGTCACGCGGCGCACCTGGGCCCCATCAGTCGTCGGAATTATGCCCGGGGCGCGTATACGAATCGTGGAGGCGGTCGAATCGGTGACATCGGCCTCGATGGTGAGGACGGACGATGCCAGGTGGACCCGGGTGACCTTCGCGCCATGACTTGAATCGCCTGGAACCAGGACCGCGCGAGGCACCCCGATGTCGACGCCGCCCTCGAACTTAAGGTCCACGCGGGTGGCGCCCTTCGCGGCGTCGACGCTCAGTGAGGCATGGGCATCGATGCCATGGTCCGCCACCGTGGCCTGGACGGCCTTGCCGTCCACCGTCGCGCCGACGAGGTGTGCGCCGAGAGGAAGCTGGGGTGAGAAGGCGATGCGCACCGGCGAGCCGGTATTGTCGATGTCGAAGGCAAAGCCCTTGGCCGTCCGGGACATGTGGATACCGAGCTTGCCACCCGGGACGGGAATATTGTCCGCTCCAACGTAGTCCCATGCCGCTGGCAGGTGCGGGGAAAAACTTACCGACTGGCCAGCGGGGAAAGAGAGGCCGAGCAGGCCATCCACCGCCATCGTCAGCACACCCGACGACGACCACGTCTGCTCGGGCACGGACTCCACCTGTTGATGCCAGATGTCGCCCGCCGCCACTTCATGGATGTGTCCCGGGGAATCGAGCCGGTTCCAGGCCACCAGGGCATCGAACATGGCCGATGCCGTCCACGGGCGATGGGACGCCCAGTAGGCCGTGGCTACGTGCGCCGTGTGGATGGCCCAGACGCTGCCATTGGCATAGGAATTGGGATCGGCACCAGGCGTGGACTGCGGGATGTTGCGCATGCCCCAGTCGGTCTGGAAATCGGCCGTCGCCAGTTGGTCCAGGATCGCGTTTTCCTGTTCGGGGGAAAGCACGTGCAGGTCGATCAACGACATCGCGCCGGATCCGCGCGCATGCACAGGCTTACCTGCAGGCGTGTAGGCGTCGATCCAGGCCCCGCCCACCCAATAGCGCTTGAGTACCCCCGCGCGCGCCTGTTCGGCAGCGGCGGCGGCGCGGGTGGCGTCATCGGCATGGCCGGTCACCGAGGCAAGGTGTGCGAAGGCCCCGGCGGCTTGCTGCCAGGCGATGGAGAGGGAGAGCTCGTCGCCAAGTTTGTCTTGTTCGTTGTGGCCTTCCTTGCCGGCCGGAATCCGGGGATACCCGCCGCTGCCAACCAGGCTTGCGCCGTAGGCATAGGCCTGAGCGAGCGCATCGTAATGCTCGCTGGCAAAGCCCGTGTCGCCGGAGGCACGCACATAGCGATCCACGGCGGAAAGGAACTGATAGGTGATGTCCACGTGCACGAACATGTACGGGTAGCGGCTCCAGTCGATCAGGCCCGCGCTCTGGCTCATCTCGTGCCAGATCATTCCGGTTTTCTCATCGCGGTGCTTGAGGATGAACTGAAGTTCCTCCCGCGCCCGGGCGTAGCGTCCGGTGGCAATCATCGCGTCGTTGGCGATCAGTCCGTCGCCGGCGAAATACCATTCGTATTGCGCGCGCCGTGCCTCACGCGACGGCCCGAATCCCGCCACGAACCCGCAGCCGAGCTGAGGATTGCAAGCCCAGGCCTGGTCGAGCGCGATAGCTGCCCACGACAGCATGCTGTTGACCTCATCATCGGGGGTGGTGATACGGATGCCCCCGTCGATCACCTCGGCCACGTGCTTGTGTTGCGCAGCTTCCGCGGCAGGCAATGACGACAACAGCGATCGCAGGGCCAAACCCGCATCGGCATTGCCCGACTCAAGCATGCCGAAGGCCAGCCGTGCATCGTGGCCATCCTTGCCGCCGGCCTTGAGCGACACGCGCAGTTGGCGTCCGCTGTTCGATTCCAGCGCATTGTTCGACGGCGTGTCGTGCGCGTCGATATCCAGCGAACCGACGAAAGCCCCATAGCGCATGGAAGGCTCGAACAGCACATACGCCGAGCTCTTCTCATCCCACTTCACTGATTGCCCGCCGATCCCGCCTGGCCACATGAGATCAAGCACGGGATTGAAGCTCACCACGATGTCCAACGGATGCGGGCTTTGCACGCTATAGGTGACTACGGCGGCGGCCGCATCGCGAGGCACGAACAATTTTTCGCGGACGACATAATCCGTAGCAACATACGTACGGGTGATGCCGTTAGGCGCGTAGTCGATCCCGCGCAGCAGGTTGGCGCCGTCCACCAGGCTCACCGAACCTTCGTGGCGAAAACTCACCTGCAATCCGCCGACGATCTGGAAGGGGAAGGCAAACACTTCCAGGCCCCCGCCGTTCAGGCCCTGGATCAGGGCGCGCTGGCCGTGCACGGCCAGGAATCGTTCGTGGCCGGTGGCGTCACTGTGGATGGCAAGGCGGGCCGCCGGGTCATCCTGCGCCAGGGCAGTCACCGACACGAGGGCAAGTGCCAGGCACCCGTTCCGGAAGAAGCGATTACCCAAAGCCATGCCTATTCCCCTACGATTGCCATCCCCATCTATAATAGAATGAGCAAGTTACGCAAGACTCTCAAACGAGATACTGCAAGATCTTGTGAACTCGGGCATGCTCCGCGCATGCGCGCACGCCATTGGGGAGACCCGCGTTGCGCCAAACAGGGGACAGCCGGCGCATCCGGCTTCATACAGCCAGATGAGATTTAAGACCGGATGGTGAAGCGGTGGGGCGTTGTGTTGGCGACGATGGGCCTGTGCATGGCGGCCCTGGTGCCGCCAGCGGCATGGGCCGAACAATCGATTGCGCGCAGTTGGGGACGTTGGCACGACGCCGATTTCGAACACCTGACCGTCGAGCGTGGCCTGCCCCATCCCACCACCACGGCGCTGGCCCAGAACGCGCGCGGGTTGGTCTGGATCGGTACCGTGGGCGGACTTGCCCGGTACGACGGCTACCGCACGCAGGTGTTTCGCCAGGACGACGACAGCCCCGACAGCCTGCCCGACAACTACGTGCGCAACCTGCTGCCATTGTCCGATGGCGGCCTGCTGATAGGCACCAATAGCGGCGGTCTTGCGCGCTTCGATCCGGCCACCAACCGGTTCTTGCGCTATGACAGCTCATCTGCCACCGGCACCGGCGCGCGCATCTTCGGCATGGCGCCGGACCATGACGGTGGCTTCTGGATCGCCTCGCAGGACGGCCTTTCGCACCTGCATGCGGACCTCACCACGCTCGAGCAGGCACCGCCGGAGCTGAACGCGCAGCTCAAGGCAGACGCCAAGACGTTCTCGGTGCTTGAAGACAGCCGAGGCAATGTCTGGCTCGGCACCAACAGCGGCCTGTTCGTGCGGCGCGCCGGCCAGGTAGCCTTCGGCCGCTTCATCGCCAGCAACGACACCGGCGCTGCCACGCTCGCCAACGATATCTGGGCCATCGACGAAGACCGCACCGGCCGGATCTGGTTCGGCAGCGGTTCGCAAGGCGTGGTGTACCTCGATGCCAAGGGCGAGATCCACGCGCCGGAAGCCTTGTCGGCCGAGAGTGAACAGATCCAGCGCCGCACCGTGCGCGCCATCGTGGAGTTGCCCGACGGTCGCATCTGGGTGGCCACTGACGGCGCCGGCATCGCCTCCTTCAACCCCGACACCGGGGAAGCGATCGATATCCGTCACAACCGCGCCGAGCCCGCATCGATCGGGGGCAACATCGTGCGCGCCATGCTGGTGGACCGCACCGGTGGCATCTGGGCCGCGACCGAATCGGGCGCGTCACGCCACGACACCCGTGCACCAAGCGTCTATACGCTGGACGGCAGCGTGATCCTTCCCGGCAGCAGCATGGACGCGGACGAGAACGTCCGCAGCCTGTTCACCGACAACGCCGGCACGGTGTGGCTGGGCTTCAACCAGGGGCGCGTGGTTGGCGTGGACCCGGCCACCGGCCGAATCCGCAACACCACGCTTGGCGGTGGGCAGGCAGGACAGGACGTCAAAGCCATCGCCGGCCTGCCCGATGGACGGCTGGTGCTTGGAGCCCGCGGGCTGGTGACGATGGACCCGGCGACGCTCAAAGCCACCCCGTACCACGTGCCCGAACTCGATACCCGCCCGATCCTGTCCCTGTGTCCCTGCCAGGGCGGGTTGCTGGTGGGTACGTATGACGGGCTTTACCGCTTGCGCGATGGCCACCCGGCACAACTGTTCCGGCATGACGCCAAGGACCCGCGCAGCCTGGCCGATAACCAGGTGCGCAACCTGGTGCCGATGGCCGACGGCAGCGTGTGGGCCGCCACCACCAACGGCATCAGCATCCTGCGCAGGGATGCGTCGGCCTTCGAGAACGTTCAGAACATGGCGGCCGACGACGCCAGCCTGCCGCAGGACTACGTCGGCTCCATCGTCACGGCCAACCATCGCGTCTGGATCGGCACTTACGGCGGCATCGGCGTCGCCCAGTTGATCGAAAACCAGGCCCCGCATGGTTTCTCCGCGATCACCCAGAAGGACGGGCTGGGCAGCGACAACGTCTCGTCCTTGCTGGCCGACCGCCGAGGCCGAATCTGGGCTGCCACGGCCAATGGCCTGACAGTGTATGACCCGGCCACCAAACAGGCGCAGGCGCTGGGACTTCGCGATGGCTACCGCACGCGATTCTTCAACCACCGCACTGCGGGACTGGGTCCGGCAGGCGAACTGTTGTTCGGCGGCATCGGTGGCCTCACGGTGGTGGACGCCGACGCCGACTCGCGCCACCAGAGCGGAGGCGTGCAGGCACCATTGACCATCACCTCGCTGATCGTCAACGAACACGAACGCCCCTTTGCCACGCTGCCGCGCAATGGCTCAGCCCTGGCGCTGGACGCCGATACGCGAACGATGCGGGCCGGCTTTGCCCTGCTCGACTTCGCTGCAACCGGCGACATGCGCTACAGCTACCGCCTGGAAGGTTTCGAGGACGGCTGGATCCCGGTTGAACCGGGTGTACCGCCAACGGCGGTCTATACCAACCTACCCGGCGGCCACTACACGCTGCACTTGCGCGTGGCCATCACCGGCCTGCACTCGCAGGTGATCGAATCGACCGTACCGATCAATGTGGAACCGCGTGGCTTCGAACGATGGCGGTGGCGGATAGCAGCCATCGTGGCGATGCTGCTGCTGTTCTGGCTGGCCTTGCGCGTGCGCACGCGCTTCCTGCGCGGCCGTGCCCGACATCTGGCTGCACTGGTGGAAACCCGCACGGCAGACCTGCAGGCCGCCAACGACCGCCTGGACCACTTGGCCAACGTGGATGAGCTCACCGGCCTTGCCAACCGCCGCGCGATCATGCGCGCGCTTGAAGATGCCTGCGCGCGCAGCCACCAGGACGGCTCGCCCGTGTCGCTGCTGATGCTCGACCTCGACCGCTTCAAGGCCCTGAACGATCGCCACGGCCATCAGGCCGGCGACGAGGTGCTCCGTCGCGTTGCCGATGCGGTAACCGCCATCTGCCGTGACGGCGACCGGGTGGGCCGTTACGGCGGCGAGGAAATCATGGTGGTGCTGGCTCAGACCGATGGCGCGGCGGCGCAAAGCATGGCCGAGCGCTGCCGCGTGGTCGTCGAACAGCTCGATATTCCCTATGGCGACCGCCACCTGCGGCTTACCACCAGCGCCGGCGTCGCGACGCTCACTGAAGGCGAAGCCGCCGCCGCGCTCATTTCCCGCGCGGACGAGGCGATGTACCGCGCCAAGCGCGCGGGACGCAACCGGGTGATCGTGGGTTAGAGAGTTTTGCTGTCGGTCGGATCGGTAGCGACCTGGGAAGCGCGCGCATTCGCCTCCCACGGTTTGTGACAGTTGTAGATCAGGAATCCCCCGACCACCGTGCCCACGGGAAAAAGAAAGAGATAGAAAATCCCGGCTACCAGCGATAGCACGCGTGATGAGTCGGTGGCGTGCGACGAACCGATCGCCAGATAGATATGCCCGGCACAAATCGCCGCAAGAACAAGCAATATCTGGACCCACTGCTCCGTGGGTCGATGCGTCTGCCCGAACAACAGCTCGTACGCATTGAACACCAGGAAAATCGCCACGAACGCGGCCATCATGCGGTGGACTGTCCAAACGTAGCGGTAATTCTTCGTTACCGGCACGATTTTCCCCCTGAGAATAAGCGTCGCCCCCGGCAACCCGGCCAAGCATACGCCGACACCTACGTCAGGCAAGGGGTTAGCTGGAAGTCGTTGACGCATCGGGCCAATGCCATGATTGTAGGGAGTTCCGGTTCCTGGATGTTCCCGCATGAAATCACCGACGATGCGAATTTCGTTCCTCCTGCTGGTGATGGCCACGGCGATCGCGTTGGTCGGCTGCGTGCGCCCGGCATCGACGCAGGGCGACCTCACGGTTACCTCGTTGCGAACGAACGATCTGGACAATCCTCTTGCCGTGCCGACATCCAGGCTGCTGTTCAGCTGGAAGACCACCGCCACTGGTCGGGCAGTGACACAAACAGGCTGGCAGATCCGCATGGCACGCGATGCCGGCGCCCTGGTATCCGCGCCGGCCTGGGATTCCGGGTGGGTCACCTCCAGCGAACAAGTGATGGTGCCTTATGCGGGACCGTCCCTTGACGATGCGGCGTCCTACGCCTGGCAGGTACGCATACGCGATAACAAGGGACGCATTTCTGCGTGGAGCCAGCCTGCTTCATTCGAAACTGACCTGGGCTCCATCCGTTGGCAGGCCAGCTGGATCGGCGCTGCAGCGCCCAAGGCCGACAGTGCCATTTTCCGTAGAGGCTTCGATCTGCCGGCCAGGCCCGTGCGTGCACGCTTGTATGTGACGGCACTGGGTGTCTATCGCATGTTCCTTAACGGTGAGCGCACCGATGCCGATTATCTCGCACCTGGCTGGACCGACTACAACAAACGCATCCAGTACCAGACCTACGACGTAACGAGCCTGGTACACGAAGGCCGCAACGTGCTGGCGGCGATGCTGGGTCCGGGTTGGTACGCCGGTAACATCGCCAGCTTCGGCCCGCACAAATACGGCGTTTCCCCGCTGCTGTCGGCCCGGCTGCGGCTGGACTTTGCCGATGGAAAGTCGTCCTGGGTGGATACCGACGGTACCTGGTTGACCGCGCCGGGTCCCTTCCGCCAGGCCGACATCATCATGGGCGAGACCTATGACGCTGCGGGATTGCCTGCGCACTGGAACCTTGCCGACGCTCCGTCCGATGGCTGGCAAGCGGTACGAGTCGCCAACCGGGAAGGCCGGGACGATTTGCTCCATGCACAGTCCGATGAGCCCGTGCGCGTCACCGCTGAGCGGGCAGTCAAACTGCTCGCCCGCCAGCCAACGCCCGGTGCATTGATCTACGACCTGGGCCAGAACATGGTGGGCGTGGTGCGTCTGCAGGTAAACGCGCGTGCCGGCCAGGACATCCGCCTGCGCTATGGCGAGGTGCTGAACCCCGACGGTTCGCTCTATACGGCGAACCTTCGCACGGCCAGGGCCACCGACCATTACCTTCCCGCCGTCGACGGCTATCAGACGTACACGCCAACCTTCACCTACCACGGCTTTCGCTATGTAGAAATCACCGGACTCACCTCAGCGACGGACGTCACATCGCTGACCGGCCTGGTGGTGGGCAGCGACCTGCGGCGCACCGGCACATTCGAAGTGGGCCATGCGATGCTCACGCAACTGCAAAGCAACATCACCTGGGGTGCGCGCGGGAACTTTGTCTCCATACCCACCGACACTCCGGCGCGTGATGAGCGCCTGGGCTGGGCCGGCGATATCAACGTGTTCGCGCCCACGGCAAGCTTCAACCAGGACACGCTCAATTTCCTATCGAAGTGGCTTCGCGACCTGCGCGATGCGCAAACCCCTGACGATAACTACCCCGGCGTCGCACCCAATCCACCGAACATCGAAAGCGGCAGCGGCTGGTCCGATGCCGGCATCACCGTGCCCTACACGCTATGGATGGCTTACGGTGACAAACGCGTGATCAACGACGGCTACGAATCGATGAAGCGATTCATGGCGCGCATCGAGGCCATGGCAGGACCGGAAGGGCGGCGCGTGCACGGCCCGTGGGGCGACTGGCTGCACCTGGACGACCCGACACCACCGGACCTTCTCGGCACGGCCTACCTTGCCTACGATGCGCAGCTGATGACCCGGATGGCCTCGGCCATCGGCCGCAACGACGATGCCGCCTACTACGCCGCACTGGTCAATCGGCTGCGTGGCCTCTTCAAGCAGCATTACCTGCACGATGACGGCACGCTCGGCAGCAACAGCCAGACAGGCTACGCCATGGCCATCGGCATGGGGCTGGTCGAGCCGTCGGCAGCCGGCGATGCACTGGCGCGGGCCGTGGCCGCACGCCACGATCACCTATCGACAGGTTTCCTCGGCACGCCCTGGCTGTTGCCGGCACTCTCGGCCAGCGGCCACGACGACCTGGCCTATCGCCTGCTGCTCAACCGCGACTACCCCTCTTGGGGTTACGAGGTAGCCAACGGCGCCACCACGATGTGGGAGCGCTGGAATTCCCTCAAGCCCGACGGCACGTTCGGCGACGTGTCGATGAATTCATTCAACCACTACGCCTACGGCGCCGTGGGCGACTGGATGTATCGCAACATCGCCGGCATTGCGCCCGCAGCACCGGGTTATCGCAGCATCACTATTGCGCCTCGCATCGGCGGTGGTCTTGCCTCCGGCGGAGGCAAGCTTGATTCGCCGTATGGCGACATCGTCACCTCCTGGCATGTGGATGCAGGGATATTGGAGCTGGATGTCACGGTTCCCGTGAACACCACCGCGAATGTGGTCATTCCCTCGTCCGATGCATCGAAGGTGACCGAGGGCGGCAAAGCGCTTGACGCGATCGACGGCGCGGGTGCCGTCACCCACGACGGCCACGGCACCCATGTCACGATCGGATCCGGAAGATACATGTTCCGTGCACCGTATACCGCACCGGCGCCTTAGTCGTCCGTATACCAGTGGCGGAGCAATGCTCCGGATGAAGCGTCGCGCCGCCACACGCAATGCAGGCCACTGCGACGCAGTCCATCACTGCGCGAACCCCGGCTTGCCGGCACGGTGATACGGATGGCGGCAGGCGCTGCAGCGGCGAATGCCACCAGGGAAAGGAAGATCTTGAACATGGCTCACCTCCAGGCCGCGGCCCAGGGGCGAGCGGGTTATGCGCGAGGCGACCCGCCCGCGCCTTGCGCGCGGACATTCACTTGAAGGGCGATCGCGAACGAAAAGTTCGTGACCGCCTGTCGACTCGGATAACTATCCATGGGTTCCACTTGGGAGTAAGGCCGGCCAGTTGGACGGCGTGAGAATCGTAAGCCTGCTACGCAGGCAGGGTCAACCAAAAAAGGCGTAAAAAAATGCAGGGCTAAGGCTCCACGGCGATTGTGCCGACCACCAGGGTAAAGCTCTGCAGGAAATGAAAATCCGGTCGACGAAGCGCGAAGTCTGGATGGAGCGGATCGCATAGGCGCATCAGCTCTTCATAGTCGGTCTTTGCCAGATAAGGCTCCAACCGGGACCCCCAGGTGTCCCGGAAGATCGTTTCCGCCAGGTAGGCTTCATCCTCTGCTCGCAAGGGCGCTACCCGTTCGATCATGAAGGTGCGCGCGCTCACATCGCGCAATCCGGCTTTGCGCAAGAGGCCCACGATGGCGCGAACATCCGTCAGGTCCCGTTCGTCGAGCTGGTATCGATCACGGTAATACTGGCGTACCGCCTCGTTGACCAGGCGCTCGAGCCTTGAGTCCCAGGCAAAATACATGTCCGGCAGCAGCGAACTCTGGCCCAGCGCGATGCGGCCACCCGGGCGAAGCAGCAAACCTAAGGCATCGATACCCGCCGTCGGAGAGCGCAGGTGATTGATGACGTTGACCGACCAGGCCAGGTCGAAGCTTGCAGGCACCAGTGGCGCCTCCAGCATGTTCGCCTGCAGTACCAGCGCCACGTCTTCTGGAGTAACGCTGCGAGCCGCCCGGACATGGGATGTCGCCAGGTCCATGCCGATGACTGCTCCTCCGGGTGCCACCTCGGCGGCAAGCCATGCCAGTGCTTCACCCGTGCCGCAGCCAGCGTCCAGGACCCGCATGCCCGGTTTCAGCGCCAGGCTCGCGATGGCCTGGCGAAGCTCAGGTGCAGCGAAGGCGTTGAAGAGCTTCAGCTTCCTGCTGTAGTCGCGGGTCGAGGTATCACCAAGTAATCCCGAAGGCGTGGCCGGACTATTCATGGGCCGCTTGCGGGCTGAAAGATGTCTTCCAGCTCGGCCAGGACATCGTCAGCAAGCACCAACTCGGCGGCCGCGAGGTTTTCCTTCAGGTGCCCGGACGACGATGTACCGGGAATCAGAAGGATATTGGGCGCGCGCGCAAGCAGCCATGCAAGGGCGACCTGCATGACAGTGGCGTCGAGCCTTTGTGCGACGGCGGACAAGGTTCCGGACTGCAGCGGGGTAAAACCGCCGAGCGGGAAGAAGGGAACATAAGCAATGCCCTTCTGGCCAAGCTCGTCGATGAGGGCGTCATCGTGGCGATGCACAAGGTTGTAGTGGTTCTGCACGCAGACCACGTCGGCGATGCGCTGCGCCTGTGCCACCTGCGCTGAGGTTGCGTTGCTGAGGCCAAGGTGGCGAATCAATCCCTGCCTCTGAAGCTCTGCCAGGGCCGTGAACTGCGGCTCGATTGATCCTTCGCTCGGCTTTTGCACATCTCCCATGATGCGCAGATTGACGACATCGAGCACATCCAGGCCGAGGTTGCGCAGATTGTCATGCACCGCGCTCGTGAGTTCAGCGGGGCTTTGCGCTGGGTTCCATGACGCATCGGCACCGCGCACCACACCAACCTTGGTCACGATCACCAGGTTCTGCGCGTAGGGATGTAGTGCTTCGTAGATCAGCTGGTTGGTGACGTGAGGGCCGTAAAAGTCGCTGGTGTCGATGTGATCCACGCCAGAGGCCACCGCCTCCCGAAGCACCGCAAGCGCTGCATTGCGGTCTCTCGGCGGCCCGAATACATGGGGGCCTGCCAACTGCATGGCGCCGTAGCCCAGTCGGGTCACGTTACGGTCGCCCAGCGGGAAAGTACCCGATTGCTTAAGGTTGGTCATGAAGCCTCCAGGAAAAGTGCCAGCGGAATGTTGCCAGCACTAGATCGAGGTCGCCAGTGCACGAACCGCGCTCATGCCCCGGCGGCGCCATGCCGCTTCACACCAACAGCAGCGCCCCTACTGAAAGCACCAGCGCCGGCAGCATCACCACGACGCCCACTTTCAGGAACGCAAAGAAACCGACGTCCGCACCTTCACGACGGATGGCATTGAGCCAGAGGATGGTGGCAAGCGAACCTGTGATGGACAGATTCGGGCCCAGGTCCACGCCTACCAGCGTCGCGTTCACCACGTTCTGCGATACCTGCGCCTTGGCCAGGGTGGCGCTGGCGACCAGCCCCACCGGCAGATTATTGGCAAGATTGCTTGCCAGCGCCGTGGCCCCGGCGGCGAACCAGGCCGCCGCTGCATCCCCGTGAGCGGCAACGTCATGGATGGCCCGGGCCAGCGCATCGATCACGCCGGTATGGACGAGTGTTTCCACCAGCACGAACAACCCCGCCACCAGGGGCAATACGCTCCAGGACATCTGGCCCATCATGGCAACGGGGCTCTCGCGTTTGCGCAGGCAAACCATCGAAGCCACCAGCACACCCATCGCGGCGGTGGGCAGTCCCAACGCGCCATCGCAGGCAGACACCACCATCAGCACGATGGCGGTAGCCACGGTACCCGCCAGCGCCAGCCTGCCGTTGCCCGACAACCGGGGAACGTCGACCTTCGCCTCGCAGACGCCGACCAGCTTCGAACGCTGCGTGGCGTAAAGGCATACGAAGGTCACCACGATCGACACCACCGAGGCCACGCCGAAGCTCTTCAGCCATGTCCACAACGGCGGCACGTGACTGCCATAAAGCACGATGTTGGCAGGGTTGGAAATCGGCAGGATAAAACTGGCGGCGTTGGCGATGAAGGCGCAGATAAACAGAAGCGGCAGCGGCGCGGCGCCTGCACGCCGCGCCACGGCGAACACCGCGGGCGTAAGCACCACCGCCGTAGCATCGTTGGACAGGAACGTGGTGGTCACCACGCCTGCCAGGTACACCAGGACGAACAATCGCCGCGGCGACCCCCGCGCGTGGTTCACCGCGAATGCCGCGATCCAGTCGAACAATCCTTCGCGCCGACCCACTTCTGACAGCAACATCATGCCCGTCAGGAAAAGATAGACGTCCATGCCCTTCATCACTGCCGTGCCACCGGCGGCCAGCGGGATCAGGCCGAGCGCCAGCACCAGCACGGCGCCACCCACCGCCCATACGGCTTCAGGCCACTTGAACGGACGGATGATCACACCGGCCGTGGCCAGGGCCACGATGGTCCACGCCAGCAGCGACGACATCCGGTTAGGCCAGGCGCCCGGCTAACGCGTCGGTGGCTTCCACCAGCGCATCGACGATGGCCGGGTCGCCCGCACTATGCCCTGCCAGCACCACGCGCAAGCTTGCCTCGGGCCAGGCCTTCGACAGGTCGTATGCGCTCTTCATCGGACAGATGATGTCGTAGCGGCCCTGCACGATGGTGGCGGGGATCTGGCGGATGCGATCGATGTCGCGCAGTAGCTGGCCCGGTTCCAGGAACAACTGGTGGCGGAAATAGTGCGCCTCGGCACGGGCCACGCTCAACGACACAAACGGTTCTTCGAAGTGACCGGCTTCTTCCGGATCGTGCACAAGCGTGGTGCTGCCGCCTTCCCAGTAGCCCCATGCCTTCGCCGCGGCCAAGCGTACCGATTCATCGTCGCTGTCCAGGCGTCGCCAGTACGCATCGATCATGTTGCCGCGCTCGGCCTCGGGGATATGCGCCAGGTAGGTTTCCCAGCGCTCGGGGAAAATCCAATGCGCGCCGCCGTCGAGCTCGTTGAACCAGCGCACTTCGCCGGGACGGCCCAGAAAGATGCCGCGCAGCACCAGGCCCAGCACGCGATCGGGATGGGCCTGCGCATAGGCCAGTGACAGCGTCGAACCCCACGAGCCGCCAAATACCGCCCAGCGGGAAATACCAAGATGCCCACGGATCGCTTCCATGTCGGCGACCAGATGGGCGGTGGTGTTGCCCTGCATCTCCGCATGGGGCGTGGACTTCCCTGCCCCGCGCTGGTCGAACAACACGATGTGGTAACGCGCCGGGTCGAAGTAGCGGCGGTGGTTGGGCGATACGCCTGCCCCGGGGCCTCCATGCACGAACAACACCGGCAGGCCGTCGGGGTTGCCGCACTCCTCCACATGCAATTCGTGGATGTCGTCGGCGCGCAGCCTGAACGTGCGATACGGTTCGATCTCTGGATACAGTTCGCGCACGGGAATCCTACCTTGGGTACTGCGCGAGCATAGCGACGCCATGCATCGGCGGGAAGGGCAAGCTCAACCCGGGCAAGCCACCTTAGGTTCGGGCGCGGGCCTGGGGATGGCAAGGAATACCGTGCTCCATAGCTGGGCGGCGTTGGACTCATCGGCATCCGCGCCGCTGGCACCGAAGGCGGCAACCTGGTACTTGCCCTGCGCATGTCGCCAGGACCAAAGTTCCGAGCTTTGCACGCTCGCCGTGGCGTCGATGGCCTTCCACAGGCAGGTTTGCGCGGCGCGCAGATGGCTGCGCGTAGTGGCGGGAATATCGTGGCGCTCGAGCTGGCGTGCCAAGCCCGCCGCCGTCAGTGCCTGCTGCCACGACCAGATCACCGTGCCGTGGTAGGCGCCGGAGCCGAAGCGCGACTGCACATCGCCCTCGGCGAAGGCGGGGTTGGCTACCAGCATGCCCACCGGCGTCATCAGGCCCGCGGGGAACGGCCGGTTGATCACCGCCGCCATGGTATCGAGCTGATCGCCTGAGGGCTTGCCGAACAAAAGCGCAAAGCCTTCGTCGCTGTTCTGCACGGCGATCGGGTTACCCTGCGCATCCAGCGACAAAGCGTGGAAGGTGATGCCCTTCGCATCCACCGCGGCCAATGCCGCGGTCGCCGGCACCTTCACCGTGTTGGCATAGGCTTCGATCGCCTTCCTGGCCGCATCGGCATCGATGTGGGTGACGAACAGCGGCGCGGCCTTCATCTGCCACACCTGGGCCATCGAGGCCAGGCTCGATAGCACGGCCTTGTCTTCCGGCTTGATGTAGGGAGCGAGCAGCCCGCTTCGATACAGCTCGCTGGCCGAGGCCAGGGCTTCGGGTACCAGGATCGCATTCACATCGTAGGGATAGCGGCCACCGCCAAGCCCGTCGTTGCTGTCACGCCATTCGCCCACCGGAACGCCGGGCTTCAAGCTCACCAGATTCGTTTTGACCGGCGACTTCGCGAACGCCTGGGCCTGCGCGGCAATGAAGCGGATGTTGCGCATCACCGCGTCGCCCGCCCGCTCGCTGCCCACGGTGCCGGCAAGGAACGCCTTCGCGCGGGGCCGGCCGCGCGCATCGTCCAGCAACCATGCACGCGCCACCGGCACGAACAGGTAATCGCTGTCGATCATCTTGTAGTCGTACACGGGGGAACTGGCTGCGTTATCGCCCTGCTTGCGATGGTCGATGATGGCGAATTCGCCGATATCTTCCTCGTGTGCCACTTCGCCCTGGGGTGACAGTCGCTCAAGCACTGAGCGCAGACCCGTTTCCACCGCCGCCGGCTGCAGCGCCGGCATCAACAGCCGCACCGACATCAATGTGTCGCGGCCGAAATAGGTGTCGAAGCGCCAGGAACCTGCGAGGTATTTTTCCTTGTAGCTCAAATATTCAAGCGCCGCACGCGCACCCGCATCGGGCAACGAGCGATCGTTGAGCAGTGCATTGCCGGACACGGGAGTCAGCGGCGTCTCGCCAGTCAAGGCAGTAAATGCCAGCGTGACCACGCCATCGGGGCCGGGAGTAAAGGAACCGTTGCCAAGCGTGCCGTGCACGACCTTTACCACCAGGGAATAACCCGGGGCGCCGTCCAGCCGATCGCGCGACCAGGTGATCGAATCGCCACCCACCGTGGGCGTGGCCACCACTTCCGCCGGTTGCGTCCCCAAGCCTTGGTAGTCACGCAGCACGCGCACACTGGAGAGCACTGCCTGCTTCGGCACCAGATGATCGGCCCGGATGCTGGCCTGGAAGCTGACACCGTGCAGCGGTCGGCCCTTGGCGTCATTCATCGTCACCAGCGTGGCAGGCGCGGACATGGACCATTCCGCCGGCTTGCCCAGCGGCTTGAACCACAGGCCCACTCCGCTATTGCCCGCCGGGAAGGCCACGATCAGCCTCGGGTCGTTTCCGTTGCGCAGCACGATATGCGCGGCGACGTCCCCCTGGCGGACGAAACTGTTGAGGTTCAGGCCTTCGACCCTGGCAAAGCCGGTGTCGGCCGCGGCCAGTGATGTCCCAGCCATCCCGGCCAGCGCCAGCGCGCCCACCCACATCCAGCCCTTGCCCGCGCTCGCCATCATCCATCGCCCCGTCGCTTCGTAAGACCGCTAGTCAAGCACAAGTGGGCGAGCCAGGGCCAACCAAGCGCCCTGGCCGTCAACCGCGTGAAGCATGCCCAGGGCACCATCGGCGGCAGGTGTGTTGAATCTTGGAATCGCGGCTTACGCACAAATTGCCACGAGATGCGTCTACGGGCCGCGCAGCATGCCGATTTTCCCGCTTATTCAGATTCGCTAGCGTCACCTCGTGACAAACCCATGACGAAAATCGAAATATTCCAGTGGACGAGAGTACCCATATCTGCAAATATCCTCAAAACGCCACACAACGGGGTGCGGCGTCCACGGCGTCCAGGATGCCGTCCAAGGGGAGTCGCATTGGCCACCACACCACCAACGAGCGATCCCAAGCCCGCCTTTGTTTTCGCGCCCGTGCCTTAGCTCGCCCCCGATAACCTTCCCCTGGAAAAGCCCATGTACGCGACCACCGGATATCGCAACGCAGCTCTTCGCAAAACCCTGCTCGCCGCCGCCCTCGCCGCCTCCTTCAGCGGAGTCATCCATGCGCAGGCCACCTCGGGCCGCATCTCGGGCCAGGCACCCCTGGCCGCGAACGAAACCGTCCTGATCGAAGGCGCCAACGGCCTGACCCGCGAAGTGCCGGTCGATGCCAAGGGGCGCTACGTGGCCGACGCCCTGCCCCTGACCACGTACAAGGTGTCGCTGCGGGTTGGCGGCAATACGGTGGATTCGCGCGATAACGTCACCTTGCGCGTGGGCATCGCCACCGACGTTTCCTTCGCCAGCAGCGCGCCGTCCAATACCGGCGCACAGGATCTGTCGGCGGTCACGGTGTCGGCCAACGCGCTGCCCAAGATCGACGTCACCAGCGTCAGCTCCAGCACCATCATCACCTCGCAGGACCTGGCCAAGCTGCCGCTGGGCCGCAGTGCCGAAGCGGTCGCCCTGCTCGCCCCCGGCACCGTGCCGGGCAGCACCTATTTCAAGAACGCCCTCGGTGGCTCGGTCGTCTCGTTTGCCGGTTCCTCGGTGACCGAGAACGCGTACTACGTCAATGGCCTCAATACCACCGATCCCCTCAGCGGCTTCGGCGGTATTTCCCTGCCCTACGGCGCGATCGACCAGCAGGAAGTACTCAGTGGCGGCTATTCGGCCGCTTATGGCCGATCCGACGGCGGCGTGATCAGCCAGGTCGGCAAGAGCGGTACGAACGAGTGGCATGCCGGCGCGCAGGTGCTATGGGCGCCGGCCTTTGCACAAAGCGACGCACGCGACATCCGTTACCTGCATGGTGGCGATGAGAAAGGCACGATCTTCCAGCGCAACGCGCAGAACAAGCAGTGGGTGACCACCGTCGACGGCTACGCCGGCGGCCCGTTGATCAAGGACAAGCTGTTCATCTTCGCAGCCGTCGAAGCCCAGCGCACCGAAGGAAATACGGTGGGTTCGCGCAACAGCCCGTACGACACCCAGTACCGCTACGAAGATCCGAAAGGTTACGTAAAGCTCAACTGGAACATCAACCAGAGCAACATCCTGGAACTCACCGGCCTGTCGCAGACCCACCGCTCCACGGGGTCGAAGTACAACTACGACTACGACACGCTGTCCAACGGAGACTACGCCAGCGGCGATGAGACGCTCAAGACCAGCGCGCGGATCTGGGTGGGCAAGTTCACCAGCTACATCACCGACAACCTCACGCTGACCGCGATGTATGGCAAGTCCAAGATCAGCTACTACAACGAGCCGATCGATTCGGGCGTCACCGGACCCTTCATCGGCGGAGCCGACCAGCAAAACCCGGCGCTGACCGGCGGCCGCGTCATCACCAACGGCCAGACCCTCGACACCGTGGACAATCCCGACCACAAGTCGAGCAACCGCAACCTGCGGGTGGACCTGAACTACAAGCTCGGCGACCACTCGATCACCGCGGGCATCGATAACCAGGATTCGAAGGACATCCAAGACGGCACGACCATCGGCGGCGATGGATACGAGCTTTGGTACGCGCACGGCGACGCGAACAAGAACATCAGCGATAACCCCTACGTGGGCATGCCGGGCAACTACCCGGGCGGCCAGACCGGTTACTACGTCTACACCCGTCACTACAACACGCTGGCCACGGTGGCGGTGAAGCAGCGCGCCCAATACGTGGAGGACAACTGGCAGGTCAACGACCGCCTGCTGCTGTCACTCGGCGTGCGCAACGACCAGTTCACCAACTACAACCCGTTCGGCGTGGCATACCTTCGCCTGACCAAACCACAATGGGCGCCCCGCCTGGGCTTCAGCTGGGACGTGAACGGCGATTCCTCGTTGAAGGTGTACGGCAACGCCGGCCGTTACTTCCTTGCCATGCCTGCAAGCGTGGCGTTACGCACGGCCTCAGGCTCCCTGGCCGTGAACGAGTACTACACCTATACCGGTATCGCCGCCGATGGCACGCCCACCGGCCTCACCCCCGTCGCTTCCGCCACGGGTGGCGGCGTGTCTCCAAACGGGGAATATGGCCAGGCGCCCGATCCCAAGACGGTTTCGGCCAAGAACATCCATTCCGAATCGCAGGACGAATTCATCCTCGGCTTCGACAAGCAGTTGAACGACGCCTATGTGTGGGGCATGAAGGCGACCGTGCGGCACCTGAACAATGCGCTGGATGACGTGTGCGACAACGGCGCGATCAGCCGTGCCGCCGCAGCCCAGGGCGCGGACCTTGCCAACGTCACGATCGGCAGTTGCTACCTTTCCAATCCGGGACGCGCCAACGTCTACCAGCTCAAGTCCGCCGACGGCGGCTACACCGATGTCACCGTCACCAACAAGGATTTCGGCTTCAGCCACTTGAAGCGCAACTACTACGGACTGGACACCTACCTGTCGCACCCCTTCGACGGCACCTGGAGCGGGAAGATCGACTACCTGTATTCGCGCAGCTACGGCAATACCGAGGGCCAGGTGCGCTCGGACGTCGGCCAGGGAAGCGTATCCGCATCACGCGACTGGGATTACGAAACGCTGATGGAATATGCCAACGGGTATCTGGCCAACGATCGCAAGCACGTGCTCAAGTTCTACGGCTCCTACCAGGTGGCCGCGGAGTGGATGCTCTCGGCCAACGTCACCGTGGCCTCGGGCACGCCGCGCGAATGCCTGGGCCTGTACGGCACGGGGCAGACCGATCCCTCCGGTTATGGCAGCTACTACCATTACTGCGACGGCCAGCCGACGCGGCCGGGCGACAAGGGCCGCAATCCCTGGCAGGAGAATATCGACCTGTCGGCCGAATACCGCCCGGAGTGGGCCGGCAAGAAGCTCGCGTTCAACGCCACGATATTCAACGTGCTCAACCAGCAGCGCGCCAACCAGATCGATCCGGTGTACGGCACGACCACCACGGTGAAGGACAGCTACCAGCGCGTCATCAGCTATCAGACGCCGCGTTACTTCCGCTTTGGCGTGACGTACGACTTCTAACCGCTTTAAGTGTTTCCCCCGGCCCTTCCGCGTCCGTCCCCTGTAGGCGCGGAGGGGCTGCTTTTTTGGAAGCCAGGTTTCAGTCTTCGACTATTCGCTTCAGGCGCAACAAGGCGTCGTCCCACTGCCGGGCGACGTGGTCGAGCGAACGGCGCGCCTCCTCCAGGCGGGAAGGCGCAAATTCCCACATCCTTTCGCGCCCGGCCTTCACGTCATTGACCAATCCGGCTTCGGCCAGGACCAGCAGGTGTTTGGTCACGCCCTGCCGGGTGATCTGCGAACCTTCGGTGAGCTGCGCGATGGACATGGCGCCGCCTGCGCACAGTAATGCCACCAGCCGCAGGCGGGCCTCGTCGCCCAGCGCGGCGAAAACCGGTGCTGAACGTTGCAGGCTGCCCTGCAGCTGTGGCTTAGTGCGTGGCGACATGGCGCTGGATGTTCCCCATCTGCTCTTCCCACCCATGGCTGTTCATGCGGAAGGCTTCGGCGCGCCGTTCAACGGGAATGGCATCGAATCCCGATTCCACCACGCGCAGCAGGGTTCCGCCCGGCGAATCTTCCAGCTCGAACATAACGAGCGTGGTGGGTTCATCGTCGTAGTTCTTTTCCGGATCCACCGCGTAAGGATGCCAGCGGAAACCAAACCGGCGTTCCGGCTCGATGCAGGCGACGAGGAATTCGAATTTCAAGTGTTCGTAACCCGGGATCGTGATGCGCCCCCTGGCAGGCTCGCCCTCGACGAACGCCTCGCCCTGCAGCGCGACGCCGAACCATTCCCCGAATGCCTTCGGCTGGATAAGCGCCTGCCACACCCGTGAACGCGGGGCCGTCAGCTGGATCTGTCGCTCGACGCGATCGGTATCTTCAGTCATATGCCACCTCCTGGTTGCATATCTATACCGCTCATGATCACTTAATGCAACCTTTTAGTTGCCCAATGGGAACGCGACCGGTTGACACCGTTTCGTGGTATCAATCGAAGGGTCTTGCCGCCGGACCGCACCATGCGCCTTCGATCCATTGCCCTGCTCGCCCTTGTTCTCGCCTTGCCGGCGGTAGCCCAGGACCAACCCCAGCAGGCAACCAACCTGGAAGCCATCACCGTCCAGGGCCAGCAGCCGGGCCCCGGCCTGTGGAAGGTCACCAAGAACCAGCACACCATGTGGATCCTGGGCCTGGTGGCGCCCCTGCCCAGGGACATCCAGTGGCACTCGGCCGACGTGGAGAACGCGGTGGCCAATTCGCAGGTGGTACTGCAGCCGCCGTCGATGTCGCTCAAGCCCAAGGTGGGCTGGTTCGGCAAGCTGATGTTGCTGCCCACGCTGATCGACGCCCGCGACCAGCCCGACGACGGCAACCTCAAGGACGCCGTGCCTGCCAGCGATTACGCCCTCTGGCTGAAGCTGAAGGAGGAGTACATCGGCAAGAACAAAAAGATCGAAAACTACCGGCCGATCTTCGCGGCATTGAAGCTCTATAACGAAGCGGTGAAGGGTATTGGCCTGCGCCAGAAGACCAACATCGCCGGCACCGTCGACGACCTTGCCAAGACCCACGGCGTGCAAGTGCAGCAGGTGCAGTACGAAGTGGAGATCGCCGAGCCGCGCGCGGCGGTGAAGCAGTTCAAGGCCTCCACCCTCGACGACGTAAAATGCTTTCACCAGACGCTGGACAACATCGACAAGCGGCTGGGCACGCTTACCGTGCGCGCCAACGCCTGGGCCACCGGGGACGTGCCGGCGCTACGCAAGTACCTGGTGCAGGATCGCTGGGACATCTGCCTGAACACCGTGGCCGAGGCCGGCATCGCCAAACGGTTGGGTATCAACGACATGCTCACCAAGCTCCGCACCTTGTGGCTGTCCTACGCCATCCAGGCCATCACCAACCACAGGCAGAGCTTCGCGATGCTTCCGATGGAAGACCTCATCGACCCGAATGGTTCGCTCTCGGAGTTGCGCAAGCGCGGTTATACCGTGACCGCGCCCGATGACGACGATGCCACCACCCCGACCAGCCCTTGAGGAGCCCGCCATGAACGGACCGGCCCTGGCCTCGCGCCTGCGGGAAATGTTTGCCAGCCACGACGTGGAGTTGGAAGACGACGAAGAAGACTGGCTGGTGACCGATGGCGATTTTCCCGCCATCCGCGCCACCTGGCACGCCGGCCGCGGCGACGAGCCCGGCCACCTGGACATCGACGTGGTGCCGGCCGAGGAGCGCACGATCGAGTTGTCCTATCCCGGCTACGGCGAGCGCGGCTGCCGAGACGCGCTGGATGATTTCGAGCGGCAGGCGCTGTATCCGTTGCTCGCCGCCTGCTGGTATGTCACCGATGATCGCAAGCTCGATGTTGGCAGCTTTGACAGCGGCCTGAACACCTGGGACGTGTTCTCCGGCAAGCCGGGCCTGCGTGGCGTGGCCGATATTCCTGCCAGTGTGCGCGATGCCGTGCATGCTGCGTTGCGCACTCAATCGCTCACCGCGGAACTGCACTGGGTCAACCTGTTCCACGCCCGCGACGCCGACGGCAACGAACGCGCCCTGGCTACGCTGGACAACCAGCCATGGGGCGCGGGTGTCACCGCCTTGTCATCGGGGGACTGGCCGCAGGCCGAGAACTCCGCGCGGTGGCTGCTGCTGGTGGACGTTCGCGACTATTAAGAAATCGTGCAGCGTTGCCGATGGTGCGGCGCGGAACGTAGTGCAGCGACGACGGGCGTAGGATGGATTTCCCTTGCCCCCGAAGGACGCCGCCATGACCAAGCTCGAACAACACCATCTGGAAACCCACGTGCCCTTCAAGGCACGCTACGGCAATTTCATCGGCGGCAAGTGGGTGGAGCCCGCCGGGGGACGTTATTTCGAAAACATCACCCCGGTCACCGGCAAAGCCTTCTGCGAAATTCCCCGTTCAGATAAAGACGACATCGAGGCTGCACTCGATGCCGCGCACGCGGCCAAGGATGCATGGGGCCGAACCTCGGTGGCCGACCGCGCGCGCATCCTGAACCTGATCGCCGACCGCATGGAGGCGAACCTGGAGATGCTCGCCCATGCCGAGACCTGGGACAACGGCAAGCCGCTGCGCGAAACGCTGGCCGCGGACCTCCCCCTGGCGGTCGACCATTTCCGCTACTTCGCTTCCTGCATCCGTGCGCAGGAAGGCTCCATCGGCGAAATCGACCAAGACACGGTGAGCTACCAGATCCACGAACCCCTGGGCGTGGTGGGACAGATCATCCCGTGGAACTTCCCGCTGCTGATGGCCACGTGGAAAATGGCGCCCGCCCTTGCCGCGGGCAATTGCGTGGTACTCAAGCCCGCCGAGCAGACACCGGTCAGCATCCTGGTGTGGGCGGAACTGGTGGGCGACCTGTTGCCACCGGGCGTACTGAACATCGTCAACGGCTTCGGGCTTGAAGCGGGCAAGCCGCTGGCTTCGAATCCGCGCATCGCCAAGATCGCCTTCACCGGCGAGACCACCACAGGCCGGCTGATCATGCAGTATGCCAGCCAGAACCTCATCCCCGTGACCCTGGAACTGGGCGGCAAGTCGCCAAATATCTTCTTCGCCGATGTCATGGACCACGACGATGCCTTCTTCGACAAGGCGCTGGAAGGCTTCGCGATGTTCGCCCTGAACCAGGGCGAGGTGTGCACCTGCCCCAGCCGTGCATTGATCCAGGAGTCGATCTACGACGCCTTCATCGAACGCGCGGTCGATCGGGTGAAGAAGATCAAGATGGGCAATCCCTTCGACAAATCCACCATGATCGGTGCGCAGGCTTCCAGTGAACAGATGGAAAAAATACTCTCCTACATCGACATCGGCAAACAGGAGGGCGCGCAGGTGCTTACCGGCGGCGGCCGCGCCAGCCACGATGGTGATCTGAAGGACGGCTATTACATCGAGCCCACGGTATTCAAGGGCCACAACAAGATGCGCATCTTCCAGGAGGAAATCTTCGGCCCGGTGCTTTCGGTCACCACGTTCAAGGATCAGGACGAAGCCCTTTCCATCGCCAACGATACGCTCTATGGCCTGGGCGCAGGCGTCTGGAGCCGCGAAGCCAACACCTGCTACCGAATGGGCCGCGGGATCCAGGCAGGCCGCGTGTGGACCAACTGCTATCACGCGTACCCCGCCCACGCGGCCTTCGGTGGTTACAAGCAATCGGGCATCGGCCGCGAGACGCACAAGATGATGCTCGACCATTACCAGCAGACGAAGAACCTCCTGGTGAGCTACTCGCCCAACAAGCTTGGATTCTTCTAAGGGGGAATTCCAACCGATGGACAGCACCGTCGCCGAACAGGTCATTGCCACGCCCGCCGCGGAAGCCTTGATCGAATCGCTGCGCCAGCGGCACGGCCCGGTGCTGTTCCATCAGTCCGGTGGCTGTTGCGACGGTTCCTCGCCGATGTGCTATCCGCAGGACGACTTCATCGTCGGCGACCGCGATGTTCGGCTCGGCGAGATTGCCGGCGCGCCGTTCTACATCAGCCCATCGCAATTTGAGTACTGGAAGCACACCCAGCTCATCATCGACGTCGTGCCTGGACGCGGTGGCATGTTCTCGCTGGAGAATGGCGAAGGGGTGAGGTTCCTCACCCGCTCGCGCCTGTTCGGCGACGACGAGGTCAATAGCCTCATCGCCGCCGGACGCTTCGGCAAGGCTTAACCCGCCGGGTTCTTGCCGAACAACATGCTGGCCAGCACGCCATCCTTGCGTACCAGGTGGTGGAACAGCGCCGCACCAAGATGGGCCAGGTAGGTGAAGAACAGCAGGTAGGCACCAAACCCGTGCGCGTCGCGCAGGAAAGTGTAGAGCGCCAGATTGTGCGGGGCGATCGGCGGCAGGTGCACGTGCGGTGCAAGCTGGATCGGATATCCCGCCGCCGATAGCGTCGACCAGCCCAGCAGCGGCAGGAAGAACATCAACGCGTACAGCAGCCAGTGCGAGAGCGTGGCTGCATGGCGCATCCAGGCCGGCATGTCCGCAGGCAACGGCGGCGGCTTGTGGACCAGGCGCACGATCAGCCGGATGATCACCAGCACGAAGATGGTGAAACCCAGCGGCTTGTGGATGGCAAAAAGCCACTCGTGGGTGCGGCTGACCGTCGACACCATGCCGGCACCGATGAACAGCATCGCGATCACCAGCACCGCCATCAGCCAGTGCAGGATACGGGCGGGAAGCCAGAAGCGCTCGGTCATGGCTTGTGCTCCGTGGCAAAACTAGGATGCGGGCCTTCCGCAGCGCGGCGGCGGAACGAGGATGAATACACAGCCGAGCGCGCGGCAAGCAGGGGATCGTCCGAGCCCTTGATGCCGGTAGGTAACGCCAATGGGTCGAAGTTGATGTCACGGCAGGGACCTTCGTCCTCGGTGATGAGGTGATCGATGGTCAGTCGGCCGACCTTGACCGATTCACGATCCTCAGGCCACTGCACGGTGGCGTCGTCTGTCTTGTCACCCGGGGCAGCCAGCTGGATCGACATGTCCCAGGTGAGCGGGCCTGCGGCGGCGCGCTTGATGAGGTCGTCGAAAAGGAAGTCGCGGGGCATCTTCTCCAGGTTGCCCTTGTCCATCCACTCAGGCGTTGCCGTGGGATCGAGCGACCACCTGACAAAGCGCGTCTGGCCGTCGCCGCCGACGAAACGGAATGCATTGATCGAGTAATACCGCGTATTGACGAAGCTCGACGCCAGCGGCTGTTCCTTCAGGTAGTTGATGAAGGCCACCGTCTCCGGATGGGCGGCCATGTATGGCCCCACCTTGGCCGGGTCCGGCTTTCCATCGGCAACGGGCGACGTGGCCTCGAGGAACGCCATGAACGCCTTGGGCGTGGCCACGGGAAACACGGCGGTGGAATCCATTGCGGTGCGCCAGACCTCGCCGTTGGGGGCGGTGATCGACAAGGCGATGGCGCGGAACACCAGGCGGCCGTCGGGTGAGTCGGGCATGCCGCCACCGGTGGAGAAGCGCCCGATCACGCGGGATTCCCCCTGGGCGAACACATTGGCCACCGAAAGCCGCGTGCCCTGCCCGTTGCCGTCGAAATGGCCGGTAAAACAGTAGCCCTTGGTATGGGCCCGGCGAAAACCCTCATGCAAGCCGTCGTGCACCTGCAGCGCGTCGGCAATCTTGCCAGGCCCCAGGCGGCCACCGAACCATCCGCCAGCCCAGGCAAACAGCAGCAGGACGACACCGACGACGGCGGCAATGAGCGCCGCGGCACCCTTGTTCCGGCTTAACTGGCCGATGATGGAATTCGGATCTTGGGGATTTTGAGCCATGGGGATGCCTTTGCGATAAACCGTGTAAGCAGAACCGGCCTGGACCGGTTTCATTGCATGGACGGGAGGATCGCGCGCATGATGCGCTCGGCCGTTCCCACCCCACGAGGAACCATCGATGAAGACAAAAGCCCTGCTTGCCGCGTTGATTCTGGCGGTTCCCACCGCCTACGCCGCCACGCCCTCTGCCTATGTATCTACTGCCGTGCAATCGTCTGCGCGCCCGGCCGAAGATACCGCGCGCGATGCTGCCCGCCATCCGGCGGAACTGGTCGCCTTCGCCGGCATCAAGCCAGGCGACACCGTGGCTGACCTCATGCCCGGTGGCGGTTACTTTACGCGCATTTTCAGCGGCGTGGTGGGGGCCAACGGCCATGTCTATGCTGTGGTTCCTTCCGAATTCGTCCAGAAGAACCCCAAGGCCACCGACAAGGTCACAGCCCTTGCCGCGGAGAAGGATTTCACCAATGTGAGCGTGGTGACGGCACCGCTGGCCGGCATCGCCACCGACAAACCGCTTGACGTGGCCTGGACCAGCGACAACTACCACGACGCCACCGGTTTCTTCGGCAAGGACCAGGCCCTGGCCATGGACAAGGCCGTCTTCAAGGCGCTCAAGCCCGGCGGCGTGTTCATCGTGATCGACCATGTCGCGCAGACTGGCAGCGGCGACAGCGCCACCACCACCTTGCACCGCATCGATCCGGCCCTGGTACTTGAGCAGGCCAAGGCCGCCGGATTCACCCTGGAAGGAAAATCACAGGTGCTGGCCAACGCCGCCGACACCCACGAGAAGAAAGTGTTCGACGAAACCATCCGGGGCCACACCGATCAGTTCGTCTTCAAGTTCCGCAAGCCCAAGTAATCAAGGCCCGGCGCCGGCCTGCCACGACCACCGTGCGTTTTCGCCGGCGAACAGTACCGAGCGCGCAGGTGACACACTCACCTGCGCGCCCACGGCAAGGTTCCGCCGTGCCAGGTCCTCGCTGGCGACATCCGCCTCCAGCGTGCCCACGCCGCTCACGTCCAGGTCCAGGTGGGCGATGCTGCCTGCAAGATAGACATGCCGAACCACTCCCTGCCACGGCGCGTCCTGTGCTCCGATTTCCAGGTGCTCAGGCCTGATGTACGCCGTGGCATGAGGATAGTGGCCGTGCCAAGGTTCGTCCCGTGGCACCCAGCCGGCGGCGCTTAAGCCCCCCGTGCCGCGCCGCATCGCCACCCGGTTTACCCGCCCGATGAATTCGCACACGAACGGCGTAGCGGGCTCGAAATAGACTTCCTCGGGCGTGCCGACCTGCTCTATCACACCGTTGTTCATCACCGCGACGCGATCGGCCAGTTCCAGGGCTTCTTCCTGGTCGTGCGTTACCAGCACGGTGCTGAGCCCCAACTCTTCCTGCAATTCGCGTAGCCAGCGGCGCAGGCCCGTGCGCACCTGGGCATCGAGCGCGCCGAAGGGTTCGTCCAGCAACAATAATTGCGGCTCCACCGCCAGCGCGCGTGCCAGCGCCACCCGCTGCCGCTGGCCACCGGACAGCTGCGCGGGATAACGATTGCCAAAGCCATCCAGTCGCACTCGTAAAAGCAGTTCAGACACGCGCGAAGCGATCTGTGCACGTTTAGGCCGCAGGCGCCACGGTCGCACGCGCAATCCAAAGGCGATGTTCTCGGCCACCGTCATGTGCCGGAACAGCGCGTAGTGCTGGAACACCAGGCCGACACGGCGCTTGCGGGCGTCGGTAGCGAGAAAATCATCGCCATCGAGCGACACCGTGCCCACGTCGGGATAGTCCAGGCCCGCCAGGATACGCAGCAAGGTGGTCTTGCCGGAGCCTGAAGGTCCAAGCAAGGCTACGAACTCGCCGGGTTTTACCTCGAGGCTTACCTGGGCAAGCGCCACCGTATCGCCGAAGCGCCGGCCGATGGATTGGATGGACAGCGTCATCGGTGGATGCCTCCCGCTGCCAGCTCATGGCGATAACGCCATTCCATCAGCGCCTTGAAAGCAAGCGTCAACACCGCGAGCAAGGCCAGCAATGATGCCACGGCAAACGCGCCGACATAGTCGTATTCGTTGTAGCGCATTTCCACTTCCAGCGGCATGGTGGTGGTGAGGTTGCGGATATGGCCCGAGACCACCGACACCGCGCCGAACTCGCCCATGGCGCGGGCGTTGCAAAGCAATACGCCATACAAAAGCGCCCAGCGGATGTTGGGCAAGGTGACACGGAAGAACATCTGCCAGCTGCCCGCGCCCAGCACCCTGGCCGCCTCTTCTTCCTCGCTGCCCTGTGCCTGCATCAACGGGATAAGTTCGCGCGCAATGAACGGCAAGGTTATGAACACCGTGGCCAGCACCAGGCCCGGCACGGCGAAAATCACGCCCAGGTTCCGTTCGATCAGCCATGGGCCGAACCAGCCCTGGGCGCCGAACAGCAGCACGAAGGCCATGCCCGATATCACCGGCGATACCGAGAACGGCAGGTCGATAAACGCTCCGAGCAACGCCTTGCCGCGAAACTCGAAACGCGCCATCAGCCATGCCGCCGTCACGCCGAACACCATGTTCACCGGCACCGCGATCACCGCCACCAGCAGCGTAAGCCAGATCGCCGACCGGGCCTCGGCCTGGTGGAATACGCGGGTGAACGCATGCAGGCCTTGCTTGAAGGCCTCCGAGAACACCACGGCCAGCGGCAACAGCAGGAACACCGTGAGCACGGCCACGCTCGTGAGGATCATCAGCACGCGCACCACCGATGCCCGGGTTGTCATCGCGGCAGCTCCCAGCGGCGGCTTGCACGCTGCACCAGCGATACCAGCAGCAATAGCAACAGCGACAACACCAGCATGGCCACGCCCAATGCCGCGGCACCCGCGTAGTTGAATTCCTCGAGTTTCTCCACGATCAGCAGCGGTGTGATTTCCGACAACCTGGGAATATTCCCGGCAATGAAGATCACCGAACCGTACTCACCTACCGCCCGGGCCAGGGCCAGGCCGAACCCGGTCAACAATGTCGGCAGCAGCAGCGGTAACACCACGCGGAAGAACACCTGCCAGCGCGTGGCGCCCAGGCTTGCCGCGGCCTCTTCGACCTCGCGCTCCATCGACTCGAGCACCGGTTGCAGGGTGCGCACGACAAACGGGAAGCCGACGAACACCATCGCCACCACGACACCGAGGGGCGCGTAGGCCACCTTGATGCCCATCGGCACCAGGTAGCGCCCCAGCCAGCCCTCGGGGGCGTAGATCGCCGTCAGTGCGATACCCGCCACCGCCGTGGGCAAGGCAAAGGGAAGGTCCACCAGCGCATCGAACAGGCGCCGTCCGGGAAACCTGTGCCGCACCAGCACCCACGCCACCAGCAATCCGGCGAGCACATTCACCGCCGCGGCAAGCATGGCGCCGCCGAAGCTCAGGCGCAGCGCGGCGAGCGTCCGTGGCGAAGAAAGCAGCGCCCACCAACCCGACGGCGCAAGCGCGCTGGACTTGAACACCAGCGCCGCCAGCGGCAGCAGGACGATCAAGCCGAGCCATGCCATCACGTAACCCAGCGACAGGCCGAAGCCGGGCAGCACGCGCCGCTTCATGGTTTGTCTCCCCGGCCCGGGCCGACCTGATCGAACAAGCCGCCATCGGCGAAGAACTTCTTTTGCGCCGCCTTCCAGTTGCCTGCGATGTCGGCAATGGTGAAGGTATTCACATCGGGGAATTCGCCCTTGTGACGCGCCGCCACCTCGGGCAGGCGCGGCCGGTAGAAGTGGCTTGCACCAATCTCCTGCCCTTCGGGGGAATAAAGAAACGCCAGGTAGGCTTCCGCGGCCTTGCGCGTGCCGTGGATGTCGACATTGGCATCCACCACCGCCACGGGTGGTTCGGCCAGGATCGACACCGACGGAATCACGATCTGGATCTTGTCGTCGCCGATGCTCTTGCGCGCCAGCAGCGCCTCGCTTTCCCAGGCGATCAGCACGTCGCCGATGCCGCGCTGGGCGAAGGTGTTGGTGGCGCCGCGCGCACCGGTATCGAGCACCGGCACGTGGCGGAACAACTGCGCCATGTAATCGCGGGCGCTCTCGTCGCTGCCACCCGGCAAGCGCCGCGCATAACCCCATGCGGCCAGGAAGTTCCAGCGCGCCCCACCGGAGGTACGCGGGTTGGGCGTGATCACGCTGACGCCGGGGCGAATGAGGTCGGGCCAGTCGTGGATCTGCTTGGGGTTCCCCTTGCGCACCACGAAAACGATGGTGGACGTATAAGGCGATGCGTTATACGGAAAGCGTTTCTGCCAATCCTTCGACACCAGCCCTCGGTCGGCCAGCATGTCCACGTCATAGGCCAACGCCAGCGTGACGACATCGGCAGGCAGGCCCTCGGCCACCGACCGCGCCTGCTTGCCGGAGCCGCCGTGGGACATGCCCACGGTCATCGCCTTGCCCGTCTTCTCCCGCCAATCGCGGGCGAAGGCGGCGTCGATGTCGCGGAACAGCTCGCGCGTGGGGTCGTAGGAAACGTTGAGCAGCTGCGAGGAGGGCCCGTGCGCGGAGCACGAGCCCAACAACAGCAGGAATGCCAACAACGCGAAGAGCCTTGCCAAGCAGCGTCTCCTGAACACCCCGCGGCGCGGCAGCCTACCTTAGCAAACCTCGCGGCGATGCAGCAAAGACGTCTAGCCCTCCAGTTTCATCGAAGGCGGACGGGCTGTCGGCGACACGCCGAAAGCCTTGTTGGGCTTGGGTCCAAGCGTGAAGACCAGGCTGCCACCGGCGGCAATCTCGGCGTGGCTGATCCAGTTGCGATCATGCGGCTTGCCGTTCCAGCTCACCGATTGCACATATATGTTCTGCGGAGAATTGCCCTTCGCTTCCACTACCAGCTTCTTGCCGTCGGCCAGTTCCACTTCCGCGCGGTGCACCAGGGGGCTGCCCAACACGTAATTGGCGCTTACCGGATCCACCGCGTAAAGCCCCAGTGAAGACAGCAGGTACCACGCCGATACCTGGCCGCAGTCGTCGTTGCCTGCCTCGCCGTCGGGCTTGTCGTCGTACATGTTGTCCAGCAGCCAGCGCACGCGATGCTGTGTTTTCCATGGCTGGCCGGCGTAGGCATAGAGCCAGGCCACGTGGTGGCTGGGCTCATTGCCATGCGCGTACTGACCCACCATGCCGGCGATATCCGGCGGCGCGTCGGCCGGAAGCTCGGGGCTCGAATTGAACAAGGCATCGAGCTTGGCCACGAAGGCTTCGTCACCGCCGAAATCCTGGATATAGGCGTGCAGGTCGTGCTGGTTCAGGAACGTCGCCTGCCAGGCATTGGACTCGGTGAAATCACGCCACTTTTTCGAATGACCCATGCCGCGCGGATCGAAGGGCTCCGCCCAGCTGCCATCGGCGAGTTTGGGCCGTACGAAGGTCTTGGACTTATCGAACACATGCCGGTAGTTGCGCGAGCGCTTCATCAGCGCCGTGCGCTCGTCTTCCTTGCCTACCGCGTGGGCCAGTTCCGCCATCGCCCAGTCGTCGTAGGCATATTCGAGCGTCTTGCTGACCGACTCATCGATCTTGTCCGCCGGGATGAAGCCCAAGTCGCGGTAGAACCTCAGGCCGCGGTAGTCGTCGTCCATCGCGCGCTTGCGGAACGATGGCCACGCGGCTTCGAAATCGATGCCCTTGAAACCCTTGGCGTGGGCCTCGGCCAGCACCGGCGCTGAATGGTAGCCCGTCATCGTGCCCGTTTCGCGCGCGTAGAGCGGCCACACCGGCGGCCCCGCCGGACTCTGCGCCGCCATGCGGATCAGGTCGTTGCAAAGATCGGGCACGCGGTGCGGCTGTACCAGGGTAAACAACGGATGCAGCGCGCGGTAGGTATCCCACAGCGAGTATTCGGTGTACGTCTGCGCACCGGCGGGCAACTGGTGAATTTCAAGATCCATGCCGCGGTATTTCCCGTCGACGTCGCCGAACAGGGTCGGTGCGATCAGGCTGTGGTAGAACGCGGTGTAGAAGATACGCTGGTGGCGTTCGTTGATGGCATCGATCTTCAGGCGCGACAGCTCGCGCTCCCAGGCCATGCTTGCCGCCTCGCGCGTGCCGTCGAAATCCCATCCGGGCATTTCGGCATTGAGGTTGGCCAGCGCACCTTCCGCGCTCACTGCCGACAGGCCCACCTTCACCAGGATCTGCTCGCCTGCCTCGGCCTTGAAGTGCGCCGCGCATTTGATCTTCTTGCCATGCGCCGTCTTCACCGCGCTGCCGGCCGCATCGTCGACGAACACTTCGCAACGATCGAAGGGGCGTGAGAATTTCAGCGCGAAATAAACATGCCTTCCCTTGGCCCAGCTCTGCACGATGCGACCGCCGGTGAACGTGTCGTTGCCTACCACGGCAAGGTCCGCCGAAGTCACTGGCGGCGGCGTGGATGGGTTGTCCTGCATGGCGTGGAAAAGATCGACCAGGATGTGGCTATCGCCGGCATTGGCGAAGGTGTAGCGATGCACGCCCACGCGCGCGGTGGCGGTAAGTTCCGCGGTCACCGCGCGGTCGCGCAGTAGCACCCGGTAATAGCCAGGCTCGGCGCTTTCGTCCGCGTGGGTGAATGCCGCGCGGTAGCCCTTGGGACCACCCGTCGGCGATACCGCATCGGGCTCTGCACCGGCCGGACGCGGCGTGTCGAAGCGCGAGGCGTAACGCGTGATGGGATGGTCCGGGTTGCCCGGTTCCGTCTTCACTTCGCCGACATTGGGCATCACCAGGAAATCGAGCAGGTCGCCGCAACCGGTACCGGTGAGGTGGGTGTGCGAGAAGCCCATGATCGAGCCATCGTCCTGGTGATAACCCGACGACTGGTCCCACAGCGCGTTGTAGGTATCCGGGCTCAACTGCACCATGCCGAACGGCATCGTGGCGCCGGGATACGTATGACCATGGCCACCGGTACCGATGAACACATCGACGTGGCGCGTGAACTGGCGCGGCGCCTTGCCACCGGCACCGAGCGCGGCCAATGCATCGGCGCGCCAGCGCGGCATGCCGGCAAGGCCAACGGCACCGGCCAGCAGGGAGGTCTTCAGGAACGCTCGACGGGAACTCATGGTTATTCTGTACTCCGTGGAAGGGTTCAGGCCAGCAGCGCGGGGCGCTCGCGGGCCAGTTTGAGGATCAATTCACCGAACAGGGTATTGGCCCAGGCAAACCACGCGCGCGTGAATTTGGCAGGGTTGTCCTGGTCGAAGGATTCGTGCATGAAACCGGTGCCCGCGTGGGTGGTCTTGAGCCACTTCAGGCACTGGCGGATCTCGCCGTCGTCACTGCTGGACAGCGCCCGTACGATGATCGACATCGGCCAGATCAGGCGCATGCCCTGGTGCGGGCCGCCGATACCGCTGGCTGCGGTGCCCTTGAAGAAATACGGGTTGTCTTCGCTCCAGGCGCGCTTGCGCGTGGCCTGGTAAAGCGGATCATCCTGATTGCAACAACCAAGATAGGCCAGGCTCAGCAAACCCGGCGCGTTGGCATCGTCCATGAACAACTGGTTGCCAAAGCCGTCCACCTCGTAAGCCCATACCTTGCCGGTGGATGTCTGCATGGTTCCGTACATCGCAAGCGCCCGGTCTACTTCGTCGGCCAGCGACTTGCATTCGTTGGCGAAGGCGGCATCGTGCGCCACCGCATGGGCCATCTCGGCCAGCTGCCGCAGGCTTGTCACGGCAAACAGGTTCGAAGGAACGAGGTACGGCAGGATGCAGGCGTCGTCGGACGGGCGGAACATCGAGTGGATCAAACCCACCGGACGCGATGGATTGCCATACCCGCTTAGCGGCACCGATTCGGTGGTGATCGGCGAGGCGCGCTGGAACGTGTATGGCCCCTGGTCATGCTTGCGTTGCTGCTCGCGCATGGTAGCCACCGCGAGCTTCGCGGCTTTGAGCCATGTAGTGTCGAACGGCGTGGCATCGCCCGTGGCCTTCCAGTAGCCGTGCGCCAGGCGTATGGGATAACACAGCGAATCGAGCTCGTACTTTCGCTCGCCCACGCCAGGCTTCATCGTGGTGATGTCCGACCCGCTCCACGTCAACGGCTTGGAGGACGGATCGTGCAGGAAGGCATTGGCGTAGGGATCAAGCAGGATGCAGCGGGCCTGGCGGTGGATCACGCCCTGCACCAGCCGCGCCAGCGGCTTGTCGTCTTTAAGAAAAGCCAGGTAAGGCCACACCTGTGCGGAGGAATCGCGAAGCCACATGGCGTCGATGTCGCCGGTGATCACGAAGGTATCGGGCTTGCCGTCAGCCGTACCCAGTTTCACCGTGGTGTCCAGGCTGTTGGGCAGGCAGTTTTCGAATAGCCAGGCCAGTTCCGGGTCGCCGATGCGCTTCTTCGTTTCGACGATGGCCGTCTCTACGGCCAACGAGGTGAAGCAACGGTCAGCTTTGGCCGGGCGCCGGCTGGTGAAGCCAGAGGCTGGAGGCGCTGCTGCGGCAAGGGCGAGCGGCGGTGCCATGCTGGCAAGGGTACCCATGGCGCCCCACTTGAGCACCTCGCGTCGTGTCGTCATGCGTTATTCCCTGCGGTGGTCAGGCACATACCAGCGTGACCGTAACGCGGCTGGGCAAAAGATGCCAGCCTATGCACCGGGCAACCCCGGGGGCGCGTCGCTGTCGTCTTTAAGCGCGATGCCGCTGATGCCACGCGCGAGTGACTGGGTAATGAGGTAACCCAGCGTTGCCGCCGCGCTGGCATAGCCAAGGCCCGCCGGACGGATGTTGGACACGCAATTTCGCTCGGCATCGGTGCGTCCCACGCGCGGCCCGTAGGTAAGGTAAGCGGCCATGCTATCGGACGATGACAAGCCAGGACGCTCGCCGATCAGCACCACAACAAGTTTCGCCTGCAACAAATGGCCCACTTCGTCGCCCAGCGCTACGCGTGCCTGGGTGGCAAGCACGGTGGGTCCGACGGCAAGGCCGGCAAGGCGCGGGCGCAAGACATCGAGCAGGGGCAAGGCGTGTTCCGTGGCGAGCGCGGAAAGACCATCGGCGATCACGAAGACCACATCGCACGACCGTGCCTTCGACTCCAGGTATTGGCGCCCGGCATCGTCCAGGTGCCGGCCAAGGTCCGGACGCAACAGATATTCCCGGCGGTCGGAAGCCGCGCTTCGCACGATCAGTGCGTGTTGTCCGCGTTCGGCAAGCACATCGGCCAGGTGCTGGGTGTCGAATGGCAGGTGCACCGCGTCTCGCGCGCGGGCGTGGTCCACGCCAAAGGCCAGGGAATCGGCCGTAGACACCGACGTGCCCACGCGCCCTGTGCCGATGCGGGCCGGTGTGAGTTCACGCAGCTCTTGCCACAACCGTGTGATGGTGCGGTCAGTCATGGGCGATCCACCGTTTGGCATCGTCAAGGAGTCGATGGCGGCCGCCATCGTCGGGAAGGCGCTGGTCGTTGCGAATGCCCATGGCATCGAGCCAAGCCTGGAATTCCGGCGCGGCTTTCAGCCCCAGCACGTCGCGTACATAGAGCGCATCGTGGAACGAGGTGCTCTGGTAATTAAGCATCACGTCGTCGGCGCCGGGCACGCCCATGATGAAATTCACTCCCGCGACGCCCAACAATGTAAGCAGCGTATCCATGTCGTCCTGGTCGGCTTCTGCATGGTTGGTGTAGCAAATGTCGCAGCCCATCGGCAGCCCCAGCAACTTGGCGCAGAAGTGGTCCTCAAGACCCGCACGGATGATCTGCTTGCCGTCGTAAAGGTATTCAGGCCCGATGAAGCCCACCACGGTGTTGACCAGCAGCGGTTGGTAGCGGCGCGCCACCGCGTAGGCACGGGCCTCGCAGGTCTGCTGGTCCATGCCGTGATGAGCGCTGGCCGACAGCGCGCTACCCTGCCCCGTCTCGAAGTACATGAGGTTTTGCCCGACATTTCCGCGGCGGAGCGATTTGCCGGCGTCATGGGCTTCGTCGAGCAGTGCCAGCGATACGCCGAAACTTTCGTTGGCGGCCTGCGTGCCGGCGATGGACTGGAAAACCAGGTCCACCGGCGCCCCACGCTCGATCGCACGCAAGGTGTTGGTGACATGCGTGAGCACGCACGACTGCGTGGGCACATCGTAGCGCTGGCGGAATTCATCGAGCATGACCAGCATGTCGATGACGCTTGAAAGCGAATCGCCTGCCGGATTGATGCCGATCACCGCGTCGCCGCTGCCGTACATCAGGCCATCGATCATCGAGGCAGCGATACCGGCAATGCTGTCGGTGGGATGATTCGGCTGCAGGCGCGTGGACATGTGGCCAGGCAATCCCAGCGTGTTGCGAAATGCCGTGGTCACGCGGCGACGGCTGGCCACCTGGATCAATTCCTGGTTGCGCATCAGCTTGCTCACTGCCGCGACCATCTCAGGCGTCAGTCCCGCCGCCACCGCGGTGAGCGCATCGCCATCGGCCTGGAGCAGCCACTCGCGCAATTCACCGACCGTCAGGTGCGACACCGGCGCGAAGGCAGCGCTGTCGTGCCCATCGATGATCAACCGGGTGACTTCGTCGTCCTCGTAAGGCACGAGGGCTTCGCCCAGGAAGCGAGCCAGCGGCACATCGGCCAGCACGATGCGCGCGGCCATGCGTTCCTGCTCATCCTCCGCCGCCACACCGGCCAGCACGTCGCCCGAACGCAACGGGCTGGCCCTGGCCAGCACCGTACGCAAGCCATCGAAGACATGCATGCGCCCGGCGATGGCGGTGCGCAGGCTCATGCCAGTTCCACGCTCCCCACCAGTTTTGCCACGGCACCCATGCCCGCGGCCTTCCCGGCACGGCGGTTGGTCACCAGCACGTCGATATCCTTTGGCGTGCAATAGCCGATGCGGCTGCGTACGCCGATCTTGGCGTAGTCGGCCGCTATCAATACCTGCTTCGCGTGCGCGGCCATGGCGCGGGCAACCTCGGCTTCCTCGCCCAGGAAACTGGTAGCTCCCGCGATGGCATCCACGCCCACCGGCGACAGGATGGCCAGGTCCGGCTGGAAGCGTGATATCTCGGCCACGCAGGCCGCTCCGTAGGTATGGCCTACCGCGGCGCCGAACTCACCGCCGAGCAAGTGCACGCGATTGCGGCCCGGGGCGTCCCCGGAACCCGCCAGGCGCCTGGCCACATCTACCGAGTTGGTGATCACCGTCAAACCCATGTGCGCGGACAGGGCCTCGGCGATCAACGAGGTGGTGCTTCCGGCATCCATGAAAAGGGTCTGGCCGTGTTCGACCAGGGTGGCTACCTTGCGCGCGATCGCGCGCTTCTCGCGCACGCGTGTTTCCGCGCGCACATCGATCGGAGGCTCACCCTCTTCCACCAGCACCGCACCGCCGTGTACGCGGCGGATATCGCCCAGCGCCTCCAGTTCCACCAGGTCACGGCGGACGGTTTCGCGCGATACGTCCAGCTCCGCCACGATGCGTTCAACCGAAACATGCCCGTTTACCTTCAGCATGCCCCGGATCAGGCGATAGCGATCTTCATGCCACATGTCGACTCCTTTTGACCATCTTCGAGGCGCGTGCCGCGGCCAGGCGCATTGCCGCCACCGCCAGGCCCGTCACCACCATCACGCAGGTGGCATACGCCGCCGCCTGCGATACCGAACCATTCATGTCCAGCTGCATCACCGCCACGGCGGCCAGGTTCAGCGCCGGTGTCACCAGGAACACCACGCCCGACAAGGTCACCATCGAGCGCATGAAAAGAAAGAAGAACACCGACGCCAGGGTGGGTGCCGCGTACGGCAACACCACCTCGCCAATGCGGCGGGCAGTACCTGCGCCAAGGCACTGTGCCACTTCTTCCAGCGCCGCGGGAACGTTGCGCAGGCCCGCTACCATCGCAAGATACCCTTGCGCGTGGTAGTGGTAGAAGTTGCACGCCACGAGGATCGCGATCGAGCCGTACAACCAGCCCGATAACGGCCCGTCGTTGAAGGCCACCAGGTAGCCGATGCCCAGTACCAGGCCCGGAACGGCTGCCGGCAGCAGCGCCAGGAAACTGCTCACGGCCGCAAGCGGTCCACTCATGCGCCGCTGGGCCAGGGCCAGGCTGAACAGCAGCGCCGTACCCACCAGCGCCGCGAGCAGCGAAACCTGAAGCGACGTCACGATGGGGGCGAAACCATCAGCAAGGTTCACGTGGTAATTGGCCAGGGTCACACCCAGCTTGTAAGGCCAAAGGCGGGCGAAGCTTGCATAGACCACGATCGCCGTGGTGGCGAGGATGGGAGCCAGGGCCACGAAGGCAACCAGGCCAAGCCCAACATCACGGGCAATATTGCGTGGCGCCTGCACCACCATCGCACCATCGGCCACGCGCCCGCTACGTCGCGCAACCATGCGTTCGACGGCGATCGACAGCACGGCCGGCAGCAGCAGCACCGTGCCGATCGCCGCACCCAGTCCGAAGTCCAGTTGCCCTGCCACCGCGGCATAGATCTCCGTGGCCAGCACCCGGTAGCGCCCGCCGATGACGATGGCATTGCCGAAATCGGTCACCGTGACCGTGAACACCACGAAGGCCGCGGCCACCAGCGCATAGCGGCATTGCGGAAGGGTGATGTCCAGGAACTGTCGCCAGCGCGAGGCGCCCAGTACCTCGGCTCCGTCGTAGTAGCGGCGGTCGGTGCCTGCAAGGCTGGAAGAGACGATCAGCACGACCTGCGGCAAGCCATAGCAGGCATTGGCGAAAACGAGCCCCCAGAAGCCGTAGAGATCGAAATTCCAGCCAGTTACCTGGTGCACCAGCCCCGCACGGCCCAGCAGGAAGATGATACCCAGGGCCTGCACCAGCGACGGAGAAAGGATCGGCAGCAGCAGGGCAAAGCGCATCACGGCCTTGCCCGGGAGGCGCGAGCGGTGCAGCGCGAAGGCCACGGCGAACCCCGCCGATACGCTGATGGCCGTCACCGTGGCCCCCATCGCCAGGCTGTGCCATCCGGCCTGCAATATCCGCGGTGACCCAAGCAACGCGGCGTAGCGGGCAAACGTCCATGCATGATCGTCACCGGTGATGCTACGCAGCACGATCAACGCCAGCGGCCACGCAACGAACACCAGCAAACCCAATAACGGCAGCGTGGCCAAGGCGACGAATACCGCCCGCCAGGCACCCTCGCGCCGCACGGGAGCCAGTGACCAGGTGGCCGTATTCACGCCGCTACCCACGTGCTGCGCGATGGATCCAGCCAGACGCTCATGGCATCGCCCGGCGCCGGCGTGCGTGAGGGATGCATGTCTGCGAGCAGCGACTTGCCGTGCCACTGCGCCGTGACCCGAGCCACGGAACCTAGGAATTGCACATCCACCACACGCGCATCGCCTGCGGGGTCCACATCCAGGCGAACGTCTTCGGGGCGCACGCAGGCCTCGAAGGCCGTCTCCGCGCCGCTGGGACGGTCTTCGAGCAACGCCGGTGCGTGCTCGCGCACGAACGTGGTATCGAGCAAGGTGGCCGCGCCAATGAAGCTGGCGACGAACCGCGTGCGCGGTCGCGCGTAGATCTCCCGCGGCGTGCCGACCTGCTCGATGCGGCCCTCGTTCATGCACGCCACGCGATCGGCCAGCACCAGCGCTTCTTCCTGGTCGTGGGTCACCATGATCGTGGGTATGCGCAGGCGCCGCTGCAGTGCATGCACTTCGCCGCGCAACTGCACGCGCACACGGGCATCGAGCGCCGAGAATGGCTCGTCCAGCAGCAGCACCGCCGGATTCACCGCCAACGCGCGCGCCATGGCCACGCGCTGCTGCTGGCCACCGGACAACTGCCAGGGCAAACGGCCGGCATGGCCTGCCATGCCGGTCATGCCGAGCAGCTCGTCCACGCGGCTGGACACCGCATGCCCGCTGGCTCCGCGGATGCGCATGCCATAACCGACATTCTGCGCCACCGTCATGTATGGAAACAGGGAATACGACTGGAACACGATGCCGAAACCGCGCTCGCGCGCCGGTACGCCGGCAAGGTCGCGCCCGCCCAATCGCACCGTGCCGGTGCCAGGCTCCTCAAGGCCGGCGATGATGCGCAGCAAGGTGGTCTTGCCACAACCGCTCGGTCCCAACAGGCAGATGAATTCACCCGCCTGCGCCTGCAGGGAAATATCGTGCAACACCGCTACGCCGTCGAACGACTTACCCAGGGAGTCGACGGAAAGCTTCGCGGCATCGGCGTGGACGGCATCCATGCTCAGTGATCCTCCAGTGTCTTGAAGCGCGCGATGATGGCCGAACGCTCGCGCGCGGCCATGCGGAAGTCCACTGGCGCCAGTCGCGCATCGAGGTCGGGGGGAAGACCCATCTGCACCTGGCGCGCATCGGGCTTGCTGCCCGGTACCGTCACGATGGTCTTGAAGCGGGCATAGATGCGCGCGGCATCGGGCGAGGCAAGGTAGTCGAGGAAGCGCGTGGCCGCGGCTTTATTCTTCGACGCCTTCATGATCGCGGAGCCTTCCAGTTCATAGCCAACATTATCCGATGGCACCACCATGGTCACCGGGTATCCGGCATCGATCGACTGCAGCGCCACGAACGCCAGCGACACGCCGATGGCATATTCCCCGGTGCGGGCAAGCTTGCAGGGACTCGAGCCCGACGGCGTGTACTGCGCCACGTTCTCACCGATCTTTCCCAGCAGCGCCCAGCCGCGTTCGCCCATCAGCTGGGTGATCGCCGACACCTGCATGAAACCCACCCCCGAGGACGCCGCATCGGGCATCACTACTTCGCCGCGGTAGACCGGCTTTGCCAGGTCCTGCCAAGTCCTGGGCATCGGCAGATGGCGCGACGCCAATGCCTCGGTGTTGACGCAGAACGCGGTGACGTAACCCGTCGGCGCATACCAGGTGGCATCGCGGTATCGCGCCGGCATCGCATCGATGCGGGGCGATGAAAGGGGAGCCAACAACCCTGCCAGGCGGGGATCGAGCAGGCTCGACACGGCCTGGCCCCATACCACGTCGTTGCGCGGGGCCGCGGACTCGGCCAACAAGCGCGCAGCGAGGTCGCCCGTGGACAGGCGCATGACGTTGATGGTGAGGTCGGGCAGCGCCTTGTGCGCGCCTTCCAGATAGGCGGCTATCTCGTCTTCCTCCAAGGCTGAGTAGACGGTGAGCGTCTGGGCGCGTAGCGTGGCCGGGGCCAGCAGGCAAAGGAAGAAAATCCCAGTGATCGTGCCGCGGATGCCCATCGAAGACCTGCCCAGGACGGCCGCCGTGGCCGTAGTGGATTTGTAACACGCCAATGTGGCAATTTGTGGACTATTGCCAAAATTGGGCGAAGATCTGGCAAACCGCCCGCCCGGATGTCATCATGACTGCTGGCAAGGAAAAAAGCCCCCGGAGCACCCATCGATGTCAAACCTTCGCCGAGGCGCCGCCCCGGATGCCGTGACGGCGCCTGGCATGGCCGCCTTCGCCGGCCACCTGGCCGATCTAGCCCGCGAGATCTCGCTCTCCGCCTTCCGGCGCGACCTGCACGTACAGCATAAAGCCGACGACAGCCCAGTGACGGCCATCGATCGCAGCATCGAAGCCATGATCCGGCGCGAGATCGCCACCGCCTTCCCCGACCACGGCATCCTGGGCGAGGAACACGGCCGCGCCCATCTGGACGCCGAGCATGTCTGGGTGGTGGATCCGATCGACGGCACACGCAGCTTCATTTCCGGCTGGCCGCTATGGGGAACGCTGATTGCCCTGCTCCACCATGGCAAGCCGGTGCTGGGGTTGGTGGACATTCCCTTCCTGGACGAGCGCTGGACCGGTGCACCCGGCCAGGCCACGCTCTACAACGGCCGGCCCGTGCAAACGCGCGACTGCCGCACGTTGGCCGATGCCACCGTGTATTGCACGTCGCCGGACATATTTACGCCCGACGAGCGCGCAGCCTTCGAGCGCGTTACCGCCGCGGCGCAGACCCGCCGTTTTGGCGGCGATTGCTACAGTTACGCGATGCTGGCCTCAGGCCACCTCGATGCCGTGGTCGAAGCGCAGTTGCAACCCTATGACTACCTTTCGCTGGCGCCCGTGATCGAGGGTGCCGGCGGCGTGATCACCGGCTGGCACGGCGAGCCGCTGGGCATGGAGGGCAGCGGCCGCGTAGTGGCTGCTGCCACCCCGGAGCTGCACCGCCAGATACTGGAAAAACTCGCGTGACCGATCACGGCCGCCGCCGGTTCCTATCGGCGTCGGCCGCAGCCGCGGCAGCGGCCATGCTGCCGCCGGCCATCGCACGGGCCCTGGCCATCCCCGCCCGGCGCAGCACCGGCAGCATCTCCGATGTACGCCACGTGGTGATCCTGATGCAGGAGAACCGCTCTTTCGATCACTACTTTGGATTGATGCGCGGCGTACGTGGCTTCGGCGATCCGCGCCCGCTGCTGTTTCCCGACGGCAGCCCGGTGTGGCGCCAGCCGGCGGCGAGCATCCGCAGCAAACTCTACAAGCCGCGCGGCATGGCACCCGACACCACCCACGTGTGGCCGTTCCCGATGGATCCGCGTCGCCATGGCGAGCATCTGCCCGGCACCGACCATGGCTGGAGCAGCGGTCACCTGGCCTGGAACCAGGGACGCTACGACAGCTGGGTGACGCAGAAGCAGGACCCGCTGACCATGGGCTACCTGCGCCCGGACGAAGTGGCCTACCACCATGCGCTGGCCCATGCCTTCACCATCTGTGACGCCAACTTCGCCTCGGCGATGTCCGATACCGCGATCAACCGCATGTACCTGTTCTCCGGCACCGCCGATCCGCGCAATCGCCTAGGGCCACGCGGCAATGGCCCGGGCATCGAGGAGCGGCCGAAGAAGAACGGCTACGGCTGGACCACCTACCCAGAGCGCCTCGAGCGCGCGGGTGTGAGCTGGCAGCTCTACCAGGGCGGCACGGGCGATCCTGGCGATCCCACCGACAACTTCACCGATAACTCGCTGGAATTCTTTGCCGCCTTCCAGGTGGCCGAGGGCGCCGATCCGAACGGTGCGCTGGTGCGCAAGGGCGTGACCAATCGCAGCCTGCGCCAGTTCCGTGCCGATGTGCTGGCTGATCGCCTGCCGGCGGTGTCGTATGTGGTGGCACCGTTCAAGTACAGCGAGCATCCCGACGCCAGCCCGAGCGACGGCGCCCTCTACATCGATCGCGTGCTCGAGGCGCTCACGGCCAATCCGGATGTGTGGGCCGGCACCGTGTTCATCGTCAATTACGACGAAAACGACGGCCTGTTCGACCACATCGTGCCGCCGATGCCGCCGCGATCGAGCCAGCAAGGCGCCCATGGCCTGCTGTCTGCATCGCTGCTCGAAGGCCTCGACGATGAGTTCCTGGACCTTGACCGTTTTCCCAAGGCAAAGAATCCGTTGATCCCGGAAGCCGATCCGGGCGGCGAACAGCCAGTAGGTCTGGGCACGCGGGTGCCGATGATCATCGCCTCGCCGTGGACGTCCGGTGGCTGGGTCTGCTCGCAGGTATTCGATCACACGTCGGTGCTGCGTTTCCTTGAAAAGCGCTTCGGCGTGGCCGAACCCAACATCAGCCCATGGCGCAGGTCGGTCTGCGGCGACCTGACCGCTGCGTTCGATTTCGCCGCCACACCAGCGCCGGCACCTCGTCTGGGCAGGCCCAAGGCCTTGGTCACGTCGAAGGAGCCGGTGGTGGTGCGCGACGGCGGCCTGCCAGGACAACCCAAGGGCACGCGCCCCTCACGCGCGCTGCCCTATGCCTTCGACGTGCAGATGCGACGCGACGGCGATCGTGTGCTTTTGGACTTCAGCAACACCGGCGATGCAGGTGTCGCGTTCTACGTCTACGACCATACCCGCGCGGGTGATGCACCTCGCCGCTATGCATTGGCGGCCGGCGATCGATTCACCGACTACTTCGATGGTCCGCAGCATGCGCTTATTGTGCATGGGCCCAATGGCTTCCTGCGGGAATTTCGCGGCGACGACAATGGGCCTTCCATAAGCTCAACGGTCGACGGCATGAGGCTATCGATATCGATCACACCTGGCGCCGCCGATGCCGCCGCAACGTTCAATGTCCGCGAAGCCTATCTGGACGAAGGAAGGAAGATCGACCTGGCCGATGGCGCGACGCAGACGCTCACCTGGGACCTCATGCCATCGCACGGCTGGCACGATGTGTCGGTAAGCGACGACCGCAGCGTGCTTTGGCGCGCGGCCGGTCGAGTGGAGAGTGGCCGCCCTGGCGTAAGCGATCCGCGCATCGGCATGGCCTGAAGCCCCGGTTATTTACCGGCATTCGTTCCCATGGAAACCACCGGCAGGTCGATGCGGCTTTCAGCGCCCGGCCCGTGCCATACCGTCTGCGTGGCACGGCGATAGTCAGCCGGCTTGGCATTGAAAATATTATCGACGTACGTTTGTGGGTTGCGATCGTAAAGCGGGAACCAGCTGGACTGCACCTGCACCATGATGCGGTGCCCGGGCAGGAATACGTGGTTGGACGTGGGCAGCGCGAAGGTATATTCCTGCGGCGTGTTGGCCGGGATCGGCTTTGGCTTGTCCAGCCCTTGCCGGTAGCGCCCGCGGAAGATGTCCCCTGCCACCATCAACTGGAAGCCGCCCATCTCCGGCTGCGCTGCCACCTGGCCGGGATAGACATCGATCAGCTTGACCACCCAGTCGCTGTCGGTACCGGAGGTCGACGCCACCAGATGCGCCACGGGCGAGCCCGCGATCGCCACCGGCGCATCGAGCATGTCGGTGGTGAAGGTAAGCACGTCGGTACGGTCGGAGAACATCCGCTGGTCGGTGGTGAGCCAATGCCGCCAGGGATCGCCCGAGGCATGTACCGGGCGCGGCACGAACGGCACGGGCTTGGCAGGATCGGAAACATACTGGTCGCCGCCCTTTTCCTTTGGCTTGGCGAAGGAAAGCGATGAGCCGGCGCCCAGGTACAACGGACGTTCGCAAGCGCCCTCGCAACCGGGCCAGGATGGAAGTTTCTGCCAACGGTTGCTGCCGGTCTGGTAGGCGGTGACCGGCGCGATCGATACGTTCGGTGCATCGTCCTTGAGATAGCGCGCAAGGAACGGCCGCAGCACGTCCTGGCGGAAGGACAACCCGGTGTCGCTGCCGAATTTCACGGCGCCAAGGCTACTGGCTTCGCCGATTTCCTGGCCGTGATGCCAGGGCCCGATCACCAGGAACACCATGTCGTTGCCTGTGTCCTTGGGTTTGATCGCCCGGTACACGGCCATCGCACCGTAGATGTCTTCCTGGTCCCATAGCGAGTGCACCAACATCGTGGGCACCTTCAACGGCTCCTTGGCCAGCAGCTTGTCCAGGGCCTGGTCCTGCCAGAACGCGTCGTAGGCGGGATGGGCCACGATCTTCCGCCAGAAGCCCAACTGGTCCATGCCGTGGGCGCGGGCGATATCGCCGGCCGAACCTCCAGACAGGTAGGAGGCGTAGTCGTCGAAGTCGTTGGTGAACCAACCTTCGCCCTCGCCGCGCACCGACTGGTGATCCAGGATGTAGGCCAGCATGGTCTGGCGGAAGGCGCCGTTGTGGAACCAATCGTCCCCGCGCCAGCCGTCCACCATCGGGTTCATCGGCACCGACACCTTCAGCGCCGGGTGCGGGTTCACCAGCGCCATCAGTGGCTCGAAGCCATCGTAGGAAATGCCCAGCGTGCCGACCTTGCCGTTGGATTCGGGGACGTTCTTCACCAACCAGTCGATGGTGTCGTAGGTATCGGTGGACTCATCCACCGGCGTGGGATTTTGCGGCCCGCGCAGCGGCCGGTTCATGACGAAATCCCCTTCCGAGGCATATTTGCCGCGGATGTCCTGCAGCACGCGGATGTAGCCGTCCTGCACGATGATGTCGGCAGCGTTGTCGTAGCCGGCCAGCACCATCTCCAGGCTGCCGCTCACCGCGCGGCTGGCCATGGCCGATGCGCTGTAAGGCGTGCGCGTTAGTAGCATCGCCGCGCGTTTGGCGCCCTTGGGCACCAGGATCACCGTATGCAGTTTCGCGCCGTCGCGCATGGGGATCATCACGTCGCGCTTTTCAAAATCCATGCCCTGGGTGGGGGCAACGAAGTGCGCCGGCGTTTCGTCGGGCAGCGCGCTGTACTGGGTCGCCTGCAGCGAAGTGGCGGCAAGGCCGAGGGCGAGCAATAGCAGGCGGCGCATGGCTTGACTCCAGTAGACGTGCGAGCATCGTGTGGTATTTTGGGCACAGTTGCAATTCTGTGGCGTTACCTGTTCATGACACGGCGCCCATCGCGCTGGATATTGATTGAACCCGCAGGCGAGTTGATAGACTGGGTGGATGTCCGATCACGACGTGACACCAGTAGCCCAGGCACTGGCGGCCATTGCCGATGCGCAATGCCGGGCGGCGATGCGCGCGCTGGGCAACGTGGAAGACCGGCACGACGGCGTGCACCAGGCGCGCAAGGCAATCCGCCGCCTCCGTGCCACCTTGATCCTTTGCCGCAAGGCCTTCGGCGACGCGCTGCTGCCCGTCGACCGCGACCTGCAGCGCCTGGCATCGAGCCTTTCCTCGCTGCGCGATGCCCAGGCCGTGATCGGCACGGCGGAGAAACTCGCCACCGACGGGCACGATGAATGGCTTGCCGTGGCCGATGCACTACGGCGCCGGCGCGACACCCTGCTGGACGATGCGCTGGCCAAGGACCCGGGGTTCAAGCGACGCTGCCATCAGTTGCGCGCGGCCCGCCAGGCCATCTCGGCGCTGCCATGGTCGCAATTGCGCGCGAAAACCTTGCGCAAGGCCTGGGAGAAGACAACCAGCAAGGTCGATGAGCTGGCCGAAGAACATGCCGCAAGGCCCACGGCCGCCAGCCTGCATCGCTGGCGCCGCCGCGTACGTCGCCAGCGCCTGCAACTGGAAACCCTGCGCAAGCTGCACAAGAAGGTCGGGCCGCACGCTGCCGCGCATCTCCCGCACAAGGGAAAAACGCTGCACGAATTGACGAAGCTGGCCGAGCAACTGGGATTCCGCCAGGACCTGCAGGTATTGCGCTCCGCCCTGGTGCAAGTGGCCGACCCGGCCCGCCTGCCCCATCTGCGCGGCCGCATCCGCGACGAGCTCAAACCCGGTAGCCGCGGCGGCTGATCACCCGCCGCCAAACCGGTACCAGCGCGCCACCTCGGCGCTGACATGGGCGTCCACCGCAAGCCCGATGCGGTCACACATATCCAGGGTGTCCACCAGCACGCGCTCAACCTCCGCGGCATCGGCCCCATGTGCCCGGGCGTCCCGGGCCATGTCATGCAGGCGGCTGGACCAGTCATAGAGCGCGTCCGCCCGCTGCCGGATGCGATCAAGCAACCAGGGCCGTAACGGCGCCGCTACCTCGTGGCCACCCTCGGCAGCCAATTGCGCCGCCAGCGCGTGGACACCAGGAGACACCCCGCGATACCACTCGGTTTTCCCCGCCGCGGCTTCGCGAACCACCAGGGGCGCCACGCAACGGTCCGGGCTAAATTCCTCGATCAGGGCACGCTCGATCCGGCGTGCCTCCTTCACGTAGTCCACGGCCACCAGCATGCCCCGGTCAAGATCGAAGAAATCGAAGAAGCGACGGTGCAGGTCGTTGAAACGCGTGAAGGGATCCCGGGAGAAACCCACCTTCAGCACGTCTTCGTCGCGGCAGGGCAGCACGTAAACATAGGCGCGTCCGCGCGAGGCGAAGCGGGGATGGCCGGGATCGGATTCCATGCTTGTGAATTCTAGGACCGGATGCGTCGTGGACTGAACAAACCCATGACGCGGTGCACATTGCACCGGGGTGAATCTCCCTCCATGATGCCCGCCGGGGAGGGACGTGATGACCGATGTTCATGCACATGATGCCGATGCTCACGCAGATCCGGCGCCAGCAAACACATCAAGGCATTACGGTGTATCAACATCGCAAATAGTTGCACCGATGGTCATCTACGAAATTCCCTTCGAACCGGCGGATTCCGCCGACTGGCACGTGGACATATCCACGGACGGCCGCAGGAACTTCGACTCCCGCCAGGCTGCCCTTGCCTTTGCCCGCGAGTCGGCAAAGGCTCGCGAAGTGAAATCCGGCGTTACCGCCTGCATCTGCATCCAGGGTGGTGACGGGCGCTGGCGCAGCTTCGATCCACAATTGGACCCTATCGTGCCCGGCGCGGATATCCTTGGCTGACGTTGGAACCGCGGCGCCCCTAAGCGGCGGCCAGCTCCACCTCAAGCGCACTCATCAACGCAGCCGTCGACATGGCCCGGGCCAAGGGCGCACCCTGCCCAGCCCATTGCGCGCCATATCCGCCCTCCCCGGCCGCGCGCGCCAACGCATGCAGCGCCTTGCCCGCATCGTATGTCCTGGGATAGTCGGGAATATCCGCGTCCGGAACACCCGCGCCCAGCGCGGTGAACCGATTGGCCAGGCAGCGTGCCGGCCGGCCGGAAACGGCACGCGTCATCACCGTGTGATGCGCGGCATCGCCCAGAAGGCTCTCCCGGTAGGCGGCATCAGCCAGCGATTCATCGCAAGCGACGAAGGCCGTGCCCAGTTGCGCGGCCACCGCACCGAGCTCCAATGCAGCCTTGATCCCCGCACCGTCCATGATGCCGCCTGAAGCAACCACGGGTTTGTCCAGACGCCGCACCAGCGTGCGCACCAGGGCCATCATCCCCAGTTCGTCGTCCACCGCATCGGGATCGAACATGCCCCGATGGCCGCCGGCCTCGTAACCCTGCGCGACGATCACGTCGATGGGCGTCTCGGCAATGCTTCGTGCCTCGGCAAGGCTGGTGGCCGAGGCCATCAACACGATGCCGGCCTCGTGCAGCGCCTTCAGCTTGCCCTCATCGGGAATACCAAAATGAAAGCTCACCACGGCAGGCTTCGTCTCCAGCAGCATGGCAAGCATGTCGTCATCCACCTGGAAGCTGCGGTAGATCTCGGCCAGCCGTGCGGGCGGGTTGCCACCGAAACGCGCGAACTCAGGTTCAAGGTGCTTAAGCCACGCCGCTTCCACATCGGCCCGCTCGCGCGCCGGCTGGTGGACGAACAGGTTGACGTTGAGGGCACGGCCGGATCGTTGGACGAAGTCGTCGATGGCAGCGCGGGCCGTCCGGGCTGTCATCGCACCGACGCCGAGCGAACCGAGCCCACCGGCTTCGGCCACGGCCGCGGCCATGGCTGGCGTGGAGACGCCGGCCATCGGCGCCTGGATGATCGGCAGGCGCATGCCAAGCCGTTCGAGGATCAGGGAAGGCAGGAAGGCGAGCATCCCCCATGGTGCTACAAAAGTGGCCGCATACCCAAGCGCTAGCGCCGGTGGAACACGCAAACGCCGTTCTCGCCTGGTCCATCCCTGGACTCCAGCCATGGCTCTGCACCGACGCGCGATGTGCACGGGCCGAAGGTGACAATGCGCAGCGGTCGGTCCCTGGCTTCATCAGCCAGACGGGCAAGTGCCTCGTCCATGACCGCGCCCTTGAAGGGTGTGTAGAGGTAGAACACCGTGCCTGCGGAAAGATCAGCCGCGCGGGCGTCGCCGTGCACGAACGATACGCCGTGCAGGTTTAGTGCCTGGGCCGTTTCGCGCGCCCGCTCCATAAGCTGCGCCTGCACCTCGATGCCGATGGTGCGAATGCCGGTAAGGATGTTCACCAGCATCGGCACGTGGCCCAGGCCCGAGCCAAGATCCACCAGCGTGTCGCCCGGCCCCGAAGCCAGTTTGTCGATCATCGCCACCACGTGCCGGACCGGCGTGGGCTGGTAGAACACCATGTCCTGGCCCGGTGCCGTACCGCTGTCGTGGACGTTGGCGAAGTCGAACATGCCGGCCACCAGCGCATCGGCATGGTCGTAGCTATCGGAGGGCGCGCCAGCACCGCCAAGCTTGTCAAACCATGCGCGCAGGCAAGCTGCGCCTTCACCACGGATAACCGCGTTGCGAATATCGGCACAGACGCGCGCGTTGGCATCTTCGAGCGCATCCAACAGGCTGCGCGCCCGGACATGCAGGCGTTCGGGATTATTTTCGCCATCGGGCGAATCAGGCATCAATAGTTCATCGAGCCGATCGATCATGTCCACGCGATCGGCAAACCGATGGTCTTCCAGCAGCGTCGAATCAAGCTCAAGTTGTTCAAGCAAGGCAAGCATGGCGTGGCAGGTGCCGGAGGAATCTTCTCGTGCAGGCGGCCAACGATACCCGGTCGACGGCATGCGACACCGTGCCGGAAGTCCGATGGCATGCCGTCCGCGGACAGCGCCCAATGTCCGCGGTCGGCCCAGCCTTGCCTGCGGGCGGCGAAATACGCCATGGCATGCAGGTTGCAGTGGCCCTACCACTCCAAAGGAATTATCCCCATGCCTGGTTTGCTTCGTCCCCTGCCGTTTGTGTTTATCGCGATCATGGCAGCCCTGCCCGCGCTCGCACTGGCCGACCCACCCTTCACCCAGCAGACCGCCCGCGACATCATCGCCGCGTCGCACAAGGTGGTGAGTCCGCACGGCGTGCAGGAACTGAAAACGATCGACGTCAACGGCACCAAGCAGTGGATCTCGGTGCGCGGCAACGATACCCGCAACCCGATCCTGCTGTTCATCCATGGCGGACCGGCATCGCCCGACATGCCGCTGTCCTATACCTTCCAGCAACCGTGGGAAGATTTCTTCACCGTGGTGCAGTGGGACCAGCGCGGCGCGGGCAAGACCTACCGTGCCAACGATCCAAAGGCCATCGAGGCCGGCATGACGGTCGAACAAATGACCAGCGACGCCACGGCCGTGGTGCAGTACCTGCGCAAGACCTACGGCAAGCGCAAGATCTTCGTGATCGGCCATTCCTGGGGCAGCATTCTTGGCCTGAACCTGGCGCACCAGCATCCGGAACTGCTCTACGCCTATATCGGCGTGGGCCAGATGATCGACATGCCCAAGAACGAGGCCGAGGTCTACCGCTTCGCCATGGAGCAGGCCAAGTCGCACCAAAACCAGAAGGCCATCGACGCGCTCAAGGCGCTGGGTACCTACCCCAACCCCTCGCGGCCCGTCACCCTGCAGGAGATCGGCGTGGTTCGCCAGTGGTCGAGCGCGTACGGCGGCCTGACCTTCGGCCGCGATGGATTCAACTACGACGCCGATGCCTGGCAGCTGGCGCCCGAGTACGACGACGAAGACATCAGCGCCATCGGCAAGGGCAGCAAGTTCTCGCTCGACCACCTGCTTCCGCTGCTCATGAACTATCGCTTCGCCAATGGCATGACGTTCGAGTGCCCGGTATTCCTGTTTGAGGGACGGCACGACGAGACGGTGCCGGAGAATATCGCTGCGGACTGGTTCAAGACGGTCAAGGCGCCGGCGAAGGAACTGGTGTGGTTCGAAGATTCCGCGCACATGGTGATGCAGGAGCAATCCGGTCGCTTCCTTGATCACCTGGTGCACGACGCGCGGCCCTATGCGGTCGAGGCCGGCGACGCAGCCCCCGCGGATATCGTGGAGCATTGAGCCAACCATGGTGTGAGCGATGTCCTGCCACAGGAGCCGGCCAGGGGTTACCCTTGGTCGGTCTCCCGAACGCAAGGCACGACGATGGCGAAGGCATGGGTTCCGCTCGGGCTGTTCCTGGTACTGGCTGTCACCGTTACCGATAGCCGGGCTGCAAGCCCTACGGCGGCCACGGCCAGCGGCCAGCTGGCGGGCAAATCTGCCACCGTCGAGGGCGTGGCGCTGGATGAATTCCTCGGCATTCCCTTCGCCGCCCCGCCTGTGGGCGCACTGCGCTGGAAGCCACCGCAACCTGCCCCTGCCTGGCAGGGTGTGCGCCAGGCCCAGGCCTTCGGTGCGCAGTGCATGCAGCTGGGCTTGTACGACGACATGATGTTCCGCTCCAAAGGCATGGCCGAGGACTGCCTGTTCCTCAATGTATGGGCGCCGGCCGCGCACACCGGCGGCAAGCTGCCTGTACTCGTGTACTTCTACGGTGGTGGCTTCAACGCCGGCGACGGCTCAGAGAAGCGCTACGACGGCGCCAGCATGGCCACGCGGGGCATCGTTACCGTTACGGTGAATTACCGTCTGGGCGTGTTCGGGTTCCTGGCCCATCCCGCGCTCACCGCCGAGTCACCCGAGCATGCCTCGGGCAACTACGGCCTGCTGGACCAGACGGCAGCGCTGCAATGGGTCAAGGCCAACATCGCCGCATTCGGCGGCGATCCTGCGCAGGTCACCATCGCCGGCGAATCGGCCGGCTCCATGTCGGTCAGCGGGCACATGGCATCGAAGCTGTCGCGCGGCTTGTTCGCCAGGGCCATCGGCGAGAGCGGTGCCATGTTCGCACCGCTCGCGCCCCCCGACCGTGCCGCAGGCGAAGCCCTGACCGAACTGTTCGCAACCGCCATTGGAAAGCCTTCCATCGCTGAACTTCGCGCCATGTCCGCCAAGGAACTGCTCGAAGCCACACGCATACAAAAGAACTTCCACTTCGGTCCGATCATTGACGGACGATTCCTCACCCAGTCGCCCGAAAAAACATTCCAGACCCACCAGCAGACCGACGTGCCGTTGCTGCTCGGCTCCAATTCGCAGGAAGGCGCCTGCGCGGAGCTGCTGAACGACTCTCCGCCAAGCGCGAAAAACTATCGCCAGTATGTAACGTCACGCTTCGGCGCGAGCGCCGGGAAGGTCCTTGCCCAGTATCCTGCCAACAGCGATGCACAGGCACTGCAGTCGTGCACGGACCTGGCCACGGACCTCCACATCGCCCATTCCACCTGGCGCTGGATGGCATGGCAGCATCGCAACGGCAAGGCGCCGGTGTGGTTCTACTACTACGCGCAACCACGTCCGGCCACGCGCAAGCCTGTACCTGGTCAACGCCCCGATGCGGGTGCGGTGCACAGCGCCGAGATCGAATACGCACTGGGCAATCTCGACGGCAACCTGGTCTACGCATGGACAGATGCCGACCGCACCACCTCGCACGTGATGCAGTCGTATTTCGCCAATTTCATCATTCATGGCGATCCCAACGGCAAGGGCCTGCCCGCGTGGCCGGCAGTGGCCGAACAGGGCGGCGGCCTGCTGCGGCAAACCATCGACGCGCACACGCGCACGGAAGTGGACCCCCACTCGGCACGACACGCCGCGCTGCAATCAGTGATCGAAGAAGAGGCGAAGTCGGAGCAATGAGTGCTTTCAGCGCTTGTCGCGGAACAGCAGCGGCGCGAACTCGTGCAGGTCGCGCCGCCAGGTAAGCCACTCGTGGGCCGTTCCAGGCGACTGGTAAAAGCGGTGAGCAATACCCGCCTTGTCCAATGCCGCGTGGAAATGCAGCGCCGGATCGTGGATGAACGGCTCTTCCTCAGTGCCGATGCCCAGCCACAACAGGTGAAAGCGCTTGGCGAAAGCGGCAGGGTCGGCGAATGCCCCGTAAAAGTCCTTCTTCGTATCGATATCAAGCTGGCCACCGAAGAACTCGATCGGTGCGCTGCTGAAAATACCCAGGTACGAGAAGCGATCAGGATGGCGAAGGGCCAGGGGCACCGCCAGCATGCCGCCCATCGACAACCCGGCCAGCGCACGGTGGTCGCGGTCGGTGAGCGTGCGGAATGAGCTGTCGATCGAAGGGATGAGGTCGCGCGTGACGACATCGCCGAAGGTGTCGGCCAGCTCATGGATAGAGCGATTGCGGGCTTCCGGATCCTTCGGGAGCTTGTTCGTGTCGACGTCCACGCTTCCGGCACGCGTGGCGTAGTCGTTGTCCATCACCAGGATCATCGGTACCGCGCGGCCCTCGGCGATCAGGTTGTCCATGATGAAGTTGGCCCGGCCCTGCCGGCTCCAGCCGGTTTCGTCCTCGCCCGCACCGTGCTGGAGATACAGAACCGGATAACGCGTATTTTTCGTGTCGTAGCCAGGCGGCGTGTAGACCATCGCACGTCGCCACGCTCCCGTGACGGACGAGCGATACCAATGCTCGCGCACCTGGCCGTGCGGCACGTTCCGCGGCAGGTAGTAGTCCACGCCTTTCTCCGGCACTTCGATGCCGCTGGCGTCGTAGAGCGCGCCGAAGAACGCATGGCTGCCCAGGTCGTTGGCCTTCATGCCATCGACCCAGAAGTTGTAATAGTGGAATCCCGGCACGACGGGCGGCGTGGTCAAGGTCCAGGTGCCATCGGCCCCCTTGGCAAGATCCATTTTCGGATGGCCCCACATCTCTACCTGCACGGTACGGGCCGCGGGCGCCACCAGCTGGAATTGCACGCGTGAGTCTGCGGATACGCGGGGGTACTGCGACCCATACACGTTGGTGGGCGCGGGCTTGAAATCGCCGGCATCCTGCGCCGGGCTTGCCCAGGACATAGCCACGCCCAGTACGGCCAAGCCAAGGTGCATGCAGCAGCTACGGAACCGGTTGGAAATCATTGCCGTCAGTCTCCCTGCAGATCGATGGTGTCGCCCTGCCCCACCAGCGCAAGGCAGAAATCGATGAAGGCTCGCACCTTCGCCGGCGGATGCCTTCGCGAAGGATAGAACGCGTGGAGCGGAAATACTTCGCCGGGCCAGTCCGGGAAAAGTTCGACCAGCCGGCCTTCGGCAAGCAGCGGTTGCATGCCAAGCGCCAGCACCTGGGTAATCCCGACACCGGCCAGGCATGCCTCGAGCTTGGCGCCCACATCGGTAAACAATAACGAGAACGGCACGGCCACGGGCAGCACCTTGCCTTTGCGATGGAATTCCCACGGGAAGGGACGCCCCGACGATGCGTCGCGATACTGGATGCAGCGATGCTGCAGCAGATCCTGCGGGCGCTTGGGACATCCATGCCGTTCAAGGTAAGCCGGCGAGGCCACGGTAAGCACGCGCGTGGAAAGAAGCCGGCGCGTCACCAGGTTCGACGACGCCGGCTCGCCGAATCGCACGGCCACGTCGATGCCATCGGCGATCAGGTCACCGACGTCCTCGTGTGTCTGCACTTCAATGTCGAGTTCGGGATACAACGCCAGTAGTTCGCCGATCCGGGGCGCCAGCACGACGCGCGAGAAAAGCCCATCGGCGCGCACCCGCAAATGGCCACGTACCCGACCGGACGCGCCACCAGCGTGTTCGGCAGCCGCCTGGATGCCGGCCAACAGGGGGGCCACCTCTTCATAAAAGCGTTCGCCCTCGGCGGTGGCGCGCACCGCGCGCGTGGTCCGGTGCAGCAGACGCACCCCCACTCGCTGCTCGAGCCTCGCCACCGCGCGGCTGACGCCCGACGAGGTCATGTCCAGCACGACTGCCGCGCGCGCAAAACTGCCGCTTTCCACCACCGCCAGGAATACGCTGGCGCCATTGAGCAGCCGGTTATCGGTTTGCATATTGGTGACTTTTTGTCATGGATATCGTGATCTTGATGATCTTCAGTTCGCCACGGACCCATCGTAACCTGTTGCCCACTCTCCTACGCAAGGCATTCCCCATGTACGCCATCACCGGTATTACTGGCCAAGTCGGCAGCGCCCTGGCCAACCAGCTTCTCAATCGGGGCGCCGCCGTACGCGCCGTCGTGCGCAACGCCGCCAAGGCCCAACCCTGGGCCGCGCGTGGCTGCGAACTGGCCGTGGCCGACATTGCCGACACCGATGCCCTGGCGAAAGCCTTCAGCGGTACCGAAGGCGTGTTCGTGCTGATTCCGCCCAACTTCGACCCGTCACCGGGATTTCCGGATCTCTACCCCGTCATCGCCAGCCTGGTTCGCGCGATCGACATCGCGCGGCCACCGAAGGTGGTGTTGCTGTCCACCATCGGGGCACAGGCGCAAGAATCGAATCTGTTGAGTCAGTTGGGCGTGGTGGAGCACGCATTCAGGCACCTGCCCGTCCCGGTGGCGTTCCTGCGTGCAGCCTGGTTCATGGAAAATGCGGCGTGGGATGTAGCCAGCGCGCGCGATCAAGGCATGCTGCACAGCTTCCTACAGCCGCTGGACAAACCCGTACCCATGGTCGCTACGCGTGATATTGCCCAGGTCGCGGCCGAGTTGTTGCACGACACGTGGGACGGTGTGCGCATCGTCGAGCTGGAAGGGCCACGGCGCGTTTCGCCGAACGACCTGGCCCAGGCATTCGCCAGTGCGACAGGCCGTGAAGTGAAGCCCGCGGTGGTGCCGCGCGACACTTGGGAAGCCACTTTTGCAGAGCAAGGCATGCGCTATCCCACGCCGCGGGCACGCATGATCGACGGCTTCAACGAGGAATGGATCGCCTTCGAAGGTACCGCTACGCAGGTGCGCAAGGGACCAACCTCCGTGCAGGCCGTGATCGACGTGCTGGTTGCCGGCCCAGCCCACGCCTAGCGGGGCGCCCTATCTGGCTGATGGTCGAATTGTCGCGATGGTGAAAGCATGATGTCGTAGCGTGCTGGGGGCCATTGCCGCGGGCATGCCGCGGCGCCTTAAGAGGGACACACTCATGCGCAGCATCACCACCACCGACGGCACCGAGATCTTCTACAAGGACTGGGGCACGGGCCAGCCGATCGTCTTCCACCATGGCTGGCCGCTTTGCGCGGACGACTGGGACGCGCAGATGCTGTTTTTCCTGCACCAGGGCTACCGCGTGATCGCCCACGACCGGCGCGGCCACGGGCGCTCCACGCAGACAGACACCGGCAACGACATGGACACCTATGCGGCCGACGTCGCCGCCCTGGTGAAACATCTGGACCTGCGCGATGCCATCCACGTAGGCCACTCCACCGGTGGTGGCGAGGTTGCCCGCTACGTGGCGAAGCATGGCGCCGGACGGGTAGCCAAGGCGGCGCTGATCGGCGCGGTCCCGCCGGTGATGGTCAAAAGCGAAAGCAACCCCGGCGGCCTTCCGCTGGCGGTGTTCGACGATTTCCGTGCCCAGCTCGCCGCCAATCGCGCCCAGTTCTACAAGGAAGTGCCCTTCCCCTTCTACGGCTACAACCGCGATGGCGCGAAGCCATCGGAAGGCATCATGGGCAACTGGTGGCGCCAGGGCATGATCGGCGGCGCCAAGGCGCACTACGACTGCATCAAGGCATTTTCGGAAACGGATTTTACCGACGACCTGAAAAACATCGACGTGCCGGTGCTTGTGCTGCACGGCGACGACGACCAGATCGTTCCCATCGCCGACTCCGCGCTGTTATCGGCGAAACTCCTCAAGCACGCTACGCTGAAGGTGTACAAGGGCTATCCGCATGGCATGTGCACCACGCACGCGGACGTGATCAACGCCGATTTACTGGCATTCTTCCGTAGCTGAAAAAGTCGGGTCGGCTCCGGCCCATGGCGCGATACCAGGGGGCAGGCGATGCGCTGGAAAAAGACCGACCTCGACCCGGACCTCTGCCGGCACATCTTCAGCGCATCGGCCGGCATGGTGGGCGTGTGCCTGACGGTGATCAGCCTGTTGCGCATCGTGATCACGCTGCGCAACGTGGACACCCTGGCCGACGACTTCGTCGCCTTCGATGCCCTGCTGTTCCTGATCGCCTTCTTTTCGTCCTACTTCGCGCTGCGGGCAAGCACGCGACAACGCATGCTTCGCGTTGAACGCGTAGCTGACGTAACGTTCACCCTGGCTATTTGCGGCATGGTGTTCGTGGCCATCTTCATCACCTATGCCATCGCCACGGTAACGACCAAGACATAAGCCGCCGGGCGCTTAAAGGCCCGGCGGCGGACCATCGTCCGTCAGGACCGGCAGGACAGCGGAAGGTATTTGACCTCCACCGTGTTGTCCGCGTTGCACTTCCAGGTGATCTGGCCGCCGGACGCTGTGGGCGCCAGCTGCAAGTACCTGCCGCGCAGGTGCATGTTCGCAGCCGCCTGGTCGTAGTGGATGAAGATGCGGCCTTGCACCACCTGTATGCCCGAGACATAACGACCGTGGATGTCGGTGGTTTCGGCAATGCCGGCGGCCGTGTTGTCCGCGGGCATGCGGCCGTTGCGGTTGTAGTACTCCGCCACGGCGGCCTTCGCACCATCGGACAGCAACAGGCCTTCAGTCACCTGGGAGCGAATGGTGTAGTCCTGATATGCGGGTATCGCGATGGCCGCCAGGATCGCCGGTAACGGAAAGCACAGCCATAGGCACCAGATCAGACCCTTTGCGGCGCGCGGATAGCTCGAGCCGGTGTGCTTGAAGGCTTCCACCCAGGTGAGCTGGCTTTGCATGTAGAACATCGGGAAGAAGAACAGCGTGATGCCACCGATTTCAGGCGATGCGCCATAACTGGGCAATGCCCGTTTCATCGATGCCGCCATGGCGAAGTAGCCCACGATGTAGACAATGACGCTGGCAAGCATGACCAGAAAGCCAAAAAGAGCCATTCCAGAACCATTCCCGCCTGCCGCGTGGCCTCCGCTGCCCACGATGAAGAAACCGACCACATAAAGCACGATGCTCACGACGAGATACGTCGCGCCGTTGCTGGACGCATCGATCTTCTTCACCCAGTTGGCCTGGATAAACTGCCACACCAACCCGAAGAGATTGAGCGTAACGACGCAAAGCAGCACCACGACGAACCAGTGCATCGCCGGCGGCGATGGCAGTGCACGACGACGATCCGTGGCAGATTGCCGCCCCAGGTCATCGAAACCACTGCGTCCCGAATGGGCCGACATCGGCGGCAAATCCCCACCGAAGGGAGGAGGAGGCGGTGGCGCCGCGGCTGGCCCCAGGTCGATCACCTGGTCCAGCGGCAACCACTCGGCCATGCCCGTGCGCCATGCCAGGGTAGCGCGCGCCACCTTGCCCTCGGCCACCCATTGGCGGAGCAGACCCGGTTCGTAGGGCCCGAATTTCTCGCCGTCGCGCGTGAGCCAGACAGAAACACCGTCATTCATGGGTCGAGCCTCTCGCGCCGGGATGCAGCCGGCTGCCGGCCGCGACCGGCCAGCCCAGGTATTTTTGCTTGCAAGTGAATTCCCCTTTTGCCGACGCTGTCCGTTACGTCACGATGCCGCGCGCCATCCTGAGCATCGCCCCTGGACCCATCATGCCAAGCCCGTGGCCTCGGCGGCAATCGATCGCAATATATTGCGGGTAGGCCAGAAGACCGACCGTCGGAAAAACGCTGGCGCGATGGAGATTTATTTTGTAAGAATGCGCCAGCGCGATGGTCGGGGGGCTCGTCGCGCCCGTGCCGCATGGACATGCCGCACGCCTGAATCAAGCTTCCGGATTCGTAGCAAGCCTTGGCCCCGGGCCACGCGCTTGCGCGCGCGTGGTCCAACCAGGGGGAAATATGCATCGCATCGTAGTGAAGGGAATCGTGCTCGCTTCAGTTGTCGGGCTTTCGGCGTGCGCCACCATCGTCGGCGGCCGTTACCAGCAGGTGTCCATCCAGGCCCCGGCAGGCAGTAGCGCTGTCATCGTCGGCTCCACCTGCAACGTGCACAACGACAAGGGCAGCGTAAACGTGACCGCACCGGGCAATGCCCTGGTCCACCGCTCATCGGAGCCGCTGAACGTGCATTGCGTGCGCAATGGCCAGGAAGTGGCATCGGGAGTCTACTCAGCGCACCTGCGAGGGATGTTCTGGGGCAACATCATCTTCGGCGGCGCGATCGGCATGATCGTGGACCTGAGCGACAGCGCTGCGCGTCACTATCCGAAAGAGCTCACGCTCAACCAGGTGCAGTCTTCGATGGGCTCGATGTCAGTGGTCGGTGGTGCACCGGGGATGATGGCTGCGGCGACACCAGGCAGCTCCGATGCCGGCACGAGCGATGTCGCGCCGCAGGCGGGTGGACCGGCAAGCCTCGATCCGCGCGTGAGCGTGCCAATGTTCCGTGCCGCCCAGGACGTGGCCTCTGTCGCGCAATGCGACCGCCTGGTCCGCGTCGAGCAGATCGACGGCGATCACGGTTCGTTCTTCAGCCAGTGTCCCGCCGGTCGCAAAGTACTGCACATCGAGTGCACCGCCAGCCACTGCGAACCGCAGGGCTGATTCGCCGGTTTCGCCGGCCAAATGTCGGCGCATGGAGGCCCGGGTGTACCCGGGCCTCTTTCTTTGGCGCCTAGTTGGCCGCCGTCCGTTGCATCTTTCCCTGCGCTTGAAGGTCGTGTACGAAATTCAGCACCGCGTCCTCCACCGCTTGCATGAACGCCATGTCCGGCGACATGTAGGGACCGGGAACAGGCGGCGCGGCATTGCCGATCGAGGTAAGAATGCCGTCGTGCAAAGTCGCCTGGTACCGGGTGACACCGGCGACCTTGTAGGTCATGTTGAATTCGTAGAGGTCATTGATCACCGAGCCCGCGGCGCCGAAGGTCAGGCCAGTGCCGAAGCCCTTCGCCCGCGCAGCACCGAGGTCGGCGACGTTGTTCACCGCCACCGTCAGCGTGGCATCACTCGATGCGCCGGGAACGAAAGCTCCCGTGCCGCGCAGCACGCGCTCCACTGACGTCTTCACCATGGCATCGACCGAAGGCTTCGGCGTGCCGTTAACGGCAAAGGACGCATCCACACTTACAGGCACCGGCGCATCGGCGTGCTGGATCGACTGGTAGGTGGCATGCCGGTATTGCGGATCGGCGACCGATTTCATGCTCAGGCAGCCACACAGCCCAAACGACACCATGCCGCACAAGGCGGCATTCCATAGCATCTTCATAGATTTTCCCCTGTCCATGACTGGCGGGCGCCGCTGGCGGCGTCCCGGGCAAGACAGTACATCACGCGTGGCAGGGATGGCAGAGGCCACCACCCCGGCCATATGGCCTAGCATGCCAGGCCGCGAGGTTCGACTGATGACTTCCGGGACTTCTCCGGCGCGCATGGGAGAAACCCGGCGCCGTTGCGGGCGCCGGGACCCTGCGGTACTAATGTCGACAGGGAAACGGCCCAGGTCAGGAAAGGAACACGCTGTGTTCGACGACAACGACCTTCCAGGTAGCGACGACGACGGCGGCTGGGCCGATTGGATCGATATCGGCTCAAGTCCCACCACCAGTTGGGTAGTGTTCCTCGTCCTACTAGGCTTACTGGCCTTCCTCTACTTCGCTCACTAGATCAAAACTGGACACGCTCACCCGGCTTCGCTGCGCTCCTGACTGAAGCGGATGCGGTTGCCGAACGGGTCGTAGACTTGCATCACATCGGCCCAGGGATGCGAATCGATACCTGGGCGGCCGTAGTTGTAGTTCTTCTCGCTAAGTTCGCGATGGAAATCGCGCAGGCCACGCATGGGCACATACACATTTGAGCCGGGACTTGCATCGCCGTGATGTTCGGACAAATGCAGGAACATTCCGGCGCGGGAAATACCCATGTATAGCGGCATTCCCGGCTCGAAGCGATGCTCAAAGTCAACGGTGAAACCTAGAAAATCAAGGTAGAACTCGCGCGATTTGGCCTCGTCGAACGTGCGCAGGATGGGAATGGTTCGATTGAAGGCAATGGCTTGCATGGGCGCCCCGTCAAGCCGGGCCGCCGCGACGTTCCAGTTGTCGTGGCCCAACTGCGCGGCTACCAGTTCAAGCGCAATGGCATGGGGAATATCGATCTCGCGCGACGCCAATCCGGAACGCAAGCGCTTGGCCATGGCTTTGGCCTGGTCGATGCTGGTCATGGAAAATCCTCCGATGTCCGGCAGATGAGATGTCGGTGCCCACGTTGCCGACCCATCCGCCGATCGTAAGGATCGAAAGAGAGGTTTACCGCGATGCTTTCACCGTGCCTTTGACAGGATGCGGGCGGCGGGCAGCATCGGCCCTGGGGGAAAGACTACGCCCGATACAGAGCCGATTTCAAGTGAGCCGGACTGAAGGCCTCAAGTCCCGATAGCCTGCAGCAACTGACACCTATGGCGAGCGCATCGCCCGCATTTGTGCCACCGCACCTTGTTGACTGGGATCATTACCGAATCTGGCGACAAAATCGGAGATTGTCTGATCCAACCCGTCACGAGGCTGACCCTTCTGGATGGTCGCTCGGAGTAACCATCCTTGAGGGTCGTCGGGGTGCAGCTGAATCAGGCGATCGGCCATCGACCATCCCTTGTCCCAATCGTGAGCCGAACGAATGTAGAGATTCCCGAGCGTGGACAAGGTCCAGGCATCCGATGGATTTAGACGCAGGGCTTCTTGATAATCGTCGACGGCTCGAACGAAGTTGCCGGTCGACTGATATGCGTAGCCACGCACATCGAAAGCATTTTCATCCTGTGGGGCGATGGCAACGAGCGCATTGCCTTCCTCGATCGCCCATTCGGGCTGGCCCATCGTTGGAAGATCATAGGCACGACCTTCACGCTGGGCCATCTGGTCTGGAGCGAAGCGAAGGACTTCAGAACGATAGATAACAGACAACACCGATAAGTTTTGTTTTTTTGCGCCCCACCCAGCACTCATCAACATGTTGACCGTCGCGCCTTCCGCGAATACCTGCCGATAGATCTTCACCACGTCAGCGGGAGAACAATCGCAGCTCTCAACGTATTCCTCTCCGCCACTCGCCTGCGAAACTAGAAGTTTCATCAACGGATTCTTGTCTGCCTGACGTTGCGCGCTGGCGATGAGCCGCTGCATGTCCTCGATTTCGCCTCCCCATTTGGGTTGGGCCATCCAAACGAGGCGCGCGTAGATACCGTAGTTCGATGGATCCACCGCAAGCCCGCGCTCGGCAGCACTCGATGCGTATGCCTTGTCGCTGCCCAAAGTGGCCGCGGTGATCATCGCGCCGTAGGCAGCAGTAAGCTTCGGCTGAAGCGCGACTGCGCGGTCCAGATCGGCGCGCGCCAGCTCCAACAGTTGTCCCATCGATTGAAACGAGTCATGCGACGTCTTGGAAGCCGAGTTGCTGCCACGTGCCTGCTGCGCCATTTGCACGTAGGCCGTGCCGCTGGCCGCCAAGGCAAAAGGGCTCGTCGGCGACTGCCGCTTCCACGAATCCATAAGGGCCCGGAATTCTTCAGATCCATTCTTGAAATCAAGGTTGTAGGTTCGATCGAGCTTGCCTTGCGCGCCAGGTTGCGACAGTTGCTCGTCCATGACCTTCGACAAGCGTTTGTCCAGTTCTGCCGCGTGCCCGCTCTGTATGAGACGCTGCACGTCTTTCGGGGTTACAGCAGGATCGAATTGATACTGGCAGTAAGCCGCAATCGTGGCTTTGGGCCAATCGAGGGTCGGTGGATCCGGATACTTTAGGCAACGTTGCAACGGATCAGCGACGGCTTCTGCCTGGCGAGCCGCATTCAAGAATTGAGTTAACTGGTTATCACTAATGGGCCGAGAGATGAAAGCGTCCAGAGGCGGAAGTCGTTTGGAATCCGGACTTGGAACCGTATCAACTGGGCGACTGGCCCCAGGCTGCCGAGAGCAAGACAAACAAAAAACAGAAAGAAATGCTGCGGCTACGCATAGGCTACGCGCACGTGGTGTCATGTTTTGAACCCCCATAAATCGTTTAAACCGCAGCACTTCGTATCCGTCCGGCTACCAAGTCAGCGAAGTGAAGACGCGGAAGCGGCGATGGTAATCGTTGGGGATGAGGCCCTGGCTTATCTCAATGGTGTACCCGCATCCGGACGGCATGGTGCCGGTGTAGTGGAAGGCCTGGGACTCATAAAGGCCGGGCGGCGAGCCAAGTTCCTCCCATTTCCCGCTATCCATAAGCAGTTTGGCGTAGCTGCGCCTGAGCGCCGTGATCTGGTTGAGGTCCATCAGGCTGAACCAAAGTGTGCAGTAGCGGTTTGAGCACCGATAGCCATCGATCCCCACGCCCTCGGGCAGCGGTACCGCCTCGGGCCAGCCGTTCGGGTGCCCAACGACCTTGCTGCCGACACTTGTCAGGCGCTGGCTGGCCGGGACATGTGTGTCTGCATCGGGTTTCGCCGATGCGGAGGCTGCCAGCGCGTACAGCACAGTCGCCATCACCAGGGCCAGTCGGCCCCTCCCTTGATATCGATTCATCCGTTTTCCCCTGTAGAAGTCATCCGATGCACGGACCGGCTATTTCGACCGGCTGTCCTTTCTTACTTCGGCCGGGCCGCCCTCTTCCGCCCATCTACCTCCCGGGGCTTCGCATAGGCGGGATCTGCCAGCCGGCGCTCGAATTCCTTGATCAGCGCGGGCAAGGTCGTGCCCGTGGCATGGCACCAATCCCGTACCTGGACCGTATCAAGACGCCGAATGCCGCGCTCAGCTTCACTCGCATAAGTCTGCGTCATACCCAGGGCTTCGACCAGCTCCATCTGGGTCAGCTTTGAGCGCAGTCGTGCATCCCGCAACAGGCCGGCAAAGATCAGGTTCTCGGTTCTGTAGAGCGTCTTTCCAGCCACAACCTTGCCCCGGGGATGCAATGTGGCACAAAACCTATATCCGAGTCCCGTTTAGTTGATCTTCATTTAAATGATTTACGTTTATGCATTAATGTGCCGCCCCACAGTGAGAGCACAAGGCCGGCGCATGTGGGTCCGAGCTAGAAACCGAAGGCGGAACTTAGGCAAGAACCTCGTCCCCCCATGTTGAAAGGAATCAAACATGCCAACCGACACCCTCATCACTCTCAGCGTCGCCGTCGCCGGGCTTATTGCCTTTGCCGTCTTTATGGGACGCTGGGAGAAGGCAATCAAAGCAGGCATGGCTACTGCTGACCACTTCCGGGTGAAGGGGCTTGAAGCGAGCATCGACCGTGCACGCCATGAAGTGCACATCTTCGTGGAAGCGCACGACCGATTTTTCCGCGCGCCCTTGGGCCACCTTGTCGCCGAACACACGGTAGAGACCGTTACGCTGGCTCACGAAAAGCGCCCCAGGAGCCGCTGCAGGATTGCCCTGACCTCGAAGCGACGGAGGCTGTTGGCCACGGGGAGCTATATAGCGTGCCGTGACTGGGCAGAGACGGTGTGGACCGCCGTAGAAACGGGGAAGACCTGGGTGCAGCTTCGGGCCGTCCGCTTGCCCGCTTATTACGCTCAGCACTGGGCCGACTGGGAAGAAGGACAAACCAATGTCCTGACCGACCGCATGAACGTTCCCCTGCCAAACGACAAGGCGCATGCGTTCAAACTATGGCTGGACCACCACAAGCGGGAGCTCTTCCCCGACCCCGCAGTCGCCCGCGCAACATGGGACCAGACATGTGCGGAACTGCTCCGAGCGTGCCAGCAACAGCGCGATCATCACGGAAACGCTGCCGGAGCTTTTGAAACCTGGTCGTTCTCCGCCCAGCCCTCGATCTCCTATCTTGTGATAGAGGCCGATGGTGCAACCTATTGGGCAGCGGGTGATGCACCGATGCTCGAACCGGTTGAGAGGCCCCAATTCAAGGCAGGCGGAGGCAGGCTGGTCGTCGTCTCCGGTGGCGACAACCGATCATTTCCCCTGCCGAAGGACCGCTTGATACATCTGCGTGCGTTGCAGCACAGGAGTGCTTTCCACATCGTTTGAGCTTGCGGAAAGACTACGCTCGCAAGGGGCCGCTTTCTCGGAACCGGGAATTCATCGTATGGTGTCCCGGCTGGCTACCAACCTGAGAGACATGCATGCACGCAGCCACTCCGGCATCAACGGACACGTCCACCGTCGCGCCTACCGGCCTTGTCATCGGCATCGCGGTGATCGCTGCACTGGGCGGCCTGCTGTTCGGTTACGACACCGGCATCATCGGCGTGGCCCTGCTGGGCCTGGGCCGACAGTTCGCGCTGGACGACACCACCAAGCAGCTGGTCACCGGCGCCATCATCTTCGGCGCATTGTTTGGTTGCCTGGCCAGCGGCCCCTTCTCCGACCGGCTGGGACGGCGGCGGATGATCATCTTCATCGGCACGCTGTTCGCCCTGGGCTCCGTGGCATCGGCGCTGGCTCCCAGTGTGGGTTGGCTGATCGCCGCGCGACTATTGCTGGGTTTGTCGGCCGGCAGCGCCACGCAGATCATTCCCGTTTATATCGCCGAGGTTGCGCCCTCGAAGGACCGCGGCAAGATGGTGGTGCTGTTCCAGTTCATGGTGGTGTTCGGCATCACCGTGGCGTATTTCACCGGCTTCGTGCTGGACGAGCACTGGCGGACGATGTTCGGCCTGGGCGTGGTACCCGCCATCGTGCTGCTGGCGGGGATGATCTTCCTGCCCGAGAGCCCGCGGTGGCTCGTGGCCGAGCACCGCAACGACGAGGCGATGAAAATACTCCAGCGCATCCGCGGTTCGGCCGACGCGGCCCGCGCCGAAATCGCCGAAATCCAGACCGTGGCGCAGAAAGAACCCACGGCCCACTGGAAGGACCTGGCCAAGCCTTGGATTCGCCCCGCTATCGTGGTCGGCGCCGGCATTTCGATGTTCTCGCAGATCACCGGCAACAACGCACTGATCTACTACGCCCCCACCATCCTGACCAAGGCGGGATTCTCCGACCGCGCCGCCGTGCTCGGCACCGGCGCAAGCACCGTGCTGCTGGTGGTGATGACTGTCATCGGCAGTGTGCTGGTGGACAGGATAGGCCGTCGCACCTACCTGCTATGGATGATCCCAGGCTCCATCATCGCCCTGGTACTGATGGGATGGCTGTTCCAGGGATCGGGCCCCACCACCGACTTCAGCCGGGGCCTGACGGTGGCCTGCCTGGCCGCGTACATGATGCTCAACTGCGGCAGTTTCGGCGTGTGCATCTGGCTGATCAATGCCGAGGTGTACCCGCTGTTCGTGCGCGGCAAGGGTGCGGGCGTGGGAGCGTTCAGCCATTGGATCTTCGATCTGCTGGTATCGCTCACTACTCTGTCGCTGGTGACCTGGCTGGGCGCCACGCACACCTTCTGGCTGTACGCGGCGATATCCGTGGTAGCCCTGGCCTTCGTCTACTTTCTGGTGCCGGAAACCATGGGCAAGAGCCTGGAGCGCATCGAGCATGAGCTCCGGGAACACCGCTTTTATCCGTATCAGCAACGGGGCTTGCCGGTGGACCATCAGCGCTAGCGGCGTTTCATTCGCCCAGAAAGAAATCGATGGGGATAAGCTCGACGGCCCAGCCGCTTTCTTCGCCCAGCGTGGCGGCGGGATGCATGGATGCGATGCGCAACGCCTCGTCACGGCTGTCCGCCTCGATAATGAACAGGCCGCCCACCACTTCCTTCGACTCGGTGTAGGGCCCATCAGTGACCTGCGTCTTGCCGCCGCGCGGCCGCAGCGTCCGCCAGGTGTCCAGATCGCCAAGCGACGCGGAAACCAGCACCTTGCCGGTAGCGCGCATCTTCTCGTCCAATGCTGGGCATTGGCTCACCAATGCCTTGACGTCATCCGGCGCCATCGCAGCGAATTTTTCCGGGGTGAAGTAGGCCAAGCCGAGGTATTTCATGGGCGATCCTTTTGGATGGGATATTCAGACGACGAAGCTGGTGATCGGAAATCGACATTACCCGGGAAAGTTTTTCGCGGATCTCGCCGGCCTGTCCGCTGCGAATCTGATTTGTTCGAATCTGCCGGAGTAGCGTGCGGACCCAGACAATGGACCGCCGAACGCCATCGGATGAGCGGGCAATAAAAAAAACCCGCCAGATTGGCGGGTTTTTCTTAGTCTTTCTGGTCCGTGTTGGACTTTTCGGACTATATATTGGTGCCCAAGAGGGGACTCGAACCCCTACAGTTTTCACCGCTACCACCTCAAGGTAGTGCGTCTACCAATTCCGCCACCTGGGCTAAACTTTTCGAACCGCTATTTTACTTCTTTGCGGGCTCCTGGGAAGCCGGCGGGACGTCCTTTTGCGCAGGTGCGGCGTTAGGTACGTCGGAGTTGTTGTTGACCGGTGCCGGGTTGACCGGCTTGGGCACGTCGTTCACTGCCTTGGCGGCATTGGTGGACGTGGCCGCTGCCGGCGTGGCGCCGCCCATCAGGCCGAGATCAGCCGTGGGTAGGGGCGCAGTGCCGCGACCGAGGTAGATACCCATGCCGAGGCTAAGCAGGAAGAACAGGGTAGCCAGCACACCCGTGGCGCGGGTCATGAAGCTGGCCGAGCCGCGCGCACCGAACACGGTGGACGAGGCGCCGCCGCCGAAGCCGGAACCGGCATCCGCACCGGCACCACGCTGCAGCAGGATCAGGACGATCATGGCCGCGGCAATCAGGATGTAGAAGACGCTGAAGATAATGAACATAGTTGCTCTTGCCGGTCGCGCTTAGCGCGCCGCGGCGCAAATCGCCAGGAAGTCGGAGGCGGCCAGGGAAGCACCGCCGATCAGCCCACCGTCCACGTCCGGCTGCGCGAACAACTCGGCCGCATTGGCCGGTTTGACGCTGCCACCGTATAGGACCCGGGTGAGACCGGCGATATTAGCATCCTCACGCGCCAGTTGGCTACGGATGAATGCATGTACTTCCTGGGCCTGGGCGGGGGTGGCTACCTTGCCGGTGCCGATGGCCCAGACCGGCTCGTAGGCCAGCACGGCGTTTTCGAAGGTGGCGATGCCGTTGGCCCGGATCACCGCGTGGATCTGCTCGCCGATCACTTCCTCCACCCGGCCCGCCTCGCGTTCGGCCAGGGTCTCGCCGACGCAGAGAATGGGGGTAAGGCCCGATTTCTGCGCCGAGTCAAACTTGCGCGCCAGCATGTCGTTGGTTTCGGCGTGATATTCCCGGCGCTCGGAATGCCCCACCAGCACCCAACGGGCGCCCACGTCATGGAGCATGTCGGCCGAGACATCGCCGGTGAAGGCGCCGCTGCCGTCGCGCTCGGCCAGGTCCTGGGCGCCGACCATCAGGGCTGAGCCCTCGCACAGCCGCACCACCTCGCTGATATACACGCTGGGTGGGCACAGGATGATCTCCGGGCCGCCGGGACTGGCCGCGAGGATCTGGCCGACCAGTTCCCGGGCCATGGCGCGCGAACCGTGCATCTTCCAGTTTCCGGCAACGACTTTCCTGCGCATGGCCAGCATCCTGCGGGTTCAAAGGGGCCGAGGATAGCCTTAGGTCCAGGCCACGTCACCTTCACTCGATCTAAGCAAGGTTCAGCCCCGCAATTGACCTCACCGTCGCTGGCTTCGATCATCCCCCGATGCATTTACGAAAATCCCTGCTTGCTTCGCTCCTCTTCCTGGCCACGGCTACCGCCCTGGCCCAGGACGTCCCTGCCTCGAGCAGCTCCGCCCCCGCCACGCCCGACCAGTTGCTGGACCAGGCCCGCGGCCAGGTGGACGAGATCAACAAGGCGCTCAAGGGTGGCGACCTGAAGGAAAACGCCGATATCGAGGACCTGCGGAGCAAAGCTTCCCAGGCCCAGGCGGATGCCCAGCAGGCTACCCAGGCGCTGGTGCCTCAAGTGGAAGCGGTGACCCAGCGCCTTACCGACTACGGCCCCCCTCCCGCCAAGGGCGCCACCGAACCGCCCGACGTCGCCGCCGCCCGGCGCGACCTGCAAAAGCAGCACGACGCCCTCGACGCACAAGTGAAGCTGGCGCGGGACACCGCCACGCAATCGACGCAGTTGGCCACCCAGTTGGTGAACATCAAGCGCCAGCAGTTCCAGTCGCGGCTGGCCAGCCGTTCGGCCTCTCCCCTGACCCGGGAATTCTGGACGGGGGCCGCCGATACCTTCACCCGCGACCGCGCCTTGCTGCGCCAGCTAGGCAGCGACATCAGCGACGACATGCACACGCTGATGACACCCCCCAACCGCACGCCCTTCATCGGCTTCGCCCTGGCAGGCCTGTTGCTGGTGACGGTAGTGCGCTGGCTGATCGAGCGCACGGTATTCCGCCTCACTACCAACCGCGTGCCGGCGGGCAAGCTGCGCCGTTCGTCGATGGCGCTGGGCATCTCGCTGGTGGCAACGCTTACCACGGGTTTCGGCGCGTTGCTGTTCTCGCTGGGCATGACCTGGCACAAGGCCATCTCCGACGACGTCACGGCGCTCGCACACCACTTCGTCACGGTTGTGTTCTACGTGGCCTTCATCGCCGGCGTATCCCGCGCCCTGCTTTCGCGCAAGCGTCCGTCGTGGCGGTTGCCCCACCTGTCGGACGACCTGGTGGAGAAGATCTGGTACCTGCCGCGGCTCATCGCGATAGCGGGCTTCATCATGATCTTCGGCTATCGCGTGAACACCACGATCGGCGTGAGCGTGGATGCCACGGCGATGCTCAATTGCTTCAGCGCGCTCTTGATCAGCGGCCTGATCGGTTTCGGGCTGGTGCAGCTGGCGCGTGCACACCGGGTACCCGCGGAGGGCGGCACGCTTCCACCACCCCGGCCGGTGTGGGCGAACCTGTTGATCATGGCGGCGTCCATCGCCGTGGTGATCACCTGGATCGCCGCCCTGCTCGGTTATGTGAGCCTTGCCGTGACCATGGCCGTGCAGATGGTCTGGGTCGGCATGGTGGGTTCGGGCGTGTTCCTGTTGACGCATCTGGCCGACGATCTCTTCGATACGCTGCTTTCGTCCAAGAGCCGCCTGGGGCAGCGCGCGGTGCACGCGCTGGGTATCGAGCCTAACAAGCTCGACCAGCTATCGGTACTGGCCGCCGGCATTGCGCGCGTGGTGCTGTTCCTGGCCGGTCTGTCGGTGGCCACGCAGCTCTTTGGCACGGGCCCCAGCGACATCGTCGCCTTCACCAGCCGGTTTACCCATGACATCGCGCTGGGCAATGAGCTGAAGATCAAGCCCGGCAACATCATCAATGCGATCTTCGCCTTCATCATCGGCATGATCGTGGTGCGGGTGTTGAAGCGCTGGATGGAAGACAAGCTGCTTCCCCAGACGTCGATCGACGTGGGCATGCGCAGTTCCATCACCACCTTGCTCGGTTACCTGGGCGGCGTGATCGTGTTCGCCATGGCCATGCTCACGCTGGGCCTGTCGGTGGCCAATGTGACCTGGGTGGCCAGCGCGCTGTCGGTGGGTATCGGCTTCGGCCTGCAGGCGATCGTCTCGAACTTCATCTCCGGATTGATCCTGCTGGTGGAGCGTCCGGTGAAGGTGGGCGACTGGGTGGTACTGGACGATGCCGAGGGCGACATCCGCCGCATCAACGTGCGCGCCACGGAGATCCGCGTGGCCGATCAATCAACCGTGATCGTGCCCAATTCGTTCCTGATCACCAAGACCGTACGCAACATGACCCTGGCCAACCCGCAGGGGCGCGTGCTGATCAAGCTGCCGATGCCGCTGGATACCGACGCCGGCAACGCGCGGGACCTGATGCTCACCGCCATGCGCGAGCACTCGTTGGTACTGGACACCCCAGCGCCGACGGTCACCCTGGACAGCGTGGACCATACGGCGATGAACTTCGTCGCCACTTGTTTCGTCGATGGACCACGTGCCGCCGGCGGGGTGAAAAGCGACCTGCTGTTCGAGATCCTGAAGCGCCTGCGCGATGCGGCGATACCCTTGATCCGGCCGCAGGACATGGTGATTCGTGGCGGTGCTATGCCTGATGCTGCCGGCGAAAGCACGCCATGATGATAATTTAGAGATCAGTCCTACGCGAATTCCAGACAGTTACGATTTCTAGTGATGCTTGATCGATGACAAAATCCAGATACCCACGATCATCGAAGCGAGGCAACCGCGTGCTTTCCTGCCATGTCCAGACCTGCGTGCCTGAAACCCCATCCACGGCCGAGCTTTCGCCCGATGAAAAAAAGCGGCTCGACTACTTTCGTGCTGAGATACAGAAGGGCATAGATTCCGCGGATGCTGGCCACGTGGTGAGATTTACATCAGCCAAGGACATGCAGGCATACCTTGATCGTTTAATCGCTGATGCGATAGCGCATGCGAAGGCAGAAAGATCGCTTAAGTAGACCGCTCTCCCCATGTCGACATGGACCGTCGGCCTCACCAACGAAGCATCGGACGATGTAGATGAAATCGCTCGATGGACGTTCCATCGGTTCGGTCATTTCCTGTCACGCGCTTACACTCAAGCCCTCACGCGAGTGCTTGCTGATCTTGTCACCGGGCCTTGGCATCCCGGGGTTCAGCGACTTGATGTCAGATCGGAATTGTTCTCGATTCATATGGCACGACACCACCGTCGAGCACGCCATCTGGTCATCTTTCGCGTCGTAAGCCATGAAAGTCGCTCAATCGAGGTCCTTCGCATACTTCACGACGCGATGAATATCAAGAATCACCTCTTACCGAGGTAGCCACTCACTTGACCGGCGTAAGCCGCAGATCCTGGAAGTCGAAACTGAAATCGGTCAGCGACGATGCCGGCTCCATCCTCACCTCGCGAATATTGCCGTCCACGCCCAGGTTGAAGGTGACAAACGCATCGCCATTGAGCGATCGGTCGTCCCACTTCACCAGGAAAGTGTCATGCGACCAGGGCTCCATGGCACCAGTAAGCTGGGCTGTCTTGCTGAAGGTCATGCGCAACTTGCCGCCCTTCTCCGCCACCTGGACATCGCCGTACCAGGGGTCGCGATAGGTGCCGGCGTATTTCGCCAGCGCCAGCGACGGCTTGGATGACTTGTCCCGCGCCTCCACGTGCTTCTTCCAGCCTTCGTCGGCATTGCCTTCGGTCTTCTTGACCGCCGTGTCGTACGCGGCGGTCCAGTCCTTCTTCGGCGCATCCATGTAAGCATCGAGCGCGCGCATGGTCACCGCCTGGAAAGCGGCGCCGCTTTCTGCGTTGGTCAACACCACCACACCGAGCTTCAAATCGGGCACCAGGGTCACGCGCGATACCTGGCCGGGCCAGCCGCCGGTATGCCAGACAAGCTTGTGGCCGCGGTAGTCGGAAACGAACCAGCCCTCACCGTAGCCCGAGAAATTCGGCTTGGCGGCGGCAAGCTCCGGCACCACCGGATCGTTCACCGGGATCGGGGTGAGCAGCGACCACATTTCTTTCTGACGCTCGGCACTGAACAGGCGCTTCTCTTTACCCTGCGCATCCTTGCCGATCACGCCGCCATCGAGCTGCACGCGCATCCAGATGGCAAGGTCGTGCACCGAGGAATAGATGCCGCCGGCGCCCGAATTGTTATCCCAGGCCATCGGTTCCACCGGCTTCAATTCCTTGAAGTTGAACTTGGCATGGCCCACGGCAACGTCGTCGTCGCCCTTGATCGAATGGAAATTGGGCTTGGTTTCGGTCATTCCCAAAGGCTGGAAGATGCGGGAGCTGACGAAGTCGGACCACGACTGTCCGGACACCTTCTCGATCACCAGGCCTGCCACCGCGAAGAGGATGTTGTCGTAGGCATAAGCACTGCGGAAACTGTTGGTGATCGGCACGTAGCGCAGGCGCTCGGCCACTTCCTTCGTGCTGTAGCTGGTGGCGGGCCAGTACAGCAGGTCGCCCGCGCCAAGGCTCAGGCCGCTGCGGTGCGCCAGCAGGTCGCGGATGCGCATCTCACGCGTTACGTAGGGATCGGACATCTGGAACCACGGCAGGCGATCCACCACGCGGTCGCTCATGTCGATCTTTTTCTCATCGGCAAGGATCGACAGCGCCGCCGCCGTGAACGCCTTGGTATTCGATGCGATGGCGAACATGGTGTGCGCATCCACCAGCGCCGGCGAGCCCAGCTTGCGTACGCCTGAGCCCTGCTCCAGCACCACCTGGCCATCCTTGATGATGGCAACGCCAATGCCTGGGACGTCGAACGTCTTGCGCACGTTGTCCACGTAGGCATCGAAATCGGCAAGCTGGGCGGGACGCGTGGCCGACGCCTGCGTTGCCACCGACGACGAGGCAGCCGGGGCTGCCTGGAAGGCGAACGACGCCAGCGGGGCGGCGAGGGCAAGCGCGGCTGCAACGTGCACGGCAAGGCGGTGGCGAATCATGCGGGCGTCCCCTTTGACTACAAAGGGCGCCACTATAGCCATGCCTTGAGGACCGGCGCCATGCGCCGATGGTTTACCCGCGCTTCTGGCTGAAGACCACGCTGCCCAGGATCACAACGCCGGCTACCGCCATGGTGACGGTCAGCGCCTCGCCCAGGAACAACCAGGCCCAGGCAACGCCGAACAACGGCACCAGGTAGGTTGCCACCGAGGCGCGAGGCGCACCGATGCGCTGGATCAGGCGGAAGTAGAAAGCGTAGGCCAGGCCCGTGCTGAGGATGCCCAGCGCGGCGGCGCAGGCCCAGGAGTGCATCGGGATGGGCGTGGAGGGCCAGGTGAAGATCGCCAGGGGGGCGGTCAGGATGGCGGCGCACAACAGCGTGCCGGCGGCCACTGCGATGGGCGGCAGGTCGCTCAAGTAGCGCTTGACGATGTTGCCGCCCAGGCCATAACAGAACGATGCCGCCGCACCGGCCAAGGCCGCCGGCGCCACGTTGTCCCCTGCCGTGCGGCCACTGGCCAGCACGACGACGCCCGAGAACCCCACCAGCAGCGCCAGTGCCTTGCGCGGGCCGATCTTTTCACCGAAGGCAACGAAGGCAACCAGCGAGGAGAACAGCACCGTGGCGCTATTGGCGATGGCGCCGATGCCCGCTGGTGCGCGTTCGGCGCCCCAGGCGAACAGGGCAAACGGCGCTGCGGCGCTGATCAGTCCGGCGATAAACAACTTGCCCACGTGGGCCAGAGTGATGCGGCTGCGCACCTTCCACAGGAACGGCAACAAGATCGCCGCACCCAGCACCAGGCGCGTCAGCACCAGCGGGAACGGCCCGAAGTCGTTCGCGGCGATGCGCATGAACAGGAACGAGCCGCCCCAGATTGCGCCAAGCAGGGTGAGTTCCACCGGGGTGCGCCAGTCCCGCACCGGGGTGTCGAGGGCGGAGGGGACAACAGGGACGCTGGGGGCAGCCGTGGTCATGACGAAGCTCACTTGTGGCTATGTGCCATTTTCGCAAATACAGAGGCGCAGACAAGCGCAAGATTCTTGTTCCACACACGAGTATGATTTGTGTCTGGAGGAATTCCCGATGCGTTCTGCCCTGTTGCCTGCCCTGGCGGCGTTTGCTTCTGCGGCGCGCCACCAGAATTTCGCCCATGCTGCGGAGGAGCTGCACCTGACGGCCAGTGCCGTTAGCCATCATGTGCGCAAGCTCGAGGCCACCCTGGGGGTCTCGTTGTTCCAGCGCCATGCGCGCGGTGTGGCGCTTACGCCCGAGGGACGCCTCCTGGCCGACGCCACGGGCTCCGCCCTGGCCGACATCGACGGCGTGCTCGATGGCCTGCGCCGCCACCGCCGGGACAGCACCCTGCGCGTTACCGCCCTGCCCTCATTCTCCAGCCGCTGGCTGATGCCGCGCATCGCCGACTTCGTGGCGGCGCATCCGCATATCCACGTGGCCATCGATACCGACCGCACCCTGGTGCGTTTCGACGAAGGCGGCCCTGACATCGGCATCCGCTATGGCATGGGCCAGTGGCAGGGGCTGGTATCGCGCTTCCTGATGGACGAAACCCTCCAGGCCATGGCTTCGCCGGCGGTGGCTGCGACCGTGAAGACGCCAGCGGACGTGGCCAACCTGCCGCTGGTGACCGACATCGCCCCGGAAGGCTGGCGCGAATGGTTCCGCGCTGCGGGCCTCAAGCCACCCCACTCGCCGCGCATCCACACCATCAACGATTCGAGCGACGGCCTGATCGCCGCCAGCCACGGCCTGGGTGTCATCCTGGCGCGCAGCCGCCTGGCGACAAGCCACTTGGCCGACGGCAGCCTGGTAGCCCTGCCGGGCCCGGAAATGCCGGCGCGCTACGCGTACTACGTGGTGCATTCCGCCCACCGGGCGCCGAGTCCGGCGGCGTTGGCCTTCATGGCGTGGATCGAACGGCAGGTGTAGCCGGGGTTACTCCACCCCGACGAAGCCACCGGTCTGGTGCGCCCACAGGCGCGCATACAGCCCACCGCTTTCCACCAGCTGCGCGTGGGTGCCGGTTTCCACCACCTTGCCCTGCTCCATCACGATCAGGCGGTCCATGCGCGCGATGGTGGACAGGCGATGGGCGATGGCGATAACCGTCTTGCCTTCCATCAGCGTTTCCAGGCTCTCCTGGATCGCCGCTTCCGCTTCGGAATCCAGGGCGGAGGTCGCTTCGTCGAGCACCAGGATCGGCGCGTCCTTCAGCAGCACGCGCGCGATGGCGATACGCTGGCGCTGGCCGCCGGACAGTTTCACGCCACGCTCGCCGACGTGGGCGTCGTAGCCGGTGCGGCCTTCGCCATCGTTCAAGTTGGGAATGAATTCATCGGCGCGCGCCTTGCGCACGGCCTCGCGCACTTGCGCCTCGGTGGCGTCGGGGCGGCCGTAAAGGATGTTGTCGCGGATGGAACGATGCAGCAGCGAGGTATCCTGGGTCACCACGCCGATCTGCGAGCGCAGGCTTTCCTGCTCGACGCGGGCGATGTCCTGGCCATCGATCAGGATATGTCCGCTTTCCAGGTCGTACAGGCGCAGCAATACGTTGACCGTGGTCGACTTGCCGGCGCCGGACGGCCCAACCAGGCCGATTTTCTCGCCAGGCCGGATATCAAGGTCCAGGCCTTCGATCACCCCGTCCTGCTTGCCGTAGTGGAAGCTCACGCGTTCAAACCGGATGCCACCGTGGGTAACGTGCAGCGGCACTGCGTCCGCGCGGTCGACTACCGTGCGCTCCTGCGCGATGGTGGTGATGCCGTCCTGCACGGTGCCGACGTCCTCGAAGATGCCGTTGACCACCCACATGATCCAGCCGGACATGTTGTTGATACGGATCACCAGGCCCACCGCCAGCGCCACCTCGCCCACCGATACCGCGCCACGCACCCACAGCCACAAGGCCAGGCCCGTGGTGGTGGCGATCAGGAAGCCGTTGAGCGTGGTGATGGATGCATCCATCGAGGTAACCATGCGCGAGGAGCGCTGGATCTTCCCGGTGAGTTCGTCCAGGGCTTCCTTCGCATAGCCTTCCTCGCGATGGGTGTGGGCGAACAGCTTGAGCGTAAGCACGTTGCTGTAGCCGTCGACGATGCGTCCCATGAGCTTCGACCGCGCCTCCGACGCGCGCCAGGAACGCTCCTTCACCCGCGGCACGAAGAACCGCAGCATGGCTACATAGAAGGCGATCCACACCACCAGGGGGATCGCAAGCCACACGTCGGCGCGGGCGAACAGGTAGATGGCGGTGCCTGCGTAAACCGTGACATACCAGATGGCGTCGACCACCTGCACCGCCGAGGTACGCAGCGAAGCGCCCGTCTGCAGGATGCGCTGGGCGATGCGGCCGGCAAAATCGTTCTGGAAGAAACCCAGGCTCTGCTTCAGCACATAGCGATGGTGCTGCCAGCGCATCATGTTGGTGAAGCCCGGGGTGAGCGTCTGGTTGACCAGAAGATCGTGCAGGAAGATGAAGAGCGGACGCAGTACCAGCGTCACCAGCGCCATCCACGCCAGGCTGCCGCCGTGGACGCGGAAGAAATCTTTCGCCGGGGTCTTGCCGGCCATGTCGACGATGCGGCCCAGGAAGTCGAACAGCGCCACTTCCACGAAGGCCACCAGCAGGCCCAGCACCAGCGCTACAGCAAATATCTTCCATACCTGGCGCAGGTAATACACATAGAAGCGCACGACGGTCTTCGGCGGCACCTGGTCGGGCGCCTCGCGGAAGATGTCGATCAGGGATTCGAACCAGCGGAACATTGACGCCATTGTAACTGCCCCGGGAAGCCCGGCGGGGTATTCTCGGACCGGAGAAGCCGTCCACAGGACATGCGTGCCCATGGGTTTCCTTCGCATCACCCCGCCGCCGCCGCTGGCTGCCCTGGTCGAGGCGATCTGGGACTGGGACCTCCCGGCCCCGGGGCACGCGTTCGACCGTATCCTGCCGCTGCCCACCGCTTCGCTGATCATCAACCTGGCCCAGGACGAAACACGCCTCTACGCCAGCGAAGATGCACCCTGCACGCGCCTGCCCGGCAGCGTGATCTCCGGGCCCTTCACAGGCAGCTTCGTCATCGATACGGCCGAGCAGGTACGGGTGATGGGGGTGAATTTCCGCCCGGGTGGCGCATGGCCCCTGTTCGGCACCGACCTTGATGCCCTGGCCGACCGGGACACCCCGCTCGATGCGGTAGCAGGACCCACGGCCGTTGCCCTGCGCGAGCGCCTGTTGCATGAACCCTCCCCCGCCGTGCGCGTGGCGCTGGTGCAGTCGTGGCTTGAGTCACGGCTGGGGCGCGTGCAGCTGGATGCGGCGGTAATGGCCGCCACGGGCATGCTTGATCTGGACCCGGCATGGGCGCGCATCAGCGACATCGTGCGGACGACCGGGCTGTCATCGCAGCGGTTGGGTTTGCTGTTCCGACGCCAGGTTGGGCTCACGCCCAAACGTTATGCGCGGCTGCGACGCTTCCATGGTGTGATCGACGCGATCGGCATAGAGCGCCCATTCGAGTGGGCCAACGTCGCCGTCGACGGCGGCTACGCCGACCAGGCCCACTTAGTTCATGAGTTCCGGCACTTCGCCGGCATGACGCCGGGTGAGTATCTTCGCCGCCGCGGCCCACACTCGCGCCACGTACCGCTGGACTGACCGGGAAAATTTACAAGAACGTACCTGGCTTCCCGACTAGCCTTGAGCTATCCATCAGGAGACGACCATGCCCAGCACCATCATTCCCGGCCTGCGCTACCGCGATGCCCACGCCGCCATCGATTTCCTCTGCAAGGCCTTCGGCTTCAATCGCCATGCCGTGTACGAGGCAGACGACGGCAGCGTGATGCATGCCCAGCTCACCTATGGCGCAGGGATGATCATGCTCGGCTCCGTGCGCAAGGACGATTCGCTCTATAGCCGGTTATCGGTACAGCCCGATGAAATCGACGGCCGGGAAACGCAATGTGCCTGCGTCACCGTGACCGACTGCCGCACCCACTACGAGCACGCCAAGGCGGCCGGCGCGCGCATCGTCGATGAGTACGAGGAAAAGCCCTATGGCGGTGCCGGTTATGCCGCGGCCGATCCCGAGGGCCACATCTGGTGGTTCGGCAGCTACGACCCCTGGGCGGAGCCTGCTGCGAACTAAACGCATCCACTGACACGACGCAACGGCGAAAGCTGACGGCAACATGTTCAACGTCATGATGGGATGTCCGTCCTCCCATGCCGAAGGAACGCGTCCGTGTACCTGCCAAGATTGTTCAGCCTGGTGTTGCTTCTGGCCAGCGTCGTGCCCACCGTGGCCAACGCCGCGCAAAGTGTCCGGTTCGGATCGGCCCTGATCGTGGTGGGCGATACCGAGGCCAAGGTATTGGCTGTCGCGGGCAAGCCGGCAGCGCGCTCGGCCATCAAGGCAACGCGAACCCAGTACCAGGGTTCGCGCCTGCAATTCATCGAAGGCAACCGGACCATCATCATCGACATACGCGATGGCAAGGTCACGCGTATCGACCACAAGGGTTAGCGCCTGTCAGGCTCGCGCTGGCAATGCCCGGTCGACGGCAACGAGCACCAGGCCCAGTACCGCAAAGAGCACGCCTATCCCCAGGCAGTTCAGCGCCACCTGCGCCGCACCAAGCCGGCCTACGTCCACGAAGGGATAGGGGTACTCGCCCGTCGCCGCACCACGTGCAACGGTCCAGCCCAGGTACACCGCCGGGAACACCAGCCAACGCAGCGCATCACCCCAGGCCAGTCGCCGATGGGGCGCCAGCACGAGCCAGGCCAGGACATAAGCCACCGGCACCGCATGGTGCAGCAGCTCGTCGGCCACCTTCTGCGCGCCCGTGGGCGACCATAGCGACGCCAGGATGATCGAATAGATCGCCCCGGTTACCGTGATATACAACGCCGCCGCGCCACGCCAGCGCGGCCGGGCGTGACCCGTCGCGACGGCGACACACACCCCGGCCACCAGCATGTTGCTGAGGATGGTGAAGAAGCTTACGAAGCGCAGCACGATTGCCGCCGTGCTGCCCTCGCCGGTTTGCAGGATCAACACCAGCTGCAATACCACCGCCACGCCGGCCAGCAGCGCCAGCAAACCGCCGACAATACGGTCGGCGGCGTTCATCGGCGTGCCGGGAACACGTTGTTGGAGCGGTCGCGGTCGGGCAGCTTGTGATCCGGATCGATGGTGGCGCTGCGAATGGGCTTGTCGCCGGGTACCAGCACATCGAACGTCACATGCTGCTGCCAGGTTTCCACCGGCACGCGAATCGATGTGCTGCTGCCGTCGGTGAAGTCCACCTTCAGCGTGGAAGGCATCACCAGCTTGTCGTGGTTGGCAATACCCACCGAATGCTTGCCCGCGTCGATGCCGGTCACGGCAAGGTCCAACTGCCAGTTCTGCTCGAACCACCCGCGCCAGAACCAGCCCAGGTCTTCGCCGGTCTCGCTTTCCATCAGGCGGAAGAAGTCCGACGGCGAAGGATGCTTGTAGGCCCATGCGGCAATGTACTTGCGGAAAGCCGGGTCGAAACGCTCAGGTCCGATAATTTCCTCGCGCAACAGCACCAGGCCCAGCGCTGCCTTGAAGTACGTGGCCGGATGGCGGTATTTCTCCTTGACCATGTCCGCGCCCATCAGCAGCGGCGGGGCCTCCTTGTCCGCCAGGAGCGGCAGGATTTCATCCACCGGATTGCCTCCCTTGGGCGCGTATTCACCGTCGCGCTTGGGCGCAAATTCCCCGTGATTGAAGTTGTCGGCCTCGTAGACGTCGATGAACGTGTTGAAACCCTCGTCCATCCACGCATCGCGGCGCTCGTTGCTGCCCACGATCATCGGGAACCAGGTGTGGCCGATCTCATGCGCGGTGACCATCTGCAACGGCTTGGCCGGCGCTTTCATCGGGTCGAAGACGATGCCGGGGTATTCCATGCCGCTGGCCGCCGAGCCACCCTCGTTGATCGCCACGGGATACGGATACGGGTACCACTGGCGCGAGAAATACTCCACCGACGATTTCATGAACTCGGTGCTGCGATTCCACAGCGCAGGCGTGGCGCTCTCCACCGGATACACGCTCATCGCCAGCGCCGTCTTGCCTTGCGGCAGGTTGATGCGCGCGGCGTCCCACACATAGGCCGTGGAGGCACCAAAGGCGACGTCGCGCGTATTGGCCATCTTGAAGTGCCAGGTAAGCGTGCCCGACTGCTTCGGACGGCTTGACGGCTGGGTCACTTCCTCCGGCGTGCGGATCATCACCGTCGCATCGCTTAGCTTCGCCTTGGCAAGGCGTTCACGCTGGGCAGTGGTAAGCACCTCCTCCGGGTTCTGCAGCTCGCCTGAGCCGGCGACGATCATGTTCCAGGGCACGGTGATGAAGTAGTCGAAATTCCCGTACTCGAGATAGAACTCGCTGTTGAGATAGGGCGCGGTGTCCCACCCGCGCAGGTCGTCGTACACCGCCATGCGCGGGTACCACTGCGCCATCTCGTAGATGTTGCCGTTCTTGCTGGGATCGAAGCCTGTGCGGCCGCCGAAATTGCCTGGCAGCACGTAGTTGTAGTCGATGATGATCTTGAGCTTGCCACCACGCGCCTTCAGTGCCTCGGGAAGCACCAGTTGCATGCGTGTATCGGCGATGACGTACTTGACGTTCTTTGCGCCATGGCCATCATCCACTTTTACCGAAGTGAAGCGGTAGCCATCGGTATGCTGGGAGGTTGCGCGTCCGGAGGTGAAGTTCCCGCGGGCGTCCTCGCGGAAGCGGTTCTGTTCCACCTGCAGCCAGAGCACGTCGAGCGCCTCGGGGCTGTTGTTGGTGTAGTCGATGGCGACCTTGCCATCGAGCGTGTTGGCCACCGGATCAAGCGTGGCGCGAATCTGGTAATCGGCGCGGTTCTGCCAGAACGCATGCCCCGGCACGCCGGCGGGCGAACGCGTTTCACCGGGCGGATTCGGGTAGATGAAGGGCGCGAAGGCCTCGCGCGGATCGTAGGTTGAAGTCTGTGCCTGCGCGGCACCGGCCAGGACGATGGCCGCGGTCGCGGCGGAAAGGATGCGCTTCATGGGACCCCGGACCTGTTGGCAAGGTCACGAGAATAACCCGCCGCGGGAGTTTCCCGCGGGGGTCCTAAGTCATGTACGTCGACGCCCCCTTGGGCACTGGCCGCAGAAAATTACGCCGCCAGCGGGGATGGGGTCAGGGTAATGACTCTGACCCCCAATGAACCGCCGATGGATTACGCCGTGGCGCGGATGCGCTCGACGATGGCGTCGGCGAATGTTTCCGTGCTGCCCGTGCCGCCGATGTCCGGCGTGACACGGTCGCGCGCTTCCATGGTGTCGCGGATCGCCTGGCGGACGCGCGCACCCTTGGCCACCATGTCCAGGTGGTCGAGCATGTCGGCCGCGGCCAGCAACAGGGCGCAGGGGTTGGCGATGTTCTTGCCGGCGATGTCCGGTGCCGAACCGTGCACGGCTTCGAAGATGGCCGCGCCCTTGCCGATGTTCGCACCCGGTGCCAGGCCCAGGCCGCCGACGAGGCCGGCGCAAAGGTCGGAGAGGATGTCGCCGAACAGGTTGGTGGTGACGATCACATCGAACTGATACGGGTTCATCACCAACTGCATGCAGGTGTTGTCCACGATCATCTCGTTGAACTCGATGTCGGCGTATTCCTTGGCCACTTCACGCGCAACGTTCAGGAACAGGCCCGACGACGTCTTCATGATGTTGGCCTTGTGCACGGCCGTGATCTTCTTGCGGCCCTTGCTGCGTGCCATCTCGAAGGCATAACGCACGATGCGCTCGGAGCCCTTGCGGGTGTTGCGGATGATCGACTGCGCCACCTGGCCGTCTTCGGACAGCGTCTGGCCTTCGGCCAGGTACGCGCCCTCGGTGTTCTCGCGCACCGTGATGATGTCGATGTTCTCGTAGCGCGCCTTGGTGCCGGGGAAGCTGATCGCCGGACGCACGTTCGCGTAGAGGTCGAAGTGGCGGCGGAGCGTGACGTTGATCGAAGTGAAGCCACCGCCGATCGGGGTGGTGAGCGGACCCTTCAGTGCCACGGTGTGCTTGGTGATGAGGTCGATGGTGGCCTGGGGCAGCAGGTCGCCGTGCTTTTCCAGGGCGACCACGCCGGCGTCGGCGAACTCATACGACAGGCCGCAGTCGAGGGCGTCGATCACGCGCAGCGTGGCGTTCATGATCTCCGGGCCGATACCGTCGCCGGGGATCACGGCAATCGTCTTGCTCATGGGGGAACTCCTTGGAGATGGCGGGGCCTTCTGGCGCCTGCCCGGGGAATGAAATCAGCCAATTATCGGCGATTTCGCCCTCATCTCACAAGGGAATGGCCACTCAGGGCCTCTTGGGGCCCAACCCTCAGGCGTGATCGGCGCAGGCCGCCGCGTCGCCTTCGCCAGCTTCCAGCGTGTCCAGGAAATCCACGCCACGGCGCAGATGGGGAATGACGATGGAACCGCCCACCACCAGGCCCACGCTGAACACCTCGAAGAATTCCTCGCGGTTCACCCCGGCTTCCTTGCACTGGGCAACGTGGTAGCTGATGCAGTCGTCGCAACGCAGCACCAGCGATGCCACCAGGCCCAGCATTTCCTTGGTTTTCACGTCCAGGGCGCCGGCACGGTAGGTCTGGGTATCCAGGGCGAAGAAACGGCGTATCACCTGGTTGTCCTGCCCCAGGATGCGCTCGTTCATCCGCTCGCGGAACTCGGTAAATTCCTTGACCCGCTCGTTCCCGGACATCAGGCAGCACCAAGCAACTGCGACAACTTGCCGCTACGGTCGGCGGCCACCAGGTCGTCGAACCCGCCCACGTGATTCTCGCCGATGAAGATCTGCGGCACCGTGCGTCGGCCGCCGCTGCGGGCCAGCATGTCGTCCCGCTGCGCGGGGTCGGTATCGATGCGAATTTCCTTCCACTCCAGGCTCTTGGACTTCAAGAGATTCTTCGCCGCCACGCAATAGGGGCAGACGGCGGTCGAGTAGATGGTGATGTCAGGCTGGCTCATACAGGTTCCAGTGAAGGCTATGGCGCAAAGATAGGGGCAAACGGGGTCCGGACAATAGCCCGGGCTGGGAACCGGACAGCCTGGGGAAAGGTCCAAGGGGGTTGCCCAGTGCTAATGTTCCAGCCATGAAAAAGGGATTTACCCGCCTCTTAGCCTTCCTGCTCGCCGCTGGCATCACCTGCCTTGCCAGCGCCCAGGACGACGTGCGCCTGCCGGAGCTTGGAAGTTCCGCCGATGCCCTGGTGAGCCCCCAGGAACAGGACGACTACGGCAACCAGCAAATGCGCCAGATGCGCGCCCTGGGCCTGGTGGTCGACGATGCCTTGCTGGAGAGCTGGCTGCAGGACATCGGCTACCGGCTGGTGGCGGCCAGCGCCAAGCCCAAGCAGAAGTACACCTTCTTCATGGTCAAGGACGACGACATCAACGCGTTCGCCCTGCCCGGCGGCTATATCGCGGTAAACACCGGGCTTGTCACCATCACCCGCAGCGAAAGCGAACTGGCTGGCGTGATGGCGCACGAAATCGGCCACATTACCCAGAACCACCTGGTACGTGCCTTCGAGGAATCGAAGAAGGCAGGCCCCATGATGGCGCTCGTGCTGCTGGGCGCGGTGGCCGCGGGCGCCGGTGCGCATAGCGGCGACGCCCTGCCCGCCGTGCTGATGGGCGGCCAGGGATTGATCATGCAAAAGCAGATCAATTTCACCCGCGCCGACGAAACCGAGGCCGACCGCACCGGCATCCAGACCCTTGCCAACGCCGGCTACGATCCGAACGCGATGGCCAGTTTCTTCGAGCGCATGAGCGACGCGATGCGCGCCGGCCAGGGTGAATCCATTTACAGCCTGCCGGAACTGCTGCAAAGCCATCCGGTGACAGCCAACCGCATCAGCGATGCAAAGGCCCGCGCCAAGGCGCTGGTCGACCAACAGGCGAAGCGGCCGGCCACGGCCACGCTCGATCCAAAGTCCTGGAACAAGGCCACCGCGCCCATTCCGTTCGTGACTGATCCCACGCGCATCGTCATAAGCCGGCGCGGCAACGGCAACGGCGACACCGGCATCTACGCGCTGATGCGCGAACGCGCCCGCGTGCTCAGCGGCGACGCCGGGCGGCAGGCCACCCTGTATGCACAAAACATGGACCGGCCCGGCTTTGATACCCCGGCCAATCACTATGGCCTGGCGCTGGCCCTTACCCGCAGCAGCCGGCCCCAGCAGGCCCAGGCCGAATTGAGGCCACTGCTGGCCAAAGCGCCCGACGACATCGTCCTGCGCCTGGCCATGGCCGACGCCCTGCGCGTGGGCGAGGAGCGTGCGGACGCCCTGCGCATCTACGCGGATCTGCACGAGCGCAGCCCAAAGAACCGCGCGGTGGCGATCGACTACGGCAATGCCCTGGTAACGGGCGGCGGCAAGGCCGATGGTGGCAAGGCCGCGGCCATGCTCAAACCCTTGCTGGACGACAGCGACGATGCCGAGCTGTACCGAGCGTTCGCCCGCGCCAGCGAGCTCTCAGGCGACACCGTGCGCGGCCAGGAAGCCTACGCCGACGCTGCGGCGCTCTCGGGACGGCCGTTCGACGCCATGGAGCAATACAAGCGGCTTCTGGACCGGCCGAACCTGGATTTCTACGAGCGCTCGCGAATCCAGGCGCGTATCGCCGACCTCACGCCCGTCGTGCTGGAACTGCGCAAGCGGAAGATTCCCACCGAAGACAACCCTGACGGACGCCGCGATCAGTTGGGCGAAACCGGCAAAAAGCCCAACCAAGCCTGCATGGGGAACTTCTGCCTGGGCGCCGGCGCACAGTAGCGGTGGGGAAACAATGACAGCATCGGGACGGATTTTTCGTAAATGTCATCGTGATGTAACAAAATCCCGCTGCAATCTCCGCGTCACACCCCACCTTAACTAAGGCGCCTCCCGCGTGCACAAGCGCATCCTGATCGTCGAAGACGAAGCCTCGATACGCGACATGGTCGCCTTCGCCCTGCGCAAGGCCGGCATGGACGCTGTCCATGCCGCCGATGCCCGAGCGGCGCAGATGGCCATCTCCGAACGCGTGCCCGACCTCATCCTGCTCGACTGGATGTTGCCGGGCATGAGCGGCCTGGAATTGGCCCGACGCCTCCGCAAGGAAGAACTCAGCCGCGAGATCCCGATCATCATGCTCACCGCGCGCGGCGAGGAGATGGATCGGGTGAACGGCCTGGAAGCCGGCGTGGACGACTATGTCATCAAGCCTTTTTCCACCCGCGAGCTGGTCGCGCGGATCAAGGCGGTGCTTCGCCGGAGCCAGGGCGACGACGGCACCGGCATGGTGGAGATCGGCGGCCTGCGCATCGACGGCCCGGCGCATCGCGTCTACGCCGCCGAAGAACCGGTGCCGATCGGCCCCACCGAATACCGCCTGCTGTTCTTCTTCATGACCCACCCTGAGCGCGTGTACTCGCGCGCCCAGTTGCTCGACCACGTGTGGGGCGGCAGCGTCTACGTGGAAGAACGCACCGTCGATGTTCACATCCGCCGCCTGCGCAAGACACTGGAACCCTGGAAGCTGGACGACATGGTGCAGACCGTGCGCGGCGCCGGCTACCGGTTTTCGGCCAGCCCCTGACAAAAGGCGCGCGGTCCAAGCTATGGTGACGGCTTGATGTCCGTCCACTGGAGCACCGATGCGCCTTGACCGAACTTCCCGCCGGGCACTCCTGCTGGCCGCCGCCGGCCTGGTGGCCGGTGTGGTGGTGGGTTGGGCGACGGGAAATGCGCTGATTGGCGTGAGCATTGTCGCGTTGTCGCAATTCGTCGCACTGCTGTCTTCGATCCGTCATCGAACCGATCCCATCATGGCCACGCCTCGCCAAACGACCGACCCCAGGCATGACCGTCTGATGACACGCTCCCGCCGTATTGCTTCCCAACTGCGCGACCTGCGCAGTGCCGCCGGCAGCCTGCCCGACGCCGTCGTATTGATGGACCAGGCCCAGCACGTGCGATGGTTCAACCACGCCGCCGAAGACCTCCTGGGCCTGCGCCGGCCCACCGATCGCGGCCGCATCCTCAGTGAGTGCCTGCAGGCGACCGATCTGGCCAAGTGGCTGATCGACGGAGGGCGCGAGCCCCTGAACGACGTCACCGCCCCGGGCCACGCGAACCGGCACATCTCCGCCACCTTGCTGCCGTTCGGCAGCCGCCAGCGCCTGTTGCTGGTGCGCGACATCAGCCACATGACCCGCCTGGAGCAGATCCGCCGCGACTTCGTCGCCAACGTCTCGCACGAACTGCGCACGCCGCTGACGGTCATCCACGGCTATCTTGAACTGCTTGATCCCGAAGACGTTCCGGAGCTTGCGCCGGTGCTGGGGGAGATGCGCGTGCAGTCGCGCCGCATGGGGCAGATCGTCGAAGACCTGCTCACGCTCTCGCGCCTGGAAACCCAGGACCGTATCGCCGACGAGCGCGTAACGATCGAACCACTGCTGGCCACCCTGCGCCGCGAAGCCGAAGCACTGAGCCAGGGCAGGCACCGGATCACCCTCACCCATACTGCCGCCACCGACCTGCTCGGCTCATCGAAAGACCTGCACAGCGCGTTCTCCAACCTGGTGAGCAATGCCGTGCGCTACACACCCACCGGAGGCCGCATCGACATCCGCTTCGAGCCGCATGCCGCCGGGGTGATCTTCTCGGTGGCCGATTCAGGCTACGGCATCCCGGCCACCCACCTGGCGCGGCTGACCGAGCGGTTCTACCGCGTGTCGTCCAGCCGCTCGCGCGATAGCGGCGGTACGGGGCTGGGCCTGTCCATCGTCAAGCACGTGCTGAACCTGCACCACGCCCGCCTGCAGATCGAAAGCGAACCGGGCAAGGGCTCGACCTTCTCGGCGATCTTCGGTGCCGAGCGGCTGCTGGTGCCGGGCGGCGAAGAAAGCCTGGCCAGCTAAAGCCATCGGCCGGCGCCATGGCGCGCCGTCCCTTGCAAGCCTCCGCCGCATCTTCCATCCTCGACCGATCGCCAGGCCACCGTCAGCCCATGCCACGATCGCGTACACCCGCCGCCCCGGCACTCGATGCTCCCGCGCTTTACCTCAATCGCGAGCTGGCGGCACTGGAATTCAACTTCCGCGTACTGGCCCAGGCGCAGGACCCGGCAGTGCCGCTGCTCGAACGGCTGCGCTACCTTGCCATCGTCTGCAGCAACCTGGATGAATTCTTCGAAGTGCGCGTGGCGGTGCTCAAGCACCAGCACGCGCTAAACGCGCATCTGCCCGGGGCCGACGGCCTGGGCTCGGGCGAGATCCTCTCCCGCATCCGCGAACGCACGCTTACCCTGGTGGACTCCCAATACGAGACCTGGCAGGCGCACCTGCGCCCGGCGCTGGCCGCCGAGGGCATCGGATTCCGCGTCCGGGACGAATGGAACGAGAAACAGCGCCGCTGGCTCCAGGGGTATTTCCAGAACGAGATCATGCCGGTGCTCTCGCCCCTGGGCCTGGATCCGGCGCATCCGTTCCCGCGCATCCTCAACAAGACGCTGAACATCGCCGTGGTGCTGGAGGGCCGGGACGCCTTCGGCCGCGAAGGCCACATGGCTCTGGTGCGCGCACCACGTTCACTGCCGCGCCTGATCCGCCTCCCCGATGAAGTCGGCGATGGCGGCATCGATTTCGTCTTCCTGGCCGAAGTGCTGCACGCTTTCGCCGACGAGATGTTCCCCGGCTTCAAGGTCAAGGGCTCGTACCAGTTCCGCGTCACCCGCAACGGCGAACTGGTAGTGGAAGAAGCGGAGGTCGAGAACCTGGCCAGCGCGCTGACCGAGGAACTGATCGGCCGAGGCTACGCGCGACCGGTACGGCTGCAGGTCGGCGCCGATTGCCCGCGCGCGATCACGCAGATGCTGATCCACAATTTCCAGCTGGAAGAACAGGACGTCTACCGCTGCGACGGCCCGGTGAACCTGATCCGCCTGGAAACCGTCTACGACCTCATCGATCGACCGGAACTTAAATTCCCGCGCTTCATACCCAAGCTCAACACCACCATCTGCAAGGATGGCAAGCCGTTCGAACTGCTCAGCCAGCGGGACATCCTCCTGCACCATCCCTTCGAGTCGTTCGCATCGGTGGTGGAACTGCTCCGCCAGGCTACCGAAGATGCCGGCGTACTGGCGATCAAGCAGACGCTTTACCGCGCCGGCAAGGATTCCCCGCTGGTGGACCTGCTGGTGGAAGCCGCACGCAACGGCAAAGATGTGACCGTGGTGGTGGAGCTTCGCGCGCGTTTCGACGAGGAAGCCAATATCGGGCTGGCCACGCGGCTGCAGGAGGCCGGCGTGCAGGTGGTGTATGGCGTGGTGGGCTACAAGACCCACGCCAAGATGTTGTTGATCATACGCCGCGAGGGCGACAAGCTCCGCCGTTATGTGCATCTGTCCACCGGCAACTACCACCAGGGCAACAGCCGCGGCTACACCGACATCGGCCTGATGACCTCCAACGAGGACGTCGGGCAGGACGTCCACAAGATCTTCCAGCAGCTCTCGGGCCTGGGTCCGATGATCGCGCTCAAGCAGTTGTTGCATTCACCCTTCACCCTGTACAGCTCGGTGATGGACAAAATCGAACGCGAGATCGTCCACGCCCGCGAAGGCCGTGGTGGGCGCATCATGGCCAAGCTCAACGCCTTGAACGAGGCGCAGGTGGTGAAGGCGCTTTACCGCGCCTCGATGGCGGGCGTGCAGGTGGACCTGGTGATCCGCGGAGCATGTACCCTGCGCCCCGGCGTGAAGGGAGTTTCCGAGAACATCCGCGTGCGTTCCATCGTCGGCCGTTTCCTCGAACACAGCCGCATCTATTGGTTCGGCAATGCCGGCGAGCCTGAGATCTACACCGCCAGCGCCGACTGGATGGAGCGCAACCTCCGCCGGCGTATCGAAATTGCCGTGCCGATCCTGGATCCCGAACTGGCGGCGCGCGTGTACCAGGAAACCCTCGACAACTATCTTCGCGACAACACCCAGGCCTGGTTGTTGGGCGCCGATGGCCATTACACGCGCAGCGAACCGGGCGACGACGCGCCGCACAATGCGCAGCAATACCTGTTGGAGAAGCTTTGTGGGTAAGGCATATCGTGGCGACGCGTCGGCCGCGCGCACGGCAGCGGCGGCCAGGCCGCAGATCGCCGAAGGTGAAGTACTGGCGGCGATCGACCTGGGCTCGAACAGCTTCCACATGGTGGTGGCCCGGTTCGAGCATGGCGAACCCCGGGTGATCGATCGCCTTCGCGATACGGTGCGCATGGCGGCGGGCCTGCGCGCCGATGGAACCCTCGACGCCGGCCATCGTGCCGCTGCGCTTGCAAGCCTTGCCCGCTTCGGCCAGCGCATCGCGGGCCTTCCCGGCGCCCGCGTGCGGGCCGTCGCCACCAATACCGTACGCCGCCTGGCATCGCCGCACGCCTTCCTTGCCGCGGCCGAAGTGGCGTTGGGCACGCCCGTGGAAATCGTCTCCGGCCGCGAGGAGGGCCGTCTGATTTTCCTGGGCGCCGCGCACGACCTGCCTGTGTCGCGCGACAACCGGCTGGTGATCGATGTCGGCGGCGGCAGCACCGAATTCATCATCGGGCGGCATATCTCCCCCGAATACACCGAGAGCGTGCAGGTCGGTTGCATCGCCTCCACCTTGCGCTTCTTCCCCGGTGGCAAGATCACGCGTAAACGCTGGCAGCGCGCGCGCCGCGAGATCGGCGTGCTGCTGCAACAGTTCGCCGAGGAATATCGCGAAGCAGGCTGGGCCAATGCCTATGGTTCGTCGGGCACCGCCAAGGCGATCGGTGCCGTGGCCCAGGCCATGGGCCTGACGGACGACGCCATCACCCCGGCGGCGCTTGCAGGCATCCGCGAGGCGATGCTGGCGCAAGGCTCGATCCAGGCACTGAAGCTGCCGGGCCTGGCCGAAGACCGCACTGGCGTGTTCGCCGGCGGCGTGGTGATCTTCGAAGCCGCTTTCGAAGCCCTGGGCATCACCGGCCTGCAAGTATGCGCAAGCTCCATGCGCGAGGGCCTGCTTTGGGACCTCATCGGCCGCGCCGGTGGCAGCGACCCGCGTGCCGGCAGCATCGATGCGCTGGCCGCGCGCTATGGCGTGGACCGGGCGCACATGCGCCGCGTGGAAACCACGGCGCTGGCCCTGTTCGACCAGGTCGCCAAGGCATGGAAGCTCGACACCGAAGCCCGCGAATGGCTGTCGTGGGCCGGCCGCGTGCACGAACTGGGCCTGGCCATCGCCCACAGCCAGCACCATCGCCACGGCGGCTACATCCTTCGCAATGCAGACCTGGCCGGTTTCTCGCGGCAGGAACAACAGCTCCTGGCCGCCATCGTCGAATGCCACCGGCGCAAGCCCGACAAGGCCCTGCTGATGGCACTGCCCACGCGGCATCGTGCGCTGGCCCGCTACGCCACCGCACTGTTGCGACTGGCCGTGCTGTTCCGCCGCTCGCGCCGCGCCGAGCCGATGCCACCGCTGAAGCTTGCCGCCACCCGTACCAAGCTGCGCCTGGCGCTGCCCGCCGAATGGCTCGACGAACACCCGTTGACCGAGGCAGACCTCGAGCAGGAAAAGGGCCCGATGGCCGATCTGGGCCTGGAACTTGAACTGATCACCTACTGACCGCCGCCGGGGCGGGCGCGCGATCCGGCCGGCGGCGGTATCATGTGCCGATGACCCGATACCTGGCTGCCTTCGCCCTACTCGTCCTCCCGGCCCTGGCCCTCGGCCAGGCGGCCAAGCCCGAAGCGGCCGCCGCCGAGGCGCATCCGAGGGTGGTGTTGCACACAAGCCAGGGCGAGATCACGCTGGAACTGTTCCCGGACAAGGCCCCCAAGAGCGTGGCCAATTTCCTGCAGTACGTGCGCGACGACTTCTACGCCGGCACCGTGTTCCATCGCGCCGTCAACGGCTACCTTGTACAGGGCGGCATCTACACCCGCGACCTGCAGCAAAAGCGCACTCGTGCTGCCATCGCCAGCGAGGCGGACAACGGCCTGTCCAACCTCCGTGGCACGGTCGCCGTGGCCCGCGGCGCGGACCCGGCCTCTGGTACGTCCCAGTTTTTCATCAACCTGGTGGACAACCGTCGCCTGGACTACGCCGGCAACCAGAGCGGGCTGACCTGGGGCTACGCGGTGTTCGGCAAGGTGGTCGAAGGCATGAACGTGGTCGACAAGATGGCAGGGCTGCCCACGCGTGCACTGGGTCCCTTCGTCAACGACGTTCCCAACCCGCTGGTGGTGATCGACGGCGCCAACGTGGTGGGCGAGGAAAAACCCGCGCCGAAGGCCGCACCGGCGCCGGCAACGAGCGCTGCGGCCAAGCCACCGGCAAAGACCCCCGTGAAGGCTCCGGCGACGCCGAAGAAGAAGGCATGACCACGCTATTCATCGCCGACCTTCACCTGGATGAAGCACGGCCCGCGATCACCGACCTCTTCGAGCGATTCCTGGCAAGCGGCGAGGTACGCGGGGCCGACGCGCTCTACATTCTCGGCGACCTCGTCGAGGCGTGGATCGGCGATGACGACGACGCCCCGCTTCCCGGCCGCATCGCCGCCGCCACGCGCGGCGTGGCCGATGCCGGGGTACCGGTCTACTTCATGGCCGGTAACCGTGATTTTCTCCTCGGCGAGGATTTCGCCAGGCGGGCTGGCATGCAGATCCTGCCCGATGGCGTGGTGCACGACATCGCCGACGAGCCAACGTTGCTGATGCACGGCGATGTCCTGTGCACGGACGACACCGCCTACCAGGCCGTGCGCGCCCAGGTGCGTACGCCGCAGTTCAGGGCACAGATGATGGCCATGACGCTCGACCAGCGCCGGGCCTTCGCCGCCAAGGCCCGTGCCGATAGCCGTGCCTATACCGGCAAGACCGACGAAACCATCATGGACGTCAACGCCGACGCGGTGGCCCGGGCCATGCGCGACGCGGGCGTCCGGCGCCTGGTGCACGGCCACACCCATCGCCCTGCCATCCACGATTTCTCCCTTGACGGGGAAAACGCCAGGCGTATCGTGCTCGGCGATTGGTACGAGCAGGGTTCTGTGCTGGAAATCCAGCCCGGCCAGGCCCGGCTTCGCGGCCTGCAGCTGGCCTAGGGCCGCGACGCGGCCGGCGATGGACGCCGGCCCTCCCATTGAGCGAGGAACGCCCCGTGAATCACGTCAATCCCGTCCATCGCGGCGAAGAACCCGGCCGCAGGCACTGGCGCCAGCGCCTCTACCGGGTGGTATTCCGCGCCGATACGCCCGCCGGGCTCGCCTTCGACGTCGCCGTGCTGGTAGCGATCCTGGCCAGCGTAGGCGTGGTGGTGCTCGACAGCGTGCCGTCATGGCACCAGCGCTTCGGATCGTGGTTCCTGCTGGCCGAATCGTTCTTCACCACGATGTTCGTCATCGAGTACCTGGTGCGCCTGCTTAGCGTGCGGCGGCCGCTGGCCTACGCCACCAGTTTCTTCGGCGTGGTCGACCTGATCGCCCTGCTGCCCACGCTGCTCGCATTGATGTTCCCCGGAGCCCACTACCTCATCGACATCCGCCTGCTGCGCCTGTTGCGTGTGTTCCGCGTGCTCAAGCTCACGCGGTACTTCCGCGAGGCGCAGGACCTCATGGAGGCGCTCAGCCACGCACGGCGAAAGATCATGGTGTTCGTCTGCACGGTGGCCGTGCTGGTGGTGATCCTGGGCACCGTGATGTACGTGGTGGAAGGCCCGACGCCGGGCTTCGAGTCCATTCCCGCGTCGATGTACTGGGCCGTGGTGACGATGACCACCACAGGTTACGGCGACATCACCCCCCAGACTGTCCTTGGCAAGTTCATCACTTCGGTGACCATCCTGCTGGGCTACGGCATCATCGCGCTGCCCACCGGCATCGTCGGTGCGGAGATGGCGGTGACGCTTTGGAGCCGCCTGAAACCGGTAGGCCCTACCTGCCCCGCCTGCAACCACGCGGGAACGGAAACTGACGCCCGCTTCTGTTCGCAGTGCGGTCAGGCCCTTGCCAGCGGCGCTGGCCCACCCACTGCCTGAACGATCACAAGGGCTTCACATTCTTTGAGATTCCTCCGATTCCCGCGGTTCGCGGGGCGCAGCAAGCTGTCAGGAATTCCAGCAAACCGGAAATTCCCATGCATCCGCGCACTCTCAAGAAACTGGCCCAGGCGGCCTACGCCAACCGCGACATTACCTCGGCCATCGGGTTCTACCTGCGTGCCTGGGAAGCCGTGGAGGCGGAGCCTTCGCTTGCGCCGGGCATCGCCAATGAACTTGCCTACCTGTGCCTGTACGACCTCAGCGATACTGAAGCAGCTGGGCGTTGGGCCATGCGCATGGAAGCCACGGCAACCAACGATATCGACCAGGCGCGGCTGGGATTGCTACGGACACGGGTGGCAGCAGGTGCTCCCGGCACGCCACGCAGCAGCTTTGCCTCGGCGCAAGGGCTATAGCGTCGCTAGCCAGGCGAGTTCCTCGTCGCTGAAGCCGGCCTGTTTGCGTGCCGCCACGTTGAACGGGCCGCGCAAACTGCCGCGCATGTACTCATCGAGATAGCGCATGAAGGTGGGTACCGGCTCCAGTCCGTCGCGCGCGCAACAGTAGTGGAACCATCGCGTGCCGGCCGCCACATGAGCCACTTCCTCGGCCAGGATCACTTCAAGGACGCCGATGGTCGCCGTGTCGCCGCAACCACGCAGGCGCTCGATCATGCCTGGCGTTACGTCCAGGCCGCGCGCCTCCAGCACCCGCGGCACCAGCGCCATGCGCACGGTGTCGCTGTGCGCCGTGCGTTCGACCATGTCCCACAGGCCATTGTGCGCATCGAAGTCGCCGTAGGCGTGGCCCAGTTCCGCGAGCCTCGTGGTGAGCATGGAAAAGTGCCGGGCTTCGTCCGCCGCGCAGGATGCCCAATCGCGATAGTACGCATCGGGCATGCCGCGGAAACGATAAACCGCATCCCAGGCCAGGTTGATCGCGTTGAACTCGATGTGCGCTACCGCGTGCACCAGCGCGGCGCGCCCTTGCGCGCTACCGAGGCCCCGTTGCGGCAGGCCGCGGGAGGAGATCAGTCGAGGCAGCGCCGGGCGTCCTGGTGGCCCGATGGGTTCGGGCGCGACTGCCGATGCATGGGGCGTCAAACTGCCATCGACGACAGCCTGCCAAGTCATGGCCGTCAGGCGGAGCTTCTCCGCCGGATCCGGGCAATCCAGGCAAGCCTTCGCTGCGGCGTGCAGGTCAGGCCGTGCGGCGCTTGTGCTTGGCATCGTCCGAACGCAGGGTTTCCTGCTGGGCCAGGAAGTCCTTGTCCAGGCCGGTGACGTATTCACCGGAGAAGCACGACGTGTCGAAGTGCTTGAGTTCTTCGTTACCGTCGTTCACGGCCCAGATGAGGTCTTCCAAATCCTGGTAGATCAGCCAGTCGGCGCCAAGGATCGTTTCCACTTCCTTGTCGGTGCGGCCGGCGGCCACGAGTTCGGCCGTGGCCGGCATGTCGATGCCATACACATTGGGATAGCGCACCGGCGGCGCCGCCGACGCGAAGTAAACGTTCTTCGCGCCCGCGTCGCGGGCCATCTGGATGATCTGCTTGCTGGTGGTACCGCGCACGATGGAGTCGTCCACCAGCAGCACGTTCTTCTTGCGGAACTCAAGGTCGATCGCGTTCAACTTGCGGCGCACCGACTTCACCCGCTCGCCCTGCCCCGGCATGATGAAGGTGCGGCCGATGTAGCGATTCTTCACCAGGCCCTCGCGCATCGGCACGCCCAGCGCCTGTGCCAGGGAGCTTGCCGCGGTGCGCGCGGTATCGGGGATGGGGATCACCGCATCGATGCCGTGGTCGGGACGCTCGCGCAGGATCTTCTCGGCAAGCTTCTCGCCCATGCGCAGGCGCGCCTTGTACACCGAGACGTCCTCGATCATGGAATCGGGGCGTGCAAGATAAACGTATTCGAAAATGCACGGTGCATGCACCGCTTCCGGCGCGCAATGACGGGTGAAGAGTTCGCCAGCGTCGCTGATGAACACCCCCTCGCCCGGTTCCACGTCCCGCAGGCGGGTGAACCCCAGGATGTCCAGCGCCACCGATTCCGATGCCACCGCGTACTCCTTGCCCAGGGCTGTGACGCGCTCACCCAGTACCAGCGGACGGATGCCGTTGGGATCGCGGAAGGCAAGGATGCCGTAGCCCTGGATCATCGCCAGGCACGCGTAACCGCCGCGCGCACGGGCGTGCACGCCGGCCACTGCCTTGAAGAGCTGGTCCGGCGTGAGCGCATTGCGGTCGTTCAGCTGCAACTCGTGCGCCAGCACGTTCAGCAGCACTTCGGAATCCGAATCGGTGTTGATGTGGCGGCGGTCGTCCTCGAACATCTCGCGGCGGAGCTGCTCGGTGTTGACCAGGTTCCCGTTGTGGGCAAAGGCGATGCCGTAGGGAGAATTCACATAGAACGGCTGGGCTTCGTCGGTGCCGTCGGAGCCTGCCGTGGGATAGCGGCAGTGGCCAATGCCGATGCGCCCGTGCAGCGTGCGCACGCCTGGCTGGTTGAAGACGTCACGCACCAGGCCGTTGCCTTTGTGCAGCTGCAGGCGGGCACCGTCCACCGTGGCGATGCCGGCGGCATCCTGGCCACGGTGCTGCAGCACGGTCAGCCCGTCGTAAAGCGACGAGGCGACTTCGGCGGTGCCGACGATACCGATGAGTCCACACATGGGTGTTTCTCTTTATTTAGCTTAAGCCGTGGTGGTGCTGGCGGCGGGATGGTTATGTCGTTCGCGGTCGCCCGCAGGTGCGGGCAGCTTTGGCAATTTGTCCAGCATGTCGGCTGGCGGGTGCAGGTAACGGCGCACGTTCTCGGGCACGCGCTCGCCTAGCCAGTCCGCCACGCCCTGGAAATACGGCGGCAAGGTGGCATCGCGCCAGTACGGGTCGCGCGTGAAGGGTGTGAACCCTAGCAGGAATACCGCGAGGGTCACGATCAGCACGCCGCGGACGAAGCCGAACACCATGCCCAGCAGGCGATCCGTACCGCCCAGGCCCGTGCCCTCGACCAACCGCGCCAGCAGGAAGCGCAACAGCGCCCCAAGCAGCAATACCACCAGGAAACACAATCCGTAGGCCACGATCACCCGCACCGACGGCAGCGGGATGGCGTGTTCGAAATAGGTCGCCACGGACGGTCCGAAGGTCCAGGCGAACCAGAATGCCGCTATCCATACGGCCAGCGCCAGCACCTCTGAGATAAGGCCGCGCCACAGGCCGATCAAGACCGAAAGGCCCAGCACGGCGATGATGATGTAGTCGACCCAGGTCACCGCAGGCTCACTGTAGGAAAGGCGGGCACGATGCCCGGGGCGTGTTTCTAGGGAACGGTGACGACGTTGCCGTCGACGCCGAGCTTGGCCTTGAGCTGGTCACGGACGCGTACGGCGTCCTCGCGCTGGGTCTGCGGGCCGGCACGGACGCGCCATAGCTTGGCCCCGGTGCTGCTGGCGATGCCGTCCACATAACCGGCTACACCCGCCGCGCGGATCTTGTCGCGCAGCTTGTTGGCGTCGGCCTCGTTGGAAAATGCCCCAAGCTGAACGGCCCAGCCGCCGGCCCGTGCGGTGGCAACAGGGGCGGGACTGGCGGCCGCGGGTGCACTGGCCCGCGGCGTGGCGGCGGCCACGGCCGGGGCATCGCCCTTCTGGTCGGCCACCTGGCCGGACAGGCTGGCCGGGACACCGGGCACCGCGGACTTGATCTTCAGCCGTGCGGCCTCGGCGGCCGTGCGGGTATCGAAGGGACCGGCATTGACACGGGTGAGCTGCTTGCCGGCCTGGGTGATCACGGCGGTACTCACTGGATAGCCCAGTCCACGGACCTTCTGCACCAGGGCATCAGCCTTGCCGCGGTCGGCGTAAGCGGAAAGATTGAGGCTGAAGCTGCCGCGGGCGGCCGTGCCCGTGGGTAGCGGCGCTGTGGGGGTGGGCGCAGCGGCGGGGGTAGCAACCGGGGGCTTATTGACCGGCGCACGCGTGGGCGCCGCCGCAGGTGCCGTCGAGGGGGTTGGACCGGCCGGGGTCGCCGCCGGAGCGTTGGCTTCGACGTCGGGCGGACGGCGCGAGGCAATATCCACCGAAGCCAGCTGGCCAGCGTTGCCTGGGGTGACCGAGGTGGCCGGCGGGGTGCCGAACGCGGTGCGGGCGGCTGCCGGGGCGCTGCCGGTCGAGGAGACGTCGAGCGTGCGCGACTGCAGGTCGCGGTCGGGCGCGGCGGGAATTTCCAGGCTGAGCGATTGCTCGGCGTCCGTCTTTGGCGGAGCGCTTGAGAACAGCATCGGCACGATGATCACGGCCAGGGCAAGCAGGACGGCGGCACCGAGCAGGCGGGTTTTCAAATGCGGGCTCCAGCTTAGGGCGCAGACATGTATCGACTGGATTATACCTTCCTAAGACGCCGCCAAGACGGCCGAGGCGACAAAGAATGAGCCGAACGCCAGCACCAGGCCATCGGCGCCCGCTGCCATGCGGGCCGCAGCAAGCGCTTGGGCCACGCCTGCGTGGAGGTCATGGGGCGCCCCGGGCAGCACGATGGCAAGCCTCGCGGCCAGGGCGGCAGCGTTGAGGCCACGCGGGGTGTCGCCATCGAGCGAAGCAAGGTGCCAGTGGGCGATGCGTGGTCCCAGGGCGTTCATCACGCCGTCGATGTCCTTGTCGGCCAGGGCGCCAAACACCGCGTGAACAGCACCTCGCGGCGTCTCGTCCAGCCATGCCGCCAGGGCCCGCGCGGCATGCGGGTTATGGCCCACATCCACCACCACGCCGGGCTGGCCCGGCAACACTTGCAGCCGCGCGGGCACCCGCGCGGCTGCAAGCCCGGCCGCCATGGCGGCATCGTCCACCCGGAGGCGGGGCAAGGCGCGCAGCGCGGCCACGGCTGCCGCCGCATTGAATCGCTGGAAGTCGCCGGCCATGGCGGGGGCGCCCGGAGCGTCGCTGAAGTGGGTGCCTCGGATGAGCACATGCGCCCCGATCTGCGTGGCCGTCTCCAGGAGCCTCGCGGGCGGCTCGGCCTCCCCCAGCACCAAGGGCCTGCCGGCGCGCGCGATGAAGGCCTTTTCGCGGCCAATGGTGTCGCGGTCGCCGCCGAGCCATTCCTGGTGATCGAGGTCGACCGACGTCACGATGGCAGCATCCGCATCGATGATGTTCACCGCATCAAGGCGTCCGCCCAGGCCCACCTCAAGCACGGCTACGTCCACCCCGGAGCGGGCGATCAAATCGATCGCCGCCAGCGTGCCGAATTCGAAGTACGTCAGCAGCAACTCGCCACGCGCCGCCTCGATCCGTTCGAACGACGCCACCAGCGCAGTGTCGCCGACATCCAGACCATCGATGCGGATACGCTCGTTGTAACGGAGCAGGTGCGGGGAGGTGAAGCAGCCCACGCGATAGCCCGCCGCCTGCAGCATGGCCTCGAGGAATGCCACTGTCGAACCCTTGCCATTGGTGCCCCCCACGGTGATCACGATGGGTGCAGGCCGCGGCGCACCCATGGTTTCCCACACGGCGCGAACGCGCGCCAGGCCAAGCTCGATGGTGCGTGGATTGATGCGTTCCTGGTACTGCAGCCATCCGGCGAGATCCCGCGTGGTCATCGTTGGTCTTTTTCCTGTCAGAACCACAGCCGCAAACCGGCCACCCAACGCCATTGTCCCGCGTCTTGTCCCTGCGCGCGCGCCATCGACGCCGTGTTGCCCAGGCGACGTTGCCAGTCAAGGCCAAGATAGGGAGCAAAGCGGCGGGTGAATTCGTAGCGCAGGCGCAAGCCGGCTTCCACATCGCTCACGCCGGAACCAATATCGCGCGAGGGGTCGCTCTTGCCATAGGCGTTGAGTTCGAACTTCGGCGTCAATACCAGGCGCTGGGTAAACAGCACTTCGTAGCGGGCCTCCACGCGTACCGCCGTACGGCCGCCCTGCCCCAGGTAGGCCGTGGCTTCCAGGTCGAACCAGTACGGCGCCAGGCCATGCACACCGAACGCTGCCCATGAACGGGACGCTCCATCGCCGACGTCCTGGCGCACGCCGGCCTGGATGTTCCAGAAAGCGGCCACGGCATGACTATAGAAGGCCTCGACGCTGGCATCGTCGGTGCCACGCTCGAGCTCGCCCTCGGCGCGCCAGGCGAAGCGATCGAGGTCACCGCCGATCCATCCTCCGGCATTGAACGATGTCACGGCCGAGCCTGTGCCGAAACCGCGCTCAAGTTCGTCCACCCGGGTGAACACGTTGAACGGCGTGGCGTGCATGTCCATCTCGCCCATGCCCGGGTGCGTCGGATAGGTCGATGGCGGCGCCGGCGCGACATGGCCGTTGGGTACCACGGCGGCGGTCGATGGCGATGCAGGCACATCCTGCGAAGACGCTGACGTCTGCACCGGCGTTTGCGCCGGTTGCGGCATCGGCATGCCCGACATGCCTTGCATGCCGGACATATCGTGCATGTCGTGGGCCTGGTGCTCGGTCTGGGCGGCGACGCCTGACGCCACCAACAGCGATGCTGCCAGTAGCGCATTTGCCTGCTTCGTCTTCATGCCACCACCACCGCGCGGAACATGCCCGCCTCCATGTGGTAAAGCATGTGGCAGTGGTACGCCCACTGCCCCACGGCGTCGGCACTGACCCGATAACTCACCTGTTGCGCCGGCTGCACCGTCACGGTGTGCTTGCGCGCCAGGTACGTGCCGTCGGGTGCTTCCAGTTCGCTCCACATACCGTGCAGGTGCATCGGGTGGTGCATCATGGTGTCGTTGACAAGGGTAAAGCGCACATGCTCGCCAAGCCTCAGGCGGATCGGCGGCGCCTTGGCGTAAGGCACGCCATCGATCGACCACATGTAGCGCTCCATGTTGCCGGTGAGGCGCAGGATCATCTCGCGTTCCACCCCCGGCGAGATCGGGCTGTCCACGCCGTGGAGGTCCGCGTAGGTCAGCACGCGGCGGCCGTTGCCACGCAAGCCCACGCCGGGATCGTCCAGGTTGGTCCGGGGCATGGAAACCTTCATGTCCACGCCAGGATTGCCGGTGCGCTGCATGCCGGCGTGGTCCATGCCTGTCGTCGCCGCGCCCTGCATGTCGTGCGAGGCGCCCATGCCGGGCATCGCGCCCATGGCTCCCATCATGTCGGCCATGCCCAGCAGCGGGCGCGCATCCATGGCCGGTACCGCGGCCGTCATGCCCGGAACCGGCGACAGCGTGCCGCGCGCATAACCGGAACGGTCGATCGACTGGGCGAAGATCGTATACGCGCGATCGGCGGCAGGCTGGACGATCACATCGTATGTCTCAGCCGCACCGAAGCGGAATTCATCCACCGTCACCGGCTCAATGTCCTGGCCATCGGCGGCTACCACTGTCATCGCCAGGCCCGGAATGCGCACGTCGAAGAAACTCATCGACGATCCGTTGATGAAGCGCAGCCGGATCTTCTCTCCGGCTGAGAATGCGCACGTCCAATTGCCCACGGGCGTGACGCCATTCATCAGGTAGGTGAAGGTAGCGCCGGAGACATCGGCAAGGTCGGTCCGGTCCATGCGCTTGCGGTTCCACATCGAACGTTGCGCCAGTGCCGAACGCATACCTTCCCCGCGCGCGTCGCGGATGAAATCACCGGCCGTCTGCTTGCCGTAATTGTAGGCATCGCCCTGTTTTTTCAAGGTGGCGTAGATGTGTTCGGGGTCTTCGTCCGTCCAGTCCGCCAGCAGCACCACGTAGTCGCGGTCGGCCCGGTAACGCTCGCCGGCTCGGGGCTCGATCACGATCGGCCCGAAGAGGCCCGTCTGTTCCTGGAAGCGCGAATGAGCGTGGTACCAGTACGTGCCCGACTGGTTCACGGTAAAGCGGTAGAGGTACGACTGCCCCGGGGCAATACCATCGAAACTCAAGCCAGGCACGCCGTCCATATCGGCTGGCACGATAAGCCCATGCCAGTGCAGCGACGTAGGCACCGCCAGGTGGTTACGCACCAGGATCGATACCTCCCGGCCCTCGCGCAGGCGCAGCAGCGGCGCGGGCAACTGGCCGTTGACCACCGTCGCCACGCCTCGCCGGCCGGTGAAATCGACGGGAAGCTCGCCCACGTCCAGCACCAGTTGCGAACCGGATAGTTCACGCGGCGCCGCCGCGGGCGCGCCGAATGCCAGTCGCCCACGCAGGTCCAGGCCCATCGCGATGCCGCCCAGGCCTAAGCCCTGGACGAAACGGCGTCGACCGCCATGCGGCCCGCCAGGCCGCTCATTCTTTTTGTTCACCAATGAATACCTCGCACGCAACACCGGGCTACCCCAAGGGACAGCCATGCACCACAGTCGGCCTGTTCAGGCCGAAGGGGGGCGCAGCAGCGGTGTCTGCGGGAAATCGCCAACGGAAGCTGGCGCGGCCGTGGGCGGGTTCGCGCCCGACACGAGCGGATACGCCGGCAGCGACGACAGGGGGACGCTTGCGACGGCGGCGCAGGCCATCGCGCAGGTGCAGGCGCCGTGGCCATGACCATTGGGCTGGGCATGATCCTGCCCGTGCGCCATGGCCATGCCGTGGTCCATGCCAGCCGCCGGGGCTGCGCACCCGCAGGGCATGGCATGTGCACCGAACGCCATCACCAGCCAGGCAAGCATGGCGAGCAGGAACAGGCGGCGATGGCGGCGGCAAGGCATGCACCCACGATAGCCCCTGGCCCGTCGGGCTACAATTGCCCGATGAATTATCGCCACGCCTTCCATGCCGGGAATTTCGCCGACCTCCTCAAGCACACCGTGCTGCTTGCCCTGTTCGAGGCGCTGAAGGCCAAGGACAAGCCCTTCGCCTACGTCGACACGCATGCCGGGTCCGGCCGTTATGACCTCAAAGGCGTGCATGCGCAGAAGACGGGCGAATCGGAGTTGGGCATCGGCAAGCTTGCCGTGGCCAGCGGGTTGCCTCCACTGCTATGGAGCCTTTTAGGCCATGTGCGCGCGATCAATGATGGCGAAACCATCCGGCATTACCCCGGCTCGCCGCTCCTGGCCCAGCGCGTGCTGCGCCCGAACGATTCGGCCCAGTTTTGCGAATTGCACGCCGATGAAGCCGAAGCACTTCGCGCGGTGCTGGGCGAGGACACGCGCATGCACGTGCACAAGCGCGACGGCTACGAGGCCATGGGCGGCCTGTTGCCACCCCCGGAAAAACGCGGCCTGGTGTTGATCGACCCGCCCTTCGAGCGCGAAGACGAATTCCGCGCCATCGAAGCCGCCCTGCGCCATGCGCTGCAGCGCTGGCCCACCGGCATGTATGCGGTGTGGTATCCGGTAAAGCAGCGCAGCACCGTGCAGCCCTTCCTGCGCTGGGCTTCGCGCGCGGCCCGTAGGGTGCTTTGCGCCGAGATCATGCTTCACCCGGACAACACGCCGCTGCGCCTGAACGGCACCGGCATGCTGGTGTTGAACGCGCCCTGGCAGCTGGACCAGGCCTTGTCCGAGTCGATGGATGTACTGGCCCGGACCTTGGGGGGGCAAAGCCGCCTCACCTGGCTTGCCCAGGATAACGACGCCTGAATCACATGGCGCCGGTTATCAACGGATAACCTCCCTCGCCCTTACGATCGGGCCAAGGGCGCCGATCACCGGAGCCCAGGCCCAAGGACACCGCCATGACTGCCCCTGCCGTTCGCCTGCTTGCCCCGATGCTCGTCGTCGCCCTGGCCGCGTGTGCCCCGGCGCCGATCTACAAGACCTCCGGCAGCACGCTCAACGTGCCACCCCAGCAGGTATCGTCCTCGCCGCAGCGCTACCTCAATTCCGATGTGGTGTGGGGCGGCCGCATCGTCAGCGTAAGCAACCTGGCCGACCACAGCGAGATCGAGATCCTGGCCTATCCGCTGGACAACTCCCAGCGACCCAAGCCCAGTGACAACGGCAACGGGCGTTTCATCGCGGTGATGCCCGGGTACGTGGAGCCGCTCAACTTCCCTTCTGGCAAGCTGGTCACCGTCAGCGGCCGCCTGGCCGGTACGCGAAATGATCGCGTCGGTGAAGCGGCGTATGTCTTTCCCGTGGTCACCACCAACGCCTCGCACGTCTGGACCGCCGAGGAACTTCGCAGCGGCAAGAGCAATTTCAGCTTCGGCGTGGGCGTGGGCGTGATCCGCTAGAATCGGCAGGTTCTTGCCATGGGGAATATTCGCGCATGTCCGGTGAAGCCAATTCGCTGAGGGCCATCCTGCTGGCGCTGGGTGCCAATTTCGCCATCTTCGTGGCCAAGCTGGTGGCGGCGATCTTCACCGGATCCGGCGCCATGCTCGCCGAGGCGGTGCATTCAATGGCCGACTGCGGCAACCAGGGCCTGCTGCTGCTGGGCATGCGGCAGGCCGGGCGGCCGCCTTCGAGCGAGTACCCGCTGGGCTGGGGCCGCGCGCTGTATTTCTGGTCGTTCCTGGTAGCCATGCTGCTTTTCAGCGTGGGCGGCATGTTTTCCCTCTACGAGGGCATCCACAAGCTCACCCACCACGAACCACTGAAGTGGCCGTGGCTGGCCGTGGGCGTACTGGTGTTCGGCATCGTCGCCGAAAGCGTGTCGATGCACGGATGCATGAAGGAAGTGAACAAGGCCCGCGGCGACCGCAGCATCTGGCGCTGGTTCCGCCAGACGCGCGCCAGCGAGCTCCTGGTGATCTTCGGCGAAGACCTTGCCGCGCTCATCGGCCTGGCTTTCGCCCTCATAGCTGTGCTCCTGACCATGGCCACCGGCAACCTGCTGTTCGACGCCGTGGGCACCATCGCCATCGGGGTGCTCCTGATCGTGGTGGCGGTAGCGGTGGCCATCGAAGTGAAGGCCCTACTGATCGGGCAAGGCGTGGAGCCGCAGCGCCGCGACGAGATGCTCGCCTTCTTGAATGCTCGCCCGGAAATCGCCCAGGTGTACAACCTCCTCACCTTGCAGATGGGCAATGACGTGATGGTGGCGGTGAAGGCGAGGATGAATCCCACGCCCACCAACCGCGAACTGGTCGAGGCCATCAACCTGGTCGAGATCGACTTCAAACGGGCATTTCGCGATATCCGCTGGAGCTTCTTCGAGCCGGACATCGCCGACTGACGGCCGGTTACACCCGGTGGCGGTAGAATGGAGGGTCCTGCCCTCCCCAGCCGTCGCCTCCTTCTCAATGCCGTCCGCCCTCAAACGCCCGCCCCTGCCCACCACCGTGAAACAACGCCGCTACTGGGCGGCACCCGCGGGCTCGTCCTGGGCACTGACCGTGGCCGAGGCCGCGCGCGACCACCAGGGCCTGCTGGTGGTGGTCACCCGGGACACGCAACGAGCGCATGCGCTCGAGGACGAACTGAAGATTTTTTCAGGCTCCTTGCCGGTACTGCACTTCCCTGATTGGGAGACCCTCCCCTACGACGTCTTCAGCCCGCATCCGGAGATCGTTTCCCAGCGCATCGCCACGCTCTATCAGTTGCCGTCGGTGCAGCGCGGGGTGCTGGTGGTGCCGGTCAGTACGCTGATGCAGCGACTGGCACCTCGCTCGCATGTCACGGGATCCGGCCTGGTTCTCAACAAAGGGCAGAAACTCGACCTGCAAGCGGAGCAACGCCGCCTGGAAGCGGCGGGCTATCGCAACGTGCCCCAGGTCGCGGAGCCGGGCGATTTCGCCGTACGCGGCGCGCTGATCGACATCTTCGCCATGGGCGCGGTTGAGCCTTATCGCGTTGAGTTGTTCGACGACGAGATCGACTCCATCCGCAGTTTCGACCCGGAAACGCAGCGCTCCCAGCATCAGGTGGAAAGCGTCGAACTGCTGCCCGGCCGTGAATTCCCGCTCACCGATGAAGCGGCCAAGCATTTTCGCAACGCGCTGCGCGAGCGGTTTCCGATCGACGTGCGCCGTTGCCCGCTCTACCAGGACATGAAGGAAGGCGTGACACCAGGCGGCATCGAGTACTACCTGCCGCTGTTCTTCCCGAAAACCGAAACCCTCTTCGACTATCTCGCCGATGACGCGCTCTTTGTCCTGGGCGAGGGCGTGCTCGATGCCACCGACGCCTTCTGGACGCAAACCGCCGAGCGCTACGACCAGCGCGCGCATGACATCGAGCGGCCGGTACTGCCGCCGGATGAAATCTACCTGCCGCCCGATCGCTTGCGCGAGCGCCTCAACGCCCGCGTACGGGTGGACGTGGTGCCGGCCACGCACGAGCATGCGGTTTCGCTTGGTACCCAGCCGGCGCCCGACCTTCCGCTCAACCGCAAGGGAGAGGAACCAGGTACGGCCCTGCGCCATTTCCTGGCGTCCTACCGTGGGCGGGTGTTGATCGCGGCCGATTCGGCCGGGCGACGCGAAGCGCTGAACGAGCAACTCGCCGCCGCAGGCTTGCGACCACTGGTGCTCGATGGCTGGCGTGAGTTCCTCGACGGGGACGACGCGCTGGCTATCACCGTAGCTTCGCTCGAACAGGGCTTTGCCCTGGATACGCCGCGCATCACCGTGCTTACCGAGCGCGAGCTCTTCGGCGAGCGCGTGCGCACCGACCGCAAGAAACGCCGGGGTGCCGCGCGCGATCCGGAAAGCATCATCCGCGATCTCACCGAGCTTTCCATCGGCTCGCCCATCGTGCATATCGACCACGGCGTGGGCCGCTACCAGGGCTTGGTGTCGCTGGATGTCGGCGACATGCCGGGCGAATTCCTCACCATCGAATACGCCAAGGGCGACAAGCTGTACGTGCCCGTGGCCCAGCTGGGCCTGGTCAGCCGCTACACCGGCACCGCACCGGAACTGGCGCCGCTGCATTCACTCGGTGGCGACGCCTGGGAGAAAGCGCGCAAGCGCGCGGCCGAGAAGGTCCGCGATGTCGCAGCGGAACTGCTGGCCATCTACGCCCAGCGCGAGGCCCGGCAGGGCGAGTCGCTCGCTGTCGACCGCCAGCTGGTGGAAGAGTTCGCTGCCACCTTCCCCTTCGAGGAAACCCCCGACCAGCAGCAGGCGATCGATAGCGTCATCGTGGATCTTGCCGCACCCCGGGCCATGGACCGCGTGGTCTGCGGCGACGTCGGCTTCGGCAAGACCGAAGTGGCGCTGCGCGCGGCATTCGCGGCCGCCACCGCGGGCAAGCAGGTGGCCGTGCTGGTACCCACTACCCTGCTTGCGCAGCAGCACTACCGCAATTTCGCCGACCGTTTCGCCGATTGGCCGGTGCGGGTGGACGTGCTCTCGCGCTTCAAGTCAAAAAAAGAAGTCGATGCCGCGCTAATTCGCCTTGCAGACGGCGACATCGACGTCATCATCGGCACGCACAAGCTGCTGCAGGCGGATGTCCGCTTCAAGAACCTTGGGCTGGTGATCGTCGACGAGGAACAGCGCTTCGGTGTGCGCCAGAAGGAGCAGCTGAAGAAGCTCCGAGCGGAAGTGGATCTGCTCACCCTCACCGCCACGCCCATCCCGCGCACGCTGAACATGGCCATGAGCGGCCTTCGCGACCTGTCGATCATCGCCACCCCGCCGGCCCATCGCACGGCCGTTCGCACACTGATCAGCAGCTGGCAGCCAGCGTTGATCCGCGAGGCGCTGCAACGCGAGCTGGCCCGCGGCGGCCAGGTCTACTTCCTGCACAACGAAGTGAGCAGCATCGACCGCACCGCGCGCGAACTGGGCGAACTGGTGCCCGAGGCACGCATCCGCATCGCCCACGGCCAGATGCCCGAGCGCGAACTCGAACAGGTCATGGCCGACTTCCACCGCCAGCGGTTCAACGTGCTGGTGTGCACCACGATCATCGAGTCGGGCATTGACATTCCCAGCGCCAACACCATCGTGGTCAACCGCGCCGACCGCTTCGGCCTGGCACAGCTGCACCAGTTGCGTGGACGCGTGGGACGGTCGCATCACCGCGCCTATGCCTACCTTATCGTCCCCGACCGCAAAGCCATGACGGGCGATGCGGAGAAGCGCCTGGAAGCGCTTGCCTCGCTTGAGGAACTGGGCGCCGGCTTCACCCTGGCCACGCACGACCTGGAAATCCGCGGCGCCGGTGAGATGCTGGGCGAAGAACAATCAGGACAGATCCAGGAAATCGGCTTCGGCCTGTATACCGAACTCCTAGACCGCGCCGTGCGGGCACTGAAGTCGGGCAAGGTGCCCGACTTCGACCTTGCCAGCGAACACGAAACCGAAGTGGAGCTGCACCTGCCGGCGCTGATCCCCGACGACTACCTGCCGGACGTGCACCAGCGGCTGACCTTGTACAAGCGCATCGCCAGCGCGCGCAACGAAGATGAATTGCGCGAATTGCAGGTGGAGATGATCGACCGTTTCGGGCTGCTTACCGATCCAACCAAGCAGCTGTTCTCGCTGGCGACGCTGAAGCTGATGGCCACGCCCTTGGGCATTCGCAAGCTCGACTTCGGCGCCAACGGCGGACGCGTGACATTCCGCGAGAAGCCCGACGTCGACCCCATGGCGATCATCAAGCTGGTGCAGCAGCAGCCGAGGGTCTACAAGCTCGACGGCCAGGACAAGCTGCGGGTGATCCTTGAACTTCCCGGTGCCACCGAGCGCGTCCGCACGGCCATCGACGTGCTGGTGTCACTGGGAGCGCGGCGCCCCGGATAAGGGCGCCGCGGGTGCAGGTTCAACGCACCAGGTACTGCACGCTGAACTGTTTTTCCGCGTCGAACCAGACATGCCCCACCCGCAGGCCGGCTTTGTCGGCCAGTTCGGCGAAATCCTCCAGCGAGTACTTGCAGCTGTATTCCACCTGCATCGCCTCGTCTTCGCCGAAGGCGAACACCTCGTTGCCGACGTGGACATCCTGGCGCTGCGTGCTCACCAACGTGGTTTCGATACGGCCGGCCATCTGGTTGTAATGCGCGCGATGGGCGAAGGATGCGATGTCGAAATCGGAGCCGACCTCGCGGTTCAGCCGTACCAGCATGTTCAGGGTGAATTCGCCGGTGATGCCGGCTGCGTCGTTGTACGCCGCCTCGATCAGGGCCGGGTCTTTCTTCAGGTCCACGCCGATCAACACCGCGCCGTTGTCGCCCATCTCCGCGCGCATCAGCCGCATGATCGCCACCGCGTCGCGGGCGACGAAGTTGCCGATGGTGGAACCGGGGAAGTAGATCACCGTGCGACGTGGTGAACGCACGGGCACGGGCAGCCGGAGCGGCTGGGTGAAGTCGGCGCAGACCGGCTGCATCGGCACCTGCGGAAACACGGTGGAGAGCGTGGCCACCGAATCGAGCAGGGCCGAGCGCGAGATCTCCACCGGAACGTAGGCCACGGGCGTTGGAAGCTGCTCGAGCAATAGCCGCGTCTTGATCCCGCTGCCGCTGCCGTATTCCACCAGGCGCACGTCAGGCCCGAGCGCGGCCGCGATATCGCTGGCATGCTCTTGCATCAGCGCGATTTCCGCGCGCGTGAGGTAGTACTCCGGCTGCTCGCAGATCGCCTCGAACAACTGCGAGCCGCGCTCGTCGTAGAACAGTCGCGAAGGTAGGCGCTTGGGGTTGGCGCGAAGGCCCCGGCGCACGACATCGAGCGTGTCGGCCACCGCCGGATGGCGGTCGTCCAGGCGAATGTCGTTCGGTAGTGCGCTCATCTATCCTGTCCCAACCTGATCCCCGAAAATTGCCACCGCGCGTGGGGAGGAAAGAAATTGCGGTAGCTGGCGCGAAGGTGGCGGGCGGGCGTGGCGCACGAGCCACCCCGGAGCACCCACTGGCCGTTCATGAACTTACCGTTGTACTCGCCCAGCGCGCCCGGCGCCGTCCGGAACGCCGGATAGCTGGTGTAGGCGCTCATCGTCCATTCCCAGACATCGCCGAACATCTGCAGCAAACCCGGCCCGGGTTCGGCGGCCAACGGATGGAAGCGGCCGGTGTCCTGCAGGTTGCCTTCGATATCCAGGCCACTTGCCGCGTGCTCGAACTCTTCCTCGCGCAACAGCCGCGCGCCGGTCCAGTGGGCAAAGGCATCGGCTTCGAAATAGCTCACATGCGACACCGGCGCATTCGGATCCAGCGGCTGGACGCCGGCGAGGGTGAACTCGCTGGCCAAGTCCTCTTGCCAGTACAACGGCCGCTCCCAGCCTTCGCGCTGGATCAGGTCCCAGCCATCGGACAGCCACAAGGTGGGCGTGCGGTAACCGCCATCGGCAATGAAGGCCCGGTACTCGGCGTTGGTGACCGGGCGATTGGCCAGCGCATGCGGCAGCAGCAACACGCGATGGCGCGGCCCTTCGTTGTCGAAACTGAAACCGTCGCCCTGATGGCCCACTTTCACGATGCCCTCGGCACCGGCGACGAAAGCCAGCGGCACGGCCTGGCTGGGAACAGGCTTCGGTGCTTCGTGATAAGCCGGCAGCAAGGGATTACGCGAGAAGGCGTGCTTGATGTCGGTCAGCAACAATTCCTGGTGTTGCTGTTCGTGTTCGGTACCCAGGCGGACGATGGCGCGTTCGGTATCGTCCAGGGCGTTGTCGTCGATGAGGCGCGCGACACGTTCGTCTACCCAGGCGCGGTAGTCGCGCACTTCGTCAAGCGAGGGACGCGTCAACAGGCCGCGCGCCGGACGCGCATGCATCGCGCCCACGCTCTGGTAGTAGGAATTGAACAGGTAGTTGAGCCGTTCGTCGTAAGGCCGGTGGCCCGGCCTTGGCGCCAGCAGGAATTGCTCGAAGAACCAGCTGGTGTGGGCAAGATGCCATTTGGTCGGGCTGCAGTCGGGCATCGACTGCACCATCGCGTCTTCGGCCGACAACGGTGCGGCCAATGACAGCGATCGTGCTCGAACAGCCGCGAACCGAAGCGAAAGTGCTGCTTCGGGCGCTACCGCCGCCGCCTTCAGCGGCATCGGGGAATTCACGCGGAATGCTCCGTCGGGGTCATCGTCACGAGCGGCAGCCTGGCCAGGGTCATCCGGTAATGTTCCCACCCCAATCGTTCAGGACTTGTGATCCCGACCCACCGCGAGCATTCTTTGAATCATCACACAGGCCGAAGGTAATGACGATGAAATGGACCCATGCCAACGTGTTGGTACTGTTGCTTGCCTTGCCCACCGGTGTCTTGTGCGCGCAGGACGCTTCCCATCAGCCGCTCCGCCCCGTGTCCGACTGCATGCGCATCGACCGCATCAACGGCTGGGCCGTGGTCGACGACCGCACGGTCATCGTAAGCAACGGCCCGAACCGCTTCAAGGTCACTACCGAGGCCTCGTGTCCCCGTCTGGGAACCGGCAACTCGCTGCGCTTCCGCGCCGCACCAGACAAGAATTCCCTCGGCCTTTCGGCGATCTGCGGCGAGACCGGCGAAGCGGTATTCGCCCGGGACCAGCCACCGTGCGCCATCGCGTGGGTAGAGAAGATCGACAAGCCCGCTTATGACAAGCTGGCCAAGAAGGCACACCACCGTGGCAGCGGCGCCGACCAGCCCACCGCGCCACCGGCAGGTGGACGTTGAATCATAAAAAAACCCCGGCCTAGGCCGGGGTTTTTCGTTGCCGTTGGGCGATAGGATCGATCAATAGCCGTCGTCACGCACATAGCGCGTGCCGTAGCCGTCCTCGTAGGTCGTGGTGGTGACCGTACGACGAACCACGGGCTGGTCTTCGTACACCACCGTGGCCGGACGGGAGTAGACCACGGGGGAGTCGTAATAGACCGGTGCCGGACGCGTGGCGCTGTAGATCGCGCCGCCGACCACGCCTGCAATGATCGCTCCGCCGATCCAGCGACCGCCGCTCCAGTAACCACCATGACCACCCCGGTAGTAACCACCACCACCGTGGTATCCGCCGCGGTAGTAACCACCGCCGTGCGGACCGTAGGCGAAAGCGCCCGGCGCAAATGCCATCAGGCCCGCCGCGGCGAGTGCCAGGACCGTCTTGGACTTCGACATCTTCATGGGTACCACCTCCGGTTGATGGTCGACATTTTCCTCTAATCCCATGAATGACTGCTAACCGTTTTTGCCCCAGGGATCAACCGAGTGGCCGCGAAGGATCCAGCAACCATGGATGTCTGAACGGCGGGCGAAATCGAAGGGGATGCTGGCGGCGGAAAAGTCTTCGATGGTGAAGTCGGCCGCGAGCGCCTCGCGGTCCAGGCGGAAGCGGCGGAAGTTGTTCGAGAAGACGATGGCGCCACCGACGGCAAGCCGCGCGCCGCAAGCCTTCAACAGGGCTACGTGGTCGTTCTGGACGTCGAAATCCTCCGCCCTCTTGGAGTTGGAGAAGGTGGGCGGATCCACGTAGATCAGCCCGTATTTCATGCCCGGCTTGCCGATGAAATACATCGCGTCTTCCTGAATGAGCCGGTGGCGCTCGCCGGTAAATCCATTCAGCGCCAAGTTACGCGACGCCCAGTCCAGGTAGGTGGCCGAGAGGTCCACGCTGGTGGTGTCGCGGGCGCCCCCGGCCGCGGCGTACACACTGGCAGAGCCCGTATAGGCAAAGAGGTTGAGCATGTGCTTGTTGGCGGCAAGCTCGCGTATCTTGGCGCGCACCAGGCGGTGGTCCAGGAACAGGCCGGTGTCCAGGTAGTCGGTGAGGTTTACCTCGAAGTCCAGGCCGCCCTCGTGGACGATGATGAACTCCCCGCGCTGGTCCATCTGGCCGTATTTGGAGCCTCCCTTGCCGCGCGAGCGCGTCTTCACCGCGATACGGTCGCGGCTGACACCCAGCACTTGCCCCGCCACCCGCACAGCCTCGCGCAGGCGCGTGGCGGCGATCTCCGGCGGCACCGACTCCGGCGCCTTGTACTCCTGGACGTGCAGCCAGTCGCCGTAGACGTCGATCGCCACGGCGTATTCGGGAAGGTCCTGGTCGTAGGCGCGATAGCACTCGATGCCTTCGCGGGCCAGGCGCTTGCGCAGGTGCCTGAGGTTTTTCTCCAGCCGGTTGGCCAGCATCTGCGCGCCGGGCGACAGCGGCCGGACCTCGCGGGGGGAGGCGTCGTCACGGGTATGCAGGTCGAAGGTCAGCAGCACCGTGGCCAGGGCGCCGTTGAACAGTGCGTAGCGCTTGTCCGGGCGCAGCCGCATGGCCTGGCCCAGCTCAGTGTCGCCGGCCAGCACCGCGGCGCGCCAGCCGCCGAAGCGGCTGCGCAGCACCTCGCCGAAATCGCGGTAGAGCGAGGGTAGTTCCGCCCGGTCGCCCAGGCGCTCGCCGTAGGGCGGGTTGGTCACCACCAGGCCCGTGGGCGTGGCCGGCGGCGGCTCCACGTGGAGGGCATCGCGCTTGTCCAGATGCATGAAACCGGAAACACCCGCTTCCTGGGCATTGCGCTTGGCGGTCTGCACCATGCGCGGGTCGGCATCGCTGCCGAAGAACACCGGACGAAGCTCGCGCAGTCCCGCCATCGCCCGTGCGTTGGCTTCCTCCAGCAGGCCGCGCCAGAGCGCAATGTCGTGCCCGCGCCAGCCAAGGAAACCGAAGTATTCCCGGCGCAGGCCCGGGGCGACGTCGGCCGCCATCAACGCGCCTTCGATCAGCAGGGTGCCTGAGCCGCACATCGGGTCGAGCAGCGCTCCACCGGCGGCATAGGTTTCCGGCCAGCGCGCCCGGAGCAGGATCGCGGCGGCCAGGTTTTCCTTCAGCGGGGCCTCGCCCTGCAACTCGCGCCAACCGCGGCGATGCAACGGGGACCCGGCCAGGTCCAGCGACACGGTCAGCCGGTCGCGGCGCAGGCGCAGGTTCACGCGCAGATCCGGTTCGTCCGGGTCGACATCGGGCCGGGCGCCACTGGCCTGGCGGAACTGGTCGACGATGGCGTCCTTGGCGCGCAGGGCGATGTACTGGCTATGCGTCAGCTTCGAAAGTGCGGTGTTGGCGTCCACGGCCAGCGTGCCGTGCGGTGCCAGGTGCGTGGACCAGTCGATCGAGCCGATGGCATGGTAGAGGGCATCGCCATCGACCGCATCGAACTCGCCCAGCGGCATCAGGATGCGGCTGGCAAGCCTCGACCACAGGCAGGCCCGGTAGGCCACGGCCTTGTCGCCTGAAAAATGCACGCCCGCAAGGGCTTCGTGTACGTCGGTGGCGCCCAGGGCGACCAGTTCGTCGCGCAAAAGAAGTTCCAGGCCCTTCGGGCAGGTGGCGAACCAGGTATTCATTCGCCGAACTGCTCCAGGAACAACAGGAACTGGCCGGCGATGGCCTCCACGTGCGCCGAAAGCCGATGGTCGTCGGCCAGCAGCAGGGTGGGCATACCGGCCCCGGCGGCAAAGCCCAGGGCCCGGTCGGCAGGGCAGACATCATCGTCGTAGCCATGGACCAGGAACGAAGGCACGTCGCGCGCCAGGTCCAGGCCCTTTTCGAACCCCGGGATTTCCACCGGCAGGGCCATCAGGAAAAGCCCGGCCACGGGCCGGTCCAGAGACGCCAGGGAAGAGACGAAGGCGCCCATGCTCGAACCCACCAGCACCGGTCGGCTGGGCGAGGCGTCGATGGCGGCGCGCAGCCGTTCCAGTCGGGGAAGTACGGAAGCGGCGTGGCCAGGGAGATCGTCCTGGCGGTAGTCCAGCTTCTGGCAGGTCCAGCCGATCGCGCTTGCCAGGGCCGCCAGCACGCTGACCTTGGTCGCGTCCGGGCCGCTGTCGGAGCCATGGGAAAGGATGATGTGGCCGGCCATGGCGGCCTCCGGGGGTAACGGGTGACCGCGTATCGTATCAGGCGGCGCCCATGGCAGACTCCCGGCATGATCCCCATCACCCAACAATTCCTGCCGTACGTCGGCATCCTGGCCGAACGTCCGCTCGCGGCGATCGATCTGGTGATCATCCACTGCACCGAATTGCCGGACATGGCCATGGCCCGGGAGTACGGGACACGCGTGGTGCACGAAAGCGGCGCGGGCAACAGCGGCCACTATTACATCGACCGCGATGGCAGCACTGTCTGCTACGTGCCGCCGGAGCGGATGGCCCACCACTGCCGCGGCTATAACCCCCGTTCGGTGGGCATCGAGCTGGTGAACATCGGCCGTTACCCCGACTGGTTCGACTCACGCCGGCAAGTGATGACCGAGCCCTATCCCGCGGCGCAGATCCATGCGCTGGATGGCCTGCTGGCGAGCCTGCGCGCGCAGCTGCCCAACCTTGCCTGCATCGCCGGCCACGAAGACCTGGACACCGACATGGTGCCAGCCAGCAACGATGATTCGGTGGAAGTGCCTCGTAAGCGCGATCCTGGCCCCCAGTTTCCCTGGGGGCGCGTACTCGATGCCTGCCGGCTGCGACGCATAGGCACCGGGTAACGCCTTCGCTTCCACCTATAATGGCCTGCTTCCATGACCGGGCCGGACCCATGCACGACAACCACGTCGCCGAACTCGTCGACCTCCTGAAGCTCGAGCGCCTGGAGGACAACCTGTTCCGCGGACAGAGCCGCGACATCGGCACGCCCTACGTGTTCGGCGGACAGGTGCTGGGTCAGGCGCTTTCCGCCGCCCAGCAGACCACCGACCCCAGCCGCGAGGCACACTCGCTGCACGGCTATTTCCTGCGAGCCGGAGACATCAACGCGCCGATCGTCTACAGCGTGGAGCGTACCCGCGACGGCGGCTCGTTCTCCTCGCGGCGCGTGGTGGCGATCCAGCACGGCCAGCCGATCCTGGATTGCTCGGTGTCCTTCCAGGCGTACGAGAAGGGCGTGGAACACCAGATGGCCATGCCCGAAGTGCCGATGCCCGAAGACGTCGAACCCCTGCCGCCGCTGCCGGCGGAGGAACTTGCGAAGCTGCCGGAGAAAGCCCGTCGCTGGCTGGACCGCCAGGGGCCCTTCGAATTCCGCCACGTATGGCCGCGCGACGAATTGCGCCCGGCCAAGCGCCCGCCGTACCAGCACATCTGGTTCCGCCTCACCGCCCCCGTGGCCGACGAGCAGGCCCTGCACCGTGCGTTGCTTGCCTATGCATCGGATTTCCACCTGATCGGCACGGCTACGCTTCCGCACGGGCTTTCGCTGTTCACCCACAATATCCAGATGGCAAGCCTGGACCACGCCATCTGGTTTCATCGCCCGTTCCGTACCGACGAATGGCTGCTGTATTCCTTCGACAGCCCCACGGCGCAGGGCGGCCGTGGCCTTGCCCGCGGCATGATCTTCACCCGGGATGGACGCCTGGTGGCTTCCACTGCGCAGGAAGGCCTGATCAGGCTGCGATCATGATGACGCTTGGCTACACTCACCATCATGCGTGAGCTCTATACCTCCCCCCGCCCGGAAAACATCGACCGCGTCGTGGCCCTTCTGGCCGACGACGGCATCGAAACCAAGATCGAAGGCCGGTCGGTGCTCAAGCGCTCGACCTACCAGCGTTTCAGCTACACGCAGAAGCAGCCGGACCGCTCTGCCTGGGAGCAGGTATGGGTGATCCATGCCGACGACTACGCCCGGGCCCGCGCCACGATCAAGGCACTGGGCATCGAGCCGGTGGTGCGATTCGGCGACGAACTGGCCGCGTCCCGGCAACCAGCGCCTCAACGCACCGCCTCGCGCATCCGGCTGATGACACTGGCCGTGGTGCTGGGCGTATTCGTGGTGGTGGCGCTGAAGATGGTCCAGTTCATCTGACGGGCGCCATAGCCCGGTTGCCGTAAACGAAAGCAAGCCGCGACCGGGCTAGAATCCTCCCATGCGCTCCGAACGCGTCCGCCTGTTCCAGACCCTGCCCCACGCCTGCGGGTACTTCCCCGAGCGCACGGCGCAGAACCTGGTGATCGACCCTGCGGCCCCACAGCTGGATAAGGTTTACGGCACGGCGCTGGCCGGTGGATTCCGCCGGGCAGGCGGCCACCTGTACCACCCCAATTGCGACCAGTGCCGGGCGTGCGTCGCTTGTCGCATCGATGCCGATCATTTCTCGCCCGACCGCAGCCAGCGCCGCTGCGAGCGGCGCAATGCCGACCTCACCGTCACCGAGACGGAACCTGGTTATACCCGCGAGCGCCACCGACTGTACGAACGCTACCTGCGCGCGCGCCACGCCGGTGGCGGCATGGACGCCGCCGACGGCGACGACTTCGCCCGGTTCCTTACCGCACCGTGGAGCCCCACGTTGTTCCTGGAGTTCCGCCACGAAACGAAACTGCTCGGCGTGGCAGTCACCGATGTGTGCCTCAATGGCGTTTCGGCCGTCTATACGTTCTTCGACCCAAGCCATGACGAACGCGGACTGGGCACCTTCGGCATCCTGAGCCAGGTGGCGCTGGCGCGCCGCCGCGGACTGCCGCACGTCTACCTTGGCTTTTGGATCGAAGGCCATCCGAAAATGGACTACAAAAAGCGTTTCCGTCCGCTGGAAGTACGCCGCAACGGCCTTTGGCAGCCGCAGGCCTAGGAGGCTGGCGGCGGTACCGGATAGGGGTGCTGCTTGGCCAGCGAGATCGACAGGCCGTCATCGCCCACCACGCGGCAGTGCTGGCGGCGCAGCTGGCGCGGCTCCTTCACCCCGCAGCTATGCGCGATGGTGCCAACCTCACGCATGAGGTTGGTGGCGTAGTGGTACACGCGCTCGCTCTTGTCGCCCACCACAAGGCCACGCTGCAGGCGCCGGTTGTGCGTGGTGATGCCGGTGGGACAGGTGTTGCGGTTGCACTGCAGCGACTGGATGCAACCCAGCGCCAGCATGAAGCCCCGGGCCGAGTTGACGAAATCCGCGCCCATCGACAGCGCCCAGGCCACGTCGTACGCGGTAATGCATTTGCCCGAACACACCACCTTGATCCGTTCGCGCAGCTGCTTGGCCAGGAGCACGTCCACCAGCGCAGGCAGCGACTCGTGCAACGGCAAGCCGACGCCTTCCATCAGGGTTTGCGGCGCCGCGCCCGTGCCGCCTTCGGATCCGTCCACGATGATGAAGTCCGGCGCGCTTTCGATGCCGCGTTTCCATATCTCGTCGCATAGGTCGCGGATCCAGTCGACGTCGCCGAGCACTGCCTTGAAGCCCACGGGCTTGCCGGTGAGGTCGCGGATATGGGTAATGGCATCCATCAGCTGCGCAATGCTGCCGATGTCGATATGCCGGTTCGGGCTCTGTGAATCCTGGCCCACGGGAATACCGCGGATGGCGGCGATCTCGGGCGTCACCTTGCTTCCTGGCAACAGGCCGCCCAAGCCAGGCTTCGCGCCCTGCCCCAGCTTGATGGACACCATCTTCACCTGCTTGTGCGCACACACCTCCAGCAGGCGCTGGTCGTCGAGCAACCCTTGCGCATTGCGCACGCCGTACTTGGCGGTGCCGATCTCGAAGATGATGTCGCAACCGCCTTCAAGGTGATACGGCGCCAGGCCGCCTTCGCCTGTATCCATCCAGATGCCGGCCTTGGCCGCCCCGCGCGACAGGGCACTGACCGCCGGTGCGGACAACGCACCGAAGCTCATGGCCGAGATATTGAAGAACGCCGCATGGGAGTAAGGCTCGCGCGCATACGGCCCGATGGTGGTCGGCCGCGGTTCCACGTGCCCGACGTCAAGTTCAGGGAACGGTGCATTGACGAAGAATGGCACGCCTTCGGCGCGGAGGTCGCGCGTGGAACCGAAAGCCACCGTGTTTTCCACGTTCTTCGCCGCCCGGTACACCCACGTGCGCTCGGCCCGGTTGAAGGGCATTTCCTCGCGGTCCATGGCGAAGAGGTACTGCCGGAAGAATTCGCCCAGTTTCAGGAAGCCATAGCGGAAGTGCCCGATCACCGGATAGTTGCGCAACACCGCGTTGGCGGTCTGGTTGCGGTCGACCACCCAGGTGACGGCGATGACCATCACCAGCAGGGCCATGGCAAGCAGCATGGCGGCGGCGGCAACCTCCACCACCACGACCAGCCAATGTGCGAATCCGACCTGTTCCATGTTCGCTTTCCTTCGATGGGTTAGAGCTCGACCTTGATCGAGCCCGCTGCGCGCACGGCCTTGTCGCGGGCATCTTCCGGGGTGTCGCCACGGGCCAGGGTCACGGCCATGCGGCGGCGGCCATGGACCTCGGGCTTGCCGAAGATGCGGAGCATCGTATCGGGTTCGGCCAGCGCCTGGTCGATGCCGTGGTAGCGCGGCGCGACACCGTCGCCCTCCACCAGCACCGCACAGGAAGCAGCCGGGCCATAAAGCCGTATTGCCGGCACCGGCAGGCCGAGGATCGCGCGCGCATGCAGCGCGAACTCGGAAAGATCCTGGGAAATAAGGGTGACAAGGCCTGTGTCATGGGGCCGCGGGCTCACCTCGGAGAAGATCACCTCATCGCCCCGCACGAAGAATTCCACGCCGAACACGCCCCACCCACCCAGCGCGCCGGTGATGGCCCCGGCCTGGCGCTGCGCCTGGGCCAGTGCCGTGGCGCTCATCGCCTGCGGCTGCCATGACTCGCGGTAATCGCCGTCTTCCTGGCGATGGCCGATCGGCGCGCAATAGGCAACGCCTGCGGCGTGGCGCACCGTAAGCAAGGTGATCTCGTAATCGAAATCGATGAAACCCTCGACGATCACCCGCCCCTTGCCCGCGCGGCCACCTGACTGCGCGTAATCCCACGAGGCATCGGCGTCGGCAGGCTTACGCACCACGCTCTGTCCCTTGCCCGACGAACTCATCACCGGCTTCACCACGCATGGCGTGCCCAGTGCCTGGACGGCTTCAAGATATTCCTCGCGCGTGCTGCAAAAACGATATGGCGACGTGGGCAGCTGCAGTTCTTCGGCAGCAAGACGGCGGATGCCTTCGCGGTCCATGGTGAGCCATGCCGCGCGCGCGGTCGGGATCACCTTCAGGCCCTGCTTTTCCATCTCGACCAGGGTGGGTGTATGGATGGCTTCGATCTCCGGCACCACCAGGTCCGGGTTTTCTTGCTCGATCACCGCGCGCAATGCCGCGCCATCGAGCATGTCGATCACATGGCTGCGGTGGGCCACCTGCATCGCCGGTGCGTTCGCGTAGCGATCCACCGCGATCACCTCCACCGCAAGGCGTTGCAACTCGATGGCGACTTCCTTGCCCAGCTCCCCGGAACCGAGCAAAAGCACGCGCAAGGCATGCGGGGAATGGGGGGTGGCAAAGGGCTTCATCGGCAACTCCGGGCAAGGTCCTTGGGCATTCTAGCGGGCCAGCCCGGGATTGGCCTTTGGGAGGCTGCCCAAGTGGCTATTGACGCGCAGCCTTGGCGGGAGTTAAGTGCAACCACGTCCCCACGAAAACCCGGTGAAAGCCATGGCCATGCGACGCGGTTTGTTTGTCGTTGTACTGGTGTGCCTGTGTCCCGCGCTCCATGCGCAAGACACCTGGATGAGCGTCCTGCTCGATGGCCGCAAGATCGGCCATATGGAGATCGTCCGTAACCACGAAGGCGACACCCTCACCACCCGCCAGGCACTGGCCATCCGCATCTCGCGGGCTGGGCAGCCGCTGGCGTTGTCCTCCACCACGACCGCCGTGGAGGACACCGTTGCGCAGCCCCTGGCCTTCAGTACCGAAACGGGCATGTCCAAAGTCACCAGCGGCAGCCATGGATCGCGCCGCGCCGATGGCCTGTTCGATGTCACCACCAGCGTGGGTGGGCAGGTGCAGCAGGACACGCTTGGCTGGCCCTCGGGCGCACAGCTGGCGGAAGGCCAGCGCCGGACCATGCTTGCCCGTGGGTTCATTCCCGGCACGCGCTACACCATGCGCAACTTCGACCCGAATTCCCGTTCGGCCATCGACGTGTCGATGGAAGTGATCGGCCCTGAGGCGGTGGAGATGCCCGGCGGCCGCGAACGCCTTCACCACGTGCGGCAGACCCTGCGCCTGGCGCGCGGCGAGCAGGTGATGGACCTCTGGGTCGACGACCAGGCCTATGTCAGGCGTGGCATGACACCCTTCCTCGGCTTCCACATGGAAATGGTGGCCTGCGACCGCGCCTGCGCGATGGCGCCGGACCAGGATATCGACGTGCTGCGCATGGCGATGATCGATGCGCCGCGGCCGATGACGCAAAACCTCCGCGAGACGCCGATGCGCTACCTGGTGAAGGTGACCGGCAACGCACGGGGCGAACTGATCCAGACCGACGAGCAATCGGTCACCCAGCTTGGCACCGACCTCTATGCCCTGGATATCGGCGTGGGCAAGCACGGCAACGAATCGCCACCCACCGACGACGACACCGCGGCCAACGCCTGGCTGCAATCGACATCGCCGGAACTGCATGCCGCAGCGCTTGCCGCGGTGGGCGAAGCCGGATCCGACCTGCAGCGCATGCGGCGCCTGCGTACCTTCGTGTCCGAGCACATCGACAGCCACGGCCTGGACGTGGGCTATGCCTCGGCGCTCGAAGCCCTGCGCAGCGGCCATGGCGACTGCACCGAAAACGCGGTACTGCTGACGGCCCTGGCCCGCTCGCTGGGCATCCCGGCGCGAGTGGTCACCGGCGTGGTCTACGCCACCCGTTACGGCGGGGCTTCACGCGTATTCGTGCCCCATGCCTGGATGCAGGCCTGGGTCGAGGGACGCTGGCGCAGCTACGACGCGGCACTACGCCGCTTCGACAGCACGCATATTGCGCTGGCCACCGGTAATGGCGATCCGTGGAAGTTCTATACGGCCATGGCGCTCCTGGGCAACATCCGCATCGACCGCGCCACGCCGCTGGATGGGATCATGGACACCATGCCGATCGCCGATTCCGCGCCGGCGGGACCCCCGGGCGGAGGCGGCATGCGCTAGGGGCACTTGCACTTGATATCTTTTTGATATCAAATTCTCCCACCAAGGGAGAAACCACCATGAACGAACGTACTGCGTTTTCCGCCGCCGGAATCCCGGTGGTCATCGGCTTGCTGCTGCTCGCCATCGTGGCGGGGAGCCTGATCATCCATGGAGCCACCACGCCAGCCATGCCCATGCAGCCGGTGGCTGGCATGGTGGTGTTCGGGCTGGTCGCGTTCCTGGGCAAGGGTCTGTTCCAGGTGCAACCCAACCAGGGCCAGCTGATGCAGTTGTTCGGCAAATACGCAGGCACCGCGCGCATCGAGGGCCTTCGTTGGACGAACCCGTTCTATAGCCGCCGTCCGGTGAGCCTGCGGGTGCGCAACTTCGAAAGTGGCCGGCTGAAGGTCAATGACAAGAACGGCAACCCGATCGAGATCGCCTCGGTGGTGGTGTGGCAAGTGGTGGACACCGCCGAGGCCGTGTTCTGCGTGGACGACTACGAGAATTTCGTGCACATCCAGACCGAATCGGCCCTGCGCCAGATGGCCCAGAGCTATGCCTACGACACGCACGACGATGGCACGCCGTCCTTGCGCAGCCACGGCGACGAGATCAACAACCACCTTCGTGACCAGATCGAGGCCCGTTTGCAGAAGGCCGGCGTGCAGGTGATCGAGGCGCGCATCAGCCACCTCGCCTACGCGCAGGAAATCGCCCAGGCCATGCTGCAGCGGCAGCAGGCCAGCGCCATCGTCGCAGCGCGCAGCCGCATCGTCGAGGGCGCCGTGGGCATGGTGGCGATGGCCCTGGACCAGTTGCGCCTGCAGGGCGTGGTGGAACTGGACGAAGAACGCAAGGCGGCGATGGTGTCGAACCTGCTGGTCGTGCTGTGCGGCGACCGCTCGACGCAACCGGTGGTGAACACCGGCACGCTGTACGGCTAGCCCGGTGGCATCGGAGAAAAAAGCCTATCCGTTGCGGATCAGCGCCGTGGTCCTTGAGGCCATGCAGCGCTGGTCCGACGACGAACTGCGCAGCCTCAATGCGCAGATCGAGTACGTCCTGCGCGAGGCCTTGCGCAAGAGCGGCAGGATGAAAACCCCCGACGAGCCGGCCGACACTTAAGGCTTACGCTTGGCTGGCCCTGGCTTTCATCGATACCGCCAGCGCGATCCAGCCGGCGATGAAGGCCAGGCCGCCGAAGGGCGTTACCACGCCAACGAGCCGCGGCGCCCCAAGCGCCAGCGCGTACAGGCTGCCGCTGAACAGCACCACGCCTGCGAAGAAGAGCCAGGCAGCCGCGGCACGCCAACGCCCTTCTCCGCCCGCCACGGCCACGCCCAGTGCCAGCGCGTGCCATAAGTGGTAATCCACACCCGTGCGCCAGATGTCCAGGGCATGCTCGTCCAGCACGCCGCGCAACGCATGCGCGCCGAAGGCGCCGCAGATGACGCCACTGGCGCCGGCCACGGCTACCAGGACAGCCAGTGAAGTAGGGACAGGTTGTCGCATGGGGGCAGATTCCTTGGCCATGGCCGGGATGCCATGGCGTATCCTTCATTCCGATCTCAAGGGCGGAGTTTCGCATGAAGTTGCCACGGGCCTGGGTGCTGGCCTTCGGAATCACCCTCGCCCTGCTGGCGGGCTGCCACCGTGACGCACAACCTTCGTGGCGGCTGACAGACGTCAGCGGCCACCTGCCCGACCTTGCGTTCAAGCTCACCGACGACAACGGCAAGCCCGTCACCGCTGCCGACTACCGGGGCAAGGTGCTGCTGGTGTATTTCGGCTACACGCACTGTCCCGATGTCTGTCCGCTCACCCTGGCCCAACTGCACGTGGTCATGCAGCGGCTGGGAGCAAAAGCCGACGATGCGCGCATCCTGTTCGTCAGCGTCGATCCGGCCCGCGATACGCCACAAACCATGCACGCGTACGTCAATGCGTTCGACAAGCGCGCCGTGGGCCTGGTGGGGCCGGACAAGGACATCGAGGCGCTGGCCAAGCAACTACGATCGGCCTACACACGCGAACCGGACAAGGGCGACGGCAGCTACGACGTCAGCCACAGTTCGGCCATCTACCTTTTCGACCGCGATGGCAAGGCACGCGTGCTTGCCACGCCTTCCGCCTCGCAGGATGACATGGTGCACGACCTTTCCCTGTTGATCGACCTTGGAGCCAAGGCATGATGCCCCGCCCTTCCCTGCTTGCCGCCGTGGCAGCCACGCTCTGGCTGCTGATCGCAGGCTCCGCCATCGCCGGCGACGCTGACACCGTCACCGCAAGCAACGCCTGGATCCGCGTGCTGCCGGGAAACCTGCCCGCCGGCGCCTTTGCCGATTTCACCAACGCAAGCGACCACGCCGTGGCACTGACCGGCGCATCAAGCACCCGCTACGGCCAGGCGATGCTCCACCGCAGCAGCACCGAGGGCGGCATGGGTCGCATGGAGGCGGTCGACAAGATGGAGATTCCCGCCCATGGCAGCGCCAAACTTTCACCCGGCGCGTATCACGTGATGCTGATGCAGGCCAAGCCTGCCGTGGTGCCGGGCGACAACGTGGTCATTACGCTGAGTTTCTCGGACGGAAGCCACAAGGACGTCACCTTCCAGGCACGGCCCGCCAACGCCCTGTAACGCGTTCGACGCGCGCTACCCCGCGTTGGGCGCCCTGCGCACCACCCGCGCCACCACGGCACGCCGTGGCAGGCGTCCGGAGCGCGACAATCGCAGCCATTGCCGCAGTGCCAGCAAGCCGCCGATCGATTCGATGATGGCCGCGGGCACCCACATGATCACGCCGCCGATCAGCTGGCCAGTGAGCACATTCATCGAGAACGCCCGCCCGCAGATCTCGAAGATCGGGTAGAGGTCGGTCCGGGAAAAGGTGACGATGGCGCCGGCGACGATCTGCGGTGTCATGGTCAACGCCGGCGACAGCACGCGGATACCGGCCGTCATGCGTCCAGGCGGATGCGGGCGGTGATCGAGCACCAGCCACCAATACGCCAGGCCGCTGAACACCATCGACCAGTTCATCGCGCGGTAGATGCGCCAGTCGAGCATGGCCAGCGTCTGCATCGACGGGATCAGCCAGACCAGGATCAGCGCCACGAAGGACAGCGTGACGAAGGTGGGATTGAGCAGCAGCGCGTATACCGCCCGGAAGGGCAACGACGCCTGCACCCGCCGCAGTACGACCCTCGCACGCACGGGCAAGCCCTCGCGCAGCACCGTGCCCGGATAACTTGCAATCACCAGCAAGGGCGCCAGGTGGTGCAGCAATACCTGCTGGATCCGATGCATGAAGAACTCATGCCCGGCGTAGTAGTCGAAGTAGGTATGCATCGCGAAGTAGAACATCGCCATGCCCGTCCAGAACGACACCTGGCGCGAGGCAGACGGACGGCGATGGCGGGTACCGCGCAGGTAAAGCACCGCGGTGCCGATGAACAGCACGAGGAACGTCCAGGAAAATTCCCAGGGATCGATCCACTTCATCACGTCGGGTGTCTCCTGGCGGACCTAAGGTGCCGCATGCGGCTGCCCAAGGATAGCGCCTGCGGCAGCCCGGACCGCCGCGATGCGACCGATTGCCCTAGTTCCGGCGGCGGGTACGGCGCCCCCGGCGCCAGCCGTAGAGCAAACCTGCCAGCGCCACCAGGGCCGGCACCAGCACGATGTTGACGAACTTCACGCGCAGGCCCAGTGCATCGATCTCGGCATTGAGCTGGTGCTGCACGTCGCGCAGTTCCTTGCTGATGGCAAGTTTCCGTTGCAGGAATTTCTCAAGTTCGTGCTTCTGCTCGGCGCTGGCGGTACCGCCCTTGCCCGGCTGCAGTTCGGCTACCCGGCGCTGGGTCTCGAACAGTTCGCGCTCCAGCTCCCGTTTCTTGGTCAGGTATTTCTGGTCGGCCTCCGCGCGCAATCCCTCCACCCGCGTGAACGGCCGCTGGGAACCGGCTCGTCCACGAATCGACAGCAGCGCCGACGAACCGCTCAGGTTGTCCACCAGGTTGGAGACAAAATCGCCGTTATTGGCGAAGGCCTGCACCACCTGCGGCCCCAGCACGTTCTGCGTCACCAGCCACAGGCGATCGGAAAGCAGATCCGTGTCGGCCACCACCAGCACCTCGTTGGGGGCCGCGGCGTGATCCAGGTGGCCTTGCTCGTGCCGTTCGGGGAAGGCGGTGCGGAACGTGCCGCGCACGCGCGCTGCCAGCACGTAGTGTTCGTCGCCCGGGGTGTAGTTGGTGAGCAGCGTCGACGGATCGCCGCCGGCGTCGCGCACCCGCGTGACCGGTGCCAGCATCGCTTCGCTGGAGCTCTGGATCAGCGGGAGCAGGGTGCTGTCGCTATCCCGGGCAAGCTCGAAGTGCCCGGCAGTGGACACATTCACCCGCTGCAGGCTGGCGGTGACCACGTCGTCGTGGCTTAAGTTCTGCGCACCCAGCCACATCATCGCCGGATGGTTGACGCTCAGGCCGCCCAGTTCGATCGGCAATGACTGGCCTCGGTCCAGCACCACCTGGTCGGCGTTGTAGTCGATGCCCCAGGCGGCGAACAGCCGCGGCAACGACGACTGGTGGTCGTCGGCCACGCCGTTGGCGTCGACGAAGGGCGCATTGTCCATCTCGGCCAGGGGATCGACGAACACCAGCAAGCGGCCGCCACGGAGCACGTATTGGTCCAACGCATAGAGCGCTTCGTCGCCCAGGTGCTTGGGATGGACCAGGATCATCACCTTGATCGCCGGGTCGATCGCCTTCAGGCTGCTTGCGTCGATCATCCGCACATCGAACAGCTGGCGCATCTGCCGCACCACCGTCCAGGGCTCTTCGCCGATCAGCGGATTGCCGTTGACCGGCAGGCTCGACACCACGCCGATCACCGGGCGCGTGCGCCCGCTGAGTTCATACACGAGCTTGGCCACGTCGTATTCGAGGAAAGCCTCGCGGGCCGGATCGAAATATGGCAGGGACAGCGTGTCGTTCACTGCCGTGTCGGCCACGCGCCGGCCCACCAGGCCGAAGAACACGCGCTCGCCATTGCTGCCGCCGCTCATGGCGTTCAGGCCGGCGCCTTCGGCGGCGTCCTCGTCGTCGGAATAGGGCACCGGATCGATCACCCGCAGGCGGATGCGCCCGTGGCTGCGCGCGGTAACCTCGCGCAGCATTTCGCGCACGCGCTGCTCGTAGCTCCGGATCTGCGGCAGGTTGCGCGTGGCGTGGTCGGAGAAATACACCGTGAGCTGGATCGGTTGCTCCACGCTGTCGATGATGTTGAGCGTGCCCGGCGTGAGCGTGTAAAGGTGATCGGCAGTGAGGTCCATCCGCGCCGTGCGCATGGTCCTTGCACTGCCCAGTACCACCAGGACGAACAGCGCGGCCAGGGCCAACAGGCCCAAGCCGATCCGCAGGCGCCGATTGGCGATCAGGTGCACCGGCTTCATCGCGCCCGCCGATAATCGAGCAGGATCACGCCAGCCGTCAGCCATGCCAGGATCGTGGCCACGAAATAGATGACATCGCGGAAATCCAGCACGCCGCGCGCGATCGCCTCCGAATGCCGAGTGATCGACAGGTAGGACAGTGCGCCGAGCAACCGTGGCGATACCGCGTCCTGGAAGAAATCAAGCACCTGGGACTGCCCGGCCAACAGCAACAGGAAGCAGACGCTGGCGGTAAGCAGGAAGGCGATGATCTGGCTGGACGTGGCCGCCGACATGCAGATGCCGATGGCCAGGAAGGCACCAGCCATCAGCCAGCTGCCAAGGTAGCTTGCCAGGATCACGCCGTTGTCCGGAACGCCCAGGTAATTGACCGTGATCCAGATCGGGAAGGTCAGCACCAGCGCGATGGCGACGAAAACCCAGGCCGCAAGGAACTTGCCCAGCATCGCCTGCGTGGTGGATAGCGGCATGGTCAGTAGCAGCTCGATGGTGCCGCTGCGCGATTCCTCGGCCCACAGCGGCATGGCCACCGCCGGTACCAGCACCAGGTACAGCCACGGATGCATGGCGAAGAAAGGCTGCAGGTCCGCCAGGTTGCGATCGTAGAAATCGCCGGCGTAGAACGTGAGCAATCCCGCCAGCACCAGGAAGATCACCAGGAACACATAGGCCAGCGGAGTGGAGAAGTAACTGCCCAGCTCGCGGCGGGCGACGGCAGTGATGGCGCTCATGCGGCCCTCGCACCGGAGGTGATCTGCCTAAACACTTCGTCCAGGCGTCCACGTTCAAGCTGGATTTCGGTCACGGCAAGGTTCTGCGTGCGCAGCAGCTGCTGCACTTCTTCCATGATTGCCTTGCCTTCGCGCGGGAAGACAGTAACGCGGCCATCGAGGGGATCTACTTCCACCGACGCGACATCCGGCAAGCGGCCGAGCATCTCCTGCGACACGCCACTGCCGGGCGCGCTGAACGACACCGCGCCGTGGTACCGCGAACGGGCCTCAAGTTCCGCCGGCGTGGCATCGGCCAGCAACCGTCCGTTGGCGATGATCGCCACGCGATTGCACAACGCGTGCACTTCTTCCAGCAGGTGGGTGGAAATCAGGATCGTACGCTCGCGGGCCATGGCGTCGATGAGCGCGCGCACGGCATGTTTCTGGTTCGGATCCAGTCCGTCTGTCGGCTCATCGAGCATCAGCACCGGGGGGTCGTGCAGGATGGCCTGGGCCAATCCGACGCGGCGGCGCAACCCCTTCGAAAGCGTGGCGATGGTGGCGTCCAGTACTTCTTCCAGTTGCAGGCGGGCCACCACCACGTCGAAACGGCGGAAAATGACATCCGCCGTCATGCCGCGTACGCGGGCGACGAAGGTGAGGAATTCACGCACCGTCATCTCGCCATAGCTGGGCGCCCCTTCGGGCAAATACCCCAGCGCCTTGCGTGCCTCGCGCGGTTGCGTGCGCACGTCGAAACCGCACACGCGGGCGGTACCCGAGGTGGGCGTCAGGAAGCCTGCGATCATACGCATGGCGGTGGACTTGCCGGCGCCATTGGGGCCCAACAGGCCCAGCACCTGGCCAGGCTCCGCCCGCAAGGTCAACGCGTCGACGGCGGTGAGGCTGCCGTAGCAACGGGTGAGCTGGTCGGTTTCGATCATGCGACGCGTCTGGCCCCTGGTTTGAGCGAATGTAACACTGCGGGTAACTGTCTTAAGAACACACAGGCACCGGCAAGTTCATCCGGGCAAAAAAAAGGCTCCCGTAAGGAGCCTTTTTTCGCAGCACGCGCTTGACGCTTACTGCTGCGTCGGTGCGGTGCCCGAGGCTGCGGGCTCGCCCGCGGTGCCGGAGGACGCCGGGGCGCCAGCCGTGCCGGACGAAGCCGGGTTGTCCTGCAGGCCCGGGTTCTTCATGCCCGCTTCCTGTTCCGGGGTCTTTTCCGGAACGTCGCCCGAGAGCGGCAGGTAAACCTCGAACTTCTGCTCGTCGTAGCCCGCCACCGTGCCGTGGGCATCGGTGGTCGGTGCCTTGACCTGGATGTCGTAGATGCGGTTGGTGAAGTCGTCGTACTTGTAGCCGTGGGTCTGCGCGAACTGCTGCTCCTGGATGCGTACCACCGGCACGCCGGCGGGATTGCCGTTCCACTCGGCCTTCAGCGCCTTGCCACCGAAGGCAAGTACCGCGCGAACCTTGTCGTCGACGATCACGTTGTTGAACTTGTCCTTGCTGCCCGGCGTGTTGTCGCCGGCGGCGGGAGCGGCCGAACCACTGGTGGCGGCAGCCGCCGGATCAAGCTTCGGCCGGCTGGCGGCGGTGAGCTCGACGCTCTGGCCGTTCAGGTTCAAGGTGGTGCTGCTGATCGGCAGGGCCACGTCGAACTGGTAGTTCTGGTCGCCGTAGTTGGTGGTGAAGGTGATGCGCGGGCCGGTGACCTGCACGTTCAGCTTCTTGGCCGCGGCCTGCAGCTGCTTGACTCCGTCATCGAGCGCGGTGTCGAGCTCGGTGAGGTTGCGCGGCGCCTGACCGGAGATGAAGAGCACCGGCGTGGGCTGCGTATCGACGATTTCCGGATACAGCTTGCTGTAGTCGCCCTGCGGGATCGAGGCCACCATGTTCTGCATGTTGCCCAGGCCAAACTGGATGAAGTTATCCGGCTGGCCGTGGATGTACAGGTTGGAATAGCGGTTGAGCAGGTTCCAGCCGTAACTCACGTCGTAGGCCATCGTGACGTTCGTCAGCTTGCCTTCGCGACCGGTGCGCTGCAGGTCGATGGTGAATTTCTTGTCGGTACCGCTCCAGTCGTTGTCGAGGTTCCACACGATGGTGGCCTTGCCCTCGTCACCGACCTGGGTAAAGGCGGGAGTAAGCGATGCGACTTCCAGGCTGCCGTTACCGACGGACTTGTCGTCGGAGGTCCAGGAGATCTTGGCACCCTGGCCATAGGCCGGGCCGGAGAGCTGGTACTTCAGGCCGCGGTCGAGCTGCCCGAGCATGGAGTACTCGGGAAACCGGCGGAAATTGGCAAAAACGTCGTAGAGCTGGCGAACGTCCTTGTTGACCTTCACCGTACGATCCACATGGCCCTGCGAAGGCATGGCCACACCGGCGACGACGCCGAGGATGGCAACGATCACCAGGGCGGCAAGAAATTCTAACAGACGCGTCATTCCACGATTCTCCGAACGTCTCAACTTGGTCGGGCCGCCGCCTGGGGATGCTGGTCGCCGGCACGGGATCCCCACCCTCGGAAAAGCCCGTGGCGGGGCTTTCGCCGGCGCCAAAGTGGACGATGGTAGCTGCTTGGGCGCGCGAACGCCATCAGCTTCCGACGGCCTTCCGGAAGGCCATATCGAGGCGCGGCGCGCCTCCTAGACGATACCCAGCTCCAACGCCTTGAGCACCGCGCGCGTACGGTCGCGTACGCCAAGCTTGGAGAGGATGTTGGAAACGTGGTTCTTCACGGTGCCTTCGGCCACCCGGAGGGAATTGGCAATTTCCTTGTTGCTGTAACCCCCGGACAGAAGCCGGAGGATTTCCGTCTCGCGCTCGGTGAGCGGATCGGGCTGCTCCAGCGAGGAAAACTGGTTCTGGATCCGCCCCACCCCGGCCAGCAGGCGCTGGGTCACCATCGGCGCTACCAGCGAGCCGCCGGCGGACACCGTGCGCACGGCCTCCACCAGTTGCTCCAGCGAGACGTCCTTGAGCAAATAGCCACGGGCGCCGGCCTTCAGGCCCTGCAACACGAGCTGGTCGTCGTCGAAGGTCGTCAGGATGATGGTCGGGGGAAGCTCATTGCGCGCCGACAGGGCCTGGAGCACTTCCAGGCCGCTCATGGTGGGCATGCGCAGGTCAAGCAGCACCACGTCGGGCTTGACCTGGGGAATCATCTGCACCGCCTGCGCCCCATCGGCACATTCGGCGACCACGCGGATGTCGTCGGCCAGGTCCAGAAGCGAGCGGACGCCTTGGCGGACCAGGTTCTGGTCGTCGACGAGACAGACGGAAATCATGGGTTATCCCCTGCGATGGGCCAATGGGTGAAGTATCGGATAGTCAAGGAGGTTACGCCTCCACCGGCCACGCACCGGGCCCGCGGGCCGGCGAATGCGCCAGGGAGGGTTCCTCGCCCAGGGGCAAGGTGACGCGAAGGCTGAAGCCGCCGGGCACGGAAGTGTCGACGTTGACGGTACCGCCGAATTCGGCCAGGCGCTCGCGCATGCCGTTCATGCCGTTGCCGGGCCGGTAATGCGCGGCGCCGCGGCCGTCGTCGCGGGCCACCAGCTGCAGCGAGCTGGGATCGGGGTGTTCGAAGGCCAGCCAAAGGTTGCGGGCGCCCGAATGGCGCACGGTATTGGTGACGATCTCCTGCAGGCAGCGCAGCAGCATCTGCGCGCGGCGCGGATCTTCAATTTCGAATCGCGGCGGCGTGGACAGGTGCACGTTCAGGCCCGGCACGCCTTCGATGAGGCTGCGCAGCGCCTGGGTGAGGTCGATGGCGTCGTCCTGGCGAAGCTCCGAGACCACGTCACGGACGTCGGCCAGCAGGTGTTTGGCGGTGGACTGCGCCTTTCGCACGTGGGCGCCCGCCGCCTCGTTGGTGAGGTGGCTGGCCACTTCCAGGTTGAGGGTGAGCGCGGTGAGGTGGTGGCCGACCAGGTCGTGCAGGTCGCGGGCGATGCGCATGCGCTCGGCGATGCGGCTGGACTCGGCCAGGAGCGCCCGCGTGGCCCGCAGCTCGGAGTTGAGCCGGCGCTGTTCCTCGCGTTCGCCGGCCTGCTGGCTGGCCACGGTGGAAGTGACGAACGTCAGCGCCGAGAAGCTGAAATACATGCATGACTGCATCAACGCCACCAGCCAGGTGAAGCCGGGCGTATTCCTGATAACGGGAATAAGCGCCAGATGCGCCATCACCATCCATACCAGCCCCAGCGGCAGCGGGACCAGCCAGGGCAAGGTCGCAGCGATGATCACCAGCAGCAACGCGTGCAGGCCCGACTGGCTGAACCAGCCGATGGCCATGGCCATGAAGGTAAGCATCAGCAGCCCCGCCACCTTGGCCCAGGAACTGACCCTTGCATCCAGGTCGCGCGTCATCAGCCAGTAGGTGATGCCAAACAGCACGTAGCACACCGTCCACAGGGTGAGCGACAACTCCGGGCGACCCAACTGGTGCAGGCGCTGGGCTGTCAGCGGCGTGGAAAGCGGCATTCCGACGCAGATATAGACGAAGAACGCCGCATATCGCAGCAGCCGGGTGTGGTTGAAATAAGGCCAGGGCATAGGCGCATCATAGGGCGAGCCCCGCCCCCCGGAACATGGCTAAGGTCATGCCTTAAATGCCATAATGCCGGCTTACCGGGGCCCGAACGCGGTCTTTAGTCGAAACAACTGGGCGGAGCACCGAATGGCCCTAGCCATCCGCGACGTGGAAGAGCGCGACCTTGACGCCGTGCTGGCGCTCAACAACACCGCTGGCGCGGGCATCCTCGCCACGGATCCGGCCCGTCTCCGGGTTCTTTTCGACCAGGCCCATTACTTTCGCGTGGCGGAAATGAACAGCGTGATCGCCGGCTTCCTGATCGCCTTCCGCGCCGATGCGGCCTACGACAGCCCCAATTACCGCTGGTTCCAGGCCCATTACGAGAGTTTCGTCTACATCGACCGCATCGTCATCGGCGCCGCCTGGCAGGGCCATGGCCTGGGCCGCATCTTCTACTGCGACGTGGGCAGCTACGCCGAGGTCCGCGTACCTATACTCACCTGCGAAGTGTTCCTGGAACCACGCGACGACATGGCCGTGCTGTTCCATGGCACCTTGGGCTTCCAGGAAGTGGGCCAGCAGACCATGGGCGCCACGGGCCCCAAGGTGAGCCTGCTGGCCCGCGAACTACCCAGTTTTTCCTTTGTCCGCGAGCATTACCTGGAAGGTGATGGCCTGCCGGACACACCCTGGCTGCACGAGCGCAGCCGTCCCTGCGACATGGCCGCGCCGCAAGCGTTGGCGGCCGGAGACAAGCACTGAAGATGAATGCCCGCGTGGATACCCTGGAAGCCGCCTGCGACCTGCGTTTCGGCCAGGTCGGCATGGCCTGCGTGCGCGTACGCCGCGCCGATGCCGCGGCGCTCTGCGACGAACTCGAGCGTCGCGTCCGCGCCGCGCCGCAGATGTTCTCCCGCGCCGCCGTGGTGCTGGACTTAAGCCACCTGTCCGCCCTGCCCGACGACGGCACGGTCGATGCCCTGCTCGAGGCCATCCGTAGCGCCGGCATGCTGCCGGTGGGCCTCGCCTACGGCACCGCCGCCACCGAAGAACTGGCCACGCGCATGGGCCTGCCGCTGATCGCCAAGTTCCGCGCAGCCTACGAGCCCGTCGGCGGCGAGGCCCAGCCCATGCCGGCCGCCGCCGCGCCGGTTCCCGCCGTATCGACGGCTCCCGCGCGCGAACCCATCCACGAAGAGTCCGCCGCCGCCCACACGGCGATGCGCCACGCCGCAGGCGCCGTGCGCTCGGGGCAGCAGGTGTATGCACGCGATCGTGACCTTGTGGTGAATGCCGCGGTGGCCAATGGCGCCGAAGTCATTGCCGACGGCTCCATCCACGTTTACGGTAGCCTGCGGGGCCGGGCCATGGCTGGCGCGCAGGGCGACACCAGTGCGCGCATCTATTGCACGGATTTCCACGCCGAACTCGTGGCCATCGCTGGCCATTACCGCGTTTTCGAACAAATTCCCGCCGACCTGGAAGGCCAAGCCGTGCAATGCTGGCTGGAAGGCGAAAAGCTGTTGATCGCCCGGCTCTAGGGCCGGACCTGCGATCGCCACCGACGCACCATCACAACAAGAACAAGCAAGTGGAGACCAACATTGGCTGAGATCATCGTCGTTACGTCGGGCAAGGGCGGCGTGGGCAAGACCACGAGCAGTGCCTCGCTTGCCGTAGGGTTGGCCCAGGCTGGCAAGAAAGTAGCGGTGATCGACTTCGACGTCGGCCTGCGCAACCTCGATCTCATCATGGGCTGCGAGCGGCGCGTGGTGTACGACTTCATCAATGTCGTGCAGGGCGAAGCCTCGCTCAAGCAGGCACTGATCAAGGACAAGCGCTACGACAGCCTCTACGTGCTGGCCGCCTCGCAAACCCGCGACAAGGACGCCCTCACCCAGGAAGGCGTCGAGAAAGTACTTGATGGCCTGGGTACCGAAGGCTTCGAGTACGTCGTATGCGACTCCCCCGCCGGCATCGAGAAGGGCGCGCACCTTGCCATGTACTTCGCCGACCACGCCGTTGTGGTGGTGAATCCGGAGGTGTCCTCCGTGCGCGACTCCGATCGCATCCTGGGCTTGCTTGCCAGCAAGACGCGCCGCGCCGAGCGTGGCGAAGGTCCGATCACCCAGCACCTGCTGCTCACCCGCTACAACCCCACGCGGGTGGAAGCGGGCGAAATGCTCTCGGTGAAGGACGTTGAGGAAATTCTCGGCATCAAGGTGGTGGGCGTGATCCCCGAATCGGAGAACGTGCTGGCCGCGTCGAATGCCGGCGTGCCGGTGATCCTCGATGAAAATTCCTTCGCCGGGCAAGCCTATACCGACGTTGTTTCCCGACTGCTGGGCCAGGAACGTCCGCTGCGCTTCATCGAGGTGCAGAAGAAGGGCTTCCTCAAGCGCGTCTTCGGGGGTTAAGGCATGGGTATCCTCGATTTCCTCAAGCGCAAGCCGGAAGCCACCGCAGGTGTCGCCAAGGAGCGCCTGCGCATCATCGTGGCGCAGGAACGCAGCACGCGCGGCGCCCCGGACTACCTTCCCCTGCTCCGCAACGAACTGCTCGAAGTGATCCGCAAATACGTCAATGTCGACGTGGACGCGGTAAACATCAGCCTGGACCGCGACAGCGGCCATGAAGTACTGGAGCTTTCCGTCGCCCTGCCCGAGCACAAACCCGGCTAGGCGCCCATGGATGTATTGCGCATGCGCGATGTCGGCTTTGCCGCATCGCGCGAACTGTTGAGCCGGCACGGACTGGAACTTGTCGAGGTCGCCGAGGGCCACGCTATTCCCGGCAGCTACTGGGGCGATGAAGAAGCCGGGCTTATCGGCCTTACCGTCTACGCCCGGTCCGACACCCCCGTGCACTCACTGCTGCATGAGGCCAGCCACTTGCTGGTGATGCCCGCCGAGCGCCGGGCCACCGTGCACACCGACGCCACCGATTCGATCGAAGAGGAAGACGCGACCTGCTATTTGCAGATTGTGCTGGCCGATGACTTGCCCGGCGTGGGCGCAGAACGCCTGATGCAGGATATGGATACGTGGGGCTACACGTTCCGGCTTGGAACAACCCGGGCCTGGTTTGAAAGCGATGCCGCGGAAGCCCGGGCGTACGTCATCAAGGCAGGCTATATCGCCGGCTAGCTGACGAGTGCTGGCCTGGTCAACCGCAGATACCACCACCACGACAGCAGCCCGATGCCGCACAAGGCGGTGGCGCCCAGCGCAAGTCCCAGCATATCCACCGATAGCAACGGCGACAGCACGCCGGCCACGACGGCAGTGAACAGCAGGCTGGCGAACGCCTGCACTGAAGACGCTCCGCCGCGCTGGCGAGGGAAACGGTCCAGCAGCATCAGGGTGAGCGAGGGAAAAGCCATCTGCACGCCGGCGCCGTAGAGCAGTAGCGGTAGCGTTGACCACGGCACCATCGGATGCGGCAAGGTGAGCGCCAGCACGATGTTGATCGCGCAGCTGCCCAGCATCAGTACGTAACCGATATTGACCGTGCGCGTAGGCGCCACGCGCCCAGCCAGGCGACCGGAGGCAAAGGCACCGGCCACCATGCCGCTCACCACGGGAATGAACAACCACGGAAAGCCCTGCGCGGAAAGCCCCAGCAGTTCGCGGATCAGACGCGGCGCCGAGGCGATGTACAGGAACAGCCCCGAGAAATTGATCGACGCCGCGATCATCAACGGCCAGAACGGCCGATCCCTGGCGATGTTCGCGTACGAGGTCAACAGGGGCCGGGGGCGGAAACTGGTGCGGGCCTCATGCGGATGTGTTTCGTCCAGGAAATGCCACAGGGCCACGGTGAGCACCACGGCAAAACCCGTGAGCGCCCAGAAAATGCCGCGCCAGCCATCGATCCCCAGCAGCCACGCACCGATCATGGGCGCCACCGCGGGGGCGATGCCGAAGATCATCATCACCTTCGACATCATCTTCTGCGCATCTTCCCCATGCAGCGTGTCGCGCACCACGGCGCGGCCGACCACGATGCCGGCGCCGGCGAACAGGCCCTGGAGTATCCGGAAGGCGAGCAGGCCCGTGAAGGACGTGGCCATGGCCGCACCCGCCGAGGCCACGGCGTACATCCCCATGCCGATCACGATGACGGGCTTGCGCCCGAAAGCATCGGAGATGGCACCGTGGAAAAGGTTCATCGCAGCATAGGCGAACAGGTAGACGCTGATAGTCTGCTGCAGTGCGACGTCGCCCACGCCAAAGGCGTGGCCGATCTCAGGGAAGCCCGGGAAAATCGCGTCGATCGAAAACGGGCCGATCATCGACAGGCCAGCCAGCAACCACGGCAGGTTGCGCCGGAGGGTATGGGCGGACGAAGTCATCAGGCGGCAAGTATAGTGACGGGCATCCTTCAGATGCGCAGGCTGGAAGACATGGGTTTGAACGCATTTCTGGCCGTCGGTGTTGGCGGCATGCTCGGTTGCTGGTTGCGCTGGGGCCTGGCCGTGGCCTTCAACGCGGCGGTGCCGAACCTGCCGATGGGCACGCTGGCAGCCAACCTGGTCGGCGGACTGCTGATGGGCTGCACGCTGGGCGTGATCGAGCACTACCCCACCCTGTCGCCGGAGCTGCGCCTGCTCATCGCCACCGGGTTCCTGGGGGGGCTCACCACCTTCTCCACTTTCGCCGGCGAGTCCGCCACGCTGCTCCTGAAGGGCCAGTACGGCTGGCTCGCCGCCCACATCATGCTGCACCTGGCCGGGTCCATTGCCGCCGTGATTGCCGGGCTTGCACTGGTGCGGATGCTTACCCGTAGCGCGTAGTCCCTTCGTGGCGCCACAATGGGTCGTGGCGTCCTGACCTGGGGGGTTTTGGCGTGAATTCCGACTCGCTCAAGCAACGCGCCCGCGACCTGCTTGCCCAGGCCGGGGTAGCCATCGACGGCCCCGACCCGACGGACCTTCGCGTCCACCATGAAGGCTTCTATGCACGGGTGTTCGCCCACGGCACCCTGGGCCTGGGCGAAAGCTACATGGACGGCTGGTGGGATGCCGCCGACCTTGCCGGCTTCTTCACCCGGGTGCTGCGCGCGAACCTCGACGACGCGCTTACCACCATCGATACCCTGCTCGCCCACCTGAAGGCGCGCCTGATCAACGTGCAGCGCGGTGCCCACGCCTGGGAGGTGGGCAGGCGCCACTACGACCTGGGCAACGATCTGTTCGCCGCCATGCTCGGCAAGCGCCTGGTGTATTCGTGCGGTTACTGGGCGCGGGCCCAGGACCTGGACCAGGCCCAGGAAGACAAGCTGGACCTCATCTGTCGAAAGCTTAACCTCAAGCCCGGCCAGCGCGTGCTGGACGTGGGCTGCGGCTGGGGCGAGGCGTTGAAATTCGCAGCCGAACGCTACGGCGTGGCAGGCGTGGGCATCACCGTGTCCGCCGAGCAGGCGGCTTACTCCCGCGAACTATGCGCCGGCCTTCCGATCGAGATCCGCCTGCAGGACTACCGTGAAGTCGATGAGCGCTTCGATGCCGTCCTTTCGGTGGGCATGTTCGAACACGTCGGCGCGAAGAACCATCGCGCCTGGTTCGAAATGGCGCGGCGTTGCGTTATCGACGATGGCCTGGTGCTGCTGCATAGCATCGGATCGCATGCCACCGTGACGCGTCCGGACCCGTGGATCGACCGTTACATCTTCCCCAATTCACTCATTCCCAATGCATCGCAGGTGGCGCACGCGCTGGAGGGATTGTTCGTGGTGGAGGACTGGCACAACTTCGGTGCCGACTACGACCTCACCCTGCAGGCCTGGCGGGCCAACTTCGACGCCGCCTGGCCTGCGTTACACGGCCGCTACGATGAGCGCTTCCGCAGGATGTGGTTGTTCTACCTGTCGTGCTCGGCGGCGATCTTCCGCAGCCGGCGCGACCAGCTCTGGCAGCTTACCCTGAGCCCCCGCGGCGTCATGGGTGGTTTTCGGGTGCCGCGTTAGGCCGCGCCACGGCGTACATCTGCCAGGCGATCTTCTTCAACAGCGCCTGGCGATCGTCACCTTCGACGTAAAGGTCGAAATGCGTGCGGCCCTCGATGAACTGGACGCTCGAGGTCGCGTGCAGGGCGTCGAGTGTGTCCTTCAAGCGGTGCGCGGCGCCGTCGAGGTAGAACGTATCGGCGGTACCGACATAGACGTGGATCTTGCCGTCGAGGTCGCTCTTCAGCGTCGGCCAGTCGCGCTTCAGGCGATAGGCGATGTCGAAGTGATCGCGCCAGTACGCCACCACCGCAGGATCCACGTTGCCGGTGGCACGGTCGAACATCGGCACGGGGCGGCCGTCGGCGCCGCGCGGTGAGAACACCCAGTCGAAGGAGGCCAGCTGGCCGCCATAGGCGTTGATCGTCTGTTCGAGCTTGGCGAATGTCTCGAAAGTGGCGATCACCTGGCCCTTGTCGCGCACCAGCGGCGTGGCCGTGCCATCGGCCTTGCGATACATGTTGGCGTTGGGCGCATAAAGATCGACGCCGGTGAAGTCATGGAAATCGGAAGGGTCCGGCGAGGTCGACCAGGTGCCGCCGAAAATCTTCGGGTAGCGCACCTGCAGCCACAACGTGGCCCAGCCGCCGGACGAATGGCCGTTGAGAAAGCGCCCGTTCACACGAGCATCCATGCGGTAGCTCTTCTCCAGGTACGGGATGAGCTCGGCGGTGAGCGCCTGGCCCCACGGGCCGTTATTCACCGAATCTGCGAATTCGTGCGTACCGGTGGGGCTGGATTCGTCCAGGAAGACCCAGATCATCGGCGGCATCTGGCCCTTCTGCATGGCTTGCCACACGGTCGCCAGCGGCGCGGTGAGAGTCGCGGCCGTGGCGCCGAAACCGTGCGTGTAATACACCACCGGCCAGGTCTTGGACGACTTCGCATCGTAATCGGGCGGCGTGAGCACCCAGCCCTTCATCAGGGTCGGCCGGCCCCAAAACCCGGTGAGCGCCGGGCTTTGGAAATCGATCGCGGTAGCGTGCGGGCGCGCAGCGGTGAGCATGTCCTGCATGCCCGGCGGCGCCTTGGCCGAGGCCGTCCATGGGTCGCGCCCGGGTTGCACCGCGTCCAGCACCAGCGCCGGGACGGCGGCATTACCCAAGGTTACCGGCACCACCTTGCTGAGCAAGTCGCCTGCCCCCCGGCCGTTGTAGTCGTAGCTGTGGTCGGTATCGAGCACGGCCTGGGCCAGGTAGTCGCCCGCCGGCAGCTGCGAGAGCCCTTGCGGGAAAGCTTCGGTATCGCCGTCCACGACGATGGCCTGGCCCGGTTCCAAACGGCCGACATCGCGCGCGATGACGGTGGCGTCCTTGGGCGAAAACGGGTTGGTGTCGACGCTTGCCACCTCGCCACCCTTGGCCGCTGCGCGTGCGGTCTTGGCATCGGTAACGAATACCAGTAACCGACCGGATACGGGCGCGGTGGCGCTGGTTGGCAAGGTCACGGTGAAGCTGCGGTGGGCCGTGGTGGGCGCCAGTGCATAAGCGCCTGCGGCAACGCCCAGGCCAAGGGCAAGCACGATCAAGGCAAGACGAAGTCGAAAGGTCACCTGGAATTCCTTCGCGTGAGGAGTCTGAAGGCGCCCATCCTAGCGGGACTCATGCCTGGGCGCGCGCCTCTTCCATGGAGCCGGCAAGCACCGTCAACTCCACCGGCACGATGGCTTCGGAGCCCATCAATTGGACGATCCCATCCTGCACGAACAACTGCAGTTGCATCGTGCGCTGGGTTAGCGCTGCGAGCGCAGCCGTGGTGGCAGGCGCGATGTCGATCACGGTGACATTCTTCGCCCGGCCGATACCCGATGCGGTCTTCTTCCACCAGACCTCAGCGCCACGGCCGCCATAGGAATACACCACCACGCGTTTGGCGCGCCCACAGGCACGGCGGATGCGTTGTTCGTCAGGCTGGCCCACCTCGATCCAGAGGTCGATCTCGCCGGTGAGTTCCTTGCGCCAGAGGTCCGGTTCGTCATCGGAACTCAAGCCCTTGCCGAACACCAGCGCATCGTCCGCGTGCAAAGCAAAGGCCAGCAACCGCACCATCATCCGCTCGTCGGTCTCCGATGGATGCTGGGCAATCGTCAGGGCATGGGACTGGTAGTAGTTGCGGTCCATGTCGCTGACCTGAAGGTCGGCCTTGAACACGATGGATTTAAGGGCCACGGGGGTTTTCGTCTGTACAGGGCAATCATCCAGAATACCACCGGCGCGCCAAAGGCAGGTTTGCCCACCGGCGCTACACTTTTGATCTTATTTCCCGAAGGAGAATCCCCATGGCACGGATCGGCACCGGACTCATCGGTTATGGCACGGCAGGCGCTTTCTTCCATGCGCCATTGATCGCGGCCGAATCCGGCCTTGCCCTGCGCCGGGTGGCAAGCAGCCGCAGGCAGGCGATTGAGGCGGACCACCCCGGCGTGGATGTCGACGCGGAGCCCGCCACGCTGATCGGCGCAGCGGACGTCGAACTGGTGGTGATTGCCACGCCCAACCAGACCCACTACCCCCTTGCCATGCAGGCGCTCGCGGCAGGCAAGCACGTGGTGATCGACAAACCCATGGCGCTGGACCCGAAAGAGGCGCGCGAACTGATCGATGCCGCGGCGACAGCCGGGCTGATGCTGAGCGTGTTCCACAACCGCCGCTTGGACGACGATTTCCTTACCGTGCAGGATCTTTTAAACCGCGATGCCCTGGGCGAGATCAACTACTTCGAATCGCATTTCGACCGTTACCGCCCGGCGATCAAGCCGGGCTGGCGCGAAGGCGACGGCGAAGGCACGGGTGTGCTTTTCGACCTGGGCTCTCACCTGGCCGACCAGGCGTTGCACTTGTTCGGCATGCCTGAAGCGGTGACGGCCGATGTCCTGGCACAACGGCCACAGGCGCATGTTCCAGACTACTTCCACGTTCAACTGCACTACGGCAGGCGCCGGGTGATATTGCATGGCTCGACGCTTGCCGCGGCGCACGGTACGCGTTTCATCGTGCATGGCGAACGGGGCAGCTTCACCACGCATGGACTGGACGGCCAGGAAGCGATGCTGCGCGCTGGCCACCGGCCCGGGCAAGCGCCATGGCCGCCCTCAGCCCGGTCAGGCTTGCTCACGGCAGGTGATGGGACGGAAAGAGCGATGGCACTGCACGACGGGGCGTACACCCGTTATTACGCCGGCGTGGTGCATGCAATCAAGGATTCATTGGCACCGCCCGTCACCGGCAACGAGGCCCTCGACGTGATGCGGGTGATCGAAGCGGCGCAGGCGAGCGCCGCGGCGGCAAGGACGATCGCCTTCGACTGACCTTGTGACTTATCAGCCCGTGGCGGCAACGGCGCCGTGCGAGCGCTCGTGGACGTATTGCACAGCCGGCGCGGGACGACCCAGGTGATAGCCCTGCAGGTAATCGCAACCCATGGCGATCAGCTGGTCCATGGTGGCGGCATCCTCCACCCCCTCGGCCACCGACTCCAGCTTCATGCGACGGGCGACGTCGACCATGGCGCCAACCAGATGGCCGGTATGGGCGTCGGCGAGCATGGTGCCGACGAAAGACTTGTCGATCTTCAGTTCCGTGGCGGGAAAGTGGCGAAGGTACGAGAACGAGGCGTAGCCCGTACCGAAGTCGTCGATGGCCACGCGCACGCCTCGGTCGCGGAACCGCCGCAATACGCGCACGCTCATGTCAAGGTCGGTGAGGATCGCCGTTTCGGTCACCTCCACGATCACGTTCTCCGCCGGTACGTTCCATATCTCCAGCGCGCCCAGGAACTGTTCGGTGAAGCCTCTTTCCACGAACACGCGCGGGGACAGGTTCACCGAGACATCAAGCATCACCTGTGCGTCGCGCATGGCTGCGGCGTGGCGGAGGCTGGCGTTGAGGTTCCACCGCGTGAGCGGAATGATCAAATCGCTACGCTCGGCAAACGGAATGAAATCCGAAGGCATCACCATGCCGCGCGTGGCCGAGGTCCAACGGCTGAGTGCCTCGACGCGGGCCACCTTGCCACTGGCGCAATGCACCTGCGGCTGGAAGTAGACCTCCAGGCGGTTGGCCTCGATGTCGTCGCGAAGTTCACCGTAGAGGATCTCGATCTGGGTGCCTTCGGTCTCGTACATGGCGAACGGCTCGCCCGTGCGCATGGCTTCGTCATGAGCCATTTCGGCCCGGCGGCACAAGAGCTCGGCATCCACGCCATGTTCGGCGTAGAGCGCCCCGCCCACCACCGCACGACCAAGCCACGGACGGCTTGGGCAGGCCAGGGGTTCTTCGAACGCGCTCAACAACCGTGTAGCCGCCAGCAATGCATGAGTGCGGTTGCGCAATGACGGCAGTACCGCGATGAAAGTGTCCTCGCCTGCCTCGAACACCCTGTCGACATGACGCAGCAGGCGCACGACGCGCTCGTACGCCGCGCGCATGATCTGGTTGCCGAAATCATAGCCGTGGCGCAGCTGAGCCTCGCGCATGCCCCGCAGGCGCAGCACCAGCACGCCGCAAATGGCCTCCTCTGCCTGCCTGTCCAGCATCACCTGGATCGTGCTGAACAGGTTGGCCCGCGGGGTCATGACAGGAAATAGTCGGCCGGGTCGATGCCATAGGCACCGACCGGCAGCGTGCGGATGACTTCCCGGCGGTCTTCGCCCGATTCGGCGATAAGGTCGACCACGATGAAGTCCGCGGTGGGCGACTTGCCGCGGTCGGTAAGGATCACCACCTTCGGCTGCAGGCGGCGCGACTGGTTCTGCACCATCACGATGGCCACTTCACCGCTATTGAGCTCCACCAGGGAACCTGTGGGATATACCCCCAGGCAAGCCTGGAACTGCTCCACCAGTTCGCCCTGGAATTCGCTCTCGCGCGCACTGTAGATGCGGCGCAGGGCCTGGTGCCGGGACAGCGCCACGGCATATGGCCGCGAAGAGCACATCGCGTGGTAAGTGTCGATGATGGCAGCCATGCGGCCAGCCAGGGGAATGGCCGTACCTGCCAGGCCATCGGGATAACCGCTGCCGTCGAAGCGTTCGTGGTGCGTGCGGACCATATCGCGCACCTCGCTGTCGAGCATGGCCGATTGGTCGAGGATGTCCATCCCTTCGGCCACGTGGGTGCGCACCAGCATCATCTCGTCGTACTCGAGCGGTCCCTGCCTTGCGAGAAGTTCCGGCGGCAGTTGCGACTTGCCCACGTCCAGCAACAGGCCGCCGGCGGCCATGCTGACAATGGTTTCCTCGGCAAAGCCCATGTGGCGCCCGAACGATGCGGCCAGGGCGCTGCAGCCGATCGCATGGTTATAGATATAGCTGGCGCGCCGGCGCAGGGCATCGATCCAGAAGAAGGCATCGCTCGACCGCAGGATGCTCTCCACCAGGGGACGGACCGCACGGTCGACGTCCTCGGGCGAGATCACGCCGGTATCGGCAATGTCCTGCATGATCTTCTCGATCGACTGCGTGGCGTTGTCGAAAGCCTCCCGAGCCCGCGGTGCCTCTTCCTCGAACGTCGCAGTGTCGGCGTACACCACCGCGCGCTGGAAGCGGTTGCCGCTCTGGATGCGCTTGCGCAACGACTGCAGGCGGGTATCGGCCACCAGCTGGCGCTGGGCATCGACGTAGACGAACTCGCACCATTGGGCGAGGCCCTCGATGTCCTCAGGCGAGCCGATCTCGATGCCTTGCAGGGGGTACGGCGTGCCGTCCCACGGGCGGTCGAGCCGGCATACGAACATGCCGATCTCCAGGTTGCCCACCTCCACCCTGCGTTCGACCAGTTCGTAGGCCACGTCTTACCCCAATGCCAGCAAGTGCCATAATCGCTTTACCATCAATAAGTTAGCGAGACGGCTTCGATGCGCCTGCCGCCGCGGAGGTCTCGTCGACGGCAGGCTACAAATCATTATCGACAGGGCTGCCGCTAACTTGATAGGCCTGTATGGAATCGCGGCCCATGCCGGTCTGCTTGGATGGGCCCGTTCGGCCCATGCAGCGAGGTTGCCACCATGATTCGTCGTTTTCCCCTCATCGCCGCCCTGGCCATCGCCGCCGCCGGCGCAGGCTTGGCCTACGCGCACACCGAAGGACTCGCCCTGCCCGACCCCGTCGCCGCGCCTGCCACAGCCGTGGGCGGTGATGAAGTGGCCGTGTTCGCCGGCGGCTGTTTCTGGGGTATCGAAGCCATCTTCGAACACACCAAAGGTGTGAAGTCGGCCACCACCGGGTATTCCGGCGGCGAGGCAAAAACCGCCCACTACGATGAAGTCAGCGATGGCGACACCGGCCATGCGGAGTCGGTTCGCGTGGTGTTCGACCCCAAACAGGTGAGCTACGGCACCTTGTTGAAGGTGTTCTTCTCGGTGGGACTGGATCCGACCGAAAAGAATCGCCAGGGGCCGGACTCAGGCACGCAATACCGCTCGGTCATCTTCGCCACCTCGCCCGGACAACAGCGCGAAGCGTCCGCGTATATCGCGCAGCTGGACAAGGCCAAGGTGTTCGACGCGCCGATCGTGACGGAAGTACAGCCGCTCAAAGCGTTCTATCCGGCTGAAAACTACCATCAGGATTACGCGTTGCTTCATCCGGACAACATGTACATCGTGATCAACGATGCGCCGAAGGTGGCCAACCTGAAGAAGTTGTACCCAGCGCTATACCGCGACTGGACGCCATCGACCGTGTCACGTTGATGGCATCGGATTTCAGATCATCGGCAGGTTAAGCCCCTGCTCCTTTGCGCAGGCGATGGCGTCGGGGTAACCGGCGTCGGCGTGACGCATCACGCCGGTGCCGGGATCATTCCATAGAACACGAGCGATACGGCGATCGGCATCGGCGGTACCGTCGCAGACGATCACCACGCCTGAGTGCTGGCTGTAGCCCATGCCCACGCCGCCGCCGTGATGCAGGCTTACCCAGGTAGCGCCGCCAGCCACGTTGAGCATGGCGTTCAAGAGTGGCCAGTCGCTTACCGCATCGCTGCCATCGCGCATGGCCTCGGTCTCGCGGTTGGGGCTGGCGACGGAACCTGAATCCAGGTGGTCGCGGCCGATCACCACCGGGGCCTTCAATTCACCGTTGCGGACCATCTCGTTGAAGGCAAGGCCAAGCTTGTGGCGCACGCCCAGACCCACCCAGCAGATGCGCGCGGGCAAACCCTGGAAGCTGATGCGTTCGCGGGCCATGTCCAGCCAGCGGTGCAGGTTGGTGTCGTCAGGGATCAGTTCCTTGACCTTGGCGTCGGTCTTGTAGATGTCTTCGGGATCTCCCGACAGGGCCACCCAGCGGAACGGCCCGATGCCACGGCAGAACAGCGGTCGAACGAACGCCGGAACGAAGCCAGGGAAGTCGAAGGCGTTGGTGAGCCCTTCGTTCTTCGCCATCTGGCGGATGTTATTGCCGTAATCGAAGGTGGGTATACCCATCGCATGGAAGGCCAGCATGGCTTGAACGTGGGTGCGCATCGACTTCATCGCGGCATCGCGCGTGGCCTCGGGCGCGGACTTCCGGCGCTCGAACCATTCCTCCACCGTCCAGCCGGTGGGCAAGTAACCATTCACCGGGTCGTGCGCGCTGGTCTGGTCGGTAACGGCATCCGGCCGTACACCGCGGCGCACGAGTTCGGGCAGGACATCGGCGGCGTTGCCCAGGAGCGCGACGGATTTTGCTTCTCCCGCTGCCGTATATTTGGCAATGCGCGCGAGCGCGTCGTCGAGGTCGGTGGCCTGCTCGTCGACGTAACGCGTTTTCAGGCGGAAATCGATGCGGCTCTGCTGGCATTCGATGGTGAGCGACGATGCACCGGCGAGGCTCGCTGCCAGCGGCTGCGCGCCACCCATGCCGCCGAGGCCCGCGGTAAGGATCCACTTGCCCGAAAGGCTTCCGCCGTAGTGCTGGCGGCCCAACTCGACGAAGGTCTCGTAGGTGCCCTGCACGATGCCCTGCGAACCGATGTAGATCCACGAGCCAGCGGTCATCTGGCCGTACATCATCAAGCCCTTGCGATCGAGCTCGTTGAAGTGTTCCCAGTTGGCCCAGGCCGGCACCAGGTTGGAATTGGCGATCAGCACGCGCGGGGCATCGGCGTGCGTGGGGAACACGCCCACGGGCTTGCCCGACTGCACCAGCAGGGTTTCATCTTCGCGCAGCTCGCGCAGGGCGCGCAGGATGGCATCGAAGCATTCCCAGTTGCGTGCAGCGCGGCCGATACCGCCGTACACCACCAGTTCCGCAGGATTTTCCGCCACGTCCGGATCGAGGTTGTTCTGCAGCATGCGGAACGGGGCTTCGGTGAGCCAGCTACGGCAGCTTAATTCCGTGCCACGTGGTGCGCGGACGATGCGGGTGGTGTCGATGCGGGTGGGTGCGGTCATGGTGCCCTCGGCGCGCGATGCGTAAGCCTCCGATTATGCGGGGCCTGCGCAGGTGGGGAAAGGCACGCCGCAGCATGCCGTGAAGCCGTCATGGGATTTTGCCATCATGGGTGGTCTTCCCCCTTGACTGTCTTGCCCGCATGAAGCCTATTCCCTGCCTGCTCCTCGCCCTGGCCCTGCTTGTCGGCTGTGCCACCACCCCGCCGGTGCCCGCGCCTGCCCCGGTGAAGGAGCGCATCGTGCTGCTGGTATCCATCGATGGCTACCGCGCGGATTACCTCGGCCGGCACTTGAGCCCCACGCTGGAAAAGCTTGCCGCCACCGGCGTCCACGCCACCGCCATGCAGCCTTCATTCCCGTCGCTGACCTTCCCCAACCACTACGCCATCGTCACCGGCAAGGTCCCGGACCATTCAGGCATCGTCAACAACACGATGGTCGATCCTGCGCTTGGCCGCTTTTCCATGGGCAAGCGCGAGGCTGTTGCCGATGGACGATGGTGGGAAGACGCCGAACCTGTCTGGGTCACCGCCGAGCGCCATGGCATCCACGCGGTAACGATGTTCTGGCCAGGCTCGGAAGCCGCGATCGAAGGCATCCGGCCTAGCCATTACCTGCCGTGGGACGAAACAGTCACGCCCGATGCCCGTGTCGACCAGTTGTTGGCGTGGCTCGATGTCCCGCCCGCGCAACGACCGCGCCTGGCAACGCTCTACTTCGATGCGGTGGACCACCAGGGCCACAAGTTCGGTCCTGATTCGAAAGAAGTGAACCAGGCCATCACCACCATCGACCATGCCATGGCGCGCCTTGTCGCCGGCCTTGGGCAACGGAACCTGCTGGGCAGTGTCGACCTGATCGTGGTGTCCGACCACGGCATGGCCGCCACGCCGGCCGACCAGGTGATCCTGGTCGATGACATCGTGGACCCTTCGACCGTCGATGTCGTTGCCACCGGAACGCTACCGAGCTTCAACCCGCTGCCCGGGCACGATTTCGCCAAGGCGCAGGCCGCATTGCTCGCCCCGCACGACCACATGGCCTGCTGGCGCAAGGCGGATATCCCGGCACGCTTCAACTACGGCCACCACGAGCGCGTGCCCGCGATTGTCTGCCTGCCGGACGTCGGTTGGCAGGTCACCACCAAGGCCTCGTTGGCCAAGCGCACCGACCCGCTGTCGCTTGGGCAGCACGGATACGACAACGCCGACCCATCGATGCGGGCATTGTTCATCGCCAACGGCCCATCGTTCGGCCGCGGCGTGACCATCGGCGAATTTCCCAACGTGGATGTCTACGACCTCGTCATGCACCTGCTCGGCCTGCCGCCGCTGCCCAACGATGGCAGCCTGGCACCGTTGCAGCCGGCGCTGGCTGAACCCACCCATTCGCGTTGATCTGCCCCGCGCCCCAAAAAAAGAGGCCGCCGGTGGGAAGCCGGCGGCCTGATCTGGGGAGAAACGTTGCGTCCAGGGGTGGGGCCGGGGAGCGGCCCGAACGCTTATTGTTGGTATGGGAAAAGGTCAGAAGTCGTAGCTGATGCCAAAGCGCAGGTAGCGCGGCGTGCTCCAGTACAGGACGCGCTCGTAGTTGGTGTTCGGTGCGGTGGACGACCCATGGATCGCATACGTGGCGGTAGCCACCGATTCGTTGAGGATGTTGTAGACCATCACGTTGAAGCCCAGCTTCTGCGCCGCCCACATCGGGCGATACTCGGCTGAAAGGGAAATGATGTGCTGCCAGGGCTGGCGGCCGGCATCGCCCGGGGCCGAAGCCACGCCATCGCAGTAGTGGTAGTAGCTGCCGTAGCCCACCGGGTTGCTTTCATCCGCGCCGTAGTAACCCAGGCAGGTCTTGGGCGCGCCGGACAGCAAGGCGACGTTGCCCGAGAGCATCCATTCCGGCGCCACTTGCCACGAGCCGTAGATCTTCAGCTGGTGTTTGCGGTCGTTGGACAGCAGGCCGTTGGAATTTTCCATCAGCTTGCCAAAGTCCCAGTCGACCGTGGCCGACACATCCGTCTGCCCGATGTCCGACCGTACCTGGCCTTCACTGTTGCCGTAGCTGCGTGAGTAGACATAGTCGATCTTGGCCTGCCAGGTGCCATCGAACGGATGTTCAAGGAACGTTTCCAGCCCGTAGTAGTTGCGCTTGGCGCTGGGCATGCCGAAGTCCTTGGCCGATACGGTGACTTCGTTGTAGCCGCCGGCGCCATTGGAGATACGGTAGGTATTGCTGCGGCCGGGGTTGGACAGGTAGCAACCGTTCAAACTGGTTGCGTCCACGTCGATGCCCAGCGACTGCGCCTTGGCGGCGATGGTGTCGGTATCGCAGATATCGTCCAGGATGTTGCGCAGCTTGCGTACCTGCCCCTTCATGCCCCAGACGTAATCCTGGGCGAACTGCTGGGTGAAGCCGAGCAGGTATTCATCCTGGTATTCGGACTGGATGCCCTTGGCGGCCACGGTCTTGGCATCGGGTGCCTGGCCATACTCGTTGTTGGCCGATACGGCGCCCCCGGTGGACGACGCCAGCTGTGTGAGCCCCGTCGGGTTGCCGTTGGCGTCGATGCCTGTGTAGGTGTAGTACTCGTTGGTATAGAGGGAACCTGCGGCAGCACGCAGCGCCACCGATGCAGGCATGGCCAAGTAGTAACGGCCGGCATTGCCGTACACCTTCAGCGACGAGTCGCCGTTCACGTCCCAGCTGAAGCCCAGGCGCGGCGCCCACTGCGGTTTGGTCATGCGCAGGAAAGCATCGCCATCGGGGTTGTAGTTGGTGAACTGGTCGTTGCGCAGGCCGATCTTCACCAGCCAGCGATCGTCCACCTGCCAGCTGTCTTCCACGTACTGGGCACGCTGCTTCACGCGCACCGAAGCCGACGTGCTGTAGAGGTACTTCGATACGTAGTAACCGGTCTCGCCGCCCGCGCCGGTGTTGGGGGCCGCCACGTACGGGCTTTCGCTGATCGCCGTATCCGGATCGCCGTATCCGTAGATCCACGCCGTGCCGGTCTGGCCGTCGTCGATATCGTGCGAGTTGAGGTTGTCGATGCCACCGGTGATGGTGTGGTCGCCGACCTTCCAGGAAAGATCAAGGCGAAGGTTGTTGCTGGTGGCGCGATGGCTAGGATCGGTGGCGGTAAGTACCGTCTGGGTGTTCACGATCGGCGAATCGCCGACGATCGCCGGATTCTCGACCTCCGATCCGCTGATATAGGTAAGGGTGGGATCGTAGCCGGGGGTCTGGCTGAAGTACGTCATCTTCTGCTTGCCGTAGAGGGCAGTCAGGGTGATGTCGTCGGTGATGTAGCTTGTGAACTTGGCGACGTAAACTTCGGCACTGTTCTTGGTCGACGTGGCGAAGCTATTGAGATCGCCGGTGGTCTTCGTGTCGTAGTCGTAGTTGTACAGGTTGCCCTTGTACGACGTCTTCGTCGACGCTCCGGTGAGCTCGAGGATATTGTTGTCGTTGATGTTCCAGTCGATCTTGGTGTACCACTTCGGGTTGTGGTACTCGTAGGCCGTGTTGTATGACGACGTCACCGCGCCCACGCTGTTGCCCGACTGCTTCTGCCCTTCCACGGCGGCGAATATGAACAGCTTGTCCTTGATCAGCGGGCCGCCTACATAAGCGCTTTCCGTGGCAAGCCACGAGTTGGTCTGCGAATAGCGGCGGTAGATTTCGCCGTCGTTGGCGCCGCTGACGTAATACGCATTGGGGCTGGTACCGCGGGCGAACGCGGGTGTCCACTGCACCTGGGCGCCGAAGTGCCAGTCATTGGTGCCGCGCTTGCCGGTCTGGCTGATCACGCCGCCGTCGGAACGGCCATACGCCGCACCGTAGCCGCCACTTAAGATTTCCTCCTGGTCGATTGCGCCGTAGGGCAAGCTGATGCCGCCGAATCCGCTCAAGGGGTCGGTGGTATTGAAGCCGTTGAGGTAATAGGCGTTCTCGGTGACCGACGAACCACTGAAGGCCACCAGCGAGCCGCCTGTTGTGCCGCTGGTGAACCCGCTGTAGCCAGGAACGACACCCGGGGCAAGCAGGGCAATCGCTTCGGCGCTGCGTGCAAGCGGCAAGCGCGCAAGCTGCTGCGAGGTGATCACTGTGCGGGCGTCCACGCTGGTCACGTCGATCGCCGGGAGCGCGGCCGCCGATACGGTCACGGCATCAAGATTCTTCGCGCCGGTGGCGAATGACACTTCCGTGCCCGAACCCACGCGCAGGTCGACGTTGCTGCGCGAATCGATGGTCGCGCCGTCCTTCACCAGGGACACCGAGTACGTGCCCAGGGGCAGCGACCCGATGGTATAGCGTCCGTTGGCGTCCACCGCCACTTCGCGCGTGACGCCGGAGTTGCTTCGCACCTGCACCGTCTCGCCCTCGGCTGCAGGTGCCTGGCCGAAGATGCTGCCCGTGGTGGCCTGGGCAAAGATGGCGGTGCTGCCCACCGCAAGGCCGACGGCGAGGCTGATGCGGCTAAGCCGCATCCATTGCAATTTGTTGTTGGACACTGCGTGTGGCTCCCCAAAGATGTTTTGAATGGCGACGGCACTGACGCTATCGCCTGTTAAATCTAGTGTTAGGTCCGGATGACGAAACGGCGGAAAATGCCGCGTCATTCGGCTATTCCTCGCCGGTGTGGCTCGCAGTGATCCGGGCGATGTTCCGGCTGTGTGCAAGCGCCGCCTGACGGAAGGAACGCGGAGATGCGCCATAGACGTCGCGAAAACTCCGACTGAAGTGCGTCATGTCGCCGAAGCCCCAGCCGTAGGCGATCTGTGAGACACCGCGATGGCGCAGTGCCGGATCAGCCAGCTCGCGCTTGCAGCGGGTGAGCCGCTCACTGCGCACCCAGCGCATCAGGGTGAGGTCCTCGTCGGAGAACAACTCGAAGAGATAACTCACCGACAGGCCAATGCCACGGGCAATCATCTCGGCGCACAGCTCCGGATCATCCAGGTGTTCGCGGGCAAAGCGGCGCGCCTGCTGCTTGTAGTGCAAGCGCAGTTGCGTGGCAGACAGGCGCGTCGGATCAGTGGTCTCGAGCGCCGCCGCCAACATATGCGGGATCGCGTCCAGTAGCCGGCTGGCCACGGCCTCGGTGAGGTCGCTCGCGCGATAGAAAATCTCCCTGAAGAGCACACGCAGGTAACCAACGGGCCCCCGGTCGCCAGGCAAGCCGATCGCCGATGCCATCGCCACCTGCGGTACCGCCTCGCGCAACGCCGTGATCGGCAGGTAGATCGTCTGCACCGTCGAGGCGCCGAACTCCAGCCGGAACGGGCGCGAAAGGTCGACCAGGCAAAAGTCATCCTGTGCGATGCGGCTTCGCCGCCCGTATTGTTCCACCGTGGCGTTGCCTTCAAGTTGAAGGCTCAAGAGGGCCGCCCCGCGGTGCGCTGGAGCGATCCCTTCGAAGCTCAGCACATGCGGGGCGTGGCGGAAGGTCGCCATGCGCAACCGCTCACCGGCGTAGCCGTCGAGCACCACGCGCGTGCCGGTGGCGCGCGGCGGCCCAAGTTCGAGGCCGTTCCAGAACGCGTCCGCGTCGTGCCATTGCGTGGCGTGCGCAGGCACCTGGCGTGCCCGGTGCACCAGCGGGGCCGCCACGGCCTCGCCGGCATCCCAGATGCGGGCCATGGTTGGGCGCATGGCTTCTTCAACCCCCCATCAACGCTGGCGCCGGCGGTGCGCCGGGGCCAGGTGGCGGCCCGGGTGGGGGCGCGAAGCCCTTGTCCAGCATGCACTGCTCGATCAACTCCGGGGCCACGGGGTGGGCAGAGTCGCCGCCCAAATCGGACCAGCAAGCCTTGAGCGCGACCTCCACCTTCGGATCATGCGGGGGACGGGCGGAGCTGCCTGCGGCCGCGGGCTCCTGGCCCCGGGCGCCTGCCGCGAAGGCCATACCGACGCCGAAGACAAAAAGCACGGCGGGGATCAACGGATAGGGTTTCATCAGGCGAGCGTCCTGGCGGCATGGGGTGTTTGTCACCACGCTACGGGCCCGCGATGGCCTGGCGTTGTCCCTTTATGTCCGCTTTGTGTCGGCATTTTTGCCCGCCTGGCAAACGCCCCGTAGACTCACCTGATGTAATGCCGCTCATGCAGGCCGAAGCCCTTGCCATGGACATGCAGTCACTCATCCTCGTCGTCGACGACGATCCGGAATTGCGGGAACTGATCACCGTATTCCTCGGTGGCCATGGCTATCGCGTGCAGGCGGCCGAAAACGCCGCGCAAATGTCGCTGGCCATCGAGCGCGAACGGCCGGACCTGGTAGTGCTGGACGTGATGATGCCCGGCGAGGACGGTCTTTCCGCCGCGCGCCGCCTGGCCGCGGAGAAAGGGCCGCCAGTGATCATGCTCAGCGCCCTGGGAGGCGACACCGACCGCATCATCGGCCTGGAAGTGGGCGCGGACGACTACCTGGCCAAACCGTGCAACCCCCGGGAGTTGCTCGCACGCGTGCGCGCGGTGCTACGCCGGACCAGCACTGCCGAGGACATCATGGCGGCCGACTCGCGTCCTTATGCCTTTGCCGGCTGGCGGCTGGACGCATTGCGCCGCGACTTGCGCGACCCTACCGGGATCTTCATCAACCTGTCCGACGGCGAATTCTCGCTGTTGCGCAGCTTCGTTGAGCATCCGCAGCGCATCCTGAGCCGCGACCAGCTGCTGGACCTGGTGCACGGCGGCCGGGCGGAGATATTCGACCGCGCCATCGACACGCAAATCAGCCGGCTGCGCCGGAAGCTCAATGACCGTTCGAAGGACGAACTGATCCGCACCGTGCGGAACGAGGGTTACATGCTGGTACCCAAGGTGGTACGCCTGTGAACCGCCTGCCCCGCCTGTCGATCTTCGCGCGCACCTTCGTGATGATGTTCATCGCGCTACTGGTGTCGGTGGCGATCGGCTATGCGGTACTGAACCTGCGCCCGCCCACGCAGCCGAACATGGTGAGCCTGTTCGAACTGGCTGCCGTGTTGCAGCCCGGGCGCTCACCTTTTGCCGGGCATGGTCCCGACGGCCATGGCGGCATGCCACCCCCGGGCGACGCCGGCGCCATACCCGATGGCAGGATGAACCCCGCTGGCGCGCCGCCTGCACCTCCACCGCAAGGCGAGCCGCCAGGCATGCCGCAAGGACCGGCCTTCGGCTCGCCGGGCCCTGGTGGCACCGGAGATATGGATGTCGCCACCAGCGCCAGCGCCCCGACACCACCGGCCCGCTTCGATGCCAAGGTTTCATCGCGGATGCTCATGCGGCTGTCGGCCCTGTTCAATGTTCCGGCCGAGCGCCTTCGCGCCTATGTACCGGCATCGGCCCTGGTGAGCGGCCCCGGGCCGATGGGCAATGTGCTCGGCCCGGGCTTCGTCATCGCGCTGCGCCAGGACGATGGCAGCTGGCGCGTGGCATCGCTGGCCGCGGAGCCCTTCCCCACCGCCCTGCAGGTACAGTTGGCGTGGCTTTTCGCCCTGGGCCTGCTGGTGCTGCTACCACTGGCATGGCTCTTCGCCCGCGCCCTTTCCGCACCGATCCAGCGTTTCGCCCAGGCTGCACAGCGGCTGGGCAGCGACACCAGCGCGCCACCCGTGCCGCGCGAGGGCCCCAGGGAAATGCGCCAGGCAGTGGATGCCTTCAATGCCATGCAGGCACGGATCAACCGCCTGCTGCAGGAGCGCACGCACATGATCGGTGCCATCGCCCACGACTTGCGCACACCGCTCACCCGTCTTTCCTTCCGCCTGGACGGCCTGCCCAGCCCGCTGGGTGAAAAGGTCGAGGGTGACATCCAGGAAATGAAGTCGATGATCTCCGCCGCGCTGGACTTCATCCGTGATCGTTCGCTCGGCGTGCATCGCGAACTCCTGGACTTCCGGCTGCTGGTGGAAAGCGTGGCCGACGACATGGCCGATGTCGGACATGAGGTGACGCTCCAGGACGGCTCCGCGATCACCATGCATGGCGATCCGTTGGCCTTGCGGCGTGCCGTGGTGAACCTGGTCGAGAATGGCCTGAAGTACGGCGAGCGAGTACGCATGCGCATGCGCACCACGGGAGCGGAATGCGTGCTGGAAATCGACGACGACGGGCCGGGTATCGCCGATGCCATGCAAAGCCAGGTATTCGAGCCGTTCTTCCGCCTGGAAACTTCGCGCAATCGCGACACCGGCGGCATCGGGCTTGGCCTTGCCACGGTGCGGGCGATCATCCTGGACCACGGCGGCAGCATCGCCTTGCGCAACCGCAAGGATGGCGGCCTGCGCGTGGCGCTGACCCTTCCCCTGGGCCAGGGGCTTTAAGGCGCGGTGCCGCCGACGAACCGGTAACCCACGCCGGCCTCGGTCTTCAGCCAGCGCGGCGCCGCGGCATCGTCGTTGAGCTTGTGCCGCAGGCGCCCCATGACGATGCGCAGGTAGTGGGTATCGCGCGCGTGCGTTGCGCCCCAGATTTCCCGCAGGAGCTGTTGCTGGGTGACTACCCGTCCGGCGTGGTGCAGCAGGTGCGCCAGCACGGCATATTCCTTGCGCGTGAGCGCCAGGGCAGCGCCATCGAGGAATACTTCGCGGCGAGCCAGGTCCACCACCAGGTGGCCGTCGTCATAACGCGGGGGTGCAGCCGGTTCCGCACTGCGGTTGCGCAGGAGTACACGCAGGCGCGCCATCAGTTCCTGGATGCCGAAGGGCTTGGTCACGTAATCGTTGGCGCCGTGGTCCAGGGCGTGCACCTTCTCGCGTTCACCGTCGCGGACGCTCAGCATCAGCACCGGCACCTGGCTCCATTGGCGCAACTCGGCCAATACCTCGTGCCCATCGCGATCGGGCAAGCCGATGTCCAGGATCACCAGGTCCGGCTGCTGGGTGGCCGCCTGGGCCAGGCCTTCCTCGGCCGTGGCGGCGGTGACCACGGTATAACCTTCCGCGCGCAGGCCGATGTCGAGGAACCGCCGGATCTGCGGTTCATCGTCGATCACCAGGATCCTTGCTGCAGAACCGCTCATGTCTTGGATTGCGGGGGCTCGCCCAGGGGAAGCATGATCCGCATGGTGGTCCCCCCGCCGTTCCCGGGCAAGGCCTCGACGCTTCCCCCGTGCGCGCCGATCATGCCCTGGCAGATGGCAAGGCCAAGCCCGGTGCCCTGCTTGGCCCGGTCGCCGCGGGATACGGAGTAAAACATGTCGAAAATACGCGTACGTTCTTCCTCGGGAATACCCGGGCCATGGTCGACCACGTCCACGCGCCACCAGCCATCGACCACCGACGCGCGCACCTGCACCGCTTCGCCCGGCGGCGAGAACCTGGCTGCGTTTTCCAGCACGTTGAACAAGGCCTGCTCCACCAGCGCCGGGTGGACATGCAACAGCGCCTCGCCCTGCACGGCATCGGCCACCACGCGCACCTCGGGGAAGGATTTGCGCACCCGCGACACGGCCGATGCCACGACATCCGCGCCATCGATCCAGTCACGGGCGAGCTTCAACCCTCCATGGCCCAGCCGGGTCATGTCCAAGAGGTTCTGGATGTAACGGTCCAGGCGCTCGCCCTCGCCCAGGATGGCCTGCAGCAATTCCCGGCGCTCGGCAGGCGGGATCTTGTCTTCGTAACCGAGCAACGTGCCCGCTGAACCGATCATCGAGGCCAGTGGGGAGCGCAGGTCGTGCGATACCGAAGACAGCAGCGCGTTGCGCAGCCGTTCGGTCTCGCCCTGCACCCTTGCGCCTTCCAGTTCATCGGCCAGGCGTGCGCGTTCGAGCGCCTGGCCGATGTCCTGCGTCATTGAAAGAGCCAGGCTCCGGCGGTCGGGGTCGGGCGCGGTGGTGGCGGCATCGAAGCGCAGGGCCACGACGCCCGCGGTGGAGCCTTCGCCGGCCAATGGCAGGATCCAGCACGAGGCCGCATTGATGGTATCGGTATAACGACCGGCCGCCTCGCCGTGACGTTCGCACCATTCGGCGGCAGCGATGTCCTGTGGCGACAGGGCCATGTCGTGCGGTGCGCCGGCGGCCACGTGCAGGTTGTTGTCGTCGCCTCGCAGCAGCAGCGCCGCCTCGCATTCCAGGGCACGCGCCAATGCCAGCGCACCGACACGGCGAATCGCCGCGCCATCGGTGCTGGTGGACAAGGCCTGGCCCAGCGCCAGCAAGGCGCGGGCCTGGGCGTGTGCGCCGCGCAACGACTGCACCTGCAGGGCGAGCCGGGTGGCAAGTCCGCTGCACACCAGTGCGGCCACCAGGAACAACACCACCGCAAGCACATCGTCGACGTTGGCGATGGCAAGTGTGTAACGGGGTGGAGCGAAGAAAAAGTTGTAGCCGAGGAAGCACAGCACGGCGGTGTATACCGCCACTGCCATGCGTGTGCGCACGGCCACCACCAACACGGCGGTCAGGAAAATCAGCGCAAGATTCGCCACCGAAAGGAAGCGGTCCAGGACAAAGGCGATGGCGAAGGCCACCAGCGTGGCGATGGTGGCGTAGGCGTATTCACGCGCCTTGCCCCAGCCCCCGGGCAATTGCAGGCGACGACGCCTGGTTTGCACCGTAACCGGCGTTGCCACGATAGTCACTTCAAGGTGCGAGCCTTCGCGAAGCAGGCGCTGGGTAAGCGAACGGCCCAGCATGCGTGCGATGGGACGCTCGCGCGTGCGCCCGACCACCACCTGGCCGACGCCCTCGCGATCGGCATGGGCCAGCAATTCCCCGGCGATGTCGTGCCCGCGCAACACCACCACTTCGCCGCCAAGGCTACGTGCCAGGCGCATGGCCGACTCCAGCCGCTCACGGCGCGCAGGATCGATGCCCGCGCCCGTCTCGACATGGGCCACGCCCCAGGGCGCGCCGCGCCTTTCAGCGATGCGCCGCACCATCCGCACCAGGTATTCACTTTGTCCCTGGCCATCGATGGCAGCCAGCACACGGCGGCGTACCGGCATGCTGCCGCCCCGCGCGAGCATGTGCTCGCGCAGGTCGCTATCGACGTGCCGGGCAATGGTGTCCAGCGCCAGTTCGCGCAGCGAGGCCAGGTTGGTCGGCGAGAAGAATGCATCCAGCGCCAGCGCCGCGGTGTCGGGCACGTACACCTTGCCCTGCCGCAGGCGGCCGATCAGTTCGCGGGGCGGAAGATCCACCAACACGATGTCACGGGCACGCTCCAAGAACGCATCAGGCACTGTTTCGCGCACGGTCACGCCGGTGATCCGTGCCACCTGGTCGTTCAGGCTCTCCAGGTGCTGAACGTTCATCGCGGTATAAACCTCGATGCCGGCCTCGAGCAGTTCCGCGATGTCCTGCCAGCGTCGCTCATGGCGCACGCCGGGGACATTGCGATGGGCAAGCTCGTCGACCAGGATCACCGCCGGCTTGCGGGCGAGTGCCGCATCCAGGTCGAACTCCTCGAAACGGCGGTCGCGGTAGTCCACCTCACGACGGGGCAGGACGGGCAGCCCTTCCAGCAGGGCTGCCGTCTCGGCACGGCCGTGGGTCTCCACCAGCCCCACCACCACGTCGATCCCGGACCGCTTCAATTCCCGCGCGGCCGAAAGCATGGCGAAGGTCTTGCCCACGCCCGGTGCTGCGCCCAGGAATATCTTCAGGCGGCGTTCCCCGGACACCTGCAACACGGCGTCGGCCCGGGCATCTCGAACTGGCTGGATCATGCGTGGTCGACCCGGTGCGAAGGCATTACTTTACCGCGCTGTCGAGCGCCATGTTCAGCGCCAGCACGTTCACGCCCGGCTCGCCGAACAGCCCCCACTGGCGGCCGCGCGTGGCACCGGCGATGAGTTCATCCACGCGGTCGCGCGGAAGGCCTCTCGCACGCGCCACGCGCCCGGCCTGGTACTCGGCGGCAGCCGGGCTGATCTCCGCGTCCAATCCACTGCCCGACGCCGTGACCAGGTCCACCGGAACCTGGGCGGTGTTACCAGGATCGGCGGCGCGCAGCGCGGCGATGCGATCGGATGCCGCCTTGGCCAGGGCGGGGTTGGTGGGACCCAGGTTCGAAGGCGACGACGCCGTCGCGGTATAGGGCGCCGGAGCCGTGGCGGACAGACGCCCCCAGAAATACTTCGGGCTGGTGAACGACTGGCCGATTAGCGCCGAGCCGATCGGCCGGCCGTTCTTCACGATCAGGCTCCCATCGGCCTGTGACGGAAACAGCACCTGCGCCAAACCCGTCACCACCAATGGATACGCGATGCCGGTGATCACGGTCATCAACAACAGCATGACCAACGCGTTGCGAATAAGCCTGCTCATGATGACTACCTCAGTAATGCAGAATGGCGTCGACCAGGGCAGTCACTTGGCTGCTCTTTTGGCCGGCGTTGTAGGCTGGGAAATCATAGGCGTGCTCGTAGCGAAGCTCCGGGCGAATTTCCAGATCCTGCGACACCCAATGCGTCAAACCAATCGTATGGCTGGAATACCGCGTCGCGTACCCGGTGCGTTGACCCTGTTCGTCGTTATAGAACTCGTTGCGAATCGAGATCATGTTGTGCGGATTGAGCTCGATGTTGAAGTAGTTCACGATGCCAAATGCCGGGTTATGGCCGGTCGGGAAATTCGGCGCCTCGCCCAACGGATAACCCGGCACGCCCAAGGGCGCGCCCTGTTGATCGCGCACGTAAATGCGATAAGCCTCGGTCAGCATGTGCACGTTGTGGCTGAAACGATGACCCCAGGTCAGCACGAATTCCTGCAGATTGTTATAGGTCTGCTTGGATTTGTTGTACGACTCCACACACGGATACAGCATGTCGTTGTTGGACGCCGACACCCAACGCACACAACCTTGCACGCTCAAACGACTGGTGCTGTCCCAGAACGCCGAATCATCGCCGCCGTGCACGCCAAACTGCACCGTCCACTGATCGTTGAGCTTGGTCGTGGTGATAATGCCGGTGTTGGTATACGCATCGACCGTGTAGAGAATGGAGTGCGTCAACAGATAGTTTTGCGGCGAGAACTGCGCCTCGATATCCGGGATGGACAGATAACGACCCATGGTTATCTGCATGCCCTGCGCCACCCAGGGAATGTACAGGTCGACATACCAGATCATCGGATCGTTGCCGTAGAGCTTACCCGGCAACGGACTGTTTGAATTGGGATGGTTGAGTAACTGGTCGCTGGTGACACCCTTCATGGTGGTGAAGTGGTAGTCGTAGCCATACAGGTCGTCGAAGTGAAAGCCCCAGTCCAGATGATCGGTCTGAACCGTGTCGGGCAAACGCTCAATTCGCAACAGCGCCTGATCAAACTCCACGCGATTGGGGCGCGTGGCGTAGGAAAGCGGATAGTTGGAAAAACTCGATGAGCTTACATTGGCTGACGGATTGATCCAGCCATAAACCTCGATACGGTTGTCCTGCATCCAGTGGCCCACCTTGGTACAGGCGAGCGCTTTCTCCAGTGGATACTGCGAGTTTGTGTCAGGCACACCAATCGGATTGTCGACGCCGCCGAGCTGCCACTCAGACGATGGGAAAGGCATCGAATCAAAGGGGGAATCCATGCCGCGACGCGCTGGTGCTGGCGCATTCGGATCGGCCGGCTGGGCATCCTCGCGATAGGCGGCGACCAGTCGCGAGCCGAAGCCCTTCGAACAATCGGCGCTGCCGGTAGCGGGTGCATCGTCGCTGGCCATGGCCTGGCCGGCCGGGAGGGCCAGCAGCAGTGCGAGGGCCAGCAGCTTCTTGTGGTACATGACTTCGATTCCTGGTGCGTTGACTGTCAAATGCCGGCGTAGCCGCCGAGTTCGTATTCATCCTGGACGCTCAATGCCTGGATGCCCGGCGCTGGCGCTACTTTCAGCAGGCGCGCCTCGTGCATCAGCGGATCATTGGCAGCGTTGTCCAGTTCTGCTTCCTGGGTGTCGTTCAAGGAAAACCTGATCAGGTGGGTAAGCACGTTCTCATTGCCTCGATGCTTGGGAAAAGGGGGATCACGCCGCGCCGATGGCGACGAGGATCAGGTCGATCAACTTGATGCCAAGGAACGGCGCGACGATGCCGCCCAGGCCATAGACAAGCAGGTTCCGCCGCAACAGCGCATCGGCGCCGAGTGCGCGGTATTTCACGCCACGCAGTGCCAGCGGTATCAACACGATGATGATCAGCGCGTTGAAGATCACCGCCGACAGGATCGCGCTCTGGGGCGTGGCCAGGTGCATCACGTTGAGCGTATTGAGCGCCGGATACGTGGTGGCGAACGCGGCCGGGATGATCGCGAAGTACTTGGCGATATCGTTGGCCAGCGAGAACGTGGTGAGCGCTCCGCGGGTAATCAGCAACTGTTTGCCGATCTCCACCACCTCGATCAGCTTGGTGGGGTCTGAATCCAGGTCCACCATGTTGCCGGCCTCGCGGGCCGCCTGGGTGCCGGTGTTCATCGCCACGGCAACGTCGGCCTGGGCCAGCGCCGGAGCGTCGTTGGTACCATCGCCGCACATGGCCACCAGGCGGTTCTCGGCCTGGATGTCACGGATCAGCTTCAGCTTGGCCTCGGGCGTGGCTTCGGCGAGGAAATCATCGACGCCCGCTTCGGCGGCAATGGCCGCGGCGGTCAGGGGGTTGTCACCGGTCACCATCACCGTACGGATACCCATGCGCCGCATCTGCGCAAAGCGCTCCTTGATGCCAGGCTTGACGATGTCCTTCAGCTCCACCACGCCAAGGGCACGTGCACCCTCCACCACCACCAGCGGCGTGGCGCCGCGACGGGCGACTTCCTCGGCCTGGCGGGCGACGCGCGGCGGCAGGTGGCTGCCATTGGCGTCCAGGTAACGGCCCACCGCATCGATGGCACCCTTGCGGATATGCCTGTCGCCGATGTCTACGCCGCTCATGCGCGTCTGGGCGGTAAAGGGTACGTACACCGCGTTGGTGATCACGCGCTCGGTAAGGCCGAACGCTTCCCGGGCCAGGGCGAGCACGCTGCGTCCTTCGGGCGTGTCGTCGGCCAGCGAGGCCAGCAAAGCCACTTCGGCCAGCGTCTGCGCCTGAACGTCCGGTGCCGGATGGAAGGCCACGGCCTGGCGGTTGCCGAGCGTGATGGTGCCGGTCTTGTCCAGCAGGAGCACGTCGACGTCGCCAGCGGCTTCCACGGCACGGCCGGAGGTGGCGATCACATTGGCGCGGATCATGCGATCCATGCCGGCGATGCCGATGGCCGAAAGCAGCGCGCCGATCGTGGTGGGGATCAGGCACACCAGCAGCGCAATGAGCACCGTGAGCGTGATCGGCTCGCCGGCATGGGCTACCTGCACGCTGTAGATCGAGTATGGCAGCAAGGTGGCACAGGCCAGCAGGAAGATCAGCGTGAACTTCGCCAGCAGGATGGTGAGCGCGATCTCGTTCGGCGTCTTGCGCCGGCTGGCGCCTTCCACCATGGCGATCATGCGGTCCAGGAAGCTCTCGCCGGGATTGCTGGTGATGCGCACCACCAGCCAATCGGACAGCACCTTGGTACCGCCCGTCACCGCACTGCGGTCACCGCCGGACTCACGGATCACCGGTGCGGACTCACCGGTGATGGCGCTTTCGTCCACGCTGGCGGTTCCGGCCACCACCTCGCCGTCGCCCGGCAGGTATTCCCCGGCCTCGACCAGCACCATGTGGCCGGTGCGCAGGTCCGTTGACGGGGTATAGGTCACCTGCGCGTCACGCAGGGGAGTCTCCACCCGCTTGGCGATCAGTTCCTTGCGCGAGCCACGCAGGGCGTTGGCCTGGGCCTTGCCACGCCCTTCGGCCAGCGCCTCGGCGAAGTTGGCGAACAGCAGCGTGAACCACAGCCATGCGCTTACGGCGAAGGAAAACCCCGAAGGCACTTCCCGGTGGCCGGAGAGGCCTGCAACCCAGATCAGGGTGGTGAGGATGCTGCATACCAGCACCACGAACATCACCGGGTTGCGGAACTGCATCCGCGGCGACAGCTTACGGAACGCATCCAGCACGGCGGTGCGGACCAGGGCGCGATCGAACGCGCGATTGGGAAGGGTGGCGGACGTCATAAATCAATGCCCCGCGGCAGCTTGGAGGTGTTCGGCGATCGGCCCAAGGGCCAGTGCCGGCAGGAAGGTGAGCGCGCCGACGACGACCACGATGCAGGCCAGCAGCACCACGAACAGCGGCGTATGGGTGCGCAAGGTGCCGGCCGAAGGCGGTACGTGGCGCTTGGCGGCAAGGGAGCCGGCCATGGCCAGCATGGCGATCGCCAGCGGGAAGCGCGCCAGGAACATGCAAACGGCCAGCAGGATGTTCCAGAACGGCGTGGTGGCGGAAAGCCCACCGAACGCGCTGCCGTTGTTGTTCGAAGCCGAACTCACCGCATAGAGAATTTCGCTGAAGCCATGGGCGCCGGGGTTACTGACCGCAGCGGTACCCGCCGGCACCAACACAGCGATCGCCGTACCGATGGTGACCAGCGCGCACGGCACAAGCACCGCCAGGCTCGCCATCTTCATTTCGTAGGCTTCGATCTTCTTGCCCAGGTACTCAGGCGTGCGGCCCACCATCAGGCCGGCGATGAACACCGCGACGATGGCGAAGGCGAGCATGCCGTACAGGCCCGAACCCACGCCGCCGAACACCACCTCGCCCAGCTGCATCAGCCACATCGGGATCAGGCCACCGAGCGGGGTAAGCGAGTCGTGCGCGGCATTCACCGCGCCGCATGAAGCGGCCGTGGTGATGGCGGCGAAGAGACCGGACGCCGCGATGCCGAAGCGCGTCTCCTTGCCTTCCATGTTGCCGCCCGATTGCAGCGCCGAGGCCTGCCCGTCCACGGCCAGCCCATGCAGCGCCGGATTGCCCGCCTGTTCGGCGGCCACCAGGCCCACGGCAAGGGGAATGAAGATCATGAGCATCGTGGCGAGGATCGCCCAGCCCTGGCGCTTGTCACCCACCATGCGGCCAAAGGTCAGGCACAGGCCGCCGGGAATCAGGAAGATCACCAGCATCTCGATGAAGTTGGAAAGCCCCGTGGGGTTCTCGAACGGGTGGGCCGAGTTGGCATTGAAGAACCCGCCGCCATTGGTGCCCAGCTGCTTGATCGCCACCTGCGATGCCGCCGGTCCCATCGGCAGCACCTGGCTGCCTGCATCGACATAGGCATGGAAATTCTGCACCACGCCCTGAGAAACCAGTACCAGCGCCATCACCAGAGACAGCGGCAGCAACACATAAAGCGTGCAACGGGTGATATCCACCCAGAAATTGCCGATGCCCGATGCACCGCGGCGTGCAAAACCACGCACCACTGCCACCAGTACGGCGATGCCCGTGGCGGCCGACATGAAGTTCTGCACGGCCAATCCGAGCATCTGCGTCAGGTAGCTCATGGTGGATTCGCCGGCATATGCCTGCCAGTTGGTATTGGTTGCAAAGCTCACCGCGGTGTTCATCGCCAAATCGGCGGACGGCGCCACGAAATGCTGCGGGTTCAGCGGCAGCACGCCCTGGAGTCGCTGCAGGGCATATAGCAGCAGCACCCCCGCCATGTTGAAGAACAGCATGGCCAGCGCGTAACGCTTCCAGCTCATGTCCTCGGCCGGCTCAATGCCGCAGGCGCCGTAGAAAATGCGCTCGAAGCGATTGCCGCCGCGGCGGTTATCGTCGAAAACAAAGGCCATGTAGCGGCCCATGGGCGCCACCAGTACCAGCAATACGGCCAGGAACACGGCGACCTGCATCAGTGCATTGGCAGTCATTCGAACCACTCCGGCCGCAGCAGGGCCACCACGAGGTACACGCACAGAAAGAGCGCGACCAGGGCCGCGATCACGTAAACGAGGGTCATGGGGAAAGTCCCGTCAGGAAGAACGCCGCATCAGGCGTTCGCAAACCAGCAAGAAGCCGATCGTTGCGGCAAAAAGCACGATGGGTATGGCGATATAGAGGATGTCCATGCCGCGTATTTTCCCGGCCATCCCGTAAGTTCGGTGCAACAGGCGGCAGCAGCCGCATAAAATTGTCGTAAAAAAGCCGCTCAGGCCCCGCGATCGCCTTCAACCACGGGAACTTTCTCGCGCGCGCTGATCCAGCTGAAGGCAGCGATGCCCAGCACGATCGCCACCGCGCCCCACGCGGCGATGCCACGGGGCCACGCCTCGCCCAGGAACGAAACGCCCAAGACCGTGGCGAACAATAGTTCCGCGGCCTGCATGGCTTCCACGGCGGCCAGTGCCACCGGTTGCCGGCCGACCATATGCGTTGCCTTGAAGAACAGCACGGTGGCGATCACCCCAGACGACAAGGCAACGCCGGCCGCCAGCATGGCTACGCGCAGCGTGGGAGGCCCGATCGTCCACCACGTCACCACGGCCAGCAGCAGCCACGCCGGCCAGCTGCACAACGTCATGCCGAAGACGCGCTGCAAGGCACCCACCGGCGTACCGGTGCGTTCAAGGTGCAACAGCACCATGCGATTGCCCAGTGGATAGGCAAACGCCGCGAATACCACGGCAGCCACCGCCCACCAGGCGCTGGCATCCAGGTGACCGCTGGCATGGCTCCATTGCAGGGCCAGGATTCCCGCAATGATCACCAACCCTACCGCCAATGCATGCCATGCCACGCGGCGACGCTCATCGCGATAGATGAAGGGTGCCAGCAAGGGCCCTGCAAGCACCGTGGCACTGAAACTGCCGGCAATGAGCCACGACGGACCGCTGCTGGCGGCCCAGGTCAGCGGAATGCCGAACAGCACGAAACCCACCGTGCTCCATGTCAGCCATGCCCGGGGGTGCCGCCGCAGTTCGGCGGGCAAGCAACCCAAGCCGCCGGCGAAGGGCAAAGCCAGTCCCAGGAACGGCAAGGTAAACGCGTAGCGCAGGATCACCGTCCACTGCCAGGCGCCGCCACCACCGACCGAGGCGCGGTTAAGCACGTAGGTCATGGTGAAGAACAGCGCGGAAACCAGGGCCAGGATGATCGCGCGTGCCGCGCGGCTCATGCCTTGAGCCTCTCCACGGTACGGCGGTAGCGATCGGCGATGCGCGACTGGTCCACGTGCTGTCCGCCCCGGACCACCCAGCGGCCTCCCACCATCACGTCGCGCACCAGAGGCACGTTGCCGGAGAAGATGAAGCTATCCATCGCCTCGCCGGCATCGCGCGCCGCCAGCACCGGCGACGCATCGTCCAGGACGACGAGGTCCGCACGTGCGCCAGTGGCGATCGTTCCGATGGCGGTTCCCGAGGCGGCCGCGCCACCGGCCAGGGATCGCGCAAACAACGATTCGCCCACGCTCTGGCCCGCATGCCGGGCCGCCACGTTGCGCTGCCGCGCCACCAACCGTTGACCGTATTCCAGCCAGCGCAGTTCTTCCACCGGGGAAACGGAAATGTGCGAATCCGACCCGATACCCAGCACGCCGCCCTGGTCGATGAAAGACGCCAGGGGGAAAAGCCCGTCGCCGAGGTTGGCCTCGGTCGTGGGACACAAGCCGACCACTGCGCCCGATTGGGCCAGGCCACGCGTTTCGCCGGCATCAAGGTGCGTGGCATGCACCAGGCACCACCGCGCATCCACCTGGACGTTATCGAGCAGCCACTGCACTGGGCGGCAACCGCGCACCGCCAGGCATTCGTCTACCTCCGGCACCTGCTCGGCGATGTGGATATGCACGGGCATGTCCCGGGCAATGGCGCCGAGCACCGCATGGATGGCATCGGGCTGCACCGCGCGAAGCGAGTGCAGGGCCACGCCCGTGGTCTTGCACTCGCCATCGCCAGCGCGCAGCGAATCGACAAGACGCAGGTACGCGTCCACCGTGTGGCCGAAACGTCGCTGGCGTTCGCCCAGCGGCCGGCCATCGAAACCGCCGGTCATGTACAGCACGGGCAGGAGCGTCAAGCCGATGCCTGCCTCTTCCGCCGCCTCGGCGATCGCGTGCGACATGGCCCCGGGATCGGGCCATGGCGAACCGTCCGGTTGGTGGTGCAGGTAGTGGAACTCGCACACGTGCGTATAGCCAGCCTTGAGCATTTCCACGTACAACTGCGCGGCGATGGCCTTGAGGTCGTCCGGGCCGATGCGCTGGGCAAAACCGTACATCGCCTCGCGCCAGGTCCAGAAGCTGTCGTCGCCCGGTCCGCGGCGCTCGGCCATGCCGGCCATGGCACGCTGGAAGGCATGCGAATGCAGGTTCGGCATGCCCGGCAGCACGTATTTGCCCAGCCGGGTCGACGGGCCGCCTGCGAGGGTCTGGCCATCGATCGCCAGACGTCCATCGCGCACGCCAAGCGTCATGCCCTGGGTCCAGCGATTGCCCTGCCAAGCGTGGTCGGCACGATACATTGATGTCGACATGGTGCTCCATGGTGCCTCGCGCGGCCCGCGCCACGCCCGAGCCACCATGGTACGCAATGCGCCGCCGCTTGGCTTGGAGAACCGGAAGTTGTCGTGGGAAACGAGCCGCAACAGGATTTCTTCACGATCGGATCGGCACCATGGTGGCCCATGCGCGGGCACAGCGTGGCCATCGCCAGGCTTCCAGCGACATCTTCCCTACGTGCACCGCCCCCTCTTCCACGCAGGCAACCCCATGACCCATCAAGCCGCCACCGGCACGCGCCCGACCGACGGGCCGCAACTGCAGCTTCGCGAGGCCCTTCCTGCGGATGTACCCCAATTGGTGGCCCTCACCGCGCGGGTCTACTCCGCCGAATGGGGCCATTCCGCCGCGATGCTGCAGGCCCAGCAATCGCATTTTCCGGAAGGGCAATTCGTCGTGGAGTACGAGGGCACCATCGTCGGCTACTGCGCTACCTTCCGCATTGCCGAAGCGGTGGCCCTGGCACCGCATACCTGGATGCAGGTCACCGGCGGCGGTTTCGCCTCACGGCACGATCCGAAGGGCAACTGGCTCTACGGCATGGAAGTGGTGGTGCATCCGGACTTTCGCGGCATGCGCATCGGCCAGCGCCTCTACCAGGCTCGCAAACGCCTGTGCATGGACCTGAAGCTCCGCGGCATCGTCTTCGGTGGCCGCATCCCCGGCCTTGCACGCAACATGCAGCGCTACGGGACGGCCGAGAAATACGTCCAGGCCGTGGTGGATGGTGCACGCCGCGACCAGACCTTGAGTTTCCAGCTTCGCAACGGCTTCGAGCTGGTTGGCCTGCTGCGCGAATACGTGCCATCCGACCATGAATCGCTCGGCTACGCCGCGCACCTGGTCTGGCGCAACCCGAGCCTGCATGACCATCCGGACATCCCCACCGTGTCGCAACCACGGGCACTGCCGGACAGCGTGCGCGTGGCTTCGGTCCAGTACATGCAGCGGCGCATTTCCTCATTCGATGAATTTGCCAGGCAGGTGGAATATTTCGTCGACATCGCCGCCGACTACGACGCCGACTTCGTCACCTTCCCCGAGCTGATCACGCTGCAGCTTCTTTCCATCGAGAATGCGGAGCTTTCCCCGGTGGACTCCATCCGCCGGCTTTCCGAATACACCCCGCAGGTGCGCGAGCTTTTCCAGCGGCTGGCGGTGAACTTCAACATCAACATCATCGGCGGCTCGCATCCCACGCGGATGCCCAACGGCGATATCCACAACGTCTGTTATGTATGCCTGCGCGACGGTTCCATCCACGAGCGGGAAAAACTCCACCCCACGCCGAGCGAGCGCAACGTGTGGAACGTCACCGGCGGGGAGTCGGCGGCAATGATCAACACCGACTGCGGCCCGATCGGCGTGATGATCTGCTACGACTCGGAATTCCCGGAAGTTGCAAGGCACCTGACCGACCAGGGTGCCTTGATCCTGTTCGTGCCCTTCTGCACGGACGTGCGCGAAGGCTACCTGCGCGTGCGCTATTGCTCGCAGGCGCGCGCCATCGAAAACCAGTGCTACGTGGTGTTGTCGGGCAATGTCGGCAACCTGCCGGGTGTCAACAACTTCGACATCCAGTACGGGCAAAGCTGCATCCTCACCCCCAGCGACCTGCCCTTCGCCCGCGACGGCATCGCCGCAGACTCCACGCCCAACACCGAAACGGTGCTTTTCGCCGACCTTCGCCTGGAGAACCTGGCGCGCGCCCGCAACTCCGGCGCCGTGACCAACCTGAAGGATCGCCGTTTCGACCTTTATGAAGTGCGCTGGACGCGCAATACTGAGGCCACCTGAACCACTTCAAGACATATCCTGGCGGGGGCCCGACGATAAGGACGGCCCCATGATGGAAAGCGCCTGGACGAATACGCCATGACACAGCGCTGGGACACATTGCTGGTAAACGCTCGCCTGGCAACTTTTGCCGGGAGCGAACCCTACGGCCTGATCGAACACGGCGCGCTGGCATGGGCAGGCGGCCGAATAGCTTTTTGCGGCCCGGTGGGCGACCTGCCCGGCAGGCCCATGGAACTGGCCGAACACGTGCTCGACCTCGACGGCGGCCTGGTGACCCCCGGCCTGATCGATTGCCATACCCACCTGGTGTTCGCTGGCAATCGCGCCAACGAGTTCGACATGCGGCTCAAAGGCGCAAGCTACGAAGCCATCGCCCGGGCCGGGGGCGGCATCGTCTCCACCGTGCGGGCCGTGCGCGAGGCCACCGAGGCGAGGCTCTTTGCCCAAAGCGCGCCGCGTGCCCGCGCCCTGATCGCCGATGGCGTGACGACAGTTGAGATCAAGTCCGGCTACGGCCTGGAGTTGCAGGCCGAGCGGCGCATGCTGCGCGTGGCACGCGAACTGGGTGTGCAGCTGGGCGTTTGCGTGCGCACCACGTTCATTGGCCTGCATGCCCTGCCCACCGAACACAAGGACGACCGCCCAGGCTACGTCGACAAGGTCTGCGACGAAATGCTGCCACTGCTGGCTGCCGAAGGCCTGGTCGATGCGGTGGATGCCTTCTGCGAAGGGATCGGTTTCGACCGCGAGGAAACGCGCCGGGTCTTCGAACGCGCGCACGCGCTTGGCTTGCCGGTGAAGCTGCACGCCGAACAGCTTTCCGACATGGACGGCGCGGCGCTGGTGGCCGAGTACGGCGGCCTGTCGGCCGATCACCTGGAGCACTTGTCTGAATCGGGCGTGCGCGCCATGGCCGAAGCCGGGACAGTGGCGGTGTTGTTGCCCGGTGCGTTCTATGCGTTACGCGAGACGAAACTGCCGCCATTGGATGCGCTGCGGGAACATCGCGTGCCGATCGCCATTGCCACCGACTTGAATCCCGGCACCTCGCCGCTGTTGTCGCTGCGGATGGCAGCGGGGATGGCCTGCACGCTGTTCCGCATGACACCCGAGGAAGCCCTGGCCGGCATCACCGTGCATGCCGCCCGTGCCCTGGGCTTGAGCGACCGTGGCACGCTGGAGCCTGGCAAGCGCGCGGACATCGCGGTGTGGAACGTGCAGGATCCGGCGGAGCTCTGCTACTGGATCGGCGGCCCGTTGTTGCGGCAAAGCCACGTGGCCGGTCGTCGGCTGGCCTGATTTGCCCGGCACGGCGTCCTTAAGGACTTCCAGCACTGCTTGCCGGCGGCGCGCCGCGTTAGCTTGGGGCACTTGGCCAGGCATGGGGCTGTCGATGATCAGGCTATCGATGAAAAGGCGATATTCCGTGGCTGCCGGTCTGGTTGTCCTGGTCGCGGCAGGCATCGGCCACGCGGCAACGGATTCCCCGGGCGGCGCCTCCGCCTTCTCCCCCTACATCGGCCACTGGGCTTGCGAGGGCCATTTCACCTCGAACAACAAGCCCATCGCTTCAACGATGTCATTCGCCAGCGCCTTGGCCGGCAAGGGCATCATCAAGGCACAGGACGATGTTCCCACGCTTGGGAATTACCATTCGGTTGAAACATGGGCCTTTGATGCGAAGGCCAACCAGTGGGTCGCCGGCATCGTGGATTCTTCCGGTGGCGTGCGGACTTTTCGCTCTCCCGGACAGGTCGAGGGCAAACTCACCTGGACGCTGGTCGATGGCCAGCCTGCCCAGCAATTTGTCTACTCGCCCGTATCGTCAGGCAAGTTCCAGCTGGACTGGCTGATCGAGCGTCCGGGCAAGGGCTTGGTTGTGGGTGACACGCTGACCTGCAAGCGCCTCGCCGGCGCGTCCTGACGTAGCCGATTCACGGGTGAATCAACCTGCGTCGAGCTCAGCCGCCATCTGGGCAAGTGTAGCCACCGTGTTCATGTTGCGCGCCGTGCCATCTTTGGCAACGGGAATCTTCAGCTTCGAATGGGCCATGCCTTCGCCGTAGTGGACATAGATCTCCCGCACACCCGCCGCGAGCTTCTCGTCCGCCGCGCCTGTGGCAGCGCTGACCGCGTCCGCGGGCGGCTTGTTGTCGAGGAAGATCGCTACCACGCGGTTTCCCGGCTCCCCGCTGAAGGGATTGGCCTTTGCCACGGCAGCCATCTCCGCCGCGGTGCGCACCATCACGCCGACATGCTTGCCTGCGTAAGCGGTGAGTGCTTCTTCGAGTTTCGCCTTGACCGATCTTTCCGTCGCTCGCGAGGTAAAAACCACGTTGCCGCTCGCTATGTAGGTGGCTACGCGCGCGAAACCGACTCCCTCGCACATGGCTTTCAATTCGGCCATGGGCAGCTTGCCGGTACCACCGACGTTGACGGCTCTGAGCAGGGCGATATAGGCGGTCATTGCCGCAGCCTAACACCAGTCAGGGGTGTCAGCTAAACTTCCGCCGAGAGATCGGCGACGAGCCCGCACCATGGCCACGAACGAGGCTTCCATGAAGAAAATGCTTACCGGCTCGTGCTATTGCGGTGCGGCGACCTACCTTGTCCCCGACGAATTTCTTTATGCGGCCTATTGCCACTGTTCCAACTGCAGGCGAACCACGGGATCGGCGTTCAAGCCTTTCGCTGGCATCGAGCGCTCAAAGCTGGTGGCCACCTGCAGTAGCGATGCATTGCAGATGGTCGGCGATGTCGAGGGTAACGATACCCACTGCGCGACATGCGGTTCGCTGCTTTATTCCGTCGTAAGGGAAGGCGCATATGTGCATGTGGCGATGGGCACGCTAGTCGATGCCCCGGCGATCCGCCCCGCCCACCACATTTTCGTGGGTTCGAAAGCACCCTGGCATCAGATCACCGACGACCTGCCGCAATATGCCGAACACGCGTGATCCCTGTTGCTCGAAGCCGAGCCCTATTTCGACGAGCCGTTCTATGTCGGCTTCTCGGTGGGTGGGTTCGAATTGGGCCTCCTGCCCGACGGCGAGCCCTCCACCGCTGGCGTACAGGCCTACTGGGCTGCCGCTGACATCGAAGCCGCCTTCAGGCGCGCGCTTGAGCTTGGTGCAACGGAAATCGAGCCCGTAACCAACGTAGGCGGCGACATCCGCGTGGCGTCGGTGGCCGACCCTTTCGGCAATCGTCTGGGCCTGATCCACAACCCCCATTTCGATACCTCGGCGGTGCGCTAGCCGCGCTTTTGCCGCGGCCCAAACAAAAACCCCGCCAAGGCGGGGTTTTTTCATCCAGCGGTGAACCGATGGATCAGGCGGACTTCTTGCGCACCGGGGCAGCCTTCTTCACGGCGGCGGGCTTGGCCACCACGGCCGGCTTGCCGGCGACAGCAGGAGCCACTGCGGTATGCGGGCGGTTTTTTCCATAGCTGCCGCGGTAGGTCTTGCCACGACGGGTCTTGCGATCGCCCTTACCCATGGGAAACTCCTTAGAATTTAATGTGTTGATGGTCGACCAGCTTATCAGCCGGCCGCCAAAGCGCAAGGGCGGGGAAATTTCGTCAATCCGGTCAAGGCTGTGCGTGCCCCCCGCAAGTCTCATCCATGTCCGGACAGGGGCCCGGATCGATCTGCACCGTGGCGTGGCCGATGCCATAGCGATCCAGCAGCGTGCGTTTGATGGCATCAAGCACCGCCGCCGCATTGGCCCCTTCATGGACCTCGGCATGGAGCGTTGCCATCCGCGAGCCACTGGCTACCTGCCAGATATGCACATGGTGGATGTCGGCGATACCGGGATCAGCAGCCTTCAGTACCGCCTCGACATCCTCCGGCTTCACGCCTTCGGGGGTCCCTTCGAGCAGGATATGCGAGGACCGGCGTAGCAGCATCCAGGCACTGCGCAGGATAAGCAGGCACACCAGCACCGAAAGCACGGGATCGGCCCATAGCCAGCCCAGCCAGCGCACGGCCAGTGCGGCGACGATGGCCGCCACGGAGCCTAAAAGGTCGCCCAGCACGTGCAGGCTGGCGCCGGCAATATTGACGTCGTCCTTGTCGTGGCCGTGCAACGTGCTCAACACCAGCACGTTAACGGCAAGGCCGATCACGGCCACGATCAACATGACGCCGGAAAGGATGGGAGTGGGTGAAAACAGCCGTTGCACCGCCTCGTAGGCGATGAACACGATCAGCACGAACTGGGTGAGCGCATTGACGAACCCGGCAAGCACTTCCATGCGCCCGTAGCCGAAGGTTCGCTTCTCGTCGGCCGGGCGCGTGGCAAACCAGGCGCCACAGAAGGCCAGCAGCATGGCCAACGCGTCCACCAGCATATGACCCGCGTCGGCTAGCAGGGCCAGAGAACCTGACCAGACGCCGCCAAGGGCCTCCACCACCATCATCACGGTCGTCAGCACGAAGGCGATCAGAAGCTTCCGCTGGGTGGACATGCCCCCTGGCGCGGAACCGTGCTGGTGCCCGTGATGATCGTGGTCGTGATGGTGTGCCATGGGGTAATGCTAGGAACCGTGGCGCGCGTTACACAATCGCAGGCGCGGCGGACCATTCAGTGTGCGCACGCAGGGCCATGCACGTGGATGCGGTCGAATCGCAGGTTCACGAAGTGCGCCGAGGCCACCAGCAGGCCACCACATGTCACCAGCACGCTGTGCAGCAACAACGAGCCGGTATCGTGCAGCACGGTGATCCCGGCGATCAGCAGCAAGAGGCCCGGCAGCACCAGTCCCAGTGCCAGGCGCCGCCGGTGACGGCGGTAACCGCTCAGTAGCGTGATCGTGGCCAGCAGGCAGGCAAACAGCACGAAGCCCTTCTCAAAGGTGTGGCTGGCCAGGAACTGGAGCCCCAGCAAGGGCAGGAAGACCAACACGAAGGGCAACGCGGCGCAGTGGACGGCACACAGGAAGGAAGCCGTCGCGCCCAGGCGATCAGCCAGGTGCCACCAACGCTTGCGGACTTCCGGCTCGGGTGGCTGGTTCATGGAGGAGATGGCGTGGGGAGGCCGCATGGGACGCGTATTGTTACTTTATAACGCCCCTAACGCAAGCCTTTTTAACCCGGACATAAAACCGTCGGTTCTTGCGCCATCGAAAGTTCATTCGGACGTCTATACGTCTGTCAACCGATCCCACCCTGCCCCGTTCCCATGCATGGCCCACAAGCGGCCACCGTTCGCCGACGGCGTCATCCCCTCCCGACGCACCCTCCACGGCGGCGAACCCCACAGGGCGCGGCGTGATGCCGCGCCCTGTTTCTTTTGGTTATCAGAACCAGCCAAATCCCTTGGCCATCATTCCTGCAAGGCCAAGCGCCGAGGCAATCAGGCTTCCGAAGAGCAGGTGGAAGTCTGAGCGCGCGTGGATGCGAACTTCATCGAACCGTGCGTCAACACGATCGAACTTCACATCAAACTTTGAATCGAGTTTTTCGATCTTTGCTTCGAACTTATCTAGCCGGCCATCGACCTTCGCTTCGAACTTGTTGAACCGATCGGCAACCTTGTTGAACCGGTCATCGACCTTTGCTTCGAATTTATCGAATCGATCGTCGATCTTGTCGAACCGACCATCGACCTTCGCTTCGGACTTATCGAACCGACCATCGACCTTCGCTTCGGACTTATCGAACCGGTCATCGACCTTTGCTTCGGACTTATCGAACCGACTATCGACCTTGTCAAACCGGGCATTCATTTCAGCCCGGAAATCCCGAAACTCCACCTTCTGCTCGTCGAGCCGCGCGGAGACGCTCTCAGTTACTACTTCAAGCCGGGTCACTCGCCTATCCAGCTGTACGATCTCGATGGGCGTGAAGATGGATCGATGCGGTACTGAACCGTCGCTCATGGGAATGACATCGTTTGGCACAAGGGTTCCATGCTGTTCATCGTGGTTACCGCCATGGCATGAGCGCCCCGGCACGAGATGATTATGCACGCACGAACCTATGCAGCACATTCAGAAAATGCGCCGAATCGATGCAGGAATTCCCCTACCCGTGCATTGTTTGCAAAGAACGCTCTAACGACAGTTCTTGCAAACCCCATGTACTTCCACAGTCTGCCCCTGCGGCGTGAAACCGAAGGTGCGCGCCTGGGCTTCGATCAGTTCGGCCACACGTGGATCACACACTTCCTGGGCACCGTCGCAGACGTCGCAGATCAGGAAAGGCACCTGATGCTGTTCGGCCGGATGGTGGCAGGCGACGTAGGCGTTGATCGACTCGAGCTTGTGGATGAAGCCGTTCTCGAGCAGGAAATCGAGCGCGCGGTACACGGTAGGCGGAGCTGCATTGCCGTGGGTGTCGCGAAGGCTATCCAGCAGATCGTAGGCCTTCACCGGCTTTCCGGCACGCGCCACCAGCTGCAGGACCTCGCGCCGCAACGGCGTCAGCCGCAGGCCACGCTCGGTGCTGGCGGTTTCCACCGCACGCACGAAGCCGATGGCGTCGTCGTGGTGATGCTCGTGGTGGTTTTCGGAAGGCTTGGTGTTCACGGGTTACTCCTTGCGCCGATCATACGCCGGGCGCGGCAACGGCGGCGGCAGTGGTTTTATCCGCCAGGCAAACCACCACCCGATGGGGCCCAAGGTGGCGCCCCAGACCGCGCCCAGCCAAGCCTGTCCACGGCGGTGGCCGATCCAGCCACCCACGGCCACGAAGGCCAGCGAAGACACCGTGAGCCAGAACCAGGGCACCATCGCCATCAGGTTGGCGAAGATGTGCATGAAGGCCCCCGGATCGTCAGGGTTCACGCCATGCATCATCCGCGCAAAAAGCTCGTCCAAAGGCCGGCCTGGTCAGTCGCTAGAGGTTGAATATGGGGTCAGGCGCCGCTGCGGGCAATGGCGTCGTCGATGCGGGCCAGTGCCCCTTCCCTTCCGGCCAGGTACACCGTGTGCTCGATCGACGGCGACACCTGGGTGCCCGTCATGGCCACCCGAAGCGGCGCCGCCACCTTGCCCATGCCCAGCGCAAGCTTCGCCGCCACCGCCTCGACCACACCGTGGATCGCCTCGGGCGCCCACTCGGGCAGGGCCGCCAGGGCTTCGCGGGAAGCGTTCAGCACCGGCACCGCGGTGTCGTTGCGAAGGTGTTTTTCAACAGCCTTCGGATCCCACTCGGTGATAGGCGCATACCAGGTGCGTGCGCGCTCGGCCATTTCCTTAAGGGTTTGCACGCGGTCACGCAAGGCGACGATCACGTCCTTAGGTTTCGGCCCGGTGGACGGATCAATGCCCGCCTGCTGCAGATGCCACGTGAACTCCGCGGCGATATCGGCCGGGTTGTCGTTCTTGAGGTATTGCTGGTTCAGCCACGAAAGCTTGGTGACGTCGAATCGCGAGGCAGCCTTGTTCACATCGGCGATGTCGAACAGTCTCGTCATTTCCTCGACGGAGAAAATCTCCTGGTCGCCGTGGGACCAGCCAAGGCGCACGAGGTAATTGAGCAACGCATGCGGCAGGAAGCCGTCGTCGCGGTACTGCATCACGCTTACCGCGCCGTGGCGCTTGGAAAGTTTCTGGCCATCGGGGCCCAGGATCATCGGCAGGTGCGCAAACTCCGGTACCGGCGCGCCCAGCGCGTGATACACGTTGATCTGGCGCGGTGTGTTGTTGACGTGGTCGTCGCCGCGGATCACCTCGGTGATGCCCATGTCGATGTCGTCCACCACCACGGCGAAGTTATAGGTGGGGAAACCATCGGAGCGGAAAATCACGAAGTCGTCGAGCTCGGTGTTGCTCCACTCGATGCGGCCCTTGACCTTGTCGTCGAACACTACCGAGCCCTCCGAGGGGTTTCGGAAGCGGATCACCCGGTTCGGGTCGTCGCGGAGGGGTTCGGCGCGATCGCGGTAAAAGCCGTTGTAACGGGGCTTGAGGCCGGCCGCCATGGCCGCCTCGCGCATGGCTTCGATCTCTTCCTTTGTCTCGTAGGCGTAATACGCCTTTCCCTCTGCCAGCAGTTTTTCCGCTACCTCGCGGTAACGGTCCATGCGATGGGTCTGGTAGATGGGGCCCTCGTCGTGGACCAGGCCCAGCCAGGCCATACCGTCGATGATGGCCTGTACCGCCTCGTCGGTGGAGCGCTCGCGGTCGGTATCCTCGATGCGCAGGATGAAATCGCCGCCGCGGCGGCGTGCCTCCAGCCAGCAATACAGCGCCGTACGGGCGCCGCCGATGTGCAGGAATCCGGTGGGACTGGGGGCAAAACGGGTACGGACGGTCATTACAGGGGCCGCAAAGCGAGGGTGACCGGCGATTTTAGCCGGTTCCGCGGTGTCTTGCGGCCGTCATGGACCCATCATCCCACTGCCATGCAGACAACTAAGAATGGTTCAAGCCCGCAGGGAGTGCGCCATGCGCATCGGCATCGTTACCGAGACCTACCCGCCGGAAGTCAACGGCGTGGCCTTGACCGTCCATAGCCTGGCAGCCGGCATGGCCGCCCGCGGCCATGCGGTGGACCTGGTCCGACCCCGCCAGCCGGGCCACGCGCCCTTCGCCGACGAACCAGGCATCGAGGCACTGCAAACCCCGGGCGTGGGCCTGCCGCGCTACCCGGGCCTGCGTTTTGGCCTGCCTGTCACCGGCCGTCTGGTGGCGCGCTGGAAGCGCGACCGCCCGGATGCGGTTTACGTGGCCACCGAAGGCCCACTGGGCTGGGCCGCGATGCGCGCCGCGATTCGCCTGGGCATCCCGGTGGCGACCGGCTTTCACACCCGCTTCGACGCCTACGCCGGCCACTACGGCGTGAAATGGCTCACCCCGCTGGTGCGCAAACACCTGCGCCGCTTCCACAACCGCGCCCACGCCACCCTGGTGCCTACCCGTGGACTGGCCGCGGAGCTCGAGGCCATGGGCATCGTCAATTCGCGCCTGCTGCGCCGCGCGGTGGATGTCGATCTGTTCCATCCCTCGCGCCGCGACGATGCACTACGCGCTTCCTGGGGTGCCGACGAAGACACCCTGGTGGTGCTGTACGTCGGCCGCATTGCCGCGGAGAAGAATTTGCCGCTCGCCCTGGCTTCCTTCGAGGCTGCCAAGGCACGCCACCCAAAGGCGCTCTACGTGTGGGTGGGCGATGGCCCGGAACGCGCCGCGCTGCAGGCGGCACATCCGGACTTTGTTTTCGCCGGCATGCGTAGCGGCGAAGACCTCGCCGCGCACTACGCCAGCGCCGATCTATTCGTTTTCCCCAGCCTGTCCGAAACGTTCGGCAATGTCGTGCTGGAAGCGCTGGCCGCCGGCGTGCCGGTGGTGGCCTACGACGAGGGCGCCGCGCGCGAGCACGTGGTCGATGGCGTGAATGGCGTGCGCATCGAAAGCGGCAACGAGAAAAGCTTCATCAACTGCGCCGCCTGCGTCGCCAGCGACCTGCGCCAGTTACATGCCATGGGCCGCGCCGCGCGGCACGGGGTTTCGTCGCTGGCGCCGGGCGCCGTGATCGCCGATTTCGAACGACTTCTGAAAAGCTTGGTCACGGAGCGCAGCCATGAGCACCATGCCACGTCCGCAACGGCTTGACCGCCGCGTTACCCTCGCCGCCAACCGCTGGGGCACGCGCAGCACCGTGGGTGCCTTCTTCGGCGTGATAAGCCGGCTGGGCGATGGCATCTTCTGGTACGCCGTGATCGCCATCCTGGCCGTGGCCGGCGGTTGGCGCGGCATGCAGGCGGCGGGCCAGATGCTGCTCACCGGCCTGATCGCCCTGCAGCTCTACCGAGTGCTTAAGCGCTGGACGCGCCGCCCCCGCCCCTTCCGCAACTGCCCGGGCGTGATCGCGCATATTCCGCCACTGGATGAATTCAGCTTTCCCTCGGGCCACACGCTGCAGGCGGTGAGCTTCACCGTGGTGGCCGTGCACTATTTCCCCGTGCTGGCGCCGTTGCTGATCGGTTTCACGGCGCTGGTGGGAGCTTCGCGGGTGATCTTAGGGTTGCACTATCCGTCGGATGTGATCGCCGCGACGGCGATTGGTTTGGCACTGGGCAATGCGTCGCTGCTGGCGATGAGCTAAGACACGAAGTCGTCCCTCGATCGGGGTGAGCACATCGTAAGCAAGGTGACGCAAACCCTTGTCGCGGCATATCCCATGCCGGGTTATCCACAGGCTTTCCCAATGACTGTCCCCATCGGGCGTGGATAACCGCCGAGCAAAAATTGAGCATGCTTCCATCGCAATCCACTGGCAACTTTCCGACCAGCCCGATGGAACTGCGTGCCGGCTTCGTGGAACATGTTCGCGTTGTCAGTGCATCGACAACCGGGTTTGAGACACCCGCGAAAGAGAGAAGAATCGGGTACCGCAGGCGTGCCTGCGGTACCCGAGGTTTACCGCGCCATTTTGGCGGGCAGCCAGGCGGACGCAAGTCCGACCGTTTTCTCTTTCACGGGTCTCAACCTGGCTAGCCCGCCACCTTCCCCATGTCGATCCGACGGTGGCGTATTCCCCTGGCGAGCCCTGCCGGGCGGATGAACGCAGCGGATGAGTCGAAGCATCCCTGCCATCTACCACGTGAAAGCCCCATGACCCGGTCGCGCGGGAGTAGAAAGCCCGCCTCGTTCATCCGCCTGGATCCGTCGGTCGCTAGTCGAACAGCTAGCCAGCCGGGGAGAGTCTCTCCAGAAAATCCATCTCCAATTCGCCTTCATAAGTTTCAGCGCCGACCTTCAATGCTTCCTTCACGCGCGCTTGCGACACCTCGCTGGCCACACTCAAATCGGATTCATGGGCTTCCACCAGAAGGCCCTCCGCCAAAGAGCCAAATGCTCCAATATCCACGGCCGCCTTGACGTGAGCGAGGGTGTGCGCAGGAAATGAGGCGATACGGCGAGCCAGTTTCTCGACAAAGGGCGTCAACTCATCCGCCGGCAATGCTCGATTGATATAGCCGTAAAGCTCTGCCAGCTCCGCGGAGAAATCATTGCAACTCAGGAGCACCTCCAGCGCGCGTGCGCGCCCCATGACCCGTGGCAATCGTTGCGTAGCCCCGCCGCCCGGAACAAGTCCAACCGCAACCTCCGGATGGCCAAAGATCGCCTTGCCTAAGGCAGCAAAGCACATGTCCGCAGCCAGTGCGATCTCACTCCCACCGCCCCGGCACCGTCCTTCGACTTTGGCGATGGTCACCTTGGGCATGTTCCTGAACCGCTCGCCGATCATCTGTGTAAGACGAAAGCTGCGCGTATGCGACACCAATTTCGAAGCGGCGCCAACCCGGCCCAAACCGGAGTGGGCAATGAAGAAATCAGGCAGAGCGCTCTGCAAGACGATGACCCGGACGCTCTCGTCGGTTTCGAGCTCCCTGCCGAGCCTGTCTAATTCCGGCGACAGAACTTCATCAAGAAGATTGATCGGCGGGTGATTGATGCTGACAAACGCGACTCCAGAATCAAAGGCGAACTGGAAACATTTGTAGTCGGTGTATGGCATGGGACGCTTCCTTTTCGATGGTCGCTCGTCAGCGTCACTCTGGACGACTCAATTCCTCAAGCAGGAAAACAAACGACTCATACGGTCGCCCGGTCGCATGCCGAAGGCCCATCTCGCAGGTTCGGTTCGCCGAAATGTAGGCCTCGGCCGGGTGGGCATCCAGGACGGCTTTGACCTCGCGGGTCGCCGAGACCACGAGCTCAGGATGTAGCAGCCCTCTATCCCCTGCCGTGCCACAACAGGTCGTACCGATCGGCACCTCGACATCATCGGCCAACTGCGTGGCGATTTGCTTGAGCGTCTTGGCCAAACCCAAATGCGTGATGGAGCACGTTGGATGCACGGCGATGCGCCCGAGTTTTCGCCGGATCGTCAACTTCGGAAGCAGGTCGCGACACCAGGCTATCGAGTCGATGATGGTCAGGCTCTCGTACTTGGCCTTGGTCTCATCGTCGAGTATGGAAACTATATCCTGGCCAAGAGCAAGAGTGCACGATGCCGCGTCGACGACAATCGGGAGCGCGCCGCCGTCACTCCAGCGCAGCATGGCGTCGGCGATGGACTTGGCCATGAACTCGTGGCCTTTGGGATAGGCTTTCGACTTCCAGGGAGTGGAGCAACATAGGCCGGAGACATCGGGCGGGATCCACAACGGTTTTCCGGCGCGTTCGGACAGGGCGACGAATGCCTCCGGCAAAGACGGCGAAGCCGGGCCATCCGGATCGCGGCCAAACATCCGATTGATGCAGGCGGGAAAGTAGACGGCTGCGGCACCGTTCTTTGGGGTCGACGATGGAGCCCGGGCTGCCCGAGGCATAGGACCTGGCACACTGGGTATCAGGTCGGGACTCGCGACGGCTCGCGCAACCCCGGTCAATGCCGTCAGCGGCTTGACTCCAAGCAGCTTGTAGAAAGCATGCGTAGCGGACAGGCTGCCTCGGGCTAGCGTCTCGACCGTGCTCCAGTTCCTGGCGAGTCGCAGCGCGACATTGTCCGCCCCCGTCGTGGTTTCCATCGCGCGGAATTCGCGGATCAGCGCACCGGTGTTGATTCCTATCGGGCAGGGAATTGCGCATGTGCCATCGCCGGCGCAGGTCTCGATGCCGTCGTACTGATACTCCTCCTGCAACTGGGCAAGCACCGGTGATCCGGGCGATTGGCGGGCCATTTCACGCCTGGTCACGATCCGCTGCCTTGGTGTCATCGTGACATTGCGGCTGGGGCAGACCGGTTCGCAAAATCCGCACTCGATGCATTGCACGGAATCGGTGACGTTCTCGATCAGCGGCACCGATTTCAGATTCTCCAGGTGGAGTTTTGCATTGCGAGTCAGGATGACGTTCGGTCCCAGAATACCTTTGGGATCGGCGAGCTGCTTGATTCGCCACATCATGGCGGTGGCCTTTGCACCCCATTCCGATTCCACGAAAGGCGCCATGTTGAGGCCGGTACCGTGCTCGGCCTTTAGCGAACCGTCGTGCTTGCGGATGACAAGTTCGACGAGTTCCTTCATGAAGATCTCGTACCGTGCGAGGTCCTTTGGATCGCCAAAGTCCGCGACCAGCGTGAAGTGAAGATTTCCATGCGCGGCGTGGCCGGCGACTCCAGGGATGAAGCCATGCTTGCTCAGCAGCTCCTGGACGTCCCTGGCTCCTTGCGCCAGGCGTTCTGGCGGAAAGCACACGTCCTCGGTGATGAGCGTGGAGCCCTTCGGTCGCAGCTTGCCGACCAACCCGAGCAGTCCTTCGCGCACATGCCATGCCAACTCGACCGCTTCCTCCACGCTGGTGAACTCCACGGGGTGAAGTAGATGGGCGCTGGCCGTCAACTCGAAGACCTTGTTCTGCAAAACCTCCAGCGCCTGCGTGTCCTGCGCACCGAACTCCACGAGCAGAGCCGCGGCACTCGGATCGAGCGTTCTCCAATAGCAAGGCGTGTTCGCGAAGGCATTGCCGGCGGCGGTTAGAGCAGGAGCGACCATCAATTCGACGGCTGTTGCTCCGAGAGCGACGAGGCTGGGCACGAGGCTGACCGCTTCGTCGATGGTTGGGACTGCTATCCAGGCGACGCTGGTCACGTTAGGGGCAGGAACGGTGCCGATCACCGCTTCGGCAACGAACCCCAGCGTGCCCTCGGATCCCACGAGAAGACGACGAAAGATCTCAAGTGGCGTTTCACCGTCGAGCAACGCACAGAGTCGGTAGCCATGGGTGTTCCGTATCGAATACTTGCGTCGCACGCGGTCGGTCAACTCCGGATCGGCAAGCAGCTCTTCGCGCAGCCCCAGCAGTCCTCTCGCAAGATCAGGTTCGGCTCGTTCGAATGCGGCCTCCGCGTCGGAGGCCGAGGTGTCGATAACGGCGCCGGAGGCCGTTACGAATGTCATCGCCGAAACAGTCTGATACGCATCATTTTTGACGGTACAGCGCATGCCTCCGGAGTTGTTGGCAATCACGCCACCGACGGTGCATGCATTCAAACTTGCCGGATCCGGTCCGAGCCGCCGGCCATGTCGCACGAGCATGGCGTTGATGTGTCCCAGGATCATCCCGGTACGCGCACGCACTCTGTAGCCGCCGTCCTCCACCCTGGCGCCGTACCAATGTCGGCGTACATCGATGAGGAGATCGTCCGATAGGGACTGACCGTTCAGGCTGGTTCCCGCGGCGCGGAGCGTCGCGTGCCTGCCGTTCTCGCCGCAGTAGCGGAAAAGCTTCGCGATGTCATCGGTGGTACGGGGTTGCACGACGACTTGGGGAATGAGCCGATATGGGCTCGCATCGGAGGCAAACCGTACCAGGTCGATTGCTCTGTGCAGGACGTTGTGCTTTCCCAGAAGGGCGATGAGGTCCGTCTTCAGATCACTTGGCGTACCGTCGACCAGAGAGTCTGGGACTGCATCGTTCTGGGATGGCCCATCGCCTCGGCCTAAGTGCGCAGGGTTGGCGGAAAATAGCTTCCTACTCATCGAGTTACGTCCTCTTGTGACTCGCGCTGGATGGGATTGCTCAAGACACCCAGCCTCTCGATCTCCGCTTCGAAGACGTCCCCCGGCCGCATGTAAACAGGTGGCTTGCGTGCGGCCCCAACGCCGCCGGGTGTTCCGGTGATGATCACGTCACCCGGCTCCAGGCTGATCGCGACGCTGATCATCTCGATCAGCGCCGGGACACTGAAAATGAGCTTGTCGATAGAGGAGTCCTGCATCACTTGACCGTTCAAGCGACCCTGGATGTGCAGCCCGTAGCCCCCCGGCGGCAGGGCATCGGGCGTCACCAACCAGGGGCCGAACGCCCCTGTGCCATCGAAATTCTTGCCCATCGTCCATTGCGGCGTGCGAAGCTGGAAATCGCGGATAGTCGCATCGTTGAACAGGGAGTAGCCCGCTACATGGTCGAGGGCTTTGTCGCGGTCGATGCGGCGCCCTCCCCGGCCAATGACCACGGCGAGCTCCGCCTCATAATCGAGTGCGCTCGATTCGCTCGGCACGCGGATTGGCTCGCCGTGGGCGATCAGACTCGTCGCGAACCGCGCGAAAATTTCGGGATAGACCGGCTTCTTGAGTCCGCTTTCCTCAAGGTGATCATCGTAGTTGAGACCGACACAGAGGATCTTCGGTGGCTTGGGTACCGGGGGGAGTATCTGAACTGTGTTCAGGTCGATGGCGTGCTTGCGCAGAAGCGCGGTGCCTGTGCGCAGCAAATCGGCTCGCTGTGCGATCAACTCGGGGAGCGTGCCTGGAAATCCCCTTTCGCTTGCCATAAGGCCATGCCAACCCGAGCCGTCATCCGCCCCGATTCCAGGCACACCCCCTTTCTCGAAATGGACGATGCGCATCGGTTTCTCCTGCCACGCGGTGTCCAACGCTAGCGCAGCGCAGTTTCCGTCGGCTTGTACGAGGTTGACCGGATATGTATAAAAGCTACGCGGGTTAAAAAAGGTCGGGCGAAGCCAAACCGCACCAACAACGTGCCTGGAATCATTCCGCATGACGATCCACGGTCATTTTGTATTCGCATGGCGCCATAAGTGGAATATGGTTCGGGCGTTCTGTGGATCGGTGCTGGCTACCAGCATCCTTTTGGCGTCATGTCCGACCCATGCCGATCCCCGTCCATGGACGCTCGATCGTTACAAGCATGTGGCTTGGACCGGAAAAAACGGTGCGCCCACGGGAGTGAGCTCACTGGCGCAAACATTGGATGGCTACTTGTGGATTGGCACCGACCACGGCTTGTTTCGTTTTGACGGTGCTCGCTTCAAGCGCCTGGAAGAGCAATCACCGTCGAGGCGCTCTGTCTACGGCTTGTATGCCAGTTCGGACGGTGGCCTCTGGATCAGTTACGAGTCCGGCGGGGTAGATTTTCTCAAAGGCGGTCATGTCACTCAGTACGGTTCAAAAGCGGGACTTCCCGACAACGCTCTTATTGAAGGGTTTACCGAGGATAACCATGGCGCGATTTGGCTTTACGGCGCCGGCTATCTCTACACACTTGTCGCAGAGCATTGGAAGAGCATCGGTGGCGACCTGGGGCTCAAGAGTGGCTACGCTCCAGCCTTGTTGATTGCGCGAGACGGCGCCTTCTGGGCAGGTACTGCCGCAGGCCTATTTTATCGTGCCGCGGATGCCAAGCAATTTGTGCCTTTGGAACAAGGGGCATACGTAAGTCACATCGTGGAAGCTCCCGATGGCAGCATATGGGTCGCGCATCTGCGCGGAGCCATTGAGCGCTGGACACCCGGCAAAGGGATGCCAGTTCGGGCTCCTGGAAGCATTACGACGACCTCCACTGAGCGCATGCTATTCGATCGGCAGGGCGGCCTCTGGCTCAATGGGCTGGGCGATGGTGTACGCCATCTCTCGTCCAACGCAATCAACCAAGACGCTGATCTGTCTTCGTTGAACGCAAAAATTGAGTCGTTCAACAGCTCTAATGGACTGAGCGGTGACTACGCGTGGCCGCTGCTGATCGATCGAGAGGGCAACACCTGGGTCGGCACTGGCGCGGGCCTGGATCGGTTCAGCCGCAGCAATTTCACACCGGCTCCTTTTCCATCCGGCACCCACGATTTCGCACTGACTACCGGAGTGGATGGAGCGGTCTGGACAGGGAGTTCCTCAAAACCCGTCATGGAACTCAAAGACTCGCAGGTCAGGACGTTTGACGTCCCACCATACACGCTTGCGGCATATGCTGATCGCGAAGGCGCGGTCTATATAGGAGGAACCACCGGCATTTGGAAGATGAGCGAAACAGGTGCCGAGCATCTGGCAAATCGCCCTAATGCCGATGCGGAGGCGTTTGCGCTTGTCTTGGCGATAACCAAAGACCTGCACGATACGTTATGGGTATCGGCTGGCGGCCCAACCGGAGCAGGGCTGTATACATGGGCAAAAGGCCATTGGAAGAAATCGGCTATCAGTGGAACTCCGCGCACTGATTTTACCGATGACAAAGGACGGATATGGCTAGGCTACAGGAACAATCGGATCGTCGTGGCTGATGGGGATAACCCCACCACGCTGGGTCCCCTTCAGGGCGTGGCGATTGGCGATACCAAAGCCTTTCAACAGGACGGTCATCGCTTGTGGATTGGAGGGAGCGATGGCCTTGGCTACATGGATGGGCTGCGTTTGAAGATGGTGCGGCTGGCAGATGGCGGCTCGTTGAAAAACGTCACGGGGATCGTATTCTCTGCACGGGGCGATTTATGGGTTCATACGCTGGACGGTGTATTCCAGCTGCCGGTAAATGACGTGCGTCAGGCCGAGGTAGATTCATCGTATCCGATACATTTTCGAAAGTTCGGCACACTGGATGGACTGCCCGGCTCCCCCGCGTTGCAATTTCCGCTGCCATCGGCCGTCAAAAGTACCGATGGGAGGCTCTGGTTTGCCACCAGTAATGGCGTCGTCTGGCTCGACCCCGCGCAATTGATCTCCAATCCCTTGCCACCTCAAGTGATCATCGACTCTGTCGAGGCGGATGGGAAAATCTATAAGCCAGAAGACGGACTGATATTGCCGGCGCATACGGAGAACATCCGGATCGCCTTCTCCGTGCTGAGCATGACCATGCCCGAACGTGTGGACGCAAAAATTCGCATGCGTAGCCTGGATAACGATTGGCGCGATGTGGGCTCGCAACGAGAAGTGAGCTATTCAAATCTTGGACCCGGGCACCACCACTTTGATGTCATAGGAGCCAATGAAGATGGCGTCTGGAACAACGCAGGTAGAGGCATTGAGTTCAGCATAAAGCCCGCGTTCTACCAAACGGCTTGGTTTATCGTGCTCTGCATATGCCTGGCGGTACTCGCACTTTGGCAGGCTTTTGTATTTCGCCTACGCCAAGTCAATCGTCGACTGCGCGTTCGCCTGGAAGCACGGCATGCGGAAAGAGAACGGATCGCACGTGATCTGCACGACACCTTGCTTCAAGGGTTTCCGGGACTACTGATGAAAGTGCAGGTTGGTGTAGACCGGCTTCCGCTTCCCGAAGAGGCTGTGGAGCGACAGTTTCTTAATCAAACACTCGACCAAGCTCGCGGGATCATCGTGGAAAGCAGGGATCAAGTGTCCCGCTTGCGTTCCGAGGAATACGGCAACCTCGCTGAGGTCATGTCCTTCTTTGACAAAGAACATGCAAGTCACCCTGGGATGACATTGGACGCCTCTATCGTTGGCCACGAGCGAAAGCTGAACAGGGAAATTTTTGAAGAGGTGTCATTCGTCATGAAAGAGGCCATGTGCAATGCCTATGCGCATTCCGAAGGAAGCCTCTTGACCGTTCGTCTGGACTATCGTCACGATGCATTGTTGCTTGAGGTGCACGACAATGGCACGGGCATTGATCAAGCTATCCTTGATACAGGTGAGCGGCCGGGACACTGGGGCTTGATGGGCATGCGCGAGCGCGCCAAGCAGATGTCAGCGAAACTTTCCATCGAGTCCCTTCCGGGAAACGGAACTCGCGTTACGCTCAGCATTCCTGCGCGTATTGCCTACGCAACATCCCCGAGGACCGGCCTTTTTCCCTGGTTCAAGCGTTAGCCGATCGCGTTCATCCGCCTGGACCCGTCAAAGCTTGCTGTGCTCCACTTGCCGCTCGCGCTGCATCAGCGTCCATTCGGCGTGCTCGGTGAGCGCCGCATCGCCCAGCGCCAGCAGGATGGAGCGCTGGATGGCCGGGTTGTTCGTGCGATCGAGGGCTGCCCGGGCGCTGCCGAAGATCCGCTGCATGAAACGGTACTGGCGGATCAGCTCGCGATCGGCCTTGCGGTACGCATAGGCTTCGCGCACGGCGGCGGCGATGGATAGCACGGCCATGGTGGTGACCAGTGACACCTTGGCGTGCTCGGACAGCTTCAGCGCGAACACCGCAAGGAACACGCTGATAGAGATACCTCCCCACAGGCTGATCGAACCGATCATCTCGGTGATGTGGTGCAAGCCCGTGCGCTCGGCCGTCTTGACCTCGTAGTAGTGCAGTTGGCCGGATTTCCCCGACTCGCCCACCCACTCGGCGATCACCGCGGCCAACGCGGCGTCGGAGGGTTCTTCTGGGTGGACCGATGCGTCCAGGCTGGCTGCGCGCATCACGTTGCGGATCCAGCCCAGTTCGATGTTCTGCTTCTGCAGGAAATTATCGTGCGCGAACTCGTGGTCGGCGCTGGCTGATATACCAGCGCGATGCCAGCACGATTGCACCCGAAGACCCTCGGCGAGCGCGCGGTAGTCAAGGTACTTACGGTGCCATCCGCGGCGGTGAGCAAGGATGGCCACCACGCCGCCGGTGGCGAACAGTGCCAGGAACAGGTAGATCAACGAGTCGTTGCCCGGCATGTGCGCGTACAGGGTGAAGGCGATCCCCATCATCGCCGCCAGGGTGTAGGTCAGGCGCAGCGCCGTCACCACGCGGCGCCGGAAATGCACAGCGAGCCAGTCGGCGGCATGGAACACGCGGTCGATCGTCTCGGTGGCGCTTCCGTGGGTGCCGGGCATCGATGAGGGAGCAGCCTTGATGGCATCGGCATGACGCACGCATTCGTCGTTGAACTCGGCCATGCGCGAAAACATCAGGCGAAAATCCGTGGGCATCACCTGGGAGAATCCGGGCTCATCGGTGGTGCGCCAGCCTTCCTGCAGGGACTGAAGCCCCTGCGCCGGGTCGTCACCGTCCCCATCGCCATTGCCGTCGCGCGAGCTCACCACGTGGTACAGCAGGCTCTCATCGCCGCCGCCGAGCACATGGCGCGCGTGCACGTGCCGTTCCACCAGGCCCGGAGGCGTGCCGGTCAGGTGGTAGTGCACGATCTGAGCGGTACCACCGAGTCCCCCGGCTTCGTTGCCATCCCAGATCGCCAGCAGGATGTGGCAATGGCTGGCGATGTATACGCCGGTGGTGGCGTACTGGCGGTCGCGCGCCTGCCCGGGCAGGCCGATCACGTGGCGGGGTTTTTCCATCAGCCGCGGCAGCAATACCACCTCGGCATGGCTGCAAAGGCGCTCGAAATTGGCGCGTACCTGCGGATCGTTGAAATCGTCGATGTAGAGATCCCGCGGCAACGGCAACGGCGCCACCAGCCGTGCTCCCGCATCCAGGGCTTCCTCCGCCACCAGCTGGTCGCCGCCCTCGGCGAGCGCGGAAAGCACCACCATCGGCAGGCCCGGAAAATCGGCTTTGAGCCGCTCGAAGAACGCACGCACCCGAAGGCGTATCGGCTCGATCTCGCCCGCAGGAATATCGCGATGGCTGGTGACGCCGATGACCAACGGGGTCATGGGTGCTTTCCGCGCCGAAACCTCACGTGCTCTTGATCCTCGGGTTGGTGGTGGTGGAACGCTTCGGCGTGTTGGCGCGCTCGAATTCCTGCTCACGGTCGTTGGAACGATCTTCCTGTTCGTCGGCGGGTGCCTGTTCCTGCTCGTCGTCGTCGTTGCGATTGCCGCTCATGAGGATGTCTCCGTCGTTGATGGCTGCCAGTCTTATTCGTCGCCTGTCGATCGCGCTATCTCGCTTCCTGTCAGTTCCGCATGGCCACCCGTGGCCGCCAGCAGTTCGCGCTGGAAGGCCAGGTTCTGCGGGTAGTCGATCTGTTCATCGCGCAATACCTTCAGCAAGGCCGGATCACGGTAGCCGCTCGCCCAAAGCGCCTTGACCACCGGCATCGCCTCGGCCCTGCGCTCGAGCGAAAGCAATGTGATGGCCTGCAGCGCCAGCAACCTTGGATCGCCCTGGCCGCTGCGGGCTGACTGCAACGACGCCAATGCGTCGTTGCGCAGCGTGCCGGCGGCGGTTGCATCAGCAGCGACCGCGGCCAGGGAAAGCCTTGAAGCGACGATGGCCAGCAACGTGGCGCGGTCGTCGGGTTGCTGCTTGAAGAGAGGATCAAGCAAATGCAACGCAGACGTCGCCTGGCGGCGAGCGGCATCGGCGTCGCCCGATGCGCGCGATTGCGCGGATTGTTCCACCAGCGCTTCGGCGTACTCGCGCTGCCAGACAGCGTTGTCGGCATCGTGCCGGGCAAGGCCTTCGAAGATCACCAGCGCCTCGCGGGCGAGCTTCGCAGCGCCGGCCATGTCGCCGGTGAGGCGATGCAGGCGACCGAGCTGGATGGCATACAGCGCCTGGTGCTCCTGGTAGTCGGTATTGCCCGGATCAAGCACCTTCAGCTGGGCAGCCATGTCCACGGCACGCTGCAAGCGATCCATGCCCGGCTGCACGTCGCCGGCCAGCGCCTGGGTGCGACCGACGATGGCGTGCACGGTAAGCAGGTCGTCGCGCCGGCTGGCATCTTTTGGGTTGGCGGCGGCAAGCCCCATCTGGATGGTTTCGGCCGCCATGTATTGCGCGACGGCATTGGCAAGGTCGCCATGCAGCAGCGCCAGCCTCCCCAGGTTGTTCGAGGCCTCGCCAATGGCGGTCGGCCAGTCGATGTTGCCAGGCGCCGCGGTGGCCAGGTGCTGTGCCAGGGTGAGCATGTCCTGGTACTGCCGGGCGGCGGCATCGAGCTGGCCGCGGGCTTCCATCACGTGGCCCATGTTGTTGTGGAAGGTGATGCGCTGGAAGGCGACGCGCGCGTCATCGGGCGCACGTGCGGCGGCACGCTCCAGGATCGCCTGCCCCGAGGCGAAGCTGCGTTCGGCGTCGTCGAGCTTGCCCTGCCGCCAACCGATCATGCCGATGTACGACCATGTATCGGCGTGGGCCAGCTGCCGACCGATGTCGGCGGGGGCTTCCCCGGCAAGTCGTGAGGTGAGCGCCAGGGACGCCTGGAAGGCCTCCATCGCCAGCGACAGCCGCCCCTGGTCCAACCGCACGCTGCCGATCTTTCCCAGCGCCACGGCGCGCTGCTCAAGGGCCTGGTCGTTGACATCCGCGGTGGGCTGGGCCTGGAAGTAAGCCATGGCCTTGTCGTCCACCGATTCCATGATGTCCAGACGGGAAGCCTGGGCGAGTTTGTCGTTCAAGTCGCCCAGCATGAAGCTGACGAGGTCCTCGGCCTGTTTCTGCCTTCGCTCGGCGGCGTGGCTTGCCACCACCGCTTCGTGCCGGGCGACGAAGGCGACGATGGCCAGCACCGTGGTCACGGCCATTACGCACAGCGCCACTGCCGCAAGCATCGCCGTGCGCCGCGTGCGCCGCTGCAGCTCGCGGCGCTTCAACGCATCGAAGTCGATGTCGAGCATGCCGGCGATGAGTTTGTATTTGGCGTTGGCGCGGGTGTCCTTGCCCGCTCGCACGTCGGCGGCCATCGGTTCGACGGTGTCGGAGCTCAGGGTGTGATCCGGGGCGATGCGATGGCGCAACGCCGGTGCGAAGCATTCCTCCGCTTCGCGTCCCGGGAGCAGGCTGGCATTGGGTTCGCCCGCCACGACCAGGCAGAAGATGCGGTCGCTACGGCCCAGCCGTTTGAACGCCAGCACTTCCTCGTTCACCCATCGCGAACGCGCAGCGTCGGGCGAACAGATCACGATCAGGCAGTCCGATTGCGCCAGTGCTTCGTTGACCTTGCGGCCGAGATCGCCGGCGCTGGCCAGTTCGTCGCTGTCGCGGAAGATCGGTGCCCATCGGCGGGGAATGATGCCAGCGGGCGTTTCCGTACCCACCAGCCGCTTGGGGATGACGTAGGTCTCCAGCGCCCGGTGCAACCAGCCCGCCCAGGCTTTGTCCTGGTGGCTGTAGCTGATGAAGGCGCGATACCGGAAGTCCGACATCACAAGGCCCCAACGAGCGCATGGAAACGTCACCGTAGCACCAAAATGTGATGTACAGCACATTTTGCCACCCTGTGTATCCCTTGAGCAGGTTAAGGCAAACCCCTGTCACGACAGGAAAAAACCCACCTTATCCACAGGCTTTCCCAGCGGGCGCCCACAGAGGGTGTGGATAAACGTGAAGGAAGCATGGGCAGGACTTAAGCAACGTAATGCAAGTCACTGACCTGGCTCGCCGAAGAGGCGTTTATCCACAGCATTCCCAAAGGCCCTGCACAGGGCGTGTGGATAAACATCTGACCGTTGCACCAGACTTGTCGAGCAAATGGTGGCAAATAAAAAAGCCTCCGTCTCCGGAGGCCTTTTTCTGACGAAGATACAGCGCTCGTTACGCTGCCCGCGGCTGCTTGCCCATGATGCCAAGCACGGCTGCAAGCTTGTCGCGCATGTCGCGGCGGTCGACGATGAAATCCACCGCGCCATGGTCCACCAGGAACTCCGAGCGCTGGAAGCCTTCGGGCAAGGTTTCGCGAACCGTCTGCTCGATTACGCGCGGACCGGCGAAGCCGATCAGGGCCTTGGGCTCGGCAACATTGAGGTCGCCCAGCATGCCCAGGCTCGCCGACACGCCACCGGTGGTGGGATGGGTGAGCACCGAGATGTAAGGCACGCCGGCGTCGCGCATGCGGCGGATGGTTGCGGAGGTCTTGGCCATCTGCATCAGCGAGAACAGGCCTTCCTGCATGCGTGCACCGCCGGTGGCGGAGAAGCACACCAGGCCCGTGCGCTCGGCCAGCGCCAGTTCCGCGGCGCGGGCGAATTTCTCACCCACCACCGAGCCCATCGAGCCACCCATGAAGGAGAACTCGAAGGCCACGGCCACCAGGGAGCGACCCTTCAGGGCGCCACGCATGGCTACCAGCGCGTCTTTCTCGCCTGTGGCCTTCTGCGCGGCGACGATGCGGTCCTTGTACTTCTTCTGGTCACGGAATTTCAGCGGGTCGGACGGTGCAAGATCGGGCCAGAGTTCTTCGGTGATGCCTTCGTCGAAGAACGCATTCAGCCGGGTGCGTGCGCCGATGGCATGGTGGTGCCCGCACTTGGGGCAGACCATCAGTGAACGCTCAAGCTCCGGCCGGTACAACACGGTGCCGCAACCGGCACACTTTTCCCACACACCCTCAGGCACCTTGCCCTTGGCCGCGGCGGCGCCCTGCGGGCGCGCCTTGGGCGTCATGATTTTCTGCAACCAGTTCATCGGTCGACCTCGTCGTTAATGCCTGGCATCGAGCGCCGCGCGGATGGGGCTTAAGAACTGCCCTGCCCGGCGGACCGCCTCGTCCGCGTCTTGCGCACCGGCCAGTGTGTCGACCAGCGCGCTGCCGATCACCACTGCATCGGCAAACGCGGCGATGGCGACCGCGCTTTGCGCGTCGCGAATGCCGAAACCGACAGCTACGGGTGCAGCGGACCTGGCCCGGATATCGGCCACGCGGGCAGCGATATCCTGGGTGTTCAGGTGCGAAGCACCGGTGATGCCGGCAAACGACACATAATACAGGAAGCCCGCTGCCGCCTCGCAAAGCCGCGCCAGACGGTCGTTTGCGGTGGTCGGGGCGGCCAGGAGGATCTGTTTCAGGCCAGCCTCACGCAGGGGCGCAAGTACCGCGGATTCCTCGATCGGGCAGTCCACCAGCAGCACCCCATCCACCCCGGCTTCCACCGCGCGGCGGGCAAACTCCGGGTAGCCGACGCGCTCGACGGGATTCAAATACCCCATCAGCACGATCGGGGTGTCGTTGTCGCGGGCGCGGAACTGTGCCACCCAGGCCAGGATCTGCTTAAGCCCTACGCCGCGTGCGAGCGCACGTTCGCTGGCGTGCTGGATCACCGGGCCGTCGGCCATCGGGTCGGAGAAAGGCACACCCAGTTCGATCACGTCCGCGCCGCTGTCCACCAGCGCGTGCATCAGGGCGACTACGCCATCGGGCGAGGGATCGCCGGCGGTAATGAAGGGAATGAGGCCAGTACGGCCGGCGGATTTCAGTTCGGCGAACCGGCGATCCAGTCGGTTGTCACTCACAGTTCGATCCCCTCGCGTGCCGCGATGGTGTGTACGTCCTTGTCGCCGCGGCCGGACAGGTTGGCCAGCACCAGGGCGTCCTTGGGCAGCTCGCGCGCCAGCTTGATGGCCTGGGCGATGGCGTGGCTGGATTCGAGCGCCGCAAGGATACCTTCGGTGCGCGCCAGCAGGTGGAAGGCCTCCAGCGCTTCGTCGTCGGTGATGCCGACATACTCGGCACGGCCGGCGTCTTTCAGGAAAGCATGCTCGGGACCGACACCCGGGTAGTCCAGGCCGGCGGATACCGAATGGGTCTCGGTGATCTGGCCGTTTTCATCTGCCAGCACATAGGTACGGTTGCCGTGCAGCACGCCCGGGCGACCGGCGGCCAGCGAGGCGGCATGCTGGCCGGTCTCGATGCCATGGCCGGCAGCTTCAGCTCCGACGATGCGTACGTCCTTGTCGTTGAGGAACGCATGGAAGAGACCAATGGCATTGGAACCGCCGCCCACGCAAGCGGTGATCACATCGGGCAGGCGGCCGTAGCCTTCGAGCATCTGCTCGCGCGCCTCGCGGCCGACGATGGCGTTGAAGTCGCGCACCATCTGCGGATACGGATGGGGACCTGCAACGGTGCCGATGATGTAGAAGGTGTCCGCAACGTTGGTGACCCAGTCGCGCATCGCTTCGTTCAGCGCATCCTTGAGTGTCTTTGAACCGGAAGTCACCGGCACCACGTCGGCGCCAAGCAGGCGCATGCGATAGACATTGATCTTCTGGCGCTCGATATCCACCGCGCCCATGTACACCACGCACTTAAGCCCCAGACGGGCGGCTACCGTGGCACTGGCCACGCCATGCTGGCCGGCGCCGGTCTCGGCGATGATGCGCGTCTTGCCCATGTGCCGGGCCACCAGGGCCTGGCCTACGGTGTTGTTGATCTTGTGCGCGCCGGTGTGGTTCAAGTCTTCGCGCTTGAGCACGATGCGCGCACCGCCGACATGGCGGGTGAGGCGTTCGGCTTCGTAGATCGGGCTGGGACGGCCCACGTAGTGCTTGAGGTCGCGGTCGAGTTCGGCGATGAAGGCCGGATCCTTGCGCAGGCGCTCATACGCCGCCGTAAGCTCCGCCAGGGGCGCCATCAGGGTCTCGGCCACGTAGATGCCGCCGTAGTCGCCGAAGCGACCGTGTGCGTCGGGATAAGCGTGGAAATCGATCTGGGAATTCATGCGATACCTGTGCTGGGGCACCCGGGGGTTCAGGTGCCTTGACCTCGCCGGACGGCGGCGATGAAGTGTTCCATCTTAGCGGCATCCTTTACCCCGGGGGACGACTCGATGCCGCTGGCCACGTCCACCGCCCATGGCTGGGCCAAGGCGATGGCGCGGGCCACGTTCGACGCGTTGAGCCCGCCCGCCAAAATCAACGGCTGGGGGAAATCCTTCGGCATCAGCGACCAATCAAAGGCACGGCCGGTACCCCCCGCCTCGCCCAGGCCATGGCCGTCCAGCAGCAGGCCGGCGGCACCGGGATAGGCGTGGAGCTTGTCAAGGGCAGCAGCGCCTTCGCCCATGGCGATGGCCTTCAAGTAGCGCCTGCCGAAACCCCGGCAGAAGTCGTCGGTTTCCTCGCCGTGGAATTGCAGCATATCGGGCCGGACCACGTCGACCACATGCGCCACCCAGGAGGGCTCGTCATCCATCAGCAGCGCCACCGCATCGACGAAGGGTGGCAGGGCCGCGCGCAGGCTGGCGGCGGCTTCCGGTTCGATGAAACGCTTGCTGCGCCGGGTGAAGACGAAGCCGATCGCATCCGCACCCAGCCGTGCGGCCAGCTGGACATCGTCGTGGCGGGTCATGCCGCAGCACTTGATACGGGTCATCAGAGCGTTACCTGTTCGGGAAGGCCCCAGTGGGCCTCGTATTTCGGGCCGAGGAAGGTGAGCCCGGTGGCAGGCGCGGTGGGCCCTGCCCGCTCGCGATCGCGGCCAGCCAGGAGTTCGCCCATCCATTCCACCGGTTGCTCGCCGCGGCCAATCAACAGCAAGGAGCCAACGATGTTGCGCACCATATGGTGCAGGAACGCATTGGCTTCGACGTCGACGAACACTTCTTCACCTATCCGTGTGACGCTGATCTTCTTCATGAAGCGGCGTGCGTGCGCCGCCTGGCACGAGACCGCGCGGAAGGCTGAGAAGTCGTTCTCGCCCAACAGGGCCTGGGCCGCATCATGCATGCGCTGGGCATCCACCGGATGCCGCTCCCAGGTGACGTAACGCGCATCCAGCGCGGCTCGCACCAGGCGATTGACGATGCGGTAGCGATAGCCGCGCAGGCGCCCGGAAAAGCGCGCGTGGAAGTCGTCGGCCACCGGCTGCGCCCAGGTCACCGCCATCGAACGCGGCAGGTTCGAACACGTACCCAGCAACCATCCACGCATGTCGCGCCTGACATCGGTATCGAAGTGGACGACCTGGCAGCGCGCATGTACGCCAGCGTCGGTGCGGCCGGCGGCGGTGGTCTCGACGGGTTCGTCCGCCACGCGCTTCAGTGCGGTTTCAAGCGCGCCCTGCACTGTCGCACCGTGGCTCAGGCGTTGCCAGCCGAGGAAGTCGGTACCGTCGTATTCGATGCCGAAGGCGATGCGCATGGACTAAGGGCAGCTTCAAAGCGCCCATGATACAGGGCGGCCACGCCGCCTGTTCATAAGAAAAACCCCGCCGGAGCGGGGTTTTCTTCGATCAGTGCAGGTCGGCCAGCATTTTCCTGGCGACATCCTGTTGCATCTGGGTGCCCTCGGCCACGACCTCGTCGAGCATGGCGCGGGCGCCATCGGCGTCACCCATGTCCAGGTAGGCGCGCGCGAGGTCCAGCTTGGTATCCACCGGGTCGTCGCTGAAATTCTCGGCGCCCACATCGTAGACATCGGCTGCCGCGACGGCCGGCTCGTCGAACTTCCACGTGCTGTTGGCGGCTTCTTCCTCGGCGTCGGCCACGTGCAGATCGGTCGGTTCGCTGTGCCCTGGATGGGTATCGTCGTACGCAGGCAGCGGTTCGTCCACGTGCGGGCCGAGGTCCAGGTCGTCACGGGCACTGGCCGGCGCGGCGGGCTGCCCGTTTGTACGGGGCGGCGACAGGTCGAAATTGAAGTGGTATTCGCTCACTTTCTGCGGGGCATGCGGTGCCGGCGGCGGCATGTCACCGGGCGGCAACTCATGGTTCGCGTAGCGGCTGATGTCGAAGGCTTCCAGTGCGGCGTCGTCGTCCGCATGGCTGGGCTGCACCTCGGCGGAAGCCCCGTGCGAGAACAACGGATGCTGGGGGGCGAGGTCTTCGCCCATGCGTACCGCTTCTTGCCATTCCTCCTGCTCCACGTCCACCACGTGGGCATACATGGACTCGGCGGCAGCTTCGAAGCGCTCGACGTCGCGCCGTTCGTAGTAGAGCGTGACCAGTTCCAGGTGAAGGGCGACGTCGTCCGGATGCTCGGAGAGTTCGTCGAGCAGTTCGCGCTGGTCGATGTCTTCCTCGTCGATGCCCGTTTCGTCGAACAACGGAGCGTCGCCGAAGCGATCGGCCAGCGACGGCGCGGCAGCCACGGGAACGGCGGCGGCCTTGCGACGACGGCCCATCATGGCCAGCAACAACAGCACCAGGACCGCGCCGCCAGCCACGGCCCAAACCCAGGGCTGCATGAACCAGGGCTCTTCTTCGGCGATCGGAGGCCGCGCCGCGGTCGGGACGGGCTTCTTGGCGGCAGGTACGGCGGCCGGGGCCGGTGCCGGGTGTTCGGCCAGCGGCGTGGTAGTCAGGACTTCGCTTGCCGGAGCCGAGGTGGTGCCGGCTTTGGCAACCGAGGCAGCAGGCGCAGGTGCGGGGATTGCAGGCTTGGGTGCCGAAGCGGCCGCTTCAGGCGTTGCCACGGCGGCCACCGGCGGTGGAGCTGAGGCTGCAGCCGGCGGCAGGTTGGCGGCCTTACGGGCGTCGGCCAGCTTCTTCTGAAGGTCGGCGATCTGGGCGTCCTTCAGGGTGAGCAGCCGCTGGTTCTTCTGGTTGATGTTTTCCAGGTCGTCAACGCGGGATTTCAGTTCCTCGCCCTGCTGGCGGAGCGCGGTGAGCGTTTCCTGCGAACGGGCCAGATCCTGCTGCAGGCTGGTCATCGCGGCGGCCACCTTGCCGTTGCCGGCCTGGTTGCCCTTGGCCGGCACCAGGGCCAGGCGGTCTTCCGCCGAGGCCGGAGCAGCCTTGGACGGTGCATTGCCGGAGGCGGCATCGGCCACCGAGGTGGGTTTGCGTGCGGCGATGCCGCGCCAGTCTTCATTCTGGCGACGCACCTGGCTGGAGGCCTCGGCGGTAGCGGTGGCCGAGAGGTCCTGGCTTGAAGGTGCGCGCAGCACCACGCCGGCCTTCAGGGCGTTGATGTTGTCGCGATAGAACGCATCGGGGTTGGCCTGCTTGAGCGCCAGCAGTGCCTGGTTCATGTCCACGCCATTGCCTGAAAGCTGCTTGGCGTAGGTGGAGAGCGTCTGGCCCTTCTGCACGGTACCCAGGGTGGAGCCTGCTTCGGCCGCCGTACGGGCAGCTCGCGGCGCCTTGGCGGGCGAAGGGGCGGCCGGTGCATTGGCAGGTGTCGACGGATGGGCAGGAGGCGGAGGCGACGCCTGGGAAGCGGCCGGCGCGGCCTGCTGGGCGACCGGGGGAGCGGCCGGGGCAGGCTGCTGCACGACCGGCGGCGGAGCGGGCGGGGCAACAGGCGCCTGCGCGCTGGCAGGGTCGAGCAACAGGGTGACTTCACGCACCACGGACGTACCACCGCTGCCCCTGACGTCGAGCAGGAGGTCGATGTAGGGCTCGGAGATCGGCTGAGCCGTGGTGACGCGGATCACCGATTGGCCCTTGGCATTGGTGACCACGGCAAATTGCACGCCCTGGGGAATACCGCTGCGTTCGATGCCGGCGCGTGCATAGGCTTCGACCGAGGCCAACCCCACCTGCACATTCTTGGTATCACCGGGGGTTTGTGAAACCAGCGGGATTTCAGCCAGCAGGGGCTGGTCCAGGTTCGACTTGACCTGGACGGCGCCCAGACTCTGCGCCGTGGCGTACTGGGAGGCCAGCGCAAGCGCCAGCGCTACCGAAAGCTTCAACGGACGACTCATCTTAAGTATTCCCCCGATTAACCCAATGACAGGCCCGGCTCCCCCGCGAGGAGGCTTGCCATCGCTAAGGCGCAAGAGTAATGCAGGCCCTTCACAAACAACAATAGGCGGCACAGGCAGTTACGCGACAACGTTAAAGAGGTCATGAAAACTTGATTCAGTGACCGGCATGCCCCGTGGAGGAGCCTTGCGCGGGACGGGCCGAAGGCTCCGCGGCCTTGGCCTGGGCCAACTGCCGCTCAAGGTCGGCGATCGCCTGGTCCTTGGCCTTGAGCTCGGCGTCGGCCTTGGCGCCGTTGGCTTCCAGGGAATCCACGCGCTGGCGCAGATCCTTTACCTGCGCTCCTTCGCTTGCCGTCTGCACCTGCACGTTGCGCACCTTCTTGGCGTCGTCCTGGGCCCAGGTGGTGGCGACGATGGCCAGCAACGCAAAGCCGAGGGTGAACTTCATCGAAGGTGCGAAGGTCATGGCTAGAGGTAGTCCGTGATCAGGATTTCGGCGATCTGCACGGCGTTCAGGGCCGCGCCCTTGCGGATGTTGTCCGAAACGATCCAGAGGTTCAATCCGTTCTCGTGGGAAATATCCTGGCGGATGCGTCCGACGAAAACCCCATCCTTTCCGGCCGCGTCGCTCACCGGCGTCGGATAACCGCCCGCCTTGCGCTCGTCGATCACCACCACCCCGGGCGCGGCTTCAAGCAGGCTACGCGCGGTGTCGGCGTCGATGGGATCGCGGGTCTCCAGGTGCACGGCCTCGGAGTGGCCATAGAACACCGGCACGCGCACGGCGGTGGCATTCACGCGGATGCTCTCGTCCTCGAGGATCTTGCGTGTTTCCCACACGATCTTCATTTCTTCCTTGGTGTAGCCATTGGGCTGGAAGTCGTCGATGTGGGGAATCACGTTGAAGGCGATCTGCTTGCTGAATTTCGCCGGTTCCACTTCCTGGAAGTTGAGCAGCGCCGCCGTCTGCCTGGCCAGTTCGTCCGCTCCAGAGCGCCCTGCCCCGGAGACCGACTGGTAGGTGGCCACGTTGATGCGCTCGATACCCACCGCGCGGTGGATCGGCGCCAGCGCCACCAGCATCTGCATGGTGGAACAATTGGGGTTGGCGATGATGCCGCGCGTCTCGTACTGGGCGATGGCGTGCGGGTTCACTTCGCTCACCACCAGCGGGATGTCGTCCTGGTAGCGGAACTCCGATGTGTTGTCGATCACGACGGCACCGGCGGCAGCGGCGCGCGGAGCGTGCTCGCGGCTTACCGAGCCACCGGCGGAGAAGAACGCGATATCCACGCCCGAAAAATCGAAGTCGGCAAGGTTTTTGACCACCACCTGTTTGCCCGCGAAGTCGACCTTGCTACCGGCGGTGCGCTCGCTGGCGAGCGGAATCAGCTCGCCGACCGGGAAGTCGCGCTCGGCCAGCACGGAGAGCAGGGTTTCGCCGACGGCTCCGGTGGCGCCGACGATGGCGACGTTGTACGAGGTCTTCTTGCTCATGGGTCCTTCAATACATGGGTGGGTGGTGGGGGAAGGAAATCGTCAGATGATGCGGCTGGGCGGCTTGCCGGCATGCGGCCCGTGCCCGAAGAAGGCCAGCACGTTGTCGACGGCAAGAGCCGCCATGGCACGGCGGGTGCGACCGCTGGCGCTGGCGATATGCGGGGACAGTACCACGTTGTCCAGCGCCAACAATGCGCCGTGCACTGCGGGCTCGCCTTCGAATACATCCAGCCCTGCCGCCGCCAGCCGACCTTCGCCAAGCGCGGCCGCGAGCGCCACATCATCGACGATGCCGCCGCGGGCAATGTTCACCAGCGTGGCCGTGGGTTTCATCGCGGCCAGTTCCGCGGCACCGATGACGTGGTGGCTTTCGGCCGTCAAGGGCAGCACCAGCATCAGGTGGTCGGACTCGCGCAGCAACGTGGCTTTATCGACATGGTGCGCGTTCACCGACTGCTCGATGCCGGCATCCAGGCGTGAACGATTGTGGTAAATCACCCGCATGTCGAAGCCCGACGCGCGCCGTGCAATGGCCTGGCCGATGCGGCCCATGCCCAGGATGCCCAGCGTGCTGCCGTGCAGGTCCATGCCCAGCCACTCATCGAAGCGTGTGCCCTGCCAGTGCCCGGCGCGCAGCCAGCGCTCGGCGGCACCGACGCGGCGGGCAGCTGCCATCAGCAGCGCCCAGGCGTAATCGGCAGTCGTATCGGTGAGCACGTCGGGCGTGTTGGATGCCGCCACGCCATGCGCGCGCATGGCATCGATGTCGAAATTGTTGTAGCCCACGCTCACGTTGGCCACGAACTTCAGATGGGGCGCGCGGGAGAGCACGCGGTCGTCGATGCGGTCGGCGAGACCGGTGACGGCGGCGGCCATGCCATGGAGCCTCGCAACCAGCTCGTCGGTCGAGAAAGCCCGGCTCTGAAGCTCCGCATGGACGTCGAACACGGGCGCAAGGCGGGCGATGATGTCCGGGAAGAACGGACGGGAGACCCAAACTTTCAGCTTGTCGCCCATCGTTCAGGCGATGCGCGGCGTGACCGGCCCGACATCGCCGCACTGGGCGCGATGCCGAAGGGCCTGGTCCATCAGCACCAGGGCCACCATGGCCTCGGCGATCGGCACCGCCCGGATGCCCACGCATGGGTCGTGCCGTCCCTTGGTGACCACGTCCACGGCGTTGCCGTCCTTGTCGAGGCTCTTGCCGGGGATCAATACGCTGGAGGTCGGCTTGAGCGCGATGGAGGCCACCACCGGCTGCCCGCTGCTGATGCCGCCAAGGATGCCGCCGGCATGATTGGCCGTAAAGCCGTCCATCGTCAGCTCATCGCGGTTTTCGGTGCCACGCAGGGACGTGACGGCAAAGCCATCGCCAATCTCCACGCCCTTCACGGCGTTGATGGACATCAGCGCCGACGCCAGCTCGCCATCGAGCTTGCCGTAGATCGGCTCGCCCCAACCCGGCGGCACGCCATCGGCCACCACGGTAACGCGGGCGCCCACCGAATCGCCGGACTTGCGCAGGGCGTCCATGTAAGCCTCAAGCTCGGGCACCTGCGCTTCGTGCGGCCAGAAGAATGGATTGCCTTCCACCACGGACGGATCGAAGCCCGCGGGGACGATGTCGCCCAGCTGGGCGACATATCCAGCCACACGCACGCCGTGTTTTTCGGCCAGCCATTTCTTGGCCACGACGCCCGCCGCCACGCGCATGGTGGTTTCCCGGGCCGAGGAACGGCCGCCGCCGCGTGGATCGCGGATGCCGTACTTGTGCCAATAGGTGTAGTCGGCGTGCGCCGGACGGAAGGTATCGACGATGTTGCCGTAATCCTTGCTGCGTGCGTCGACGTTGCGGATCAACAGCGCGATCGGCGTGCCGGTGGTCTTTCCCTCGTACACGCCGGAAAGGATTTCCACGTCGTCCGCCTCGCGACGCTGCGAGGTGTGACGGGACTTGCCGGTGGCGCGGCGATCCAGGTCGTGGCGGAACTCCGAAGCGTCAAGTGCAAGGCCGGGCGGGCACCCGTCGATCACGCAACCAATGGCAGGACCATGGCTCTCGCCGAAGGTGGTGACGGAGAAGATCTTGCCAAAGGTGTTGGACGACACGATAAGCGTTTCCTACAGGTTTCGTGACTGGCGCAGTTCGCGGATGCCAGTGGCGTGGTCGATGAGGTCCCGGCGCTCGAGCGCGAAGATGCCCATCTGGCCCACCTTGAACTCCAGCCAGACGAAGGGCAGGTTCGGCAGCAGTTCCACCAGCGCGCGCTCACTGTCGCCCACTTCCACGATGATCAGGCCATCGTCGGTAAGGTGGTCGGCGGCCTCGTCGAGCATGCGCAGGGTGAGGTCAAGTCCATCATCGCCGGAAGTCAGCCCAAGGGCAGGTTCATGGCTGTATTCGGGCGGAAGCGCTGCGTATTCGTCGTGGGTGACATACGGCGGGTTGGATACGATCAGATCGTATTTTTCGCCGGCGAGGCCGGCGAACAGGTCGCTCTGCACCGCGCGTACGCGGTCGGCGTGCTGGAAGGCGATGTTTTCGCGCGCCAGCGACAATGCCTCGGGGCTGATGTCGGCAATGTCTACCTGCCAGTCGGGGTTGTACTCGGCCATGGCGATGCCGATGCAGCCGGAACCCGTGCACATGTCCAGCGCGCGTTCCACCGACCGGCCGTCCAGCCACGGCGAAAACCCGCCTTCGATGAGCTCGGCAATGGGCGAGCGCGGCACCAGCGCACGGTGGTCGCTTTTGAACTTCATGCCGGCGAACCAGGTTTCACCCACCAGATAGGCCACGGGCAGGCGCTCGGTGACGCGGCGCTCGATCAACGCCAGCAGTTTGCTGCGCTCGTCGCGGGTGAGCCTGCCCGCACCATAAGCCGGGGGGATATCCGGCGGCAGGTGCACCGCGGCCAGCACCAGGTGGGTGGCCTCATCGATCGGGTTGTCGTGGCTGTGGCCGAAGGTCAGGCCCGCGGCCGAGAACCGGCTGGCTGCGTAGCGGATAAAATCGATGATGGTGGCAAGTTCGTCGGTCACGGGGGTGCTTTGCAGCCAGGGTCAAGGCAGCAAGTATAGGGGACGCCGCCGGCCGAAGCCCTCCCCGATAGCCTTTCCCGCCCTCAGAACACCATGCGTACGCCCAGGTTCAGGCCCCAGCCGCGCAGGCCCGTATCGTTCAACTCCTTTTGGTAATCACCCTCGCCATAGACGGAAAGCATCCGGTTGAACGACCACGTACCGCCGATGCCAAGTTCCACGGCGCGGCCGTAGCGCCCTCCGTCGAACGCCTGGGAGATGTCGGTGCCCAGGGCGCCCACCGTGACCTGGGGCCTGTCACCCCAGCCTTGCAGGTAGTTCAGCCGAACATACGGCGTGCGCTGCCGTCCGTCGCCGTTGTCCCAAGTGCGATAAACCCGCACGCCTGCCCTGCCGATCACCTGGTCGACGTCGTGCCAGGCCACGGTGCTTTGGTCCACGTCGACGAGGCTGTCCGTCTGCAGATGCTGCCGGGTCAACTGCAGTTGCGGTTCGATCACGTAACCGCTGTCCAGGTGCCAGGGATACCCGGCCTCCACCGATCCATTCCAGCCGTTCGCGCGCACATGGGCCATGTCCACGCCACGCATCGGCGTGCTGATATCCCCGCTGTGGCGGTCGCCGGACGCCATGGCGTCGACGTAAAAGCCATTGGCATGTTCCCACGTGACGAACATGGCGAAGCTGTTGGTGGTGAACTTGCCTTGGCTGTCGCCGTCCAGTGCATGCGGGTCCAGGCGCGTGGTGCCATGGGTGAAAGCCACCCCGCCGCGCAGCGTGCCACTATTGCCATCGAGATCCAGGATGTTCGTGCCCACCTGGAAGGCATGCGTGTCCAGGTCGAAGTCGTAGCCGTACTGCTGGAAGGAGCGGTCGCTGTTGTAGCGATAGTCACCACCGATGTAGCGCGCAAATACTTCGCCGCCGGTGCCTTCCGGCCCCTGCGCAGCCTGGCGGATCTCGCCCAGGCGCTTGTGCAGGTTGTCCATCGTTTCGTACGAGAAGCCCAGCAGGGCCGTGGGGGTGGAGATATAGGCGGGCACCTGGGGCGTCACGGCGCGTCGCCCTGGCGCGCAACTGTCCACGCCATCACTGACGCATCCGTCGTTCAGCGGAGCGGACGGCGGAGTGGACGCCAGCGTTCCGATCGGCACTTCCGGCAGTACGGGATTGGCCGGCGCACCAGGTGGTGGCGTAGCCGCGGGAGTTTGCGGAGTCACCGGTGTGCAGTCGTCAGTGCAAACATAGAGATTGGCCAGGCGGTAGTCCCAGAACCGGTTGCCCGCCGTGGCACCACCCACCACGCGTTGGCTGGCCTCGGCGGCGCCGGGCTCGAACGCGTACAACACGTATTGCCAGGGCCCCGCTGCCACGTAACCGCCCTTCAGCCTGAAGGCATCGGCAGTGGAGGTGCCGCCCACCTGTACCAGCGAGATGCCCTCGGTGGCATCGGCGGCGCTGTTGTGATTGAAATCCGTCAGTGCGCCGGTACTGGCACCGGCCGGCGTCACCGAGATCAAGGTCGGTCCTCCCGGCACCGTGACGTTTCCGTTCACCAGCAGCCGGTCGGTCTGCTGCACGCTGAGCATGCCGCCTTCGTTGAGCGTACTGCCCAGCAGCAGGCTGCCGCCGCCTGAGATGTACTGGCCATCGATGGTAAGCGTGTTACCCGGCGAACCGGCGCCATTGGTGAGGTCGATGGTGCCTGCATTGGTCAGGTTCGCCGCCAGCGGCGTGGGCGAGGACACCAGCGGATGGACGTTGTCGCCGGCGAACAGCGTGGAGGTGCCATCGATGTCCACGTCGCTGCCGGCAAGCCGGAGGCCAGCGGTGAGGGTGAACGCCGTGCCGTCATGGAAATCGATCGTGTTCCAGCCGTTGCCGAAGTTCACGCCTTGCGCAAGGTCGTCGCTGGCGAACGAGCCACCACGTGACTGGATGTTCGAAAAGATCAACGCATTGCCGCTGCCCGACCCTGACAGCAGGTGATAGGTATTGGTCAGGTCCACGCCTTGCACCAGCGCGGTGTTTCCGGGCCCTGCACCCATGGTCAGGCCTCCCTCGAGGCTTCCGCCCGTCCACGCGAAACTGTCCGTGCCGGCGCCCGTGGCAACTTCGCCACGAAGCGTGCCCGCGCCAAGCGTGACGCTGTCGTTCCCCACGCTGCCGGCGATGGCGATGCCTGTATGGTCGCGCGCGGTGATGGTGCCTGTGTTGGTGAACGAGGTGCCGCTACCGTTGGACAGGTCCACCACCGGTGCAACGGTGCTCAACGAGGTGAGCGTCCCGGTGTTGCTGGTGGCCTTGGCCGTTCCCGCGACCAGTGCGGCGCCGCCGGCGGTATTGGTGACATTGGCGGTGGCAGCCGTGGTGACGTTGCCCGTTGTCAGCGCCTGCAGGCCGATGCCACCGGCGCCGGTGACCTGGGCGAGATAGCCCGGGCCAAACGAAAGGTCTTCGCTGCCGGGTGAGCCATCGGCCCGGCGATAGGCATAACCGACGCCACTTCCGGTGACATTGAAGGTGACCGTGGACGCCGGATCGATCGCCGTGGCGGTACGCAGGCCCGCACCATCGGCCACGTTGAAAGTTACGTCGTCCAGCCGGATGGCACTGATCTCGGCGGCGTTCTCGATACCGTTGCCGGTGCCCAGCGTGGTGATGGTGGAACCGGACGCCACCAACGAGGCCGTCCCGGTATCTACCAGGATGCCGTGCGCCGCGCCACCGGCGGTAATCGTGGTATCGCCGCTGCCGATGGTGAGTGCGGCGCCATTCTGCACATGGATCGCGGCAACGCCATCGTCGGCCGTGATACGGCCACCCGGGGACAGGTTCTGGGTACCGGTGCCATCGACGAGGACGCCCGTGCCGTTGCTGACATGCACTAGTCCGCTGTTGGCCAGCGTGCCGCCGGCCTGCACCATCACGCCCGTGGCCCCGGCACCAGAAAGGTCGACCGTGCCGCTATTGATGAAACTGCCCAGGTTCCGTGCGATGAACCCGGTGGTGCCGGCACCGGCGCCGGTCACCGACGACTGGTTGGTCAGCATGGTCGCTACGGGCGTCCCGACGCTTGCACCGGTCAGGTCCGTCAACTGCCCGTCCACGATGCCTCCCAGCGACGCTGGCCCCGATAACAGCACCGACGACCCGGCGGCCAGCGTCGCCGCGGCGCCGCCGCGCGCCTCCACCGCGGCCGCGCCGTTGCCGGTGACCGTGATCGCGGAGTTGGCAAGGGTGACATTGGTGCCCGTGCCCGATGCAACCAGGGCGCGCGAGGCGTCGCCGGATGCCGTGAGCGTGGAGGCTGCCGACTGGGTAAGCGCGGCGCCATCATCGAGCCGGTAGATGGTGCTGCGCGCGGTGTTGGCGTCAAGCGTCGAAAGCGCGCTGTTGATCATCGAGCCCGCCCCCGCGCCATGGAAGGCGATCTGGTCGGTGTTGCCAAAGGTTGGCGCAACACCGGCAGCCACGTTCAACGTGCCCCCGGCCGCCTCGGCGCCAATCGCGCCCTGGCCGGTCATCTGCAGGGTCGAGCCGGTGTTGAGGTTGACCACGGCCCGCGCGCCCTGGGCAACGGCGCCACGCGTGCGTGCCGCAGTGGAGCCGCCGGCGATGGTGATCTGCCCGGTGTTGTTGGCGGTGGTCGCCGCCGTGGCCCCCGTGGCGTCGGCGCGGATACCGGTGCCACCGTCGGTCACGGAGATATTCCCGCCATTGGTCGCCGTGGCGCCGGTCTGTACCAGGATGCCGGTACTGCCTGCACCGCTGAAGGCGATGTTGCCACTATTGGTGAGCTTGCCGCTGTTGCGTGCGATGTAGCCGGTGAGGCTGGGCGCTGCGGAATTGAGCGCGGCAAGCGTGGTCAGGGTGGTGCTCGCCACGGGCGTGCCTGTGTTCTTGCCGAACAGGTCGTGCTTCTGGCCATCGACGATCGCGGCGACGGCGCCCGTGCCGGTGAGATTCATGGTGGTGGCGGCATCGATGGTGCCGATCGCCCCGCCTTCGACCAGGACACCCGTCGCTCCGGCGCCGTCGACGTTGACGACGGCGTCGCGCGTGTTGACCGTGGTACCCGATGCACCGGTGCCCAGCACCGCGATGCTGTTGGCGCCAGAAGCGCGCACGGTAAGCCCCGTGCCATCGAACGTGGCCCCATTCTCAAGCCGGAAAAGATTCGAGCGCGTCGTGGTGACGTCCAGCAAGGCGCCCGGAGCGACATTGATATGCGCATTGGGACCATAGGCAAAGAAACCGATCTCGTCGGTGCCGGCAAAGGTCGGCACCGACGTGGCGGCCACGTTGACCGTGGCACGCCCGCGCGCATGGATACCGATGGCGCCCGTGCCCAGCAAGTTCACCGCGCCCCCGACACTGGCGGTGGAGGTCCCCGTGCCCTGGCCCTCGGCCCATACGCCGTAATTCCGCGTGCCGCTCCCCGGGTCGGCGCCACCGGCCACGTTGATGGTCCCTGCCGACGATGCGGCCGAAGACGCCACCCCGGTGCTTAGCACCTGGATGCCGATGCCATTGACGCCATTGAGGTTGATCGTGCCGCCATTGGCGATGTCGCCACCGCTACCCGCGCCTGCGTTCGTCACCAGCATGCCCACGTTGAGCCGGGGCACGGTGGCTGCCTTGCCGTTGACGTCGATCACGCCGTCGTTGTGGACGACCGCGGTCGGCGCACCGCTGACGTTCATTGCCGCGGCATTCTGCGTGAGCGTGCCGATGACGATGCGCCCGGCATTGGTGGCATGGGCGTTGGCGTTGACGGTGATTCCGGTGGAGAGCGATTGCTGGTTCAGCGCGATATCCGCGGCAGCGGCGCCTGCGGTGAATTGCGGGGCACGGCCCAGGTAGATCAGCCCGCTGGCCTGGTTGGTAAACGAGCTGGTGGCGTCGTCGATGCGCACGCCCGTCAACGAGCCGTTGGAGCGCGAACCGGTCACGCCAAGGTTCATCGTTCCGCTGTTGGTGGCGCTCGATCCACCGGACACGCGTACGCCGACCGCCGCGCCCGCCCCGTTGGTCGTGCCAAGAGCCAGGTTGAGGACACCCGTATTGGAAAAATCGCTCGCGCCGCTCAAGTCGACGCCGAACCCACTGAAGGAACTGCCCACGGGGGCTGCCGAGCCATTGCGGAACAACCCGTTGTTGAGCACGCCGTTGTTGACGGCATGGCTGGCTGAGGTCACCAGCATCGTGGTGCCGTCGCCTGTGGTGTGCGTAGTGGACAACGCGCCATTGTTGGTAATGGTGGCGCCCTGCTCGGCGCGCATGGCGCCGCCATTGGAATTGACCACTTCCAGCTGTGCGGGCGCCGCGACGATACCGCGGGCCTGAGCGCCCACGGCATGCACGACCACGCGCAGGCCTATGGGCTGGAACACCTCATCGGTGCTGCCGGTGGCCGTGATGCCGTAGTCGATGTTCTGCGTGGTGGAAGATACCGCCTTGTTGAATTCGGTGTTGTAGTTGGCTGGATCCAGGTTACCCGTCTGCAACTGGGCGATCAGGAAGTTGTTATAGGCCTGCAACTGGGTGGCGTTGGTCACCGTATGCGAGGTGGTCGCGCCATCGACGGTCGTTACGTTGAAGGTGCCGCCGTAGGTCACCACGTTGGTCACGGCGAACAGCCGGTCGGCGTCGTTGGGCGTCGCCGCCGTGCCGCCGAAGGTGATGCGATTTATCGAGTTCCAGTTGATCGTACTGGCATTGCCTGCCGTTCCGTCTGCATAGAACATCGACGTCTGCTTGGCGTTGATGGTCCAGCCGTTGGCTGCGGCGGTCGGTCCACTGCTCGTCGTGCCAATGCCCACGTTCATGGTGCCGCCGCCGGATGTGACGGTACCCACCCGCATATTGATGTACTGCCCGCCATTGACCAGCACCACGTCCGGCACGGTCGTGTTGTAGTCCACCGGGGCGATGTTCACCAGGTTCGCGGTGGCAAAGGTCGACACCACGCGATTACCACCGGTGATGGGATCGGGAACGGTCACCCCGAACGACTGTGGCCCGGGGGACAACCGCGCCGCGCCAATCCACTGCGATCCGGAAATGATGCGCCCCGCGTCGCGCAATGTCGCCAGCGTGGCCGATACGCTGCCGTCGGTACCGGCGGCGAAGCGTTGGGGCCCGGACAGGTTTACCGTGGCACCAGCGGCAACGATGGTCGCGCCCACGAGGTTGTCGTTGACCTGCGGATCGTAAGGACCAAGGGTAACGGTCTGCGCCTGCACGACGCCCATGAAACAAAGCGCCACGGCAACGGCCAGGGCGCGACGGGACAGGTAGCGTTCGTTCACGATGAAAACTCCCCACGTGGCATTCACTACCAACCCCGGCCGGCAAGCTGGCCTGTAGGCGAATGTCCCCTGTGGTAAAGCCGGCGGTGAGCGGGCGCCGTGGAGCGAGCGTGATCTGGAAAGAGTGAACTGGATGTGTTTGCAAGTATTTTCTGCGAGGAATGGCAATGCTGCCGATATACTTCGGCCGATGAAGCCCAAGGTCCTGCTGCAATACATCCTTCCCCACCGCGCCCTGTCCCGCATCGTGTACTGGGCGACCCGCTGGACATGGCGTCCGTGGAAGGATTTCCTCATCGGCCGGATCGTCCAGGCCTACCAGGTGGACATGCACGAGGCGGCCCAGCCCGATCCGGGTGCCTACCAGCACTTCAATGCCTTCTTTACCCGCAAGCTGCGCGCCGATGCCCGCTCGGCCGACCCGGACCCCCTGGCCATCCTGAGCCCCGCCGACGGCAGGGTCAGCCAGGCCGGCCGCATCGAGGACGGGCGTATCTTCCAGGCCAAGGGCCAGTCGTATACCGCCGCCGAGCTCCTGGGCGACGAGGCCGCCGCCGAGCCTTATCGCAACGGCAGCTTCGTCACCGTGTACCTGTCGCCACGCGACTACCATCGGGTGCACATGCCCTTCGGCGGCAAGCTTGAGCGCACCGTCCACATCCCCGGCCGCATCTTCAGCGTGGCCCCTTTCGCGGTGCAGGCCATCCCGCGCCTGTTCGCGCGCAACGAGCGACTGGTCTGCCAATTCACCGGCGAGCGCGGCCCCTTCGCTTCGGTGATGGTCGGCGCCATCCTGGTCTCAAGCGTTGCCACTGTATGGGACGGCCTGACCATCCCGCCCTATGCCCACGCGATCAAGGTTCGTGACTGCAAGGGCCGCGGCATCCATCTGGAACGATTCGCCGAGATGGCCCGCTTCAACATGGGCTCCACGGTGATCCTGCTGTTCCCCGAAGGAGTGACGCTGGACAACCTCAATCCGGACCAAGTGCTCCGGGTCGGCCAGCGGATCGGCGGTTATTAAGTAGTGCAATTCCCCAAAACGGGGCAAACGCGTGAAATATGTGACCCGGCTGGTCATCTTGTGACCAATTAGGCGTGCATTTGCCGAAGATGATTGTTATTCTCCGGTTCAGTTAAGTCTCACGCGTACTCGGGGAGCCAAGATGCGACTGATGAACCGGTTGGTAGCCTTCAACCGTGCCATGCGTTTGCGCAGGCAGTTGACGGAAATCCAGAAGCTGATCGACGGCCTGCCACCACGCATGCAGCCTCAGCTGGCCATCCTGGTTCGTCGCGAGCTCGACCTTGCCGGGAAGTGCGAATCCCCCGTCCTCTACGGCACGCCGGAAGACCACCCGCCCGGCGACTTCGGCACCGGTTCGGATGTCGGTCTGGTTCGCGCACGGTCGGAAAGCATGCAGGCCCGGATGCGCGGCATCGCTTTGTGGATCGCCGTGGTGTTCCACGAAAGCCGCGGCTCGAAGGACCCGCAGATGCTCACCCTGCATCGCGGCATCATCACGGTGCTGCGCCAGTTTCGCGAGGTGGAGCAGCCCACCGACGCCACCGTCGCCTGGATGGGCAACGGCAACAGCGTGTCGGTGAACTAAAAAAACGTCGCCGCTTAGCGGCAGGCCGGTACTTTCAGGGTCTGGCCCGGGCTCAGGTGATGGCCCGAAATCCCGTTCATTTTCGCCACTTCTTCCACGTTGGTGCAGTCGAGCTTGCGCACGATGCCGGCAAGCGTGTCGCCGCGGCGCACCTTGTAGCTGCGCGTGCCGTGCGGACGCGAAGCCACCACGGGAGCCGCTGCAGGCGGGTCGATCACCACGGGCTTCACCGCCGTGTGCAGGTCGGTGGCCAGGATCGGCCACGGCCCTGACGTGCAACTGGCCGCATAGGCCTTTTCCAGCGCCACAGGTACCGCCAGGCGCGAGCCGGTGGGCTGGGGCACCTGCGGATCCAGCCGTGGATTGAGGTTGCGCAGGGTGCGGAACCAGCCCTCGTTCATGCCGCCGGCGCCCCCAAGGCAAACCGTCAGCTCGCTGATCGACGCCGGCCGCTGCAGGGTGATGGACCCTGGTACGCCATCGACCTTGGGGAAATTCAGGTGGTAACTCTCCGGGTGCAGGAACAGCCACGCCGCTGCCAGCACCATGGGCACGTATTCGCGCGTTTCAGGCGAGAGCTGGTTGTAGATCTGCGGATCGTAGAAGTCCGCCGAGGGGTATTGCTGGGCCAGCCGGCGCATGCGCCCCTCGCCCGCGTTGTAGGCGCCCAGGGTGAGTTCGAGGTTGTTGTTGAACTGGGCCAGCTGCTCGTCGAGGTAGGCAGCGTTCGCGCGTGCCGCCAGCTGCGGGTCGAAACGCTGGTCGAAACCGTCGGCACTGGAAAGCCCGAAGCGGATACCGGTGGCGTACATGAACTGCAATGGCCCGGACGCACCCGACCGCGATACCGCGTGCACCTTGCCGCCGGATTCCTTGGCCATGATGCCGAAGAGCACGGCCTCGGGAAGGCCAGCCTTCTGGTATTCCGGCCACATCTGGGCGCGCAGGTACTGGTAGTTGACATAGGCATCCATCAATTGTGGGCGCCACTGGGTAAGCCACATCTCCAGCGCCGCCTTCACCGGCCCGTTCATGGCCACCAGGTCCGAAAGCTTTTGCCCGCGCAGCATGGTGACGCTGCGCTGCACCTGCGGAATCGCCGTACTGATCGGCGAGTTACCAAGCCCTGTTTGCGTATCAGGGGTCTCGGCGATGGTGTCGTCTTCCTCCCCGGCGATGAAATTGGCATCTTTCAGGCGCAACAGGCGATCGTAGACGCTGAGCACTCGCTGCGGATCGCAAGCAGATGCCGGCGTGCAGCGCGCGGCGATGTCCTTGAGCGCATTCATCGAGGCGTCCAGGGTGCGCGCGGAGCCCGCGTTGTCGCCCTGGCGGGATTGCTCGATGGCTGTCTCGTAGCCCTTGCTGGCCTGGTCGAGCTGGGCGTAAAGCGCATCGACGGCGGCTGGCGCGCCAGCCTTGGGTGCCGGGCTGCCCGCGCAACCGGCCAGGACAACGATGGCCGCGGCGAGCGGCAGCAGGGAAAGCGAACTCAACGACTTCGACGGCACAAGCACAACCCGCGGCAAGGATGCGGGCACCTTACGCGCCTGCACGGCTAGAATCCACCGCAGCCACGGGAGAAATGCCATGTCGGGAATATTCATCGGCCGCAACGCCACCGCCAGCATCGCGCTGGACCCCCGCTATGGCAATCGCCACGGCATGATCGCCGGGGCCACCGGCACCGGCAAATCGGTCAGCCTGATGCTGATGGCCGAGGGATTCTCCAAACTGGGCGTGCCCTGCTTCCTGGCCGACGCCAAGGGCGACCTTGCGGGGCTCTCGCAGGCAGCGGCGCCCGCGGGCGACAAGCTCAAGGCGCGCCTGGACAAGCTCGACCTGGCCGGCTGGCAGCCGGGCGCGAACCCGGTGGTGTTCTGGGACCTCTTCGGCAAGCTCGGCCACCCGGTGCGGGCCACCGTGTCGGAGATGGGCCCTACCCTGCTCGGCCGCATCCTGGAACTGAACGACACCCAGCAAGGCGTGCTGGAGATCGCCTTCCGCCTGGCCGACGAACAGGGCCTGTTGCTGCTGGACATGGACGACCTGCGCGCGCTGCTCGGATTCACGGCAGAGCACGCGGCGGAGATCTCCACCAAGTACGGGTTGGTGAGCAAGCAGAGCGTGGGTGCCATCACACGGTCGCTGCTCAAGCTCGAGCAAGCCGGCGCCAATCATTTCTTCGGTGAACCGGCGCTGGAACTGGCCGACCTGATGCGCCAGGACATGAGCGGCCGCGGCGTGATCAACGTGCTGGCCGCGCAAGACCTGATCCTTAACCCCAAGCTTTATTCCACCTTCCTGCTGTGGCTGTTGTCCGAACTCTTCGAAGCGCTGCCGGAAGCCGGCGACCTGGACAAGCCCAAGCTGGTGTTCTTTTTCGACGAAGCACACCTGCTGTTCGATGACGCGCCGCCAGCGCTGCGTCAAAGGGTGGAACAAGTGGTGCGTCTGATCCGTTCGAAGGGCGTGGGCGTGTACTTCTGTTCGCAGAACCCCGATGACGTGCCCGGCGACATCCTCGGCCAGCTTGGCAACCGAGTGCAGCATGCGCTGCGCGCCTTTACCCCGCGCGACCAGAAAGCGGTGAAGGCCGCGGCGGAGACTTTCGTTGCCAACCCGAAGCTCGATGTCGTGGCAGCTATCGGCGGGCTGGGCGTGGGCGAGGCGCTGGCCTCGACACTCGGCGAAGGCGGCGTACCCTGCCCGGTGCAGCAGATCCTGGTGAGCACGCCCACCTGCCGCATCGGCGCGATCACCGACGACGAACGCGCCCAGGTGAAGTCGCGCTCGCCGGTAAGCGGGAAGTACGACACCACGGTGAACCGCGATTCGGCCTCCGAAATGCTCGCCCGCCGGGCCAGTGAAAAGGCCGCCGAGGCACCGCCGGTGGCGGCGCCTTCCGGCAAGGCGGGCGCGCCAGCGCAAGGGGGAAGCGACTGGGGCGGCATGATCCGCGATGCGATGCTCGGTACCGGCCGCCGCCAGGGCATGATCGAAACCATGGCCAAATCGGTGGTGCGCACGGCGGGCTCGAAGGTGGGGCAGCAGATCGTCCGCGGCATCCTGGGCGGCATCTTCGGCGGCAAGCGCTGATGCCGGTCCAGCCGACGATCGAAGCGGGCGCACGGTTCTCCGAACGCTTCCCCGCCGCCTTCGCCTATCCGTTGCAACCGGCCGCGCTCACCACCGTGGTGGCGGTGGCCTTCGCCCAATACCTCACCTTGCTCCCGGTGTTTGGCCTGGTGTTCTCGCTGCTGTGCTGGGGGGCGCTGTACAAGTATTCCTTCGCCTGCCTTCGCCATACCGCCGACGGTTATGCCCTGCCCCCGGAATTTGCCGGCGATGCCGGGGGCGGCGCGGCGGCGGTGCTGATCGGCGTGCAAGTGGTGACAGTGCTTTACCTGCTGATGATGCCCACGTTCTGGGGCCCCGGCGCCCTGGTGCTGGGCGTGGTGCTGGTGTTCTTCCTGCCGGCGATCTCGATGTCGCTCGCCTTCGGCGACGGCGCGCTGTCGGCGTTGAACCCATTGCAATGGCTGGCTACGGTGAACCGTTTCGGCGCGCCGTATTTCCTGATGGCGGGGATCTATCTGGCCATCGCCGCGATACAGGTGATGTTGCAGCTCACGGTGGTGGGGATCTTGCCAAAGATTGTCTCGATCCTTCCGTTTTACCTGGTGGCCAACTACGCCACGGTGCTCAACTTCCACCTGATGGGCGCGTTGATGTACGCGCACGCCGATCGCCTGGGACATTCGCCGCAAGCGGATGTGTTGAACCGGGCCATGGGCAAGGGTGCCGACGAGGAACTGCTAGATCGCGCCGATACGCTGGCCTCGACCGACCTCGCCGCGGCCACGGGCATGCTTACCGAACGCATCCAGGAAGGCGGCGCACCGACCTTCCTGCACACGCGTTACCGCGAGTTCCTGGGCCGGGCTGGACGCCGCCCGGAGTTGATGGTGCATGGGCAGATCTGGATAGCCCAGTTGATTGCCGCAGGCGACCTCACCAAGGCCCTGGGCGTGGTGCAGGATTGCCAGGCGGTGGATCCTTCATTTATGCCGGACGATCCGCGTACCGCCGGCCCGCTGGCCGACAAGGCTGGCCAGCTGGGCATGCCTCGCCTTGCCCGCCAGCTGGCGATGGGCTACGTGCGCCTGTGGCCGAAAGATTACGAAGCACCGTGGTATGCCCTGTTGGCTGCCAGGATGATGTTGCGCCTGGAAGAAACCTCCACCGCGCGCGGCCTGTTGCTGCGCACCCGCGCCGAATGGCCCGACCACCCGATGCTGCCGCAGGTGGATGAACTGCTTGCCGACATCGACGGCCTGCCTGCCCTGCCCCGGGGCGACAAGGCATGACGCGTTGGCGACCGCCTGCCCCGCGCTCCACGGCCATCATCACGCGCGAAGGTTTCGAACGGCTCAAAAGCGAACTCGACCACCTGTGGCATACGGTGCGACCAGAAGTGGTCAAGGCCCTGGCCGCAGCTGCAGCCGAGGGCGACCGGTCGGAGAACGCCGAGTACATCTACCGGAAAAAGCAGCTCGGTGAGATCGACCGTCGGGCGCGATATTTGTCCAAGCGCATACCGGTGTTGCAAGTGGCCGAAAGCGGTCCGACCGACCGCAGTGCCGTGTTCTTCGGCGCCACGGTGACGCTGGAGAACGAGGCCACCGGCGAGATGGTCGTGTATCGCATCGTCGGCCCGGATGAAACCGATGCCAAGCGCGGCTGGATCAGCGTGGATTCGCCGATGGCCACGGCACTTTTGAAAAAACACGTCGACGACGACTTCGAGGCGCAACTGCCGGCCGGTCCCACGCGCTTTTGCGTGGTATCCATCGGCTACTCGTAGGCCAACGCCAGGGCCGGTGGATAGATCCTTTCAGCGCGCCGGGGCTGGAAGCATGGCGTGACGCGGTAGAAGTCGGCGGCATCGCCGTCGTCATGCCAACCCGGCAATCCGCTGAGCGGGAAAGGCCGCAATTCCTGTGGATCGTCGAGCGCATGACCGCCGTCGATCGCGGAGGCGCATGCATCGAGGGCGTCGCCCGAATCGCCAAGAAACACCATGGCCTTGCCCACCAGCAGCTTGGCCGGCGTGAGCGCGTGTTCAAGCAAGGCGTGGCCGAACACGTGCACCGTGGCATCGCCGTCAAGCCACGCTTGGCGATGACCACGGAACAGCGTTTCCCAATCGTGCGCATTCCAGGCGCCGATCATCGCAGCGTCACGCAAGCGAACCACGATGCCTGCCTCATCGAAATGGGTGAGCGCGCATTGCGGCCGCGAGCGCTCGCGGCGCCCCATCACCGCGATCTCGGCGACCTGCCGCAGGTTCAATGCCTGCTTGATGGCCGGGTAGCGCATCCATACCAGGGCATTGAACAGATCGTGCCAATTGCACTCGCGCGTGGCGATGGCGCCGGTGGTGGCGATGCGCTCTTCATAATGCAGGCCATCAGCCAGGAGCTGAGGAGTCTGCGCCACGAAGCGCTGCGACATCGACTTAGGACGATGCGCATTGAGTACCTCGATCGAGGGCCAGGAGGCACCTCCGAGGAAACCGTAGGCCTGCGACCAGGTATCGAGCGGATGACGCCCAAGCGCGCGCGCATCGAGTGCTTCGCGCGTGGGCGCCACGTAACGCATCGGCTAGGCGAGATGACCGAAGAGGTCGTGTTCGTCGGCGTCGTCGATGACCACATCGACGAACTGCCCGGCCTTCAGGCGGCTCCCGTCTTCGATGCGAACCGTGCCGTCGATCTCCGGTGCATCGGCCGCCGAGCGCGCCACCGCGCCATCGGCGTCGGCGCTGTCCACCAGCACCTTGAGCGTGCGGCCGATCTTTCGCTGCAGCTTGGCGGCCGAGATTTCAGCCTGCACCGCCATGAACTGCTCCAGGCGGTCTTCCTTCAATTCTTCCGAAACCGGATTGGGCAACTCGTTGGCGCGCGCACCGTCCACCGGGGAATAGGCGAATGCGCCGACGCGATCGAGTTCGGCCTCACGCAGGAAATCCAGGAGTTCATTGAACTCGGCATCTGTTTCGCCGGGGAAGCCGACGATGAAGGTGCTGCGGATGGTGAGGTCGGGACAGAGCTTGCGCCAGTTGTTGATGCGCTCGAGCGTGCGGTCGACGTTGCCTGGGCGTTTCATCAGTTTCAGGATGCGGGGGCTTGCATGCTGGAAAGGGATATCCAGGTAGGGCAGCACCTTGCCCGCCGCCATCAGCGGCATCACTTCGTCCACGTGCGGATACGGGTACACGTAGTGCAGCCGCGTCCAGGCGTCGAGTTCGGACAGGCCCTCGCACAGTTCCGTCATGCGCGTGCGGTACGACTTGCCGCGCCATTCGCGCTCGGCGTAACGTACATCCACGCCGTAGGCGCTGGTGTCCTGCGACACTACCAGCAACTCCTTCACCCCGCCGCGGACGAGTTTCTCCGCTTCCATCAGCACTTCGTCCACCGGGCGACTAACCAGGTCGCCGCGCATCGAGGGGATGATGCAGAAGCTGCAGCGGTGATTGCAGCCTTCGGAGATCTTCAGGTAGGCGTAGTGCTTGGGCGTGAGCTTCACGCCGATGTCGGGTACGAGGTCGAAGAACTTGTTGCGTGATGGCGGCAGGGCCTGGTGCACCGCACTCATCACGGATGCGTAATCCTGCGGGCCGCTGATGGCCAGTACCTCTGGATACGCTTCGCGGATCAGCTCGGAGCGTTTGCCCAGGCATCCGGTGACGATCACCTTGCCGTTCTCGTGCAGCGCCTCGCCGATGGCGTCCAGCGATTCCTGCACGGCAGCGTCGATGAAACCGCAGGTGTTGACCACCACGGCATCGGCCTCGCCGTAGCTGGGTACGATCTCATAGCCCTCGACCTTCAGCTGGGTGAGGATGCGTTCGGAATCCACCAGCGCCTTGGGACAGCCGAGGCTGACGAAGCCGATTTTCTGGGTCGCCTGGGTCATGGCGCAAGTACCTGCAAGATGAGCGTAAACGGGTGATTATACGCCAGCTTTCCCGTCACTTCCGGCGGGTTAAGCTAGGGAGAGTCCCCTCACAGGAATTCCCACCATGGGTAAGCACGTCAAACTCGATACGTCCTCCTTCAAGGAAATAGGCGCGTACCTCGCCACGCCGAAGGGCAAGCCCAAGGGCGGCATCGTGGTGATCCAGGAGATCTTCGGCGTCAACGCTCACATCCGCAGCATCGTGGACCGCTACGCCGAGGCCGGGTACACGGCGATCGCCCCGGCCGTCTTCGACCACGTGGAACGGGATGTGGAACTGGGTTACGACCAGGCCGGCATGGACAAGGGTGTCAAGCTGATCAGCGAACTGGGCCTGTTACGGGCGCTCTACGACGTGGAAGTTGCCGCCAGCACGATTTCCGAAGCCGGCAAGATCGGCACTGTTGGCTATTGCTGGGGCGGCACCATCGCACTGATGGCGGCTTTGCGCCTGGGCCTGCCTTCGGCCAGCTACTACGGCTCGCGCAACGTGCCTTTCCTCAGTGAAAAGCCGCAGGCGCCGGTGATCTTCCACTTCGGCGAGAAAGACCATTCCATCCCCCCGGAAATGGTGGCAAAGCACCGCGAACTGATGCCACAGATGGACACCTACGTGTACCCCGCCGACCACGGCTTCAACTGCGACGCGCGCGGCAGCTACGACGCTCCCAGCGCCAAGCTGGCCTGGGACCGCACCCTGGCGTTCTTCGAGAAGAACCTGGCGTGAGCCTGGTGCTCGATCCGCGGCTGGCTGCCGACACGGTGCCCGTGGCGGAGCTTGCGCTATGCAGCGTGCGCCTGATGGACGACGCGCGCTTCGGCTGGCTGGTGCTGGTGCCGCGGCAGGAAGGCCTCGTGGAAGTCACCGACCTCCCCGCCGACGAGCGCGAGCTGATGTGGCAGGAGGTGGAACTGGCAGGCGAAGCCCTGCGCGAGGTCTTTCCCTGCGACAAGCTCAATATCGGCGCGCTCGGCAACATCGTGCGGCAATTGCATGTGCATGTGGTAGCGCGGCGCGAAGGCGATGCCGCATGGCCGGGGCCGGTCTGGGGCAGTGGCGTAGCTGAGCCCTATACGCCGGCCGAACGCCAGGCTCGCGTGGCCGAACTCGCCGCCGTGCTTTCTTCGGCTGCCGGCGGATCCTGACGGCAACCCATGAAAAAGGCGGCGGCCATTCCTGGCCGCCGCCCCTTCATCCGTTCATGCGCGATCAGTAGCCGCGCTGCTGGCCGGAGTTCTGCGGATCGTAGCCACCACTGCTGGCTTCCTTGCCCTTCATTTCGTCAGGCAACGGGGCGCGCTGATGGGTATCTTCCAGGGCACGGGCTTTTTCTTCCACGGCGTTCAAGCGAACCAGTTCGCCCTTTTTGTCGTAGTAGACGGTGAAGCCGTAGTCCAGCTGCATACGGGCCATGAAGCCCAGGTGCGCATCGCGGACTTTCGAATCGTCGCTGGGTACCAGCAGGATGGTCTTGGGCAGGCGGCCCTGGTCCTTCAGGTAGGCGTAGTGGCTGCCGGTATCGGCGGCCGAGAGCACGGCGCCATCCACGACGAACTGGCCGCTTTTATAGGCCTTGATGGTTTCGTCGAACTGGCCCTGCGTGGTGAGCACCGCGTCGGGTTTGGATTTGCCGAAGCAGCCGGTAAGCGCCAGTGCGCTGCCCAGCACGGCCAGGCCCACGACGCGTGCGAACAGGGAAGGAACACGGGACATCGAAAACTCCTGCGTGGTGCGATGGATGGTGGACGACCAAGTGTAACGCCGATCGCCGGGCCGGTCGCCGTGGCCCGGCCTCACGTTCAGAAAAACGCGAATTTCACGCGTGCGGCAGCGTAACCCCGCGCTGGCCCTGGTATTTTCCGCCGCGGTCGGCGTAGCTGGTTTCGCAGACTTCGTCCGATTCCAGGAACAACATCTGCGCCACGCCCTCGTTGGCGTAGATCTTCGCCGGAAGCGTGGTGGTGTTTGAAAACTCCAGGGTGACGTGTCCTTCCCATTCCGGCTCAAGCGGGGTGACGTTCACGATGATGCCGCAGCGGGCATAGGTGCTCTTGCCCAGGCAAATGGTGAGCACGCTGCGCGGGATGCGGAAGTACTCCACCGTGCGCGCCAGGGCGAAGGAATTGGGCGGGATGATGCAGACGTCGGATGTGACGTCGATGAAGCTGCGCTCGTCGAAGGCTTTCGGATCGACGATGGTGGAGTTGATGTTGGTGAACACCTTGAACTCGTCGGCGCAGCGCACGTCGTAGCCATAGCTGGACGTGCCATACGACACCAGCCGCGACCCGTTGCGTTCACGCACCTGTCCGGGCTCGAACGGGTCGATCATGCCGTGCTGCTCGGCCATGCGGCGGATCCATTTATCGGATTTGATGCTCACGAAAGACTCCGGTCAGGTGTTCTGGACAACGATACTTGGAAAGGCAATGGCCTTGTTACGGGCCGTCAACGACAAGGCGCCGGCCATGCGGCGGGCGATGGCCCTATAACGCGCGGTGAGGTCGCCATCGGGCTCGGCCACCACGGTTGGCACGCCGCCGTCGGCCTGCTCGCGGATGCGGATGTCCAGCGGGATGTCGCCAAGCAGGGGCACGCCGTAATCGGCCGCCATGCGGGCACCCCCGCCGGCACCGAAGATGTGTTCCTCGTGGCCGCAATTCGAGCAAATGTGCGTGGACATGTTTTCCACTATCCCCAAGGTGGGGATGCCCACCTTCTCGAACATCTTCAGTGCTTTCCGTGCATCGAGCAGGGCGATGTCCTGCGGCGTAGTGACGATCACCGCGCCCGATACCGGCACCTTCTGGCTCAAGGTGAGCTGGATGTCGCCGGTGCCGGGCGGAAGGTCGATGATGAGGTAGTCCACCGCCTCCCAGCGCGTATCGGTGAGCAATTGCATCAACGCCTGGGTCACCATCGGGCCGCGCCAGATCATCGGGGCGTCTTCGTCCACCAGCACGCCGATCGACATCGCCTGGAGACCATGCGCGCGCATCGGGGTGATGCTTTTGCCGTCCGGCGAGCCGGGCTTGCCTGAAAGCCCCAGCATGCGCGGCTGGCTGGGCCCGTAGATGTCGGCATCGAGGATGGCCACGGAGGCGCCTTCGGCGGCCAGGGCCAGCGCCAGGTTCACCGACACCGTGGATTTGCCCACGCCGCCCTTGCCCGAGGCCACGGCGATGATGTTCTTCACCCCGGGCAACGGCGCAAGCTGGCCCTGGACCTTGTGCGAATGCACGCGCCAGGCGACCGAGACCGACGCTGCGGCAATCGACGGATCGGCCAGCAGTGCGTCGCGCACCCGGGCTTCGACCACGGCGATGTGGCCGGCGGCTGGGTAACCCAGCTGGAGGTCCACCGAGACACGGTCGCCGTCCACGCCCACAGCGCGGATGGCGGCCATGGGCTGGCCGGTGTTCGGATCAGTCAGTTCGCCGACCAGGCGGCGAACCAGGGCTTCATCAGGGTGTGGCATGGCAACGGCAAGGTGGAAAGACCCGCCATTATGCCAGTGGCGCGGTGCAGCTTGACGGGCGACCCCGCGCTGGTCAGTCTCGGCCTCCATACCAACGCGTACGGAGGGAATCCATGAAAGCACTGTTCCGCGCCGCCTTCGCCCTGGCCCTGGTGGCCGGGCCCGTGGCGGCCTTTGCCGCCGAGCTCACCACGCCGGTGGGCACCTGGAAGACCATCGACGACAAGACCGGCGAAGCCAAGGCCCTGGTGCAGATCACCGATTCCGGCGGCAAGCTGGAAGGCAAGATCATCAAGATACTCAAGTCCGACGACGGCCCGAACCCCGTCTGCAAGGAGTGCGACGGCGAACGGAAGAACAAGCCCGTGGAAGGCATGACCATCCTGTGGGGGCTGGCGAAGGATGGCGATGAGTGGAACGGCGGGCAGATCCTGGATCCGAAGAACGGCAAGATCTACAAGGCAAAGTTGAGCCTCGACGACGGCGGCCGCAAGCTCAACGTGCGTGGTTACATCGGCTTCTCGCTGATGGGCCGCAGCCAGGTCTGGCAGCGCCAGGAATAACACCGCAAATCCAGGCCCGGCGACTGCAAGGGTCGCCGGGCACATGCCATAATCACCGGTCACTCCCCGCCCGGTCCCGACATGGCGCGCATTCTCGTCACGAACGCCCTTCCCTACGCCAATGGCCCGTTGCACCTGGGCCATATGCTGGGCTATATCCAGGCCGACATCTGGGCACGTTCGCAGCGCATGAGCGGCCACGAGGTCTACTACGTGGCGGCTGACGACGCGCACGGCACGCCGATCATGCTGGCGGCGGAAAAGGCAGGCGTTACGCCGGAGGCCTTCATCACGGCCATCCGCGAAGGCCACGAAGCGGATTTTCGCGATTTCAGCTTCAGCTACGACTACTACCACACCACGCATTCGAGCGAGAACCAGGAACTGGCCTCGCTGATCTACACGCGCCTGCGCGATGGCGGCTTCATCGCCCGCCGCGATATCAAGCAGCTGTACGATCCCGAGCGCGGCATGTTCCTGCCCGACCGCTACATCAAGGGCACCTGCCCGGTCTGCGGCACCGCCGACCAGTACGGCGACAACTGCGAAAACTGCGGCGCCACCTATGCACCGACCGACCTGATCGAGCCGTACTCGGTGATGTCCGGCGCCAAGCCGGTGCTCCGCGATTCGGAGCACTACTTCTTCGAACTGGGCAAGTTCGAAGTGTTGCTGCGCGACTGGTTCGCAGGAAAGACCACCCACGGTGCCGCAGTGGCAAACCCGGGTGTGGTCGCCAAGCTGATGGAATGGCTCGACGGCGGCCTGCGCGACTGGGACATCTCCCGCGACGCGCCCTACTTCGGCTTTCCCATTCCGGACGCACCGGGCAAGTATTTCTATGTCTGGCTGGATGCGCCGGTGGGGTACCTGGCCAGCTTCAAGGCGCTGTGCAACGAGAAAGGCATCGACTTCGACGCCTACCTCGCTGAAGGCAGCGACGCGGAACTGCATCATTTCATCGGCAAGGACATCATCAATTTCCACGGCCTCTTCTGGCCGGCGATGCTGCACGGGGCGAAGATGCGCACGCCCACGGCGCTGCACGTGAATGGCTATCTCACCGTCAACGGCGGGAAGATGTCCAAGTCGCGCGGCACCTTCATCCAGGCGCGCACCTACCTGGAATCGGGCCTGCACCCGGAAGTGCTGCGTTACTACTTCGCCACGCTGCTTGGCCCCGCGCCGGTGGATGTCGACCTGGACCTGAAAGCCTTCGAGGAGCGCGTGAACTCGCACCTGGTGGGCAAGTGGGTGAACATCGCCAGCCGTACGGCGGGTTTCGTGCACAAGTTCTTCGACGGAAAACTTAGCTTAGGCCTGGCGCCCACCGAGGCTGCACTGTGGGAGGAACTGCTGGCCCTCTACAAGCCCGTAGCCCAGCTCTACCGCGACGACGAACTGGCGGAAGTCACGCGCCGTTTCGTGGCCATGGCCGACATCGTCAACGGCCATATCGCCGCCACCGCGCCGTGGACCATGGCCAAGGACGAAAGCCAGCGCGAAGCCCTGCACCAGGTATGCAGCTTCGCCGTGCAGGCATTCCGTCTGCTCGCCGGCATGATCAAGCCGATCATGCCGCTCACGGTGGACGCCGCGGAAATTTTCCTGCGCGCACCCATTGCCCATTTCGACGACGCGCGCCGCGCGCTTGCCGACCATGCCATCGGTCCCTTCGAGGCGTTGCTCTCGCGCATCGACGGCAAGCACATCACCGCGATGGTCGAGGCATCGAAAGATTCCCTCGCCCCGAGCGAAGCCCCCAAGCCCACCAAGAAGGCTGCCCCGCCCAAGCCCATGACCGATACGACCAACACCAACGACGCCGCCGTCATCTCCATGGACGACTTCGCCAAACTCGACTTGCGCATTGGCAAGGTATTGGCGTGCGAATTCGTCGAGGGCTCGGACAAGCTCCTGCGTTTCGAACTGGATGCGGGCGTGCTGGGCAAGCGGCAGATCTTCTCGGGCATCCGCGCCGCCTACGGCGAGCCTGAGAAACTGGTTGGCCGCAACGTGGTGTTCATCGCCAACCTCGCGCCCCGCAAGATGCGCTTCGGCGTATCGGAGGGAATGATCCTCTCCGCAGGTTCAGGTGGCAGCGATCTCTTCCTGCTCGACGCCGACCAGGGCGCAGTGGCAGGCGCCACCGTCCGCTAACTTCCCGATGCACACGCTCGCCGACCGGATCGACGCGGTACTGCCGCAGACCCAGTGCGAGCAATGCGGCTTCCACGGTTGCCGGCCTTATGCCGAGGCGATCGCCGCGGGCGCGGCGCCCATCAATCGCTGCCCGCCGGGTGGTAAAACGGGTATCGATATCCTGGCAGCACTACTGGGAGTACCCGCACTGGCGCTCGATACAGCGCATGGCGTGGAGAAACCCCGCTTGCTTGCGCGCATCATCGAGGCCGACTGCATCGGCTGCACCAAGTGCATCGCGGCATGCCCGGTGGACGCCATCATCGGTTCGGGCAAGCTGATGCACACCGTGATCGCCAACGACTGCACCGGGTGCGAGCTATGCGTACCGGCCTGCCCGGTCGACTGCATCGTGCTCGAGCCGATGCCGGCGACGCAACTGGACATCGAACACGCCGACCACGCACGCACGCATTTCAATCGCCGGGAGGCCCGCCTTGACTCGCTCCGACAGGCGCACGAGCACGAGCTCGCCGGTCGCAAGACAGCCACCGCGATGAGCCCTGTCGAAGCCGCACTGGCTCGAGCCCGAGCCCGCAAGCAGGAAGGATCACCATGAAGAAGGCCGACGTGTCGGAGATGTTCTCGCGCCTGCGCGAGATGAATCCCCACCCGACCACCGAGCTTGAGTACTCCACGCCTTTCGAATTGCTCATCGCCGTGGCGCTCTCCGCGCAATCTACCGACGTCGGCGTGAACAAGGCCACGCGCAAATTATTCCCCGTGGCCAATACGCCGGCGAAACTGGTGAAGCTGGGCGAAGAGAAGCTCAAGAAGTACATCAGCACGATCGGCTTGTTCAACACCAAGGCGAAGAACGTGATCGCCCTGTCCAGGATCCTGATCGAGCAGTACGACAGCCAGGTGCCGCACAACCGCGAGGCACTGGAGTCGCTTCCCGGCGTGGGCCGCAAGACGGCCAACGTGGTGCTGAACACGGCCTTTGGCGAGCCTACGTTGGCCGTGGACACGCACATCTTTCGCGTCGCCAATCGCACGGGGCTCGCACCGGGCGCCAACGTGCGCGTGGTGGAAGACAAGCTGGTGAAGGTGATACCGGCGGAGTTCCTCCACGACGCTCACCACTGGCTGATCCTGCATGGCCGCTATGTGTGCAAGGCGCGCAAGCCCGATTGTCCGCAGTGCGTGATCAACGATCTTTGCAGGTACAAGCACAAGACCCAGGCGACGGAGCCGAAGTAGAGAACTTCGGCTCCGTCAGCCGGCCGCACTATGCCGCCTGGCGACCTTCGACCCTTTCGTCGAGCTGTTTCCAGTCCAGTACCACCTCGATGCCGCGCGATTGCGCATTGCGCTCCCACTCGCGGAGGAGTTCCAGCGAGGCGTGGTCCACATGGCTGAGCTCGTCGATGTTTATCGTCACTTTTGTATTCGCCGGCACCGTCTCGAGCTTGCGTGCCATCGCCGGCACCTGCAGGAAGGTGGCCGATCCTTTCAACGCGAACGTGGCATGGCCCGGCTCGTCGTGCTGGCGCAGCTGCGCATTGAGCCTGGACGAAAGCAATGCCAGGCGAAACAACGACAGGCCGAAGCCGATGATCACGCCTTCGAGCAGATCCGTGGCAACGATGGCCACGGTAGTTGCCACATAGACGGCCGCGGTGCCCTTGCCATAGGCGGCAAGCTCCTTCACCTGGCGGATCTTCACCATCTTGATGCCGGTGAACACCAGGATACCGGCCAGGCATGCGACGGGTGTCATGTTCAGCAGCCACGGCAGCAGCATGGCGAACACCAGCAGCCAGGCGCCGTGCAGTATCGCCGCGCCGCGCGTTGCCGAACCTGCCTGCACATTGGCGGCGCTGCGTACGATCACGCCGGTCATCGGCAGGGCGCCCAGGAAACCGCACAGCATGTTGCCAACGCCTTGTGCGGTGAGTTCGCGGTCATAGTGGGTACGCTCACCATCGTGCATGCGATCGACCGCCGCCGCCGAAAGCAGTGTCTCGGCACTGGCGATAAAGGCGAAGGTGACGGCCGCCACCAGGAGGTTTTCATCGAGCAGCCCACGCAGGCTATCCATGCTTGGCAAGGTGACCGCAGATGCGAGGCTCTCGGGCACGTTGACCAGGTGCACGGGAATACCGAAGAACTGCACGGTGGCCGTGACCGCCACCACGGCGAGCAGCGCCCCCGGCACGAACCGTAGCTTGGCCGGACGCAGTTTTTCCCAGCCCACCATGATGGCGATGGTGGCAAGGCCCACGCACAGTGCCGCCAGGCCCGGTCCCTGGATGGCATGGATCAGGGCACCCGGCAACGCGGCGAAATTTTCCAGCCCCCGCGCCAACGGTTTGGCGTCGAGCATCACGTGAGCCTGCGAGGCCACGATCAGGATGCCGATGCCCGAGAGCATTCCGGACACCACCGCCGGTGAGGTCATACGGAACCAGATGCCGACCCGGCACAGTCCCGCGGCGACCTGGATCAGGCCCGCCAGCAGCACCACCGGGCCCAGCGCCGCCACGCCATAGCGCTGGACCAGTTCGAACACCAGCACCGCCAGGCCCGCGGCAGGGCCACTTACCTGCAACGGCGAACCGGCAAAGACGCCCACGACCAGGCCGCCGATGATGCCCGTGATCAAGCCCGTGGCTGGCGGCATGCCCGAGGCGATGGCGATGCCCATGCACAGCGGTAATGCGACCAGGAAGACCACGATGGAGCCCAGAAGGTCGCGTCCGAAGAGGCCCTGGGAAAAATACGCTTTCATGGTTCGCTCCTTCAAGCCGCGCTGGCGACGTTCTGGGCGAACCGTGCCATCGGCGTGGCCTGTGGTACCGGGTGGCCGCTCGTTGGCATGTCCACGAAGCGGCCACTGCCACCGTCGAATACGCAGATGCCGGCCTCGCCGATATCGTAGATCCAGCCGTGGATGCTCAAGCTCCCGTTGGCCATGGCCGCGGCGACAGCCGGTAGCGTGCGCAGGTGTTCGAGTTGGCCCACCACGTTTTCCTCAGTGAGGCAGCGCAGGCGCGCCGCTGCATCGAGGCCCGATGTGTTCTCCGCCACCACATGCCGTGCGACGTCGGCATGCTTGAGCCAATCGGCCACCGACGGCATGCCTTTGAGCTGGGAGGGGTCGAGCAAGGCCTTCATCGCGCCGCAATCGGAGTGTCCGCAGATCACTACGTGCTGGACCTTGAGCACCTTCACCGCGTACTCCACCGCCGCGACCACACCGCTGACGTGCTGGGCATAGGGCGGCACGATGTTGCCCACGTTTCTGTAAACGAACAGGTCGCCCGGCTGGGCGCAGAAGATCATCTCGGGCATGACACGCGAATCGGCGCAGGTAATGAACATCGTGTGCGGGCTCTGGCCGCTGGCCAGGCGATCGAACAGCGCGCGCTGCTCTGGGTAAATGTCACGGCGAAACTCTTCGAAACCCTTGATCATGCGTTCCATGGAAAAACTCCGGCAAAAGGCGGCTCTCCGACAGCAGATCGGAAGGCACGGTAGGTGGTCGCTGCATGGCAGCGCGAGGGAAAGGCGAAAATGGAGCGGCGAGGACGACGCTGCAATCAGGCGTTGGGAGGCCGCGGATCGGTGTCCAGGAGGATGCTGGCCAGCGGATGGTGGCCACTCCCAGTGGAGCTGTGCAAGCAGGGCGTGGCTTGCCAGTGGTGTCCGGCTGAAGGCAGCGGCGTGTCATCGCCTACACCATCGCAAGCTAGCGGGCCCTGTATCGCCAAGGCCTCGCCTTGTTGGCCATCGAGCACCTGGGCGCCCGCGGGAGCAGCCGATGCCGTGGCGGACAGGATCGATGAAGAAGTCGCAGTAACCTGGTTCAGACCCAGCAGCACCAGCAGCAGGCCTGCCAGGACGGCGCGGAGCAGATGGTGTCGATGACGGTACGGCAAACTCATGAGTTCAAACTACGCATGTCGGACTTCGATGACAAGTGTTGCAGTGCAGGAAAGCGAAACTACACGACGATTTCTAATTGCATTGGAGCATCGTGCAGTACTGACCGTCACCTCGCCACAAGAGTTCAACATCGACACAAAAGAAAAACGGCGGGCTTGCGCCCGCCGTTTGATTCGTCCTTGAGTAAGACTCCGTTACGATATTCGATCAGAAGGACAGCATGCCCCAGAAGCCGATTTCGTTGGTCTTGTAGGTGTAGGCATCGACCGGACCATCGAGCTGGTTGTGCTTATAGGCCAGCGCCAGGCGCAGGTTCTTCAGCACGTCGTACGACACACCGGCGTTGTAGTACTTGTCGTTCAACTTACGCTGCAGGTTGGCGACCGTGTAGTACTTGTAGTCCAGCTTGTCGTAGCGGGCGATCATCGCGTCGCCGCGGGTCGCATCACGCGTCGGGGCACCGTTCTCCACGTCGTTGCCGCGCTTGCCCTGGTAACCGCCAACCGCGATCACCATGTTCTCGATCGGGCTGTAGCCGAAGCGGCCTTCCGTGTCGACGTTGTTGGAACGCGTCAGGTTCTTGTAGCCGCGACCGTTAACCACCGACAACTGGTAGTTGATCGAGTTGTCGCCGGTGTTCGCGCCTAGGGCATGGATACCCCAGTCGGACGAGTTGCCGAACGCGCCGGACGCAGTTTTTCCCGGCCCACCATGATGGCGATGGTGGCAAGGCCCACGCACAGTGTCACATCAACAACGCCACGAGCATTGCCAGGGACCGACGCCTTGAGGTCAGAACAAACGACATCGGACAAAATTACTCAGATCGAATCACGATGACAAGTGTTGCAGTGCACGAATGACGGACGGGATTCAGGTAGATTCGACGCTTCCTAACCGCGTTCGGAAGACTTGAGCCGGACTCGGGCCATCGTCGTACCATGCATCGCGTCCGTCCCCGTGGCGGCGTAAGCTCCCTTTAAGCTTCCGCCTTGATCCTTCCGTTTCCGGCACCGCCATCGAGTCCATCAACGTGCATATCGTGCTTGTCGAAGACGACGAACAACTGGGCCAAGCGATCCACCACGCCCTGCTGCAGCAGTCTTATGCGGTGACATGGCTACGGACTGGTCGCGAGGCCGCCGAGGCGCTGCGCGATCGATCGGCCGATCTTGTGCTGCTGGACCTTGGGCTACCCGACCGCGATGGGCTGGAAGTGTTGGCCCAGGCACGCCGCACCGGCATTCGCACCCCCGTTCTGGTGATGACGGCCCGCGACGCACTCCAGACGCGCGTACGCGGCCTGGACCTGGGCGCCGATGATTACCTCATCAAGCCCTTCCACCTGGAGGAGCTGGCGGCGCGCATACGCTCACTTACCCGGCGCGCCCAGGGTCTGGCCGACAGCTTCGTGGAAGCCGGCGAGTTGCGCTTGAACCTTGCCTCCGCCGAAGTGAGCTTCCACGGCCACCCTGTCACCCTCACCCGCCGCGAGTTCGCCCTGCTCCGCGTGTTGATGGAGCGCGCCGGGCGCATCGTGCGCCGGGAGACGCTGGAGAATGCCTTGTATGGTCTTGAACCGAGCATCGACAGTAACGCCCTTGAGGTCCAGGTGCACTGGCTTAGGCGCAAACTCAGTCCGGAAGTGATCCACACCGTGCGTGGCGTCGGTTACATGGTGCCGCGGGAGCCGCGATGAAATCCCTTGGGCTGGGTGCACGGTTAACGCTGTTGAACATCGCGGTGATGGTGGTCGTACTCATTCCGCTAGGCGTCATCAGCTACCAGCGCGAAAGCCGTGAAATGAACCAACTGCTCGACGGCCGCCTGGCACAGGCGGGGCGCACCCTGGGCAACCTGATCGAACACGGCGAGGAAATGACCGCGCATGCACCAGGACTGCCATCATCCCTGTCCACGGGCGTGGCCCCGGCGGTGGTCGTTGCGGTACGCCGGCACAACTACGAGCCGGAAGTGGGTTTCCAGGCTTATGACCCCCACGGCACGCCCATCGCCGCGACCGAGAACCTGGCCGACCTTCCTGCCCCTACGGACGCGGATCTGGGATTTCACGACCTAAGGCATGACGATCACGCGTGGCGTCTGTTCACCCTGCGAAATCGTGCTGGTCTGTTGATCCGCATCGGCGAGCGATCGGACAACCGGCAGGACATTACGCGTGGCCTGGTGCTTGAACACAGCCTGCCACTGTTGATCGGCCTGCCGCTGCTGGCCGTCCTGATCGGGCTAGCCGTGCGCCATGGCCTCACGCCGCTGCGCGCGCTTACCTCGCAGCTGGATGAGCGCACACCCGGCAGCCGCCAACCGGTCGAGATAGCCGAACCCACGCCCGAACTGCGTCCCCTGGTCGAAACCTTGAACCAGCAATTCGAACGACTCGAAAATGCGCTGGAACGCGAGCGCCGTTTCAACGCCGACGTTGCCCATGAATTACGCACGCCGCTAACAGCCACGATGATCCATCTGGAAAGCGCGATGATCGCCAGTGGTGCTTCGATGGCCACGGGATCGGCACTTTCCAGTGCGCAACAAAGCCTGCAGCGCCTGGCCCGCCGTATCGAGCAGATCCTTGCACTGGCCCGGATCGAGGCAGGCGCCGCCGCCAGCGAACGCGAAAGGGTTGACCTGGTCGCGCTTGCCAAGGACGTCATCGAGGAACTCGCGCCGCTGATCGTGGAAAAGGATATCGCCATGAGCCTTGCCACGAGCGAGCCGGGCATGGTGCTGGCCGCTTACGAGGCGGCCATGACGGCGATGCTTCGCAATGTGATCGAGAACGCACTGCGTTACGCACCCGTGGGCGGGAAGGTCGATATCGACATCAACGCTGGCCCGGACCTGATGGTGATCGATGTCCGCGACAACGGGCCGGGCATACCGCCTGAGCGTCGCGCGGCCGTATTCGACCGATTCCTGCGCGGCGCGAACGAACCGACGTCCGGCTTCGGGCTCGGCCTGAGCATCGTCAAACGCGCCGCCGAACTGCACGATGCCCGGGTGGACCTGCGAGAACCGCCCGAGGGCACGGGACTGCACGTGCACATCCGCCTGCCCCGCCGACCCTAGGCCCAGCCTGGTTCGGCATGGAAGGCCAACCCTTGGACTGGCCAAAAGGTTGACATAAGGTTCGGCCCCCATCCTGCGGACAGCCCCAAAAGGGGCACCACCGTCCCAGGAGTCGTTTCATGCTTGCACTCGTCCGCATCGCGCTGTCACGACCGTATACGTTCGTGGTGCTTGCGCTGGCGATCCTGATCGCGGGACTACTGGCCTCGGCTCGCACGCCGACGGACATCTTCCCGGACATCGGCATTCCGGTGATCAGCGTGGTGTGGACGTACAACGGCCTGCCGCCGGACCAGATGTCAGGCCGCGTCATCTACTACTACGAACGCCAGCTGACGACCTCGGTGAACAACATCGAGCATATCGAATCACAATCGCTGCCGGGTGCCGGCATCGTGAAGATCTTCTTCCAGCCCGGTGTGGACATCCGCACCGCGACCGCCCAGGTAACCTCCATCTCGCAAACGGTCGTCAAGCAGATGCCACCGGGCATCACCCCGCCCCTGATCCTCAACTACAACGCTTCGACCGTACCCGTGCTGCAAATGGCGCTGTCCAGTGCCACGATTCGTGAATCGACGATTCGCGACCTTGCGCAGAACTCCATCCGCCCGACGCTGGTATCGGTGGCGGGTGTGGCCATCCCCACGCCTTATGGTGGCAAGCAGCGACAGGTGACGCTGGATCTCGACCCACAGGCGCTGCATGCGAAGGGGCTCTCGGCCCAGGACGTAGCTAACGCGCTGGCCGCGCAGAACCAGATCATTCCCGTGGGCACAGCCAAGATCGGCACCTTCGAATACCACGTGCAGTTGAACAACAGCCCCAGGGCGATCGAGGCGCTTAACGCGTTGCCGATCAAATCGGCCGATGGCGCCACCATCACCATCGGCGAAGTGGCCCACGTGCGCGACGGCTCGCCGCCGCAGAACAACGTGGTACGCGTGGACGGCAAGCGCGCGGTACTGATGCCGGATCTAAAAACCGGCGACGCGTCCACGCTCTCGGTGGTGGCAGGCATCAAGAAGCTGCTACCGCTGATCGAGGAAACCATGCCCTCGGGCCTGAAGATCGATCTGCTTAACGACCAGTCGGTATTCGTCAAGTCGGCTATTTCCTCGGTGGCGCGCGAAGGCATCATCGCCGCCCTGCTGACCTCGGTGATGATCCTGGTGTTCCTGGGTAGCTGGCGATCGACCGTGATCATCGCGGTGTCGATCCCGCTGGCCATCCTCTCGGCCATCGCGCTGCTTTCCCTTTTCGGACAAACGCTCAACGTGATGACCCTGGGCGGGCTGGCACTGGCGGTGGGCATCCTGGTGGACGACGCCACGGTGACCATCGAGAACATCAACTGGCACCTGGAACAGGGCAAAAGCGTGCTGGACGCCATCATGGACGGCGCCAAGCAGATCGTCGGGCCGGCGTTCGTATCCCTGTTGTGCATTTGCATCGTGTTCGTACCGATGTTCATGCTCGAAGGCATTGCCGGCTTCCTGTTCCGCCCGATGGCCCTGGCGGTGATCTTCGCCATGGCCTCGTCGTTCGTGCTTTCGCGCACGCTTGTGCCGACGATGGCGATGTATTTGCTCAAGCCCCACGTAACGGAGAAAGGTGCCGGCGATCATCCGGAAGATATTTTCATCAATCACCACGAAGGCGACCAGGTTATCGCGCAGTCGAAATGGATGTCCGACCCCTCGCGCGTGGCTGGAGATGACCCGACATCCCGCGCCCCGCGGCGTGGCATGTCCCTGCTGCGTCACGCGATGGCCTTCCAGAGCGCCTTCGAGCACCGCTTCGCCAACCTGCGCGACGGCTACTACGCGATGCTTGCCGTCGCGCTGGGCCGCCGCAAGGCCTTTGTGCTTGGCTTCCTTGGCTTCATCCTTGCCTCGTTCGTACTCTTGCCGTTCCTTGGCACGGATTTCTTCCCTCCCACCGATGCCGAGTCGATCGCCCTGCATGTGCGCGCACCGATGGGTACCCGCGTGGAAGAGACCGCCGCCGAATTCGATCGTATCGAAGCGGCCATCCGACATGTGATTCCGCCAAAAGACCTGGGTACGGTGGTGGACAACATCGGCTTGCCGCTGTCGAGCGTGAACCTGGTCTATAGCAACACCGGCAGCATCGGACCGCAGGATGGCGACATCCAGATCGCACTGAAGGAAGGCCACGCTCCCGCCGCCGACTACGTGAAGAAGCTGCGGGAGCTGCTGCCACGCCAGTTCCCCGGCAGCGATTTCGCCTTCCTGCCGGCCGATATGACCGACCAGATCCTGAACTTCGGCGCGCCTGCACCGTTGGACGTCTCCGTCACCGGTCGTGACAGCGCCGCCAACCAGGCCTATGCCATGAACATCATGCGCAAGTTGAAGGCCATCCCAGGTATTGCTGACGTTCGCCTGCAGCAAAGCACCAGCTACCCGCAGTTGAATGTCGCCGTCGACCGCACGCGCGCCGACCAGCTGGGCATCTCCGAGCGCGATGTCACCAATTCAATGGTCGCCTCGCTCGCGGGAAGCAGCCAAGTGGCTCCGGCGTTCTGGCTTAACCCCAAGAATGGCGTGTCATACGCCATCGTCGCCGCAACGCCTCAGTACCGCATGGATTCGATGGCGGACCTTGCCAGCCTTCCGGTCACCGCCGGCAACGACAAGGCCACGCAAATGCTGGGTGGCCTTGCCACGTTCACCCGCGCGCCCAGCGCCGCGGTGGTGTCGCATTACAACATCCTGCCCGCGTTTGACATCTATGCCGCGGTGCAGGGCCGCGACCTGGGCGCCGTAGCCCACGACGTCAATACCGTGCTCGCCAGCTTCGCCAAGGAACGTCCCAAGGGCACGCTCGTCACTCTGCGGGGCCAGGCCGATACCATGGCCACCGCCTTCAGCGGACTGGAGTTCGGTCTGATTGGTGCGGTGCTGATGATCTACTTGCTTACCGTCGTCAACTTCCAGTCTTGGCTCGATCCATTCGTGATCATCACGGCGCTTCCGGCGGCCCTGGCCGGCATCGTCTGGATGTTGTTCCTGACCCACACCACGCTTTCGGTGCCTGCGCTTACCGGCGCCATCATGTGCATGGGCGTAGCCACCGCCAACTCGATCCTGGTGGTGAGCTTCTGCCGCGAACGCCTTGCCGTGCACGGCGACGCCGTCAAGGCAGCGATGGAAGCCGGCTTCACGCGCTTCCGACCGGTTTGCATGACGGCGCTGGCGATGGTGATCGGCATGCTGCCGATGGCCATCAGCCATGAGCAGAATTCGCCTCTGGGCCGCGCCGTCATCGGCGGCCTGATCTTTGCCACTTTTGCCACGTTGCTCTTCGTGCCGGTGATCTTCTCGATCGTCCATGGCCGCACGCAACCGGCTTCGAATCCTGCCCTTTTCCCTGGAGAACCGTCCCATGTCGCATGATGCCGGCTCGACGCCCGTGAGTCCGATGCGGCTGCGCCCCGTGATCGCCATCGGCCTGGCCATCGCCATCGTGGCCGTGGCCGGCGGCCTGACGTTTCGCGCCCACGAGTACCACGAGCTTACGCACTGGACCGATGCCCAGCAGGTACCGACGGTGCAACTTGCGCCGATGGCCACCATCGACGGTAACGACCACCACCTGAGCCTGCCTGGCCACGTGGAGGCCTGGATCAGTGCGCCGATCCACGCCCGCGTGGGGGGCTACCTGAGGACCTGGACACGCGACATCGGCAGCACCGTGCATGCCGGCGACGTGCTGGGTACCATCGACACGCCCGAGATCGACCAGCAGCTCCACCAGGCAACGGCCGGGCTGGCGCGCGCGCAAGCCGATCTCCGCCTCGCCTCGCTCACCAGCAAGCGCTGGCAGAACCTCCTCGCCAGCAATTCGGTGTCCAAGCAGGAAGCCGACGAGAAGCTCGGTGAAGCGGAAGTGGCCAAGGCCAATGTCGCCTCGGCCCAGGCCGATGTTGATCGCCTCCAGGCGCTGGAATCGTTCAAGCAGATCACCGCGCCGTTCGACGGAACGATCACTGCTCGCAACACGGACATTGGCGACCTGATCTCCGCCACCAATGCCAACGAGGAGCCTCTGTTCACAGTGTCCGACACACGGCGCATGCGCCTGTATGTCAGCATCCCCCAGGGCTACGCCTCGACCATACACCCGGGCATGCACGTCAAGGTCAACGTAATGGAACACCCGGACAAGGCCTTCGACGCCGTATTGATCGGTTCGTCCGGTGCCATTGCCAAAGCTTCGGGCACCCTTCTGGCCCAGTTCGAACTGGCAAACCCCAATGGTGAACTCCTGCCGGGCGATTACGCGCAGGTAAGCCTGCCGGTGGACAGCAACGCCCATGTCGTGAACGTGCCAGCCACGGCGCTCATCTTCCGCGCGGCAGGGCCGCAGCTGGCAGTGCTGGGCGCCAATAACACGATCCAGCTGCGCGACGTGCACATCGGCATGGACATGGGCGACATCCTGCAAATCGATCGTGGCGTGACATCGATGGATCGCATCGTTGATCATCCGCCCGACTCGATCATGGCCGGTGACAAAGTCACGGTGGCCACCGCAGCGGCCCCGAAGGGTAAAGGTTGAGCGTCATGCGCACACCCCGTCTCACGCGCACCGCCCTGGCCACGGCGCTGGTGATCGCCATGTCCGGCTGTTCGCTAGCCCCCACCTACAAGGTACCCACAGTCGAGGTCCCGGCCAGCTGGCACGAGGGCGACACGTCGTGGCACCGCGCGGTGCCCGCCGACAACCTGCAGCGCGGCGCTTGGTGGAACAGCTTCGGTGACGCCACGCTGGACAAACTCGAAGGGCAGCTGGAGAGCGGCAACCTGACGCTCGCCATCGCCGCCTCGCGCCATGACCAGGCGCTCGCCTTCCAGGCGCAAGTTCACTCGGCCACGTTGCCCGACGTCGGCATCTCCGGTAGTGCGGACAACAGCCGCCAGTCGGACAACCGTCCACTTCGCGGCAATGGCCAGCCCAACGAATATGACGCCAACGATCTGCACTTGGGCACCGGCTATGAACTGGACTTCTGGGGCAAGGTGCGCAACGAAGTCGCGCAGGCCACGGCCGAGGCGCAGGCCTCGGGCGCGGACCTGGCCACTGCACGCCTGAGCTTGCAGGCACGGCTGGCCGATCTTTACTTCCAGTTGCGCGACCTTGATGTTCAGGCCGACATCCTTGCGCAAACGCTCAAGGGCTATGACCAGGCACTGGTCACCACCCGCAACCGTGTCCACGAAGGTATCGACTCCGGGCTCGCCGAAGCCCGCGCCCGTACCCAGCTGGCCGACGCCCGGGCCCAGGCCGACGAGAACGATGCCCAACGCGCACTGACCGAGCACGCCATCGCCGTCTTGGTGGGCCAGTCGCCCAGCAGCTTCCGTATTCCGGCTGAAGCAGCGACCCCGTCCCTGCCTCCGGTACCCTCCAGCGTGCCCTCATCGATCCTGCAACGCCGCCCCGACATTGCGGCGGCCGAGCGGCGCACCTTCGCAGCCAACGCCGGCATCGGCGTGACGCGTGCGGCTTTTTTCCCGGATTTCAGCCTGACAGCACTGGCTGGCTTTCAGAACACCGACACCAACCCCTTTTTCGCCTACGGCAATCGCCTTTGGGCGGTTGGGCCTGCCTTGTCGCTAAGCCTCTTCGACGGCGGCCTGCGCCGTGCCCGGGAGCGTGCGGCGCGCGACGAATTCGACCAGGCCTCCTCGCAGTACAAACTCACCGTTCTCAAGGCCTTCCAGGAAGTTGAAGACAATCTGGCCCTGCTCGACCGCCTGGGCCGCGAGGCGGCCAACGAACAGGAGGCCGTGGCCGCCGCCGCGGAATCACAGCGCATTGCGCAGAACCGCTATGACGAGGGCGTGGTCAATTACCTGGAAGTGGTAACGGCGCAAAGCGCCTTCCTGCAGGCCAAGCGCAGCGCGGCGACGATCGACACCCGCAGGCTGCAGGCCAGCGTCAACCTGGTGCGCGCGCTGGGTGGCGGCTGGGATGCAAGCGAGTTGGCCCAGCGCTAGGCAGAGTTTTCGACCAGCAAAAAAAACGGCGGGGAAATTCCCCGCCGTCCTTGTTTTCCTGGAACGGTATAACTTAGAACGGGTAGTAACGCAGGCTCGTGAACAGCATGTTGTCGTTGGCCGAGGGGGCGCCGCCGACGCCGTCGAACGCCTTGCGCTCGGTGTGCGATGCCTGGGCACCGAACTGCACCTTGCCGTACTTGCCCTGGTAGAAGCGCCACCAGAAGCCAAGGGTACCCTGCGAGATTTTCTGGGTGTTGCCCACGCAGGTAAGCGGCGAACCTTCGATGTTGCAACCTGAGTTGACGTAAAGCGGGTTGCCATAGCCGTAGGGCGTGTTGCCGACGTTGAAGGCTTCCTTCTGCTGGCGTTCCTGGCCGCCGAAGGCATAGATGTCCACGTCGCTGCCGGCATGCAGGGTGAGGCCACCGAGCAGCATGGTTTCCTTGATCGGGGCCAGGCTGCCATCCGGACGGAAGGTCACGTCGGAAAGGCCGGCGGTACCGTAGCGGCCGATACCCTTGCCGCTCATGCCGCTGAACTGGAAGTCGAGGATCTTCGGCACCAGGGGCAGGATCATGCCCAGGCCGAAACCACCACCGTGCTCGGTGTGGTTGGTGCCGCCGAAGCGGTTGTAGAACTCGCGGCTGATGCCGAACACTTCGTAATGGCCCCAACCCGGATCAAGCGCGGCCTTCAGGATCACGTCCGGCGTCTGGTTGAGCGAGATGTTGTTGGCGGAGTTGAAACCCGAGCCGCCGACCTGGTTATACGTCACGCCAGCCGGCACCTTGGTGGTGGCGAAGGTCGTCTGCGGATTTTCCAGCGACAGGCCCAGCCAGAACACCTTGCCCCAGTCCTTCACGATACGGATCTGGTTCTGGCGCGCCCAGGTGAAGCCCGGGACGTACTGCGCGTCGATCGACGGCGGCAGCTGCTCGGTGCGCGGAGTGATGCCCTTGGCATTGAGCGTAAGCAGCGACCAGCTGTCGCCGGCCAAGAGGTGCAAGCCAGCGCTATCCCAATCCAGCGCGGCGTAGACGTTACGCGTGCGCGGTGTGAACGAGTTGCTCTGGTTCTGGTTGGCGGTTTGCGCAGCGCCGAGGAAGTCACCCTCGTAGTAGCCGCTGACATGCACGTCCGGGTTGATGTCGGCCGTGGCCAGCAGCGACAGGCGGCTCTGACGCTCGCTGAATCGCGTTTCGTGCGTATGCGCGGTCGAGGTCTGCTTGTAGGGGATCGAGAAAGTCGACGCCATGTCGGCGCCCAGATCCTTGGAACGGTAGATCGAAGCGGCTTCGAGGAAGCCGCCGAGCGTCAGCTGGACACCCTTGTAATCAAGCTTGCCGGCCTTGGCATCGTCCACGTACTTCTGGGTAGCGGCGATCTGCTTCTGGGTGGCTTCGGTAGCCTGGCCCTGGCTGACATTGATATCGGACTGGGCGTCGGTGCGCTCCTGCAGCGCGCTGACCTGGGCAGCCTGCGCATTCAGCTGAGCCTGGAGGGCGGCCAGCTGCGACTTGAGCATCTCGATCTCGGCCTTGTCCGATGCCGAGGAGGAGGTGGTGCGATGCGTACGAACGGGCTTGGAGGTCGACGCATCGGTCGAGTCCTGCGCGAACGCGACATGGCTAATGAGGCCCAGGGCGGAAGCAACGGCTACCGCGAGCACTTTGGAACGCATGGATTCTCTCCGCTAGGAATAATAGACATCTGTTGGCCCCCCTATCCGCCAGAAACTGTGCGGCAGGAATAGGCGCAGGATGGCGGCGGCCTTTGACGGTTAGATGGACGTTATGTGACAAAACGACTACACCGGTGTCGGCGGCCCGGCTGATATGCTGGATGGATGGATAACGCACCCAACAATGCCGCCACGCGCATGGCCCAGCGTTTCCGCGGTTTCCTACCCGTTGTCGTGGACGTGGAAACCGGCGGATTCAACGCCGAAACCGACGCCTTGCTCGAAATAGCGGTGATCGCCATCGGTATGGACAACGACGGCTTCGTGCACCCGCAACCGGCCGTGTCGGCCCATGTCGATCCCTTTCCCGGCGCCAATATCGATCCCCGCTCGCTGGAGATCACCGGCATCGACCCGTCACACCCCTTCCGCGGCGCCCTGCCCGAGCGCGCGGCGCTGGACCACGTATTCGCCGCCGTACGCCAGGCCCTGCGCAACAGCGATTGCCAGCGCGCCATCCTGGTAGGGCATAACGCCGCGTTCGACCTGGGATTTTTAAACGCAGCCGTGCGCCGGACCGGCCACAAGCGGAACCCCTTCCACCCCTTCTCAAGCTTCGATACGGCCACGCTGGGCGGCCTGGCCTACGGGCAGACGGTGCTTTCCAAGGCGGTGCTTGCCGCGGGACTGGAGTTCGACCTCCGGGAGGCCCACTCGGCGATCTACGACGCCGAACGCACGGCGCAATTGTTCTGCCGCATCTGTAATCGCTGGCGCGAGCTGGAGCAGTACGAACGCGATACCGTCGGCCTGCCCTTCGCTTGAGCGACTGACCCCGGATCCCGGCCACCGGCCGCTGGATCGCAAGAAACCGCGATTCGGTGTGAAAGGGAAGTCGTTGTTCGCGTTAAAGAAGCGCGCCGTGTCATACGGCTGAAACATTCGAATCATCTCATTGCAACACGCCACCCCTGAAATGCCGGGAGCGGGCCCATTGTCCGCCCACCCAAAACAGAGGACTCACCGTGTTCGCCAAATCACGCATCGCCGCCATCATCGCGGCATCGCTGTTTAGCCTCGCAGCCCAAGCGACCGACATCACGGGCGCGGGTTCGAGCTTCGTCTATCCTGTCCTGTCCAAGTGGTCGGCCACCTACGCTGAAAAAACCGGCAACAAGCTTAACTACCAGTCGGTGGGTTCGGGCGCTGGTATCGCCCAGATCAAGGAAGGCACCATCGACTTCGGCGCCTCCGACGCCCCGCTCAAGGCTGAAGACCTCGCCCAGTTCGGCCTGGGCCAGTTCCCGGTCGTGGTCGGCGGCATCGTGCCGGTGGTCAACATCACCGGCCTCACCCCGGGCCAGCTCAAGCTCGACGGACCGACGCTCGCTGCCATTTTCATGGGCAAGATCGTTCGCTGGGAAGACCCGGCGATCGCAGCCCTGAACCCGGGCCTGAAAATTCCTTCCGGCAAGATCACCGTTGTTCACCGCTCGGACGGCTCGGGCACCTCGTTCAACTTCACCAACTACCTGTCGAAGGTCAGCCCCGAGTGGGCCGCGCAGGTGAAGTTCGGCACGGCAGTGGATTGGCCGACCGGCGTGGGCGGCAAGGGTAATGAAGGCGTGTCGCAGTACGTGCGCCAGATCCCCGGCTCCATCGGCTACGTCGAGTATGCCTATGCGATCAAGAACAAGATCACCTGGACGCAGCTGAAGAACGCCGCTGGCAACTTCCTGCAGCCGGACGCCAAGGGCTTTGCCGCCGCGGCCGCCACGGCCGACTGGAAGAGCTCCAAGGACTTCAACCTGATCATGACCAACGCCCCGGGCGCCGACGCCTGGCCGATCACCGCCACCACCTGGGTGATCATGTACAAGAAGCCGAAGAACGCCGAGCACACCAAGGTCGCCTTCGACTTCTTCAAGTGGTCGCTGGAACAGGGCCAGGCCCAGGCCGCCTCGCTCGACTACGTTGCGCTGCCGGCACCGCTGGTCCAGCAGATCGAAGCCTACTGGGCTTCGGATTTCGCGACCAAGTAAGCAATAGGGGACAGGCCTTCGGGCCTTGTCCTACCAACCGACGGCCACCGCGCTCGCAAGAGTCGGTGGCCGCTTCGGCATCTTGAAGACAGCTTAAGGACGCCGCGCCCCATGTCATCGCCATCCATGGTGAACGCTCCGACGTTGACGGCCGACATGGCCGCCCGCAACCGCCGCGACGCGCGGAACGACCGCCTGTTCGCCTGGCTGTTGGCTGCTTGCGGCATGATCGTACTGGTGACCCTGGTGGGCGCCGCCGGTTCCACCCTGTGGGGCGGCCGCGAGGCCTTCGCCAAGTTCGGCTGGCACTTCCTGGTCAGCACCGAGTGGGATCCGGGCACCGATACTTACGGCGCACTGGTGCCGATCTTCGGTACCGTGGTCACCGCACTGATCGCGTTGGTGATAGCCGTGCCGGTGAGTTTCGGCATTTCCCTTTTCCTGACCGAGGTGGCGCCCAATTGGTTGCGCAGCCCGGTGGGTTCGGCCATTGAACTGTTGGCCGGCATTCCCTCGATCATCTACGGCATGTGGGGGCTTTTCATCTTCTCGCCCTTCATGTCGGCACACGTGAAACCCTGGCTCGTGAACTACATGAGCACCCAGCCTGATGATGGCAAGGTGGCGTGGATTCCCGCGCACGTGCCCTTCATCGGCAAGGTCTTCACCAGCCAGTACCCGTTCGGCGGCGGCGTGCTCACCGCCGGCATCGTGCTGGCGATCATGGTGATCCCGTTCATCTCCTCGGTCATGCGCGAAGTGTTCCAGACAGTGCCCACGCGCCTGAAGGAATCGGCCTATGCATTGGGCTCGAGTACCTGGGAAGTGGTGTGGGACATCGTGTTGCCCTATACCCGCTCGGCGGTGATCGGCGGCGTGTTCCTGGGGTTGGGCCGTGCCCTGGGTGAAACCATGGCCGTGGCCTTCGTGCTGGGTAACGCGTTCCAGCTGTCGGCATCGCTGCTTGAGCCAGGCAGCTCCATCGCCTCGGCGATCGCCAACCAGTTCTCCGAGGCCGTCGGCCTGCAGAAATCCGCGCTGATGGCGCTGGCCTTCCTGCTGTTCGTGGTCACCTTCATCGTGTTGCTGATCGCCCGGCTGATGCTGCGGCGACTGGCCAGCAAGGAGGGCCGTTAAAATGGCCGGCAACAACGCCCTTTACGTTCGTCGTCGCATCGCCAATATCGTGGCGCTGCTGCTGTCTTCCCTCGCCACGCTGATTGGCCTGTTCTTCCTGGCCTGGATTTTGTGGGAAACGCTTAAGCAGGGCATCAGCGCCCTCAGCCCCACGCTGTTCACCAAGATCACCGCCTATGGCGAGGATGGCGGCCTTGCCAACGCCATGGTCGGCAGCCTGCTGATCAACTTCATCGGCATCGCCATTGCCACGCCCATCGGCGTGATGGCCGGCATGTGGCTGGCCGAGTACGCCAACCGCTCCAAGCTGGGCGCCTCGGTGCGTTTCCTCAACGACATCCTGCTTTCCGCGCCGTCCATCGTGCTGGGCCTGTTCGTCTACACCATCGTGGTGTTGCCGATGAAAAACCTCACCGACGGCGCGATTACCTTCTCGGGGCTGGCCGGCGGCATCGCGCTGTCACTGATCGCCCTGCCGGTGGTGGTGCGCACCACCGACGAAATGCTGCGCCTGGTGCCTTCCACCCTGCGCGAGGCAGCCCTGTCGCTGGGCGTGCCGCAGTGGAAGCTGACCATGCAGATCCTGGTGCGGTCGGCACGCTCGGGCATCATCACCGGCGTACTGCTGGCACTGGCCCGCATCAGCGGCGAAACCGCTCCGTTGTTGTTCACGGCCTTCGGCAACAACTACATGTCACTGAACCCGATCGACAAGATGGCGAGCCTGCCGCAGGTGATCTACCAGTATGCCAACGATCCGGGCGAAGGCCTGCACGCCATCGCCTGGGCCGGCGCCTTCGTCGTCACCATGTTCGTCCTGCTGCTGAGCCTGGGCTCGCGGCTCCTCTTCGCCCGTTCCAAGGTGTCCAATGACTGATCCGGCCTTCTCCCCCGCCCCCGCCGCCGAGGCCGCCATGGTCCACGCCGGCAACGGCACCCCGGCACCGGCCAAGATCACGGTGCGCGACCTCAACTTCTTCTACAACGGCTTCCATGCGCTCAAGGGCATCAGCATGGACATCCCGGAGAAGCAGGTTACCGCCATCATCGGCCCATCCGGCTGCGGCAAGTCCACCTTGCTGCGCATCTTCAACCGCATCTACAACATCTATCCCAAGCTCGAGGCGAAGGGTGAGATCGTGCTGGACGGGGAGAACATCCTCGATCCGAAGTACTCGCTCAACCGCCTGCGTTCGAAGGTGGGCATGGTGTTCCAGAAGCCGGTGCCCTTCCCCATGACCATCTTCGAGAACGTGGCCTACGGCATCCGCCACCACGAGCGGCTGGGCCGCGCGGAGATGGAAAACCGCGTGGAACAGGCCCTGCGCAGCGCCGCCTTGTGGGACGAGGTCAAGGACAAGCTCAAGCAGAACGCCCTGGGCCTTTCCGGCGGCCAGCAACAGCGCCTGTGCATCGCGCGCGGCATTGCGCTCAAACCCGAGGTATTGTTGCTCGACGAGCCCACCTCGGCGCTGGACCCGATCGCCACCAGCCGCATCGAGCAGCTGGTGGAGGAACTGAAAGCCGATTTCACCATCGTCATCGTGACCCACAACATGCAGCAGGCGGCGCGTTGTTCGGACCAGACGGCCTTCATGTACCTGGGCGAGCTGATCGAGTTCGACAAGACAGAGAAGATCTTCACCAAGCCGAACAAGAAACAGACCGAGGACTACATCACCGGGCGTTTCGGTTAAATCAAGGCACAAGGAATACACATGAGCACGCCGCGCGAACACATCATCAAGAGCTACGACGACGAACTCACCCGGCTGACCGGCGAGATCGTCCGCATGGGCGAACTTGCCGTCACCCAGCTGGAAGCTGCCATCGACGTCATCGAACGCCGTGACGAGCGCGCCGCCCAGCGCGTGGTGATCAACGACGACGCCATCGACCACATGGAGCAGGAGATCAGCCACGACGTGGTGCGCCTGCTTGCCCTGCGCGCGCCGATCGCCGGCGACCTGCGCAACGTGTTCGCGGCATTGCGCATCGCCGCGGACATCGAGCGCATCGGCGACTACGCGGCGAACGTGGCCAAGCGTTCGATCCCTCTCAGCATGGTGGCACCGGTAACTCCCACGCGCAGCCTGGGCCACCTGGCCGAGCTTGCCGCCGCCGAAGTGCGCTCGGTACTCAAGGCCTACCAGGAACGCGATGCGGAAGCGGCCTACAAGGTGTGGAAGGACGACGCCGACCTCGACGACGCCTATACCGCCCTGTTCCGCCAGCTGCTCACGTACATGATGGAAGATCCGCGCAACATCACCCCGTGCACGCATCTTTTGTTCATGGCCAAGAACATCGAGCGCATCGGCGACCACGCCACCAACATCGCCGAGAACGTGTGGTTCCTCGTGCACGGCGAGCCGCTGACCAAGCAGCGGGTTAAGCGCGACCTTACCTCCAGCCCGGACATGGAACCGCCGGTCTGAACGAAGTCCCGGCCACGCGATACCGTGGCCGGGAAGCTAGAGGCTAGGCGGTGAGCTTCAGCCCCGCCACGCCCGCGCCGATCAAGAGCACGCACGCGATCCGCGCAACCGTCACCGGTTCGTTGAACAGTACGATGCCGAGCGCCACCGCGCCGATCACGCCGATGCCCGTCCACACCGCGTAGGCGGTTCCAAGCGGCAGGGTCTTTGCTGCCATGGCAAGAAGTACCACGCTCAACGCCATGGCAATCGCAGTACCGACGCTTGGCCACAGCCGGGTAAAGCCTTCGGAATATTTAAGGCCCACGGCCCAACCGATTTCGAACAGGCCGGCGAGGAAAAGATAGATCCAGCTCATGAAGGCGACTCCTTCAATGGCAGGGTCGTCCCTGCTGAAGGTGTACGCCGACAGGGTCGTCCCTGCCAGGCCGGCGGTGCATTGCGCGCCGCCGGTTCGTGCATTGTATCAAGCGTCTGGGAAGGGACCTGAATGCCCGTTCTGTTTCATCCGCACGCCCTTCGCGATGCCGTAGGCGGCAATGGCGAACCAGGCCAGCTCCTGGACGAAGGCCGCCAGGTTGAAATTGCCGAAGGTGAGGGAAAGCAGGATGCCGATCGCACCGATCAGGTTCATCAGCTGGTAGGTAAGTCCGTTGCCGTGCAGCTTGTGGGCCTGCAATAGCGCAAACGCGCCCAGCATCAACAACACGCCCAACAGACCCGCCCAGTCGTGCCAGTAGAAGCCGCTCATCACTTGCCTCCGCGTTGGCGTAATGCTTCGAACAACACGATGCCGGTGGCGACCGACACGTTCAGGCTTTCCATGGAGCCAGGCATGGGAATCTTCGCCACGAAATCACAGGTCTCGCGGGTAAGGCGACGCATGCCCTCGCCTTCGCTGCCCAGCACCAGTGCGATGGGACCCTTCAGGTCCATCGCATAGATCGACTGGTCGGTGTCACCGGCAAGGCCGGTAAGCCAGACGCCTGCATCCTTCAATTCACGCAGGGTGCGCGCGAGGTTGGTAGCCGCCACCAGCGGTACCAGATCCGCACCGCCCGCCGAGGCGCGGCGCACGGTGGGCGTCAGGCCCACGGCGCGATCCTTGGGCACGATCACCGCGGTAACCTTCGCCGCCGCGGCGCTGCGCAGGCACGCGCCGAGGTTATGCGGATCGGTGACGCCATCGAGCACCAGGAACAAAGCACCGCCGCCGGCTTTTTCGATCAGGTCGGGGAGCTCGTTTTCGGTGAACAATGGCGGCGTGTCGTAAAGCGCGATGGCACCCTGGTGGCGCTCTTCGCCACCGGCCCGCTCCAGGGCCTCCTTCGACGCTTCCTTGACCACGATCTTCAGCTTGCGTGCCAGTTCGGCGATCGCGGTGACTCGCGCATTGCGCGAGCCCCGCTCCACCATCACTTCGCGCACGCGCTCCGGGTCATTCGCCAGCGCACCCTCAACCGGGTTGATGCCGACGATCCATGTTTCGCTCATGCCTTGCCCTTTCCTCTTGGACCGCGGGGAGATTTCTTGGTGGAGGGCGCAGGGCCCTGTCCGCGCTGGCCGCCAGATGACTTACCTGGCGCCGCCTGCTGGCCGCCGCGACCGCCGCCGGGTGCCTTGTCACCCTGTGCAGCGCGACCACCACCTTGCGGGCTGGCTTTCGCACCGGCCTTGACCGGGCCCGCCTGGCGACGGCCCGGGGCCTGTGCGGCACCGCGACCGCCCTCGCCCTGCCCGCGCGGCGTGCCGCCGTACTGCGGGCCGTACTTGTTGCCCGTTTCCTTGGTGGTTGCGGACTTCTGGGGAGCGTGGCGCGGCTGCGGCTTGGGCAACGACGGTTCCTCGGCCTTCTTGCGACCGAACACCTTGCCCACGGCCTTGCCGATGGCCGCACCGGCCGAAGCGATGCGCGAAGTCTTCTTCGCAGGCAACGCCACCGGTTCCGGGCGATGCTCGTGCTTCACCACGGGTTTGGCTTGCGGCGCCTTCACCCCTGGCACCAGACGGAAGTCGATCTTGCGGTCTTCAAGGCTGGCGCGCAGTACCTGCACGCGAGCAAAGTCGCCCAGGCGGAAGCGGTTGCCGGTGCGCTCGCCTTCCAGCAGATGACGGGTGGGCTCGAAGCGGTAGTAATCGTTGGGCAGTTGCGAGATGTGCACCAGGCCCGACACGCGCGATTCGGTCAGTTCGACGAACAGGCCAAACGAAGTGACGCCGGTCACCACGCCGTCGAATTCCGAACCGACGTGTTTTTCCATCCAGGCGCACTTGAAACGCTCGTCGACGTCGCGCTCGGCTTCCTCGGCACGGCGCTCGCGTTGCGAACAATGCACCGCCATGCTCGCCATCGCCTTGTCGGTATAGGCGTACTCACCAGCAGCGCCGCGGCCAATGGCGTAGCGAATGGCACGGTGAACCAGGAGGTCCGGATAACGACGGATGGGCGAAGTGAAATGCGCGTACGCATCCAGCGCCAGGCCAAAATGGCCGAGGTTTTCCGGCGAATAGATGGCCATGCTCTGCGAACGCAGCAGTACCGACTGCACCAGGCTTTCTTCCGGCTTGCCGCGCACCTTTTTAAGCAAGGCTGAGAAATCGGCCGGGGTGACCTCCGACGCCGGCGGCATGCGCAGCTTGAACTCGGCGAGGAATTTCTGCAGGTCTTCGTATTTTTCTTCCGGCGGCGCCGGATGCGCGCGGTAGAGCGCTGGCACCTTTTTCTTCGACAGGAACCTGGCCGCCTGCACGTTGGCGGCGATCATGCATTCCTCGATCAGCTTGTGGGCGTCGTTGCGCTCCTCCGCACCCATGGAGACCACTTCGCCCGAGGGTGCCAGGCGGAATTTCACCTCGGGTGTTTCGAAGTCGATGGCGCCGCGGCGCTTGCGCGCCTTGGACAGCAGCTTGTAGAGCTGGTGCAGGTGTTCAAGTTGCGGCAACACGTTGACCAGTTCGTGGCGGGCGTCGGCGTCTTTCTCGCCGATGGCCTGCCATACGCGGTTATAGGTGCAGCGCGCGTGCGACAGCATCACCGCGTCGTAGAACTTGGACTTCGTGACCTCGCCCTCGGTGTCCACCGTCATGTCGCAGACCATGCACAGGCGCTCGACCTTCGGATTGAGCGAGCAGATGCCGTTGGAGAGGGTCTCCGGCAGCATCGGCACGACGAAACCCGGGAAATAGGTGGACGTGCTGCGCTCGTACGCTTCACGGTCGAGCGGCGAGCCGATCGGCACGTAGTGCGAGACATCGGCAATGGCCACGATCAGGCGGAAACCACCGGTCTTCAGCGGCTCGGCGTAAACCGCGTCGTCGAAGTCGCGGGCGTCCGCGCCATCGATGGTCACCAGCGGCAGCTTGCGAAGATCGGTGCGGCCCTGGCGCTCGGCGGCGGTTACCTGGGGCTCCACTTCCTCGGCCTGGCGCGTAACGTCCACCGGCCATTCAGTGGGCAGGTCGTGGCTGGCGATGGCCATTTCCACCACCAAAGACGGCTGCAGGCGTTCGCCAAGCACGGCCACGACACGGCCCAGCGGGCCACGATGGACGGTGGGTGGATCGGTGATCTCGGTGATCACGATCTGCCCCTGCCGGGCGCTGTTTTCCTGGCCCGCGGGAATCATGATGTCCTGGTGCAGGCGGCGGTCGTCCGGAGTGACCAGGGTCACGCCGTTTTCGCATACCACCCGGCCCACCAGGCGCGAGGAGCGCCGCTGCAGCACTTCCACGATGGCGCCCTGGCGGCGGCCGCGGCGGTCGATGCCGACGACGCTGGCCAGCACGCGGTCGCCATGGAGCACCGCTCGCATCTGCTGCGGTGAGAGGTAAAGGTCGTCGCCACCTTCATCGGGGCGCAGGAAGCCGTAACCTTCGGCGTTGGCCAGCACCAGGCCCGGGATCAGGTGCAGCTTCTGCACCGGCGCATAGCCCAGGCGGCGGTTCTGCAGCAACTGGCCGTCGCGGACCATGGCGTGCAGGCGCTTGCCCAGGGCGTTGATTTCATATTCCGAATGCAGGGAAAGCGCCGAGGCGATGTCCTCGGCGGAGAGCACTTCGCCGCGCTCGGAAAGCAGCGCCAGGATGGCCTCGCGGCTGGCGATCGGCTGGTCGTAGAGCGCGGCCTCGCGCTCGGCGTGGGGGTCGGCGAAACCGGCCTTGGCCTTGCCCTTCGGCGGGCCCTTGCGGCCACGCGGCGCACCGGGCGCGTTGGAGGGGCGGGCGCCAGGGCCCTGGCCGGAGGTGTCTTTTTTACGGGTCACTTAACTACCTTGTTGGATGATGCGCGGGATTGTCGCATCGTTTCGCGAGCCCTGTTGACAAGATGTCAACAGGTACTTAATCTACGCGGCTCCACCTGCCCAGGTGGCGGAATTGGTAGACGCACTAGTTTCAGGTACTAGCGGGTAAAACCGTGGAGGTTCGAGTCCTCTCCTGGGCACCAAGTTTAGCGAAACCCGCAGAGATGCGGGTTTTTGCGTTTCTGGGGGAGTGGCAGGGGTTGCCTGCCGGGTGCTGCCACTAGTCTACGGCATGCACGAAAGACCATTTCCCCTTCCTGAAGAAGTAGACGTCGGCCGCGCCCTCCAGTTCGCCGAACCAGAAGCCATCGCGCGGGCTCACGATATGCTCGACGGAGCCATGCTCGGGCGAGAACGCATAAGCATCGGTGTGGGCATAGGGGCCTGCGTAGGCCAAATCAACATACATGTTGTCGACAGATTCCTTCCGTATCAGTAGCGAGGTCACGCTGTACCCCGATGGTTTACCCAGCACAACGACCAGGCGATAAGTCGTCGCAGTCTTTCCAGGGAGAAGTATCGCGAGGTCAGGATGCCCGTTGCCATCGAAATCGGCACTCGCCACAAGCACACACGAATTGCCTCGACTGGCCGCATGCCGGCGACTGTCCTCGTTTGTGTCCGTGGAAACCGGAAGCCGCTCATGGGGAAACCGGTGCTCGAGCACTCGCGCAAGATCATTCGGGACGAGCTTGACGCAGGGATCTACCATCGCCGACTGGGGCGAAGCCGTGGCAAGTTGCGCAACCAGAAGTCCCGACAAACAGCTAATGATCTTTGTTAAGCGCATTGCACACCCTACCCGGCCTGCCTCGTCCTTAGCTTATCTGTCCACGTGTCCGCCGCGCGGTGTCCGCGGACGGCCCAGTGTGCTCCTGATGGCTTTCGATAGCCCGGATTTAAAGAACATCACGAAGGCGACAAAGGTGGCACGCGCGTTGCAGTGCACATGGTTGAGTGTGCCCTCGGTAGGCGCCAGCGTCCGTCGGCGCCTTCGATTCCTGCATCAGGGAATATCAAATGTTTGCGTACTACTTGCAACTCGGTTTGCGCAGCCTTCGCCGCAACCCGGCGCTTACTGCGCTGATGGTGATCGCCATTGGCGTGGGCGTAGCCACTTCGATGACCAGCTACTCGATCTTCCGCGCCGTGTCGGGAAATCCCATACCGCAGAAATCCAGCCAGCTGTTCGTCGTGCAGGTAGACAACTACGGGCCGCAGAAGAACGATAACGGCGAACCGCCACAAGAAATCGACTACACCGACGCCATGGCGCTGTTCCGTGCCCAAAAGGCGCCCAGGCAGACCGTACTCTATCCCGCACTGCTTTCCTTGCTGCCCGGCGAACCCGGCGCTACGCCAATACGCCCCGCCGGCTACGCGGTGTACGCCGATGCGTTTTCGATGTTCGAGATCCCATTCCTCTACGGCGGACCGTGGTCCGCGTCGGACGACCAGAACCGCGCCACGGTGGCCGTGATCGGACGCGAACTCAACGAGCGCCTGTTTCACGGCGCCAACAGCGTAGGGCGGCAGGTCAGGCTCAACGGCCATGACTACACGATCACTGGCGTCATCGATACCTGGAACCCGACACCGCGCTATTTCGATCCGATCAGCAGCGGCCCTTTCGGCGACGCGATCGAGGTGTTCATACCGATGAGCCGCGCCGTGGATCAACAACTGATCACCCGCGGCAACACCAACTGTCCGGGCGAGAACTATGGCAATGGCTGGGACGCTTTCCTGCGCTCGGGCTGCACGTGGCTGCTCTATTGGGTGGAGCTGCCCAGCGCCGCCGAGGCTACCGCTTACCGCCAGTACCTGCACGGCTATGCCCAGGACCAGCAACGCGCCGGCCGCTTTGGTTGGGCGCCCAACGTTCGCTTGCGCAACGTGTCGCAGTGGCTGGACTACCAGCGGGTGATACCGCCGGAGACCACGCTTTCGCTCTACGTCTCGCTCGGCTTCCTGCTGATCTGCCTGGTCAACACGGTCGGCCTGCTGCTGGCGAAGTTCATGCGGCGCGCCTCTGAGATAAGCGTGCGGCGCGCGCTTGGAGCCTCGCGTCGCGACATCCACGCGCAATTCCTGGTCGAGGGAGGCGCAGTCGGCCTGGCCGGCGGCCTGTTGGGCGTGCTGCTGACCGGCGTCGGCGTATGGAGCATCGACCTGCTGTTCGACCCGCAGATCGCCCGCCTGGCTACGCTGGACGTATCGCTGGTGGCCTGGACCGTGGGCGCCGCGGTCCTCGCCGCCGTGCTTGCGTCGTTCTATCCCACCTGGCGAGCCGCGCAGATCCAGCCCGCCTGGCAACTGAAGAGCAACTGAGGGCACGCGCATGCTGCATATCAAGCCCATCCTGTCCGCCTTGAAACGCCACAAGGTCGGCACCTTGCTGATCGGCTGCCAGATCGCCCTGACGCTGGCGATCATCTGCAATGCGCTTTCCATCGTCCACCAGCGCATCACGCACTTGAACCGCCCCAGCGGCGTGGTCGAGAGCAACCTGCTGGTCATACGCAACGACTGGAGCGATGCCGTCGGTGCCGCCATCGCGCCATTGATCCGGACCGATCTTTCAACCCTCCGCCAGCTTCCGGGCGTGCAGGTCGCGGGAATCAGCTATGGCTATCCCCTGCGTGGCGGTGGCTGGAACTCGGCCATCAGTACCAAGCCCAACGACACCAGCGAATCCCTGGTGGGCTCGCGCATGTTCGCCGACGACCAGGTGCTGCCCGCCCTTGGCGCCACGCTCGTTGCCGGGAGGAATTTCCGCGCGGACGAGGTGAAGATGACCGACTCCCACACCATCGGGGCGCCCGCCGTCATCATTCTCACGCAGTCCCTTGCCGCCAAGCTGTATCCCGACGGATCCGCCCTGGGGAAGCCGGTCTACGTCGGCGATTCGCCCACGCCCAGCACGGTGATCGGTATCGTGCGCTACCTCGCAGGAGTCTCTGCCGGAAGCTGGGCCGACTCGACCTACGACTACGTGATGCTCGAGCCCACCGTGTTGATGGACAAGGGAAATGCCTACCTGGTCCGCAGCAAGGAGGGCCAGCTCGACGCGCTGGCCAAAGCGGGGCCTGCAGCGCTCTTCAAAGCCAATCCGCAGCGGATCATTCCCTCGGGCAAAGGCGAGGACGCCGGCGTCCGCACGTTCTCCGAAGTCCGTGCGCAGGGCTACAAGGGCGACCGCGGCCTGGCGATCATGATGACGGCGATGAGCGCGATCCTGCTCGTCATCACCGCGGCCGGCATCGTGGGGCTGACCAGCTTCTGGGTTGCCCAGCGGCGCAAGCAGATCGGCGTGCGGCGCGCGCTTGGTGCCACCCGCCATGACATCGTGTCGTATTTCCTGACCGAGAATTTCCTGATCAGCGCCGGCGGCCTGGCGGTTGGAGCCGTGCTTGCCTTGCTGCTGAGCCAATGGCTGGTGGCTCGATTCGAAATGCATCAGCTCTCGGCGCTTTACCTGCTGTATGGCGCCATGACAGTCATGCTGTTGGGCCAGGCCGCCACCCTGGTGCCGGCGCTACGTGCTTCGCGCGTCTCCCCGGTGGAGGCCACGCGGTCGGGCTAGCCAATAAGCCTCCCGAACTTGCTGCGAATGACGTCGAGCGTCTCAGTTGGCACGCAGGCCTCCTATCTCCGCTGCTGGAATATCAGCGTGTTGCCGCTTGGGTCGTCGATATAGACCTCTCGCGTCCCCCAGGTCTGGTCCAGGGGAGCTTCGTGCACGGGCGATTCAGGACGTACGGGAATGGTAAGTCCTCTGGCCCGGAACGATTCGAAAAGCGCATCTACATCGTCGCAGAGCACCATCGCCGAACCTCGCCCGTGACGATCGGCTTGCGGTGCCAAGGTGAGGTGCATTTCGTCTCCGCCGCGTACCAGGCCGGCGTAAATGGGCTTCTCATCAGGCCAGGCAAATGCGATCTGGAAATCGAGCACACCGGAGTAGAAGGCGATGGCCTCGGCCACGTCCCGAACACTCAATATCGGAATCAGCATGGAAATACCGTCCCTACCTTGGATCACCACAGTGTAAGGACTAAGAGCGGGTGACGACCATGGGTGCCCCGCCGATCAAGCAGGCCTTGCGTCAGTTCGTGCAGGATCGCCACCTGACGCCTCTACCGAAGGCCGCCATCCTTGCCCACCCCATTCCCTCCGACGCACAACGTCATCGCAGCGGCACCGGGGTAACCGAACTCCCCCAAATAGTTAACGTTGCCATGGGGCGGCACTCGAAGCATGTGTATTCGTTGCTTGGGTTCATGCCGCTGCTGGATATTCTGCGCAAGTCGCGTTCCAATCCCAGTCGATTGAACTTCGAAAACTAGGGCTTCAGCCCGAGCTTGGAAAACAGTGCCGAAATACCGTCGACTGCATCGTCTTTCGGATGCTGCGCGCAATACGCATCCATCCAGTCGGACAGCGTGTCGACATCAAGGTCCTTGAGTAAATCGACAGAGCCACTCGCCGATGCGTTTACCCCTGTGGCATAGCCGGCGAGCCAACTCACGTCTGCCGTTCGAGCGAGAGAATTTGCGAACTGATCCGGAGTGGCTGCCTTTCCAGGTACATGCTCCAGCCAAGATTTACATCTTCTTAGCCCAAAAGTCGTAAATGTTCTTGTCGAAACGGTGGTGCTTGCGTGTGCGGCCGGAGCCAGAAACGTCGCAACCGACACGGTAGCCAAGTATCCTGCGCCAATGAGAATGGCTCGGAGCGCTGACTTCTTCATGGCCGAACGAACTCCTTCGACCATCCGTACTCCCACTCCTGCGCCACTGCGTTAAGGATTATCAAACACGCGACAATAATTACCAATGAAGGCACAAGAATATCGGATAGCCCCATATCAGACATCATCGACCAAAGTAGATACTCCGAATATCCGCCGAGCGCGAGCATCGGAATAGTAATTGCGAGCACAATCATCGATCTCGAAATCGAGAGAATTGATTTTGTAACTATTCGGAGAACGTACTCCTCCCGGGCTTTAAGCACCTTTGCGTTCCACCGAGCGACCGGTGCAAGTGAGCGAAGAGGAAAGAAATTGAGCAAATGTGGAAATGTTTCTTGGTAGTTATCGCAGCCATGTATCAGCGCAAGCTCGCGCTTTCGCGTGAGGTAAAGCGAGGCTACCTTCGAATTCGCCACCCAGCAAAGTGGTTGATTGATTGGCTGATGCCCGCAGTATTGACGGTTCTGTCGACCGCAGCCGTATTCTTCCTCGCCAGGCCTGGCGCAATCGCCGGGCCTTCGGGCCTCATCGATCGCCTCGCACTGGTTTCGTCGATCCTGCCAGGATTTTACATCGCAGCTCTGGCCGCGATTTCGACATTCAACCGACCAGACATTGACGAGATCATGCCTGCGCCGACGCCCACCCTTCGCATTGCGATGGGCGGCGCGCATAACGTTGTCGATCTCACGAGGCGGCGGTTCTTAGCATACCTTTTCGGATTCCTTTGCTGGGAAAGCATTGCGCTTTTGGTGTTCTGCGTTTTCAGTGGCGTCGTGGCAGACGGCGCGATGCGCCATCTTGGAGGCGCCGCCCAGATCGGAAAGGGCGTCTTTTTAGCCGCGACGTTTATGTTGTTTTGGCAGTTGATATGCGCGACCTGCCTAGGCATTTATTATTTGGCTGATCGACTCAACCGCCCGACGTATTAAGCGAAGTCCGATGTATTGCGACGACACCTCTTGTAGGTGGTCCGTCGGTCACATCTGACGGCTGGCTTACCTAATTGACTCCGCGCACGTCCTGACTCGTTTCGGTAGGCAAGCCGGCCCGCCGAGGCCATTCCTTTAGCTTCCAAGATGGCAACGTCCTCCGCCCGCCGTTGTACCCCGCTTTCGACGATCGAATTGCAATCTTGTCCATGTGAGATTGCGTTCGCATCATCGCTAGCGAGAGTCAGCAAATGCGAACGACTGTGTAACCGCCACCCGCTCAAGAAGAATTTGCACCCAATGTGGAGCAGCGGCGCACTCTTCGCGCATGCGCGCGATCTCGGAGGTCCATCGTCCAAGCTTGTCGCGCGACTGGGCGACCTTCAGCACCTCGTGCACCAGGTCGTTGCGCCGTTCGCGGATGCGTTTCAGGCGGCCGAGCCAGCGGCGGAATTCCACAAGGCGGGTGTCGCGCCGGTCGAAGAGGCCCCGCGTCAGTTCGTACAGGATCGCCACCTGGCTGGTGAAGTTCAGGCGGCGAAGGACCGGCTTGGAGGCGATTGGATCGGCAGGGGGAAGGCAGGCCGCGATGCACGATTCAAGGCTGCCTTCGATGCGTGCGGACAGCACCATGACTTCGCCGACCACGGCGTAGATTTCGCTTTCTTCCATGACTGACATCGACAACTCCGGGCGGTGCGCCACCCTCACGATGAGGGTGGCGGCGTGCCGGGTTCGAAAAGCCGCATACACGAGACGGCCCGGGATAAACCCGCACCGACACGCCGCCAGAGGCAACGCACGGACGCCGCGAAGTCCTCGCGGCGTCCGTCGTGTATAAAGACGGGTTTTCGAAGCCCGGTCACCTCAATTGAGGCAACCCTGAAATGGTGCCCGCCGCGACGCTGACAGTCGATAGTAAGCGTCGCAAAGTTCACCGACGCTTGCTATCGAAGCTTGCTCAATCCACACCCATTGCCAGCGCCGCTGCGTTGGCAGGGGAGGCAGTGGGGTGTCGTTTTCGGAACGCTTCCGCAGGAGGGCAAAGCCCGACGAGGACTTAGTGAAGAAAATGACACCCCACTGCCTCCCCCTCCCTCACCCTAAGCGCGCTCCAACATCCGATGCCTCACTGCCCAGCCGCCGACATCGATGGCGGCGCATCGTGCGGATCAGCACCCCAGGTCTTGTTGGGCGTCGGCCCCATCGTGAGCACCAACGTGGCACCGTTCGCGATGTCCGCATGGCTGAACCACGGCTTGGTCCACGGCTTGCCATTGAGTGTCGCCGACTGGATATACATGTTCTTCGCCGAATTGTTGCGGGCGTCGATCTCGAACACCTTGCCGTTGCCCATGCTCAGGCGAACCTTGTCGAAGATCGGACTGCCGATGATGTAGTCCGGGGTGGCAGGATCGACAGGATAGAAGCCCATCGCACTCAGCACATACCACGAAGACGTGGAACCCTGGTCGTCCATGCCCGGATACGCATTGCCGCTGGCATCGCTGCCGTACAGGTCTTGAAGGATGCGACGTGTCAATGCCTGTGTCTTCCAGGGCTGACCGCCCCAAGCGTACAGGTACGCCGCCTGCTGGTCAGGCTGGTTGCCCTGCACGTATTGGCCGATGAGACCCGTGCAGTCGCGGCAGATGCCCTTGGCTGTGTAAGGGGTAGAGAAGAACGTATCGAGCTTGGCATTGAAGGCGTCGCGGCCACCGAGCAGGTCGATCAGACCCTGCACGTCATGCGGTACAAGCCACAGCGTGGACCAGCCGGAGCCTTCCTTCATCATGAAGTTGTAGTACGGCTCGCCTGGATCGAACGGTGAAATCCATTTGCCGTCTTCGGTGCGGCCGCGGATGAAGCCCACCGACTTGTCAAACACGTTGCGGTAGTTCGCAGCGCGCTTCTCAAACATCGCGGCGTCGTCCGCCTTGCCCAGGCGACGGGCGACATCGGCCAGGGCATGGTCGTCCCAGGCGTATTCGAGGGTAGTGGCGGCACCGGCCTTGCCGGCGGCGTACGGCGGGCTGGGATTGCCCGGCGGGACGATGTCGGAGATCCAGCCGTTCTTCATGTACTCGGCGAGGTAACCCCGCGGGCCCTTGGGATCGGTGGCGTTCTTGCGCAGGTATTCGTAGGCGGCGGCATAGTCGAACTCGATGCCGCGTTGCCAGGCGCCATCGTAGAGGAACACCGCGTGGTCGCCGTGGAAGGACGTATTCATGTACCCGCGTTCGCGCGCGGCGTCCAGTTCGGACTGCATGATGTCCTGCACCACCTTCGGCGCTAGCAGCATCAGCAAGGTGATCTGGTTGCGGCCGGTATCCCAGAACGGCACAGGACCATAGCGATCGTAGCTGGCGATCTGGTCCTTGCCGTCGGCGTTGGTGAAATGCTGGCCTTTATGCGCCAGCAGGCGCGGGCTTGCGAACGTGTGGTACAGCGTGGAGTAGAACAACATGCGCTGCTTCGGCGTGCCGCCGCTCACCTGCACGCGATCGAACAGCTGCGCCCATTCCGCGCGCGCCTGCTCGCGTGCGTGGTCGAAGTTCGCATCCGTGCCGTCGGCCTTCAGCCGATCTTCGGCCTCGGCGGCGCTGCGGCCATGGGCCACCCGCACCAGCACCTGGTCGCCCGCCTTGGTGTCGAAGGTGACGTACGCGCCCGCGTAGCTGCCCGATACTGTGCGCCGGTCAGCCTGCACATCGGAGGTACCCAGCAAGCCGTGGCTGTGGCCCGCCTCGCCGGGGTTGGCGTAGAAACTGCCGAATTGGGCGAACGGCCGGGAGAATTCGGCAATGAAATAACGACCGTCGGAGTCGCGCTCAGGCCGGGGGCCAGCGGCGGCCATGCCGCGAATGGTGTGATCGCCCACCACTTCCACGTCACCACCCATGCGACGTAGATTCACCACCACGTTCGAGCGATGGTTGGCCGGGAAGGTAAAGCGCAACATGCTGCTCCACCGTGTCGCCGTCAGTTCGACCTTGGTATGAAAGGTGGCCAGGTCCACTGTGTAGTAGCCCGGCGAAGCCTTCTCGGTGGCTTTGTCGTAGTACGACGCCTTGTAGTCGGGCGGCACCGTCCAGTCGCCCACCACGGGGGAGATCATCGGCGCCGCGCGTGCGCCATAGGTTGCTCCGCCGCCAGTGAAACCAAACATCGTCGGCTGGCCGTAGAAGTAGGACGTGTCCACGCCCGCGGGGTAACTCAAGTCCGCGTTGACGTTGACGGGGGCTGCCTCGGTGGAGCTTTGCGGCAGGCTGGCACCCGGGGATGTCATGCCCGAATACAACAACTCGCCCGGAGGGGGCGAGTTACCGATCCATTCCTGCCGATCCAGTGGCGCCGTACCGACCAGCGGATTGGCAAGGTCCACCGTGGACTTCGCCGATGGTTGCGGCTTGGCATCCTTGGCATGGCCCGGATCAAGACTTACCACGGCGGCGATCGCCAGGATGGATGCAATCGCGGCAGGCCAGCCGCGTTTCAGGGAACGAAGGCGGCGAAAGCGTGCCGTGCTTGGGGTCATGATCGGGTTCCTGATTAAACCAAAAAGTGCTTGAAGCAGCGGGGCCAGGCAGGATGCCCGGCCCCGCTCATCCTCTATCAGCCACCATCTCCGAACTTGTACGTGATGCCCACGTAGTACTGGCGCCCGGCGTATTCGAGTTCGTACAGCCGCGCGGTGGTGTCGCCGCCGAGGTACTGGCGGGCCGTGGATTTGGTCAGGTTGATCACCGACGCGGTCAGCATCAGGTGCTTGTTGAACTCGTAGTCACCGTTCAGATCAAGCTGGTGGTACGGCCGCGTGTAGATCGGCAGACCGGACGAAAGACCTTGCATGGTGCGGCCCGTCCAGTTGTTGGTGACGCGCAGAAGCAACCCGTTCTTTTCATAGAACAGCGACACGTTGGCCGCGTATTTGGCGCTGCCGATCAGCTCGGATTTACCCACTGCCGTGTCGCCGAGCGTAACGGGCGTTTCGTTGGTCTTGTTGAGCGTGTAGTTGGCGATGTAGCCAAAGCCCCAGTCGTAAGTGTGCTGCGTGTAGAGCTCGATGCCCTTGGAGGTGCCCGAACGGCCATTGGCATTGGTGCTGTACTGCAGGAAGTTCTGCTCGGTGCCGCCGACATCCACGTTGATGTTGTTGACGGTGACCGGGACGACGAAGTTCTTCACCTTCTTCTGGAACAGGTCCAGGCCGATCACCGATTCAGGCGCGTAGTACCACTCGCCTGCCAGGTCGAACTGGGTGGCCGTGAAGGGCTTGAGGTCCGCGTTGGCGCCGCTACCGTACCAACCCGGCGGCGGTGCGCCGAACTGCTTGCGGTCGTTGTAGTAGTCCACCGTGTTGTTGGTGAGGCTACCCAGCTGGGCAAGGTCGGTGTAGTTGGCGCGGGCCAGTGCCTGCGAGCCTGCGGCACGCACCACGAAGTCGTTCGGGAGCGTCCAGGCAACGTTGAAGCTCGGCAGCAGCTTGTTGTACCGCTTGCTGGTGGTGGCGTTGGAGAACGTCTGGATCACCGACTGTTCGCGCGGCAGGTACTGGAAGTCACCCGGAGCGCACGGGCCGCCGGCGATGTTCAGGCCGGTGGTCGGGCAGATCAGGATGTTGCCGCCCGTATCGTGGTAGTACACCGCGTTGTTGGTGGTGATTTCGTCGGCAACGGTCAGGTTCTGCTTCGTGCTGACAAAACGCAGGCCCACATTGCCGCGCAAGGTGTCGGTCTGGAAATTCGCCTGTACGTAGGCTGCCGAGATCTTTTCCTGGATCGAGGATTTATCTTCGGGATGGTTGTAGAGCACCCGGTCGTAGGTTGAATTGAGATAGTTGTAGTAGGCCGGGAAATTGATCGCCGGGAAGATGGCGTCGTTGTAGACCTCGGTGTGGCCACCGAGCGGGCTGGATTCCAGGAAGCCCGCAGGCAGCTGGCCGGCGTTTGGATCGCAGGTCTGGAACTGAAGCTGGGTGCCCTTGCAGTACCAGCGCAGTTCGTTGTTCACCTGCGAGGCATTGCTGTCGCGGTACTTCACACCGAACTGCAACGACTGCATCCAGCTGTCATCGAAGGCCCAGGTGAAGTCCGCCTGCGCGAAGTTCTGCGAGTCGGTGGTATTGACCATGTTCGAGCCGGTGGAACCAAGATCCACCTGCCCCGCGCCGGCCAGCATGTTCTGCAGCACGTTGGGCGAGGCATTGATGGTCGGCTTGCCGTTGAGCGTCCAGGATGCCCCGTTGCTACCGTCCACCCACTGGCCGTCGACGAAGTTGCGCGGCTTGGCAGCCATGCCCAGTTCCACCGACGGACCACCCGTGGACCACGTGCGGCCGACGTTGAACGTACCGCTGAGATCGCCGCCGTTATCCCACTCGCCTTCCAGGTTGATGGTCTGGGAGGTGGCCTTTTCGACCGAGTAGTTGCCGTTGAGCCACGGAATTTCGGTGGAGCATACGTCCACCGTCTGCCGCTGCGCGCCGGTGGAGGGATTGGTCGTGGAGTTACAACCTACCCCGGCGGGCGGAAGGACGTAGTTCGCACCAGTGACCACGGTGTGCGACGGGTCGAACGTCAGGCCATTGGCAGCGAGCAACCTGCCCTGCTGGTCGGTGAAGTTCGCGTTGCTGGGCAGCCCCCACTCGGGCACTTCCAGGGTATTGGTGATCTGGGTCTGTTCGCGCTGGAAGCGGAAGTAATTTCCCGTCAGCAGGAAATGGTCGCTGGGCTTGAACTGCAAGGTGGCCTGGGCGCTCTTGGACTTCAGGTCCAGCTGGTTCCGGCTGGTGGCGAACTGCTGCGGCATCCAGTAACCGGAATAGCCGTTGCCGGCCTGGTCGACCACGCCGCCACCGGGCCACAGAGCCAGGTTGGGCGCCACGTCGGGGCCATACTGCTGGCCATGCACGTTCGTCGGCTGATGGGTACATGTGGCCGTATCGACGCAGTCGTTGTCCCACCAGTGCCAGCTGGAAGCATTGGCCGTGTAGTCGATATCGCGGCGCTTGAGGTAGGTGCCGGCGACAAGGACGCCGAAGGTCTCGTCCTTGTTCTTCCAGGACCACAACGCTGAGGCCTGGGGGTCTTTCTTGCTGCTGTTGTCCGAGCCGGTGCCATTGAAGGAGATGAAGCCGTCATTGGCCTTCATTTCCAGCGGACGACGGGTGTGCAGGTCGACGTTGCCGCCGATGCCGCCCTCATCCAGGCGCGCTTCCAGGCTCTTGTAGAGCTTGATGTCCGAAAACATGTTGGCTGGAATCAACGTGTAGTTGAACGAACGCGTGAGGCCCGCCGAAGTGTCGGCCGAGGCCACGTAGTTGCCGTTGAGCTCGGTCAGCGTGAGTTCGGGCGCAAGGCCGCGGATGCTGACCGTCTTGCCCTCGCCGGACTCGCGGGTGATGACCACGCCTGGCACGTGCGCCAGGGCGTCGGCGATGTTCTTGGCGGGAAACTGCGAGATGTTCTGAGCGTTGATCACCTCGACGATGGAATTGGAATCCCGCTTGTCCTGCATGTTCTGGTCGACCGACTGGCGGAAGCTGGTGACGACGACCGTTTGCAGGTCTGTTACGTCGCCTTTCTTCCCCTTGTCATCCTTCTTGACTGCGGTGCTGTCGGATGTTTGCGGCGACGGCGCAGTTGAGGAAGCAGCGGGCGCATCGGCCTGCGCAAAGGCTATGGCAGGCATTGCCAGGCAACCCATGGACAAAGTCGCCAGGGCGAGCGCGGTACACAACGGCTTTCGTGAAAACACGTGCGGCAAATGTGTCATTTTTCGTGATTCCCTACTTTCGTTATGCGCCTTCAAGTTGGCGCAGTAATCCCCGTTTAATCACGTACTGCGGATTGGCGACTTGTCGCCTCGATTCCTCCCTCTCAAGTTGGATCGATCCAAAATTTTCGGTATCCGACACCACTCCCCATCAACAGCGGATGCTTTGACTCACTGGAATGCTGGAGCGGACCTCTTTCCCGTCAACCTGTCTGGCTTGAGGTAGCGACACGTCGGAATGGGCCCGACGCCAACATCCTCGACCCTGCGCGTGCCATCCCTATCGAAATCCCTCGTCACCCTGCGTGACCCGACCGCCTTTATTTGGATCGGTCTAAATCCCGCTGTTGCAGATTAAGACGCCGAAAACGCAAGCTGTCACGCTGCAATGCAAAAAACGTCATCTGGCCGAAGCTTTTCGGCGCTATGCGGGGCGCGGAGTGGCCGCGCGAGGAGTGCCGCCGCCATTGAAGTTCCGAAGAACTAAACTTTCTCATTCACCCTTGCTTTGCGTGTTCACCCTTGCTCAGTCCCGCTCCGGCGCGTTGCGGGAAGGTGTTGCACCTTCATCTTTTCGCGCTTCAGCAAGGCCTGAGTTTTCGATCAAGCGTTCAGCCAACGCTTTGTAGACAGGCTTCGGGCACACCAATGCGGATACGCCGCGCGCGATAAGGCAGGTTGCCAAGATAGGGATGGCCATTTGCCGGTTGGCTGTCAGTTCCATGGAAATAACGGCGGCCGTAAGAGGCGCCTGGGTAACGCCCGCCAGATACGCTGCCATGCCTAGCAGCACCACGGCCGAGGTGTCGCTTCCCGGCAAAAGCGCGGCAATGTTGTTTCCGAACCCCGCGCCCACGGCAAGCGCGGGCGAAAAGATGCCGCCGGGAATACCCGCCCAGTACGACGCAATATTCCCCATCAATTTCAGCACGCCATAACCGCTTCCGGTCGTGCTTGTTTGGGTCAGGATATCTTTTGCCTGGTCATAGCCGGTTCCATACAGCCCGTCATGGCTGAGCAGGCTTAGCAACACCAGCGCCAGCCCACAGCCGCCGGCAAACAGCACGGGCGCCTTCGCGCGAAGCTGGTTGACCCTCCCGAGGATGCCAGTGTCTGCAGGCAGGATTAGCCGGGCGAAGAGACCGCCGGCGAAGCCACAGACAACACCGTCCAGCAACACCGCAATCCAGGCGCGACCGAGCGGAAGCATGGCGGTGATGGAGCCGAAATAGGCGTAGTTGCCGAGAATGCCAAGCGATACGACGCCTGCGATGATGACGGCGGTCAACAGGATGCCGCTCATCCGGTGCTCGAACGCCCCGGACATTTCCTCGATGGCGAAGACGATGCCCGCCAGCGGCGTATTGAAGGCGGCCGCCAGCCCCGCCGCAGACCCAGCCAGGATGAAGCGTCCTGCGGACGTGGCATCGGAAAATCCGAAACGCTTTCCGAGTGAATACAGGAGGCTTGCGCCAACGTGGACGGTCGGGCCTTCACGACCCACCGATGCACCGCCAAGCAGTGCCGCCAGGGTCAGGGCCATTTTGCCCGCTGCAATCTTCAGCCCAAGCAGCTTTCGGCGAAATGCCTCGTCTTCCACGTGCATGGCGGCAATGGCCTGGGGAATGCCCGAACCCTTGGTGGCATTCAAGGTTCCGGTCGTAAGCCACGCAAGCAGCGCGAACACCGCGGGGGTTACCAGGAACGGCGACCACCAGGCCAAATGCCGAAGCTGCTGGAACAGATGGAAGGCGTAGTCAGCCGCCTTGGCGAAGACGATAGCCGCAAGCCCCACGAGTACCGCGCCAAGCCAGAAGAGAAGGCGCCGCCGCCACTGGCCCGCGGAAAGCAACTCGTGCGATGTCACGAGTCGCCACCAGGCCCATGACTTTCGATTGCCCTCGGACATCCGGCCTTTACCGTGCTTGCGATCAAGCACTATAGCATCGCCCGCCGGAGGCCTTGCTGGTTTACCGATTCAACGATTGCCGCGAGTTCGCCGGTGAATCGAGCACGATCGGTGTACATGAGGCCATGCGGCGCACCTTCATAGACGATCAACTCCGCATCCGGAAGGATGCGCGCATAGGCATGCGCGGTAAGTTCGATGGGCGCGGACGCATCCATGTCGCCATGGATCAAGGTGACCGGAATACGCAACGCAGCCGCCTCGTCGCGGAAGTCGGTTTCCAGGATCGCCCGCTGGAAATCGACGAACGTGCGGCGCGAGACATCCATGATCATCTGGCCAAGCCACTGGATAAGCCGGTCCGGCACGCCCGGTGCGAAGGGTTCGGCATTTCGGTCGATCCATCCAGCAAGGTCGTAGGCCAGTTCACCCAGCAACGCTTCGGCGACTTCCCTGGGCACGCCGCAGGGGTTGTCCTGCGCTGCCAGCATGCACGGACCGGTGGCGCCCACCAGCACCAGTTGGCGGATACGTTCGTCGCCATGCCGGGACAGGTAGCGGATGGCTTCGCCGCTCGCGCCTGAATGGGCTACCAGGGTGACGTCGTGAAGATCCAGGGTGGCGATGACGGTGGCAAGGTCGTTGGCCAGCAGATCGTAGTCGACCTCCCCGCAGTCACTGGAAAAGCCGTGGCCCCGGCGGTCGTAGGCAACGGTGCGCATGCCGGCATCGTTCAGTCCCACCATGGTTTCGGCCCACAGGCGCGAATCCATGCCGGCACCGGCCAGCAAGAGCACCGTCGGCCCATGGCCCCAGTCGCGGACGAACAACAGTTGGCCATCGCCGGTCTCAACGACGGGCGCAGTGGCGGGGGTGGCCTGACGAATGGGGGAGGAAGCGAGGAAGGATTGCACGGTAGTCTCCAGGTTGGGCCGGGCATCGGCGCAAACGAAGCATCGGCGAGCATGTCCCCCTCGGCGATTACCTCACGGGTAATGCCCGGAATATTCCCCACTGTTGGAAATACGCGATGACTCTTGCCGCCATGGAAAACCAGACCCCCGGCGGCCTGCTGCGCGAATGGCGCCAGCGCCGGCGTTTCAGCCAGCTCGCCCTGGCGAACGAGGCTGAGGTTTCCACGCGCCATTTGAGCTTCGTCGAAAGCGGACGGGCGGCAGCGAGCCGCGACATGTTGCTTCATTTGTCCGAGAAACTCGCCATGCCATTGCGCGCCCGAAATCGCCTGCTCGTGGCTGGTGGATACGCACCGGTCTATTCCGAACAACCGCTGGATTCGCCCGACATGGCCGCCGCGCGAGTGGCAGTGGAAAGCATCCTGAAGGCGCACGAGCCCTTCCCCGCCATGGCGGTGGACCGCCAGTGGTGCATCGTGGCCAGCAATGCGGCATTCGCGCCCATCCTTGAGGGCGTGGCCGTTCACCTGCTGCAACCGCCGGTGAACGTGCTGCGCATGACCCTGCACCCGGAAGGCCTTGCCCCCCGCATCGAGAATTTCGACGAATGCCGGTCGCATCTGCTGGAGAGGCTGCATGCACAGGTCGTGGAGACGGGTGATCCCTACCTGGCCGAACTCCTGGCGGAACTGCGCGGTTATCCCGTTCGATCAGGCTCGCAAGCCACCCGGCCGGCCAAACGCATCGCCGTACCGCTGCGCCTGCGCATGCATGGCAGCGACACGGTGCTTTCTTTCCTGTCCACCATCACGGTATTCGGCACACCGGTGGACGTGACGCTTTCGGAACTGGCGCTCGAATGCCTGTACCCGGCCGACGATGCCACTCGCGAAGCGCTATTGCGCCGTGCCTGACGTGATCTTCAAGCAAGCAAGCCCCAAGGAACAACGCAAATGACCGACAAGAGAGTGTGCTTCGATTTCGACGTGGCGTTTTCCAACGGCGGCGGCATCCAGGGCCAGGATTTCCGCCTGGACATCGATGGCGACGACATCGACGACGACGCCCTGGCGGCATACATCGTCCGCGACCTTCGCCTGCTGATGGTGGGCAGCGTAAAGATCCTCAACAAGACCATCATCACCGAACGGCACAAGCGGACAACGGCGGTTGATGAAGCGGAGCCGGGTGAGGGAACACACAAGTTCGACCTCAGCCACGTGATTGAAAGCGGCATGATCACCTACAAGGGGCTGCCTGCACCGCTGGTATGCGATTACATTTCGCGGGAAAACTCCAAGGCCCACTACGCCGAAGGCACCTCGTTCGTGATCGACCGCCTGGACATGGTGGGCAACACCGGCACTTACATCGATTCTCCCTTCCATCGTTACGCCGATGGCTGCGACCTGGCTGGGCTGGCGCTGGACCAGATCTCAGGCGTGCCCGCCGTGGTCGTGCGCGTGGCCGGCGCCACGAACCGCGCGGTGGACTGGACCGAATTCGCAGCCTCCAACGTCAAGGGCAAGGCCGTGCTGGTGCACACCGGTTGGGATCGCCACTGGCGCACCGATGCCTATTTCGAAGGGCATCCGTTCCTGACCGAGAAGGCCGCGATCTACCTGCGCGACCAGGGCGCTCGGTTGGTGGGCATCGATTCGCTCAACATCGACGATACCTCCGACGGCAAGCGGCCGGTGCATACCATCCTGCTGGGTGCCGGCATCCCGATCGTCGAGCACCTCACCGGGCTCGAGAAGCTTCCGGTCGAGGGCCTCCGGTTCTCCGCCGTACCGCCCAAGGTAAGCCGGATGGGCACCTTCCCGGTGCGCGCCCACGCATGGGTGGACGCCAGCGCGTAATGTCCAGAACACACGGGGCGTCGCTGTCAGGCGCCCCTTTTGCGCAAACCTTCAGAAGCGCGAGGCGATGGGCAGCTTCTTCAACTCCTCCAGCAACAAGGCCACCGGAGCTTCCAGGCGAGGTGGCAGCGGACGATAAGCGAGCCAGCCCACCACATCGGTGCGGAAGTCCGCCACCTGGAGCACCTTCAGCCTGTCCCGGTAATTACTGCGCTCAAGAAGATCGGCCGTGACCATGCCCACGCCTGCGCCGCGGGCCACCAGCGAGAGCTGAAGTTCCGAGCCCACGGCCTCCACGGTGACATCGAACGACAGGTTCGAAGCTTCCATCGTGCGCCTTAGCACCGACCGCATGCCGCAGCCGTTCTGGCTCAGCACCCACGAAAACCCGGACAGGCGCTTAAGGTCGCTTCTCGTTGGAAGCCCCAGAGATGGCGCGGCCACGATACGAATCGGTTGCCTGGAAAATGGATGCGCGACCAGCGAGGACGGCGGCGTACTACCATCGGCAAAACCAACCACGGCAGCATCGAGCATATCGTTCTCGACCGCCGCCGTGAGCCCGGGCGACCACGTACTCTGGATACGCAGCGATAGCCTGGGAAAGCACTCGCGCAAGCGATCAACCGGCGTGGCAAGCATCATGTCGGCCAGGTACGGCGGCATCCCCAGGCGCAATTCGCCGGTGGGCTCCGTTGCCGGGTTCACCGATGTCATCAGCTCGCTCTCGGCCTCCAGCATCTGCCGCCCCTTGCGATACACCTCGCGGCCCGCGGCCGATGGCCGCAAAGGTTTGGACTGCCGGTCCAGCAACTGAACGCCAAGCAACGACTCAAGGCCCTGTACGCGGCGGGTGACCGCCGGCTGGGTGAGATGCAGCTTGTTAGCGGCCTGCACGATGGAACCTGAGTCCACCACGGCAATGAAGGCTGCAAGGTCATGCGTATTCATGGCGCTCCAGACTATGCAAGTAAGGCATATTCTTTATAAAGATTATTCAATTGATGCATCGCCCATGGGTATTTAACATCCATCGCCTACCCCGCCGCAAATGCCCACCCCATGCCTCCCGATGCCCCGGCCGTCCAGGCCACCGCCACACCCGTCGAACCGACTGGCACGCTGACGCGCGGCCTGACGGTGCTGTTCGCGTTTGCCGTGAGCATCATGATCGTGAACCTCACCGCGGCGCAGCCATTGGCGGAACCGGTGGCACGCGGTCTTGGCCTGCCCGCCTCGCTGGCGGGCCTGGTGGCCACGCTGCCGCAGGTGGGCTACGCCTTGGGCATGCTGTTCCTGGTGCCGTTGGCGGACCTGCTGGAGAACCGCAGGCTCGCCGTGACGACGCTTGCCATTTGCGCCGCCATGCTTGCGCTTGGCGCTGTCGCACCGAATGCGCCGGTATTCCTGCTGGCCGCCTGTGTGGCAGGTGCCACCTCGTGTGCGATCCAGGTGCTGGTGCCGCTGGCCGCCTCCATGGCACATCCGGAACGTCGCGGAAGCGCGGTAGGCAACGTGATGAGCGGCGTGATGCTCGGCATCCTGTTCTCGCGCCCGCTCGCGAGCCTGGTCGCCGGACACTTTGGTTGGCGCTGGTTCTATGCCTTGCTTGGTGGACTGGACCTGGCGCTGGCCGTGGTGCTTTGGCGCAACCTTCCCGACCGTCGCCCGGACTTCGGCCACAACTATGGCGCGCTTATCGGCTCGCTATGGTCGTTGTGGATACGCGAGCGTGTGCTGCGCCGCTACGCCGTATCCGCGGCATTCGTGATGGCCGCGTTCGCTGCGTTCTGGACGAGCGTGGCGATGCTGCTGGCACAGGCGCCGTTTTCCCTTGATGCCAATGGCGCAGCGGCGTTTGCACTGGCGGGCGTGGCCGGCACCGTGGTCGCTCCGCTGGCCGGCAAGGTGGGCGACAAGGGCCTTAGCAAGATCGGCATGCGCGTGGCCCACGTGGTGCTTCTCGCTGGCGTAGTGCTGGCCGGCATCGCGGGAGCCGGTTGGTTCGGCCTGGATGCAAGCGAACATCGCTATCTGGCGCTGGGTTTGCTGGTGGCGGCGGCCATCGTGATCGACGCCGGCGCCGTCGGTGACCAGACGATCGGCCGGCACGCCATCAACATGCTCGCCCCCGAAGCCCGCAGCCGCCTCAATGGATTGTTCGTGGGCGTGTTCTTCATCGGCGGAGGCACCGGCGCTGCCAGTGCCGGCATCGCCTGGGCTACCGCCGGCTGGACCGGCGTGTGCATGGCGTGCCTGGTATTTGTTGCCCTTGCCTTTGCCGGCGACGTATTCGCGCAAGGATCTGCCGAAGCCTAGAGAGCGACTACCCCGCCCCGGAGGGAACATCCTTCGGAGGCGACGGTGGCGTAGAAGCAATGAGGTGTCGCCGCCGCACCAAGAACCACACGGCGCCAAGGGGGAACGACAGGGCCAGCTGCCATGGCCCATAAGGCTGCGCCACGCCGGAAGCGCTGAACAGCCGGAACGAAATGAGGGAGAAGCCCAGCTCGCCCGTACTCCAGTTCATCGATACCGTTACCACACCCACCAGAGTGAACAACGCCCACCATACCTTCCGCCGCATCGGAGTGCGCAGGCAAGTGACCAGAGCGAACAGGCAGAACAAAGGCATGGCGATGACGCCCAGCAGGAAGAGCCATTGCAAAGGCCCTTTCCCGGCAAGCGAGAAAGCGTTGATTTGTTCGAGCGACTGATCGTGCGTCTCGGCTCGCATACCCACGATTTCCGTACGCTCGCCGGTCTTGACCAAAACGACGTTGGCGACGAGCCAGCGGTGGTCAAACTGGTATTCGTAGCTCAGGTTATAAGTGGTCTGCTTCGCCTTGCCGCTCGCCCAGTGTTCGCCGGTGTAGGTGCCAACCAGCTTCACGTTGGTGGGCGTGCCTGATGGCATTCCGGCGGAGAGGCTACGAAGCTTGACCAACGTGTCGGGGTTATCCAGTTCCCCGGACAACATCGGGCGAAGCTCGTCGATCTTCCCCGTCCGCCATTCGTCGATCACCGACCGGCCGATCTCGGCGGCGGGATGGGGCGTGAGCTTGTCGATCATGGCTTGCTGATCGCACGCGCAAACGCCAAACACGATGGCCAGCACGACCACGCAACGCCTGATGATCCCCATGGGCACGTCCGATGTGATGTTCGACGTCGTTATACGCCTGAACTGGTAGCCACGCTAGCGTGCCGGGGTCGCAAGGCGATACGCACCAGGTAGATAACGATCAGTATATTGGCCACCATCACGGCAAGCTTCAGCCAGCCGAAGCGCACGATGCATTCGTACAGTTCGACGGGCACAAACGAGCCGGTGGCGATCACGGTGAACCACTCGGCCCAGTGCTTGCGCATCCACAGGCCGATGCCCTCGGTGGCAAAGATAGCGGCGTAGACCAACGCCACAATGCCCACCGCAATGAATTTCGCCGGCCCCATGCCCTCGAGCAGGTGCACCAGGCTCCAGCGGATGCTGTTGCTTTCGGTCAGTTGCAGGTGCTCAAGCCATTGCACCAGATTCTGGAAGTTCTGTTCGCGATCCAGGCGAAAGGCAGCGATGGCGATGAAGATCAGGCCGATGGTCTTCACCGCCTTGTACACGGCGATAATGCGAAGTCCTGCCGGGTATTTTTCGGTATCTGCAGAGGAAGCGGATGCGTGGTCCATGAAGTTTGGGCTTATTTTCCCAGTGCCAAGGCGATCGCCCTGGCCGCCAGCGGCCGCATGACATCATAGCCCGCGGCATTCGGGTGCAGCCCATCGAAGGTCAGGCTCTTCTTGAACACGCCCTCTTCGTCGAGCATCGCCGGGTAGTAGTCGAGCAGCACCAGGTGCTCGCCCCGGGCGTAGTCGCGGATCCAGGTGTTGAGTTCCTTGATGGTCTCCGGCGGGCGGTTTTTGCTCTGGTTCGGATCGAAGTAGTCGCTCACCGGCAGCACCGTGGCCAGGATCACCTTGATGTGGTTGGCCCGGGCAATATCGACCATCGAGGCAAGGTTGTCCTCGATCATCTGCACGCTCTGCTTGCCTGTATTGCCGGCGATGTCGTTGGTGCCGGCCAGGATAACCACGGCCTTGGGGTTAAGGGCAACGACGTCGGCGCGGAAGCGGACCAGCATCTGTGGCGTGGTCTGCCCGCTGATGCCGCGATTGATGTACGGCTTGTCGGTAAAGAACACACCCTGGCCGCGACCCCAGAAATCGGTGATCGAATCGCCCATGAAGACCACACGCTTCTCGCCCTTGGCAGGCTTGGCGACGGTTTCGTTGTCGGCGTGGTAACGGGCCAGTTGCGGCCAGTCAGCCAGTTGCTTCTGGGCCTCGGCCAGCTTCTGTTCGCTGGTGGGTACCGCCGGTGCCGCGGTGGCCTTGGCGTTGGCATCGACCGTGGAAGCCGCCTGCGATTTGGGCGCCACCGTGGTGCATGCCGAGCCCATCAGTACCAACCCAGCCAGCGCAAATGCGGCACATGCACGATTCATCGGTCCAACCCTTCACGACGAGTTCTTGAGCATAGGCCGGCAGCCCGCCACCGACAACGGGTGCCTGAAGTCACGGTGACCGGGCCCTTGCACCATCACGGCGACACCCCACCATGGACGGATAGAATCCGCGCATGGCGATAAGCTAAAAGTGAGGCACGAAAGATGAAGAAGCTCTTGTTCGCGCTCTGCCTGGCATTTATAGCCATCGGCCCTGTATTCGCCGACGACTCGCCCAAGGCGGTACAGGCAGCCATCGCCCAGGGTAATTACCCCCTGGCCGAACAGGAATTGCGCCAGGCCATCGCCGAGCATCCGCAAAGCGCCAAGGCGCACTATGTGCTGGCGCAGGTGCTGGCCCACCAGGGCAACATCGGCGATGCACGCACCGAAGCGGATAAGGCGCAGGCACTGGATCCCAAGATCGGCTTTACCGATCCGGCCAAGTTCCAGCGCTTCCAGACGGAACTGCGCCAGGCTACCGCGCCAGCACCCACGCGCGCCGCGCCAGCGCGGCGTGAGGCATCAGCTGCAGCCGCGGCCCCCGTGCCGTTCCAAGTGGAGAAACCCCATACGAGCATCTGGCCATGGGTGTTGGGTCTGGGGGTGATCGGCGGCATCGTGATGATGGTGATGCGTCGCCGGCAATCCCAGCCACCCGGCGGCCCGGGCTACGGCTATGGCCAGGGTCCCAATCCCAATGTTCCGCCGGGATTTCCCGGCCAGGGGTATCCGCCGCAAAACCAGGGCTCGGGCATGGGTAGCTCGTTCCTGGGCGGCCTGGCTGGCGGCGCCCTTGGCGCCGCGGCGGTGAACATGTACGAGAACCATGAGCGCCGCGAAGAAAGCGAACGCGGCGGGAACGGGATCGTCGGCGGCAACGATGCCGCTGACAGCCGCGGCCAGGCCTACGACGACCTTCGCGACCAGCCCATCGACATGGGCAACGACGATAGTGGCTGGGGTGGTGGCGGTGGCGGCGACGACTCCAGCTTCGACAGCGGCGGCAGCGACGACAGCTGGACCTGACGACGGTTCACCGCTTCGCATGAACCTGCGCTAGTCTCGGTCCCCGGAATATTCCGGGGACCGTAGATGAACAGTGCCGAGCTTTTCCTGATCGCCATGGTGATCATTTTCGCCGTGCCCTACCTGATCTGGCGGCTCGGCCGCACCGACTACTACGCGCCGCTGGTGGTGGTGCAGATCCTCACCGGCATCCTGCTTGGCCCAGGCATCCTGGGCGCCGCCTACCCCGCTTACTACCAGACCATCTTCACCCCCTCTGTGGTGACCGCGCTGAACGGGGTGGCCTGGTGGGCCGTGATGATCTTCGTCTGGATCGCCGGCATCGAGCTGGATCTCAAAGCCGCCTGGGCGCAGCGCAAGGAATGCGGTACCACCGCGGCACTGGCCCTGGGCGTACCCCTGCTGTTCGGCTGCGCCGCGGCGGTGGGCCTGTTGGCGTGGCGTGACGGCTGGCTCGGCACGCAGGGCACGAACACGCAGTTCGTGCTGGGCGTGGGCATGGCCTGCGCGGTGACGGCGTTGCCGATCCTTATTCTTTTGCTCGAGAAACTGGGCGTACTGCGTGAACCGCTGGGCAAGCGTGTGCTGCGTTATGCCAGCCTCGACGACGTGATGATCTGGGGGGTGCTGGCGCTGATCCTGCTGGACTTCGACCGCGTCGGTAAACAGGCGATCTTCCTGGCCCTGCTGGTGCCCGTATCCATTGGCTATCGCAAGCTGATGCGCCGCATCCCGGAAAGCGATCGCTGGTACGTGGGCATGGTGTGGCTCGCCCTGTGTGCCTACGGCGCGGACTTCTCGGGGTTGCACTTCATGGTGGGCGCGTTCCTCGCTGGCGTCGTCACCGACTCTGAATGGTTCAACCAGGAACACATGGATTTGCTCCGCCGCCACGTACTGCTTACGGTGATGCCGGTGTTCTTCCTTTCCACGGGCCTGCGTACGAACTGGTCGATCGGTGGCGCTTCGGTTTTCATCGCCGCGGCCGTGTTGCTGGTGGCATCGGTGGCCGGCAAGCTCGCCGGCGTCGGCATCGCCGGCAAGATGCTCGGCTGGGCACGCGGCGACATCTGGATCGTCGGCTGGCTGCTGCAAACCAAGGCGTTGATCATGATCATCTTCGTCAACGTACTACTGGACCGCCACCTGATCAGCAGCGAAACCTTCACCGCGTTGCTGCTGATGGCGGTGGCCAGCACCATGCTGACGGTACCGATGGTCGCGCCGAGGCTGGCGCATCGAAAGCTTGCCGATCACACGATCGGCTGCGCCGAGGGAACTTCCGCTTCGTAGCTCACTGCGTGGAAGCCGGCGCCCCGCTTGGCGATGCGCTTGGCGGCGGCTGCAAGGCTGGCCACGGCCTCGGCATGGCGCGGGAACTCGTCGGCGAAGGTCACTGCGCCCACAGCCACGGTGGTGATGGGAATAAGCCGGCGGCTACCCTGGCGATCCTCTCCCTCGATACCGCCGCGCGCACGATCGGCGGCGTCGAACAGGGCTGGAGCCATCTGGTTGAAGCGAAGGCGCATCTGCGTGCAGCGGTCGAGCCAGTCGTCGCCCTGGAACAGCACCACGAAGTCGTCGCCCCCGATGTGCCCGACGAAGTCGCTGTCGTGGCGCAGGTCCCCGGTAAGCGTGCTTGCCAGCAGGCAGATCATCTCGTCGCCGCGAAAATATCCGTACAGGTCGTTGAACGGCTTGAACTGGTCCAGGTCGAAGTAGGTCGCGGTGAACGGGCGCCCGGCTTCCAGCAGCCGGGCGATATGCTCGGCGACAGGGATATTGCCCGGAAGGAAGGTCAGCGGGTTGGCGTAGCGCGCCGCCTCCACGCGGATCTCGGTCACGCGCCGCACCAGCGATTCACCGGTGCCCAGCCCCAGGTAACGGCCCTGCGAGGTGATCACGAAGCCATCGCTCAAGTAACGCTGGTCCTCGCCGCGGAGGATATCGGCCATGCTCTGCAGCGACTGCTCCGCGTCGCACAGGAGCGGATGGGCGTTCATGAAACTGGTGCAACTCTTGCGACCGAAGAGTTCGCGGGCGAAAGGCTGTGCCATGCGCTCGGTAAACGCGCGCCGGTTGACGATGCCGATGGGCTGGCCATCCTCCACCACCGCTACGGCATGCAGCCGCTCATCGGTGCTGAATATCTGCACAAGGTCTTCATTGGTTTGCGTCGGTGCCAATGCCGGTGCCTGGATCAACAGGTGCTCGGCGTTGAGTGGCCTGGCGCCCACCGGACCGCGCGGACGCGGAGGCACCGGCACGCTGGCGCTGGCCAGCGCCAGCATCGCTGCCGCCGGCACCAGGGCTGCCGGTTCGCTTTCCGGGTGCCCGATGAGGAACCCTTGAGCGAAGGGAATACCCAGTTCGCGCAGCATGCACAGGTCGTCACCCTCTTCCACGCCTTCGCCCACGAGTTCGGCGCCAAGGGTTTCGGCCACCATGCACAGGGCACGCACGATGGCGAGCTTCTCCGCGCTCCTGGACAAGCCGTTGATCAGGTAGCGGTCGATCTTCACGATCTCCGGCTGCACCTCGTTCCACATCTCGAAGTTCGAATGGCCGTTGCCGAAATCGTCAAGGGCAATACGCACGCCACGCGCGCGGAGGTAACCCAGTGCATGCGCGAGTGCGGCGGCATTCTCGACGATGTCCCGCTCAGTGATCTCCACGGTGATGCGTCCGAAGTCGAGTCCCGGCACCGTCAATGCATCGATCACATCGTCCGGCCGCATCCCGTCATGCAACACCGCGTGCGCGCTCAGGTTCACCAGCAGGCGTCCACTCAGCGCCTGTCGCGAAAACTCCGTGGCAATGCAGCGCGCTGCACGCAATTCGAATTCGCCAAGCTTGCCGCGGGCGCGTGCCAGGTCCAGCAGGTCGATCGGCGTCAATGCAGCGCCGGGCAAGTGACTGCGGATCAAACCCTCGTAAGCGACGATTGCGCCCGTCTGGATCCGGATTACCGGCTGGAAGGCTGCGCGCAGATAAGCGGATGAAAGGGCCTGGTCGAGGATCGAGGTAGGGTCTGAACCTAAGTGCGGGGTTTCCAGGCGAGGCATGCGTTAGGCCGAGGAACAGTGTTGGCATGATATCGACCCGGACGTTGACCGCTTGAATGAATTTTTGATGACACTTAAGCAAATCAAACAGTTGCTGTGTCCGTTCTAGCTGACACCGAGTGGTCACAATCGGCTGCTATTGCTCGTGGGACACAAGGTGATCCCGGAGCAACGGCATGAACAGCGCGGTCCTAGGCGAAGGCGTCAAAGGCTCCCCACTCCAGCGTTACCTTGGCTTCGGCCTGTTTGGCGGGTTCCTGCTGGCGGCGGCGATCTACGTGGCATCCCAGCTTGGCCACGACCTGGAAGTGGTGCCCTCCAGCCCCGCCCTCGCCTACGTCCTCTTGGGTGTCGCCCTGTTGATTGCACTGGGCTTCGAATTCGTCAATGGCTTCCACGACACGGCCAATGCCGTGGCCACGGTGATCTACACGCGAGCGCTTCCTGCCAGTTTCGCGGTGGTCTGGTCCGGCGGCTGGAACTTCATCGGCGTGATGGTTTCCACCGGCGCGGTGGCTTATACGGTGCTGCAACTTTTGCCCATCGCCCTGGTATTGGACGTGGGCTCGGGCACGGGCTTTGCGATGGTGTTCGCATTGCTTATCGCGGCGATCATCTGGAATCTTGGCACCTGGTATCTCGGCCTTCCCTCGTCGAGTTCGCACACGCTGATCGGATCGATCATCGGCGTTGGCCTGATGAACCAGTTGATGAGTTCGGGTGATGCCACGAGCGCTGTGGACTGGAGCCAGGCCTGGAATGTCGGCAAAAGCCTTTTGTTCTCGCCGCTGCTGGGGTTTGCCCTGGCCTACGGACTGCTGGTGCTCCTGCGTGCGCTGGTGAAGGTGCCTGAGCTCTACCAGGAACCCAAGGGTGAAGCACCGCCGCCGTTCTGGATACGCGGCCTGCTGATCCTCACCTGCACTGGCGTGTCATTCTTCCACGGCTCCAACGATGGCCAGAAGGGCATGGGCCTGATCATGCTGATCCTGATCGGCACGGTGCCGGGCGCCTACGCGCTCAATCGCGCGGTCACGCCCAGCCAGACGCAGACGTTCATCGCGGTAGCGCATTCGGCCAGTGAAGTATTCGCCCGCAACAGCGCCGGTGTTGCTCCGGCCACCGATCCGCGCGCGGAACTGGAGCGTTACATCAACTCGCACGACTTGAAGCCGGCCACCATCGCAGCGCTCGGCCAGCTCACCGACGCCATCAGCGGCCAGGTGGGCCGCAGCACCACGTTGGCCGACGTTCCCCAGAGCGCGGTGAACAACGTGCGCAACAACATGTACTTAAGTTCCGAAGCGCTGCGGGTGATGAGCAAGGCCAAGCAGCCCGCGTTCAGCCCGAGCGACCAGGCAGTGCTGGACAACTATCACAAGTCGCTGGACAACGGCACCAAATTCATCCCGACCTGGGTCAAGGTGGCCGTGGCATTTGCGCTGGGCCTGGGCACCATGGTCGGCTGGCGCCGCATCGTGCGCACCGTGGGCGAGCGCATCGGCAAGCAGCACCTGACCTACGCGCAGGGCGCGTCGGCCGAGGTGGTGGCGGCGGTCACCATCGCCGCGGCCGATAGCTTCGGCATGCCGGTAAGCACCACGCACGTGCTGTCATCGGGCGTGGCCGGTGCCATGGTCGCCCAGGGATCGGGCCTGCAGTGGGCCACCGTACGCAGCATGCTGATGGCCTGGGTACTCACGCTACCCGCGTCGATCGCGCTTGCAGCGTGCCTGTTCTGGGTGTTCCGCCACGTTTTCTAAGCCTAGAGCCGCCTTATGGTGAAGGCGGCGCGGCACCCTTCGGCGGCGGAGGCGGCGCGAACGTCGCCAGGCGTGCACGCATGTAGCGTTCGATGCACTTGGTATCGCTGCCGCACAGTTCGTTGCGCTCGTGCTGCCAACCGGCCTGGCCTTCGCGCAAGGTGGTGGCACGATCGCCGGAGGTTTGCGCCAAGGCCTTGTTGAAAGCCGCTGCCTGTTCGCGGTCGAGCGCGGACAGCGCTTTGTTGGCGCAGATCACCGTCTCGGTCATGGAGAGCGACTTTTTGCAGTCGAACGAAGGGCCGGCGCTTTCGGCCGCGACGCTGGCGGGATCCACATGAGCGGACGCCGCGGGCGCTTCTGAGGACGCCGGCGCAGGAAGGGTTGTAGCTACCGGGGCCGCCGAGGGCGCGGGAGCGCTGGAGGACGTTGCCGGCGGCGACAGCGCGGCCGATGGCACGGTTGCAGGCGTGGATGCGGCAGGCGCGGGTGCCGGCGATCCGGTGACTGCCACTGGCGCGGCAGCGACCGGCCGTGGGACCGCAGGGGCCTGCCGGTCAGCCACCAGCTGGCCGGCGGTGACCGCGTTGACCTGCGACGTCGACGGCAGGCGGATGTCATCGCGCAGCACGAACAGCGCCGCCCACACGACGGACAACACCGCACCGACTGCGATGGCAAAGCGCGCACGACCGATGCCCTGCTTCTGCGGATGGCGATGGATGTCACGGACGGCAAGCATGCCGGCCAGCATCGCCAGCAGGCCCACTCCCGGGACGATCGAAAATACGCCCAGGTAGCCGGCGATGGCGGCGATCGACGAGCGCGGCGGCTTCGCTTCCACCGGCTCCGTGGATGCTTGATCTTCGACAATCGGCTGCGTCCATGCCGGCGGGAATGCCGAGGCGTCGACGGGCAGCGGCGGGGGTGGCGGCGGCTCGAAAGCCACCGGAACGTCAAGTTCCGCGGCGACATCGTTGGTTGTCGCTTCGGAGAGCGATGCCGGCTCAACTTCGGTTATCGCCTCGGGGAGCGGTGCCGGTTCAACTTCGTCCGATGGCAAGGACACCACCGGTCGTTGCCACACCTGCCACTCACGCGTGTTGCGCAGGCGGTAACGCTCGCCATCGGCGATGAATCGCTCGAGCGCGGCGTGCGGCACGGGACCGAGCGAGGCGCCCTCGCGTTCGATGTACACGAAGGGATCGCGGTCGGGAACGACCTCGGCGATGGCGCCGATCGCCGCCAGCCGGTCGGCCACTTCAGTGGCAAGGGCTTCGTCCAGCTGTCTGCGCACCAGCAGCGGCATCGCCGAAAGTACCTTTGCCGCGAAAGCTGCCTGGTCCAGGCCCAAGGCCCGGGCGACGGGCGTCCAATCGACATCCGCCTGGCCGGCTTTCGGGCCGGCTAGCACCACACCAAATGACGTCACGCGCATATCCCCCTGTTTCTCCGGGGAGTTTAGACGGTTCGCCGCCCGGGCGCACCCGGCTGGGGATTAGCTGGCGTGCCGGCTGTAGGCCGGCCGCTGGGCACGCACCTCATAGAGCTTGCGGTCGGCCTCGGCAATGGCGTCTTCCAGGGTGTTGTCGGCGTGGCGCAGGCCCTGCCCCACGGTGAACCCGATCGGGGCCTGGCTGCGGTCGTCGAGCATGCGGGTGGCGATCGCCTGCGTGGCGTCGGCATCGGCGCCACGCAGCATCACCAGGAATTCGTCCCCGCCCAGGCGCACCACCGCGTCGTCGGGCCGCACATGCGTGCGGAGGAACTGCGCCATCGCCACCAGCACCTCGTCGCCGCGCTGATGGCCATAGGTGTCGTTGACCTGCTTGAAGCGGTCCAGATCGATGGCGATGCAGCCCCAGGCGATCCGCTGGCGGGGATCGGCTTCGACCTCGGCGAGGAACCGACGGTTGAAACAACCGGTGAGCGGGTCGCGGATCGCCGATTCGCGCAACCGCCGTTCGAGGTCGCGCCGCTCGGTGATGTCCTGGGCGTGACCCAGCACGTAGGTCTCGGGGCCGGTGGTGTCGAGCATGTTGTTGTACTGCCATGTATGCCGGGTACCGTCCTTGGCCATGAGCTCGAGCACGCCTGAGTCCGCGCCATTGCTGCGCACCCTGTCCAGGTAGGCCGTAAAGGCCGCAGCCACTTCATCGCGCATGAAGTCGAGCAGTGACCGGCCCATCATCTCGGCCACGCGGTATCCCAGGGTGCGTGCGGCGGCCAGGTTGACCGACAGGATCACGCCGTCGAGGTCGTGGGTGCAGATCAGGCCCAGGCTGTTCTGGAACAGGCGCCGGAAGCGCTGCTCGCTCTCGGCCAGGGCTTCCACCGCCTGCTTGCGCACGGTGATGTCCTGCAACGCACCCACCAACCGCCGGGCGCGGCCGTCTTCGTGCTCGACCGAACCTAAGGTGCGCACCCATATGTCTCGCCCATCGGCGGTGACAAAGGGGAGCTCCAGGTCCCAGCTGGTGCCGTCGGAAATGGCACGGGTAAATGCCGCTTCGATCGCCGGGCGGGCCTCGGGCGCATAGAACGCCAGGCCCTCGCGCATGGAAGGCGCATAACCTTCGGCCACGCCGTGGATGCGGCAGGTCGCATCCGACCAGGTGATCTTGTAGGTTTCCAGGTCCATCTCCCAGCCGCCGACGGCCGCCATGCGGCCTGTGCGGTCCAGGAATGCCTCGCTTGCACGCAGGCGTGTCTCGGCGGTCTTGCGCGCGGTGATGTCGATCGCGGTGCCCTGGATCCAGTGCGGCTGGCCACCGAGCCCGAGGCTGGTGATGCGGCCGCGGAACAGCGCCCATACGTCGTGGCCGTCCTTATGCCGCAGCTTGAGCTCCCCGTCGAATTCGTCGCTGCCGGAAGAGGCCAGGCGCCGGGCGCGCTCTACCAGGCGCTGCCAGGCTGACGGCCCACTGAGCGTGGGCAGGCTGATGGTGGTGTAAGGCGCCATCTCCACCGGCGGGTAGCCGATGATGTCCACCCAGCGCCCGTCCAGTTCCAGCTCGCCGGTTTGCACGTTCCAGTGCCAGATCCCGGCCGAGGTACCGTCGATGATCTGGGCCAGCCGCTCGCCGGCATCGGCTTCGCGCTGCAGCGCCGCGTTGCGGTCGATGACCAGGGCACGCTGGTCCAGCGCCTCGGATACAGCGTGGGCCAGTTCGGCAAGGATCGCGCGCTGGCGATCGTCGAGCTGGCGCGGTTCGCGATCGATCACGCACAGCGCGCCCATCCGCAGCCCGTCGTGCAGGCTGATGGGCGCACCTGCGTAGAACCGGATGTCGGGGGAGCCGGTGACCAGGGGATTGGCGGCGAAGCGTTCGTCCTCCCGTGCATCAGGAATTTCCAGCAGCCCGTCTTCAAGGATGGTATGGGCGCAGAAGGCCACTTCTCGCGGGGTCTCGCTGACACCTGGAAGGCCATGGTTGGCCTTGAACCACTGCCGGTGGGTGTCGACCAGGGTCACCATGCCGATCGGTGTCCCGGCGACCAGGGCGGCAGCCCTGGCCAGCGCGTCGAACAGCGGCTCGGATCCGGTATCCAGGACGGCAAGTTCATGCAGCCGTGCGATGCGTCGGCTTTCGTTGGACGGTAGGGGAGCCGGTCGGGTCATGGTAGCGAAGGGGAGCCGGAGGAATGCGCAGCGCATGATTAGCAGAATTGGCGTGGAAAATCCGTCTTACGGTTCACGCGGGTGCCCTTCCCCCAGCCGGCCCAACATACGCCCGCGTACCCGGCCCGGGGTGCCTTGCCGCTAAAATGCCCTTTCCGCAAACACAGGATCAAAGCGCGTGGTCATCAACCCGAAAGTCCGTGGCTTCATCTGCACCACCGCCCACCCGGTTGGTTGCGAGAAAAACGTCATCGACCAGATCGAAGCCACCCGCATCCAGGGCGTCCGCGCCGATGGTCCCAAGCGCGTGCTGGTGATCGGCGCTTCCACCGGCTACGGCCTGGCCTCGCGGATCACCGCGGCCTTTGGTTTCGGCGCCGCCACGCTCGGCGTTTTCTTCGAAAAGCCGGCCACTGAAAGCAAGACCGGCACGGCCGGCTGGTACAACTCCGCCGCCTTCGAGCGCTTGGCCCATGAGGCCGGCCTCTGGGCCAAATCGATCAATGGCGATGCGTTCTCCAATGAGGCCCGTGCCCGCGCCATCGAGATCATCAAGGCCGAAATGGGCGGCGAGGTGGACCTCGTGGTTTATTCCCTGGCTTCACCAGTGCGCAAGCTGCCCGATACCGGCGAGCTGGTGCGCTCGGCGCTCAAGCCCATCGGCGAGTCGTACCAGGCCACCTCGATCGACACTAACAAGGACGCGATCATCAAGGTGGCGGTGGAACCGGCCACCGAGCAGGAAGTGAAGGACACCGTCACGGTGATGGGCGGCGAAGACTGGGCCCTGTGGATGGATGCGCTCGCCAGCGCCGGCGTGCTGGCGAAGAATGCCCGCACGGTGGCCTATAGCTACATCGGTACCCAGATCACCTGGCCGATCTACTGGCACGGCTCGATCGGCCAGGCCAAGCAGCACCTTGACGACACCGCGCACCAGCTTACCCGGCGCTTCTCCGACCATGGCGTGGTGGCCCAGGTCGCGGTGATGAAATCGGTGGTAACCCAGGCCAGCGCCGCGATCCCGGTGATCCCGCTCTACGTATCCCTTGTCTTCAAGATCATGAAGGAAAAACGGTTGCACGAGGGCACCATCGAGCAGACCAACCGCCTGTTCCGCGAGCGCCTGTACCGTACCGACGGCGCAGTGCCGGACGTGGACGAGGAGGGCCGCCTGCGCCTGGACGACTGGGAATTGCGCGATGACGTTCAGAGTGAATGCACCGCCCAGTGGGATGGCGTTACCACCGAAAACCTCTTCGACACCACCGATTACCGCGGGTACAAGATCGGCTTCCTGCACCTGTTCGGTTTCGCGCGCCCCGACGTGAACTACGAAGCCGACGTCAAGCCCAACCCCGAGTTCGACTGCATCGAGCTTTGACACAGCGCCGGACAAGGGTGATGCCGCTTGCCATCGCCCTGGGCGTGGCAAGCGTGTCATTCGTCCACGCGAATCCACACGACGCTGCCGCCACGCTTTCACGCCTTCGCGTGGAAAGCCAGGACACGCCGCTCGCGATCGATGCGGCGCACCCTCGTTTCAGCTGGCAGGTGCAAAGCGACCAACGCGGGGCCAGACAACTTAGCTGGCGCCTCACCGTCGCGACGTCGCCCGGTCTACTTGATGACGGCAAGCCCGATATCTGGGACAGCGGCCGCGTGGCCTCGCCCGAACCGTTCGGCCACGCCTACGCCGGCCCTGCCCTGGCATCGGGTACGCGCTATTTCTGGAAGGTGGACGTCGATACCAGCTCTGGTCACGCTGCACGCACGGCGAGCTTCGCCACCGGCCTTGTGGACGAAACCGCCTGGGCGGGTGCACGCTGGATCGGCAAGGGCGATGCAGGCACACGCGCCGCGCCGCTGCTGCGCCGGCCGTTCAGCACCGAAGCTCCAGTGGCGAGGGCAACACTGTATGTCGCCGCCGGTGGCTATGCCGACGTTACGCTGGACGGAAAGCCCGTCGGCCCTGCCGTGCTGTCGCCCGGTTTCACCAATTACGACAAGCGCGTGCAGTACGTGGCCACCGACCTTACCGCCGCCCTGCAGACTGCGGGCGGACATGTATTGGGCATGGAACTGGGCCGCGGTTTCTATGGCCTGACCAATCCCGATGTCTGGCATTGGGAGCGAGCGCCGTGGCATGGCGAACCGCGCGTACGTGCCAGGCTTGCCATCGACTTCGCCAACGGACAGCACCAGGACATCGTCACCGGCGACGACTGGAAGCTGATCGACGGCCCCACCCTGCTCGATGATCTCTACGGCGGCGAAACCTACGACGGGCGCCGCGCGCAACCGGGATTCGACGCAACCGGCTTCGACGACTCCGCATGGCGCGCGGCATCGCTTGTTCCCGCACCGCGGGGGCGCCTGGTTTCCCAGCCGCAGCCATCGATCACCGTGGCCACCACGCTCGCGGCCAACGAAGTGACGCAGCCGACGCCCGGCGTTTACGTATTCCGCTTCCCGCGCGTGATCGCCGGCTGGGCGACATTCGTCGCAAAAGGCCGCGCCGGCGACACCATTGTCGCGCGCTATGGCGAGAAACTGCTTCCTGATGGCAGCGTGGACGTCCGGGATCGCCACCACTATTTCAAGGAAGGTTTCCAGACAGACCGATTCACCCTGTCGGGCAAGGGCGAGGAAAGCTGGCATGCGAAATTCTCGTACAAGGGATTTCGTTACGTGGAAGTCAGCGGCTGGCCCGGCGGAGCGCCCGCGCGCGATGCCGTCACTGTGCAGGTGGTGCATTCGGACGTTGCCGAGACATCGTCGTTCGATAGCGCGAATGACCTGCTCAACTGGATCCACCGCGCGGCCGTGGACACCGTGCTGAACAACCTGCAGGGGATTCCCACCGATACCCCGATGTACGAGAAGAACGGCTGGACGGGCGATGCGATGGTGGGCGCGGACATGATGCTGCGCAATCTCGACGCCGGTACCCTGCTGGCCAAGTGGGTCGATGACATCAGCGACGCCCGTAACGCGAACGGCGCCCCCTTGCTGATCGCTCCCAACCCGGGCTGGGGTGACGTTCGCGCGCCGCCCTGGCATGCGGCGTACATCCTGGTGCCATGGTCGCTGTACCTTCACGACGGCGACCTGCGCGTGCTGGCCGATCACGAACAAGGCATGGCCGCCTACGTGAGGCTGGAATACGCACGCTCGCCCGGGGGCATTGCCACCACGGAGCTCGGCGACTGGGTGAGCCCTGAAACCGATCCTGATGGCGAGAACGCCCCCGAGGACAAACGCGTCGCCGCCACCGCCTATCTCTACCGGATGGTCACGACCATGGCCGACATCGAGCACGTGCTTGGCAAGGACAGCGATGCGGCTCGTTTCCGCGGCATGGCCGACAACGTTCGCAAGGCGTTCAACCAGGCGTTCTACGACACCCATGCCCATGTCTATCGTGGCCAGGTCGACCGGGGCTATCGCCAGGCACACAATCTCTTCGCCCTGGCCTTCGGTCTTGCACCGGAAGCCGATCGCGGTTTGATCGCCGCGAACCTGGCCAACGATGTCCGTGCCCGCGGCAACCACCTGGATACCGGCGCACTGGCCACTAAGATCATCCTGCCGGTGCTAAGCCATTCCGGCCACGAGGCCGAGGCCTTTGCCGTGGCCACCCAGGTGACTTTCCCCAGTTGGGGTTTCTGGCGCGCACAGGGCGCGACGAGCCTCTGGGAGCACTGGAAGGCGGCATCGCGTTCGTGGGGACATTATTTCCTCGGCACCGCGGACGATTGGCTGTTCGGCGACGTGGCCGGATTGCGTCCGCTGGAACCGGGCTGGCGACGCATCGAGGTGGCACCCCTGTTCACCGGCTTCCTCGACCACGCGCGCGGCAGCGTGCTGACGCCTTACGGCGATGCTGCGGTTTCGTGGCAGCGCCGTGGCTCGCAGTTGGAACTGAAGGTGGATGTACCCGTCGGCGCCACGGCGCTCGTGCGCTTGCCCACGGACAATCTGCGCGGTGCGAGCGAATCAGGCACGACGCTGGACAAGGCGCGCGGGGTCCATGTCGGCAAGGCCTGCGGGCCCGGCGCATGCGTCACCGTGGACTCGGGCCACTACGACTTTTCGATGCCGGCAACATCATTGCAATAATCACCGGCTAGCGTGCGCACTCCCCCTGCCCGCGGCATTCGCGCGGCAGAAGCCATGCAAGCAGGTACCATGATCCTCGCCTCCAAACGCCCGTTGCCACGCGCGCTCATCGCCGGTGGCATTCTTTTCGTGGCTGCCGTGATCGGCGGCGTGGCCTGGCGTGGACACCATGCTGCGGCCACCACGGATACGTCCAGCGCCGCCACTGCCCAGGCGCCCAGCAACGACTCCGCTGACACCGATGACTCGCCCACGGCCATCCTGCTGGGCCTGGCACGCACCTCGATCCGTGAAAACCGGCTGATTGCCCCCCAGGGCAACAACGCTTTCGAGTACTACATGAGCGTGCTTGACCTGGACAAGACCAACGCCACGGCGCAGGAGGCCTTGCGCGAATCCTTCCCGCAAGCGTCCGACCAGATCGACCGCGCGATCCTTGACAAGGATCTGGACGAGGCACAGCGCGAAATCACCCTGCTGCGCGAATACGATCCGGATAACTACGTATTGCTGATCCTGGGCGCCAAGCTCGATGCGCAACGGAAGCTGGTGACTGCCGAGGACGAGGCACGGGCGCTGACCATGCGCCAGACCGCCGCAGGCAAGTGAAAGGCTCTATACAGGCGGAATCGCTTATGCTTAGGCTTCCATATGGCATAAGCAAGGATAAAAACCGCATGGCGCTCAAGCTCGACGCTCTCTCTCCGAAGGAACTGCACGCCCTCATCGCCGATGCTAAATCCCGCGTGGAAGGCGCCCGTAGCCAGCAGGTCAAGGCGTTGCGCAAGACCATCGAGGGCATGATCAAGGCCGAAGGCCTCGAACTTGCCGAAGTCTTCCCTGCCCTGGGCACGCGCACGAAGAAATCCAAACGTGCCGGCGCAGGCGTGGCGCGCTACCGCAACCCGGCCAACCCGTCGCAAACCTGGACAGGCTTCGGCAAGAAACCCAACTGGTTCATCGAAGCAGTACGCAAGCGCGGCGTCACCGCCGAAACGCTGTTGATCGATCCGGCCCGCACGCCCGCAACAACGAAGACCACCACGGCAAAAAAGGCCGCACCCCGGAAGTCCACGGCGAAGAAAGCCACGCGTAAGCGCGCGTAAACCGAGGACGCCCTCGTCGCTCGGGTGTGGTCGCGGGAGCCGGGGGCCATCAGCCTCGTCGCTCCGGTTCCACCGGCGCTTGGGAGAAGAGGCCGCTGCGCGGCTTTTTCTTATGGCTTACGCCCCGGCGCGCGCGCGTTGCGGGCGTGGGTTTTCGAGGCGGCCTGCGGCCTTCGCGAAAACGGCCGGCTGAAGCCGGCCCCCTGCGGGCCTTTTCCGCCCGCAACGCTCGGTTCCACAAGTCGCTGACGAGGCTGATGGCCCCCGGCTCTGGACAGTCCGAAGTCGCGTGACGGGACAACGTGGCTGCCTCACATGAGACGTTTGTGCTTGCGCACTAAAGAGCGATCGGCACGTGCAAGGTCACGCAAAACACCTATGCCATCCAAGCACTCCCGACGTGAACCTCACCGTTTGGCGAGAGCGGGCGGGGCGCCGCGGCGGCGGCTCCGTGCGAAGGCGAAGGGCTTCGGTCGGATCAGGCCCGCAGGGGGCCGGCCATGGATGGCCGGCCGTTTTCGCTGAGCCAGGATGGCGAATCGAAAACCCCCGGCCGAAGCCCGTCCCGATGGGGCGCAGCCCCGAGGGTCGCCGCAGCAGGAGCCGCCGCCGCGGCGCCCCGCCCGCTCTCGCCAAACGGTGAGGTTCACGACCGCGCGGCCTCACGGCAACGTAAGGCCGCCTTCGATGCAGGTCACGACGTCGCCGCCTACCCAGATGTCGTTGCCTTCCTGCTGGACGTGTACGCGGCCGGCGCGGCCCAGCACCGTGCCCTGGCTTGCCACGTAGCGCGACGGCGCCATGTCGGCGCCGATCAGCCATTGTGCGATGCCTGCATTGAGGCTGCCGGTGACCGGATCTTCCGGCATGCCGTCGCCGGGGATGAAGGCGCGGACTTCGAAGTCCGCCTCGCCACCCCAACGTGCCACGATGCCGAGCTTCATGCCGAGGATCTTGCCCAGGTCCGGGCGGATATCCAGCAGGGTCTCACGGTCCCTCACCAGCACGGCGGACCAGCCGGGGCCGTTGTCCACCCACTGGTGGCCGATGACGTCGTCCGGTTCCAGGCCCAGGCCATCGACGATGCGTTCGACGAGGTCGTCCTCGAGTGGGCCTGAGCGCAACAGCGGCGGCGCGGCGAAAGCCAGCCGCTTGCTGTCGCGGCGGATGCGCACGAGCCCTGCTTCGCATTCCTGGACAACCTGCTCGCCACGGGGGACGCCGCCGGCTTCAAGCCACGCGTGGCAGCTGCCCAGGGTGGGATGGCCGGCGAAGGGGAGCTCCCTCATCGTGGTGAAGATACGCACGCGATAGTCCGCCGCGGGATGGGTCGGGGCGAGCAGGAACGTGGTTTCGCTAAGGTTGGTCCACCGGGCGAAATCCGCCATGCGCGCGTCGGACCAGTCGTCCGCGCCATGCACAACCGCCAGTGGATTGCCCTTCAGTGGCTCGGCCGAGAAGACGTCGACCTGCCGGAAACGGTAATTCGTCATCAGCCAAGCATATCGGGTTTCTTGTCCGTCGCATGTCCGCCGGGGGTGTCCGCGGACATCCGAGCAAGCTCGGGCCGTCACGCCAAGTAAATGATCCGGAAAGGGAATTCTGCCGCGGGTAACGATGGCACGGCGCTTGCCTCGCATGGCTTGTCCTTATCCGGAACCCAAGCCTCCATGCGGATCAAACTGCTGCCTCTCATCCTCGGCTCCCTGCTGGTCGCGCCCGTTGCGCATGGCGAAGACCTGATGGATGCGTTCCGCCAGGCCATCGCCAACGACCCGGTGCTGGCCACGTCCAACGCCACCCGGCTTGCCGTGGCCGAAGGCGTGCCCCAGGCACGCTCGGCGCTGTTGCCGCAGCTTTCGGCGGGGCTGGATATCAACCAGGTGCATGGCGGCTCCGGCGGCACCACCATCGTCAATGGCAACTCGGTCAACACTGGCGCCGGCCACACGCGCCAGCGCGACTTCACCGCGCAGCTTGATCAATCCGTGATCGACCTCTCCCGCATCGCCAACCTCCGCGCCGCGCAGTCCACGCGCGACTCGCAGGACGAAGTGGATCGCGCCGCCCTGCAAAACCTGTACATCCGCGTCACCAATGCCTACTTCAACGTTCTGGTGGCGCAGGAGCAGCTTGAAGTGGACAAGTCCTACGAGGACGCCTACAAAAAGGAATTCGAACAATCGAGCGAGCGCTTCAAGGACGGCCTGGCGATGGCAGCGGACGTTACCCAGTCGCAGGCCTACTACAACTTCATCAAGTCGCAACGCATCAGCGCGATGGACGCGCTCAAGGACTCAAAGCGCGCGCTCGAACAGATCACCGGCCAGGAAACACAGACCCTGAAAACCCTGCGCGAGGACATCCCCATGCAGGGTCCGACGCCGGCTGATGCCAAGGCTTGGGTGGATGCCGCGATGGAAACCAATCCGACGATCCTGGCCGCACGCTACACGGTCAAGGCCGACGAGCATAAGGTCAGCGCCGCCCGCGCCGGCCACCTGCCCACGCTGTCGCTGGGGCTCGGTTACAACAAATTCGGTACCTGGTCGAACGTCAACCAGGGCGACACCGGCCAGATCGGTCCCGGTTACGGCCCGGGCACCACCACCGTGGGGCTTACGCTAAGCGTCCCGGTGTTCAGCGGCGGCCTGACCCAATCCCAGGTGCACCAGGCGATCTACCAGCGCGATGCCGATCAAGGCGTGCTGGAAAGCCAGCGCCGCCAGGCCGCGCGCGATGCCAACAACTTCTACAACCAGGTAGTGGACGGCATCGAACAGGTAAGCAGTGCCAAGCTGTCGGTGGATGCGGCGAAGAAGTCGCTCGAATCCATGCGCGCGGGCAACGACATCGGCACGCAGAGCCTGACCAACGTGGTGGTGGCGATCCAGGTGCTGGCCGAGGCGCAAAGCGAATACACCCTGGTGCGCCACCAGTTCGTGCTGAACAAGCTGCTGCTCAAGCAGGCGGCAGGCACGATCGACCTGCACGACATCGAGGACGTCAACCGCCTGTTGCAGTAGGCGTGGGCGAGACGTTCAGCCGGGGCCGGGCGACTTTGAGGTACTTCTCCTCGAAGGCCGCCGGGGCCAGCGGGTAGGACATGTAGAAGCCCTGCACCTGGTCGCAGTCGAGCGCGCGCAACTGCTCGGCCTGGTGGAGCGTTTCCACGCCCTCGGCCACCACTTCCATCCCTAAGGTATGGGCCAATGCGATGATCGCCGAGACGATCGCCTTCGACTCCACGCTGTCGCTCTCCAGCGAATGGGTGAAAAAGCGATCGATCTTCAGCTGCTTGGCCTGGAATTTCTGCAGGTATGCCAGCGACGAATAGCCGGTGCCGAAATCGTCGATGGCGAACTCGAAGCCGCGCTCCTGGAAATCGCGCAGGATCTCCACTGTGCGCTCGGCGTCCTGCATGGCGACGGTTTCGGTCACCTCGAACATGATCAGCGAGGGTTTGAGGCCCGCATCGGCAACGATCTGCGCGGCCATGTCCACCAGGTCCGGCTGTGATAGCTGCAGCGGCGACAGGTTGATCGCCACGCGCATCGGTGCATGGCCCTTGTCCTGCCATTCGCGCATCTGCCGGCAGGTCTCGCGCATCACCCATTCCCCGATGCGGGAAATCTGCCCGGTACGCTCGGCCACGCCGATGAATTCCAGGGGAGATACCGAACCGAGCACCGGGTGGGTCCAGCGGGCCAGCGCCTCGGCACCCGTCAGCTTGCCGCTGGGGCCGTCGTGCTTGGACTGGAAATGCACTGAAAGTGTGCCGTCCTCAGTAGCCGTCTGCAGCCCGCGCTGGATATCGAGCATGCGGATGGAGCGCTGCTTCATGTCCATCTCGAACACGCGGAAACCGTTGCGGCCGCTTTCCTTGGCGCCGTACATGGCAACATCGGCGTTGGCGATAAGCTCGTCCACCGTTTCGCCATCGGTCGGGTAGAAGGCGATGCCGATGCTGGGCGTTACCCGCAACGACGTACCGTTGACGGTGAAATTCTCGCGCATACGGGCGATCGCCCGCTCGGCCACCTGCATGGCGGTATCGCGCGACACCAGGCGCTCGACCACGGCGACGAATTCATCGCCACCCACGCGTGCAAGCGTGCCGCGGCGCAGGCCCGACGACAACCGCCCGGCCACCGCGCGAAGCAATTCATCGCCGAAGGAATGGCCCAGGGAATCGTTGATCGCCTTGAAGCCGTCCAGGTCGACGTAGAGCACCGCCACTTCGGTGTTCTGCTGGCGCGCTTCCTCGATCGCCTGCTCCAGGCGGCGTCCCAGGGTCACCCGGTTGGGGAGGCTGGTCAGCGGATCGTGCGTGGCCATGTGCAGCAGGCGGCTGTTGAGCTGGTTGATGGAGCCGGACAACCTTTGCGTGTCGCGATGCAAGCGGCTTTCAAGGTACGAAAGCATCAGCCCCACCACCAGGATCGCCGTACTGATCACACCGGCTACCAGGGCCAGCACGTTGGGACTCAAGTCCGACGCCGCGCCGCAGATCGAACCCGGCAGGAAGTTGGCGGCGGCCATGCCGCTGTAATGCATACCGGCAATGGCAAGCCCCATCACCGATGCGGCGGTGGCGCGCTTGAACACCAACTGGCTCTGGCGGCTGTCCTTCAGCGCGTGGGCAATACTGATCGCTGCGATCGAGGCACCGATGGCAATCAGTACCGAGGCGCTGAACCAGTAGGGGTCATAGACGATGCCCGGCATCATCAGCATGCTGGCCATACCGGTGTAGTGCATGCCGGCGATGCCAAGCCCGAGGGCAACCCCGCTCACGGTCAACAGCGGCCATCTCAGGCGCTGTGTGGCCACCAGCAGCAACACGAAGTAGGACACCACCACCGCGATCAGCCCCGACGCCGCGGTGAGCTCGAAATCGAAGCCCATGGCGATGGGCATGCGCAGGGCCAGCATGCCGATGAAATGCATCGACCAGATGCCCACGCCCAGCGCAAACGCTCCTCCGCATAGCCAGGCCTGCCGGACCAGCGCCGTCCTGACCATGGCAATGCGGCCGGACAGGTCCAGTGCCGTGTACGAGGCCAGGAAGGCCACGAGCAGGGAACAGCCCACCAGCGCGAGGTTGTAATGTCCAGTCATGAAGAATTTCGCGGCCTGCCAAGGGGCAGCCCCATCCGTGATGATAACGGCTCACATCAAGAATTCTTGAATCCTGGGCGCCAAGCGGCTGTATAATCTTCGGCCATGGCGCGGTGGGAGAAGCGGTCCTAAGGATCGCTGCCGAAGGCGCAACGCCCGTAATCGCTCAGGCTCCCATACCACCGAACCGTTGCAACACTCTGGAGAGACCGGTCAAACCCGGCGCCGAAGGTGCACGAAGCCGCTTTGAGGCTTCCAAACTCTCAGGCAAAAGGACAGAGGGGCGCCCCACGTGCCGGCACGGCACGACTGCCCTATGCCCTGAGAAACCCCATGGCCCAGCCTCGCTCCCCTTCCCTGCGCGACCTCGAATACCACGGCGCCTTCATCGATCGCCACATCGGCCCGAACGACGCTGAAATCGGCGCCATGCTGAACGTCCTGGGCCACGACTCGCTCGATGCCATGACCGATGCCATCGTTCCGGCTTCGATCCGCTCGCCCAAGGCGCTGGCCCTGCCGGCCGCCATGACCGAAGTGGAAGCCCTGGCCCGCATCCGCGCCATCGCCGACAAAAACCAGGTGTTCCGCAACTTCATCGGCCAGGGCTACTACGGCACCCACACGCCGAACGTGATCCTGCGCAACGTGCTGGAGAATCCGGCCTGGTACACCGCCTATACCCCCTACCAGGCGGAAATCTCCCAGGGCCGCATGGAAGCGCTGATCAACTTCCAGACCATGGTTGCCGACCTCACCGGCATGGACATCTCCAACGCTTCCCTGCTGGACGAAGCCACCGCCGCCGCCGAGGCCATGGCCCTGGCGCGCCGCTCGGCCAAGGCGAAGTCGAAGGTGTTCTTCGTCTCCTCAGGCGTGCACCCGCAAACCATCGAAGTGCTGCGCACCCGCGCCGATGGCATCGGCATCGAGGTGGTGGTAGGCGACGATGCCGACGCCGCCGGTACCGATTGCTTCGGCGTACTTCTGCAATACCCCAATACCTTCGGCCAGGTGAATGATTACAAGGCGCTGGCCGATGCAGTGCACGCGCGCGGCGGCCTGGTCTCGGTCGCAACGGACCTGTTGGCCCTTACCGTCATCGCTTCCCCTGGAAGCTGGGGCGCGGACATCGTCGTTGGCAACAGCCAGCGCTTCGGCGTGCCGTTCGGCTTCGGCGGTCCGCACGCTGCCTATATGGCCTGCCGCGATGCTTATAAGCGTTCCATGCCTGGCCGCCTGATCGGCGTGTCGGTGGACGTCGAGGGCAAACCCGCCTATCGCCTTACCCTGCAAACCCGCGAACAGCACATCCGCCGCGAGAAAGCCACGTCGAACATCTGTACCGCGCAGGTGCTGCTGGCGGTGATGGCCAGCATGTACGCCGTGTACCACGGGCCGGAAGGCCTGGAGCGCATTGCCCGCCGCACCCATCGGCTGGCGGCGATCCTGGCCGCGTCGCTGCGCCACGCCGGGGCAACGGTCGGGCCGGACTTCTTCGACACATTGCACGTGGTGGGAATCGATGCCCCCGCCGTGCATGCCGCCGCCGCGAAGGCGAGCATCAACCTGCGCACGATCGACGCATCGTCGGTGGGCATCAGCCTGGATGAAACCAGCACGCGCGAGGATGTCATCGCGCTGGCTGCGCTTTTCAACGCCCACATTACCGATATCGACGCCCTGGACGGCAAGATCGCCGACGCCCTGCCGGCAGGCCTGTTGCGCGACACGCCCTACCTGCAGCACCCGGTGTTCAACACCCACCACAGCGAACATGAGCTCCTGCGCTACCTGCGCGGCCTGGCCGACAAGGACCTGGCACTGGATCGCACCATGATCCCGCTGGGCTCGTGCACCATGAAGCTCAACGCCACCGCCGAAATGATCCCGGTAACCTGGCCCGAATTCGCCAACATCCATCCGCTGGCCCCGGCCAACCAGGCCACCGGCTACAAGCAGCTGATCGACGAACTGGAAGCGATGCTGGTGGAATGCACCGGCTACGATTCAGTCAGCCTGCAGCCCAACTCTGGCGCGCAAGGCGAATACGCGGGCCTGCTCGCCATCCGCGAATACCATCGCTCGCGTGGCGAAGGCCACCGCGACGTCTGCCTTATCCCTGAATCGGCCCACGGCACCAACCCGGCCTCGGCGCAGATGTGCGGCATGGAGGTGGTGGTCACCCGTTGCGACGCGAACGGTAACGTCGATGTCGCCGACATCCGCGCCAAGGCGGAGAAATACTCCCAGCGCCTGGCGGCGCTGATGATCACCTACCCCTCCACGCACGGCGTGTTCGAAGAAGACGTGGTGGAGATCTGCGACGTCGTGCACCAGCACGGCGGCCAGGTGTATACCGACGGCGCCAACATGAATGCACTGGTCGGCGTGGCGCGCCCGGGCAAGTGGGGCTCGGACGTTTCGCACCTTAACCTGCACAAGACCTTCTGCATCCCGCACGGCGGCGGCGGCCCGGGTGTCGGCCCCTGCGCGGTGAAGTCACACCTGGCTCCGTTCCTGCCGCGTGCCTTCGGCGAAGAGGGCAAGGGCGGCATGGTGAGCGCGGCGAGCTTTGGCTCCGCATCGATCCTGCCCATCAGCTGGATGTACATCACCTTGATGGGGACCTCGGGCCTGCGCAAGGCCACCCAGGTGGCGCTATTGAACGCCAACTACATCGCCAAGCGCCTGGAAGCACACTACGACACGCTGTACACCGGCCGTAACGGCCTGGTGGCGCACGAGTGCATCCTGGACCTGCGCCCGCTCAAGGACGCCACCGGTATTGGCGCCGAAGACGTGGCCAAGCGCCTGATCGACTTCGGCTTCCATGCCCCCACGCTCAGCTTCCCGGTGGCCGGCACACTGATGGTCGAGCCCACCGAAAGCGAATCGCAGCACGAACTGGACCGCTTCATCGACGCCATGATCCAGATCCGCGACGAAATCCGCGCCGTGGAAGAAGGCAAGCTCGACCGCGAGGACAACCCGCTCAAGCACGCCCCGCACACCGCCACCCAGGTGACCGCCAGCGAGTGGAAGCATGCCTATCCGCGCGAACTGGCGGCGTTCCCGCTGGAAAGCCTGCGCCAGCAGAAGTACTGGTCGCCCGTGGCACGCGTGGACAACGTGTACGGCGACAAGAATGTGTTCTGCAGCTGCGTGCCGCTCGAAGCGTTCAAGGGTGAGATCGAGGCGTTCAGCGAGCCGAATGTCGCGTGAGACCAGGACGTTTGAAAACCTGAACGTTGCTTGAGGAAAACGCCGCGAAAGCGGCGTTTTCTTTACGTCGGAATCCGTCAGTTCGCCAGCGCCAGTTCCACCGCCGCGTTCGCGTGCAACCCGGCCGTGTCGAACAACGGCGTCGTCACATGTTCCGGTTGCACGAGAAGCATCAACTCCGTGCAGCCAAGGATGATGCCTTGTGCGCCTCGTTCCACCAGTTGATCGATCACTCGCAACACCACCTCGCGCGAGTTCTCGCTAATCACGCCATGGCATAGCTCATCGTAGATCAACGCATGCACCGCATCGCGCCCGGCAGCACCGGGAACGATCGCCTCGATCCCGTGCTTCTCCCGCAAGCGATCGATGTAGAACGGACGCTCCATCGTGAAGCGCGTGCCAAGCAGGCCCACGCGGGTGATGCCAGCCGTCTTCAGGGCTTGCGCTGTCGGATCGACGATATGGATGAAAGGAATGCGCAGCGCTTCCTCGATCGCGCCGGCCACCTCGTGCATCGTATTCGTGCACAACAGTACGAAGTCCGCGCCGGCGGCCTGGACCTGCCCCGCCGCCTGCGCCAGCAACTGACCGGCGGCGTCCCAGCGACCTTCCTGTTGCATGCGCACGATGTCGTCGAAGCAGACGGTCACCATCACGCTACGTGCGTTGTTGTGCCCGCCCAGGCGCTCCTTCATGCCCTGGTTCACCAGGCGGTAGTACTCCGCCGAGGATTCATGGCTCATGCCGCCGATCAGGCCGATGGTCTTCATGCGCGAATTCTGCGTGGGAGGGTCCCCAGCATCATTCCACGATCTGGTATTTCGGTTGCTAAACCCGTCGAAAAAAAGGGCCCGCAAGAGGGCCCTTTTTTCAGACGCGAGGTGATGGCCTCAGCAATTACCCGCGCGTTCGGCGAACGGGTCGTCCAGCACGATGGTGTCGTCGCGGTCGGCACCGGTGGCGACCAGCGCCAGGCGGCAGCCGGAGAGCTCTTCCACGGCACGCAGGTAGGCACGTGCCGCGGGGGGAAGCTTGTTCCAGTCGCGGATGCCTGCGGTGGATTCTTCCCAGCCGGGGAAGTCCAGGTACACCGGCTTGCACTCGTCCCAGCCATCGGCATCGAGCGGTGCCAGTTCGCGGCGCTTGCCGCGGTATTCATAGGCGATGCAGACGCGGATGGATTCCAGGCCGTCGAGCACGTCGAGCTTGGTGATGGCCAGGCCGTTGATGCCGTTGATCTGCACGGCGCGCTTCAGGGCGACCAGGTCGATCCAGCCGCAGCGGCGCGGACGGCCCGTGCTGGCGCCGAATTCGTTGCCGACCTTGCGCAGGCGCTCGCCCATTTCATCATTGAGTTCCGTGGGGAACGGACCGCTGCCCACGCGCGTTGCATAGGCCTTGCAGATGCCAAGTACATAGTCGATATCGGCGGCGCCGACGCCGGTACCTGCCAGCGCTCCACCGATGGTGGTGTTGGATGAGGTGACGTACGGATACGTGCCATGGTCGATGTCCAGCAGCGCGCCCTGCGCGCCTTCGAACAGGATGTTGCCGCCATCGCGACGGATGTCGTGCAGGATGGTGGCAACGTCGTCGATCATCGGGCGCAGGTACTCGCCCCAGGTCAGGGCTTCGTCGAGCACCGTCTGGTAGTCGACGGGATCGGCCTTCAGCCACTGGGTAAGCACGAAGTTGTAGTACTCCACCGCGGCCTTGAGCTTCTCAGGAAGCTCGTGCGGGTACATGAGGTCGGCCACGCGGATCGAGCGGCGGGCGACCTTGTCTTCGTAGGCCGGGCCGATGCCGCGGCCGGTGGTGCCGATGGCCTTGGCGCCGGAAGCGATCTCGCGGGCCTTATCCAGGGCAATGTGGTACGGCATGATCAGCGGCGTGGCCGGCGAGATCTTAAGGCGCGGGCGAACGTCCACGCCCTGGGCTTCGAGTTCCGCGATCTCGCTCATCAGCGCGGCCGGCGACAGCACCACGCCGTTGCCGATCAGGCAGAGCGCGTCGTCGCGCAGGATGCCCGACGGGATCAGGTGCAGCACCGTCTTCTTGCCCTTGATCACCAGGGTATGGCCGGCGTTATGGCCACCCTGGAAACGGGCTACCGCGCCGACGCGCTCGGTGAGAAGGTCGACGATCTTGCCCTTGCCTTCATCGCCCCACTGGGCACCGAGGATGACTACTGATTTACCCATGGCTCTCTTGCTCGCAAAGAAATAGGAAACGTTTAGGTGTGGCCGGTGCGCTGATGATCAGCGCGCCTTGGCTCCGCCATCATTGAAGTACCGCAGGAAATCCGACTCCGGCTTCAGCACCAGCACGCCTTTGCCGTCCAGGAACGAGGTGCGGTAGGCCTGCAGGCTACGGTAGAAATCGAAGAAGTCCGGATCCTGTCCGTAGGATTGCGCATAGATGGCGGCCGCCTGGGCGTCGCCATCGCCACGCACCGTGGCGGCCTCGCGTCCGGCGTCAGCCAGCAGCACCGCCTTCTGGCGATCGGCATCGGCACGGATTCGCTCGCCCGCTTCCTTGCCGCGCGAGCGCAGATCCTGCGCCAGCTGCTGGCGCTCGGCGCGCATGCGCTTGTATACCGAATCGCTTACCTCATCGGGCAGTTCAATGCGCTTGATGCGCACGTCCACCACTTCGATGCCCAGGCTGCGTCGTGCCGCGGCGTCGGTCTGGCCGCGCACGCGGTTGGTGATGTCATCGCGGCCATTGGCCACCACCGCCTGCAGCGGACGGGAATTGAACTCGAAGCGCAGGGCATCCTTGACGATCGGAATCAGGCGTTGTGCGGCCTGCAGCTGCTCGCCGGCCGTGGCGCGGTAATAGGCCGCGTTGTCGGCGATCCGCCACTTCACGTAGAAATCGACGTTGATGCTTTTCTTCTCGGAGGTGAAATAGCGCTCCGGCTGGGCATCGAGATTCAGGATGCGGTTGTCCAGCAACACCACCTGCTGCACCACGGGCAGCTTGAAGTGGAGGCCGGGGTTGTAGTCGGCACGGATGATGCGGCCGAACTGGAGCAGCAGGGCGCTCTGGCCTTCGCTGACGACAAAGGCGCTGTTCAGGCCCAGCAGGACCACCAGCAGGCCGACGAAACCGTAAACGATTTTCATGGCTTGGCCTCCTGCGCGGGATTGGTGTCCACGGCGCCGGCCGCCGACTGCACCACGCCCGTCAACGACCGCGCCGGGGCACGCTCGGACGGCAGGTTGATGATGTTCTTGCCGTTGCTGCCATCCACTACCTTGGCGTTGTTGGCCATCACCTGCTCCATGGTTTCAAGGTACAGGCGGCGACGCGTGACGCCAGGCGCGGCCCGGTATTCCTTCAACAACTGGTTGAACTGCGTGGTATCGCCGGTGGCCCGGGCGACGCGCTCGGCGAGATAGCCTTGGGCCAGCGCTGCCACGCGCGCGCCCTGGGCGCGGGCGTCGGGCAGCACGCTATTGGCGTAGGTGCGGGCCTCGTTTTCGCTGCGCTGCTTGTCTTCACGCGCGGCGTTGACGTCATCGAAGGCGTCCTTCACCTCCGCCGGCGGTGCCACGTTCTGGAAGCTGATGTCGTTGACCACCAGGCCCGAGTTGTAGCTGTCGAGGGTTTTCTGCAACGCCGAGCGGATCTGCTGCTGCAGGGTTTCACGCGTCTTCGGCTCGATCACGGCAGCGGCCGGAGCGGCAACCGTGCCGGCGGCGGCGGGTAGGTCGCCCGGGCTGGTCAGGATGTTGTCCATGTCGTTGGCACCGACCACCGAGCGCACGGCGGCTTCGGCGGCCAGGCGCAGCGTATCGGGCGGCGGCTCGCCCAGCGAGAACAGGAACTTGCGTGCGTCGGAGACCTGGAACTGGACGTTGAAGTCCACCGTGATGATGTTTTCGTCACTGGTGAGCATGCGGGCGTTGACCGACACCGACTGCACCTGGGTGGTCTGCACGCGGGTGACCGTCTCGAACGGCCGCGGAAGCTTCAGGTGGAAGCCCGGGGCGAGCATTCGCGAAAACTCGCCGAATCGCAGCACCACGCCTACTTCGCGCGCGCCGACGATGACGTAACTGGACAGCAGTAGCCAGGCCAACAGGATGGCCAGCACCACGGTGACGATACCGCCACTGTTCCCCAACCGGCCGAAGCGCGATTTGAGGCTCTTGATCAAGCCATCGATGTCGGTCTTGCGACCGCTGGCCCGCTGGCGGTTCCAGGGATCCTTCTGGCCGTTGCCGGGTTCGTTCCATGCCATGGGCGGCATACTCCATTTTAAGAACGCAAACGGGGTCAATCTTACCAGATAAGACGGGCACTTGGCCCACACTGGCGGGGATTTCAGGCCTCGACGGGGGCCTCAGCTTCGAGCAGTTGCCGCAGCGGCGCGGCATGCTCGTCGCCACCGGCCAAGGGAGCCAGGACGCTGCGCGGAGCGTCCAGGTCCAGGTGCCAGCCTGAATCATCGATGCGTTCGGCCGTGATCGCCCCGGCGGCCTTCAGCCGGGCATGCAGCCGGCCGGCACCCAGTGACAACGACACCGTGGCATGGACTCTTTCACCACCCAAGAGCTCGCCCAGCACCACCCGCAGGCCATCCAGGCCTTCGCCGGTAGCGGCCGAAAGCCACACCTGGGAAGGCTTGCCTTCGGCGTCGCGGTCGACCCGGGCCGGCAGGCCAGCCAGGTCGATCTTGTTCATGACGGACAGTTGCGGCACGTCGCCTGCGCCGATTTCCTCCAGCACGCCATTGACCACCCGTCGGAGGAGCTCGCGTTCGTCGTCGGCCGCGTCGCTGACATGCAGCAGGAGGTCCGCATCGCGGGCCTCGGCCAGGGTGGCGCGGAAGGCCGCGACCAGGTCGTGGGGCAGTTCCCGGATGAAGCCGACCGTATCGGCCAGCACCGCAGGGCCGCAGGAGAGGTCGTCCACCTTGCGCACTGTAGGATCGAGCGTGGCGAACAGGAGGTCCGCCGCGTACACGCCACCGGTGGTGAGGGCGTTGAACAGGGTGGACTTGCCGGCATTGGTGTAGCCCACCAGGGCCACCCGCGGCACCGTGTTACGCAGGCGCGAGCGGCGTTGCTGGGTGCGCTGGGTCTGCACTTTTTCCAGGCGTTTGCTCAGCATCTTCACCCGCTCGCCGAGCAGGCGGCGGTCGGTTTCCAGCTGGGTTTCGCCAGGACCGCGCAGGCCGATGGCACCGCCGCGCTGGCTGTCCAGATGCGTCCAGCCGCGGACCAGGCGCGTGGCCAGGTGCTTCAACTGGGCCAGTTCAACCTCCAGCTTGCCTTCGTGCGAGCGGGCTCGCTGGGCGAAGATGTCCAGGATTAGCCCGGCGCGGTCGACCACGCGCACGGAGAGGTGTTTTTCCAGGTTGCGTTCCTGGACGGGAGTGAGGATGTGGTCCACCAGCACCACGTCCGCTTCCAGGGCGCGGACGGCCTCGGCGACCTCGTCGGCCTTGCCGGTACCGATGTAATACCGCGGATTGGGATCTTCCACTCGTGCAGCCACGTGGCCCAGCACTTCGGCACCAGCCGAGCGGACCAGTTCGGCGAATTCTTCCCCGCGGCGAACGCCGTCGCCCATGCTGCGCGAGTGCGGTAGCACCAGCAACGCCCGTTCGCCTTTCTTTTTTCTATCGAACACTAAGGTTGTTCCGCCTGGAGGCTACGGATCGTCCCGTAGCCTCCCTTGGTGTAGGCGGACCGGGCCAGTATCAAGCGTCCGCTTCGATCCCGGCCACACCACCCTCGGCATGGTTCTCGTGGCCGCCCACCCGCACGTTGCGGCTGGGCACGACGGTGGAGATGGCATGCTTGTAGACCATCTGGCAGACCTGGTTGCGCAACATCACCGCAAACTGGTCGAACGACTCGATGGTGCCCTGCAACTTGATGCCGTTGACCAGGTAGATAGCCACCGGGACACGCTCGCGGCGCATGGTGTTCAGGAACGGATCTTGCAACGACTGCCCTTTGGACATTTTTTCTTCTCCCCTCGCCAACCGACAGGACCAGGTAAAAAAGACGCCTTCCGGCGCCCCGGTCCCAAGTGCTTGGAATCTTAACTGCTTTTAAATCACGTTAGAAAGCGGTCTGCGTCACGCCGCCGAAAGTGGGACGAAAAGCCGGGTCGCGGCGGTCACGGATGCCTCCAAACCGCCGCGATCCGGGTCGAAAACCCGGGCATCGAGCTGCCCCCGGAGCCAGGTCCGCTGCCGTTTGGCCAGCTGGCGGGTGGCGAAGACGCCCCGGTCGCGGAACTCAGGCAGGGACGTTGAGCCGTCCAGGTGTTCCCATGCCTGGCGATAACCCACCGCGCGGATGGCGGGCAGGTCGGGGTGCAGGTCGCCCCGCGCCCGGAGCTGGCGAACTTCATCGAGGAAGCCGTCGGCGAGCATCTGGTCGAACCGGGCGGCAATGCGTTCAGCCAGCGGGCCGCGGTCGGCGGGGACCAGGGCAAGCTTCAGGACCCGCCAGCCGAACGGCGTGCGCCTGGATTGTTGCTGTTCGCTCAAGGGGCGGCCGGTAAGTTCGATCACTTCCAGCGCCCGCTGGATGCGCTGGGCATCGCCAGGCTTGATCCGCTCGCCGGCGATGGGGTCCAGACGGGCCAGCCTCTCGTGCATCACGGCCCAACCTGCCTCCCTGGCTTCCCCCGCCAGGCGCGCCCGCACGTCGGGGTCGGCGTCGGGCAGGTTGGAAAGCCCTTCGTGCAAGGCGCGGAAATACAGCCCGGTGCCGCCGACTAGCAAGGGAATGTTGCCCCGGGCGTTGATGGCCTTCATGGCCGGCACCGCATCGGCGGCAAATTCCGCCGCCGAGTAAGGCTGCGCCGGGTCGCGGATATCGATCAACGCATGCGGATAACGGGCTTGCGTTGCCCGGTCGGGTTTGGCGGTACCGATATCCATGCCGCGGTACACCAGCGCGGAGTCCACGCTCACCAGTTCGACCGGGAACTGATCGGCCAGCCTGCACGCCAGCGCCGTCTTGCCCGAGGCGGTCGGGCCCATCAGGAAGATGGCAAGAAGGCGTGAGTCGCTGGGCATGCGCGGCATGGTAGCCGGTTAGTGCCCCTTGCTTGCCGGCACGCCAAGCTCCTGCAGCAATGCAGGCGATGGGTACACCTTGTCCATCAGCCAGCGCATGTAGCGCATGTCCACGTGGATAGCCCGCTTGTAGCGAGGGTCGTACATCCAGCTGGCGCTGACCGCTTCCCAGTTGCTGTCGAAGTTCAGCCCCACCAGTTCACCGCGGGCATTGAGCACTGGCGAGCCGGAGTTGCCGCCGGTGGTATCGAGGTTGGAGAGGAAGTCGACCGGCAGACTGCCAAGCTTGGTGTCCGCGTAGCTTCCGAAGTCACGCTTGCCAATCGCCGCCAGCAACGGTGCGGGCGCATCGAAGGGGATTTTTCCGGTGTTCTTTTCCACGATGCCTTCGACGGTGGTGAGCGGCGCATACGTCACCGCGTCGCGTGCCTTGAGCGGCGTCACCTTGCCGTAGCTCACTCGCAAGCTGCCGTTCGCGTCCGGATACACCGCCTTGCCCTGCGATTGCCGGTAGGCGATCAAGGCATGCATGTAGGTCGGGCGCAGGCGCATCAGATCGCCTTCGCGCGCCTTGCGTTCATCGTCCATGCGCAGCAAGGCCGGACGCAAGGTGCGCGAGAGCACCAGCAGGGCGTCGTCGGCGCCGGCCACTTCGCCCGGTGCCGCGTCAAACCACTTCAGGCGCGTGGCTTCGTCACCCAGCTTCGTGGCGCCGTATATCTTGTCCAGGGCTGTTTTCAGGCTCTCAGGTGTACGTCCGAAAGCCTTGTCGAACTCGGGAACGCGCTCGGTATCGGGCAGCTTCTGGTACCGGGCGAGCGCCACCGTGATCAGTGCTTCCTCCACCGCCGGCTGGTAGCGGCGCGAGACCTGCTTCAACTGGCTGCGGATCAGTTCCTCGTCGCGCTTCTGGTAACCCGATTCCCGCTCGGCGTCGGGCTTTGCACGCTCCAGTGCCAGGCGGTCGATCGATAGCGCCGCGCGCATCAGCTGGGTTTGCGAGGTGAATACGCCCAGGACGAGGTCACGCCCGCGCACGCCCTTGCCTGCATCGAGCACGCCGGAGAGCGCATCGATGCCGGCTTTGGTTGCAGCAGCATCGGGCCGCGCCGCAAGCCAGGCCAGCATGGCTTTCTCGTCGTCGGCGCGCACGGTTACCGCATCGCTGCGGCGCAGACCCTCCAGTTCCCCCGAGTAGCGCTTGATCACGTTCTTCAGCGATTGCAGTTGCGATGCGTAGCGGATCTCAGCGTCCTTGTCGTTCTTGCCGGCGGCTTCGATCACGTCCTGAAGTTCGGTGAGCAGGTCCACCGTGGTCGGCAGGCGCCACTGCACCTGGTCGGCGAATTCATCGGCGGTACGGTGGCGATAGGTGATGCCCGGGTAGCCCGCCAGCATGACGAAGTCGCCCTCGGCCACCCCAGTGCGGGCCACCTGCAGGTGCGCCGGCGGATGGTAGGGCTGGTTTTCCGGCGAATAGTCGGCAGGCTTGCCGTCCTTGCCCACATAGGCGCGCAGCACGGTGAAATCGCCGGCATGGCGCGGCCAGACGAAGTTGTCCACTTCGTCGCCGTAGTTACCGATCGCGCGCGGTGGGGCGTAGACCAGGCGCAGGTCGCGCAATTCCAGCTGCTTCACCAGGTAAAAATCGGTGCCGTAGAACATGTTGGCGACCGAACACTTGATGCCCTCGCCCTGCTCGCATTCGGCCACCAGCTTCTTGCTGGCGGCGTCCACGGCGTCGTAGTAGGCGCGGCCGGTGGTGCCGCGGGCGCCTGCGAGCACCTTGTCGGTGACCTTGTCGAAGCCTACCGTCACGCGCAGCCGGTAGTCGGGGTTGGCCGGGAGCTCGCCGGCGCGGTCGGCGGCCACGTAGCCCTGGGTAATCAGGTCCCGGTCGGGCTTGGAGTTGTACTGGATCACCCCGAAAGCCACGTGGTGGTTGGTCACCACCAGGCCGTCGGCCGAGACAAAAGCCCCGGTACCGCCACCGATCTTGACCACGGCGGAAAGCGGCGGCCGGGTAAGGTCAGCCAGTTCCGCCGGATTGCCCTTGAAACCGGCCAGGGCCAGTGGTTTGGCAATGGAGGGGAGCTGCGAGGGCAGCCACATGCCTTCATCGGCGCGGACGTCGGTGGCCAGCGCCATGGCGGCGCCCAGCACGGCAGTTCGGACTTTCATGGGTCTTCCTTGGGGTGTGCCCTGCACTCGCGCAGGATTTCACGAAACATAGACCGAACCCGGCCTTACGGGCAAACCCACCCCCTCCCCTCGTATAATCCGTGGTTTGGCCCGTACCCCGCGGGCGCCCGCACGGAACTACCCCATGCAGCAGACGATGAAAGCCCTGGTCAAGCGCAAGCCCGAGCAGGGCATCTGGATGGAAGAAGTGCCGGTGCCGGAAGCCGGCCCGAACGAAGTGCTGATCAAGATGGAAAAAACCGCCATCTGCGGCACGGACCTGCACATCTACAAATGGGATGAATGGTCCCAGCGCACCATCACGCCGGGCCTCACCATCGGCCACGAGTTCGTCGGCCGCATCGCGGCGATCGGCCCGGGCGTCACCGGCTACAAGATCGGCGACCGCGTCTCGGCCGAGGGCCACATCGTCTGCGGACATTGCCGCAACTGCCGCGCCGGCCGCCAGCACCTGTGCCCGAACACCGTCGGCATCGGCGTGAACCGCAACGGCGCCTTCGCCGAATACATGACCATGCCAGCCTCCAACCTGTGGCCGATCCCCGACCAGATTCCCTCGGAACTTGCCGCGTTCTTCGACCCGTACGGCAACGCCGCGCACTGCGCGCTGGAATTCGACCTGATCGGCGAAGACGTGCTGATCACCGGCGCCGGCCCGATCGGCATCATTGCCGCCGGCATCGCCAAGCATGTGGGCGCACGTAACGTCGTGGTAACGGACGTCAATGATTATCGCCTGAAGCTTGCCGCCGACATGGGCGCCACCCGCGTGGTGAACGTGTCCAAGCAGTCGCTGAAAGAAACGGTGAAGGATCTGCACATCGAGGGCTTCGACGTGGGCCTGGAGATGAGCGGCAACCCGCGCGCCTTCGCCGACATGCTCGACTGCATGTATCACGGCGGCAAGGTGGCCATGCTCGGCATCATGCCGCGCGGCGCGGGTATCGACTGGGACAAGGTGATCTTCAAGGGCCTTACCTTGCAGGGTATCTACGGCCGCCGCATGTACGAGACCTGGTACAAGATGACCCAGATGGTCCTTACCGGCTTCCCGCTGCAGAAGGTGTTGACGCACCAGATCGCCATCGACGATTTCCAGAAGGGCTTTGACCTGATGGATGCCGGCAATTGCGGCAAGGTGGTTTGTTCCTGGAATTGAGGTAGGGGGCATTCTTGCCCCTACCCCCTCCAACCTGAGTAAACTCAGCCGAGGCAGGCCGGCAGTTCTCGGGACGTGTACGGCAGCACAGCCGTACACCGTCGGCTCGCGATGTCAGCGGAGCATCGACCGTCATGAATGACCCCATCGGCAACTCCCGCCTCGCGGCCGGCCGCGAACGTGCCGTGAGGCTCTATCGCTCGCATCGCTTGCGTAAGACCCTTCTGGTTCTTCTTGGCCTGATCCTGCTGTTCGGCGTGCTGGGGTTCCTCGCCGCCCCCTCGCTGATCAAGAGCCAATTGCAAACCCGGGCAACGGCGGCGCTCGGACGACCGGTCACTGTCGATGCCATACATCTGAATCCGTACACGCTGCGGCTGCAGCTGGACAAGTTGCATATCGGCGAAAAAGACGGCACATCGCCCTTCGTCGATATCGACCAGATCGTGGTCAATACGTCCTGGGCGTCGGTCTTCCGCATGACCCCGGTGCTGGACGAGCTGACGGTGCAGCGTCCACAGGTCCACATCACCCGCACCGCACCGCAGGAGTTCAATTTCAGCGACCTGCTCGACCGTTTCGCGGCCAGGCCCGGCGAGCCGCCCTCGCCGCCCACGCGCTTCGCGCTGGCCAATATCAGCGTGCACAACGGCGACATCCAGTTCGACGACAAGGTGCAGAACGCCAAACATCGCGTCGACCAGCTGGAACTGGGCATACCTTTTATCGCGAACCTGCCCAGCCGCGTTGATGTGTATGTGCAGCCGCTGCTGGCCATGCGCGTGGACAATAGCCCGCTGCGCATCGACGGACAGACCAAACCCTTCGCCGATAGCCGCGATTCGACGATCAACTTCAAGCTCGATCAGCTCGACCTTCCGCGCTACCTGAGCTACGTGCCGTCGAAACTGCCCGTTGCCATCCCCAGCGGCGTTCTATCGGGCCAGCTGCAACTGCACTTCGTAACGACCAAGGACACATCGCAACTGCGGCTGGACGGCTCGCTGGCGATGGATGATTTCAAACTGGCCAATCACGACAATACGCCCTTGCTTGAGCTGGGCCGGGCCACCGCCACGCTCAATGATGTCGAGCCGTTGCTATCGCGCTATCACCTGGGCACGCTCAGTCTCGAACGTGCCACCCTGCACTACACCAGACTACCGGGCGGCCACAGCAATTTCGACGCATTGACCGCGCCCGCGCCGCCGACTAATCCACCGGCCAAGCCCACGCAGGTCCGTATCGACACATTGACCCTGCAGGGATCGCGGCTGGACTACGCAGACCTGAGCGGCAAGGCCCCGGCCAGGCTTTCGCTGGAAAACCTCCATGGCACCCTGCGTGGCGTATCCACCGTGGCCGGCCCTGCCGGTAGCGTGGACATGGCCGGCCAGATGGCCGGCGGCAACATTGCCGCCAACGGCAAGATCGACCTGGTCGGCAATCACTATGTCGGCAAGGTCAACCTGAAGCAGGTTGCACTGGTCACCCTGGTGCCGCTGGCGCCACCCATGCTCAACGGCGAGATTACCGACGGTTCGATCGACGCCGACGCCCAGCTGCAAGCCAGCTGGGGCAGCGTGCTGAATGTGCATATGGAACCGGCGCAGGCGAGCCTGAATCATTTTGCGCTCAGCCCGAAGGGCAGCCGTGAGACGCCTGTCGCCTGGCAAAGCATGCACGCGGATATCGCCAAGTTCGACATGGCCGGTGGCGAAGCACGCTTGAACAGCCTGACCATCAGCGGTTTGAAAGTGGATGTCCGGCGCCTGCGCAACGGCCAGTTCGACCTGGCCAGCCTCATGCTGCCCAGCAAGCCGGCACCGCGCGGTGCGGCGACATCGCCGCCCTTCCACTGGAGCGTGGCGCATTTCGGACTGGACGATGGCACGGTCAACTTCAAGGACGACAACGCGACCGGCAAGAAAGCGGCCCTGGCGATCAAGGCCAGCAAGTTCGGCGTGGACGGCCTGTCGGACAATATGCGCCAGCCGATCAAGCTGGACTTGAATGGCGGCATCGGCAAAGGCACGTATAACGTCACAGGCTCGGTGAAGCCCGAACCGCTGGATGCCGATCTACGCGTCAAGACGACACGCCTGGATATCGCGCCATTCGAGTCGTTGATCACCGTGCCTCTGAACGTGCGCATCGTAAGCGCACAGTTGGGACTCAATGGGCGTGTCCGCTACGCCGACCGTGGCAAGCAGCCGGCGCGTATCGCCTATCAGGGGCAGGCCACGCTGGGTCGCGTACGCGTGCTGGACAAGACGACCGACGATGAATTCCTGCACTGGAACAGCCTGGCCGCGTCGGGTGTGAATGTACGTATGGGCGAAGGCGCGCCGCAGGTGGATATCGGCGCCCTGTCGCTCGACGACTTCTACGCTCGCGTCATCGTCAACGCGACCGGGCGCATCAACCTGTCGGACGTCGTGGCCAATCCAGAAGCCGCCCCCGTTTCCGTCACGCGTGCTCAGGATGGTTCCACGACGACGCCCGCACCGGCGGCCGCCAGCACTGCACAAGTTGCGCAGGCCGCTCCCGCAAGCGCCTCATCGGCGCCCGCGGGGCCGCCACCGCAGATCCAGATCGGCCAGGTCGCCGTGTCGCATGGCCAGCTCAACTACACCGACAACTTCATCAAGCCCAATTACACGGCCAACATCACCGAGCTGGAAGGCAAGGTCGGCGCCTTCGGCACCGCCGCAGGCAACCCCCCTGCAGAATTGAACTTGAACGGCCAGCTCGACGATAACGCGCCGGTGGAGATCGCAGGCACCATCAATCCACTGGCGCCGGTGGCCTTCCTCGACATCAAGGCCAAAGCCGATGGCGTGGAGCTCACCCACCTGTCGCCCTATTCCGGCAAATATGCCGGCTACCCGATCACCAAGGGGCGGCTCAACGTCGATGTGCACTACCTGCTCGACCAGGGCAAATTGACCGCCGACAACCATATCTTCATCGACCAGCTGACCTTCGGCGACCGTATCGAAGGCCCGGGCGTGAGCCATCTACCCGTAAAGCTCGCCGTGGCTTTGCTTAAGGATTCGCAAGGCCGGATCGATGTGCATGTACCGGTGTCCGGCTCATTGGACGATCCGCAGTTCAGTGTGGGCGGCCTGATCTGGCGTGCCATCGGAAACCTGATCGCCAAGGCCGCTACGGCGCCGTTCAAGCTGCTGGCCTCGGCATTTGGCGGCGGCAGCGGCGGACAGGATTTAGGTTATGTGGAATTCGCCCCCGGATCGAGCACGCTCACTGCAGACAGTACGTCGCGGCTTGAAAAAATCGTCAAGGTTCTGAACGACAAAGAGTCATTGAACCTGGACATCATCGGGCGCATGGACCCCGCCTTCGATGAGAAGGGCCTGCGCCACGAGATGGTCGAGGACCTGATTCGCCACGAAGCGGGCAACGACGAGGACAACGCCGATCCAGCCAAGGCCCAGATGACGCCCGAGCAGCGCGATAACTACCTGGAAAAGGCCTACAAGCACGCGAAGTTCAAGAAGGAACGCAACATGGTCGGACTGACCAAATCGCAGCCGCCGGAAGAAATGCGCAAGCTTCTGGAAGAAAACATGCCGGTCGACCAGGACGCCCTGCGTCACCTGGCCGAACGGCGCGCCGATGCGGTGCGCCAGTGGCTGCGGGGCAAGGTGCCGGATAACCGCGTCTTCGTTTCGGCGCCCAAGCTCGACGCCAAGGGCATCGACGACGGCGGCAAGACAACGCGCGTGGATTTCGGCCTGCATTGAAGTCAGTTGCCAACGTACCGGCAAGCGCCGCACTGTCGGGTGAAGTGGCCTGGAAATTGTCCCTGTCGTTGCCAGGGGCCATAATCGGGTTTTCCCCTCGATGGAACATTCCCCATGGGCTACCCGGGCAAGGCGCGCTTCGCCGCCGAACTTGAATCGATCCGCGAGCAGGGCCTGTTCAAGGCCGAACGCGTGATCACCTCGCCACAGTCAGCCGAAATTACCCTGGCCGACGGGCGCAAGGTGCTGAACTTCTGCGCCAATAATTACCTCGGGCTGGCCGACCATCCCGACGTGATCGCCGCGGCGAAGGATGCGCTCGATACCCACGGCTTCGGCATGGCCTCGGTGCGCTTCATCTGCGGTACCCAGGACCTGCACAAGGAACTGGAGCGGAAGATCGCCGATTTCTTCGGCACCGAGGACACCATCCTTTACGCCGCTTGCTTCGATGCCAACGGCGGCCTGTTCGAACCCCTGCTCGGCGAGGAAGACGCCATCATTTCCGATGCGTTGAACCACGCCTCGATCATCGACGGCATCCGCCTGTGCAAGGCCAGGCGCTTCCGCTATGGAAACTGCGACATGGCCGACCTCGAGCAGCAGCTCAAGGACGCCGATGCCGCCGGCGCGCGCACCAAGATCATCACCAGCGACGGCTCGTTCTCAATGGACGGCTTCATTGCGCCGCTGGATGAAATCACCGCGCTGGCAAAAAAATACGATGCCCTGGTGCATATCGATGAATGCCATTGCACCGGCTTCCTGGGCGACACCGGCCGCGGTGCCGCCGAAGTGCACGGCGTGATGGACAAGATCGACATCTTCACCGGCACCCTGGGCAAGGCCCTGGGCGGTGCGCTGGGCGGTTTCACCACCGGCCGCGCGGAAATCATCGAGATGCTGCGCCAGCGCTCGCGCCCCTACCTGTTCTCCAATTCCCTGCCCCCGCACGTCGTCGCCGCCGGCATCAAGGTGTTCGACATGCTCGCATCCGCGGGCGACCTGCGCCGCAAGGTGCAGGACAACACGGCTTATTTCCGCGCGAAGATGACCGAGGCCGGCTTCGATATCCGTCCGGGCGTGCATCCGATCGTGCCGGTGATGGTGTACGACGCGAAGAAGGCGCAGGCCATGGCCAGCGCTCTCCTGGACGAAGGCATCTATGTCACCGGATTCTTCTTCCCGGTGGTGCCCAAGGACAAGGCGCGCATCCGCACGCAGATGAGCGCCGCCCACAGCCGCGAGCACCTGGACAAGGCGATCGCGGCATTCACCCGGGTGGGCAAGAGCCTGGGCATCATCGCCTAGGCTTACCTTGCAGGCCCCTGCTCCTTGCCCGGTGGCTTGCGCTGGAAGGGCGAGGGCGAGCGCTGGATGGAACCTGGCGGCAGGAAGGGCGGGTTGCCGCCCTCCACCGGGCGCGGGTCAGGAATGGGTTTCATGGGTATGTCGCGACGGTTAGGCAGTTGCATGGGATATCTCCTGGTGCTGTCGAAGCTGTCTTAGCGAGAGAAGCCGCGGCCGGTATGGCGCGGCGGCGTATCGGGAGGACTGAACCGTCCACGCTCGGATCCCGCGGGGCTGGGCGCGCGAGAGGCGGTCATCTGGGCTGCCAGCGGCGAGCGCGGAGACGGTGCATGTAGGCTCCAAGGCGAGCCTTCCTGCGACGAGAAGGACGTCATCGATGGAGGCGTCGACGTGGCGGACGTGAACGAGAACGGTCGCGGCGATGGCGGGAACGTAGCCACGTCCCCGCGCTGCGACGAGGTGTCACTGGGCCACGCCCTGGATGATCCTGAAGCCCACGAGGCATTCGAATCGACCGTCGCGGACGACGACATGGCTTGCGCCTGGTAGAAAATCCGCCGTGGCGGAGTACTCGCGGACGACGACGGCGGTGAACTTCCTGCCGACTGGCTGTGATAGGTCTGCTCGCTGCGTTCGGACGAAGCATTCGACCTGAATGGACTGCTGCTCATTGCTCGGCCTCCTTGCCGTGACAACGGACCTCAAGATGGCCCGCATTCGTTGGAATCCAATCGGCAAGCCTGGACCAGTCAGGCAGGCAATTCAATTCGCCGAGCGGAAAATCCGAATTATTCCGATCAACCGGAGCATCGCTGCGCGAGGGTCAACGCCTGAGCATCTCCACTTCTGCTGGATCGAGTTGCCTGAACTTACCCTTGGCCAGCTCGCCCAGCGTCAGCCCGCCGATGGCAACACGTACCAGACGGATCACATCGAATCCGAGCACGCTTAGCATGCGCCTGATGTGGCGATTGCGGCCTTCGTCAAGCACGATCTCCAGCCAGGCCTGGCGCGGGCCCTGGCGCAGAATGCGGACGGCCAGCGCCCGGAGGATCTCCCCCCCATCCTCCACACCATGCAGCATGACCTGGCAGGCTTCTTCGCCCGGCGTGCCGCGTACTTGCACGTGGTAGGTCTTTTCCTTGCCGGACGAGGGGTCGGTGATGCCGGCAGCCCATGCCGTGTCGTTGGACATTAGCAGCAGGCCCTCACTGGCCTTGTCCAGGCGGCCGACCGGTCCGACCCAAGGCAAGGAAGCTTCGCGCAGCAGCGAATAAACAGTGTCGCGCCCCTTCTCGTCCCGGGCTGTCACCACCAGGCCTCGCGGCTTGTTCAAGGCGATGTAGACGAAGCTTTCCTGGCTGGCAGCGGCGTTGTCCACGGTGACCTTGTCGCGGCCCATGGCGACCGGGAATTCCGGGTCGCGCTGCACGCGTCCATTGACGCGTACGCGACCGTCGCGCACCCAGGTGGCGGCCTGGGTGCGCGAACATAGGCCAAGCTTGGAGAGAACCCGTGCCAGGCCGTGACGTGGCGCGTGCGCCGCAGCGGTGGGGTTGGTCATTGGCAAAGCGTAGCGCATCAGTGTCGACTCGCCCGGGCTCGCGTATCGCGGGCGTCCGGTTGAATTGGAACAAAGCGCAAATCATGCCATGCCGCTTGTCCTCGGGTGAGCGCGAATCGATAGTCGACGGTTTCGCCAACCAGGAAGGCATCATGAAACAACTGCAAGAACCCATATGCGTGGCCGCGGGGGACATCCGATGAGTACACCCCCTCGCGACCAGGACAACAACCAACGATCTTCGAGCGAATGGACGCCACCCCGGCGCCCCGACCGGCCACGCAACCTGGACGAACTGGTTCGCCGCTTCGGTGGCATGACCACGAACGGGCAAGGCCAGGACCAGGCCCCTGCCGATATCGTACGGGTGGTCCAGCCACCGCAACCGCAGCGTGCCCAGCCGGGGCATGCCTTTCTTTCTTCCCGCTTCCCCACGCCGCCCATGACCCAGGCAAGCACACCGGCCTCGTCGGCACCTTCCACGCCACGGTTCGGGCCGCAAGGTGGCACCGCCCCGCGGGGACGCGAGAGATAGCTCCGGCAAAGGCCAAAGAAAAGCCCCGCTTTCGCAGGGCTTTTTCGTCTTGCTTTCGGGTCGCATACTGCTTGACCTGCAGTTTCGAACGATGGTTGCGAGCGCGGCCATCGGCCGTGTCGTTGACTGCATCGATGCCCGGCTCGCCCTGCGGCCCACCGTCGTACGCCAGGGGAGCGGTCGGGTGTCGTTTTCGGAACGCTTCCGCAGGGAGGCGAAGCCGACCGAGGACTTAGTGAAGAAAACGACACCCGACCGCTCCCCCGCCACGCCGGCAAAAAAAAGCCCGGCTTTCGCCGGGCTTTTTCGTGTTGCTTGCGGGTCGCTTACTGCTTGACCTGCAGTTCCGTACGACGGTTGCGAGCGCGGCCATCGGCCGTGTCGTTGCTGTCGATCGGATCGGCTTCGCCGTGGCCGATCGGGCCGTCGAGGCGGTCGGCAGTGATGCCGTGGGCCGTCAGGTAGTCGTACACGATCTTCGCGCGACGCTCGGACAGGCTCTGGTTGTAGGCATCCTTACCAACGCTATCGGTGTAACCGGCGACCGTGACATGGACCTGCGGGTAACGCTGCAGGGTGTCGACAGCCTGGTTCAGCACGCCCATCGAATCGGCGGTCGGCTCCTGCAGGGTCTTCTCGATGTTGCCACCCATTTCAGCCTTCTTCGGGTGGTCGAACTTGAAGTTGACGCCACGCAGGTCGATGACGACCTTCTGCGGGCAGCCGTCCGGACCAACGATGGTACCGGCAGGCGTGCTCGGGCACTTGTCTTCGCAATCGTTCACACCGTCGCCATCGCTGTCGAGGGTGGAGCAATCCGGAGCGGCCGGAGCCGGAGCTGCAGCCGGAGCGGGAGCTGCGGGCGGAGCGCCGAAGCGCGAAACCACGCTGAAGCCCAGGAACCAGTCGCCGTAGCCATTCTCGCCGCGGTTGGTCTTGTCGTCCCAATCGTAACGGTAGCCACCCTCGACACGGATGTCGGAGGAGTCGGTGATGGTCTTGGACACGCCAACGCCCAGCTCAGCAGCCGGAGCCCAGCCCTTGTCGTCAGCGTTGGTGTGGTAGCTGCCCATGATGCCGGCCAGCAGGTACGGACGCCATGCGTCCCATGCACCAGCGTAGAAGCGAGCGGCCACGCCGTAGTTGTTGTTCGACCAGTTGCCAGCGCCGTCACGATCGCGCTTGGTGCGGTCGATGAACAGGTCGATGGATGCGTTCGACGAAATGAACTTACCCACGCCCAGGCCGTAATAAACCTGGCGGCTGTTGGTGTTGCGGTCGGTGTCGTTGTAGTAGCCGCCCACGGTCGGCGCAATATACCAACGGCCATCATAGGTGGTCGTCGACGTGCTGCTTGCCGTGTCGGCAGTGGTGTCCTGCGCGTGAACGGCACCCACGCCGCCCAGGGCCAGGCCGATCAGCAAAAACAAGCCCTTACGATTCATCGGTGTCTCCTCGTTATTGGTATTCGCGTCCGCGCTCCACCCCAGACGGAAATCGCGCGTAGAACGTCTATTCCTGAGTTTTTTTACGGAGGCTGTTTCCGCCCCTCGCAAACATCCCGTTAAGCGGGCTGCGGCAGTTTAGCAAAAATCAAACAATTGAACAGCCGCAGCTCACCTTCGTTCATATTCGAGTCACGGCAATGTTCAAACCGTGAAGAGACCAAGGAACTGACTTACCGGCATGGCATCGAGCCTGGCGGGATCGGCCGTGGCGGCCAGTATCCTGGCCGCCTGGTGCTGGGGCAGGTAACCCTTGAGCGCGCCTTCGAATTTCTTCAAAAGAACGGGAATGCCTTCGGCCCGGCGACGACGATGGCCTATGGGGAAGTCAATGGAAACTTTCTCGGTGCTGGAGCCGTCCTTGAAAAATACCTGGATGGCATTGCCGATATAGCGTTTTTCGGCATCGAAATAATCGGTAGTAAACCGGGGATTTTCCGAAACCTGCATTTTGTTGCGCAGCGCGTCGATTCGCGGATCGGCTGCCACGTCGTCGTTATAATCATCGGCGGTGAGACGCCCGAAGATCAGTGGCACGGCCACCATGTACTGGATGCAATGGTCGCGGTCGGCATAGTTGGCCAAGGGGCCGGTTTTGTCGATGATGCGCACGCCCGCTTCCTGGGTCTCGATGACGATCTTCTCGATGTCATCCAGGCGGCCGGCGACCTGGCCATGCAGCTGCATGGCGCATTCAACCGCCGTCTGGGCGTGGAATTCTGCCGGGTAGCTGATCTTGAACAGCACGTTTTCCATCACGTAGCTGCCGAAGGGCCGTTCGAACGTGAACGCGTTGCCCTTGAAGGCGACGTCGTAGTAACCCCAGGTCTTGGCCGAGAGCGCCGACGGGTAACCCACCACGCCGCGATACACGGCGTTGATGGCATGTGTAACAGCGCGACGGCATGCATCGCCAGCGGCCCAGCTCTTGCGAGGGCCGGTGTTGGGGGCATGGCGGTAGGTGCGCAGGGCGCCGTTGTCGATCCAGCTATGCGACACGGCGGTGGTGATCTGCTCCTTGTCACCGCCCAGCATCGCCGTGGCCACCGCGGTGGAGGCCAGGCGCACCAGGATCACGTGGTCCTGGCCGACGCGGTTGAAGCTGTTCTTCAGGGCATAGCAGCCCTGGATCTCGTGCGCCTTGATCGCCCAGGTCAGGACGTCGCGCACGGTCGGGCCCTTGCCCCCTTCCCGCTCGGCCTTGCGGCCCAGGTAGTCGGCCACGGCCAGGATGGCGCCGAGGTTGTCCGACGGATGGCCCCATTCGGCGGCAAGCCAGGTGTCGTTGAAGTCGAGCCAGCGCACTTGGGTGCCGATGGCAAAGGCGGCCTGGACCGGGTCGAGCTGGTGCGAGGTGCCCGGGACGCGGGCGCCACCGGGAAGGTCCGCGCCCGGCACCAGGGGGCCCAGGTGCTTGACGCACTCGGGAAATTTCATCGCCAACATCGCGCAGCCGAGCGAATCGAGCAGCATGTAGCGGGCCGTGTCGTAGGCCTCGGTGGAGTCCACGCGGTAATCGGCCACGTAATTGGCAATGTCCACCATCGGCTGGTCGGGATCGGGCCGGACGGCGGAGCGGATGTCGTGTGCACTCATGGAGGGGTCTCAGGCTACGGGAAACCTCCAGTTTAACCGATGGCCCGGGATGGAAGCCCTAAGCCATGGCCATCGGGTTTAAGTCACGCGAAAGCCCAGGGTGGCCTCCACGGCCTGCTTCCAGCCCGCGTACAGCGCCTGGCGCCGGTCGTCGGCCATGACAGGCTCGAACCTGCGGTCCACCGCCCATTGGCTGGCGATTTCGTCCCGGCTGGCCCAGAAACCCGTGGCGAGCCCGGCCAGGTACGCCGCGCCCAGGGCCGTGGTTTCCTGCACCTTCGGGCGCAGGACGTCGAGCGCCAGGATGTCGCTCTGGAACTGCGCCATGAAGTCGTTGGCAATGGCCCCGCCGTCGGCCCGCAGTTCCTTGACCTTGATGCCGGCGTCCGCCTCCATGGCTTCAAGCACGTCACGGGTCTGGAACGCCATCGACTCCAGCGCCGCGCGGATGAACTGTTCCTTGGTGGTACCGCGGGACAGGCCGAAGATCGCGCCACGGACATCGCTTCGCCAGTACGGCGCGCCCAGACCGACGAAGGCCGGCACGAAATACACCCCGTCGGTGTCCCGGGCGCGCTCGGCGTAGGCCTGGGAATCGCTGGCCTTGCCGAACATGCGCAGGCCATCGCGCAACCATTGGATCACGGACCCCGCAACGAAGACGCTGCCTTCCAGTGCGTATTCCACCTTGCCGTCGATGCCCCAGGCGATGGTGGTCAGCAGGCCGTGCCTGGACGTTACCGCCTTCGTGCCGGTGTTCATCAGCATGAAACAGCCGGTGCCGTAGGTGTTCTTGGCAAGCCCGGGTTCAAAACAGGCCTGGCCGAACAGGGCTGCCTGCTGGTCGCCGGCAATGCCGGCGATGGGCACCTCGCGGCCGAGCAGAAACTGCGGCAGTGTCTTGCCGTAGACCTCACTGCACGAACGGACCTCCGGCAGCATGGCGCGCGGCACGTCGAGCATGGCAAGCAGCTCCTCGTCCCACTGGCAGGCATGGATGTCGTACATCAAGGTGCGCGATGCATTGGTGTAGTCGGTGACATGCGCCTTGCCACCGGTGAGATTCCAGATCAGCCAGGTATCGATGGTGCCGAACAGCAATTCTCCGTTGGCAGCTTTTTCGCGCGCACCTTCGACGTGATCGAGGATCCACTTGACCTTGGTGCCGGAAAAATAGGCATCGATCAGCAAGCCCGTCTTCGCCCGCACCATGTCGTCGAAGCCGTCGGCCTTCAGCTGGTCGCAGATGCCGCTGGTCTGCCGCGACTGCCAGACGATCGCGTTGTATATCGGCTGGCCGCTCGCCTTGTCCCATACCACCGCCGTTTCGCGCTGGTTGGTGATGCCGATGCTGTCGATGTCCGACGGCCCGATGCCTGCGTTGTTGATCACTTCGGTGAGCGTCACCAGCACGCTGGTGAGGATCTCGCGCGGGTTGTGCTCGACCCAGCCGGGCTGGGGGAATATCTGCGTGAACTCGCGCTGCGCGGTGCCGGCGATGCGTCCTGCATGGTCGAAGAGGATCGCGCGTGAGCTGGTGGTGCCCTGGTCAATGGCCAGGATGTAGCCTTTTTTCTCGCTCATGGGAGCTCCGGGGAATCAGCCGGCAACGGCGTGGTAGAAGAAGGCGGCACCCAGCGCGCCGATGATGGGCCCTACGATGGGCACGAAGGCATAGCCCCAGTCCGAACCGCCCTTGCCGGGAATCGGCAGCAGCGCATGGGCCAGGCGTGGCGCGAAGTCGCGTGCCGGGTTGATCGCGTAGCCGGTGGGTCCGCCCAGGCACATGCCGATCACCACCACCAGCAAGGCGACCGCCAGCGGTGCCAGGCCCTCGGTCATGCGGTTGGCACCGATCGCCAGCACGCCGTACACCAGCACGAAGGTGCCGATGATTTCCGTCAGCAGGTTGGAGGGAAGATGCCGTACCGCGGGCGCCGTGCAGAACACGCCGAGCTTCTTCGCAGGATCCTCGGTGCCGGGCCAAAGCGCGAAGTAGTGCAGGTATACCAATACCGCGCCGACGAAGGCACCGGCCATCTGCGCGGCGATATAGCCTGGCACCAGCCCCCAGGCCAGCTTGCCCAGCGAGGCCAGCGCCAGGGTGATCGCCGGGTTCATGTGCGCGCCGCTGGCAGCGGCGACGTAGATGCCGATCAACACGGCCAGCCCCCAGGCCAGCGTGATGGTGATCCAGCCGGCGCCCTCGGCCTTGGATCCTTTCAGCAGCACGCCGGCGACCACGCCGTCGCCAAGCAGGATCATCATCATCGTGCCGAGGAATTCACTCAGGTACACCGACATCGGGACTACTCCTTGAATGGCGCGCGGCCAAGTCGCGCGCTTATATACGTCTCAAGCCGCGCGGCACCGGCCGCGTCCACGTGCAGGCCGGTCTTGGTCCGGCGCCAAAGGATATCCTCGGCGTGCCGTGCCCATTCATGGCGCACCAGGTAATCGACCTCGGCGGCGTAGAGGTCGCCGCCGAAAAGCTCGCCGAGGTCCTCCAGCGACACGGCGGCGCCTAGGAAATCGCGGCAACGCGTGCCGTAGGTGCGCACCAGGCGATCGGCCATGGCGTCACTCAACCACGGGCGGTCGGCACGGACATCGACCAGCAGTTCCTCGATGTCGGCCTCGCCGCCACCGGGCAGGTGACGCCCGGTGGCCGTCCACGGCCCCACGGACGATCCCAGCAACGGGGCAAGCCGGTCGACAGCTTCCTCCGACAGCTTGCGAAAGGTGGTGATCTTGCCGCCGAAGACATTGAGCAAGGGCGGGCCTTCGGCATCGACCTCGAGAAGATAGTCGCGGGTGACTTCCGATGCGCTGCTGTTTTCATCGTCAAGCAGCGGACGCACGCCGCTATAGCTCCAGACCACGTCGGACGGCGTCAACGCCTTGCGGAAATAACGGTTCGCCGCCTCGCACAGGTAGGAGGTTTCCTCAGCGTCGATGCGCGGCTGGGACGGATCGCCGTGGTATTCCACGTCGGTGGTGCCGATCAGGGTGAACTCTCGCTCATAGGGAATAGCGAACACGATGCGGCGGTCCGGCTGCTGGAAAATATACGCGTAGCGATGCTCGAATAGTTTCGGCACCACGATGTGGCTGCCCTTGACCAGGCGCAGCGCGTGGTCGTGGCGGACATCGGCCACCTCGCCCAGAAACGTTGCCGCCCAGGGCCCGGTGGCGTTGACCAGGCTGCGCGCATGGATGGTCCGGTGGCCTTCCGCCGATTCCAGCTCCACGCGCCACAATTCCCCTTCACGCACCGCCGCGACACAGCGTGTGTGGGTAAGGATCTCCGCTCCCCGGTAGGCCGCGTCCATGGCATTGAGCACCACCATGCGCGCGTCCTGCACCCAGGCGTCGGAATAGACGAAACCGGTATGGAATTCATCGCGCAACGGCTGGCCGGCCACGTGCTTGGCGAAGCGGATGCGCCGCGAGCCTGGCAAGGTGCGGCGGCCACGACCCAGGTGGTCGTAGAGGAACAGGCCCAGGCGGATCATCCAGGCCGGTCGCAGGTGTGGCTGGTGCGGCAGCACGAACCGCAGCGGCCAGATGATGTGGGGCGCGGCACGCAGCAGTACTTCGCGCTCGGCCAGCGCCTTGCCTACCAGCGCGAACTCGAACTGCTCCAGGTAGCGCAGCCCGCCGTGGATCAGCTTGGTGCTGGCGCTGGAGGTGTGTGCGGCCAGGTCGTCGCGCTCGCACAACAGCACGGACAACCCGCGGCCGACGGCGTCCCTGGCAATGCCCGCGCCATTGATGCCGCCGCCGACGACAACGATGTCGAAGGGGTCCATCAGCAACGACTTGTCATGTGCATGCAACACGCTCCAGGCCCTTGAACGGACACCGCCATGATGCGTCCACCGGTGCACCCATGTCATGCGGGAATTGCGCGTACATTGACTACCAGCGGCGCCTGGCCAAGAATGCGCCTGTTACTCAACCCAAAGGGGAGTAGCCCAGGGAGGCTTTCGAAGCTCCTGCGTGGCGATACGTCATCACGAGCGGCCCATCCGCTCCGGGCGTCACGACGGCCTTGGCCGGGGGCGAGACTTTTGCGTTGCACGCGGCCGCACGGGGCCGCGTGCCACGCAATGTCCCGTGCGCAAGGAGCCCCATGGACATCCCCGTCACCGATTTTCTTTCCGGCCTCTTCGCCATCGTCCTGCTGGACCTGGTGCTGGCCGGCGACAACGCCATCGTGATCGCGCTGGCAGCGCGCAACCTACCCCCCCACCTGCAGAAGAAGGCTATCTTCTGGGGCACCTTCGGCGCCGTGGCCGTGCGTGTGGCGCTGACGGGCATCGTGGTCTACCTGCTGAAGCTGCCGGGCCTGATGCTCGCTGGCGGCCTCTTGTTGTTGCCGATCGCCTGGAAGCTCCTCAAGCACGACGAGCACGACCCGGACATCACGCCGGCCTCAGGCTTCTGGGCGGCATTGCGTACCATCGTGGTGGCCGACGCGTTGATGGGCATGGACAACGTGCTGGCCATTGCCGGCGCGGCCAAGGGCCACATGCTGCTGGTGGTCCTGGGCTTGTTGATCAGCATACCGCTGGTGGTCTGGGGCTCCACCTTGATCCTGAAGCTGATCAACCGCTTCCCCGCGGTGATCTACATCGGTGCCGCAGCCATCGCCTGGACAGCGGCGCGGATGATCACGCACGACCACCTGGTATCGCCCTGGTTCGATGCCCGGCCATGGGCGCCCTGGACGCTGGACGCCCTGCTGGTACTGGCCGTCTGCGGAGGCGGCTGGTTGTGGCAACGGCGTAGCGTAGCGCGCACTGCCTGATTCCTTTCCGACAAGAAAACGGGCCGGATAGCTGGCCCGTTCTTGCGCGATACGTTGGCGTTTACGCGATCAGAAGCGGAAGCGCACGTAAGCCGACGGACCGTTGAACTTCATGTCCAGGTCCAGGTCGTAGGCACGCTTTTCCTCGTTCAGCCGGATCTTCGTATAGGCGTATTCCGCGCCGAAGCCCACGTTCTTCCAGGGGAACCATTCCACGCCCAGGGCGGCGTCGTAGATATGACCGTTGAGGTTGCCGCCGTTCTTCCTCACGCCCGATGCATTGATGTACATGCGCCATTGGTCGTTGAAGGCATGGCGCCAGCCCAGCTGGAGGTTGGGCGCCCAGGCATCGGCATCCGCGCCGGTGTGCGTGCTGGCCGTTGTCACGCCGTTGAGGGTCGCGGAGCCTGTGACACCGCCGCGTATCTTGTAATAAGCCGCACCCAGGCCCACGCCAAAAACATCATCGCCGCTGCCGAACCACCAGCGGTAGGCAGCGCTGCCGAAATTGAAGCGCAGGTTGCCCTCCAGACGGGCCGAGGCGTCGTACTGGTGGCCCAGGTAGTTCACGCTGCTGCTAGTCGTGCGTGAATGATCGCGGTCGATGTTGTAGTAGTCGAAGGTGAAACCCTGGTGTTCACCGAAGACGAAGTCCAGGCGCGCACGGGGAGCGACTTTTCTTTTCTGGAAATCCAGGTCGTCTTCCAGGTTGAGGTTGCCGCGAGCTATTCCATCCTTGCTGTGTGCGCCGATATTGGTATCTGAGTTGGCGTAATAGCCGCCCAGCCAAATGCTTACGTTATCCAATGCACGCGATTGCTCCTGTGCATGCGCGCCGGTGGCATAGCCACCCAGCGACACCATGAGAATCCCGGAAATTGCCCTGCCCAAATAGTTTTTCGTGATACCCATGTCGTCTCCGTGTAAAGCGTTTAGTGATAACCCTCTCCCGCGGTGCCCTACATTTTCGGGCGCTCCAAACCCGATGCTTACGGCTGGCATGTATGCATTTCGTGCAGCGCACAAGACAAAGGTTTGAAACGCGACGCCGTTCTCGTAACGCGATGCTTGCTCCACGATGCGTTCACGTGCATCATCAAACGATCGTTTGAATCGGCGCCTTATCCCGTGGAATACCCGCATCTGTTGGCCCCGCTCGACCTCGGCTTCACCACCTTGCGCAACCGCGTGTTGATGGGTTCGATGCATACGGGGCTTGAGGACAAAGCGAAGGATTTCGACAAGCTCGCCGCGTTCTTTGCCGAGCGTGCACGCGGGGGCGTGGGCCTGATCGTCACCGGCGGCATTGCACCGAGCATCGAAGGATGGTTGAAGCCGTTCTCCGGCACCTTGTCGATGCCCTGGCACGTGGCCCGGCACCGCAAGGTCACCCAGGCAGTGCACGCCGAAGGCGGCAAGATCTGCATGCAGATCCTCCACGCAGGCCGCTATGCCTACCAGCCGCTGGCCGTGGCGCCATCGAAGATCAAATCCCCGATCAGCCCGTTCACGCCCCGGGCGCTTACCAGCCGCGGCGTCGAGCGCACCATTGGCGCGTTCGTGCGCAGCGCGAAACTTGCCCAGCGTGCGGGTTACGACGGCGTCGAGGTGATGGGCTCGGAGGGATACCTGATCAACCAGTTCATCGCCGCACGCACGAATAAACGTGACGATGCCTGGGGCGGCGACGCCGAACGCCGCATGCGTCTGCCGGTAGAGATCGTCCGACGCATCCGCCAGGCCGTGGGCCGCGACTTTATTATCATCTACCGCCTGTCGATGCTGGACCTCGTCGACGATGCGCAATCATGGGATGAAATCGTCATGCTTGCGAAGAAGGTGGAAGCCGCCGGCGCCACGATCATCAACACCGGCATCGGCTGGCACGAGGCGCGCGTCCCCACCATCGTCACCAGCGTGCCGCGCGCGGCGTTCACCTGGGTCACGCGCAAGCTCAAGGGCGAAGTGTCGATCCCGCTGGTCACCACCAATCGCATCAACATGCCCGATGTTGCCGAACGCGTGCTGGCCGCGGGTGATGCCGATATGGTGTCGATGGCACGGCCGCTGCTGGCCGACGCGGACTGGGTGAACAAGGCCGCCGCCGGACGCACGCAGGCGATCAACACCTGCATCGCCTGCAACCAGGCATGCCTGGACCACGTGTTCGTCAATCGCCGGGCATCGTGCCTGGTCAATCCACGCGCCTGCCACGAGACCGAATTGGTGATCCGGCCGGCCAGCGTGAGCAAGCGCTACGCCGTGGTCGGGGCCGGCCCCGCGGGCCTGGCCTGCGCCACCACGCTTGCCGAACGCGGCCACGCGGTCACCCTCTTCGATCGCGCATCGGCGATCGGCGGTCAGTTCAACATGGCCCGACGAATTCCCGGCAAGGAAGAATTCGACGAGACGATTCGTTATTTCGAACATCGCCTGGGTGAAACGGGCGTCACCCTCGCGCTGGGCCAGGTCGCCACGGTAGAGGCACTACAGGCAGGCCGCTTTGACGCCGTGATCCTTGCCACCGGCGTTACACCGCGTGCGGCAGGCATCGAAGGCCGCGATCATCCGAAGGTATTGAGCTACGTCGACGTCCTGGCAGGCAACGCCGATGTCGGCAAGACGGTAGCGGTGATTGGCGCCGGCGGCATCGGATTCGACGTCGCCGAATTCCTGGTGCAGTCGCGCCCGTCGCCAAGCTTGGATATCGCGCGCTGGACGGGTGAATGGGGCGTGGACACAACGCTTGCCCATCGTGGCGGACTGGGGCAGGCAAAAGCCGAGGCACCCGATCGCGAGGTATGGCTGCTGCAGCGCAGCCCAGGCACACCGGGCAAGCGGCTGAACAAGACTTCCGGCTGGGTGCACCGGGCAACCCTGAAGCACAAGAAGGTACGCATGCTTGGCGGCGTGGCCTACCAGAGGATCGACGATGAAGGCCTGCATGTGGTGATCGACGGTACGCCGCAGATATTGGCGGTGGACAACGTGGTGATCTGCGCCGGCCAGGAACCCAACCGCACGCTGCACGACCCCCTGTCAGCAGCGGGCGTGCCGGTATACCTCATCGGCGGCGCGGATGTGGCCGCCGAACTCGATGCCAAGCGAGCGATCGCCCAGGCGACGCGGCTGGCCGCGTCGCTCTGAGCCTTACCGATTATCAGGAACGCTTTTCGATCGGCGTGTAGCTTAAGTCTTCCGGCCCGATGTAGTTCGCACTGGGGCGGATGATCTTGCCGTCCTCGCGCTGCTCGATGATGTGCGCGCTCCAGCCCGAGGTACGCGAGATCACGAACAGCGGCGTAAACATCGCGGTGGGCACGCCCATCATGTGGTAGGCAGAAGCGGAGTACCAGTCGAGGTTGGGGAACATCTTCTTCTGGTCCCACATCAGCTTCTCGATGCGCTCGGAAACTTCGAACAGCTTCGGGTTGCCGCCATCGGTGCAGAGCTTGCGCGCGATCTCCTTGATGATCTCGTTGCGCGGATCGGACACCGTGTACACCGGGTGGCCGAAACCGATGATGATTTCCTTGCGCTCCACGCGGGCGCGGATGTCGGCTTCGGCTTCATCGCCATTGCGGTACCGCGCGATGATCTCCATCGCCACTTCGTTGGCGCCACCGTGCTTGGGGCCGCGCAGGGCGCCGATGCCACCGGTGATGGCCGAATACATGTCCGAACCGGTACCGGCGATCACGCGCGAGGCGAAGGTGCTGGCGTTGAATTCGTGCTCGGCATACAGGATGAGCGATTTATCCAGTGCATGGGCATGCAGCTCGCTGGGCTTCTTGCCGTGCAGCACGTGCAGGAAATGGCCGGCGATGGAATCGTCGTCGGTCTCCACTTCCACGCGCTTGCCGTTGTGGCTGAAGTGGAACCAGTACAGCAGCATCGAACCGAAGCTCGCCATCAGGCGGTCGGCGATCGCGACGGCGCCGGTGCGATTGTGGTCGTCCTTCTCCGGCAGCACCGTGCCCAGCACCGAGCAGCCGGTGCGCAGCACGTCCATCGGATGGGTTGCCGCCGGCAGCAGCTCAAGGGCGCTCTTCACTGGTGCGGGCAGGCCGCGCAGGCGGCGCAGGCGTGCCTTGTAGGCATTCAATTCCTGCCATGTGGGCAGCACGCCATGTACCAGCAGGTGCGCCACTTCCTCGAAGCAGCCCTTGGCGGCTAGGTCGTGGATGTCGTAGCCGCGGTAGTGCAGGTCGTTGCCGCTGCGGCCGACCGTGCACAACGCCGTGTTGCCGGCGGCGACGCCGGATAGGGCCACCGATTTCTTGGGCTTGGGAAGGGTTTGTTCGCTCATGCGCTTGGGTTCCTTCGAGGGGGCGTACGATCAGGATTTGCGTGAGAACAGCTCGTCGAGACGGCGTTCGTAGTCGTGGTAGCCGATGCGGTCATAGAGTTCTTCGCGCGTCTGCATGGTGTCCACCACGTTGCGCTGGTGTCCGTCGCGGCGGATCGCCTGGTAGACGTTTTCGGCGGCCTTGTTCATGGCGCGGAAGGCGGAGAGCGGGTACAGCACGATGCCCACGCCAACACTGCGCAGTTCATCGACGCTGAAGAGCGGCGTGCTGCCGAACTCGGTGATGTTGGCCAGTACCGGCACCTTGAGCACATCGGTGAACCGCTTGTACGTTGCCAGGTCGTAGGCGGCCTCGGCAAAGATGCCATCGGCGCCAGCCTCGACACAGGCGATCGCGCGCTCGATGGCGGCGTCCACGCCATCAACGGCGATCGCGTCGGTGCGGGCGATCAGGAAGAAGTCGGAATCGGTCTTCGCATCAGCCGCGGCCTTGACGCGATCGGCCATCTCGCCGGCACTGACGATCTCCTTGCCCGGGCGATGACCGCAGCGCTTGGCGCCTACCTGGTCCTCGATATGGCAGGCCGCGGCACCGGCCTTGATCAGGCTGCGCACGGTACGGGCAATATTGAATGCGCTGGGGCCGAAGCCGGTGTCGATATCCACCATCAGCGGCAGGTCGCACACGTCGGTGATCCGCCGGACGTCGGTCAGGACGTCGTCAAGCGTGTTGATGCCCAGGTCCGGGAGGCCGAGCGAACCCGCTGCCACGCCACCACCGGAAAGGTAGATGGCGCGGTATCCCGCGCGGTGCGCCAGCAGCGCATGGTTGGCGTTGATGGCGCCGATCACCTGCAAGGGCGATTCAGCGGCAAGAGCGTCGCGGAAGCGCGCGCCGGGAGAAGGAAGCTGTGCCATGTCTGCTCCGGGAAAACGTCGATTTTAGCGCATTCGGCGTACCCACCTCGTGCTGCAGTACAACAAGGTTATTTCCCGAAAGACGGAGTTCCCTCCGCGACGCTAGGGTTTCGCCATGAACCAAGCCACTCCCCTCGCCCGCCGCATCCTCGTCGGCCTCCTTGCCGGCATCGTTGCTGGCCTCGCCACCCTTGCCCTGGGCCACTTCCATCCCCCGGCGCTTACCTTCATGCAGCGGGTGGCGACGGAAGTGCTCGACCCCTTTGGCCAGGTCTTCCTGCGGCTGCTGTTCTTCGTCATCGTGCCCCTGGTATTCGCTTCGCTGGCCTCGGGGGTCGCCCAGTTGGGACGGCTTGACCGCTTAGGTCCCCTGGCCGGGCGCACCTTCGGCCTGTTCGTGGCCAACATGGGCATCGCGGTATTGCTGGGCCTGTTGATGATGAACCTGCTCGAGCCCGGGCATTTCCTCGACGCCGATACCCGCGCCAGCCTGGTACGCCAATACAGCGGCACCTCGGCGGGCCTGCTGCAGACCCGCGCGGCGCAGCCAGCGCTTAACGCCGCCACCCTGGTGGACATGTTCATGCCGCGCAACCTGCTTGGCGCGGTGGTGGGCAACGACCGCAACCGCCTTGGCGACGTGTTGCCGTTGATCGTCTTCGCCATCCTGGTCGGCGCGGCAGCCACGCAGCTGGTGGCCGGTGCACGCACCCAGGTGCTGGGTGCCCTGGAAACGGTGGCCGCCCTCATGACCCGCGTGGTCGACTTCGCCCTGAAACTTGCACCCTATGCGGTGCCGGCGATGATCTACAGCGTGGTGGTGAAGGTCGGTGTGGACATCCTTGTCACGCTATCGCTATTCGTCGCCGGGTGCGCGGCGGCCCTGCTGTTGCATCTGTTCGGCACCATGTCGCTCTGGCTGAAATTTTTTTCAGGTCGATCGCCGCTGGGCTTCTTCCGGCAGATCCGGCCCGTGTTGATCACGGCGTTTTCCACCAGTTCCAGCAGTGCGTGTCTTCCCGCATCGCTGGCCGTGGCCCGCGAGGAACTGAAACTTCCACCTAGCGTGGCTGGCTTCGTGCTGCCGCTTGGCGCCACCATGAACATGAGCGGCACTGCCTTGTTCGAAGGCTGCGTGGTGCTGTTCGTGGCCCAGGCCTTCGGCGTTGAACTGTCGCTGGGCCAACAAGCCGTGCTGATGGTCCTGGCGGTTATCTCTGCCGTGGCTGTGGCCGGCATTCCCGGAGGTTCGCTGCCGCTGATTGCAGGCCTCCTGGTGAGCTTCGGTATCCCCGCCGAGGGCATCGGCATCGTGCTTGGCGTCGACCGACTGCTCGACATGCTGCGAACCACGGTCAACGTCGGCAGCGACCTGGTCACCGCCAGTGTCGTGGCCGGACGCCCGGCCGATGCCGAAGGATCGACATGAAAAAAGGCCGCGCATCTTAAAAAATGCGCGGCCTTCTTTTGTCGCCATGCAGCGTTTTACTTCTTGAACAGGTGTTCCACGCCGGCGCGCTCTTCGCGCAGTTCCTTGTTGGTCGCATCGATGCGGCCCTGCGAGAACGCATTGACCGGCAAGCCCTGCACGATCGAATACTTGCCGCCCTTAACCGTCACCGGGTAGCCGAAGATCACGCCCGGCTCGATACCGTAGGAGCCGTCCGACGGGATACCCATGGAAACCCAGTCGCCATCGGCTGTGCCCAGTGCCCAGTCACGCATGTGGTCGATGGCGGCCGAGGCGGCGGACGCCGCGGACGACGCGCCGCGCGCCTTGATGATGGCCGCGCCACGCTGCTGCACGGTGGGAATGAAGTCGCTTTCGTACCAGGCCTGGTCGACCTGTTCGAGCGCCGGCTTGCCGCCGACGGTGGTCTGGTGCAGGTCCGGGTACTGGGTGGAGCTGTGATTGCCCCAGATGGTGACCTTCTTGATGTCGGTGGTGTGCTTGCCGGTCTTCTCGGCCAACTGCGACAGGGCGCGGTTGTGATCCAGGCGCACCATGGCGGTGAAGCACTTCGGATCCAGGTCCGGGGCGTTCTGCTGGGCGATCAACGCATTGGTGTTGGCGGGGTTGCCCACCACCAGCACACGCACATCGCGCTTGGCGTGATCGTTCAGGGCCTTGCCCTGCGGACCGAAGATGGCGCCGTTGGCTTCCAGCAGATCCTTGCGCTCCATGCCGGGGCCGCGCGGGCGCGCACCCACCAGCAGGGCATAGTCGACGTCCTTGAAGGCGACGTTGAGGTCATCGGTGGCCACGACCCCTGCAAGCGTCGGGAACGCGCAGTCGTTGAGCTCCATCACCACGCCCTGCAGCGAAGGCAGCGCCGGGGTGATTTCCAACAGGTGCAGGATCACCGGCTGGTCGGGACCCAGCATGTCGCCGGCGGCGATGCGGAAAAGGAGGGCATAACCGATCTGGCCGGCAGCGCCGGTCACGGCAACACGTACGGGAGCTTTCATGGGGGATGACTCCTACAGTCGAATATTCAGTGAAGTTCGGCAAAGAACTCGGCGATCCGGGCCATGCCCTTGTCGAGCTGATCGTCGGGACAGGAATAGGAAATGCGTAGCGCGCGCGGCTCGCCGAACGCCGACCCAGGCACGCAAGCAACGCCCTTGGCATCGAGCAGTGCCGCGCAGAACTCCACATCGTTGTCGATGCGGGTGCTGCCGTGGCTCTTGCCGAAGGCAACGGAGATATCGGGGAACGCATAGAACGCACCCTGCGGGCGCGGGCAATGCACACCGGGGATGGCCACCAGCGCCGCATGCACGCGATCGCACTTGGCGGCGAACTCGCGGGCTTTCTGCCGTGGGACGTCCTGCGGACCGGAAAGGGCCGCTACGGCCGCGGCCGACACTACTTCGGGCAGGTTGGTGATGTGGTTGGAGTTCATCGTGGTGACGGCGCGCGCCACCACTTCAGGAGCGGCAATGAAGCCTACGCGCCAGCCCGGCATGCCGTAGGTCTTGGACAGCGAATCGACGAAGATCACGCGGTCTTTCAGTTCCGGCCTGACGTGGATGAAGTTGTGGTAGCCCACATCGCCGAACACCATGGTGTTGTAGATGTCGTCGGTGATCACCCAGGTGTCGGGGTAGTTGGCAATGACATCGGCCAGCGCTGCGATTTCGTCTTTCGTGTACACCATGCCCGTCGGGTTGGACGGGTTGTTGAACAGGAACACGCGCGGCTTGCGGGCCAGGGCTTCGTCCAGCTGGGCCGGGGTGAGCTTGTAGTTCTGCTCCGGCGGGCATGGCAGCAGGTTGATCTTCGCGCCGACGATCTCGGCGATGTCGACGTAGCTGGTCCAGTAGGGCGTGGCGAAGGTGATCTCGTCGCCTTCGTCCAGCAGGGCCTCGGCCAGGTTGTACAGGATGTGCTTGGCGCCGACGCCGGTGCAGATGTTGGCGCGGGTATAGCCTGAGAACCCAAGCGCCTGGATATGGCCCAGGAAGGCATCGAGCACGGCGTCCGCGCCGCGGTTGCTGCCGTACTGGCCCGAATCGGTGTCCAGCGCCTTGTGGGCGGCGTCATAGACATGCGCCCCCGGCAGGAAATTGGGTACGCCGATCGAGAAGTTGACGATGTCATGGCCCTCGGCCTTGAGCTTCTTCGCCTTTTCGGCGATGACCATGATGGCGCTGGGTTTGGCGCGTCCGATTCGCTGGGCAAGCTGCGGCATGCGGGTACTCGTCGTGGGCAACGGAAGGGCAAAGCCTGAAAATTTTACCACGGGTGGCAGACTTCCCGCCCCGGCCGGGTGCATGATGCGCCTACACCAACCAACGGGGAGCGGCTATGCACTGGCTTTGGGCATTCCTGATCGGCCTTGTCGTGGGCATCATTGCCAAGTTTCTGGTGCCGGGGAAAGATCCGGGTGGCTTCATCATCACCGGCCTCCTGGGCATCGCCGGCTCCCTGCTGGCCAGCTGGGCGGGACAGCAACTGGGCTGGTATGGACCGGAGGATTCGGCTGGCTTCATCGCCTCGGTGGTCGGCGCCATCGTGCTGCTGCTGATCTGGCGGATGTTCCGGCGCCGCTCGGCCTGACCGGGCGTTGGCCTGGTAAAGGAAAAGGGGCCGCGCCATGCGCGGCCCCTTTTGGTTTTATCGCTAGCCGAAGACCTTCCCCGCCAGCCCGCTCAAAGCCGAAGCATCAAAGCCACCCGCCGGGTGCTCAGGCACTTGACCCTGCGGGGTGAGGTGATCCACCGCTTGTGGCAAGACGCCCGAAAGCTTCGCCATCAGGTCGTCGGGGCTGGTGCCCATCTTGGCCGCAGCTTCCTGCACCAGGTCGCCCAGCCCTCCGCCCTGCAGGGCCTGGGAAAGTTGAGCCGGTGCCACGGGCTGGTTCTCACCCGTACCCACCCAGGATTGGACGGCGCCACCCAGACCATGCTGCTGGAGCATATTGACCAGCCCGCCGACACCGCCGGCCCGGCTAAGCAAGGCGGCGGCCACGGCCATCAGACCACCACCACCTAACGCCGACCCTAGGCCGCCGCCGTTGGCGGCATTGTTCGCGGCTCCCTGGCCGCCACCAAGCAACTCATCGAGCAGACCCATCTCGTTTCTCCCGTGAAAGCCCCCCGGCCTTGGGAGCGTATACCCGACAGATGACGGCTAGCCACCGCTTTCGATGGGTCCATCCGGCAGCACTTTTCAGCCAGCGTCGTCGAGCACCTTGTTCCACTCGCCCACCTGGAAGGCCTGGGCAGCCAGCAGGGCGTCGACGTCGCCCTCCACCTCGACCTTCTCGATGATGTCGTCCTGGCGGATCTGGTTCACCACGGCCATGTCCTCGGGCGAGATCACTTCGCCGAACACGCTGTGCTTGCCGTCCAGCCACGGCGTGGCACCGTGGGTGATGAAGAACTGGCTACCGTTGGTGCCTGGGCCGGCGTTGGCCATGGAGAGCACGCCCGGCTTGTCGTGGCGCAGGGAGGGGTCGAACTCGTCGCCAAAGCGGTAACCCGGACCACCGCGGCCGCTGCCTTCGGGACAACCGCCCTGGACCATGAAATCGTTGATCACGCGATGGAAGGTCAGGCCGTCGTAGTAGCCGCGCCGAGCCAGGTTGACGAAATTGGCCACGGTGAGCGGCGTCTTGTCGTCGTGCATGCGGATATGGATCGGGCCTTTGGTCGTGCGCAGGGTAACGGTGATCGGCATGGGGAATCCTTCGGTGTCCTGGAAATGACCGCCACGGGGCATGGCGGGCGGCAATGGGGGCAAGAGCATACCCGACCCCAAGTGGGGGGGCTGTCCACGCGATTCAACCGGACGTGAGCACCAGGTGGCTGGCGGTGAGTTTCCCCGATCCCCGCGGCCGGGCACCCGCCGGCACCGCATCCTCCGGCAGGGACCTGCCCACGGACAGGTGAGCCCACAGTCGATCCAGCGCTGCATAACCGTATGGGAGAAGCGGCACGTGGCGATCACCGAAATCCGGGAAGGCCAGGAAGGCATCGAAATGCTGGGCGTGGGGCACGCGCCAGTACACCGGCGAGCGGCCCGAGGCGCGCAACCATGCCACGTAAGGGTCGGCAGTGAACGTGGCCGGGACCAGCCCGTCGGCGGCGCCGTGGACCACGACCACCGGCAAGCCTTCGGCGGGAAGGTTCGCCCGGGTGGCATCGACCGAGCGGCGCAGCTTTGCAGCGTCCGACGACGTGCCGTCCCACAGCGCGCGAAGCCCCTGCTCGCCCGGCAGGTTCACGTCCACGCCGAGCGTGGTGCCGCCGGGCATGGCCACGCCAGGGCCGGGCGGAACGCCACTGGCGTCGGCCCACCAGGTGGGCCGCAAGGCCGGCATCGTGTTGCGGTAAACGAAACCGCAGGGCATGCGATCGGGCGGGCAGCGCAGGTAAGACGACGCGTACGTCGCGCCCAACGCGCGCCAGAGGTCGAGCGATGTGGATGATGCCGCCGTGGCCAGCGATTCATCGCGCCAGCCGTTGGCCCGCAGCCGCGCCAGTGCATCGGCCGCCTGCGCCGCCGGGGTGGCTCCGTCGACCAGGCCAAGCGCGCGCAGGCTGGCGCCGCGGGCGATCCATGGCAACGGCGAGCCGCCCATCGACTGCGCGAATGGTGCACCGGCGAAATGTGGCGAGGTAAGCGCGCAAGGTAACAACAGCGCAGCTTCCGTGGCGTAGTCGTACAGCGGCCGGCCGCGCCCGGGCATATGGATGTTGGGCTCCAGGGCAACCACGCCGGCGAGGACGCCTTCGGCATCGTCGCCCGCGGCACGCAGCACCGCGCCACCGCCGTTGGAGAGGCCCGTGGCGATGATCCGGGTGTTGGCCGGCGTGAACGGGGCGAGCTGCGGATAGGCGCGGTCGAGCATCGCCAGGCCAAAGCGTGCCGCCGCCAGTACGTGACGCCCCCAGTCGGCCTCGGGGTTGTCCTGCGAGTGGGCATGCTTGACGCCCAGGCCATCGAGCGGGCCCAGTCCTTCCACGGCAAATTCCAGCGGCGCTTCGCCCATGCGCGCACGGCGCCCGTCCAGCGCCACGCCGCTCATGTCCGAGGGGTCGAAATACCCTGCCCCGGTGCCCTTGTCGGTATAGGCCACGGCGAAGCCACGCGGCAGCGCCCAACCTCCGGCCAGGGCAATCGCTCCATAGACGCCACGCGACCCGGACGAAGGCGCCACCACCAGGCAGCGGGCCTTCTCGTCGAAGGCATCGGGCGCCTGCAGCAGCACGCGATGCGGAAAACGTGCTCCCTCGAGGGTGTCGAAGGTGGTGAATTCACGCCCGGGCACATCCGGCACCGCGCCATAGACCTCGCCGAAGCCGCCAAGCACGCCGAAGTCGGCAATGCCTTTCCAGCTCGACTGGATGGCGCGGCGGCGAAGTTCTTTCGATGTGGGGTCGAAGGGATTAAGGCATGAAGGCACCAGGCCCGCCAGGCCCGCCAGGCCCAGGCCGGCACTGAGCAGGTCGTCGCCGTGCCGGTGATCGGTGACTCGGACCTCCGGCATGGGCCATCCTTCGCTTACGGGAAGGCAACGATAGCCGGTGGGCCCGGTGGCCGCGATAGGGCCGCCATGTTAACGATTCATGCGGATGCCACCGATTGGCCGTATACTAGGCGGCTTCCTTAACCACGAAAGGTGCTCCGGCCTTGAGCCGGGGGGTCCGGGCATGTCCATCGAAAAACTGCGCAATATCGCCATCGTCGCCCACGTCGACCATGGCAAGACAACCCTCGTCGACCAGCTGCTCAAGCAGTCCGGCACGCTCGCCGAGCGCACCGTGCTTGCCGAGCGCGCGATGGACTCCAACGACCAGGAAAAGGAACGTGGCATCACGATCCTTGCCAAGAACACCGCCATCAGGTGGCGCGACAACCGCATCAACATCGTCGACACCCCAGGCCATGCCGACTTCGGCGGCGAGGTCGAGCGCGTGCTGTCGATGGTCGACTCGGTGCTGATCCTGGTCGATGCCCTGGACGGCCCGATGCCGCAGACGCGCTTCGTCACCAGCAAGGCCTTCGCCATGGGCTTCAAGCCCATCGTGGTGGTGAACAAGGTCGATCGTCCCGGCGCCCGCCCGGACTGGGTGGTCGACCAGGTGTTCGACCTGTTCGATAAGCTCGGCGCCACCAATGAGCAGCTGGACTTCCCCATCGTCTACGCCTCTGCCCTGAACGGCTATGCCAGCCTCGATTCGGAAACCCGCGAAGGCGACATGACCCCGCTGTACGAAGCGATCATGCAGCACGTGTCCAAGCCGGACGTCGATCCGGACGGTCCGTTCCAGATGCGCATCAGCCAGCTCGACTACAACAGCTTCGTCGGCCTGATCGGCATCGGCCGCATCCAGCGCGGCAAGATCAAGAAGAACATGCCCGTCAGCATCGTCGGCCCGGATGGCAAGAAGCGCCAGGGCAAGGTGCTGCAGGTGCTCGGCTTCATGGGCCTGGAACGCATCGAAGCGGAGGAAGCCGAGGCCGGCGACATCGTGGCCATTTCCGGCGTCCAGGAACTGGGCATTTCCGATACCGTCTGCGCCCTCGACTCCCCCGAGGCCCTGCCGGCCCTCACGGTGGACCAGCCGACCATCAGCATGACCTTCCAGGTGAACAATTCCCCGTTCGCCGGCAACAAGGACCTCTCCGGCGGCAAGTTCATCACCAGCCGCCAGCTGCGCGAGCGCCTGGAGCGCGAGACGCTGCACAACGTGGCGCTGAAGGTGGAAGAAGGTTCCGATCCGGATAAGTTCCTGGTCTCCGGCCGCGGCGAACTGCACCTGTCGGTGCTGATCGAAAACATGCGCCGCGAAGGCTACGAACTGGCCGTGTCCCGTCCCGAGGTGATCATCAAGGAAATCGACGGCGAGCTGAAGGAGCCGGTCGAGCAGTTGGTGATCGACATCGAAGAGCAGCACCAGGGCGGCGTGATGGAGAAGCTCGGCGTGCGCAAGGGCCAGCTGAAGAACATGGAGTCCGACGGCAAGGGCCGCGTGCGCCTGGACTACATGATCCCGGCGCGGGGCCTGATCGGCTTCCAGAACGAGTTCAAGACCCTCACCCAGGGCTCAGGACTGCTCTCGCACGTGTTCGACCATTACGGCCCGAAGGAAACCGGCGCCATCGCCAAGCGCCTGAATGGCGTGATGATCGCCAACGCCCCCGGCGCCACCCCGGCCTATGCACTTGGCCCGCTGGAAGAGCGCGGCAAGCTGTTCGCCGCCGAAGGCGACAACGTATACGAAGGCCAGCTGATCGGCATCCACGCCAAGGACAACGACCTCACCGTCAATGCCATCAAGACCAAGCCGCTGACCAACATGCGCGCCTCGGGCAAGGACGATGCCATCAAGCTCACCCCGGCGATCAAGTTCTCGCTGGAGCAGGCGCTCGATTTCATCGAGGATGATGAGCTGGTGGAAGTGACTCCGAAGGAAATCCGCCTGCGCAAGAAGTACCTGACGGAAAACGACCGCAAGCAGGCATCGCGCAAGGGTTGATTCGAACTCTGGTGCGGCAGAAAAAAGCCCGGCATTGCCGGGCTTTTTTTATTCCCGCTACCATGGGGGAATGCCAACCTCCCCCACCGAAGTATTGCTGTCATGGAGTGGCGGCAAGGATTGCCTGATGACCCTGCAGCGCCTGCGGGAGGATGCGTCATGGCGCGTGGTGGGGTTGCTCACCACCGTCAACCAACATTTCCAGCGCATCGCCATGCACGGCGTGCGGCGGGATATCCTCCAGGCGCAGGCCCGGGCACTGGGCCTTCCTCTCGTGGTGGCCGAACTGGAATGGCCTTCGAGCAACGATGCCTACGAAGCTGCCTTCGCCGCGGCGCTGGACGAGGCCCAGGCGCGCTGGCCGGGCCTTCGGCACATCGCCTTCGGCGATCTGTTCCTTGAGGATGTCCGGGCGTATCGCCAGAAGCAGCTTGCGCAACTGGACTGGGAGGGCATCTTCCCGCTGTGGGGCGAAGACACTACCGCACTTGCCCATCGCTTCGTCGCCGAGGGCCACCTCGCCCGGCTTTGTTGCGTGGATACGCAACAACTGCACGGCCGTTTCGCCGGCCACGCCTTCGATGCAAGCCTGCTGGCGTCGTTGCCCGGCAGCGCCGACCCCTGCGGCGAGAGGGGTGAGTTCCACACCTTGAGCTTTGGCGGACCGCTTTTCGAGCACGATCTGCCGTTGCGCCAGGGGGAACTGGTCACGCGCGACGAGCGCTTCCGCTACTGCGATTTTCTCCTCGATGACTGACGACACGGTCGAACACGTCTTGCCGGACGTGATGCTGCCAGGGCTGCGCCTGGTGTTCTGCGGTACCGCCGCGGGAACGCGCTCGGCCCAGGAGCGGGCGTATTACGCCCACCCCGGCAACATGTTCTGGCGCACCGTACACGGCGTGGGCCTGACGCCGCGTCTTCTTCGTCCCGAGGAATTCCTGTTGCTGCCGACCTTCGGCATCGGCCTCACCGACCTTGCCAAGCACCACCACGGCAACGATGACGAACTTCCCCGCGATGCCTTCGACGCCGCATCGCTTCGCCTGAAGATCGAGCGTTTCTCACCACACGTGCTGGCCTTCACCAGCAAGAATGCAGCCCGTGCCTTCTACGGCCGCGACGTGGCCTTCGGCGAACAGCCCATCGCGCTTGGTACTACGCGCTGCTTCGTGCTGCCTTCACCGTCGGGCCAGGCGCGCGCTTCATGGCGGATCGAACCCTGGGCGGACGCGGCATCGGCCGCGCTCAGTCATTAAATCAATACGTAGGCGTCGAACGGTACTTGCGCACGTCGTCGATCTGCACCGGTGGCGCGTTGTTGCCCCACGAGCGGCGGATGTAGGTGGTGACGTCGGCCACCTCCTGGTCGCTGAGCTTCTGGGCGAATGGCGGCATCGAATACGGACGGCGGTTGCCGGCCGTGACCGGGGCGAATCCACCGGAGAGCACGATGCGGATGGCGTTGACGCCGACCGGCTCCGCCACCGACGAATTGGCATCCAGCGGGGGATAGACACCGGCAACACCGGTGCCTGAGACGCCATGGCAATCGGCGCAGCTGTCGGCGTAGATCTTCTGCCCGCGCGCCATCGATGCACTGGCGTCGATGTCGTTGCCCTGATCGGGCGCGGGGCGCGGCGGCAGCGATTGCAGGTAGGTGGCAATGGCGGCAAGGTCGTCGTCGGACAGGTACTGCGTGCTCATCTGCACCACTTCGGCCATCGGGCCAAATGCGGTGCCACGTGCCGAACGACCGGTCTTGAGAAGGTCGACGATGTCCTGCTGGCGGAAGTTGGCCAGGCCTCCCCCTTTGGCCATACTGAGGTCGGATGCGTACCAGTCCTGCACCGGAATCAGGCCTCCGGCCAGGCGCGGTGAACTCACCGTGGCGCCCAGCGAATTGCGCGCCGTGTGGCAATCGTTGCAGTGGCCAGGCCCCTGCACCAGGTAGGCGCCCCGGTTCCATGCCGCGGACTTCGACGGGTCGGGGACATATTCGCCCTTGTCGAAATAAAGCAGGCGCCAGGCGCTCATCAACGAGCGCATGCTGTATGGCCAGCTCAGCTGCGGCTCGTCGTTCTTGCGCGATACCCTCGCCACCGTGCCCAGGAAATCGTAAACGGCGTCGACGTCCGCGCGCGTCATCCTGGTGTACGAGGTGAACGGGAACGCCGGGTACAGCAAGGTGCCATCCCGCGATACGCCCTCGTGCATCGCAAGGTAGAACTCGTCCTTTGTCCAAGCGCCAATGCCAGTGGCGCGATCGAAGGTAATGTTGGGCGTGGGGATGCCGCCGAACGGCGTGCCCACGACGCGGCCGCCTGCAAAGGGCGCACCGTTGAGGGCGGTATGGCATGAGGCGCAATCACCGGCGGTGGCGAGGTAGCGGCCACGCTCTACCGACGCCGGATCCGCATGGGCCACGGCAAACCCCGCCAACACCATGCCCAGGGCGAGCGCGGCGCGGAACGCGATGTTCGATGCGCGCATGGTGTTAGCTCCCTACGCTGCCGCAACGAAGCGGCATGGTGACCGAACCCGCCGCCTGGGGGCGCGGGTCATCTGGAATCGGATGCGATGCAAGGTAGGCCGCGGCAGCGCTGATGTCGGCATCGGAAAGATGGCTGACGATGGTGGCCATGCAATCGGGCGCGGCGGCGCGGCGCGTGTCGGTGCGCCAGGAACCCAGCTGGGCGCTGAGGTAGTCGTATGGCAGGCCTATCAGCCCGGGAATGTCCGGCTGCACACCGGTTAGGTTGCTGCCGTGGCATGCGGTGCACGCCGGCACGCCGCGGGCCTTGTCGCCTTGCGTCACCAGTTGCTCGCCACGTGCTTTCTGCGCCGCCGTCATGGAGGGCACCGGATGGGTTCGGTAGGGCACGTCCTGGGCGGCGAAGTAACCAGCGATCTCGCGCAGGTAGTCGTCATCCAGCGGACGCACGGTGTATTCCATGATCGCGTAGTGGCGCAGGCCGTTGCGGAAGTCCTGCAGCTGCCGCACCAGATAGCCTTGCGGCTTGCCCGCCAGGCGCGGGAAGAACGCATTGTCGGAGCCCTCGCCGGACTCGCCATGGCAGGCCGTGCAGCTGGCGATGCGTTGCTTGAGCGTGTCGGGCACCTTGGGCGCGTCGGTCGGCGCGGCATGCGCGGCCATGCCCGTACTGAGCAGCGCCAACAACATCGCAGCGCAACACAACAAGCGGCTCATGGCTTTTCCTTGAGTGGCAGCGACTGCTTGGGCTTCAGTAGATTGTAAACGCCGCCCGTAGTGCTAACGTGAGACAGATCGCCGCATAGGGGAATCCAACGATGACACGTCGCGTCTTGCCGCTGCTCCTGGCCATGGCCTGGACCCTCCCCGCACTCGCCGCCCCGCCGGCACCGCTTCCCGACGACACAGCCTTTGCCTCCATCGCACAATTGAAGGAGCGCTTTGCCCGGGGCGAGCTCACACCCGCGCAGCTGACCGAGCTTTTCCTCACCCGCATCGCCACGCTCGACCAGGCCGGCCCGCGCGTCAATGCCGTACTCGAACAGAACCCCGATGCACTGGCCATCGCGCGCGCCACCAAGCCCGGCAAGGGATCCCTGGCCGGCATCCCGATCCTGCTGAAGGACAACCTGGACACCGGCGACCGCATGCAGACCACCGCAGGCTCCCTGGCCCTGGCCGGTCCCCCGGCGCCTGCCGATTCCACGGTGGCTGCGAAGCTTCGCAAGGCCGGCGCCGTGATCCTGGGCAAGACCAACCTGTCCGAGTGGGCGAACATGCGCTCCAACCACGCCACCAGCGGCTGGAGCGGCCGGGGCGGCCTTACCCGCAGTCCCTACGCCCTGGACCGCAATCCCTGTGGCTCGAGCGCCGGTTCCGGCGCCGCGGTGGCGGCAGGCTTCGCCACCGTCGCTATCGGTACCGAGACCGACGGCTCGATCATCTGCCCGGCCTCGGCCAATGGCATCGTGGGTATCAAGCCCACGTTGGGGCTGGTCAGCCGCGCCGGCATCGTGCCCATCGCGCATAGCCAGGACACCGCCGGTCCCATGGCGCGCAGCGTGGCCGACGCCGCCGCGGTGCTCGGCGCCATCGCCGGCAGCGACCCGCGCGACCCGGCCACCGTGGATGCCAACAAGCACGCCACCGACTACACGAAATTCCTCGACCCGAACGCCCTGCGCGGCAAGCGCATCGGCGTGGTCCGTGCACTGGCCGGCATCGAACCCAACGCCGACCGCGAACTGGATGCCACCATCGAAGTGCTGCGCCAGCAAGGCGCGACCATCGTCGATCCCGTGGTCATTCCGCATTTGAATGAGCTGAGCAACTACGAGTTGCCGATCCTGCTTACCGAGTTCAAGCACGACATCAAGGCCTATCTTGATACGCGCAAGGGTCTGGCCGTCCACGACCTGGCCGACCTCATCGCTTTCAATAACAAGGAAGCCGCCCGCGAGATGCCCTGGTTCGGGCAGGAACTGTTCGAACAGGCACAGGCCAAGCCACCGCTCACCGACCCTGGGTACCTCAAGCAACAGGCCGACGCCAAGCGCCTGGCCGGCCCCGAAGGCATCGATGCAGCACTCGCCGCCGACAAGCTCGATGCCCTGCTCGCCCCCACCTGGGGCCCGACCTTCGTCAACGACCTGGTGCTGGGCGACCATGTAGTAAGCGGCGATCCCACCGTCGGCGGCCCTTCCGCCCCCGCCGCCATCGCCGGCTACCCGTCGATCACCGTGCCGTCCGGCTTCGCCCACGGTCTGCCGGTGGGGATCATGTTCTTCGGCACCAAGTGGTCCGAACCCACCCTGATCGGCATCGCCTACAGCTTTGAGATACACCGCCCGGCGTACCAGCGTCCGAAATTCCTCGATACGGTGGGTGGTACGCCTGTCAGGTGACAACGCACGGCGTTACCAGGCTCTCCATCCGGGGCAGCGATCCAACCGGTGCTCCCAATGTCGCCTCGCTGCACCAGCTTGAGATAGGGAGAGAGATAGCCCGCCACATCGCCCCTGGAGAAGTCGTACACCAGGGGCGCTGAAGTGAGATAGCGGATCCACATACCGTAGTAGAACGGTTGCGGCGTCGGGCCGATGAGAAAGCTATCCACGTCGTCGTTCTGGTCAAGCCATTTGCCAAGCGCTATCAGGTCCGCCGACACGTGCCGCTGTTTGGCAACACGCCATGATTTTTCGATCATCAAGCCCGTCTTGAGCGTGACGACGGCAACGACCACCACTAGTCCACACCTGACCATCCTGTAGAAGCACGCGGAAGTTTCCGCCGCCAACGCGTGGGTCGCGCTTCCTACAAGGACACCAAGGTGCAAGGTCACGAAGTATCCCGCGAGGCGAAACCCTCCGTAGTCGAAACCCTTGATCAGCATTGCTACCTGGGCTGCCGCAAATACAATGAGTACCGCCGCATACAACGCGCGGGCATCTGGAAGACTGGTGTGAATGCGTCGCCGATGTCTCAGGCATAGAGCAAACGCGACCAATGCCAACAGGAACAACGGAACGCCTTCGGCGATATCGCCATGCAGGGAACCGTCGTTCGACCCTCCAATGCCTAGCGTCGTGGCATAGACGACGAAAGCCGCCTTCGCTGCCCATGGAACGACGAGACATCCAAGCAGCAACTCCATTCCGATGGTGCCGATCTTTCGTACGAAGTCCGTCGCTCCTGCAAGCATTTCGATAACGATGGCAAGTACGCGACACGCCATCACGAACACCAGGAGTTCCGGGTAACCGCCCAGGAGGCTCGCAACGAACAACGCACCCAGGACCATTCTGACCCGCGTGTTGCGAACCAGGACCAGCGCCACGTAGGCCGTGGCGGGTGCAAGATTCAAGTTATTGGCGAAATTGGAATTGATCGCCACATATGCCAGCGCGGGACATGCAAACACCATGATCGCCATCGCCCATGGCGATGCCTTCGCTTCATTGCGTCGCCGGTGCCGCACCATGGCGAGCACGGACAGTCCCGCCAACAGCAATCCGGCCCCTTGCACGGCGTTATAGAGATAGAGGGGATCCTTTCCTGAAAGCGCCGAAAGCCATGCCAGGTAGCCTTCGGCAGCAGGGCGCGGTTGCGTGGCTTCGGCACCAAAATAGCTGCGCGAAATGCTGTAGACGGGATCGTCCGGCGAGAAATCTGGCTCGCCGAAAAATGCATGTCCGATCATGTAGCGGGCATTGGAGGTGAAGGTGAAACTGTCCGCGTTTCGCGATCCTTCGAACTGAAGCGCGCCTCCGGCAAGGATCGGAACATTGATCAGGACGACGATCATCATGCCCGTGCCAAGGAAGGCGGCCACGGCACGCCGCTGCGCGCATAGAAGGCGCCAGATGTTACGTCGTATCTTCGCAGGCGCCCACAATGCGGTGAGGGCGAACCCCGTTCCCACGGCCATCCAGGGCGCCGCGATGCCGATGGGGAGCCACATCTGCACAGCCCGGCAAGCGATCAGGATGACCCCCATCCCGATGGCGGCGGCGAATCCCAACCGGCCCACGCCCTGCCCCACACCCAGCCTCACGGCAACCGGCAAACCCAGCGCAAGCGGCAGCGCGCACGCCACGCATAGCGTGGCGAGAAAAAACAGCGATGTATCCACGATCCTCCGGCCCATTCCGTGGGCTGTGCAATGTCCTTATCCGAGGGTCCTTCGCGCACCCCAATCTTTGGGGCTGAAGGACAGTGTCTTAACGCATCAACCGCCGACGTGGCTTGATCGGAAACTTCCCGCGCCAGTATTCGATCAGCAGGTAGCCGCCCAGCATGCCGCCCAGGTGAGCGAAATGGGCCACGCCTGCCTGCGTGCCGGTGATGCCGAAGAAAAGTTCGACCGCGGCATAGCCGGTGACGAAAAGCCAGGCGGGCATCGGTATGGGGATCAGCATCAGCATGATCTTCTCGTGCGGATACATCATGCCGAAGGCCAGCAGCAGGCCGAAGATGGCCCCTGATGCACCGACCGTCGGGAACATCTGGCCGTTCTCGAAGAAGTACATGAATGCGAGTTGGCACAGCCCCGCGGTGAGCAGGCACACGAAGTAGTACAGCAGGAACTGCTTTTCGCCGAACAGGCGCTCGATCTGGCCACCAAACATGAAAAGCGCCAGCATGTTGAACAACAGGTGCATCGCATTGCCGTGCATGAACGCGTAGGTCACCACCTGCCATATCTGAAACAGACCCGGCCCGACCATACCGTCGCTCAAGTCCGGACCCAACGGCCACAGGGCGAAATAGACGACCATGAATTCGCTTGCCAGCTGCTGCAGCAGGAAAACGGCGATATTGGCAATCAACAGGGCGCGGGTAATCGGCGGCAGGTCAAACGGCATGGCAAATCCAGCGTAAGCGATGGCCTAGGGTAACCGAGAACCCTTGGGCGGCGCGGGCACGAAGGACAACCCCGCCAGCACCAGGGCAAGCACCACATAGGCCAGGGTGAAAGGATGGACCAGGGCGCGCAGGTCCCCGGTGAGCGCCCATGGCAGGTACACGCCGCCGGCAAGCTGGGCTGAGTGGATCACGCCGAAGGCAGTAAGCAAGGACCCGAGCAGGGCGATCGCCGCGGCCCGCCGTGGCCGGCCGTCGATCATCGCCACCACCAGGCTGGCCCACAGCATCGAGGTGATGATGAAGCCGTTGCCAAGCATCGTCACCACGGCCAGGTCCGGCAAGCCGTGCGCCGCCGAGGCGTAAAGCTCGGCGAAATGCGCCGGGGGCACCAAGGCCGGATCGCTCAGCTTGATCGTGAGCAGGCGCGCAATGGCCGGAAAGAACGCCACCACCACCGCCGGCCAGTGGCGTTGCGGCGTGGCCTGGAAGGCCTGGGTGCTGATGCTCATCGCCACGTACACGAGGATCGGTGCCAGCACGCATAGCGGCAGCCACTGCACCAGCCCCGAGAGCACGCCCAGGGCGCCGCCGATGCCCACCAGCAGTCCCGTGACCAGCGTGTAGCCGCTGCCCGCACCCATCCCCTTGTAGGCGGGCTGGCCGATGTACGGCGTGGTTTGCGCCACGCCGCCGCAAATGCCTGCCACCAGCGTCGCCAGGGCCTCCACCAGCAGGATGTCCCGTGTGCGGTAATCGTCACCCGCGGCGCGGGCACTCTCGCTGACGTTGATGCCGCCGACGACCATCAGCAGGCCGAAAGGAAGCAGCAGCGGAAGGTACGGCACGGTTGCAGGCAATCCCGCGACGAATCCCAGCGATGGCCAGGGCAGCGCGGGCTGCCACTGCCAGGCCACCGGCGGCTGGTAACCCGTCCCGAGCAGTCCCGCCGGCCCAAGTCCGTAATACAGCGCCACACCCACCACGAACGCCACCAGTACTCCGGGCATGCGCCCGGGCATCGGCCCATGCGCCACCAGCGCATAGAGCACCACGCCAAGACCCGCCAGGCCGACCACCGGCACCTTCATGATTTCCACCAGCGGCAGGAAGCCCATCAGCATGAGCGCGATGCCCGCGATGGAGCCAAGCAGGCCCGCGCGCGGCACCCAGCGCTGGACGGTATCGCCGGGGAACGACAAGACGAACTTGAGCACGCCCATCACCACCAGGCCCGCCATGCCCAGCTGCCACGTGGCGATACCGGCATCATGAGGAGCCATGCCCGCGTGCAGGTAGCCCTGGTAGGCCGGCCCCAGCACCACCAGGGGCATGGCGATGCTGGTGGGAGCGTCCAGGCCCAATGGCATCGCAGTGACATCATCGCGCCCGGTTCGCGCGGCCAGGCGCCGGGCCATCACGGTATAGGCCAGGTTCCCCAGCAACACCCCCAGCGCCGTACCCGGAAACATCCGTTCGAAGACGATATCCGCAGGAAACTGGAAGATCACGATCAAGGCGGTGGAAAGAAAAGCCAGGATCGACAGGTTGTCGACGATCAGCCCGAGCACCCCGTTGAGGTCGCCGGCACGGAACCAGGCGCGCGGCGCGCTCAGAACGATACCTGGGCGGGTGTGGTCACGCGAAGTACCGATTTGTCGCCGGTCCTGGTCTTCCATGCGCTGCGGATCGCCTCGATCTTCGCCCGGTTGTCCGCGGTGTCGGGGTAGTCGATCACCAGCATTTTCGAACGCAGGCGCTCTGGCGCGGCAGCGCCCGTATCCTGCCATTGCCCATACACGTCGAGCACCGACAGCCCATCGGGGAAGCGCGGCGTCACTTCGGTATCAAGGAAGGCGCGCCAGGCATCTTCGCCCACGCCGGTGTTGCCGCCCTCGTCACCCAGGCCGAAATAGAGCCGCGTATCCACCCAGCCCGCCGTCGCCGCCGGGTGCGCCGGGTCCCCATGAAAGGTGGAAGGCGTGGCGCAGCCCGCGAGGGCGGCCAGGGCAAGCATGGGCAGGAATGCGCGAAGGCTCATGCCTCAAGTATCGACAGGCGCGTGCTGCAAGGCAACAAAAAAAACGGTCCGCGAGCGGACCGTTTCGGAACATCCAAGACAACGGATTTCAATCAGATGCGGGCGATGCCGTCCGGGCGCTTGGCGCCGGCGAAACGACGCGACCAGTAAGCTTCCTGCAGGCTGTCCACGCGTACGGTCTTGCCGGTGGATGGCGAGTGGATGAACTGCCCGTTGGCGATGTAAATGCCCACGTGGGACACGCGCTTGCCACGGATGCGGAAGAAGACGAGGTCGCCCGGCTTCATGTCGCTACGGTCGACCTTCAGGCCGGCGGCGAACTGTGAACCGGAATTGGCGGGAAGATCCAGGCCCAGGCTACGGCTGAACACGTAACGGACGAAGCCGGAGCAGTCGAAGCCGGTGGACGGCGTGTCGCCGCCGCGGCGGTAGCGGATGTCGCGCAGCTTCATGGCCAGCTGCAGCAGGACGTGGCGCGGATCGTTGCCGGTGACCGAGGACGAATCGAAGGCGACGCCTTCGGCGGGCATGTCTTCGTCTTCATCGAGCATGGCCAGGGCTTCGACCGTGCCGGGCTTCACATCGCCCTTCGCGGCGGCAGCCGGTGCGCTATCGGTAGTGCCGAAAGCAGCCTGGGCGAGGGCAGGACCGGGCGCATACACCGAAAGGCCGGACATCAGCGCGGCGGCGGGACGAGCAAGGGAGGTGTCAACGGAGTCGGTGGCAAAGACGGAAGCGGCAGGCAGGCAAAGCAGCAGCGCGAACCCTAATTTGCGGTGTATATGCTTGTCTGCCAAGGGCTTTTCCTGCCTTCTGTTGAGGGCGCCGGGAGGCGCGCGACCGTGAAAGAGCAGTGAAAGTACCAAAGCATTTTTGTGAATATGTTCGAAACGAGTTAATTCTTCACAACATTTACGAAGTTTTTTCAGTAGTTGCGATTCATCACACTTTGAGACGGTGCTAGGCCAAGGGATATAGCAAATAGCCCGGGCAATATTAATTTTATGGATGAAAGGAAGCCGATTCAGCTTCGGACGCCGAAGATGGCGCTGCCGATCCGGACTTCCGTGGCGCCTTCGGCAATGGCCAGGGCGAAGTCGCCGCTCATCCCCATCGAGAGCCGGTCCAGGTCGTGTCCTGACTGGCGGCAGGCCTCGCGCAGCTGGTGCAGCTGGCGGAAGCAGCCTCGGACGGCCGCTGGGTCTTCCGAGGCGATGGCCATGGTCATCAGGCCACGCAGGCGCAGGCTGGCGCAGGCATTGAGCTCGTGCAGCAGCCCGGGCAGCGCTTCGGGCGACACGCCGGATTTCGCTTCCTCCGGTGAGGTCTTCACCTGCACCAGCACATCGATGCCGCGCCCTTCCGCCTGCAGGCGACGGTCGAGTTCGTGCGCCAGCTCCATGCGATCGAGCGACTGCACCTCGGAGGCCAGCCTGGCGACATCGCGCGCCTTGTTGGTCTGCAGGTGACCGATCACCACCCATTCCAGCGGAAGGTCGCCAAGGTCGGCGGCCTTGGCGCGGATCTCCTGCACCTTGTTCTCGCCGAAGCGCTTCAATCCCAGGGCCGCCGCCTGGCGAACCACGGCGGCATCGAAGGTCTTGCTTACCGGCAGGATGTTCACCTCGCCGGGCGATCGCCCGGCATCCCGGCAGGCCTGGTCCACGCGCCCGCGCACCGCTTGCCAGCGTGCGGCAAGGTCCGGGGGCGCCGGATCGGTCATCCCTTGGCACCCTCGGCGTAATGGCGTGCCACCACGTCCGCCACCACCATGCTCACCCGCTTGCCGGTGGGAATGTGCAGGAACTCGTTGGGGCCATGGGCGTTGGAGTGCGGACCGAGCACGCCGGTGATCAGGAACTGTGCCTTGGGGAATTTCTCGCCCAGCATGCCCATGAAGGGAATGCTGCCGCCCTCGCCCATGTAGGCCGCGGGAGCGCCGAAGTAGCTTTCCGATGCCTTCGACACCGCGTCGGTAAGCCATGGCGAAAGCTGCGGGGCGTTCCAGCCGCTGCCGTCTTTCTCCAGCGCAAAGGTGACGCGTGCGCCGTAGGGCGGGTCTTTTTCCAGCAACTGCTTGAGGAATGCACCCGCCTTGGCGCCGGAAAGCGTCGGCGGCACGCGCAGGCTCAACTTGACCGACGTCTTGGGCCGCAGCACGTTGCCGGCGCTGTCGAGCGCCGGCAGGCCACCGGCGCCGGTCACCGCCAACTGCGGGCGCCATGAGCGGTTGAGCACTAGCTCGGTAAGGTCGCCGGTCACCGGTTTCATACCTTCGACGAACGGGAACTTGTCGAAGATGTCGTTGCCCAGCACTTCGGCCGAACGACGCGCTTGCTCGCGGCGCTCTTCGGGGATGTCGACGTAGAGCTCATCGGGGATGATGCGGCCGGTGTCCTGGTCTTCCAGGCGCGAGAGCAGCTGGCGCAGGATGCGGAAGCTTGAAGGCACCACGCCCGAGGCATCGCCTGAGTGCACGCCTTCTTCGAGTACCTGCACGGTGAGGTTGCCGCCGGTCATGCCACGCAGGCTGGTGGTGAGCCACAACTGATCGTAGTTGCCGCAGCCGGAATCCAGGCACACCACCAACGACGGGTTGCCGATCCGTGGAGCCAGGTGATCGACGTAGTAAGGAAGATCGTAGCTGCCTGATTCCTCGCAGGCCTCGATCATGATCACGCAACGCGCATGCGGCACGCCCTGCTCGTGCAGCGCCAGCAAGGCGGCGAGCGAGCCGAAGATGGCGTAGCCGTCGTCGGCGCCACCGCGGCCGTACAGGCGATCGCCGCGCAGTACCGGCTCCCAGGGCCCAAGGCCCTCCGACCAGCCAGTCATTTCCGGCTGCTTGTCCAGGTGGCCGTAGAGCACGACGGTGTCGTCGCCCTGCCCCGGCACCTCGATGTAGATCAGCGGCGTGCGGCCTTCCAGGCGCACCACTTCCAGCGTGGCGCCCGGCAAAGCGGCAAGTTTGCCGCGCGCCCAGGTCTCCATCAGGCGCACGGCGTCGTCCATGTAGCCGTGCTCGGCCCACTTTGCGTCGAACATCGGCGACTTGTTGGGGATGCGGATGTACTGCACCAGTTGCGGGACGATTTCGGCGTCCCACAGGTCACCGATGAAGGAACTGATGCGCGAGGTATCCACTGAGGCAGGCCATGCAAAAAGAAGACGGTCATTGTAACCGAGGCATGGGACCACACCGGAAGCGACCTCTGGACCACCCTTTCGCACGCCCTTCACGGCTGCTCGGGACAAGCCGCGGCCACGCATAGTGATCGCGCACCAATCCGGTGCCTGCCCATGGGTCCTTCAACGATGCAACGCACCATCCTTGCCAGCCTTCTGCTGTTTTCCCCGGCTGTATTCGCCGGCACCTCCGTGGATATCAACAAGGCCGACGCCGCCACGCTTGCGCAGTCGCTGGACGGCGTCGGTATCGCGCGTGCCCAGGCCATCGTCGAATGGCGCGAGCAGCACGGCCCGTTCCGCGCCGCGGACGACCTCATCTCGGTCAAGGGCATCGGCAAGGCCATGGTGGAAAAGAACCGTGAATTCATCCAGGTCGAAGCGCCATCGAAGAAAGGCAGCGCCAAGGGGGGCTGACGGCCGACCCGGGGGGCGGCTTGCGCGGCGCGGCGCGGGGGACCACACTCCGCCCGCGCCGCGGCTTTTTCCTGCGGTCAGGCCGACAAGGAGCCGAGGGGCCCGATGATTTCCGTGCGTTACCGGGTGGCACCGTCGTCCATCGAGGGCGCCGGACAGGGGATTTTCCTCGACGAGGACGTCACAGCCGGCAGGATCATGCTGGCGCCCGACGCTATTGATACGACCTATGCCCTGGGGCAAATCGACGCGTCGGAAGAACTTGCGGCCCAGCGCCACGCCATGGCTCGCTGGTTCGAGGATCGCTACACGCTAAGCGCCGACTGGCCCGACGAATGTTTTGTAAATCACAGCTTTACGCCAACGGGGTTATGGCACCTGGGCTTCGTTTTCGCCCTTGAAAACTTGCCCTCCGGGACGGAGATAACCGTGGACTACCGCCATCTCCTGCCACCGGGCGAGGAAGAGGCCTTTATCGACAGCGCCACTGGTGGGAAAATTGTCGGCTTGCCCTGGCCGGCGAGCCTTGCTGAAACCACCCACGCCCTGGCCCGCCTGCTCGGCTGATCCATCCATCGACACTCTCATGCTCATTCCCACCTTAGAAACTGCCCGCCTGCGCCTGACCGCGCTCACCGAGGCGCACTTCAACGACTACGCCGCGATGCTTGCCGATCCGGAAAGCACCCGCTGGGTGGGCGATGGCCAACCATTGGACCGCATGAATGCCTGGCGCTCGATGGCGATGCTGCTCGGCCACTGGACCTTGCGCGGTTGCGGCATGTGGGCGATGGAACTGAAAGACACCGGGCAGTTCGTCGGCCGCGCGGGCCTGATGTGTCCGGAAGGCTGGCCCGACCTCGAGCTTGGCTGGATGCTCAAACCCGAATTCCGCCACCATGGCTATGCCACGGAGGCCGGCGAGGCAGCACTGCAGTTCGCCTTCAACCAGATGCACGTGCAGCGGGTGATCAGCCTGGTGCGCATCGGCAACGAAGCCAGCGACCACGTCGCCGAACGCCTGGGCGCCGAGCTGGTGGACAACATCGAATTCCTCGGCGGCCATACGCACCTGTTCGCCTACTACGCCCCGCATCGAATGAGCCGGCAAGCCGCCGGATGATCTTCGCCGCCCCGCGCCACCTCAACGAGCTTGAATCCATCCCCTGGAGCAATGGCGGGGGCAGCACGACGGAAGTCGCCACCGACGCTACGCCCTGGAACTGGCGGCTGAGCGTTGCCGACATCCGCGTCGAAGGTCCGTTCTCGAATTTCCAGGGCGTGCGCCGGGAGTTCACCGTGCTCGATGCACCGGTGATACTCGCCTTCGACGAGCGGGAGGTGGAAGCCCGGCGGCTGGAGGTGGTTCGCTTCGATGGCGGCACGCCGCCCCATTGCCGACTGCCGGAAAACCCCACGCGCGCGGTCAACCTGATGTTGCGCGGCGATACCGAGGGGATGCTGGTGGCACGCCCGCTGGCGGGATCGATGATGCTGCCCGGCGGTTTCGGCTGGATCGTGCTGTGCATTACCGGCCAGACCACGGTGCAGCGGGGCGCGGACATCTTCAGCCTTGAAGCGGGCATGTTCATGCAGCTGGCGAGCGAGGGCGAACGCGCCCTGCTCGAAGGCGCGGGCGAGGTTGTCCTCGCCCGCCTTTGACGCTGGCTAAGGACGGCGCCGGCGAAACACCATCGAACGCGCCACCATGGCCAGCGAGTAGATCCGCGCAACGTGCATCCAGGCGGTGGCCATCACGCCCACCTGCACCAGTACGAAGGCCAGGATGAAACTCCACGCGCCCAGCGCCGGCGTGCGGATGCGCACATAGGCAATGAGCGCGGCCAGGCCCAGGCCAATGGCGGTGATCACCAGGTACACCAGCAAGGTGGTCAACGGCCGGCGCACGATCTGGCGCAATGAACGCCCGAACGCACGCGTGGCCGAGCGCAGGCCCAGGTCCGCCACGTACTGCGCGCGCATCGATTCGACGATGGCCTGCATGATGGCGAAGACCACCAGCGATACGATCAGGGCCGTGCGGTCGGCACTGTCGGCCACGGATTGAAGCACGGCGTCATCACCGCGGTTCTCCGCGTAGTGGCTCATGGCCATGTGCACGGCAATGGCCACCGCATAGGGAACCAGGCTCCACAACGCCACGCGGAACATGCGGCCGTACTCGACGAAACCGCCCTGGATCAGGCCGCCGAACGACAGCGGACGCGCGGCGCGACCGCTGGCCACGGCCATGCCGGTAAGCCATGGCGCGATCAGCAAGGTCAGGCCCACCGCCACGATGCCCGACGATGCCAATGCGCCCTTTGCGCTGGCGAAGGTGTCCCACAGATCGTGCACCACCGGCATGCTGAACTGCTGGGCCAGGGCACTGTTGTACATCCAGTGGCCCAGTTGACCATGCAGCAGGCCGAACACCGGCAGCGCCACGATCGCGGTGGGGACCAGCAGCGCCAGTGCCCAGAGGATCAACAGCCGCCACTGCAGGGCGGATACCGCCGCCCCGGCGTAGGCCCCGAAACCGACCCTTCCTGTAAAGCCGTTCATAGCGTCACCAGCATGGCGTAGATTCCCTGCAACACGGCCCCGATGTCGGACGTCCAACGGCGCGCGGCCGCGCCACTGGTCTTGGTGGTGTAGCTGTCGTTGATCTTGTTGGTGTCCAGGTTGAACTTGTGATCCGGATCGAGCTCCGCCGATACCACCTTCACCGGCCGTTCGAACTCGAACCTCGCCCAGCGCCGCTCATCGTTCCAGGCCACGCGCTGCTTCACGCCATCGGCGAAGGTCACCTCCAGCACCTGCGGCGCCGGATTGCCATCGCGCGCCACGGTGACCGTGCTGTGCCATGGATAGGGGCCCTCATCATCCTTGGCATCGGCGTGTGAATCCTTCCACGCCTTGCGCGCATCGGCGATCCGCTTGGTGTTCTCTTCTTCGGTGACCTCCACGCGCTTGCCGTCCTTGAGCTCAAGGCCGACCAATGGAAGCACTTCCGACGAGCTGACGCGTACGACGCGGTCGTCGATGAAACCGGTCCCGTAGACGTACTGGTTGAAGATGGTGTTCACCGTGTCCGCATCGCCGGTGGACTCGATCAGGGACTGGCGCAGGTCCGCCGCCGATGGGTGGCGGAAGTGCCAGCGCGCGTAGTACGCCTTGAACGCCTTCTCCATGGCGTCGTGGCCCAGGCGTTCTTCCAGGTCGTGCATCGCGGTAGCCGTGCGCGAGTACACCGTGCCGTAACTACCGCTGGAAAAACGATCCCAGGCGTTCTGGCCCAGCGGATCGGGCGGAGAGGAAAGCCCCGCGGTGATGCGCTCGACATCAAAGCCGCTGACCTGGTTGGTGATGCCCCACCATTTCATCAGCGGATTACCGATGATGAACAGCTGCTTGCGCGCCCGCAGCATGCGCTGGTCCCAATACTCGTTCAGGCCTTCGTCCAGCATGGGTTCTTCGAACTCGTTCGTTGCCAGCAGTCCATAGAAATAACCGTGGCCGAACTCATGGATGGTGACGAAATCAAGCTCGAAGACGTTACCCGTGCCTGGCTCGACCTTGTCGTAGCCTTCGGCGGTAAAGAACGTGGGGTATTCCATGCCGCCGGCTTCATCCGCATTGAACGGCGGGATCACCGCGGTGACCGTACGATACGGGTACGCGCCGAGGGTGTCGGAAAAATACGTGAGTGAATCGACGGTGGCTTTCAGCGCCGGCTGCGCGGATGCTTCGAATTCCGGCGGGTACACCACCTTGACCTTCACGTGGGGGCTGCCCGGATGGTCCCATTCGCCGTCGATGGTCTTGAAGCCCGGCGCCGCCATGAAGGCGAAGTCGTGCACGTCATCCTGCTTGAAACGCCAGGTGAGGTCGTTGCCCTTGGCTACCGGCTCACCCTGCTGCTCGCCCACCGCCGCCACCACATAATCCTTCGGGGCAGTGACACTGACGTCGTAGCTGCCGAAGTCGGCATAGAACTCGCTGGAGAAATGGAACTCATGCACGTTCCAGCGCGGCGCCGTGGCCCCGCGCTCGCCGGCAAGTTCCATCACGCCGATCTTCGGGAACCACTGGCCGACCATGTTGAAGTCGCCCACATGGCCGGTGCGCTCGATCACCTTTGGCAGCTGGCTATGGAAATCGATGTCCAGATCCAGCGTACCGCCCGCCGGTACCGGCTGCGCCAGGTCGATGCGGGCCACCGTGTGGTCGGTGGCCGGCCCGTCGTCCGGATGCACGAACGACCACTTCAGCTCAGTGCCGCCCTGGGCAACGTTCTTCAGGTCGATGTAACCCCAGTCACCCTTCTCGATCGTGCCCACGCCGCGTGCGTGACCCTGCGCCGTCATCACCTTGCGCTCGGTCATGAACGTGCTGCCAGAGCTTTCGAAGGCGTTGAGGTACAGATGCACGTAGATCGCACTGACCGGCTGGTCGCTGCGGTTGCGCCAGGTGAGCTTCTCCTTGGCATCCACGGCGTGCTTGGGTGCATCGAGCGTGGCCTCGATGGTGTAACCCACCACGCGATCGGACAGCGTGGCCTCCTTGCCCGTGCGCGCGCCGCCCCAGGCTTCGGGACTGCTGGGCACCAGGGCGGCGGAGGCGTGCGGCGAGGTGAAGCCTATGCCTGCCGGCAGCGCGGTGGCCGCTGCGGTGGAGGTTGGTGGTGTGGAAGCAGGCGGCACCGATGGCGCGGATTGCGCGAACGAAGCGGTCGAAACCAGCAAACCTGAGGCAAGTAACCCGCCCCAACTCTTGGCCATGCACAGCATGCAGCCCCCTCCCCGTAGTTGATCAGGCAGAGTGCGCTGGGCGCCGGCTCCAGTGGTATAGGCCAGAGGTCACGGTTGGATCAATGCAATAAACTGCGGCGTAGCGTGTTCGACGAAACCATTGCCGCGGCGTTCGACGATCAGCATCGGCATGTGGCGGCGGCGTGCGAAGGCCAGCGAGCGCTCCACGCCCATGACGGAAAATGCCGTGCCCCAGGCATCGGCCTGCATGCAGTCGATGGCGATCATGCTGACCGAGGCCAGGTCGCCACGCACCGGCCGGCCGGTGGCCGGATCGATATGGTGCGACTGGCGTCCCTCGGGTCCGGCGCGGAAACGACGGTAATCGCCGGAGGTGGCGATGGACATGCCCTCGAGCAGCACGCTTGCGCCGATGTCGCCGGCGCTCGCGGCAGCCGTTGCAGCGTCCGGGCGTTCCACCCCCACGCGCCAGGGCGAACCATCCACCTTGCGTCCCCGGGCACGCAGTTCTCCACCCACTTCCACCAGATACGAAGCGATGCCCGCGCGTTCGAGCGCGCGTCCGGCTTCGTCCACGCCAAAGCCCTTGGCCACGGCCGAAAGATCGAGCGCCACGCCACCGGGTTGTAGCGCGCGGCGCGTGGCGGTATCCAGGCGCAGGCGCTGCCAACCCACTCGCGCCCGGGCGGCATTGATGGAAGAGGACGATGGAGGCATGGACGAAGGCGCCACCGGGCCGAACCCCCACAGGTCGACCAGCGGGCCCACCGTCGGGTCGTAAGCGCCTTCACTGTCGCGGGCCACAGACAGCGCATGGGCCAGCACGGTAAAGAACTCAGGCTCGAGCTGCTGCCAAGTACCCGCAGGTGCCCGGTTGAAGCGACTGAGCGACGAATCGGGTTTGTAGGTGCTCATTTGGGCATCCACGCGGTCCAGCGCTGCCTGCACCACTGCCTGCAGGGTTGGCAGATCCGATGATGACGGCACCACCACCGTCGCCGTCCAGCTGGTGCCCATGGTCAGGCCCTTGAGACTGCCCGTGCGTGTGGATGGCGCCGCCGACACCGTGGCTGACGCCAGCACCAGGTACGCGCACGACGCGTACGCCGCGAAGCGATGCACCCAGCTCGCCATTACTGCGGCAGCACTTCCAGCGTGGCGGTGTATGCCAGCCTGCGCTCCGTAGCCGGCTTCACCGAGACCTTGTTGTCTTCAGCCGAAGCACTCATCCAGTACATGCCGGCCGCGGGCCAGGTAAAACTGAAGCTGCCATCGGCTGCCGTTGTGGCGCTGAGCTCGCCGGCAGCGTCGCGATAGCGCGTGGCACCAGCGATCGCGGTCATCTTGATGCCCGATGCAGGCTTGCCATCGAGCAGCAGGCGGAAGGTGGCTTTCTCGCCGCTGGCAAGATCGTTCGGGTGTGTTACCGGCGCCAGTTCCAGGCCCCGGTTAGTGGGTTTGAACACGCCGTGGGTGGTTGCGCCGGCGGTGACGAAGCTCTCCACCCGCGATACCGACTCCGATACCTTGACCTCGGTCGCCGCGGCGGGAATCGCGGTGGCGAGTTCACCCGCCGTGCCCCGCCAGCGCTTCTTCTCGCCGGCCAGCGTGTAGGTGGCAAACACGCCATCGTTGCGCAAGGCAATGCGATACGTACCAGGCCGGGACAGGTGCACGTCGAACGTGCTGCGGAACTTGCCGGTGGCGGCGTTCTCCGGCGCAACGGCGGCGCCATCGGGCGCGGTGACCTCGATGCGGTCCATCGGTGCGGGGAAATGATCGGGATAGTAAAGATCGTTGGAGATGGCGGCATCGACCGTCACCCAGGCATCGTCGCCGCTAAGCACCGTGGCCGAAGGCACGATCCACATCTTGTGCGCATCTGCCGCCTGCGGCAGCGCGCAGGCAATGGCAAGAGCTAGGGCCGTAACGGCATGGATCATCTTCATGGCAATGCTTCCTTAAGGAATGATGTCGAGGGTGACCAGGCCAAGCTCATCCTTGCCGTGTACCGATAGTGGAGTACGCGGATCGACCGGCCAGGCGAAGGGCAAGCGCAGCACCTCGCGGCCACCCACTTCACGGGCAGCCTCGACGACCAGTTCGTAACGGCCCGGCGGCAGGTTGCCCAGCGGCGGCGATCCTGAGGCAAGATTCAACCGATGCTGGCCGGCGGGCCGCGTTGCACCACTGACGCCGTCGACGGGCATCGGTGTATCGCGGCCGGAACGTCGCCACCACTGGCGAAGATCCTTCAACCATTTGGTGCCTTCGTTGTCGGCCTTGCGCACGTCGTACCAGACCGCCAGGTTCGCAGCGACGGTGTGATCCTTATCCTCGATCCAGGCGGCGACATAGGGCCGGTGGTATTCGGCCACCTTCAGTGGCGGGATGGCCACCGAGATGGCCAGTTGCGTAGCCAGGGCAGGCCATGGCAACACGATGGCGATGAACACGACAAGCCACTTGTGCATCGGTTATTTCCCTTTGGTCAGTGGATCAGGAACAGCACGATCAGCAAGGGCAGCAGCAGGCCAAAACCCACCATCGGCCAGGTCGCGGCGCGGCGAGAGGCGTGCAGTTTCAAAAGGAGCAGGCCGCTGACGGCGAACACCAGGCATGCCACGGCGAACACGTCCAGGAATACCGACCAGGCCAGGCCTGCGTTGCGGCCCTTGTGCAGGTCGTTGGCCCAGGCCACCCAGCCGCGGTCGGTGGCTTCGTAGGTGATGGCGCCATCGGCGCGGTCGACGGTGAGCCAGGCGTCACCGCCGGGCCGAGGCAGGCCCAGGTAGGCCTCATCGTCGCTCCACTCAGGCACTGCCTGCCCCACCTTTATGCCGATCGCGCGGCGGATGTCCCACGCCACTGCTTCGGGAAGTGCACCGCGGCCGCCTGTGGCCTTAAGTGCTGCCAGGGCTTCAGCGCCAAGCGTTCCGGAACGATGTTCCGTCGACGCTGTCGATTCGATACTACGGGCGTGGTTGAGCGTGATGCCGGTGATGGCGAACAGCAGCAAGCCAGCCAGGCAAACCGCGGAACTGACCCAATGCCAGGTGTGCAGCTGCTTCAGCCACCAAGCGCGGCGCTTGCGGTCGGCGTGGGCGTCGGCCATGGGCGGGTCTACGTTCCTTCAGTCGGTTCGTGGTCGAATAGACGCGTCCGGCAGACCCGGGGCGGGTTACAGCCGCCATTCCTGGCTGCCGTCGCAAGAAATTACGATTTTGACACAAATGAGAATCACTAGCAAAGAGGTGGAACCACCATGCGCATTCTCGTAGCCGAAGACGACAGCTCAATCTCGGCAGGCATCTGCGCTTCGCTGCGCCAGGGCGGCCACGCCGTGGACCATGTCGCCGACGGACAACGCGCAGACCACGCGCTCCGCGACCACACATATGACCTGCTCGTGCTGGATCTCGGCCTGCCACTCCTGGACGGCAGCGATGTGCTCACGCGCCTGCGCCGCCGCGGCACGGAGTTGCCGGTGATCGTGGTGACGGCGCGCGAGGGCCTGCGCGAGCGCGTCCGCGTACTGGACCTCGGCGCCGACGACTATCTGGTCAAGCCCTTCGCCCTGGCCGAGCTTGATGCCCGCGTACGTGCGCAACTGCGCCGGCGGACCAGCAACGGCACACCCGAATGGACCATGGGCAAGCTCCGCCTGGATCTGCCGGGCCATCGGGCCTGGGTGGAGGAAAGCCCGCTGGAACTCACTGCACGCGAATTCGGCCTTCTCGAAGCCCTGGCCGCACGTCCCGATCGTGTCACCAGCCGCGCGCAGCTGATCGAGGCGCTTTGCAACTGGGACCAGGATCTCACCGACAACGGGCTGGACATCGCCCTGCACCGGCTGCGGCGCAAGCTCAAGGGTTCGGGTACCAGCGTGCGTACGGTACGCGGCCTGGGCTACCTGCTCGAGGAAGCCGAAGCTACCGCCGCCGAGCATTAAGGGCGTGTCCAGCCGATCCCGCGCCCCTGGCGCCACGCCGAGCCTGCGCGGGCGGCTGCTGACCTTCCTGCTGGTACCGGTGTTGCTGGTGCTGGTGGGAGATGCCTTGCTCACCTATGCCGGCGCGCTGGCCTATTCGAACTCGATCCACGACAAGGATCTGTCCGATTCGGCGGTGACGCTCGCCACCATGGAAAGCAGCCATGGACTGGCCGGCGACATCGCGCCGCAGGCGCGCTTCCTCCTGGAATTCGATCCGGACGGACGCACTTTCTTCACCATCGACAGCAGCAAGCGCGGGCGCCTGGACCAGAACGAGGACATTCCGCCCAATGCCACCGTGCCCGCGGTAGGCGCGGCGCCACGGCTCTACGACACCATGCACCGGCGCCGTCCCTTGCGCGCGGCGGTGATGCGCGTACCAAGCGCGGACGATCCTTCGGACATCCTGACCATCCAGGTCGCCGAGACGCTCAAGGGCCGGCGCCAGCGTGCGGGGGAAATCCTGCTGCTTACCGTGCCGCTGCAATCGCTGCTGATCCTGGCCATCCTGTGCCTGGTGTGGTTCGGCGTGACCCACGGGCTGCGCGTACTGGACCCCCTGACCGCACGCCTGGCGCGGCGCGAACACGACCTGGGACCGATTGGCGAGACCGACGTGCCGGTGGAGATCCTGCCGCTGACGCGCACCATCGACGGCTTGTTCGCCCGCCTGCGCGGCGTGTTCGTGCTGCAGGAGCGTTTCATTGCCGACGCCGCGCACCAGCTTCGCACGCCGCTGGCGGGACTTCGCATGCACGTGGAACGGGCGCTGGCCAACCGCAGCCCGGAGGCGATGGCCGATGCCTTCGAACACATCGAACGACTCACCGCGCGCGCCTCGCGCGCCTCCACCCAGCTGCTGTCACTCACCCGCGCCCAATCGCCCAACAGCGACCACACGCCGCTGGTGGACATCGATCTGCAGAAGGCCGTGCCCGGCATGGTCGGCCAGCGTATCCACGATGCGATCGCCGCGGGCGTGGACCTCGGCTTCGAAGGCGGCGACCAACCACGCGTGGTGCGCGGCGACGCATTGATGCTCCAGGAAATGCTCGACAACCTGATCGACAACGCCATCGCCCATGCCGGACGCGGAAGCTCGGTGACCGTGGGCGTGGCCGCGGACCCGGCGGGCGGCTCGCAGCTGATCGTGGAAGACAACGGCCCGGGCGTGCCCGACGAATGGCTCTCCCGGCTGGGCGAGCGGTTTTTCCGTGCGCCCTCCGCGCGCGAAGGCGGCACTGGCCTTGGCCTTGCCATCGTCGAGCGGATCGCCGACGTGCATGCGGCAAACGTGCGTTTTTCCCACGCCCGCGGCGGCGGCCTGCGGGTGGAAATCGTCTTTCCCGTGGCCATCGAAAGGTGACTGAAACCACCAGGCCGCAACCTTTTGCCATGGCTGGACTACCCATGCCACGGACTGACATTGATGATCGCGCCAGCTGAATTCACCTTCCCCGGCGACCGCACGGGTGTGTTGCTTGTCCACGGATTGACCGGCACTCCCACCGAGATGCGCCTGGTCGGCAAGGGCCTGAGCCGTGCCGGCTTCACCGTGCATGGCGTGCAACTGGCCGGCCACTGCGGAAGCGAGGACGACCTCCTGGCCACCACCTGGCAGGATTGGTACGCAAGCGTCGAGGCCGCCGCGACGCGGATGCGCCAGACATGCGACCACGTATTCGTCGCCGGCCTTTCGATGGGCGCGCTGCTGGCGCTGAAGCTTGCCGCCGAGCGGCCGGACCTGGTGAGCGGCGTAGGCGTGTTCGGCGCCACGTTCCGCTACGACGGCTGGAGCATCCCCTGGAAGGCGAAGCTTTCCTTCCTGCTGCCGATGTTCAAGAAGCTCGGCATTGGCCGCAACCGCAGTTTCATGGAAGAGCCTCCCTATGGCATCCGCGATGAGCGCCTGCGTGCGCAGGTCAGCAAGCAGATGTTGCAGGGCGACAGCGCCGCCGCCGGCTTGCCGGGCAACCCATGGCACGCTCTGGCCGAAATGTTCGTGCTCTCAAAGCAGGTCGAGCGCGACCTGCCGCGGGTGACAGCGCCCTGCCTGATAGCCCATGCCGTCGAGGACGACATAGCGAGCCTTGGTAACGCCTACCTGGTGCGCGACCGTGTCGCCGGGCGCGTGAAGATGCTTCTGCTGCGCGATAGCTACCACATGATCACCATTGACCGCGAACGCAACGTGCTGGTGGAAGCGGCAGCGGCATTCTTCCGTGATGTCGCCGGCACCATGCGCGCGGCGGCTTAAAGTTCGCTGATGAACACGCTGGCGCTGGGCCTGTGGCTGGCCAACATCACGCTGGACACGGTAGGCCAGCTTTCATTCAAGGCCGCGGCAGGTGATCCGGATGCCGGTGAGGGCCTGGCGCGATGGAAGTACATGCTGGCCCGTCCCTGGTTGTGGCTCGGTGGCGCCTGTTATGTGGTGGAGTTCCTGGTGTGGATCGCCTTCCTTTCACTGGTACCGCTGTCCGATGGCGTCTTGCTGGGTTCCATCAACATCGTGGTGGTGATGCTGGCCGGCCGCTGGCTGTTCGGCGAACGGCTCACGCCCCTGCGCGTGACCGGCATGGCCTTGGTGAGCCTGGGCGTGGCCATCGTGGGAGCCACCTGATGCGCCGCTTCTACGTGGTTGGCTTCCTGTGCCTCATGGCTTTCGACACGCTGGCGCAGCTTTCCTTCAAGATGGCCGGGAGCCATGCGCTGCCGGTGGAAGCGAATATCGCCTGGCTATGGCGCGTGTTCTCCCATCCGTGGATCTATGGCGCCATCATCGGTTACCTCGGTGCGTTCTTCAGCTGGATGACCTTGCTGCAGCGTGCACCGATCGGCCCGGCGTTCGCCGCCTCGCATCTTGAAGTGGTGAGCGTATTGCTGCTTTCGGCATGGTTGTTCAACGAGGCACTGACACCGGGGCGCGTCACCGGCGCCCTGGCCATCATCGCCGGCATCGTTTGCCTGGCGCTGGCCGAACGCGATGCAGCGCCGGACTGAAATCCCGCCGACAGCGGGCCTGCCACTGCGCTGGCGCGATCTTTTGCCACGCCCGCCCCGCCTGGCCAAGCGCGCGGCGAGCTTCCTCGGTAGTGACGATGCCCTCCTTACCTGCTCAGGCTCAGCTGCGCTGGTGATCGCGCTTCGCGCCTTGCACGCCATGGCGCCATCGCGCCGCGAAGTGGTGATGCCTGGCTACACCTGTCCGCTGGTGGGCCTGGCGGTGCGCCGCGCCGGCCTTGAACCGAAGCTTTGCGACACCGAGCACGGCGGCTTCGGCTTCGATCCGCGGCAGCTGGAAGCCACGTGCAACGAACGCACGCTGGCGGTGTTGCCCACCCACCTGGCCGGACGCGTCGTGGACGTGGCCACCATCTCGCACATCGCCGGCAACGCCGGAGCCTTCGTCGTCGAGGACGCAGCGCAGGCCCTGGGTGCACGCGTGGGCGATGACAGCGTGGGCATGCAGGGGGACGTGGGATTCTTCAGCCTTGCCGCCGGCAAAGGCCTTTCGATTTTCGAAGGCGGCCTGCTGGTAAGCCGCCGTCCGGACGTCCGCCGGGCAATGGGCGATGTACAGCAGCCATGGCGCCTGGACTGGGAGCTGCGGCGCAGCGCCGAACTGCTCGGCTATGCCGCGCTGTACCATCCGCACGGGTTGCGCCGCGCCTATGGCGATCCCTTACGTCGCGCCCTGGCCCGTGGCGAACTGGTGCAGGCGGTGGGCGACGACATGCCCGATGGCCTGCCCTTCCATCGCGTGGGTCGTTGGCGCAATGGCGTGGGCAGTGCCGCGATCGGCCGCCTGCCCGCCTTCCTTGCCGCCGGCAACCACCGCGCTGCGCGCCGCCTGCCGCGGCTACGCGCGATCCACGGCGTGCACGTGTTCGGCGATGGCCCGGGCCAGCACGGCACCTGGCCGTATTTCCTGCTGCGCCTGTGTGACCGTGCCACCCGCGACCTGGCGATGGATGCCCTGTGGACAGGGGGCCAAGGCGTCAGCCGCCTGTTCATCCACGCCATGGCCGACTACCCGGCGCTGGGACCGATTCCCGGCGACGTGCCCAACGCGCGCGATTTCGCCGCGCGCAGCATGACCATCAGCAACAGCCCGTGGCTGGATGATGTGACGTTCGAATCGATCTGCCGCGTGCTCGAGCGCGTGGCGCGGGCACGGCCCTAGGCGCGCAGGGCTTCGAGCAGCCGAAGGTTCAATGCGTGCTGCCCGGACTGCCAGCCAGCCAGTTCCGCCCCGCCGACGAGCGGCTGGTCGTCCAGTGCACTCAGCCAGCGTTTGACCGGGTTGCGGTAACGATAGGCGGAAATCTCACCGGTAACATCGCTTCCCACCAGATTCCCTTGCAAGGCCTTGATCACCGCCAGCGCGTGGTCTTCGCAAAACACGCCCTGGTCCCAGTTGGTCCGGGCGACGCCGGGGGCGAACACGTCCTTGTCGATCGACAGGTACGTCGGTTCCTGCGCGTACTCGCGGCCGAAGGCATCGACCAGTTCATCGGGCGTGGCGAACGGCCGGAAGCGCGCGGCCAGCCCCAGGCGCCTGGCCCAGGAAACATCAACCCCGAGGCTCCAGTAAGTGAGCTTGCCGCGGCGCAACGGCGCCAGGTAGTTCTCCCAGGCATGCCGCGCTCCTATGTCGCTGGAGGTGATGCCCAGCACATGCACGTGGCTTACTTGTTCCAGCGCCGCCACGCGCCGCACCCACGAGCCGCAATGCACGCCCCAGGCAAAACGCATGTTGTCCGGATGATTGTCCAGCACCACCACCTGGAAACGCCCTTCCCGGCCGCGACGTTCGATCAGGGGCAGCGACAAGTGATGGAAGTCGCCGCTACCCATGAACACCGTGCCGTGCCGCTCGGGAAGCATGGCGTCGAGCGCGGCGCCGAAACGCCGCATGGCGCGCCAAGTAGCGGCAAAGCGCAGGGATTCCTCCCATTCGCGCAGGGGCAACACCAATCGCGCCGGTAAGCTGCCGAGCGAGCCGTCCAGGTCCAGCACCACCGGTGCGCTGGCGATCACGAGGCGGCCTCGGCTTCGAAACGGCCGGCCATGCGGCGCAGTACGGCACGCAGCAGGCGGTTGCGCGCGAACACCGCGTGTCGCGTCGGGGTAAACCGTGCGCCCAGCGATGCCTTCACCTCGGCGTCCGTCCAGCCGGCAACGTACGCCGACAATCCGCGCTCGCGCGCATGGGCAAGATTGTGCATCCAGCTCACCGCATAAAGGTTATGCGTGCGTGCTTCCGGGTAAGCCAGGCCAATGTATTTGTCGACCAGGCGGCCGCGATACTCGTAACAGAGGTTCCAGCCGATCAGGCGTCCGGCATGGCGGTAGAGGAACACCGTGCCGCCGCTGTCGGCATCGGTGAAGAGTCCCCGCAGGTAGGCCGGTTGCAGGCGGTCGAAGTGGATCTCGCTCTGCGCATAGACGTTTTCGTACAGCGCGATCATCTCATCCAGTTGCGCGGGCACCGCCAGCGCCGGCCCGGTCGCCACGGCCTGGATGTCCAGGTCCGCGCGGCTGCGCAGCTTGCGGCGGATGTTTTTTCGCCGCGACGCCGACAACCGCGCCAGGTAAGCGTCTTCGTCGGCGAAGTCGATCGGTACCCACGCCAGCGCCTGGCCGTCGAGCAGGACGAATCCTTCAGCCATGCAAGCCTGGGCGAAGGCCGCGGTCCAGGCGTTCTCCTCCGCCGATAACAACGGCGACTGGGCGGGAAGGTCCTTGACGATCAACAACGCACGGGCGCCGCCTTGCTCAACGCGCAGCTGGCGGGCCATCGCCAGCGGATCCGCGCCCGGCGGAAACAGCGCGTATTCACTCACCGTGGAACCCACGAAACGCGTGCGCCAGCGCAACAGGCGCGACAAGCCCGGCACGCGGCGCAACGATGCACGCATGGAGTCATCGGCGGTGGTCAGGAGGTCGAACGGCGTGTCGAACATCGGCACGCCATCGACGGAGGTTAGGCTGCGGAAGCCCGCCGGTGGCGCCAGGCTGAACTCGCGCAACAGGCCCCAGGGCTCGAGCTGGTTGATGAACGCCATGCCCGGCCCCGGCTGCCTTGGCTTCAGGCTTTCTTCGCGCGCGTCAGCAGCTGGTCGAGCAGCGAGATCGCAAGGTCGATCTCCTCAAAGCTGATATCCAGCGACGGGGCGAAGGTGATCACGTTCTTGTACCAGCCACCCACATCCAGCACCAGGCCGATCTTCCGGCCCTGGTGATCCAGGTCGCCGGCAAGCCCGATGTCGACCATGCGGTCGAGCAGCGCCTTGTTGGGCGTGAAGCCGTCCTCGGTGCAGATCTCCGCGCGCAAGGCCAGGCCCAGGCCGTCGACGTCGCCGATTTCCTTGTGCCTCTTCTGCAGGTCACGCAGGCCGGCGAGGAAATGCGCGCCCTTGGCAGGCACCGTGGTTTCGTAATCGAGTTCATAACCCATCTTGATCACTTCCAGTCCCAGCGAGGTGCCCAGCGGGTTGGAATTGAAGGTCGAATGGGTGGACCCCGGCGGGAAGATCTCTGGATTGATCAGCTCCTCGCGGGCCCACAGGCCCGAGAGGGGGTTCAGGCCGTTGGTGAGCGCCTTGCCGAAGACGATCACGTCGGGCGTTACGCCGAAATGCTCGATCGACCACAGCTTGCCGGTGCGCCAGAAACCCATCTGGATCTCATCGACCACCATCAGGATGCCGTGCTTGTCCAGCACCTTCTTCATGCCCTGGAAGAAGCCCATCGGCGGCACCACATAGCCGCCGGTGCCCTGGATCGGCTCGACATAAAACGCAGCGTATTCGCTCTGGCCGGTCTTGGTGTCAAGCACACCGTTGTATTCGGATTCGAACAGGCGCGCGAACTGGTGCACGCAATGGTCGGAGTACTCTTCCGGCGTCATGCCCTTGGGACGGCGGAACGGATACGGGAACGGCAGGAACATCGCCCGATCACCGAAATGGCCGAAACGTCGGCGATAACGATAACTGGATGTGATGGCCGAGGCAGCGAGCGTGCGCCCGTGGTAACCGCCTTCGAAGGCGAACATCAGCTGCTTGCCGTTGCAGGCATTGCGCACGATTTTCAGGGAGTCTTCCACCGCCTGCGCGCCGCCCACATTGAAATGGCAGCGCCCCTTCAGGCCGAACTTCTTCTCCGCATCCTGCGCGATGGTCCTGGCGAGTTCGATCTTGGTCGGATGCAGGTACTGGCTTGCCACTTGCGGAAGCAGATCGATCTGCTCCTTCAGCTTGTCGTTCAGCCGCTTGTTGCCGTAACCGAAGTTGACCGCCGAGTACCACATCTGCAGGTCGAGGAAGGGTACGTTGGCGCTGTCGTAGATGAAACTTCCCTCGGCATGGCGGAAGATCTTCGGCGGATCGACATAGTGCACGGTGTCGCCGAACGAGCAGTACTTCGCTTCGTCGGCAAGCAGCTGCGCGTCGTCGTTGGCAATGATGGTGTCTTTGGGGAAGAGGGTCATGCGGGTAATTTCTCGGTGTGCAGCGGACGCGCGGTATGGGTGTCGGTAAGGCTGCCGTCCAGCAGCGAGGGCAACAGCGCGATGGCCTCCTCGAAGCTGGCGATCGGCGCATAGGGAATGCCCGCCGAACGGCAGTGTTCGATCAGGCGATGCTTGGCGAAGACGAAGTCCACGCGGTCGGCGGCGCAGAAGTCGGACGCGCCATCGCCGATCAGCAGGGTGCGCGCCGGAGCCAGGGCCGCGCGCGATGCCACCGCGCATTTACAGGTGCCCGCGCCGCAGTCTGCGCTGCTGGAGGGGGATTGCAGCGTCCATTGCCTGGCACCTGCAGGCTGCAGGCGGTTGGCGGACACGGGCAGGTGGCCCAGGCCGTACCGGCCCAGGATGCGTGCGATGGCGTAGTCCAGGCCGTCGCTGACAATGCGCAGGCCCACGCGGCAATCGTGGGCTAGCTCGACAAAAGCCGCGAAGCCGTGGTCGATGCCCAGGGAGTCCAGGTGCGCGTCCAATTCGTCGCGCGAGACATCGAGCAAGCCCACCTGGCCTTGCATGCATTCGCGCGAACCGATGCGACCGGCGCGCCAGTCGTCTTCGAGTGCTTCCCAGCCGGGACGGCCGAAGCGCACCAACATCGAATCGATGACATCTTCCACCGCGACGGTGCCATCGAAGTCGCAGAGGATGGTCCACGGCGTGGACGGGGTGATCAGCACGCTGCGCTCCTGCGCACTAGGTTGACGCAAGGCTAGGTACGCAAGCTTTCGAGCCCCTTTCCATGTTCCTGCGATTTATAAACTATGATCGCCGCACCGCTGAGGGGCGGCTGTTTTCTTATGGAATGCTTATGAAATGCAGTGTGGCCGGCCTGCTTGGAGCCGGCATGGCGTTGGCCATTTTTGCCACGGAAAGCCTGGCGCAGGAAACGTCCACCTATGCCCTTGGCGTGGGTGTCGAGCGCATGCCTGGATGGGTGGGATCAAGCGACCATCGCAGCCAGGTGGTGCCCTACATCGACATCGACGTGCCACACCTGGGTTCCATTTCCACCACCGACGGCCTGGAGCTCGACCTGATCGACGGCGAGGCCTGGCATGGCGGCATCTATGGCAACTACCTGTGGGGACGCACGCGCGATTCGCTGGGCCAGCTTGGTGGGAAGATTCCCCCGTTGTCGCCGCGCATCCACGGCGGCGGTTACCTGGAATACCGTTTCGACAAGACCTTCAGCATGGGCGCGCAGCTGTCGCACGATACGCAGGGAGCGGGCGTTTATACGGCCATTTACGGCGACGTCACCCTGCCCGGCTTCTGGTATGTCGAGCATTCGGTCGAAGTGCAGTGGAACGGCATGAACGGCGCGGCCATGCGCCGCTTCTTCGGCGTCACGCCGGACCAGGCGCGGGCCATCGGCACATCGCCCTGGCAACCGGGTGCCGGCGCGGAAAGCGCCACGATCGAATACGACGCCTTCATTCCCACCAGCCAGAAGACCGGCTTTGCGCTGGCCATCAACGTGGGCCGTTTGCAGGGTGACGCCGCGCGCAGCCCGCTGGTGCGCAGCTACGGTTCGGCCACGCAGGTCACCACGTCACTGGCGTGGCTGGTGCATTTCTGACGGCAACTTCGGCACGGCCAGCAGCATCGCCGCCAGCGCCAGGTGCACGGCGGCGGAAAGGTAGGGCGCGGCAGCCTCGTTCACCACTTCCACCGGCAACACGCGGTCGAGCAAGGCATTGGCAAGGTTCCATCCCCAGTGCAACCCCACCGCCAGCCATAGCGAACCGCTGCGCCACAGCGCCATGGCATAGGCCAGGCCGAAGCTTGCGAGCATCAGGCAATGGGACAACCCATCGCCAAGGCGATAAATGTGGTTGAGCATGAACATCAAGGCCGAGAACGGCACGAACCACGCACCGCGCCAGCCAATGCGCGCAGCCCGGTACCAGAAGCCACGGGTAAGGATGTCCTCGGCGAACGATGGAATGAACGTGAACACCACCGCCGTGCCCAGGGCCATGGCCAGTTCCATGGACGTTGTTTCCTCAAACGCGATTCGTGCCGGGCGATACACGCCCAGGGCAAGCCCCAGGCACGCCGCCACGTATTTGGCCAGGAGCGCCATCACCAGGCCGCCACCGAGCCAGGCCAGGTTGAACGGCCGCCATTCCAGCGCATAGGCCTGCCAGCCGCGAAAGCCCATCCAGTGGCCAAGCGGCCACGCCAGCGCCACGGCGATCATCATCAGGCTGCCTTGCATGGCAAAGCTGCCGAACAGGCGCGCGCCCACGCCTTCGGCGGCCTGGTAGCAGGCGAACAGCAGGGCAAAGGCCAGCAATGTGCGCCGGCGCTCGCGGGAGAGCATGGATGACCCCTGTAACGGTGTGGTTCGGCGTTTCAAAGCCGCTAGCGTAATTTCAGCGATCGTCGCGCGTCCAGATGGCGCCGTCTTCTTCGCGGACGGGGAACACCGCGACCGGCTCCCAGGCCGGCGGACAGGTCACTTCGCCGGTGCGCAGGTCAAAGCGCGCGCCATGGCGAATGCACTCCACCTCGTATCCGATCACCGGCCCCCCGGCCAGCTCCCCGCCGTCATGGGTACAGGTGTCCTCGATGGCATGCAGGTCGCCGTCGACGTTGTAGACGGCGATCGGGGTGTCCCCGTCGAAGACCACGCGGAACTCACCCGGCAGCAATTCGCTGCGCGTCCCCACTCGGATCCAGCCGTTCACGGGGCCACCAGCAGCCTGGATACCTTGCGCAGCGCGGCGACGAAGGCGTCGATTTCCTCGTGGGTGTTGTAGAACGCCAGCGAAGCCCGCAGGGTGGCCGGCACGCCGAAGAACTGCATCAACGGATGGGCGCAATGGTGCCCCGAGCGCACCGCCACCCCTTCCAGGTCGAGCAAGGTAGCCAGGTCGTTGGCATGCGCGCCGTCCAGCAGGAAGGAGATCACCGGCTCCTTGCCGGCCGCCGTACCGAACAGGCGGATGCCCGGCAATTCGCTTAAGGCACTGGTGGCGTGGTCAAGGAGCGATTGCTCATGCGTCCCGATGGCGTCGAAGCCGACGCCTTCGAGGTAGTCGATAGCAGCGGCCACGCCGGCAAAACCGGCGATATTGGGCGTGCCGGCCTCGAAACGGTGTGGCGGCTCGGCGAACGTGGTGCCGTCGAAGCGGACCTCGCGGATCATCTCGCCACCACCAAAGAACGGCGGCATGGCCTCGAGGAGTTCACGCCGGGCCCAGAGGGCGCCCGTTCCCGTGGGCGCCAGCATCTTGTGGCCGGTGATGGCATAGAAATCACATCCCAGCCCTTGCACGTCGATGCGCCGGTGCGGCGCCGCCTGGGAGCCATCCACCAGCAGGGGAATGCCACGGCGACGGCACTCGCGTGCGATCTCGCGCACCGGGTTCACCGTGCCAAGCACGTTCGAGACATGCGCGACGCAGGCAAGCTTCACCTCCGGGGTGAGCAGCTCGAAGAATTTCTCCACGATGAGCTCGCCATTGGCATCGATCGGCGCTGCTTTTACCGTGGCGCCCGCACGGGCGGCCACCAGCTGCCAGGGCACGATGTTGGCGTGGTGTTCCATCACCGTGGTGAGGATCGCATCGCCGGCCTTTAGCCGCGGCAAGGCATAGCTGTAGGCCACCAGGTTGATCGACTGCGTGGTGCCTGAGGTAAGGATCACCTCATCGCGCGAGGGGGCATTGATGAAGCGGGCAAGGCGGTCGCGCGCGCCTTCGTAGGCGGATGTGGCTTCCTCGCCCAGTTGGTGCACGGCGCGGGCGACATTGGCGTTGTGTTCGCGGTAATGGCGATCCACCGCTTCGATCACGCTGCGCGGCTTCTGCGAGGTATTGGCGTTGTCGAAGTACACCAGCGGCTTGCCGTGCACCGTGCGCGAGAGCAACGGGAAGTCCGCACGGATGCGCACGATGTCGAAGGGTGGAGCCGGATCGTGTAGCTTGGCGTTCATACGGAATCCTTAAGCGTCAGCCATGCGCGGCAGGCGCTTGTCCAGCAGCTCGCCCAGGTGCTCACGCAGGCGCTCATCGCTGATGTCGGCCAGGGCCACACGGCAGAAGGCCAGGGTAAGCAGGCTGCGCGCCTGCGCAAGGCCGATGCCGCGCGACCGCAGATAGAACAGCGCGCGCTCGTCGAGCTGGCCGATGGTGGCGCCATGGGCAGCCTTCACTTCGTCGGCGTAGATCTCAAGCTCCGGCTTGGTGTCGATCTCGGCGTCGGCGGAGAGCAGGAGATTCTTGTTGCTGAGCGCGGCGTCGCTACCGTCAGCGCCCTCGGCCACCACGATGGCACCGCGGAACACGCCGCGCGCACGGCCGTCGGCCACGCCGCGCCACAGGGCGTCGGAGGTGGTGTCGCGGCCGCCGTGGCGGATGCTGAGTTGTGTATCGACGTGCTGCCGCCGGCCGATCACGAACACACCGCGGGTCTCCAGGTGCGCGCCTTGGCCTGCCAGGTCGCAGGCCAGGTCGTGGCGCACCAGGGCGCCGCCCAGTTCCAGCGCATGTACCGTGGCCGATGCCCGCGCGCCGAGCTGGGCGCGGGTCCTGCGCACCAGGGTGGCAGCGACGCCAGCGTCCTGCACGATCAGCCAGCCCAGGCGGGCATCGTCGTGCACGGCAATATCGGTGACCAGCGTTGCCAGGTGGCTGGCCTCGCCCACGGCCACGTGGTGCTCGACCACGTCGACTGCAGCTTCGGCGCCGACATCGACGACGACGCGCAGGTGGCTACCGGCCTCGGCCTGGGTGCCGCCGGCGAACACCATGTGCAGCGGGGACGAAAGCTTGGCACCGGGTGCCACACGCACCACCACGCCATCGAAACCCAGCGCCGCATTGAGCTGGGCGAAAGCATCCGCCCGTTCGCGGTAATGCCGCGACAGCGCGAAACGCAAGGATTCAGGTTGCTCGCGCAGGGCGCGGGAAAGCGGCATCACCTGGAGTCCGGCGACATCCTGCGCAGTGGAGAGATCGGCGCGGAAGACGCCATCGACGAATACCAGCCGCGGCCCGTCGACACCCGGTAGCACGAAGCCCGTGCTATCAACGGTGGCGCGGAGGGCCGCGTCCACGTCGACCGGGCCGATGCGGCGCTGGCCGAGCGCACGCAGCGCCGTGTACTTCCAGGCTTCGATGCGTGTGTCCGGAAGCCCCCCGGCAGTGAATGCCGCCAGGTTTTCCGAGCGCGCCTGGGCGAGCCACGCGGGCTCGTCGCCCGGCGGGCGTGCCGCCGCGGCCTGGATCTGCGACTCGACCAGCGGCGTGCGCAGGGCAGTCGCCTCGCTCATGCCTTGGCTCCGGCAAGCTCGGCGCGCGCGATATCAGGATGGATATCGGCAAGCCAGGCGTAGCCTTGTTCCTCGAGCTTCACCGCCAGCGACTTGTCGCCGCTTTCCACGATGCGGCCACCGGCCAGCACATGGACGAAGTCAGGCTCGATGTAATCGAGCAGGCGCTGGTAATGCGTGACCACGATGAAGGAGCGATCGGGCGAGCGCAGCGCGTTGACGCCGCCGGCCACCTGCTTCAACGCATCGATGTCCAGACCCGAATCGGTTTCGTCAAGGATGGCGAGCTTCGGCTCGAGCACGGCCATCTGGAAGATCTCGTTGCGCTTTTTCTCGCCACCGGAGAACCCTTCGTTCACCGCACGGTGCAGCAGTTCATCGGAGATCTGCATGACCTTGAGCTTTTCGCGCACCAGCTTCAGGAAGCGCATGGAGTCGAGCTCTTCCTCGCCGCGGCGCTTGCGCTGGGCGTTCAATGCGGCACGCAGGAAATACGTGTTGTTCACCCCGGGAATTTCCACCGGGTACTGGAAGGCCAGGAACACGCCGGCGGCGGCACGCTCTTCAGGCTCCAGGTCCAGCAGGTTGGTGCCGTTGTAGATGACGCTGCCGGCTGTCACCTCATAGCCTTCGCGCCCGCTCAGCACATTGCCCAGGGTGGACTTGCCCGCCCCGTTCGGCCCCATGATGGCGTGCACCTCACCGGCGTTGACGGTGAGCGAGAGGCCCTTGAGGATTTCCCTGCCCTCGACGCGGGCATGGAGGTTGTCGATCTTCAGCATGTTGTTGTCCATGTTCGTTCAGCCGACCGCGCCTTCAAGCGACACTTCCAGCAATTTCTTGGCCTCGACGGCGAATTCCATCGGCAACTCGCGAAACACCTGCTTGCAGAAGCCATCGACGATCAACGACACGGCGTCTTCTTCGCCGATGCCACGCGAGCGGCAATAGAACATCTGGTCGTCGGAAATCTTCGAGGTGGTGGCCTCGTGTTCGACGATCGCCGTGGGGTTCTTTACTTCCATATAAGGAAAGGTGTGCGCGCCGCAACGCTTGCCGATCAGGAGCGAATCGCACTGGGTATAGTTGCGTGCGCCATCGGCACCCTTCTCTATCTTCACCAGCCCGCGGTAGCTGTTCTGGCCGCGGCCGGCGCTGATGCCCTTGGAGACGATCTTGGATTTCGTCTGCTTGCCGATGTGGATCATCTTGGTGCCGGTATCGGCCTGCTGGTGGTGATGGGTAAGCGCCACCGAATAGAACTCGCCCACCGAACGATCCCCGCGCAGGATGCAGCTGGGATACTTCCAGGTGATGGCGGAGCCTGTTTCCACCTGCGTCCAGGAGATTTTCGAATCAGCGCCCCGGCAATCGCCGCGCTTGGTGACGAAGTTGTAGATACCGCCGACGCCGTTTTCGTCGCCCGGGTACCAGTTCTGCACGGTGGAGTACTTGATCTGGGCACGCTCGAGCGCCACCAGCTCCACCACCGCGGCGTGCAACTGGTTTTCGTCGCGCATGGGTGCGGTGCAGCCTTCCAGGTACGACACGTAGGCGTCATCCTCGCAGATGATCAGCGTGCGCTCGAACTGCCCGGTGTTGATCGCGTTGATGCGGAAATAGGTGGAGAGCTCCATCGGGCAGCGCACGCCCTTCGGGATGAAGACGAAGCTGCCGTCGGAGAACACGGCGGAGTTCAGCGCCGCGAAATAATTATCGCCCGTGGGAACCACCGAGCCCAGGTATTGGCGCACCAGATCGCCGTGCTCGCGGATGGCTTCGGACATCGAGCAGAAGATCACGCCGGCCTCGGCCAGCTCCTTGCGGAAGGTGGTGCCCACCGATACCGAGTCAAACACCGCGTCCACCGCCACGCCTGCCAGGCGCGCGCGCTCATGCAGCGGTACGCCGAGCTTCTCGTAGGTTTCCAGCAGCTTCGGATCCACTTCGTCGAGCGACTTCAGGCCCGCCTTGGGCGCGGAGTAGTAGCTCAACGCCTGGTAGTCGATGGGATCGATCTTGAGCTTGGCCCAGTCGGGCGTGGGCATGGTGAGCCAATGGCGGTAAGCGGCCAGGCGCCAGTCGGTCATCCACTCAGGTTCGTTCTTCAGCGCCGAAAGCTGGCGCACGATGTCCTCGGACAAACCCGGCGGCAGGCTGACCGATTCAATGTCGGTGACGAAGCCGGCCTCGTAGCGCCGGTTCAGCGCCGCCTCGACCTCGGCGTTGTCACGGACGGGCGAGAGGGTTTCAGGAGTCATGGGACGAAAGTCCTAGGTCATGCATGTTCATGGGTGGACGGCTTCACGGATGGCCGGCGGCACCTGGGCCACCATGGTGGCGAGGCTGACGCCGCGCATGGCCATCTCGACCATGCCGCTGACCTGCTTCCAGCTGCCGCTGACGCCGCAGGTGGCCTCGCGCTCGCACTGGCCGCCGGCGACGCTGCATTCGGTCATGCCGATCGGGCCTTCCATCGCCTGGACGATGTCGGCCAGGGTGATCTCGGTGGCGGGCCGGCCCAGCCGGTAACCGCCGTTGACTCCGCGGAACGACGCCACCAGCCCGGCATGGGCCAGCAGCTTCATCAGCTTGCTCACCGTGGGCGCCTCCAGGCGCGCGCCATCGGCGATCTGCGCCGTGGTGAACACGTCGTCCGGGTGGGCGGCGATGAAGGTCATCACCACCGTGGCGTAATCGGTGAGCCGGCTGACGCGGAGCATGTGGTCGGGGAACCAGGGAAGCGTAATCAGGACCGAAATGGTACTGATTCCTGCCCCGTGCGACAAGTGCCGCGGCGCACCACGACGGTGCAAAGGGCTTTCGCGCACGCTCTTCGACCGGGCTCCATATCAGCCGCGCTGGAACGCAAGCCACGGTTTCATAGCGCATTTGTGCACTCGCAGCATATGGCACGGTCCCTGCTCTGCCTGGTTTCGACACCATGCGAGGGCAACGCCATGAAATGGATCACCGCGGTCATCAAACCGTTCACCCTCGACGACGTCCGCGAGGCCCTGGCCGAGGTCGGGGTCCAGGGCATGACCGTCACCGAGGTCAAGGGCTTCGGCCGCCAGCACGGCCACACCGAGCTCTACCGCGGCGCCGAATACGTCGTGGACTTCCTGCCCAAGCTCAAGGTGGAGCTGGCGGTAACCGAGGAACAGCTCGAGCGCGCCATCGAGGCGATTTCCAAAGCCGCGCGCACGGGGAAGATCGGCGACGGCAAGATCTTCGTGCTGGAACTCGAACAGGCCGTCCGTATCCGCACCCAGGAGATCGACGCCGATGCGCTTTCCTAAAGCCGCTTTCCTCGCCCCCTTCGTGCTGGCCCCGGCCAGCGCCTTCGCGCAGGCCGCCGTGGTCAAAGCCGACAGCGGCGACACCGCCTGGATGCTCACCGCCACCATGCTGGTGCTGCTGATGACCATCCCGGGGCTGGCGTTGTTCTACGGCGGCATGGTGCGCGCGAAGAACCTGTTGTCGGTGCTGATGCAATGTTTCGCCATCACCGCCGTGGTCACCGTGGCGTGGTTCGTCTACGGCTACAGCCTGGCGTTCGACACCACCGGCATGCAGGCGGGTGTCACCAACATCCACTCGTTCATCGGCGGCTTCGGCCACGCGATGCTTTCGGGCGTAACGCCTGCCTCGCTCTACCAGACGGTGCCTGAGAGCGTGTTCGTGATGTTCCAGATGACCTTCGCCATCATCACCCCGGCGCTGATCGTCGGCGCCATCGCCGAGCGGATGAAGTTCTCATCCTTGCTGGTTTTCACCCTGCTTTGGCTCACCGTGGTGTACCTGCCGATCGCGCACATGGTGTGGTCGGGCCCGGGCTCGTGGCTGGGCGACCTTGGCGTGCTGGACTTCGCCGGCGGCACCGTGGTGCACATCAACGCCGGCATCGCGGGCCTGGTCGCGTGCCTGGTGCTGGGCAAGCGACGCGGCTACCCAACGACGCCGATGCCGCCGCACAACCTGGGCTACACGCTGATGGGCGCCAGCATGCTGTGGCTGGGCTGGTTCGGCTTCAATGCGGGCTCCGCGGTCGCTGCCAACGGCAGCGCCGGCATGGCCATGCTGGTGACGCAGATCGCCACGGCAGGCGCGGCGATCGGCTGGATGGCGGTGGAGTGGGCGATCCACAAGCGGCCCAGCGTGCTCGGCATCGCTTCGGGCGCGGTGGCGGGGCTTGTAGCCATCACGCCAGCGGCAGGTACCGCGGGCCCCGGGGGCGCACTCATCCTTGGCCTGTTGGCGGGCGTAGTCTGTTTCTTTGCCGCCACCCGCCTGAAGCACGTACTCAAGTACGACGATTCGCTCGATGTGTTCGGCGTGCACGCAGTGGCCGGCATCATCGGCGCGATCCTTACCGGTTTGTTCGCTGCGCCGGCGATGGGCGGCTTCGGCACGGTGACCGATATCGGCCACCAGCTGTGGATCCAGTGCAAGGGCGTGGGCTTTACCGTGGCCTACACCGCGGTGTGCAGTTACGTATTGCTGAAGCTGGTGGATATCACCATGGGACTGCGGGTGGATGCCGAGGCCGAGCAGGTGGGCCTGGACCTGGCCCTGCACGAAGAGCGCGCGTACAACCTGTAGCGGTCGGTGATCGCCATCGTCATGCCAGGTGCATGACGATGGCGATCACCGCGATAGTTATGCAGGAAGCAACAACGCTACGGCCTGACAGCGGTAACTTCGATCTCGACGAGGAAACCGGGGTTGGCCAGGGACGCCACCTGCATCGCCGAACGCGAAGGCAGCAGGGGTTGGTCAGGCGTACCGAAGAATTGCGTATAGCCTTCCATGAAGCCTGGGAAATCCATCTTGCCGCCCTTGGCCGGATCGCCGGCCAGGAACACCTGCATCTTCACGATGTCGCCCATCTTCAGGTGCATGCCGGCCAGCTGCGCCTGGATCGACTTCAGCACCGATACCGTTTGCGCCTTGGTATCGCCGTAGGCGGCGACGCTGTCCTTGGCGGCCTTGGCATCGATAGCGGTGGGTACCACGCCGCTCAGGAACACCAGGGTGGAACCGGCGGGCACTTCCACCGCCGCGCTGATCGGGAACTTGCTGTTGGGAATGGGATGGCGGGTAACGTCCACGGCGGCGGCCTGTGTACAAAGGACAAGGGCGATGATTCCGGGAATGAGCTTGCGCATCATGGCGTGGGTTCCTTGGGAGTAGGACGCATCGCCTTGACCTGCGCGGCCGTGACGTCGTCGTGGTAGTCGTTGCCGAAATGGGTGCGGATGTAGTTGACCACGCCGGCCACCTGGTCGTCTGTCAGTCCCTGGCCGATCGCCGGCATGGCGCCGCGGCCGTTGAGCAGCATCACGATGGGATAGGCGCTGCTGGCAAGCTTGCCGTCGTGGGCCAGCGCCGGATACGCACCGGCGCCCTGCGCGCCCTGCCCCTGCGGCATGTGGCAGCCCTGGCAGATGTGGGTGAAGATCGCTTCGCCAGTGACGGCCTCCGGATGCCGCATGTCGATGAAGGCCGGATCCTGGGTCGCCCCCGTCGACGGAGTCAGGCCCTGCACCTGGGCATGGGCAACGCCGGCTACCCCCGCAAGGAAAATGAAGATCATCTTCTTCATGCGTGGCTCCCGTCGCGCACGCGCGCATGCAGGCGCTCGATGGCATCCAGTGAGGAAAGCACCGCACCTTCCTGCCAGGCCGGAAGATACGAAGCGTGCTCGCCCGCCAGCGCGATGCGTCCGTCCACCTGGCACAGGTTGTCGTAGTGCTCCTGGCGAGCCTCGTCCGACCAAAGGCCGAAGCAGCCCAGGGTGAATGGCGCACGTTGCCAGCCCACGGCCATGCCGTTTTCAAACTCCCGGCTATAGGCCGGGTGCAGCTGCTGGCCGTATTGGACCGCTTTGCGCACACGCTCGGCGGCCGATAAGGCCGTCCATTCGAATGCCTGCGTGCCGAAGGTATAGGAACCCAGCAGCACGCCCTTCGAGCCGCCGAAGCCGTGGCTGGGGTACGAAACGATGCCCAGCGGCGAATCGGTGTAGCTGATGCCACCGTAGATGTACTCGTCTTCCTCCCAGAACCGGCGCTTGAACTGCAGGCCGACCTTGGAGCTGGCGAGGTAGGGGACCGCGGAAATTGCAGCCGCCATCGGCGCGCCGACCTGGATCGGGATCTGGCTGAGGATGGAGAGCGGGATGGTGCAAAGGCACCAGTCGGCCTTGGCCACCTGCGGGGCGCCGGGCTTCAAGGTGTCTTGGTAGGTGACCGTGACCCCGTGGTCATCCTGCTCGATGTTGGTGACCTTCGCGTTGTAACGGATCGCCTGCCCCACTTCCCGCACGAAGGCCTTGCCGATCATGTCCATGCCGCCTACCGGCTGCATCAGCGAGGTCTGGTATTCGTAGGCACCGTCGACGATCAGGTTCTGCCACACGTTGGAAGCGAGCAGGTCGTGCAATTGCATAGGCTGGGAATATTCAGGCTTGGCATTCAGGCCGCCACCGGCCTCCTTGGCATAACCGCGGCGATCGCCCGATTGCGGGCCCATCGTGTAACGGAAGTCCTTGTCGAGGCCACCCCAATAACGCAGCGATTCAAGCAGGATTTCCTTGTCTTCCTTGCTTACTTCCTTGTCCAGGTTGCCCTGGCTGGTGGCCTTGGCCAACAGTTCCGCCACGTGGCCGTGGTAGTCGGACTTCACCGAACGGAAGCGCTGCGGCTTGCCGTCGAAGTAGCCGGTAGCCTGCACCAGGGCGTTGTAGTTGACCTGGACGAAGGGCTCCAGCTGCACGCCAAGTTCGCGGCAGTACCCCAGGAGCGCTGTGTGGTGGTAGGGAATGCGCCATGGACCGGGATTGAAATACTGCCCCTGGTCGAACTGGCAATGCTGCGTCTCGCCGCCGAGTTCGGTGTAGCTATCGCCGCCACGCAAGGTCCAGTTGCGGCCTCCGGCGCGGGCGTTGTACTCGAGTACCTGCACCTTGTAACCGGCCTTGCGCAGCTCATAGGCGGCCACCAGGCCGGCCAGGCCCGCACCCAGTATCAGCACCGAGCTGCCGTGCACGCTGCCCTCGAGCTTCGTGGCTGCGCGTTTGGGCGGTGTCTTGATTGCCCCCATGCCCGCCATGGCCTGGTACATCACCGCGCTCCCGGCGGTTATCCCGATCATGCGCAGCAGGTCGCGCCGGGTCATGGCCATTTCAGGTGTCGCCATATTCATTTCCTCGCCCCGGGATGGCCCAGTCTGCATCGATATCACACACGTTGCAGCGCAACAAGATCCAATAGCCAGTTGTATTGGCGACCACCGCCGGTCAGACGCTAAGCTTACGGGCATCACCCTTTCGGTCATGCCATGGACCCCCACGACGATCGCGCCGCCGCCCGGCTTGCCTGGGCCCGTGCGGCCACGAAGGAACCTGCCCTTACGCTTGCGCCCGCGTCCGCCGATGCAAGCTTCCGCAGCTACTGGCGTGGGCACACATCCGAAGGATCGGTGATCGTGATGGACTCGCCGCCCGACCGCGAAGACCCGCGTCCGTGGCTTGAGATCGGCCAACGGCTGGCCGGCGCCGGTTTGCACGTACCGGCCGTGATCGCCGCCGACGCCAACGCCGGCCTGCTGCTGATCGAGGACCTTGGCAACCGCACCTACCTTCCGGAATTGAACGCCGATACCGTCGACGCACTGTATGGCGATGCATTGGATGCGCTTTTGCGTATGCAACGGTACGTCGATCCCGCCGGGCTGCCTGCGTTCGACCGCGCCTGGCAGACGATGGAAATGGAACTGATGCCCACCTGGTTCCTGACCCGCCACCTCGGGGTGGCGTTGGGCTGCGATGGCTGGGACGAACTGGAGCTCGCCTTCACCGTGGTGCTGGCGAACATCGCCGCCCAGCCGCGGGGTTTCATGCACCGCGACTTCCACAGCAGAAACTTGCTGGTCTGCCCCGGCCGCAACCCGGGCATCATCGATTTCCAGGGTGCGATGACGGGCCCGGTCACCTACGACCTGGCCTCGCTGCTGCGCGATTGCTACATCGCCTGGGACGATGAACGCGTGGCTGGTTGGGTGGAAAGCCATCGCCTGCGCCTGCTGCACGCGCACGTGATCGGCGACGACGTAGACACCGACACCTTCATGCGCTGGTTCGATTTCGCGGGACTGCAGCGACACATCAAGGTGCTGGGCATCTTCTGCCGGCTGATGTACCGCGACGGCAAGGCTTCGTATCTGGCCGATCTTCCACTGGTACTCAACTACGTGATGAAGGTAGCGCGCCGCCACCACGAACTGGAAGGCTTCGCCGCGTTCCTGGCCACGCATACCGAAGGGGTGGACCTCACCCATCCGCGTCCATGAGGCACGCACTGATCCTGGCTGCCGGACGTGGTGAACGCATGCGTCCGCTGACCGACCACACGCCCAAGCCACTGCTCATGGCAGGGGGCAAGCCGTTGATCGTGTGGCACCTGGAAAAACTCGCCGCCGCCGGCATCCGCTACGTGGTGATCAACACCTCGCACCTGGCCGACCGGTTCGAGCCGCTCCTGGGCAGCGGTGATCGCTGGGGCGTACGCATCCGTTATTCCTATGAAGGCCCCGAGCCGCTGGAAACCGGCGGCGGCATGCTGCGCGCGCTGCCGCTGCTTGGGCCTGAACCCTTCGTGGCGCTAAGCGCCGACATCAACACCGACCATGACTATGCCCAGCTGCCCGCCGAACCGAAGGGACTGGTGCACCTGGTGATGGTGCCCAATCCCGACTGGCATGCAGGCGGCGACTTCTTCCTCGATGGCGACCGCCTGCACGAGGCAGGCCCGGGCGAGCGGCTGACCTTCGGCAACATCGGCATCTACCGGCCTGCGCTGGTCGAAGGCCAGTCGCCCGGCACTTTCAAGCTCGGACCGCTCTATCGCCAGGCCATGGCCGCGGGTCAGGCCAGCGGTGAGCGTTTCGACGGGCGCTGGGCCAATGTGGGCACGCCGGCGCAACTGGCCGCGCTGGATGAATTCCTGCGATGAAAAGTATCCACATCCCCTGCACATGCACTCGCCCATCGTAATGCCCAAGCGGCGGAGGGAAGCCGGTGGCGGGATCCGAATAGATGGCTAATTCCTTGCAGGGATGTCGAGTCCTCATCGTCGAGGACGAGCCCATGGTTGGCATGATGATCGAGGACATGCTCCGCGATCGCGGCTATGACATCGTCGGCGTGGCACCCAACCTGCCGGTGGCCCTGGAGCTTGCAAGTTCGCTGGAACTGGATGTGGCCATGCTGGATGTGAACCTGGCCGGCGAGCGCTCCTTCGCGGTGGCCGACGTGCTGCGCCAACGGCGCATCCCCTTCATCTTCGCCACCGGTTACGGCTCGCCCGGAGTGGATCCGTCGTTCGCCGGGGTGAAGGTTCTGCACAAGCCGTTCGCCGGTGCGGATCTGGACGCTGCCTTGCACGATGCCTTGCGAGCCGCTTAGCCGGCCGAAATGATTGCCCGTTCCAGCTCGCGCATGTCGTAGGGCTTGCTGACGATCACCGACTTGTCGTACGGCGCGGGAATTTCATCGTGCGGCAGGCCGGTGGCCAGCACGAAACGAATGCCGCGCTCGTGCAACACGTCGACGATGGGGAAGGCATCGCGCCCATGCAGGTCCACGTCGACCACGGCGAAGTCCATGTCGGCGTCGCGTGCCAGCCTGACACCCTCGTCCAGGCTCTGCGCCGTGCCCGCAATGGCGTGCCCCAGGTGCAGGAGGGTTTCCTCCAGCGCCACGGCCAGGATGCTGTTGTCTTCAATGACGAGGACGCGCTTGCGCGAGGGTTCCACGTGCCTTGTGTCCTGCGAAAGGGTGCTGGATTCGAATGTAACTGAACGCGGGCGAGCCAGCACCTGATTTTTTCCTTCGGACAGGAAATACCCCCGGGGCCTGGCGTACCCGTTGCTAGGGCATGCCCGCGCCGGGACCCGACGAAGGCGGGTGCGGCAGCTTCGGAGCGGGGGGTGTGGTCAATGCCATGGCGTTGCCCGGTTGCGTAGCCGCCACCGCAGCCGCAGCCATCGGGAGGGCAGCGGGCTCGGCCGGACCCAGAGCCTGGGCCATCTCGGGCTCTGCAGCGGCCTGGGCGGCAGCCTCGGTCATGACCACGATGCTGATGCGGCGGTTCTTCGGGCTGGTTGGATCGGCCTTGTCGAAGGGCACGGCCTCGGCCAGGCCCACCACGCGCGTCACCTTCTCCACTGGCATGCCGCCGTCCAGCAGGGCGCGGCGCGCGGCATTGGCGCGATCGGCCGAGAGCTCCCAGTTGCCGTAATGAGCCGTGCCATCGGTGCCTGAGTACGGCGTGGCGTCGGTATGGCCGGAGATGCTGATGCGGTTGGGCACCTGGTCGACGAAGCCCGCCAGTTCGTGGAGGATCTGCACGGTATAGGGCTTGAGCGTGGCGCTGCCGGTATCGAACATGGCCCGGTTCTGCTTGTCGATGATCTGGATGCGCAGGCCTTCGGAGGTGATGTCCAGCAGTAGCTGGTCCTTGAACGGCGCCAGCGCCTGGCTGCGTTCGAGCGCTGCATTCAAATCCTTGCGCAGGGCATCCAGGCGGGCCTTGTCGAGCTCCTTGGCAAACTTGGTTTCATCGCCGGGCGCCTGCTTGCCCGGGGGCGCCTGGCGGTAGTCCTTGCCCTGGCCATGGTTGATGTCCATGGCTCCGCCAAGCTTGATCATGCTGTTGCTGGCGCCGCCCGGGCCCATGCTGCCCGGCGTCGCGGACATGGAACTGCCGGGCGTCATCGACGGATTCTTGAAGTAGTCGCTGATCGCCGCCTTCTGCTCGCGCGTGCCCACGCCCATGATCCACATGACCAGGAAGAAGGCCATCATCGCGGTGACGAAGTCGGCATAGGCGACCTTCCAGGCACCGCCGTGGTGGCCGTGCCGTGCCTTCTTCCGTCGCCTGACGATGATGATCTCAGGCTCGGACATCAGCGTGCGCCCTTGAGGTGGCCTTCAAGATTGACGAACGTCGGTCGGGTCAGCGAGGACAGCGTCTTGCGTCCGAACTCCACCGCGACCATCGGGTTGTAGCCGCGCAGGCTAGACAGCAAAGCCACCTTCACGCACTCGAAGGCCTTGCCGTCTTCCTGTGCGCGAGCCTCCATGGCCGCGGCGAGCGGCCCAACGAAACCATAGCTGAGCAGGATGCCAAGGAATGTCCCCACCAGCGCGCCGGCGATGTGCTCACCGATGCGGGAGGTATCGCCGCCCAGCTGCGACATGGTGGTGACGATACCCAGCACCGCGGCGACGATACCGAAGCCCGGCAGGGCGTCGGCCACCTTGGCCACCGCCAGGCCCGGCGCCTCGGCCTGGGCATGGTGGGTTTCCAGCTCCACGTCCAGCAGGGCTTCGAGCTCGTGCGGATTCATGTTTCCGCCAACGATCAGGCGCAGGCAGTCGGTGGTGAAATCGATCAGGTGATGCTCGCGGATCAGCCGGGGATACGCCGAAAAAATCGGACTGCTGGCGGGATCTTCGATGTGTGCCTCGAGCGCCAACAGGCCTTCCTTGCGCATGGCGCTGAAAAGGTCGTACAGCATGGACAACAGGTCGATGTAGTCTTGCTTGCCGTAGGCAGGACCCTTGAACAGGCCCGTCAGGCCACGCAGGGAACCCTTCACCACCGACGGTGGATTGGCCACGATGAAGGCGCCGATGGCGCCGCCAAAAATGATCAGGAACTCGTAGGGTTGCCACAGCGCCATCAGATTGCCGTGCGAGAGCAGATACCCGCCCAGCACGCTGATCATGACGACGATGGTTCCGATGATGACAAACATGAGCCCTGCCCTTGGGTCGCTACCCACGGCTTATCGGCTCCAGGCATGAAAAGTTGAGGCTGCGCTTGTGCGCTGCGGCACGCCCGGGGTCAGTCCTCGGCGGCGATGCGCTCGAGCGACGAATTCAGCCACTGGGCGTGGTTGAAGCCGCGGGCCATGGCCCGCTCAATGGCCACTTCGCGATCGTCGAAAGTTTCCAGCAGGGAAATCATCACGAAGTACTTTTTGCCTGCCGCAGGCAGGCGCTCGACGATATAGGCGCTTTTGAAGCACCCCGCCGATACTTCGTTGCAGCGGATTTGCACTGCGTAATTTCCAACGATGCGCCGTCTCATGATCTGCCTTCAAAGCGGCCCGTTGGGCTCAGTTATAACGCCGCTTCCCGCAGCCATGCAATGCCAGCCTTCCGCCATAGGCAAAGCGGCCGGTATGCGCGTTATCGGCACGAGGTGCCGATCGCTTGAACACCCGCACCGCCCTGGTACTTACGCTCAAGGCCGGCGGGCGAGCTCCGGATTGTCCTTGGTGACGGGCATGAGGTCTTTCTTGGAAACCCCAAGCCACAGCAGGATGGGGCTGGCAATGAAGATCGACGACAGCGTACCCACCACGATGCCGATCAGCATGGTGATGGCAAAGCCGTGGACGACCGGGCCGCCGATGAAGTACAGCGCCGCCATGGTGATGCCGGTGAACAGGGAGGTGATGATGGTTCTGGACAGCGTGCTGTTGATCGAACGGTTGAGCACTTCTTCCGGGGTAGCATTGCGGCTGGCCCGGAACAGCTCGCGGACGCGGTCGAACACCACCACCTTGTCGTTGATCGAATAACCCACCACCGCCAGCACCGAGGCGAGCACGGTGAGGTCGAACTCGCGCCGGGTGAGCGCGAAGATGCCCAGGGTAAGCAGCACGTCGTGTACTTCGGTGGCGAGCGCAGCGATGGCGAAGCGCCGTTCGAAGCGGATCCACAGGTAGCCCATGATGCCGATGATGACGAAGATCATCGCGATGTAACCGTCGTTGCGCAGTTCCTCGCCCACCTGGGCACCGACGAAGGAGCGATCCTTCACCGTGGCATCGGGGCGCGAGGCTTTCAGCGCCGCCAGGATCTCATCGCGCACCTTGTCCGCGCGCTTGTCGGCCGGGAGGTTCGCACCGGCTTCGTCCACCACGCGGATGGGCAGCTTGATCTGCAGGCCGTTGGCACCGCCCACCGGCACCACCACCGCATCGTCGAAGTGCGCGTTCACCAATGCCTGGCGAACATCGGATACTTCCACGGGGCTGCTATAGGCCACCTGCACGGAAAGTCCGCCGGTGAAGTCCAGGCCGTAGTTGAAGCCGCGCACGGCGACCAGGATGACGGACGCGATGACCAGCACTACTCCCAGGCCTACCGTGAACTTGCGCAGGCCCAGGAAGTTGAAGTTCGAATTGTGGTTGAAGATTTCCATGTGTGTCTCCCCTTAGACCGACAGCGTCTTGAGCTTGCGGCCGCCGTGGATCAGGGCAGTGATCGCGTGGGTCACCGTGACGGAGGTGAACATTGACGTGAGGATGCCGATGAACAGCGTGACGCCGAAGCCGCGGATGGGACCGGAGCCCATGGTCATCAGGCCAAGCGCCGCCAGCAGATGGGTGACGTTGGCGTCCAGGATGGTGGCCCAGGCTTTCTCGTAGCCGGCGCGAATCGAGGCCAGCGGCGTGGAGCCGTTGCGCAGTTCCTCGCGGATGCGTTCGCAGATCAGCACGTTGGCGTCGATCGCCATGCCCAGGGTAAGCACGATACCGGCGATGCCCGGCATGGTCAGGGTGACCCCGATCAGCGACATCACGGCCATAAGCAGGATCAGGTTGAAGAACAAGGCCACGTCGGCGACCAGACCGAACAACTTGTAATAGAAGGCCGCCGCCAGCAGCACCAGGCCCAGGCCGATCAGCACCGCCTGCACGCCCTTCTGGATGTTGTCGGCGCCAAGGCTCGCACCGATCACGCCTTCTTCGACGATATCGGTGGGGGCCGCCAGCGCGCCACCCTTGAGCAGCAGCGCAAGGTCGCTGGCCTCGGTGGGACTGGCAAGGCCGGTGGTCTGGAAATTCTTGCCCAGGGTGGAATTGATCGTGGCGTAGTTGATCACACGCTCGGAGGTACGCGCGGTGCGCACTTCCTTGCCATCGACCACCTTGGTATCGGTGACGCGCTCGGCGTAGACCACCGCCATCGGCTTACCCACGTGGGCGGAGCTGAAGTCGGTCATCTTGCGGGCGCCGGCGGAGTTAAGCACCACGTCGACCTTGGGCGTGCCGGTCTGCTGGTCGAAACCGGAGGCGGCGTCGCTAAGTTCATCGCCGGTGACGATGATCTTCTTCGACACCAGGTACGGCTCGCCGTGATTGCCCAGCACCAGGTTGGCATCGGGCGGGATGTTGCCGGTGCGCTGGGCGTCCTGCGCACGCGGGTCGGAAGGATTTGCCAGGCCCTCGCGGTACTGCAGGGTTGCCACTGCGCCGAGCAGTTTCTTCGCTTCCGCGGTGTCCTGGACGCCTGCCAGTTCCACCACGATGCGGTTATCGCCCTGCTGCTGGATCAACGGCTCGCTCACGCCCAGCGCGTTGACGCGGTTGCGCAAGGTGGTGAGGTTCTGGCGGATGGTCGACTGCGCCAGCTCGCGCAGTTTGTCGGGCTTCACCGTGGCGTTGAGCACGAAGCGGTCGCCGGTGTTGTTGCCGTTGACGAGGATCAGATCGGGGTGGTCCAGCGCGATGGCGCTGCTGGCCGCGTCGCGGTCGGCATCGCTCTTCAGGATGATGCCGATGCCGGCGCCACGGCCATTGCGGGCGACCGACTCGTAACGGATGTTCTTGTCACGCAGCAGGCTGCGGACATCGTCCGCGTAGGTGGTTTCGAGCTTGTCCTGCACGCTGTTCTGGTCCACTTCCATCAGGAAGTGCACACCGCCTTGCAGGTCCAGGCCCAGCGGCATGGCGCCGGCATGGATCGCGCCCAGCCACGAAGGCACGTTGGAGGCAAGGTTCAGCGCCACGATGTAGCCATCGCCCAGCACCGGACGCACGGCATCGGCTGCCTTGTCGCGGCTTTCGGCATCGGGGAATTTCATCAGCATGCGCTGGGCGACCAGGTCGACCTGGACGTCGGTCACGGCGAGCTTGTTCTGGTCCAGGATGCCCTGCACCTTCGACTTCAGCGCATCGTCGACCACCTGACCGCGGTTGGGCGCGATCTGCAACGCGGGCGAAGGCTTGAACACGTTCGGCAGCGCATAGATCACGCCGAAGATCAGGACCAACACCACCAACGCGTACTTCCAGCGTGGAAAATCACTCATGCCTTGCAATTCCCTGTAGGCCGGGGCCCAGGCCCCGGCTGGATCTGGACGGGTGGATCAGAGGCCTTTCAGCGTGCCCTTGGGCAGCACCTGGGACACGGCGCCCTTCTGCAGCTTGACCTTCACATTGGGGGCCACTTCGACCGACAGGTACTGCTCGCCGACTTCGTCGATACGGCCGGCAATGCCGCCGTTGGTGACCACTTCATCGCCCTTGGCCAGGTTCGACAGCAGGTTGCGATGCTCCTTCTGGCGCTTCTGCTGCGGACGGATCATGAAGAAATACATGAAGCCGAACATCAGCACGATCAGCACCAGCGGGGACAGACCCAGCGCGCTGCCCGCGCCAGCGGCGGGAGCGGCGGCCTGGGCCACGACGGAAGTCAGGAAATTCATCATCAGTACTCGCAAGTTGCGGCGGCAACAGGAAAAACTGCCACCGACAGGTAAAAGGCCGGTGATTATGCCATGCGGGTGAGTCAAACGTGATGTTTGGACGCCGCAACAGCCGGCCAGTTCCGCTAGATGGCGGCCGACCCTGCCCGGCGGGCATAGAACCCGGCCACGAAATCGTCCAGGGAGCCTGCTTCGATGGCCCCGCGCAGGCCCGTCATCAGGCGCTGGTAGTGCCGCAGGTTATGCATGGTGGCCAGCATGCTGCCCAGGATCTCGTTGCAGCGGTCCAGATGCCGCAGATACGCCCGGCTGAAGCCGTTGGCGCAGGCGTGGCAGTCGCAACCTTCCTCGATCACGCCGGTATCTGTTGCGTACTTCGCGTTACGGATACGCAACGTGCCGGTATCGGTAAACAGGAAGCCGTTCCGGGCGTTCCGCGTGGGCATCACGCAATCGAACATGTCGATGCCCCGGCGCACCGCCTCGACGATGTCCTCGGGGCGGCCCACGCCCATCAGGTAGCGCGGCCGGTCGGTCGGCAGCATCGGCAAGGTGAGGTCCAGGGTGTGGTTGCGCTCGGCTTCCGGCTCGCCCACGGCCAGGCCGCCCACGGCATAACCGTCGAAACCGATCTCCACCAGGCGCCGGGCCGAACGGTGGCGCAATCCTTCGAAGGTGCTGCCCTGGACGATGCCGAACAGTGCGTTGGGGTTTTTAGCCTCGTCGAAGGCCCGGCGCGACCGCTCCGCCCAGCGCAGGCTCAGTTCCATCGAGGCTGCGGCCACCGGCTCGGTGGCCGGGTATGGGGTGCACTCGTCGAAGATCATCGCGATGTCAGAGTCGAGCACGGTCTGGATCCGCATCGATTCTTCGGGCGACAGGAACACCTTCGAACCGTCCACCGGCGAGGCAAAAGTCACGCCTTCCTCGGTGATCTTTCGCTTGTGGGCCAGCGAAAACACCTGGAAGCCGCCCGAATCGGTGAGGATCGGGCCATCCCAGCCGATGAACCGATGCAGGCCGCCGAAACGCTCGACGATATCGAGCCCCGGCCGCAGGAACAGGTGGAAGGTATTGCCCAAGATGATCTGAGCGCCGGTCTCGCGGACGTCGCGCGGGGTCATCGCCTTGACCGAGCCGTACGTGCCCACGGGCATGAACGCCGGGGTTTCAACGGTGCCGCGGGGGAAGGACAGCCGGCCGCGCCGGGCGGTGCCATCGGTCGCCAGCAGATCGAAAGTGAGTTTGGACATCCGCCCAGTTTATCAGGCGCAGGCCCGGCCCAAGGATCTAAGCGCCCTTGCCGGGCCAGACCAGCATGGCGTCGCCATAGGAGAAGAAGCGGTAACGCTCCTGCACGGCATACCGGTACGCATCGAGGATGAACTCGCGGCTGGTCAGGGCGGACACCAGCATCAGCAGGGTCGACTGCGGCAGGTGGAAATTGGTGATGAGCCCGTCGATGCTGGTGATGCGGTAGCCCGGGAAGATGAAGATCTGCGTCTCGCCGGCAAAGGGATGCAGGCGACCTTCAACCGTGGCGCTTTCCAGCGCCCGGACCACGGTGGTGCCCACCGCGACCACGCGGCCCCCGGCGGCGCGGGTGCGGCGGATCTTCTCCACCAGTTCGGCACCGACATTGAGCCATTCGCGGTGCATCACGTGGTCGGTAATGTCTTCCGCGCGCATCGGCTGGAAGGTGCCGGCGCCCACGTGCAAGGTGACATAGCCGAAGTCCACGCCACGTTCGGCCAGACGGCCCAGCAGGCCTTCATCAAAATGCAGGCCCGCGGTGGGCGCCGCAACGGCGCCGGGCTCGCGGGCGAAAACCGTCTGGTAGCGGGTGGTGTCTTCCTGCCCGGGCCTGCGCTCGATATACGGCGGCAGGGGCATTTCCCCCAGGCGCAGCAGGATCTTCTCCAGCGGTTCGTGGCTCTCAAAGCGTAGGCGAAAGAACTCGCCCTCGCGACCGAGCACGGTCACCGCGCTGCCGTCGGCCAGGACGATGCGGCCGCCTTCCTTCGGCTTCTTGCTTACCCCCAGTTGCGCCCGAGCCTCGTGCGTGCCGGTAACGCGCTCGATCAGGATCTCCACCGCGCCTCCGGATTCCTTATGGCCGAAGAGGCGGGCCGGCAACACGCGGGTGTCGTTGAAGACCAGCAGGTCGCCCGGCTGGAGCATGCCGGGCAGTTCCCGGAACTGGCGGTTCTGCCGCGTACCCGCGCCGCGGTCGAGCACCAGCAACCGGCTGGCCGAGCGTTCGGCCAGGGGCGATTGCGCGATCAGCGCGTTGGGCAGGTCGAAATCGAAATCGGATTTCTTCAAAGGAGGACTAAACCGCGGGGACTGGACGCGATTATCGCCTGTCCATGCGATACCTGCGCGTGATCAGAGCCAGCCTTTTTGCCGCGCCAGGCGATAGGCCTCGATCCGGTTGGCCACGCCCAGCTTGCCGATCGCCTCGGACAGGTAGTTGCGTACCGTGCCATGGGACAGGTTCAGTTGCTGGGCGATATCGCTGGCCGCCTGCCCTTCCCCGGCCAGGCGCAATACCTGCCTTTCGCGGTCGTTGAGCGGATCGGCATCGGACCACGCCTCCAGCGCAAGCTCAGGGTCGATCGCCCGGCCGCCGCGGTGCACCGTACGCAGGGCCTCTGCGAGTTTCTCGGCAGGGGAGTCCTTCAGCAGGTAGCCGCCGACACCGGCATCGAGCGCCCGGCGCAGGAAGCCCGGCCGGGCGAAGGTCGTGACGATCACCACCTTCATCGGCAATTCGTGGCGACGCACGCGCTGGGCCAGTTCCAGGCCGGTGAGGCCGGGCATTTCGATGTCGGTCACCAGCACATCCGGCTTCAGGCGCTGCAACTCGCGCCAGGCCGCTTCGCCATCGGCCACGGAGCCGAGCACTTCGATGTCTGACTCAAGGTTCAAGAGCGCGGTCAACGCGCCACGCACCATGGCCTGGTCTTCGGCCAGCAGCACGCGGATCACGCAGCCACCGCCAGCGGTACGCTCACCACGATCGCCGTGCCGCGGCGCGGCGGCGAGTCGATCTGCATCAGACCGCCCAGGCCCTGCACGCGTTCGCGCATGCCGGCCAGGCCATTGCCGTGCGCACCCAGGCCACCTCGACCATCGTCGTGGATCTGCATGCAAAATCTCCCGGGTTCATGACTGACCACCACGCGCGCATTACGTGCCTTGGCGTGGCGGTGGATGTTGGTGACCGCCTCGCGCAACACCAGGGCCAGCGTGGCTTCGATGTCGGGCGGCAGGCCAAGCGAAACAGGAAGCGACGCTTCGAAGGCCACGTCCGATGCCTCGAGCATCAGCCGCGCGGAAATGATCTCTGCGGCAAGGTCGCCGCGGCGCATGCCGGTGACCGCGGCGCGCACCTCGGCCAGGGCATGGCGGGACACGCGCTCGACTTCCTCCATCTCACGCTGCGCCCGCGGCGGATCGGCAATCGCCAGCCGACGCGCCAGCTCGGACTTCAATGTCACCAGCGACAAGGTATGGCCCAGGAGGTCGTGCAGGTCGCGGCCAATGCGTTCGCGCTCAGCCAGGGTGGCCAGCCGCCGCACTTCCACCTGCGACAGGCGCAGCTCCACGTCCTTGCGCACGTTGCGCAGGTAAAGCACGTTGCCGAAGCCGCCAACCACGCCACCGGCCAGCACGATCTCAAGCGCAGGCTTCACGCCACCGAACATCGGCCATGCCGCCGCCAGCAGCGTAAGCAGCAAGGTGCCGCCCAGCCACACGCGCGGACGCTCAAGATAGGAAAGCGTAAGACTCGCGGTAAGCAGATAGCCCTCGGCGATACCGTTGAACGGCGCCAGCGCCATGCTGATCACCGCCATGCCCACGGCGATCCAGGGCAGGTATCGACGCGGCCCGATGAAGACCATGACGTAGATCGGCAGGTACACGGCGATCGACGCCAATGTCGGTGCGAACCAATGCCACGCGAAGCCGTTGGCGGCCAGGGGCACCTGCAGCAGTGCGATCAGCCAGAACACCGATACGCCTGCCTGCCAACGCAGGTACAACGGCGAATTGAGCTGTGCGAGGACCGAATCAGGCCGTGGCGAGAACACGCTCGCATACCATGCGTTGAACCGACCCGGGCATGGCGTGGACTGCATCGCCGTGGCCGTCATGAAGCTTGCCGCGTCGCCGCCGGCGTGGACGGCACCACGCTTAACGCCGGCACCGTACGCGCGACAGGCATCGGCACGCGCAGCGATACGCGCGTACCGTGGCCGCGCCGCGACTCGATTTCAAGCACGCCGCCCAATGCCTTGGCGCGTTCGCGCATCCCGCAAAGCCCATTGCCATGATCGCCCACGCCCCCGCGTCCGTTGTCGGAGATGCAGAACTTCAATACGCCGTCCTCGACGTGAAGGCTGGCGTCCGCACGCGAGGCGCCAGCATGGCGATGGACGTTGGTGACCGCCTCGCGCAGGATCAACGCCAGCGCCGCCTCCACGTTCGGCGGCAAGTCGCCGACCTCGCTGGTGTAACTGAAAAACACTCCTGAAGCGTTGAGCAGCAACTTGCACGAAGCAAATTCGGCGGCGATACCCGTGGTACGAATGCCTGTGACCGCCGAGCGCACCTCGGCCAGGGCATGCCGCGCCACGCGCTCGGCCTCTTCCACTTCCACCCTTGCCGCTGCGGGATCACGGTCGAACAGGCGCCGCGAGAGTTCGAGTTTCAAGGTGATAAGCGACAGCGTATGGCCCAGCAGATCGTGCAGGTCGCGGCCGATGCGCTCGCGCTCGGCGGTGGCCGCCAGGCGGCGTACTTCTTCGTGCGACAGCTTCAGCTCCGCTTCGCGCTGCCAGTTCAGGCGATAGAACGAATTGCCCAGGCCCACGGTGATAGCGATGAAACACATGGTGACGGTGACCGCCACGGGCCAGTGCTTGAGCTGTGTGGCAATGGAAAAACACGCGACGGTTACCAGGACATAGGCCATCGCCCGTCGCGCCGTCGGTGCAAAACCCAGGTACGCACAGCAGAAAATCATGTACGTGCTGGCACCGGAATTGTTGAACCACAACAGCAAGAAAGCCAGCGCCGCCATGCCCAGGGCATAGCGCACGATCTCGCGGGCGGGACGGCAATAACAAAGCCAGTAGCAGGCCAGGAAAAATGGCAGCGTGCAGAACGTGGAATACCACCAGGAAGCCGGGAGCGTCTCGTTGGAGAAGATGAGGTCGCCGAACAGCCAACCTATCCACACCAGGTTCATCAGCATCAACGCCTTGACCTTTCCCGCACCCATATGGCGTCCGGCAATCGAATCAGGCGCTGGCTTGAGCCAATCGACGTTCATGACATGCGCTCCCATTCCCCAGCTTCGTGCATGTTACTTCACCCGTTCCTGCGCAAGCGCCGCGCCGCCAGGGCGAGGAAAATTCCCGTATAGGCGGCCAGCACCAGCACATGGACGGCATGGGCGCCCTGGCCAAGTCCCACCGCCGACAGGGCGAGCTGGTCCAGGTGATAGGCCGGCCAGATCGGGGCGATCGCCTGGATCGGCCCGGGCAGAAGGTTCAGCGGGAACCACAGTCCCGACAGAAAAGCCATCGGCAGGTAGATAAGGTTTACCAGGCCCGGAGCGCCCTGGCCCTTGATCAAGGTGCCAATGAACAGCCCCAACGCACAGAACGGCAGCACTCCCAGTACCTCGATACCGAAGAGGCTGGCGCCCTGCTCGAAAGTAAGGCCCGCGTGGGCCAGGAAGCCAGCCATCGCCAGCAGGATCAACGCCACCACGGCCGCCACCAGCAAGGCCATCACCATCTTGCCGATCAGGTACGCGCCCGGCGGCATGGGCATGGCGCGCTTGAGGGTAAGCAGGCCCGTGTCGCGTTCGAGCGCCAGCGATACGCCGAAGCCGAACAGGCCCGGCGCCATCACGCCGAACGTAGCGTAGCTGGCCAACAGGAAGCGCGAGGCATCCGCTCCGTTGGCGCGACCGAGGAAAATGCCGAACATCAGGTAGAAGACCGACGGGAACAGCAACGTCGGCAGCAGGAATCCGGGCGCACGCAGGTAACGCAGGCATTCAGCGCGCGCTTCCATCAGGTAGGCACGAACCAAACGGCTGCGCGGCATGACGGCATCGGCCGGCGCGAGGGCCGGCATCGGGATCGCATTCATCACGCAGCCTCCTTGATCGATGCGTCCGGCGTATCGCCGGGTTCGCGGGTGAGTTCAGTAAACGCGTCGGCAAGGCCGCCGCGCTGGACTTCCAGTTCCGAAAGCGTCGCGTCGTCGGCGAGCATGCGGCGGACCACGACCTCGGCGTTGGTGGTCACTACCACCAGGCGTCCGTTCTCCTCGCGCACTTCCTGTACGTGCTCCCAGTTGGCGAGGGTGGCCCAGTCGAGCGTGGTGATGCAGCGGATGCGCTTGCGGTCGACGGTGGCGCGAAGCTCATCGACCGAGCCCTCGCTGATGGCGCGCCCGCGCGCCATCACGCAAACGCGGTCGGCCAGGGCCTCGGCTTCTTCCAGGTAATGCGTGGTAAGCACCACCGAGACGCCATTGGCCACCTGCTGTCGCACGGCGGCCCACAGCGCCTGCCGCGCCTGCAGGTCCATGCCGACGGTGGGTTCGTCCAGGAACAGCAGTTCAGGGCGGCCGACGGTGGCCATGGCAAATTGCACGCGCCGTTGCTGGCCGCCGGAGAGGGCGCCGTAGCGGCGGCCGAGCAAGTCCTGCACACCGGCGAAACCCGCGGCCTCGGCCACCGAATACGGATGAGGGTAATAGCTGGCGGTGAGTGCGATGAGTTCACCCACCTTCAGCGTCTGCTGCAGAACGGCCGATTGCAGCATCACGCCCACTTTCCGGCGCGCTTCGATCCGCTGCGGATCGCGACCGAACAGTTCCACCGTGCCGCCGTCGGCGCGAAACAGGCCAAGCAGCAGGCCGATGGCGGTGGTCTTGCCCGCGCCATTGGGGCCGAGCAGGGCCAGCAATTGACCGCGACGCAACTCCAGGTCGAAACCCTGCAGGGCCACCTGTTTCCCATACGCCTTCTTTGCCCCGGCAAGCCGGGCGACGACCTGGTCTGGATGGGTCATGTCAGCACCTCCCTAAGTTGCGATCAGCTTAGGAACGGCAAGGCAGCCGTATCAGTCCGGCTCGTCACCGCGTACGAGTGACAGCCGTCATCCGCTGCTGCGGTGCGGCATCGAAAAACGCCCGCCGGGGGTACCGGCGGCGCGGGGGCCATGGTATCCTTGGGTCAGAAAACCTATATGGTTTAGCTACTTAGAGCCGGCCTTAACGCACCGTGGTAGGCGCTCGACCTTATCAGGAGACCCCCATGACCGTCATCGAGCAGCTCCGCGAGCTTCGCGACTTCGGCGGCCAGCCGCGTACCCGTGGCCTGGACGACGCCACCATCGAGCGTTTCGCTGCCCGCGATCCGGCCCTGGTTTCCGCCGTGGAACAGGCGGTGGCCTACCACCGTGCACTGCGCCCGGAGATGTCGGACATCCTGGCCATGGACGAGGACGCTCAGATCCAGGTGCTGCAGCACGATTTCATCAATTTCTATCCCGACGACGGGGTCAACCCGTTCGTGCCTGCCGCCGCCCAGGGCCCCTGGCTGGTCACGCTCAAGGGCGCCGTGATGCACGATAACGGCGGCTACGGCATGCTCGGTTTCGGCCACAATCCCGCCCCGATCGCCGCCGCCATGGCGCGTCCGCAGGTCATGGCCAACGTGATGACGCCGAACGTGGCGCAGTTGCGCCTGACCCGCGCACTGCGCCAGGAACTGGGGCATACGCGCGGCGCCTGTCCGTTCTCGCATTTCATGATGCTCAACTCCGGCTCCGAGGCGGTCACGCTTGCCGCGCGCATCGCCGACGTCAACGCCCGGCTGATGACCGATACCGGCGGCAGGCATGCCGGCCGCGTCATCAAGCGCCTGGCCGTGAAGGGCGCCTTCCATGGCCGTACCGACGGCCCGGCGCTGTATTCGGACTCCTCGCGCAAAACATACAAGCAGTACCTGGCGAGCTTCCGTGACGAAGACACCCTGATCACGGTGGAGCCCTACGACGTGGCCCAGCTGAAGGCCGCATTTGCCGAGGCCGACCGCCAGGGCTGGTTCATCCAGGCGATGTTCCTGGAACCGGTGATGGGCGAAGGCGATCCGGGCCGCGCCGTCACGCCCGAGTTCTACCAGGCTGCTCGCGAACTCACCCTCGCCCACGGCTCGTTGCTGCTGGTGGATTCCATCCAGGCCGGCCTGCGCGCCCATGGTGTGTTGTCGATCGTCGATTACCCGGGCTTCGAGAAACTCGCAGCTCCCGACTTCGAAACCTATTCCAAGGCGCTCAACGCCGGCCAGTACCCGATGTCGGTGCTGGCGGTGACCGACCGTGCCGCGGCGCTTTACCGCAAGGGCATCTACGGCAACACGATGACGGCCAACCCGCGTGCCATCGACGTCGCCCTGGCTACGCTTGGCGAACTGAATCCGGCGCTCCGCCAGAACATCCGCGACAAGGGTCGCGAGTTCCTGGACAAGCTCGAGGCACTGAAGAACGAACTCGGTGGCCTGATCACCCGCGTACAAGGCACTGGCCTGTTGTTTTCGTGCGAGCTGGCGCCTGCATTCAAGTGCTTCGGCGCCGGTTCCACCGAGGAATTCATGCGTGAGCGTGGCATCGGCGTGATCCACGGTGGCGCCAACTCGTTGCGCTTCACCCCGCACTTCGCTGTCACCAGCGAGGAAATCGACCTCATCGTCGACGAAGTACGCGTCGCCCTGCGCCAGGGCCCCCGCCGCCAGGAACAGGCCGCAGCCTGACCCTTCGCACCCTTCCTGCCGGCCTTCAAAAACCGGCGGGAATCGGCGCCATAGTGCGCACGCCAGGCGTATAGTCCCCTCGCCGGCCGCCGGCCGGAATTCTCAACGGGAGGAATAGCATGTCCAAGTACCTGCGCCTGGTTTCCGCCGTTTCCGCCTTCACCATCGCCGCCGCCTTCGCCCTGCCCGCCATGGCCAAGGACCCGACCCCGCAGCAACAACGCATGTCCACCTGCAACACGCAGGCGACGGGAAAGAAGGGCGACGAACGCAAGGCTTTCATGTCCAGCTGCCTGAAGGGCAGCGCCGCCGCGTCCCCTGCGAAAATCACCCAGCAACAGAAGATGGTCAACTGCAACCATGACGCCACCGCCAAGTCGCTCAAGGGCGACGCCCGCAAGAGCTTCATGTCCACCTGCCTGAAAGGCTGACGTCCAATTCCACTAGGGGTCAGAGTCATAGTGGGGCTGTGCTATGACTCTGACCCCTAGTGTCTTTGACCCCTGCTGACCTGCGAGACTGGGCGCCTGCCTTTGCCAGGACTACCCATGCCGATCGTCGAAGTTCGCCACCCCCTGATCGCCCACAAGCTCGGCCTGATGCGCCGTGCCGGCATCAGCACCAAGGAATTCCGTGAACTGGCCAGCGAGGTTGCATCGCTGTTGACCTACGAGGCCACGGCCGACCTTGAAACGGAAACGAAGACGATCGAGGGCTGGGCGGGGCCGGTGGAAGTCACCCGCATCAAGGGCAAGAAGGTCACCATCGTGCCCATCCTGCGCGCTGGCCTTGGCATGCTTCCCGGCGTGCTGGAACTGATCCCCTCGGCGAAGGTGAGCGTGGTCGGGTTGCAGCGCGACGAGGAAACGCTCAAGCCCATCGCCTATTACGAAAAGCTCACCGGACGCATGGACGAGCGCATCGCGCTGATCGTCGACCCGATGCTCGCGACCGCCGGCACCCTGGTGGCTACCGTTCAGATGCTCAAGGCGGCCGGCTGCAAGCGCATCAAGGGGTTATTCCTGGTGGCGGCGCCCGAGGGCCTGGCCCATGTCCAGGCTACCCACCCGGACGTGGAGATATTCACCGCCTCGATCGACGAGAGGCTCAACCCGGTGGGATACATCCTTCCGGGCCTGGGTGATGCCGGCGACAAGATCTTCGGTACCAAGGTCTGATCAGCCCAGGGCAACCCATCGCAAGTCCTATGCCATCAGGCGAGTGCCGCTTCCGGGGGTTGGCTGTAGGCTAGTGATGGCCCCGCAGCAGGGCGGCAGGGGATTTATGCGCGACCCATCAAGCTCATGGCTGGGCAATCTGTGGCGGCGGACCACGCTGGTACAGCGCCTTACTTGCCTGGCGGCTGCCCCGGCAACCGTCATCGCACTGCTATTGGTCACCCTGCTCACCCGGCACCAACTCGAATCGTTCAACGAGCTGGGCCAGCGCAGCGCCCAGGCCATCGCCACGCAGACCGCCGCCATGGCGGCCGAACCACTGCGCGCCGGCCAGCGCCGCGACATCGTCCGCATCGCAGCCTCCGTGGAATCGTTGCCCAACGTGGTGCACGTGCAGATTCGCGCCGCCGATGGCGAGATCCTCGCCGATACCGCGAACGATCACCGTGATGCTGGCGCCGTGACCGTGCAACGGGACATCGGCGACGCCAACGAGCCACCCCTGGGCTCGGTACTGGTGGAAGTATCCGTCGCCGATGCCGTGGCCGCGCAACGCGCCGCCCTGCGCAACGCCATCATCTGGCTGGCCATCAGCCTGCCGGCAGCCGGCATCATCGGCTGGCAGGCCGCGCGCTGGATAAGCTGGCCCCTGCGCCGCCTGGTGAACGGCGTGCAGTGGCTGGCCAGCGGCAACCGCAGCGTGACAGTGAAGGTTACCGACGATACTGAAATCGGCGAGCTGCAACGGGGCTTCAATGCCGCCGCCGCGGCCCTGCTCGATGTCCAGCGCCGCATGGAAAGCGACATCGAGCGCGCCACCACCGAACTTGCCCACAAGAACATGGCACTGGAAGCGGCAAGTGTCGCCCGCTCTCGGTTCCTTGCCGCCGCTTCCCACGACCTTCGCCAGCCGCTCTACGCCCTGACGCTGTTTTCCTCGGGCCTGGCGGTGGACGAGCTGGATCCGGCACGCCTGGATCGCATCGCCCATATCCAGGAATGCGTGCAGGCGCTGGACAGCCTCTTCAGCGAATTGCTCGACCTTTCGCGCCTTGAGACTGGCGCGATGACGGTGGACCGCCGTTCGTTCTCACTGGACGATGTCTTCGACGAAGTCAGCCGCAACTTCCGCATGCTGGCCGAGCAGCACGACCTTCGCCTGGTGGTACGTCCCACCACCGCATGGGTGATGAGCGACCGCACCATGGTGGCGCGCATGCTCAACAACCTGGTGAGCAACGCGCTGCGCTACACACCAGCCGGTGGCGTGCTGGTAGGTGCCCGGCGGTGCGGGGATCGCGTCCGCGTGGATGTATGGGATACCGGCACCGGCATCGGCGAGGAACACCGGCATCGCGTGTTCGACGAGTTCTACCGTATCGAAGGCCAGCCGGGCCATGAAGGCGAGGACGGCCCCCAACGCGGCCTGGGCCTGGGCCTGGCCACGGTGCGTCGCCTGGGCGACCTGATCGGCTCGCCGATCGGGCTGAAGTCGCGGGTGGGCAAGGGCAGCCTGTTCAGCTTCGAACTGCCCGTCACCGCCAACCCCGGCGTGCTCGCCGCCCCCACGCCACCTGCACCATCCCGGGACGTCGCCGGGCTGCGCATCATGGTGATCGACGATGAAGCGGCCATCCTCTCGGGCATCAAATTCCTCCTTACCAGCTGGGGCTGCGAGGTGTTCATCGCCGAGGACCGCGCACAGGCCCTGGCCATCGCCTCGGAGTCGCCGCGTCCACCGGATCTTGTCATCTCGGACCTGCGCCTTGCCGGCGACCGCAGCGGGCTGGACGTGCTGGCAGCGCTCGACCGCCACTACGGCCGCGGCCTGGATCGCCGGCCACCCTTCGCCCGTTTGCTCATCACCGGCGAGACACGGGCTGAGCGCCTGCGCGAGATCGGCATGGCCGATATCGACGTCCTCTACAAGCCCGTCTCGCCCGAAGACCTCCGCGAAGCCATTTCGACACTGACCGGGCATGCTGCCCGCGAATCCATGCGGGTGACATGATCATGACACTCTTCTTTTCGGTCCTTGCTCCGGACACGGCGATGGTTGCCGCGACGCGCGGCGAGGACTATGTTGCCAACAGGCCGCCTAAGTGCAGGCCAGGGGAAAGACCATGCACGTGCTGATTGCCGACGATCACCGCCTGATTGTCGAAGGCGTGAAGCTCAAGCTCGCCGAACTCGATCCGGCGATCGAATTCACCGTGGCTCTCAATGTCGAGGAACTGCGCGCCGCACTCGATGCCGGGGTCAGGCCTACCCTCGCCCTGGTGGATCTGACCATGCCCGGCGCGCGCGGCCGCAGCCATTTGCGCGAGACCATCGATCGCCTGCCCGGCATACCTGTGATCGTGCTCTCCGGCAGCGAGGAACCCTCGCTGATCCGTGAGCTTCTGGACATGGGTGTGCACGGCTTCGTGCCAAAGAGCTATTCGCCCGACGTCATGCTCTCTGCGGTGCGCCTGGTGCTCTCAGGCGGCGTCTATGTACCGCCGATGATGCTCAACCCGGCCACCGGCAACGCTCCGACGTGGCCGCAGGACATACCGGCGGCCGAAGCCAACATCGAGGACCGCCTGCGCGGCCTGCTCACCGACCGCCAGATCGACGTATTGCGGCTGCTTGCACTGGGCAAGCCGAACAAGGTGATCGCCCGGGACCTTGGGATAAGCGAGGGCACGGTGAAGATCCACCTGGCAGCCATTTTCCGCGCCCTCTCGGTGCGAAATCGCGTCGAGGCCGTGGTAGCCTCGCGAAGGGTTAGCGGGCTGTAGATCTCTTCGACAAGGGTGGTTGCACGCTCATGCGTCGGCTGGCAGGGGTACTTATCGTCTGGCTCGCGTTGAGCCTCACCGTATCGGCGCGCCAGAGCGAACCGCCGCCAGGCAACACCGTGCCGCTGACCTTCGGCATCCTTCCCATCGGCGGCCCATCGGAGTCGCTCGAGTCGTGGAAGCCGATGCTCGACGACCTCGGCCGTTACCTGCAACGGCCGGTGCGAAGCATCTCGGTAAGCACCTACGAGGGTATCTCCGAGGCGATCGGCGAGCAGCGGGTGGACATCGCTTTCCTCTCCGGCCGCCTGGCGCTCGGCGCCGTGACGCACCAGAGCATGCAGGTGGTGGCGCAGCTCACCCGCGGCGACGGTTCGAAGGGTTATTACGCCGTGCTGCTGGTGCGCAACGACTCTCCCCTGCGCACGCTCAACGACCTCTACGCCAAGCCTGGCCACTGGCGTTACGCCCGGGGGGAAGCGTTGTCCGTTTCGGGTTACCTGGTCCCGGAAACGCAGCTCTTCGCCGGCCGGGGCCTTGATTCGGACACGTTCTTCGCCAACGTGCACATCGACAACCACCAGAACAACGCCCTGGCGGTAGCCAATGGCGAGGTGGACGTGGGTACCAACAATACCGCCGACCTCGAACGCTTCGCCCAGCACTTCCCCGAGCAAGCCGCCAGGCTTCGCGAACTGTGGCGGTCGACCCTGGTGCCGCATGCGGTGATCGTGGTGCGCAGCGACCTGCCCGCCCCCCTGCGCCAGCGCATTGCCGAATTCATCACCACGTACGGCAAGGGCAAGGACGGCGCGCGCGAAACCGCCAACCTGAAGCTGATCCACGATATCAGCGGCTTCGCCCCGGTCGGCAACGATGCACTGGTGCCCTTCGCCGATATTGAATACACCCTTGAGCGCCGGCGTGCGATGACGGCCCAATGGGTGAACGAGGCTGCCCGCAAGGCCCGGCTGGACAAGATCGACGAGGATCACCGCCAGTTGGTGAATCAGTTGCGGGCGCATGCGGTGCCCTAGGGACGGCTGTCACGAAAAGTGACGATTTCTTGCGGCAGACTTGCCGGCGGGGAATCCGTTGCCTGGGGAAAAATCGATGCGCAAGTATGCGAAGCCGCGCGGCCTGATCGTGCTGGCCGGCCTTATCGGGTGTCTGTCGGTGCAGGCTGCCGACGTTGTGGTGAACCAGTTCCGCGTCCGGGGACCGGCGGGGGGCAACGATGAATTCGTCGAGCTCTACAACAGCGGCAGCGCCGCGGTGGATGTCTCCGGATACAAATTCAATGCATCCAACGTCAGCGGCACCACCGGCACGCGCCTGACCTTGCCCGCGGGCACGTCGATCGGGCCGGGCTGCTACCTGCTGCTTACCAACAAGGCCGCCAGCGGCTATTCCGGCAGCGTGCCCGGTGACCTCACCTACAGCACGGGCGTCACCGACGATGGTGGCCTGGCCCTGCTGGACGCCGCCGGCAACATCACCGACCAGGTCGGCCTTTCCTCAGGCTCCGCCTATAAGGCGGGTACGCCGCTGGCGACACTGGGCACCACCAATGCCGACCAGGGCTACGGCCGGGTCACCTCGGGAGCGGGCATCCCGCAGCAGAGCGGTGACAACAGCAAAGATTTCGTCAAGGTAGCGCCCACCGCGCCGCACAATGCGGCAAGCCTTTGCGTGGCGCAGGGTCCGTCGCTGAGCATCGCCGATTCGTCGGTGAGCGTGGCCGGTGCCGGCGATGTGCCGATGCCTTTCACCATCACCCTGAGCAAGCCGGTCGACGGCGATGTCACCGTGCACGTAGCTACCAGTGACGACACAGCCACCGTCGCCGCCGGCGATTACGACGCGCTGGACACCACGCTGACCATCGCCGCCGGTGCCACCACCGCAGCGTTCAACGTCAATGTCCATGGCACCACCACGGCAGGTCCGGACAAGGCGTTCCATGTCACCCTGAACCAGCCCACGGGCAATGCCTCCCTCGCGCGTGCCACGGCCATCGGCGCCATCCTGAACCAGGTTCCAGTGCCGCTGGAAGTGTGGCAGATCCAGGGCCATGACCAGCTCTCGCCCTTCCAGGGCCGGGCGGTGACCACGCACGCCAACATTGTCACCGGCGTGGGTCCCCAGGGCTTCACGGTACAGACGCCGGACGCACGCGCCGACGATGACAAGCAAACCTCCAACGGCGTCTACGTGTTCACCAGCAGCACGCCCACCGTGACTGTCGGCGACGAGGTCGACGTCACCGGCAAGGTGGACAACTTCTTCTCGCTCACCGAGATCACGAACCCGGTGGTAAACGTCACCCGTCGCGGCATCGCGCTGCCCACGGCCGTGGTGCTCGACGACAAGATTCCTTCGCCGGATCCGGCCAATCTTTACTGCGGCGCCACCAACTTCCAGTGCCTGATCAGCATGCGTGTGGTGGTACCCAACGGCATGATCAACACCGGCAACCTGCGCTTCTCCGACGAGCCCTTCGCCGAAGTGTCGATCACCACCAGCGGCAAGCGCTCGCTGCGCCTGCCCGGCGTGCGCTACACCGTACCAGTGCCCGACGGGGTGAACCTGCCCAACTGGAGCGGCAACCCGGAAGTGTTCAAGATGAACACCGCCGACTTCGGCGCGGTGCCGGTGAATACGCCTTTCAACGGTGGCAGCACCTTCCGCGCCGAGGGCGTGATCTCGTACGACTTCGGCGCCTATACGCTGATCCCGACGAAGTTCGCGCTGAAGACCGCAGTGAACCTGCCGCGCCCGGTAACGCCGCGTCCGTTCAACGCCCTGCGCGTAGGCGGCTTCAACATGGAGCGCTTCTGCGACACGGAATTCAACACCGTGTTCACCTGCAGCGGCGGCGATACGGAGCCCACAGCCGATCAAGTGGCGCTGAAGACGCGTCGCCTGTCGGCCTATGTCGGCAGCGTGCTTCGCCTGCCGGATATCCTGTCCGTGGAAGAGGTCAAGAGCCTGCCGATCTTGCAGGGCCTGGCCAAGCAGCTGGGCGACGACTACCCGGTGCGCTACGACGCCTACCTGATCCCCGGGCACGACCCCAGCGGTATCAACGTCGGCTTCCTGGTGCGCAGCGACCGCGTCCGGGTGCTTTCCACGCGCCAGCTCGGTGCCGATGAAACTTGGGTGGACGGCGGCCAGACGGTGTTCCTGCACGATCACCCACCGCTGTTGCTCACCGCCGTGGTGCCGTGGGCCAACAACATGCGCATCAACGTGATCGCCGTGCATCCGAAGGCCCGCCAGAACGTCGATAAATCCGGCACGGCCGACGCCGATCGTGATCGCGAGAAGCGCTTCCTGCAGGCCAAGTCACTCGCCACCCAAGTGCAGGCCCTGCAATCGAACCCGACGGACGGACGTTCTCCGCTGATGGTGGTGGGGGATTTCAATTCCTACCAGTTCAGCGATGGCTTCACCGATGTGGTGGGCCTGATTTCCGGCACTTATGACGACTCGCAGAACCTGCTCAAGCTCGGCACGGCGAACATCGTGCAGCCGGCGCTGTGGAATGCCGTGAACTCGGTACCGGCGAACGACCGCTATTCGTTCCTGTTCACCGAGAATTTCGGCAAGATCCAGGGTTACACCACGCGCTCGGTACCCACCGTGCAAGTGCTCGACCATGCCCTGCTGAACGTGGCCGCGAAACAGCGCTTCATCCAGATGCAGTATGGCCGCGCCGATCTGGATGCCCCGGTGCAGACGCAGGATGACGCCGCCAGTGCACCGGACGCCACCAAGGCGATCGGCGCATCGGACCATGATGGCTTCGTGGTGGACCTTGCCGCCCCGGTGGCCGTGGGTGGCCCGATCCCGCCGAAGACGCAGCAAACGCTGGATGAACTGTTGAAGGAACTGGACAAGCTGCTGAGCGGCCTGTTCGGTCGCCACTGATGCAACCTGCGGCGGCCTGCCTGTTGGCAGGTCGCCGCTTCATCCACGTTTGAGCGTTAGCGTGCCTGCTCGAAAATGCTGCGCAGCTTCGCTTCATCGGGAACGCCCGATACGCGGTGGATGAGCCCGTCGGAGGTCCGATACAACATGCCCGGCGTGCCTCGCAGGTTGTAGGACATCATCACGGTGGTATTTGCCTCGATCTTTTGGGCCAGCGCAGGGTGGCCGGTTTTCGTCATCGGCAGCCCGTTGCCTTCGAACAGCGCCTGGTGCCGTGCGAACGCCCGCTTCGGGTTGGAAGCGGACAGGATCGTTTCGGCCCTTGGCTGGCTGTCGTCGCTGATCACGGCCACCAGCACGTTGCGAACCTGCAGGTCCGGGTAGGCGGCGAGCATCGGCTGCATGGCCTTCCACAGCTTGTGGCAGTACCGGCATTCGGTATCGGTGAACACGTAGACCTGGCGGGCCGGCTTGTTGCTCCCTTCCGCGACCCAGGTGGTCTTGGCCAGGGAATCCCAGGCACCGGAGGACGGCGCCGGCTGCGCGGGAGCCAGCGTGGAAAAGGCCAGCAGGCCAAGGGCAATCCATCGCAACATGGCTTTTCTCCGTGACGCGGCCAGACGCCGCGTCTTCAGTTCATGGACCGGCACAACTGCCAGAAGCTTTCATCGAGCGAAGCGATCGGTGGCGGCCACCAACGCACTGATGATCCCCGGTTCGAAGGCCGAATGCCCGGCATCAGGCACGATCTGCAGTGTCGCTTCGGGGAAGGCGCGGTGCAGGTCCCAGGCGCTGCGTACCGGGCAGACCACGTCGTAACGGCCCTGCACGATGATGGTGGGGATCTGGCGGATGCGGTCGACATCCCGCAGGAGCTGCCCATCGACCTCGAAGAAACCGGCGTTGACGAAGTAATGGCATTCGATGCGCGAAAAAGCCAGGGCAAAGTCGTCCTTGCCACTGGACACGATATGCGAGGTGTCCTGGTACAGGTAACTCGTGGCAGCTTCCCAGATCGACCAGGCGCGCGCAGCATCCATGCGCACCTGCGCATCGTCGCTAGTGAGGCGGCGGTGGTAGGCGCTGATCAGGTCGCCATGTTCGGCTTGGGGAATCGCCGCCAGGTAGTGCTCCCATGCATCGGGAAACAGGGCGTCGCACCCCTTCTGGTAGAACCATTCCAGTTCCCAGCGGCGAAGCATGAAAATGCCGCGCAGCACCAGTTCGCTTACATGGTCCGGATGCTTCTGCGCATAGGCCAGCGCAAGCGTTGAACCCCACGAGCCACCGAATACCTGCCAGCGATCGATGCCAAGCTTCTTGCGGATGGCCTCCATGTCCTCGACCAGCGTCCAGGTGGTGTTCTCGCGCAATTCCGCATGCGGCGTGGACTTGCCGCAACCACGCTGGTCGAACAGCACGATGCGATATTTGGCCGGATCGAAGAAACGGCGGCAGCGCGGGTTGGTGCCGCCACCGGGGCCGCCATGCAGGAATACCACCGGCTTGCCATTCGGGTTGCCGCTCTGCTCGTAGTACACGTTGTGCAGGGGTGAAACCTGAAGGAAGCCTTCGTCGTACGGCGTAACCTCGGGGTACAACTGGCGATGACTGTCCTGCATTTATGTCAACCGGCTAAAGGTGAAAGCCGTGAGGCTAGCGTGGCATGGCGGCGAATGCCAGCCCAACGCTTTCGCGCAGCTGGCTCTGCCTGCCGCCGCCGGGCACCTAAAACACCTTGCCCGGGTTCATGATCCCGTCGGGATCAAGCACCGCCTTGATCCCGCGCATCAAGGCGATCTCTTCGTGGCTTCGGGTGCCTTCAAGGTAAGGCTTCTTCACCAGGCCGATGCCGTGCTCGGCGGAGATGCTGCCGCCATGTTTATGCAGCATCGCAGCCAGGTGTTTGGTCACCACCTCGCACTGCGCCACGAAGCTTTCCTGGTCCAGTTCGTCGGGCTTGAGCACGTTGATGTGCAGGTTGCCGTCGCCGATGTGGCCGAACCAGACGACATCGAACGTGGGGTACTCGCGCGCCAGCAACCCGTGCATGTCGGCCATGAATGCAGGCACTGCGCCGATGCGCACGGAGATGTCGTTCTTGTACGGCTTGTAGCGGGCAAGGCTTTCGGTGATGCCCTCGCGAAGGCGCCACAGTGACGCGGCTTGTGCGTCGCTACTGCTGATCACGCCGTCGGTGACCCAGCCGGCTTCAAGGCACGCTTCGAACATGTCCAGCGCAGCGGCTTGGCTGGCCTCGTCGCCTGCATCGAATTCCGCCACCACGTAATAAGGTGACAGCACGTCGAACGGCGCCTGCGCGCCGTGGGCCAGCACGTGTTCCAGTGCGCGGTCGGTAAAGAACTCGAACGCCTCCAGTTGCAGCTTCACCCTCGCCACGGCGAAAACCCGCATCAAGGCATCCATGGCAGGCACTGCCAGCAGCATCACTTGCGTGGGCGGCGGCGGCGGCGCCAGCCACAGCGTGGCTTCCACTACCATGCCCAGCGTACCTTCCGAGCCGATCACCAGATGGCGCAGGTCGTAACCGGAGGCGTTCTTTACCAGCCCGCGGTTGAGTTCGAGGAGCTCACCCGTACCGGTAACGAATTTCAGTCCCGCCACCCATTGGCGAGTCAGGCCATAGCGGATCACCCGGATGCCGCCGGCATTGGTGGCGATGTTGCCGCCGATCGAACAGGATCCGCGTGCCGCGAAATCCACCGGGTACGCCAGGCCATGCTCGCGCGCGGCGTTCTGCACGGCCTCAAGCGCGATCCCTGGCCCCACGGTAAGCGTGGCATCCACCGGATCGAATCCCAGTACCTGGTTCATCCGATCGAACGCCACCACCAGTTCGCCATGCGCCGCCACGGCGCCGCCGGAGAGTCCGGTGCGTCCACCGGAGGGCACGATGGTCACCTGGTGTTCGCGGGCCCAGCGGACGATGGCTTGAACGTCGCCTGCGGTCGACGGCAAGGCGATGGCCAGCGGTGCCGGCGTCCACCGGCGCGTCCAGTCCCGGCCGTAGTGTTCCAGATCGGAAGGCTCGGTCAGCAGGCGGGTCTCGGGGGCGCGACGGGCAAGGTCGGCCAGGCGCGGGTCGGTCATGGTGGCTCCGTGGCAGGCTTCCCAGCGTGCCAGCCGCGCGGCGGCCCGTCTACTGTTGCGCTGCGGCAAATAGCTGCCGCCATCTGGCATAGTGGGAGCTTAAGGACCGTGGACGGCATCGATGAAGAAAACTTCCTATCCCCGCTCGGACATCAGGGTGCTGCTGCTCGAAGGCGTCAGCCCCAGCGCCGTGGACGTGTTCCGCCAGGCCGGCTATTCGCAGATCGAGCTCCATGAGAAATCATTGGGCCGCGATTTGCTGAAAAAGGCCATTGCCGACGCACACATCGTGGGCATCCGCTCGCGCACGCAACTCACGGCGGAGGTTCTCGCCGAAGCGCGCCGTTTGCTGGCCGTGGGCTGCTTCTGCATCGGCACCAACCAGGTGGACCTGGACGCCGCCGAAAGCGCTGGCGTGCCGGTATTCAACGCGCCCTACTCCAACACCCGCAGCGTGGCGGAACTGGTGATCGCCGAGACGATCATGCTGGTGCGGCGCATTCCCCAGAAGAACGCCCAATGCCACCGGGGTGGCTGGTCCAAGAGCGCAGCCGGAAGTTTCGAAGTCCGCGACAAGGTGCTGGGCATCGTCGGCTACGGCCACATCGGAACGCAGGTGGGCGTACTGGCCGAAGGCTTGGGGATGCGCGTGATCTTCCATGACATCGAGCCAAAGCTGTCCCTGGGCAACGCGCGCGCCGCCGCCGGCCTGGACGACCTGCTGGCCCGGTCGGATGTCGTTACCCTGCACGTGCCCGAAACCCCGCAAACGAAAGATATGATCGGCGCCAAGGAGCTTGCAAAGATGAAACCGGGCGCGATGCTGATCAATGCATCGCGCGGCACCGTGGTGGACATCGATGCCCTGGCCCAGGCGCTGAATTCAGGCCATCTTTCCGGCGCAGCCATCGATGTCTTCCCGGTGGAACCGAAGGGCAACGACGATGCTTTTGTGTCGCCGCTCGTGGGCATGGACAATGTGATCCTGACCCCCCACATCGGTGGCAGCACGCTGGAAGCGCAAGACAATATCGGTATCGAGGTGGCATCAAAGCTCGTGCGTTACAGCGACAACGGCAGCACGCTCTCGGCCGTGAACTTCCCCGAGGTGTCGCTGCCCGGCCATCCCAACAGCCGTCGCCTGCTTCATATCCACCGCAACGTGCCCGGCATCCTCTCGCGCATCAACGAGATCTTCTCCCGCCACAGCATCAACATCGACGGCCAGTACCTGCAGACCGATCCGAATGTGGGCTACGTGGTGATTGATGTGTCGACCAGCGAGGAGCTGGCGGTGGTGCTTAAGGATGAGCTGGCGGCGATTCCGGATACGTTGCGGGCGCGGGTTCTTTATTGAGCGCATCACCGCTGTCAAAAGGATTTGTCTGATCTAGTCAGTCAAACGCCACGACCCCGCACTCCCCACGCCGTGCCCTGACGATCCGGAGTCCGATTTCGCACCTCGGCGGTCAGGAGCAAGCTCGCTATTCCAGCGTAATCTGTTCGATTGTCCAAAAAATTGGACAGGCCGCGACGATGGCGCTCCACGCGAGAGGGGAAGACAGTGATACAAGGAAGTGCATACGGTAAATACTTGGCCGCCGCCATTTCGTTGCTGATCGGTTATCAAGATGCCGTTCATGCGGGCAACGACGTCCCACCGCTGACACCAGCCCAGCAGAGCCTGCTAAAAGGCACGCTCGAGCGCGAATTAGCACCACTGGTCAAGGGCGCTCGAGTCTTCGAAGGACAGTCGAAGGACTTTCCGCTCAAGGTCTCGGTTTCTCCGGATCGACGCATCACGCTTGAACTTGGCGCGGAAGCGGGGCCGCACGCAGAGGAGGAACTGGAGGATTACCAGACCAGGCTATACAACCGGGTAATGTTCAACGCCGACAAACTGGGGGAAGGATCGAATGTCGACTTTTTGTACGGCGGCCGGACCATAGAGTACTACTCCAAACGACAACCCCCTCAACAGGAACAAGATAGTTCCAAGCCGTCACGCGAAGCTAACCAGGCAGAGGCAGTCATGGTTAGCCCGTCACATGGCTACTACTATCACCACACGCTCCTGAAATGGACGACGCAGCGCCCGGAGCGCAACGGCATAATCGAAGACTTCCTGACCCCGGCTTACGCTCGTGAACTGGCATTCTGGCTGTCTCGACGGAGTGGCGTCGAGACTGTCATACCTCGCTCGTATTCTGACGAAGTTCACGAAGAAAGTGCCCATGCCTGGAGCGCCATGGGTGCGAGATATCATCTGAAGCGGGTTCTTCCTGACAATCAGGAAATATGGAACTCCGATTCCAGCAAGGTGAACGGCTTGGTTGAGTATCGACAGGACATCAAGAGCCGCCCGCTTCTTGCAAACTATATAAATGCAGCTGCGGCCATCCATCTGCATACGAATGCGACTGACGACGACCCGGCGGCGAATGGGACGCGCGTCATTTACCACACAGGTCGAATTCCTGACGAGCAACTCGCCAACAGCGTGGTTTGCTCCATGGGAGAAATCATACGCGCGACCGAAAGTTACGCCTCGTTTCGTGTGCCAGCGAAAGCCGCATTTCGCTCGGACCTCGCCGAGAACGCGCTGGCAAACATGCCCTCAGTCCTGGTTGAGATGGGATTCCACACGAACGTTGGCGACGCTGCAGCCCTGAAGGATGCTGTTTTTCGCACCGCATCCATGAAAGGCGTTGAAAAAGGCTACCGTCTTTTCACCGAAGGCAAGAAATGCGAGCCCTTCACCCTGACGAAGGTTGTCGATGATCCGGTTCCCCTCGGGACTTTCATTCCGGTAGACGCCCACTACGAAGGCAACCCTGAATTCGAGGCCACGCTGGTGACCGAATACGTCGAGTGCCCTGACGACATGCAATGTTGGACTGCTGAGATCCCCTTCGACAAACGGCCATCGCCCGTTAGGTTTTTTATTGACTGCGGAAGCAGCCCTGCGCCTCGCGAACATCGGATGCAAGTCAAGATTATAGATACCGACAATGTCGATACCGGATGGGAACCTTACACGGTGAGCTGCCCAGGAAATCGGGATAGAAATGCTCGGTCGGCATTCAACGAACGAACCTACGTAGCACCCGTCGGGGACCTCATCGGTATCCCCTGAGCCCCACGTCAATGTTTCACCACCAGCCGCTCCGGCACCGCATCGTCCAGCGGCTGGCCCTTCGTGAAATAAAGCACCATTGGCGTCGTCATCATCGTGGTGACGATCGCCATGATCAGCAGCAGGGTGAACATGCGCTGGTCGATCACGCCGGCATCCAGACCCACCTTCATCACGATCAATTCCATCATGCCGCGCGCATTCATCAGCGAGCCGACGGCGAAGCTGTCGCGCCAGCCCAGGCCCGAGATGCGCGCGCCGGCCGTGCCGCCAAGCAATTTGCCGGCGATGGCCACGCCAAGCACGATCACCAGAGCAAGGCCGGCGCTGTCGTTGAACAGGTTGGCGGTGGTGGAAAGCCCCGACAGCACGAAGAACACCGGCAACAAGGCAACGATGGCCACGTACTCAATGCGCTCCACCAGGGCTTTCAGCAGGCGGTCGTCGCGCGGCAGACACAGGCCGAAGACGAAGGCGCCGAACACCGCGTGCAGGTTCAGCCACTCGGTGACCGCGGCGCAGGCGAAGGCGCCGATCAGCAGGAACGCCAGCACTGCGCGATCGGGCTTGCCGTCGGGGGCATGCCGGCGCAGTAGGTAGTTGCATAGCGGACGCAGCAAGCCGAACGCCACCGCGAGCAGCACGACCAGGCCAGCTGCCGTACGCCAGAACGGCGCCCAGTTTCCGTGGGCACTGATCAGGGCGACCACGAAGGCCAGCATCAGCCAGGCCAGGGCGTCAGCCAATGCCGCCGCGGCAATGGCAAGGCGGCCCGGCATGCTGTGCGTGAGCTTCCGGTCTTTCAGGATGCGTGCCATCACTGGCAGCGCAGTGATCGCACCGGCCGTGGCCATGAATGTTGCGAACGGCCAGAAGCCCACGCCCTGGGGTGCGAAATCGTCGTAGAGCCAGGGCGTGGCGCCAAGTCCCAGTGCCATCGGAAGCAGCACGGCAAGGCCACCGATCCAGCCCGCCGTACCCAGCTGTTTGCGGAAGCCGCCGGGTAGCCGAAGCTCAGCGCCCACGACCATCATGAACAACACAAGCCCCAGCGTACTGAGGCTGGTCAGCGCACCGAGGCTTTCTTTCGGGAACAGGCTCGCCTGCCATTCCGGTGCAAGTGCGCCGAACACCATCGGTCCCAGCATCAGCCCGGCGATCATCTCGCCGATCACCGGCGGCTGCCCCAACCAGCGCAGGCACCATGACAGGGCGCGCGAAGCCAGGAGAATAACCAGGAGCTGCACCAGCAGGAGCGGATGACCCATGTTCAATTCCCCAGGGCGAGAAAGTAGGGCGACCCGTCGATGGTGGCCCGGCTCCCGGGATGGGTCAACCGGGACCCATGCCCTTCTCCCGCTCTCGCTCCTATCACCCCAAGAAGCGATGCGCCTTGTCGCCGGATACCGAATCATTCGGCTCCACGATGTTGTAGATGCCCGCAGGCACGTCGCCAATTGCCAGAAGCGCCGCTCGCGCTGCGTCGTCGACATGCAGCGGCAGCGAATTCCCTGCCGGTGAATCACTTCCGGTACCCGGGCCCCAGATGCGCCCGTAACGCAACACCACGCCCACCATCCCCTGCGCCGAAAGCACCGCCTGCTCCAATGCGCTGATACCGCCAACACTGACCTGACGGCTGCCGGTGGCGGCCGTATCCAGGGGGTCATCCTCGCCATGCGGTTCGGTGCCCGGGGCATAGAGCCATGCCACGCTCTGCGCCACCATGCGTTGCACGCCAGCCTCGCGGGCGGCAGCGACAAGGTTGGCCGTGCCCTCGCTGCGAATGCGCGCGTTACGAAGGATCGCCTCGTCCATCTGCGAAGGGTCCAGCCCCGTGGGGAGGTCCGTCAGCTGGTGGATCACCACATCGGGCCGAGTGGCACGCACGGCCTTGGCGAGGCCATCGGCATCGAAGACGTCGGCGATGACCGGAATGGCGCCAGCATCCAGCAGCGCATCGGCGCGGGGACCTTGCGCGCGCGTCGTGCCAAACACGCGATGTCCGGCAGCTACCAGCATCGGTACGAGGCGAACACCTATGGCACCGGTGGCGCCAGCCACAAACACTGTCATGCGTAGAGTCATCGCGTGCCTCGAACAGTAGCCTGGAAATAGAGACGGATCGTTGAGAAGGCAGCCAAAGGCCGCCGATCGGCACGAGCCATGATGATCCTTCTCGAAACGTACCGCGAGGCTCGTTAGTCACGGTTTCTCCGCGCGCTTCGACACGGGATGGTTGCGGCATCCAGTCGCATACCGTCCCCAACATCCCTTTTGTAGATGCATACTAGATGCATCTTATCCGAGGTGATCCCATGCTTAGCCCAAATCAACGCGACATTGTCACTGCCTGCGTCCCTGCGCTGCGCGCGCACGGGCAGGTTCTGACCCGGAACTTCTACGATCGTTTGTTTACGGCCCACCCCGCCCTGCGCAACGTGTTCAACATGAGCCACCAAGCCACCGGTGAGCAGCAGCAGGCACTGGCCATGGCGGTCCTGGCTTACGCGCAGAACATCAACGATCCGAGTGTCCTGGGCGGGGCACTGGGCGTGATCGCGGCCAAGCACGCGAGCATGGGCATCCGCGCCGAACATTACCCCTTGGTCGGCACGCATCTGTTGGCCGCCATAGAAGAGGTCATGGGCGAGGCCGCGACGCAAGAGCTTCTCGATGCATGGGCCGCGGCCTACGACCAGCTCGCCGCCCTCCTCATCGATGCCGAATCCACGCTCTACCGTGAAGCGGCAGCGGCGCCTGGCGGTTGGTCGGGATGGCGGCCATTTCGCGCGACCAGGCTGGAGCGGGAAAGCGCAACGATCCTTTCGATCTATCTTCAGCCCACCGACGGCGGTCCCTTGCCGCCCTTCAAGCCGGGTCAGTTTGTCTCCGTGCGTCGGATCGATGAATCCGGCATGGCTCAGGTGCGGCAATACAGCCTGTCCGATGCCCCCGGGCGGAGCCATCTGCGAATCACGGTGAAGCGGGAGGACGCGCTGACCGACGCACCGGCGGGGATCATGTCCAATATTCTCCACGAGGTGACGTTCACGGACGACATCCTCGAACTGTCCTTCCCCCAGGGCGACTTTACCGCCGACACCAGCGTCAGCACCCCGATCGTCCTGCTAAGCGCGGGCGTCGGCATCACCCCCATGCTGGGCATCGCCGAACACGTCCTGGATACCCAGCCGGAACGCCGCGTGTACTTCTACCACGCGACACGCGACCGGCATTCGCATGCCATGGGCAGTTGGCTTCGCGCCAAGGCGATGGCCCACGGCTCGCTCCGCGCCCGGATCTTCTATGAAGCGGTGACCGAGGGCGACGTACAAGGCGTGCACTACGACGAGGAAGGCCGGATGGATGCGAAGCTGTTAGGGCGCTTGCCAGAACTGGCCGACGCCGACTACTACGTATGCGGCCCCCGAGGCTTCATGGCGGCGCAGATCCAGGCGCTCAAGGGCGTCGGCGTCGATGCGCGCCGGATTCAAGCCGAAGTCTTCGGCTCCACGCTGGCCTAGGATCGGGCCTCAGGTACTGATCGCCAGGGCCGTGCGCAGTCGCCGCGGCTGGGCCACGAGGCTCGCCACGGTATATTGATCCAGGACAGCCAGAAAAGCCTTGCGCGCCTCGTCGAGGGCACGCTTGAGCACGCAGGCGGGCGTGATCGGACATTGGTTTGACGCTCCGAAACACTCGACCAGCGCGAAATCCGGCTCGACCTCCCGAACAACCTCCCCCACGCGGATCGAAGCCGCTTCTCGACCCAGGCGAAGGCCGCCGTTGCGACCCCTGAGCGCATCGATGTAGCCGGCGGCAGCCAGGCGCTGGGTAATCTTCATGAGGTGGTTTTCCGAAATCCCGTAGGCTGTGGAAATCTCACGGATGGAAGATCGGCCCTCGCCCTGGATGGCCAGGAACATCAGCATCCGCAGCGCATAATCGGTTTGGATGGTCAGTCGCATAGTGCCGCGATTGTATAGCGGTGCCAGCGCAGCGGTGGTGGCGGCAACCCCGCGAACATTGGGAAATGTACCCTTTACGCACGGGCACGGAATCCTCGTCGTTGTTGCGCAGGTTCCTTTGAAGAAACCCGCCTACCTGCGTTCGCCACTCCTGGGTGTCGAAAGCATAAAGATCCACATGCCGCGCGCCGGGAACAACCCAAAGCTCCTTTTTCCCACCAGCCCTGGCGTAGAGCGCCATCGACTGCGCCAATGTCACGTGCTTATCCTTCTCGCCAGCGACAAAGAGGGTTGGCCCTATAAGCCCATCCACATGGTCGATCGGCCGCAACGCCTCCGGACCAAAGCCAAGGTGCCACGACATCGTCCGCAGGAGTACCGGGGCCAGGAATGAGAATGCGTGACCTAAGTGCAGGTCGATACGGTCACGCACCGCTTCGTCGATGGTGGGATAGACCTGCTCGATGACCAGCGCTTCGGCACGGAGCGGTGGCCGGGCCAAGAGGATGGCTGCCCCGCCCATCGACGTCCCCGCCACTGCGATCCGCTCGTGGGGAAGCCTCTGCCGTATCCACGACAGTGCTCGCACCGCGTCGTCGGCTTCCCGGTAGCCAAGCGTGATGGCATCGCCTTCGCTTTCGCCCGCAGACTGGAAATCGATCAACATGACCGAGTAGCCCTGCGAATGCAGCCAGCGTGCCCGCCCCAGCATCGCCGTCCTGTCGGCACGAACGCCATGCAACAACAACACGGCGCCCTCCCCCGGCACTCCCTGCGCGAACCAGCCGCGGATCGTCCGCCCACCGGCGTCGTTGAACGCGAGTGCCGTCACTGGCAAGTCGAGCGGCGGTTCCCCCACTGGCTCGCGTCGCGGGGCTAACAGGAGTGCTCCACATGTCCATACCGCCCCTCCGCAGGCGAGCAGGCATACGGTGGCGGCCACGATCCATCTGCGTTTCATCTTCCATGCCCCTGCATGCCGAAGCAGGCAGGATGCGCGGGAGTTCGGGCCTTCGTCAGTCGGAAACCTGACCAGGCGCTGGCTTGGGCTGGCAGGCAAAAAAAAACGCCCCCAATGGGGGCGTTTCTTGAAGAGTTGGTCGGGGTGGCGAGATTCGAACTCGCGACCACTACACCCCCAGCGTAGTGCGCTACCAGGCTGCGCTACACCCCGACTAAGAAAGCAATTGTACCAGTTGCGAAGGCCCGGGCGGAAGCCGTCAGCGGCGCAGCAGGGTGAGCACTTCTTCCAGTTCCAGGCGCACCTGGCGGACGATCTGGTGGGACATGCTGGACTCCATGCGGGCCTGGGGGCCATCCAGGCGCGCACGCGCACCGGTGATGGTGAAGCCCTCGTCGTACAGCAGCGAGCGGATCTGCCGGATCATGAGCACGTCGTGGCGCTGGTAATAGCGACGGTTACCGCGGCGCTTGACCGGATTCAGTGCAGGGAATTCCTGCTCCCAATAACGAAGCACGTGGGGTTTCACGCCACACAGTTCGCTGACTTCACCAATGGTGAAATAGCGCTTCGCCGGAATGGCTGGAAGCTCGGTGTTATTCCCTTGGTCCAGCATACCCCTCCACTCTCACCTTGAGTTTCTGCCCTGGACGGAACGTCACCACCCTGCGCGCGGAGATGGGAATCTCCTCGCCGGTCTTGGGGTTCCGCCCGGGACGCTGGTTTTTCTGGCGCAGGTCGAAATTGCCGAATCCGGACAATTTAACCTGCTCCCCCCTTTCAAGCGCTTCGCGGACCACCTCGAAATAGGCGTCTACGAATTCTTTGGCCTCGCGTTTATTGAGGCCCACGTCGAGGAAAAGCCGCTCGGCCATTTCCGCCTTGGTCAGCGCCATTTCATCCTCGCAATCTTGCCTTGCATGTGTTCTCCAACGCCAGTACCGCATTACGTACGCAGGCATCGGCGTCGTCGTCAGTAAGCGTGCGTGAATCGTCCTGCAAAATCAAGCCCATAGCGAGACTTTTGCGTCCGGCCTCCACGCCCTTGCCGACGTACCGGTCGAACAGCCGTACCTCGCGCAGGGTCGGGCCCAGCGCTGCCCGTACGGCGGCCTCTGCGGAGGCCCAGGCCACGTCCTCGGGCATATCCACGGCGATATCCCTTCGAACCTGCGGGAATTTACCGATGGAAGTGGCCTTGGGCAGGCGTCGCTGGCCCAGGGCGAGCATGTCCAGTTCGGCCACCTGGATGTCGTCGCCGGCATCGAGCGCCCGGGCGAGCGAGGGGTGCAGGCTGCCCAGGAAGCCGGCGGGCTTGCCGTCGCGAAGTACCCTGGCCGAACGGCCAGGGTGCAGGAAGGCGGGAAGGCCCTCCGCATCGAAGCTCCAGCGCCCAGGTTCGCCTCCCTGGGCGATCAAGGCTTCGATGTCACCCTTCAAGTCATAAAGGTCCATCGGCCGTGCGGGCACGCCCCATTGTTCGGGGATGGCCGGGCCACAAGCCACCAGCCCTAAGCGTGGCGTCTCCGCGTCGCTGGCATAGGTACGGGCCAGTTCGTACAGGCGGATGCGATCCTGCTGACGCGCGCGATTGTACGAGAGCGCCTGCAACAGGCCGGGCAACAGCGAGGGCCGCATCACGGCCAATTCCGCCGAAAGGGGATTAGCCAATGCCACGCCCTGCCCGCCCATGCCCCAGCGCTCGAGCAGTTCTGCGTCGACGAAGGCCAGCGTGACCGCTTCGAACCAGCCGCGCGACGCCAGCTGTCCGCGCACGGCCATGTCGCCCAGGCGTTCTTCAGGATCGGGCACCAGCGCCAGCGCGCCGGACGGGCGATGGGTGGGAATATTGTCGTAGCCGTGGATGCGCGCGACCTCTTCGACCAGGTCTTCTTCGCGTTCGATGTCGAAGCGGCTGGAGGGAGCGGTCACGCGCCATCCGTCGGTCAGCGACTGAACCTGCATGCCCAGCGCGGTGAGCATGCGCGACACGGCCGCATCGGCCACTTCCAGGCCCAGCAGGCGGTGCAGGCGCGCGCGGCGCAACACCACGGGCCTGGGCTCGGGGATGTCCTGGAGGCGCTCGGCCACGGTGACCGGGCCCGGCGTACCGCCGGCAATTTCCAGAAGCAGCGCCGTGGCACGGTCCAGTGCCCGGACCGGCAAGGCCGGGTCCACGCCGCGCTCGTAGCGGTGCGAGGCATCGGTATGCAGGCCGAGCTTGCGCGCCCGGCCCATGATGGCCGCCGGTGCGAAGTGGGCGGACTCCAGGAATACGCTGGTGGTGGTGTCGGTCACGCGCGTGTCGAACCCGCCCATCACGCCGGCGGCGGCAACGGCCCTGGCCTCGTCGGCAATCACCAGGAAGCCCGGGGCGAGCTTCGGCTCGCTGCCGTCGAGCAGCTTCAACGATTCGCCTTCGCGTGCATGGCGCACTACGACGTCGCCAACGAGCTTGTCGTTGTCGAAGGCGTGCATCGGCTGGCCGAGTTCGAGCATGACGTAGGCGGTCACGTCGACCACGGCACTGATCGGGCGAATGCCGCCGCGGCGCAGGCGCTCGGCCATCCACAACGGCGTGCGTGCGGAAGGATCGATGCCCGAGACCACGCGACCGAGGTAACGCGGCGCATCGGCCCCGGCTTCAAGGCGCACCGCACGACGTGCATCACCGGATCCCGCGACTGACTGCGCCTGCACCGGCTTCACATGGCCGCCGAACAGCGCCGCAACGTCATGCGCCAGGCCATGCACGCTCAGGCAATCGGGGCGGTTCGGGGTGATCTTCAACTCGATGCTGGCATCGGGCAGGCCAAGGTAGCTGGCCAGCGACTGACCGACCGGCGCATCGGCCGGAAGCTCCAGCAGGCCCGAAGCATCGGCGTCGATGCCCAGCTCCTTCGCCGAGCACAGCATGCCGTTGGATTCCACGCCACGCAGTTTGGCTGCCTTGATGGCGATGCCACCGGGCAGGTTTGCACCCACCATGGCCAGCGGCACCTTGATGCCGACGCGCGCGTTGGGGGCACCGCAGACGATCTGCAGCGGCTCGGGGAGACCAGCATCGACGCGGCAAACCTGCAGGCGATCGGCCTCGGGATGTTTTTCCGCCGACACGATGGTGGCCACCACCACGTGGTCCAGGCTTTCGCCCAGGGCCGTGACGTCTTCGACTTCCAGGCCCGCCATGGTCAGCGCATGCACCAGCGCGTCACGATCGACGGGGACGTCGACAACCTCGCGCAGCCAGTTTTCGGAGAATTTCATGCTTCGAATCCTTGACGACGGATCAGGCGAACTGGCGCAGGAAGCGCAGGTCGTTGTCGAAGAAGGCGCGCAGGTCGCCCACGCCATAACGCAGCATGGCGAAACGCTCTACGCCCAGGCCAAAGGCGAAGCCGCTGTAGCGCTCCGGATCGATGCCGCAATTGGCCAGCACCGTGGGATGCACCATGCCGCAGCCGAGCACCTCCAGCCAACGGGTGGCACCATCGGCGGCATCCCAACGGATGTCCACTTCGGCCGAGGGCTCGGTGAAGGGGAAATAGCTGGGGCGGAAGCGCATTTCAAAGTCGCGCTCGAAGAAAGCCCGCACGAATTCCGCCAGCGTGCCCTTAAGGTCCGCGAAGCTGGAAGTTTCATCCACCAGCAAGCCTTCGATCTGGTGGAACATCGGCGAATGGGTCTGGTCCGAATCGCTGCGGTACACCTTGCCCGGTGCGATCACGCGGATCGGCGGCTGCCGCCCCATCATCGAGCGGATCTGCACCGGCGAGGTATGCGTGCGCAGCAGTCGCCCGTCAGGGAAATAGAACGTGTCGTGCATGGCGCGTGCCGGATGGTGCGGCGGGAAATTCAGCGCCTCGAAGTTGTGCCAGTCGTCCTCGATCTCCGGACCGTCGGCACGCTGGTAACCGAGCCGGCCGAAGATGTCGGCGATGCGCTCGAGCGTACGGGTGATCGGGTGGATGCCGCCGAAGTCGGCGCTGCGTCCGGGCAGTGTTACATCGAGCCGCTCCGAAGCCAGGCGGCGGTCGAGGTCGGCTGAGTCGAGGGCGTCCTTGCGGGCGGCAATGGCGTCGGTGAGCTGCTGCTTGGCGCGGTTGACTTCGGCGCCACGCGCCTTGCGCTCGTCACCCTGCAGCTGGCCCAGGGCCTTCAACTGGGCGGTAATGCTGCCGTTCTTGCCGAGCAGGGCCACGCGCAGGTTTTCCAGCGCATCGAGCGATGCGGCGGTTTCGATCTCGCGCAGGGATGCGTCGATCTGGTCCATCTTTCTTCCCGCCGTAGGTTCTTTAGTCCCCAGAAACGAAAAAGGGGAAAGGGCCAGGCCCCTTCCCCTTACGTGATCCTTGGTTGAAGGTCACGCCACCTTGCAGGCGGTGTGACCTTGCGTTTGGATCAAGCAGCCAGGCTGGCCTTGGCCTTCTCCGCGATCGCACCAAAAGCCTTGATGTCGTGCACGGCCAGATCGGCAAGGACCTTGCGGTCGACTTCGATCTGGGCCTTGGACAGGCCATTGATGAGGCGGCTGTAGGACAGGCCGAACTGACGGGCTGCTGCATTGATACGGACGATCCACAGCGCGCGGAACTGACGCTTGCGCTGCTTGCGGCCGATGTACGCGTACTGGCCAGCCTTGATGACGGCCTGGTTGGCTACGCGGAAGACCTTGCGGCGGGCGTTGTAATAGCCCTTGGCACGGCCGATGACTTTCTTGTGACGACGACGGGCGGTAACACCGCGCTTAACACGAGCCATGGTTCTTTCCCTCCCTTAGAGATACGGCAACATGCGAGCTACACCCTTGGTGTCGCAAGCTTTGACGTGGTTGGGAGCGCGCAGGCCGCGCTTACGCTTGGTCGACTTCTTGGTCAGGATGTGTGACTTGAAGGCGTGACCGCACTTGAACTTGCCCGAGGCGGTTTTGCTAAAACGCTTAGCAGCCGCACGGTTGGTCTTGATCTTGGGCATCGGAATGCTCCGTATTCAATGGTTGACTGATCCGGCGGCTGGGCCTTGCGGCCAGCGCTTTCCTTCCTGCCGGGAACGGTGCTCACCCCAATCCAGAGGGGGTGAACCGGCGAGTTTACAGTAAGTTGCGGACGGTTTGCCAGCCCTTCGGACGCCCTGATACACAAAACGGCGGCCCTTGGGCCGCCGCTCCTGCCTGCCTTGGGCTCGAAGGAGCCCGTGGAGGGGTCAGATCTTCTTCTTCGGGCCGATCATCATCACCATCTGGCGCCCTTCCAGGCGCGGGAACTGCTCGACGGTGCCGTTCTCGCCGACATCTTCCTGGATCTTGCGGGCCAGGTTCTGGCCGAGGTCCTGGTGGGACATCTCGCGGCCACGGAAGCGGATGGTGACCTTGACCTTGTCGCCTTCCTCGAGGAAACGCAGCATGTTCCGCATCTTGATCTGGTAGTCGCCCACGTCCGTCACCGGCCGGAACTTCACTTCCTTGATCTCGACCTGCTTCTGCTTCTTCTTGGCAGCCTGGGCTTTCTTCTGCGCTTCGAACTTGAACTTGCCGAAATCCATGATGCGGCAGACCGGTGGGTCGCCGTTTGGCTGGATTTCCACTAGATCCATGCCGGCTTCTTCAGCCAGGCGCATGGCATCGGGTGTGGCCAGGATACCCAGCTGCTCACCCTCGACGCCCAACACGCGGACGCGTGGCACGCGGATGTCGTTGTTCTTGCGATTGCCCTTGTTATCGGTCGTAGCGATACCGCTATCCTCCAGGAGATTTCAAAAAGAACCGGACACGCGCCTTAGCGGCGTGTCTCGGCTTCCAGCCGGGCAACGAAGTCGGCCAGCGGCATGCTGCCCAGATCCTCGCCTCCGCGACTACGCACGGAGACAGACCCCGTTTCTTTCTCGCGGTCACCAACCACGATCAGATAGGGAACCTTCTGCAGCGCATGCTCGCGGATTTTATATCCGACCTTTTCGTTGCGCAAATCCGCTTCTATGCGGAAGCCTTTACCGACAAGGGTTTGCGTGACCTCTCGCACATAGTCGGCCTGTGCGTCGGTAATGGAGAAGACTACACCCTGGACGGGTGCCAGCCACGCCGGAAGGTTGCCGGCGTGGTGTTCGATCAGGATGCCGATGAAGCGCTCCATCGAGCCCACGATCGCCCGATGCAACATAACCGGATGTTTTCTCTGGGAATGTTCGTCCACATATTCGGCGCCCAGGCGCTCGGGCATCATGAAATCGACCTGCATGGTACCCACCTGCCAGCCGCGGCCGATGGAGTCGCGCATGTGGTATTCGATCTTCGGACCGTAGAAAGCACCCTCGCCGGGGAGTTCTTCCCAGGCCACGCCGGCTGCCGCCAGAGCCGCCCGCAGGGCACCCTCGGCACGGTCCCAGGTGGCGTCGTCGCCCAGGCGCTTTTCCGGCCGAAGGGCGATTTTGAGCCCGATGTCTTCGAATCCGAAGTCGGCGTACACCTTCATCGCCTGCAGGTGGAAGGCTTTGACTTCCGCCTCGATCTGCTCGGCGGTGCAGAAGATATGGCCGTCATCCTGGGTGAAGGCGCGCACGCGCATGATGCCGTGCAGGGCACCGGAGGGCTCGTTGCGATGGCAGCCGCCGAACTCGCCGTAACGGATGGGCAGGTCGCGGTAGCTCTTCAGGTCGGTGTTGTAGATCTGCACGTGGCCGGGGCAATTCATCGGCTTCAGCGCGTAGGTGCGCTTTTCCGATTCGGTGAAGAACATGTTCTCGGCATAGTTATCCCAGTGGCCGGATTTCTTCCACAAGGAAACGTCCATGATTTGCGGGCCACGCACCTCCTTATAGCCGCTGTCGCGGTACACGCGGCGCACGTACTGCTCTACCGCTTGCCAGATGGCCCAGCCCTTCGGGTGCCAGAAGATCATGCCCGGCGCTTCTTCCTGCATGTGGAAGAGGTCCAGTTGCTTGCCAATGCGGCGGTGGTCGCGTTTTTCGGCTTCTTCGAGCTGGAACAGGTAGGCCTTGAGCTCCTTGTCGTTGAGCCAGGACGTACCGTAGATGCGCGTGAGCATCTGGTTGTTCGAGTCGCCGCGCCAGTAGGCGCCGGCTACTTTCATCAGCTTGAACGCGCGCAGCTTGCCGGTGTTGGGCACGTGCGGGCCACGGCACAGATCCGTGAACTCACCCTGCGAATACAGCGACAGTTCCTCGTTGGCGGGGATCGATTCGATGATCTCCGCCTTGTACTCCTCACCCAGCCCGCGGAAGAAAGCCACCGCTTCGTCGCGGGACTTCACCGAGCGGGTGACAGGCAGTGCCTCGGCGACAATGCGAGTCATCTCCGCTTCGATCTTCTCCAGGTCGTCCGGGGTAAAGGGACGTTCGTAGGCAAAGTCGTAAAAAAAGCCGTTGTCGATCACCGGGCCAATGGTGACCTGCGCGCCGGGATACAGCCGCTGCACGGCCTGCGCCAAGAGGTGCGCCGTGGAATGGCGAAGGATATCCAGCGCCTCGGGGCTTTTCTCGGTGACGATCTCGAGTGAGGCGTCGTGATCGACCAGGAAACTGGCATCGACCAGGCGCCCGTCGACCTTGCCGGCAAGCGTGGCCTTGGCAAGCCCCGCGCCAATGGAGGCGGCGACGTCCTGGACGGTGACGGGGTGGTCGAAGGGACGCTGGCTGCCGTCGGGGAGGGTGATCTGGACCATGGATATGTTCTTCTTGGATCTAAGGCATAAAAAAAGAGCGCCGGGCGCCCTTTGCGTTCAAACACTCAAGGAGGCGTGGCGAAGGCTTAAGCTGGGAAGCTCGTAGTTTGCATGTCGCACACTCGGCCGGCGTTGCCGCGGCCACCTCGATGAAGGAAATATCTCGCGCGAAAGCTAAGTCAGCGCTGGCGTATTGTCAATGAAAACCGGCTGGTCACGGCTTGGTCACATCAAGGCAAGTGCTTGCCCGCAAAGCATGAATATGGGGTTGTCCACAGGTTTGCCCAAGGGGAGTCCACAGTCGATGTGGATAACCTTTAGGCGAAGTGGCTGCGGAGCCCCGAAGCGCGCCGGGTCCGCCGCTGTACGGCGGCATCGACGATGTCGGGTGTCGCAAGCAACGTGAACCAGTCGCGTGCACGGGTGACCCCCGTGTAAAGAAGCTCACGCGTCAGAACCGGCGAGGCGATGTCAGGCAATACCAGGGCCGTGTGGGCAAACTCAGACCCCTGCGACTTGTGCACCGTCATCGCAAATACCGTCTGTACGCCCGATAGACGGCTGGGCGTAACGAAACGGATGCGCTCGCCCACGCGGAAGGCCACGCGCAGCGCGCGCCCTCCCTCGCCGTCAGCCAATGCCAGGCACACGCCGACATCGCCGTTCATCAGCCCAAGGCTGTAGTCGTTGCGGTTGACCAACACCGGCCGCCCTTCGAAGAACCCATGGATAGCCGAAACCAGGCCCAGGTCGCGCAGGCGAATGGCGATAGCTTCGTTGAGCGAGTCCACGCCCGCAGGGCCCTGGCGCAAGGCACAGAGCAACTGGAAGCGGCCGAATGCGTCCAGTACCGCGCCCGCCCAGGCTTCCGGTTCCGCGTCGTCGCGACGGGCGTGCATCAACTCAAGGTAAGCGCGATAGCCGGGCGCTCCATTGGGCAAACCATCCACGGCAAGATCAACCGCAGCCGCGGGCGGCATCAAGCCGATGCCCCGCCCCTGCCCGTCCAGTGCACGCCTTACGGCAGCGGTCGATCCCTGGTTGACGGCACGCGCGAGGGCGCCGATGCCGCTATCACCGGCGAACCGGTGGCTGTGACGCAACATCACCACATGCTGGTCCAGGGGACGCGCATCGTCGCGGACGGCGGTGCCCACATCGGCGCCGGTGGCTTCGCGCAACCACGCCGCCGTGGCGGGATCGTAGTGGGCATCCTCGGCGCGCTCGCACAGGTCGCCAAGCACGGCGCCGGCTTCCACGGATGAAAGCTGGTCCTTGTCCCCCAGCAATACCAGCCGGGACTCAGCCGGCAGCGCATCGAGCACGGCCGCCATCATCTCAAGATCCACCATCGACGCTTCGTCGATCACCAGCACGTCCACGTGCAGCGGATTGTCGCGGTGATGCGTGAACCGCCGGGTATCGCCACGGCTGCCCAGCAAGCGGTGCAAGGTGGTGACGTCCGGCGGGATCGCGGCGCGCGTGGCATCGTCCAGCGGAAGCCTGTCCACCTGGGCGGCAATCGACTCATTCAACCGGGCGGCGGCCTTGCCGGTAGGCGCGGCCAGACGGATGCGCAGTCGCGGCGCACCGCTGGACAACCGGCGTGATTGCAGCAACCCCAGGAGCTTGACCACCGTGGTGGTCTTGCCCGTACCAGGGCCGCCGGTGATCACGCAGAAACGGGAACGCGCAGCGAGCGCGCAGGCGATCTTTTGCCAGTCCGCCTCGCCTGCGCCGGCGGCCTGCCCGGCGAAAAGGCGGTTGAGGTCGTCGACGAGTTCGGCGGCGGGTGCCTCGCCGCCTTCAAGCCGGCCCGCGATACCTTCGGCCACGTGTTGCTCGTACCGCCAGTAGCGCCGAAGGTACAGGCGGCCGCCCTCGAGCATCATTGGCGACGATGTGTCGTGCGCGTCCTGGCCCACCAGCCCGGAAGCCTTCAACGCTTCGAGCCACTGGACCGGCTCCGGCCTCACCGGCAACGCCAGGGCCCGGTCGTGATCCATGGCCAGGTCGCCCAGCAGGTCTTCGACGTCCACGCCGATATGGCCATTACCCAGCTCGAAACTTGCCAGCGCACCGGCGGCGATCACCCTGTCGTCGGCCGAAGCATCGAGCGAACGCAGGAACAGGGCAAAGGCACGATCGAGGGCGCGCAAGTGGCCCTGCGCTATCGCGGCATCGAGCCAGGCGTGGATCCGGTCGGCGCTCATGCAGCTTCCCCGCGAAAGAGTGCGTCCATGGCATGGATAAGTTCACTTGGCGGCCGCTCGGCATGCACGCCATGACCCTGTCCATCGATACCTCGCAAATACAGGTATACCGCGCCGCCGATATGGCGGTCGTAATCGTAGTCACGCCCCATGCGCGCGCGCAGCTGACGGTGCAAGGCCAGCACATAAATGGCGTACTGCAAGTCGTAGCGGGAATGTGCGATGGAATCGCGCATCGCCTGGGCGTCGTAGTCGCCCAGCTGGCCGCCGAGCCAGTTGGACTTGTAATCGGCCACGTACCAGCGCCCTTCGTGTTCGAAGGTAAGGTCGATGAAACCCTTGAACATCCCGTTGATGGTTTCCGGCTGCAAGGCCGGGCGCGGCATGCCATCGAGGGTGTGCTTGCGCACCAGGGCATCGAGCGCCAGCGCATCCACGCCATCGGCGGTGAACCAGAATTCAAGTTCCGCGCGGTAGGCACCATCGGCCAGCGATGCCAGTGCTACCGAGCTTCCATCAGGCAGGGCAAGTGGCAACGCCAGCAGTTGCGGCAGGCCCTTGGTGAGCGGTTCGATCAAGTGCGGCCAATGACGGCGCTGGCAACGTCGGGCGACCGCATCGCGCAAACCGGAAGGATCGTCGAGCACGGCGGCAAAACCCTGCTCAGCCATCCATTCGAAGAGATCGTGCAGGAAGGTGCCGGCCTCCGCGCCGCGCGGGAAACCCGGCAGCAACGTGCTGTCGGCAGCGGGGCCTTCCTGGGTACCGGCAGCGACGTATTCAACCACTACGTCTTCGCGCGCCGTGTCGGGCACCGGCATCGCATGGCCTTCTTCGTCGTGGCGCAACGCACTGTAGCTGGCGATCCACCAGCGCGGCGTGCGTGGGGCAAGGTCGTTGCGTGCCGGGCCGAGGGCTTCGGAAGCCCGGCCGTTGGCCGGGACGACATGGCCAGACGTATCGGCCTGTCGCAGCACGATGGCCTCGCTCGATGCCGCCAGCGTTTCCAGTGCCTGGCGAAACTGCATCGCGTCCATTTCCTCCCCACCGGAGAGCAGGTAACCAAACGCTCCCTGGTGTACATGAGGTTTTTTCGCCCGGGCATGGGCGCAGATCGGCGACACGCCCAGCCAGCAGTAATGGCGCGCACGGGTGACCGCGACATACAACAGCCGTAAGTCTTCCTGCAGCCGGGCACGGTCGGTGAGCTCCTGCGCCTGGGCGACGGCGTCACCTGCGCCGTCGGCGGATTTGGCCATCAGCTCCACCACGGGGCCTTGCTCGCCCTGGAACCGGTACCCGCCCGGGCCGCCCTGCGCCGCCTTGAACGAACAGGCAAAAGGCACGTACACCAACGGGTATTCCAGGCCCTTGGATTTATGGATGGTAATCACGCGCACGAGGTCCGCGTCGCTCTCCAGCCGCACGATGTGCTCATCGGCACCCGAGGGCAGGGTGTCGGCGATCTCATCGCCCAGCCAGCGGATCAGCGCCTGCTCTCCGTCGAGGTTGGATGCCGCTTCCTGCAGCAGCTCGGCCAGGTGCAGCACGTTGGTGAGCGCACGCTCGCCGCCATCCATGGCCAGCAGCCGCGAAGGAAGGTCGAACATGTGCAGCAAGCGCTGCACCATCGCCAGCACGCCTTGTCGCCGCCAAAGTTCACGCAGTTCAAGGAACTGGCGGCCGCGCATCTCCCAGTGGCGTTCGTCCGTGTTCAGGCGATCGATGTCCTGCAGCGGCAAGGACAGCGTGGCGGTGGCCAGCGCCGCACGCATTCGCCGGTCGACCGTGGGTTCAGCGCAGCCCCGCAGCCAAAGCAAGACGTCCGCGGCCTCCGGGCTGTCGAACACGGAATCGCGGTCGGAAAGATAGACATTGCGCACGCGCCGCGCACGCAGCGCAGCGCGCACTTCCTCGGCCTCGCCGCGGCTACGGACCAGCACGGCAATATCGCGTGGTGCAAGCGTACGGCCACCTTCAAAACCACAGCGGCCTTGTGCGGCTAGTGCCAACAGCCTGGCTATCTCGTCCGCGCAGGAAAATGCCATGACGTTGCGATAGCGCCTGGCCGCGATCGCGTCATCGCCATCGTCGAGCAGCACCAGTTGCATCGGTGCCGGGACGGCACCATCGATGGAAAAAACGTCAGCGCGGCCGCGTGCCTGCACCGGCACGAAGGGCAACCGGCTTGCGCCGAAGGCGAATGCGCCTTGCGCATGGGCTTCACCACGATGGAACAGCGCGTTCACCGCAGCCACCATGCCGTGGGTGGACCGGTAGTTGGTGTCCAGGCTGAAGGAGGGGCGTTCCGCCTCGTCGCGTGCGCCCAGGTAGGTATGGATGTCCGCGCCGCGAAAGGCGTAGATCGCCTGCTTCGGGTCGCCGATCAGCAACAGGCCCGCCTGGGGCGCCGCCGCGTAGATCGTGCGGAAGATGCGGTACTGCATGGCATCGGTGTCCTGGAACTCATCGATCATCGCCAGCGGATACTGCGCGGCGATGGTCGCGGCCAGCGTTGCAGAGCCTGGGCCCGCCAGCGCGGCATCCAGTCGCAGCAGCAGATCGTCGTAGCCCATCTGCGCGCGCTTGCGCTTTTGTTCATCGAAGCGGCGGCTGACCCAGGCCAGGGCGTGGACAAGGACGGCATGGCGAAGGGTGGGCGCAGCCTGGGCATCGACCATCATCCGCTCAACCGCCTCGAACGCGGGGTGCGCCGGCGTCACCTTGCCTTTGTTGGTCGCCGCCGTGAGCTTGGCCTGCGTGAAGCGGCTGAAGTTCGCTACCACGGCCGCGCCCGCCGCCCAGGTACGCATGTCGGCAAGGTCGGCTTCGGTGGTGGAGCGCCTGAACGAATTACCGTTCAGTTGTTTGTCGTCGATTGCCTTGAGCAGCATGGCTTCGATATCGCCGGCCGCGCCAGACCAAAGCGTGCGCACGTCTTGCTCAAGGACTTCGTGCCGTTGCCGCCAGTTGCCGTAATCGCCAAACAAGTCGTCGAGGGCATCCACCGGCGCAAGCGTCTCGCCGTTGACCTGCAGCACGGCATCCCCGCGCGACAGCAGGGGCCGCAGTTGGCGCATCAGCGCATCGGGGCCGCGGAACTCGTCCAGTACCCCCGCCAGCGCTTCCCGTGGCAGAGGGTAAAAAGTGCTTCGCCAATAGTCACGGACACACTCGGCGAAGAGCTCGCCATCCTGCGGCTCCAGGGTCTGCTCGAACGGATGTCCGCTGCCGAATGCATGCTGCAACAGCATGCGCTGGCTCCAGCCATGGATGGTGAACACCGCCGCCTCGTCCATCCACTCGGCGGCAAGCTCGAGGCGGCGGGCGTGGTGGGCGTGCCGCTGCGCAGGCTCCGCCGCCAGCAAGGCCAGTAGGAAATCGTCGTCAGGTGCCTGTCCGCGAAATGCCCGCGCGGCTTCCACCAGCCGCGCACGGATGCGACTGCGCAACTCCTGGGTGGCGGCCTCGGTGAAGGTCACCACCAGGATTTGCGGCGGGGTCAAAGGTGCCTGCACGCCAAGCCCAAGCACCGCGCGCACGTAGAGGGCTGCGATGGTGAAGGTCTTGCCGGTACCGGCGCTGGCCTCGATCAGGCGCACGCCCGTCAGCGGCATGGCCAGCGGATCGAGCGGGACAATATCCGTCACGCGTCGCCCTCCTCGCGAAAAGCCCGGTACAACGCGCGGTACGACTTCAGGTGGTTGCGGAAACCCGCCGCAAGCAGGCAGTCGAAATCCGGGTAGGCGCGCATCAGATAAGGGTCGCCGGCACTCTCGCCGCGCACGAAGTCGCCTTCGCCGTCGTAGCACCGGCGTGCGGCATCCAGTCCGGCCTCTTCGCTTTCCTGCAGCACGAATGCGAAAGCCGTCTTCGCTGCCATGGGAAGTGGTCGCAGCATGCCCTCGCGCAACGACTGCGAAAGTTCCGCGAGCAACGCGGTAGCATGGGCTTCGGGCATCGGATCGAAAGCCACTGTGACATCGCCACCGACCACGATGGATGTGAGTGCGCATCCGGCCGCATGTGCCAGCAAGTGGATGATCCAGGGGCCGACCAGACGATCGGCGGCTAGGTCTTTGTCGCGTCGCAGGGCCGATGGCGTGGCGGTAACCAGGCCCATGGCGCCGGTGTCGTCGCAATGAATCCCCGACAGCCAGTCCTCGATGCGAAGGTCGCCGAAGTCCAGTTGCACTTCGAGCTTGGGCACCGAATGTGGAAAGCGCGCCGCATGCCGCGCATGACGCAGCAGCGTGGATCGGGCGGCGGCGGTGACCTCGGCGAGCACGGGCTCGGCCAGGCCTGCCATCGGCAGCCGTCCACTGCGGCGCAAGCGCTCGCCTTCATCGGCCAGCACCCGGTCCAGGTCCCCGTGCGGCTGCCCTGCCCCGGCGCGCATCAGCCCTTCGACCAGCTGGTAGCGTTGCAGCGCATCCGGCACGAAGGGCTCCAGGTCGTCATGGCCTGCATCGTCGACGTCGAAGTACACGCCCAGGCGCATGTTGAAAAATGCCCGGACCGGATAACGCAGGAAGGCGCGCAGCTGGGCCGGGCCGATGGCCGCCTCGGGGCGCCACGGAGCCAGATCCGGCGTATCGCTGGCGGCCTGCACCGGATCATGCGCGCGGCGCCATTCCCCGGCATAGGTAAACAATCGAACGTCGCGCGTGCTGTCGTTGGCGAAGTAGCTCTCACTGAACGGCTGCAGCGGATGCACCACGGTAAGCTGGTCGAGCAGGTCGCGGCCCTGTCCCAGCCACCCCGCCGCAAGGTAGTCGCGCAGCTGCCCCACCAGCACCGATGGCGGCCGCTCGCTGTTGTCGCGCACATGACGGCCAACCCAGCCGATATGCAGCGCATCGCGCGCGGATAGCAGTGCTTCGAGGAACAGATAGCGGTCGTCTTCGCGGCGGGAACGATCGCCCGGATGCCAGCCACCGGGCAACGCCATCAGGTCGAAATCCATCGGCGGTCGTGCTCGTGGATAGGCGCCATCGTTCATGCCCAGTAGGCACACCACGCGGAACGGAATGGCACGCATCGGCATCAGCGTGCCGAAACTCACCGCACCGCCCATGAAACGCTGCGACAGCTCGCCATGGTCGAAGCCCTCCAGCCATGCGTCGGCCACGATCGCCACCGGCAATGGTTCGTCGACGGCGGCCTCGGCGCAGGCGTCTTCCCATTGCTCGAGAATTTCCCCCAGCCGTTCCAGGCGCGTGGTGTCCGCGGCATCGGATCGGTCGAAGAAAAGCTGCAGGAGGCGGCGCAGGCGCACGCCCCACTCGGCCGGCGTTGCCGGCTCGCGAAGGAATAGCCACGCCTCTTCCAGGGCCGCCAGGAGGTCCGCCAGGGGACCGACCAATGCCGCATCCAGCCCCGCGACCTCGTCGTAAGGTTCGATGCCATCCAGCGCCTCGCCCTCACCCACGGCATAGCCCAGCAGCATGCGCCGCAGGCCGAAGCGCCAGCTGTTCTGTTCCAGCGGCGGCAAGCCGATCCAGGCACGCTGCTCGCCATGCAGGCCCCAGCGCACACCAGCGCCTTCGATCCAGCGACGCAAGGTGGGCAAGTCGTCGTCGGCCAGGCCGAAGCGGCGGCGCACGGCGGGGACATCGATGAGATCGAGCAGTTCGCTGACCGCGAAGCGCGACTGATCGAGCCCAAGCAGATGCTCCAGCGCCATCACCAGCGGTACGTTGCCACGCGCCTGGCGGTCAGCCACGGTGAATGGGATGAAACGCGGATCATCGACGTCGATGCGCCCGAACACCGCTTCGATGTACGGTGCATAGACACCGATGTCCGGCACCATCACGATCACGTCGCGCGGCTGCAGCGGAGCACCGCGCCGCGCGGCGGCGGCAAAACGCGCCAGCAATGCATCGTGCAGGATCTCCACTTCCCGCAGCGGGCCATGCGCCACATGGAACATGATCGAGTCGTCATCGGTGCGCAGTACCGGCTGTGCGCCGGGAGACGGCAACGGATCGAGATTGAAGATCGCCTGCTGCACCGACGCCAGCAAATTGGCGCAGCCGGGGTCGGTAAAGAGATCAACCCGCTGCTCCCATGCCGTGAAGCGCGCACGGTAGCTTTCCACCTGGTCGAAGGCGTCAAGCATGCGGATGTAATCGCGACCCTGCTTGCCCCAGGCAGCCAGCAAGGGATTGGCATGCAGGTGCAAATCCTGCAGCTCGGGAGTTTCCGGCGCTCCCGGTTTGGCGGCCTGGCGCCGCTGCGCGGCACGCAACAGCTCGCGGTCTTCCACGATATCCGCCCAATAGTGCCGGCATGGATTCATCACCACCAGCAATACCTGGCAGTGCCCGCTTAGCGCAGCCAGCGCCTCGAGCGTCTGCTGAGGCAGGGACGACATGCCGAATACCACGATCCGCCGTGGCAACCGCGGGAATGACGCGCCAGGCGCCATCGCCGCCTGCATGAAGCGCGCATGCACGGCGGCGCGGTGGCCATCGCGTTGCGACGCATCCACGTCGGCCAATACCGCCCGCCAGAGCTCCGCCTGCCACTGCTGGTCATCGGGGAGCGCCCGCTGCGTGCCACGCAGGTCGTCGCGAAGGACGTCGTGCCCGGCGGCCCAGTCGTCGAGCCAGTCGGCGCGATACACCTGGTATTGATCGAATAGATCGGCGAGCCGGCGGGCCAGCTGGTAACGCTTGCTGGTGTCCTTGTCATCGCCCAGGTAACGGCGAAGCGGCGCGAAGGCCTCGCGCTCGAGTTGGGCCGGCAACAAGCGCAGCAGCCGCCAGGTAAGGCGTGATTCGTCGAAGGGCGATTCCGCCGGCACGGCGCCCTGGCCAAGCACCGCGCGATAGGCTGTCCACAGGAACCGTCCCGGCAGCTGCACATTCACCGCCGCACTGATACCCAGGCCCCCATCGGCCCGGTCGCGCGCCAGCGCCATCTTGAACCACTGCGCGATGCCGTTGCTCTGCACCAGCACCGTTTCGTCTTCCAGCGGCCCGAGGGGCTCGCGCTGCAGCCACGCGGAGAGCACGTCGCGCAGTTCTTCCAGGCGATTGCCGTGCAGCACCATGAAGCCGGGCACGATCTGGGTGGTCCGCAGGTTCAATCCTTTTGCCTCCGCTGCCCAGGTGACGTTACATGGTTGCCCTAAGGCGTCTCACCTTCCGCGACCGGGGGTTAGAAAGGCTTGGCCAGCACCAGCAGGATGATGGCGAAAAGCACCAGTACCGGCAGCTCGTTGAACATGCGCAGGGTGCGCGAAGGCGGCAGCGTGCCGCCAGCCTCGCTGCGCTTCAACAGTTTTCCGGTCCAGATGAAATACGCCAGCAGAATCACTACGCCGGTGAGCTTGGCATCGATCCAGTGGCCGACCACCACCTGCGGCAGGATGGGCGTCACCAGGTGGCCCAGCCACAGGGTGAGTCCGAAGAGGAATGCGAAGCCGAACATCATGTGGCCGAACTTGTACAGGCGGCGCCCCATCAGCAGCAGCCGGGCTTGCACGGCGGGTTCCCCGGCCGTCTCGGCCACGTTCACCAGGATCCTGGGCAGGTAGAACACCGCGGCCATCCAGGCCACGACGAAAAGTATGTGCAACGACTTGATCACGAAGTAGGTCATGGTATGCGGCGCCTGCGCTGCCGGGGTGCAGCCTCGCCCATGATAGCCCGGCCGCCGGGCACACCGGGAGCGACGACGCCGCATTCACCGCCGGGGCGGAATATCGGGCGCATGAGCCTCACCGACTACCGACGCAAGCGGAACTTCGCCAGGACGCGCGAGCCTGCGGCCGAGAGCGCGGTGCCGGCAGGCTCCCGGTCGATCTTCGTCGTGCAGTTGCACCACGCCAGCCGCCGTCATTTCGATTTCCGCCTGCAAGTGGGCAACGCCCTTAAGAGTTGGGCCGTCCCCAAGGGCCCGAGCTACGACCCGGCGGTGAAGCGCCTGGCCGTGGAAGTGGAGGACCACCCCGTGGCCTACGCCGATTTCGAGGGTGACATCGAGGAAGGCTACGGCAAGGGACACGTGGACACTTTCGATCGCGGCGTCTGGTCCACCACTGGCGATGTCGAGGCGCAGCTGCGCAAGGGACATCTTCGTTTCGAACTGTTCGGTGAGCGCCTGAAGGGCGGCTGGCACCTGGTTCGCAGCGGCAAACAGGAGCGCCAGCCGTCGTGGTTCCTGATCAAGGAGAAGGATGCCTATGCCGGCGACGTCGAAGCAGATGACCTACTGGATGCAAAGATGGCCTCGAGCACTCGAAAGGCTTCGAAGAAGAAGGTATCGGTCAAGGCCGCGCGCAAGCAGGCACCGAAGACCCGCGCCGCGCCGCGCGCACCACTGATGAAAAAGGCGGCGGCACTCGAAGGCGCACGCAAGGCCCGGCCGTCGGCTGCTTTCTTCAAACCCGAGCTTGCCACGCTTCACGATGCGCCACCGCAGGGCGATGAGTGGCTCCACGAAGTCAAATGGGATGGCTACCGGATACTCACCACGGTGGTGGGTGGCGAGGTCACCCTGTATTCGCGCAATGGGCTGCAGTGGAACGAGCGACTACCCGACATTGTGGCCGCGGTGCGGGCGCTGGGCCTGGAATCCGCGCGCCTCGACGGTGAGCTGATCGCGCTGGTCGACAGCCGCAGCGACTTCAATGCACTGCAAAAAACCCTTTCAGGCGAAGCCCAGGCGCCGCTGGCGTACATGTTGTTCGACCTTCCCTATTTCGAAGGCCTGGATCTGTCCAAAACGGCATTGGTCGAACGCAAGGAAATCCTTGGGAAGCTTCTCGCGCACCCCCCCAAACACCTTTCTTTCAGCACCCACACCGTCGGCAATGGTGATGAGGTGTTCGCCATGGCCATGGAGCAGAAGCTCGAGGGCATCATCAGCAAGCGGGTGGACGGCGGCTACCGATCTGGCCGAGGCAACGACTGGCTGAAGGTGAAGCGGCTGGAAGCAGACGAATTCGCGGTAGTGGGATATACGCCGCCCAAAGGCAGTCGCACCGGTTTTGGCTCGCTGCTGCTGGCAAGGCCCGATGGCAAGAAAGGCTGGATATATGTGGGCCGCGTAGGCACGGGGTTCTCCGATGCCCAGTTGAAGCAATTGACCAAGACGCTGGCAAAGAAAGGCGTTCCCAAACCGACCGTCACCATCGACGCTATCGATCCACTGTTGCGCGGCGCCTTGTGGGTGCCGCCCACCGCCGTGGCCGAGGTGTACTACCGCGGCATCGGCAACAAGAACCTGTTGCGGCAACCCAGCCTGAAGGGGCTTCGCATGGACAAAAGCACCAAGGACCTTACGAACAGCGACCGGGCCGCGCCGAAGAAGTCAGCCGCTACCCGGTCGGCAAAGGTAACCAAGACTGCACCGGCAAAAGCCACACGAACGGGAAGGGAAGCATCGCCGCGCCGAAAAACCGCCGATATCCCGATCACCCACCCCGACCGTGTGGCCTTTCCGGACGACGGCATCACCAAGCAGGACGTGGTGGATTACTACCGCGCCGTGATGGACTGGTTCCTGCCCGGCGTGATCGGCCGACCGACTTCGGTGATCCGTTGCCCGTCCGGCACCGCCAAGGCCTGTTTCTTCCAGAAGCACATGATGGCCGGCCTGCATCACGTAGGGATGGCCAAGCTCAAGGAGGAAAGCGGTGGCAGCGGTGAATACCTGTATCCCGAAGACGCCGACAGCGTGATCGAGCTGGTGCAGTTCAACGCGCTGGAATTCCATCCGTGGGGATCCACGGTCAAGGACCCCGACCGGGCGACGCGCATCGTTTTCGACCTTGACCCCGGCGACGGGGTGGAATGGAAGCGCGTGGTTGCCGGCGCCCGCACCATACGCAAGCTACTGCAGCAGGCGGGGCTTGAATCCTTCGTGCGCACCACCGGCGGCAAGGGCCTGCACGTGGTTGTGCCGCTCAATCCAGGGTGCACGTGGGACGTGGTCAAATCCTTCGCCCATGGCTTTGCCGACGTCATGGCGCAGATGCATCCATTGGAGTTCATTGCCGTGGCCAGCAAGCGCTCGCGGAAAGGCCTGATCTACCTGGACTACCTGCGCAATGGCCGCGGCGCCACGGCCGTGGCCTCCTATTCCCTTCGTGCGCGCCCAGGCGCGCCGGTCGCGGTACCGCTGCGCTGGGAAGAACTGGGAAAGCTCAGATCCGGCCACGATTTCGATATCCACACCACACCCGCCCGCCTTTCCCGGTTGAAGGGCGACCCCTGGGCCGGCATCGACAAGCTCAGGCAGAATCTCGACGACGTCCACGGCAAGCTTGGAAGCTGATCGCGGGCTTACCGCGTTTTCTTGCCCCGTTTGCCCAGGGCGATGCTTTCCCTCAGGCTAGGCGGGCACTGGTCAGTGGAGAGTTGCGATGCGGGGTGGCTGTCGTACGTTCTGGAGCGCCCTGGCGCTGATGCTTATCGCGCCCGCTGTCATGGCCGCCGATGATGGCCTCGCCACGGCTTACTCCCGGTTACAGCAGGCTGCCGCCGCGCCAGGGCCCATCCACGTGCGCAACGAGCAATTGCGCAGGCTCTACGCCGCCTCCGTTGCACCCCAGCAGACTGTCGGCCACGCGGCCACGGCCACTCCGGCGGACCTGGCCACGCTTTACGATGCCGCCGGCTTCATGGCCACCACGGTCCGCGATACGGCCTACCTGCGCGACATGCAGCTGGATCTTTCTGAACTGCAGCGGCGAAAGCTCGATACCGACGCGGTGTACCAGTCGATGTACGGCGCCCTGGTGATCACCCGCCGCTTCCCCGAGGCGACCACCCTCGCCCGCCGCCATCGCAGCGCGAAGCTCGATGTGTTGCCTCGCCTGGTGGAGTCGGCAGACCTGCGCAAGAGCGGTCCCACGGAACTTGCGTTCTCGCCTGATGGAAAAACCCTCACCCGGCAGCACGTGAACCTGGGCAAGGGCACGAGCATGGTGATTATTGGCGGGCCAAGCGATGCCGCGACCACGGCAGCCATCAGCGCGATCGAGGCCGATCCGAAACTCAGCACCGTCCTGCGCGGCAAGATCACCCTTGTAGCCACACCCACCCCGACCCTGGATGCACCGGCTTTCCTGAAATGGAACGCCACGCACCCGACAACGCCGATGACGCTGGTGTACCGCGAATCGGAATGGACGATGATCACCCACTGGACGATCCCGACGTTCTACGTGCTTGACCGTGGGAAAGTGGTGGCGGTGATACAGGACAAGGAGCCTGAGGCTGTGCGCCAGAAGATTGCCGCCGCGCTGGCTGTGCCTCACCCCCGCTAGATAGGCGGGACAACAGGCATAAAAAAAAGACCGTCGCCGGCCTTTTTTTCTTCGAATTCCACGTTTCCCTTCAAGGGAAAGTGGTGGGCGGTACAAGGATCGAACTTGTGACCCCTACCATGTCAAGGTAGTGCTCTACCGCTGAGCTAACCGCCCGTCGAGCCCGAAATTGTAGCAATTGGCTGGGCGGGGGTGCAAGCGGGGCCCGGCGGCTAGCCCAGGAGGGCCTGGTCCCGAAGCCTGCCGATATCGTCGCGAACCCGCGCCGCGTCCTCGAATTCCAGGTTCTGGGCATGCTTGTACATCTTTGCCTCGAGCTTCTTGATCATGGCAGCGGCCTGGGTCGGCGACAGCCTGCTGTAATCGTCGGCCCGCTGCTCGCCGATTTTCACGTCGCCGGCGTTCTTCTTCCGGCCACGGGTACCGAAGTCGCCGCGGGCACCTTCCATGATGTCGGCGATGCGGCGGACGATCGTGGTGGGGGTGATGCCGTTCGCGATGTTGTACTCGACCTGCTTCTCCCGGCGGCGGGATGTCTCGTCGATAGCCGCCTGCATTGAGCGGGTGACCTTGTCGGCGTAAAGGATCGCCCTGCCCCGCACATTGCGGGCGGCACGGCCGATGGTCTGGATCAATGAGCCGGTCGAACGCAGGAAGCCTTCCTTGTCGGCGTCCAGGATCGCCACCAGCGCCACCTCGGGCATGTCCAGACCCTCGCGCAGCAGGTTGATGCCCACCAGTACATCGAAATTCCCCAAGCGAAGATCGCGGATGATCTCAGTGCGCTCCACTGTCTCGATATCCGAATGCAGGTAGCGCACTTTTACGTCGTGCTCGCCGAGGTAATCGGTAAGGTTCTCGGACATGCGTTTGGTAAGCGTGGTTACCAGCACGCGGTCGCCCATGGCCACCACCTTCTTGATCTCGCCGAGCAGGTCGTCCACTTGCGTGCGCACGGGACGAATTTCAACTTCCGGATCGATCAAGCCCGTCGGACGCACCACCAGCTCCACCACCGCATCACCGGAGTGCTGTATTTCGTAGGAAGCAGGCGTGGCCGAGACGTAGATCGCGCGCGGCGCGCGGCGCTCCCACTCATCGAATTTCAGCGGCCGGTTGTCCATCGCCGAAGGCAGGCGGAAACCGAATTCCACCAGGGTTTCCTTGCGCGAGCGGTCGCCCTTGTACATGGCGCCCAGCTGCGGGATGGTGACGTGGGACTCGTCCACCACCAAGAGCGCATCGGGCGGCAGGTAATCGAATAGCGTCGGCGGAGGCTCGCCCGCGGAACGGCGGGTCATGTGGCGGGAATAATTCTCGATGCCCTGGCAGAAACCCACCTCGGCCATCATCTCAAGGTCGAAGCGCGTGCGCTGCTCCAGGCGCTGGGCTTCCACCAGCTTGTTTTCCCGATAGAGGAATTCCAGGCGGTCCTTCAATTCGTCCTTGATCGTCTCGATGGCGTTCAACACGCTCTGCCGGGTGCTGGCGTAATGCGTCTTCGGGTACACCGTGTAGCGCGGCACCTGTCGCACCACTTCGCCGGTGAGTGGATCGAAGATCGACAGCCGCTCCACGTCGCCGTCGAACAGTTCGATGCGCAGGGCTTCGGAATCCGATTCGGCCGGGAACACATCGACGATCTCGCCGCGCACGCGGTACGTGCCGCGCCGGAAATCCATCTCGTTGCGGGTGTACTGCAATTCGGTGAGCTGGCGGATCAGCGCGCGTTGGTCGACATGTTCGCCCTTGGCGATGATCAGGCGCAGCTTCAGGTAATCGTCCGGATCGCCCAGGCCGTAAATGGCCGACACCGTGGCCACGATCAACGCGTCGTCGCGTGAGAGAAGTGCCTTGGTCGCCGCCAGCCGCATCTGTTCGATGTGGTCATTGATGCTCGAATCCTTCTCGATGAAGGTATCGGACGCCACCACATAGGCTTCGGGCTGGTAGTAGTCGTAGTAGCTGACGAAATACTGCACGGAATTGTGCGGGAAGAATTCGCGGAACTCCCCGTACAACTGGGCGGCCAGGGTCTTGTTCGGTGCCAGCACCAGGGTGGGCTTCTGCACGTTCTGGATGAGATTGGCGATGGTGAAGGTCTTGCCCGAGCCCGTCACGCCCAGCAGGGTCTGGCCGGCAAGGCCGGCATCAAAACCCTCGGTGAGGCGGCGGATGGCATCGGGCTGGTCGCCCGACGGCTGGTAGGGCGAGACGAGCTGGAAGCGGTCGGTCATCGTAGCCAGATGGGGACGCGGCCCTACATCTTAAATGGATAGCGCCTAGGAGGCGTGTAGAGCCACGGGCAGTCCCATGGGCAGCCTGCGCCGATGGCGGGTCGGCCGGGACCGGGCCGACGATGGCGTTCATGTGCATGCCCTCCCACACCAGCAAGGCCGTCACGCTCGTGGAGCTGCTGGCTACGCTCGCCGTGATGGCCATCCTGACCATCGTAGCGACGCCGAGCCTGGCTTCCCTGATTCAACGCACGCGGGTACGCAGCCAGACCGACGCCCTTCTTGCCACATTCGCCCTGGCCCGTTCGGAAGCCGTCATGCGGGGAATCCCGATCATCGTATGCCCGGGCAGGCACGGAACCGCCTGTGATCGCACCGCAAGCTGGCACGAGGGCTGGTTCGCGGCCCTCGACCCGCATCGCAATGCCCGGCGGCTTGGCACGACAATCTGGGTGGAACAGGGCACGGGGAACCCTTCCGTCCGGGGCCTGGGCACCCGCCCCTACAGCCGGTTCTATCCGGACGGTACGTCCCGCGGGCACAATCTCACCATCGTGTTCTGCACGGTGGGCAAGCCCGATAGCGCCCAGGCGGTGGTGCTGGCCACCAGTGGCCGCGCGCGCCAGCAGGGAAAACACACGACCCATGCGCAGGCCTGCGCCCAAACGCCCTTCGCGGGTTCTTGACAGCCTTCGGCGTCCAAATCAAAATACGCGACTCCCCGCCCGAATAGCTCAGCTGGTTAGAGCACTTGACTGTTAATCAGGGGGTCGTTGGTTCGAGTCCAACTTCGGGCGCCAGATACAAAAAAGGCCATGCAGCGATGCATGGCCTTTTCTTTTGCGCCCGGAACTACTTTCCGACCAGGACCGAAGTTCCAGAAGGAACGATGTAGCAGGCTTTCGCCGCCTTGCAGGCATCGGCGTTGATCGTGGCGATGGTGACCGCCGAATACTGCTCGATCGTCATGCCCAGCTTGTTGCGGTAGGCGTTGTCCGCCTCCGCCCGGGCTTCCTGTTCCTTGGCGCGCTGTTCCTCGGCAACGGTCGCCGCCACAAGGGTCTTCTGGCGCTGTTGCTGGGCGGCCGTCTCGTTCATCTGCTTGAGCACGTCCTCGTTCGGACGGGCGCGACCCAGGGTGACATCGAGGATTTCAACCGGCAATCCGCGCTCCTTGACCAGGGTCCGGATGGCGCTCGTCACTTCTTTATCCACGGTGGACGCGGTGCTCGGGTTCGACATCATGTCGCTCATCGTTTGCCCCTTCACCGCTTCCCGGACGATGCTGGCGTACTGGCTCTGCACGTTGTTCTTGAACCAGTTGGTAGCGCCATATTTTTCGATCAGCTTTACCGAATCGGTGATGCGGTACTGCAGTGCCGTATCGAAGTCCAGGAGGATGTTGTCCTTCGAACTGAAGTCGTCGAAGGTGACATGCACCGTCTGCGGCGTGATGACCACGTTGATGTCATTGGTGCTGGCCCAGGTGATGATTCGACCTTCCTTGACGGGCTCCGGGCGGACGCCGCCATGCCCGAACAGGTAGGGTTTGTCCACCAGCACCGACTCCGTACCGGGATCGACTGAAACAACATTGCAACCGGTCAGGCCGGCAAGCAGGGAGACAACAAGGAATACAGGCAACACCTTTGTCATGGTCCATCCTCTGGAAAGAAAAGTAGCGCCCGAAAGGCGCCTAGAAAGCCGGCAACAAAGCCCACCCATGATGCACAAGATTCAGGCCATTTGGCGCTCGAGTCGGCCGACGCGCTGGTCAAGGCGGTCGATGCGTTGGTCCAGGGTCTCCACCCTTTCATCGAGCCGGTCGACCTTGCTCTCAAGCCTGGCCATCGACACGCGCATGTCGCCAAGTGCCTCGAAGATGCGGAAAAGCACTTCTGAATGATCGCGCGGAGGAGCGTCGGCAGGGCGGGACAGGGAGGCGAGGCCCTCTCGTCTTTGGGTGGGCAGCCAGGCGGGCGCAAGCCCGGCCGGTCATGTTGCGGTTTCTGATCCTGGCTGCCTGCCACCATTTTCGTGGCTGGAACATACGCGACTAGGCCACGATGTGGCGTGCGTCGCCGCGCTAACCCGCCCTACCTGACGACGATGAAGGAGACGGTGCTTCTGGCACGGCCGGTGCGGCTTGCGCCGGCTGGGTCGACTGCGACAAAGCCGCCGTACCCTCGGCATCCAGGGCAAAACTGACATTCCCCCCCGAAGCCACCGACGTCTGCACGTCGGACTTCCCACCCGAACACGTCCCGCGTTGCTCAAGCGAAACATCATGGTTCCCCGCCGGCACGTGGAACACCACGCGCTCTCCGATCTCTATCTGCCCGGCCACCTTGTTGTCGATATAGATCGCGTTCGAACAACCACCGCCGAACACGCCGTTGGCACGTTCGAAGGTGAGGGTGGCATCGCCGTCGGTGGGCAATTGGTAGAGATATAGGCGGCTCGCGGTGGCGTCACGGATGGTGTCGTCGTGGGTGATGCAGCCGGCGAGCGTGGCGATGGCGAGGGTAAGGGCGATGCGTTGCATGGCGGGGCTCCTGGCACCGGGATCACCCGCCAAGCATGCCCCGCCCGCCGTCGACCGCGGGTGAACTCAGGCCGCCTCGGCCACCACCCGGTAGCACGGCACATACGCCGACCCACCCGGCAACTTCATGCGGTGCTGCACCACGAAGGCCTTCAGGAGGTTGTCCAGGTTACGCATGATCTCCGCCTCCCCATCGATCACGAACGGACCATGGGCTTCGATCGCTTTCACGCCCTCATCTTTCACGTTGCCTGCCACGATGCCCGAGAACGCACGGCGCAGGTCCGCCGCCAGTTCGTGCCGCGGGCGGCCGCGACGCAGGTTCAGGGCGGCCATTGCCTCGTGCGTGGGACGGAACGGCTGCTGGAACGGCAGCGGCACATGCAGCGACCAGTTGAAGAAGAAGGCGTCCTTGGTGTCCAGGCGATGGTTGCGCACCTTCTCGATGCCACGCTGCATCACGTGCGCCACGGCGGTGGGGTTGTCCACGATGATCTGGTAGTGCTTGGCCACGTCGTCGCCGAGGGTCAGGCGCAGGAACTGGTCGATCTGCTCGAAGTAGGCGGCCGAATCCTTAGGTCCGGTGAAAATCAGCGGGAACGGCGCGCCGGCATTGTCCGGGTGCAGCAGGATGCCCAGCAGGTACAGGATCTCCTCGGCGGTGCCCACGCCGCCCGGGAACACGATGATGCCGTGGCCCATGCGGACGAAGGCCTCCAGGCGCTTCTCGATGTCCGGCATGATCACCAGGTTGTTGACGATCGGGTTCGGCGACTCCGCGGCAATGATGCCGGGCTCGGTAATGCCGATGTAGCGGTTGTGGCGCCGGCGCTGCTTGGCGTGGGCGATGTTCGCGCCCTTCATCGGACCCTTCATCGCACCCGGGCCGCAACCGGTGCAGATGTCCATGCCGCGCAGACCCAGCTGGTAGCCCACGCGTTTGGTGTACTCGTATTCATCGCGCGAGATGGAATGGCCGCCCCAGCACACCACCAGGTTCGGATCCACCTGGGGCTTGAGCATCCGCGCGTTGCGCAGGATCTCGAATACCGCATGGGTAATGCCCACGGTGTCGTCCAGGTCGAAGTTGCCGCTTTCCAGCTGCGCCGACACGTAAACGATGTCGCGGACCACGGCCACCAGCAGCTCGTTGATGCCGCGGATAATGTGGCCATCCACGAAGGCCTGTTCGGGCGCGTTGGAAAGCTCGATCTTGATGCCGCGGTCCTGCTGCAGCACCTGGATGTCGAAGTCGGGATATTGCTCGAACATCGAGCGCGGATCGTCGCCGATATTCCCGGAGGTGAGAACAGCCAGCGCGCAGCGGCGCAGCATCATATGCAGGCCCGACCCGCTGGCGTCGCGAAGGCGCGCCACCTCGTTGCGGGAGAGGATATCCAGCCCACCGGCCGGGGAGATGCGCGCGCTTACCGTGCGCAGGGGGCCGGTAACGCCGGCAACGTGATCGTTCATGGATGGTTCCTCAGGTCAGCCGTTTAGCTTGGCGCGGCGGGGGCGCCAAGGTCAAGGATCGGCCAAAAAAAACCGGCACCCTCGCGGGCGCCGGCCTTAAGTCGTACAAAACGTAACTTCTTAGAACGTGTAGCGGACGGTGGCCAGGATCGACCAGCGGGACACCGGGTTGGCCTTGGTGGCGCTGTTGTCGGTCGGGGCGTCGTAGAACGTCTTCAGGCCCGGCTGGTAGTTGCCGTTGGCATCGGTGGGCAGCTTGTAGATGTACTTGCCGTCCGCGCCAACGCCAGCATAGTCGGCCAGGCTCCGGGTGTACGGGAAGCCAACGTAGTCCTGCTGACCCCAGTGCTTGTTCATCAGATTCAGCACGTTGTAGAAGTCGAGGCGGAACTCGCCCTTGTTGCCGCGGAAGAAGCCCGGGATTTCCTGGCTGATGGAAAGGTCCAGCTGGTTCACCCAGGCCGATACCGCACCGTTGCGACGAACCACCTTGCCCTGCTTGTGCTTAAGGTAGTCGTCGTGCTGGATGTAGTCGTAGAACTGGTCGACGACCTTCTGCGCGGTGCCGGCGGCAAAGTTCACGTCGCCGCGGTTCGGGATGTAAGCCAGGTCGCCACGGTAGCTGTCGCCATTGGCGTCGGTACCGAACACCCAGCTGTACGGCACGCCGCTGTGGCCATCGTAGAACGCACTGATGGTGGTGGCGTAGTCGCCGAAGAAGTTATGCGACCAGGCCAGCGAAGCATTCAGGCGCTGGGAGATGTTGGTGTTGGACGTGGAGGCCACGTTCTCGTTGACGTTGTACCAGGCGCTGTTGCTGAAGTTGGAGGTGGCCTGGCTGGAGGTGCCCGGATTCACTTCCGTGGCGTGCGCCGCGGTGGCCGCGATCGACGCTGACCAGCCATCGGCAAACGGCTTGGAGAACGACAGCGTGATGGCGTCGGACTGGCCCTTGTCGGTGTTGAGCAGTTCCGTCACGCCCTGGGCGAAGCGGCCGTCAGCACGCGAACGCGCCAGCGCCGATGCGGTGTTGCCCACGGAGTTGACCGCGCCCGTGCAGGTGGCACCCGTCGAGCCGCCGACCGGCGTGGCGCCGCCGATGCAACCGTTGTAGGTGAAGCGGCCATCGGGAAGGATGCCCGTCGGCGAGCCGATGTTGAGGTTGTTGTAGTAGAACGCGTTACGCGTCTGCAGGTGCTGCCATTCCAGCGTGCCGATGATGCCCATCCAGGGCAGCTCGCGATCAAACGCCAGCGACGACTTCCACACGCTGGGAAGCTGGAAATCAGGCGCAACCGTATCGACGGCCATCTGCGGCAGCACGCCGGCACCGGAGGTGTTCTGGTTGTGCGGATCGGAGCTGAAAGCCGGGCACGGCACCGTCTGCTTGCCGAGCGAGCACTGGCCATTGGGCAGGCGCTCGTAGTGGTAGGTGACGATGTTGATGCCGTTGTTCTGGTACGGATTGGTCATCCACACCGTGGGCGGGCTGGACTGGAACAGGCCCACGCCGCCACGCAACTGCGTCTGGTAGTCGCTGTCGAACTTGTAGTTGAACGACAGGCGCGGCTCGACCAGCTTGCTGCCGTTGATCGTGGTCGCGTTGCTGAAGCCGAACTTCTGCTGGAAGGTGGCGTTGTACAGCGGCTTGTCGTCGGTGGCGTAGCGGTTGACGCGGAAGCCGTAATGCAGCGACAGGTTTTCCGTGGCCTGCCAGGTGTCCTGCAGGAAGAACGTGTACTGCTTCAGCTCCCACTTGGCGGCGATGTCGCCCAGGGAATAGCCCGGCGCCGGCTGGTACAGGTCGTACGTGTTGTACGCACCGGTGTTCAGGCCGTTGATGCCGTAGAAGGTGTACGACCCGAACTCCGTGCGACCGAACAGGTTGTAGATGCTGTTGCGCTCGAACTCCACGCCGCCCTTCACCGTGTGGTCGCCCAGGTACAGCGTGCCAGCCCAGAAGGCGTTGAAGGTGCGCACGCGCGCCGCGTTGTAATGGCTGAACTGGTCTTCGCCCAGGTTCACCGTGGGGCCGGAAGCAGTACCGGCGTTGTTCACGCGCACGGTGAGCATCGGCTGCTGCGCGTCGACCGAACGGAACAGGTCGAAGTCGGAGTAACCGAGCTTGGTCTCGGTCGAGAACACATCGTTCCAGTCGTCGAACAACTGCAGCGTGTAGTTCTTGATGTTGGTGTTGGTGGTGTACCAGTAGCTGGAAAGGCCAATGGTGCTGGCGCCGTTACCCTGCGGGTTGGGCTTGGTTTCCTTGGTCTGCTGGTAGGCGAAGCTGGCGCGGTGGCCGTCGGTGATGTTCCAGTCGATCTTGCCCAGGTAGCGCTTGTCGATCAGGTCGCCGCCGTTGGCGTTGATGGTGCCCGGCTGCAGGCCCAGGCCGTTGGCGGCGGCGACGATGCGGTTGAGGTCGCCGGTGGACACCTTGTTGCTGTTGGAATTGGCGATGGTCGGATCAAGGCCGGTGGCCGCGCCCGAGGACAGACCGGTGATCTCTTCCTTCTCGTAGCTGCCGAAGAAGAACAGCTTGTCCTTGATGATCGGGCCGCCGAAGGTGGCACCGGCCGTCCAGTTCTTGTCGAACTCGGTGTAGTCGCGGTTCTGCTTCAGCCAGCCGGCTTCGCCGACCATCTTGTCCGCGCTCTTGAACGCGTAGTACACCGAGCCGTGGAAGTCGTTGGTGCCGCTCTTGGTCACCGCGTTCACTTCGGCGCCGACGGAGTCGGAGATCACGTCGTAATTCGCGGTCGAGATGTTGTAGCCCTCGATCGTGTCCACCGATACCGGCGAGCCGACGGTGGGCAGGCCGCTACCGTTCAGGCCGAACGGATCGCCTACGCCAATGCCGTCCACTTTCAGGCTGTTCAGGCGGGCATTCTGGCCGTTTGCCGAGATCGCGCCGGTACCGTGGTCGACGTTGACGCGCGGATCAAGGCGGGCGACGTCGGCGATGTTGCGGCTGGGGGCGGGCTGCATCTTCAGCGCGCGTGCGCCGACGTTGGTGCCCAGGCCCGTGTTGTCGGAGCTGAAGGTGCCGCCGACGGCGGAAACGCTCACGGCGGCCAGCTGCGTGGCTTCCTGCTGCGCCGTGGCGCCCAGGGTGAGGTTCACCGGGGTGTCGGTACCCAGGCCCAGGAATACGTTGTCCTGGCGGGACTGGGCGCTACCGCCCTCCTTCGTGGCCGTGACATCGTACGGACCGCCCACGCGCATGCCCTGCACCGAGTAACGGCCAGCGGCATCAGTGGTGGTGACCTTGGTGGTGCCCGAAGGCTCGTGCACGATCTGCACGGTGGCGCCGACGACCGGATTACCGGAGGCATCGACGATGCGGCCACTCATGGTGGAGGAGGTCTCCTGGGCCATGACCTGAGTCGTGGCAAGGAGGGTACCGATGGCAAGAGGCAGGAGTTTGGCGCGGATTCGGCTATTCATTAACGATCGACCCTGTGGCTCGCAAGGAAAAACGAAAAAAGCACGCACGACCTCTCCCGTGTGACACCGGGAAGAAACCGCAAGTTATTGATTCCCCAACTTAAAACAATGATTTGACCCCACCGCGCATGACGGCGGGGCTAGTTGTTAAAGTTACTTTAACGAGATTCTATGACAGGTTCGTAACAAATTCACGTCGTCACGACGAAATTCGCAGGTATTTTTCTAACCGCCGTTATTCCTTGCCGAGATAACGCGCTTTCTTGGCAGGCTTGAGCGAATTGAGATCCAGCATCACCAGGCCATCGACGCAGCCGGAAAATCCGGGATCTTCGCCGAAACCGAGGAATTGCACCCCGGTTGGGTCGACAAGGTCGACGTACTGCCGGTAAAGCACCGGCAAGGTCTGGCCCAGTGCATCCAGGCGATTCTTCAACCGGACCAGGCCGGTGGCCGCGTCCAGGCCCGCAAGTTCCGCGCGGACGCCGTCGCTCACTTCGGGAGAAATCACGAATGGCTGGCGTGCCGAAGCCAGCCCCGGGGCGCCGAAATAGTGCTCGTGCGCCGCGGCGATCCACTCCCGGGCCTCGCGCGGCATGCTCACCGACATGCTGACCGGTCCGAACATGTAGCGCAGACCCCGGTGGCGCTGCAGGTACATGCCGATGCCCTGCCACAGCTGGTCGAGGGCACGGGAGCGCCAGTAGGCCGGTGCAATGAAGCTGCGGCCCAATTCCAGGCCCTGCGCCAGGCGGGATTCCAGAGCCGGGGAATAATCGAACAGGCTCGAGGTATACAGGCCCGCGATGCCGCGTTCGGGAATGATCGTCGAACCATTGCCGAAGCGGTAAGCCCCGACGATGCGCAGGGTTTTGGGATCCCACAGCACCAGGTGTTCGTAATGGGCGTCGTAGACATCGAGGTCGCGACGCAGGCCCGTACCCTCGCCTACCCGGCGGAAGGTGAGTTCGCGCAGGCGACCGATCTCGCGCAAGGCGGCGCTGTCGGGCGAGCCCTGCAGCAGGAGGGCCTGCTTGCCGTCACTGAGTTCGCCCATCAGCTCGGCCTTGGTAAGGTCGGCCACGATGCGCTCTGTGGGTTCCGGGTGCGCCAGGGGCGCCTGGCCGCCGAAGATCAGGCCGCGCCGGTTGCCCAGGCGGTAGACATGGCGGCGCATCAGCTTGGCGGCTTGCTCCGGCGAGCCGCCGCTGCGCTCTTTGAGTTCTTCCACGCCCACCGAGGCACCGATGGTGAAGCCTATGCGCTGGCCGCGCGGCGAGGTGGCCTCGCGCGGCAGCATGGCGGTGGAAAGCGGCTTGGCCAGCATCGACAGCCCGTAGAACGCGGCGCTGTTGCGGGCGGAAACGTGGATGGGCAATACCGGCGGCGGGGTAATTTTCTGGCCACGGATGCTATCGCGCAGGGCGATGCGGGCGAAGCCGTCGTTCCACTTGCCGTCGCGCACGCGGCCGCCGCGCAGGCGGGACACTTCGCCCGCCGGGAAAATGATCAGGGCCTGGCCTTCTTCGAGCGCGCGGAACACATTGCGCATGCTCGAGCGGGCGCCCTTGCCGAACACATCCACCGGCAACAGCAGGTGGCCCAATTCCGGCACTGCGGAAAGTGCATCGTTGCCCAGGATGCGCACGTCCTGACGGACCGAGCCGATCAGGCTGATAAGCGCCAGGGCGTCGGTCATGCCAAGCGGATGGTTGGCTACTACCAGCAGCGGGCCTTCGACGGGGATGTTTTCCCGCTCGCGCTCATCGACGCGGTAGCTCACGTGCAGGTGGTCGAGGGTCCGTTCGACGAAGGCGAAACCGGTGGCCGGGGCCACGGTGCGCAACGTATGGTTGAAGCGCTCTTCGTGGGCCAGGCGTTCAAGCATCGCGGCAATGGGACGCAGGATCCGCGGATGCTTTTCGAGCCACGGCAGGCGATCGGTCAGGGCCTGTTCGACTTTGAGCATGATGGGTTCCCTCGTGTGGCGCTCATGCTGGTAGCCAAGTATGACAGGCCGGTGAAAGGAAACGCATGAATGCGTTTCAAATCCCCCTAGGTGGCGATATGCAGGTAGGCGGTGAGCCCGCTGAGGAACATCTGCACTGAAAGAGCGATCAGCAGCATGCCCATCAGGCGCTCAAGCGCCGTCAGCACGCTTTCGCCCAGCCAGCGGAACAGGAAGGTGGAACTGAGCAGAATCAGCGCCACGCCCAGCCAGGCGGCGAACAGGGCCAGGCCCCACTCCGCCGTGCGGCCGGGCTGGGAATTGGTCAACAGCAGCAGCGCCGCCATCGCCGAAGGGCCAGCGACGCCAGGAATGGCCATCGGCACGATGAAGGGCTCGCCCTCGCCCGTCGCGCCAAAGATGCCGCCTTCGACTGGAGGGAACACCATGCGGATGCCGATCAGGAACAACACGATGCCGCCAGCAATGCCCACTGATTCAGGCCGCAATTGCAGCAACTTCAGGATGTACTGACCGCCCAGCAGGAAGGCCACCAGCACCGCCAGGGCGATCAACAGCTCCCGCACCATCACGTAGCGGCGGCGCTTGGGCGGAACGTTCTTGAGCAGGGCCAGGAACAACGGGATGTTGCCCAGCGGATCCATGATCAGGAACAAAAGGATGCCTGCCGAAAGCGTGGTCATCTGGGCTTCCACGCGTGCGATTCCTTTTAGGCCGGAGTGGAACGAAGGTCGAGCGCGGCGCCGCGGGCAAAGCCGCCGGCAGCGGAAAGCAGTGCGACGATGGCCGAGGCTGTGCCGTCGGGCGTCGGGTGCTTGAGGGTGTCTTCGCCAAAATACGCCTCGCGGCGCAGGGCCGTGCGCATCGGTGCAGGCAACACCGCATGCACGCGCATCGCACCCTTGTCGTGTTCCTGGTGCAGGATCGCCGCCAATCGTTCGAGCCCGGCCTTCGATACGCCGTAGCCGCCCCAATGGGCACGCGAGGTGAGATCGGCATCGTCCAGTACGAACACCACGGCACTGTCGGCGGACTTCGCCAGCCACGGCAGGCAGGCCTGGGTAAGTGCAAAAGGCGCCGCCACGTTTACCTGCTGCGCGCGCAGGAAATCATCCGGCTTGTGCTGGGACAGCGGGGTAAGCCCACCGAAATGCGCGGCGGCATGGACCAGACCATCCAGACGGCCAAACTCGTTGCCGATGCCATCGGCGATGGCCTCGAAATCCGTCGGGGTGGCCGATTCAAGATCCATCGGCACGATCAGCGGTTCGCCAAGGCCGATGCTTTTCAATTCGTCGTAGAGCTTTTCGAGGAAGCGCACGCGTCGACCGGCGAGGATCACCGTGGCACCGGCTCGCATGCACGCACGCGCCACGGCACTGCCCAATCCGCCGGTGGCGCCTGTGACCATCACCACGCGTCCGGTGAGGTCGCCCTCCGGCAGCGTTGCCGGAAGCGTAACCAGAGGCAGCGCGCTCACGGGTCGCTGACCGCGACGTCGGCAGCCATGCGCTTTAATTCACCAGCCGCATGCAAGTCTTCGACGATGTCGCAACCGCCGATCAGTTCACCTTGCAGGAACACCTGCGGGAACGTGGGCCAGTTGGAAAATTTCGGAAGACTGGCACGGATCTCGGGATCTTCAAGCACATTGACGGCATGATAGACGGCGCCGGCAGCTTCCAGCGCCTGCACGGCACGACTTGAGAACCCGCACATCGGGAACTGGGGCGTGCCCTTCATGAAGATCACGATGGGATGGCCGGCCACGATGGCCTTGATTCGCGCGACGGCGTCCATAGAAAAGATTCATCATTCACTAGCACGGATTTGGCTATTGTAGCAGTTCGGCCCGGCCCCACTGGCTAAGTCCCCCACGTTTCTTCCCAGCCACCGCTAAGGAGCAAATCATGGCGATCGAGCTTCCCCCGCTTCCCTACGAAAAGAATGCCCTCGAACCGCACATCTCGGCCGAGACGCTCGAATACCACTACGGCAAGCATCACCAGGCCTACGTGACCAACTTGAATAACCTGATCAAGGGGACCGAGTTCGAGAACGCCGCCCTGGAAGACATCATCAAGAAGTCGTCCGGTGGCATCTTCAACAACTCCGCCCAGATCTGGAACCACACCTTCTACTGGCACTCGATGAGCCCCAAGGGCGGCGGCAATCCGTCCGGCAAGCTCAGCGATGCCATCGACAAAGCCTTCGGCTCCTTCGATGCCTTCAAGGCAGAATTCACCAAAAGCGCAGTAGGCAACTTCGGCTCCGGCTGGACCTGGCTGGTACAACGCACCGACGGCAGCCTAGCCATCGTCAACACCTCAAACGCCGCAACCCCCATCACCGGCAGCGACAAACCCCTCTTCACCGCCGACGTCTGGGAACACGCCTACTACATCGACTACCGCAACGCCCGCCCCAAATACGTCGAGGCCTTCTGGAACCTCGTCAACTGGGAGTTCGCCGCTTCGAACCTCGCATAAGGGGTGAGGGGTGGGAGGGGG
>NZ_JADZLQ010000003.1 GCF_015905305.1 Pinirhizobacter soli
GCTACTGCTGTGCTGCCGTTCGACTTGCATGTGTTAGGCATGCCGCCAGCGTTCAATCTGAGCCAGGATCAAACTCTTCACTTAAGTTTTCGACCGGTCCGAAGACCAATCTATCTTTCCGAAGCGTTTATCCAACTCTCGCTAGACATATTGCTATGTATTGCTTGAGTGGGACGCTTGCATTTCATTTGGACACGCTACGTATCCAGGCAAGACGCCCACACAATTCACCTGCGCACACTGTCAAAGATCGTTTCGCCGAACCCGGTTTTACCGGATTCCCTCAGGACGTTTCGTCCGAGGTGAGCCGCCCATTCTACATCGCTTTCAGAGTCCGTCAACACCCCGGTTTCACTTTCTGTGGGGTCCCGGCGGTCCGTCTTTCGACGTTGGGCGACTGCGGGCCGCGAATAATACGAAACGTGAAGTTTTTGGCAAGCGGTTGTTGCGAAGAAATTTCACGTTGTGCGCCAATCCACTGATGCACAACGAAATTTATTTTCAGTGAGCGACCAGCCGGACCCGGGCAAAGTTGCGTTTGCCCACCTGCAGGACCCCCTCGAAGCCGGGCGCGAAGACACGCTGCGCGTCTTCGACCACTTCGGCATCGATACGCACGGCGCGTTCCTTCAATTTGCGGCCCGCTTCGGAGTTGCTGGCAGTAAGGCCGGCCGCGGTGAGCAAGGCGCCCAGGCGAAGACCCTCGGCAGGCACCATGAGGTCCGACAAGGGCAGCAACGAGGTATCGCCCTCCCCACGCACCACGGCGTGCCAGCCGGCGATGGCGAGGTCGGCGGCAGCGGCGTCATGGAAACGGGTGGCGAGTTCGCGAGCCAGCCTGAGCTTGGCGTCGCGCGGGTTCAGTGCGCCGCTCACGATGTCCGCTTTCATCACCGCGATATCGTTCAGGCTGGTTTCGAAGCTCAGCAACTCAAACCAGCGCCACAGGAGGTCATCGTCGATCTTCAGCGTCTTGGTGACGATGTCGATGGCAGGCTCATTGATGCCGATGTAGTTGCCCAGTGATTTGGACATCTTCTGCACGCCATCGATGCCTTCAAGCAGCGGCATCGTCAGCACGATCTGCGGCGGCTGCCCATAGTGTTCCTGCAGACCACGGCCCATCAACAGGTTGAAGGTCTGGTCGGTACCGCCAAGCTCCACATCGGCCTTCAGGGCGACGGAGTCGTATCCCTGCACCAGTGGGTACAGGAATTCATGGATGGCGATGGGCTGTTGCGCGGCATAGCGCTTGGCGAAGTCGTCGCGCTCGAGCATGCGCGCCACGGTGAGTTGCGAGGACAACCGGATGAGGTCGGCCGCGTCCATCTTGCCGAACCACTCGGAATTGAAGCGAAGCTCGGTGCGCTCGCGATCGAGCACCTTGTACACCTGCTCGGCGTAGGTATTGGCATTGGCCAACACGTCTTCGCGGGTAAGCGGCTTGCGGGTGACGTTCTTTCCCGTGGGGTCGCCGATCATCCCGGTGAAGTCACCGATCAGGAAGATCACCTGGTGCCCCAGGTCCTGGAACTGCCGCATCTTGTTCAGCAGCACGGTATGACCCAGGTGCAAATCGGGCGCCGTGGGATCGAACCCGGCCTTCACGCGCAGCGGCCGACCGGTCTTCAGCCTCGCTTCGAGCTCCTCGCGCTTGATGATGTCGGCGGCACCGCGGCCGATGATGGCCAGCGCCTGGTCGATCTCGTTCATCTTCTTCCTCAAATTTTCGAACGGCGGCCGTCACCCAAGTGAACGTCCGGTTAAGTGGATGTTAACCAAAAAAGTGGTGCAAATGCTTGATCGAAAAGGCGTTGACGCGCTTCTCACAAGGCCGTTATGGTACGCGACAATCTTGTTGCAACGGAATTTCGGGGCATGGCCGAAACGAAACGGATCGCGCACGCAGTGCGCCGCCAAGCGATCCGCCGTAAGGCGCAGCGTCGGCATTCCCACTTTTATGATCGTTGCGCGCATTGGACGTTCAATCGCAACGCCTCGCACGAGCCGCTGAAATGGCATCGCGAACGCTGGATCCTCGGCGGCCTGGCCCTGCTGGTGGTGGTGCTTTCAGGATTGGTCATTCCGGCCTGGGCCGGTGCCATGCGCACCAATCCCGTACCGCCGGTACATGCACTGCTTCCGCTCAGGCTGCCGACCGTCATCGACACGCCGGCACCGCCAAAAGCCCTGAGTGAAGAATGGCAAAGCGTACAAGTGCAACCGGGCCAGACCCTCTCGGATATTTTCCAGTCGCAGGGACTTACCCTCACCGACCTTCAACACGTAATGGATGCGTCGGATAATTCCCGCGCACTGCACCACATCAGCGTGGGGCAGGAATTCCAGTTCCTGATCGACGATCACAACAAGCTCGCCGGCATCCGCTTCGACCAGGATGAAAACAGCCGCGCCACCTTGCGCCTTGATGGCGACAAGCCGCTGCTTACCGCCGATTCGCGCGCGGTGGAAACACGCGAGCACATCGCCCACGGCGATATCGACGGTTCGCTGTTCGGTGCCGGCGCCAAGGCCGGCATGAGCAACGCGATGATCCTCAAGCTCGCCGAGGTCTTCAAATACGACATCGACTTCGTGCAGGACCTGCGCGTGGGCGACAGCTTCACGGTGATCTACGACGACGTGTACCGCGATGGCGCGTACCTGCGCGAAGGCGACATCGTCGCCGCGGAGTTCGTCAACCAGGGCAAGCACTACACCGCGTACCGCTTCCGCAACAGCGACGGCAAGTTCGGTTATTACAGCCAGGAAGGCCGTCCGCTGCAGGGCTCGTTCCTGCGCATCCCGGTGGACTTCACCCGCATCTCCTCGCAGTTCAGCGCCGGCCGCCTGCATCCGATCCTGGGCACCATGCGCGCGCACAAGGGCGTGGACTACGCAGCCCCGACCGGCACGCCGATCCACGCCGCGGGCGACGGCGTGGTGAAGTTCAAGGGGTGGATGAATGGCTACGGCAACTTCGTGGTGATCCAGCACAACGGCACCATCAGCACCGCCTACGGCCACATGTCGCGCATCGGCAACATCAAGGTGGGCCAGCGCGTGCAGCAGGGCAGCACGATCGGCTTCGTCGGCATGACCGGCCTTGCCACCGGCCCGCACCTTCATTACGAATTCCGCGTCAACAACGTGCAGCGCGACCCGCAGACGGTCACCCTGCCCAAGCCCGAGCCGCTGCCGGGCGCCCAGCTGGCGAAGTTCCGCAGCGAAGTAGTGGCGCCGCAACTGGCCCGCATCAACGCGATCACCAGCAACGTGAAGATGGCCAGCGCCGAGCACACCGGCGCACGCGGCAACGTCGAATAAGGGACTAACCGTGGGCGGTGCCGGCGAGCTTTACCTTGGCCTGATTTCCGGCACCAGCGCCGATGGCATCGATGCCGCGCTGGTCGCCTTCGACGGCGACGCGCCGTCACTGGTGCATGGCATCACCCATCCGTGGCCCGACGATGTACGCGCCAGCGTGCTGGCACTCTCGCAAGGCGAGAAACACCTTGACCTGGATGCCTTCGGCCGGCTGGACGTGGCCATCGGCCGTTGCTTCGCGGACGCCGCGAACGCCGTGCTGGCAGCCTCGGGCACTCAGGCGTCGCAGGTAAAAGCCATCGGTTCGCACGGCCAGACATTGCGCCACCGCCCCGGCGGGGACTACCCGTTCACCCTGCAACTGGGCGACCCCACGGTGATCGCCGCCCACACCGGTATCGACACCGTGGCCGATTTCCGCCGCGCCGACGTCGCCGCCGGCGGCCAGGGCGCGCCACTGGTGCCGGCGCTGCATGCGGTGGTGCTGGGCAAGCCTGGCGAAACCCACGTGGTACTTAACCTGGGCGGCATCGCCAACATCACCGTGCTGGGCCCCGATGGAAGCGTCGTAGGCTTCGACACCGGCCCTGCCAGCGCGCTGATGGACGCCTGGTTCCGGCGCCACCATGGCGGCGCCTACGATGCCGGCGGTGCCTTTGCCGCCAGTGGCAAGGTGGATGAGGCCCTGCTGGGCCGGCTGCTGAGCGACCCCTACTTCGACCTTCCCGCGCCAAAAAGTACCGGGCGCGAATATTTCCACCTGACATGGCTCGATCCGCAGCTTGGCGCCCAGGCCGCAGCGGACGTGCAAGCCACCCTGCTCGAACTCACCGCGCGCAGCATCGCCCTAGCCATCGACCGCGATGCGCCAGCGGCAACGCAGGTGACCGCCTGTGGCGGCGGCGTCCACAACGCGGTGCTGATGCAGCGCCTGGCGCAGCTGATGCCCACGCGGAAGGTCGCCAGCAGCGGCGAGGCGGGCATCGATCCGGATTTCGTCGAAGCCATGGCTTTCGCCTGGCTCGCGCGTCGTTATGAACTTCGGTTGCCGGGGAACCTGCCCGCAGTGACAGGGGCCCGCGGCCCGCGGGTACTGGGCGCGCTGCACCGGGCACCGCGCAACTGATCAACCGCCGCCGACGGCGACTTTCCTTTCTTCGAGCATGGCTGCACGGCAGAGTTCTTCGCGGGAAGCTGCGGCCAGGGCACACAGGGCTTCGTCGAAGGCGGCTTGCTCGCTGGCATCCCAGGTGCCGGCCAACCGGGCGATGTCACCGGGGACGACCAGCATGTCGTTGAAGGTGTCACCCGGACTCATGCCCAGGCCATAACGGAGGGCATGCAGGATCACTTCGTTGATCGACCAGCGGCGTTCGCGCGCAAGCGATTTGATCCGCTCGGCGGTGGCGTCGTCGATATGTCTTACTACGATATCCGGCACGTGCGGTTTCTCCGGCCCATGCCCCCTGTGATGCCGATTCTGCGTCAAGAACCGGCCTGTGTCCAACCCGCCGGAAAGTCTGGGGTGTCCGGGCTATTTCCGGTCAGGAAGAGGAGCTTGCCTGCCCCTGGTCGGCCGCCGGATCGTCGACGACGGCAAGCCCGGGCAACTTTTTCCAGAGCCATGCCAGCACCAGCAAGGTCGGCACGATCGACACCGTGCTAAGCACGAACAGGGCCGGGTAACCGGAATCGCGCACCAGGAAACCGGAAAAGCCGCCGATCACTTTCCCGGGAAGGTTGGCAAGCGAACTGAGCAAGGCGTACTGCGTAGCGGTGAAGCTGCGGTTGACCAGCCCGGACATGAAAGCCACGAGCACCGGCCCGGCAAAACCTTGCGCAAAATTATCGCCCGACAGCGTAGCCACGAAACTCCAGGTCTGGCCCGGGTACGACGCCATCAGCAGGTAAAGCAGGTTCGACACCGACACGCCGATCGCCGCGATCACCAGCAGCTTGCGGATATCCATGCGCGTCACCGCATAGCCGCCCAGGAGCGCACCGACGATGCCCACGATCACGCCATAGACCTTCGACACCTCGGCGATCTGCGTCTTGGTGAAACCGGCATCGAGGTAGAACGGGTACGCCATGACGCCCAGCATCTGGTCCGGCAACCGGAACAGGCCGACGAACACCAGCAGGCAGAAGGCCAGGCCCAGGCCGTAGCGCCGGAAAAAATCCCGGAAGGGCCCGATGAAACCCTCGCGCACCGCGGTGACGATGTCCTGCCGTTCGCGCACGCGGTGTTCGGGTTCGGGCACCACCAGCACGGTGACCAACGGCACCAGCAACACCAGCGCAATCACGGCATAGCCCTTCTGCCAGCCGATGTTGTCGGCCAGCAACAGGATGCCCGCGCCACCGGCGATCAGGCCGCCGCGATAACCCAGCGTGTAGGTGGCGGCCAGCGCGCCTTGCGCCTCGCGCGGGGCGATCTCCACGCGGTAGGCATCGACCACGGTATCGATGGTGGCGCCGGCGAAGGCCGCCAGCAGGGTGACCGCCATGAAGCGCGGCAGCGACATGTCCGGCGGCATGCAGGCCATGCCGATGAAACCGCCCGCCAGCAGCACCAGCGCGAACAACAGCCATCCTCGCCGCTGGCCCAACCGGCAGAACAGCGGCAGGCGCAAGCGGTCCACCAGCGGCGCCCAGAGGAATTTGAAGTTATAGGTAAAGGTGACGAAGCTCGCCAGGCCGATCGCGCCGTAATCGATGCGCGATTCCTTCAGCCACGCCGACAGGCTGTTGCCCACCAGCAAAAACGGAATGCCCGAGGCAAAGCCGAAGAACAGCATGGTGATCGCGCCCGGCTGGGCGAAGGCCTCGCGAATGCCGGCAAGGCCTTTGTAACCGCGGCTGGTCACTTTACGTTGTAGTCCACGATATAGGGCGCGTGGTCGGAGAATCGCTGCTCGCGGTAGATCGAGCAATCGCGCAAGGCGGCGCGCAGCGAGGGCGTCACCACCTGGTAGTCGATGCGCCACCCCACATTGTTGGCCCGGGCCGCGCCGCGGTTGGACCACCAGGTGTATTCCACGGCATCGGGCTTGAGCGCACGGAAGCTGTCGACCCAGCCTCGGTCATGGAACAGGGTATCCAGCCATGCGCGTTCTGCGGGCAGGCAGCCGGAGTTCTTCTGGTTCGAACTCCAGTTCTTGATGTCGTTCTTGGTGTGCACGATGTTCCAGTCACCGCACAGCACGTAGTCGCGGCCGGAGGCCAGCCATTCGTCGAGGATCGGCAGCAGCCAGTCCATCACGCCGAACTTGTAGCCCTGGCGCAAGTCGCCGGAGGAACCGGACGGGATATAGAACGACACCACGCTCAGGTTGCCGTAGCGCGCCTCTATATAGCGCCCTTCGCAATCGAAGTCTTCCCGGCCCAGGCTGGTAAGCACGGCGTCGGGCTCGCGCTTGGAATAGATGGCCACGCCGCTGTAGCCCTTCTTGCTGCGAGCGTCGTGGTAGAAGCAATGATGCCCGTCGGGACGGAACATCGGGTCGGAGAGCTGGGCTTCCTGGGCCTTGGTCTCCTGCAGGCAGACGACATCCGCATTTTGCGAACGCAACCAGTCGAACACGCCCTTGGTGGCGGCCGAGCGGATGCCGTTGGCGTTCAGGGAAATGATGCGCAATGGATTGATCCGGTATGACCTGCGCCCATCATAGCAACCGGCTGGCCGGGACCTCAGGCCCCGCGATAGCATGGGGTTCTTTGCCGCATGCGAGAACCGAGATGGAAGCCTACCAGCGCGATTTCCTCGACCTCACCCTCGAGCGCGAGGTGCTGCGCTTCGGGAGCTTCCAACTGAAGTCCGGGCGCATCAGTCCGTATTTCTTCAACATGGGGCGCATCGATTCAGGCGCTGCCCTCGCCCGCCTGGGGTCGGCCTATGCGGCGGCGGCGTTGCGCGCCGGGGTCGGCTTCGACATGTTGTTCGGGCCGGCCTATAAGGGCATCGCCCTGGCCGCGGCCACCGCCATGGCGCTTGCCAACGACCACGGCCGCGACCTGCCCTGGGCTTATAACCGCAAGGAAGCCAAGGACCACGGTGAAGGTGGCCTGCTGGTGGGGGCAAAGCTTCAAGGGCGGGTGTTGATCGTGGACGACGTGATGACCGCCGGCACCGCCGTGCGTGAATCGCTGGACCTGATCCGCGACCAGGGCGCCATCCCGGCTGGCGTGTTGATCGCCATGGATCGCCAGGAACGCGGCAAGGGCGAACGCTCCGCCGCACAGGAAGTAGCCGCCGACCACGGCATCCCGGTGATCGCCATCGCCAGCCTCGCCGACGTCATGGCCCTGGCCGGCGAGCGGCCGGAGCTCGCCGCCCACCGTTCCGGGCTGGAGGAATACCGCCGGCAATACGGGGTGGTGTGACGCTTCCTGGCGGCTATACTCGCCCGCAGGAGGGAATTCATGCGCCGATCGTTTCGTTTTGCCCTGTCGCTCGCGCTTTGCGCGGCGGCCACGATGGCATTTGCCCAGAAGGGCCCCTCGTTCCGCTTCAAGTGGAAAGACGGCGCCGGCCAGGCCCACTACAGCGACGTGCTCACCACCGATGCCATGAAATACGGCTACGACGTGGTGAACGACGCCGGCATGGTAGTGCAGCATGTCGACCGCCAGCTCACGCCTGAGGAACTTGCCGCCGCCAAGCGCGCGGCTGATGCCAAGTTAGTGCAAGATGCCAATGCCCAGGCCCAGCGGCAGGCGGATGTGCAGATGCTCGCCGCCTATCCCGACGAAGCCTCGTTCACCCAGGCCAAGCAGGCGGAAATGGATTCGCTCGACCAGACCATCCACACCACGCAGGGCAACCTTGCCAGCCAGGAAAAGGCCCTGACCGACCTCCTGCAGCGCGCCGGCGACCTGGAACGCGCCAACCAGCCGGTGCCGAAGTTCCTGAGCGACAGCATCGCCGGACAGCGCACCACGGTGTCAGCCATCCGCAGCACGCTTGAGCGCCAGCAGGCCAACCGCGCCAACGCGCAGCTGAAGATGGAAGGCCAGGTGCGCCACTACCGCGAACTGCGCAAGGCCCAGCAGGATCAAAACTCCGCCGGGCAATAGGCTGGGGTATCGGTGCCTAGAACGGCAGCACCAGCTTCGAATCAACCTTCTTGAGCTCCGTACGGAACACCGCCTGGATGCGCTCAAGCGCCACGGCGTTGTCAGCGTCGAAACGCAGCACCAGCGCCGGCGTGGTGTTGGACGCCCGCACCAGGCCCCAGCCGTCGCTCCAGTCGACGCGCACGCCATCGATGGTGGTCAGTCGCGCATCGGCGCCGAAGTCGGCTTTCTCGCGGAAGGCCTCGACGAAGCGGTGATGGGCGCCTTCGGCCATCGGCAGCTTCAACTCCGGCGTCGACACGCTGTTGGGCAAGGTGGCGAACACCTGGCTTGCCGTGCGGCCCTCCAGGTCGCTGGCCAGGATCTCCAGCAGGCGTGCCGCGGCGTAGATGCCGTCGTCGAAGCCGTACCAGCGTTCGGCGAAGAAGAAATGACCGCTCATCTCGCCGCCCAGCTGGGCTTCGGTCTCGCGCATCTTGGCCTTCATCAGTGAGTGGCCGGTACGCCACATCAACGGCACGCCGGCGGCTTCCTGGATCACCTTGCGCAGGTGACCGGTGCATTTGACGTCATAGACGATGGTGGCGCCCGGATGTCGCTGCAGCACGTCCTGGGCGAACAGCATCAATAGGCGGTCGGGATAGATGATCTCGCCCTGGGCCGTGACCACGCCAAGGCGGTCGCCATCGCCATCGAAGGCCACGCCCAGATCAGCCTGGTATTTCTCGACGACCAGCTTGAGATCCTCCAGGTTCTTCGGCTCCGACGGATCGGGATGGTGGCTGGGGAAGGTGCCGTCCACTTCGCAGTACAGCGGCACCACGTCGCAACCGATGCCTTCCAGCACGCGCGGGGCGAGGTTGCCGGCAATGCCGTTGCCGCAGTCCACCACCACCTTCAGGCGACGCTCGGCCTGCACGTCGGAGGTGATGCGGTCGACGTAGTCGTCGGAGATATCCATCTGGCGCAGGTTGCCGCCACCGGCATCGGAGAATTGCTTGGCCACCATGCGGTCGTGCAAGGCCACGATGGCCTCTTCGGCCAGTGTTTCACCGCCGACGACGATCTTGAAACCGTTGTAGTCGGGCGGGTTGTGGCTGCCGGTGACCGAAACACAGCAACCGGTATTGAAGCGGAAGGCGGCGTAATAGATCACCGGCGTCGGCACGGCACCGACGTCGATCACGTCCACGCCGGCCGCGCGCAGGCCTTCGGCCAGCGCACCGGCCAATTCCGGGCCCGACAAACGGCCATCGCGGCCGATGACGATTTCATGCAGCCCCTGCTCGCGCATGCTGCTGCCAATGGCACGGCCGAGCAGGCGGGCGAAATCCGCCGACAAGCCTTTGCCGACCACGCCACGGATGTCGTACGCGCGGAATACATCGCGATCGATGGCGACATCGGCCGATGCCGACGGTGCGGCAGCGGCAGCTGCAATGGCACGACGCGGCGGCGTCTTCGGGGCATCTTCAGGCGGAAGGTCGCGCATGGCCTCGGCCAGGGTGGGCTCGGCAAGCTCCGCCTTGGTCGGGGCGCTGCCGCGGCGAGGGCGGACCCACAGCAAGGCTACGCCCGCGCCCAGGCACAACAAGGCCAGCACCATGGCGAACGGCCACAGGTGAGGCAGCACGATGTAGGCACGCGGCATGTTCGCGGCAATCCAGAACGCGCTGCCACGAATGCGCACGGGAGGACCGGCAGACGCCGAGCCGGTGGAACCTGCGGCCAGCAGCATCAGGTCGGGACCATCCGGACCCTGGCGAAGCTCGATGCGCCCGGAACCCGGTTCAACCGATTCGAAAGCCTGCGTGATGCCGTCGAACGGCAGCTCAAGCCACACCCAGGCGCGCACGCGGTCGGCATCGCGCACGGCGGCCACCATGGTCACCTGGCGATGGGTGCCATCGGGGTTCGCCGTCTGCACTGGCGCGATATCGCCTGCCGACAAGGCCGCCATCAGCTGCGCAGCCTTGCCGTAGCCGAATTCCCGGTAGTTCGCGTGCAGGACATCGTCCTGGTTGCCGGCGAACACGCCCACATGGCTGGCGCCGGACAGGCGGGCCTGGATCGATGCCGCCGCGGTCGCATGGTCGTCGATGACCGCGATCAGTTGCGGGTCGCGCAACACCTGCATCACCTGTTCGCGCTGGGTGGCCACGGCGCGGGTCACCGCCTCGGCCGCCGACGCCTGGGCCGAAAGCACGGTTTCGGCGGCGCTGCCTTCACTGGCGATCAGCCAGCCCTGCCAGGCAGAAAAGCCGGCACCGAGGAACAGCAGTGTTGCCGCCGCCACCACCAGCAGGCGCAGCACGCCACCGCCACCCGCATTATTCCCCTTCGCCTTGGCCATCACCCCTCCCCTCGCGCAAACCCAATCCCGCCGTTACCCGACGCCCGTGGATCCAAAACCGCCCTCGCCCCGCAGCGATGGCGCAAAGGAGTCCACGACACGCAATGATGCGCGGCCCACTGGTACCAGCAGCAGCTGGGCAATGCGGTCTCCGGGGTGGATGGTGTACGCAATCGCCGATCTATTCCAGCAGGAGATCATCAGCGGGCCCTGGTAGTCGGCATCGATCACACCTACCAGGTTGCCCATGACCAGCCCGTGTTTGTGGCCCAGGCCCGAGCGCGGGACGATCAGGGCGCACCAGTTGGGATCGCCGATGTGGATGGCAAAGCCGCTGGGCACCAGGGCCGAAGCGCCGGGAGCCAACTCCAGCGGACCGTCCACGGCGGCCCGAAGATCCATGCCGGCGCTGCCATCGGTAGCGGGCGTGGGCAGCGGAATGACATCACCCACGCGCGGGTCCAGCACCTTCAGTTCAATGTCGATCAAGCGGCGGATCCCTTCTTCTTATAGTGCTCGGCCACCAGGGCCATCAGGTCACGGGCCAACTCCGTCTTCGGCGCCCGCGGCAAGGCCTGGCTGCCGCCGGGCCAATAGACGTTCAGGGCATTGTCCGCCGCCTCGAAGCCGCGGCCGCCGCCCACCTCGTTGGCAGCCACCATGTCCACGCCCTTGCGGGCGAGCTTGGCCTGCGCGTATCCGGCAAGTTCCTGGGTTTCGGCGGCGAAGGCTACCAGGAAGGGACGATCGGGACGGCTGGCGAGGTCGGCGATGATATCGGCGTTCTCGGTAAGGTTCAGCGCCAGCGGCTTGCCTTCCTGTTTCTTGATCTTCTGCGTGGCCGCTTCCACCGGGCGGTAGTCGCCCACGGCGGCGGCTCCTATATAGATGTCGGCGCCCTTGGCGGCGGCCAGCACCGCCTCGTGCATCTGGCGCGCGCTGCGCACGTCCACCCGATCCACACCCCACGGGGTACCCAATCCAACGGGCCCGGCAACCAGGGTTACACGTGCGCCGGCCTCACGAGCCGCCGCGGCAACGGCAAAGCCCATGCGGCCGGAACTGCGGTTACCGATGAAGCGGACTGGATCGATGTCTTCGTACGTGGGTCCGGCACTCACCACCACGTGCTTGCCGGTGAGGTCGCCTTCACTGAAGGACGCCAGCAGCGCGTCGCGAAGTTCATGGGGCTCGAGCATGCGGCCGGAGCCGATGTCGCCGCAGGCCTGGTCGCCGGCATCCGGGCCCAACATGCGCACGCCGCGGGATGTGATGGTCTTCACATTTTCCTGCACGGCGGCATTGGCCCACATCTGCTGGTTCATCGCCGGCGCCACGTACACGGGCGCCGCGGTGGCAAGGATGGTGGTGGTGAGCAGGTCGTTGGCCATGCCCTGCGCCAGGCGGGCGATGAAATCCGCCGACGCCGGCGCCACGATCACCCGCTGCGCCCAGCGGGCCAGCTCGATATGCCCCATGGCGGCCTCGCCCGCTTCATCCCACAGGCTTACCCGCACCGGCTGGCCGGAGAGCGCCTGGAAGGTGGTGGGCGTGACGAAACGCGTGGCGTTTTCGGTCATCACCACGCGGACTTCGATGTCGTGATCGCGCAGGCGACGAATGAGTTCGCAGGTCTTGTAAGCGGCGATGCCGCCGGTGACTCCGACGAGGACGCGGCGCGGGGGATGGGACATGACGCTTAGGCCGGTGACGGTGAGGGGCATAGCTTAGCCCAAGCGTATGGGGGACTCAGATTACCGACCAAACATGCGAAGCGTGGCTGAGTAGGCGCCAGAACTCCTTCGATTTCGCTCCACAATTGACTGAATCTAACTGAATGCTTGATCCGGCTGTTGTCCGTTTTAACGCCAGCGCCGACGCAGGAAATAGATCCGAAAGAATGCTGATGCCGCAAGGCAGACCAGCACGCACGCCCAGGCTGGGGGGGCTTGCCCGATGATGGCCCACAAAGGGCTGTGCGCATGCGCACCGATAAATACTAGGGCAGAGAACCCTACCGTACTGATGAGCCATGAAATGTCGGCCTTGGCTCTGGTCAAAGGGTCGAGTGCCATCTGTGAGTTAACCGCCACCCGGCTGATGCACGGCCGACAACAACCCGCCTCGGCGGGGCTGTAAGAAGGCATCGACCTCCCGGGTCAGTGCTTCAAGAGCCAGTTCCCAGACCGCTGGGGTTGCACGCTCTGCACTACGAAGGGCGACCTCAAGACCAATAGCCGCATTCCCGACCTTCGATTCGGCTTCCGACCAGGCGCCGTCGCCGACTAGCTGACAGCGAAACCGTGCCTCGTCGAAATCCCTGACCCTGACGGCTTCCACCAAGGCAACGGTGTCGAGGAGAAGAACCTTGTGATCCACGATTTCACCCTCCTTCAAGCTTGACCCGTCGTCGCGCATTAGCTCGCGTGAAGGGAGTTCGTCCGAGGCGAAACGCCGGCAAGGGAATGTCGCCACTTCGCACCCGCTCAATTAACCCAATCGCCTGGCTGAGATCGTCGGAACGGAAGAGGTCGGTAGCCACATTGTTTCGGTCGCCTAGAACCACCATGCGCTCGGTCATCGCCGTCGTCGGCAACAAGTAGTAGTCGACTATCTTCTGGCCGTTCAAGGTCATCCGGAAAACCAAGCAAAGGTCAGCGGTCGGTGGCGGATGAAACGCCAATCGCCACCGTCGCCCGTAAGGCGCCTTCGATATCGCTCGGCTGAGTTTGACTGACAGGCCCCACGTATTGTCCACCCGGAGCGTTAAATCATCGTCGACCATCTCGACGGTGTGGCCCGCCTGCTCCAACGCCCCGCGCACATCGTCGATATACCTTCCCCGCGCACTACCCAACTGGCGATTAATATCCTGATAGTAAAAGTCCCGGCATGGCGGCAATCCTGCGAGTTCATACGCTCGAAGCAGAGTGCCAAACCGGGTTTGAATCACCCAGGAGCTGGGAACGCCGGGGGTTCTGTTGATGAGTCGGGCCGAGAGCCTTCCGGTCCGGGCAAACAGCTCGCGAAGCGGTTGAAGAAAGCTCTCGTCGTCCGCCCGGGTTACCCGAGCCTTGAGGATAGCTTGCGCTGCGTCGTAGAGCTTCTTTCGCACGACCGGCGGAAATCTGCTGGATCGTTCTATCCACACCTGCTTAGGATTTCTCCGCATGGGCGTGCGAAAACCCACGGTCACCCGGTTGTAAACGGCCTTACCGATGTAGACCGGATTGTCGAGCATGTGACGAATCGCGTGAGTGGTCCAACGCCGCCCATTCGCGCCGGCAATGCCGGCTGCGTTGAGGCGAGCACAAAGGTGTCCCTCTCGCCCATTGTCCCTGACAAACTCTCGGAAAATGCGCCGAACCACTTTCAGTTCGAAGGCTGGCCCAGGAGCCAGTTCGACGTGATCGGACCCGAAACTCTTGTGCTCCCCGTTCGCCAAAACACTACGCACGTTGCCCTGGTCATCGACTGCGACCCGTCGCATGCCATACACCGGAGGTCCCCCTACGTGGTAACCCTGTGCGGCCATCCGACTCAACGTTGACAAGACACGCCTTGAAAGCTCCCGGCTAAACTCACCTGCCATGACACGCTTCATGTTTTTGAGCATGGCTGACATAGGGCTTCCGTCGTTCTCAAACGGCTCGGCGGTATAGACGACCCGCACGCCGGCGAGTAAGCAAAGAAACTCGTAATGGGCGGGCTCGTCCGTGTTCTGAAACCGACCCCATCGGCTGACGTCGAGGACGAGCAAAACACCAAAGGCCTGGGTTCCGTTTTTCACCGCCTCCAAGACTGACTGAAGTGCCGGCCTTCCCCTCAAATCCAGTCCGCTCTTGCCTTCGTCGGCATAGGCTTCGACGACCATAAGCTGGTTCTTGACGGCGTACGCAGCTAGCGCCTGAATCTGATTGCCGAGACTGTAGCGCTGATGATCCGTTGACACGCGCATATACACCGCCGCACGCCTTTCACGGGGGTGTTGGTCCGATACTTCTGGTTGCCAACCGCGCATAGGGCCAGCGTCATGCGGAAAGGGGCTTCTGAGCCTACACCCGCTCGGAGGCGAGCACACTCACATTTCTTCCTATCCTTGCAGTGACGAACACACTGGACCCTTAAGTGACAAGCACCTTTGAACGCGATGAGTCTCAGCACGATGAATCAAATCTACGACGAATACGATAGACCTGGCCATTAAATTCTTGGAGAATTTCTTGGTTGCCGAGCAATTGGCAACCGGATTCACATTCTAGGAGAGGATTTCAGAATGTCGTTGGCGGCTTAGTCTGTTTTCTCAGGCGATGGTGCATCGACATCGGGTGGCGCAACTCTTCGACTTGTGGCAGAGCTATGATCATCTTTGCGTCAGCAGTGATGGTTGGCGCAAGGCCCTCAGGTCCTGCTAGGGCGGACAAATGTGCGTAGTTCAGGGTGAAAGTTATGTGCCCGACTGTGGCGTGCAAAACACAGTTTTCGTTGACGAAATGAACCGCGCTGTTTGTTCGCCCGATCCGTTAATACGTCCAATTAGGTCCCGTAGTAGGCCTTCAGTGCGGTATAGAGCGTGGTTAGTCCGCTCGTAGTGGCCGCTCGCCAAGCCTCCGTTCCGGCTTTCCCAACCATGATTCGTATCCACTCCCGTACAAGGGGGCCAAACTCTGTCTTTCCGCGGTCTGATCGATCGTCGTCGAGTTCGACCGCGCGCCGCAAATCGTCTACGTCACTCTTGGCTATTCCGCAATCCTCCAGCGCTCTCTTTAGCGTGACAAAGTTACGGCACGACACAGAGCACGAGATTGAATGTTGCGTTTTTCGATCACCAATGAGAATGGTGGCGTTATCACCTACAACTATTCCCTTGCAAAGATCCTTTACTAGGCGATTCGAAGTTCTCTCGGCATCTTCGGGAGTTCTGGCTAGTTTTACGTCGTCTAGAATCCCAATGATGAATCTTAGTAGCTTCGACCGTATGTCAGCTCTCACCTGGAGGATGGCTCCAGCGACGGGGATCCCCCATGCCCGCTCAATCTGGCATTCTCCGCGATAGGACGTTGTGGCAATCTCCTGGCACTGTTCCGGTCTCAATACTGTTCGCAACCCAGGCCCGTTGCGCTCCTTCACTATCCAGTCCTCGACAACGCTTATGCTTTCGGTCGCCACACGTGTGGTTATCGCAATTCTCGTTTCTTCGCTAAGCCCAGATAGGCAAAGCTGCTCGTTTGGATACCGCCGACCGTGCTCGACTACATCACCGTACACGGATAGTGCGATCCTCCTGTAGGAGGGTGGTGACGCGTCCCCGTACCCGGTGAGTTCCGCGTCGACCCAAGATTCCATCGCCTTGTTTTCTACCTTATGGGCGACTACGTGAGCGAGGATGAGGGCATCTTCAAGACCTCGAGGATTCCTTAGCGCCGCGATCACATCTTCTACCGTTAGCATCCATGCGCTCCTTCATCATCAATTCCAGTGATAGCTTGATCCTACAGCTCGCCCTTTGTCGGGTAATGAATCAAGACGCTGCGATTGAGAGCCGACAGAAGCTTTGTTTTATACGGCCCGTCGCGACAGCTAGCGTCCCATCTACCACTCCGATCGTTACATCAGCGCCGGCGCGTCATTTCGTAGGCGCTTTCCGGGAGCTTGTGAAGTCGATGAACCTACGGAGCCATCGGCTTATAGAGTGATGGATGACGCGGCTTGATCACTAGCAGACGGGCGCGGCAGCGTCGGGTGGCGGCATGGCCAGAGTAATTCCATCGGCGTGGATGGATCCCCGTCACCCCTGACGAACAGCACCGGGGGTTGGGTCGCGGACCGGGTGCTCTCCATGAGTCAATACTTAGTCGCTAGTTCAGGGACGCATGTCAGCGCTATGCTGCGTCGAAAACATCCTGAGTATGGATGGCTTGGCCCTCGAAGAGATTTAGTTGGCGAACATGCGCCTGGGCAGCGACAGGATCGGCTGTGAAAAGCACGACAGCCAAATCCTTCAACGCCCTTGTGCAGCTAACATAGAAAAGGCGACGCGTCCGATCCACGGTAGTCTCTTCACCCGCATCGATGTGTCTGCGATCATTATCCGAGAGCTCCCTAAGCCCTAAATACTTATCGTAGGAAAACTGAAAATGGGTGCTTTCGGCGTCATCGAGAACGACTAGCACTCTTGCAAATTCGGCGCCTTTGATCCCCTGCTGAGTCCAAAAGGGTGATCGTTCCGAGATATAGGTTTGGTACGCTAGAAGTTGACTTGCGGGACAAGCCAGGAAGGCGTCCATTGAAGCCAGCTCCTTGTCCGCCTCATCGTCTTCCTCCTCGTCATCATCTGCCGAGTCTTCACCGGCGACGGGCTGATCAACGAGCGCGGCTGCCTCAGGCTCGAGATAGGACACGAGCCTAGGATCGAAGATCAGCAGCCCAGACGAGTGGGCCAACTTCAGAATCTCGCCGATGGTCGCGCCGGAGTTACCCGCGATTGCGGCCGAGACTTGAGCGACAGACTCCCCCATCTTTCGCAGCCGTGTGGAAACGTCGACGCCGACCAGCGAGTCCTTCTCTAGCAAGGGCGAATATCTCCGGAGGAGTTGCATCACTTCGAACTCGCGGCCCGAAGCGGCTGCCACCGCGACTGGAATCAGAAATCCAACACACGGTGAAATTGGCCACGCGGTTCCGTCCAAGAAGCCGTTCTTGAATACTTCAGGCGCTTTGGTGTTTAGCGCCGCATAGAGGTCTCCGAAACCCAATCTCTTCGCAGCCATCTGGTGGACAATAACGAGTAGCTTTACCCGGTCTTGGTCATCCACACCGTGCCGCCAGGCCTCGTCATCCGTCTGTGCGGCCATCCAGTCGCGAACTCGGATTAGGTTGGCGTCTCGCGTATTGTTAGCTGGAAGAATGAAAAGATGCGCAGTACCTTCGGGCGTTGGGATGACACCGTCCGGGCCCAGCCGTGTGCCAGCGACCTGGACAAGGTCGTCCCCATCGCGACGAATGGCATTTGCCAGGTTCAGAACTTTGGTCGAGCAGCGAAAATTCTCCGGCTTCGGAATGTCCGCCCAGGCGGGCTCGGGCTCGACTAGTCCCGAACCCGTCGCGTAGATGCGCTGCATGGGGTCACCGAAGAAACCGAGGCAAAGCGTTGCGCTTGGTTCCTGTTCAACGGTCTTTAGAGCTTCAATGACTTCGGCCGTCGTGTCTTGGCTTTCATCCACGAAAACGAAAGGGAACTGCCGGGCCAGAAGGGTTCGAAAGAGGGGCCGCTCAGCGATAAGGAAGGGTACGAGTTTTAGGATGTCATCGTGACCCAAAACACCTTTCGGGTAGTCGCTGCCCGTGCCGTAGCGAAATCCTTTGACCCCAGATATCAGCCCTAAATGGCGGGTAAAGCGATCCAGATCACGAGCATCTTTGTCCTTCGTCCGCTGCTGGACGCGGGGACCATAGTTCGCGCGCTTCTCTTCGAGCGCCGCTGTTTTTTCAGCGATCCGCGTCGAAACCCAAGCGCGAATGTCATTTTGAAAAGGCTTGGCGAGCATCCACATAAAGCTGTGAATCGTGGAGACATGGACAAGCGGGTCGTTTCCGACATCTCTCCAAATCTCCCCGGCGGCAACCTCTGTGTACGTGATGCAAGCGACCCGTTGCCGCGATTTTCTCAATCGTTCTCCGTGGAGCTGTATGACCGACGAAAGCCCCTTAATGAGAGACGTCGTCTTACCAGAACCGGCCCCGGCTTTCATGATAAAGCTACGAGGAGGGGTTTCACTGACACAGGTCCGCAGATCGATGTCAGCCTGAGTGTCCGGCTTATTTGCCCGGCTGCTCACGCCCTTGCCTCCACAGCAATGTCTTCCGCGTCAAGGGCAGCTTGAGGGAGGGAGGGCTCCAGCTCGATCCTAACCTCTTCCTTCAACCAAATGAGCCCGTCGCGAATGTACGCAGGCACGTGCCACGAACCCGTTTCCTCCGTTAGGACAGCAAGAGCGAATTTGGTCTTATCGAAACTCTTACGCGACACCTTCTCATGAAGCCCCTTGGCCAGAGCCGCTGGATCGGCAACGGCGCCTTTTACGACTAGCCCCAGTTGCTTCCGTTCTGGAGCTTGCGACCATTCAGGGTTTTCGAGGCCGAAGTCTTCCTCTAACGTTCGGCCGCATAGAATCTCGGTGGCTCCGTTCCACGTGACGGCGCGCTCAGTTTGGTAAGCCACGCGGACCTTTGCACCGTCATCGAGGTCGTGGGTTTTGTCGGCCTGGGAAGCCTCGCGGAGCTCCCCAATCGTCAGCTTTCCTGGGAGCCACTTAATTAGCGTCTGGTTTGACGTTGCGGCTCCAGGTTCGCTTGGCAAACAGGCCTTCCCGTATTTCTTTCTGACGGGCGTTGGGTGTTGTCCATCTGCGACTACGCCCAGCGCCTCGCCACCCCGCTCCTCTTGAGCCGCGCCCTCGCCCTCAGCACCCTCGGCCGGAACGTCGAATTCCTCGACTTCGTCGCCTTCCTCTGCATCAGCCCCAGCCGGAGCAGCCACGAGGGCAACACTGTCGATATCGGTGATTATCAAGGTCGTCAAGCCGAGGAACTCGATAAGCGACCGGAATCGGTGTCCAAAGGCACCACCAACCTCAAGAATGCAGAGACAGGCCGAGCGGAGGGTTCTTGCTACCTGCTGGATCATTACCGGCAGGAGAAGGCGCTCGACGTTGCCTTCGACAAGGATGGCAGCGTCCGAGAAGAACAGATCACAATGGGTGAGCTTCAGGTATCTCTCGAGAAAATCTCGATCGTCAGGTTGAGCTTGATAGAAGGCCGAGAGATTTAGGACTGTCGTCAGCTGTTCCGAACCGTCCTTCTTGCGCCGGAAAAACCGGATCGGTTTGAAGCCGCGCTCGTAGAGAATGTGTGGCGAATGGGTTGTGATGACCATCTGGCTGGCAAAAATGCTGCCGTCATCCCCTTCAATTTTCAGGAGGTCCAGAACATTGCGGATAAAAACCTGTTGGAGCTGGGCGTGTAAGTGGGCCTCTGGCTCTTCAACGAAGATTAGATGCAGCGGTGGGCGATTATCCATCGTCGCCCATCTGGCCTGGGCATCCAGTATTTCCACGACCATGTAGATGAGGTTTTTGAACCCAAGACCATTGTAGGTGTCGGGCAAAGTGGCAGCACCGTCGTCACCCCCGATTTGGTAATGAACTCGGGCGTCCTGGCTCATGACATGAGCCGGATCCAGCGCTGACATGATCTTCAGCTGAGGGTTGTTGACGCCGGGGTAACCGAGCTCGGCGAGCCGATTGAGCATCGGCTTGAAAACGCCGTCCAAGTGAACGTTCAACGCTTGCTCGGAATCGAAGAGCGCCTTCAGGGCTACGTGGTCGTCCTGCCTCTGCTTGAGGTTTCGCTTATAGAAGCGGCTCAGTCGCTTGGACAAATCCTCAGACCTACCGCCTCCTGCTTCAGCGCTGGGGTCGGATAGGTGCCTCTGTGCGCCAAGGTTATCGATCTGAATGAGAGACTTCAGTATTGTCCCGCCGCCCGGCTCTCCCTCCAACTGGTCGGGAACGTAGTCACCAATCTCCCGGAAACTGTCGTCGAAACGCGCACGGTCTAGGATAAAGTAGCGAAGGTCGTATTCGTTCTTCAACTCCCGCTGAAGGTAATCCGTAAGAGATCGTGGCCAAGGCACATATTGAGACCCAGGCGGCAGTTCGGCGGCCTGTTCTGCGCCCCTTGTCTTGGCAGTCTGGTAATTCCGGACAACATCCAAGGCGCTCCGAGCCGTTAGAGAAACTCGTATGCCAACCTTTGTGCCTTCCCACGCAGTGCTCGGTAGCAGGGGAATGACGAGGTAGAGGTCGGGCGCGGCCACCTCGAACCAGAGGTCAAGATCAATGCTTGGCAGTGCAAAATCGTCTTGTATCGGCGCGGCCAAATCGGTGTCGCCCGCGTCATCGAAGACCTTCCAAGATGAGGCGCTAAAGTCATATAGGCTAAAGCGGTCTTTCCCACCGGAGATGAACGAGTGGACAGCCTGAGTCGCCGAAGTCTTCCCGCTGTTATTCGATCCCACGAATATCGAGATGTCGTCTGCTAGCTCGATATGCGCGTCTTTTAGGCGCCGAAAATTCCGCACGCGGTACGAATGAAGATGCACGCAAGCCCCCCAGCTTTTGTTGTATCTGAAAATCTATGACTACCTACGCGGGAAGTCGACGGATGCGTCGCCGTCTTTCCATCGCGGCTATCGCAGGGGCTTCACTCCGCGCGCTGCAAAAAACCAACGATCATCATCAGATCACATTGGGTTGTGTAGGGCCACCCCATCGACTAGCCGTTTTTTGATCGCCCGGCGGGTAATTGATGGAGGCGTGATGGACCGAACGCCGCTGCGGGACCCGAAAGCCAGCGCCATCTTCCTGAAGTCGCGGCTGGTCCACCTGCCCTACGAAGTGTTTGCCTGCCTGTTCCTGGACAGTCGCCACCGCGTGCTGGCCTTCGAGGAACTGTTCCGTGGCACCGTGGATGCCGCCTCGGTCTACCCCCGCGAAGTGGTCCGGGCGTGCCTGGCGCATAACGCCTCGGCGGTGATTCTTGCCCATAACCACCCGTCGGGCGTGGCCGACCCCAGCCAGGCGGACGTGGCCATCACCCGGGCATTGAGCCGGGCCCTGGAACTGGTGGAGGTTAGGGTCCTCGATCACCTGGTAATCGGTGACGGCGAGCCGGTGTCGATGGCCCAGCGCGGCCTGGTCTAGGCCCGGTCCAAAAAAACGGCGCGGTTGCCGCACCGCGCCGTGGGTGCCGTCATCGTGAGGGGAGAATCCGATGAGTCGGCGGTGTCCTTGGCAGGGGAGGTGCGTCGGACAAAGCAATTGTGCGGGCAACCGATGACATCGCCATGACGGCGGGCTTTCTACCCCGTGGCGAATGCCCTTTTGCAAGTTATGCACAAAGTCGATTTCCCGAGGTTGGCGGACTTATTTCGAGCCAGGCCACATCATAAGCTTGCAACTTATTGATTTTTCACGACCGGTTGTGTGACGTTCGCATTTCCTTGCGGCGCTGCGGCAAGACATGACATCCGGCGCGTTTCTTGCCCACAGAGTTATCCACAGGCAGGAGCCGTTTCGAAAAAGGCTTTCGTGGCCGGGCTTTGGCGACACGGTCTGCTAGGATTGCCGGTTCCCCCAGCTACCAGCGCCCGCCGTGAAAGACCAGCTTCGGAACCTCGTGCTCAAGGCCATCGACAGCCTGACTTCGGCAGGCTTCCTGCCCGCCGACGCCACCGTGCCAGCCTTCGTGGTCGAGCGCACCCGAAGCCGGGAGCATGGTGATTTTGCGACCAATGTGGCCATGTTGCTTACAAAAGCAGCAGGCCGGAAGCCGCGCGAGGTGGCCGAGACGCTGGTTGCCGCCCTGCCCAAAGGCGGGTTGATCGACCGCGTGGAGATCGCCGGGCCCGGCTTCATCAACTTTTTCCTGGGCCGGGATGCCTACAAGAACCTCCTTTCGGAGGTTTTTACCCAGGGCAATGATTTTGGCCGCAACACCACAGGCCAGGGCCGGATGGTGGGCGTGGAGTACGTCTCGGCCAATCCCACCGGCCCTTTGCATGTAGGCCACGGCCGCAACGCCGTGCTGGGCGACTGCCTGGCGCGCCTGCTCGGCGCCACCGGCCACGACGTGCGCCGCGAGTTCTACTACAACGATGCCGGCGTGCAGATCCAAAACCTGGCCATTTCCGTACAGGCGCGAGCCCGGGGCATCGAGCCGGGCGCCGACGGCTGGCCGGAAGCCGGCTACCGCGGTGACTACATCGCCGACGTCGCCCGGGCCTACCTGTCCGGCGAATCGGTTCAGGCCGACGGCCGCACCGTCACCGGCGCGAAGGACGTGGAGAACCTCGATGCTATCCGCGAGTTCGCGGTGGCCGCCCTGCGCCACGAGCAAGATCTGGATCTTGCAGCCTTCGGCGTCGAAATGGACGTGTACTTCCTGGAATCGTCGCTCTACTCCGGCGGCAAGGTGGAAGAAACCGTCCGCGAGCTGGTCAAGCACGGCCATACCTACGAAGAAGGCGGCGCCCTTTGGCTGCGCAGCACCGACTACGGTGACGACAAGGACCGCGTGATGCGCAAGTCCGACGGCACCTATACCTATTTCGTGCCGGACGTGGCGTACCACCTGAGCAAGTGGCAGCGCGGCTACCAGGACGCGGTGACCGTGCTCGGCTCGGACCACCACGGCACCCTGATGCGCGTGAAGGCCGGCCTGCAGGCGCTGGACCAGGGCATCCCCAAGGATTACCCGCACTACGTGCTGTACCAGATGATCACGGTGATGCGCGGCGGCGAGGAGGTGAAGATCTCCAAGCGCGCCGGTTCCTACCTTACCTTGCGCGACCTGATCGACGAGGCGGGGCGCGACGCCACGCGTTATTTCCTGATCGCGCGGAAATCGGACTCCCAGCTGGTGTTCGACATCGACCTTGCGCGTTCGCAGAGCAACGACAACCCGGTGTATTACATCCAGTACGCGCACGCCCGGGTGTGCCGCGTCCTGGAAGAACTGGGCGAACGCGGCTTCACCTATGACCGCGAAGCCGGCATGGCGGCGTTCGGCGAGCTCCAAAGCGAACACGAAACCGCCGTGATGGTGGAACTGGCCCGCTACCCCGAGGTGGTGGAAACCGCAGCCACGAATCTTGAACCGCACCTAGTTGCGCAATATTTGCGCGAGCTCGCCGGCGCGCTGCACAGCTATTATCACGAGCACAAGTGGATCGTTGACGACACGGGCCTTCGCAACGCCCGCGTTACGCTGGCGCTGGCCACGCGGCAGGTCCTTCGCAACGGGCTTGACCTGCTGGGCATCAGCGCACCGGAGAAAATGTAATGGCAGCACGCAAGACCAAGGGCCGCGGCAAGCAGGCCGTACGCAACAGCAGCGGCGGCATGCCCGGCTGGGGCTGGGCGATCATCGGCATCCTGGCCGGTGCCGTGCTGATGGCCGTGGTGCTGAAGGGCTCTTTCCTGCCACTGCAGCGGCCCAACGGCCCCGCGCCCAACCCGCAGGCTACGGCGCAGAGGGCCTCCGATCCTGGCGTGGCCGAATCCGCACCGGAAGCGGACAAGCCGAAGAAGCCCACCTACGACTTCTATTCCGTGCTATCGGAAAAAGAAGTACGTATTCCCGATGCGGAGATCAGCGCGCAGGCCCAGGCCGAAGCCAAGGCCCGCCAGCAGGCGGCCGCGCAGCAGCAGGCCCAGCAGAAGGCGGCCGCGGCCCAGCAACAGGCGGGCACCGCCCCGCCGCCGCCTGCCAACCTGCCTGCCGTGAAGACGGAAACCGTCGCCGCCGTGCCGGCTGCCCCGGCTCCGCCGCCGACATCTTCCAGCGGCGGTTACCTGCTGCAGGTGGGTGCGTTCCCCAGCGCAAGCGATGCGGAATCGCTCAAAGCCAAGCTCGCCCTGCAGGGTTTCGTCGCCAACGTGCAGACGGTGAAGGTGGGCGGGCAGAACTACAACCGCGTGCGCCTGGGGCCGTTCAAGTCCGCCACGGAACTGGAATCGACCAAGCAGCGTCTGCAGCAGGCGGGCATCAATGCCATCGCCCTGAAGGAAGGCAGCTAAGGCTTCAGGCCTTGCGTTCGCCCCGCTTGATCCGGATCAGCCCGGAAATATCGTCGTCGCCGTAACCTTCGCTCATCAACTGGGCGAAGTCGGCAAGCGACTTCTCGATGATGGAACGATCGGTGCCCGCGTCTACCGCCACGCCGCGCACGATGCCAAGATCCTTGTGCAACAGGGCCAGCTTGAAGCCGACGGAGAACTCGTTGCGCAGCATGGTGGCGCCGCGCTTCTCGAGGAACCAGTTGCCGGCCGCGCCGGCACCGAGCGTGGGCAATAAAGCTTCCGCGTCCAGTCCCAGTGCTTCGCCCAGCGCCAGCCCTTCGGTCACGGCCTGCGCGATGCCGGCCACGATCACCTGGTTCACCGCCTTGGTCGACTGACCGGCACCGACGCCGCCCATGTGGGTCACCTTCGCCGCATACGCTTCGAGCACCGGCCGTGCTTTTTCCAGTGCCGCCGCGTCGCCGCCGACCATCACGGACAACTTGCCGTTGCGCGCGCCTTCCACGCCGCCGGATACCGGCGCATCCAGGAAGGCAATGCCTTTTTCCGCCAGCATCTGTGCCGCGCGCTGCGCGGTGGCGGGCGCGACGGTGGAGTGGTCGACCACCACCGATCCTTCGCGCAGGTGCGGCAGCAGCGCCGCGACGTTGTCCAGCACGTCCTGGTCGGCCGTGACGCACAGCGCTACCACGTCGCTCATGGAGGCGATGGCCTCGATCGACGGCGCGTCCACGCCAAGTTCGCCGGCGAGGTCGTAGGCCTTTTGCTGCGTACGGTTTCCCACTGCCACCAGCAGGCCCTTGCCGTGCAGGTGACGCGCCATCGACGCGCCCATGGCGCCCAGGCCGATGAAAGAAGCACGCAGGGTCATGAGCGGATGTCCTCGGCAAGATAGGTGTAACCGGTAAGGCCGGCGTTGAGTTCGTCGAAAAGGCCAGGATCGGTGACCCCGGCGGCGGCCAGGCGGTCGCGATAGGCCTGGCGCAATGCCGACAGGTCGTAGCCGACGTAGTCGAGCATCAGGTCGGTGGTGTCGCCATGGCGCACGTGGGCGAATTCGAAGCCGTCGGCGCCGGCGCGCACGTTCACGGCATCGGTATCGCCGAACAGGTTGTGGATGTCCCCTAAGGTTTCCTGGTACGCGCCCACCATGAAGATGCCCAGGCAATACGATTCGCCATCGCGCAGGCTGTGCAGCGGAAGGCTCACATCCACGCCCTCGGCATCGACGTAGTTGTCGATGCGGCCGTCCGAATCGCAGGTGAGGTCGGCGATCACGCCGCGGCGCGTGGGTTCTTCATCCAGGCGCGCCAGCGGCACGATGGGGAATATCTGGTCGATCGCCCAGACGTCGGGAATGGATTCAAACACCGAGAAATTCACGAAGTACTTGTCGACGAGTTTTTCGTCCAGTTCGTCCAGCGCCTGGCGGTGCGCACGCTCGGTGGGCAGCAGGCGCGGACGCACGGCGCTGGCGATGGCGTAATACATGTCGTCCAGCTGCGCGCGGTCGCGTAGGCCCAGGTGGCCTTCGGCATACAGCGAAAGGCCTTCGGCGTGGTGATGCTGGGCTTCGTGGAACAATTCCAGCGGCGGGCGCTGGCCGAGCTCGGCCCAGGTTTCACGCAGGTGGCGCAGCACCGCCGGCTCACCCTCGCGAGGGTCGGCCACCATGCCCGTCGGCACGGCTTCAACTTCAGTGACGTTCACCACCATCACCGCGTGATGCGCCGTCATGGCGCGGCCACTTTCGGTAACGATGCGCGGCGCGGGCAGCCCCAGGCGCTCCACGGCTTCGGCCAGCGGGGTGACGATGCTGTCGGCGTATTGCTCGATGTTGTAGTTCATCGAGTTGTAGCTGCGCGAACGCGTGCCGTCGTAGTCCACGCCCAGGCCGCCACCCACGTCGACGATGTCGATCGGCGCGCCGGCCGCGCGCAGCTCCACGAAGTAACGCACTGCCTCGCGCATGCCGGCGGAGATGTCACGCACGTTGGAGATCTGCGAGCCCATGTGGAAATGCTGCAGCCGCAGGGTATGGGTGAGGCCTTCGGCGTCCAGGCGTTCGATCAGCTCCAGCACCTGGCCGGGCGAAAGCCCGAACTTGCCCTTGTCGCCACCGGTGTTCTGCCATTTGCCGGCCCCGATCGAGGCCAGGCGCACGCGCACGCCCAGGAGGGGCTCCACGCCCAGGGACTTCGACTCCGCCAGCACGTGCTCGAGCTCGGAAAGCTTCTCGATCACGATATGGATGGAAAGCCCAAGTTTGCGGCCGATCAGGGCCAGGCGGATGTATTCGCGGTCCTTGTAGCCGTTGCAGACCACCAGGCTCCCCGGGCGTGCCATCGCAAGCACCGCCATCAGCTCAGGCTTGGAACCGGCCTCCAGGCCGAAGCCGTGTTCGCCCGCGGCCACCAGCTCGCTCACCACGCCGCGCTGCTGGTTCACCTTGATCGGGTAGACGGCCGTATAGGCGGCTGGATAGTTCGTGCTGGCGATGGCCTTGCCGAAAGCCGCCTGCAGGCGGGCCAGGCGATCGGCCAGGATGTCCGGGAAGCGGATCAACAGCGGCAGGCGCAGGCCTTGGGCGCGCGCGGCGTCCACGATGGCCGGCAGGTCCAGCTTCGGGCCGCCGGGACCATGCGGCTGCATGACCAGGTGCCCGGCACGGTCTACGTCGACGTAGCCGTCGCTCCAGTACGGCACGGCGTAGGTCTGCCGCGCGCGGTCGATGTCCCAGGAAGTAGCCATCGGCCCTCTCTCCTCGTCGTTATCGGATTCCCGGCGTGCCTTGGGCCGGAAATTTATAGCGTCGCAGCGGCGAGCCTAGACGAAACATGCCTGGCGACCGGGAGCCTCGCACGCCGCGGGGCCGTCCAGGATGCACCCAGGCTGCAGGCCCGGGCCGCCTATTGTAACGACGCAGGATGACAACGGAATGGGACTACTGGCCTGGTTAAGCCGATTTCGACAGGCAGCAGGGGCTTCATTAGCCGCTACAATGGGCGTTTTCCCCCTCCTGCCCCGGGATCGCGTCATGTCGCAGCTCAGCTGGTTCACCGAAGCCCACCAGGCCTCCGGTTCCTCCATCGGTTTTCGTGTCGAGCGCCTGCTTCATGCAGAAAAGACGCCCTTCCAGACGATCGAGATCTACCAGACCACCGACTGGGGCAACCTGATGGTGATCGATGGCTGCGTGATGCTCACCAGCCGCGACAACTTCCTGTACCACGAAATGATGACCCACCCGGCGCTATTCACCCACGCCCGCGCCAAGCGCGTGGTGATCATCGGTGGTGGCGACTGCGGCACCCTGCGTGAAGTGCTCAAGCACGAGGAAGTGGAATCGGCGGTACAGGTAGAGATCGACGAGCGCGTCACCCGCCTGGCCGAGGAATATTTCCCGGAGTTGTGCGACAGCAACAACGACCCGCGCGCGCAGCTCCTGTTCATCGACGGCATCAAGTACATGGCCGAGGCCGAGCCTGAATCGCTCGACCTGATCATCGTTGACTCCACCGACCCTGTCGGCCCGGCCGAGGGCCTGTTCAACGCGTCCTTCTATACGACCTGCTACAAGGCGCTGCGCCACGGCGGCATCCTGGTCCAGCAGTCCGAATCGCCGTTGGCGCATATCGAGCTGATCAAGGCCATGCGCTCGGCCATGCGCACCTCGGGCTTCGGCGCCGTGCGTACCCTGCCCTTCCCGCAGCCGTGCTACCCCACCGGCTGGTGGAGCTGCACCATGGCCCGCAAGGGCGCGGACCTGGGCGGTTTCCGCGAGCGCGGCGCGATCTCGAAGAACTTCGCCACGAAGTACTACAACGCCGAAACCCACAAGGGCGCGCTGGCCCAGCCGGAATTCATGCGCGAAGCGCTGGGGGACTAACCCTTCAGCTTTTCGGACGCGCCGGCTGGTAACCCGCCGGCGCCTCGGCCGGAATGCCATAGGCGTTGAGGGCGGCCAGTATCACGCTCATCTCGGTGCCGCCATTGCGCGCCAGCATCAATAGCTTCTGCGCCACCGGCTTCTCACCCTGCGCCCGCACATTGAGCTGGGCGAAGTTCTGCATCTGCCACACCAGGTTCACCCTGGCCCGGCGGGCATCGACCTGCTGGGCGTCATCGGGCGACAGTACCTCGCGCAGATGCAGGCCCAGCGACCGCCCCAGCGGGCTCGAACCCCACTCCAGTACCTTGCTTAAGGCCAGGCAGTCGTTGCGGATGCCTTCGTCGTCCTTGTGCGATTCGCAATATCGCGCCGTGGCCGGGAAAGCCGGCAACGGCTGGGTGGCGCCCAGACCATAGACGATGGTCAGCTGCACGCCGGCACTGCCGGCCGCGGACAGCGGGTCGTAGGTTTCCGGCGGCGGCGGCAGCTGGCTTACCGTACGGGCCAGCGCCTGCAGGCTGCTGCCGAGGTAGTCGTCGTAGGTTTTTGCCTGCGCAGCGCGGGTGAGGTCGTCCCGAACGTCGGCATCCTTGGCGGCGGCAAGATCGCGGCCCAGCGCCAGCATCCACACCGCGGCGTTGTCCGGCGCCTGCTGCTTCAGGCTGGCCATGGCATCGGCATTCGGGCAGGTGCCCGCCTTGCCATCGCAATCGGCCAGCTGGGCCCAGGTCACCGAGGGGCCTGCGCCATCACCGCGGGCGGCCCGCTCCAGCAAGGTGTGATAGGTCAGGGTTTCAGGCGGCCGGACCAGCGGCCGGGCCAGCAGGGCAGCGCCCAGCAGCGGCTGGGCCTCGGTGCGCAGGGCCAGCACGCTGGCCAGGTCTTCCTGGAATTTAAGCAGTGCGGCCTGGCGATCCTTCGGCGCAGGCGGCTTCGCCGCGGTGGCGGCCAGGGGCAGCGCCGCGGTGGCAAAGGCAAGGGCCAGGGCAAGGGGGCGCAGTCCGCGCATGGCTCAACTCCAGGGGCAAAACCGCAAGGATACGGGTCATTTCTGAACGGTGGGCCCAGCGGGGTATCGCATATGTGAAGAAAACCCTTGCTACTATCGGGTTTCGCTCCAGGCGATGTGGGCCGCCTCCATCCATCCGTGCCCGCCGCCTGCCCCACGAATCCTGCCCCAGAACAGGAGCGTTCCATGGAACCCTTTACCGCCTTCACGTCGACGCCAGCGCCCTGGTTTGTCGGTTTGGGCACCCTCGCCCTCATCAATGCAGGGCTGGCCCAGGGCAAGAACCGCAGCGGTGTGCTCTGGTTCCTGCTGTCGCTGATCCTCGGCCCCATCGCCACCCTGATCATCGTGGCGATGCCCCGTGCGAGGGGGAAATTCTTCTAGCGCCGCGTCGAACCCGGTAGGCTTGGAGGTACCCTCCCAGGCAAGGTCTCTGACGATGCTGACGATGCTGGTAGCAAGCAGTAAAGGCGGTTGCGGCAAGACCACGGTTGTTACCCAGGCGGCGTCCCACTACGCGCAGGCCAACAAGCGCGTGGCCATCGTCGACGCCGACCGGCAGCAATCCAGTTACCGCTGGGCCGCCCGAAGGCCGGAGAACGTCCCCGGCGTGCTGGCGGTGGACGGCGGCCGCAGGGCGCTGGACAAGCTCCCCGAAGACACAGACGTTGCCATCGTCGACACGCCCGCCGGTGTCACCGAGAAAGAACTCGAGCCTTACCTGGAGCAGGCCAACGTGCTGGTGGTGCCGGTGTTGCCGTCGAGCTTCGACCTGGACGCCACCACCGATTTCCTCAAACTGCTGCACGGTATACCGCGCGTACGTCGTGGCAAGCTGCCGGTGGCCCTGGTGGGCAACCGCCTGAAGCCATGGACCAACGCCAGCCAGGACGCCATGGTGCAGCTGGCCGAGGCATCCCCCTTCCCGGTGGTCGCGCAACTGCGCGATAGTCAGGCCTACGTGCTGCTTACGGCGCTGGGCAAAGGCATCTTCGATTACCACTCCGAGAATGTCCGTGGCCACCAGGACGACTGGAGCAAGCTGTTGCGATGGATCAAGCGCAGCAGTTAAGGCACTACGCTCCCACGCAAGACGAACCAGAAGGAAAACACCATGCGTGAACTGATCCTCCTGCGCCACGCGGAAGCCGAAGAGCTCTGCGCTGGCGAAAGCGACCGCGACCGACGACTCACCGAACGAGGCCAGGCCGAGGCCATCGCCACGGGCCGATGGCTGGCCGACCACAAACTCAGCATCGACCGCGTGCTTTGCTCCCCGGCCAGACGTACCAAGCAGACGGCCGAACTGGCTCTGCCCGGCCTTGCTATCACCGATGCCTCGGAGATCTACGACGCCACCCCAGGCACCCTGTTCACCCTGATCGACCAGCACCAGGACGCCACCACCCTGGTTGTCGTGGGCCACAACCCGGGCATCGAGCAACTCGTTGCGCTGCTGGTGGAAGGCCGTTCGGAAGACTACCGCGGCATGCCGCCCGGCGCCCTGGCCCGCCTGCGCGTGGCCCCCGGCCCACTGGAACCGGGGTCGGCCACCCTGGAGGCCTTCTGGTCGCCATGAAATACCTCGCGGGGCCGCTCGCGGCCCTGCTGCTTTCCGGCGTCGCGTCCGCGGCTCCCATCGAAGGCCCGCTCCACATCGACGACGCGCACTCGCGCGCGGAGTTCGGCGTGCGGCTACTGTGGGTATCGAAGGTGACCGGCGTGTTCGAGCGCATCCGCGGCACCATCGACATCGACCCCGACGACGGCCGTGCGGTGGTACAGGCGACCATCGATGCCCAGAGCCTGAAAATGGACTCCGCCCGCTTTCGCAACTGGGTGCTGGCGCCTGAGTTCTTCGACGCCGCGCGCTACCCCTCGATCGGTTTCGTCTCCGCCCGCATTCCCCTTGATGCCCTGGGCGACGGCGATGAACTCGACGGCCGGCTGACCATGCGCGGGGTGACCCAGCCGGTGCACTTCACCATCCTGCGGTCGGACTGCACGGCCAACCACCTGAACGGTTGCACCCTGCAGGCCCTGGGTACGATCGACCGCACCGATTTCGACATGCGCGGGCGCCGCGGCGCCCTGGCCGACAAGGTCGAACTGGGCCTGTCGATCACCATCGGCCCGTAGACACGGCAAGCGCATACGGCCCGGCTATGATGGCGCCCATGCGCCGCATCGCTCTCGCCCTTCTGCTGGCCACCGCTGCGTTTGTGCAGGGGTGCACGCTGTCGCACGCCAATATCCGCAAGGCCGATGCGATCGTGATGCAGGCGCAGGACCCGGTGCCCACCTGCAGCCAGCCGGACAACTGCGCGGCACCCTCCGCCCTGCTGGACCAGGCCAACGCCGAGCTTGCGTCCTCCACCGCTGACGCTCCCCACCACGCCATCGGCCTGCTCGAGGATGGTGAATCGGCCATGGTGGCCCGGCTGAACCTGATTCGCGGCGCCCGCCACAGCATCGACGTGCAGACCTATATCTGGCAGCAGGACGACGCCGGCAAGCTGATCCTTGACCAGCTGGTGGAAGCCGCCGCGCGCGGCGTGAAGGTACGCATCCTGGCCGACCAGCTGTTCGCCTTCGGCGACGCAAAACTGCTGGCCACCCTGGCGCGCACCCGCGCTAATTTCGAGATACGCCTGTACAACCCCACCTTCCGTAAGGCGCATACGCCGCCGCTGGAGTTCGCCGCCAGCATCGTGTGCTGTTTCCTGCGCTTCAACCAGCGCATGCACAACAAGTTGCTGGTGGTGGATGACGCCATCGGCATTACCGGCGGACGCAACTACGAAGACCGTTACTTCGACTGGAACGACGAATTCGACTACCGCGATCGCGACGTTATCGTGGGTGGACCGGTGGCGCGGACCATGGCGGCAAGCTTCGACACCTTCTGGAACCACAAGCGCAGCGTGCCGCTGACCCACCTACGCGACGTGAACCGGCAGATCCGCAGCGACGGGCCCGAGGCGCCGCGCTGGGTGGAACCGGCGTACTCGCGGCCCGACCGCGTGAACGACGCCCTGGCCGAAGCCGGCGATCCGCGGTGGATGCAGGAACACCTGGTGGCCAATTCCCTCGCCGTCGGCCGCGTGGACTACCTCTCGGACCTGCCCGGCAAAACCGAGAAGCCGGCCGAGCGCGACGACCGTGAACTCACCCGGCGCATCATGGGCATGCTCAGCAACGCGCGCCGCGAGGTGGTGCTGCAAACCCCTTACCTTGTGTTGAGCGACCGCGCCAAGAAGCTCTTCCGCGCACTGCACAAGCGCGAGGACGCACCCCGGGTCGTGGTGTCAACCAATTCGCTGGCCTCCACCGATGCGTTCGCGGTGTATGCCATCTCGTACAAACACCGGAAGACGTACTTCACCAAGTATGGCTTCGAGATCTACGAGATGAAGCCGCAGGTGGGCGGCCAGGAAGATGGCGACGACGGCCATCCGCTGGGAGGGCAGTTCTCGGGGAGCCAGGCCAGTGGTGGGCAGGGAGAGGGGCGTTCGGCGGTACCGGTTGGGGGTCAGGATGAATATTCTGACCCCGCTCAAACGCAACCTCCCCGCTACGACGTGTTCCGCACAGCCTCGGGGGATCGCCCGCGAGCCTCGCCCAGCGAGGAGCCGGGCTTCTTCGGCAGCCGCAACGGTCGCGGCCGCCGCAACCGTCCCGCGCCGCTACGCACCGCCGGCATGCGCATCGGCCTGCATGCCAAATCCATCGTGGTGGACGACAGCTTCGCCATGGTCGGCACGCACAATTTCGATCCCCGCTCGGACCACTACAACACCGAATCGGGCGTGGTGGTGTACGACCCCTCGTTTGCCCATGCACTGCGCGCATCGATCATGAGCGACACCCGGCCTGAGAACGCCTGGGTGGTCGCGCCGCGCAAGCCCACCATCCCGGTGCTGGGGCAGATCAGCGAGGCGCTGGGGGATATATCGGAGAAACTGCCCCTGTTCGACCTCTGGCCGTTCCGCTACACCACCAACTACGACCTCAACCCCGGCTGCATGCCCAAGCGGCCGAACGATGCACAGTTCTTCCAGTGCTACCACGCGGTGGGCGACTTCCCGGAAGTGAACCTGTCGCTGAAGATGATCTACACGCGGCTGCTCACTGCGTTCGGCTCGCCATCCGCCGGCATTCTTTAGCGATCGATGGTGCGCCGCACGGGGTAGAGGCGCTTCGGCACGGCCGCGCGGCTCGCCACGGGTGAACGCAACGACATGCGGCGCCGCTCCACCTGGGGTGGTCCGTAGGTGAGCTCGGTGAGCCAGGCGGTAGCCGTAACCCCCAGCATCAGCACCAGCAGGCTGAAGCCGAGGGTAAAACGCAAGCGCGGTACCGTTGAAGTCACCGCTTACGGACGTTCGAGGATGGCGGTCACGCCCATGCCGCCGGCCGTGCAGATCGAGATCAGGCCACGGCCCGAACCCTTCTGTTCCAGAAGCTTTGCCAGGGTTGCCACGATGCGCGCGCCGGTGGCGGCGAACGGATGGCCGGCGGCAAGGCTCGAGCCATTCACGTTCATCTTCGCTGGGTCGATCGAACCCAAGGCCGGGCGGCCCAGGCGGCGCTGGCAGTAGTCTTCCGATTCCCACGCGCGCAAGGTGCACAGCACCTGGGCGGCGAAGGCCTCGTGGATTTCGTAGAAGTCGAAATCCTGCAGGGTAAGGCCGGCGCGGTCGAGCATGCGCGGCACGGCCACGGTGGGCGCCATCAGCAGGCCTTCGCCATGGACGAAATCAACCGCCGCCACTTCGCTATGGGTGATGTAGGCCTGGATTTTCAGGCCACGCTCGGCCGCCCACGCATCGCTGGCCAGCAGCACCGCGGCGGCGCCGTCGGAAAGCCCGGTGGAGTTGCCCGCGGTAAGCGTGCCCTGGCCCGTGGTCTTGTCGAAGGCGGGCTTGAGCGTGGCGAGTTTCTCCAGCGAGGTATCCGGCCGCAGGAAGCCATCGCGCTTCAAGCCGCGGAAGGGCACCAGCAGGTCGTTGAAGAAGCCGGCATCGTAGGCGGCGGCGAGCTTTTGATGGCTCTGCATGGCCAGACGATCCTGCGCCTGGCGCTCGATGTGCCATTCACGGGCCATCAGCTCGCAATGGTCGCCCATGGATTTGCCCGTACGCGGCTCGGCCACGCCGGGGAAAGAGGGCTTCAGTTCCTTCAGCGAGAAGCCACGCGTGGCCGCCCGGAATTTTTCCTTGAAGGTCTTGGCGCGGTTGACCGACAACAGGCGCTTGCGCAGCCGGGTGCCATAGACGATGGGTACGTCGCTGGTGGTGTCCGAGCCGCCGGCGATACCCGCCTGGATCTGCCCGGTGGCGATCTTGTTGGCAACGATGATGGCGTTGTCGAGCGAGGTGCCGCAGGCGCGGGCGGTGGTGATGCCCGGTGTGGTCGGGGCCAAGCCCGATGACAGCAGCGCCTCGCGGGCGAGGTTCCATTCCGATGGATGGCGGATCACCGCGCCCATCGCCACTTCGCCCAGCTCCACCCCATGCAGGCCGAAGCGTTCGACCAGGGCACCCAACACCTTGACGGACATGCCGAAATTGCCGACATCGGCGTAGGCGGTGTTGTTGCGACAGAAGGGAATGCGGACGCCACCGACGACACCCACGCGCGTTTGCGGTTTTTCCATGCTCAAGACGATCCGGCCACCTTGGGGTCGAACAGCTGTTCGACGGGGATTCCAAGGCTAACGCGGGCAAGCTCTGCGGGAAAGGCTTAAAACGCCCAATGGTAGAATCGCGGTTTACTTCCGTTGGGATTCCTCCGGTGAATGATGTAGTTGCCTGCCCGGCTGTGCTGGCCCTGGAGCTGGCTCCGGGCGAGACGCCGTCGCGCCTGATGCTCACCCGTGAAGAAGCCCAGGAACTGGCAGGCCTGGTGGCCGAAGACCTGCGAAACCTGCTGCCGGGCGTGGAAACTTCGCGCCTGGCGGTGGCCGGCGCGTTGTTCGATGCGGTGGAGTTGCTGCGCCCGGGCTTTCCCGTGCACGCCACGCTCGATGAGCTCGCCCGGCGCATCCCTCGTGTCACCGGCGAGGCCGCCGTGGTCGCCTTCGGCAGCAACCAGGGCCAGATGCCGGCGCAACCGCTGGTCCCGGACCCCACCTATGCCGGCGGCCCGATGCGCCTGCTGCCCTGGACACTACTGGCCGACGAAGCCTTGGCCGAAGACCTCGCCGCGCGGATCGAAACCGAACTGGTGGGCCGCGGTGAAGCCGGCGCGCGCACGTCCGATTTCCTCATGCGCACCCTGGGCGTGCGCTTCGAGCACGCGCGGTACTTGAGCCGCAACGACGTGATGGCCATGACGTGCGTGCAATACGAGCACGTCAACCTGGCCCCGCTGTGGACCCTGCTCGAGGCGGCGCTGCTTACTCCTTATAAAGAAGAATCCACTCTCACCCTGCGCGGCCTGCCCCTCCGCTACGGGGCCGGACGGGTATCCGCGCCGCCCCTGGCCACCTGGTTTGCTGAAACTGCCGGCCATGGCGACGACGATGCCGCCCATCAACTGGCAGGCATCCTCTTTGAACTTCGGCAATATTCAGCCGTGCTCAATGCCCATGGCATCGCCTTCGGATTCGAGGGCACGGCGCCCACCGTCGGTTACGCGATGGAAGCGGTGAACGATCCCAATCCCACCTTCGGCAAACCCAGGCTGTTTGCCCACCAGGCCCGGGGCCTGGGCGTGGTGGCAGTGACGGTGGCGCAAACACAAGGTTCGGCCGAACCCAGGATCCTCGCCCACGGCTTCCCGCTGGCCGGCGACGCCATGGAAACCATGTTGCAGGCGCTGCACGCCCGCTATAACGCGGACGAAACCATCACGGACCTGGGCACGTTGTTCCTTGCACCGGGGCGGCGCCTGGCCGTTCCGGCAGCGTCCGTCCATTAGCCGGGCCTGCCCAAAGCAGCTACGCTGCAAATACCTCAAGGGCAGGTGAAAAACAGACCATGGGCCGGCTTCCACCCCGGGACGGGAACGACCAACTCGCGTGGACCGCAAGTGACCTGACGGCCCAGGTGCTGTCGGTGCTGCCAGGCCTGGTGGCCTATCTCGATCCCGAACGCCGCTATCTGTACGCCAATCCGTCGTACCAACGCTGGATGGTGGCCGAACCTGAAGACATGATCGGCCGCACCGTGGCCGACGTGCTGGGCGCCGAGCGCTACGCCATGGTCGAAGAAGACATGGACAAAGCCTTTGCCGGCACGGAGTCCCATTTCGAGCGTTACATCCCCTTCGACGACCACGAGCGCTACGTCAGCGGCAGCTACACCCCCGACCATGCCCCCGACGGCAGCGTGCGCGGGGTGATCGTGATGGTGGTGGACATCACCGAGCGCCACGAGCTCGAACTGCAGTTGAAGGAAAGCCAGTCGCGCTTCGAGGGGGCCTTCGAACATGCCTCCATCGGCATGGCGCTGGTGCGGCCGGACGGTGGCTTCATGCAGGTGAACGGCGTGCTGGGCCGCATGCTCGGCCACACCGCCGCCATCCTGGTGACCAAGACCTTCCAGGAGATCACCCATCCGGACGACCTGGCCGCCGACCTGCAACTCCTGGGTGAGCTCATTGCGGGCGAGCGCGAAAGCTACCAGATGGAAAAACGCTACTTCCATCGCGATGGGCACACGGTGCACACGATGCTGAGCGTGTCGCTGGTGCGCGATGTCGAGGGCGACCCGATGTATTTCGTCTCGCAGATCCAGGACATCAGCGAGCGCAAGGCGGCGGAAGCGGCGCTGTTCCACGAGCGCGAACTGGCCCAGGTAACGCTCAAATCCATCGGCGACGCCGTGATCACCACCGATCTTGAGCTTCGCATCACCTCGCTCAACCCCATCGCCGAGGCCATGACCGGCTGGACCCATGCCGATGCGCTAGGCAAACCGATGGACGACGTATTCCGCATCCGCGACGTCGACACGGGCGAGGCTGCCGACAATCCGTTGCGGGCGGCGATCAAGGGCAACGTGATCGTGGGGCTGGCCAGCGACACCGCGCTGATCCACTTGAACGGCTTCGACAGCCCGATCGAGGATTCCGCCGCGCCCATCCACGACAACAGCGGGCGCGTGATCGGCGGCGTGCTGGTGTTCCACGATGTGAGCGAAACACGCGCGCTGGCCATGAAGATGGCGCACCTGGCCAGCCACGACACGCTCACGGGCCTGCCCAACCGAAACGTGCTGCATGCACGGATGGAGCAGGCCATCGCCGCCGCCCTGCCCAGGCACCGGCGCGTGGCGGCGCTGTTCATCGACATCGATCATTTCAAGCAGGTCAACGATGTGCTGGGCCACAAGGCCGGCGATCGCCTGCTCAAGGCCGTGGCGCAACTGATCCGCAGCGAGATCGGCGACGACGATATGGTGTCGCGGCTGGGCGGCGACGAATTCGTGGTGATGCTGCCGCACGTGGACAATGCCGCCCACGCGGTGGGCGTGGCCGAGCGGTTGCTTGAGCGCGTGAACGAGGCAGTATCCACCGAATCGGCAGACCTCTCGGTGAACTTCTCCATCGGCATCAGCCTGTGCCCGGACGATGCCACGGACGCTGAAAACCTGATCCACAACGCCGACACGGCGATGTACGAGGCCAAGCAGCAAGGCCGCAACGGGTATCGCATGTTCAGCACCAACATGCGCCACCGCGGCGCGGCGCATGCGGCGATCGAAGTGGCGCTGCGCAAGGCGCTGGTGCGCAATGAGCTATCGGTGCAATACCAGCCCAAGGTGGACGTGCGCACCGGCTGGATCGTGGGCGCCGAGGCCTTGCTGCGCTGGATCGTGGACGGCGAGGAAGTGTATTCCCCCGAGGAATTCATCCCCATTGCCGAAGAAGCCGGGCTGATCGTGATGATCGGTGAATGGGTGCTGCGCCGGGCCTGCGAGCAGGCGGAGAAATGGCGCGCGGTGTACAAGCGCGTGCCCATATCGGTGAACGTGTCGGCCGTGCAGTTCCAGCACACGCGCTTCTTCGAAACCCTCACATCCGTGCTGGACGACACCGGCCTGCCGCCGGCGCTGCTGGAACTGGAACTGACCGAGCGCATGGTGATGTCCGGCCACGGCCACGTGCCGGACCTCCTGCAGCGGATCAAGAAGCTGGGCGTGAAGCTGTCACTGGACGACTTCGGCACCGGCTATTGCAGTTTGTCGTACCTGAAGCACTTCCCCATCGACACCTTGAAGATCGATCGCGCCTTCATCCGCGACATCGGCGCCGACCACCAGAGCACCACCATCACCGGCGCCATCGTCGCCCTGGCCCACAGCCTGGACAAGAGCGTGGTGGCCGAAGGCGTGGAAACCACCGACCAGGCCCAATACCTGCTGGCCGCCGGCTGCCCCATCATGCAGGGCTTCCTCTACGGCATGCCCATGCCCCCCGCCGAATTCGCCGAACTACTCGCCGCCGCCGACGACAGCATGGACGAGTATTTCTAGCTGAAGATTTGCTCCAGCATCGCGTAGTCGCAGCGTGCCATGCCGAGGCTCGCGTAGGTGGACTGGGCGCGGGTGTTCTCGGTTTCAACGTAAAGGCGCGTGCCGACTGCGCCGGCTTCTTTCGCCCGCTCTTTGACCGCCTGGTACAGAGCGCGAAATACGCCGCGGCGCCGCGCCTCTTCCGCCACATAAACACTCTGTACCCACCAGAAGTCGCCGTTGCGCCAGTCGCTCCACTCGTAAGTGATCAGCAGGCTGCCAGCCGGGACGCCATCGAGTTCGGCCACCAGGTAGGTGCCGCGACGCGGGTCGGCGAATACGGCTTCGGTGCCGCGACGAAGCACGGCTTCGTCCAGGTGCTTGTGCTCGGTCTCCCAGGCCATCGCGGCGTTCCACTTCACCAGATGGTCGATGTCCGCAGGGGTGGCGGGGCGGATGGTAATGCTCATGATGCGTCGTCCTTCGGGCGGCGCGCACGGGACGCGCCGAGTTTGCGGGTGAGGGTGTTGCGGCCCACGCCGAGCGAGGCCGCAGCCTGCTGGCGATGGCCGCCGTTGCTTACCAGGGCGGCCTGCAACAGTGTCTTGTCCAATGCGGCGCGGGCGCGGGCGTGGATGTCCGTTTCGTTATGAAGCAGCGCTGCCTCTGCCCAGCGGCGCAAGGCATCGGTCCAATCGCTGGGCGAAGCATTGCGATCGCCGGCGGCGCCCAGGTCCGCGGGAAGAATCTCGCTTCCCGGCGCCACCACGGCCAGTCGGCGGCAGAGGTTTTCAAGCTCCCGCACGTTACCCGGGAAATCGCGCTGCTCCATGATCTTCTGCGCCGCGCGGGACAGCCGCTTGGGCGGCAGCTTGAACTCGTTGGCCGCGGTGCCGAGGAAATGCTTCGCCAGCAGGGGAATATCCGCACGGCGCTGGCGCAGCGCGGGAAGTTCGATGCGCACCACGTCCAGGCGGTGCTTGAGGTCGGCGCGGAAATGCCCAGAGGTTACGCGAGCATCCAGGTCCTGGTGCGTAGCCGCAACGATGCGCACATTGCCACGGATCAGTTCACGGCCGCCCACGCGATAGAACTCGCCGCCCGCCAGCACGCGCAGCAGGCGCGTCTGCAGGGCCAGCGGCATGTCGCCGATTTCGTCCAGGAACAGCGTGCCGCCTTCGGCCTGTTCGAAGCGGCCGTTATGGCGCCGCGCCGCGCCGGTGAAGGCGCCTGCCTCGTGACCGAAGAGTTCGCTTTCAAGCAACTCCGAAGGAATGGCCGCGGTGTTCAGCGCAACGAACGCCTTGTTGCGGCGCGCGCTTTCATCGTGCAGCGCACGCGCCACCAATTCCTTGCCAGTACCGGTTTCGCCGGTGATCAACACGTTGAGGTCGCTGGCGGCGATGCGGCCGATCAGGCGGAACACCTCGCGCATCGCTACGCTCTCGCCCAGCAGCGCATGGGCCGCTACGGTCGTGGGCGCCACCGCTTCACTTGGGCTGGCCGCAGCCAAGGCACGCTCGACTGCCTCCACGGCCTGGTCCAGGTCGAACGGCTTGGCGATGTAATCGGCTGCACCTGCGCGGTAGGCCGCGGCGGTGGTGGCGACATCGGTAAAGGCGCTCATTACGATCACCGGTGCCACGGCGCGAGCGTGAAGATCCGCCAGCAGGCTAAGACCGTCTTCGCCGGGCATGCGTACATCGGTAAGGATGAGCGCGGGCTTGCCGTCGGCGAGTGCGTCGCGCAAGGCGCTGGCATCCCCGAACTCGCGCACCGCATGGCCGGCATCGCGCAGGGCCTCGGCCAGCACGAAACGGACGCCGCGGTCGTCATCGGCGATCCATACATCAGCCATGCGGCTTCTCCATCGGAAGAAAAAGGGAAAACACGGTTTCGCCTGGCTCACTGACAAAGCGCAACTCGCCGCCGTGTTCGCGGGCGATCTCGCGCGACAGCGCCAAGCCCAGGCCCGTGCCTTCGGGGCGACCGGATACCAGCGGCTGGAACAGGTTGTCGCGAAGCGCATCGGGCACGCCGCGGCCGTCGTCGATCACGTCGATGCGCAAGGCACTGCGCGCATGCGGCTCGCCCAGGCGCACGCCGTGCTCCACGCGTGTACGGAATACAAGCGTGGTGGCACCCGCTTCCACTGCATTGCGCGCCAGGTTCAATAACACCTGAAGCAGGCGGTCCGAATCGCCGGAGGAATCGGGCAGGCTCGGATCGTAGTCGCGGCGGATGCGTGGTGCGGACGGCTCGGAGGCCACCAGCACCTCGAGGCGCTCGAGCAGTTCATGGATGTTTACCGGTGCGACGCGGGCCGCCCCGCCGTGGCGAAGGAGGCGGTCGGCCAGAGCTGATAGGCGGTCGGCTTCGGCGATCACCAGGGAAGCGAGGTCCTTCAAGTCTGCCTCGGCGACGCGACGCTGCAAAAGCTGCGCTGCGCCTCGCAACCCTGCCAGGGGGTTCTTTACCTCATGGGCGAAGCCACGCAGGGTGGCTGATAGAGGCGTGGGCTCAGCGATGTCGCCGATCAGGGGATGGACCTCGATCAGGACGGCGCCGTCTGCCAGGGGCTGAAGGGCGATGTCGGCGGTGACGGGGCGGCCGCGGGCCAGTACGACGTGGGCGCCGCGCAGTTGCAGGACCTGGCGTTCGGCGAGGGCTCGTTCGGCCAGTGGGGCCAGAGCCGGCTCGCGGACGAGGGCGTCGAATTTCTGGCCCTGGGCGCTACGGGTGCCTACGCCTAGCCATTCGCCCATGGCGGGGTTGAGCCAGCGGACGGTAAGGCTGGGGTCGACGACCGCCAAGCCGGTGCTGATGAGGGTGGCAATTTCGGTCGCTGGTGGTGCGTGCATTGCACCAATGTAGGGATTTTGAAGGGGATTGGGAAGTAACTATTTTCCCTTGAAATACCCCAAGCCCAAATCTAAGGTGCGCTCTCATCCGGTGTAACGACGCGTATCGGCCGCGTCCCGATCTTTGCTCCAGTGACCTCATCGATGGCCACGGGTTTGATCTCCGTACCTGTTTCCTCGTCGAGGAAGCGTGTCAGCTCACCGCCACCACGGTACTGGCGTCCCCATGCGCCGATCATGAAGAGCACCGGCAGGAAATCGCGGCCGGCAGGCGTCAGCAGATATTCCTCACGCGGCGGGTGCTCTGAGTAGCGGTTTTTCTCCAACAATCCCTCCTCGGTCAGGCTAGCCAGCCGCCGGGTAAGTATGGTCGGGGCGATACCCAAGCTCTTTCGGAATTGGTCAAAGCGCGTGAGACCGGCATGGGCGTCCCGCAGGACCAGGATGCTCCAGGCGTCACCCGCCACCGCCAAGCTGCGCGCGATCGCACAGGGTTCGTTACAGCTATTTTTATAGTTCATATCATTTTGATAGTGACTTACTCTCGAATCGATAGTATAGTCGATTTCGAATCGATAGTGACTATCCGTAACGCGCCACCCATTGGGAGCTTCGAAACCATGAGCAAGAACCGTATCGCCCTGATCACGGGGGCATCTTCAGGCATCGGCGAGGCCACGGCGGAGCGGCTGACCAAGGCTGGCTATACGGTTTTCGGCACCAGCAGACGCGCTGCCCCAGCAGGAAGGCGACCGTTTGAGATGCTGTCCCTGGACGTCAACCGGGACGAATCGGTTGAGGCACTCGTAAAAGACGTCATTCAGCAGGTCGGCCGCATCGACCTGCTCGTCAATAACGCTGGGTTCGGGGTGGCACCGGGCGGTGCAGAAGAAAGCTCCATCGAGCAGGCGCAAGCGATCTTCGACACCAACTTCTTTGGGGTGGTCCGGGTGACGCGCGCCGTCGTGCCTCATATGCGGCGCCAGGGAAGCGGCCGCATCCTCAACATGGGTTCAGTCCTCGGGTTCCTGCCCATGCCGTACGGGGCGCTGTACGCTGCAACGAAGCATGCGATCGAGGGATATTCCGAATCGCTTGACCACGAGTTGCGTACGCACGGCATCCGGGTCTCGGTCATCGAACCGGCTTACACGAAGACGCCATTCGACGCGAATTTTCTCGAACCCGACTCCAAACTCGACGTGTACCGCGAAGTGCGCGAGGCAGTGAGCAGGCGGGTGCAAGAGGTCATGACAACAGCCACCGACCCCCGGGTCGTGGCCGAGGTGGTGCTAAAGGCCGCTATCGCCGCTCGCCCGAAACTTCGTTACCCCGCGGGCGGACTTGCAAGGCGCCTGCAATGGCTCCGCCGATTTGCCCCGGTGGGGCTGGTGGACACGGTGCTTCGAAAGGATCTGCAACTGGACGGAGTCAAAGCCTGATGAAAGCCTTCATCCTCGAACGCTATGGAAAAAAAGGTAGTCTGCGCGAAGGCGAACTTCCCGAGCCAGAACTGCGCGAGGATGAAGTGTTGGTTGAGGTCCATGCGGCAGGTGTGAACCTTCTGGACGCCAAAATCCGGAACGGGGAGTTCAAGCTCGTCCTGCCCTATCGCTTGCCGGTCATCTTGGGCCACGACGTGGCCGGTGTCGTAACCCGCGCAGGTTCGCAAGTCCGGCAGTTCAAAGTCGGTGATGAAGTCTATGCGCGGGCGGCCGACCATCATATCGGCACGTTCGCACAGTTCATCGCCTTGAACGAAAACGACGTCGCGCCGAAACCCTCCAATCTCACGATGGAAGAAGCGGCATCGCTCCCCCTGGTCGGCTTGACGGCATGGCAGGCTCTGGTTGAACGAGCCGGCTTGCGAAAGGGCCAAAAGGTCCTCATCCAGGCTGGCTCCGGCGGCGTCGGCACCATTGCCATCCAGTTGGCCAAGCATCTCGGGGCCACGGTAGCCACCACCACGAGCCATGCCAACCTCGACTTGGTGAAAGGTCTCGGTGCGGATGTCGTCATCGACTACAGGAAGGACGACTTCGAGAAAGTGCTGCAAAACTACGACGTGGTCCTGCATAGCCAGGATGCGGCGGCGTTGGAGAAATCCCTGCGCGTATTGCGGCCCGGCGGAATGCTCATCTCCATATCCGGCCCGCCGGATCCCACGTTCGCCAAAGGCATCAGAGCACCTTGGTTCGTTCGCCTCATCGTCCGTCTGCTCAGTGCCAAGGTCAGGAAGGAGGCGATCCGCCGCGATCTGAAATATACGTTCCTTTTTATGCGAGCCAGTGGACAGCAACTGCGTGAACTGACCAAGCTCGTTGAGAACGGAGCCATCCGTCCCGTGATCGACAAAGTCTTCTCATTCGACCAGACCAACCAGGCCTTGGCCTACGTCGAAACAGGCCGCGCAAAGGGAAAGGTCGTTGTCGAGATCAAGTAAGTACCCACCCACTTCTGGATGTTCCAAAGCAGAATTTCAGCCTCACTGTGGCTGTATCGGGACACGGTGAGGTGGCCGTCCTGGCTATCAGAATGAGCCCCCAGGAACCAATAGGATTCAGCAGCATCTAGAGGAAGGATTAGGCGCAAAGTGAAGTATCGCCTATTAGAATGTGCGCAGCGTTGGCAGCCGTCCTTACGCTACCTTTTGCTCTAGGCGACTTCAAAATGGCACTGAGGGTGGGTTAACGCCAAAGCCTCTGGCTTTTTCCTAGATAGGTTCATAGGAAAATGCCCACCATGTTGCTGCTGGATCCGATACTCGAGATAACGAAGGGCCAGCTCACTGCGGCGTGGGTTTCCGCAATGGCGTCGGTTGGTCAAGCGATTTTCAGTGTCCTTGCTATCGTTGCGGCGGGCCGCCTTGCTAGTGGACAGCGCGCTCACGAAACGAGGCTCAGGGAGCAGGCGTCCTTACTCCGAGCTCGTGATAACGCAATTCGGATCGCGTCCGCTATGACCTCTTGGGCGGACAAGGCAAGGCGCTGGCTTTATGCGCTCGATGCTTCCGGCCCCGAGTCTTGGGTTCCGTTGTCACAAATCGCTGACAACCTTGACGTGATTGCGGTGCCTCAACGCGTCATTGACTTAAGCGGTAAGTTTCGCCAACTTGGACCAGGCGCTCACCCTCGACGGCAGTACGTGCCCGGCATAAGCTCGGCGCCATGGCCTTGAGGGCCCGCAGCAAGGGAGCGCTAGGCTCGTGCCCAAGTCATGCATGCTGTATTTCCTGGACAAGCGCCGAATGGCTTGCCTGCTAGTCATGACTTTCGCCGTACCCGCGATGGCGGAGCCGCCGCCATGGTTGAACGCAATGAGCGCTTATCGTTTGAGCGACGCGGGACCGAAGGAAGTGCCGCGCGTAATGCTCTATGGGGCGACGTCCCGGCCTGACAGCGCGGACAACATCCCCTGGTTGATGCGATTTACGCAGAGACCAAACAGGCCTTTCATGGTTGTTTACGATGAAATAACCGGGAAAGCGTGTCAGGTCGTCGAGCCCGGCGACTGCACGGCCGCATCTCCGCCGGTGCCGCAAAGCAAAGGTTTGTGAATAGTTTGCCGCCGAACCTTGCTAGTCATGCTCGCTTCTCGTGGATGGCGTTCGCGCATGATTGAGGATCGTTCGATGGGATGCTCACAGCAACTTTGAGAATATTCGTATGGAGTGCCCATACGGAAATCGGGATCATGCGCGGGTTGCCGGGAGAGCCTGGTAACCGGGTGTCGAAAGCCCGCTGCAAGCCCCGGGTCCCGCAGTCAGCCTGCGGGGCACGTGGTTCTACCGCCTTATGGCGGGCGATCAGGCGGGCGTATGCCCGACCGTGCTTGTGCGGACTTTCGACCCTGGCTCGCCCGCCACCCTTACTCTTTCAAACGGGACGGGGCGACGAGCCACGGTGGCGAATGACGTACTCGGCGACATGGAGCAGCTTGGTTGACCGTTATTCCAGTGGCGGAAGATCAGCTAGGGTGTAAATGTCGGGGCGTTCATTCGCCTGATCCGTTTAAGAAACCGACTCATAGCTGCGACTCGAACGGCAGCATCAGCGCCTCACCCAGCTTCTGCCACCACCACCTTTTAGGTGGCCGCACGCTGGCGCCACACGGCTTGTTTCTGTACAACAGGCCATACGAATGAGACACGGTGGGGAGCGCAATGTCCGATTCGATTTTCACGAATGCCGTGACGAAGTTTTCAGCCGGGTGCCTTGCCCGAAGATTGCCGGTTACCGCACTGGCGCTGGCTGGGTTGTGCGGCGCCGCAGCACACGCGGATGAACTTACCCGCATGGCGCCGGTGGAAGCCTATCTCATGGACCGGACCCAGGAGATCGCACTGGCGAAAAGCGCGGCGCCGGATTCCATCGCCAAGGACGCGACCGTCCTGGTCTTGACCCGCACGGGCTACGAAACGGCGGTCAAGGGAACGAACGGTTTCGTCTGCTATGTGGGACGCGGCATCGGCGGCGCGCCTGACTGGCCCGAGCGCTGGAACCCGAAAATTCGCGCAGCCGCATGCGACAACCCTCCGGCAGTGCGTTCATTCACACCGCTCCTTACGATGCGAACGGCGATGACCCTTACCGGGCACACCGATGCCCAGATCATGGATCGCATCAAGACCGCCCTTCGCACCAAGGAAATTCCAGCCCTGGAAGCGGGCGCCATGTGCTACATGATGTCGAAGCATTCCTATCTGTCGGCCTATGGCAGTCACAACATGGCTCACGTCATGTTCTATGTGCCATTCGCGGACGGCAAGAATTGGGGAGCAAATTTGCCCGGCTCGCCCGTCATCGGCGGCAATTACTGGTTCCTGACACCAGGCCACGAGGCTGAAGCCGCAACACTGCCGCCCCTCTCCGTGTATTTGGTCGCCACCAGTACGTGGTCGGATGGCACAGCCGTGTCGATGCCAGCGATGTAGGCGAAGCCATGCGACAGAGGGGGTACCCATGACGAAAAAGTCGGTGAACAAGCCTGCGAGCAAAGTCGGAGCGGAAGAGCTTCTTGTCGCCATGACTGGCAAGGCGAGTTCTGCAAAAGCCGCGGACGGCGACGACCCCGTGTTCGCCTATATTGCTAGCCTGCCGCAGCCCCAGCGCGGGATCGCAGAACGGGTCGATGCGTTGGCGGAGAGAGCCGTGCCCGGCCTGAAGCGCGGCGTAAAGTGGGGCATGGCGTATTACGGAGTTAGTGATGGCTGGTGTTTCTCCTCCGGCGCTTTCGTCGGCCACGTGAAGCTGATGTTCATCCGCGGCACCGAGATCCATCCAGAACCACCTGTAACGCCGACCGGCATGGGCAAATCGACGCGGGGCGTTGAATTGACGTCTGGAAAGGATCTTGACGAGAAGCAGTTGATGTCTTGGATAAGCCAGGCTGCCACCAAGCCTCTCCTCGCGGGCAAGAAGCCGAAGTAGGGTGATGACGGGTTGCACGAGTGCACGGGGTATCGACGCGCTTTGTGCGACAACCGAGTCGAGCTAACGGATCCGCCATGACCCCGCCCAAACCGGCGCAGCACGACACCTTCGTCCACGTCCGCGGCGCGCGCGAGCACAACCTCAAGAACGTCGACCTGGACATCCCGCGCGATGCGCTGGTCGTCTTCACTGGCATCTCCGGTTCGGGAAAATCCTCTCTCGCGTTCGGTACCTTGTATGCCGAGGCGCAACGCCGCTATTTCGATTCGGTGTCGCCCTATGCACGGCGCCTGCTCGATCAGGTCGGCGTGCCGGCCGTGGATTCCATCGAGGGGCTGCCACCTGCCGTGGCCCTGCAACAGCATCGCGGTGCGACCACCTCGCGCTCGTCGGTCGGCAGCGTCACCACGATTTCCAATTCCCTGCGCATGCTCTATTCGCGTGCCGGGCAATATCCTGCCGGGCAGCCCATCCTGTATTCCGATGCCTTCTCGCCGAACACGCCCGCGGGTGCCTGCCCCACCTGCCACGGCCTGGGCCGCGTTTACGAGGTCACCGAGGCGTTGATGGTGCCCGACCCGACGAAGACGATCCGCGATGGCGCGATCGCCTCGTGGCCGCCGGCCTGGCACGGCCAGAACCAGCGCGACATCCTCACCACCATGGGCCATGACATCGACGTTCCATGGAAGTCGCTGCCGAAGAAGACGCGCGAATGGATACTCTTCACCGAGGAGCAGCCGGTGGTGCCGGTGTATCCGGGGTTCACCGTCGAGCAGGTGAAGCGGGCGATTCGCCAGAAGCAGGAGCCGGCGTACAACGGCACGTTTACCGGCGCGCGGCGCTACGTGTTGCACACGTTCGCCAATACGCAGAGCGAGATGCTGAAGAATCGCGTATCGCGCTACATGGGCAGTGCGCAGTGCCCCACGTGCGATGGCAAGCGGCTGCAGCGCGCGGCGCTGTCGGTGACATTCGCCGGGCTCGACATCGCGGAGCTTTCACGGCTGCCGTTGAAACGCCTCGCCGACGCCATGCGTCCCACGGCGGACAACAGCGCGCCAGCGCAGCGCAAGCTCGCCAAGACGCATCCTGAGCAGGCGGTGGTGGCCCAACGCATCGCCGAGGACCTGCTCGCGCGGGTGTCGATCCTCGTCGACCTTGGCCTTGGCTACCTCACACTCGAGCGCAGCACGCCGACATTGTCACCGGGCGAGTTGCAGCGCCTGCGGCTGGGTACGCAGATACGCTCCAACCTGTTCGGCGTGGTCTACGTGCTGGACGAGCCCTCTGCCGGCCTGCATCCGGCCGATACCCAGGCCCTGTTGCGCGCGATGGACCAGCTGAAAGCGGCGGGAAATTCGCTGTTCGTCGTCGAGCACGAGATCGACGTGATCGAGCACGCCGACTGGCTGGTGGACGTGGGCCCGCTGGCGGGCGAGCAGGGCGGCGAGATCCTCTACAGTGGGCCGCCGAAGGGCCTGGCGAAGGTCACGGCGTCGCAGACGCGGCGCTACGTGCTTGGCGCGGCCGCGCCGGTCAAGCATGTGCCGCGGCCGCTGGACACGTGGCTCCGGCTCGAAGGCGTCACGCGCAACAACCTCGACGGCGTGGACGTTGCCTTCCCGCTCGGTGCCTTCACCTCGGTCACCGGTGTCTCGGGCTCGGGAAAATCGAGCCTGGTGACGCAGGCCCTGGTAGAGCTGGTGGCTACGCAGCTGGGGCAGGACGTGGAACCCGAGGATGCCGAGGGCGACATCCTCGAACGCGCCGAGGTTGTCGCCAGCGGTGGCCGCATCGTGGCCGGTGGCGATATCGTCCGACGGCTGGTGCGCGTGGACCAGAAGCCGATCGGCCGCACGCCGCGTTCGAACCTGGCGACGTACACCGGGCTGTTCGACCACGTACGCAAGCTGTTCGCGGCGACGCGCGCCGCGCGGTCGCGCAAGTACGATGCCGGTCGGTTCTCGTTCAACGTGGCCAAGGGGCGCTGCGAGACTTGCGCGGGCGAGGGCTTCGTATGTGTCGAACTGCTCTTCATGCCGAGCGTGTATTCGCCCTGCCCCACCTGCCATGGCGCACGCTATAACGCCAAGACCCTCGAAATTGCCTACCGCGGCAGGAACATCGCCGAGGTGCTCGGGTTGACGGTGGCCGATGCCTGCGACTTTTTTGCCGACGATGCACCCGTGCTGCGTTCGCTCACCGTGCTGCGCGATGTGGGGCTTGGCTACCTGCGGCTCGGCCAGCCGGCGACCGAACTCTCCGGCGGCGAGGCCCAGCGCATCAAGCTCGCCACCGAACTGCAACGCGCCAACCGCAGCCATACGCTTTACGTGCTCGACGAACCCACCACAGGCCTGCACCCGGCCGATGTCGACCGGCTGATGCGGCAGCTCAACACGCTGGTGGATGCCGGCCATACGGTGATCGCGGTGGAGCACGACATGCGCGTGGTGGCCGCGAGCGACTATGTGATCGACGTCGGGCCGGGCGCGGGGGATGAGGGCGGATCGATCGTGTTCGCGGGGGTGCCGGCGAAGCTCGCGAGGCACGCAGGGAGCCGTACCGGGGCTTATCTAAAGGCCGTTCTCTAATCCCTGAGACTGGTCGCTCAAAGCGACTGGCCGGCGCTTACCGATCGCCGGGAGTTTCACCCTCGATGTCTTTCGCAAATTTCTGCAAAAGCCTTACCAGCTCCTCGAAATCTCGTTCCTTCCACTTCGCAAATATCGCTCGCCCCATCCGTTCCCGCGCGGCGTCCACGGCATCGGTCATGACTTTGCCCTTCGGCGTCACCATGGCCTCCCGCACGCGGCGGTCTTCAACGCCTTCCTGGCGTTGCACCAAACCTAGGCTCTCCAGTTTTGCGACCTGTCGACTGACGGTGGTGTAGTCGCGCCCGACGCGGTCGGCAAGATCGACCACACCGATAGGCCCTAGCCGCTCGATGCCTACCAGCAGCGGAAACAAGGCACGATCCAGCGAAATACCGGCTTCCCGCACCATTGCCTCGTCGCGCTGCGGGCGGTTCATGACGCCGACAATACTGATCAGCGCGCCATGCAAGGCCCGCAGTTGCAGGGATATATGTGTATCTTGCACATTTTTCTTTGAAGGCATAGCATCGGCTCCAGTTAGGTGCATATTACACATATTGGAGCCCGCCATGACACAGCATTTTTCCGCCGACGTATTGATCTGCGGGGCCGGCGCCGCCGGCCTCACGCTCGCGATCGACCTGGCACGGCGGGGCGTGTCCTTCCGCCTTATCGAGAAGATGGAAGGCCCTTTCCGTGGCTCGCGCGGCAAGGGTATCCAGCCGCGAACGCAGGAAGTCTTCGAGGATCTGGGCATCGTCGACCGGGTCGTCGCGGCCGGCGGCTTGTATCCGCCCCAGCGGGAATACCGCGCCGATGGCAGCTACACCGACTCGCTCGTCATGGAGCACGAGGCCCCGACAACTGCGGAGCCCTATCATCTTCCCCTGCTGGTGCCGCAGTTCCTGACCGAGGGCGTGATGCGCGAGCGGCTGGTCGAACTGGGGCATCGACCGACGTTTGGATGCGAGCTGGTCGGCTTCGCGCAGGACGAGCACGGCGTGGCGGTGCGGCTGGCCAGCCCAACGGGCGAAGAGGTTGTGCGCGTGCGCTATCTGGTTGGCGCCGATGGCGGCCGCAGTTTCGTACGCCACGCACTGGGCATCGACTTTCCGGGCAAGACATTGGGTGTGCGCGCCGTGGTAGCAGACGTCGCCCTGACCGGATTGGGGCGCGAGGTGTGGCATCGTTTCAACGAGGGCGCGATGGATGCGCAGATGTCCCTTTGCCCGCTCGCCGGAACCGATCTGTTCCAGTTGCAGGCGCCAATTCCCCGGGAAGGAGATATCGATCTTTCCGCCGAAGGATTGTCCGCCATGGTGGCCCAGCGCACCGGCCGCGACGACATTCGCATCCGTTCGGTCTCGTGGGCATCAGCTTTCAGCATGAACGCGCGGTTGGCTGATCGCTATCGTGTTGGTCGCTCGTTTCTGATCGGCGACGCTGCGCATGTGCATCCGCCGACCGGCGGCCAGGGCCTCAACACCAGTGTCCAGGACGCCTACAACCTGGGCTGGAAATTGGCGGCGGTGGTCGGCGGTGCACCCGAGACCTTGCTCGACAGCTACGAGGAGGAGCGCCGACCGGTGGCGGCGGACATGCTCGGTCTTGCCACGAAGCTGCTGGACGCCGCGAAGCGTGGTGATACGCGGCGCGGACGCGAGGTCCACCAACTCGACATTGGGTACCCCGAATCGCCGCTCGCGCTGGAACAGCCCGAACGCATCAGCGGCCTGCTCGCGGGCGACCGCGCGCCGGACGCACCGATCATGGGCGCTGCCGGCCAGCGGACGCGACTGTTCGAACTGTTTAAAGGTGCGCACTGGACGCTGCTGGGCTGTGAAGTTCTTCGTGATGCCGTGACACCACGCTCAGGCTTGCACATCCACACGTTCGGTGCGCACGGCGATCTTTTCGATCACGGCGGCCACTTCCGCGAGGCCTACGCCCCAGCGTCCGGAGATTGGATGCTGATACGTCCCGACGGCTACGTCGGTGCGATCGTTGCCTCCGGCGATATCGAAGTGCTGGAGCGCTACCTGCAGACTGTTGGCTTGGCCGTGGACGGTTCGCCAAGTTAGATCAGTTTTTACTTGGCACCGAAGATGAGGCATGCACCCGTTGCGACGATGACCAGTCCCGTAAACCCATGAATACCCAGGGCGGCGCCCTTCTTCCCAGCGTATCGAAGGACGGTCGCCATATCGCCAAAGGCGATCAGGCTCGCAACGAGCATGAGTTCGCCGAGCAATCGCGGTGATCCATTAGCCATCAGCAGAAGGACAAAAAGACCGGGCGGATGGTTAGCGGCCTCCGTCAGAAGGCCGCTGGATGGGTAAGGACTCAGTCAAGCCAGCTTCAATCAAGCTTGTAGTCGAACGTCAGGAATATTTCGCGACCGTTGTACTCACTAGCGGTCTGCCCTGTCGTAACGAACTCGAAGCCACCGGCATAGTATGGAATCGAGCCGACCTTGTTGAAGATGTTGGACACGGTAAGCTTCAACTTGGTGTCCGGGTTCATCTGCCAGCCAACTGAGGTGTTCCAGGTGATCCACACCGGCGTCCGGCCCTGGTACGTGGTGGAGTCGCTGACGGTCACTGGATTGCCATCGAGCGTTACCTGGCATATGCCGGTACTAACCGCCTGGCCGCCATTGGGCACCGTCACCATGCCCGGCTGGATGCCATTGGGCAGCACGGTGCAGCCGCCATAGTTGGGAGCGCGCATGCTGCCGTCGCGCACGCCGGAGATCGACACGTTCCAGTCACCCTTGTTCCAGTCGCCGATCCAGGTGACCCGGCTCGCCACGTTCTGGTAGCGGGTGTTCTGCAACTCATCGGAAGCCAGTACACGCTGCTTGTACGAGAGATTATTGGTGTAGTTGATACCGGCACGGAAGTCACCGTAACCGTCGGTGTGCATCTTGTAGTCCAGCGAGGCATCCACGCCGCTCACGTACAGCGAGGCCTCGTTGATCGGGCCCGAATGTACGGTAACGACCTGGCCGGCCGCATTGCGCTGAACCATCTGGGTCACCATCTGGCAATACGCCGAACCCTGCACATGCGCCGTATAGGGCGACAAACCGGATGTGCCGTTCGGCTTGAAGCCGGTAAGGCAGCCGGCCTCGTCGTTCAGCACGGTGTTCTGGTCGAGGTACTGGATGGCGTTGTCCACGCCCATGTGCCAATAGTCGGCGGACACGGACAGGCCCTGCACGCCCGGAACCTGCCAGACGAAACCATAGGTCCATGAGCGGCCCGTCTGCGGCAACAGCAGGCGGCTGCCATTGGTGTACAAGGTGTAATACTGCGAGGTCGGCCTCTGCACCTGGTTGCACCAGGTGTTGTTGCTCTGGCCAGCCTTGATGGCGTTGATGCACTGCAAGGGATCGATGTAATCGCCGACCGGCGAGGTGGAGCCGGTCAGGTAGATGGCCTGCATGTCCGGCGCCTTGAAGTTGGTGCCGTAGCTGCCACGAAGCAGCAGACTGTCGAGCGGACGCCATTCCAGGGCCGAGCCCCAGGTGCGGGCGACGTCGGCGCTGCTGGCATCGTTGTACTTGTCCAGGCGGCCGGAAATGGTCCAGGTCACCGAATCGAGCACCGGTACACGGAATTCGGAGCCCACCGAATATCGCTGGCGGGTGCCGCCACCGGTGAGGTACGCCCCGAATGGGTTCTGGAACGTGCTCGGGTCGAGCCCGCGCACGTCGGGCGAGAGCTTGAAACCGTTGTGCGCAGCTTCCACCACGGCCGCCCAGCCCACCGACTCGTCCACCCACGGGAACTTGAACAAGTCGCCATTGAGGCGGAACTGTGCCTGGTCCAGCCACGACGACGACGTGTTCTCGCCATTGACCGCAAACTGGCTGTATTGCGCTGGCGTGATCGGGTTCCACCACTGCTGCCAGTTCATGGCGTAAATGGGCAAGCCGTCGGCAGTGGTGCCCTGCTGCTTGCCAAGGAAGAAGTCGTTCATGCCCTGGGCGTTATACGCGGTGTAATCCTCGCGCACGATGTACTTCTGGCTATTGAGGTTCAAATCCCAGTTGAACTTGCCGTCGAATATGGTGCCCCGCACGCCGGCCTGCAGGTTCCAGTTCTGCTCACGATCGTGGGTATTGGCCGAGGTGCCCATTTCCTGCGCGGTCAACTGGCGGATGGCCTGGTGGATCACCTGCCCCGTGCTCTGGTCGTAGAACTCCCCGGTGCCGAAGGCGTTCAACTGGGTGTTGGAGATGCCCACCGTGTCGTACAGGGCCGCCGAGCCATAGAGCTGCAAGCCGTTGGAGAAGTCGTACTCGCCGGCCAGGTAACCATTGTTGCTGCGGCTGCCGGGTGTCAGCACCCAGTTCTGGAACAAGGCTGGCTGCGAACAGTAGTAACCATTGTTGGTCACGCCACTGATCTGCGTGCCATTGGTGGTGACGGTATGCGACTGGCTCAGCTGCGAGTTGGTGAACTTCCCGCAGGTGCCCGCCGGCGGCGTAAGGTACTGGCCATTGCCGTTCATCGCCGAAAGAGCGACGGCGCCGGCCGCGTCGTACTGGTAGCCGAACATGCGCGCAGCCGGGCCCCAGGCGCCATAGCCTGCATCGGATACCGAGTCCTGGTACGGACGGTCCATGCCCCACAACGCCGTTCGGTTGGACTTCTCCAGGTTGTAGAGGATGTGCCAGTTGTCGCCGGACTTGCCACCGAAGAAGTTGATGTCGCCATACGCGCGGCCACCGCGCGTGGCGCCGCCACCGGTCACCTGCAGTTCGTCACCCTGGTAGTTCTTCTTCAGGATCACGTTGACTACACCCGCCACTGCGTCCGAACCGTAGATCGACGAGGCGCCGGACGCCAGGATCTCGATATGGTCGATCATGCCGGTGGGGATGTTGTTGTAGTTCTGGAAGTTGCTCTGCTTGCTCAACGGCTGCGGGTAATCCACCACGCGATGGCCGTCGATCATCAGCAGGCTGAAGCCAGGCCCCAATCCGCGCAGGTTGACTGAGCGCGCATTGACCGAGCTGGAACCCCAGGCCGCCGAGTCCTGAATCTGCTGGCCCACCTGCGGCAACGAATCGAGGAATTCCCACAGCGTGGTGAAGCCTTGCTGCTTGATCTGCTCGCCGGTGATGCTGACCACGGGAGCCGGTCCCTCCACTTCCACGCGCGGGATCATCGAACCGGTAACCGTGACCCCTTTCAGTTCCACCGCCTTGTCCGGCTTGCTGGATGACTGCGCGTCCGATGACGCCTGCTGTGCGAAAACATGTGGCGTGAAAAGCGCCAGCGCCAAGGAACTGGTGAGTACGCGGCGCCGTAAACAGACCTTATTCATGATTAACCCTCCCCGGGAAGCATTAATGTGTGACTGCTTTTTTGTATTGCTTTCGCACCAGCCGCCGTGCCTGTCTCCCTACGAGGCTACGACCTGCCGGGTCTACCTGACTGCATCGGGCAATGTTTCCCAGACTTTTGGATCTTCCGCACCTAGCACCCAGGCGCAGAACCCTTGCAGGTCATACTGCTTCGCTACGTCGTAGCGATCGCGAAACGCTCGTGCATCCGGCAGAAATACCCACTCGCGCATCTGGTCGCGATAGAAGTAGAACCACGATTCATGCTCGACCGGGTCCCATTGCATGGTGACGTTGAACTGCTTGGCCAATGGAAAGGATTCGTCGGCGTCGATGTAGTCGGCCGAAATATTCGAGCTTTCCTTACCGTCCTCGCGCACAGGATTGCCGGTAAACCAGTGGTAGCCGTAGAGGCCGATGCCTAGCGAAAGTTTTTCCTTGGGCACCACCTTGAGCGCGTACTCCAGGTTTTCCATGACCCATGGCATGCCTGCCACCGGGCCTGGGGTGGTCCACCGGGTGTGCTGGTCATAGGTCATCAGGCAGACCAGGTCGAGCACCTGGCCGAGCGCCTTGAGGTCGTACGCGCCACGCCAGTATTCCCACATCCATTTACCGAATGGTCCCCGGCCCGCATAGCCAGGCGCGTTGGGCACCACCGCCATCGAGAGTTTCAGGCCGTTCTTGTGCAACGCCTCGGCCGTTTGCCTGGTCAGCAGCGTCAAAGCGTCGCGATCAGTCCAGGCGATATTCTCGAAGTCGAACTGGAACCCGACAAAGCCGTACCGCTTCGCCTGTACGATCATGCCGTCGATCATGGCCTTCTTGGCTTTTTCGCTGGCCATCAGGTCATGGAACTTCTTGCGATCGCCGCCCGCCGAGATGATCGGCATTACCGGCAACCGATGCGCCTTGGCAAGGTCCAGAACATAGGTATTGGGTGCGCCGGAAACCAGGCCGTTTTCGTCGACACCGAACCAGGTCGGAACGAGCAGGTCGATCTTGTCGATATGCGCTTCGAACGAGTTGATCGATTTCTGCGTTTCCATCATGTAGAACAGCGCACTTGGCGTTTTGGCAAGCACGCTCAACGGCAACATGCCAAAACACGCAATCAAAACCAATGACCGAAATTTCATGGGGCCGCCTTGGACGAGGTCGGTGGGGACAGCGTGATGCGATAAACGTATGCATCCGTACCGACAGGGTGAGCGGGAAGACGCAGATGCAGGCCTTTCGCGTCCTGGGTGAAGGGAACGATGCCGCCACCTAGCAGCTCGACACGCGACACAGCATCAGCCGGCTTGATCGAATGGATCGTCGTGGTCGCCGTTGCCGGCCAACCCAACTCGATCGCATAAAGCTTCCCGTTGTCCGTCGTGAAGCGAAAATCCTGCGGTGTATAGGGCTTGGTCTTGACGTCCTGGAACGATCCGCCCACGACTTCGGTCGGACCTTCACCGTAGGTCCGCCATGGCTTGCTGCCGTAGATGGCCTCGCCGTTGAGCTTCAGCCAGCGCCCGATGTTCTTGAGCGTATCCTGCGCGGCCTGCGGGATCGTACCGTCCGCACGCGGCCCGACATTGAGCATCAAGTTACCGTTCTTGCTGACTACATCGACCAACAGATGAACGATGAACGTCGGCGACTTGTAGGTGTCGTGATCGATATAGCCCCACGACTCATTGCTGATGGATGTATCGGTCTGCCAATGGGTCGGATGGATACCCGACAGCTGACCACGCTCGATATCAAGCGTACCCGCGCCTTCCGGAAAGTCGCCAAGCTTGTAGTTGACCACCACGCCATCGCGCCTGGATCCTTCGTTGTAGTAATACGAAAGCAGGGTTGGCAAGGTATTGCGGAATGTCGGGTGGCCGATCCACCAGTCGAAGTAGATGATGTCCGGATGATAGTTGTCGATCAGCTCCGCGGTCCGCGCAAGCCAATCGTCCAGCCATGCCTGTGAAACGTAGGTCCAATCCGCTGCCAGGTTCTCATCCTGCTTGCTCAGGTGAGCCACCGCCGGCCCGTAGAGCTCGGCATTGCGTGGATCGTTCACGTCCGAATCGAAGCGGCGGCCGCCATCGAAGAACCAGTCGTGCTCCGCGCGATGGGACGACACGCCAAAACGCATGCCCTGTGCTCGTACCGCCTTTTCCAGTTGCCCGATGACATCGCGATGCGGGCCCTTCTTTACCGCTGTCCAATCCGAAAGCGAGGAGTCGTACATGGCGAAACCGTCATGGTGTTCGGCCACCGGCACGACATAGCGGGCCCCTGCATCGTGAAAGAGCTGCGCCCATGCAGATGGGTCGAAGTGTTCGGCCTTGAACAAGGGCACCAGGTCCTTGTAGCCAAATGTCGATTGCGGGCCATAGGTCGCCACATGATGGGCGAACTCTTTTGTCCCCTGCTGATACATGTTGCGCGAATACCACTCGCTGCCAAAAGCCGGGACGGAATAAACGCCCCAATGGATAAAGATGCCGAATTTGGCATCGTCGTACCATGTCGGCGAACGGTATTGCTGCAGTGATGTCCAGTCGCTTCGGAAAGGTCCTTGGCTGGCGCCTTCGGCTACGCGATCGAGAATGACCTTGCGCTGCGATGCAAACTTGGCGCTTGCCTGCTGCCAGGCCGCATCCTGTGCCGAGGAGGACAGTTTGTCGGCAGTCGGCGCGGTCGGCGACTGGGCCATGGCCGCTCCGCAGAGCAGCCAGCTCGCGATGAAAAGGTAGCGAGCAAGGGTTCGTCGCATCGAGGCGACGCCATGCCATCTCCCCGTCCCGTGTCCACGACCCGGACGTGCTCCACATTTTGACGGCTGCTCGATCTGCATGAACCATGGCCCCGTTCGACAACGTTGTCACCGCCCCCTCTCCGGCGCCTTTGGCGCCCCTACCCTAGCCGTTCATTAGCGAACTTATAGTTCACTGGTGGTCCGGCAGGCACAATATGCTCCGAAAAATCAAGCATTTCAATGCTGCGTCGCAACGTGGGTCCGATCGCATAAAAACCGGGGGTTCCGTATCCCTACGCGGGCGCCGGTCACCTGGACCGGTGGCTCAGAGAGTCTTTTTTTGTCCATACGACAAATTCGGAATAGGCCTTCCCGGGGCGCAGTTGCATCCCCATGATTCGACTGGAGAATGTGCAAATATGAACTTACTATTCATCCACGCAACCGCCTTTGATGCCACGGAATGACATGACTGCCGAGTCCCCCAAGTACCGCGCTCCCGCTCTCGACAAGGGGCTGGATATCCTGGAACTGCTCGCAAAGGCGGTTACGCCGCTGACGATCGCGGAAATATCCGAGGGCGTAGGACGCTCACGCAGCGAAATCTTTCGCATGCTCCAGGTCCTGGAGGATCGCGACTACATCAGCCGCCCTGGCGGGGAAGGCGCGTACTCGATCACTCCCCGCCTGTTTCGTCTCGGAATGGAGCAGCCTCCGGTCAAAAGCCTGGTCGAGACTGCGCTTCCGGTAATGCATAAACTTGCAGAAGAGGTCGAGCAGTCTTGCCATCTGGTGGTGCCTTCGAAAGAGCAGATCGTAGTGATCGCGCGCGTCGACCCTCCTGGCGAGATCGGCCTGGTCGTACGCGTCGGCCACCGCCGCCCCATGTCGCGCTCGGCATCGGGCCACGTCCTGCTGGCATGGCAGGACGATGAGACGCGCGAGCGCTGGTTCAAGACCATGATTGCGCATGAGCCGGACCTGCGCCGCCGGCCTATCGAGACGGCTATTGATGAAATTCGCCAGGCGGGCATTGCGACGATCCCCAGCCAGGTGGTCGATGGCGTTACCGATCTTTCCGCGCCGGTGATCGAGCACGATCGTGCCGTCTGTGCCATGACGATCCCGTTCATCGAGCGGCGCGGATCATCCGTCAACATGACGACGGCCAGGCACTTGCTCATGAATGCAGCAAAAAGGGTTTCCCACATGCTTGCGCATGGCCAAATGAAAGAGGGCTAGGCCATCTATGACTCACTCAACAGCAGCACGGCTTCGGTGAGGGTGTAAATGCCGGGGCGTTCATTCGCCGATCCGTTTAAGGTGCGCGCAGCCTTCCCGTTCGCCGGGCACCGACTTATAGCTGCGACTCGAACGGCAGCATCATCGCTTCTCCCAGCTTCTGCCACAGGGGCCGACGGTGCCACATGTCCAGGGTATATCCCTTGGCATGCCGCAGGTCGGCTTCGAACACCCCGGTCATCGTGGCGCCGAAGGCATCCGAATACACATTCAGGCTGGCCTCGTCGTTGAGGTTGAACGAGCGCATGTCAAAGTTGGTGGAGCCCACCGACACCATGTGGCGGTCCATGATCAGCACTTTGTTGTGCATCATGGTGGGCTGGTATTCGTAGATTTCCACGCCGGCGGCCAGCAGGACGCCCCAGGTGCGCCGCGAGGCCATGCGCACCAGCTTCGAATCGATGTATTTCCCTGGAACCAGGATTCTTACCCGGGCGCCACGGTCGCGCGCGGAGAGGATCGCCTTGATGGTGATGTCGTCGGGAATGAAGTACGAGGCCTCCAGGTCGAAGCTTTCCTTCACTGCGGCGATGGCCAGCAGGTACATCATGTGCATGCTCGAATTGCCACCCGCGGCGGGTGAGCTCACGAACAGGTGCATGGCCTCGTCGGCCACGGGCTCCAGTTCCGGGTAGTAGCCATCGCTGTGCTGCACGGTACCGGTGGTCTTGATCCAGTTGTCCATGAAACAGGCCTGCATCTGGGCGACCACCGGGCCTTCGACGCGAAAGTGGATATCGCGCCAGTGCTCCGGATCTTGCGCATGGCCCGTCCATTGGTCGGCGATACCGACGCCACCGGTGAAGCCGATCCGGCCATCCACCACCAGCATCTTGCGGTGGGTACGGTTGTTCATGCGGGCCAGGTTGAACCAGCGCAACGGGTGGTAGCGCTCCACTTCCACGCCGCCATCGCGCAACTCATCGAGCAGGCGCTTGTCCATTTTCTCGCTGCCGGCCCAGTCCAGCATCACGTGGACCGTCACCCCGGCCTGGGAACGTTCCTTCAGGGCGTCGGCGAATGCCTTGCCTGTCTTCCCGGACCAGTAGATGTAGGTTTCGAAAGTGATGGTGCGAGTGGCCGAACGTATCGCCGCGAGCATGGCCGGGAAGATCTCGTCGCCGTTCTGCAGCGCCGTGACGCGGTTGCCCTCCAGTACGTCCGGCCCGAGCATCGCATCCATCTCCAGCCGGAACTGCGGGTCGCGTACCGCGTGGCAATGCTTTACCGGGAAGCGGATGCTCTTTTCCGGTTTATGGAAGTTGGTCGCGACGATGATGGCCACGGCGGTGAGCAGGGCGGTGATGACGATCACGGTCCACATGAAGGGCCGGCTTCCTCGGGTTGGGTGCGCGTACGGTAGCCGGCAAGGCCGCAAGACGAGGTGAGCGCCGCCCCAGCGCTACGTCTTCACTTGGCTAACCGGCCAACCTTGCCGTACCGCTACCGCTTGGACAGCGCGCATAGCGGGAACTTACAACGCCATCACCCAGTGCGCCGACAGCACTTGGGACTGGTCGCGCTGTCCATTCTCGTAGTCGTAGCCGAAGTTGAGCGACGTACGCGCCGACAAGGTGGCGTTGAGGCCGAGGTTCAGTACGCCGCTGTAACGCGACAGGCCGATACCGACCAACGGCTGGAATTGCTGAAGGCCGACGAAGCTGGCGTTGAACTCATCACCATGCGAAGCGAGCGTGCGACGGAATTGCGCACCCACGGTGAAGTCCACGCCGCGGCCGCCGTCGAGGGTCCAGTGACGAGCCGCCCGAAGGCCCACACCGGCCTGCAAGCGATCGAGTGTCTGCCCATCCGCGCGCAGGCCGAAACCGCTGGCGCCCTGCTCGGTGAAGCCACCACGTTCGATGCTCGCGTATTCCACGTTGACGAACGGCATGATGCGGCTGCCAGCGACGTCCAGGTGCAGGCCCGTTTCACCGTAGGCGACGTTGTAGTTGCCGCTGTAGTTCGTCGATACCCCATCGGCGCTCGTGCCCAGCAACAGCTGGCGGCTTACGTCCTGCTGGAAATGGCCGAAGCCGATGCGGCCCTGGGTATACCAGTTGCCGTTGAGCCACCCGGCGTACAACATGCCTTCGGTGCTTCGGCTGCGGTTGTGATCGTAGCTCTGGTCGAGCTGCTGTTGCCCCTGGCTCTGGCCGAAGGCGAAACCCGCCACGCCCGAACTGCCGAGCTGCCGGTCGTTACCGACCAGCCAGCCATTCAACTGGAATCCGACGCCGTCGTAGCCCGCGCGGCCCATGTTGCCGCCGACGTTGAGGTTCTGCGTCCACGCGCCGAAGCCGGCTTTCTTCCCCAGCACTTCGTCAAAGTGATCCGACAACGCACGGCCGGAAGCGTCGATGGCTTCGAACGTCATGGCCGCGCTGGCCGCGTGCAGCTGGCCCGACAGGCTCTGCAACGACGCTTGCGCCGCCTGCAGCGTGGGCGCCTGCTGGAATTGACCGGCAGCCTGGAGGAAATCGCTCGATACGCTCGCCATGTTGCCTGCGGCGATCTTGCTGTTGAGCTGGGTAAAGACGCCCTGCACGCGCTGCGCGCTGCTGAACGACGTGGGCGTGTACGAAACGCCGTTGCCCGCGGCGGCTGTCGTCACGTTGAGGCCCGTGGTGTCGAGCCACGCGCTGTTTGCGTCGTAGCTGATCGTGTTCGCGGTGAACACCACGCCGGTGTCCTTTACCAGCTGGCCGAAGGTGCCGGTGAGCCCACTGGCGGCCGTCAGCACTTCGGTATGCGTGTTGCTCACGTAGCCGCTGTCGGCGCCGGTGATCTCCAGCGTACCGCCGCCCAGCGTCGCCGCGCCGGTGACGGCGAGTTTGCTGCCAAGATTCAGCGCGAGCGTGCCCGTCGAAGGCTGGTTGTAGGTGCCAGCGACCGCGGTGTCGCCGTTGTGCACAACGACCTTGCCCGCGTTGAAGAGGTTCCCGCCGATGCTGGGAACACCCGGATGCACGGTCGCGCCTGAGAAGCCATCCAGGGTACCGGCCTGGTTCACGGTCACGCTGCCGGGCAGTGCCTGCATGGCCATCAACGAGCCCGAATTGATTGTCGTGAGGCCTGTATAGGTGTTGGGGCCTTCAAGAATCAGCTCCGCCGAACCGTTCTGCGTAACAGAACCCGTTCCTGAGATCAGCGGGCCGAAAATCGACAGCGAGCTGTCGAACACGAGCGAGCCGTTATTCACCACGTTAGACTCAACTATTGTGGACCCCGTCGTGGCGCCCGGCTGGTTCCCCGTATTGTCGATCTGCAACGTCCCGCGCTGGATTTCGATGGTCGCGGGACTGATGTCGTTGCCAGCCAGCAGCAGCGTCAGTGTTCCCGTGCCGGCCTGAACGAGGGAGCCGTTGAACCCTTGCGTGTTCTCGCTCGTGATCGTGCCATTGAATACCACGTCATCACTACGGTCGAACACGAGGCTGCCGTGGTAGACGTCGATGGGTAGCGTGGACCCGATCCAGCCTGTCGTACCTCCATCGCCAATCTGCAAGGTTCCGCCATTGATCGAGAGGGAACGTGGCGTCAGATCGTCGTTGTCGATCACCCAGGTTCCGGCCGTCGGGCCGGTCATGAAACCATTGAACGTGGTGTGGCCGAGGACCGCCTGCGAATAGGACTGCGTGATTCCCGCCACACCGTTCAGCGTCAGGGACGACATGTTATTCGTGCCAATACCCAGGTCGCCGTGGATCGTACCCCCGGGCGACAAGGTCACGTTATTGCTCGAGGTGGGGAAGAGCTGTACGTTGCCGATGATCGTTCCAGCGTTCGACAGGGTCACGCCTCCGTCGATATTGCTCGGTGTATACGCGTTCGAGTCGACATAGATGGCGCAGTTTCCGGTCGCGCAGTCCACCGCCGTGGGCACGGTTGTTTCTATCGTCGAGCCGGCGCCGTTGGTGACATTGCCACCGTGTTGCATGTAGAGCGCCGTCGTCGGGCTCGAAATCGTGGCGCCGCCGGTATTGGTGACACTGCCGCTATTGCCCAGGATTTGCACGGCCATGCCGCTGGCGGACGTGATCGTGCTGCCGGCGCCATCATTGCTGACGCTGCCGCCATTCAGAAGCTTGACGGCGCCAAGGCCGCCGCTCACGGTTCCGCCCGCTGTGTTCGTGACACTTACGGCCCCGCCGTAGACAGCGATGCCCGCAACGGATCGGATGATGCTGCCGACGCCGTCATTGCCGACCTGGCCGCTATAATCCAGTTCCGCGGCAAAGTCCCCACCTTCGACCAGTCCGCCGGTGCTGTTCATCACTGAGGCTGAGTCGCCAGTGAGCAGGATGCCCGCATGATTGCCCGAAATATGCGCGCCATCATGATTCAACACCTGGGTGTTACCACCGTAGGTGAAGTTGCTATCGATGCCGATGTTTACGTTGCCGCCCACCGTTCCAGCGTTGTCCACGACGCCATTTCCCTGCAGCACGATGTGGTTCTCTATCGCGATGCCGTGGTCCACCTGCAATGTGGATGCCGGGTTGAAGTATTGGTGATCATTGGCGTTGCCAACCGTGACATCTCCGCCGCCGAGGGTTGCACCCAGGTCGAGGATCAGCGTGCCGGCTTTCACCATCGTGCCACCGCTGTACGTGCTCTGGCCGATAAGCGTGAGTGAGCCCGCGCCGTCTTTCACCAGATTGCCCGTGCCGCTCACGGTTCCCGCGTATCCCGCGTTGTCGCTTCGGTTGAATGCAAGCGTCGCGTTGTCGGTGACATCACCCATGATCGAGCCGGTAGCGCCGCCGTTGCCGACCTGCAGCGTGCCGCCGCTGATCGTGGTGCCTCCGGTGTACGTATTGTTGCCACCCAGCACCAAGGTACCGGCGTCGGTCTTGACCAGCATCGTGGATCCGGCAAGCACGCTGTTGATCGTGGCGGTATAGCCTGCGCCGGCCTGGGTGCCGTCGCCGACACGGAAGATCGACTGCGAGCTATTCGCCTGGGTACTGCCACTCAGTTGTATAGCGTCGCCCTGAATCAAATAGCCATTGGCGGCAAACTGCATGCCGCCCGCGTTCACGGGGCCGTTGGCATCGCTCACTGTCACGGTGCCCGGCGTGCCCTGGAAGATGGCGAACGTGCCGTTGTTGAAGCGCGAGTTCACGGCCCCACTGGCGTCGGTCCAGCTCGTGTCCGGCCCGCCTGCCACCCAGTTGCCACTGCCGCCGTCGATCACGTTGTTGCCCTTCGGGCCCGCACCGTCCCAGAAGCTGAAATTCATGCCCTGGGTATCGATCAGGTTCACCTGGTGGGCGACGCCGGTCTGCAGGGCCCAAATGGTGGACGACAGTGAGCCGAGGGACAGACCGTTATCTACCAGGCTGCCGTCGTAGTTGATGAGGCGATGCACACCCGGGCCAAGATCGCCACCGGAGGCCACATTGACGTTGAGCGTGCCAGCAAGGGTAAGGTTACCCTTGACGTTGATGAGGTCGCTGGCCTGCGTGCCACCAGAGGCCTGGGCAAAATCAAAATTCAGCTGGGAGCCTGCATTCAGTTGCGAGGCGGCGGTGAGGATCAGGTTGCCGTTGATGGTCAGCGTGCCAATGCTGCCCTGCTGGCCGGGCGCGAGTGTCGCGTTGCTGCCAACGGTGACATCGCCGCCAATGATGCCGCTGCCACCCAGCGTGGCGCCGGGTGCGACGGTGGTCGCGCCCTTTGCCGCGGACTGGTTACCGTTGACGTAGAGCGAGCCCGCATTCACTTGGGTTGCGCCCGTGTACGTGTTGGTCCCCGTGAGCGCCAGGGTGCCGTCGCCGCCCTTCACTACATCGACCGAGCCGCCGAGGTTATCGGCGACGGTGGTGGTCGCGTTGGCACCGACGTCGATCGCCCCGCCGGAGTAGCCGGCGGGTGTACCCGGATTGGTCGGGGGCGATGGGGTCGACTTGACGTTGCTTCCGCCACCTCCACCGCCACACGCCGAGAGGCCTAGTGCCATCATCACGGCCAGGGCGAGTGCGCCCGGCGTATTCCATTTGCCCACGATCATCCGATCGGATGCTCCCGCTCCGCGCCATGCTTCCATTTCGTATCCCCCCTGGTAGCGGCATCTTGCCGTAACCGTCTGACGCATACCAGTGGGCACGGACGCAGCACCAAGTTGTCCCTGCCCGTTCGTAAGAACATGCGCGCGTGTGGGCGCCGATGGCTGGTTGCACAAAATCAGAATCGATCAACAGGGGAATGAAGATGAAGATATGGTTGGCGGTTTCGCGGATGCGCGCGGAGGGAATTCCGCGTATCGAGCCGATGAGGGCTTTGCATCTCGATCCTTGTATGCTTATTCCAAAGGAGCATAAATATGGATCGCCTAGCCTCCCTCGAGATCTTCGTTCGGGTTATCGAAACGGGATCCTTTTCCGCAGCAGCGCGATACCAGGGTATCGGGCAACCGGCCGCTTCCAAGGCCATCAGCCAGCTTGAGGAATGGCTGGGGGTACGGCTGTTGCTGCGCTCGACCAGAAACCTGACACCCACCGAGGCCGGGCTTAGTTTCTACCAGCATGCCAAACGGACGGTGGAGGACGCCGATGAAGCCGTGCGAGCGGCGCGAGGATCCGCGAGCGGCCTGGATGGCCGCCTGCGGGTGTCGGCACCGGTCTGCTTTGCCAGGCTCCACATCATCCCGCAGCTTCAACGTTTCCTGGACAAACACCCCGACCTCGATCTCGACCTCAGGCTGGACGAGCGCCACGTCGACCTTGTGGACGAGGGGATAGACGTCGCCCTGCGCATGGGAGACCTGGCGGATTTCTCCATGCCGGCCCGCAGGATCGGCCAGGCTCGACGTTTGTTGATAGCCACGCCCGCCTACCTCGCGCAGCATGGAACGCCGTCCTCGCCCAGTGAGCTTCTAGACCATCAGCTGGTGATCTATACGCATGATGGAGTCGGCGAAGCCTGTACGTTTCGACGGGAAACCGAGGAGGCCACCATCACTCCAAGGGGCCGCATCAGCATCACGGCTTCCGAGGGCGTGCGCGCAGCCGTCCTGGCCGACATCGGCTTGACGATCGCATCGGAATGGTCGTTCACACCGGAATTGGTTTCAGGTGCCGTCGTCCCCGTCATGGTGGATTGGGTCCTCGCGCCGGTTGCGCTCTCCGCCGTCTTCCCTACTGGCCGGCTGGTGAGCGCCAAAGCCCGGGAATTCATCGCCTTCGTCGAAAGCTGCCTTCAGCCGCGCGCCGCACTCGCCGCCTGAGTTAAAGAGGCGATGCTCGACCATTCATGCTGATTTGGAATGAGCGCTAGTCCAGACCATCGGCTAGTTACGCGCATCGGGCGGACCTATCTTTATTCGAGCGATCGCAATTCCGCGACGCTGGAAAGAAGGTGGCCCATGTCCCGCATTGTCCGTTTCGCCGCGTCCGGCGGCCCCGAAGTCCTTGCATTTGAAGATGTGGTTGTTCCCGACGCCGGTCCCGGCGAGGTCCGTATCCAGGTCAAGGCGATCGGCATCAACCGCGCGGAGGCGATGTTCCGCGAGGATGCGTATATCGAGTCGCCCAACTTGCCAGCGCAACTCGGTTATGAGGCTGCTGGCGTCATCGATTCCATCGGCGAGGGCGTGACCGGATTTGAGCTCGGTGACGTAGTCAGCACTATTCCAGCTTTCTCGATGAATCAGTACGGCATGTACGGCGAGGTGGTCCTTGCGCCGATCCATGCCGTCGTCAAGCATCCGCCATCGCTCTCCCATGAGGAGGCAGCGTCGGTCTGGATGATGTTCGTCACTGCGTATGGCGCCCTGATTGAGAGTGCCAAACTCACGCCGCAAGACGTGGTGTTGATTCCTGCCGCCTCGAGTAGCGTCGGTCTTGCCGCCATCCAGATTGCCAATCTCGTCGGTGCGACTCCCATTGCGCTGACACGCACCCGGGCCAAGCGCCAACAACTGCTCGAGGCTGGCGCCAAGCATGTCATCGTCACCGGCGAGGAGGATCTGGTCGCGGAAGTGCTGAAGATCACGAACGGCAATGGCGCGCGCGTCATTTTCGATCCCGTCGGCGGCGCCTCCTTTCCGAAGCTGATGGAAGTCCTGGCCGTCGAGGGAATCATTCTTCTCTATGGGGCGCTCGACGATGGGGCCACTTCGATTCCCGTCCTCGACTTCCTGGCGAAGCGACAGACGATCAAGGCCCACAATATTTGGCAGACCAGCGGCGATCCCACCCGCTTAAAGGAGTCGGTCCGCTATATCGTTCAAGGATTCGCCAGCGACGCGTTGAAGCCCGTCATCGACAGGGTCTTCCCCTTCGACGAGATCGTGGAGGTTCACCGGTACCTCGAGGCCAACGGCCAGTTCGGGAAGGTTGTGGTAACGGTGTGACAGTTAGAACGTGTAGCGAACACTGCCATACCAGTAAGCGCCGTTGCTGCCGATCGGTGAAATCACATCGTAGGGAAAGTTTCCGCCGTAGTTGATGTCGCTATCCGACCGCGTCGGATATTGGTTGGTGATGTTGTCGCCACCCAGGGAGAAACTAAGTCGAGGTGTGGCGTGGAACTGCACCTCGGCGTCCAGCTGGAACCTTGGCACGTAGGTTTGCGTAGGCTCGAATCCATCGCCGAAATCGAATACGCGGGTGGTCGCACCTTGCCGGGTAACGCGTCCGAGCAGGCCCCAGCGCTCGTTATCCCATCGCGCCGTAAAACTTCCACGCTGGCGCGGTGCGGCGTCGGTCAACGTATTGCGCGCTTCCACACCGAACAGCACGTTATCCGCACCCGCGGCCAGCAAGGCGGCAGGCGTCGCCTGCACGCTGCGAATCTGCGTGTTGTTGTGGCTGTACGCGAGGGTCAGCAGCAGCTTTCCGGCGGCAACGGCTTGGTGGTAGTTGCCCACGGCCTCTGCACCGCGAGTGATCGTGTTCACGGCATTGGTGAAGAACTGTACGCTTTGCACACCGGGAACGCCGAAGTTCTGCTCGATATATTGCTCCAGGCCATCATTGTCGATTGTCTCGGACAAGGTGACGCGATGATCGATGGCGATCTGGTAGGCATCGACGGAAAAGTCGAATGCATCGCCTAATTGCCCAGTCAGGCCCAGGCTGAAATTACGCGCCTTTTCCGGACGGAGTGACTGCGCGCCCAGATCGCGCGCCAGTGGGTTGTTGACGGAAAGAATGCGGCCGGTGACCAGCTTGCCGTCCGCACCGTAGCCGGTGGTGGTCGCCTCGTAACCCACTTGGCTGAGCGAGGGTGCGCGAAGGTTGTTGGAGGCGGCGCCGCGCAAGGCGAAGCCCGGGGTGAATTCCCAGCGCGCGCTCAATTTGCCGCTCCAGTTGCCGCCAAAGTCGCTGTAGTGCTCGTACCGGCCTGCCGCGTCAACGAATACGTTATCCGTCAGGTCGCTGGAAGCTTCCGCATACGCGGCCTGGACGTGGCGCGACAGGTCGGCCCGGTCCTGCGGCTGCAGGCCACCACCGGCCTGGGCTCCCGCTGGGGCGTCTATCGGGCCCACGGCATAGGACGCCGGGTCACCCGCGCCGGTGGAGAAGTGCTCGCGACGGTATTCCCCGCCCACGGCGAGGGTCCATGGCCTGCCGGCGATGTCGAACTGGCGGTTCGCGTCGACATTGGCCGTACCCTGATTGAAAGCGTAGCTACCGATGTGGAAGTCGGTCGGGCTGGCCGTACCCAGGGATGCGTTGAGGGAATGCCTCAGGTCGTAGTCAAATGCATTCCTGCCCCAGTTGAGGCTACCGTCGTAGTTCCATTCGCCGGCCGTCCCGCGGATACCTCCGGCCGTCTGCAAGTCACGGTTGTGTCCGAGTGACTGCGGCAGATAGCCATCGGGGTAGATCGATGGAACGTTGGCGCTGCTATCCGGGTAGCGGAAGTAGTTGTCACCCGTGGTATGCCGTTGCGTGTAGGTGCCAAAGCCATACAAGCTCGCGTGGTCATTCAACGGAAGCTCGCCGTTGAACCAGCCGTTGTAGCTTTCGTTGGGAGGATCCCCCGCGGCGTAGTTTCGTCTGCCCTGCAACGCCAGGTTCGCCGGCGTCGGATCGGCGATGAAATCGGGCACGGTGTCGTAGCCCGCGCGGTTGGTGCCGGCATGATGGCTGGTTTCCACGCCCGCGTGCAGAAATCCCGCGTCGCCTAGCCGGGTGCCGAAGTCGGCGGACGCGTATCCACCCTGGCCATCGGTGATGGTGCGATCGGTGGGTGTGAATTTTGTATGGTAGGCACCATAGTTCGCCGAGACCTCGCCTCCGCTCGGTGCGTCCTTCAGGATGATGTTCACGACGCCGGCAATGGCATCGGAACCATACTGTGCTCCGGCACCATCACGTAGCACCTCGACGCGTTTGATCGCGCTGATGGGAATGGCGTTGAAGTCCACCGGCGTCGTGCCATTACCGATCTTGGTATCGGTGTTCACCAGGGCGGAGGTGTGAAAACGCTTGCCGTTGACCAGCACCAGCACCTCGTCCGGCGACAATCCCCGCAGCTGCGCAGACCGCACATGGTCCGACCCTCCAGAATTCGACTGGCGCGGAAAATTGAACGACGGCAACAGCACGGCAAGGGCCGCGCCCAGTTCGCCATTCACGGCACCCGCGCTCCGAAGGTCTTCCTGGGTAAGCACATCAACGGGAACCGGCGAGTCCAGCGACGTACGGTTGCTTGCACGAACCCCCGTCACCACCACTTGGTCGAGCGTCTTGACCTGCCCTGCCTCGGCACTGGCCTGGGCGCCAGCAGGCGACGACAGTGCGGCACTGCCGAGGACAAATGCGAACGAACACGCACGCCGAAGCGCGTTGGCGGGATGAGTCATGGGCGATCTCTTGGGGTAGTCGCGACCGCCGTGCGGCACGCGAATGCGGCGGCAGGCGTAGTGGCTTTCAGCCTTAAACGTCGAGCGGCACGTCCGCTACGGCGTCAGCCCGGACAACATCGGCCCATCGCGCCGCCATGCGGCACGCGATTGGACAGAACGTTGCAGTGTGCGGTGGGCAACAAAGTGTATCCCCGGGGTACGACTGGCAGTGGGCCGGCCGGCAGAGCGCCGGTAGCCATTTGTTGCACCGCACGAGCGCGTTGTCAAGCCCCTTTACCGAAGCAAAAAGAAGGCTAGCCGTCCAAACCAGGATGGTCAGGCACCTGGATGCGGGTTCAGTCCGCCGGCAAGGCCGGAGGCTCTGGAGCCACGTCGGCGACATCTGGCGACTGCGCCTTGCGAACCACCACCGTCCCGGCAATGAAGTCGTGGATTGTGCGACGCTCGCTGTTGGTGAGCATGACGATCAGTAGCCCGAGGCCCCAGAGACGAGTTAGTCCTATCACCCACGAATACCAACTCGGTGAAAGCGCAAGCAGGGACACGTTCCGATGACGCCAGTCGAGCGACGCGTAATCGGCGTCGGTTATTGTCAGCGCCGCCACGACCAGGGCAAGGAAGCTGCAAATGGACAGGAACAGGTAGACGATGTAACGGAGCAAGGCCTGCTGGTAGCTGACAGGGAGTCCATTCACACGAACGATTCGCAAGCCGACAAGCAACTTGCCGGGCGTGCCACCAAACCGCGTCACGAGATAAACGTGATACCCGAGGTTGAACAGCAATAGAAGCACTATCGATACAACATAGGCCTCGCGCCCCAGGCCACCCAACGCGATGTGCAGGGCAAGGACTGGGAGCAGGACGACGACATCAAGTAGCTGCGCGCCGACGCGGCGCCAGAACGTCGAGTAGATCATGGGGGAACTCTGGGCTATCACGGCTTCTTGGACCTCTCGGCTTTGAGCTCGGACAGCGCCTTGTCCGCCGAGGCCCTCTGGGCATTTGACTGTTCAAGGATTGCCATATCGTTGTTGGGCAACGACCGGGCAAGCAGTGCAAACTGCTGCCTTCTGGCATCAAAGTACTGAAGCAACAAGTTGTGAAGCTCAAAGTCCGCGTCCCCAGGCTGCAGTTGAACGGCGGCGACTTCGCTATACAACGCATCCCATTTCGGGGAAACCGCGCTGGAAAGTTCCCTTGCCACTTCCTGGTTGGACAACTTTTGACTCGTGGTGCGCTGCTGCAGTGCGTTTGTCGCGCCGACAGCGACATTTTCATCTTCGCTAAGGTGCCCAAGCAGCACAGCGAACTGCCTGGTGCGCGCCGTTTGCGCGTTTGGATGTGTCATTGGCCAGCTCAACGCGAATAGCGCTGCGGCGCCGAGGGACACTGAAAGCCAAAAGCTCGCCGGTCGCGGGGCACGGCGTGCCTCGCTCGTCAGCGGCCGAGCCAGGACGAAACCCATCGCCAGACCGGATACCAAGCCGCCAATGTGTGCCGCATTGTCCACGCCCGTGTGGGCCACGCCGTAGAACAGCGAATAGGCTGCAAAACCCAACGTGCTGTTGCGATGCTCAATCATCACCGATTGGGGCACTTCGTTGCGTTTGTTCATCACAAAGGCAAGCATGCCGCCAAAGACACCGAAGATCGCGCCCGACGCACCGGCACTGTTGACGGTCTGATTCCAAAGCAGGCTGACCATGCTCGCAGCGATGCCGGCAAACAGGTAGAGCACGATGAAACGCCCAGTACCAAAAAGGCGTTCAACTGTGCGGCCGCTGGCGTAAAGCGCCCACATATTAAGTGAGACGTGGATGACCCCGAAATGTACGAACATATTGCTTAGCAAACGCCACCACTGGCCACCGGCGGTAAGCGGTCCGTAATTCGACCCCCAAGACAGCACCGCATTGCCGTCGACTGTAAAGATGCCAACGCCGCTGACGCACATGGCGATAAACACCACGATATTGATTCCAACGAGCACCGGAACAGCAATCGCCTTCGGGCTCAGCGCATCCAGACGCTCGTGGAATTCGGACCGTTCGGCCGACGCGACAGCAAACTCGGGCGTCTGATGCGCGGGAAGCCGCGATGCCAGTCGGGCTGCAGCCAACGTGCTGGAGGCGGTTATTCTGATCGAGAAAAACGTACCAGCGCTATTGCGCAACTGGAGAATAATCGCTTTGTCCGATCGTTGTACGTTGAATGCGTCCGAGTCGGGAACATCAAAATGCTTCTCTTTGCACAACCACCCAAGCCTGCAGGATCTACCATCGAAGCTTATGACTGAGCCCTGGATCGTGATGCGGCCGTTTCCGCGAAACTTTGCCGGTCCAATTTCCAAACCATAGTGGTTTGCAGCCTTCTCAAATCTCACGGCGAAGCGCTCGTCCCCGTACGCCACGGCTTCTTCCTGAGTTACGGCAGACGCGTCCATGCCGCCGCCATCAAGCACGACTTGCTGATCTTCCATTGAGCTCCCCTGTACCTCTTGGGAGCTTGCGGTCTCACCCGATAGTTCGCAAGTCGCAAGAAATTGCCGATGGCAGCGTGGCATAGTCCCCGCTCATGGCACCCACGATCACTGGCTTGAACCACCTTACCCTGGCCGTCCACGACGTGTCCCGCTCGGTTTCCTTCTACACCGAGGTCTTGGGCTGCAAACTACGTGCCGTGTGGGACGAGGGGGCGTACCTCGAGGCCGGAGAATTGTGGCTTTGTCTGTCCTACGATCCAGCCGCCCGCACTTCACCGCATCCGGACTACACCCACATGGCTTTTACGGTCGTGAAGGGTGAATTTCAGGCCCTCGCTGCGCGACTAGCCGCAAGCTGCCCGACGTGGAAGGACAATCGCAGCGAAGGGGAATCCATGTATTTCCTCGACCCGGATGGCCACAAGCTGGAGATTCATGTGGGCAGCCTTGAGTCCAGGCTCGACTACTACCGTGCCCATCCGGAAAAGAACGTCCGCGTTCTTTAAGACGTCGGTAGCAATGGCCGCAAAGCGTCGATCAATACGGTCTCGCCATGGAAGACCTCCGCCGAGCCTGGTTCGACATCGACAAGACCGCCTCTATTCTTGGCGTCATTGGCCTTGATCAACAGGTCGGCAAGGCTCGGCGCCATGCTTTTCTCGAAGGTCTGTTTCCAGTGCGACCGAGGCACCGACCTAGCGATGATGGCCCGGCCCGAGAGTTCGGTCAGCGCGGCCGCAACATCGTTTGCGCTATACCGACGGGGCCCTTCGGCATGGACGATCTTAAAATTCTCATCGGTGTGACGCAGCAAAAGCTTGGCGGCGATAAGGCCAAGGTCCGATGCGGCAATCGTTGGAAGCTCCATGTCCAGCTGGTCTTGAAACGTCGGCAAGAAACCGGACTCAAGCGCCACCGGGATAACGCGCGCCCAATTGTGCATATGTTCTGCTGATCGAAGGATCAGCTTGGGTGCATCGAGTTGGCCTAGCCGCTGCTCGAATCCCTGGAAGACGGTGGGCATCCCGATGTCATCGGCAACGTGCGCGCCGTAGTCGGAGATGGCCAATACCCGCTTCGGCGGCGTCTGCTGAAGAGCCTTGACGAGGCTGTCGATGGAATGCCGGAGAGCAGCGGCGGGGTCTTTCTCCCGAGGCGCAACCGGAATGATGATCTGTACGGCGGTCGCGTCGGCGAACGATTTGGCGACCGCATCTGCGTCGTTCAAGTCGACCAGGGCGATATCGCATCCTAGTTCCCTGAGCGGGGCTGCCTTTGCGGAATCGCGCACAACCGCCCTAACCGGAACACCCGCTTTGCGCAGTGCCAACGATGTTGCAAACCCGACATTTCCTGTGGCTCCAACGACTACGAACATTCTCGACTCCTTAGCTTACATTCTTGGACTGCTCACTTACCCGCCAACCAGAGGGCTGCTTGACGTCGGATGACAGCGCGCCTGAACTTTGGCGCGAACCAAGTTGTGGATGTCATGACGCCCGAGGATCGATAGCGTTTCACCGTCTCGACATGGGGCTTCCAGCGAACAAAGTTTCGCATATCGTTTTCCGTACGCCAGACCGAGACTGATCCCGAACTTCGCTCGCCGATATCCACCCATAACCACATGCCTATCGCGCCTGGGAGCTCGTGCCAGCGGCGTTTCAACGCCAATCCGTGCAGGGCGATACCCGGGAGAAGCAGCTTGCGGGAGGCCGTAAAGCGCGTAACGCTGACGAAGACATTGCTTGATTGGGCCGATTCGTCGGGCCCTTTCGTCCACCGAGACCAAATCACATCGCACTCCTGACGACCCGCGCCGGGTCTTACAGACTTCGAGTCGGTAATTTATCCGACTGTGAGTCGGTAAGTCAACCCGCCGCGATTTTCATGATAAAAAGGCGCATGGCACGACAAGCAGAACGAAGTGAAACCACCCGCGCGGCGATCATTGAGGCCGCCACGCAGCTCTTTGGCGAGCGGGGATTTGATGAGACAACGGTCGACCACATTGCCGCGGGCGCAAACGTAGCCAAGGGCGCCGTCTACCATCATTTCGCCAGTAAAGACGCTATTTTCGAGCTCGTCTTCGAAGCGGTCTCCGAGGCCGTGGCCCGGGACGTCGCGACCGCCGGTCGCCGGGCGGCCGATGCAATCGATGGCATCGCGGAGGGAACCCGGGCCTATTTCCGGCTTTGTTCGAAGGGGCCGACGCGACGCATCATCCTCATTGATGGGCCTGTCGTTTTAGGTTGGCAGCGGTGGCGGGAGATCGACAGTCGCCACTTCGGGGCGATGCTGCCCGCGGCCCTCCAGGTTGCGGTATCCCGGGGCCTGGTTGCAGACCAGCCCGTGGAGCCGATTGCGCGCATGCTGCTGGGGGCAGTCACCGAGGCTGCCATGGTATGCGCATCAAGCCCATCGCCATCGCAAACCATGCGGCAGTATGGCAATGCGTTCGAGCGGCTCCTGTCCGGACTACGGCAACCGGGATAATCGGCTCGGCGTGCAAATTCCCCACAAGGCACGCATAGCTTCATCGGCATGCGAGTAGTGGCCTTCGATGTCAATCGGCCGAGCGCGGCCCCGCTTAGGTGTGTGCATGAAGGACGAAGCCCCTCTCACTTACAGGAATTCGGTCCCTTCGGATGCGAAGAGCCTCCCACCGATGGCTCGCCGCATTTTCGTCGAGACGTTCGCCCACCTCTTTGAACCAACCGCCTTTGCCGCCTTCTGCGACTCGGCCTATGGTGAGAATGGTTCGATGGTGCAAGACCTGGGCGACGCCCGCATCCTGTGGCGGATCGCCGAGGCGGAAGGAAAACCCATTGGCTATGCGAAGTTACGCCCATTGGCCGCACCCGCGCCCGACGCGGCCTTGGGCGCGCTGGAACTTCAACAGATCTATGTCGCGGCGGAATGGCACGGCAAGGGCGTGGCGAGGGAGCTTCTGGACTGGTCCGTATCAGCAGCGCGTCAACTTGGCGCCACAGAGCTTTACCTCACGGTCTTCGACCACAACGAGAGAGCAAAAGCCTTTTACGGCAAGCATGGATTCAGCGAAGTCGGGCGCTGCACTTTCACGCTCGGTGGGCGGGATTATGATGATCGCGTCTGGCTAAAGCCGCTTTAGTACCAGCGCTTCCCGAAACGACCACGCCCTCACCCAAAGCCGCCGTAGAACACTTCTCAGGGACTGTTCGTCCCGTCTTTCGAGCCGCTCGTCCCAGGCGTAGTGCGGCTCCACGTAGGCACCTCCAGGCTAGGCGAACGAGCGCATCGCCATTGTCGATGCCCGCCCTGCCCGGAGTTGCCATGAAATACCTGACTGTCGCCGCGACACTCCTCGCCCTCTCGGGCATCCATGAGGCAGAAGCCGCCCAATGCGTCACGGCAACGGAGCATTCCGAGGCGGCCATTCAACAGCTGGAAGAAAGCTGGTCGCGCGCGTACTGGACCGGCGATACGGCTTTCCTGCAATGTTTGTATGCTCCAAAGCTCCTTAGCGCTGATTCCCGCGGAAAACTTACAAGCAAGGAAGATGACATCGCCTCCTCCTTGAAGAACCGTGGCAAGCAGTGGACCTCCAACCAGCATGCTTACACACGCACAATCAAAATGTTTGGCAACACGGCCGTTGCCACTAGTTTCAAAGGCGACGACGCGCACGGTTTCCGGGTCACCGATATCTACGAGTATGACGGCAAGCAGTGGCACGCGATTTTCTCGCAAGATACGAAGTACTGATTGACCCGTCGAAGCCAAGAAAGACCCATGCATCGCCATTATTAGCGGGCTAGGCTTTTCACCCATAAATATCGTAGGCTGCGCTGGCACTACCCACCGGGGGGAGTAGGTCATGCGTCCAGCACTTGTTGTGCTTGCAGTTGTCGTTTGTATCGCCGGTTGCGCATCGTCATCGTCGCCCAAGGCGGATGCCGGCGCGCACATCGATGTCGTCATGAGTCCGAACGCTGAAGGAAGTGACTTCTATGCGCTTGACGACGACGGCCAGAAGATTACCCATGCCATGCAGATGGTCCACAGCGGCCAGATCCAGGCGGCCATAGACGGCCCGATCAACGAAGTCATTGCGAAATTCGAGAAGGAATACGCGGGCAAGCGAGTGTATTCCGCGCGTGGCGCCGCAGAAGGCATCATGTATGCAGCATTGGGGGGTACGACAGGTGCCAAGCCCGGCGAACATATCGTCGTGATCGGCCCCTCCTGGGCCATGGCGTACTGGGCCCGATCTTATGCATTGACCGAGATGAACCGCACGACGGAGGCTGAAGCCGACCTTCAAAAGGCCTTGGCACTCTCGCCGATGGACGGCCAGTACAAGAACGAGTTGGCTTACCTGATCATGCGCCGCGGCAAGATATCGGAGTCGCTGGCGCTGTACAAGGAGGCCGAGGAATATGCCGAGATGACATCCCCGTACCCGGTGGAGGTCAAGTGCGTCGCCTTGCGAGGCCAGGGCTACGACCTGGTCGAACTCCATCGCCTCGACGAGGCGGAAGCCGCATATAAAAAATGCATGGCCTTGGTACCGGACGAGCCCAAGTCCAAGGCTGAGCTTGGCTACATTGCAGAGCAGCGCAAGAAGGCCAGCAGCAAATGATCTGCCATGCAGATCATTCCAGCGTAAAGGACTGGTAAGCAGCGACTCAATGCAGCGGTGAACTACTGGATAACGATGAATGGCTTCTCCACCACTCGCGCGCCGCTTGTCTAGCTGCCAGCAACTGATCAGGCGGCATCGTTGTTCTTAGCCGACGCAGGTCATCATAGGCAAATATCGCCACGTTTTCGCTATGGGCAAGAGCGATAAGGAACCATTGCCACGCTTTCACGTCATCCTTCGGCAACCCTCGACCCAACATATATGCGGTCGCCAAGGAACCCTGCCCGGCTACACTCCCATGCTCCGCCGCCACCGAATACCAATGAGCGGCGGCGGTGGCATCTTTCGGAACCGACAAACCAAAGAGATAAATGCTCCCAAGTTTGTCCGCAGCTATCGCGTCGTTTTGTGTGGCCGCATTTGTCAGCCACGAGAGTGTCTGCGTCGTATCGCGCGTGACACCCCACCCATTCATGTAGAGGAGACCGAGATTGCGCTGGGCTACCGCATTGCCCTTCATGGCCGATTTCTGAAACCATGAGGCTGCTAAAGCAAAATCGATCGGACCAGCCATGCCTTGCTCAATCATTTCACCCATTTCTTCTTGAGCTTCTGCATCGCCTTGCTCGGCAAGGACTTCGGTTTGCGCGACAGTATCCTTTACTTCGGCAGGCCATGCGGGCAGTCCATTGACGATCACTTTTCGTATCAATTGTCCATGTACCACCATGGCATCTCGATAGCCCAAAGTGTTTGCCTGGTTAAACCAGTAGACGGACAATGCCGGGCCTTTCGAGGGCAAGTCACCACGGTAATAAATAACCCCGAGTTCTGATGCCGCTTCTGCACTCCCTTGCCGAGCAGCCAACTCGAACCATTGGGCGGCCCGAGCGGCGTCTCTTGGGACGCCAGAGCCGTCATGACAACCGAAGTTATAAATCTTGCCCAGTTTGTACTGGGCCAGCTGATTGCCGCTTTCTGCAAACTGCGTGAGCTTGCGCTGCGCTGTTGTATCGCCCTCAGATGTCTCGATGGCCAGTTGCGCCACATCGGTCTCGACGAGTTCGATGGTGGGATCTTCAGGTGATGCATATTCCTTGGGGCAGGTTCGATCCCAGGACTTCGCATCGACGGAGCGTGGCGCTGCCGTCGGCATATTCGGAAACGCCAGCTTTTCCTTCAAAAAAAGCGGCGCGACGAATGGCCTAAGCATCAAGGTGGAAAGCGCTACAACGAGGATCGAAAAGGCCAGTCTCTGCTTGAAAACCGATGGACTTAATGCGCCGTCAACCATCTGACTTCTGCGAACGGAGCGAATGGGTATTCCCGACACTAGACATAGCACCACTGCGGCTGTCAGACCGACCCATGCCGGCATGACCATGGCTCCCAGCAGACTTCGATTCAATACGTTAGGCAATGGCAGATGCGTCATCGCCGTTGTATGAAAGCCCGCCGTCCAGTTCAATAGCGAACCAAGCAACGCCCCCGTCAATACACCGAGCCCGCATACATAGACCGCATTGAGACGAAATACTTTCTTCAGCCCAGTTACCGCGAGCAACCCGATACTAAACGTCGCGACCGAGGAAAGGATCAACACGACCAGAAAGATCAGCGCCATCACCATATACGCTTGCGCGGGCGCCATAAGAAATGGAAATCGCAGCAACGTGAGCTTCACGAGTGCGAGGTACACCATGGGAGGAGTGATGGCGCATGCCGCCAAGCCAATCCAGAGTCGCCGCCTATGCTGACGCATTTCCATGGCTTCTTCCTTAATTAGACTTCGAACCGGGCTTCCGCGTTCATTGGGCCCCCTTTGGGTCGAAAGCGGACATCGCGGCAGATCATAGCCTGACCGGCCCGCTGTTACGCAATCTGGAGACGCCCCTATATCCCACCCACACAGATATACGCGAGGTTCGCATAGCGGCGGGGTTCGCGCCTGCCTCCGTCCCCTCTTAATCGGGGACGAAGGCACTGCTGAGTCCACTATTCGACGATATTCGCCGTAACGTGGTACACGCGCCCACCCCAACCATCATTGGGGAACGCATCGGACACCTTTAAGTAAACCGGCTTGGACCCATCAGCGGCGGCACCGAGGTACGGTGTCAGGTCGATGGTTCGGTCAGCCTTGTTCGAGCCGTCGGTAACCGGCTGCGTCTCCTGCAGCACAGTCGTCCAGTTCTGGTTGTCTACGCTTACCTGCACCAGGAATTCAGCGTCGATCGTCAGGATGACCTGCGCCGAGGTGGTATCGGCCGGGAATGGGAACCGATAGGTGAAGTGGGCGTTGCCGTCGGCAAAGCGGTTCTGCACGCCGTTGCTCTGCGAGCCATCGGGATCGAACAGCCACGGGTTTTCGTCGACGGTGCCGGTGTCGAAGTCGATTTTGTGGGCGACCAGCACGTCGGCCTGGGTGCTGAAGCGAAGCCACGCTGCCGTCACATTGGCAGTGACCATGTGGTGCCCATCCGTCGCCAGGCTCGGCACGGTGACCTTTAGCGGAATGCTGCCGCTAACGGGGTTCGCGATTCCGTGCGGTTGCAGGCGCAACGTGGTGACGCGTGGCGAGACGCTCCACCCGGCGGGGGCATCGATGACGGCAAGTGCTTGCAGCGGGAAGAAACCAGTCGCCGAAACGCCGAGGTTCACGGCGATGGCCGAAGCGCCGGACGCCGCGGGCATGATCACCGATTGCGCGGGGGACGTGGTCGCGGCCAGCGACTCCAGTGGCGTGAAGGTCGGCACCTCCCCGATCAAAGCGCTGAGCGCACTGGCCTGGGTGCGCCAGTCGAACACGTTGGGGTGGTCGTCGCTGGTGGCACCAGACCATCGGGTACCGAGCCGGTCAGCGGCGTCGCGATCGTCGTTCCATATGCTTTCGGCCTGGGCCTTGAGGAACGCCGCATACCGTTGATCGTGGGTCGTGTCGACAAGATCGGTCCAATAGCGCGTGAATATGCCCTTGAACTGCTTGCCGTTGTCGTCACAGGTCTGGTCCAGTGCGTCACAGCTTTCGGTCAGGATGCCGTTGCTCACCAATGCGTTCGGACCGATCGCGGCATCTGCCAGGCGGCGCACTGTCGCCAGGATTTGCGGGTCTTTGGTTGCGCGCCACAATTCCAGGCCGCCGCCGATAGCCATGCCCTGGTTGTAGCTCCACACGGTCTGGCCGTTGTTGGTGCAGGCGTCGGTAAGGCCGTCGTTGACCAGGCCGTTGGCATTGATCATGCCGCTGCCGGTGAACCATGCCCACGCCGTGCGGGAGCGCGCCAGCCACACCTTGTCGCCACGGATCCGGTTGTGCAGTTCGGCCGTGAGCCGGATCCACAAGCCGTTGGTGACGGCGTTCTTGTAGGTGCGCTCGGCATTCCACCAGACGCCACCGCCGCAAGTGCTGGTGTCCCAGTAGCCGTTGACGTAGTTGGCGATGGCGACCGCCATGTCGAGGTACTTGTGGTTGCCAGTCAGGTCATAGGCCTGCACCCAGGTCAGGCCCCACCACTCGGTGTCGTCGATGGCCCGGCTGGTGAAATTCCCGAGCAAGGGATCACCGGACAAAACGCCGCCTGGAAACACGCCTTTGTCTTTCTCGAAGGTATTGTCCAGCTGGCTGACATAGCGGCGGTCGCCAGTGCGCTGCATGTAGTCGCCGATGGTCTGCAGGGCAACCGCAGAGTTCCACCAGCTTGATGGAAACCAGGCTTTGACGGGGTCGTAGGAACTCATCAATACATCCGCCGCCACACGGGCACGGGCAACTGAGGTGGGGCCATCGGCTAGCGGATTGGGTGGGGGTGATCCTGCCGCTGTCGAAGGCAAGGCGACGGCCAGGGCCGTCAGGCTGGCCACGGCCAGCAATGTCTGGACGCGTATGCGTATGGCGACGAGTCGGCCGGCAAGGATTGCCGGGAAACGGTTCAACCGATGCACGAACAGCTTGGACTTGATCATTAAAGTCATGATCAGCAGCGCTCCTCTTGGACTCCCACGAAGGGAATGGAGGCTATGCCTCCCCCACCGATCCACAGCCGGACCGTGGGAGGTGATCCGACCTGGAAACGTGCACGCATGGCGCCGTTTTGGGGGGTGAGGGAGGCTACGGCTCGTGCGAGCCCGCGAAGTGTTGCAGAGCTACTCCCTCGATATTGAGAACCACGTCAATGCAGCCACGAGATATCGCGCGCCTCCTGCCCGCGAAATTGTTCCACTTGTAACGATCCGTTGAATGGGATCCCTCAATGGGCCTGATAAGGCCCGAAGTGCTTGATCACTTCCCGTGTCTGGTCAGCATCGTCAAGGATGAAGACTTCATAGGTGGCCCCGCCTGGTGCTACGCGAATGACGACGTGACCGCCGTAGCTCTTGTAGATCTTGTCCATGATGGGCCCGATGGCGATCCGTGTTTCCGGGCTCATTCCGGTCGCAAACACATCGCGCGGTCCGGGGTAGAACTCTCCGGACGCCATTCTCACCACGACCTCTTCCCCAGGCTGCGCCGAAAGCCAGTTCTGCTGGATGATCACCCGTGGGCGCAGCGCCCGCAGGATGGCGCCGTTGGTGGAATCACGATTGCCGTGGTGGTCCAGGGTCATGGCGTCGACCGGCCCGACGACAGCGGCAACCGGAGTCTCTATATCGCGCCAATACGGTTGCGTGTAATCGGGAACACCAGGAATGTCGCCACCGGAGTAATAGGAAAATTTCCCGTAATTTATCCGGATGACATTGCTCAGCGGGTTCTCGTCGAAGTGACAGTCCTTGATGGCGTCAAGCGGGACGTACTGCTGTGTATCGGTGCCGCGCCCGGTCCAGATCACGCCGCTCGACGCGATATTCCTGATGTGGAAGTCAGGGAATTTTTGCGGTTTCTGCAACCGGATCTGATCCAGCTGTCCCGGCATAAGCCCGACTACCGGCTCTCCATGCTGTTTGCGGAACGCCACCATGTCCAGGTAGTTGGCAAGCGACAGGTTGTCGTTGCCATGACCCTCCGTGCAGGCTCGAAGGTCGACGGGAACCGTGTAGTTCGGCGCCGCCCGGTCGACGAGGGTCTTGATCGGGACAAGGTCGCCCACTTCGGTAATGCCCGCCAACCGATAGGCACCTGTGGCCGACATGGGGCTGTCGGGTCGCACCGTCCCGATATGATCGGTGTGGAAGTGCGTAATGAGCGCATAGTCGAGCGCAACCGGCCTGCCGGGCGGCGCAAACTGGCGGATGTAGTTCGCGATCCAATACCCGGCGGAGTGCGCGGCGTCCGGCAGGGCTGGAAATGCCTTCAGCGGAGCCACGGACTTGACGAATTCCGGGTCCGCCTCCCCCGCGTCAATGAGCATGGTGGTGCCATCGGGCATCACGACATAGGCGGCATTTCCACGTCCGGTGCTGATGTGATGGATGTAAAGGTAGCCATCAGTCCACGGCGGTAGCGCCTGCTGCCGAGCTTCGGCGGCCGGCGGGCTCTCCGGCGTACCTTGGGCCGGGGAGCCATTGGCCCAGGCCGTCCCCGTGGCAAAAGCGGCCAGTGCAACGCCTGCGAGCAGGCGACAGGTTCTGCTAAAGGACATTTGCGAAAGCGGCACGATTCGTTTCTCCCCTAGGCTCGCCCGATAGCTTAACAAGGCTCCGCATAAGGGGTCAGGTCACTTACCTTTAAGTTCGTCCAGCTTTTGACGGGTTTCTTTCGTGGCACCGAGGGTTAGTGACTTGGAAAAGGCTTCCATCGCCTTCGGCTTGTCGCCCGCCGCCGAGTAGTAGTCACCCAGGCTATCGAAGGCGTTCGCGCTATGGGGATGCTCATTTGTGTTTCTTTCAAACAGGGCAAGCGCCTGCTTCATCTGGTGCCGTTCCATGCACGCATAGCCCAGCTGGTTCACCATGCTTTCGGAGGGCAACACCGTGTAGCCCATTCGCTGGGAGACCTGCTTATAGTGGGCTTCAAGCAGAGCGTAGCGATCCCAATCAGGATGCTCATCGAACAAGCGAACGTTGAATTCAAAATCGCGAAATATATACCTTAGGGCATCATATTCGGCGTTCAGTTCAACCGTTCCATGGCGCTCATTCTCATAGAATTTCGTGGACCAGTCCAAGCCTTTCAACTTGTTTTCCCGCAGGAAACTTACAAACGGGAGTACTGCTTGTGTAACGGGCGCCAGGCCGGTCTTGTCTTTCAAAATGGACTTGACGTCATACCCAGCCGGAATGTTGTTGGCAGCCGCTACAAACAGCCTCCTGTTTGCGAAGTCCTTTTTAAGGAATGTCTTTTCGGCCGCCTTGACCCAATCCTGGTCATCCCACCAAAGGCTTGGATCGATGGCGATATAGGCGTTGAACAATGCCGTGTGATTAAAAAAAGCATTGATTACGGCTAGCCCACCCAGGGAATGGCCGCTAAGTATGCGGTAGGGTGCCGAGGGATAGTGTCCGTCAACGTAAGGGATCAGATCCTTTTCGAGAAAGGACATGAAGTTCCCGCCGCCGCCGGACCTTGCAGATTCGCTTGCGCTAAGGATCTTGCCGATGTGTCCCTTGTCGGGCGTCAAGTCTCGTTGCCGGGCGGTGTTTTCGATACCAACAACAATCAGTTGTGGAAACACCCCGCTTAGCTGCTCGGTAATGGCCACCGCCGAGCCAAAATGGTCCTCGCCATCGAGCACGTACAGCACGGGATAACGTTGACCTGGCTCTCCTTGAGGGACATGAACCAGGATGGTCCTGTCTTCACCCAAAACAGAAGAATGAATGACCTCGGTCGTTCCTATGACGATCCGGTTGTCCTTTTGCGCGTAGCTGGGTGTGCTGGCTAAAAAGCACAGCACCAAGAAGGTGATCGTTCTCGCGCAAGAGAAAACGAATTCGGTCCTTCTCGCTTGGCCATTCTGCATAAGATCACCCCATCCAACGTGTTTTGGTCTAAACCGGTTTCCGGTCAAGATCATTGGATGCGGAAACTTCGCAGAACGTTTAAAGGATCTTATTTACCCTTGCCGATCCGCCAGCAGGCTTCAAGGAAGATCCGTCGCTCCGGCTCACCGTCGATCTCCGGTGCCAGGCGCTGCGCAAGGGCATCCAGGTTGCCCCCGCCCTGCAAGGCCCGGCGTACCAGGTGTCCGGCCACGGGCCCGATTCGCTTTGCGAGTTCAACCTCTAGCAGGCGCAAATGCGCCGCATCAACCTTGCCGGCTGGATGCGTAGTATCTACTGGCGCCCCGCCCCGCAATGGCCGGTGCTCGGCGGCGATGTCGTGGGCGGCATGGCCGCCGAGGGCAGCATCCAGGTAGTCGCACAGGCGATCGATATGTGGTTCGAGTGGCGGCGGGAACGCATCCATCCAGTGTTGCGTGCTGAGGAAGTACTCCAGGCTCTTTGACGGCAGCACATTCTCGATCCGAAAGGGAAGGATCGGCAGTTGCTTGTGCACGGCCCGCTCCACCTCTCGTCGCACTTGGCCAGAGTCGTTACTGCCGCCGGAGAACACCAAGACCATGAGCCGCGCGTTGGAAATCGCATCGATGATCTCGGCGGCCCAGTCGGCTGCCGGAGATACATCGCGCGGTGCGATCCATACGCTTATGCCGTGCGCCTCCAGGCGCTGTACGAGCGCGAACGCAGCTTCCCGGTCCGGCTGCGAATAGCTGACGAAGAGGTCGTGTGCCATGGCTTAGCCGCCCAGCATCCGCAGCGCCTTGTCCAGGCTCTTGCGCATGCGGTTAAAGGCGGCCGACAGCGCTGCCATCTCGGACCCTCCCCCACTTGGGAATTCCCCGGCCGAGGTATCGCCAAGGCTAGCCCGGCCGGCTATCCGCACGATCCGACGTACCGGGCGGATAACCAGCACGTAGAGCGAGGCATTGACTACCAGCAGCACGCAAACCAGCATCGCGGCAATGGCGGCCAGCATGTCGCGCCGGACGCGTCCGGCGCTTGATTCGGCACTGGCGAACGGCACCGAGACGATTTGCGCGCCGACGATCTCGTTAGGCTGCCAGCCGAATCCATTGTCGCTGCCATAGCGCGCAATCATCGTTGCAGGTGCCGCCGATGGCAGGCTGTGACAACCCAGGCATCCGCGATCGACGCGAATCGGGCGAGCCAGGTAAAGGCTTTTGCCCATGGGGGTGTCGCGTGTTCCGCTCACTTCGCGGGTGGTGCTGTCGTTGCGAAAGCGTTGCACGATGTCCGCCTCCCAATCCGCTGCGCGGTCGCGTGGATTGGTCGGGTTGAGCGTGGCTTCCTTATAGGAGTAGTCGGGGTGCTCTTTGTGCAACGTCAGGAAGTTCTGCGTCGCAGCGTAGAACGGCACGCTCTGCGGCCGGAACGCGCTGACCATCTTGTCGTCGAGCAAAGGCCCGATTTCGGTCTCGGTATAGAAACGGATCGCCGCAGCGCTGTCCATCATCAACCCGGCCTGGGCAAGCACTTCGCGCGTCGCGTTTTCCTGCAGCGTTGAAGTCACGACCAGAGAGATCGCGACCATGCCGAGCGCGAATGCGACAAGCAGTATCAGGTTGATCCGCAGCAGCATGCCCGGCCCCCTTGCCTGGGCATAGGTCGACCGACCCGGCCCCGACTTTGTGGCTATTGGAACCTCGGTGGCGTCTTGGAAGCCCGCCACTCATGCCTGCCAGCTTGGAAATCATGACACAAAGCGTAGGGCGGTGGATCTGCCGGGCTATCGCATGATTCTCCCTTCAAACCAGGATCTTTCGCACCGCGACCGGGGCCAAGCTCGCCGCTGCCTGGAAATAAAATGGCCATTTCAGGATGCCTCAATGAGCGTCCGTTACCGGCCAGAAGCGGACCTTGTCGCCTTCCATACCAAGTAGCCAAACATCACCGCGACGCCGGTGCCGACAGCGGCCACCGAGCCAATTTGGGCGATCCCCCGCGGCGCGAACGCCCATAGCGCGGCCCACACCAGGAATGCCAATGTCAGGGCCCAACTGGTGACGCGCCGCACCGCCTGCGCCAACGTCGCATGGTGGAGGGTGCGGGGCGGAGGTCCATACATCTTCGGGATGGCATTGGCGTAGGCCGCGAGGGCGAGACCCATGACGACGCTGTTCCATCGCAAGACTTGCTCAGCGTCGATCCATCCTTGCTTGCGGGCCAGGGTAAACAGCAGGGCGGCTCCGATCATCACGGCGCCGAGTTTGAGGCCGAAGAGGATGTCTTGCCTGATTCGAGGGTTGGGGTTCTCGTTCATTCGTCGGCTCCTTCACGGGTTTCTTTTCGCTCTCCGGCGCCGATGCCGAACAGCTGGGTGAAGCCCAGCAGTGCGTCCTCCAGCACCGACAACTTCAACTGATAAATGACGCTTGTGCCGATCTTGTTGGCCTCGATCAGGTCGGCCTCGCGCAGTACGGCGAAGTGCGCCGACATGGTCGGCCGCGACACCGGGAAGTGGTCCGATAACTCTCCGGCGCTCATCGGATGCTGGCGGAGCAACTCCAGCACTTTGCGGCGGGTGGGGTCGGCCAGGGCCTTGAAGACGGTGTTCATGGTCGATATTTAGCTAAATATCTAAATTAGAGTCAAGTAAAATTTCGATAGTGAGCTAAGTCGTTGTCACTAGGGAATTTATTGGGGACGAACTCAACTTCGCGACGACGGGCGAGACCCAACGTACTCCCGAATCCGCTCTGCATCCCCACTCGTTACCGGGTGATACACGATCATCCCCAGATCCGGCCGCCCATCCACGGAAAACGCGGAAAACTCCATATCCAGTACGCCCAACTCTGAATGGTGTAACCGCTTCGTCCCCTCGCCATACGCGTGCACGTCATTGGCGAGCCACATCTCCTTGAACTCAGGGCTCAGGGCAGACATCTCCTCCACGAACTGGCCGATCTCTGCGACGGCGCCCGCGCGCGCGGCATCCGCACGAAACGCACCCACCACGAAGCGCGCCATGGCATGCCAGTCCTGCTGCGCGGCGCGTATCCGGGCATTGGAAAAGATCAGTCGCAGGATATTCCGCTCAGCGGGAGGCAGCTTGCCGTAGTCGGTGAGCAGCGCTGCCGCGGCGCGATTCCAGGCCACGACATCCCATAAGGCGTTCTTGATGATCGCCGGACCGACTTCGAATGCATCGAGCACGCGCTGAAGACGCGGCGAGACGCCTTCGGTGGGTTTGAAATGCACCTCCGGCGGATGGCCCAGCCCGATCATGAAGAGGTGTTCGCGTTCCGGCTCCGTCAGCATCAGCCCTTCGGCGATGCGGTTGAGCACATCCGCCGACGGCGCGCCGCCGCGCCCTTGCTCCAGCCAGGTGTACCAGGTGGGGCTGATGTTGGCGCGCTGGGCGACTTCCTCCCGGCGCAGTCCCGGCGTTCGCCGGCGGCCGCCGGTGAATCCGAAGGCTGCGGGATCGAGTCGGGTGCGTCGATCGCGGAGATAGGCTCCGAGCATGTTTCCGGCGGGGATGGACATGGCGATCCTGTTGGTTTCTATACCACGATAACGTCACTACTTTACCAGTATGAAGTCAGCGCTATGGTGGCTTCAACCACCATCAGCGGAATCTCCCCATGCGCATTTTCCTTACCGGCGCGACCGGCTTCATCGGCTCGAAGATCATTCCGGAGCTGCTTGCGGCTGGGCACACCGTGCTTGGCGTGACGCGATCGGACGACGGCGCGAGGGCGCTCGAAGCCGCCGGCGTCGACGTACATCGTGGCTCACTGGAGGAACCGAACACCCTTCGCGACGGCGCCGCCAAGGCCGATGCCGTGATCCACACCGCCTTCGACCACAACTTCGCGAACTTCGCGGCCAACTGCGAGAAGGATCGCCAGGCGATCAAGGCCATCGGTTCGGCATTGCGTGGTTCCAACCGCCCGCTGCTGATCACCTCGGGTACGGGCATGGGCTCCGTGCCGGGCAAGCCCGCCACCGAAGACGTGTTCAATACCGAACATCCCAATCCACGGAAAGCGTCGGAGCTTGAAGGCGCCGAGCAGCTGGATGCCGGCGTCGCCGTGTCGGTCGTGCGGCTCCCGCAGGTGCACGACACCTTCCGCCAGGGGTTGATCAGTCCATTGATCGCGGTGGCCCGCGAGAAAGGCGTGTCCGCCTACTTCGGCGACGGCCAGAACCGCTGGCCAGCTGCGCATGTACTGGATGTTGCCCGGCTCTACCGACTTGCCATCGAATACTGCAAACCGGGCACGCGCTATCACGCCGTCGCCGAGCAAGGCGTCCCTGCCCGTGATATCGCTGAGGTACTCGGCAAGGGCATGGGCCTACCGGTGAAGTCGATCGCAGCGAGCGAGGCCGCTGAACACTTCGGGTGGCTTGGCGCGTTTGTCGGCCTGGATATGCTGGCTTCGAGTGACTGGACGCAGAAGGCGCTGGGCTGGCATCCGACGGGGCCAACGTTGCTGGAGGATCTCTCGCGGATGAACTATTCGGTGCAGCATTGAGCGGCCAGCGTTCGCTCGTGGTCAGAGAGAAATTCCGCTTTTAACGCTTTCACCGCTTCCCACTCTCGGCCAAGCTCCATCCTAAAGCCAGCAGTGCCAGGACGGCCATGGCCAGCCACGTGCCGATGGCAGGCACCGATAGCTGGCCGGCGAGCGAGTCCCTCCAGCCCATCTGCAGCATCGGCACGTTCGTCAGGCTCAACCAGCAAGCCATCGCTCCTGCGAGCCCACCCAAGCGCAAAGGCCAGGCGGCGCGGCGGCGGCGTGGCGGCAGTTGCCGCACTACCCGATCGCTGAAGCCGTTGTCCGCCACGGGGCCTTCGAATTGCCTGCGCAGAAGTGCATCGATCTCTTCGTCATGCGGTTCGTTCATGAGAATTTCTCCGTGCTGGCGACGTCGCGCCATGCTGCCAACCATGTCTTCAATTTTGCCTTGCCACGCGTCGCATGGGTCTTCACCGTACCAAGAGGCATCCCCAGTACATAGGCGGCCTCGTCATGGCTCAGGCCCAGTTGCGAACAATGAAGCAGTACCACTTGCTCGGCTGCGGACAAGCGCTGCATGGCGCGCTCGAGGTCCAGTTGCAGGTCGATCGCACGGGACGGCGCCTGTAGTTGCTCCATCGTCTCGTCGTCGATGCCTTCGTGCCGCGCGGGACCTCGGCGTGCCTGGAGGAAGCAGGTATAGGCAATGCGGTAGAGCCAGCTGGAAAAGCGCGCTTCACCGCGAAACTGATTCAGCTTTCGCCAGGCCAGCATGAATGTCTCCTGCGCCAGGTCGTCCGCCGCAGCCTCGTCGCCGTGCAGCAGCCGACGCAATTGCGCGCGGATCATGCCTTGGTGGCGACGCACAAGTTGCTCAAATGCACCTTGATCGCCGCCCAACCGTATGCGTGTGACCAGCGCCTGGTCGATACGCGCCTCTTCGGCGCTATCAGCCACGCACGTCCCCTCGCCCATTCAACCACCAGCTGGCGAGGTAACCCAGGCCGGTCATCAGCGGCAGCAGGCCAATGCCCCACAAGTGACTGATGCCCAGGCCATTGTCGAGTTGACCCGGCAAAGTCAGGAACATCGCCATCAGCCCCAGGCCGCCGCCGATCAGCACCAACCCCCGTCTGCGCTCATCGCCAGCCCCTTGCGATTCCAGCAAAAGCTGCGCCGGCAGCTCAACGCCCTTGTCGGCCAGCTGCAGCAGCGTACGGTAACGTTCCTGCGCCTGCCGGTAGCGATAGCGCAGAACGATAAACACGATGAGCACGGGCGCCAGCATCACGATGAGGGGTATGAAAAGATATTCCATGGTCTTGCTCCAGATGAAAGGTGGTAAGGCGGCGCGTTTTTGGAACTTAGCGTTTCGCGCCCTCGGCGGCCAGCAGGTCGGCAATGTGTTCGGCAAGCATCCAGTTGTCCGATGGCCCTTGGTTACTGGTCAAGGCCACGGCCGCACCGGTTTCCCAGACCATCTGCAGGTTCGCGGTGGTCCCCTCGATTCCGCCGGAGTGGCCGCGGATGTGGCGATCATGCGAGAGCCGGTCGCCGAATCCAGCCGCATAGCCGCCGGGGCCAGCGGGCGTTTCATCGTCGAACATCTTCACCAGGGTGGCGGACCCCACCAGCTTGCCTTCACGCAGCGCCGTGGCAAACCGCAGCAGGTCGGTATTGTTCGAGTAGCCGCCACCCGCCGGGCCGCCCTTGTAGCCAAGCTTCAACCAGTCGGCCTTCCACGTGCTGGAGAACAGACCGTCGTGGTAGTAGCCAACGGCCAACGCGGGAACGATCTCGTCCAGCCCATCGAAACCGCTGGAGTCCATATGCGCAGGTGCAAAGACATGGCGCTGGATGTAGTTGAAGTAGCTTTCGCCGGAAACGTTCTCGATGATGCGACCCAGCAGCATGTAGCCGGCGTTGCTGTAGATCCATTGCTTGCCGGGCTGGCTCACCAGTGGCTGGCGCGCAATAAGGCTCAGGTAGTCCACGGGGTTGATGAAGCGCTCGCTGTGCTCTAGATATTCCGGCACCAGGAAGTCACCCATGCCTGCGGTATGGCGCAGCAGTTCCCAGACGGTGATCTTTTTCGCGGCCTCCTGGTCGGGATACTCCGGAACGCGCTTGGCCAGCGTGTCATCCCATGAAAGCTTGCCCGCCTCGACCAATTGGGCAATGGCGACGCCGGTGAACATCTTGTCCATGGATCCGATATGGAACCGGGTCTGGCCATCCGCTGGCACGTTGAAGCGGCGTTCGGCCAAGCCGCGGCATTCGTTGAACACGGAGTCACCGCCGTCGCGCACTGTCACGCAGCCGGAGAAGTCCTTCGTTTTCACCAGCCGATCAAGGGCTGCGTGAATCACCTGCCCCATCTCAACGTGCGTTACCGCCGACTTGGGCCAACCTTCATAAAGCCCTGGGTCGTCCATGGGAAACAAGGCGGCTTGCGCGAGTTGATCGGGTTGCGCGGAATCGGCGACCAGGGGGAATAAGGCCCGCTGCCCACCGCGCCGCGTTTGCACGGCTACTTCCAGCAAGCCCGGCTGATGCGGGTCCGTGCGCACATCGAACACCTCCAGGCCACCGCCGTCACGTGCTGCCGAGGCCAGGTCAGCAACAAACGCCGCCTGGTCGTCGTGAGGCATGGATGCCGACAGAATCGTGGGCGCCCATTGCTGGATCCGCTCAGGGGTGTCGGTATTGGCGTGATGGATCAACTCACCGGCGAGCCGGCCAACCGGGGTGTCCGGCAGTTGAACGTGCTTGAGCTCAGCAGCCATGGACGACGTCGCGGTGCAAAGGAGCGCAACGCAGACCCACAGGGGAGCGGGCCGGAGCACGCAATTGGCAATCCTGGCGGGGGGAAAGCGGTCGATCATGGGGCTCTCTGGGGCACCGGCCAACATGGCGGTATCTATCCCTTAGATGCACCGACCCCTCTCATTGGATTCAAGCCCGCTGCGCCTGAACGACTGAGGCCGCGAAGCCGCCCTAGAGGATCAACTTCAAGCTCAAGCCGACGAACCCCAAGGCAAAGGCCCGGCGCAGCCATGTTGTAACTTGCGAACGGCCAAGCACGTACGCACGCATCGACGAGGCGAATACGCCATACAACGCGAAGACAAGCAACGTCATCAACATGAAGATGGCGCTGAGCTCGAGCAAACGAACGAACATGTGGCTGTCGTTCTTCGCGATGAACTGTGGGAGAAACGCCAAAAAGAAAATCGGCAGTTTTGGATTGAGAAGGTTTAGCGCAATGGCTGACATGACGATCTTATAGGATGACTTGGCAGCAACCTGCTGGTCGGGCTCAAACGTACTGCGATCTCGCCATGTGTTCCAAGCCATATACAGTAGATAGGCTGCACCGCAGTATTTAAGTAGTTGGAAGGCAAACGCGTTGGCCTGGAATGCCAACGCGGCGCCCAGAATGGCTATCGCCAGGTGAGGCACGATGCCAAGCGTGCACCCGGCGGCCGCAACCATGCTCGCGCGGGCTCCACGGGATAACCCCATTGAAACGGTATAGAGCACGCCCGTTCCGGGAGATGCCACCACCAGGAGCGAGGTGAGGAGGAATCCGATACTCATCGGTCAATGCCTTCCTTTGGGAAGGCTAGACCATCGCAATTTGGCCTTCAGGCCGTCTTGAAGAATATTGCGGACAGGCTAACGCGCTGCCAGGTATCGTCCCGGCGCCACGCCAAACTGACGAAGGAAGGCACGGGTAAGATGACTTTGATCGGCAAAGCCCATCAGCTGCGCTGTTTCGGCGATGGGGCGGCCCTGCAGGAGATGCCGGCGCGCAAGTCGCACGCGATACTGCATGCGGTAAGCGTGCGGCGTCGTACCCACATCCCGGATGAAACCGCGAATCAGCTGAAAGCGGCTCATGTCACTTGCCGCCGCCAGCGCCGACAAAGGCTGATTGATATCGGGCTCCGCCTCTATCCACTCGATGGCACGTGCTACCGGCGGCGACTTATCTGTCTTGCTTGAACCGCTGAGTCGATGCTGCTGCAGAATGTGCAGCATGCAAGTAAGCAGACTTTCTTCAGCCTCATGAGGCTCGCTGAACTGGATGGCGTGGAGCAGTGCCGTGACTTTGCCTGCCAAGGCCTGATCGTTCGCGACGGGGTTGAATACTACGTCGGTCCCGCGTTCATCATCGGCAAGTTCGTGGCTGAGCAGGTCCGGATCAAAATAGACGATGTGCCAGGCTCGTGGCCCCTGGATTGGCGAGCCATCATGCATTTCACCAGGATTGACCATGATGACGTCACCCTTGCCGGCCTCCACCGCTCCCACAACGCTCCAGGATTTCTGAGCACCCTCACTCATCACGCCAATCCCGTAGTGGTCATGCGCGTGGCGTGGAAAGACATGCTCGCTTCGGAGCGATATCGCCTCAACCCCAGTTAGAGAGGCCCGATGAACCGTGACGACATGTGTCTTCGTGTTCAAGGCCGGCTCGGTTTGATGTACACGTACCGCCTCCCGTCTCAATTTTTCGATGCCTTTCCTTCATCTTCGACTTGACCGAAGTACAACGTATGTCCTTGATTATCCTTTATGACGAACTCCCTGGTTCCCCATGGGGTTTCGTGCACGTCCTTGACGAAGTTCACTCCTTTGCTTTTCAACATCGCCGCAAAGACTGAGACGTCATCGATTTGCAGATAGAGGTGAAAGTGTTCGTTGTCGTCCACGAATGGTATGGAAGGGTCCATCTCGTCGACGAGTTTTAGATGGAACATCTGATTTCCGGCGCAAATACCTGCATAGAAATCCTGGTAGCGGAATCCCAGGGTCAGCCCGAGTTTTGTGGTGTAGAAATCAATCGACGCCGAGATATCCGTTGTACGTAGCTGAGCAATCACATTCGATATCTGCATATCCAGCCCCCACCGCGACAACTCGCAGACCCGGTTCAGGGTAACCCGACAGCACTCCGGCCGGAACCGCTTGCCTGGGCCCAGCCCAATGCCATCATTTCCGATGGAAGGGTCGCTATGCAAGAATGGTGTCGGGCCTACTCTTGGGAACATGATCCCGGTGCAATGCAACATCAGCGAAGGGCTTTGCGCGCGCCATGGATGAGCGCAGACCGGGGTCCTGGTGGGCCGCCGCTCCCCTCGTCGCCTTGCTCGTCCTGGTCAGCGTGGCTGCTCTTTATGCGTTGCGTATTGAGCGCACCACTCCGGGGCTCAAAGCCGCCCCCGCGAAGGCGCCGACCATGCCCAACGTCGAGCTGTGGCTGAGTACGGCCGATCGCAAGCTGAAACTGCTGCAGCAGCCCGACATCGCCATGAGCGCTCGCGGCTCGACGCCGGCCGATGTGGTCATCGACGTCCAGAAGACGTATCAGACGATGGAGGGCTTCGGGGCGGCGATGACGGACTCGTCCGCGTGGCTGCTCCAGAACAAGCTCAATGCGCCACAGCGCGCTGAGTTGTTGCACGAGCTGTATGGGCCGCCGCCCAATCTCGACCTGAACATGATGCGGCTGACCATCGGTTCATCGGACTTTTCGCTGGATGTCTACACCATGGATGACCTGCCTTTTGGGCAGGTCGATCCGCAGCTTGAACACTTCAATATCGCGCCCAACAAGGCCTACCTGCTGCCGACGGTGCGCGAAGTCCTTTCCATCGATCCTGAAATACGCATCATCGCCTCGTCATGGACGGCGCCGGCGTGGATGAAGGACAGCGGAAACCTGCTTGGCGGGACCTTGCTAGAGCAATACGAAAGCGCATATGCGGATTATCTCGTCAAGTATCTCGACGCCGTCCGAAACTACGGCATCCCGATCTTCGCCCTGACCTTGCAGAACGAGCCCAACTTCGAGCCGATCACTTATCCGGGCATGCGGTTATCCGCTGACCAGCGGGCGCGCATCGTTGCCCAGTACCTGGGCCCGAAACTGGCCAAACGAAAGTCGGCCACACGTATCCTGGAGTGGGACCACAATTGGAACCATCCCGAGCAGCCGACCAGCGTGCTGTCCAACCCGGATGCTGCCCGCTATATCGATGGCGTGGCCTGGCACTGCTATGAAGGCAACCCTCGTGCGCAGGGCAACGTACATCGCCAGTTCCCCGACAAAGATGTCTATATCACCGAGTGCTCCGGCGGCGACTGGGCGTCGGGCATCAACGGCGAACTGATCTGGTTTTCCCGGGATCTCTTGATCGCCGGTATCAGGCAGTGGGCCCGCGCCGTCGTGTATTGGAACCTGGCGCTCGACGAGAATTACGGCCCGCATTTTGGCGGATGCGCCCTTTGCAGGGGACTGATCACGATCGACTCTAGCACCGGGGCGGTGAGCCGCAACGACGAGTACTACGCCATAGCGCACTTCAGCCGCTTCGTGTTGCCCGGCGCCGTCCGGGTGAACTCCACGGCCACCGACAAGGGCCTCGACAACGTGGCATTCCAGAATGTGTCCGACGGGTCGATCGTGCTGGTGATGGTGAACAGCAATGAGGACGTGCGTCGCGTTTCGGTGGCGGAGGGCAAGACCCGTTTCGAATACGCAATGCCCCCGCGGAGCGTGGCGACCTTCGTATGGAGCCCGGATCAAGCAGTCGCCATAGTGCGACGTGCCCTCTGGTGGCTGAAGAGAGTTGGTAGCGGAACCAACCTCAACTAAGGAATAACACCCGCCGCCCGCAGCTGATCGAACTGGGCGAACAACATGGCGGATGTCTGCACGTGCTCGACGAAGCCATGTCGCCTGGCCTTGCTGCCATCGGCGAACATGTCGTAATCCCACGACCAGACGAAGTCAGCAAACGGCCAGGACGAGACGTCTTTGTAGGGTATCGGCGCCAGCCCGTGACGTTGCTGCATCGCTTGCCACGCGGTTTCCTTGTCGGCCATCACCGTGGTCAACTGCAACGGCAAGGGCGGTGCTACGTCCATGTCGAAGTAACGAGCGATCAACGGCCACATCTCGCTCCAGCGGAAGACATCGCCGTTGTTGATGTTGTACGCCTGGTTCTCCGACCCCGGATCGGTGGCGGCCCAGATCGTGGCCCGCGCCAGCAAGCCGGCATCGGTCATCTCCACGATCTTGTCGTAGGCGCCAGGCTTGCCCGGGAACCGCAGCGGTAGCCCCGCTTCCTTCGACAGGCTCGCGTAGACCGCGATGGCCACCACCAGGTTCAGCGGATTGCCCAGGGCCGCGCCACCAACCACCGCTGGACGCATCGCGGACCACGACCACGGCTGCCCTTGCTGCCTGGCTTCCAGCAGACGCTGCTGGTCCACCATGAATTCCGGCGGCATGAAGTACGGATCGGTTTCGCGGGCGGGTGTCTTGAACGGACCCAGGTGCCCGCCATACACCTTGTAGCCCTGCATCAGGCTCACATGACGCAACGCGGGTCCGGTGATCGCGCCAAGCACGTTGTCCAGCATGGCTACGTTCGGCGGCACCAGTTCCGCCCAGGTGGGTCGGTCCTGATAGGCCGCATGGAAAAGATGCGTCACCTCAAGATGCGGGCCAAGCACGCGGGCAACCTCGGCGGTGTCGAGCAGATCCACGCCGAGCATCTGCACGCCAGGGATCGGCGCATTAGCGCGCCGGCCCAGGCCAATCACACGCCAGTCGTCGAGCGTGGCCAATTCCTCGACCAATCGCCGCCCAACCACGCCGTTCGCGCCCGCTACCAACGCCACCTTCTGTTCTGCCATCGCACCGCCCTCCTTATGGATGGACCTATGATGCGTATTCGTCATAAGCAGCAGAAGCCGGTAATTATCGATTACATTAATAAGTAATGCTTATGACCAAGGACCCGCCATGGACCGCCTTGCTGCCCTGCAAACCTTCGTGCGCGTCGTGGAGCTTGGATCACTCTCGGCAGCGGCCCGCGACCTGGGCTTGAGTCAACCTGCGGTGAGCCAGCAGATGGCCGCATTGGAAAAGCACCTCGGTAGCCGCCTGCTACATCGGACCACGCGACGGGTCACTGCAACGGCGGCCGGCGAGGATTACTACCGACAGGCGAAGAACATCCTGGCGCTGGTGGATGCGTCCGAGGCGGGGCTGAAGACAAACGTGGGCGGTGGGTTGAAAGGATCGCTCCGCGTGCAGGCACCTACCGGTCTTGGGCGGCATGTCGTGGCCGGCGTGGCGATCGACTTCCAGTTGCGGCATCCCGACGTACGCGTAGAGGTGCTTCTGGATGACCGGATTGCCGACCTCGTCGGGGAAGGCGTGGACGTTGCCATTCGGCTGGGGCTACTCGCCCCTTCGATGCTGGTGGCGAAACGCCTGGGCACCCTCGATCGCATGTTGGTCGCTTCCCCTATCTACGCGCAGAAGCATGGGCTGCCGGAAACCCCAGAGAGCCTTGCCACGCATCCGCACGTGCGCTTCAGCTGGCTGGCCAATGGCGACGACATCACGCTTCTGGGAAAGAGCGGGCCAGTCACCGTGCGAGTGCCGACCTGCTTTGCGGCCAACAATACCTTTGTGCTGATCCAGGCTATCGAGGCAGGCATAGGCATTGGCGGCGTGCAACGACCGCTGGTGCGCGAGGCGGTGGCGCGAGGTTCGTTGGTTCCCGTCATGCCCAACTTTCGCTACCCGCCGCTTGAGGTTCATGCCGTGTATCCGTCTGCGGCATACATTCCCGAGACAGCGCGGGCATTTGTTGCCTTGCTGGAAGATGCCACACAAATCGCACTAGAGCGGTAGTTCCGACTCGCGCGTGGTCGCCATCCGCGCCTCGAACACGTCAACCCATGCCGGCGCCTCGACACACGCTTCGCGCATGAGCGCGACTTCCGACTTCCAACGCCCGAATTCCTCGGGCGAGCGCTCTACCCGCAGAACGTGGTGGACCAGGTCGTTCCTGCGGACCCGAATTCTGCCCAGGCGGCGCAGCCAGCGACGGAACTCCACCAGGGTGGGATCGTGCCGGTCGTATAGAAGCAGCGACACTTCACGCAGGGTCGCCAGTTGATTGGTGAAGTTCAGCCGCCTTAGTACCGGCTGTGAGAATTCAACCGTATTACCGGGCAGGCAGGCGGCGATGCACGCTTCAAGGCAAGATTCCACGCGTGCGGACCACACCATGATTTCGCCGACAAGGGTGTGGAACTCTTTTTCGTCCGTGATTGGCATTGATGCTCCGGGGGGCGTGGCCACCTCCCAAGAGGGAGGTGGCGGCGTGCCGGGCTCGAAATACCGCGTAAACGAAACGGCTTGGGCAAAGCCCGCACCGACACGCCGCCATAAGCGACGCACGGGCGCCGCGAATTGTTCGCGGCGCCAGTCGTTTAACAAGCGGGCTTTCGAAACCCGGTTACCTCGACAGAGGTAACCCTGCAATGGTGCCGTCCGCGACGCTGGCAGTCGATAGTAAGCGTCTCAAACTTGAGCAGCGCTTTCTATCGCAGCTTGCTCAATCTTCCTGCCCGATCATCGGCGATAACGAATCAGTCGGAACGACAGGCATACAGGACTCAACGAGCATGGGTTTCTCCTAACCAACCTGCTGGAACACAAGTTGGAAGTTGTCCGGATCACGCAGGCTGAACTGCCTCAGGCCGTAGGAAGCCATCGCCAGCGGATCGATCTTCAAGCCTGCCTGCTTGAGCGACGCATAGGCGCCGTCAAGATCGGAGCAGCCGATATACAGACACGTGTCGCCGTGCGCGGCCATGCGGAAGGCGTCGGGTGCACCTGGCCTTTCACCAGAATCGTAAGCCGTGTTGAGCATCAGGTCGACACTTCCCGAGCGCAACCACATCCAGTGGGAGAACCTTCCTTCCGGCGTCTCGACAACAGGCGACGCAGAGACCACTTCGAAACCGAGCTTGTCCCGATAGAACTCCAGCGACGTGGTCATATCGAATACTTGTATTAGCGGTGTAAGACCTACCAACGCCATTGACATGGAAGCCTCCGGTTTGAAGTGGCAACGTTCCCATTCACGAAGAATACGACGGGATATCAGCAGATTCCTTGCGGGAAGGATCAGCCCCGATTCGAATGGGGTCAGGAAGATGGTGAACAACACGATGAGAACGATGCCGGCACTTCGTGATCGCGGATCAATAGCGCGACAGGTGTTGTGCACAAGCAAGGTATAGAGCAGGACCGGGGGCACGGTGACCAACGTAAACAATAGCGCCGTGAGCACTCCAGTCCGCCCAACGTCCGCGGCCCCCAATGCGCACATCAACAAGAACCAGATGACGTGAATGACGTACGCCTTCATCAGGCGCGACCGTCTTTTACGCAGCAGCTCTATGAGGGCTGATTCCATGGCATCCATCATGCCAAGGCCGCGGGATGTTGCGTCAGTGCTACAAGTCTCCCATCCCCCGCAACAGCGCCGCATGGAAGGCATCTGGATCCTGTAGCTGTGGCGCATGCCCAGCATCGGGAAACTCCACGAGCTTCGCTCCTGGAATAGCCGCAACGGCCGCGCGGGCCAGCTGCGGATAATTCCCCAGCGAGGAACGTTTGTCTTCCGGAGCGAATTCCTTGCCGATGGCCGTGTTGTCCTTGTCGCCGATCATCAGCAGGGCGCGAACCTTCAGCTGCGGGAACTCGTAGACCACGGGCTGGGTCAGGATCATGTCGTAGAGCAAGGCGGAGTTCCACGCCACCACTTCTTTCCCGGGGCCGCGATACATGCCCGCCAGCATCTGCACCCAGCGATCGTAATCAGCGCGCCATTGGCCTGCGAAGTACGTGTTTTTCTCGTAAGTACGGATGCGCTCGGCCGTGGTGCCAAGCTCCCGCTGGTACCACTGGTCTACCGATATGGGCGGCACGCCCTTGGCCTTCCAATCTTCCAGGCCGATCGGATTCACCAACACTAGCTGCCCGGTTTCACGTGGGTAGGTCAGGGCGTAACGAATGCCAAGCATCCCGCCCGTGGAATGGCCGATGATGGTGGCGACGTGTATGTCGAGCGAGTGCAACAGGTCGTTGGTGTTCTTCGCCAGTTGCTGGAAGCTGAACTGGTAACTGCGAGGTTTGCTCGATTTGCAAAAGCCAACCTGATCGATGGCGATCACGCGGTAACCGGCCTTGGCCAGTACCTTGATGGTTTCGCCCCAGGTAGCGGAGCAGTAATTCTTACCATGCAGCAATACGGCCGTACGCCCGTTCGCGGTCCCCGCATCCGGCGCAACATCCATGTAGGCCATTTTGAGTTCTTGCCGTTGCGACTGGAACGTGTAGTACGAAATGGGGTACTGATAGTCGAAGCCTTGAAGTTCCGCGCCATACACCGGACCGGAGTCATTCCCCGCCAACGCCTGGCCGAATGCCGCTGCCGGCAGGCAAGCCGACAAACAGGCAAGTACCAGGTAGCAAGCGATAGAAGCGGTAGAGCGGACGTTCTTCATAGGCGAAATGACGGCATGGCTAACACGATGATGCCAGTCTACTGGCAGCCCAAGTAACGCAACCCGTCCGGCGTACCGAACGGGCCGCATGCCAACCGCCGATTCAAGCCGCGTAACGCTCCAGCCAGTGCGCATACGGCGCCGGCAACGTCCACGACGGACGCGCCACGCCCAACGCGCGCGCGGCCTGGTACGGCCAGTGCGGATCAGCCAGATGGCCTCGCCCCACCATCACCAGATCGAGCTGCCCTGCCTGCACCGCCTGCTGTGCGAGCTCGGGCGTACCGAAGCCCCACGCCGACGACACGGGAAGTCCCGACTCGTTGCGCACTCGTTCGGCGATGGGACCCAGGAATGCAGGGCCCCAGGGAATATTGGCCGATGGAGTGGAGAAGCCGACGCTCACGCCAAGCATGTCCAGGCCGTGTTGCTTGAATCCCTTGGCGAGCTCGATGGACTCGACCATGGTTTCCTCGTCGCGCCCGTCGTATTCGATCACGCCAAAACGCGCGGTAAGCGGAAGATGCTCCGGCCACACTTCGCGCACGGCGGCCACGGTTTCAAGCAGGAAGCGGCTGCGGTTTTCCAGGCTGCCACCGTAGAGGTCGTCGCGGTGATTGGAATGCGCGGAGAAGAAGCTCTGGCCCAGGTAACCATGGGCGAAGTGCAATTCCAGCCACTCGAAGCCGGCTTCCAGCGCGCGCTTGGCCGCGGCGACGAAATCCGCCTGGACGCGGATGATGTCCTGCCTGGTCATGGCTTGCGGCAGCTTCGACAAGCCACCGCCATAGGCGACAGCCGATGGCGCGATGGTCTGCCAGCCGCGCGGGTCGTCTTCGGCAATATGGTCGTCGCCTTCCCATGGGCGGTTCGCACTGGCTTTGCGGCCGGCATGGGCGAGCTGGATGCCCGGAACGGCGCCGGCCGCCTTGATCGCCTGCACCACCGGCACGAACGCGGCAGCCTGGGCGTCGTTCCACAGGCCTGCGCAGCCCGGGGTGATGCGGCCTTCCGGCGACACCGCCGTGGCTTCCACGATCAGCAGGCCCGCACCGCCGCGTGCGATGCCGGCAAGGTGCACGCGATGCCAGTCGTTGATCACACCCTCTTCGGCGGTGTACTGGCACATCGGCGGTACGGCGATGCGGTTACGCAGGGTCACGCCCTTGAGTTTGAACGGATCGAACAGGGAAGCCATGGGGACGATTCCTTGAGGGTAATTCTTAAGTTCGATAATATTCGAACTATCGAGAGAAGGTCAAATGCCCTAGAATTCGTCTTATGCGCCCGTACAAGCACCCCGCCGCCGACCAGTTCGCCCTGGAGCGGATATTCCAGGCACTGAGCGACCCGATCCGACTGGAAATCGTCCGGCACCTGGATCGCGTGACCGAAGCCACCTGCGGCGAGCTGGACGGCGGCCGCCCGAAATCGAGCATGTCCCACCACTTCCGCATCCTGCGTGACGCGGGCCTGGTGCATACCCGCGGGGCGGGTACGGTGCATCAGAACACGCTTCGTCGCGCTGAATTGAACGCACGCTTCCCTGGGTTGCTTGACGCCATCCTGGCGCAGCCTGCCGGCTGATCGCGACGACGCCGTCGCGAAAGCCCGGCACAAAGCCGGGCTTTCCAAACGACTACTCGAGTTGCCCTATTGCTTCATCGCCACCAGGGTCGTTTCGCGATTGCTCGGCTTGTCCGTCACGACCGTGGTCATGGTCTTTCCATCAGCCGATACCGTCATCTTCGATACGGCGGTTTCCTTTCCGCTCATCATCGTGGTCTCCTGCAAAACCTTGCCCACCATCTTGACGACGACCATGTCGGTGCCTGGGTCGCCCTTATAGGGTGCCGGTTTGCCGCCCAGCTTGGCCGTATACGACTCACCGCGCGGGGTATTCATGGTGACGGTGTCGCCTTCGATCTTATAGGTGTAGGTAAGCATGTTGTCCGAGGCGTCCTGGAAGCTCGAGGTGCGCCAGGAGCCCGCCAGTGCATGCGATCCCGCGGGCGGGGCAGCAACACGCGTCATCGTGCCTTTGACGCTGGCATCGGCGGAACCTGGGCGGTAGGAGATGTCGTCAAAGGTTGCTGTCTTGCCGTCCGCCGATATGGTGGTGGTTTCGGTGTAGACAGTCTTGCCATCCTTCTTTCCAGTCTCGACCACCGTGTGGTCGTCGACCACCTTCACCGACATCGTCTCGATGCGTGGATGCCCGGTCACCGGATGATCCATGCCGTCCGCCGCAACCTTGATGGGCGGCGAGCAATCACATGTGTATTGGCCATCCTTGAGCGTGATGACCATCGGCTTGGTGGAGGCCTTCACCTTGTCGACGTCGATTTTCCAGGTACCGTCGAATGCACTTTGCGCCATGGCAACGCAGGGCAGCAGGCATGCCAAAAGCATCCCGCTGAAAAGTAACTTTTTCATAGACTATCCCCGACTAGCTATAACCGCGGCCGAGATCGCCCAGATAGCTCAGGTCCCCCAAGGTGCCAGTTCCACCTCTTTCTCCGAGTCCCAGCCACGGCAACGTATCACCCGGGCGACACGCCGGGCATTGGCCGTTTAGCCGAGTGCTGCGAGCTCAGATCGAAGCCGGGTTATCCACGCTCATGGACAACGCGAAGCGGCGCGGCGTTGGGCTGGTCGATGACCATGAACATATCGTCGCCCAAGCGGACCAACTCGCGATTTCCGTCCTGCAGGAACCAGCGAGGGTGCGGGGTATCGGCGTCAGTCGTTAAGATGGAATGAAGCCGGCCGAAGGTGTCGTGTACCGTGAGCTGCATAAGCTTCTCCGCCGACTGGGGTCCTTCAGCGTACGCGGCCAATTGTGCTGTTTCAAGACAGGAAAAGAGGAGGGCCGGGGGCGGCCCTCCTCTGCGCGACCAGTGTCGCGCTTACCTTATCCCAACAATTTCAAACTGCTTTGTTGCTTAGTTGACGCAGGAGTTGATCTTGGCCTGGATCACAGCCGGCGTTGCACCGTTGATGCTCAGCCAGGAAAGACCCGCACCGGCGACACCGATGGTGTTCACCTGGGCTTTCACGGTCGAGTTATATGGCGAGAACAGCACGCCACGCACTTGGCCCACATCCAGGCCATTGGACTTGGCATTGCCCAACAGGTAGGACACCGCGACGATCGGATAGTTGGTCGTCGAAGTGGCGTAGTCTTCCGGATTGACCAGGCCAATGCACTGGGTGGTCAGGCCGGAAGCTGCGAGCGTGGGACGGCCGTTGCCGTCGACACCAGTGATGATCTGGTCGAAGTTCACGGTCACCGGCAAGGTGGTAGCGCCATAGTTGCTCGGATCGAAACCGTTCACCGTAGCGAAGGTCAAGAAGCCTGCAGCAACGTTAGCTGCTTCAGCGTAGCCGATGCTGCCGTCGGTGATCGAGATCCCGTTGACAACGGCGGGATTGCCCGACTCCGGAAGCGTGGCGGAATACGAACTGAAGTAAGTCGGAGCGGGAGTGGCGCCAGTGGCAACGGTGAACGTCTGGTCCGTCTTGAACTTGGTAGCCACGCCGTTGCCGCCAGTGCCGACAGGCGGAGCTGCGGTGGCACCGCAAGCCTTCGACAGATGGTTGGTGAAGTTGAAGGTGGTGCCGCTACCATCCGAACGATAGACGATCGTGATCGGGCCCGTCACCGAGACGCCCGACGGCAGCGCCGAGGCGAGAGCCGGGTCCTGCCAGGTCTTGATGGCGCCGGAGAAGATCTTGCACACCTGCGTCTCGTTGAGAGCCAGCGAGGCAACCGGGTTGCCGGTCGTATCAAGTTTGTTGAAGGCAATGGCAATGGCGCCCGAGACCGACGGGATCTGCACCGGCTGAGCGCCGGTGATGCCGGTATGGCCAGCGGCGTAGTTCGACAGGTCCGTGCTGTTGAGCGGCGAGTCGGAACCCACGAAATGCGGCTGGGCCAGCGTTTCGCCCAGCGAGGTGGCACCGAAGCCGATCGGGTTGGGGGTGGCGACGCAGTTGGCGTTCACGGCAAATGCCGTGAGCTGATTGCCGGCGAGGATGTTCTTGCCGCCGCCACTGCCGGTCTGGCAGTAGGAAACGCGCAGGTTGGACGGCGAGCTCTGGGTCTTGGCGTACTCGCCCAGCAGCGTGCCGTCACCGGTGGTGTCGGCGCGCAGCGGTCCCTGCAGGCGGGTGGAGGTGTCACCGCCGTAACCAGCGGCCGGCAACGTGGCGCCGCCGCCGACGATGATGGAGTTCTGTGCGCTGGCGAGCGAGGCAAAACCGAATAGCAACGCACCCGCGAGCAACTTCATGCGGGTATCCCCAATGGAAAGTCCATTGATCATGGTGTATCCCCTTGCATAAAAGCCTCCCGAATTGAAGGCTCGATGACTATGCGCGTCGCGGATAACCAGCCAATTACCATGGAGTGTCCGATATTATGTTGCTGCAGTGACAATCATTAACTTCACAACTAATTCGCCAACCTCTTCACTGAATTCATATCAGGGAAATTTACCTTGTAATTAATCACCTACACAATTCCGGCACCTACACAATTTCTGCACAAAAACAGGTTTTATTGTCAAATGCGCATAATCGGATAATTAAATAATTGCGATTTAGTTCGAGCGATTTATGAAAGGGTTGACGCCCTCAGTTGTCACTCGGCCAGGCGACTACGTTCGGCCTGCGTCAATGACGACTGCCTGCGTGCACTAAGCCGCCCAGCGCCAATCACCTGCACCGGGCTATCCGGATCGTAGGCGTGCTTGTCGCTTCCGCTATCGACGCTCGCGCCATTGTTGCCCTGGCTCAGCACCTGCACGGAGATGATCGACGGCATACGATCGCGAGCGTCGTCCTGCTGCTTGCGCGCGACGTCCTCGGCCACCTTTGACGCTGCACTGGCCGCCGCATTGGCGGCATTGAGTGCCCCTACATTTACCTGCGCGGTCACTGGCACACCGATCGCCTCACCCTTCACCTGGATATTGTCCGCATTCGCCACGCGGGCCGCGGCAATCACCAGATTGCCGGCCACGCGGATACCGGCGTCACCGGCGTCGACGGTGCCTCGCGGGGCTATCAGGAACACGTCCCCCTCGGGACCACCAGCGACCGTCTGCAACGTGGCGATGCCGGCACCACTTACCTCGCCGCGCGCGTCGATCCGGCACCAGGCCTCCAGCGTGCACTGGTAGGTGGGCGGCGGGATCTCAGACGACGTCTTCGCACCCTGGCCGGCGTTGATGTCGCCATTGGAGCTCCACATCACCAGGTCGCCACCTTGCTCGGTGAAGATGCGGCTCTGTGCCAGCAGCACGCTGCGGTCGGTGAACATGTTGATGTTGCCCTGCTCGAGCGTAAGCACGCCCATGGTGTTCGGCCCGGCGAGCACGTTGCCCCCTCCATCGACGATCTGCGATGGCGCCGACGTGCTGCCAAGCAGGGCCTGTCCACCAGGACCCACGACGGTGACATCACCACCTTGCTGGGTCTGAATGGTGGAGCCGCGGATATCCAGGTCGCCGGTATCGACCGTCTGGGCTGCCCCGTTGAGGCCGCCCTGGCCAGCACCGTTGGCCGTGTAGCCATACGAAGCGGGGAACAAGGTATCGATCGCGGCGTAACCGCGCTGGTACTTGTTGAAGAACGGGCTGGAAGCATTGTTGTAATCGCTGCCAACGACAGCCAGGAACTTGAACAGCTCTTTCTCGGCGAACAGCCTTTGTACGTATTCCGGCTGTGCATCGAAGAGCGCCCGGGCCTGTTCAGGCGACAGGGTTACCTGCTTCTTGTCCGCCACCAGGCCTGTATCAACCACCTGCCCGGCGACACGCTGCTCCATGAAAGCGACGAGATCAGCCGTGGCATCACCGAGGCCATCAGCCTGGTTGGCGTTATCCACGTAGCGGGCAATGAAATTCTCCGTGGCCACGCCGGGCCCGACACCGAAGGCGACATTGACATCAGCACTTTCGTGCGGAAGCGCTGCCTGGTACAGATTGCCGATTGCCTGTATGCCGGTAAGGTTCCCCGCCATATTTACCGAGCTGCTGGTAATTTCGGTCTCGTTGGCAAGCGGCCCGATGTTCCGACCGGCCTCCACAAGGAAATTACCAGGGCCGCCTAGCAATAGCGACGGCACAAGCTCATAGCCATCTGGGATAAAGAGATCCCATGGCGCAGCAGTCAGAGCGGTGTCGTAGATATCCCGGCCCGCGGCAATCCGCGTGACGTCGGCATCGTGCAGATGTTGGCCAACGAACGAAAGGTTTGCAATGTCCCGCCCGGCATACACCAGCGCCTGCTTGGCGGGGTAGAGCACCAGCGAGACGAAGTTGAATCCATTCGGGGCAGTGATGCCATCAACGATATCGCCGTTCAAAGCATAGATACGAACGGGGGTGTTGTCCGTCCGGGCCAACGGTGGCGTTTGCACCGTCGATGACACTACCGTCGAGATGTAGGAACTAGACTGGCTCGTTGACAACGGCGATGGCATTTCCCCAGGCGGAGTGTCAATCAGGCCAAATGATGTGGATTGGGGTTGCGACCGGTCGAACACCGTTTGCCTGGAGAACTGGATCGAGCCATCGGCAAGTAACTGCAGGTTGCCGGTGGCAGAGGGATAAAGTTCACCCGCACTCAAGATATTGATGTCGCCCGACAGCGCGCTAAGTTCAACAGTTGAGGGAAGCACGGGGCTGGTAATGCCGCTCAGGTCCGCTCCCAGGCTGAAAAGAGCTCCGGGAACGGATGTGCTTCCCAGCGCTACATTGCCGCCGGTACTGGTTACCACTAGTGAGGAATCACTACCCAAAGCCTGCGTGTCGACGTGCGTGGCAGGCAACAGGAACAGGAAATCCGGCTGGGTATAGTAGGAAGGATTGAACACACCGCCGAGGTCTGCGCCTAGCCGGGCGCGCACATCCACTTGCGCATCCTGTATGCCAAGGATGGTGGAAACCGGCGTCGTCAGTGAGCTTCCCCCTGGACCAAAGTTGGCGGTGAAGTTGTAGTCGGCGGCGATCTGTCCACCAGCTTCGATATCCGCGGTCCCTTTCGACACAAAATAGTTGCCGCTCAAGATGTCGCCGCCGGCATGCACCTGTAGGTTGCCGCGCCCTATCGTGGTGATGGCAGTGCGATCAGCATTGGCGATCCAGGTGGTCGGCAAAGACACCGCAAGCTGACGAATATCGCCACCGGCGTCGACGCTGACATTGCCGCCTACGCTCATGACACCCTGCGCAAAGTTGCCGAAGTTGATCGACGAACTGCTGCCATCGGCGGCATTGCCCGTCTGCATCCACGGCCACCAGAACTGCTCGATGCTGCCTCCCTTTGTTCCCTTGGTAATGCTTCCGTCGGTATCAATGGCATTGGCGATGCTATTGATGTCACCGCCCGCCGACAGCGAGATATCGCCGGCGTGGTCGGGATTGACCAGGCCGGTCACCAACATATCCGGAACGTTGACGCTTGCAGGGTCCAGTTCAGATGGGCGAAGCACGCTCACTCCAGTTCCTGCGGAAGTGCCTGCCACTGGCGTACCTGCCGTATAGATATCGGCCGGCGCCGTCTGGTCCAGCCACTGGATATCGTTGCCGGCAGAGACTTCGATGGATCCGGTACCCGTTCTCACGGTGGTCGGAAATACAAGAGTCTTGCCGGCGTAAGGGCTCGTCGTCGTGACAACACTCGGATCGGTTAGCGAATCAACGACGGCAAAATGTCCGTCCAGGGTGACGTCGCCGACGCCATCTGAGCTAACTGCCAGTGGATTGACGGCATCCATATCAGCCCCCGCAACCAGCCGGTACGAACTGCTTGGCCCATCCATCAACGTCGCCGAGGCCAGCGATGCCGGGCTACCCAGGCGAGGCATGTTGGACGGACTGTTATCGGCCGCACTGGCTGGCACTGGGACTGTGGTCGGGTCACCACCGCCGCCCGCGGAGGCGGGATCGTCCTTCGGCGCGAACGGCGCATAGAAGAGCTGGCTGCCGGAACTAGTGTTGCCGACTTTCGTCGACACATAGGTGTAATAGGCAGCGTGGCCGGTGATGTATTGAGAGTAGTCCGCGGTATAAATCCCGTAATCGCCATCGATCGGCAATAGCAAGGGTGATGGTGTGCTGGCCCGCTTGGCCACCGGCGATAGGGCAAAGTTGGCCGTCAACCAGCTTTGGTAAGCAGTGACGTAATCGGCATAGCTGTCGTACGCCGCCGGCTGCGGTGCCACCAGTGACGTTGGATTGTAGGCAAGGAAACGACGCTGACTGAAATTGTTGATCAAGGCGAACTGAGCCGCCCACTTTGGATTATCGGCGTCGCCGTACTCACCGATATATCCCTCGTAGTTGGTGTAGTAGTTGGCGCTCTGGTTCTGCAAGGGCGCCTGCAATGGCTGGTAGTAAGGATCGCTGGTGATATCGATGGTCGGGCCACCCGGCGTCATGCCATTGGCCACCGTGCCATTCTTCAGGTTGACCGTGCCATTCCAGATGCTGTTGTCGTCCAGGTATTGCTGCGTGATCTGGTAAGCCGCTAGAGCCGCGTCGTAGGCCGGGTTGTCGTTAGCGGCATTGGCTTTCGGCGCGAACGGTGCATAGAAAAGCTGGCTACCCGCGGAAGTATTGCCTACTTTCGTCGACACATAGGTGTAATAGGCAGCGTGACCGGTGACGTACTGCGAGTAGTCCGCGGTGTAGAGGCCGTAATCGGCATCGATCGGCAACAACAAGGGGGATGGTGTACTGGCCCGCTTGGCCACCGGATTCAACGCAAAGTTGGCCGTCAGCCAGCTCTGGTAGTCCGCAACGTAGTCGGCATAACTGCTATATGCCGCTGGCTGTGGTGCGATCAGTGTTGTCGGGTTGTAAGCAAGGAAGTGGCGCTGGGTGAAATTGTTGATGAGGGCGAACTGGGCCGCCCACTTGGGGTTGTCGGCATCGCCGTACTCGCCGATATATCCCTCATAGTTTGCATAGTAGTTCGCGCTCTGGTTCTGCAAGGGCGCCTGCAATGGTTGATAGTACGGATCGCTGGTGATGCTGATGGTCGGGCCACCCGGTGTCATACCGGCGGCCACGGTGCCATTCTTCAGGTTAACCGTACCGTTCCAAATACTGTTGTCATCCAAATATTGCTGCGTGGCCTGATAGGCGGCAACCGCATCGGAATAGCCATTGTCATTTACCGGCGGCGGCGGCGCCGGTGGATCAGCAAGGACGGCACCATCATTCTGCTGGTAGAAGCCATCGGTGATACTGGCCTGGATATCCAGGTCATTGGCGGCGCGCACAGTCAGGATCGGCGCCTGACCCTGGTATCGATAGGCCAAGGTGATCGTGCCATCGGTACCGGTAACGCCGGCACCGAGATTCCAGTTGGTCAGCACCGAGATGGTGCCGCCGTTGCTGCCGTCCAGCGGATTACGCAGCTCGATGCCTGGGCGCACAGCCGCGTTGGCGATGCCGCTGAAGCGGTCGCCAAAACTAAAGCCCGGCTGCTCCACGAACCCCATCAACGTGCCAGGGCCCTTGCTGGCGTCACCGGCGACATACCCGTAGAACGTTTGATGATCGGCGTTAGCCGTATCAGGCATGAAGTAGTCGTTGGTAAGGTACTGCTTCAGCTGTGCATCGTCCGATGGCGCATCCAGCACGGTACCCGACGCGTCCACCCACTTGCCGGCGACCAGGGCAGGCGCGCCTGTACCACCGGCGGCATACCAGCCTGATGGATCGATCACGCCATCAAAGTGCTTGCCGGCGCTCGCCGGATCGGTGGCATCGTACGCATCCTTGGTGCTCCACACCGCAAACGGCTCGATGTCCACCTGTCGCGCACCGGCAATGGCCTTGCCACCGCCATCGATGGCGATGCGCACGTCTCCATCGGCGAGCAGCGGCGCCCGGAAACTCACATGACCACCGGTGGAGGGGTCGCTGGAGCCGCCCGAGACATCCACAAGCGCATTCGAGCCAAGATGGATGAAGCCCGAACCCGTGGCATCCACGTTCTCGTAGCCGTAGGTGGCATTCAACGAACCATTGGCCACGCCGTCGGTATCGATCACCACGTCACCGCCGCGCTGGGCGGCAATCGAACTGGTGGCGCGCAACGTGCCTTCGATATCCACCCCGCTCTTTCCGTAAAGCTCGATGTAGCTGCCGGACGGCGCCGACGCGTCGATGGTGCCGTCAATGATCACATTGCCATCGGTGGCGTTGGGTACAGTTCCGCCATTGGCGGTGAGATAGACCTTCTGGGCCACCAGGTCGTGGCCGGCCGAAAGCTGCAGGTTGCCCGCACCGCTGGTGACGCTCACCATGCCCGTCAAACCGGCGTTGGTCGCCAGGGCTGCGATGTTGTCCAGGTCCACCGCCGTGCCCGAGGCGAGGCTGAAATAGCCGCCGCGGTAACCATCGCCCGCATGGCCATCGATCTGTCCAGCGAGTGTCGCCGAGCCTTCGGCCGTTACCGAGAGGCTGCCGGCATCGCCACCTTGCGCGGCTCCAGCGAAATCGAGCGAGGCGCCCTGCTGCAGGTTCACATTGCCGTGGCTGGCCGTGATGGTGAGCGCGCCACCCGGCGCATAGGTCTGGGTGTCGAAGAAAGTCTTGTTGACGCCGGCGGTATCCACGCGGCTTCCGGCCAGCAGGTCGATATTGCCAGACGTCGCCGTAAGGTCCAGGTTGCCTGCCGCCGCCTGCAGGTTGCTGCCGATGGCGAGGTTCCCCGCTTGCAGCGCAAGCGCGCCACCCATCGCATCACGTTGCAGGGCAGTACCTGCGCCTGAGGCAATGGTCATGGTGCCGGTCGTGGTCAGGCTGGTATCGGAGCCGCTGTCGGCCATCAGGATCGGTGTCTGCAAATGCACGTCCAGGTTGCCGAAATCGACGCCGCCCGTGCCCTGCCCCACCATTCCCTGATTCGCGGTGGCTACGAAGCTGCCGAAGCCCTGCAAAGTCGTATTGCCTGGACCGAAGTCGATCTCGTTGGCCTGCGCGGTAAAGCCACCCGAGCCCGCCGCGAAGTTGCCGTCCTGGCTTCCAAGGGTGTTGCCCAGGCGCAAGGTCCCCGCTTCTACCGTCACTTGACCGCCATCGCTGGCGAGCACCGGCGCGCTTAATTCCAGGGAATTGTCGAGCGAGACATCCACGTTCCCAACGAAGTCGATGGCGCCGCGGCTGCGTAGGGTGACGGAATCGGCATCGCGGAACAGATTCAGCGTCTGCGGGCCGATAACGAGCCCACCCAGGCCGGTCACCGCATCGTTGCCGACGAAGGTGATCAGGTTGCTGTTGGCATCGATGGCCTTGGCGGTGAACGTCGCGGTGGGGTCGACCACCGTGGCACCGGTGGCATCGAGGGTAAGCGCGCTGCCGCCGTCGATGTTGGCGCCGGCGTCGATGGTGAGGCGGCCCTGCGAAGTGCCTGCCACGCCATCCATGCCCGGCACCTGGTAACGCGTGGTGGTAGCGGCACCGTTCTGCGAAACGCGCAGCATGGAGCCGTCCCCGCTGATGCCGGGAATGGTGGCGCCGTTGGCGTCAACTGATGGATCGCTGCCGAACACCAGCGGATGCGTACTCGAAGCGTTTCCGTCGCCTCGAGCCTGGATCACGCCGCCGCTTTCTACCAGCACGCCTTCCGCACCGCTATCGGTGGTGCCGCGCGCGACCAGCATGATTTCCTGGCCAGCCAGCGGATGGGCCGCGTCGTTGGACACCACGACGCTGTCGGCCACGCTGGTAATGTGGTCACCGTCATCTGCCGTGCTGCGCGTACCTCCCAGCAACAGGCTGCCTGCGCCCAGTTGGGTCAGGCCATCGGCCGAGAGCTGCAGATAGCCGTCGCGCGCCGTCTCGCCATCACCCAGCACCTGGATCGCCAGGGCGGCAATATCCACCTGGGAACTGCGCCCACCGTCGGCCGGTTGCGCCGTGAGCGTGGCGCCAAGGTCGAGGGTCTTGCCGGCGGAAAGGACCAGCCGCGCGGCATCGCGCGGTGTTGGAGGCGCGACGTTACCCGCCTTGCTGGCCAGGTTGTCGAAGAAAGTATCGGCGTCGGAGAGCGTGTATTGCGAGTACTGCTGCCACACCGGGCCGCCCTGCAAGAGGAACGTACTGGTTTGCGCCGAACGCGCCCCACTGAGCGCGTCAGCCATGTAACCCACCGCACTGATGGTGCCATCGGGCTGGATCGCCGTACGGCCAGCCACGCCTGCGGACGCGCCTGTGTCCTGTACCACGCGGAACGCCCCGGGAAGCGTGGCGTATCCCGACGGCAACAGTGTGTAGACGCCATCGGGCAAGCCCGGCACACCCGATAGATATATCGCCTGTCCCAACAACGGCGGCGTATTTCCATTCGCCTCGATCGAGGCATCATGGGCTGCTACCGGTCCGTGATAACCCGGAACGATGGCGTAGACCGCGCGGCCATCGGCGTATTGCGGTACCGCCGTGCCCGAGCCATTGCCCTGCGTGAAGTCCGTGCTGTACTGCGCAAGCACGTCACGCGTGCCGCCTGTGCCGGGTACCCATTCCTGGGCCTGAAGCTTGCCGCCGCCGGAAAGGTCGATGCCCGCTCCCTTATCCAGAGCGAGGGCCGTGCCACCAATGGTGATCTGTCCTGATGGTGGCGCGGTAAGGTCCGCGGAATTGGTGCCTGCCGCCACGTTATAACGCCACTCCGTGCCGTCGACGGTGGTTCCGAAGGGAACGGTGGCGCCATCAAGCGAGACGGAAGTAAGACTGCCGTCGGAAAGATGCACGCTCTTGGTGGCAACCAGCGGGAATTTCGAAAGGTCCAGGCCGAAAGCTGCCGCATCGGCAGAAGGATCCTTCACGCCAAGAACCAGGGTGCCAGCCGGCACCTTGATGCTGCCTTCCTGCTCGATATGGTCCGCGCTTACGAGCAGCGCGCCGCCGGCGGATAGGGGGGCATCGGATACACCATCGGGCAAGAAGGTTACCGTGGTCTCGCGCGCGTTGCCGTTGGCATCGGCGATGCCTGATGCGTTGGCATCGATCACGAACCGATAGTTGGTAGCTGGGTACAGCTGGGCAGCCTTGAAAGTAAGGTCGCCCGTGGTAAACAGCAGTCCCGTCGGGATGACGCCGTTGACGGCCGGCAGGGCACCATCGAACCGAATATCACCACTGGCGTTAAATGTCGTGTTGGCCCACTGCTGCAGATTGAGGCTGTCGCCGATATCGATGAAGTCGGCATCGACGACGAGGGTTCCGTCACCTGCTCGCGCCGCGGGACTGTCACCGGAGACGTTGTTGCCACCGGTGAAGCTGGCATAAGGCGCACGGATGTGTACTGTTCCGTTGCCCAGCGCGTAGGAACCAGCAGCCGTCGTCAGGCTCGTGCTTTGTGCTGGCAAAGCGACAAGAGACAACGCTTCGGCGGTAAATGCGCGACCGACATCAATGTCCACATTACCGGCAAAGCCGATTACTTTTTGGCTATCAAGATCCAGGCTGGTGATGCCGGAACCATGCAGGCTGTCGGCCACGAAGTTCACGATACCCGAAGGACCACCGGCTTCCACCACATCGCCTGGCATGAGGGCGGGATCCAGGGTGTTGCCCGATTGCCGGACCAAAATACCCGCGGGCCCGGGCAATCCAGGGACGCCGGCGGGCAGTGCCTCAACAGTTAACGAACCGCCCTCCGCCAACGGCGCGCCGCCGTGGGCGACAAGCGTACTGTCAACATCCAGTCCCGTGGTCGCGGCGAGCGTGATGCTGCCTGCATCGCTCCATACCGGCGAACGCAGATAGCCTTGGGAATCACCCGAAAACAGCTGCGAGGCCACGGGCAAGTCGAATTGATCTGCCGTACCCGATACGTCGATACGCGAACCTTGACTGGCGAGAACGTAACCGTTCTGACCGGTAAGCGACACCGAACCTCCCGCCAGCACGGTCCCCGTGCGGGGCGTAAACAATGGCGCGCCATACGACGAGTCGCGCACGGACGACGCCAGCGGATCGATCAGCGTTACACCAGAAGCGTCCAGCGAGGCATTCGAACCGAGCCATACCTCCCCAATAGCGGCCTGCCGTACAAGGCCTGGAGATAGAGTGGAAACGTCGATGTCTCCACCATGTGCCGTCACGTCACCCAGCACAGTGACCGATCGCACGCTGGAGAGATTGACGCTGCCGCCGGCATCTACGTTGATCGAAGCGCCTTCATCCATCAGCAAAGCGCCGGTTAGCCCAGCATAGACGGGAGGGCCGGCTTGTAAATTCTGGGGGATACGGAACCAGGTAAGGTAGCCGCCGGCAGCAAGGCTGAAGCCTGGGCCACGCCCTTCCGCTGTATCACGCGTTGCCCAGCAGTGGAAGGCATCCAGGCTGCCAATCGTGGCGTACGTGCCAGCCGGATGTGCGGCATCAACTGCATACAGATCGGTGCCGGTCGGTGCTGTACGCAACGCATCGAGATCCGGAAGGAAGTTGTCGCGTTGCACCTGCACGGTAGTACCGGCGGCAATCGTCGCGTCGGCGATGGCGGTCAGCGCGTAGTTGTCGAATCCGTTGCCGGCGAAGAATCCAGCGTCGAGATACAGCGTATCGGGCGTCAGTCGGCTATTGGGGTCTCCGCCGATCTGGATCGACGGTGCCTGCAGGGTGAAATTGCCGCCACCGCTAAAACCATAACCAAGAATGCTGCCGTCCATGTCGATACGGCCGCCGTGAAGGCTGGTAGGCGACCCGGTTTCGATACCGTAAAGCTGCTTCCCGCCATACGTCACCAGCGATACATCGCCGCCTCTACCTTCAGGCACGCCGTTGCTGGTGCGGACCAGCCCATCAGGTCCTACATAACCGCCGCTCGAAACATCGATCGTGCTACCAGACTGCAGAACGATCGAACCCGTGCCGTCGACGAGGTTGTTGGAATCACCCGAATAGGCCTGGTTGGTCGTCAGGCTGACACTACCGCCGTTGATGTAGTGATCGCCCTGAAGGGCATCCGGGCTGGCGCCACTGTCGTTCACCCATAGCCCGCGTGTGCTGACAAGCGCACCATCGCCCAGGGTGATGTCCGCGCCCAGCTGCAGGTCGGTGTTTGTCGACCCGGCCGCTGCGTTCGGCCCGGTGGTAGTGAGCTGGATTTGACCCGACGGCGCGCTAAGCGTACCGAGGACGTCGATGCGCGAACCTTGCAGGTTGATCGACCCGCCCGGCGCGACCGCCAGCACCGTCCCCGACGCTTCGACGATTTGCCCTGTGTTGACAACGGAAACGCTGCCGAATCCGGCGCGCGCGATGGCATCGGTGGGAACGATCAGCCAGTCGCGAAGGTTGTCGCTGGCGTTGGCCGTGGCGTCCTGCGCCGTAAGCGCGACATCCCACGGAGTATCAGCGCTGAATCCTGGCGCAAGTTCGTCGAGTACCAGCGACGACTGCTGCAAGCGAATACCGGCGACATCCGCCCGGCGAGTCACCGAAGCAGGCATCACGCCAATCTCCAGTGCTCCGGGGGCCGGTGGCGTGCCGTTGACGATCTGATTGCGACCGACGTAGGCAATGGCTGAAATATCGCCATCGAGTACCAGCGCGTCGTCGGCCTGGATAGTCAGGTTGCCCGCCGCACTGCCGCTTATGAAGCCATCATCCCAGCGGCGTGCACCCGCAAGGATGGGCGAATTGTATGTTTGCGTAACGCCCCAACGCGGGTGGTTAATCGAGTACTGGCCCGCAAACCCGACGTAGTCCATCTGCGGATCGGCGGTGGCGATGTTGTAGATGCGGCCATCCGCGCCGAGCAGATTAGGGGTGTCTATCCAGCCGGCCTGGTAGGCCAGGTAGCCGCCGTCCAGCTTCAGCTGGGCGCCAGATCGCACGATCACTTCATTGCCGTTTAGGTTGACACTCCCGCCTTGCGTAAGCATCTGCGAAATGTCGCGAGGCACGTTGTCGACATAGCCGCTCACGTTCAGGATGGGGCTGCCGACCCAGTCCAGGCCGTCAGCGCGCTTTCCCGACTGGCTGCTGTCGATCAGGATGTCTTTTTGCGTGTAAAGGAAGCTATTGCGTAACAAAGGCGAGTTGGCCAGTTCGTTCTGGCCGATGCGCGGAATGTCCACCAGCAATGCCGAGATCGGCAGCACGACATTGGCGAGACCCGAGACGTCGATTACTGCGCCGTCGTCAAGGTATACGCGGCCCGCCGTGGACGGGAGCAGCGCAGGATCAGCGGCAGCGTCCCTTATTGCGGTGACATCGAGGGTTGCCGCCGGGGCCTCCAACAGTGAGCCTCCGGCGAATGTCACCGTGCCGCCAGCGAGCGTAACCGTGCCGTTGACAAAGACCTTGTCTGCATTTGGGCTGGACGACGTGGTGGTGCCATCCTTCTCCGGCAGGATGGTGGTGACCGAGCCATTGCCGAGTGTCAGGTTGCCGGAGCGGGGGTACGCACTGGCGCCAGCGGTGGTATTGCCTTTGGAATCCTGTGCCCGCAGTTCGATGCTGCCCGGGTGGCTGATACTGGTGGAGGCCAGAACCACGCCTTCCTGGTCCACGTTGTAGCCAAGTACCTGCACACCACCTCGACGCGCCTGTACCAGGCCCGTGTTCAGCGCTGTGCCGCGATTGGCCGCGTAATCCAAACCGACAGATGTAAGCGCGCTGGCGAACACGTCCAGTGGGCCGGTTGCACCGGTGGAGCCAACGTTGGTGGACGCCACCAGGATCGCCTGTCCATCATCGGTCACTACCTGACCCGCATTGCTGACGTTGGGTGCGGCCACCAGCGCGAAGCCCTGGGCACCCGCGTTCAGCGAGGCGCCCTTTTCGATCACCACATCGTGCTTTTGGCCGTCCGTGAAGTTGGAAACCAGCATGCCTATGCGGCCTGCACCATCCGGTGTCGCGGCAAGGCCCTGGTTGAGGAATGTCTGATTGCTCGTAGCCGTATCCGCACTAAACAAATCCAGCGACGACACCAGCAACGAATGCGTATCGACCGTACTCCCGCCGCCAAACAGGAACCCATTCCGGTTAAGCAGATAAACCGTACCTTCCGCCTTCACATGCCCCAGTATCTGGCTGGGCAAGTCCCCCGCAGCGATGCGGTTGAGCACGATCCACTGGTTCCCACCACTGGTCTGGTTACCCGCACTCTGGTTGAAATAGAGCGTGGTATCGCGCCCGACATTGAAGCTATCCCAATTCAGGATCGCCTTCGCCGCCGTCTGCTTTACTTCCACCGTGGTCTGGCCGTTGGCCACGCTCTGCGTCGGCGCATTGGCGTTCTGCCACAACGTGGGATCGGTGGCGATGCCTGCCGACGGCGCAAGGCCGCCCGTCGCCAGGCCATTGGGAATGTTCGACGGCGCCTTGCTGGCAAGCGTGGCCGCAGCCTGCTGCGCGGCCATCTGCGCCGCGACGGCCTGGGCAGCGTTGTTCAGGTTGGTGATCGACTGCTGCACGTTCTTCTGCAGCAAGGCATTGCCAGGGGTCAGCGCACCACCCGTGTTCGCACCGCCTGTGCCCGGCGTGGTCACGTTGTTAGACGTACCAGGTTGACCCTTCTGCGCCAGCCATGCCGAGCTGAATGCCTGTGGCCCCGCGGCATGGGCACTCATGCTGCCCGCCGCCAGCGCCAGGGTGATCAGCTGTGCAAGCGCGCGTCGGCGCAACGCCGGGCGGCGGTTGGCGGAGGGATGGGATGCACGTGCGCTCATGGGCATGTCCTGCAGACGCTGGATGGATCGATAAGAAAGCCGGCGGCGGTCCTGCCACCAAGGGTCGCGCGCGTCCCTGCGCACGGTAATGACGCTGGCGTGCCACGTTTTATGGCGATGGGATGACAGTGCGGCATGGCCGTCAGTCCTCCCGGTACAAACTGTTGCGGGACATCGAAGCGACCTCGGGGTCCAGGCCCGGAAGCGCGGCCAGTGCCGCCAGCTCACCGGCATCGAGCTCGGCCAGCACTCGATGGATCGCCGCGCGCCAGCCTTCGATGCACCAGGTATTGAGTACGTGCATCAGCACCTTCAGCGGCGGCAGCTCTTCGGTGTGGTGATCCACACGGCGCAGCCGGAGCTTGGTTTCCACCACGTAGCGCGTACGGCCGGTGAGCACGTGGGTCTGGGACTCGAGCAAGCTCACCAGCACCTCGCGGGAGCAACGGTCCAGCACCACGTCGGCATTGGGCTGGTGCCGCTCGGCGATCAGCTGGTGTACCGCCTCGGCCAGTGCGTCAGGCGCGCTCATCGGTAGGCCACAAGCGGCCCACGCCGCTGCCCTTGCTGTACATGTTCTTCCATGGTGCGCGCCTGAATGCATTAGCGCCCCGGAGCCTGCTTGGCCGGGTCGAAGCGCTGTTCGTAAAGCTTGTCGCCGAAGGCCTGCGCCGCGTTCTCAAGGCGCACCCGCGAGCTGGCGGCAAACGGCTGCCGGGCCGACATTACCTGGCCCATGTCGATGTGCTCGTAGGCGTCGAGGATCTCCTTGCCCACGTCGTAGAGCTGGATGTTCTTAGCAGCGCAGGTATCGAGCTTCGCGGTGGCCTGCTCGAGCTGGCCGGCCAGGCGGCTGCGTTCGGCCTCGGTGGCGCGCGCCGCCGTGGCGGACTGGTCGTAGTCTTTCTTGTAGCGATCCGCGGTGGCCTGCAACGCCTGCTGGCGGGAACGCTCCGCGGCCAGCGCCTGCGCATCGCCGGAGCTGCGACCCTTGCTGTTGGCAAGCTCCGCACGGGCGGCTTCGGCGTCCTTCTTCGCCGCGTCGCGCTCGGCTTCGAGCGCCGCATTGCGCGACTGCAACTGGGCCTGTTGACCCTGCATGTCCTGCATCTGCCCCTGCACTTGGCGAAGCTGGTCGCGCAGGCGCGATTCAAGGCTGGCCGGTTGCGCGGCGGCGCTGCCGGCCATCACCAGCGACAGCAGGAGTGCGAATGGCGGGAGGATAAGCTTCATCATCGCCTCCTAGAACCGCGCGTTCATTTCAAGCTGGATCACATCGATCGACAGCGGCGGACCGTATACCTGCTTGGCATTGAAGTAGCGCGCCGAGAGCCATGTGTACTTGTTCAGGCCAAAGCTGCCGCTAAGCACGAAGCCCTTGGCGTTGGTGCCGCCCAGGTGGAAGTCCGGATCGTTCAGACCATCGACCACGGCGTCCGGCTGCAGGTACTTGTAGCCAAACACCACGTTCCAGTCGTTGGCCTCGGTGGGCTGCGGATGGCCCAGCGTAGTGCGCAGCATCCAGCCGACCGGGCCGCTTTTGTAGCTATCGGCGGTGACATCACCGCTGCCGAAGTTGTTCACCAGCCGGTTCAGGCCGATGTTCGGGCCGAAGGCATCGGCGCTGTGGTAAGCCATGTTGCGCACGTACTCAGCTTCCAGGCGAAGCGGCGTACCGGCCACGTGCATGTCCAGCTGGGTGATGGCATCGGCCAGGTGGTAGTCGTAGACCAGGCCCACGAACTGCGGCTGGGCGTAAGCGCTGGGCGAGGACGGATCGGGGATGATGTCGCGCAGCAGGAACAGCGAGTTGCCCTTCTGCATGAAGGCCGGGCGGGTGTTGTCGGTGCTGCAGAAATCCGCACCCTGGTAGATCGCGCACGGGGCGGACAACTGCCCGCGCAAGTCGTTGAAACGGTAGTAGGCCAGCGCGGTCTTCCACTGGGTGTCTTCGTCGATCTTCCAGTTCACGCCCACCTGGGCTGCGGTCAGCCACTTGTCGCGGCTGGAATCCTTCGGGCTTTGCGTGGTCGGGAAATCATCCGCCTGGTATTCGATCGGGAACATGCCGGCGGTGGCGAAGGCGCTGAAGTCGTCGCCGAACGGCACGTTGAACTTGCTGGCGAGGCCGTCGAAATTAAGGTCGTCGGCGAAGAGCAGGTTGCTGCTCATGAACGGATTGGGCATGCGGCCGCCGGTGATGGCGAACCAGTCGGCCGGCTTCCAGGTCAGGTAGGCCTGATCGAGCCAGAGGTTCTTCTTGGTGAAGCCACCGCCCAGGGTCTGAGTGGTCGATACCGGGTCGTTGTCGTCGCCGCTGCCGAGGCCGATACCTGCGGTTACCGTGTCGCCAAGCGTGATCTCGGCCTTCAAGCGTGCGCGGATGCGCAGCGAGTTGGTACGGTTCTCCAGCGTGTTCAACAGCGGCGGCGGTACCAGCGAGTTGAGGTCGTACGGGCCCTTGCGGTTGAGCGCCGCGAAATCGACCACGGGCGAGGCATTGCCCTTGTCGAAGTAGTTGAACTGGTCGCGGAAGCGCATGTCGCCCGACCAGGCGATGCGGTCGAGCCAGCCGGGCAAGGCATCGGGTTGCGCCCAATGCTCGGTGCGCGCCTGCGCCATCACTTCCTGCTTCACTTCGTCGCGGATCTGGTTGCGCACCACCTGCGGCACGTACTGCACATGTACCGGGCCCGTGGCAGCGACAGCCTGGTCCGCCGGCGGTACCGCCACGGGCGCTGCCTGCGCGGCTTCCGCGTTGGCCTGCGCAATCAGCCCGTCGGCGTCGGCCTGGGTCAGCACGCCGCGCTTCACCAGCAGGCGCACCAGGTTGATCGTGGCGTTGGGCGAGGGCGAGGTCTGCGCCATCACCGGGGCCGCCCCTAGCGCAAGGCCGATGGCTACCGACAGCACGCCGAACCGAAGCGAGCGCTGAAGGGCTTTGTGCATGGTCATGCTGTTCTCCGGAACTTTAAAAAGTCGTGTGCTGTTCATGGGCATATGAAGGTCATCAGCCGGGTCGGCGGCCGCGGATCAGCACGCGCAAGGGGAAATGCGCGGTTGCCGGCGGCGGCACGTCCACCGCGGGCATCGCGCGCAAGGCATCGGCCAGCGCCGCATCGGTTTTTTCACTGCCGGTGGAATTGACCAGCTGCGCGCGGGTCAGCCGCCCGTCGGCATCCATCCAGATGTCCACGCGCACTTCGAAGGCAAGGCGGTTGATGCGGTCGTCGCGCTGCACGGCCTGCTGGATGGCATAGCCCAGGTACTGGTCGTACGACGCACCGCCGACACCCGTGCCGCCATTGGCGCCCACCATGCCGCCACCCTCGCCCGCGCCGATGTTGAAGGCGTCGTTGCCAGCCTGCGCGGGACCATTGATGGTGACCTGCTTGGCCGTGTCCGGTGCCTGCTTGGGCGATTCAACGGGCTTGGCCGGACTGTTCGGCCGCGGCAGGTCCTGCTGCACTTCCTGCTTCTTCGGCTCCGGCGGCTTTTCCTTCGGCGGCGGAGGCGGCGGTGGCAGCGGCGTGATGGTGGCGATACGCGGCGCCGAGCGGCGCACGCCTACCTGGCTGCCGGCCAGTTGCCAGATGGCGAAGCCCGCCACCAGCAACACGATCAGCAGCACGATCCAGCCACGCCAGCGTTGCCAGCGTTTGGCGAGCGGCGAAGGCTCAACCCAGTTGGGTGGACCCGACGTCATGTGGACTGCTTGCCCGTGACCAGGCCCACCTGGCTGAGGTCCAGCCGGCGCAGCAGGTCCAGGATGTCCACCACCTTCTGGTACTGGACGTTGGCGTCACCCTTCACGATCACCGGGAAATCGGGCGTGGACGCCTTTTGCGCGCGCAGCCGCTGTTCGAGTTCGTCCAGGGTTACCGGGAAGGCATCCAGGAAAATCTGCCCGGATTCGGACACCGTGATGGCCTTGGTCTGCGCCTTGGAAAGGCTCACCGAGGCGCTGGCCTTGGGCAGGTTGACCTTCACGCCCTGCACCGAGGCCGTGGTCATGATGATGAAGATCACCAGCAGCACGTACGCCAGGTCCAGCATGGGCGTGATGTTGATGTCGTCGTACGGCTTGTCGTCGTCCTGGGCGCGCATGGGATGCTTCCTTTAGCCTTCCAGGGATTTCTGGTCGATGCTGCGATGCAGCTCGGCCAGGCGCGTGACGAATTCATCGACGAACACCTGCATGTTCGCGGTAACGTTCTTGTTGCGGGTGAGCAGGTAGTTGTAGCCAAACAATGCGGGAATCGCGACGGCCAGGCCGGCAATCGTGGCCAGCAATGCGGCGGCGATGCCGGGTGCGATGGCGTTGACGTTGACGTCGCCCGCGGCGGCAATCGCGGCGAAGGTGATCATCACGCCTACCACCGTACCCAGGAGGCCTAGGAAGGGGCCGCCGGAAATCGCGATGGTCAGAAGAACCATCGACTTGGACAGCGACTGGTTCTCGCGCACCAGCGTGGCGTCCATCGCCGCGCGGATCGCCTCGATCGATTCGGAGGCGATCACGACGCGCCCGCTCTTGTCGCGGCGACGCCACACTTCGCGTGCGCCCGTCTCGTAGAGGTGGTAAAGCGATGAACCGGTGAATTCCCGACGTCCACCGGCGTTGGCGCTATCGGAACCAGATAGTCCGAGCAGGTCGTCGCCCAACTCGTGGTAGCGCGCCAGGAAGCGATCGTTGGCCGAGCTGATGGCCGACACGTAGCGGCCCTTGCGCCACATCACCACCCACGACAGCACGCCCATGATCATCAGGATGCCGATCACCACCCACGCATCGGCGGTGACGGACTTGACGATGATGCCGAAGTAGCCGAAGCCGAAACCGGATTTCTTCTCGTCTTCGCCGTACTGCACCAGCTTGGTTTCAGAACCCTGGGCGAAAGAATCAAGGTGCACCACCATGGACGAGCGGGCGATGCGCGAGAGGCGCAGTTCGTCCAGGTCGCCTACGAAAGGCGCCGTAACCGCGGCGGTCGCATCGGTGGCTGCGTCCGCGCCGATGGTGGCGGCTGCGGTGAAGGCCGGCAGTGCGGCGGCGACGTCACCGTAGGGCGCGCCGTCGACGTAGAGCTGGATTTTCCCGTTGGCCGCGGTCACGGCGATGTGCGTCCACTGCCCGGCCTTGATGGCACCGGTAGTGGCATTGGGCTGCGAGACCACGCCATTGACTTCGACGAACGGCAGGCCACCGGCATCCAGGCCCACCAGAAGGTCGCGGCCATCCTGGCGCCGTGCATAGACCAGCTCACGTGCCGTAGGTAGCGCGTCCACCTTCAGCCAGGTGCTGAAGGTGAAGCCGCCGCCGTCGGTGGTATTGAGCGATGCACTGCCCGGCAGTACCAGCGGCGAGGTTCCGTCCAGGTGGGCGGCCTTGCCGATCACGCCATCGATGGTGCGCACGGCGCCGTGCTGCGCGTTGTTGGCGTAGGCAGTTGCGTCTTTCGGGCTGGCGCCGGCGGCATCGTCGAAGTGGTAGACCAGGCTGTAGTCGGCGTCGAACACCGCGCTGCCCTTGCCCCCATCCACCGCCTTGGTGTTGCCGTAGTACATCCAGATCGGCTGCTGCGCGGATGCGCCGACGTCCGGGATATCCACCCAGATCATCGCCACGCCCAGCAGCGGATCGAAGCGCTCGATCTGGTAGTTCAGCGGGGTCTTGCCGTCGGCAGCGATGAAGCGAATGTCACCGCCGCCCTCACCCACGCCATCGAACTGGAAATTCCCCGAGTGCAGGCGAATCAGCAAGGGCACGCGCCCCGTTGCCTGGGTCAGGTTGCCACCTGCCGGCGTACTGTCGATGGTGATCGCCTTGCGATAGGCGTAGTCGGAATCCCACCAGGACGTATCGGCGCGAACCACCTGGGGCATCCAGGCGAGGACGATGAGGCAGGCCAAGGTCAAAAATCGCATAGCTTGTATTCCCCTGAAAGTACGGTGTGGCCTTGCGGCCTACAGATCCGCCCTGAGACTGAAATGGATACGTGTGTCGTGCGCGCGCGTGGACTGGCCGTCCTTGAACGGATAGGCGAACTCGAGCGTGCCGGTAATGATGTTGAACACCTGGAAGCGCGTGCCCAGTCCTGCGCTCAGCAGGTTGAAGCGGGTCTGGCGTGTATCGCCCAGGCTCGGGTCGCTCACGTCCACCGGCTGGGCCAGCGCATTGGAAAGCATCAAATGGGCGGCATCGACGAAGGCATGGAAACGCAGCTCGTCGATCGGCTTGCCCAGGTGCCCCGCCACCGACGGGGTGCGCAATTCCACCGACCCGATCATGCCGTGGTCGGCGGTGTCCTCCGCTTCCAGGTAGCCGCGCACGGAACTGTCGCCGCCCGCGGCGAACTGTTCGCTCGACACCAGCGAGGTATTGGAAGCCTGTGCGCTGGCACGCAGCGCCATGCTGAAGCCGCTGGTGAAGGTGTACACGTGGCCGAGGTCGCCCTTCAGGTAGAAGAAGTCCGCCTTGGCCTGGTAGCGCTGGTTGTCGAACTCCGCCGAGTCGCTGCCGCCGGCGCGCATGCCTGCCGTGGCGCCGATGGAGAACGTGGTGGTGGATTTCTCCCGCGCCACCTGCCCGTTGTAGGTGGCGGTGAAGGGAATATAGGTGATCGGCGATTTCGACTCGGCGCCGTTCAGGCCGATGTTCTGGTCGAAGTGCTTGCGGGTTACGCCCAGGTTTAACGACTGCGCGAATCCGCCGTGCGTGGGCAACGTGGCGATCAGCTGGAAACCGAAGGCGTTGCCCTTGCCCAGTACCGTGGTGCCGCCGACGATATTCGCATTGCTGTTGGATTTGTACGCCGAGCCCAGCACGCTCCAGGTGTCGTTCAACGGTGCAAGGTACGAACCTGCATACACCTCGGCGGCGTGGCGGTCGGCCGGCGCCACGATATAGGTGAGCGAGGCTGACTGACCCTTTTGAAACAGGTTGTCGTTGCGCACGGTACCCACGGTGCGCAGCTCCGGCGTGTTCACGCTGTGGTCGTTGTTCACTTCCACGCTGCCGTGCCAGGGCGAGGCGTCGTCCACCTTCAGGGTGACATCCATGGTCTGCGACATCGTGCCGGGCTTGAGTACCGGCACCACCTGCTGGCCGGGCTGGCGGTTGACCTGGGTCAGCTGGTCTTGCGCGTTATGAAAATTCGGCAAGGTCCCTTCGGCCAGGGCTGGTACGGCGTCGCGAATGGCCTGCGGCGAGTGGTAGCGCGCGCCTTCCACGCGCACGCGGCCGATGGTGTTCTCCATCACCTGCAGATGGATCACGCCGCCCTTCACCGCTTGCGGCGGCACGTCCACCACCACCGACTGATAGCCGCGGTCCTGGTACACCTTCTGCAGCGCATCGCGGGCGCCATTGACGTCACCCATCGATCGGCCAGGACCCAGGAACGGGTAGACCGCTGTCTCGATGTCCAGGGCCGGCAGCGCGGTATTGCCGTCCACCACGTACTCGTTGACGTCGAACGTCTCCGGCGCCGCGGCGGCGGGCGCCTGCTGTGCCTGTGTGGCCGATGCCGCGGCCAACAGCATGCCAATGCTGACGCACAGCCTAAGTCTTGCCCTGCGCAGCGGTGGCACACATCCGCTCATACGCCCACCCGCCGCCCGTGCTTGCTCACGCCGCCGTTTCCCCTATGGTCAATTCGTTCGCGCGCCGACATCGACGCGCTGTCGTCTAACAGACGGACGCAGGCTCGCCGCACTGAACCGTTGTCATAAAAAATTCACCTGCCGCGGCCTTTAGCCGAGGAGGATGACCCCGCCAGGCAACGTGGTGATGTCAGCGCCGTAGGCGTCGTGGATCAGCGTGGCGATGTCGGCCATCTGGTCGAGCGAGAAACGGGCGTGCACCTTGCGGGCCGCCAACTCACGGTTGGTCAGGATGATTTTTCCTGGACGATAGCGATTGATGTCGTCGATAACGGCCGACAGGGGTTCGTCATCGAAGATCAGCAACCGGCGGCGCCACGCCATGGCCACCTCCGGGTTCACCGCCACGGCCACGCCGGGGCCCTGGTCGTCGTAATCGAGCTGCTGCGATGGCTTTATCGTGGCTTGCACGCCGCCGCAGGCCAGTTCCGTGGAACCTTCCAGGCAGGTCACTTCGATGCCGCGATCCAGGCAGCGCACATTGCACTCGCTCGACGCCGCCGCAAGCACCCGGCCATGGCCGGCCTGGACGGCGAAGGGCTGCGCAAGCCATTGATCGGTGGTGATGGTGGCCTCGCCTTCGAGCAAGGTCATGCCGCGACCGCCAGGCACCAGCCTGATTGCGGTTTGCGTATTCATTTCCACCACCACGCCGCGCGCCACTTCCACGCGGCGCTGTTCGCCTGTGGCGGTGCGCAGGTCCGCGCCATCGGCATCGAGCCACGCGCCGATGGGCGCCCGCGCCAGCCATAGCGCCGCGGAGGCGGCCACGGCGCCGCCGATGAAAGCCCGGCGGCTCATGCGCGGACCGCCACGATCACGAGCGGGCTGCTTCCGGCTGCGCTGCGGGCTCTCCTGGACGTTCCGCGCATGGCGGCCCATCTCTTCCCACAGCACCCGCGTGCGTGCAAATGCTTCGGCGTGCGCCGGGCTGCGCGCGCACCACTCGCGGAACGCCTGGGCATCAGCCACCGTAGCGTGGCCGGAGGTCAGGCGTAACAACCACGCCTGCGCTTCCCGGCGCAGTTCGTCGTCCGTTGTCCGGTGGAATCGTTGACCTTCCATACCAGTCAAGACGTTTTACCGGAGCCGGGACCGAACCGCTGCGTTACCTTGCGGTCCAGTCGCCGGCCACAATGCTCCAGTGCCTTCTTCAATTCCTTCCCCACCATGCGCGTGGAGATGCCGAAATGGCGGGCGATATCGGCCTGGGGGGTTTCCTCCACGCGTGCCGCCACCAGGATGGCGCGCTGGCGCACGGTGAGCTCCATCAGGGCCGTCTCGAGCTGGCCCAGCTCCTGGCGCGAGCGGAATACCCAAGCCGGATCGAGCGAGTCGTCGGCGATATGCAGCAGTTCCTCGATCTCGCCGCCGGTAAGCAGGCGGCTGTCTGCCTTGCGCTGGTCGGCTGCCACGTTCAGCGCCATGCGGAACAGATAGCCCACGGGGTTGTGAACCACACGGTGGGAACTACCCATGCCCTCCACGCGCAGGAAGGTTTCCTGCATCACGTCATTGACGAATTCATCGGGGAGCCGCCGGCGGCGCAGCCGTCCGGCGAACGACTGGTAGTGCTCCATGAAAAGATTGAGCATCGTCGGCTGCATGTCAGGCAGGCTCGCGGGGGCTCGTGCCGGCACACGGGTCGGCCTTGCCCGGTGTACGCGGCCGCAGCAGCAGGGTGACTGGTTGCGGCATGGCCGCAGGCGGCGGCGACAGGCGCACACCGCGCACGGCGGAGGCAATGGCGCGGTCGGTGCCGTCGTCGCCGGTCGTTTCCAGCGGATTGACCTTCTCGATCCTGCCGGTGTCCGCAATCCACAGCTGTATCGCCAGGCGGAACGTACCCGGACGGGTCTTCGCCGATTCGCACAGGGCTGCGGTAACCCGCGCCTGCAACTCGCGCGCGTAGTTTTCCTCGACGAAGGAAGGAGCGTCCTGTTGGTCGTCTTCGGGCGGTGACCCGGCGAAGCTGAGGTTGGTCTCGGCACCGGGTCGTACATCGGGCACCACGGTGAACCCGCCATGCGCCGCGTACTGTGCATGCAGCCCCGTGCCTGCCAGGAGTTCCCGCAGGGCATCGGCCGGATCGAACAATCCCTGCACACCCGGCGAATGACGACCCTGGGTCAATGGATCATCGATCAGCACGGCCAGGCCCGTGGCTTCGCTATAGGCGCGCAGCGCCGTCACGAGCGATTGTGCCGGTATGTCGAACCGAATTTGTTCATCGGTCACGTGGCTCGCTGCAGGCGCCACGGGGAGCTGCGTTTGCTCAGTACCCAGGCATTGGAAGCTGAGGCAGGCCAGGGCACCGAACCACGCGACAGTGCCACGCGTTACGGCCATCCCGTCCACCCGAAAGGTCTTTGGTCCCTACCAACAGCTAACTTAGGCGCGATCCATAACAGTACGGCATCACTTTGATGACACGATTCATGACATGCGCGTGTCAGCCGCCCGGTTTGAGCACCGGAAGAGCCGGCGGCGACGCCGCCGGGGGACGTGCCGGGTGGACCGATTTGCCAAGGTTGTCGCCCATGCGCTGGCCGAAGGCTGATTGGTTGTACTGGCCCACACGGCGGTTCGACGATACGTTCTGCACCCCATCCGCCACCGCCAGCGTCGATGTGCTGCCCGCGGCGGGAAGCATTTGCCGGGACAGGCAGGCGTAGGAAAGCACCGCCCGGCCATTGACCTGGACGTCCACGCAGGTGTCGTTGACTGGAGCGCGGGATGGTTCGTTCTGGGCATGCACGGGCGCGGTCAGGCCTGGCTGCAGGACGATGGCGGCGAGAAAGAATTTCCTGAGATCGAACATGCTTTCGCCCTGCGCCACATGCATGTGCCAGTTCCACACTTTACGAGATCTTCTGTACGAGAAGCGAGATCTTCCACGCGCCACGAGGCGGGAGAATCCCGCCAGCCACACTCATGGCTGCCGGGTGAGCTTCGCCCAGAACGGAAGGATCGTCATGCTCGCCGGCGTCTTGTCCCAGGCGTCGATTTCGCCGTCGATGGTGTCACCGCGCAACTTCAGGCCAAGGCTCAACTTGGTCAACTTGGCACGCTCGGCATCTGACGCACCGGTCCTACCCGTGGTGTCACCGGAAAGCCAGCCATCCACGATGCCAAGGTCCGTGATGGGTGCGGGCGACTGCCCCTCGATGGCAAACGTGCCTTTGCCCTGTTTGTCGATCACGAGCGTGGCATTGACGCGATGACCTTGCGCCTGCACCGTTCCCTGCCATGTGCCCTGGTAGTCGGCGGTCAGCGGCATGGGAGCGGACACCGGCGGCTTGGGTATGCCTTTCCAGGAAGGAGCAATGGCCTGGATCAACCGATCGCGCACGCCGGTAATGAAGTCCTCGTCCGCATGGCGGTTGTTCAACACGATGCACGCGACGTCGGCACCAGGCAGCAGCACGAACTCGGCATCCACGCCGGTCTGGCCGCCGCCGTGGTACAGCACATCCGTCTTGCCGTCCGTCTGGTGCACCTGCCAGCCCATGCCGTAGAAGAATCCCGGCGGCGCCACGTCCGAGTGCGGCGCATGCAGCTGGTCGATCTGCGCATCGGTAAGGATGGCTTCCTGGTCAGGCAGATGATCCTTCAGGTGGAACATCGCAAAGCGCGCCAGGTCGTGCGCGCTGGACATCACCTCGCCCGATCCCGGCGTAGGGGTCAAGTAGAACGGCAACGGCTTGCCGTCGTCGGTGTAGCGCACGGCCATCGACGAGCGACGGGAAACATCGGTGTCGAAGAAGGTATCGTGCAGGCCAAGCGGGGCCAGGACGGCCTTCTGCAGGTACTGCCCATACTCCATGCCCGACTGACGGGCGACGATGCCGGCCAGCGCGCCCATGCCCACATTGGAATAGGCGTAGTGCTCGCCCGGAAGCGCCACCGTGTGGCCATAGTCTTCCAGCATCTGGTCAACGGAAGGCTGATGGTCGTCGGTACCGTCCAGATACATGGCAAACAACGATGGCAGGCCCGCGGAGTGCGTCGCCATCTGCATCACGGTCACGCCGTTGGCAGGACCGCTCTCATCGACGATCTTGGCCTTCCCCAGGTATTCATTGCCCGGGTGATCGAGCTTGATCTTCCCGGCCGCCACCAGCGTCATCAGCGCGGTGGTGGTGAATGGCTTGGTGGTGGAGGCGATGGAAAAAGGCGTGTGCGCCGTTACCTTCCTTCCCTCCTGCTGGTCGGCCCAGCCGAAGCCCTGCTCCCAGACGATGCGGCCATGGCTCACCAGTGCCACCGACACGCCGGTAAGCCGGCCCGCGGCAATTTCCTTGTTGATGTCATTTTCAATGGACGTTCGCACCGATGCCGGAATCGATGCGGATGCTTGTGCCGCCCACGCCGGCTGCGGAACGCTCACCAGCACCAACGACATCATTGCCACGCCTTGCAGGAACCTGCTCATGCGCCCAACCCTCGTCGATAACGGGGAAAGTCTGCCCCGCGGCACCCCCTCCAGGCCTGTGCCACCGGTCATTTAAACCTTTCTTGACGTGCGCATCGCGCAGCATGCCGTAAGTAGTTGCTGATGATCTCAAGCGCGAGGGTGTAACGTGCACGGGCTCGCTGATAAAACCCAGCGCTCGCAGGCTAACTGCGGGCGCGCTGGGGTCGCGCGCAAGGCGGCTATTAGAATGATCGTTTGTACGCGCACTATCGCGGCGCCGATGCAAGGTGCACGCCTTCCCGGCATCCGCCGTTTATACCCGCTGCTTTGAGACGCCCGGTTTCCACCGACCGCCTGTTGGCCCGGCTACGTCGGATGCAACGTCGCCGCAGGGTAGCGCGGCAGCCGGTGGCAGCTTCAGAACCGATCCTGCGCGCCGAGCTTTTCAGCGCGCGCGAGATGGATGCGCACGGCGAGGTCTTGGCCGCCCAACACGTCTTGAGCACGCACCGGGCGCCGGAGCGGTTGCTCTCCCGCCTGGCGGACAACGAGGCGATGCTGATCCAGTCGTGCGAGCGCCTGACATCGGTCAATCGCCTGGGATGGACCATCACCCCCGCGGCCGAATGGTTGCTCGACAACCTGTACCTGATCGAGGAACAGATCCGCATCGCACGGCAGGACCTCCCCCGGGGCTATAGCCGTGCCCTGCCCCAGCTGCGCGGCGGCGCGTCGGCGGGCTTGCCGCGGGTCTACGACATCGCCCTTGAGACCATCTCCCACGGCGATGGGCGCGTGGATGCCTCGAATTTGGAGCGGTTCATCCAGGCCTACCAGCTGGTGACGCCATTGCAGCTGGGCGAGCTGTGGGCCGTGCCGATCATGTTGCGCCTGGCGCTGATCGAAAACCTGCGCCGGGTGGCTGCCAAGGTGATGGCCGACCGTCGCGGCCGCACCCTGGCCACCCACTGGGCCGACGCCATGATGGTGCTGGCGCGGGATGATCCGAAGAACGTGGTGCTGGTCGTGGCCGATATGGCGCGCTCGGACCCGGAGATGTCCAGCCCGTTCGTGGCCGAACTCGCGCGACGGTTGCAGGGCCAGGGCCCCGCGCTGGCGCTGCCGCTGAACTGGATCGAACAACGCCTGGCCGAGACCGGGCAAAGCATCGAGCATCTGGTGCAGCTGGAATCGCAGCAACAGGCCTCCAACCAGGTCACCATCGCCAATAGCATCGGCAGCCTGCGTCTGTTGGCCACGATCGACTGGCGGGAATTCGTCGAGCGCGCCAGCCTGGTGGAAGCGGAGCTGCGACGCGACCCCGCGGGGGTTTACCCGTTGATGGATTTCGCCACCCGCGACCACTACCGCCACGTTGTGGAACACCTCGCACGCGGCGGGCCCAGCAGTGAGCGCGAGATCGCCCGCGCCGCGGTCGCACTATGCGGGCAATCGGAGGGGTCGTCCGGTGGCGTGCGGCGCCATGTCGGCTTTTTCCTGGTCGATAAGGGGCGCGCGGAGCTGGAAACATCGCTATCCCTGCGCGCCGGCTTCCCCGATCGCGCGCGCCGGGCTTTCGACCAGGCGCCGGTCGCGATATTCCTTGTCCTGGTGCTGGCGCTTACCACCGCCCTTGCCAGGCCCACCATCATGCTGGCTGGCACGGGTTTCCCGGCTATCTGGATATGGGCCCTGGCAAGTGTCGCGGCCGTATTGGTGGCCAGCCAGCTTGCGCTGAGCCTGGGGAATCTGCTGGCCACTTTGGCGGTATCGCCCCATGCCCTGCCGCGCATGGACTATGCCTTGGGCATTCCTGCGACGGCGCGCACGCTGGTGGTGATCCCGAGCCTGGTGGCCAGTGCGCACGACCTGGAAGCCCTGGTAGACGCGCTGGAAGTTCGCTTCCTGGCCAATCGCGACGACCACCTGCACTTCGCCCTGCTTACCGACTTCACCGACGCCAGCACCCAGACGCTACCCGGCGACGCCGCCTTGCTGGATCTGGCGCGCCTACGCATCGAAGCCCTGAACGAACACTACCTCACCACCACCGTCGATCGTTTCTTCCTGTTGCATCGCGCACGCACATGGAGCCCTACCAGCCAGTGCTGGATGGGTCATGAGCGCAAGCGCGGCAAGCTTGCCGATCTCAACCAGGTGCTGCGTGGCGGCCCCGCGGACGCATTCGTGCTGATTGCCGGCGACCTCGCCGCGCTTCCACCCGTACGTTACGTGATCACCCTGGACACCGACACGCAGCTCCCGCGCGAATCGGCTCATGTGCTGGTGGGTACCATGGACCACCTGCTGAACCGACCCGTGCTCGACGCAGATCGCGGCCGCGTGGTATCGGGGCATGGCATCCTGCAGCCGCGCGTGGGCATCAGCCTGCCCAACATCGCCCGCTCGCGTTATGCGCGCCTGCATGGAAGCGATGCCGGCATCGATCCTTATACGCGCAACGTATCGGACGTCTACCAGGATCTCTTCGACGAAGGCTCGTTCATCGGCAAGGGCATCTACGACGTCGACGTATTCGAGGCTTCCCTGGCCGATCGCCTGCCGCCCGAGCGCATCCTTAGCCACGACCTGATCGAAGGCTGCTTTGCCCGCGCGGGTCTTGTCAGCGACGTTGAGCTCTACGAGGAATATCCCGCCCGCTATGTGGACGACGCCCGCCGCCGCCACCGCTGGATACGCGGCGACTGGCAACTGCTCCCATGGCTGTTGCCCTGGGCACCCACCGCGTCGCACGGCTGGCGGGTGAATCCACTGTCGGTATTGTCGCGCTGGAAGATCCTGGACAACCTGCGTCGAAGCCTGGTGCCACCAGCATTGTTGGCGATGTTGCTGGTGGGCTGGCTGGGCCTAGTGCAATTTGGCGAGTGGACCGCCGTAGCCATGGCCATGCTGCTGTTGCCGGCGGTGCTGTCGTCACTGCTCGAAGTCGTCCAGAAACAGGCAGGCGTGGGCTTGCGCCAGCACCTGCACGCCGCCCTGGGGAATATCGGCCAGCATGGCATGCGCGCCATATTGGCGGTGGCCATGTTGCCGCACGAGGCGGTGTATAACCTCGATGCCATCGGGCGCACCCTGTGGCGCATGGCCATATCGAAGAAGGCTTTGCTGGAATGGCAGTCGTCCGAAGATGTCGCCCGGCGCAGTAACCACGGAACCTGGGCGCTGTGGCGCCAGATGGCGGCGGGGCCGGTGGTGGCGGTGGCGACGTTTGCGTTCGTCATGCTCGACCGTCCGCTCGCCTTGCTGGTGGCCGCGCCCTTCCTGGCCGCATGGTTCGTCTCGCCGGAGCTGGCTCGATGGATCAGCCTGCCGCAGCGGCCGCCGTCGGTAGCACCGACGACTGAACAACACGCCTACCTGCGCGCCGTGGCGCGCAAGACTTGGGCGTTCTTCGACGTGCACGTGGGACCGGAAGACCACTGGCTGCCGCCTGACAACGTGCAGCTGGACCCTGCCCCGGCGGTAGCGCACCGCACGTCGCCCACCAACATGGGCCTTGCCCTGCTCGCCAACCTGGCGGCACGGGACTTCGGCTACCTGAGCGCGTGCCGCATGCTGGAGCGCACAGGCCAGGGCCTGGCCACGATGGCCCTGCTCGAACGGCATCGAGGGCACTTCTTCAACTGGTACGACACACTCTCACTGCAGCCCTTGCGGCCGCTGTACGTATCGTCCGTGGATAGCGGCAACCTTGCCGGCCACCTCCTTGCCTTGCGCATGGGCCTGCTGGAAATCGTCGACCAGCGCACCTTCGACGGCGCGTGCCTGGATGGGCTACGGGACACGCTGCTGTTGCTCAAGGCCGCAGCGGATGGCAGCACGCGGGACATCGACAACTTGTTGCACAGCCTGGCGACGGCCTTGCCCGTCACCAGCAGTCACGTGCTGGACCTGCTGCAGGCACAACATGATGCTGCCGCGATATTGGTGGCTACCCACGTGGGCACCGCCGATGGGAGCGCTGCATTCTGGTCGAAGCAATTCCTCGAACAGTGCACGGACCTGCTTGCCGAGGCGCGTTGGTTGCACCTGGATCCCTCGCTGGGCGATACGCACAGCTTCATCGGCATACCCACGTTGCGTGAACTCTCGCGTGTCGAGCCGTTGGGTTGGACCGCCCAGGCCGATGCCGAGCTTGTTCGAAACCGGGCGCAGGAGAGGATTGCCTGGATCGAGCAATTGGCGGCGCAAGCCGGCGATATGGCTGTCATGGACTTCCAGTTCCTCTACGAGGGAACACGTCGGCTGCTGTCGATCGGCTTCGACGTGGAACAGCGGCGCCTGGATGCCAGCTACTACGACCTGCTTGCCTCCGAAGCCAGGCTCGCCAGTTACGTGGCCATCGCCCAGGGCCAGTTGCCGCAGGAACATTGGTTCTCGATGGGACGCCTGTTGACCACCACCGGCGGCTCGCCCGTGCTGCTGTCGTGGACGGGCTCGATGTTCGAGTACCTGATGCCGATGCTGGTGATGCCCAGCTTCGAAGGCACGCTGCTGGACCAGACCTGCCGCGCCGCCGTGGAGCGCCAGGTGCAATACGCCGGGCAACTGGGACGCCCCTGGGGCGTGTCCGAATCCGGGTACAACGCGATGGACGTGCACCTGACGTACCAATACCGCGCCTTTGGCGTTCCCGGCCTGGGCCTGAAGCGCGGGCTGGCCGAGGACGTGGTGATGGCGCCTTATGCCTGCGTGCTGGCGGCCATGGTAAGGCCGGCCCAGGCGGCCACCAACCTGCAGCGCCTGGCCGGCATGGGCATGGAGGCAAGGCTCGGCTTCTATGAGGCCATCGATTTCACGCCGTCACGGCTGCCGCTGGGCCAGGACGCGGCGATGGTGAAGTCGCACATGGTGCACCACCAGGGCATGTCCCTGCTGGCCTTGGCGCACACGCTGCTGGGCAAACCCATGCAGCGGCGCTTCATGGCCGACCCGCAGCTGCGTGCCACCTCGTTGCTGCTGCAGGAACGCGTGCCACGCACGGCCGCCGAATATCTTCACGTCACCGGCTTCCCGGAACCGGAAGGCGCGACGTCCGTCGTGGAACCGCGCCTTCGCCTGTTCACCGATCCCGATCGCGCCCGCCCGGCCGTGCAGCTTCTTTCCAACGGCCGCTACCACGTGATGGTAAGCAGTGCCGGCGGCGGCTACAGCCGGCATCGCGACCTGGCCGTCACCCGTTGGCGCGAGGACATCACCCGCGACCATTGGGGCATGCACGGTTATGTGCGCGACGTGGCCTCGGGCGATACCTGGTCGACCGCGCACCAGCCGACGCTTGCCAAGACCGACCGCTTCGAAGCCATTTTCTCCGAATCACGTGCGGAATTCCGCGTGCGCCGGAACGATGTGGATACCCACACCCAGATCGTCGTATCGCCCGAGGACGACATCGAGCTTCGCCGCATTCGCGTGACCAATCTTGGCCGCACCCCGCGCACGATCGAACTCACCAGCTATGGTGAGGTGGTGCTCGCCCCACCGATGGCGGACCTGTTGCACCCGGCCTTCAGCAAACTGTTCGTGCAGACCGAAGTGGTGCATGAGTTGCAGGCCATCCTTTGTACGCGTCGGCCACGCTCGCACGACGAAGCCACGCCATGGATGTGTCACTTGCTGGCGGTACACGATGCGCACGTGGAAGAAGTGTCCTACGAAACCGACCGGGCCCGTTTTATTGGACGCGGGCGCGATGCATCACGGCCGCGCGCGCTCGATGGCGATGTCTCGACGCTGTCCGGAAGCGCCGGATCCGTGCTCGACCCGATCGTCGCCATCCGCTGCCGGATCGTGCTGGAGCCCGAACAGTCGGCCACGCTGGATTTCGTTACCGGCATCGCCGACACCCGCGAAGGTTGCATCGGCCTGATCGGGAAGTACCGCGACCGGCATCTGGCCGATCGCGTGTTCGACCTGGCCTGGACCCATGCCCAGGTGTTGCTGCGCCAGCTCAATGCCACGCTGGCGCAGGCTCAACTGTACGAACACATGGCAACCTCGATCATCTATCCCAACGCCACGCTTCGTGCCGATCCGGCGATCATCGCCAGCAATCGGCGCGGGCAATCAGGACTGTGGGGACAGGCAGTCTCCGGCGACCTGCCCATCGTGCTGTTGCAGATCGCCGAACCGTTGCGGATCGACCTGGCGCGACAACTGGTGCAGGCCCATGCCTACTGGCGGCTGAAGGGGCTGGCCGTGGACCTGGTGATCTGGAACGAGGACCATGCCGGCTACCGGCAGGAATTGCAGGACCAGATCATGGGTTTGATCACCTCCGGCAGCGAGGCGAGCCTGCTTGATCGTCCCGGCGGCATCTTCGTGCGTGGCACGCAGCAGCTCTCGCCGGAGGATCGCCAGGTCACCATGGCCAGCGCGCGCATCATCGTCAATGATGCACGCGGTAGCCTGGCTGAGCAGATCGATCGGCACGTGGCCGGCGCGCGGGCGCCGGGCGATAGCGCCCCCTATCCGGCGCGCCTGTCCCAAGTGACGGCTTCGGGCCTTGAAGCCATCGAGCCACCCGCCACGTTGGATCTTCAGCAGCCCAATCCTTTTGGCGGCTTCAGTGCCGACGGCCGGGAATATGTGGTGGTGCTCGACGAAGGCAAGCCGACGCCGGCACCGTGGTGCAACGTGATTGCCAACGACCAGTTCGGCACCGTGGTGTCTGAAAGCGGCAGCGCCTATACGTGGGCCGAGAACGCCCATGAACTCCGCCTCACGCCGTGGGGCAACGACCCGGTGCAAGACTTGTGCGGCGAAGCGATGTACCTGCGCGACGATGAGACCGACCACGTATGGTCGCCCACGCCGATGCCGCGCCGGGGCGAAGGTCGCTACATCACCCGCCACGGCGCGGGCTACAGCGTGTTCGAGCACGTCGAACGAGGCATCCGCAGCGAGCTGTGGACCTACGTCGGAACCGATGCGGCGATAAAATTCCTGGTGCTGAAGCTCCACAACCAGTCCACCCGTGCACGCCGGCTGTCGGCCACGGGCTATGTGGAATGGGTGCTTGGCGACGTACGCGAGAAGGCCGCCATGCAGGTGGTCACTTCCACCGACCCGGCCAGCGGGGCGATCTTCGCCCGCAACGCCTACAACACGGAATTCCCCGGCCGCGTGGCCTTCTTCGACGTGGAAGATCCCAAGCGCCGGATCGGTGGCGACCGTGCCGAATTCCTTGGACGTAACGGCAGCATGGCGGCACCGGCCGCGCTCGGCCGGGCGCAATGGTCGTCGCGGGTGGGTGCGGGCCTGGATCCGTGCGCCGCGATCCAGCTCGACATCGCCCTGGAGCCGGGCGAGAAGCGCGAGGTGGTGTTCCGCATGGGCCTGGGCCGCGACGAAGCCGCCGCTTCGGCGCTGGTCCATCGCTTCCGCCGCAATGGTACGGCCGCCGACGAACTGCAACGGGTGCACGCACAGTGGGATGCGTTGCTTGGCGCGGTGCAGGTGCGCACACCCGAAGCCGGCGTGGACCTGCTTGCCAACCGCTGGCTGATGTACCAGGCCATTGCCTGCCGCTTGTGGGCGCGCAGTGGCTATTACCAATCCGGCGGCGCCATGGGCTACCGCGACCAGTTGCAGGACGCCATGGCCATGCTGCATGCAGCGCCATCCCTGTTGCGCGCGCAGCTGCTGCTGTGCGCCGCCCATCAATTCCCCGAAGGCGACGTGCAACATTGGTGGCACCCGCCGCTGGACCGCGGCGTGCGCACGCAATGCTCGGATGACTACCTCTGGCTTCCCCTGGCCACCGCGCGCTACGTGCTGGCCACCGGCGACCTGGCCGTGCTGGACGAGCCGGTGGGTTATATCGAAGGACGCGCGCTATTGCCGGGTGAGGAGTCCTATTACGACCTGCCACAAACCTCGATGCTGCGCGAGCCGCTTTACCGCCACTGCGTGCGCGCCATCGAACACGGCCTGGCGCGCGGCGTGCACGGACTGCCACTGATAGGCAGCGGCGACTGGAACGACGGCATGAACCGCGTGGGCGAGAAGGGCCAGGGCGAAAGCGTTTGGCTGGGCTTTTTTGCCGGCTTCGTCATGAAGGAATTTGCCCGGGTAGCCGAGCGCCGCGGCGACGATGCCTTCGCCAAGGCATGTGCCGAGCACGTGGCGAAGCTGGGCGAAGCCGTTGAGCGCGAAGCGTGGGACGGGGCGTGGTACCGCCGCGCCTGGTTCGACGATGGCACGCCGCTGGGTTCGGCGGCCAACGAGGAATGCCGCATCGATTCCATCGCGCAGAGCTGGTCGGTGCTCTCGGGCATGGGTGGCGACTCCCGCCGGCGCCAGGCCATGGCGTCGCTCGACGAGCACCTGGTGCGCGCCGATGCCGGCCTGATCCAGCTGCTCGATCCTCCCTTCGACCGTACCCCCATGGACCCTGGCTATATCCGCGGCTACGTCCCTGGCGTGCGCGAGAACGGCGGCCAATACACCCATGCGGCGATCTGGGCGGTGATGGCTTTCGCCGAGCTCGGCGACGCCGAGCGGGCGTGGGAATTGCTGCGGATGATCCAGCCTGGCAGCCACGTCGGCGATGCGGCCAGTACCGATATCTACAAGGTAGAACCCTACGTGGTGACGGCCGATATCTACGCCGTGCCGCCCCATGTCGGCCGTGGTGGCTGGAGCTGGTACACAGGCTCAGCCGGCTGGATGTATCGCCTGGTGGTGGAATCGCTGCTGGGCGTGCACCTGGTGGATGGGGCGCTTCAGTTCCACCCGGTGGTACCGGCATCCTGGGCGGGCTTCGAGGTCATCTATCGCCACCACGAGGCCATTTACCAGGTGACCTTGCGCAAGGCGGCTCCGGGTGAGGCATCCAGCGTGATGCGCGATGGGCAGGAGCTGCCGGGCGGACGCATCGTGCTTGGTGATCCCGCCGGCACCTATCGCGTGGATGTGGTCTATGCGGAGCACGCCGCCGTACGGCCGTAGCATCTCATGGACACGGCGACAACACGCCCACGCGCAACCTTGCACCTGCACCCTGCGCAATCGCGCCATCCCAGGCCGCATCACATGACCAAGCCCACACCCATCGAGCCGAGCACCGGAAAACCCACCTCGCGTCGGGAATGCACCGAGGCGTACAACGTGGCGGCCGCGCACAATCCCCATGTGGCGCCGGACAAGTCCGTGGTGATAAAGCACAACCCGGCCACCAAGGCGAAGAAGCCCTAGGCCAAGCACTAGCGCGCCGTCAGGTCACGCGTCGAACACCGGAGCGATGACCAGCAGATCCGTATCACCCATATCCAGGCCCGCCTGCGACAGCAGGGTCGTGACCTGTCCGCGGTGGTGCGTCTGGTGGTTGAAGCAGTGCGCCACCAACGGGAAGAAGGCGTAGGTGCATGTGGCGCCGCTGCGCATCGTATAGCTGAGCGGAAGATCCAGGCTCTCCTCGCGAAGGTTCTCCGTCCATGCCGGGATCATCGCATCCAGCTCCTGTCGGCGCTGCCATAGCGAACGGATGTCAGCGTAGGGCCAGCCTTCGTCGAGCCCCGGTATCCGATAGGAAAGCATGGGCTGAAGCGCCGGAAGTCCGTCAGGATGCGTGGCGAACCGGCTCAGCCAGATGGAATCGGCTACCGCGATGTGGTTGAGCGTGGCCAGGATCGAGCCGAAGAACGCCTTGCGGTCAGCCGCGAGCTCCTCGTCGGAAAGCTTCATTGCCGTGGCGTACAGGCGCTCGTTCATCCAGGCGTTGTAGCGGGCCAGAAGGCGCAGATGGTCGACGCGTTGCTGCATGGCGGAATTTCCTTGGCTCAGGCCGCAAGTTTATAGCCAGCCTAGCGCGACCGGCCGACGACCAACGGCACATGCCGTGGCGCGCCCAAGGCCGAACAATGGACCCGTACCAATGCATCAGGAGGATGCCGCCGCCATGAAGAATCAGGACAAGCAATTTGCCGGGCATGAGGTGTACTCGCCGCTCACCCTGAGCGTGTACGACGTGCTCGTGCTGGGTCTGTCCAACCCCTGGCTGTGGAAGTGCCCGACGCAGAAGATCCTGGACTTCTACAACCAGAACATCTCGGCCAACCACCTCGATGTGGGCGTGGGTACGGGCTGGTACCTGGACCATTGCCGCTTCCCCGATCCGGCGCCACGGCTGGCCCTGATGGATGCGAACGGCAATTCCCTGGACAAGGCGGCCGCCCGGGTAGCCCGCTATGGCCCGGAAACTTACCTGACTGATGTTTTGCAACCCATACCCGGGCACATCGAGCCGTTCGGTTCAATCGCACTGACCTACCTGCTGCACTGCCTTCCCGGGTCCCTGCCCCAGAAATGCGTGGTGTTCGACCATCTCCGGCCGCTGCTGCGCGACGGTGGAGTGATGTTCGGCGCCACCATCCTGGGTGCCGACGTCGCCCGCGGCGTCATCGCGCGCAAGCTTATGGCGTTTTACAACGCACGGCAGATCTTCTCCAATACCCAGGACAGCCTTGCCGGTCTTGAGTACGAACTGCACGCCCGCTTCGATGACGTACAGCTTCGTGTCGTTGGCTGCGTGGCGCTGTTTCGCATACGGATACCCGGACCCTCCCGTTAGCGGACGAAGGCTAGAATGGGCGTTCGCACTGAACGGAGCCTTTCGATGCCGACTGTCCGCCCGACGATGATCCGCCTGGCAATGACGCTGGCGCTGGCCGGTGCCTCGTGCAGCGCCCTTGCTGACGGGGTGACCCGCGATGGCGCCGCCTTCCAGGGCCGGCAGGCCCGCATCAGCGCCAACGCCGATGGCTCCTTCCGCCTGGCCTACGATGGCGGCACACGCGACATCGCCGCGCAGCCATGGAAGACCACCACCGCCAGCCCCTTGTTCGATGGCCTGTTCGCCATGGCCCAGGCCGATCTTGCCGCCGATTCGGTGAAGGCGATCAGCGACCCGGGCTTCGACCACGGCCAGCCGATTGCCTGCGATTGCTTTGTCACGGGCGAGAAATGGCCTTTCGTGTGGACACGCGATCTTTCTTTCTCGGTGGACTTGGGCCTGTGGCGGTTCGATCCCCAGCGCGCGCGAAATTCCTTCGCCTTCAAGGTATCGGGCGTGCGCCAGCCAGGCGCGGGCGATGGAACGTACGTGATGCAGGACACAGGCTCCGGTGGCAGCTGGCCGATAAGCACCGATCGGGTGGTGTGGTTCGTCGGTGCGCAGCATCTGCTCAGCGACAAGGCCTTCGCCGCGCGCTACGACAAGGCCCTGGCCGACACGCTGGCACAGGACCGCATCTATGCCTTCGACAACCACCTGGGGCTGTATCGCGGCGAAACCTCGTTCCTGGACTGGCGAGAGCAGACCTACCCTGCCTGGACGAAGGAAGACGTCACCTTCATTGCCCAGTCGTTCGCCTTGTCGACCAATGTGCTGCACTACCAGGCGCTGCGCATCGCCGCGGGCCGCCTGCACGATGGCAATGACTACGCAGGCCAGGCAGCGGCGCTGAAAGCCGCGATCAACCGCCGCTTCTGGCGCGACGACCGCGGCATGTACATGAGCTACATCGGCGGCGACGTGGAACCGGCACCGTTCGATACCTACGACATGCTGGGGCTGGCGCTGGCCATCGACAGCGGCGTGGCGGACGTTACCCGTGCGAAGAAGATCCTGGCCAACTACCCGGTGTGGCCAGCCGGTACCCCGGTGATCTGGCCCGAGCGCCGCGACCAGTCGATCTATCACAACCGCTCGATCTGGCCCTTTGTCAGCGCCTACGCCTTGCGCGCCGCGCGCCGGGCGGATGCGCCGGCGCACATCGAGCACGAGATACGCTCGCTGATGCAGGGCGCGGCTCTTACAGGTTCGAACATGGAGAACTTCGAGCTCGTCTCGCAGAAGATCCATGTCGACGAAGGCCCGCTCAGCGGACCGGTGGTGGATTCACCGCGCCAGCTGTGGTCGGTGGGCGCGTATGTGGGCCTGGTGGTGGAAGGCGTATTCGGGCTTGAGCCGGACAACACCATTGCGCCGAAGCTTCCCGTCGGGCTCGCCCGCGACCTCTTCGGCGATAAAGAATCCATCACGCTCGACACCGGCACCCAGCGAATCGTGCTGCACAAGCCGGCCGGGATGAAAGGCAACCTGATGGTCGCAGGTTTGCGCAAGACATCGGGCAACACTACCGATATCTGGCTGAAGGCCACGACCGTGGCCGACGTGCCGCTGCGCAAGGATGCCCCGCTTTATGCGCCGGGCGCACCCGACGCACCCGCCATCACCGACAAGGGCGACGGCGACAACGTTTTGCTTCCGCCCGGTGGCGTGTTGTACGTCAATGGCGTGCGTACCCAGGCCACCCGCCTGCCCCACCGCGACGCGGCGCAATGCGTGAGCGTTACCGTTGAGGAGCACGGGCTTGAGTCGCTGCACAGCCCCACGCGCTGCCTGGGTACGGTGCAAACGCTGCCAGGCGAAGGCCCATGGACCTTCAACCCGTCGCACCAGGGACCGGTGCAGGTGAGGGTGTCCTACGAAAACGACAATGGGCCGGTGAACACCGGCGTCACCGCAGCGGTGCGCCGCGCACAGCTGCAGTGCGATGGCGCCGCAGTGCAAACCCAGGTGATCGTGATGGCGCACGGCATTCGCCGGCAAGTATCGACCCCTGCGCGTTTCGACGTGCCGGCCCATGGCTCGTGCACCATCAGCTTGAAGCCGGGTTTCAACATGTCGTACCTGGCGCAGTTCGCGCACTACACGCAGGCGAAGGGCGGTGCATCCGGTCCATTGGACACGGCACGTGTGTTCGGTGCGTCGGTGATGTCGCTGCCCTGAACCGGTCAGGCGCAGAGTTGCTCGATCAGGTTCTCCAGCAACGCGCCTTCGCGGGTGGGCTGGTAGTTGTCGTCGAAGCCGATGCGGGTGAGGAGGTCTTCACAGGCGTCGCGGAAGTCGTCGCGGATTTCCTGTTCGCCGCCCACTACCAGGCCGTCATGGCCGTGCAGGATGAGTTCGGCCAGTTCGCTGGTTTCACGGTGCGCAAGCAACAGGGTGCGCGCTTCTTCCGAGATGCGGATCTTCATCGGTCAGCCTGATCGTCCGGCCGTGTTGAGTGGCTCGAGCTGGCCCGATTGTGCTGGCAGCAAAGGCATTTGACCAGCCCCCGCTTTTCACTGCGATCCAAGCTCCGACACCAACGCCGACATGGCTGCGTTGATGTCGTCGACATCCATGCCGGCATAGCCGAACAGCAGGCCACCAGGCCCCTGGCCGCCTGCGTGGAACGGAGCGATGCCGTGCAGCCCGATACCAAGCCTGGCCGCGTGAGCGACCATCCCGGCTTCGCTGGTGCCACGGAGCAAGGCGGTGAGATGGATACCCGACGATGACGGGACCACTTCCATCCATGGGGCAAGCGCCCCCCCTATCCAGCCCAGCAAGGCTTCGCGGCGACGGGCGTAGATGCGTTGCGCGCGACGCAGGTGGCGGGCGAAATCACCTTCCAGCATGAAGCGCCCCAAGGCCAGTTGCGTCAACGTGCAGCCATGCCAGTCTTCCAGTTGCCGCGCCTTGAGCAAAACCGGCATCAACGAGGGCGGCGCGATGGCGTAGCCAACACGAAGATCGGGAAACATGGTCTTGGAGAACGATCCCACGTAGATCACCACGCCGGCATGATCAAGGCTCTTGAGCGACTCCACCGGCCGGCCGTCGAAGCGGAACTCACCGTCATAATCGTCCTCGATCACCACCGCACCCCGGCGGGCGGCCGCTTCCACCAGCGCCACGCGCCGTTCCAGGGACATCGGCATGCCCAAGGGGAATTGATGCGACGGCGTGACGTAGATCACCCGCGCATCGGCGGGAATGGCGTCCACGATCATGCCCTGCCCGTCGACGGGTACCGGCACCACACGAGCGCCCAGCGTGCGCATGGCCTGGCTTGCAGGTGGATAGCCGGGATCTTCCACGGCGACGGTATCGCCTGGCTCCACCATGACGCGGGCAATGAGGTTGATCGCATGTTGCGCGCCGGCTGTCACCAGCACGTCATTCCATTGGCAGGCCACGGCGCGTTGCATGCCCACGTAACGCGAAATGGCCAGGCGCAATTCCTGCTCGCCTGCTGGATCACGATAAGTACCGGGCATCCGCGCCTGCAGGCGCACCGCATGGGCTATGGCGCGCCGCCATGCGGCAAAGTCGATGATCCGCCGGTCCACCACACCGCCCCGGAAATCCAGCCGCAAGTCCGCGCCGGCCCGCGGCATGGCAAGCGCTTCGGGAACCGAACGCCACACCGATGCAGGCACGATGTCGATCGACACTGGGCGCCGCCCGGCCGATGACGCAAGGCCCCGGCCGACGAAGCTGCCCTTGGCGCCGTGGCCTGCGAGGAATCCCTCGGCTTCCAGTTTTTCGTACACCTCAAGCGTGGTTTTCCGGCTGACCGCCAACTGCGACGCAAGCTCGCGCGTGGAGGGCAGGCGTTGGCCAGCGGCCAGGCGTCCTTCGACGATGGCCGCGCGCAGCTGACGGTAAAGCTGGACGGTAAGCCCCTGGCGCTCGTCTATGGTGAGCTGGAGGTCCACTCTTGGCTACCTCGAAATATCGAAAAATGGCCATTTGATGGCACCAAGACGAAGCATAGCCTGTGTCCATCACTTACACAGGAGTCACCTCATGAAGCAGCGTCTGGATTTCTACAAGGCAAGCCCCGAAGCGATCAAGGCGATGATGGGCCTGGAGCACCGGGTCGGTAAAAGTGGGCTGGAGAAGCCGCTGGTGGAGCTGGTGCGCCTGCGGGCTTCGCAGATCAACGGCTGCGCCTTCTGCATGGACATGCATACGGCCGATGCCCGCAAAGGAGGCGATAACGAACGCCGCCTGGCAACCTTGAGCGCCTGGCGGGAAACGCCTTTCTTCACCGATCGCGAGTGCGCGGCATTGGCCTGGACCGAAGCGCTCACCCTGGTGGCGGACGGGCATGTTCCGGATGAAGTCTGGAACCAGGTGCACCCGCATTTTTCGGAAAGCGAACTGGCCGACCTCACCTTGCTGGTGGTGGCCATCAACGGCTGGAACCGATTCTCCATCGGCTTTCGCAAGACGCTGGACTAACGGCTCAAGCAACACAAAAACCCTGCCGCGCAGCTGCGCGGCAGGGTCATGAAAGCCGGCGCGCTTGCCTGGCAAGCCAGGCGCGCGCCGTTACGACCTCTTAGTGCGCGGTGGAAGCGGCAGCAGGAGCCGTGCCGGAGGCAGCCGGAGCGGCCGTGGCGGACGCAGCCGGGGTCATGGCCGTGGACGCTGCGGCCGGAGCTTCCGGAGCCGGGGCAGCGGCCGGGGCCGTGGACGCTGCGGCCGGAGCCGGCGGGGTGTCGCTGTTGTTGGAGCTGCAAGCAGCAACCAGGGCGATGGAGGCGAGGGCGAGCAGGCGGAGCGAGGTGGTGGCTTTCATGTCTTTTTCCATGGCTTAAAAGGGCAAAGTGCCGGCGCGATGCCAACCAGCGAACCGGTTGATTCTTCCACGGCATTGGAACACCGCGCCTGCGTTCGGATAGTGCAACTGCTTTTGTCAGCTGACAGGGATCGGTTGATGAAACCGATTTAACGACCCAGTTGCCGGTCCCCCGCCCAGGCCATTGCCTACCGGCAACGTCCCAGGCGCCTATTCTGCACCGGATTGGGTCGAATCATTCAACCAGTCGCTAATTCCCTCACGCCGGCATGCCTCGATGAAGGAGTTCATCGAGCGCCGGCGCTTCACATAGCGTGCCATGTTTGGCCAGTTTGTGGCAGGGCACGGCATGTTACGGGTCCAGCGCATCAGCATGATAACGAGGAAATCAAGGCTCGTCAGGCGCCCGGACAGGAAGAAATCGCGGCCGTCGGCCAGATGGCCGTCCAGCCGCGCCACCGCCGCTTCGATGCGTGAGCGGGACAGCGCCCGCACGGCGTCGGCCCCTGAGGGATCGCCATCGACGCCCGCGTAGAACCAGTCGCGCATGGCCGGAAGCAGGCTATTGGCGAGGAATATCGTCCATTCCAGGTATTCGGCACGGTCCTGGTCGCCGGGCAAGGGAGCCCATGCGCGCTCCGGATGCCGCTCGGCAAGCAAGGTGGCCAGCGCCACGCATTCGTGCCGCGGCTGGCCATCGACGATCAGGGTGGGGACACGCCCGTCGGGGTTGAGCGCCAGATACGCAGGTTCTTTCTGTGCGCCGGTCTCGATGTCCACCAGCACCAACTCGAAGGGCACGCCGAGCTCGATGAGCATCCAGTGCACCACGAAGCTCGCCGTGGAGGGTGAGTAATAGAGCGTGTAGCCCAAAGTCGATCCCTTGGTTCTCCGGATCGCGAATTCTAGCCCAGCCCCTCACCGTAGCCCTCATTGTTGCTACGCAACATAGGAAAGATTCGCATAGCAGAAGACCCCTACATTTCCGTTACATTCGAGTTGCCGCATTGCAACACGCGAGTCGCACCGCCCGCCAAACCGGCGAGTACAGACCGGTGGCCGGGGATCTTCCAGTACGTCTTCCAGAGGGGCAGCATGCGAATCCAGCCAGGCAACCGCCGTCATCCGCTATTCCTCGCGCTTGGGATCACCCTCGCGCTCCCGGCGTCCAGCGCCTTCGCCCAGGATCTCGCCCAGGTCGGTACCGGAGCGTCCGAACAAGATGCTCGGCAGCTGCAACAGGTGATCGTGACCGGTACCCGCACCACCAACCGGACAGAAGCTGAATCCCTTTCGCCGATCGACGTGCTGACACCCGCCGACCTTTCGGCAAGCGGCAGCACGGACCTGGCCTCGGCACTTTCCTCGCTGCTGCCGTCGCTGGATTTCCCGCGCCCGGCGATCAACGATGGCAACGACGCGATCCGCCCGGCGACCTTGCGCGGCCTGTCGCCCGACGACGTGCTGGTGCTGGTGGACGGCAAGCGTTATCACACCACCAGCCTGATCAATTACAACTCCTCCATCGGCCGCGGCGCGGCACCGGTGGATTTGAACTCCATCCCGGTCTCGGCCATCGACCATATCGAAGTGCTGCGTGATGGTGCCGCGGCGCAGTACGGTTCGGACGCGATCGCCGGCGTGATCAACGTGGTGCTCAAGCACGGCGGCGAGGCGGGCCAGAACTCCATCACCGCCAGCGGCGGCATCCAGGACAAGGGGGACGGCGCGCAGAACGGCCTGATGGGTTCGGTAGGTATCCCGCTGGGCGGCGACGGCAAAGGTGGCAAGGCACCTGGCTGGCTGCGCCTGGCCTGGAACTACAGCGACACCATGAAGACCAACCGTGCGGAAAACACGGATATTTCAACGACGCTTGCCGGTGCGCCCAATCCCAGCGGCATCCCGTACGAGCGGTACGGCGATCCATCCGTGGTGACCAAGCAGGCGCTGCTGAACTTCGGCTACGACATCACCCCTGGGGTGGAGCTGTACGGCTACCTCAACCTCGGCCGCCGCGAAGTGGACTCCAACGGTTACTACCGTGCCTTCGATTCCGTCCGCAGCGTGATCGAGGTGTACCCCAACGGATTCCTGCCGCACATCATCAACAACTCCAACGACAGCGCCGCGGTATTGGGTGCGCGCGGCACCACCGACGGGGGCTGGAGCTGGGATGCATCGGCCGACTACGGCGTGAACAACCTGGTGTTCGACATCGGCAATTCGATCAACACCAACCTGTACCGATCCACCGGTTCCTCACCCACTTATTTCTACGCCGGTGGATTCCGCAATGAACAGAGCGTGGCCAATGTCGATATCAGCAAACCGCTGCAGGTGGGATGGCTGCCGAATCCGCTGACACTTTCCTTTGGCGGTGAATACCGGCACGAGAAATACACCATCGACGCTGGTGAGCCGGATTCGTACTACTTCAATCCCAACACGTTGATCCCCGGCACCACCGGCCCCTACGCAGGCGGCTCGCAGGTGTTCCCGGGCCTCACGCCATCGGTGGCGGGCACGTTCACCCGCCACAGCGAGGCAGCCTACGTGGATGCCGAGACCGACATCACCAGCCGGTTTTCCGCGGGGGTTGCGGCGCGTTATGAGCACTACAGCGATGCCGGCTCCACGCGTTCGGGCAAGTTGTCCGGCCGCTTCCAGCTCACCGACACCATCGCATTGCGCGGCACCGTGTCCAATGGCTTCCGCGCGCCGTCGCTGGCCCAGCAGAACTACGAATCGGTGGTCACGCTGATCCAGAACGGCACGCTGGCGCAGATCGGCACTTTCCGTACCTCCGACCCCGCCGCCATCGCCCTCGGCGCCAAGCCGCTGACCCCTGAAAAATCCACCAATTACGGTTTGGGCGCGGTGTGGCAGCCGAACAATGCCTTCAGCGCCACGCTGGACGTGTACCAAATTCGTATCTGGAACCAGATCCTTTACTCCGACCAGATCGCAGTGGATCCGACACCGACCAGCCAGGTGACCGGTGCCCAGTTCTTCGTCAACGGCGCCACCACCCGCACGCGCGGCGCCGACCTGATCGCCAACTACACCACGGACCTGGACAGCTGGGGCAAGCTGCGCTTCTCCGCCAGTGGCAACTACAACAAGACCAAGGTGCTCGAGATCACCACGCCGGCGTTCGGCCGCAGCAGCGAGGGTTTGTTGACCTCCAGCACGCCGCGCACCAAGTACGTGTTCGCCGGTGACTGGCTACTGGGCAGTTTCGACCTGCATGCCAACCTCACCCGCTATGGCGCGGTAATCCGGCGTGGCGACCTGGACGATGCCAGCCAGGATCAGAGATTCTCCGCGCGCTGGCTGCTGGATCTTGCCGCCAGCTACAACCTTGATGCCTGGACCTTCACCTTGGGTGGCGACAACGTCACCAACCAGTACCCCACCAAGGCGGCATTGAACAACGTCTACGAAGACCGGGCGGACGGCCTGCAGTACTCCTCGCTATCGCCGTTCGGTTTCAACGGCCGCTACTGGTACGGCAAGGTCACCTTCAAGTTCTGACCGGTTTATAGTCGGGCCCGACCCTCGTGCAAGGAGTCGGGCCCATCGCCACCTGGCGCACCATCTTCGTCGTTGCCTGCCTGCTGCTGGCAGGCAACGCCTTCGCCCAAGCCATTCGCGTCGGCTCCAAGGCCGACAACGAAGGCGCCGTGCTCGGCCAGGTGATCGTGCAGGTGCTGCGCCATGCCGGCATGCCCGTTGACGACCGCACGCAACTGGGCCCCACTGCCATCGTGCGTCGCGCCCTGCTGGCGGGCGAGCTGGACATCTATCCCGAATACACCGGCAACGCGGCGTTCTTCTTCCACCGCGAAGACGACCCTTCTTTCCGCGATGCGTCACGCGCCCATGCGCTGGCCACGGCGCTTGATCGCCAGGCCAACGCACTGGTGTGGATGCAGCAAGCGCCGGCGGACAATCATTGGGGCATCGCCGTCCCCCATGCCCTGGCCGAGCGCGAGCACCTGCGCACATTGAACGACTTCGCGCGGTGGGTGAACGGCGGCGCGCGGGTGAAGCTGGCAGGCTCCGCGGAGTTCGTCGACAGCGCCGCGGCGTTGCCTGCATTCGAGAAGGCGTACGGCTTCACCATGCGCGGGGACCAGTTGCTGGTGCTTGCCGGCGGCGACACTTCGGTAACGATCAAGGCCGCGGCCGAGGGCACCTCGGGCGTGAACGCCAGCATGGTGTACCTGACCGATGGCGCGCTGGCGATCACCGGCCTGGTGGTGCTGGAGGATCCACGTAAGGTGGAACTGGTGTATCAGCCGGCACCGGTGGCGAGAGCTGAGTTGCTGCAAAAATATCCGGCGATCCCCGCCCTGCTCGATCCGGTCTTCGAACGATTGGACGTGGACACGTTGCGCCGGTTGAACGCACGCACCCAGGTAGACGGCACCGATGCTTCGGTGGTGGCGCACGATTTCCTGGAGGGCATCCATGCGCTGGACTGAGCGTACCTGGCCACTCGCCTTGCTCGCGCTGGGCATCGCCGGATTGCTGGCGTCGCTGGTATTGAACGCGGTGGTGGTGGCTCCGAACCGGCTGCTTACTGGGCATGGGTACGTGTCCATCGCCATTCCCACTTTGCGCTGGCTGCCGCTGGCGTGGCTGGTGGTGCTGGCGACATCGCGCCTGCCGGCCGCGGCAGGACTGGCGGCGGCCATGTCAGTGTTATCTGCTTTGCTGCTTGCCACGGGCCTCGCTGCCGCCGGCTTGCTTGCCGCCGCTGGCGAGCACGCGCGGGTGCAACTGGGCGCGGGCTTCTGGTGCATGGTCACGGCAGCGGTGTTGCTGGTGGCCGATCGCCTGCGCGAACTCAAGGCGCGGCCTTACCTGCGCCTTGCCTGCTGGACCGGCCTTGCGCTGCTGGTGGTGGCGATGGCTGCCACGGGTGTGTTCGACAGGCTTTCCGTCGTGCAGGAATTCGCCCTGCAGCGAACGCGCTTCATCACGGCCGTGGGCCAGCATCTGTTGCTGGCCTTCGCCGCCGCCGCTGCGGCAGTGGCCCTGGGTGCGCCGCTGGCCATGGCCGTGGCGCAACGGCAAGGTGGGCGTGGCGCCACGCTTGCCGTGCTGAACCTGGTGCAGACCATTCCCTCGATGGCCCTGTTCGCCTTGCTGGTGGCGCCATTGGCCTGGCTTGGAGTGGGCGGCACGGGTAACGCACCGGCGCTGGTCGCGCTCACCGCTTACGCCTTGCTGCCGGTGGTGCGCTACACGCTGGCTGGCCTGGCTACGGCGCCGCCCGCAGCCCTGGACGCGGCGCGCGGCATGGGCCTGCAACCCTGGCAGGTACTTACGCGCGTGCAGTTGCCGCTTGGCCTGCCGGTGTTCGCGGCGGGCCTGCGCATCGTGCTGGTGCAGTCGATCGGCCTGGCCGCGGTGGCGGCGCTGGTGGGCGCCGGCGGCCTGGGACGATTCGTGTTCCTGGGCCTGGGCCAGGGCGCCAATGACCTTGTCATGCTGGGCACGCTGGCCATCATCGTGCTGGCCCTTGCCGCCGATGGCGCGTGCCGCGCCCTGGAACGATGGATGGAGCCGCGCGCGTGATTGAATTCTCCAACGTCAGCAAACGATTCGGGCAGGGCGAGGCGGTGGATGGCGTGTCGCTGCAGATCGCCTCGGGCGAGTTGTTCGTGCTGGTCGGCCCCTCCGGTTCGGGCAAGTCCACCTTGCTGCGCATGATCAACCGCCTGGTCGAACCCGATGAAGGTTCGGTACGCATCGACGGGAAAGATGTACGCGATACGCCGGCGACCGACCTTCGCCGCGGCATCGGCTATGCGATCCAGTCGGTCGGCCTGTTCCCGCATTGGTCGGTGGCGCGCAACATCGGCACCGTGCCCCGCCTTCTGGGCTGGAGTAACGACCGCATCGAAGCCCGCGTGCAGGAGCTGATGGCGATGCTGGAACTCGATGCCGGCATCGCCACGCGCCTGCCCGCGGAACTTTCTGGCGGCCAGCAACAACGCGTGGGCGTGGCCCGGGCGATGGCGGCCACGCCTGCCATCGTGCTGATGGATGAACCCTTCGGTGCGCTCGACCCGGTCACCCGCGAAAAACTGCAGCACGCCTTCCGCCGCATCCACGCCGATACCGGCACCACCGTGGTGTTCGTTACCCATGACATGGACGAAGCGCTGCAGTTGGGTGATCGCATAGCCTTCATCGACGGCGGGCACGTTCGCCAGTGCGGTACGCCGCTGGAGTTGTTGTTGAGCCCGGCGGACGAGGTCGTGCGCGGTTTCGTCGGTGGCGCATCGGCAGGCTTGCGCCTGCTGTCGGTGCGCAAAGTGCGCGACGCCATGACGCCGGGAAGCGTGGCCGATGGAACGCCTTCGATCAACGCCGATGCGGACCTTCGCCAGGCGTTGTCGATGATGGTCGATTCACGCTTGCGTACGTTGCGTGTCGACGGCGCCGATGGCCAGGTGATCAGCCTGGATGGCCTGCTGGCGCCACCGCGATGAACTGGCGCATCGCCCTGCCGGCACTGGCCCTGGTGGCCCTGTTGCTCTGGCTGCCGCATTCGGCGCCCGCGTTCCACGCGATGTTCCCCGCGCTGGGAAAGCCGGTGTACTTGCGCACGGGGTTCGGGCAGCTGGTGGCCATCCATGCGGGCATCGTGCTGCTGGCGAGCGCCACCGCCGTACTGGTGGGACTGGCCGTGGCCGCGCTGGTCACGCGCCCCTTCGCCGGCAGCCTGCTGCCGACGGCCAATGCCGTGGCCGTGGTGGGCCAGACCATCCCGCCGGTGGCGGTGCTGGTGCTGTCCGTGCCCTTGCTGGGCTTCGGCGCGCCGCCCACTTTGTTGGCGCTGACGGTGTATGGGGTGCTTCCCGTGCTTGGCCAGGCCATCGCGGGCTTGCGCAGCGTGCCGCCGGATGCGATCGCCGCGGCGGATGGCATGGGCTACGGGCCGTGGCGGCGCCTGAAAGATGCCGAGCTGCCTCTGGCGGTGCCGGCGATCATGTCCGGCGTGCGGCTATCGGTGATCGTGGCCGTGGGCACGGCCACCATCGGATCGACCGTGGGCGCCACCACCTTGGGCTCGCCCATCGTCGAGGGCCTGGTCGGCAACAACCCCGCTTACGTCGTGCAGGGCGCCCTGCTGGTGGCGGCGCTGGCGATGCTGTTCGACGGCCTGCTCGAATGGGTGGAGCGGCGCGTTACTTCGCGTGGTCGCTAAGCCAGTCGACCACGGTTGAGGTGAGCGCCAGGCGCTTGTCCGAATAGGGATGGTCGGTGTCGAAGTGGCGGGTCTGGACGTCAGTGTCCCCGGCCTTGCGCAGGGCATCGGCCAGCGCCTCCGCCGAGGGCTGCAGGCCGTCGTTGGAGGAGATCAGCAGGGCCGGGCGGTCCTTCAGCAGCGGCACCCACGACTGGAACTTCCAGGTCGCTGTATTGGCCTGGGCTTCGGCGATCAATCCATCCACGGTGCAGCCCACCAGCGGAATGATGTCTTCTTCCCATTCCTTGCGCTGCGCGCCCTGGACCTTGTCGGGGGTGACGCTACCCATGTCGGCGCCGGAAATCATCACCAGGCCCTTGACGTCCTTGGCATGGCCCACCGCCCAACCTGCAGCGAAGCCGCCCATGCTGTGGCCGGCGACGAAGATCCGGTCACGGTCGATGCGGTAGTCCTTCGCATGCGCAGGATCGCGCACGAAGGCCACCGCGGCGTCGGCATCTTCCAGCACATGGGTGAGCGAGAACGTACCTGGGCTACCCCACGACCCACGGTAATGCAGGGTCAGGACATTGAAACCCGCCCGGCGGACAGCCTGGGCCAGGTCGAGGTTCTGCTCGTTGCCGGGAAAACCATGGAACAGCACCAGGGTGGGATGCGGCCCCGCACCCGAGGCGAGGTACAGCACCGCATTCATCTTCGAGCCGTGGCTGTCGATCTGGGCAACCTGCATGCTGGCGGGGTTCGCCTTGTCGGCCGGCGGATCGGCGGTGACCACCCCGGGGTGCGGGTAGGGAGCGGCCGAGACGCTGAAAACCAGCGCTGACAGGACAAGGCAGGCCAATATCGAGCGCATCGGGGACATTCCAGGGCTGGAGGTGTCCAAGCGTGGGGCCTGCCGAATTTGGGCGCAAGGCGGACCGATGTATTCCGCCAACGATGTGCTATAAATGATTTGTATGACAAATGACCCTGAGGGGGTCCACGTGGCACGAACGACGGGACCGCGAAACCTGCATGGCCAGGTGGTCCAGGAACTGGGACAGATGATCGTCGGGGGCAGCCTTGCTCCGGGCGAACCTTTGCCGCGCGAGGAAGCCCTGGCCACCCGCATGGCTGTCAGCCGCACGGTACTACGCGAAGCGCTGAAAGTGTTGGCTGCCAAGGGCTTGATCGAAACCCGCCAGAAGACCGGCATGCGCGTGCGCGAAACCCGCTTCTGGAACCAGCTCGACGCTGATGTCCTGGCCTGGCGGTGCGCGGCGATGCCCACCGACGACTTCGTCGACAAGCTGGTGGAGATGCGCGAGATCGTCGAGCCCGCCGCCGCGGCCGCCGCCGCGCGCCGTCGCGACGACGCCCAACTGGCCGAGGTCGCCGCCGCTTACCAGGCGATGGACGAGGCGATGGACCTGGACGCCTGGGCCGAAGCCGACGTCCGCTTTCACGAAGCGGTGCTGCGCGCCACCAACAATGAATTGCTCGGATCGCTGTTCTCGGTGATCCAGACCGCCCTTGCCACGTATTTCCTGATGTCCGCCCGCACCACCGCCAACTTCCGGTATTCCCTGCCCCAGCACCATGCCGTGTACGACGCCATCCGTCGGCGCCGGCCCAACGCCGCGGCCGACGCGATGCGGGGCCTGATCAGCGCTTCGCGCGATACCTTGAAAACGCGCCGCGCGGAAAAGCCATGAACCACCTGATCGCCCTGGATTGGGGCACTTCAAGCTTCCGTGCCTACCTGCTCGATGCCGCGGGCCTCATCGTGGAAACGCGCCACAAGCCGTGGGGCATCCGCCAGTTGCCCGAGGGCGGCTTCGGCGGTGCTTTTGCCGCGATGGTGGCCGGTTGGCCCGACTGCCCGGTGATCGCCGCCGGCATGGTGGGCAGCCGCAATGGCTGGCAGGAAGCGCCCTACCTTGATATTCCCGCAGGCGTCGCCGGGCTGGCGGCAGCCCTGGTGCCGGTTCCCGCTCCTGGCGGACGCCTGGTGTACCTGGTACCCGGCCTGCGCAACAGCCGCGGCCCCGACGTGATGCGCGGCGAAGAGACCCAGCTGGTCGGCGCCCTGGCACTGCGGCCGCCGCCCCAGGGCGAGGCGACCGTGGTGCTGCCCGGAACGCACAGCAAGTGGGTGCGGGTGAAGGATGGCGAGATCACCGATTTCGTTACCACGATGACGGGCGAACTGTTCGCCCTGCTGTCCCGCCATTCGATCCTGGCGGTGGAGATCAAGCCCGACGCACCCATGGACGTCGACGCCTTCAGCCGCGGCGTGCGCACCGCGCGCGCCAGTGGCGGCGCCGGCGGCGTGTCGCGGCTGTTCTCGACGCGGGCGTTGATGCTCGACGGCACGCTCGACGCGTCAAGCGTTCCGGATTACCTCTCGGGCCTGTTGATCGGCGAGGAAATCCGCTCGACCCTGGCCGACGGCCGCATGGACTGCACGTTGCCACTGCGCCTGGTGGGCGATGCCGCGCTCGGCGCGCGCTACCGCATGGCCGCCAGCGACTTCGCCCTTACCGTTTCACCCGCCGTTGAAGACACCGCCGCCCACGGGCTGTGGCTGATCGCCCGGCATGCCCATCTGCACGAACGAACCATCCACGGAGTTACCCCATGATCGGCGCCTGGCTCGATCCTCTTCCGCTCGTCGCCATCCTGCGTGGCATCACCCCCGCCGAGGCTGCCGACGTCGGCGATGTCCTGGTCGAAGCCGGCTTCCGCATCCTTGAGGTGCCGCTCAATTCCCCAGACCCTTTGCGCAGCATCGGCATCATGCGCGAGCGCTTCGGCGACCGTGCACTGGTAGGTGCCGGCACCGTGCTGTCGCCCGCGCGCGTCGATGAGGTCGCCGCCGCCGGCGGCAAGATCATCGTGATGCCGCACGCGGACGTGGCCGTGATCCGCGCAGCCAAGGCCGCCGGGCTTTACTGCCTGCCAGGCGTGTCCACCACCACCGAAGCCTTCGCCGCGCTCGACGCCGGCGCCGATGCGCTGAAGATCTTCCCCGCCGAACTGATCGGCCCGCATGTGCTCAAGGCATGGCGAGCCGTGCTGCCGAAGGACCTGGCGTTGCTGCCCGTGGGCGGCATCGAGCCCGGCAACATGGCGCCGTTCGTCAAAGCCGGCGCGAGCGGCTTCGGCATCGGCGGGGCGCTATACGCGCCCGGCCGCGCGCTCAGCGACACCTCCAACCGCGCGCATGCCTTTGCACAGGCCTGGGCCGCACTGGTCGCCACGGAGGCGAGCGCATGAAGATCACCGCCATCACCACCTTCATCGTGCCGCCGCGCTGGTGCTTCGTGCGCGTGGACACCGATGCCGGCATCAGCGGCTGGGGCGAGCCGATCGTCGAGGGCCGCGCGCACACCGTGGCCGCCGCGGTGGACGAACTCGCCGACTACCTGATCGGCAAGGATCCCCGCCGCATCCAGGACCACTGGAGCGTGCTGTACCGCGCCGGCTTCTACCGTGGCGGCCCGGTGCTGATGAGCGCGCTGGCCGGCATCGACCACGCCCTGTGGGATATCCATGGCAAGGCGTTGGGCGTGCCCGTGCACGTGCTGCTGGGCGGCCCGGTGCGCGATAAAATCCGCGTGTATTCGTGGATCGGCGGCGATCGTCCGGCCGACACCGCCGATGCTGCCCGCGCCGCCGTCGCCCGCGGCTTCAGCGCGGTGAAGATGAACGGCACCGAGGAACTGCAGTACGTCGACTCCCACGCCAAGGTCGACCGCATGCTGGCCAACGTCCAGGCCGTACGCGAAGCCGTCGGCCCGGACATCGGCCTGGGCGTGGATTTCCACGGCCGCGTGCACAAGCCGATGGCCAAGGTGCTGATGCGCGAACTTGCGCCATACAACCTGATGTTCATCGAAGAGCCCGTGCTCTCCGAACACCTGGAGAGCATCCCGGAACTGGCGGCCATTTCGCCCGCGCCGATCGCCCTGGGCGAGCGCCTGTATTCCCGTTTCGATTTCAAGCGCGTGTTGCAGATCGGCGGCGTGGACATCATCCAGCCCGACCCGGCGCACGCCGGCGGCATCACCGAAACGGTGAAGATCGCCGCCATGGCCGAGGCCTACGACGTGGCCGTGGCCCTGCATTGCCCGCTGGGGCCGATCGCGCTGGCAGCGAATTTGCAGATCGATGCCGTCAGCCACAACGCTTTCATCCAGGAACAGAGCCTGGGCATCCACTACAACGCGGCGAACGACCTGCTCGACTACGTCGTCGACCGCAGCGTGTTCGCCTATGAAGACGGTTTTGTCACCATTCCCAATGGCCCGGGCCTCGGCATCGAAGTAAACCAGGCCTACGTGGACGAACGCGCCGCCGTGGGCCACCGCTGGCGAAACCCGGTGTGGCGCCATGAAGACGGCAGCGTGGCGGAGTGGTAATGAATCAGTACGCAAGCTATCCCAGCCTGCGCGACCGCGCGGTGCTGATCACCGGCGGCGCCAGTGGCATCGGCGCATCGTTCGTGACGCAGTTCGCCCGGCAGGGCGCGCGCGTGGCCTTTGTCGATCTTGACGACGGTGCCGCGGCTGCCTTGATCGAAAGCCTCGGCGATGTTCCCTTCAAGCCCGTCTACGCGCATACGGACCTCACCAACCTCGACGCCGTCGCCGCATCGATCCAGGCCCTGCGCGCGCAAACCGGCCCGTTCGGCGTGGTGATCAACAGTGCCGCCAACGACGCGCGGCATTCGCTCGACCAAGTGGATGAGGCCTTCTTCAACAAGAGCCTCGCGGTGAACCTGCGCCACCAGGTGTTCGTGACCCAGGCCGTGATCCCGGACATGCAGCAGCTGGGCCACGGCTCGGTCATCTGCATGGGGTCCACCGGCTGGATCCAGAAGAACGCCGGCTACCCGCTATACGCGATGGCCAAGGCCGCGGTACGCGGCTTCGTCAACGGCATGGCGCGCGAGCTCGGTGCACAGAACATCCGCATCAACTGCCTGGTGCCAGGTTGGGTGATTACGCCCAAGCAGCGCGAGCTTTGGCTCGACGAGGAAGGCGAGGCATCTATCCGCCGCATGCAGTGCATGCCCGGCCATATCGAGCCCGACGATCTGGCCCGCGCGGCGCTGTTCCTGGCCGCCGACGACAGCCGCATGTGCACCGGGCAGGACTACATCGTGGATGGTGGCTGGGTATGACCGATTCGCGTATCGCCCTTGCCGCGGGAAACATCCTGGGCGAAGGCGTGCAATGGGATGACCGCGGGCAGGCCGTGTGGTGGACGGATATCGTCGGGCGCACGCTGTGGCGCCTGCACCCGGCCAGCGGCGAAGTTGCCCATTGGGACATGCCCGAGCGGCTGGCGTCGTTTGCACTTTGCGACGATGCAAACGTTCTTTTGCTGGCGCTGGCATCAAAGCTGGCCTTCTGGCGCATCGACAGTGGCGAACTGCTGGTGCTGATGGACGTGGAACCAGGCAAGTCCACGCGCGCGAACGACGGCGCCTGCGACCGCCAGGGCCGTTTCGTCTTCGGCACGCTGCACGAACCTGCCAGCGGCCCGAAGCAAGCCGTGGGCGGCTTTTACCGGCTCGATCGCCACCTGCAACTGGAACACCTGCCGCTGCCTGGCGTTGCGATCAGCAACTCGATTGCCTTCAGCCCGTCCGGCGACGTGATGTACTTCTGCGACTCGCTGGACAAACGCATCATGTGCGTGGACTACGGCGACACCCTGGGCGAGCCGCGTGTATTCGTCGACGTTCGCGCCGAACCGGGCGAACCGGATGGCTCCACCGTCGATGCCGACGGCGGCCTGTGGAATGCGCGCTGGGGCGCCGGCCAGGTTGTCCGCTATACCCCCGACGGAACGCTCGCCGGCGTGTTCGAGGTGCCGGCACTTCAGCCCACGCGACCCGCTTTCGGCGGACCGATGCTCGATCGCCTGTACGTCACCAGCGCCAGCGACGGTTTGTCCGCTGCGGCACGCGGCGAAGGCGATGGTGCACTGCACACATTCGAACCCGGCTTCACCGGTTTGACCGAACCCCGCTTCGCGGGCGCCCCACCCAGCGGCCGGGCATGGCAAGATGCCCGCGCCATCCGTTGATCGAAGACTTCCAACGCACCCTCGGGAACACCCTATGAATAGCGTTGCATCCACTGCCGCGGCCACGCAGTCACATGCCAAGGCCACTGCCATCTTCACCTGCATCCTGGCCGCGCTCGCCGGCTTGATGTTCGGCCTGGATATCGGCGTGATCTCCGGCGCCACCGATTTCATCAAGGCCGACTTCGCCATCACCGACCGCACCGTCGAATGGATCGTCAGTTCCATGATGGGCGGCGCCGCGGTGGGCGCCCTGGGCGCCGGCTGGATGTCCTCGGCCCTGGGCCGCAAGCGCTCGCTGATCCTCGGCGCCGTGCTCTTCGTCATAGGTTCGGTGCTCTGTGGCGTGGCCACCAATCCCGAAACCCTGATCGTGGCGCGCGTGATCCTGGGCCTTGCCATCGGCATCGCCTCGTTCACCGCGCCGCTTTACCTGGCGGAAGTGGCGCCGGAGAAAATCCGCGGCGCGATGATCTCGCTCTACCAGCTGATGATCACCATCGGCATCCTGGTGGCCTTCCTGTCCGACCTCGCCTTCAGTTACACCGGCAGCTGGCGCTGGATGCTCGGCATCATCGCCGTCCCGGGCGCGTTGTTCCTGCTGGGCGTGCTGTGGCTGCCCGACAGCCCGCGCTGGCTGATGATGAAAGGCCGCAAGCAGGACGCCGACAACGTGCTGATGAAGCTGCGCGGCGATCGCAAGCTGGTCGATCACGAAATGGCCGATATCGCCGAGTCGCTGCAGACCCCGCAGCGTGGCTGGCACCTGTTCCAGGAAAACAGCAACTTCCGTCGTTCGGTCGGCCTGGGCGTGCTGCTGCAGGTGATGCAACAGCTGACCGGCATGAACGTGATGATGTATTACGCACCGCGCATCTTCGGCACCCTGGGCTACGATCACGAGTCCCAGCTTTGGTTTACCGCCATCGTCGGCCTGACCAACGTGCTGGCTACCTTCATCGCCATTGGCCTGGTCGACCGCATCGGCCGCAAGCCCATCCTCTACACCGGCTTCGTGGTGATGGCCGTGTCGCTGGCCGTCGTCGGCACGATGATCCACATCGGCACCACCACCCGCGCCGAGCAGTACTTCACCGTCGGCACCTTGCTGGTCTTCATCATCGGTTTCGCCATGTCGGCCGGCCCGCTGATCTGGACGCTGTGCTCGGAAGTCCAGCCATTGAAGGGACGCGACTTCGGCATCGGTGTTTCGACCTTCACCAACTGGGCCATGAACTGGGTGGTGGGCAACACCTTCCTTACCCTCGTCAACGGCATCGGCCCGGGCCAGACGTTCTGGCTGTATGCGGCCTTCAATGCGGTGTTCATCGTGCTCACCTTCCTGCTGGTGCCCGAGACCAAGGGCGTGACGCTTGAAGATATCGAACGCAAGCTGATGCACGGCAAGAAGCTCCGGGATATCGGCGCCTGATCGCCATGGGCGAGCTCGCCGGCAAGGTCGCCTTGGTCACCGGTGCCGCCAGCGGCATCGGCAAGGCCATCGCCCAGGCCTTCCACCAGGCGGGCGCGCGGGTGGTGATCGCCGACCTCGACGGCGATGCAGCCGAGGCGGTGGCCGGCGAGATCGACGGCGGCCGTGGCGACGCGATGGGCGTGGCCATGGACGTCGCCGACGAGGAAGCCGTCAACCAGGGCTTCGACGAAGTCGCCTCGCGCTGGGGTGCGGTGGACATTCTGGTGTCCAACGCGGGCATCCAGGTGATCGCCCCCTTGGTCGACCTCGAGTTCGCTGCCTGGAAAAAAATGCTCGCCATCCACCTGGATGGCGCATTCCTTACTTCACGTGCGGCGATGCGGCAGATGATCGCCGCCGGCAAGGGCGGGTCGATCCTGCTGATGGGCTCGGCCCATTCGCACGTGGCGTCGAAGTTCAAGGCGCCCTACGTTACTGCCAAGCACGGCCTGCTGGGCCTGGCCCGCACCATCGCCAAAGAAGGCGCGGCCCAGGGCATCCGCGCCAATGTGCTATGCCCGGGTTTCGTCCGTACGCCCCTGGTCGAGAAACAAATTCCCGAGCAGGCGAAGGAGCTGGGCATCAGCGAAAGCGAAGTGATCGCCAATGTGATGCTGCGCGACACCGTGGATGCGGAGTTCACCACGCTTGACGATATCGCCCGCGTGGCCGTGTTCATGGCAGCCTTCCCCACCAATGCGCTCACCGGCCAGTCGCTGCTGGCCTCGCATGGCTGGGTGATGGACTAAACCTTAAGCAACTACAGCGACTTCATCACCTGCGCCGCCAGCTCGAATGACTTCAGCCGTGCGGCATGGTCGAAGATCTGCGCTGTCAGCATCACCTCATCGGCGCCGGTGTCGGCGATGAAACCCTTGAGCTTCGTGCGCACGGTGTCCGTCGAGCCTACCGCCGCGTACTGCATGGTGTGCTCCAACCCACGCTGCTCCATCTCGCTCCAGCGGCCGTCCATGGTGTCCACCGGTGGCTGTAGCAGGCCCGGCGTGCCGCGGCGCAAATTCAGGAACTGCTGCTGCAACGAGGTGAACAGGTAGCGGGCTTCCTCGTCGCTGCCGGCGACGAAGGCGTTCACGCCCACCATCGCGTAAGGCTTGTCCAGTTGCGCGGACGGGCGGAACAGCGTGCGGTACACGTGCAGTGCCTGCATCAGCGCGTCTGGCGCGAAATGCGAGGCGAAGGCGAACGGCAGGCCCAGTTCCGCCGCAAGGCGCGCACTGAACAGGCTCGAACCCAGCAGCCAGATCGGAATATTCGAGCCCTGCCCCGGCACCGCGCGCACGCGCTGCAGCGGATGGGGCTCGCCCAGGAACTGCTGCAGTTCGGCAACATCCTCGGGGAAGCGCTCGTCGCTGGCACCCAATTCCCGGCGCAGGGCACGCGCGGTGAGTTGGTCGCTGCCGGGCGCGCGGCCCAGTCCAAGGTCGATGCGGCCTGGGAACAACGCGTCGAGGGTGCCGAACTGCTCGGCAATCACCAACGGCGCGTGGTTGGGCAGCATCACGCCGCCGGAGCCTACGCGGATGGTCGAGGTGGCCGCGGCCACGTGGGCGATCACGATCGACGTGGCGGCGCTGGCAATGCCGGGCATGTTGTGGTGCTCGGCAAGCCAGAAGCGTTTGTAGCCCCAGGCTTCCGCGTGCACCGCCAGGTCGCGGCTGTTGTTCAGGGCATCGCCGGCGCTACCGCCCTTGATGATGGGGGAGAGGTCGAGAACGGAATAAGAAGTCATGCCCCGTCAGATGGCGGCATGCCGGGGCATTGCAAGATCAGGACGTGGGGACGGGTAGCGGAACCGTGGTCATATGTTCACCATCGGCAGGCGCGTAGAGTTCCATCTCCAGGCTGATCCCGTCGGGACCTGCCTTGATCGGCCGCGAACCCGGCGGATTCAGGCTTGCCGGCCGCGCGGCCACGCGGGTAGCCAAGGTGCGGTAATCGCCCTTCAGAGTACGCAGCCACAGCGCGGTACCGAACATGCGCAAGGTGGCGGCGTAATCCTGGTTGCGCCGCAGGTATGGCACGAAATTCGGCACGCCAGCCACGGCCAGGTCCACGCCCTGGACATTGCCGATCCGGTCGAAGAAATCAGGGGTTGGCCGGGGCTGGAGCGCATCGTCCAGGCGAGCGTCGGCGAGTTCCGCTGCCCGGACATCGGCCTTGCATGCGGCCACGAACGCTGGCGCTGCCAGCCGGCGCGTCTGGTCGCGGCTGAGCAACCATGAGGAGCCGCCAGCGTTGCCATGCCCGACCACCGGGAAATTCTCCAGGCTGCCGAAGCTGCCACGCCACATCGCGCGCGATACTTCGCAGAAATTTACGTCGGCGTCGGTGGGCGGCGCGAACGCCGCGGCGCAGATAGCGGGCACCGGGGCGTCGCCGGGCATCTGCGCCAGCATGTCCATGGCCAGGCCGCCGGCTTCGACCACCCAGCGCGCCGTGATCACCGAGCCAAGCGCGTCATTGCTGCCCACGTGCAGGCGGCGCATGGTCAGTGCACTGGTACAGGCCTGGGCCAGGCCTTCCTGCTGCCTGCCCTCGACGAAATCGGCGGCTGCCGCGGTGAGCCAGAGCGCCTGCACGTCGCCCAGATCCAGGCCAGGCGCCGCCGTTACTGGCGGCATGTCGTTCCAGAGATAGTCCATGCCGGCCAGCCCGGCGATGGCGGCCAATCGCTCGGCATGGCGCGTCAACACCAGGCGCGTGGCCTCCGGATGGGTGCGCACCTGCGCCAGGCACTGCGACACGGGACGGCAGATCGCCGCGCGGTCGTCGTCGGTGAGCTTGGGCAAGGTGCCGTAGTGACTCTCGGCAGCCTTGGCGAAGGCAGCTGCAGGCTTGCCTGCATGTACCGCGGCGGCGCGGTCGCGCAACTGGGTCAGATCCTGCTCATACACCGCCTCACGCTCACCGGCGGGGATGACGTAATCGAGCAGCCAAAGAGCGTGCCAGGCGTTTTTCGCCGGCAACGGAGTGGAGTCCAGGCGCAGCAATTCCAGCGCTTCGCGCTCGACGGCACTGGGCGCGCGGAAGCGGCCCCATGCTGCCAGGCCCAAGGCAAGCAGCAGAAGCACGAACACCGCTCCCGCGATGCGCCTGGCCAACCCCATCGGTCCCATCCCCCTGCGTTCGCCACGTTCGGCGTGGCCGGATAGTAACGGTATCGGCCGGAGATTCAATAAGTTAATGGCCCTGTTCTTGGGTTAGGGCTTCCTTGGGTCCTTACCCGACGTCAACCGCGTTGCTTGTACGTGCAGCTGATTGAGTTCTTCATCAGCTTCTTGCTCGGAAGCTCGTAGCTGGGCGGCTCGGCGACGGGCATCGAAGTCAGCGTAACGCTCGCCAATCAAGCTTTGCATCCGTTCGTGTGAAATTCGGCCAGAACCGGTCAGCAACGAGTGCTCATTGAAGCTGAGGAAACGGTCAGTCTGTGCGATCCAATCAGCCATGCGGGTCTCGATGCGGCGGGAGGCACGATCTTCGGCAAAATCCAGGAACATGGTGACCAACCGATTGAGCTGCTCGAGCTCGCCGGAATCCAAATAGTTCTTGGAAACCACCGTGTCTGATTTAACGACCCGATCGCCAGACCAATGGGTCAACGCCATGTTGGCTGCGTCAGGATCAGCTCGCTCCACGATCAGCTCCGCTGCAGTACGTCCAGTAACTGCGAACACCAATTTGTTCTGGACAGTGGCGAAGAAGGCTTTGGCAGTCCTCTCGGTGCCGTCATAGTCGCTACTACTGGTTTTGAATAGGTCGCGCAGTTTTTGGTAGAAGCGCTTTTCCGAACTTCGGATGTCGCGAATGCGGCGCAACAACTCATCAAAGTAATCAACGCGTTCGGCGTCTTTCAGACGCTGATCGTTCAGCACGAAGCCTTTGACCAGATACTCCGCCAAGGTGGAACCAGCCCAGCGACGAAACTGGCCGCCACGCGGAGAGCGCACACGGAAGCCCACCGCCAGAATCATGTCGAGCCTGTAAAGCTGAACAGGTCGACTGACTTCCCGGCTGCCTTCGGTTTGAACTGTCAAGGAATCCTTGACAGTTGCTTCCGCCAACAACTCGCTATCTTCCAGAATGTTGCGGATGTGCAGGCTCACATTCTGTTTGGTGGTATCAAAAAGCTCGGCCATCTCACCCTGCGTGAGCCAGACTGTGCCGTCTGTCGCGCGCAGGTGGATGTCGACTCGCCCGTCCTCGGTGCGATAGAGGATCAGTTCGCCTTTGCCCTCGCTCATATGCGCTCCTTTGCTTCGCGGCATTGTGCACTTTTTACCTCGCACCGATTGCAAAAAAGCCCTGCTGACGCGACCCAGTGAAGACCGAGGGCGCCAGCAAGGCTTTTCTACTCGAAGGGCGTTAGCCCTTAAAAATCATCAGATCGCGTAATACATCTGGAACTCAAGCGGATGCGTGCTGGCGCGGTAGCGGGTCACTTCCTGCATCTTCAGCGCGATGTAGCTGTCGATGAAGTCGTCGGTGAAGACGCCACCGGCCTTGAGGAAGTCGCGGTCCTTGTCCAGCGCCTCGAGGGCCGAGTCAAGGCTCGAGCACACCTGCGGGATGTTCTTCTCTTCTTCCGGCGGCAGGTCGTAAAGGTCTTTATCCGACGGCGCACCCGGGTCGATCTTGTTGATGATGCCGTCCAGCCCCGCCATCATCAGCGCGGTGAAGGTGAGGTAGCCCGACTGCACCGGATCCGGGAAGCGCAGCTCGATGCGGCGGCCCTTCGGGTTGGACACATACGGGATGCGGCAGCTGGCCGAGCGGTTGCGGGCGGAGTACGCCAGCATCACCGGCGCCTCGAAGCCCGGCACCAGGCGCTTGTAGCTGTTGGTGGAGGAATTGGCGAAGGCGTTGATGGCGCGGGCGTGCTTGAAGATGCCGCCGATGTACCACAGCGCCGTCTGCGACAGGCCGCCGTAGAGGTCGCCGGCGAAGAGGTTCTCGCCGCCCTTGGACAGCGACTGGTGCACGTGCATGCCCGAGCCGTTGTCACCCACGATGGGCTTGGGCATGAAGGTGGCAGTCTTGCCGTTCTGGTGGGCGACGTTCCTGATCACGTACTTGAGCGTGATGAGTTCGTCGGCCTTCTTCACCAGCGTGTTGAACTTCACGCCGATCTCGCACTGGCCGGCATTGGCCACTTCGTGGTGGTGCACTTCCACCACCTGGCCCAGCGACTCGAGCACCTTGCACATGTCCGCGCGCAGGTCGCCCAGCGTATCTACCGGGCTCACCGGGAAGTAACCGCCCTTCACGCCCGGGCGGTGCCCGGTGTTGTTGCCCTCGTACTTGTAGCGCGAGCTCCAGGCGGCTTCTTCGGAACCGATCTCGTAGAACACGCGGCCCATGTCGTTCTGCCAGCGGACCGAATCGAAGATGAAGAACTCAGGCTCCGGGCCGAAGAACGCGGTGTCGGCGATGCCGGTGCTCTTGAGGTAGGCCTCGGCGCGCTTGGCGATCGAGCGCGGGTCGCGGCCGTAGGCCTGCATGGTGCTCGGTTCCAGCACATCGCAATGAAGCACCAACTGGGTGTGCTGGGAGAACGGATCGAGGTAGGCGGTGTCCGGGTCGGGCATCAGCACCATGTCCGATTCGTTGATGCCCTTCCAGCCGGCGATCGACGAACCGTCGAACATCTTGCCGTCCTCGAAGGTTTCCGCGTCCACGGCATGGGCAGGGAACGTTACGTGGTGCTGCTTGCCCAGCACATCGACGAAGCGGAAGTCGACGAACTCGACATCGTGCTCCTGCATCAGGTCAAGCACGTTTTCAACGGAGGACATGGGGCGAAACCTCGGGTTTAGTGGGTGAATGAGCGTCCATAGCAATGGATGTGCCAAGACAAGATTGTTGTACATCAATGACTTGACGGAGTCGTTGCACAGCGATTGCACCACCATGGGGCAATGCAAGGACGTGCCTCCCCAGTATGTCGCGCGGCAGCGCAGGGCGAAACCCTTTGCGGTGCGAAGGCCTTAAGCTAGGTCGCTTCCCTTATCTGCCGGAACGTTTCGTGGGCGACCTGATCAATACCATCCTGCTCGGCATCATCGAGGGCATTACCGAATTCCTCCCCATCTCCAGCACCGGTCACCTGCTTATCGCCGAGCGGTGGCTGGGCGAGCGGTCGGACACTTTCAACGTGGTGATCCAGGCCGGCGCGATCCTGGCCGTTACCTTCATCTACTGGCGGCGGATCTGGGAACTGTTCTCGCAATGGCGGGATCCGGCCAACCGCGATTACCTGGCCAAGCTCGCGGTGGCCTTCCTGATCACCTCGGTGCTGGGCTTCATTGCGGTGAAACTGGGCTTCAAGCTGCCCGAGACGCTTGGGCCCATCGCCTGGGCGCTGGTGATCGGCGGCATCTGGATGTTGGCGGCCGAAAAACTGGCCGAGCGCAATGTCGACCGTACGGAAGTGACCTGGCTCACCGCCATCGTGGTGGGACTTCTGCAGATGGTGGCGGGTCTGTTTCCCGGCACGTCGCGATCGATGGCAACGATCTTCGGCGCGATGATGGCCGGCACCACGAACCGCGCGGCAGCCACGGAGTTCTCGTTCCTGCTGGGCATTCCCACCATGTATGCCGCCAGCGGCTATGAGCTCTACAAGACGCTCCATCACGGCGACGGCGTGCACGAGAACTGGACCTCGCTCGCCGTGGGTTTCGTGGTATCCGCGGTGGTGGCCTTTGTCGCCGTGAAATGGCTGCTGGGCTACATCCGCACCCACCGTTTCACGCCGTTTGCGATCTACCGCATCGTGCTGGGCGTGGGCCTGCTGGCCTTCCTGAAGTTCGGTGGCTGATGCAGTACCGCCTGCTCGATCTTGGCATCGACACCGAACGCCAGCGCGTCACGCGCGGCGAGGATGTCCTTCCCGTGTCGGGACTGAGCTTCCGCCTGCTGGCGTTCCTGCTTACGCAAGGTGATCGCGTGGTCGGCTTCGACGAGCTGATCGACCAGGTGTGGGCGCCGGCCGTGGTCGGCGAGGAAACGGTGACCCAGCGCATCAAGCTGCTGCGGCAGGCGATGGGCGATGAAGGGCGGCAGCCGCGCTATATACGGTCGGTACGCGGACGCGGCTACCAGTTGGCGGCGATGCCGCGGATCGAGGGCGAGCCGTTGCCGGCAGCCCCGCGGCGGCGGTGGCCCTGGTGGTTGGCGGTGGGCGTGGCCGGGATGTTCGCGGCCGCCAGTGCGGCGTATGTGTGGACGCACCGGGCCGAACGCACGCCGGCACCCGATCCACGCAGCCCCTTGCTGGTGCGTGCGTCTTACTACGCGGCGATCGGCCAGCGCGACAACAACGAACGCGCGATCGAGCTGTACACCGATGCATTGAACGAAGCCCCGCTCGATCGCGATGCCATGCTGGGCCTGAGCCGCGCGATGAGCGCCCGCGCCTGCCTATACAACGGCGACCGCGACGACGTCGAACGCGGCCTGGAACTGAGCAACCGGCTGCTTGCCATCGACCCGGTCCGCGCCGCGGCGTGGTCGGCGAAGGGTTACGCGCAGGACTGCGCCGGCCGCATCGACGAAGCCATGGCCGCCTATGCGCGTGCCGTGCAGCTGGATCCCGCCGACGACGCCACGCGCGCCTCGCTGGCCTATCTTCACCAGGAGAAAGGCCTGCTGTCGCAAGCGCTGCACGAGAACCTGTCGATGCGCGGCGACGGTAGCAAGGTGCGCTTCCGAGAGGTGCAGATCGGTCGTGAACTGGAATTGCTCGGCTTCACCGCCAACGCGCAGATGCGCCTGGAGCGCAGCTTCCGTCTTTATCCGGACAACGTATTCTCGAACCTGGCCTGGCCGCGCTCCCTTTTCCTGCAGGGCCGCTTCGCCCAGGCCGCGTCGGAACTGGCGGTAGCGCAAGGGCGGAACACCCCGCACGTCGAGCTGGACTTGTTGTCTGGTGAACTGGCCCTGCAACGCGGTGACCGCGTCACCGCGGAAGCGGCCTTCCACCATGCCGCGAGCCTGCGACCCCTGGCCAGCTTGCCCACCACGCTGGTGGGCATATACGGCCCGGCCGGTGTCGACCCGGCGTGGACCGCCGAACGCATCGACGAATTCAACCATCAGTCGGCGGGCGGCACGCCATGGCCATCGCAGTACCTGGAACTGGCGATTCTTGAACTGTCACGCAACAGCAAGCCGGCGGCAGTGGCGGCGATCAACCGCGCGATCGACGCCGGTTACCGTGACCAGGCTTATCTGCAGGTGTCGCCGCTGTTCATCAAGCTGGCGGGCGATCCAGGGTTTGCCCATGCCCTGGATCGCATCGCAGCCGATGTCGCACACCAGCGTGCCGAGGTACTTAATGCGAGCTGGCGGCCGCCGGACCTGCCGCCCCCGTCGCGCTAAGCACGTAGTCGGTGAAGATCTTCTGTGATTGCGGGTGCGCGTAGCGCTGGTTATAGGCATGGCTGGTGAGTACCGTCACCAGGTGTAGTTCTGGCACCACGAACACGTAGTTGCCGCCGTTACCCGACATCGCCCAGGTGACGTACTCATGGCCGCCCACCTTGAAGTGGAAGCGCCACCAGAAGTAACCATAATCGGCGTCCTCCCTGGCTTGGGCATGCGGCGTAAGCATCGAATGGATGAAGGCGGCGGATATCACCTGCCGGCCCTGCCAACGGCCATCGTCCAGGGCGAGCTGGCCGAGCTTGGCCAGATCGCGCGCAGAGTAGCGGGTGCCACCGCCGCCCATGCCGATGCCCTCGGCGGAAACATTCCATTGCACGTGGGTGATGCCCAGGGGCTTTTCCAGTACCTCGGCGGCGAAGGCCGAGAGGGGCTTGTGTGCCGCGCGTTCGACGACGGCACCGACGGTGAATGCGCCAGCCGTGCAGTACGAGAAGGCGCGCTTGTAGGGGCTATCAGCGGGCTTTGTCATCCACGGCGCGAAACCCTTCACCGGCAGGGATAGCGCGAAATTGAGCCAGCGCTCGCTGACATACATGCGCTCCTCGTTACCAGTGGAAAACTGGTTTTCATCGTCGCATTCCCAGATGGAACTCATGGTCATGAGGTCTTCGACGGTGATGGCCCGCTTGCGCGCGTCCGCCTCGTGGTACTCGGGGAAGAAGTCGTACACCTTCGCGTCGACGCCCTTGACCAGGCCGCGATCGAGCGCCGCCCCCATCAACAGGGCGGTCACACTCTTCGAGGCCGAACGGATGTCATTGAGGGTGTCGGCAGCATTGCCGTTGAAGTAGTGCTCGTACACGGTGTGGCCGTCCTGGATCACCAGCAGGCTGGTGATGTCCTTGAACGTGTTGTCGGCGATCTTCGGCTCCACGGCCGCGATGCGGGCCGGGTCCAGGCGCGGCGGTGGGGGCGAGGCGTGCGCGGCGGCCGCAAGGGCGAAGGCCAGTACGGGGGGAAAGACCAGGGCAAACGACTTCATCACTTGAAGGCTCCATCGGCGCGCGGCCCACTGCCGCTTCGGCCATCAGGCCATGGCGTCGAATGAAGTGCCTGATTCGCGAATGAAGAATTATGAAGGCGAGGAAATCACCGGAAACGAGGTGATCCGCAGCTTCGCCACGGCATAGGGCACCAGGGTAAGCGTGGTGGCCGGCTCATCGACGGCGGCCTTCGGCTGGACGGGCACCGGATCGGCCGCGCCTTCCTCGGCCTTCCATGCCGGTACCGGCCGGCCCTCGACGGCAAGGGTCAGCGGCGGCGGTCCCGCAAAGGGTGAGACTGGCAGCGCGTGCTCGCTTGCCACCGCCTTGGCGCCGGCCGACACGCCATAGTTCCAGCGCGAGCCCGGGTACACCTGCCAGTCGGCGGTGAGGCCGCGCTTGCGCCAGCGTACCCAGTTCTCGCGGATGGGCAGGGAAAAGACCAGGGCACCGAAGGTGAAACTGTGTGATCCATTGAAGCCTGCTTCGGCCACCGGCTGGGCATCGAAGGCGAGCTCGACGGTATCGCCGGCCTTCCAGTTGCGCTCGATCGTGGCAAAGCTTCCGGGCGCGGCGGCAGCCGCGGGCTTGCCGTTGACCTTGATCACGGTGTGCTGTGACCAGCCCGGCATGCGCAGCCGCAGCGGGAAGGCGACGGGCGATTCCGGATGCACGGTGATCTTTACTTGCTGCCGGAAGGGGTAGTCCGTTGCCTGCTCGAGCCTCAGCGGAATCCCACGGACCGTCGTCGCCACTTCACAGGGGGCATAGGCAGCAGCGGCCAGGCCGCCATCGGCCGTGGCCATCCAGAGGCTGGCGGTGAACTTGGGCCAGCCCTGGTGGAAGTTGGCGGTACAGCAGCCGAAGTGCGGATCCAGGCCGAACAGATTTGCCTCTGGCCCGTTGGTGGTCCACGGCCGGCGGTGCAGGCTGGACTCCACCTGGTTGGGCTGCTGGTCGTACTGGTGCGCCCACATGTCGTCGGTGAACGTGCCGGGCAAGGCATTGAAGGCGATACGCTCCAGGCGGTCGCCGATGGCCGCATCGCCGGTAATGGCCAGGGCCAGTTCCAGCGAGTACATCGCCTCGACCACGGCGCAAAGTTCCACGCCCTGCGACGGGCTGCGTCCGGCCAGGTGTTCGTCGGCCGAGAACATGCCGTTGGGCAGGCCGTGGTACTGGTCGAGCATGGCCAGCTGGTGTTGCACGGCCTCGCGGTCGGTGCCCTTGCCGGACACTTGCGACCACACCGGCGATGCCTTCAACGCCTGGGCATTGTTCACCCCGTGCACCTGCAGGCCGACGTCTTCCATGAAGGCATCGCCGCCATGGGCTTCCTTCTTGATGACGTCCGGATCCACCTTCGTCTTGAAGGGGAAGTTGGCGAACATGCCCTGCCAGTCGTAGCCCTGGGCCTGCAGCAGCTTGGCCAGTTCCAGCAGACGGGGATCCTGGGTGCGGCTGTAAAGCCACACCACCGACACCAGTTCGTCCTGCCAGCGCATGCGGCCCCAGTCGCGCAGCGGCCTCGCGGGCAGCGCCTGCAACTGATGCACGAAGTAATTCGTCATCAACGGGATAACGCGGGCATCGCCGGTGAGCTCGTGGAACTGGGTCAGCACCTTCAGCATCACCATGCGCGGCCACCAGTCGTCGTTGCCAGGCGGGCCGAACATGCCGTCGGGCCAGGGATGGTCGAGCGTCCAGTCGATGAAACGGAGCGCCTTCGCCTTCAGTGGTTCGGAATCCAGCTGCCAAGCCAGTGGCAGCAGGCCGTCGAGGAAATACGGCCCGCGCTCCCAGGACTCGCCCTTGCCGCCCAGCCATCCGCTGTCAGGGCCGACATCCGGCCAGGTCTCGTCCAGGTGGCCGCCCAGGCCGTCGGCCTGGATCTGCAACTGGCGGCGCAGCCAGCCGGTGGGCTTGATCGCGCCTGTGGGTAGAAGCTGGAAGGGTTGCCGCGCCAGCGGGGATGGCGGGAACACAACGGCGCGGAAGGATGCATTGGGATCGACGGCGGTGGCACCGCCGTTGGGTGCCGCGGCTGCAAAAGCACTCGCCGCGAAGGCGCCGCCAACGAAGCCAAGCGCGGGCGCGGCAACGGCGGTGCCGGCAGCCCGGATGAAGGCGCGCCGGCCGGTACGTACGTCCGTATCGGCCACGCCTTAGGCCGCCGCCATGTCAGGCTCGTCCTCGGTAGTAACTTTCTTTCGCCCTTTCCGTGAGTCGGCGGCCTTGGCCACATGGGCGGACGGCGGATCCTTGGCGAAGGACACCGCGCACGAGGGCTCATTGGTACGCGAGAACAGCGCATCCACCCAACCGATGAAGGCCTGCACGCGCGCGGACAGGTGCCGCTTCTGCGGATAGACGATCCATACCGGCGAACCGGTGCACACCAGCTCCGGCAGCACCACTTCCAGCATGCCCTTGGCCACCATGCAGGCGGCCATGCAGTGCGGGGCGTAGATGATGCCCAGGTCGTTCACGGCAGCCTGGATCACTGATTCACCGTCGTTGATCAGCATGTGCGGCTCGTAATCCACCTCGATACGGCCCTCGCTGGTTTCCAGGCACCAGGCCGTGGGCTTGCCGGTGCTGGGCGAGATATGGCGGACCAGGCGGTGTTTCTGCAGGTCTTCGATGCTGGTGGGCCGGCCATGCTTTGCCAGGTACGCGGGCGAGGCAAACAGCACGTTGCGCAGGTACCCCAGCTTCCGGGCAATCAGGTTCGAATCGGGCAGGTCGCCGATGCGGATGGCGCAGTCGATGCCTTCTTCGTTCAGGTCGTAGGGGTAATCGCACATGGAGAGGTCCAGGCGGATGTCGGGGTACTTCTCCCCGAAGTCAGCCAGGTTCTGCATCAGCACGGCCCGCCCGATGGACACCGCCACGCCCACCCGGAGCTTGCCCGATGGCGAGGAGCGCGACTCACCCAGGGCCTCGGTGGCTTCCGACAGATCGATCAGGATCTGCTTGCATCGTTCATAGAACGCGCTGCCATCGTCGGTTAAACGCAGGGCTCGGGTTGATCTGAAGAAAAGCCTGACGCCCAGCGCCTCCTCGAGCCGGGCAATTGCCCGGCTGACCCCGGAAGGAGTCATACCCAGCTTTGGGGCGGCGGCCGAGAAACCCTTGGATTCGACCACTCGTACAAAAGCGGCAATCGCTGACAGATCTTCCATCACTTCGCCTATTGATGACTGCTGGTCACAGGACAAATGATTCTACGCCGACTTTTATCCGCCGGAGCAAGACCCAGTTATTAGCCTGACCGGTTCGGTATTTCTCCGAACCAGAACATTGGGGCACGTAAATGAAGACCAAGATCGTATTCGCCACGGCCGCGGCCGCGGTGGTAGCAGCATCGGCCTTTTGGTTGGGGCGCCCGGCGCCTATCCAAGCGGCAGCCGCCCTTCCGGCACCTGAAGTCACCGTCGCCCAGGTATTGGTGCGCCCGGTGGACGATGCCGCCTCCTTTACCGGCCGGCTGCAAGCCGTGGACACCATTGCGCTGCGCCCCCGGGTCAGCGGTTACGTGGATTCCGTGGAATTCACCGAGGGGGCGCTGGTCAAGAAAGGCCAGCTGCTCTTTCGCATCGACCCCCGACCCTACCAGGCCGAGGTCGATCGCCTGGCAGCCACCCTTGCCCAGGCCCGCTCGGAACTATCGCTAGCCCAGGCCAATGCCTCGCGTGCCGGCCGCCTGCTGGAACAGAAAGCCGTATCCAAGGAAGAAGCCGACCGCCAACAGACCGCAGCCGTGACCGCGCAGTCGCAGGTGGCCGCCACTACGGCGGCACTGGCGTCCGCCCGGTTGAACCGCGAGTTCACCGAGGTGCGTGCGCCGATCGACGGCCGCGTGTCGAACGCGTTGATCACCGCGGGCAACCTGGTAACGCCGAACGACGTGTTGACCAGCGTTGTGAGTGTGAACCCGGTGTACGCCTACTTCGACGTGGATGAGCAGGCCTACCTGAAGCTCGACCGCTTGCGACGCGAGCGTGGCCATGCCCCCGACGTATCCATGGGCCTGGCCGACGAGTCGGGCTTTCCGCATGCCGGCCACATCGACTTCGTCGACAACCAGCTGCGCACGGGCACCGGCACCATCCGCCTGCGCGCGGTGTTCGACAACGCCGACAACTCCTATACGCCGGGCCTGTACGCCCGCATCCAGCTGCGTAGTGCCGGCAGCCGTCCGCGTGCGCTGATCGATGACCGCGCCGTGGGCACCGACCTTGGCAACAAGTTCGTCTACGTGGTCGACAAGGATCGCAAGATCGAATATCGCCGCGTGGAGACTGGTCCGCTGGTCGACGGCCTGCGTGTGGTCGACGACGGCCTTACCGCCGCCGACAGCGTTGTCGTCTCCGGCCTGCAGCACGTGCGCCCCGGCGTGGAAGTAACGCCCAAGACTGTCGCGATGGATTCCCGTCGCAGCGACACCGATCCGCAGGTTGCCAACCGTACGACGAAATCCCCGTCGATCGCGGATGCCAGCCGCTAAGGCAAAGACATGAAAATCGCCCAGTTCTTCGTCGACCGCCCGATCCTGGCGGGCGTCCTCTCCGTGCTGATCGTCATCGCGGGCAGCATCTCGCTGTTCAAGCTGCCGATCAGCGAATATCCCGAGGTCGTGCCGCCCACCGTGGTGGTCAAGGCCAGCTATCCCGGCGCCAACCCCAAGGTGATCGCCGAAACCGTTGCCACGCCGCTGGAAACCCAGATCGTTGGCGTGGAAAACATGCTGTACACGTCCTCGCAGAGCACCAGCGATGGTCAGATGACGCTGACGGTGACCTTCGCCCTGGGCACCAACTTGAACGATGCCCAGGTGCAGGTGCAGAACCGCGTGTCGCAGGCCCTGCCCCGACTCCCTGAGGAAGTACAGCGCCTTGGCGTGACCACGCAAAAGAGCTCGCCCGACCTCACCATGGTCGTGCATCTGATCTCGCCCGATAACCGCTACGACATGCTGTACCTGTCCAACTACGCGCGCCTGCACGTTAAGGATCAGCTGGCGCGCCTGGATGGCGTGGGTGACGTGCAGATCTTCGGTGCCGGCGAATACTCCATGCGCGTGTGGCTGGATCCCGACAAACTCGCCTCGCGCAACATGACCACGGGCGACGTGATCAAGGCCATCCGCGAGCAGAACGTGCAGGTCGCCGCTGGCGCCCTGAACGCGCCGCCCGGCCCGAACAACAACGCCTTCCAGGTGAACATCAACACCCAGGGCCGCCTGACCACCGAAGATGAGTTCCTCAACATCGTGGTGCGCAGCGACGCCCAGGGTGCAGTGACGCACCTGCGTGACGTGGGCAAGGTGGAGCTCGGTTCCAGCAGCTACGCGCTGCGCAGCCTGCTGGACAACAAGGAAGCGGTGGCGGTGCCGGTGTTCCAGCGCCCCGGTTCCAACGCGATCAATATCTCCGATCAGGTCCGCGCTGAAATGGCGGAACTGAAGAAGGACTTCCCGCAAGGGATGGACTACAAGATCGTCTACGACCCGACGGTGTTCGTGCGCGGCTCCATCGATGCCGTGGTGCATACCCTGTTCGAAGCCATCGCCCTGGTGGTGCTGGTGGTGATCCTGTTCCTGCAGACCTGGCGCGCGTCGGTCATCCCATTGATAGCCGTGCCGGTGTCGTTGATCGGTACCTTTGCCGTGATGTACCTGGCCGGGTTCTCGCTCAATGCTTTGTCGCTGTTCGGCCTGGTATTAGCCATCGGCATCGTGGTGGATGACGCCATCGTGGTGGTGGAGAACGTCGAGCGGCATATCGAAATGGGCCAGCCGCCACTGGAAGCCACGCGTGCGGCGATGAAGGAAGTGACCGGGCCGATCGTGGCCACGGCGCTGGTCCTGTGCGCCGTGTTTATCCCGGCGGCGTTCATCAGTGGCCTGACGGGCCAGTTCTACCGCCAGTTCGCGCTCACCATCGCCATCTCCACGGTGATCTCGGCCTTCAACTCGCTCACCCTCAGCCCGGCGCTTTCGGCGATCCTGCTCAAGGGCCACGACGCGAAGAAGGACAAGCTCTCCATCGTGCTCGAGCGCGGCCTGGGCTGGATCTTCCACCCGTTCAACCGCATGTTCGTACGCGCTTCCAATGGCTATGTGGGCGGCGTCAAGCGCGTGCTGGGCAAGGGCTCGGCAGCGCTGGTGCTGTATGCAGGCCTGGTGGTATTGGCCTTCGCCGGCTTTGCCCACGTGCCCACCGGCTTCGTGCCACCGCAGGACAAGCAATACCTGGTGTCGTTCGCGCAGCTGCCCGACGCCGCCTCACTGGACCGCACCGAAGACGTGATCCGCCGCATGAGCGACGTGGCGCTGAAACAGCCGGGCGTTGAAAGCGCCGTGGCCTTCCCGGGCCTGTCGATCAACGGCTTCACCAACAGCACCAACTCCGGCATCGTGTTCGTCACCCTGAAGCCCTTCGACGAGCGCCGCGATCCCAGCCTGTCGGCTGGCGCCATCACCGCCGCGCTCACCCAGAAGTATTCGGCGATGCAGGATGCTTACATCGCGATCTTCCCGCCGCCGCCGGTGAACGGCCTGGGTACCATCGGTGGCTTCCGCCTGCAGGTGGAAGACCGTGGCGACCTCGGCTTCCAGGAGCTGTACAAGCAGACGCAGGGCCTGATCGCCGCCAGCCACAAGACACCTGCCCTGGCAGGGCTGTTCTCCAGCTACCAGGTATCGGTGCCGCAGGTGGATGCGGATGTCGATCGCGAGAAGGCCAAGGCCGAGGGCGTGGACCTGGGCGATGTGTTCGAGACCATGCAGTCGTACCTGGGCTCGCTCTACGTCAACGACTTCAACCGTTTCGGCCGCACCTACCAGGTGAACGTGTCGGCGGATCCGTCGTATCGCCACGAGCCGGAGGACATCCTGCGCCTGAAGACCCGCAATGCGGCGGGTGAGCCCGTACCGCTGGGTTCGTTCGTCACCGTTCATCAGGGCGTCGGCCCCGACCGCGTGCAGCACTACAACGGTTATCCCACCGCCGAGATCAATGGCGGCGCGGCACCCGGGTTCTCCACCGGGCAGGCCCAGGACGCGATGGAAAAGCTGGCCAAGGAAAACCTGCCCAACGGCATGTCGTTTGAATGGACGGAGCTGACCTACCAGCAGATCCTGGCCGGCAATACCTCGGTCGTGGTGTTCCCGTTGTGCGTGCTGCTGGTGTTCCTGGTGCTCGCTTCGCTGTACGAAAGCCTGTCGCTGCCACTGGCGGTGATCCTGATCGTGCCGATGGTGCTGCTGTCCGCCATTGCCGGTGTGTTCCTTACCGGTGGTGACAACAACATCTTCACGCAGATCGGACTGATCGTGCTGGTGGGACTGGCCTGCAAGAACGCCATCCTGATCGTGGAGTTCGCCAAGGATGCGCAGGACCGCGGGCTGTCGCGCCGCGACGCGGTGCTGGAAGCCGCACGGCTGCGCCTGCGTCCGATCCTGATGACGTCCTTCGCCTTCATCATGGGCGTGGTACCGCTGGTCACCTCCCATGGTGCCGGTGCCGAGATGCGCCATGCCATGGGCGTGGCGGTGTTCGCCGGCATGCTGGGCGTCACCTTCTTCGGCCTGCTGTACACGCCATTGTTCTACACCATCATCCGCGGCTGGACCGAGCGCTCTACCGAGCGCCGTCGCCTGCGCCGTGAACACGCCGCGCTTGAAGCGCAAGGCGCCGGAGAACACTGATGCACACCACGTTCCGTTACACGGCGATCTTCGCCGCCCTGCTCGCCGCTGGCTGTGCCAGCATCGGCCCCAACTACAAGGCACCGGTCGAGAAACCGGTGGCCTTGATCGGCGCCGATGCCCACGCCCAGGTGCCCGAAGCAGTACCCGCCCAGTGGTGGTCGCAGTTCGGCGACACCACGCTGGATGCGTTGATCGACAAGGCGGCGAAGAATGCGCCCGACCTTGCCATTGCCCAGGCGCGCCTGCGTGAAGCACGCGCGTTGCTGGGTACGGCGAAGTCCGCGCAGATTCCCGACATCGAAACCGGCGCCACGTATTCACGCGCCAGGCAGCAACAGCCGGGCTTCACCGACCAGCGCAGCACCATCACCAGCTACCAGGCAGGCTTCGATGCCTCGTGGGAGCTGGACCTCTTCGGCGGCATCCGTCGCCAGGTGGAAGCGGCACGCGCGGACGTCGGCGCCGGCGAAGCTTCATTGCAGGATGCGCAGGTCACGCTGTTCGCCGAGGTGGCGCGCAACTACTTCGAATTGCGCGGTACGCAGCTGCGCATCGACGTGGCCCATCGCAACATCGACAACCAGCGCGAGACGGTGCGTCTGACCACCGCCCGCGAGCAGATCGGCTCGGGCTCCGAGCAGGACGTGGCCAGCGCCAAGGCCCGCCTGGCGGCTACCGAGGCAGCCCTGCCCTCGCTGGAAGCCGATGCCTTCGCTTCGCAGGCTCGCATCGCGGTACTGCTGGGTGAACGTCCGGGTGAGCTGGGCGTGGACCTTTCGCCGGCCAGCTTCCATCCGATCGACACGTCGCTGCCCATCGGTGCGGCCGACGACGTGCTGCGTCGCCGTCCGGACGTGCGCATCGCCGAGCGGAATCTCGCCGCTGCCAATGCGCGCATCGGCGTGGCCAAGGCCGAATACTTCCCGCACATCTCGCTGGGTGGGTTTGTCGGTTTCCTCGCCGGACGCAGCAATGACTTTGGCGGTGCCAACAGCCGTGCTTGGTCCATTGCACCCAGCATCAGCTGGTCGGGCTTGAACGTCGAGCGCGTGCGCTCGGGAGTGAAGGCCAGCGAGGCGCGCGCCGACGAGGCCCGCGCCACCTACCAGCGCACCGTGCTGCAGGCCATCGAGGACGTCGACAACGCACTGGTGTCGTATAACCACCAGCACGAGCGGGTCGGTCGCCTGATCGAACAGGCCGACCAGAGCCGCCGCGCCGCGGATCTGGCACAGATCCGCTACAAGGAAGGTTCGACGAGCTTCCTGGAGCTTCTCGACGCGCAGCGCACGCAGCTGGCAGCGGAAGACCAGCTGGCTGAAGGCGAAGCGGCGATCAACACACGCGCCGTGGCGATTTACAAGGCGCTGGGCGGCGGTTGGACGGGTAGCGAGAAGGTAGCAGCGCGCTAATTTCAGTCGCTGCTACTGGGGTCGTCCCGATCGACGAGTTCGAGGATGACCCCGGTTCCAACATCCTTGCCTTCCCAAATGCAAAACCCCACCCCGATACCGAGGCGGGGTTTTGCATTTTCGATGTCGAGGAAGGCGATGTCGACATCGTATGCGTCGCCAAGCTCCATTCGACCCGCGGTCGCCACCCTGAAATCGAAGTACTTGCCGTCGATTCGCGCGGTGGGCCGATACCCGTAGGCGGGGGCATCGACGGCTTTCTGTCGTCCACCTTCGGCAGTGGTATAGAGCCGCAAATGCACACGCGCATCGACGGGCCGCTTCATGCCGGCAGTGATTTCCTCTTCACCGCATAACCGATCGCCAGCAACACGAACCACACGGGGCTAGCCATCAGCGCAGCCCGCGTATCGGCCTGCAGCGTCAGCAGCACCAGCACGAACACGAAGAACACCAGGCAGGCCCAGCACATGAACACGCCACCGGGCATCTTGTACTTCGACGCCTCGTGCAGATGCGGACGCTTGCGTCGATAGGCGATGTAAGCGAACAGGATCAGCGACCAGACGAACATGAAGAGCACGGCCGAGAGCGTGGTGACCAGGGTGAACGCCGTCACCAGGTCCGGCACCACGTACACCATGGTTGCGCCCAGCAGCAGGATGAAGCACGAGAACAACAGTGCGCGCGAGGGCACGGCGGCCTTGGACAGCTTCGAGAACACCTTGGGCGCGTGGTTCTCTTCGGCCAGGCCGTAGATCATGCGGCTGGTGCTGAAGATGCCGCTGTTGGAGCTGGAGGTGGCCGAGGTCAGCACCACGAAGTTGATCAGGCTGGCCGCGGCAGGGATGCCCGCCAGTACGAACAGCTCGACGAACGGGCTTTTGCCCGGCAGCACCTGGCGCCAGGGCGTGACCGTCATGATCACCACCAGGGCCAGTACGTAGAAGATGATGATGCGCACCGGGATCGAGTTGATCGCCTTGGGCAGATTGCGCTCGGGGTCGGCCGTTTCCGCCGCCGTCGTGCCCACAAGCTCGATGCCCACGAAGGCGAACACGGCGATCTGGAAGCCGGCGAAGAAGCCGCCAATTCCCGTGGGAAAGAACCCGCCATCATTCCAGAGGTTGGCTAAAGACGCCTTGTTGCCCGAGGGCGAGGTAAAGCCCCAGGCCACCAGGCCGACGCCTGTGATGATGAGCGCCACGATGGCAACGATCTTGATCAGCGCGAACCAGAATTCCATCTCGCCGAACAGTCTCACCGTCACCAGGTTCAGGGTAAGCAGCAACAATACGCACAGCACCGCGGGTATCCAGGCCGGCATGTCCGGGAACCAGTACTGCACGTAGGCGGCAATGGCGATCACATCGGCGATCGCCGTGATGATCCAGCAGAACCAGTAGGTCCAGCCGCAGTAGAAGCCGGCCCAGGGGCCCAAGAGGTCCGTGGAGAAGTCGATGAACGACTTGTACTCGAGGTTCGACAGCAGCAATTCGCCCATCGCCCGCATCACGAAGAACAGCATGACGCCGATGATCAGGTAGACCAGCAGGATCGACGGCCCGGCCAGGCTGATGGTTTTTCCCGACCCCATGAATAACCCGGTGCCGATGGCACCACCGATGGCGATCAGTTGCAGGTGGCGGTTGGAAAGACTGCGGCGGAGGTGATCGGGCTCAGTCGACATCGAATGGATTCGCTCGCGGGATAGTCCCGCTGACGATAGCAGCCATGCAGTCCGCCGCGAAGCCGTGCCCTCGCCCAGGGTCTAGCGACCCACCATCATGGCGAACCATTCCCAGCCCCGCAGGCGCGCAGCCACCAGCTTGGCGCTGGTGAGCATCGGCACCGCCAGCAGCGCGCCCGGGATACCCCACAGCCAGCCCCACACCAGCAGCCACAGCAGGATGGCCACCGGCGAAAGCCGCATGCGGCGGCCCTGGATCAGCGGGGTGATCACGTTGCCCTCGATGGCGGTGATCGCAGCGAAGCTCAACGCAGGCAACATCGCGGTGCCCGCATCGTTGAAATGCAGCAGGCCCACCAGGGAAAGCACCACGGTAGTGGTGATGGCACCAACGTAGGGTACGAAATTGAAGAGCATGGCCACCGTGCCCCACAGCAGCGGATCGGGCACGCCGTAGCCATAGAGCATGGCCGCGGTGATCAGGCCCAGGCCGAAGTTGATCGCCATGGTGGTCAGGAGGTACCGCGATACCTCCGACTGGATACTTCGTACGATGGTTACGGTATGCCGCTTCTGGGCGAAGGTAGGCGACACCTCCACCGCACGCCGCAACAGTTCATCGCCATAGATCAGGAAGAAGAACACCAGCAGGACCACGGTGAGCACGCTTGCCATCACCTTCGGCGCGCCGGTGATGACATCCCAGGAACTGAAGATTGCTACCGTCGGCGCCGCCGGCTGGCCCGCACGCGGGCTGCCGCCCACCAGGTTTTGCGTGGCACGGCTGGCCGCTTCCAGCTGCTGCGTCATCGGCTTGATCTTCGGCGCCAGCTGGCGCATGGCGTCGGGCGCCTGGTGGAACCAGTTCAAAGCCGCCGGCGCCACCATGCTGGTGCCGGCGCCGACCGCGGTGCCCAGGGCCAGCATCACCACGCAGGCGCTCAGCCAGCGCGGCACGCCCAGCCGCGCGCCAAACGAAACGATGGGGTTCAACCCCAGGCCGATGAATCCCGCCAGCAGTAGGGGAATCAACAGCGGCTTGCCGATGGTCACCGTATAAATGATGGCCAGGAACAGCATCGTTTGCAGGATCACGCGGATCGACCGCATGTGCCTCGAGATGCGGCGGATCGACGTACCGTTGAGCTTGCGATGGTGTTCGCGAAGAAGCGGGGTTTTCGACGAGACGGCAGCGCCAGGGGCCACGGCGGGCGTGGCCGGGGTAAGCGGCGTCGCCTGCAGGTCGCTCATGGGTTGCCGCCGTCCCCGCTACCCATGAAATTCCCGGCGGCGAGCATGACCGCACGGCTGGCCAGTTCCGTCGCGCCGCCGGAGAGTATCGAGACCAACCCCGGCACGCGCAGAGGATGGACATTGAGCATGCCCAGCACCACGCCCACACCCGTCGCGGCGGATACCACCGTCAACGGATGTTCGTAGCCTTTGGCATAGAGCGCGGCGGCCGGCGCGGCCACGGCCTCGCGCGAAGCACGGACCTCAGCCTGGGCCAGGCGGACGGCGGCGATGTTCTTGAAGACGCTCATGTTCTTCCCCCTCCTCCCGACCGCGTTCGGTCGCTTCGTGTATCAGTGCGCGCACTTCCGCACGCGTCACCGGCATGCCCAGCCAGGCCATGCACCGCCTGAAGACGGTGATGGCGCCCAACAACAAAAGCAGCTGGATCAGCGCCAGCGCACCCAGCGCCCAGGCCCACGATCCGAACCACTGGGCCAATGCCCAGCCCAGCAGCGCCAGCAGTGTAAAGCCCAGCGCCACCGCGAAGGTGGTGGCGCCCAGCGCCATGAACAGCATCAACATGATGCCGCTCTTGGCCAGCCTCACCTCGGCGCCGAAAAGCTTGAAGTGGCTGCCGAACACCTGCCTGATCCCGCTGGCAAGCTTACCCAGCTCCGCCGTCAACGACGGTTCTGGCGGGGTCGGTAAATCTTCCGGCGGCGGTACGCCGGCGGTTCCTGGATCAGTCATCCGCCGCCCCTGGTCGTCTTATCGGGTACAGATGGGTGATCAGCGACGCAGGATGCGGCCGGCAACCCAGCCGGCGGCCAGCGCGATGGCCAGCGACTGGATCGGTTTCTCGCGGACGTATTCGCGGGCCGTCTCCAGCCATTCGTCGGTGCGTTCGCGGGCGTCGCCCACCACTTCACGCGCGCGTTCGCCGTATTCGTTGACCTTTTCGGCGGCATGGGTAGCGCCGGCAGCGGCCTTGTCGGTGGCGCTGTGCAAGTTCGTCTCGACCTTGTCGGCGGCGCGGTCCACCGCGTCCTTGGTCTTCTCCACCACATTGGAGGTGGCCTGCTTCACGCGCTCGGCGCGCTCTTCAATGCGTTCGGCGGCGCTGACCGTGTTGGCGGCGGCGACGACGGCCGGTTCGACCTGCTTGTTCATTTCGAATCTCCAGTCCGGGCGGGGTGGTCGCGACGTAGCCACAAGAGTAGTGGCACGCGGTCTTGCCAAACCATTAACGCCCGGTGCGCGCGCACTGGGCGTGAACAAAGCGCGCGCAAAACCGCCACGCGCTCGGCGGCCGTTCATTTTCCAGGCTTTTTGCCGGTTTTCGGTGCATCGGTCTTGGGGGCGCCGGGTGGCTTGGTGTAAGTCACGCGGTAGACCGCGCCGGCCAGCTCGTCGCTCACCAGCAACGAGCCATCGGCCAGCGGCTGCACGTCCACGGGACGACCCCAGGCCTGCTCGCCCTGCTGGAAGCCGTCGATGAACACTTTGTAGTCGCTCACCCGGTCGCCCTGGATGTCCACGCTCATCACCCGGTAGCCAGATTTGGTGCTGCGGTTCCATGAGCCATGTTCAGCGATGAAAAGCACCTGACGGTAGTCGCTGGGGAACGCCTTGCCTTCGTAAAAGCGCAAACCCAGCGCCGCCACGTGCGCGCCCAGCTTCAGCGCTGGCGGGGTGTAGTCGGCGCAGTTCTTGCCCTTGCCGAAGTCCGGGTCGAGGGTATCGCCCTGGTGGCAGTAGGGAAATCCGAAATGCTGGCCCGGCTTGGTGACGTGGTTGAGTTCGTCGCTTGGCAGGTCGTCGCCCATCATGTCCCGACCGTTGTCGGTGAGCCACAGCGTGCCGTCCTGGTTCCAGGTGAAGCCCACGGTGTTGCGCAGGCCCAGGGCCACGTCTTCCACGCCCGAACCATCGGTGTTCATGCGGGTGAGCTTGGCGTAGCCTTTCTGGTCGCAGACGTTGCACGGCGCGCCGATGGGAACGTACAGCTTGCCGTCGGGTCCGAAGGCCAGGTATTTCCCGCCGTGCTGAGTATCGCGGGTGAGCTTGTCGGTCACCAGCTCAGGCTTGGGCGGGTCGTCCAGGTGGCTTTCGATGTCGCGCAGCACCACGATGCGGCTGATCGCCGATATATAGAGGTCGCCGCCCTTGAAGGCGATGCCGAGGGGCTGGGTCAACCCGCTGGCCACCACGCGCACCTTGTCCGCCTTGCCCGAGCCGTCGCTGTCGGTGAGCGCATAGACCTTCCCGGTGTCGCTGGAGCCGACGAAAACCGTGCCGTGGCCGCCGACGGTGATCTCGCGAGCATCGGGCACCTTGTCGCTGTAGATGGCGATATGGAAGCCCGGCGGCAGGGTGAGCTTGTCCAGCTCAGGTTTGGCGTACGCCGCCGGAGCGAGGGCCATCAGGCCCAGGATGGTGATCAAGGAAGCGCGCATCTTGGGCCACTCTCGCCGGCTGGGCCGCTGAGGGTACTACTGGCACCCTCGACCCTGCCATCGTCCGGGCGCCGGGTGTGGCGAAACTGCCGCGCTCGGCTAGACTCCCCGCGAGGGGAATTCTTGCGATCGACGACATTCAACCGGAAGGAAGGGGAAGGTATGGATCAGGCAAGCATTGTCACCCGGGTCAAGCAGATCCTGGCCTCGCCACGCACCGAGTGGCCGCTGATCGCGGCAGAGCCGGCAACGGTCAAGGGGCTGTATCTCAACTACATCGTCATCCTGGCAGCCATACCGGCCGTCGCGGGCTTCATCCGCACTTGCCTGATCGGCATCGGCACCGTCGGCATCACCATCCGCACGCCGATCCCGCAGGGGATCATCACGGCCGTATTCACCTATGCGTTGAGCCTGCTGGTGGTGTACGTGGTGGCACTGGTCATCAACGCGCTGGCGTCGACCTTCGAAGGCCGCCAGGACATGGTGCAGGCGCTGAAGGTAGTGGCCTATTCCTATACCGCTGCGTGGGTGGGAGGCGCATTCATCATCCTGCCGTGGCTTGGCTGGCTGGTGTGGCTGGCCGGCATCGTATACAGCATCTACCTGATGTACCTGGGCATGTCCCCGGTGATGAAAAACCCGCCGCAGAAATCGGCCGGCTACACCGCGTTGGCGGTGGTGATCGCGGTGGTACTGCAGTGGCTGGTGGGCCTGGTGCTGGTCTTGGCGATCGGCGGCGCGGCGATCACCGCGGCGGGGGCGCTGTCCCACACGCACTAAAAGGCACAAAGCCTATCGAAGACGCGCCCGGCCCCAAGGCCGGGCGCATTCGTTTCAGGCGTCGGCGATCGCGTTGAAGCGGGCGGCGATGTAGTCATCGGTGAAGCTGGTCATGTCCCAGCCCTGGATGAAGCCGCAATGGCCGCCGTGGGCGGCGATATCCAGTTCGATGTTCGGCGGCAGCGACAACTGGCGGAACGCGCCGACGGGAATCACCGGATCGTCCTCGGCGGTAAAGATGGTGGCGGGCAAGGTCATGCCGCGCAGGCGGTCACCGGCTACCGAGTAACCTTCCAGGTAACTTTCCAGCGAATCGAAATCTGTGTGGCGCAGCACCAGCGACCGGGTGAGGTCGCGCATGTTCTGCTTCAGCTCCGCCAGCTCGAAGTACTGCTGGTTGGGAAACGCGTTCTGCTTCATGCGCAGCGAACGCCGCCACTTCTGCATGAAATAGGCGTGGTAGAACCACGGCGCTTCCTTCTCGAGGGAAAACAGCCCCTCGGCCGGATCGATGATCGGGCATATGGCCAGGGAGTAGTCCAGCGGAATACCTACCTCCGGCGCCTTCATGGCCACCCGCAGGGCGAAATTCCCGCCCAGGGAAAATCCCGCCAGGGCCATGCAACGCGAGGGCCAACGCCGGGCGATTTCGCCCACCGCGACCACCACTTCGTCGATGCGGCAGGAGTGGAACAGCGATTCGTTCAGCGGGTGGCTGTCGCCATGGTCGCGGAAGTTCAGGCGGAAGATGTCCCAGCCTTCGTCGAGCAGCCGGCTACCGGTCTGCAGCACATAGGTGGAGTCGACGCTGCCTTCCCACCCATGGAACAACACGGCCAGGCCCCGCGAAGCTCGCCCGGTGCCCTGTGCGGTATAGGCGCCGGACAGGCGGATGCCCGGACCACCTTCCACCATCACGTTCTGGGCACCCTCGCGCACCTTGTGTGCGGCACTGGGCAGCAGGAAGCTGCGCACGCCCGATGACGACAGCATGGTCTGGATGTGGCCGCTGCGCAGCGGCCAGGGTGGATTGAAATCTGCCCCCCGAGGCAGGGTCATGCCGGTTCCCCGGCCCCTGCTGTCGCCGGTACCGGCCCCAGCGATTGTTCGATGCGCGCGCGCGAGGTCTCGGCCATGCGGCGGCGCGCGTCCGGGCTGGCGGGTACGGGCTCGAGGAAATGGACTTCCGCGTCCAGCGGCGCCTCGCCCAGGATGCGCAGGAAGTTGCCCATGAACGACTCGCCTTCGCGGAAGCCGATGTCGATCAGCCGTTCGCCGTTGCGGGCAAAACGCAGCGCCACCGGCTGCACGGGCACCCCGGCATCGAGCGCCGCCTGGAAGATGCGGGCGTGGAACACGCGCAATACACCGTTGTAGCCGCTTCCCCCTTCAGGGAATACCGCCACCGAGCGGCCGGCGCGAAGGCGCTCGACCATCACCTGCATCACCGAGGCCAGCGAGTGGTTGCTGCCGCGGCGGTGGAAGATGGTGCCGCCACGCGCGGCCATCCAGCCCACCAGCGGCCAGCCGGCGATCTCGGCCTTGGCCACGAAGCAGGCCGCGCGCTGGGAGTGCACCAGCTCGATATCCAGCCATGAGGTGTGGTTGGCGACGAAAAGCACCGGATCTGCCAGGGGCTTGCCGAAGCTCCGGCTACGGAAGCCGAAGATGCGCAGCAGCCAGGTGGACCACAGCCGTATCGTGCGGTGGCCGAAGGGTTCGCGGCCGTTCTTCATCACCCCTTGCGACCAGCTAAGGACCACTCCGCACACCAGCACGCCGAACAACACGTGCAGCACGAGCAACGGAATGCGCCACAGGTAGCGCCAGGGGCGCATGCGGTCGGGGGATGCCTGGCTGGCAGCGTCGGGGGTCATCAAGCCTGCAAGATTAACCAGCCGCGCGCGAAGCCGCTAGAGGCAGCGCCGCCGAACGCTTCACCGTGCGTAGGACAAAGCTTGAATTGACGTCGGCCACGCCCGCGGCGTTGAGTAGCCGGTCGAGCAGGAAGCGGGAGAAACCTTCAAGGTCGGCCACGTAGACGTGCATGAGGTAGTCCATGTCACCGGTGAGCGCGTAGCAGTCGACCACTTCCTCCCAGTCGCGCACGCGCTCGATGAAGCTCTCGATGCTGGTGTTGTCGTGTTTTTCCAGCTGCACGCGGACGAAGGCCTGGAGGCCCAGGCCCACCGCTATCGGGTCCACCCGCGCGGCGTAGCCGGTAATGACTCCCTCCGCCTCCAGTTTCTGTACCCGGCGAAGGCAGGCCGAGGGCGACAGGCTCGCCATATCGGCCAGTTCTGCGTTGGTCACCCTGCCCTGCGTTTGCAGGGTGGCGAGGATGCGCAGATCGGTCTTGTCCAGGGAAATCGACATTTTATTGCGTCATTGCTGCCTCGATAGCATATATCTTGCGCCATAAGCCCTATAAGGTGCAATAAAACAAGCCCATTGCGCGCGTTCGCCGCTAAGCTGATACCAGAGCCACTACGGAAGCACCGTCATGCAGACCCCCCGTCGCGTCGAACACCAGCAAACCGATCGCGGTTACGTGCCGGTGTATGCCACGGGCGTGGTCGAGCAGCCGTGGGACAGCTACACGGCCACCGATCACCAGGTGTGGAACATCCTCTACGAGCGCCAGAGCGCCCTGCTGCCGGCCTATGCCTGCCCGGAATTCCTCGAGGGCGTGGAACGCTTTGGCCTGGGCGACGGCGGCATCCCGCGCTTCGACCATCTGAACGAGGTACTGGCCAAGGCCACCGGCTGGCAGTTGGTGGCCGTGGAAGGCCTGCTGCCCGACGAAGTGTTCTTCGACCACCTGGCCAACCGCCGTTTCCCGGTGAGCTGGTGGATCCGCAAGATGGACCAGTTGGACTACCTCTCCGAGCCGGACCTCTTCCACGACCTCTTCGGCCATGTGCCGTTGCTGCTGAACCCCGTTTTCGCCGACTACATGCAGGCCTATGGCCGCGGCGGCATGAAGGCCTACGCCATCGGCCCCGAGGCGCTGATGAACCTGACGCGCCTGTACTGGTACACGGTGGAGTTCGGGTTGATCCGCACCGACGCGGGCCTGCGCATCTACGGCGCGGGCATTGTGAGCTCCAAGGGTGAATCCATCTACAGCATCGATTCGCCGGCGCCCAACCGCATCGGCTTCGATCTCGCCCGCGTGATGCAAACGCGCTACCGCATCGACACCTATCAGCAGACCTACTTCGTGATCGACAGCTTCGAGCAGCTGTTCGAAGCCACGGGGCCGGACTTCACGCCACTCTACGCGGAGTTGGCCACGCGGCCAGTGCATGCGGCGGGCGATGTGCTGGAAGGTGACAAGGTATACCAGCGCGGAACGCGTGAAGGTTGGGCTACAGGCGGCGATAACTAGTTGCGGATTTCGGTCAAACGACCCCGTCGCCATCGCATGGGTCAACGCTAACCAATCGAACGTGCTCGCATACAATCGAGCCGTCGTTGTCCATGTGCGACTCAAAATCCACCCTTATGAGGTCGCCGTCCCGCCTCACGGCCAGAGTTGAAAGCACATCGCCCGTGTAGTGCAGTGGAAGCGAATCGCTGTGCACACCAAGCATGCTCATTTCGACGCGGTGATGGTTGCGAAGTATGAAATACCCTTGTGAATCGACTTCACGCGTCATCTCAAAGACGTGGATCGTCGCGATGCAGGAGTTCTGCAGTCGCGAAATGCCCAGCACCTTGGCGTCGTGAAACGAAGGCCAGCGGCCCATGGCTTCGACAAGCAGTTCACTCTGCTCGACTAAATCAATGTGATTCATCGCTCTTGCAGGGCCACGTGGTGCCATCCCTTCTTCACTGAAAGTTAGACCGATTGATCTGGCCAGGGATTAATGCAGTGACTTCAGCCACGGCGTGACCTTAGCCACCCAGATGTCATAGCCCTGGCGGTTCATGTGCAGGCCGTCCTGGATGAAAAGCTCTGGCCGCGGCTGGCCATTTTTGTCGAGCATGTCGGGCCAGATGTCCAGGAACGTCACGTTCTTCTGCGTGGTTGCCCACGCCTTGATCAAGTCGTTGGCCTGGTGCATTGGCGCCATCAATGATTTACGCGCCACGCTGGGCTTGATCGCGATAAAGGCGATGGGGACATTGGGCTGCGCATTACGCACCTTCGCGACGAATGCCTTGAAGTCGTCGAACACGCCCTGCGGCGTGTCGCCACCCATGATGTCGTTGTCGCCGGCGTACACCACGATGGCCTTGGCCTTGTAGGGAGTGACGATGCGGTCGGCGAAGTACACCGAGTCGTCCAGGTCGGATCCGCCGAAGCCGCGGTTGATGGTGTGCACGAACGGGAAATCCTCGCTCAAGGATTTCCAGAAGCGGATCGACGAGCTGCCGACGAACAGCACCGAGCCTGGCGGTGGCGGGTTGGCTTTGTCCTCGGCCTGGAAGGCGGCGATGTCTTTGTCCCATACGCCGTGAGCATTCTCTCTGGCGAAGGAAATTGCGGGGAGCAGCAGGAACAGCACGAGAAGCAGGCGTTTCATGGGGACCTCGCGGTGGGTTCGCGCGTTGACGTACGGCTACAGTGCCGCGTCGCAAACCATGAGGGTGCCAGATATCGAGGCAAGGCGGTGTATCTGGCATCCAATCGGACGATGCACAATTGGCTAGCCCAAGCTTAACGGCTCTACCTGGACTGATCGATTCCAGAGGCCTTGCCGATCGTCAAGACGAGACGCCGAGCACTTAAGTTCGTTGATCCATATAAGCCACGGCGCGCTCACTCAGCGTCAGCGGTTCTGGTCCGCCTCCTTCCAGGAAGTCTGTCATGCGACCAACCGGCCACGAGTCGCTTTTGCCGGTCACGAATTCAATGCCGTGCTCATCACCCCGGAAATCGTGCCAGTAGCGAGCGACCAGCGCTCCGTCCTTGTAGATACGGTAACGGTAGTTCCCAAAGGAATCGCGAGCGGAGTCCTGTTCGATTATGAAAGCCATTTCTTCCCCTGATAGCCCAGCACCCATGCGCGCAGCGATACTCAGTGTCGCTAGATCCTCAACGCCCATGACCACCTAGCCTTCGCCTGCTCATTCGTCCGGCGCGTCAGGGTCGATGGCAGGCACCAGGCCATCTAGCTCGTGGCGTTCCTGCATCAGCAATTGAAGCTCAGCGTGCAGCTGATCAATCGGTGCGCGCAGTTTTGCAACTTGAACGTGAAGATTCCTTTCTAATTCGTCTATCCGTTCCGTCAGCAATGCAATCCTTCCATCGAGGACCGCACGATTGTTCTCAAGCAATGTTCCCATGGTGATCCTCATCCATACCTAGACTGCGGATGGACGCCATATTAGCGGTCGAATTAGGGCAACCGGGGATATTGTGGAATTGCCTGGCTAAGGCAAACCCACGGTTGCGCACTGGCTGTCCAAATGTCCAGCATCGGCTGAAACTCCCAAGTGTCGTCCAGCGTAGGAAAGCGAACGGACATGAATCCTGGGTTGGCATCGCCGCGCGTGAACAATGGTGAGCCACATTGAGGGCAAAAGCTGCGAGTCGCGACGGCGCCACTAGCCGCTTGAACCGAGTACGTTTTCGGCGCACCAGTAATCTCTATGCCCGAGTCCGCGACGATGAAGCCCGAAGCGAATGGGGCACCGCTGGAACGCTGACAATCCAGACAGTGGCAATTGAGCATCGCGACGGGCGTACGTGAGCACACGTAGCGAATCGACCCGCATGTGCACCCACCGGAAAATGGAGTAGTCATGTCAAAACATCCTTTGCTACCAAATCACTGAGTAACACTGCTTGATTCAAGATGCTCAAGAAGCTCATCCGTCACCCCTGCAACTGTTCCATTCACACCGTGGTGCGCTAGACGGAGGGGGCCATTAGGCAATTATGCGTCAAGCCGGGCAGATGAAAATGGCGCCAAGAAAAGCCTCGTCCATCTACTGCGGGACCTACTTGCTACGGCCGCTCGCTCTAGGACACACTCATCGCATGAACGACAAGCTTCTGGCGCTCCGACTTTTCGTGCGAGTTGCCCGCTCGGGAAGCTTCTCTGCTGCGGCGGGGGAGCTAGATCTGTCACAACCGTCGGTATCGCGGATCATCGCGGCGCTGGAGGAAGACGTAGGCGCGGCCTTGGTTACCCGCACGACGCGGGCTGTCACGCTGACTGACATTGGCAACGACTACCTGGCCAGTGTCGAAGCGATCCTGTCCTCGCTTGAGGAGGCCGATCACACTGCTCGTGGATCGCGGGAACTCCGCGGCTCACTGCGCGTTGCCATGCCTGCAAGCTTTGGCGTGCGCGAAATCATTCCCTTGATGCCGGAATTTCTTGCGCGCCACCCTTCGCTAAACGTCAGCTTGTTGATGAGCGATCAACGGCAAGACACGATCAAGGAAGGTGCCGACGTCGCACTTCGACTCGGCGACTTGGCCGACTCAAGTGCCACCGCGCGCGTGATCGGGCGGACGCAGCGGTTGATTGCGGCGTCGCCGAGCTATCTAAGGTCGCTATCGTGACCGGCGCCTCCAAGGGCATCGGTGCCGGAATCGCCAAGCTTTTCGCCCAGTCGGGCGCCTCGGTCGTCGTGAACTACGCGACCAGCAAGGACGCAGCAAACGCCCTGGTCGCCGAGATCAAGAGTTCCGGTGGCAAGGCCGTGGCCGTGCAGGCCGACTTCTCAAAAACCGCCGACATCCGACGACTGTTTGAAGAGACGAAACGTGCCTTCGGCACGCTCGACATCTTGGTGAACAACGCGGGCGTCTACGCCTTCGGACCCTTGCAGGACTCCACGGAGCAGGAATTCCATCGTGAGTTCAGCACGAACGTGCTCGGCATAATCACCGCGACACAAGAGGCTGCGAAATACTTTGGCCCGAATGGCGGCAGCATTATCAACATCAGTTCGATTGCCAGTGTTGGTTACATGCCCAACTCGGTGATCTATGCAGCATCCAAGAGTGCCGTCGACTCCGTCACGCGTGTGACCTCAGTGGAACTTGCCCCGAAGAAAATCCGCGTCAACAGCCTCGCGCCTGGTGCCACCATCACTGAAGGCATTGCAGCTCTGGGTTGGCCGAAGGAGGCCGTCGAAGCCGTGGTCGCGACGATCCCGTTCGGTCGTCCGGGTATGCCCGAAGACATCGCTCGCGTGGCGCTGTTCCTGGCCTCCGATGATTCGGCTTGGGTGACCGGCGAGAGGATCACGGCCTCTGGTGGCCAGCGCGCCTGATCGAACTCCGTCCCAGTCCCGGCCTGTTTAGACCGGCTTGGGACGTTTGACCGGCGTAAGTTCGAACACCATCGACACCCGCGCGCCATCCCAGCGATAGGCCAGATGCTGGGCCTGCGTACACGGCGAAACCACATCGGGATAGAACGCCGCCACGCACTGGCCGCCGGCATGCCGCGCGCTTTCGTAGACGATGCCGTCCGACCCCGCGGCGCGCAACTCGCGCGCCAACGTCACGCTGGCGACATAGGAGCTCGGAGATTGCTCGTCCGGCCAGCCGCCGCGGATGTCGTGCAGCTGCGCCACGATCGACGTGGTGTAGCAACGCATCTGCATATCGGTGGGCGGTTCCTTCGTAGCGCGCATGAAGGCCTCGCAGTGGTACACGGTTTCCTCGATCGCGGTGGACACCGTGCGCGCGGCGTAGAACACGCCCCAGCTGCCATCGGAAAAGCGGCTGCCCATCGGGTTCAGATGGGTAAAGGCGGCCATCACCGGCGTGCTGCCGGGGCCTGAGATGCGACGTTCGCGTGGCACCAGCGACAAGGTGCCCGCCTCGGCGCGCAGGCGCGGGTTGGTCAGCGATTCGATGGCGAACACGGCGTCGAGGTCCGCTGGGTCCGCAATGCGATCGAATAATCCCGTGGGCGGGAAACGGCTGGAGACGATGCGCCACGCCTGCGTCCAGCGCACGCGGCGCAGCGGTGGCTGCGCGCTCATCCGTTCCAGCCGCGTTGGGCGTCCAGGTATTGGCGCACCACGAAGAGGTCGGCGACGTTCCCCGACAGCATGCGTTCCAGTGCCGAGCGGCCGCCGAACAGCGGCGCGGTGTTGGGCCGGCGCACCCAGCCTTCGGCCTGGGCCGGGTCGGGAAAGAGGATGGCCAGGTCTTTGTAGATGCCCAGCAGGTAACTGATGCGTTCGATGGTGTCGCGGCCGATATGGCCGTCCTGCTCGCGCTTCCACTTGTAGAAGGTGGATTCGGGCGGGTCGCCCAGCAGGGTGCGTTGTTCGCCGGCGCGCAGCTCCCAGCGTTCGGCCAGAGCGAAAAAGGCCCGCAAAGCAGGGCCACCGAGTTCCGGAACGGGGGCGACGGAGGGCTGGGTTTGGGTCATGGCAGTAACTTCACCTGTGAAGTTATTGGTTAATCTACACCACACATAGAGCTTTTGCCACTATTCTGACCAAGGGCCCGGCGTCCGTACCTACACAACCCCTTCCCGCCGCTCCCGCGCAAGCACATGCGTCCGCCTGACGAAATCCGCCTGCAGCGGCGTGGGCATCCAGTCGCGACGACGCGTTAGCGCAATGCCACGCCGCAGTTCCTTGCCCAGGTCACCCATTTCCGTGAGCGTGCCGGCGCGCTGTTCAAATAGGAACTGATCGCGGGAAATGAGCGCAAGCCAGTCGCCCTGCAGCAGTAGCCCTCGCGTCACCAAAACCGACCCGCATTCGATGCGAAGCCTCGGCGGTTCCACTCCCCGGCTGAGGAATATCTGTTCCCACTTGGTGCGCAGGGGAATTCCCGGGGCGGAGATCACCCACGGATAAGCCAGGAGGTCTGGCAGATCCAGCTGCTTCTTGCCTTGCAGGGGATGGCCGGTACGGCCGACCACCACGGGATCGTCGTCGTAGAGCTCTTCCTGCACCACCTCGCGGTGCGGCGACGGTTCTCGGCGCGCGCCGATGATCAAGTCGATATCTCCCTGGCGAAGGCTGCTAAGTAGCTCCAGGTAAGGCGCCTCGACCACCTTCACCGCCGCCGATACGTGCGCCGTGGTGAAACGCGCGAGCAACTCGGAGAAGAAGATGGCGCGGGCACTGGGCAGGATGCCGACGATCACGCGACCGGCGTCATCGGTACTGATGGCGCCGATCTCCTCGACGCCCGCCCGCAGCTCCGACAGCATCAGGCGGGCAAAGCGCACGAAGCGGCTGGCCACATCCGTCGGCCGCACGATACGGCCCACCCGCACGAAAAGATCCATGCCCAGGATGTCCTGTAGTTCACGCACCGCGCGATGCACCGCCGGCTGGGAGAGGCCGGTCAACTCGGACGCCTGCACGTAACTGCTGTTGCCCTCCACCGCGATCAGCGCGCGCAACTGGACCATGGTCACGCGCCGCTCGATATGCGGCAGCGGGGCCAGTCGCGCCGATCGCCTGACCAAACGCCCGCCGTGCGCCAGGTAACGCAGCGCACGATTCACGCGAACCATCATCACCTTGCCCGCCACGGTGGGCATGGCGCCACCGGGCTGCCGGTCGAACAGGCGCTCGCCGAGCACGCGCTCCATCTTGCCTATCGCCTGGGCAAGGGCCGGCTGCGACAGGTTCACCTCGCGCGCGGCAGCGCTCATGCTGCCCGACCGTCCGGTGACGAGCAGCGCATCCAGGTGCCTGAGGTTGAGCTGGAAAATGTCTTTCACGAGCAATCAATCGTATTTGCTTATGGCCTGATCATAAAACGAATTTGGCAAACCCCATGCTGGCGCGCACCTTTGCCTTATTCAGTTTGTAGGAAAAGGTGCATGTCCACAGTCAATACCAAAGTCCAAAGGCCTGACAAGGCCCTGGTGGACGCGCTGGGCCGGCTCGGTGTGGCGACTGTCCACGAGGCACAGGGCCGCAAGGGGCTGCTCGCCAGCCACCTTCGCCCGATCTATGCGGGCGCGCGCATCGCCGGATCCGCGGTAACGGTGTCTATCCCGCCCGGCGACAACTGGATGATCCACGTGGCCATCGAGCAGCTTCACCATAGCGACATTTTGCTGGTGGCCCCCACCAGCGACTGCGTCGACGGCTACTTCGGCGACCTGCTGGCGACGTCCGCCATGGCGCGGGGTTGCCGCGGCCTGGTGATCGACGCTGGCGTGCGCGATGTCCGCGACCTCACTGCGATGGGTTTCCCGGTGTGGTCCAAGGCCGTGTTCGCCCAGGGCACGGTGAAAGAGACCTTGGGCTCGGTGAACGTGCCGGTGGTCTGCGGTGGGGAATATGTTCGCCCCGGCGACATCGTCCTGGCCGACGACGACGGCGTGTGCGTGGTCCGCCACGAAGAGGCCAACGAGGTGCTGGCCAAGGGCATCGAGCGCGAAGCCCGCGAGGAAAAGGTCCGTGAGCGCCTGAGGAGCGGCGAACTGGGCCTGGACATCTACGCCATGCGCGAACGCCTGGCGGCCAAGGGCCTGACCTACCGCTAGCCACACGCCCCAAAGCATTCCCACTTGCAAAGAATCCGATGAAGATCTTCGACACACATACGCACGTCATCTCCCCCGACCCCTCGGCCTACCCAAGGGATCCGATCGGCGGCCACCAGTCGGAGTGGTCGCAAGCGCGCCCCGTGGATGCAGCCAGCCTGTTGAGGGCCATCGACGAAGCCGGCATCGCCAAGGCGGTGGTGGTACAGGCTTCCACCGTCTATGGCCACGACAACCGCTATGTCGTGGATACCGTCCGCGCGCACCCGACGCGCCTGGTGGGTGTGTATTCGATCGATGCCCTGGCGCCGGATGCCGTGGAGCGCATCGACCATTGGCAGGCGGAAGGGCTTTCAGGCTTTCGCCTGTTCACCACGGGCAGCACCATGCCCGGCCAGTCGGACTGGTTGGGGCATAAGCACTCCTACCCCGCCTGGGCACACGCCGAGAAGCTGGGCATCCCGGTGTGCCTGCAGATGACGATGGAAGGGCTCCCTGCCCTGCGTTCCCTGCTGGAGCGCTTCCCCAGGGTGCGCGTGCTGCTGGATCATTGCGCACGACCGGACTTGTCCGATGGCACGCCCTTCGCCCAGGCGGAGGCGCTGTTCGACATGGCGAGCTTCCCGGGCGTGTTCCTCAAGCTCACCAACCGCACGCTCGCCGCGGCCACGGCCGGCAAGTCCACTCCGCGCGATTTCCTCGAGAAGATCATCGATGTATTCGGCGCGGGCAGAATTGCCTGGGGATCGAATTTCCCCGCGGCGGAAGGCGCGCTGCCGACGCTGCTCACCACCGCGCGCGACGTGTTGGCCCGGCTTCCGGTGCACGACCAGGCGATGATCTTCGCCGGCACTGCGGCCACGGTGTACCCGGCACTGGTGCAGGCGCCTGCCCATGTCTGAGTCGCGCACGCTACGCACGGTGCTGGCGACCTCGCCGCTGACCGAACCGCTCAAGAGCGGCGCAGTGGCCAGTCCCGGGCTCACCTTCGACTTCATCGACGTGTCGCCCGTGCACAAGGCCTTCGCGCCAATGGTCCGCCAGCAAAGCTACGACGTGTCGGAACTGGCGATCGTCACCGCGCTGCAGGCCGTGGCCTATGGCCGTCCAATCATCCTGCTGCCCGCCGTGGTGGCCTCGCGGTTTCAGCGAGGCTGCCTGATCACGCGCCGCAGCGGCGGCGTGGCGAGTCCGCAGGACCTCCCGGGCAAGCGCATCGGCGTGCGCGCCTACACCCAGACCACAGGTATGTGGGTGCGCGCGCACCTGGCTGAAGACTACGGCCTTGCCACCCTCTCGATGCACTGGCTCACCCATGATCCCGCCCACGTCGAGCAGTACGAGGATCCGTTCTTCGTCGAGCACGCCGCGGATGACAAGAGCCTGCTGGACCAGTTGCGCGAAGGCATCACGGACGCGGCGATCCTCGGCAACGACCTTCCCAAGGACGAGGAATTCGTGCCCGTGATCGCCAACGCCAGCGAGAAGGACAGCGCGTGGTACGCCAGGCACGGCTTCGTGCCGATCAATCACCTTGTCTCGGCCAGCGCAGCCGCATGCAAGCGCGATCCAGGCGCTGTACGCGAGGCGTACGGCCTGCTGTTGCAGTCGTTCGCCCGGTTACCCACAACGGACGGAAAGCCTTCCCCGTACGCTTTCGGCTTCAGCTCATTGCTCGAACCAGTCCAATACGTGATCGATGCATGCCTCGAACAAGGCCTGCTACCGCGCCGTCTCGGCATCGACGAGGTATTTGGCCCGGCAGAAACTATCCTCGGCGGGCTCCCCGCATGAATGTCGCCGGGGTCATGGTGGGACACTCCTCGCATCGCGGCGTGCCGCCCGGCCGTTGCGTGGGTCCTTCCAACTGATGAACAAGATGACAGTCAACGAAATCCATTCGGCCGTGCGCCCACGCCGCCCGTTCTACCAGGACCTCACCTTCCAGGTCGTGGCCGGCATGGTGCTGGGCGTCGGCGTGGGTGCGCTGGCGCCCGACATCGGCAAGGACCTGAAGCCGCTGGGCGACATCTTTATCCGGCTGATCCAGATGGTGGTCGGGCTGATCATCTTCTGCACGGTGACGCATGGCATCGCCAGCGTCCGCGACCTGGGCAAGGTGGCGCGCATCGCCATCAAGGCCATGGTGTACTTCGAAGTGGTCACCAGCATCGCGCTGGTGATCGGGCTGGTGACGATCAACGTGCTCAAGCCCGGCGTGGGCATGCATATCGATCCGGCCATGCTGCATACGACGGCCCACACAGACGCCGCGCCCGCGGCGCCTACCGGCGTGGGTGCGTTCCTGGTCAACCTGGTCCCCAGTTCCGCGCTCAATGCGTTTGCGCAAGGCGACATCTTGCAGATCCTGGTGTTCTCGGTGCTGTTCGCCTGCGGCCTCGCGTCGCTTGGCGAGAAGGCGCAACCGGTGTTGACCGTGGTCGACACGGTGCAGGCCACGCTTTTCTGGATCATCCGCATGGTGATGAAGATCGCGCCGATTGCGGCCTTCGGTGCCATCGCCTTCACCGTGGCGCAGTTCGGCCTGGCCACGTTGCTGCCGCTGGGCGCGCTGGTGCTCGAATTCCTGCTGACCTGCGTGCTTTTCATCGGCCTGGTGCTTGCGCCGATCTGTGCCTTCGCAGGCTTCAACCTGCTCAAGCTGATGCGCTATTTCCGTGAGGAGTTGGTGCTGGTGCTGGGCACCAGTTCCTCCGAAAGCGTGTTTCCGCAACTTACGGCCAAACTCACCAGGCTCGGCGTCAATGAATCGGTAGTGGGCATGGTGCTTCCCACCGCCTATAGCTTCAACCACGACGGTACCTGCCTGTACTTCGCCGCCGTGGCGGTGTTCCTGGCCCAGGCCACGGGCACCGCGCTGGGTTGGGAACAGCAACTTGGGCTGCTGGCGATCCTGCTGCTCACCTCGAAGGGAGGCGCCGGTGTTTCCGGCTCCGCCATCGCCGTGCTCACGCTCACCCTCGCCGCCACCAAGACCATTCCCGTAAACAGCATCGCGCTGATCCTGGGTGTCCACCGGATTCTCTCGGCGTTCTTCGTGTTCACCAACATCGCCGGCAATTGCGTCGCAACCGTGGTCGTCGGCCGGTGGGAAAAGGCCGTCGACCAGGCACAACTGAAACAGCAACTGGACGCGGGCTACCAGCCCGCCTGATCCACCACATCGCAAGCAGTAAGAGCCTCGCGAAGCTTATGGCTTCGCGATCAGGGAGGGACTGTCCAAATGAATCGCATGACCTGTATCGGCATCACCTTATTCGCGCTGGCAGCCGGCTTCACGCCGATGCTCGCCGCTGCCCAGGCCACGGCGCCCGCATCCTCCGCGCCAGCCAGTAGCGCCAGCACCGCCGATCCTGCGTCGCCGGATGCGGACGACACCACAACAACGCCTGCCAATGGCTCGAAGCCCCCGTTGGCGGGGCTGGCGAAGTCCTTGAAAGCCGAGGGTATCAACCTCCGCAGCGGCATCATCGACCAGTACGCGCACAACACCACCGGCGGCATCTATCAGGGCCATACCAACGTCGGCCAGTTCAACATCGGTGCCGACTTCGACCTGGACAAGATGATCGGGCTCACGGGTGGCTCGTTCCACTTCACCGTGTACCGCGACTATGGCGAGAGCCTGAATAAGAACGTCACCGGCACGTTCACCAAGCAGCAGTACATCTACAAGAACGAGTTCTACCGCTGGCACCTGGGACTGTTCGCGTACGAACAGAAGCTGCTGGACGACAAGCTCGACATTACCGCCGGCCGCCTGGGCACGACCACTTACTACGGGCATCTGGTGACCAACTGCCAGTTCGAGTCGGCCGACACCTGCGGCGAGCCAAGAATCCTGGTGTCCGAGGCCGGCTTCAGCCTGCTGCCGTCGGCCACCTGGGGCCTGAACGTCAAGTACAAACCCACCGCGCATACCTATATCGAAAGCGGCGTGTTCGAAGTGAACCCGACGACCTCCGCCAGCAACGGCCTGGATTTCTCCATCGCCAATGCCACGGGCATCACGGTGCCGGTGGAGTGGGCCTGGGCCAAGACCGACCCGGCGACCATCCGTTATCCGTTTGAACTGAAGGTCGGCGCCTTCGTCAGCACCGCGCCCCTGACCGACCCCTACTTCAATACTGCCGGTCGCTCCAAGGCCCTGTATGGCGGCACGGCGCTGACCGTCAACAGCAGCCGCGACGGCGTGTACATCATGGGCGACCGCGTTGTCTGGAGGCCGAACGACGCCAGCGCCCAGAGCTTCAATATATTCGGCGGCATCGTGCAGCAACTGGACGAAGCGGAGATCATGCGCCAGCAGGTCTATACCGGCTTTGTCTGGACCTCGCCCTTCGCCGCGCTGCCGAAGGACACCTTGAACTTCTCGGTCTCCGAGTTTGAGCTCACCCCCCGTGAGCGGGAATTCCTGCGCGACGCCCGCATCAAGAAGGGCGGCCATGGCAGCAACGCTGCTCACCAGACAGCCTTCGAGCTGACCTATGGCTGGCACGTGACCCGCGGCCTGGAGCTGATGCCGAGCGTTCAGTACATCGTGCACCCGGATAACTCCAGCATCACGACCACCAAGATTTTCCCGAAGAACATGTTCGCCTTCGGCCTGAGCCTGCGCTTGGATATCGGCAGCATGCTCGGTTTCGAACGGACAGTCGGGGGAGACTGATTTTTCTACCTGTAGAACGGAAACGATCATGACGAACAAGACAGCATTGGTGGTGAGCGCGCATTCGGCCGACTTCGTGTGGCGCGCCGGCGGCGCGATCGCGCTGCACGCGGCCGCCGGTTGGGATATCACCGTGGTGTGCCTTTCCTACGGCGAGCGCGGTGAATCGGCCAAGCTGTGGCGCAAGCCCGACATGACGCTGGAGAAGGTCAAGGCCGAGCGCCAGCGCGAGGCCGGGAACGCCGCCAGGCACCTGGGCGTTGCCGATATCCAGTTCTGGGATTTGGGTGACTACCCGATCACCCTGTCGACCGATTCTCTATTCCGGCTGGCCGACCTCTACCGTGCCGTCAAACCTTCCTGGGTCATGACGCATTCGCGCCTTGACCCGTACAACGCCGACCACGTGGCCGTGAGCGCCTTCACCCAGGAGGCGCGCATTGTGGGGCAGGCGCATGGGCATAACCCGGGCGTGCCGGTGATCGGTGCACCGCAGGTGTATTTGTTCGAGCCTCACCAGCCGGAGCAGTGTGCCTGGAAGCCGAACGTCATCCTGAATATCACCGAAGTTTGGGAGAAGAAGCGCGCCGCCATCGAGTGCATGGAAGGGCAGGAGCACCTGTGGGAGTACTACACGCGGGTGGCATTGCAGCGTGGCGTCCAGGGCGGGAGGAATTCGGGCACGCCGATGACTTACGGCGAGGCTTACGAAGGGGTATTTCCCTCGGTGGTCAGTACGCTAGGGTAGCTGACGCTATTGCATTCGCTCTACCGCGGGCCTCGGTGCAATGCTACGTTCCGCATCTATCCACATGTCCCCGGAGATTCCCGCATGCCCCGTGCCCTCCTGACTGGCGGTTCGCTTACCGCGACTCGTAAATTCTCACGGTTGTCCCTGGCGCTCGCGATGGCCCTCGCGGCTGGCGGTGCGGCTGCGCAGCCGGAGCCGACGCGCGCCGACAACGTGCCGCCGCCCCAGGACACACCTTACGAGGGCACGATAAACCTTCATGTCGATGCCAACGACACGGTGCAGGGGATTTTCCGCGTCCATGAATCCATTCCGGTTAAGCCCGGTGCGCTGACCCTGCTGTACCCGCAATGGATTCCGGGCGACCACTCGCCGAGCGGCCCCATTGCCATGCTCGCCGGCCTGAAGCTCAGCGCCAACGGCAAGCCGCTTGCGTGGTTGCGCGACAAATACAACATGTACGCGTTCCATCTGGACGTACCCGCGGATGTTTCCAGCATCGATGTGGAATTCCAGTACCTGTCCGGGCGGGCCGACGACGGCGGCTTCGAGATCACCGACCGCATGATGGACATGGAGTGGAGCAAGGTGGGCTTGTATCCAGCCGGCCACTATTCCCGCGGCATCACCTTCGTTCCCAGCATGACGCTGCCGCACGGCTGGCAGTTCGGTACGGCCCTGGAAACCGCCTCGCAGTCGGGCGACACCACCACTTTCAAGCCCGTGACCTTCAACAACCTGGTCGATTCCCCGGTCTATGCGGGCCAGTATTTCAAGCGCGTGGACCTTAATCCGGGCGACAAGGCACCGGTGCACCTGGATGTGTTCGCCGACACGCCGGACGACCTCGAAATGACGCCCGAGCAGGTCGCCGCGCATCGCGCACTGGTGACGCAGGCGGTGAAGCTGTTCGGATCGCATCACTACGATCACTACGATTTCCTGTTCTCGCTGTCCGACCAGCTAGGCGGCAACGGTACCGAGCACCACCAGTCCAGCGAGGACGGCTTGGGATCGGACTATTTCACCGCCTGGAAAGATGGGGCACCCGAGCGTGATCTGCTGGCCCATGAGTACGTGCACTCCTGGAACGGCAAGTTCCGCCGCCCGGCGGACCTGTGGACGCCGAACTTCAACGTACCGATGGCTAATTCCCTGCTGTGGGTATACGAAGGACAGACCCAGTATTGGGGCTTCGTGCTGACGGCGCGATCGGGGATCTGGTCGGCGCAGCAGTTCCGTGACGCCCTGGCCATGACGGCCGCCAACTACGAGCGAAACCGCGTGGGCTTCCAGTGGCGCACGCTCACCGACACCACCAACGATCCCACCATCGCCCATCGCACCAGCCTGCCCTTTCGCAGCTGGCAGATGAGCGAGGAGTACTACAGCGGCGGCCAGATGATGTGGCTGGAGGTGGACGCGAAGCTGCGCAGCCTGACGAAGGACCAGAAATCCCTGGATGATTTCGCACGCGCGTTCTTCGGCGTCGACAACGGCAGTTATGTCACCAAGACCTATACGTTCGACGACGTGGTGGCCGCCCTCAATGGCGTGGCCAAGTATGACTGGGCCACCTTCCTGCATGCGCACGTCGACACCATCAATCCTCCGCTGGAAGACGGCATTGCCGGCACCGGCTGGAAACTGGTCTATACCGATAAGGAAAGCGACTTCGAGAAGTCGTACAACAGCCGGCCGGCACCATCCCGCCACCTGTACAACTTCAGCTGGTCGATCGGCCTGACGATGAACGACCAGGGCAAGGTCAACGACGTGCGCTGGGATGGCCCTGCGTTCAAGGCGGGCGTGAGCACTGGCGCCACGCTGGTGGCGGTGAACGGGAAGGATTATTCCAAGGACGTGCTCAAGAGTGAGATCACGGCAGCGAAGGACGGCAAGGCACCGATCGAGCTTCTGCTGAAGTACCAGGGTAGCTACCGCAAGATTGCCGTGGACTACCACGGCGGCCTGCAGTATCCGCACCTGGTGCGCGTGGAAGGCACGCCCGATTACCTGAGCGAAATTATCGCCGCGCACAAGTAAAAGCCACGCTGGCGGCGCGACGTCGATGTATCGTATGGCGACCAGGTTCGGGGGAGCCAAACGTGCAAAAGCGGTCGGGGTTGCGCAGGGGTGCCGGTTTGCCGGCGCGCCTGGTTTTAACGATGTTTGCTCTCTGGTTGGGGCTGGCCGGTTTCGCCGCCCACGCCGGGGACGTCGTGGTCCGCGAGCAATGCACGATCCTGGTCGCCGGTCATCGCGAAACCTGGCGCCTGGAATGGCAGGGCAAGCCGGTCAAGGCCTGCGGTGCCGATGCCGTCTATATGGCCAACACCTGTCCCTGCTCCGGCCTCGCCTATGGTGAGGCCGGCCAGTTGTGGCTCGTTCGTCGTCGCGGCGGCCGCGATATAGAACACCTGGATCTGACCCCGCTCTTCGGCAAGTTTGATGGCCCCGGCGACGTCGATGGCATGGCCACGGCCCAGCGCTGGCCGATGCGCGATAAGGATTCAGATCGCGAAGCAGACGAAGATCCCAAGCTGATCAAGGATATCGAGCATCGCAAGCCTGTCCGGCTCATGACGTTCGCCGATTACGACCACGACGGCAACGCGACGGAATTCTTGCTACAGGTAGGCACACTTCCGTGTGGCAAGCTCCAGCTTGCCGCCGTTGGCGTTAGCGCCGCCAACTCCCACCTGCACGTCTTCGGAACCGCCGCCCATCCCAACGAACCGTTGATGATGAGCGAATGGGTCTGGGGTGTACTGAAGCGAAGCGGCAAACCCAAGGAGGTCGAGGAGTGGCCCTGCGGCGACCACGGCAGCGATGAATCCGATCGCGTCGTGGTATCGGCCAAACGCGGCCGGATCAACGCCACATCACGCGTGTACGAATGCCGGGCGGATGGGCACCGTGGAAAGTTGACGAGCCAGGCGGCGGAGTGACCTTAAGCGCTTCACTGCTATAAATGGCCATCCTGCGCGTCGATAGCTCGCTCCAGACGACCTCGCTTGACCGACCTGAGCTTCAATGTTCCCCCCACCGCCAGCAACCATGCCACGCCGTACGGGGTCTGAAGAAACTCTGCGAACGCCTCCATCGCGAGAAACGGATTCAGGCCCCCAAGCACAAAAATACTCACTCCGTATCCAGAGACCAGGCTTCCGATGTCCCGCCCAAGCACGTGGCAGGGGTGAATCGCGTCTTCACCAGTGTTGCAACCCAGCGCCCCTACGCCGCCGAGAACCAGAAAGTTGCCCACCAGCGGTAGTGCCAGTAACACGAGCGCGACGATTACGGGAATCAGCAGCCACTTCAGGGCGCGGTTAAATCCACGCAAACGTGGGTCGGAAGACTTTACCCGTGGTAGTGGAGGCAGATTGAGCCAGGGCGGATCTGTGGGCATCACATCTGCCGTCGTAACCTTGGCGCGTCGTTCCATCAACAATGCCTGTAGCGAATAACCCCTTCCTTCGAGAACCTCGAGCAACGCCGCCTCTGCATCGGGAACCATGCCACCAGCGCGGTAGCGCAGCAGCAGAACATTCGTGTCCATGTTGCTGAACTGCTCAAGAAAATCTTCCAGCTGCGGTTTCATGTACTCCCTCCCCCATTCAGTCCATTTGCGAACCTGTACTACCCCTTCTGCTTCGCAATCCACGCATGCACATGGTCCTCAAGCACCGGCAACGGCACCGAGCCAAGCTCCAGCACGGCGTCATGGAACGCCCTCAAATCGAACTTCGGCCCCAGTGCCTGCTCAGCTTCATGCCGCAGCGCCAGGATGCGCAGATACCCCAGCTCATACGACAGCGCCTGGCCCGGCCAGCTGATATAGCGATCCACTTCGTTGACGATCTCGCGCTGGCTTAGCGCGGTGTTCTGCGTCATGTAGTCGATGGCCTGCTGGCGGGTCCAGCCTTCGTGGTGGATGCCGGTGTCCACCACCAGCCGGGCGGCGCGCCACATCTGGTAGCTCAGGTAGCCGAATTTCTCGTAGGGCGTGTGATAAATGCACATCTCCTGGCCCAGGTATTCCGAGTACAACGCCCAGCCTTCCCCGTAGGCGGAAATATAGCTTTCGCGGCGGAAGGCGGGCTGGCCTTTCTGTTCGGCGGCCAAGGCCAGCTGCAGCGCATGGCCGGGCATCGATTCGTGCAAGGTAAGCGCAGGCATCGCGAACAGCGGGCGCGATGGCAGGTCGTAAGTGTTGACCAGGTACGTGTCCGCACCACCGCGGCCAGAGGTGTAGTACGGCGCAATGTCTGCCGGCACCGGCATGATGGCGAAGCGTTGGCGCGGCAACAGGCCAAAGAACTGCCCAAGCTTGCCGTCCACCTGCTTGGCCACCCAGGCGGTGCGCATCAACAGTTCATCGGGCGTCTTCGCATAGAACTGCGGGTCCGATCGCAGGAAGGCGAGGAACTCGGGGAAGCTGCCCTTGAAGCCACTCTCGGCCATCGTCGCCAGCATCTGCTGGTGGATCTTGGTGACTTCCGCCAAACCGGTTTTGTGGATGCTGTCCGGATCAAGGTCCAGCGTGGTGTATTCGTGGATCTGCTGGCGGTACCAGGCCTTGCCGTCGGGCATGGCCTCGGCAGCGAGCGTGGTGCGCGCATGGGGCACGTATTCGTCGTGGAAGAAGGCCAATAACCGGCCATAGGCGGGAATAACCGTTCCGCTGATGGTCTTGCGTGCGCTGGCTTCAAAGCTCTCGCGTTGCGCGGCAGGCCAGGTGACCGGCATGTTCTTCAGTGGCTGGTAGAACGAGGTGGCTTCGGGATCCTTCTGGTTGGCCACCGCGGCGATCGACACATCGCGCCCGTCCAACACGGCGCGCGGCACGGTGAAGCCACGCTTCAACCCCAGGCGCATGTTGGCGATTTCCTGGTCGATGTAGTCACTCACCTGGGCCAGGCGATCAAGGTAGTGCTGCACCTCGGCCGGCGTATGCAGGTTGTCACCACCAAGCTGGTAGCCCACGTCCGACCAGAACGCCGAATCGCTATTGAAGGGCATCTGCCATTGGCCGAAACGTTGGGCCGCGGCTAGGTTGCCGATCTGCTCGCGGTAGATCGCAAAATCCACGCGCGCCGTGGGGCTCAAGGTGGCTGGATCTATCTTCGCCAAGTCAGCCAGCACGTGGTTCCAGTAGTCCAGGCGGCGCATCTGGCCGGCGGCGTCCACGTCGTCCAGCCGGCCGTTGTTGGGCAGCGACTCTCCCGAACTCTGCACGCCCGCCTGGCCGGTGCGCCAGGCGTATTCCCGCTCGTAGATGCGTTTGAAAGCATCGTCGCCCGCCTGCGCGTGCACGGCGAAGCTGGCCACGAGAAGGATACTGGCGAGGATCGGCTTCATGTCATCCCAAGGAAGGCAAGGAAAACCCGATCATCGCATGGCTAATCCATCCCGCCGAACTGCCCGCGCATGGCATCGGTATAGGCGGCCACATCGCGCCCGGGTGCCGGCGTGAACAGCTCGCCCGTCAGCACCACCCCGGACATGCGGTCGGGACGGAAATTGCGAAAGGATTCGCGCAGCCGGCACCAGCCGCCCAGCGTCCAGGCGCAACCCCAGAACGAAAGGCATAGCGGTTCGAATGCCCGGTGCGAGGGACGGCCTTCCTTGTCCGAGTAGTCGAAGGCAATCACCTGGCGCCCGCCGATCGCCCCGTGCAGCAGGTCGATAAGATGGCGGTGGGCCTCGCGCTCGTCGTCCTTGTAGAAGGGTGCATAGATACGCGTACCGGCGGCACGTTCGCGCAGGTCCGGCGGCAGCACGGCCTCGATCTTGGCCAGCGCCGCCGATGCGCCATCGGCCAGGCGGGATCCGGCGAAGGCGCGGGCAAAGCGCGTGCCCACCACCAGAGCTTCAAGTTCGGCCTCGGTGAACATCAGCGGCGGGATGTCCGCGCCCTTGCGCAGCATGTAGCCGACGCCCGCCTCGCCCTCGATCGGCACGCCGGAGAGCTGCAGGTCCGCCACGTCGCGGTAGATCGTGCGCAGCGATACTTCCAGCGTCTCGGCCAGCCGCCGCGCGGGCATGGCCGTGCGGCGGCCACGGAGGCTGTGGATGATGAGGAAAAGACGGTCGGCACGACGCATGCCCCGATGATCGCCCGGCGGCCTGCGGGCGGCTAGTGCGGAACGACCAGGCGGGGTGCTGACCGGCGGTTCTTGCCAGCCTTCTTCTTGTGGCCGCGGGCGGCCTCGGGCGCCAAGGGCGGCAACACGGGGTCAACCACGGTCATGCGGCCCAGGAGGGGCGCATAAGAGGCGACGATGAGGCGCATGATGCGGTTCATGGCGTACTTCCGTTATGGCGGGTAACTCATGCTGCGCGCCCCCTGCTGACAGCGTCTTGTCAGCAGGAGACAATGGCGCGGACATACATAAGGCCCCCCATGAAGTCCATCTCCCTGATCCAGTTCCTCATCGAGGAAAAGCGCGCCGGTCACATCAATAGCGAGCTAAGCCTGCTGATCGAGGTGGTCGCCCGCGCCTGCAAGCGCATCTCGGTGGCCGTGGCCAAGGGAGCCCTGGGGGGCGTGCTGGGCAACGCCGGCACCGACAACATCCAGGGCGAGGCGCAGAAGAAGCTCGACGTGATCTCCAACGAGATCCTGCTCGAAGCCAATGCCTGGGGTGGCCACCTGGCGGCCTGCGCCTCGGAGGAAATGGACGATCCGCAGCCCATCCCCGACGCCTACCCCAAGGGCCACCACCTGCTGTTGTTCGATCCGCTGGATGGTTCGTCCAATATCGATGTCAACGTATCGGTGGGGACGATCTTCTCGGTGCTGCGCTGCCCCGACGACATCGACGAGGTTCTTGCCGAGCATTTCCTGCAGAAGGGAACCGAACAGGTAGCCGCCGGCTACGTGGTGTACGGCCCCAGCACGCTGCTGGTGCTGACCTTTGGCCACGGCGTGCACGAGTTCACCCTCGACCGCGAGCACGGCAGCTTCGTGCTCAGCCGCCGCGGCATGACCATCCCCGCGCAAACGTCCGAGTTTGCCGTGAACATGGCCAACCAGCGGCATTGGGAAGCCCCCATGCAGCGCTATATCGGCGAACTGCAGGCCGGCTCCACCGGACCGCGCGGGCGCGATTTCAACATGCGCTGGGTGGCCTCGATGGTGGCCGATGTGCACCGCATCGTTACCCGCGGCGGCGTGTTCATCTACCCGTTGGACGCCCGCATCCGCGAGCAGGGCGGCAAACTGCGCCTGATGTACGAAGCCAACCCCATGGCCTTCATCGTGGAACAGGCCGGCGGCGCGGCCACCACCGGACGCGAACGCATCATGGGCCTGCAGCCCACCGGCCTGCACCAGCGCGTGCCGGTGTTCTTAGGCTCCAAGGACGAGATCGACGTGGTCACCCGTTACCACCTCGAATCCGACGACAGCCGCGCCTGATTCCCCATCCGATGAAAACCCTGCGTACCCTGCCCCTCCTGGCCAGCTTGCTGCTGGCCGGCTGCTTTGGCCAAGCCGACGTCAAGCCCGTCGCTCCCCCGCCCACACCCGCGAAGATTCGCATCGGCCTGGCACTGGGTGGCGGCGCCGCCAAGGGCTTCGCCCATATCGGCGTGATCAAGATGCTCGAGGCCAGCGGCATCCATCCGGATGTGGTGGCCGGCACCAGCGCCGGGAGCGTGGTCGGCGCGCTGTACGCCAGCGGCATGGATGCCTTCACCCTGCAGGAGCAGGCCTTCTCGCTGGATGAAGCGAAGATCCGCGATGTCGGCTTCTTTGGCGGCGGCCTGGTGAAGGGTGAACTGCTGCAAGACTATGTCAACACGCTGGTCAACCAGCGCCCGATCCAGGGCTTGCGCATTCCCTTCGCGGCCGTGGCGACCAACCTGCAGACCGGCGACCGCGCCGTGTTCGTCAGCGGCAACACCGGCCAGGCGGTGCGCGCGTCCAGCTCCATCCCGGGCGTGTTCCAGCCCACCGACATCAACGGCGTGCCCTACGTCGATGGCGGCGTGGTGAGCCCGGTGCCGGTGGACGCCGCCCGGCAGCTTGGCGCCGACATCGTGATCGCGGTGGATATCTCGGCCAAGGCCAGCCCTACGCGGCCGGAAGGCATGATGGGCGTGGTCGGGCAGTCGATCACCATCATGGGCCAGAAGCTCGGCGAACAGGAACTCGCGCGCGCCGACGTGGTGATCCGGCCGAAGGTGGGCCAGATCGGGCCCACCGATTTCGATGCGAAGAATATGGCCATCCTGGAAGGCGAGCGTGCTGCGTTGGCGGCGATCCCGGCGATCAAGGCAGCGATTGCGGCCAAGCAGGAGTCGCGTGCGACCCCTGCTGCCAACGTCAGTAAATAATCACCGAGCGGATGCTCTTGCCTTCGTGCATCAGGTCGAAAGCGTGATTGATGTCTTCCAGGCCCATGGTGTGCGTGACGAATGGATCGATCTTGATCTCGCCACCCATGTAGCGGTCGACATAACCCGGTAGCTGCGAGCGGCCCTTCACCCCGCCGAAGGCCGAACCGCGCCACACGCGTCCGGTCACCAGCTGGAACGGGCGGGTGCTGATCTCCTGGCCCGCGCCGGCCACACCGATGATCACCGACTCGCCCCAACCCTTGTGGCAGCACTCCAGCGCCGCGCGCATCAGGTTTACATTGCCCACGCATTCGAAGGAATAATCCACGCCACCATCGGTGAGATCCACGATCACCTGCTGGATGGGCGTGTCGGGATAGTCCTTGGGGTTGATGCAATCGGTGGCGCCGAGCATGCGCGCCATGGCGAACTTCTCGGGGTTCACGTCCACCACCACGATGCGCCCGGCCTTGGCCATCACCGCGCCTTGCACCACCGAAAGCCCGATGCCGCCTAAACCAAAGATGGCCACCGACGCGCCCGGCTCCACCTTGGCGGTGTTCAGTACCGCACCGATGCCCGTGGTAACGCCACAGCCGAGCAGGCACACCTTGTCCAGCGGTGCGTCCTTGTTGATCTTCGCCAGCGAGATCTCCGGCAGCACGGTGTATTCGCTGAAGGTGCTGGTGCCCATGTAGTGCAGCAGCGACTTGCCGTTGAGCGAGAAGCGGGATGTGCCGTCCGGCATCACGCCGCGGCCCTGCGTGGCGCGGATCTTCTGGCAGAGGTTGGTTTTTCCCGACAGACAGAATTTGCACTCGCCGCACTCGGGCGTGTACAGCGGAATCACATGGTCGCCCACCTTGAGGCTGGTGACGCCCTCGCCGATTTCCTCGACGATGCCGCCGCCCTCGTGGCCCAGGATCACCGGGAAGGCGCCTTCCGGATCGGCGCCGGACAAGGTGAAGGCATCGGTATGGCACACGCCGGTGGCGACGATGCGCACCAGTACTTCACCGGCCTTGGGACCTTGGACGTCGATCTCTTCGATGGAAAGCGGTTTGCCGGCCTCGAAGGCCACGGCGGCGCGGGATTTCATGGGCTTGATGCTCCGTTGCAAAAGCGCAAACCCGAAGTCTAGCGCACCGCGTTCAACACCAGCACCCGGAAAATCAACGCCACGATGCCCACCGCCAGCACGCCGCCGGCGTACAGCAACACGAACCAGCCCAGCCGCTTCCACGCTGATTGTTTGGTAGCCTGCGCGTCCATCAGTGGTAACCCTCGTCACCGTGACGCACCTTGCCGCGGAACACCCAGTACGAAAGCGCCGTATAGGCAAGGATGATCGGCAGGATGATCAACACGCCCACCAGGGTGAATACCTGGCTGGAATGCGGCGAGGACGCCTGCCAGATGGTAAGGGAGGGCGGGATGATGTTCGGATAGATGCTGATCAACAGACCGCTATAGCCCAGGAAGATGATGGCCTGCGTCAGCAGGAACGGCCGCCACTCGTGCGCGCTGTTCGCCCCACGGATGATCCCGGCCACGCAGGCAAGTACCAGGATCGGCACGGGCGCGAAGTAGAGGAAGTGCGCGCCGCTGAACCAGCGGTCGGCGATATACGAATGGCTTAGCACCGTCCACAGGCTTACCACGCCGATGATCGCCAGCAGGGTCAGCGCCAGCGGCTTGAGCATCAGCCGCATGCGGCGTTGCAGTTCGCCATCGGTCTTCATTACCAGCCACGCGCAGCCGGTGGTGGCATAGGTAACCAGCAGGCCCAGCCCACAGAACAGGCCGAAGGGCGACAACCAGCCATAGGGGCCGCCCACGTATTTTCCATCGACGATATCGATGCCGCGCAGCAAGGTGCCCAGGATCAATCCCTGGCAGAAGGTGGCAGTGGCCGAGCCCAGCATGAAGGCCAAGTCCCACAGGTGCTGCGTGCGATGGGCCTTGGCGCGGATCTCGAACGCCACGCCGCGGAATATCAGTCCGCACAACATTGCCACCAGCGGCAGGTACACCGCCGGCAGCAGGCTGCTGTAGGCCACCGGAAACGCGGCGAACAGGCACGCGCCACCCAATACCATCCAGGTTTCGTTGCCGTCCCACACCGGGGCGACCGTGTTGAGCATCACCTGCCGCTCGCCTTCCTGGTTGAAGAAGGGAAACAGCAGCCCGATCCCCAGGTCGAAGCCGTCGAGCAGGATATAGAGGAACACACCAAGGCCGATGATCGCGGCCCACACCATGGGAAGGTCGATATGCATGGCCGTCTACTCGTCGATGGGGTCGGTGGGACGGGACATCGGCCGATGGTCGTAACGCGCGCTGCCCTTGCCGGTATCGCCGCGACTATCGCCGTCGCCGTCGTGCTCCAGCGACGGACCCTTGCCCATCAGCTTGAGCATGTAGTAAATGCCGGTGCCGAATACCAGGAAGTAGACGATGACGAAGATCATCAGCGAGGTGCCCACCTGCTCCGCCGACAGCGCCGACGATGCATCGGCCGTGCGCATCACGCCGTAGACCACCCAGGGCTGGCGGCCCGCTTCCGTGGTGATCCAGCCGGCAAGCAACGCCACCAGGCCCGAGGGCCCCATCGCCAGGGCGAAGTGCTGCAACCATCGCGATTCGTAGAGCCACTGCTTGCGCCGCAGCACCAGGCCACACACGCCCAGCAGCAACATCAAAAGGCCCATGCCCACCATGATCCGGAAGCTCCAGAACACGATGGTGGAGTTCGGGCGATCTTCGGGCGCGAATTCCTTCAGGCCCCTGATCTCGCCGTCCCAGCTATGCGTGAGGATCAAACTGCCCAGGTGCGGAACCTTCACCGTGTAATCGGTGCGCTCGTTCTTCATGTCCGGCCAGCCGACCAGGTTGAGCGAGGTACCGCCCTTCTCCGTTTCCCACAGGCCTTCCATCGCCGCGATCTTGGCCGGCTGGTACTTGAGCGTGTTCAGGCCGTGCGCGTCGCCCACGGCAATCTGGACCGGCACCGTCACCAGGATCATCCACATCGCCATCGAGAAAGATTTCTTTACCCCGGGATCGCGCCGGCCGCGCAGCAGGTGCCACGCACCGCAAGCCGCCACCAGCGTGGCCGAGACGATGAATGCGGCCAACGCCATGTGCGCCAGGCGGTACGGGAACGAGGGATTGAAGACGATCGCAAACCAGTCCACCGGGACGATCCTGCCGTCGACGATGTCGAAACCCTGCGGCGTCTGCATCCAGCTGTTGGACGACAGTATCCAGAACATGGAGATCAGCGTGCCCACGGCAACCATCAAGGTAGCCAGGAAATGCAACTTCGGGCCCACGCGGTTCCAGCCGAACAGCATGATGCCGAGAAATCCCGCTTCGAGGAAAAACGCGGTAAGTACTTCGTAGGCAAGCAAGGGCCCGGTAACGCTGCCCGCCACGCGCGAGAAGCCGGCCCAGTTGGCGCCGAACTCGTAGCTCATCACCACGCCCGATACCACGCCCATGCCGAAACCGACGGCGAATATCTTCGACCAGAAATTGAAGAGCTCGCGGTAAACCGTTTTGCCGGTGCGCAGCCACAGGCCCTCGAGCACGGCCAGGTAGCTTGCAAGCCCGATGCTGATGGCCGGAAAGATGATGTGGAAGGAGACGGTGAAGGCGAACTGCAGCCGCGCCAGGGTCAGGGCATCGTTGGCGACGATCATGGCCGCGGTGATCCCAGGGCAGCTTCAACGAGGATGCACGACATGATCACAACCCCTTTGTGCGATGCGGCCAGCATACGCCCGGGCCGCCACCCCGCGCGCGGGTGCGGCGTTTTGCGCTGCCGGCACGCTGCGGCAAGCTGTCGCGTCAGTGCAGCTTGAGCAGCGGACGCGTTCCCCGCGTAAGCAGGCTGCCCAGCATCAGCAGGCCGGTTTTCATCCAGCCGAACAGCGCCACCTGGTGCATGCGGTAAAGCGAAATGTAGACCACGCGGGCGAGTTTGCCTTCCACCATGCGGCCACCGAAGAGGTCGCCGACGGCGTCATGGGAGGCCAGCGACACCAGTGATCCGTGATCGACATAGACGAAGGGCTTCATGGGCTTGCCTTCGACACGGCGGATGAAGTTCGCGGCAAGCACGCTGGCTTGCTGATGGGCCGCTTGCGCCCGCGCCGGCACGATGCCACTGCGTCCGTCGCCCAGCGGGCACGCCGCGCAGTCGCCGAAGGCGAACACCGATGGATCGCGCGTGGTGGCCATGGTGGCATCCACCACCAGCTGGTCGGCGCGGTTGGTTTCAAGGCCATCGAGTTCGCGCAGGAAGGCCGGTGCGCGAATCCCCGCGGCCCAGACCACGAGGTCTACGGGAAAGCGCTGGTCGTCGCCCGCGTAGACGGCGCCGGCTTCCACCCGGCGCACGGGGCATGCGGTATGCACCTGGACGCCGAATTCCTCGCGCAGCCGCGTGGTCACTGCGTGTCCGATGCGCTCGGGCAACGCCGGCAGCACGCGCGTGCCGGCTTCGAGCAGGGTGATCTCCAGAGATACTTTCTCAGCGTCGCCTGAGTAGTGCGAATAAAGGTTGGCTGCATCGCGCAGTTCCGCAGAGAGCTCAACGCCCGTGGCGCCGGCGCCCACCACGGCCACCCGTACCGGGACGCCATCGTTGCGCGAGTGCGCGGCGATGAAGCGATCGCGCAGGCGACGGCGCAGGGCTTCAGCCTGTTCGCGGGTATCGAGGTAGATGGCATGCTCGCGTACGCCGGGTGTGCCGAAGTCGTTGCCCGTGCTGCCTACCGCCAGCACCAGCGTGTCGTAGGGCAACACACGCGCCGGCATCAGTTGCACGCCATCCATATCTATCTGCGGGGCCAGGCGCAGTTGCTTGTTGGCGCGGTCCAGGCCGTCCATGCGGCCGTATTCGTACTCGAATCCGTTCCACGTCGCCTGCGCCATGTAGTTGAGTTCTTCATGCGCGGCGTCGAGGGACCCTGCCGCCACTTCATGCAGCAGCGGCTTCCATACATGGGTGAGTTCGGCATCCACCAGCGTCACCGCGGCCACGCCCGGCTTGCCGAGTTTCCGGCCCAGGCGCGTGGCCAGTTCAATCCCGCCGGCGCCACCACCGACGATGACGATGCGATGCGGGTTCTGTGTCACGCGGGGCTTCCTTCGGTTACATGCACCGGCACACGCTAGCGCGACGCATGTAAGAAACTCGTCGTGTCAGGCTGGGAGCAGTTCGAATTCCACCGGTTCGCCGGTGGTGGCCGAAGGGGACACCCACACCTGGAAGACGCCCGGTTCGGTCACCGGCCGCGCGTCGGCGCCGGCAAAGGCCAGGTCGTGGCGGGTGAGGGCGAACTCCACTTCCCGCGTGGAACCTGCCGGGATGGTGACCTTCGCAAATCCCTTCAGCTCGCGCACCGGACGCACGCGGCTGGCCACCTTGTCGTGGATATATAGCTGCACGGTTTCTTCCGCATCGCGCTCGCCGAGGTTGCTCACCTTGCAACGGATGGTAAGCACCTCGTTCCAGCCCACGCGCGTGCTGCCGAGGGCGGGTTGGGCATAGGCGAAGCGCGTATACCCCAAGCCATGGCCGAACGGGTACAGCGCCTCGTTGGTGAATTCACGCCAGCGGGATTTAAAAGCGTACGGTTGACCGGCGAGCTCGGGACGGCCCGTGCGGCGGTGGTTGTAGTAGTACGGCTGCTGGCCGGAATCCTGCGGGAAGCTCACCGGCAGGCGTGCGGAAGGCGAATAATCACCGAAGACCACATCGGCCACGCCGGGCCCCGTCTGGCTGCCCAGGAACCAGGTCACAAGGATGGCCTGGGCATCGCGCACGGCGCCCTGCAGCGCCAGCGCGCGGCCATTGCGCAACAGCACCACCACTGGCTTGCCGATGCTTGCGATGGCTTCGGCCAGCGCCTGCTGCACCGCCGGCACCACGATCTGCGTGCGCGACTGCGCTTCGCCGGAATACACCTGCGGTTCGCCGATGGCCAGCAGCACCACGTCGGCGGCCTCGGCGGCGGCGATGGCCGCGGCAAAGCCACCGGGCAGTTCCGTTTCGAAATCGCAGCCCGGTTCCACGCTCAGGCCGCTTGCGTCGTCCATGGCCTGGCGCAGGCCGTCTTCCAGCGTGACGTGGCGCGCGTCATCGCCGAACAAGGTCCAGCAGCCTTCCAGGTTCAGGCGGTCGCTGGCAAAAGGCCCAATCAACGCGATGCGTTGGCCGGACTTCTTCAGCGGCAGCACATCGCCTTCGTTCTTCAGCATCACGATCGATCGGCGCGCGGCATCGCGGGCAAGGGCGGCGTGTTCATCGCGCGTGATATCGGCGGCTTCGCGAGCGGCGTCGAGCGAACGGTAGGGATCGTCGAACAATCCGACGGTGTTCTTGATGTTCAGTACGCGGCGAACCGAATCGTCGAGCATCACCTCGGGCACCTCGCCGGTGGCCACGAGGTCGGGCAGGTGATCGGCGTAGAAGCCGCTCTGCATGCTCATGTCTACGCCGGCGGTGAAGGCGAGCTTCGTGGCATGGCGCGCGTCAGCGGCAAAGCCGTGGGCGATCAGTTCCATGTCGGCGGTGTAGTCCGACACCACCAGCCCGGGGAAGGCCCACTCGCCGCGCAGCAGGTCGGTCAGGATTTCGCGGTTGGCCGAAGCCGGCACGCCATTGATGTCGTTGAAGGCGCTCATGGTGGTGATGGCGCCGGCATCGAAGGCCGCCTTGAACGGCGGCAGGTGTACTTCGTGCAACGTCTGCTGCGAGATGTCCACGCTGTTGTAGTCCATGCCGGCCTGCACCGCACCGTAGGCGACGAAATGCTTGGGCGTGGACAACAGGCTATCGGCGGCGGTGAGGTCGGTGCCCTGGAAGCCGCGCACGCGTGCCTCGGCGAAGCGTGAGCCAAGGTAGACATCTTCGCCCGCGCCTTCGGCCACGCGGCCCCAGCGCTGGTCACGGGCAATGTCCACTGCGGGCGCATAGGTCCAGTGGATACCCGCCGCCGTCGCTTCCACCGCCGCGGCGCGGGCCGTGCGTTCGGCCAGTGCCGGTTCGAAGCTGGCGGCTTCGCCAAGCGGAATCGGGAAAACCGTACGCATGCCGTGGATCACGTCCGCGCCGAACAGCAGCGGGATGCCCAGCCGGCTCTCTTCCACCGCCACGCGCTGCGACTCGCGGCCCGCCGCGGCGCCGACGCCATTGAATAGCGCGCCCACTTTGCCGGCGCGGATCTGCTCGAGCACCTGGGCGGCGTCGCGGGCGTTGGCTTCCGGATTCACATCCGGTGCGAACGGACGCAGCGCATCGGCGAAGCACCCCAGCTGGCCGACCTTCTCATCGATGGTCATGGAAGCGATGAGGGCATCGATCTCGGCGGGGCTTTTCATTCGGCGGACGGACCTGCAAAAAAATGGCGCGCCGGCACGGGGCGCGCTTGGCCATGCTCCCCTTGGGCGGCACGGGCGTAAACGTTTACGCGCATTAGATAGCTTTCAGCCCGCCCAATCAACCCGCTCCAACCCCACTAGGGGTCAGAGTCATTATCAGTGGCCCATGGCGCGCGGCGGCTTTCCGACAATGACTCTGACCCCTAGTGGGGTTGGGGCGGGCCTTGTATTTGTGGAAGAGCGCCTATATGATTGAGTACACACTCACTTAAGTAGCCCGCTCATGGCTCGCCCCCGTAGTACCGACAAGCGTAATGCCATCCTTGCTGCCGCCTCGCGCGTCATGGGCGAGCTTGGCCTGTCGGCGCCGACGGCGCGGATTGCCAGGGAGGCCGGGGTGGCCGAGGGTACGCTGTTTACCTACTTCGCCAGCAAGGATGTGTTGCTGAATGAGCTTTACCTTGAGCTGAAGGATGGCCTTCGGATGGCCATGCTTGGCGGTTATCCGGACACGGCAAGCCTGGAGGAACGGGCGCGCCACGCCTGGTCGGGCTATGTGGCCTGGGGCTTGGAGCATCCGCAGGAGCGGAAGGTGATGGCCAAGCTCACCTTGTCGGACCGGATCACGCCGGAGACGCGGGCCACGGGTTCGGCCGCGTTCAATGCCATCACCATGGCCCTGCGTGAAGTCACCGCCGCCGGTCCCATGGCGGTCCAGGGCGAGCGGTTCGTCGGGGCGATCATGACGTCGCTGGCCGACACCACGATCGAGTTCGTGGCGGCCTATCCGGACAAGGCCTCTGAATACGCTGAAGCAGGTTTCCGCGCTTTCTGGCTGGTTGCTTCCGGCCACTGAAACTTCCGTTTTCTTTCTTTTCATAAATGAGTGTCCAAACACTCAATATCCACTGGAGTCAGTCTATATGAGCAAGATCTGGTTCGTTACCGGCGCATCCCGCGGCCTGGGCCGTGACATCGTCGAAAACCTTTTGGCGCATGGCGAGACCGTCGTCGCCACGGCGCGCGATGCCACCACCCTGGATGACCTCGCAAAGGCCCACGGCGACGCCCTCCTCGCTACCCGCGTGGACGTTACCGATGCCGCCTCGATCAAGGCCGCGGTGGACGCCGCCGTGGCGCGCTTCGGCCGCATCGACGTGCTGGTGAACAACGCCGGTTATGGCGAAGTGGTGCCCTTCGAGCAGATGGACCCTGCTGAGTTCCGTTCGCAGATGGAGACCAATTTCTTCGGCGTGGTGGAAGTGACGCGCGCGGTGCTGCCGGTCATGCGCAAGCAGCGGTCCGGCTTCATCATGCAGGTGTCCTCTGTCGGCGGTCGCATGGGCACGCCGGGGTTGTCGGCCTACCAGTCGGCGAAATGGGCCGTGGGTGGCTTCACCGAAGTGCTGGCGCGCGAGCTTGAGCCGCTGGGCATCCGCATCACCACGCTGGAGCCCGGTGGCATGCGTACCGGTTGGGGCCAGCGGGCGCGCGGCAACCGCCAGCCGGTGATGCCCGACTACCAGGCGTCGGTGGGCGCGCTGAACGACATGCTGGCGCAATACGTCGGCAACGAAACGGGCGACCCGGCCCGCGTCGCGGAAGTCATCCATCGCCTGGCCGACCACCCCACCCCGCCGCTGCACTTGCTGCTGGGCAGCGACGCCAGTCGTAACGCCGGTGAAGTCGATGCCCTGCGTGCGAAGACCGGCGCCGCCTGGAAGGCGGTGAGTGAATCCACGGACTACACTTCCGGTCTGATCCCCGCCTTCCCGGAGTCCGTCGGATGAACATCCTGATTTTCGGCGCCACCGGCATGGTCGGACAGGGCGTGCTTCGCGAATGCCTGCTGTCGCCGGAAGTCACCTCCGTCCGCGCCGTGGTGCGTTCGAGCACCGGCGTGGTCCATGACAAGTTCAAGGAAATCATCCACGGCGACATGTTCGACCTGTCGCCCGTGGCCAGTCGGCTTGGCGGCGTGGATGCCTGCCTGTTCGTGCTCGGGGTATCGTCCTTCCGGATGAAGGAAGATACCTACACGCATCTCACCTATGACCTGACCATGTCGGTGGCGACCGTCCTGGACCGGCTCAACCCCGGCATGCGCTTTGAATACGTCTCCGGCGCCAGCACCGACAGCACCGAAGAGGGCAAGTCGATGTGGGCGCGGGTGAAGGGTCGCACCGAGAATGCGTTGCTGCGTCTTTTCCCCGGCAGGGCTTTCATGTTTCGCCCGGGCGTGATCCAGGCGCTCAACGGGGCGAAGACGAAGACACCGCTGTATAACGCGCTCTACATCGTGCTGGCGCCGGTCGTCGGCCTGTTGCGCCGCGCCTACCCCCGCACCATCCTCGACACCGAGCGCGTCGGCCGGGCAATGGTGAACGTGGCGGCGCGGGGATTTTCCAAACCCATCCTTGAAACCGGCGACATCGCCGACGCGGCCGGTTAACCATTCAACACGGAGACGAGCTATGCCAGTCACGGGAATCGGCGGTTTCTTCTTCCGGTCGAAAGACCCCAAGGGCCTTCGCGCCTGGTACGCCCAACACCTGGGCGTCATCGGTGAAGGCTGGTCGGGCTGGCAGCAGCAGGCCGGCACCACCTTCATCGAGCCCTTCAAGCACGACACCGACTACTTCGCCGCGGACAAGCACTACATCCTGAACCTGCGCGTGACCGAACTGGACGCCCTGGTCGCCACCCTTCGCGAAGCCGGGATCGAGGCGATCACCAAGGACGAATGGAATTCCCCCGAGACCGGACGCTTCGCCCGCATCCACGATCCGGAAGGCAACCCCGTTGAACTGTGGGAGCCTCCCGCCGAGTAAAGGCGTGGCTAGAAGTGCACGGCCACGCGGAAATCCGCGCGCCAGCTGTCCTGGTCGGGGATGACCTTGGTGAAGGCGTGCGCGGCATCGACGTTGAAGCTCAACCACTTGCGGTAATTCCACACCACCCCGAGGCCGGCGCCGGTGATCTGGCGATCCTTGGGGAAGGCCTGGTACACCGCGCCATGGTCGGCGAACACGTAGGCATCGGTGGGGCCGAGCGGATGGTGGATTTCAAGATCCAAGTAATAACCCTTGGTGCCGGCCACGATGCCGCGGTCGTAACCGCGCACGCTGCCGACGCCTCCCAGCTGGAACAGCGACGAGGAAGGCAACGCGTCTTTCGAGGTGAACTGCCAGCCTGCATCCAGCCGCAGGGCAAACGCACCGCCCAGCCGCTGCACACCGTCAAAACTGCCGGTGGCCGTGAGGAACGAGCCACTGCCAGAAATCGGCTGGTCGGCATTGAGATGATTGATCTGCTGCACGAAGGTCCACTCGCGGCCTTCGACACGGTGGTTGAGGCTCACGCCGACCGACACGCCATTGGTGGTGGTATCGGACACCGCCGTGCCTGAAATCGAGGTATCGGACTTCGACTTCAGCAACGAGGCTGTACCTTCCAACAGCCAGCGCTGGGTGGCGATGAAGGGCTGGGTCCAGTCCAGCGACATCACCGACGAATGGCCGGTGATGTCCAGGTCGCGGAACGCGCCGGTAACGATATCGATCTGACTGCGCGAATAACTCACGCCAAGCCGGCCGTCACTGGGCGTGACGATGGCCGAATACGCCAGCTGTCCATCGGTGCCACCGCGCGACTTGGCGATGTTCACGTCCAGCCGATCGCTCACCCCGAACAGGCCGTCCATATGCCCGGCCAGGCCCAGGCGGGTGTTGCCGCTGGTGTCCACACCCGCATTGTCGACGAAGGCATCGAAGCTGTAGGTCTTGGGTTCGGCGACATCCACGATCACGTCCGTCTGCCCGCGCTCGGTACCCGCCTGCATCAACGCAGCCAGGGTGAGGTTGCTGGTGCGGTTGATGTACACCATGTCGTCTCGTAGGACATTGGCGTCGAGCAGGTCGCCGGGCTGGGTACGGATGCGCCGGCGCACGAAGTCCTCGTGGGTACGCTTGTTGCCTTCGATGGTGAGCTTGCCCAGATGGCCTTCCACCATGTCCACATGCACCACGCCACCCACCACCGGCTGGCGGCTGAGCACCGCCCGTGCCGTGGTGATGTTGCGCTGGGTATACAGCGCATTCACCCCGTCGACGATGGCGTTGAGTTCGACGGCGCCGACGGACTTGCCAATGTAGGGCTGTGCCACGGCCGCCAGTGAGCCTTCATCGATGAAGGCCGACTGATTGAACTGCACGGCGGTAAGTTCGAAGCGCGCGTCGCTGCGCACGCCCGACTTGTTCGCCGGGGTGTCCGTCGGCAAGGGATTGTCCGTACGGGTGGGCACGGGCGGCGCCTGGCGATCCTGGTAGTACTGGTCGGTGCGCTGCGCCGGCGTCTGCAACGGCGGCGTGGTGGACTGGGCGAACGCTGCATTCGCAGGGACACCTGCAAGCAACAACAGACAGGTGCAGGCTTGGGCCTTGCGATTCATCAGGGTCAAGTTCCGGGACATCAGTTGGGGGCACCCAGGTTCACGGCGACGGGACCGGCCGACTGCACCAGGTCGTCCTGGCGATGGTCATGCCGATCGGCCGGCGGTAGCGGCGTATCGCTGTCGTCGCCATCGGTGGACGTCTGGTTGGTATGCAGGGTCAACGTGCTTCCGAGGTAGCGCAGTACGCTGTCGCCGAGGAAGTCCAGATCCGTATTGGTGTGGGTGGCGATGTAGTTCGGCGTGGTGATGTCGTAGCCCACCGTGTAGCGGGACACGAAGGCATCGGACACCGTGGCCTTGCCCACCTGGTACAGCTGGAACTGGGTATCGGGTTCGAAGAACTGCACGTCGGCCTGCGCCAGCTTCGGCGACACGTTGTTCATGTACAGCGTGGCCACCGGCGTGCGCAGCCACATGTCGCCCTGGATCGTGGCGTTGGGCATCGATACGGAAGTTGCCGAGGTGTCGAATACCGCCTGCACCGCTGCCAGGCGGTCGATCAGCCAGCTATCGGCACCGCGCAGGTCAACCACGATCTTCTTCGCCACGCCGCCGTGGTAGCCGGTGAGCGTCATCGTCATCGGCTTGCCAGTCGTGGTCTGGATCACGTGGGCATCGATGTCGGCCGAGGCCAGGTTCAGGCGCGTACCGATGTGCGAGGTGTCGAGCACGATGCCGTCGCGGGCGCCGATGGTGGCAAGGTCGGTGATGAGATCGCCGCCATGCACCGTGCCGCCCGACGAATCGATGCTGATCGGGCCACCGGCGGTGAGCGAGGCGAAGTCGAGGTTACGTCCCAGCGATAGGTCGAGCTGGCCTGAGTTCATGCCGCGGCCAAGGAACATGTCGCGGCCGGCTGTCAGCGAGACATCCTTCGTTACGTCGTAGTTGTTCACCGTCAGATCCCGACCGGCGACACCGGTAAGGTTGCCCGTCACGGTGACGTTGCCGGCGTAGGCGTCGCGGCCGGCCGTGGCCAGGACGTCCCCGCTCACGCCGAGCGTGTCCACGCGCAGGTCCTGCCCCGCCTTCATCGTCGCACCCTGCCCCGCCGTGGCGGCGCCGAGGGTGAGGTCGTTGCCTGCGGTGGCGGTGAATGCCGTACCGGAGGTAGCCGTGTCGATATGCAGGTCTGCGGCAGCGGTAGCCGTCAGCGTGGTGCCGGCGAGGGCCGTGCCGATGTCGATGCTGCCCGTGGTGGCAGTGGCATCGAGGCTGGTGCCCGCGGTGAGCGTATCGGCATCGATATCCGTCTGCGCCGTGGCGAGGAAGGCATTGGTGGCATGCGCCGTGCCGCCCAGGATCCGGCCCCGCAGCGAGCGCAGGGTGATGTTGCGATCGGCGTCGAGCTCGGTGAAGGCCAGGTCTTCGCCGGCAGTGCCGATGATGTCACGGCCGACCGTCACCGTGCCCAGCGTCATGCCGAGGCCCGCATTGAGCAGCGCGTCGCGACCAAGCGTCGCCGCATCAATCGCGGTGTCGCCGCCGGAAGTGGCCGCCAGGTCGTTGCCGGCCTTGATCGTTCCGATCTTAAGTGACGTGCCAGTAGTCAGAGCGGCATCGTTGCCAACCGTCGTGCTTCCCAGCGTGGCCGACGTGCTGCCGTCCAGCTGGAGATCGTGGCCGACATCCAAAGTGTTGGAAGTGAGCGCAGCACCTGCGGTCAGCTTCGTATCCTGGCCGACGGTGGTCTGGTCCAGGTCCATGCTGCTGCCCGCCTGGGCCACCAGGTTGCCGCCCACATCCAGATGACCGGAACCAATCGCGCCGGTAGCCGCCACCGAAGCGTCGCCGCCCACCGTACCGGTAGTCAGGTTGAAGCCGCCCGCGGAGCTGGCGTCAAAAGTACTGGCCACCTTCAGGCTACCGATGGTGGTATCGCCGCCGGAAGTCGTCGCCATCGCCGCGTTGCCGGTGAAGTCGCCGAGCGTCAGCGTGGTTCCCGTATCGAGCGTCACATTGCCATCGACGCTGGCAACGTCGATGCCCAGTGCCTTGCCGGTGGTCACGCCAAGCGTGCCGTTCCCGGTGAACTGATGGATCGAAGTGGAACCGGTGGACTGGAGCAGGGTCGCGCCGGTGACAGTGACGTCACCAAACGTGGCATCACCGCCGATCGTCGCCGTTGCGTCGCCACCGACCGTGGTGCTGCCGATGCTGGCGTTGCCGGCCACGTCGAGCGAGGCATTGCGGCCGACACCGAACGTGGTGATGTCGAGCGTCCCGGCGTGCAGGTCGGCATCGCGCCCGGCGTCCAGGGTAGTGACATCGAGCGTGCCGGCATGGATTTCGGCATCACGGCCGATCTCGAGCCAGGTCGCCTGCAACAGGCCGATGGCGGCCAGCGTCATGTCACGGCCGGCATGCAGGTCACCCGCGTCGATGACGTTTGCGGTGATACCCAGGTCGTTGCCCGTATGCAGGCTACCAAGCGTGGCCGTGCCGCTGACATCGAGGGTGGTGTCACCGGTGACGGTGGTGTTCACCAGGCCAAGGTCGCCCAGCGCCGTCCCGTCGAGGTTCCCTCCGACATTGACCAGGTCCATGTTGACGTCGGTGCCCGAGAACTGGGCGTCGCCATCGCTGTGCAGCGAATGCCCGGTAATGCTTCCCGTGGCGGTTTCCAGAACGTTGCCGCCCGCGGTGATGTCCTGGGCGTTAATGTTGCCGCCGGAAACGAGCGTCGCCGCACCGCCGGCATCGACGGTGGTCACCGTGAGATCGCCGCCGGCATGGACGCTGGCCGAACCCGCGTCGGCCAGTACCGTCCCCACGTTGAACGTGGTCGTCGCGGTCGCGTCCACCGACTGGCCGGCGTGGATCGACGTGCCGTTGATCGCGCCGGTACCGGTAAGCGTCACCGAGCCCGTGGTGGCATCGATGCTGCCGCCGATGAGGTCGGTGAGCATGGCAAGGTCGATATCGCCGTTGTCCGCCGTGGCGGTCAGGTAACCGCCGTGTACACGCAGCGGGGAGCCGATCCCGGTACCGGACTGAAGCAGCACGGATGCTCCGTCACCCACCGTGACATTGGCCTGGTGGCTGCCATCGTCGGTGGCGATGATCGCCTTGCCGGCCTCGAGCGTGGCGCCGATACCGGTGGTCGCGGCGCTGGTGGCGCTGCCCACGGTGAGATCGCCTACGGCGGTAAGGTCGACGGGGCCGGTGGCTTGCACGGTGCCGACGACAGCATCGCCACCGCTGGAAGCGTTGAGGTAGCCCAGGGTGGATGTCAGCGACGTAACGTTGAGGTCACCCGTGGCCACGACATCCACGTTGCCACCGACCGTGAGCGTGCCGATGTTCAGCGCGGTCGCGGTGGTGTCATCCAGGCGCACGAATCCACCCACGGTGCCGTCGACCGTGCCGGTGCCCGTGGAGAGCTGCAGGTACTTGCTGTTGTCGCCCAGGTACCCAACGTTGCCGCCCGCGTCCAGCGTGATGCCACGGCCGGTAAGCGCCAGGCCGTCGAGCGCCTGCTCGATGTTGCCCAGGGTATGCAGCACCATCTGCCCGTTGCCGCCGATGCGGTCGAAGACGAGGTCGTGGTTCAGGGCGCGCAGCACCACGTCCTGGCTGGCGTCGGCCGCCAGCAAGGTACCGCCGATGTCATAGGACACCGCGCGCTCGGGCGTGGTCACGCCACCGGTGGTGCTTGCCACGTTGCCGATGCTGCTACCCGAGCCCACCAGCATGGTGAGGTCGCCGTTGGCCTTGATCACCGCCTGGTTCGGATCGGTGAGGGTGTTGTTGATGTTGCCCACCGCCACCAGGCTCACGTCCTTGTCGGAAGTGATCCCGGCAAGGTTGAGGTCGCCATTGGCCTGCAGGTAGATCGAGCCACCGGATCCTGCCTGGTTCGACGCCGCCACGGTGCCGCCGGCGGTGAGGAACAGCGGCTGGGTCTGGCGCACTTGAACACTTACCAGCACGCCGTTCGAGTCGCGGACCAGGGTGATGTCACCCGGTGCATTGGCGGCCGCCAGTGCCGCGGCATCGGCATCGCTCACCGTGCCGTCGATCAGCGCACTGGCACTGATGGTGGCGGTATCGCCCAGCGCGCCGATGTTCTTCTTCGCGGTCAAGGTGACGTTGCGGCCCTGGATGTTCGGCGCCGCACTGCCCACCGGCTTGTTGCCCGGATCGGTCAACGCGGCGTTGTTCACTGCGCTCGTCAGCCAGCCTTCCTTCCAGAACGCGTTGTCGGTGAGCGCCTCTACCTGCGCGTCGTCGGCCACGTAGTTGAACGAGGCCACCGGCGTGGTGAACTTGGCGGTCGTGGCGTAGCCGGCGCCGATCAGGTCCTTGAAGTAGGCGTCGTACGTGCTGTAACGCCCGGCCGCGTAGGCCTGGACGTCGGCATCGCTGGCTGCGTGGCCAAGTTCCGCGGCGGCCAGCGGCCGGTAGAGATCGAGCTTGGAGGCATCCAGCACGAAGGTGCTACCCACGACCTGGCCGTTGTCCATCAGGCCCTGGTACTGCGTGTAGTAGCCGTCGGCCGTCTGCTCGATTCGCTGCTTGGTGGCCGCGGCGATCGCGCCGTTATCGTCGGCCGTGGTCAGGTGCAGGGTCTGGCTGACGGTCTGCAACTGATCGGACGACAACGCCTGGCCGGAGGTGATGCCGGCGGCATCGACGATCGAGCCATCAGGCACGTCCACGTTCACCGAACCGCCCTCGGACTTGATCAGTCCGACCAGCAGGTCGCCACCGGTCTGGCGCACGTTGATGTCGTTGAGCGCATCCAAGTTCACCACGCCGTGGTCGATGCTGTGATCGGCCGCGGTGGTGGCATGGGCGGCGATGATCAGCGGATTACCGCCATTGAGCGCGCCACCGATGGCGCCGCCGGCGCTCAGGGTGATATCGCGGCCCGTGATCGACGTGCCGCTGCCGCCGGTGATACTGCCGCCGGAAGTCAGCGTGACATCGCCATACCCGGTGGTGGCGTTGCCGGCCGTGACATGGTCAAGGTCGAGCGCCGTGGTCGCAGCGATGTTCGTGCCCGCGGCGCCGGAATCCACCGACAGCTTGCCGCCGGTCATCACCACGTTCAGCGGGTTGCTGGCGTCGCCGACGCTGCCGGTGGCCTTGAGCGTGAGCCCGTTGGTGGTGATACCACCCGAGGCACTGCCGATGATGGACCCGCCGTTGCCCTGCGTCGCCAGGATGCTGGTGCTGCCGGTCGGGTTGTAGATATTGCCCCCGAGCAACACGTTGGAGGCCGAGTTGATGTTGACCTGGCCCGAGGCATTGCCCTGGAAGTTGATGTGGAAGGTGTAGTCGGCCTTGACGGAACTCGTCAGGTTGATCTGGGCGTCCTCGAAGTACCGGTACTCCCACACGCCGGCACCGGCGGCCTGGTCGGTCTTGCTGAAGCCGTAGTGGCAGCCCGAGCCAAGGTTGCTGCCGCAGCCGTGGTAGTACACGTCCACCGCCGACAGGTACTGCCCATTGTTCACCGTGCCCAGGCTTGCCGACGCGGTCATGTGCTCATCGAAGGCATCATGGTCGGCGGAGCTGGTGGTGACGCCGCTGGAGATCAGCAGGTACTGCGGCGTGCTGACGGCGGTGCCCGAGGCATCGACGTACTGCCAATTGGTGATGGTGTCGAGCGTCGGCATCGGGCGAGACAGGTTCACCTGCTGCTGCCACTGGTAACGCAGGCCCGCGGTGGGGTCGTACTGGATACCCTGGCTGTCGGTGGTGTAGCCGGTGAACTGCACGGCGCTGGCGACGTCCGTGGCACCGTTGGAGTTGGTGTAGACCTTGGTGCCCGAACCCTGCGTGTCGACGTACCAGAAGGTCTGGTAGATGGTATTGCCGCCGACATTGTAGGTCTTGAAGTGATCGGTGATCTTCAGCTCGCCCACCGCGTTGTTGCCGGTGTTGATGTCCGCCATCTGCACGGGGACATTGGTGAGGTTGTTGTTCAGCGTGACGTGGCCGTAACCATCGTTGATGGTGATCTGGCCGATCGCCTTGGTGCTGATGATGCCGCCGTCCAGCGACACAAACCCGCCACCCGAAGCATTGACGTTGTTGACCACGATATGACCGGAATCGGTGTCGTACTGCACCAGGTGCGGCGAACACGTGGCGCCGCCGGATACGCACCAGGCGGACGTCGGCACATCGACGATGCCGTGGCCTGGGGTCTGCGCATTGATGAACGTCTGTACCTGCGAATCGAGCGTGATGTTGTAGGTGGTCGGACGGCCCGCTGTGATCTGGCTGTCGATATCGATCCACTTGGCGTTCACCGCCACCGTCTGGGCGGTCAGGGCCGAAGCCCCGGCCGCGGTGGTCGGGGTGGGATCGGTCGCCTGGCTGGTGCTGGTGGCCAGGGTGTAGATCAGCGGCAAAGACTGATTGTGGAAGTTGAAACTTCCCGAACTCGGGTTGGAACCGCAGGCGCTGTTCGCGTACGGCGCGCACTGGCCGAGGAACATCAGCGAAACGCCGCCGATGGTGCCGCCGCCGGCTTGGTTGTACAGCATCGAGGTGAAGGCGTTGGCGTCGGTATAGGCGCCGTTTGGGTTGTAGATGGCATTGGCCACGTACATGATCGCGGAGTTCGCGTCGCCCAGGTTGATCTGGTACGGCTGGTACGACGCCACCGGATCGGCGCCGGAGTGGTAGGTGCCGTCGGGCAGGTACACCGCCACCGCGCCGTTGGGCACGAACTCCTTGATCTGCTGCGCCGAGATCGGCGCGAACTGGCCCACGGAACCGGAGGCATTGCTGATGTCCACCAGGCCGTCGAGATTGCTGATGGTGCCGCCCAGGAAGATCGCCGGGCCCTGGGTCACGCTTGCCGGCGTGTTGCTCACGCTGCCGGTGTAGCTGTTGTTGAGGGTAATGGACGGTGCAATGTTGCTGGTGTCCCGGTTCACGTGCATCGACGTGTCGGAACTTTCGTTTGCGCTGCCGGTGAAGGTCACCGCGCCGCCGCCACCGGTGGGGATGGTGATGTCGTTGAGCACCAGATAGTCGGCGCTGGCGTTGGTCACGCTGATCGACGGGCTGCCGTGCGCGTTGAGCGCGCCGCTGCCGCTGATGCTGCCGGCATGCACCGTGACGTTGCCGCCAGCGGCATACAGCGAACCCAGCGTATAGGCCGGCGTGCTACCGCTGGTGGTGGTGCCCTTCAGGATATCGCCCACCGACAGGTCGTCCGGGTTGCCGGTAACCGAACCCGGGTTGGTACCCGTGGTGGTGCCGACGGTCGTGCCCGTCTGCGTGCCGTCGTCGTTGACGTTGCTGTTCTGCACGCCCACGCCGGTCGGCGCTGTCGGTGCGCCCTGGCCGGTGACGATGGGAACGCCGCTATTGCCGCTGCTGTCGGTGTTGTCGGTGAGGCCCGCCAGGTGATTGTTGATGTAGTTCCACGGGCTGAAGTTCGCCGAGTACGTAACCTGCACGGGAGCGCCGGTGCTGTGCGTCAGCTGTCCATTGGCATCGATGGCGATGTTGCTGTCGGCGTAGATGCCGGCGGTGACACTGCCGGCCAGGGCCAGCGCCTCGCTGCCGTCGGCACGCGCGTTGCTGTCGTCGCTGGTGACCGGGATGAAGCCGAGCTCGTAACCATGGCCCGTACCTTCGGCGCTGACGCTGTTGGTGCCGCGATAGCTGCCCAGGCTGATGTCCGCACCGCCAAGCACATTCGCGCCGGCACCGATGGTGGTGGTGGCATTGCTGTGGATGTTGGTGTTGGCCGAGCCCGTGGCGATGGCGATCAGCCCGATCACGTACGACTGGCCGATGGTGTCGGCCGAGAACAGTGACGGAATGAAGCCCGACGGATCCATGCCGGCAGTGACGTTGATCTGGCCGAAGCCCAGCAGCATCGCGTTGGTACCCACACCCACCGACTGGGTGCTGTTGACCGTCGTCGAAGCCGAGGCATCGCCCAGCGCGCCGCCGCCGTAGGTATGGGTAAGCGCCGACTGCGTGGTGGTGGACTGCGTATAGGTACCGATGCCGATGTCGCCGTTGGTCAGCAACTTGTCGTCGTTGCCCACGGTGGCATTGTTGGTGAGGTTAACCGTGAGCTCGTCGCTGGCACCCGCGCCCGCGACCGCACCGCCTGAATCCAGCGACACCGTGTCGTTGGCAATGACCTGGCTGCTGGCACCCAGGCGGATGCGACCCGGGTTGGCGAAGAGGTCGGTACCGCCGGTGTAGGTCAGGCCGTCGTACTTGGTGGCCAGCTGGTCGGCCATGCCGCTGTCCAGGCCGGACACGATGGTGGTGGTGTTGCCGATGCTGGCCGTGGACGACCCTGAAAGCGTCGTGCTGTTGTCGGCCGCGGCACCGGAGAGCACGCCACCGCCGCCACCTTGTACCTGCTGGTGGGTACCGACATTGGCGAACACGTTGCTGCTGCCGATGTCGACGTAGCCGGTGGCATAGAGCTTGGCGTTGCTGCCCACGGTGGCATTGACGTTGTTGGTCGCCGTGCTGGAGGCGAAGGCGCCGCTCATGTTGGCGATGCCCGCGCCTTCCGCATTCACTTCGACGGCATAGTTGTCGTTGTGCAGCGCGCCTATCTCGATGGCCGCGGCGTGCACGTTGGCGCTGTCGCCGATCGACGCCGTGGTCGTGGTGGTGTTCCTGGTGCTGGCCACGGCCGCGTTACCGGAGATCACGCCGCCACTGCCGGCGGTGGCATCGCTCTCGTTGTCGTCGGTGCCGAGGGCTGCGATCGCAAGATCGCTATTGCGCGTGGTCGCGGACGTGTTCGACGCCCCCAGGCCGGCGATCGTGCTGCCTGAGGCCTCGGCATCGGCCGCGGCCGCGCCGACGCCAACCAGGCCTACGGCGTCGGCGGTGGCCGAGGCGTCCTGGTAGCTGATGTTGTTGGCACTGATGGCGATCATGCCCAGGGGCAAGTGAACGCCGGTGCCGGTGGTGGCGCTGACCTGCGCTTCCGAAGTGGCCTTGGCTACGCTGGCGTTGGCGCCCAGCAGCAGGCCGCCGGCACCGCCCACGGCCTTGGCGCGCACGCCGCCAGTAGTGGTGGCACCGCTGGTAGCCGCAAGCGTGGTGGCACCGCTCGAGGTCAGCGTCGCGCTGTCGTCCACCAGGGTCGTGACGTGGGTGCCGGCATCGGCCGTGGCCACCGAAGCACCGATGGAAACGCCGCCGGATACGGCCACGCCGAAAGCGTCGGCTTCCACGTCCGGCTGGTCCATGGCCTGCAGGGCAATGGAGGTGGCGGTGATGTTGGCGCTCTTGCCGATCGTCGCCGAGATGGTCTCATCGTCGCTTGCATTGGCGTCCGCACCGTTGGCGGCAAGCAGGAGGCCCGCGGTGACGGCCGTTGCCTTGGCGGAACTGGCACCCTGGCTGGTAGCGCCGATGCTCAGCGCACCGCTGTTGGTGATGGTGGTGTTGGCGGCGATCCCTGCGCTTACCGAACCGTTCTTCTGCGCCTGCGACACCACGACGCCGGCAGCCGCGCCGCCGGCGACCAGGCCACCGCCACGCGCCGCTACCGCGCTATCGTCCTCGGCGGAGATGTTCACCGCGTTCGAACCGTGACCGGTGACGTCGGCGTCGAGGCTGGCGTTCACCTGGTTGTTGAGCTGCGAGATGGACACGGCCGCACCCAGGCCGACGAGGCCCGCCGCGCCCTGGTAGGCGCTGGTGGCCACGCTGTAATCGCCACTTTCCGCACCCGTCGGCGAATAAGCGGTAGCCGTGCCGTTGTTCGCCTTGGCGCTGACCTTCACCGTGCCTGTGGCATCGATCGTCGAACTGGTATCGACATGGGCACCGATGGACTGGTTGACCACGCTGAAGCCGATCGCGCCGCCCGCGCCGAGGAAACCGCCACCGGCCAGGTTACCCACCACGTTGGTCACCGAGGTCGTACCGGTGCCGGTAACGTTCAGGCTCACGGTAGTGATCGACGAATTGGACACCAGCGCCTGCGTGCCGTCCTGCGTGCGCTTGAGATTGTGGTTGCTGTCGAGCAGCGACACCTTGCTGGCGGCATTGATGGTGGCCGCGTCCGCGTCGCTCAGCTGGCCGCCCATCTGCGTGCTGCTGACGTTGGACGAACCGCCGAAGCTGTTCATCGAGGTCAGGCTGCCGTTGCCGCCCTTGTCCAGTTCGGAGAGCGGGTTGTCCCCGGCATCGTTGCCGGTGAGCGAACCGTTGCCCACGATCACCAGGCCCAACGATCCGCTGATGCCGGCATCGGTGCCCAGGGCGCCCGAGACGGTGGTGACGTCGAGCGTCTTGTTGCTGACGGCGGCGACATCCACGGTGCCGGCCGACTTGATCGTGCTGTCCAGCACGGAAGCGGACACGTTGCTTTCCAGCAACGCCACGTTGGCAGCCGCGCCCACGCCCACGCTAGCGGTGGACAACGCCGCGCTGGCGGCGTTGGGCACCAGGTGGATATTTTCAGTGGCGTGCACGTTCAGCGCTTGCGCGCCGGCGTCGCCTCCGGCCTGGTCCAGGCGAAGCTTCTCGGTGGTGGCCTTGGTGGTATTGCCCACGATGGTGAACGAGGCCATGCCTGCTATGGCCGGTCCGCCCGCACCCGCGCCGCTGACCATGGTGCTGCCCAGGTTCACGTCGGAGGTGGCGTTGACGCCCACCGCGCCGCTGGTATGCACCGCGGTATCGCCCGCCGTGCTGCCCAGGTTTGCCAACGTGGTGTTGTTCGAGGATGACAGCAGGAACGTACCTGCCACGGCCACGCCGCCGAAGGCACCCGCGCCACCGATCATGTTGGCGTCGGTCTCGTCGTGCGCGCCGATGGCGAGCGAGCCGGTGGTGAGCGAGCCACCATAGACATTGGCCTCGGTATCGGCATTGAACACGTTGGTGACGCCCGTGCCTGCACCGCCGACGAGGCCGGCGGCAAGGCCGACCACGGCATCGACGCTGCGCTGGCTGGCTTCGGCGGCCACGTTGGTGGCGCCACGGCTGGTCAGCGTGCTGTTGGTGATCTCGGCCTTGGTGCTGCGATTGAAGGTATTCACGCCCACCGCGCCCGTGGCGGCGACGTCGGTCGCGCCGGCGGCGACGCCAGCCACGAAGGCGGCGTCATAGGCGTGGCTGCTGGCGCGCACGTCCACGCTCTGCTGCGTGCCCGCACCGGTGTTGGACTGGTTGATGCTGGCGCCGTTGATGTACGCGTGCGTACCGCCACCGAGCACATTGGCGTTGGCCATGGCGGTGATGGCCGCCGAGCCGAACGGGTCGAAAGCTACCGCCGCACTGACACCCAGCGTGGTCACCGCCTGCGACGAGGCCGCATTCACCGCAACGCCCGTCACGTTCGCCTGGGTCTGCGAAAGATCCGGGTTCGTGTAATCGGATGCGTCATGGATCTGCGAGACATCAAGATCCGACGCGTGGGCCAGCGTGCCGCTGTTCACGGCCAGCGTATCGGAAGCATTCTTGGCCAGCGCGTTGACGCTGGAAGCACCATCGATATAAGCCGACGTACTGTCGTTGAGGTAATTCACCACCGCGCCGATGCCCAGGCCCACGGCGTCGGCGCTTATCCCCAAGCTACCGGCGAACACGTCCACGCCCTGGCGGTTGGCTGCCAGCACGCCCACGTTGTCCTCGGCGGTGACCTTCGCGCCACCGGTGATGTCGGCACGGATCGTGGCCGTGGAAATGTTCACCGCGGCGGAAGCTGCGCCACCCACCTGCCCGCCGCCGACGCCGGCGGCCATGGTCTGGATGTTGGCGTCGAGCTGGCGTGCCGGGTCGCTGCCTTCGGCGTTGGGGTTGGTGCTGGTGGCCGAGACGGTGACGTCCTTGGCGTGCCAGGTACCGCCGCTGAGTTCGGCGATGGTCTTGGTGCCGATATCGTTGACGGCGATCGAAGCACCGACGCCGGCGCCGGCGGATGCACCGATGGAGCCTGCCATCGAAAGGATCTTCGCGTCGTCCGTGGCCTTGATGGTGGTCACGTTGCCGCTGCTGTCCACATCGTTGCCGGTGGCGCTGGCCTCGATGTCGTTGTCGATGGTGTTGACCGTGAGCGCACCCGCCAGGCCAAGCCCTTCGCCGCCAGAAGCCGCCGCCGCCACGGTTTGGATCACCGCCTTGGAGGTGGCTTCCACATCCGTGCTGCCGGTGGTGTCAAGCGTGGAATCGCTCAAGGTGGCATGGGTGATGTTGGTGATGGTGTTGATGGTGGACGCCGCGCCCACGCCAGCACCTTCGAAGCCGATCGCCAGCGTGCCGGCGTAGGCATTGATCGACGCGCTGTCGATAGCCTTTACGTTGAGATCTTGCATGCTGCCGCGCGCGGCACCGTTGTAGCCGGTGATGCCGTCGACGGTCGCCAGCGTGTGATTGCCGATGACATTGCCGCTGATGGATGCACCCACGGCGATATCGCCGGAGATCGCGCCACCGACGGCCAGGGCATTGATGGAGCCCGTGGAACCGGCGGCCACATCCACCGTACCGGTGGCCTGCAGCGTGCTGTCGCTGAACGTGGCCGAGGTGTTGGCGCCGATGTTCTCCAGCGCGAAGCCCGCACCGGCGGCGGCCTGGGTGGAAGCGGCAATGCCGCCGGACAGGGCGTTGATGGTGTTCGAATCGTTCGCGTGCACGCCAACACTGCTGGTGCTGATGGCGCTGCCGGTGATGGTGGCCTTGGTATAGGTATCGCGCAGTGCGTCGGCCAGGCTGCCGATGGCGCCGGTGTCCTCAAGGCCGATGTCGTTGATGGCAAGCGAGGCGGTCAGCGCCACGCCGTCGGCACCGGCCACGCCCACTGCGGCGGCATTGATGGTGCCGGTGGAACAGGCGCTGGCGGAAACCGATGCCGTGGTGGCGTCGCAGCCGGTCGCCGTCGCCGTGCCCGTGGTAACGATCTTGGCGTTGGCGATGGTGGACGAGGTCTGGTTGCCGATCTCGTCGAAGGCCACCGCAAGGCCGGCCGAATCACCGCTGGTGGAGATGGAGATCGCGCCAGCCAGGGTATCGATGGTGGCAGCGTTATCGGCCTTGGCCGAAACCGTCGCGCCGTTCACCGTGGTGGTGGCGCTGGTGGCCGCGGTGTCGCCGATGGTGGCCGAGACATTGTCGTTGATGAAGTTGGCGGTGACCGAGCCCGCGCCGGCGAAATCGCCATCGGATGCACCGATACCGGCAGCCAACGCGAAAATGCGCGTGCTGTCGATGGCATTGACGGCAACATTGCCCGTGGTGTTCGTACTGCCGCCGACCAGCGAGGCGGCATAGGTATTGGCGATGTTGTTGTAGGCAAACGACAGGCCCACGGCATCGTTGCCGGCAGACAACGCGCCGGATACGGCGAAGATCGCCGAGCCGACATCGCCCTGCTGGGCCAGCGGGCCGCCGCTGAAGTCGATCACGTCTGCGATGGACTTGCCATTGCCGGTAAGCAACGTGTCGTACGCCGCCACCGGTGCGCCACCGGTCGCGCTGACGACGACATCGCCATGGCCATCACTGATGGTCGAACCGGTAATGGTGGCTTCGTTGTCGTTGTGGATGGTGTTGAAGGTGAAGGAGCCGGTGAGCCCCACGCTCTCGTCGCCGGAAGGCAACGCGCCAGCCACCGAGGCCGAGGCAATGCGCGCGGCATTGAGCTCTTGCACCGAGATGCCGCCAAAGCCATCAAGCGTGCTGCCGTGCACGCCCGCGGTGTTGGTATTGCCGATATCCGTGTAGGTGACACCGATGCCCACGCCCTTGCTGCCGCCGATGGCAAAGGCGCCGCCACCGGCGCCGATGTCGGTGTGGTCGTAACTGGTGACGATGACCTTCGCGGTGTCATCGGCCGCGGTGAGCGTCGAATTGCGGATGTCCGCCGTGGTGCTGTTGCTGGCGGTACCGATGGAGAAGGAACCCGCCACCGAACCGCTCTTCTGATCATTGTTCTTGTTGTAAGCCAGCCCCAGGCCCAGATCGACGATCGACCCGCCCGAAAGCGCCTGTACGGTGACATCGCCGGCGTGCGCGGCGGTGACGCCGTCGAGCCACGCCTGGGTGTCGTTGTCCATGAAGCTATAGGCCACCGCGCCGGCGATGCCGGCGCTGGGCTTGTTATCAGTCTTGGCCGTGGACAAGGCAGCCGAACCGCTGGCGCTGATAAGGTCCGTCTGGTTCAGTGCGGTGACGTCGATATCCGAGGCGTCGCCTGAGTTCTTGTCGATGGTGGCGCCGGTGATGAACGCCTTGGTATCAAGGTTGCCGAGGCCGACCGTGGCGCTGCCGGCCACGCCCACCGCGACCTTGGGCTTGGATTCGGTATTGCCCGCTTTTTCGGTGGCACCTTCTTCTTTCTGGCCGGTCTTGAGCAGGTCGCCAAGCACGGGGATCTTGCCCAGCAGGGTATCGATGCCGAAGCCGCCGGTGCTGTCGTCCGACTTGCCCTGCGTGGTGGCGAGGAAATCCGGACTCTGGTCGTTGGAGAGCGACTCGGGTGTGTCGTCGGTACTGGTGCTGCCGCTACCGCCCGTTCCACCGGTGCCACCCGTACCGCCTGTGCCGCCTGTGCCGCCCGAGGCGGGCTCTTCGCCCTTGGCCTGGGCGCCGGCGATAGCAATGGCGCCACTGCGGCCATCGGTGGACGCCGTGACGTCGACGCTGTCGGCATGGATGCCAGCCGTCGGCCGTACCGAGGCCGCCGCCGCGCCGGGTTCGGCCACGGTGCCATCGGCACTGTTGTCGCCGATGTAGGCCTGGGTATCGGTGGTCAGGTTGTTGATGGCGATGCCTACGCCGACACCGACACTGGTGCCCTGCGCGATGGCGCCGGCGATCGACCACACGCCCACGCCCTGGTGGGCATCGACGTCGACGCTGCCGGCGGTGACCTTGGCGGTGTTGGCGATGGATGCGTGCGTGGCGTTGTCGATGTTCGCCATCGCGAAGATGACATTGCCCGAGATGCCCGAGCCACGGCCGGCTGACGGCGTGACCACGACCATCTGCTGGGTATCGTTGGCTTCCACGTTCACGGCGGCCGCCTGGATGGTGGCCGCATCGCCGATGCCAGCGGTAGTGTTGTCGCTGTAGTTCACCAGGTTCACGCCGCCGCCGACGGAACTGGCATCGGTGCCGGTGCCGGCGGTGCCTTGCACCTTCAGCAGGTCGAAGTTGCCGGCGATGTCAATGGTCTGGACGGTGGTGTCAGCGGTCACACCAAGCGAATGCGACCACGCGAGAGTGGCGTCATCGATGGCGGTGCCCTCGGCATCGCTGCCGAAGGTGGCCGTTGCCGTCCACGCGGCATCGGTGTTGGCCGTGGCATGCAGCGAAGCGCCGCTGCCCACCCACGCAGTGTTGTCGTTGCCGAGCTGGAAGTAGTTCACCGCGCCGGCAATACCGACCTTGTCGGTCTTGGAGGTAGCGTTGACGTAGCTGGCGGCCAGCGGCGCGCCGTTGGCCTTCAGGTCGTCGTAGATGGTGCTCAGGAATTCGGGGATGTTGGCAAAATCATCCAGGCCCGAGGTGCTGGGCAGGTCCCAGGGTACGGTCACTTCGCTGCCCACGCCGATGTTCAGCGCGGTGATGTTGGCGTTGCTGCCAATGGTGGCCGAACCATCGTTGTGCACCAGGGTGACATCGATGGCCAGGCTTGCCGAGACGTTGGCGCTGTTGTCGTCGCCCGATTCGGTTTCGGTGGTGGCGCTGGTCTGCGTGCCCTTGCTTTCGATCAGCGATTGCACGGCCACGTTGCCCGATGCCACCACCACTGCATTGGGTCCGATCACCGCGTGCGAGCCCTGGTCGGCGTCGATCAGCGACAGGCCCAGCCCGCCGCGGACGTAGCTCTTGTTCTTGTCGGCGTCTTCGCCTTCTGGCGTGGTGCTTACGGGGGTTTCGCCTTCCTGCTTGCCTACTTCGGCGTCGGCTTTGAGGAAGTAGTCGCCGAGCTTGCCTTCGAGCCAGGCAACCAGGCCGTCGCCGCCGGAAGAGACCACTTCCTTCGGATCGGTGTCTTCGGCCTCGGTACCCACGGAGGTTTCCGTGGATACCGACATCTTTTCGGTGGTCGACCCGCTTACCACGGTCAGCGACTTGATCGGAGTGGCGACGCTGCCAAGGTTTGCGTCGCTCTCGGCGCGGGCGTTGGTATCGACGAACAGCAGCGCGGCGTTGGCGCCCACCGGGCTGTTGCCGGTGGCTTCCACCTTCGATTCGATCTCGTAGCTACCGCTGTTGCGCGACAGCACGCTTATGTCCTGGCCGGTGATGCTGGCACCCGAGGCGATGGTGGCCTGGGTATCGACGATGACATTGCCGACCACCGCGGAGACAGCAACGGCCTTGTCGCCGGAAACCTCCGAGGAAATATCCAGGTCCGAGCCGTGCAAGGCCTTGATGGTGACGTTGCCCGAGGCGTTGATGCTTGCGCCACCGGCCACGGAGGCCTCGGTGGTGCCGCGCACTTCGCCGTAGATCGCCGCGGCCAGCACGGGGCTTGAGCCCACGCTGTTCAGCGCGGAAGTGGCCGACTTCGACTGCGACAGCGCCTGCACGGTCACGTCACCGGTGGCATTGATATGCGCGCCGGATTGCACCTGCACCTTGGCCGTGGCATTGGAGGCGACCACGCCGAAGGGCAGCGCCGGCAGGCCGATGTTCACCACGCCCGAAGGCAGCAGGCCGTCGAGGGTGTTGATCGCCTGGTTAAGATCGGAATAGTCCGCGGTGGAGCGGCTATTGGCCGACAGCGTGACGTTCTTGCCGGTGATCGTGCCCGACACTGTGATGCCGGTGGTCGCGGTGGACTGGCCCGACAGTACGGTGTCCTCGGCATCGGCCGTCAGCGTGATGTCCGATACCGCGTTGTTGCCGCTGTCGGCCGACTTCAACGTGCCGGACACATCGATCGTGGCGGCATCCAGGTGGATGCCCTTGTCATCCGCGACCACCGTGATGGCACCGTCGTCGCCCACGTTCACCGCCGCCAGGCCCGTGCCATTGGCGCCGCCAGTGACGAACACCGTGCCCGAGGCATCGATCGCACGCGCCTGCACGCGCACGCCGGAGGTGGTGTTGATCGTGCCCTTCAGGCTGACATCGGCAGCGCCGTGGTCGATCGAACCGTTGAGCAGGGTGTCGGTCACCGTGCCGCCGCCGTTGGCGCCTTCGGCGTTGAGCTTGGCCATGGTGGCCTGGCTGGGCGTGGCGATGGCCAGCGCGCCGGCGTTGATCACGCCGGTGGTACCCAGCACGAAGCCGTTGGAATCGGCAAAGAACACCCGTCCGGCGCCCTCGGTACTGCCCAGGAAGCTGCTGACCGTGCCGTTCACCACCGCCTGGTTGTCCACCAGGTTCACCAGGTTCTCGGTACCGGTAGGCAGGTGCAGGTTCACCTTGTCGCCGCCGCCGACGGTGAAGTCCTTGAAGGTATTGAACGCGGTCTTGCTGCCGTTCTTCGCCACCGTGCTGACGTCGATGGTGGTCGCGTTGGTCTGGGTGATGTTGGTGGTGCCGGGCAACCGGTTCGCCGAGACCGTCACCGTCGATGCCGCCCACGCTGCCGGTGCGCCCAGGCTGAGCGCGCTGGCCAGGGCTACCGAGAGCTTCCGCAAGGGATGCGCGCCGATGCCGGTGGCCTGGCTTTCGCGCAGCTGCGAGGAAGCGCCCTTGCGGGCGGCGTGCGATGACGAGCTCGACATATCCGTAGATCCCCTGTTGGCACCGCAGGGCTTTGCCCGGGCGCCGGTTGACGGGAAATGCCCCGTCCGCACGTATTTCGAAGGCGCCCCTCGCGGGGCGCCGGACACTTCAGTTGATCGTGTTGCTGACCGGCTGCCGGCGATCCAGGCGCGCCGAAAGCCGCTGCACGTTCTGCAGCGACGACAGGTGGGCATGGATGGTGGCCAGGTCACCGCTGGCGTGCAGCGCCTGCAAAGGCTTGCCCTTCAGCGCTGCCAGGCGCGTGGCGTCCACCACCTGGAAACCGTCCAGCATGCTGGCCTTGCCCGAGGCGGTCTGCACGTGCAGCGTGCGGGCCTGGAGCAGGTCCAGCTCGCGCAGGCGCTCGGTAAAGGCGCGCGTCTGCTTCAGGCTGACCTGGAAATCGGTAAGGAACTTCACCGCGTGGGCCAACACCGTGGATTCGGTGCCATCGGAGTTGAACAGGTGCGCGCCTTCCTCGGTGCCCAGGCCCGCAAAGGCCTCATCGATGCACACGGTGAAATCCTCGCCCCCGTCTTTCTCGGCCAGCACGAACGGGTAGCGGCGGATGAAGGCCGGCAGGTAGGCATCGAGCGCCCAGCCGCCATCGTCGCTGACGAACAGGTTGTCGCCCTGGGACAGGCCCAGCAGGACGGCCGGCTGCTCGGCGCCCGGGGCGCCGGCGAAGACGATCGGATAGTCCAGGCTCGCCCGCTGGAACTCGGCCACCACCAGCGGCACGGAGTTCACCGCACGGGCGAACCCGAAGCTCACCGGGGCCGGCGACAAGCGCAGCTGGCGGTGCGCCACGCGGTTCAATTCCCGCGGACGGTCATAGATAAGTAATTGCTTCACAAGATTCCCCCTGAAGAAAATGTGAGCTACGTCACACATTGTCGGGGTGGGCGTGACCGGGCGTCAATCCGAAAGATCCCGGACTGCCCTCCTCCCTCGAATGGGGACCCAGCGCTCACTGAGGGTCCTATTAGGGGATGCGCAAGGGGTCCGGAAAAGACGACACACGCCGTCACAGGCTTGGAGTAACCTCTTCCCGGCAGGGGGAAAACGATATGCAGATGGGCGAAAACGTCATTGCACCGGCGGCCGCGCAGCCGGGCGAAGTGACCCAATTGCTGCGGCTGGCCGAGATCGGCGAGCCGGCGGCCATGGACGAACTGATGCGGCGGATGTACGGCAGCCTGCGCCGGCTGGCCCGGGCGCAGCTGCGCCACGAGCACGGCGACTGCACGATGAACCCCACCGAGCTCGTCAACGAGGCGTACCTCCGGCTTTTCCACGGCGGCAAGCTGCCGGAGGTCGCCGACCGCGGGCATCTGATCGGCCTGGCCGCCCGGGCCATGCGCCGGGTGCTGATCGATTCCGCCCGCCGCCGCCACGCCCAGAAACGACCCTGCGCGCTCGACCGTACCGGCATTACCCAGATCGCCGACAACCTGGCCGAACAGGCCTCGCCCGACGAGCTGGACGACGCCCTGCGCCAGCTGGAGGCGCTGGACCCGCGGCAGGCACAGATCGTGGAGATGCGCTTCTTCGTCGGCCTGCGCGAGGAGGAAATCGGCGCTGTGCTCGCCATCTCGCCGCGTACCGTGCAACGCGAATGGCGCATCGCCCGTGCCTGGCTGCGGCGGGAACTGTCCGCCGCTTAAGGGGCGTTGCCGTACTGGGTGAGCAGGTCCACCGTGCCATCGCGCATGTCGCGCATGCTGGCATTGAGCGTGGCCGGATCCATGGCGACCAGCGGATCCATATAGCGGTGGCGGATGGCCTGGGCCTGGGCCGTCTGGTGAAGCCTTTCCAGGATCTCGAACAGGCGCGTGGCGCTTTCCAGGGTGTGCGCGTCCATGGTGCCCAGCACGCGCTGGCGGTTGGCCAGGGCCTCGGCATGGACGTCGCGGGCGGCGGCGAGCTCGCCTGCCTGGGTATGGATCCGGGCGATCAGGTCGAGGGTGCCGAAGGTGATCGGATGATCCATGCCCAGGGTACGCCGCTGGGCGGCCAGCGCCGTGGTGGCCAGATCCAGTGCCTGGGCGTATTTTCCCTCGTGCGAGAGAAACCCCGCGAGGCTCGCCTGGGCGAACAGGGTGTCCGGATGGTCGGGGCCTAATACGCGTCGGCGCGCCTGAAGGATCGACTGTTGCAGGGTGGTCGCGCCGGCCCAGTCGTCGGTGCGGGTGAGCAGCCTCACCATGGTGGTCATCGATTCGAGCGTGTCTGGCTGATCGTCGCCCTGCGCCTGGCGCCGCACCCGGATGATGTGCTCGAGCAGCGGCCGGGCTTCGTCGAACTGCTCAAGGCGCACCAGGTTGGCGGCGACCAGGTCTTCGTCGCGAAGCGTGGCAGGGTGGTCGAAGCCGAAGCGGCGTTCATGCGCGGCGGCCACGGTGCGCGCCAGCGCCAGCGAGCGTTCGTACTCGTTCCGGTAATTGAGCAGCGACGCCAGGGTGGCCTGCGCATCGAGGGTATCGGGGTGGTCGGGGCCCAGGGCACGGAGGGACACCGCGGCCAGCGGCTCGATGATGGCCCTGGCTTCATCACGTCGGCCCAGGCGGATCAAGGTAGCCACGCGCTCGCGCCGAAGCTGCATCAGGCCCGGATCCGATGCCGGAAACCGGGACGACAGGCGCGCATCAAGGGCCTCCTGTGCGGCGAGCGCGGGGATCAGGTCGCCGCTGTCGGCCATGGCGCGGGCGCGGCCCGATTCGGCGGCGGTACGCAACGTATCGTCGGGCCCCAGCGCCTGCGCCTTGGCCAGGGCAGCCTCGAAGATGGCGCGCGCTTGGCCGAACTGGCCGGACAGATCCAGCGCCCGGGCCAGGTCCACCTGCGCCGAAAGCACTGCCGGATCACCGGCGGGAAGCAGGCGAGTGCGCACATCAAGCACCTTCTGCAACTCGCGCACCGCATGGCCATAGCTGCCGATGGTCACCAGCACGCGTGCCAGCGATTGACGCAGGCTCGCGCCCAGCAGTGGTTCATCGGCGAAGCGGCCGTCAATGGCGTCCAGCGCATGGGACACCACGTGTACGTCCAGCGATTCCCGCGCCAGGTCGCTGAAGCCCACGCCGGAAATGGCTGTCGCCCGATCGCCCAGTTGCCGGCGCTCGCCATCGGCCAGGCCATGGCCCATCGCATCGATGTCCACGCCTTCGAGCATCGATTGCTCGAAGGCCACGGCGCGCTCGAGTTCACGCTGCCGGCTGGTGGCCAGGCGTTCCTGCGCGCGCGCCTGGGCCAATTCGTACAGCGATACGCCCAGGCCCGTGAGGGTGGACACCGCCAGCAAGACGCCGGCGGCAACGCCAAGGCGATTGCGGCGCACGAAACGGCCCGCGTGGTAGGCCGGCGTGGCCTTGCGGGCCTGCACCGGCCGGTGTTCGAGGAAGCGGCGAAGATCTTCGGCCAGTTCGTGCACGCCAGCATAGCGGTCGCGAGCCTGCCGGCGCATGGCCTTCATCACGATGGCATCGACGTCCGCCGGTACCGGCGCGCGCGCTGCCGCCGAGGCGGCATCGCCACGAGGGCTCCGGCTGGGCGGCAGGAAGTCGCCACTGATGATGGCGCTGGAGAGGTGGTGCGGCGTCACCAGGTCCTGGAAAGGCCGGCGGCCGGCCACCAACTGGTACAGCACCACCCCCAGCGAATAAACGTCCGCGGCGGTGGTGAGGCGGCGCTTCTGCACCTGCTCGGGGCTGGCATAGGCCAGGGTGAGGGCGTCGCCATCGCCGCGGTCGGTATCGGGGACCTCGTCGAGCATGCGCGCGATGCCGAAATCCAACAGCTTCGGTTCCCCGTCCGGGGTCACCAGGATGTTGGCCGGCTTGATGTCGCGATGGATGATCAGATGGCGGTGGGCGAACTCGACCGCTGCGCACACCTTCAGGAACAGGGCGATGCGCTGGCGCAGGTTGAGCGATTTTTCCTCGCACCAGTCGTCGATGCGCTCGCCCTGCACGAACTCAAGCGCCAGGAAGGGACGGCCGTCGGCCAGCAGGCCGCCATCGAGCAGCCGGGCGATACCCGGATGTTCCAGCCGCGCCAGCAGGTGGCGTTCCTGGGCGAAGCGCTCGAGCAGGGCGGGTGAGTCTTCCGCGGCGGCATTGAGGAATTTCAGCGCCACCTGCTGGACGAAACCGCCGTCATTGCGCGAGGCAAGGTACACCACGCCCATGCCGCCCTCGCCCAGGCGGCGGATGATCTGGTAGTGGCGCGGCGCGGCGGCCTGGGCACTCAGGCCCGAAAGATCAACGGGGTTTTCCAGCGCGTGCGGCAGGCCCGCGGTCACCTCGATCGCGTCGAGCATCCAGCCCACTTCGGCGATCAGCGCGGCATCGTCACCGGCGCGCTCGCGCACGAAGGCCATGCGCTTGCCTGGCGGTAGCTCCGCCGCTGCATGCGCAAGTTCTTTCGCCCGCCTGTAGCGTTCGTCGTTGGCCCCGTCCATGCCGCCCCCTGGCCCAGGGCGCGATTATAGGCACGAGCAGGCTACGGGGTGTCCACCGGAGCGAAGGTGCCATCGCCCTGCAGCATCAACAGCTGCCCCGAGCGGATGTCGAAGCTCATGCCGGTGAGCTTGAGCGAGCCCGCTTCCACCCGCTCGGCAAGCCACGGGAAGGTCATGAGGTTGCCCAGCGACAGCTTCACCGTCTCGTACTCGCACTCGGTGTGGACATCGGCGGGAGCGCGGGCCAACACCCGGAACTTGGCTGACTCGGCGATGCGCATCCACGGCACGAGGAAGTCGCCGCCTTGCGCCGGAGGGCCGTCGAGCAGCACGCGGATGCCACCGCACATGGCGTGGCCCATCACGATCAGGTCCTTTACTTCCAGCACGCGCACGGCATATTCCAGCGCCGCGCTGGTGGCGTGGAAAGCCGTATCGGGCTCGTAAGGGGGGACCAGGTTCGCCACGTTGCGCAGGATGAACAGCTCGCCAGGCTCCGCGTCGAAGATCATCGTGGGATCCACCCGGCTGTCCGAGCAGGCAATGACCATGGTCTGCGGATTCTGGCCTTCATCGGCCAGGCCTTCGAAGGTTTTTCGGCGCTCGGGCCATTGGGTCGACCGGAACCGCGCGTAGCCGTCGAACAACTTCTGCATGGGTATCGCCCGCCTCGTGAAAAAAAGCCCCCTCATGTTACGCCGATACGTGCCTGGACGCCGTTCGCCACCGTACGGAGTATCCCCAACAGCCGCGATTCACGTGCGCGCGGGCGGCGTTATGATGCGCCAACCTGCCCTGCCCGCCGGTCGACCCATGCGCTGGATTCTTGCTGCCTTCACCCTCCTGATGGTGCTCGTGTGCTTCGCGACGAAATCGCCGGGGTTGCTCGGCCTGTGCCTGTTCCTGGGGTTGGCCGGGCTCATCGCCACGGGGCTGGCCTTCGCCCAGGAGCGCATCGAGGGCAACGCCAAGCCCGAAATGCTCAACGCCTATGAAATGAAGAAGCTCCGCGAGTCGATCACCAAGCCGCCGCCGGAAAAACCTTGAAGGCGGAATAAAAAAGGGAGCGGCCAGGCCGCTCCCTTTTCACATGTGTCGCTTGCGATCGCAGCTAGTCGCGAATGCTCACGTCCTTGGTCTCGCGCACGAACAGCAGGCCGATGACGAACGTCATCAGCGCAACACCGATCGGATACCAAAGCCCGTAATAGATGTCGCCCTTCCAGGCCACCAGCATGAAGCCGATGGTGGGCACGAAGCCGCCGAACCAGCCATTGCCGATGTGGTACGGCAGGCTCATCGAGGTATAGCGGATGCGCGTGGGGAACATCTCCACCAGCCAGGCGGCGATCGGCCCGTACACCATGGTCACGTACAGCACCAGGATGGTCAGCAGCAGCACCAGCATCGGGTAATTCGACTGCGTCGGGTCGGCCTTCTCCGGATAACCGGCTGTCTTCAGGTCCGCACCCACGGCAGTGGTGAATGCCTTGGCCTTGGCGGTGAAGTCCGGCTTGGCCATGCCCCCGCCCTCGAAGGAATCCACCGTCGTACTTCCGATCTTCACCTGGGCCACGGTACCCGCCGGCGCATCCACGTTGGAATAAGGGATGCCTCGCTTCGCCAGCACGCTCTTGGCCACGTCGCAGGAGCTGGTGAAGGTTTTCTTGCCCACCGGATCGAACTGGAAGCTGCAGGCGTTCGGATCGGCCACCACCGTCACCGGTGAAGCGGCGGCAGCGGTCTCGATGGCCGGGTTGCCATAGTGGGTGATGCCCTTGAAGATCGGAAAGTACGTGAGCGCCGCCAGCAGGCAACCGGCCAACACCACGGGCTTGCGTCCGATCTTGTCCGATAGCGCGCCGAACACCACGAAGAACGGCGTGCCGATCAGCAGCGCCGCGGCAATCAGCAGATTGGCCGCCGTGGCGTCGATCTTCAGGCTCTGGGTAAGGAAATACAGCGAGTAGAACTGGCCGGTGTACCAGACCACGGCCTGGCCCGCCGTGGCACCCAGGAGCGCCAGGATCACCAGCTTGAGGTTCGGCCACTTGCCGAAGGCCTCCGTCAGCGGAGCCTTCGAGCCCTTGCCTTGTTCCTTCATCTCCTTGAAGACCGGCGACTCCTGCAACTGCAGGCGGATGTATACCGATATACCCACCAGGATCGCCGACAGCAGGAATGGGATGCGCCAGCCCCAGGCCTCGAAGGCCTCGGTGCCCAGGCTAAAGCGCATGCCCAGGATCACCAGCAGCGACAGGAACAGGCCGAAAGTGGCGGTGATCTGGATGAAGCTGGTGTACAGGCCGCGTTTGCCCATCGGCGCATGCTCGGCAACATACGTTGCCGCGCCGCCGTACTCACCGCCCAACGCCAGTCCCTGCAGCAGCCGCAGGATGATCAGGATGATCGGCGCAGCCCATCCGATGGATGCGTAGCTGGGCAACGCGCCCACCAGGAAGGTCGACGTACCCATGATCACGATGGTGATCAGGAAGGTGTACTTGCGGCCGATCAGGTCGCCTACCCGCCCGAACACGATGGCGCCGAATGGACGCACGGCGAATCCCGCGGCAAATGCCAGCAGGGCGAAGATGAACTGGCTGGTCTCGTTCAGTCCACCGAAGAACTGCTTGCCGATGACGGCGGCCAGGGAGCCATAGAGGTAGAAGTCGTACCACTCGAAGACGGTTCCCAGGCTCGACGCGAAGACGACGCGTTTGTGGCTGGTACCGATCGTTCCGTCGGCGCGGACGCCGGATGGGCTTGTTGCCATGGTGCACCCCTGGTGAGGTTCGCAGTTATTTACGAGGCACGCTTGTGCGAAAGATGGCGGCCATTGCGGGCCGCCATCGTCGCTTTAGAACTTGTAATTACCGTTGAGGGTAATTTCGTTGCCCTGCGTGGTCTGCCGCGTGGTGCCGTTGGTGGTGGAATCAAGCTTGGCGTGGATCCACTCAAGGCTGAGGTCATACGGTCCCGCGGTGTACTGAAGGCTCAACGCCGACTGGCGGTTCTTCAGCAATCCGGTGGAACCGCGGGACAACCACTTGACCACGTCGTCGGTGTCGGGCTTGCTCTGCGAGTAGAAGCCGTACACCGACCAGTTCGGCGTGAACTTGTAGCCGACCTGCGCATAGCCGCCCTTGTCGGCGATGTCGCCGAACTGGGAAAGATCGCCGAAGACTTCGCCAATGCCGTTGCCGGCATAGGCCAGTGCCTTGAACACCCAATTGCCGGGCATCCACTGCGCGCCGGCCTGGATCGCGGTGCTCTTGATGTCGCTCTTGATCGGCGTGGCCGTGGCGCCATCGACGCCGCGCAGATCCACCTTGCTGTAGTGGGCGGCCACGAAGGCCAGCCAAGTCTTGTCCTGCACGTGCAGGCGGGCTTCGTACTGCGGGTTGAAGCCCACATTGCCAGCAGTGGTGTAGTTGTTGGTCGAACCCGGCGTGCTCCACGTACCGCCGTACGCGCCAAGGTCCAGGCGCCAGATCGGGCCGTCGCTGCCGTGGTTCAATTCCTTCATCCAGGAAATACCACTGAAGCGCCAGCCGGTGAAACCCGTGCCGTAGCCCAGGGGGAAGGCGATGTGGGAGAGCGACTGCGGGGTCATGTCCAGCGGGAACAACAGGTCCCACTGCTGGCCGATACGGAAGGTCGAACCCGTCGTCGGGTTGGTGATGTCCATATAGGCCTGGCGCAGGCGCGGCGTGGGCTGCGACTGGGCGTAGGCACCGGTGCCGTTGAAGCCGCCGAAGAAGTCCATCTCGATGCGGCCGCCGCCGGTCCAGTCGCCGCCGAACTTGGCCCCGGTGAAATCGAGCCAGAACCGTGTGTTACGCACATCCACGCCGGTGAGCGAATCGTTCACGTGTCCTGCCGAGCCCGGAATCGGGAATTCGGCGTTCTGGCCGTTGCCGTAGGTGAAGCCCTTGTCCTGGCTGAAGGCGCTGGCGTTGATGAAGCCGTGCAGCGCCACCGATACGCCCGGCGCGCTGGAGAACACCGGCTTCGGCGGCGGCGTAGCGGCTACCGTGGCAACCCGGGTTTCGGTGGCCTGGGCCTGGGTCTGCGCGGCCTGCGCCGTGGCGGTGGCCTGGGCGGTATCGGCCTTTTGTTCCTGGATCATCTGCTTGAGCTCAGCCAGTTCCTGCTCGAGCTGGTTCACCCGTTGCTCGAGCTTCTGCTCGCGGACGGTGGGTTTCTTCGTGGACGACTGCGCATGCGCCGCGGTGAATGGAAGCAACAGGGCACAGGCAATACCCAGGGCAAGCACCTTGCGGCTGCCGACTTCGATCGTGTTCATCATGGCCTCCCCAACCATTGGCGTGCCGAGCATGGCCATGTGACAGCAAGGGTGCTATTCGCCAAAGGTCGAAACTCGACCAAAGTCGTAAGGAGGGCTGTACATCGGTGTCGCCTGGCAACGGCTACACTCGGCCTCCCGTCTACGGTGTCTTTCATCCCCTATGCCGCCCGCCCGGCGGCGCGCTGGAGCCCATGCATGTCCAAGCCGTCCCATAGCCTTACCGCCGACCAGTACCAGGCCATGTATGCCCGATCGGTGGACGATCCCGACGGCTTCTGGAAGGACATGGCCGGCCGGCTCGACTGGGTGCGCGCTCCCACGAAGATCTCCGATGTCTCCTGGGATGCAAAGGATCTTCACATCAAATGGTATGAAGACGGCCAGTTGAACGTCTCGGCCAACTGCCTTGACCGGCACCTGGCCACACGCGGCGACAAGACGGCCATCATCTTCGAGGGCGACGACCCGGACGAAACCCGCAAACTCACTTATAAGGAGTTGCACGGGGAGGTCTGCAAGTTCGCCAACACGCTGAAGAACCTTGGCGTGGGCAAGGGCGATCGCGTGGCGATCTATATGCCGATGATCCCGGAAGCCGCCGTGGCGATGCTTGCCTGCGCGCGCATCGGCGCCATCCATTCGGTGGTGTTCGGCGGCTTCTCGCCCGATTCCCTGGCCGGCCGCATCGCCGATTCCGGCTCACGCCTGGTGATCACGGCCGACGAAGGCGTCCGCGGCGGCAAGAAGATCCCTCTGAAGGCCAATGTGGATGCCGCCCTTGCCAAGCGCGGCACCGACAGCGTGGAGACGGTGATCGTGGTGCGCCGCACAGGTGGCGCGATCACCATGCAGTCGCCGCGCGACCGCTGGTACCACACGCTGATGGAAGGCCAGAGCACCGATTGCCCCGCCGAACCGATGAACGCGGAAGATCCGCTGTTCACGCTGTACACCTCAGGCTCCACCGGCCAGCCCAAGGGCGTGCTGCACACCAGCGGCGGGTACCTTGTGTTCGCCAGCCTCACCCACGAGCGCGTGTTCGACCTGCGCGAGGACGACATCTATTGGTGCACCGCGGACGTGGGCTGGATCACCGGCCACAGCTACGTGGTGTACGGGCCGCTGGCCAACGGCGCCACCGTGGTGATGTTCGACGGCGTGCCGAATTACCCTGATTTTTCGCGTTTCTGGAACGTGGTGGACAAGCACAAGGTCACCTTGTTCTACACCGCGCCCACCGCCATCCGCGCACTGATGCGCGAAGGCGATGCGCCAGTGAAAAAAACCTCGCGCAAGTCGCTGCGTATCCTGGGCAGCGTGGGCGAACCGATCAACCCGGAAGCCTGGGAATGGTATTCGCGCGTGGTGGGCGATGGCCGTTGCCCGATCGTCGATACCTGGTGGCAGACCGAAACCGGCGGCATCATGATCACCCCGCTGCCCGGCGCCATCGCCACCAAGCCGGGCTCGGCAACGCTTCCCTTCTTCGGCATCGTGCCTGCGGTGGTGGACACCGACGGCAAGGAAATGGATGGCGCGGCCTCCGGCAACCTGGTGCTCACGCGCTCGTGGCCGGGCCAGATGCGCACCGTCTACGGCGACCACCAGCGTTTCATCGACACCTATTTCAAGACCTATCCCGGGCACTACTTCACCGGCGACGGCGTGCGGCGCGATGAAGACGGCTACTACTGGATCACCGGCCGCGTGGACGACGTGATCAACGTGTCGGGCCACCGCATAGGCACCGCGGAAGTGGAGAGCGCACTGGTAGCGCACCCGAAGGTGGCCGAGGCCGCCGTGGTCGGCTGCCCGCACGAGATCAAGGGCCAGGGCATCTATGCCTTTGTTACGCTCAATGCCGGGGAAACCGGTAGCGATGAACTGCGCAAGGAACTGATTGCCGGCGTGCGCAAGGAAATCGGCGCGATCGCCGCGCCCGATTACCTGCAGTGGGCGCCCGGCCTGCCCAAGACACGGTCAGGCAAGATCATGCGCCGCATCCTGCGCAAGATTGCCGAGAACCAGCCCGACCAGCTGGGCGACATTTCCACACTCGCCGATCCCAGCGTGGTGGCCAATCTCGTGCATGAGCGGCTGGTGAAATAAAGGCTCCCCATGGCCGACGTCCTGATCGCCGACGATCATCCGCTGTTCCGCGACGCCCTGCAGCGTGCGGTACTGGCGGCGCTACCCGGCGCCCAGGTGTACACGGCCGATAGCGTGGATGCACTGCTGGTACTGGTGGAAGGCCACGCCGACGCCGACCTGTTGCTGCTGGACCTGCACATGCCCGGCGCCCGTGGCTATTCGGCGCTGGCTCATATCCGCGGCCAGTACCCGGGCCTGCCGATCATCGTGGTGTCCGGCCACGAGGAATCGCAGGTGGCCCATCGCGCCATCGCCCACGGCGCCTCGGGCTACATTCCTAAGTCCGCACCGGTGGATCAGATCGTGCGGGCAATCCACGCGGTGCTCGACGGCGATGCGTGGCTTCCGCCGCAGATGATCGGCAACGGCAGTGCGCTTGATCCCAGTGAAGAAGATATCGCCGCGAGGGTGGCCTCGCTCACACCGCAGCAATTCCGTGTGTTGAACATGATCGCCGAGGGGTTGTTGAACAAGCAGATCGCTTATGACCTTGGCGTGTCCGAGGCTACGGTGAAGGCGCATATGACGGCGATCATGCGGAAACTCGGGGTATCCAATCGCACGCAAGTGGCGTTGGCGGCGAGTCATCTGGCGGTAGAGCCGGCGGGAACGCCGCCGATGTAGTTTGTCTAAGCCATACTGCTCTCGGCGATGCGACCTTCGTCGAGATGGACGGCTTGGGCATCGCTTAACTCCAGCAGACCTCACATGACGACCGAGATTATTCACGCGGAGACCGACGAACAAATTGCGGCGACGTTTGATGTCGTGCTGCAACTGCGCCCTCACCTTGAGCGATCGAACTATGTGGCGATGATCCGCCGCCTCATGGCAAGCGATGGACTGAAGGTCCTGGCGCTTCTGGACGAGGGGGAAGTTCGGGCGGTAGCTGCGTATCGAGTGATGCACATGTTGTATTGCGAAAGCCTGATCTACATCGATGATCTGGTGGTTGACGAACGCGTTCGCTCGCATGGTTATGGCGCGCGGCTAATTTCAAGACTCAAGGACGAAGGACGCGCGCTTGGGTGCAGTGAAGTGCAGCTGATCTCGCGGGTTACCAGGGAGCATGCGCATCGGTTCTACTTTCGTGAGGGCTTCGGAATGGAATGCTTTCATTTCCGGGCCAAGCTCTCTTGAAAGCCGTGATGACGCTTCTTGACTATTTCGAGACCGATGATGGGTCGCTCCCTGAAATCGAGGTAAGGTTTTCGGAGCCGGGTCATACCGTAAGGGCGTTCACGCGCCTGTTTACTCTCGGCGCCATTAACCACTCAGCCAACGGGCCAACGCTGTGGCTGAGGGCCTCTCAGTCAGAGGCGCCATTTACAGGCCCCGGGGATGCCGCGCTTGTGATATCCGGCGATGCGGAATCGATTCAGATACTGCTTAACGGCATCACCTGCGCTGGTTGCCGCCTTCCCGACCTTGGCGTATTCGTTGGCCTCAACGAGCTGATTCTCGATTACCGTATGGGCCCGGAATGGGGAGGCCCTCAAATAGATGGATTGATAGCCCTTCTTCGGGACCTGCAAACCCTGGGTGGCGAAGTTTCCGTGCACCAATGGTGGGGCGATGATGGACAACGGGTATTCGAGGAAGCGCTAGCGCTTGTCGAGGTTTCGAATGAGCATTTCAGATGATAGAAATGGATGATGGCGAGAAAAAGTGTCTCGATGACATAGAGAAGTACGGCTGCCACGTTCTGCACATACTCGCGGAAGCAGACTTGCCTCCCTTCAGTTACTCGGTTGGAATCGAGAAGTCCGCGGGACAGCCGGAAGTCATCATCATCGGCCTCCGGAAGGAGCTGGCCCATTCCATGATCAATGGATACTGCGAGAGAGCGCGGGCTGGGGAGCGTTTCCAACCAGGTCAGCGCGTAAGTGGCTTTCTTGAAGGGTTTGATTGCGAGGTTCGTCAAGTCGACCCGCGGCACTATCGTGAATACGTAGGCTGGAATCTCTGGCTGTATAAGAGCGAGTCGTTCCGTCTCGTCCAGCTTGTCTATCCGTCCACGTTTGGCTACTGGCCCTGGGATGAAGACAGTAGCGACGATTTCCGTCGGTTTCAGCCGATGCTCGACTAGACCCTTCCACCGTCAGGGGACGCATATGAAACCCGTGCATTCGTTCTTGGGCATCGTGTTGATAGCCTTCGCTCCATTGGGTAACGCAGCGTTTGCCCAGGCGATCAATGATCCGCTCCTCAATCACCTTACAGGCCAGTGGGTGCTATCGGGAAAGATCGCCCACCGCGACGTAGTACACGATGTGACTGCACAGTGGGTGCTTGGTCGTCAGTACATACAAATCCACGAAGTGTCGCGCGCGAAGAAGCACGACGGGAAGCCCGAGTACGAGGCAATCGTCTATGTCGGGTGGAACCCGGTGCTCAATCAATACACCTGCCTATGGTTGGACAGTACCGGTGGCAATGGCCTCGTGACCGAAGGCCTCGGGCACGCGGAGAAGGATCCGAAGACGTTACTCTTCAAATGGAATGACGTAAACGGATCGACTTCCTTGCAAAACGCCTTCTCCTACGATGCCGCCCATGACACATGGCGCTGGTGGATCGACAACATCGACGACGGTAAAGCCAAGCAGTTTGCTGATGTCAGGCTGACTCGGCATTTGAGCAAGTAAGCCATGACAAGGCAACTTCTGTTCAGACGATAACCGTCATCAGAAGGAACTGCTACGCGGATTCCTTCTTCCGCTTCATTTCCTTGATGCTTGCTTTCATCGCTTCGCCTGGCATGCCCATCTCCAGATTCCAAGAGTGGTTCAACGGCAGAATGTCGGATTCAACTCCAGGCGGATGCGCCCGTTATTCGTCCGGCGATCTTGGCTTCATCTCGTATTTGACGCGGGGCGCGGGAACATCCCTTTCATCTGTCGGCGCTATCTCGACAACATCCGTCGCTGAAAGGCGATGTTGCGCCCAGTCATAAAGAAACCTCTTGTCGCCTTCCATGCATACGGCGCTGGCGAACAACTCGGTTCCTTCGATGCCGTCGTGGGTAATCCACTGGACGGAGAGGCTCATGTTAAGCACGTTCGGATGACCGAACACGCCGAAATCCGAGCCGTTGATTCGCACCTTGAAATACATTCGTGAGTTCCGCGACCTCGGTCGGTCCCATGGTAACCATCGTCTGTGCTTGGGACTTCGATGAGGCGGCTGCGCGCCCGGAACAACGAGCGTTAGCCGTCGCTCTTGGCAGCCTGCTTCTGCGCGCACTGCTGGGCATGCGCCTGCATGATCGCCCCGAGCAACCCCGGGAAGCGCTGGTCGACCTCCTGGCAGCGGGAGGTGTTCCGCATTTCCACCCCATGCCGCTCGCTGCGGATCAGCCCGGCCTCCCTAAGCATGCGGAAATGCTGGGAAAGCGTGGATTTGGGGATTTCCTTGTCCTGCATCTGGAGGAAATTCGAGCAGGTGCGCGCGCTTTCCGAGGCCGCCAGGCTCGCGTAGATGGCGGCCCGGACGGGGTCGGAAAGGACGTGGAGGATGCCCTCGACGGTGATGTCCTCGATGGCGGGGTGGACAAGCGGCCTCATGATTTCATTTTACCACCCCCTTGAAGTCTGGTTTAGTAGTTCCAATGTCGTGAACTACGGGATTTAAGTACCCGTTATTCCTCTACCAGATAGATAAAGGCATCCCATGAGCAAGCTAGAAGGAAAGGTCGCCATTGTTACGGGCGCATCCAAGGGTATCGGCGCCGCCATCGCCAAGGCCCTGGCCGCCGCCGGCGCTTCGGTCGTGGTGAATTACGCCTCCAGCAAGGCAGGGGCCGACAAGGTGGTCGGTGAGATCGTCGCCGCTGGCGGCAAGGCCGTGGCGGTACAGGGCGACGTTTCCAAGGCCGCCGAGGCCAAGGGCATCGTCGATGGTGCCATCAAGGCCTACGGCAAGCTCGACGTGCTGGTGAATAACTCCGGCGTCTACGAATTCGGCAGCCTGGAAGAGCTCACTGAAGACCACTTCCACCGCCAGTTCAACATCAACGTACTGGGCCTGCTGCTGGTCAGCCAGGCGGCCTCCGCGCACCTGGGCGAAGGCGGCAGCATCATCAATGTCGGCTCGCTGGTAACCCGCATCGTGCCGCCGGGCAGCGCGGTCTATACGGGCACCAAGGGTGCGGTCGATGCCATCACCGGCGTGCTGTCGCGTGAGCTGGGCCCCCGCAAGATCCGCGTCAACGCCCTGAACCCGGGCATGGTGGAGACCGAGGGCACCCATACCGCCGGTTTCATCGGTTCGGATTTCGAGAAGCAGGCGGTGGCCAATACCCCGCTCGGCCGCATCGGCCAGCCCGACGATATCGCCTCGATCGCCGTGTTCCTGGCCTCGAACGATTCGGCCTGGCTTACCGGCGAGCATCTGTTTGCCGGCGGCGGCGTCCGCTAAACCGGCTTTTCACCCCGGGAAATAATAAATCGACATGCATGCCATCGTGCATGTCGATTTCCCCCTGGCCCGTTCGACATCATGGGTATAACCCCACGTCGAACGAGGAAACCCAACGATGGCCCTGGAGCTCTACGCCCACCCCTTCTCGTCCTACTGCCAGAAAGTCCTGGTAGCCCTTTACGAGAACGGCACTCCGTTCCAGTGGCGCATGCTCGCCCCGGAAGATCCCGAGACCTACCAGACATTCGCCGGCCTCTGGCCGATGAAGCGCTTCCCCGTGCTGGTGGACGGTGGCCGCGTGGTGCCCGAAGCCACCACGATCATCGAGTACCTCGGCATCCATCACCCAGGTCCCGTATCGCTGCTGCCGTCCGAGCCTGCCGCGGCGCTGGATGTGCGCTCGATGGATCGCTTCTTCGACAACTACATCTCCACCCCGCAACAGAAGCTTGTCTTCGACAGCATGCGTCCGGAGGATAAGAAAGACGCAACCGGCGCTGCCGACGCGCGCGAGATGCTGGACACCGCCTACGCGTGGCTGGATAAAACCATGGCAACGCGCAAGTGGGCGACGGGCGACACCTTCAGCCTGGCCGACTGTGGCGCCGCGCCGTTCCTGTTCTATGCCGATTGGACGCATCGCATCGACACGAAGTTTGCCAACGTGATCGCCTACCGCCAGCGGCTGCTGGCACGGCCGTCGTTTGCGCGAGCGGTGGACGAAGGCCGACCGTATCGCCATTTCTTCCCGCTCGGTGCGCCTGACCGCGACTGAAGCCGCTGTCCTGGAGAACTGCCATGAATGATGCCGCATCCCTCCCCCCCGCCTTGGAGCTCGCCCAGCGCAATGGCGTGACCTTCCCCAACGAGAGCGTTGCCTACCGCGCGGCACGCACCGCCCTCCTGGCCGAGGAAATTGAGTTACGCCGGCACATCGAACGCGTTGCCGAACAACGCCGGGCCTTGCCTGCCGGCGGCGAAGTGAAGGGCGACTACCGCTTCGAAGGCGAAGAAGGCCCTGTGGATTTCGCCGGCCTTTTTGGCGACAAGCAGACGCTGGTGATCTACAGCTACATGTTCGGCCCGCAGCGCGAGCGTCCCTGCCCGATGTGCACGACCTTGCTCGATGCCTGGAACGGAGAGGCCAAACCGATCGGCGAGCGCGTGTCGTTGGTGGTGGTGGCGCGCTCGCCGATCGCCAAGTTAGTGGCGTTCAAGAAGGAACGCGGCTGGAAAGACCTGAGGCTCGCTTTCGACGTAAACGACAACTTCAGTCGCGACTACCACGCCATCGCCGACGACGGCAGCGACGTTCCGGGGTTCAATGTGTTCACGCGACGCGACGGCGTCATTCGGCATTTCTGGAGCGGGGAAATGGGCGGAGTCACAGCCGACCCCGGGCAGGATCCACGTGGAGCGCCCGACCTCGCGCCGATGTGGACGATCCTGGACAGCACGCCGGAGGGCCGTGGCAGCGACTGGTATCCGAAGCTCTAGTAGCGGGTTGCCTAGTGCTCAGTTCACCGCCACTACTGTCTCGCCCGAGGTGCCTTCGAGAGCCATGGTGGCGGCGTCCCCGGCGGTTTGCGCACCGGTCAACAAGACGGTGATCGTGCGTATGTTTCCTTCGCTGTTACGCACGGTGACGGTGAACACCTGACGAGCCGGCGCCGCATGGTTAACAACGGCGGGAGCATAGCTAGCTAGACAGGCCGCGAACCCGATGTCTTCCACATCGCAAAATGCCGTGTGTGTCACGCCCATGCCCTGAGCCATGCAGGCCGAGGGATCTGTCCCTATGCAGACAGCTTCGTCGTCCGCAGTTGCCGCACGGCTTGCGTTAACGCGTGGTGCCTGCATGACGACGCGCGCAGCTTGAACGGTCGTCGGCGCGATCGAGCCAGCAATTTGCCGGGCCTTGGCTATGGGTACGTCGGCGCCGCATACGGGAGCGACGGACAGGACCGCCATGGAGGTCGCAGAAACGATTTTTAGGATGGCTCTCATAGTGGTCGCGCCCAGCCCTTGTCATAAGAGCGCCAAGACTGTTGAAGTCGGGCAAGTGCACACTCCGCGTGCATTTCGGCACAACGAAATGCCTACCGTCAGATCATCGCCTTCTCGAAGAATCCGACGCCTGCATCATTGCACCACCCATTTAGGGCGGCGACTAAATCTATAGGCCAAACCGGCAACTTCCCACGACCGATGATAGGAGTGGGACGCAAGTCTCAGCGCGATCGGCTAGCGTGTCGGACCTGCCGGGCAAGTGCTGGCTACCGACATCGATGCCTCCTGGACGAAAGATGCAGCGTCCCCGAACGAGAGCGCGAAAACCGCAATAAGCTAAGCAATATTCTGCCGCCAGTCGTCATCGTCCCGGGCCGTCGACTTGCGCCGCGCCAACGCCACCAGAAGTGCGCGCAGCGCGGCCGGCTTGGCTGGCTTATGCAATAGCGGATAGCCAAGTGCACGCGCTCGCTGCAGCAACTGCGGGCTATTGTTCGCTGTGATCAGCGCGGCCGGTGGAAGGTTCGGCATGATCTTGCCGAAGCGCTCAAGCACATCCAGCCCGTCGGCATGATCATCGAGGTGGAAGTCGGCAAGGATCAGATCCACCGTCTCGCTACGCAGAATGGCTTCGGCATCCGCTTCATTTTCCGCCGTCAGGCAAGTGACTCCCCAACGACCCAGCAGTGCACGCATGCCTTCAAGAATGGTGGCATCGTTGTCCAGGCAAAGCACGCGCAGCGGAAGTTGCTCGCCGCCGGGCAAGGTCATCGGCCGCACCTGCTTGGGCGCCACATGCGCCGTGCGCGGCACCGTCACGCTGAAGCAGCTGCCAGTGCCAGCTTCGGAGTGCAGGTCCAGCCGATGCCCGAGGATGTTCGAAATACGCTCGCAGATGGAAAGCCCCAGGCCCAGGCCCTTCTCGCCCCACGGCGAGGGACGATCCAGTCGCTGGAACTCACCGAAGATCCTGGCTTGCTGGTCCAGCGCAATGCCCGGCCCTGTGTCCCACACCTCGATGCGCACCTGGTCTCCACTGCGTCGTGCGCCCATCAACACACGCCCGCGCCGCGTGTAGCGCAGGGCATTGGAAAGGAAGTTCTGCACGATTCGGCGAAGGAGCTGCGGGTCGCTGCGCACCGACAAGGTGGTGGGCACCACGTCGAAGGCGATGCCGCGCTGCTCGGCCACCACGGCAAATTGAGGTTTCAGGGAATTGAACAGATCCGTCAGCGAGAACGCGCTGACGTCGGGCCGGTAGCTGCCGGCGTCAAGTCGCGAGACATCAAGCAAGGCGTCGAGCAGATCTTCCGCGGCGCGGAAAGATGCATCAATGCGTTCGGCCAGCTGTGCGCTTTCCTCGTCGAGCTTGGGATACTGGCGCAAGGCGGAGGTGAACAGCCTGGCCGCGTTCAGCGGCTGCAACAGATCGTGGCTCGCTGCTGCCAGGAAACGCGTCTTCGAGGCATTGGCGGTTTCCGCATCAAGCCGTGCCTTCGCGGTGTCAGCCAGAGCCTCGGATAGTTCCGCGGTGCGCAAACCCACGCGTTGTTCCAGGTTCTCATTGGCTTCGATCAGGGCCTGCTCGGCGTGTTTGTACGCGGTGACATCGGTGTAGGTGGTGACATAACCACCGCCCGGCAGTGCGCGGCCGCGCATTTCGATCACCGTGCCATCCGGGCGGATACGCTGGAAGAGATGGGGCGAGCCTGCCCGCATGTACCCGATGCGCTTGGCGATGTGTTGCTCCACTTCACCCACGCCGCACTCGCCGTGTTCCGCATTCCAGCGGATCAGGTCGCTCACCGGCAGGCCCACATACACCATGCCTTCGGGGTAATCGAACAACTCCACGTAACGCCGGTTCCAGGCCACCAGGCGCATCGTCGCGTCGACCACGCTGATGCCCTGCGATACATTTTCAAGCGTGGTGGAAAGCAGCTCACGGTTGAAGCGAAGTTCCTGCGAAGCTTCGTCCATCAAAGCCACGGCCTCGGCGATATCCAGGCCCGTACCCGACAACGCACTGATCAGGATGCGCCGGGCACTGGCCGCCCCCACCGCGCCGGCCAGCAGGCGCTCGGTGAACTGGATCAGCGCACGGTCAGCCGATTCACCCGGCTGCAGTTCCTTGCCGCGACGCGCGCCATAGTCGGCGAAGGCGCGTTCGGTGCCGCGCTCGCCCACGATGCGGCCAGCGATGGCGAAGAGATCGCGCACGGCCACTCTTCCGCGCCAGTCGCCCGCACCGGTGGTCACCCCGGCCAACGGATCGACGAACAACGCTGCATGCAGGCGCTCCTCGATGCCGGGCCGCACGCGCAGGGAGATGAACACCAGGGCGCCAACGTTCATCAGCAGCGACCAGAACGTGCCGTGCGTGACCGGATCCCAACCTGTGAGGTGGAACAAGCCGGTAGGCCGCAGCCAGTCCAGCTGCAGCGGACCTTCCTGCAACCAGGCCTGTGGCAGCCAGCCCGAGCGGATCATCGCCGGCATCAGCAAGGTATAAGCCCAGGTGGCGAAGCCCGCCAGCAGCCCCACGTACACACCCAGCCGGCTCGCGCCGCGCCAGTACAGGCCCGAGACGATCGCCGGGGCGAACTGCGCCACGGCGGCGAAGGCAAGCAGGCCCGTGGCGGCGAGGTTTTCGTCACCGGCAAGCAGGCGATAGTAGGCGTAGGCACCGGCCGCGAGCAGCACGATGGCCACCCGCCGCACGCGAAGCACGATGTACGACAGGTCGCTGCGATGCTCTAGCCCCAAGCGATGGATACGCAGCAACGCAGGCATCACCAGGTCGTTGCTGATCATCGTCGACAAGGCCACCGCTGCCACGATCACCATGCCGGTGGCGGCGGAGAAACCACCGACGAAGGCAAGCAACGCCATACCCTCGTTGCCCAGGGCCAATGGGAGATTAAGTACCCAGGCGTCGGCCGATCCGCCGCGTACCGATGGCAGGTGCATGCCGGCGGCAACGATCGGCAACACGGCAATGCTGATCAGCACCATATAGGCCGGGAACATCCACCGCGCGCGGCGCAGGTCCTGGGGGTCTTCGCATTCCACCACGCCGATGTGGAACTGCCGCGGCAAACAGAACATCGCGCAGAAGGCCAGCAGCGTCTGCGCGATGAAACCGGTGGGCAAGCCTTGCTTCAGTTCGGCGACGGCGGGCGCGTAGCTGGCAGCCAGGCCCGGGCCATGCATCCAGGCGTACACGCCAATCGCGATGAACGCCACCAGCTTCACCAGCGATTCCACGGCCACCGCCAGCATCATGCCGTGGTGATGTTCCGAGGCGTCGATGCTGCGCGTGCCGAACAGGATGGCGAAAGTGGCCAGCAGGATGGCGCACCACATCGCGCTGTCACCGACCAGCGGGATCGCCGCGTTTGGATGGCCTGCGGTGAGCACATGGAAGGACATGGCCACGGCTTTGAACTGCAGGGCGATGTACGGGATGATCGCCACCACCGCGATGATCGCCACCAGCGCCGCCAGCCCATGCGATTTGCCGAAGCGTGCGGCGATGAAGTCCGCGATCGAGGTGATGTTGCGCTCGCGCGATACCAGCACCAGGCGCTGTATCAACCCGAAGCCCATCACCAGCAGCAACAGTGGACCAAGGTAGATCGGAAGGTAGGCCAGGCCGTCGCGCGCCGCAGTGCCTACGGCGCCGTAGAACGTCCATGACGAGCAATAAACCGCCAGCGCCAGGCTGTAGACGATCGGGCGCAGCCGCGGCTGCCGCGGGTAAAGTGGACGGCGATCGCCGGCGTAGGCCACGGCAAACAGCAAGCCCACGTACACCAGCGCCAGCAGCAGCAGGTAGCCGCCTGCAATCACGTCGTGCCCCCGGAGTTCATGCAGCCATTCTAGGCATAACTTATCCATTCCTTCGCCATGCCGGCGCGCGGACGTTACCATCGGTGGATGAGCGTGCCCTCCCGCCTGCCCCATCTTGCCGACGACGAGATCCACCTGTGGCCGATGCGCCTGGCGTCGTGCAACGAAGACGCCGGACACGCGGTGCTGCCCTGGCTCGCCGCGTACCTGGGCGTATCGCCGGGCGATCTGCGCCTGGGCCGCGGCCCGTTTGGCAAGCCGGCGCTCGAGGATGCCCACGCCCGGCTGTCTTTCAGCTGGTCGCACACGGGCGAAGTGGCCCTGCTTGGCGTGGCCTGGGAACTGCCGGAGCTGGGCGTGGACATCGAGCGCGACCGCCCACGGCCACGCCTGCTGGATATTGCCGGGCGCTATTTCGCCCCCGATGAAACAGCGTGGCTGGCAGCGCAACCACCGGAAGGCCGACAGGCTGCCTTCCTGCGACTGTGGACGGCCAAGGAGGCGGTATTGAAGGCCCACGGCCAGGGTCTTTCGTATGGCCTGCACCGGGTGGGCTTCACCTGGAACGATGGACCTGCGGCGCATGGGTTCGAGGGCGACCTGGCACCGGCCTCGCGCTGGAGCCTGGTGGAACCGGCGGTCGGGCCGGGCCTGCACGCGCACGTTGCGTGGTCCGATGAGCAACGCACACGCCGCGTGCTGTTGCCCGGTGGCGAGGAACCTTTCGCCCACGCTCCGGTCTGATCCTTCGTTGCCAGTCGTGGAAGGGCGCCACATGGACGTGGCGCGTTATGCTCCGTAACAGTCACTGGCGCACGCCGCGAGGCCTGCGCCGTTCTTGTCTATGGACCTGCAATGACCTTCCTTAGCGTCAACCTCAACAAGATCGCCGTGCTGCGCAACTCCCGCGGCGGCAACGAACCGGACCTTGCCACAGCCGCGCACACCTGCCTCGAGGCCGGTTGCGATGGCCTGACCGTGCATCCGCGCCCCGACCAGCGACACATCCGCCCAAGCGATGTGCGCCTGCTGGCCACCCTTCTGCGCGGCCGCGGCGAATACAACATCGAGGGCAACCCGTTTGCCCCGGCCCGCGGCGAGTACCCGGGCCTCCTGGAACTGGCGCGTGAAACGCGGCCTACCCAGGTCACCCTGGTGCCGGACGGCGACGGGCAGATCACCTCGGACCACGGGTTCGACCTCACCAGGGATTGCGACATGCTCGCGCCCCTGGTGGCTCAGTTCCGCGAGCTGGGATGCCGGGTGAGCCTGTTCGTCGATGCCGGTGGCGAAGGCTTCGCTGAAGCTTCGCGCATCGGCGTGCAGCGCGTGGAAATCTACACCGGCCCCTACGCCGAGGCCTTCGCCGCCGGCAAGGTGAAAGAAGCCCTGGAGCTTTGTGCGCACACTGCACGCAAGGCGCAGCAGGCGGGGCTGGCGGTGAATGCCGGGCATGATCTTAGCCTCGACAACGTCGGCACCTTCAAGACCGCGATTCCGGGCCTTGCCGAGGTGTCCATCGGCCATGCGCTGATCACCGAGTCGCTGTATTCGGGCATGGCCAACGTGGTGCGTCGTTACCTGCAGATCCTGCACTAGGGTCGCCCGATTCCCGCATAAAAAAACCCCCGCGCGAGGCGGGGGTTTTCCAAAGGGTAGTGCTTTGAATCGGTAACTTGAGTATTACTGACCGCCACCGGTGTTGACGAAACCGATCTTCACCAGGCCCTGGCCTTTCGCATCGGAAAGGACCCTGGCGACCGCCTCGTACTGGGCGTTGTCGTCGGCGTCGATCTGCAGTTCCGGCTGGTTCGACTGCTGGGCGACCACCGCGATCTGAGCCCGCAAACCGGTCTCGTCGACGGGGGTGTCGTTCCAGAAGAGCGAACCATCCTGCTTGATCTGCAGGTGGATCGGATCCGGCGGGGTGACATCCGGCGGAGGATTATTGCTCGGCTGCGGGAGATCGATCCTGACCTTATGGGAAAGGATCGGCGCCGTGATCATGAAGATGATCAGGAGCACCAGCATCACGTCCACGAGGGGCGTGACGTTGATTTCCGACATCGGGCCGCTGCTGTTGCCTGAACTGAATGCCATGGCTGCTTACTCCTTGCCGTTGCCGGTGGTGAGGAAGGCCACGTGCACCATGCCGGCATCCTTGGCAAAGCCCAACACCTTGCGCACCGTCTTGTACTGCGTGGTGCGATCGGCGCGCAGCTGGATTTCCGGCTGCGGGGATTTGTTGGCTGCAACGGCGAACTGGCTCTTGAGCTCCGCTTCCGTCACCGGCGCGTCGCCCGAGTACAGCGAACCATCTTCCTTCACGGCCACGTCCATCGGCTCGACCTGCACTTCTTCCTTCACGTGTGGGTCGGCCTTGGGCAGGTCGATCTTGATCCGGTGCGTCATCAGCGGCGCCGTGATCATGAAGATGATCAGGAGCACCAGCATCACGTCCACGAGGGGCGTGACGTTGATCTCCGACATGGGGCCGCCGCTATTGCCCCCGGTGCTCATGGACATGGGTTAGACCCTCACTTCTTGACGACGACCGGAGCCACACCGGCTTCGACACGTGCGCCGGTAGCGAAGTAGTCGTGCAGGTCGTGCGCGAATTCGTCGAAACGGGCGTAGGTCAGGCGGTTGGAACGGTTGAAGAAGTTGTAGGCAAGCACGGCCGGGATGGCGGTGAACAGACCGAAGGCGGTCATGATCAGCGCTTCGCCGACGGGGCCGGCCACCGCCTGCATCGAGGCGTCGCCCGACGAGGAGATGCGGATCAGCGCGTGGTAAATACCCCACACCGTACCGAGCAGACCGATGAACGGCGCGGACGAACCGACCGTTGCCAGCAGGGTGAGGCCACCCTCCAGGCGCAGGCTTTCGCGAGCGACGGCCTGGCGCAGGGCGCGGTCGATGAATTCCGAGCGCGAGAGCGTTTCGGCAAGACGGCCACCAGCAGCCTGCTGGTGATGGGCGACAGCGGAAGCTGCGTCCAGAGCGATCTTGGAGAACGGTTCGCCCTTGGGCTGTTCTTCGAGCACGCGGATTGCATCCTGCGTGGAGCTGTTGCCCCAGAAGCCCTGGATCACGCGTTCGGCGCGGCCACGAACCATGCCGTTGCGGATTGCGTTGGCGATGATGAAGTACCAGGAAGAGAAGGACATGATCACCAGCACAACGAAGACGATCCAACCAAGCGGATCGAAATTGTGGATGAGGTGATCGAAGCCCATGGCCTTCATGGCTTCGGCGTTGGACTGTGCTGCCGGAGCAGCAGAAGCGGAGGTGTCTTGCAACATAACGCTACCCTTGGGAAGTCAAGCGTGAACTTTGATAGACGAGAACACGAGGCGTGATCAAGTCTGGCTTAGATTGAATGTTACCGGTACGCGAGCATAGCCCTCGACGATCTGACCACCACGCTTGGCTGGATTGAACTTCCAGCGTTGCGCGGCCTGAACCGCGGCCTGGTCCAGCTCGCGGAAACCGCTGGACTTATCGACCTTCACATCCTTGGCAGAGCCGTCGACGGCCACCAGCACCAGCAATACGACGGTACCTTCATGACGCTGGCGTACGGCCTGCGGCGGGTACTTGGGCGGATTGCGGCTCTGGTACGACAGGTCCGAACTCGCTTCGATCGCCGAGGGCGGAGCCGGCGGGGCCGGAGGCGCGGGAGGCGGAGCGGGCTGCGGATTGGTAGTCGCTTCCTCCACTGCCGGCGGCGGTGTCGGCGGCGGCGGTGTCGCTGGCGGTTTGATCTGCTGGATGATCTTCGGCGGCGGCTGCTTCGGCGGCTCGGGCGGCGGAGGCGGCGGGGGAGGAGGAGGCGGCGGCGGTTCGATGAAATCGACGTTCACCACGCGCTCTTTCTCTTTCTCCTGCTGCTTGGGAGGAGTGGCGGGCGCAACCAGCATGAGGAAGCCGACCGCATGGACCGCGATGGCTACCGCCAACGCGCTCGTGCGTCCCCAGCTGAACGGCGCTTGGCCGGTTAATTCGTTACTTGAGGCCATCTTTCACTATCAAGCAAGTCGATCGGAAGTCGGATCGCACAGGGATTGTCGGCAAAGCCGCATTGACACTGCGAACTTCGCCTGAACGCCTGGGCGGAAAGTATTCAACGGTACACCAGCTTATGGCATTTGTATAGCAGCGAAGGGGCGTTATATGGACGTCTATTCGCGCCCCCACGGCGCATTTTTACCGATGCCTTTACCTGGCTTTCACTTCGCTGCTGCCGCCTGCTTGAGCCAGGCATTCGCCTTGGACGCCGTCTCCGGGTCTTGGGCAGCCTGTTTCATCGCGGCAACGGCAGCGGGCTTGTTCTTCAGCCCGCGCTCGCTCTCGGCCAGCACCATGTACGCGCTGCCCTTGTGCTTGACGCCCTTGGCGATCGCGGCGGTGACGGATTTCTTCGCCGCGGCGTACTGATCCTGCTGCAGCTGCACGCGGGCCATGGCAAGGCCTACCTCGCCGTCCTTGGAGAGTGGCTCGGCCTTCTGGTAGTACTGGATGGAACCTGCTTCGTTCTCCCCGATGATCGCGGCGTCGCCCTGCAGCTTGTAGTTCTCGGCGGACTTCTGAAGCTTGCCCTTGCTCATGCCGTCGTCGATGACGGCCACGGCCTTGGCGCCGTTGCCCTTGGCATCGGTGCCGTCCTGGGCCAGCAGCATGTAGGACTTGGCCAGGTTCTGCCAGTCGGATTCTTCGTTCAACGTGTTGGTGCTGCGCGCCTGCTCAAGCAGCTTGATGGCGTCGGGATATTTCTGCTGCTGCAGCAATACCGCGCTGGCGTTATGCAGCGCCGTGGAGTCGTTGGGATTCTTCGCCAGCTGGTCGGAAGCAAGCTTGGCCACCTGGTCGGACTGGCCCGATTCCGAATAGCTCGCCAGCAGGATCTGGTCCCACTGCGCGTTCGGCTTGTCGGTCATCGTCTTGGCCTTGTTGATGGCGGCGATGGCTTCCGGATATTTCTCCATCCGGTAGTCGATCATGCCTTCAAGGCCGTAGGCTTCGGCGGTTTCTTTCTTGCCCTGGTCGCGCCACTGCTGCAGCGTCTGCAGGGCCAGCGGATATTGTTCGTCGCCGGCGTAGTACTGGGCAAGGTTGAACTGCAACTGGAAGTACGTGTCGTTCGGCAGCGCGTTGCTGTCGATGGACTTCTTCAACAGTTCGATGCCGCCCTTGTGGTCGCCACCGTTGTACTTGATGTTGGCCAGCGCCTGGGTTGCCAGCGCCTGTGCGTACTTGCTCTTCGAACCGTCGGCGATCGGCTGCAGCAACTGCTGCGCCTTGGCGTCGTCGTTATCCTGCGCAGCCTGCAGGCCCTGGTTGAGCGTGTCGGCTTCTTTCTGGTCGACCTTGTCGAGCTTGGGCTCGGCGCGAGTGGCGTTCGGGTAAAGCGCTTCCTGCTTGGGAGCATCCTTGGTGTCTTTCGCGATGGCCGGCGTTGCGGCCAGCGTGGCCAGGAACGCGGCACACGCAAGTGCTTTCAGAAGGGAACCCTGTTTCATTCGCCTCACCTTTGGTTGGCATCGCGCCTGAACGCGATGGGGGACCCAAGAGGGTAACCCGGTAGCCAACTCGGAACAAGCTGCGGTGCGGCAAAGAAAGGTGTGTCAAAACAATGACTTGTTATATAAACGTTGGCGCGCCACGAAACATATTGTCGTACAAGGGAATTTTTTGTGCATTCTGCCGCCCCGCCCTTGCGGCGGGACGGCACTCATGAACGCTCAAACGTCGAGGTTGGCGACCTTCAACGCATTCGCCTCGATGAAATCGCGGCGCGGTTCCACCGCCTCACCCATCAGCATGGAGAACATCTGGTCGGCCGCGACCGCATCTTCAATGCCCACCTGGAGCATGCGACGGGTTTCCGGGTTGACCGTGGTTTCCCACAGCTGCTCGGGATTCATTTCACCCAGGCCCTTGAAGCGCTGGATGGTACGGCCCTTCTTGGCCTCGTCGAGCAACCAGTTGCGGGCCTCGACAAAGCGCAGCACGCCGCGCGAGGCGTTTCCGCGGCGAACCACGGCGTCGGACTGGATCATCCCGGCAACCGCTTCGGCCACCGTGCGGATCGGACGGAATTCCGGGCCGCTGAAGAACGAACGCGGCAACAGCCAGATGTGGTCCAGGCCGTGCTGGGTACGCACGATTTCGATCGCCGCGGTCTGTTCGCCCGCTGCAGGACGCAGCGCCATGCGGTAGCTGGGCCGGCCCAGGCCGCTGGTGTTCAAGCCCTTGGTGACGCCCTGGAGCCAGGCCTCCATCATGGCTGGATCCTGCCAGTGGGCATCGGTGAGGGCTGGCTGCTCCAGCATGCCGGTGAAAGCGGCCGTGTCGTACCGATGGGCCATGCGACCGATCTGGTCGAGTGCGGATTGGTAGTCCTTCAGCAGCTTTTCCAGGGCCTCGCCGGTGATCGGCGGCGCATCCGGGCTGTAGACCAGGCTGGCATTGTCCACCGCGCTGGAAATCAGGTAGTTGTTCAAGGTGGCATCGTCCTTGATGTACATCTCCTGCTTGCCCTGCTTCACCTTGTACAGCGGCGGCAGGCCGATATACACGTGGCCACGCTCGATCAGCTCCGGCATCTGCCGGTAGAAGAAGGTAAGCAGCAGCGTGCGGATGTGGGATCCGTCCACGTCCGCGTCGGTCATGATGATGATGTGGTGGTAGCGGAGCTTGTCGGGGTTGTACTCGTCTTTGCCGATGCCCGTGCCCAGCGCGGTAATCAGCGTGCCGACCTCGGCCGAGCTGATCATCTTGTCGAAGCGGGCTTTCTCCACGTTGAGGATCTTGCCCTTCAACGGCAGCACGGCCTGGGTCTTGCGGTTGCGGCCCTGCTTGGCCGAACCACCGGCGGAGTCACCCTCGACCAGGAACAGTTCCGACAGGGCCGGGTCCTTCTCCTGGCAATCGGCGAGCTTGCCGGGCAAGCCTGCGATATCCAGCGCGCCCTTGCGGCGGGTCATTTCGCGGGCCTTGCGGGCCGCTTCGCGCGCACGGGCAGCGTCAACGACCTTCGAGGCAATGATCTTGGCTTCGGCCGGATGCTCGAGCAGGTATTCGGAGAACTTGTCGTTCACCACCTGCTCCACCACGGTCTTGACCTCGCTGGAGACCAGTTTGTCCTTGGTCTGCGAGGAGAATTTAGGATCCGGCACCTTCACCGAGAGCACGGCGATCATGCCTTCGCGCATATCGTCGCCGGAAAGGCCGGTCAGCTTGGCGTTCCTGGCCAGCCCTTCCCGCTCGATATAACCCTGCAGGGTGCGCGTAAGCGCGGTGCGGAAGCCCGTGAGATGGGTGCCCCCGTCGCGCTGCGGGATGTTGTTGGTGAAGCAGAACATCGTTTCCTGGTAGGCATCGGTCCACTGCATGGCGACTTCAACGGTGATGTCGTCTTGCTGGGTGTTGATGCTGATCACGTTCGGGTGCAGCGGCTGCTTCAATTCCGACAGATGCTGCACGAACGAACGGATGCCGCCTTCGTAGGCAAACGTGTCTTTGCGTTCGCTCCGCTCGTCCGACAGGTGGATAGTGACGCCGGAATTGAGGAACGCCAGTTCACGCAGGCGCTTGGCCAGGATGTCGTAGTGGAATTCGTGGTTGGTGGTGAAGGTGGCCGTGCTGGGCAGGAAGCGCACCATGGTGCCGCGCAGCGACGACGCCCCGATCGGCTTGATCGAATACAGCGGCTCGCCGTTGGCGTATTCCTGGTTGTATTCCTGGCCGTCGCGGTAAATGGTGAGCCATAGCTTGGCGCTAAGGGCATTCACTACCGAGACGCCCACGCCATGCAGGCCGCCGGACACCTTGTAGGAATTGGCGTCGAACTTGCCGCCGGCATGGAGGACCGTCATCACCACCTCGGCGGTGGACCTGCCCTCTTCCGGATGGGTGTCCACCGGAATGCCGCGGCCATTGTCGCGAACGCTCACCGAGCCATCGTCGTGGATGATCACATCGACCTGGTCGCAATACCCGGCCAGAGCCTCGTCGATGGCGTTATCCACCACCTCGAACACCATGTGGTGCAGGCCAGTGCCGTCATCGGTGTCGCCGATATACATGCCAGGACGCTTACGGACGGCATCCAGGCCTTTCAGAACCTTGATGTTGCTTGAATCGTATGTTTGGTCGGTCATGCACCCATCCATCAGGCACCGCCGCGCCGGAGGCGCGGATCGGGCATTCGGTCAATTATAGCAGGGCGGCGACTTGGCCTTGTTCCACGTGGAACATCGTGGTCCGGGCCGTCTCAAGCGCCGATGGGACGTCCGTGCCGGTAATAAGCACCTGTACCTGATGCTGAAGAAGCTGCCCCACCACCCACTCTTGATGGGTGCGATCGAGCTCAGATGCAAGATCATCCAGGCAGATAACCGGCCATTCGCCGCGGTTCGCTGCATAAAGCGCCGCCTGGGACAGTAGGGCGGCCATCGCTGTGAGCTTTTCCTGGCCACGGGACAAATGTTCCCGCAAAGGGGCGCCTTCGAAGTGGATCGACCAGTCCGCCCGGTGGCAACCCACCGTGGTGTGCCCCCGCCCAAGATCGCGCTCCCGGCGGCCCCGTAAGGCCAGATCAAGGGTCAGGTCGTCAGGCCAGCCCCGGCGATATACCAGCTCCACGGCGCCCAGTTCCGGAAGCAGGGCCGCTGCATAGCGGGCCAAGTGGAGCCGAAGCTGCTCAAGATAGGATTTCCGATGGGCATCGATCGCTTGACCTGACTGAGCCAGTTCAGCCTCCCAGGGCTCCAGAAGACCGAAGTCCACCGACCCGCCTTGCCGCAGCAGGCTGTTCCGTTGCTTAAGTGCGCGCTGGTAGCGGCGCCAAGCCAACAGGAAATCGTGTTCCACGTGGAACACACCCCAGTCGAGGAAGCGGCGTCGCTCATCGGAGGGGCCGGCAATCAGGGCGTGGGATCCTGGTTCGAAACAGACAACGGCAGCGTGCTGTACGAGGGCGCCAAAACTGGACGCCGCGGCGCCGTCCACCCTTGCCGCCCATTTCCCACCCTCCTTGCCGAATCCGAGGCGATGACGGGCCCCGGATTCCAGTGAGACCTCGGCAAACACCGAAAACCCCGTCGCACTACGGCTGATCAGGTTCTCCCGGCTTCCAGCTCGGAAGGAACCGGCGTGCGAAAGAAGGTAAGCCGCCTCCAGCACGCTGGTCTTGCCAGCACCATTGGCGCCAGTGAAAAGGTTCACACCAGGCGCGAGCGACAGTGAGACATCGGCCAACGATCGAAGGTTGGCGATACGCAGGGTATCGATCTTCATCGCACCGCCCCCGCAACGAAAGACGCCGGGAGGTCGAAGGACCGTCCCGGCGTCGGCTTCCGGCAAGAGGCTGCCGGAGGTGTCACAGGCGCAGCGGCATGATCACGTGACGGGCATCCTCGTTGCCCTCTTCCTGCAGCAAACAGCTCGATTGCGCATCGCGCAGGCTCAAACGCACGTTCTCGCCTCGCAGCGCACCCAGGGCGTCGAGCAGATAGCCCACGTTGAAGCCGACGGCGAGATCCGACACGGATGTCTCGCATTCCACTTCCTCGACCGCTTCTTCCTGCTCGGGGTTGTGAGCCACGATGCGCAGCTTGCCGGGGCTCAGCTCCAGCTTCACGCCACGATATTTCTCGTTGGACAGGATCGCCGCACGCTGTAGGGCACTGCGCAGCACCTCACGATCGATCGTGGCCGTCTTGTCGGCGCCGAGCGGGATCACCGCTTCGTAGTCCGGGAAACGGCCGTCAATCAGCTTGGAGGTAAACACCACATCGCCGCGGCGGACGCGCAGGTGGTTCCGGCCGAATTCGATCTCTACCGAACCCTCGCCCGTCTCGAACAAACCCACCAGCTCATTCACGCCCTTGCGCGGGATGATGATCTGGCGGCGAGCGGCCACCGAGCTTTCCAGCTGGGTCTGCTTCAGCGCCAGGCGGTGGCCATCGGTGGCAACGCAACGCAGCGTGTGCTCCTGCAGATCCAGCAGCATGCCGTTCAAGTAATAACGGACGTCTTGGTTGGCCATGGCGAAGGACGTGCGGTCCATCAGGTCGCGCAGGACTTCCTCGGGAAGCGTGACCCGCTCCACCAGCTCGATTTCGTCGATGACCGGGAATTCGGTGCTGGGCAAGGTGGCCAGGGTGAAGCGGCTGCGTCCGGCATTCAGGGCGACACGCTCGCCGTTGAGTTTCACGTCGATCTTGGCGCCGTCGGGAAGGGCCCGGACGATGTCGAAGAGCTTGCGTGCCGGAATGGTCACTTCGCCTTCGTGGACTCCGGTCGCCGGCGTGCTGGCGATCATTTCCACTTCCAGGTCCGTGCCGGTGAATGACACACGCTCGCCCGAGGCCTGGACCAGCAGGTTGGCGAGTACCGGCAGGGTCTGCCGACGCTCAACTACTCCCACCACCTGTTGCAGGGGCTTTAGCAGAACTTCCCGTTGGATGCTGAATTGCATGCGTCCCCTACTCCTGCTTTTTGTTTTTAAGATGTATTTAGTGGTGGTTGTAGGTGCTGTGCGTAACTTAAGAAGTCCGATAAATCATTTAAAATCAAAAACTTATCTTGGAGCTTCGGATGTATCGTTTGGTCTGCGGACTGTGCGCGACCTGTGGATAAGTCGGGCACCGGTAGTTACCCAACTATTATCCACACCTTGTCAGCCCGTTAATATACGGATCAGCTGTTCCCAATCCTGGCGCATGCGAACGTCCTTTTCGCAGAAACCGCGAATGGTGCGGCAGGCATGCAGCACCGTGGTGTGGTCACGCCCGCCAAAAGCCTCGCCAATCTCCGGCAGGCTGTGCTCGGTCAATTCCTTCGACAGTGCCATGGCCATCTGCCGCGGCCTTGCCAGCGAACGCACGCGGCGCTTGGACAAGAGGTCGGACAGCCGTACCTGGTAGTAGTCGGCCACCGTCTTCTGGATGTTCGGCACAGTCACGGCCTGCGCATGCGTGTTGAGGAGATCACGCAGGGTTTCCTCGGCGAAATCGGTGGTGATCGGCTTGCCGTAGAAGTTCGCCCGGGCGGCCAGCGTGTTGAGCGCGCCTTCCAGGTCGCGCACGTTGGAGCGGATCCGGCGAGCCAGCAGCATGGCCACATCTTCGGACACGGCCATGCCCTTGTCGTGCGATTTGGACAACAAGATGGCCGCGCGCGTTTCGAAATCGGGCGGCTCGATCGCCACCGACAAACCCCAGCCCAACCTCGATTTCAGGCGTGGTTCGAGCTTGTCCAGCTCCTTCGGGTAGCGGTCGCAGGTCAGGATGATCTGCTGCTTGGCTTCGAACAGCGCGTTGAACGTATGGAAGAATTCTTCCTGCGTGGTGTCCTTGCCGGCGAAGAACTGGATGTCGTCGATCAGCAGGGCATCGACCGAGCGGAAGCGCCGCTTGAACTCATCCATGCTCTTCGTTTGCAGGGCCCGCACCATGCCGCTGACAAACTGCTCCGAACGCAGGTAAAGCACCCGCGTACCGGGGTTGTTGGCCACGATCAGGTTGCCTGCCGCATGCATCAAGTGCGTCTTGCCCAGGCCCGTGCCGCCATACAGCAGCAGCGGGTTGTAGGCCCGGCCCGGGTTCATCGCCACCTGCATCGCCGCGGCCTTGCCCAACTGGTTCGATTTGCCTTCCACGAAGGTCTCGAACGTGTAGTGCGGGTCGAGATTGTGCGCGTATTCGGGCTCAACCGGCAGGGAAGGCTCGGAGGGGCGGGTGGCGCTTGGCATCGACGAGGCCGGGCGCGGCGGGGCGGCGCGTGGTGCGCTCGAACCCACCTCCAGGCGCACGGGGATCTCCCGGCCGGCCAGGTGATCCACCACACCACGAATGGTGGGCAGGTATTGCTCGCGTACGGCGTCCAGGGTGTACGGATTGGGCGCAAAAAGATGCAATCCGTTGATATCTTCGCGGGCCTGCAAGGGCATCAGCCAGGTATGCAGATCCTCGGCGCTCAATTCGCCTTCCAGACGCTCAAGGCAGCGCCGCCAAAGTTCACTCATCGGGGTATCGGTCTAGGCTCGTCTCCCGCGGGACGCGGGAAGGACAGTGGAGTCTATCAGCAAGGGGCCACCCCCCCCGGGCGCCATCCGGCCAGCGGCCACACCCATGTGTTTGACAGGACGCCAAAAACTTTCCATACTCTCCAACCTTTTTTCATCCAGACACACGGACTTCGCCATGAAGCGGACTTTTCAGCCCAGCGTCCTCAAGCGCGCCCGTACCCACGGTTTTCGTGCCCGCATGGCCACAGCCGACGGTCGCAAGATCCTCAGCGCCCGCCGCGCCAAGGGTCGCAAGCGCCTGATCCCGTAGTAGCCCGCTGATGGCTGCAGCTGCCGGCATGCCGCGCCAGGCGCGGCTACGGCGCGCCGCCGACTTCGACGCGCTTCGCCAGGCCAGCAGCGGTCGCTTAAGCGGCCGCTGTTTTGTTTTGCGCTATGGAAACAACGAGGTTGGCAACGCCCGCATGGGCCTGGCCATTTCCAAGCGTGTTTCCAAGCGTGCGGTTGACCGCAACCGCCTGAAGCGCCTGGCGCGTGAGTCGTTTCGCCGCGCCCTCCCCGGCTTGCCCCCGGTTGATATCGTCGTGACCGCCCGCACTATCGCGCTGGAGTGTTCGGGCGCGGAGCTCCTTGCCGAGCTTGATGAGCTCTTTGCCCGGGTGCGGCCGTTGAAGGCGGCGCTGCCTCCCGGCACAATCGCGAGCTGATCTTCTTTTCTTCCTTCGTCCCGCGACCGTGCCCGTCGCGCCACCGGACACGTCCAAGCTAATGAATCAATCGCGGCTGTTCCTTTTCCTGGCGCTCATCGCCGTCTCCTACCTGCTGATGGAAGCCTGGCAGAAGGATTACGCCCCGCCGCCGCCCGTGGCTGTGCCCACGGCTACCGCAGCCTCCGACGGTGGCGTGCCCGCCGCCTCCGGCAGCAGCGCCGAAGCCGTGCCGGCCGCCGCCAATGCGGCGAATGTCGACAAGGCCAATGCGCCGGCAGCTCCCGCTGCGGAACTGGTCACCGTCACCACCGACGTGCTCCGCCTGACCATCGATACCCGTGGCGGAAGCCTGGTACGCGCCGAGCTCCTGGCCTACCCGGATTCGCCGGTCACCAAGAACAACCCCGCGCCGCCGCCGGTGCGCCTGCTCAACGATTCCACCGACCACTACTTCGCCGCACAGGATGGCTTGGTCAGCACCAACGGTGCCGCCCCCGACCATCGCGCGCTGTTCCATGCCGAGCAGACCAACTACACCCTGGCCGATGGGCAGAACCAGGTGGGCGTCAACCTCACCTGGACGGGCGACAACGGCCTTAAGGTGACCAAGAGCTACACCTTCACCCGCGGCAGCTACGTCATCGGTTTCGACCAGCACATCGAAAACGGCGGCAGCAGCGCCTGGACCGGCAACGCCTACCAGCAGCTGCAGCGCGTGGACCAGCCCAAGCCTGCCGGCTGGTGGACGTCCTACACCGATCCGTCCTCGCACAGCTTCTTCGGCGCCGCCTGGTACAGCACCGACGAAAAATACGAGTCGATGCCGTTCGCCGAGTTCATCAAGAAGCCTCTGGACCGCCCGATCACCGGTGGCTGGAGCGCGATGATCCAGCATTACTTCTTCGTTGGCTGGATTCCGCCGGCGACCGACGCGGTTGCGTATTCCACCAAGGTGCTCGATCCGGACACCGCGCAGCCGCGGTATCTGATCCGCGCCTTTGGCCCGGCCATCACCGTGGCACCGGGACAGGCGCACGACAGCAACGCGCGCCTGTACATCGGTCCGAAGCTGCAGGGTACGTTGAACGCCATCGCGCCGGGCCTTGAGCTTTCCACCAACTACGGCTGGCTCACCGCAATCTCCCAGCCGTTGCATTGGGCGCTGTCGAAGCTGCATTCGATCTCCGGCAACTGGGGCGTGGCGATCATCCTGCTGGTGCTGTTGCTCAAGGCCGCGCTGTACAAGCTCACCGATGCGCAGTTCCGCTCCGGCGCACGCATGCGCAAACTGCAGCCGCGCGTGGCGGCGCTGAAGGAACGCTACGGCGACGACAAGGCCAAGATGCAGCAGGCCATGCTGGAGCTGTACAAGAAGGAGAAGGTCAACCCGATGTCCGGTTGCCTGCCGATCCTGATCACCTTCCCGGTGTTCATCGGCCTGTACCGCGTGCTGATGGAAAGCGTGGAACTGCGCCATGCGCCGTTCTTCGGCTGGATCCACGACCTTTCCTCGCCCGACCCGCTGTTCATCCTGCCGGCGATCTACGTGTTGATCACCATGGCCACGCAGTGGCTGACACCAGCGGTGGGCATGGATCCGGCGCAGGCGAAGATGATGAAGGTGATGCCGCTGATCTTCGCGGTGGTCTTCGCCTTCTTCCCGGCGGGCCTGGTGTTGTACTGGATCATCAACGGTGCCACCAGCCTTCTGCAGCAGTACCTCATCACGCGCAGCGTCGACCGCGCGGATACAAAACTGAAAACGGCTTGAGGAAAAACGCGGGGCGCATCGAAGGATGCGCCCCGCTCCGCTTATGGACCACGATAACGACACCATCGCCGCGATCGCCACCGCCGCAGGTATGGCGGGTGTAGGCGTCGTTCGCGTGTCGGGGCCCCTGGCGCCTGCCATTGCCCACTCATTGCTGGGCCGCGCACCGCGCGCGCGCCATGCCCACCTGAGTGTCTTCCGTGACACGACGGGCGAAACCATCGACCACGGCTTGTTGCTGTACTTCCCCGCGCCCGCCAGTTACACCGGCGAAGACGTGCTGGAACTGCAGGGCCACGGCAGCATGGTGTTGCTCGATGAACTCCTGCGCCATGTATGCACGCTTGGCGCGCGCCTGGCACGCGCCGGCGAGTTCACCGAGCGGGCGTTCCTCAACGGCAAGCTGGACCTCGCGCAGGCCGAAGCCGTGGCCGACCTGATCGCCGCACGATCGCGCGCAGGCGCGCACGCGGCGATGCGTTCGATGGAAGGCGTGTTTTCGCGCAAGGTCGAAGCCGTGCAGGAACAGCTGATCCATCTGCGTGTCCACGTGGAAGCAGCCATCGATTTCCCCGAAGAGGAAATCGACTTTCTGGCCGATCCCGTGATCCAGCGGCAACTCGATGCCTTGCGTGCGTCGCTTGATGATCTGCTCATCGAAACGCGTCGTGGCGTGCGTCTGAACGATGGCCTTAGCGTTGCCATCGTTGGCCGCCCGAACGTGGGCAAGTCCAGTTTGCTCAACGCCCTGGCCGGGCGCGAGCGCGCCATCGTCACCGACATCGCAGGCACCACGCGCGACATCGTGCACGAGCTGGTGAGCCTTGATGGCATGGTGATCGAACTGGCGGACACGGCAGGCTTGCGCGACACCGACGACGTGGTGGAGCGCGAAGGCGTGAGGCGCGCGAATGATGCCCTGCGCAAGGCAGATGTGGCGCTGCTGGTGACGACGGCGTCGAGCGTCGAAGACGACATGGCGCTACTGGATGATGTCCCGGAGGACATTGCCCGCCTTGTGATATTGAACAAGCAGGACGTTGATCCTGCTTCGAGCGATGGAAAAGATCGCATCGCGTTGTCAGCGCTTACGGGTGAAGGCGTGAACGCGCTCCGCGCCCGCTTGCGCGAGTTGGCCGGTTTCCGACAAGGGGATGGAAACTTCAGTGCCCGTCGGCGTCATGTCCTGGCGCTGGAGGCGACCGCCGCACAACTTGTGCATGCCGACGAAGCGCTCGCCGCACGTGCCGGTGAACTGGCCGCCGAATCGTTGCGCACTGCGCAGGCGAGCCTTGGAGAGATTACCGGCAGCCACACAGCTGACGATTTGCTGGGCAGCATTTTCGGGTCGTTCTGCATCGGCAAGTAGCGGGCTAAGATAGCTATCTCGCTCCCATAAGGAATGGACATGCGCTACCTCATCCTCGGTGCCGGCGCCCTCGGCGGCTTTTTTGGCGGTCGCATGCTCGAAGCCGGCCTGGACACTACGTTCCTGGTACGTGAACACCGTGCCGCGGCGTTGGCCAGGCGGGGTTTGCGCGTTACCAGCCCCAAAGGCGATATCCTGGTCGACAAGCCGCCCCTGGTGCAGGCCGATGGCCTGAAGGCGGAGTACGACGCGATCATACTCAGCTGCAAGGCCTATGACCTGGCCAGCGCGATGGAGGCGATCGCGCCTGCGGTAAGTGTAGACACGGCGATCATTCCACTGTTGAACGGCATGGATCATATCGAACGGCTGCAGCATCGCTTCGACGTCCGCAACGTGCTGGGTGGGCTAAGCGTGATCTCGGCGAGCCTGGATGCCGAGGGCGATGTGCGTCACCACAATGATCTGGATCTGCTGAGTTTCGGCGAGCTCGATGGCTCCCACAGTGCGCGCGTGGGTGCCATCCAGAGCGACCTGTCAAAGACACGCTTCACCGTTCAGGTGCCCGACGACATCCAGCTGGCGATGTGGGAGAAGTGGTGCTTCATCGCTTCGCTCGCGGGCATCAACTGCCTGATGCGTGCGTCCGTCGGCGAGGTCGTCGATGCCGGCGGCGTGTCGCTCGCGCTGAAGCTCTATGACGAGTGCGCGGCGGTGGCCGCGTGGCAAGGTTTCGCCCCGCGTGCTGAAGTACGGCAGCGTGCAGGCGCCGCGCTTACCGCCAAAGACTCACCGTTGACGGCTTCGATGCTCAGGGACATCCAGCGCGGATCGTCCACCGAGGGCGAGCACATCCTGGGCAGTCTTCTCAGGCGCGCGACGTCGGCGAACATTGACGCGCCGACACTGGAAGCGGCAACGGTGCATCTTCGCGCCTACGAAAATTCCCGCGCAAACACCACGCAAGGCTAAGCCGGGCACGGAGCGCGACGACAGGTGCACACACGCAGACTCGAGCCTCCGCGCGAGTGTGTGCCATGAACCCGTTATTCCTGTCCGTTGCCCTGTCCACGCTCGCCGCTGACACGGGAAGCATCACCTTTCGGGGCGCCGTCGTCGCTCCAACCTGTTCGTACCATCACGTTGAAGGCCCCCATGTCGTCGACGCGGGGGATTGCTACCAGGGCACAAGGCCCATGGTGACCGAACCCGCAACGCAGCCGGACCCGGCCACGATGGAACTGTTGGGCACGAACATCCCCACCTGGCGCCTTACCTATCTCTAGACACCAGGCCAGCGGATCAGCCCTGCGGTTGGTCGGGACTCACCCGGTAGCGTTGGCCCATGTAACTGGCGCTGGCCCATAGCGCCTGGGCAAGTGCCTCGCGGGCAAGCAGGGGATCCACATCCATGGGCGTCATGGTTTCACTCGCCCTGTCGTAGGCGAACTGCATAGGCGCCGTGTCCGGCTGCATGACCAACAGATCCGTGCCCTTCAGGTAACCCTGGTTATCGCTGTACTGCATCACGGCGCGGTCCGGGTCGCGCTGGGTTAGATCGGCGCCTGGCATCGGGTGCACGCAATCGATACCCATCAGGGAAAGCAACGTGGGCGGAAGATCCATCTGGCTTACCAGCCGTTCGTCTCGGCGCGGCGTCACGCCGCTTCCCACGATCAATGCCGGGATATGGAAATGCCGCACGGGAACCAGGCTCGCCCCATGCACGCGGGCGTCGTGGTCGGCCACCACCAGGAACACGGTGTTTTCCCAGTACGGCGATGTCTTCGCGCGATCAAAGAACTCGCCCATGGCCCAGTCGGCATAGCGCACGGTGTTGTCCACCGTGGCCGGGTCACCATCCGCCGGTATACGGCCGGTGGGATATTCCCACGGCGTATGGTTGCTCACGCTAAATGCCACGCTCACGGTCGGAGCGTCGCCGTCCCGCATCAGCCGATGGTGCAACTCATTGAACATGTCTTCGTCGGACGCGCCCCAGGAACCAATGAAACCCGGCTTCACGGCGAACTTCGGCAGGTCCACCACGTCGTCGAAGCCATTGCCAAGGCAAAAACTCTTCATGTTGTCGAAGTGGGCTTCACCGCCGTAGATGAAACGCGAGGCGTAGCCGAATTGCTTCAACAATCCGGCGATGGTGAAGAAATCGCGCTGGCTGCGCGGAAGCTTCACCACCGCTTCGGCGGGGGTAGGCGGAAAACCGGTCATCACCGCTTCCAGGCCACGCACCGAACGCGTTCCGGTGGCGTAGGTTCGGGCCAGCAACCAGCCTTCACCGGCAAGCGCATCGAGCCTGGGCGTGAGGCCGCGGCCCCCCAGGCAACCGACGAACTGCGCGCCCAGGCTTTCCTCGATAATGATCACCAGGTTCGGCTTGGCCGCGCGCCGCACACTGGGCACCTGGCGTTGCTGCATGTCGCCATCGGCTCGACCCCACGCTTTCGCCACCGTCGCCTGCACCTCATCGGCGGGCATGCGTCCGTACACGGCCGACGCGGGCTTGTCGCTGCGCATCACCATGATCGCGTTGGCCACCACGAAAGCGGAGTTCAGCGGCAACTGGTTGATCATCGCATCGCTGCAGAATGCCACCTGCGCGGCGTTGAGCGGCCGGTGCCCCAGGCTGCCGCGACCGAGCGCGAACAACACCACGAACAGGACCAGGGTAAGCACCGCCTTCTGCCACAAGGCCAGCGCGGGATCCGGGCCGCCGCCATGGATGAAGGCAAGCCCGCCCCAGCACAGCAACACCGTGACCAGCAGGCCGCCAAGCAGCATCGCCTTGAAACCGCGCCAGAGCATCGTGGAAACCTCGCGGGGGTTGCCCAGGTACTCGATGAACAGGCGATTGGGCCGCGTGTCGTACTCGATGACGAATTGTGGCGTGCAAACCTCCAGCAACACCACGATGCACCACCACACCGAAAACCACGTCCCGACGATCCACACCGCCCACGGCTGGCCGCCAAGCCACGGCGCCAGCAGGAAGGGAAAGCCCGCGACCATCGAGAAGAAGCTCAAGTCGATGCGCAGGCCGCCCCACATCACCGGCCGCAAGCCGCCGGCGCCGCGGACGCGCGCTCCTTGCCAGATCGCGAACGCCAGGCGGCAGACGGTGGTCAGGAGCACCGCGGCAAGGAAGAAACGCCAGCACAGGGAGAACAAATCAGGTGGTCCTTGAAGGCAATCGTTTACTTTACCGCGGACGCGAGGGCTTCGGTTTCACGTAACGACGGCATGCCACCCTGCGCGCCCAGCCGCGATACCGAAAGCGCGGCCGCGGCGCAGGCCAGGCGCACGGCTTCATCGATGCCGCGATCCAGGAATACCGCCATGGCGCCGTTGAAGGTATCGCCGGCGCCCGTGGTGTCCACGACATCCACCTTGAAGCCACGCTGGTGTACCGGCTCGCCACCATCGCGATACCACGCGCCTTCGCTGCCGCGCGTAAGGACCACCGGGCAGGGTGCGCATGCCATCAGCGCGCGGAAGTCCCCGTCAGCGTTTTCGCCAAGCACGCCGGCCAGTTCGTGCTGGTTCGGCGTGAGGTAACGCACGCGTTTGAGTAGTGCCGCAGGAAGGCGCTGCGCCGGCGCGGGATTCAGGATCACCGGCACGCCGGCCCGGGCGGCTACGTCGACCGCCGCTTCCACCGCTTCGAGGGGAATTTCCAGTTGAAGCAGCACGGCGTCGGCGCCATCGAAGGCGGCAGCGGATTTCTCCACCTGGGCCGCGGTGACACGGGCATTGGCCGCCGGCACCACCACGATCTGGTTCTCACCGCTGGCCACGGTGATCGACGCCGTGCCGCTTTCGGTATCGTCCAGGCGCCTGACGTGGGTAAGGTCGATGCCTTCGCGTTGAAGGCCCGTGTACAGCTGGTCGCCAAAAGCATCACGGCCTAGCGCTCCCACCAACGACACGCGTGCGCCGAGGCGAGCCGCGGCCACCGCCTGGTTGGCGCCCTTGCCACCGGGCACGGTAAGGAAGCGTTCGCCCATCAGGGTTTCCCCGGGGCCGGGAAAACGTGCGGTCACCGTGACCAGGTCCATGTTGATGCTGCCCACCACGACGATGCGTGCCATGCCACCGTTTCCTTTACCGCGTCTTTGATCACGATGCCTAGGATAGTCGATGCGTTAGCATGCCCGTTCCCAAGGCTGCCCCCTCGCCCATGATCCCCGAGACCGTCGAACACGAAACCGGCCCCGCCCCTACGCATTCCATCATCTGGCTGCACGGCCTGGGCGCTGATGGCAACGACTTCGCGCCGATCGTCCCGGAGCTTGTCGACCCTTCCTGGCCCCCCCTCCGTTTCGTCTTTCCGCATGCGGCCGTGCGCCCGGTGACGATCAACAACGGCATGCCGATGCGCGCCTGGTACGACATCGTGAGCTTCGACGAAGCTGACCGCCAGCGCGCGCCGGGCATCGGGCATTCGATCGCCGCCGTCGAGGCCCTGATCGCACGCGAAAACGAACGCGGGGTGCCGGCACACCGCATCGTGCTGGCCGGATTCTCGCAGGGTGGCGCGGTGGTCCTGTCGGCGGCACTGCGTTATCGCGAACGACTGGCAGGCCTTGTCGCCTTGTCCACCTATCTTCCGTTGCGGGATACGCTGACCGCGGAAAGCCATCCGGCCAACGCCGGTTTGAAGGTGTTCTGGGGTCATGGCACGGCCGATCCGGTCATCCCGCTGGCACTGGGTGCGGCCTCCCGCGATATTCTGATGGCAGGTGGCACCGACGTGGAGTGGCACGCCTATCCGATGGCGCATCAGGTGTGCGCGCCCGAGATCGCCGACCTCAAGGCATGGCTGGGCAAGCGCCTGGCTAACTGACGACGCCTGCACGGCCATCGTGCATACTCGCGCCATGCCTGATCCCAGCCCCGCTATCGAAGGAAAACTGCGCGGACAGGGCGTGGGCCTGCCCGACTTCTGCAGTCTTCCGGTGCTGTTCGCCCTGCTGCTGGTGGGCGCGATGACCGTCACCCTGATGTGGCTTACGCCCGGCGAAGCTGCGCGTATCGAGGACTACACGGTGGCCATGCTGTTCGTGGCCTGGATCGCGGCGCTTTCCACGCTGGCGCTTTGCAAGCTGCGCAATCAACTGGAGCGGCTGCCGGGCCTTTTTCCCTATGCTGGCGTCTGGGTGCTGCTGGTAGTGCTGGTGGCAGTGGCGGCGATGATCGTGGCCGCCCTGGACCATTCGCTGGGCATGGGGCTGACACCCGTGTCGGCGGCCCCTTTCGTGCGTCGTTGCACGGCGGTCACCGCCCTGCTCGGCGCGGGACTGCTGCGCTATTTCTACGTGGTGGCGCAGTGGCAGGCGCGCATGGCGGCGGTGGCGCAGGCCCAGGTCGATGCCCTGCAGGCTCGCATCCGCCCCCATTTCCTGTTCAACAGCATGAATACCGTGGCGGCCCTGGTGCGTGTGGACCCCACCGCCGCCGAGCGCACCGTCGAGAACCTCGCCGAACTTTTCCGGGCCGCACTCGGTGCCGACAGGGCGGCAGTAGGTACTTTGTACGAAGAGCTGCAACTCGTCGATCGCTACCTTGCGATCGAGCAGCTGCGCCTGGGCACGCGGCTCACCATTCGCCGCGACATCGGCGATTTGCCGGTGGCCTTCCCGATGCCGCGCCTGTTGCTGCAACCGCTGGTCGAGAACGCGGTGCGTTACGGCGTGCAACCTTCGGTGGAGGGGGGCACGGTGAACATCAGCGGGCACGCCCATCGTGGCGGCGTGGAATTGCGTATCGACAATCCGTTGCACGACGCGCCGGTCAGCGGCGGCCACGGCCATGGCCTGGACAATGTTCGCCAGCGCATCGCACATCATTTCGGTACCGCCGCACGGGTCGATGCCGGCCCGGTCGATGGCCGCTTCGTAGTCAGCATCTATCTACCGGGATCTCCCCGCCATGCGCGTTCTGGTCGTTGACGACGAACCCCTGGCGCGCGCGCGCCTGGAGCTGATGCTCAAGGATATGCGCGACATCGACGTGGTCGGTAGCGTGGGTGATGGCGAATCGGCCCTGTCCGCCTGCGCCGCCCTGCATCCGGATGTCCTGCTGCTGGACGTGGAGATGCCGGCGCTCACCGGCGAAGCCGTGGCCCAGCGGCTGGCCAGCGTGGCCGGCGCGCCGCAGGTGATCTTCTGCACAGCCTATGAAAGACACGCCATCAGCGCCTTCGAACTGGGCGCGGTGGACTATCTGCTCAAACCCGTGCGCAGCGAACGCCTGGCCGAGGCACTGGCGCGTGCCCGCGCGCGCATCGCGCAGCCGTTGCCCCAGCAAGGCAATACCCTGGTAGTGCGCCGCGGCAGTGAAAGCCGCCGATTGGACCTTGCCGACGTCCGTTATTTTGTTGCCGACGAAAAATACGTGGAAGTCCACCTCGAACGCGACACCTGGTTGATGGACGAGTCCCTGCGGCAGATCGAGCAAGCCTTCGGCGAGCGGGTCATCCGTCTGCACCGGAATTGCCTGGTGCCCGCGCACGCCCTGTTGGGCCTGAAGACGCTCGCCGACGGCCGCGTGCTGGCGCGCCTGGCCGGTACCGATGCGATGCCCGAGGTCAGCCGCCGCAACCTGGTGGCCGTGCGCCAGCGCCTGCGCGAGGCCTGACACGACTGGCGACACCGTGCCGCGCTGCGCGTGCCGCTCGATTGCGTGACAATGACCATCCCTTGCACCTTACCGAGAACCTGCCGATGAGCCAGACACTGCGCATCGCCACGCGCAAGAGCGCCCTGGCCCTCTGGCAAGCCGAGCACGTGGCTGCCCTGCTGCGCCAGGCGCACCCGGGCCTCGCGGTCGAGCTGGTACCCATGAGCACCCGCGGCGATGAAATCCTAGACCGCTCGCTGGCGACCGTCGGCGGCAAGGGCCTGTTCCTGAAGGAACTGGAAGTGGCCATGCTCGAGCATCGCGCCGACCTCGCCGTGCATTCGCTCAAGGATGTTCCCGCGGTGCTTGAACCTGGCTTCGCGCTCTCGGCCATCCTGCCGCGCGCCGACGCCGCCGATGCCTTCGTCAGCAACGTGGCGGAAAAGCTCTCCGATCTTCCCATCGGTGCGCGCGTAGGTACCTCGTCCCTGCGCCGCCAGTCGCTCTTGCGCGCCGTGCGCCCCGATTTGCAACTGCTCGACCTTCGCGGCAACGTGAATTCGCGTGTCGCCAAGCTCGACGATGGCCACTACGACGCGATCATCCTGGCCTGTGCGGGCCTTGAGCGCCTGGGGCTGGCTTCCCGCATCCGCTCGCGGCTGTCGTCTCCCGAATGGCTGCCGGCCCCGGGGCAGGCAGCGATCGCCATCGAGATCCGAGAGGACGATATCCGTGTGCACGAGCTCACAAGCGCCCTGGACGATGAGGAAACGCGCATCGCGGTGACAGCCGAGCGCGCGATGAACGAACAGCTTGGCGGCAATTGCAGCGTGCCGGTGGCGGCGTGGTGCGTGGTGGCCGAGCACGGGCTTACCCTGCACGGCTTGGTCGGCGACGTCCAATCCGGGCGCATCCTGCGCGCCACGGCTGATAGCGCGACGGACGATCCGGTCGCCTTGGGTCAGGAAGTGGCGCGCATGTTGCGCGAGGCCGGCGCGGACGAATTGCTCGCCCCACACGCCGGCCACCAGGCATAGCTTTAGAAGTTGTAGACCAGGTTGGTGGTGTACAGCGTATCGGTGGACTGCGTACCCGGCTGGGTGTCGCTGTTGTAGCGCACCTGGTAGGCGAGCTTCAGCGCCAGCTTCTTGGTCATGCTCACCGAGAACCCAAGGTCGTTCTGGTAGTACTTGTTCTGCGAACCGGCTTCCGTCAGGAACGTGTCCTCGATCGAGGTGTTGTCGGTGAGGCGGTACTTGGCGTTGATAAGGCCGCGCGCCACCACTTCGTTCTTGCGATCGGGCCGGAGGGTGGTGTCGGCTATGCCGTCGCCGTTGGTGTCCACTTCGGACTTCGTCGGCTGGTATTCCTTGTAACCGGGGCCGATTTCGAACGAGAGCTCGGTACGGTCGTTTTTAAGCGCGATGTAGCCGTAACCGATCGAGACGATGCCCTGCCAGATGTTGGCGCCGAAGTCGTCGTGCTCGTAGCGGGCCGCGCCCACGATGTAGCTGCGCGGGTCGAACTTGTAGCCCACCGAGGCACCTGAATCGTAGCGGTTGGCGGTAGTGCCGAACTTGTCGATGGTCTGGCCGTTGGAATCGACGATGGATACATCGCCCTTGGAGCGCAATCCGTTCAAGTAGAAGGAGTTCTTCCAGTACTCGTTTTCCTGGGCCAGCCCAAGCTTGGCGTTGGCGTTCTCGGTGCGCGAATTACCGCGCGCCGAAGCGAAGCCGAATTCGCCCGAACCCGTCCAGCCGCCATTGGCAGCGCCGGTGGAATCGGAGACGGCCGGCGGCGGCGGGATGGTGGAATCGATGGTCTGGGCATGCACGCCCCAGGACGCGGCAAGCAATATCGTGGCGAGGGGAATTTTTTTCATCGTCGGTCCGAAGTAGTTGGGTTACAGGGGGTCAACGAGCCGGGGCCAAGCGGGCCGGCACACGGGGCTTTCGAGGGAAATCAGCCGAGGCGGATGCGGGCATGCGCCGCGCAAAAGAGCCGTTGTCCCAGGCATTGTCCTATGACACAGCTTAACGCCGCCATGGCGGCGGCGCCGGCTTCCAGGGCGCCGGAGCCCACCGCGGCCAGCACGCAGGGTACCCCCACCCCCAGCACCGCGGCCGTCAGACGGCCCTGGGAGGCCACGGGTTCGGCCGTCGGGGCGTCCAGACGGCCAATCGGGCCATGCGACAGCGCCCGCCAGCGAAGGCTGTCCAGCACGCCCGAGGCCAGCGCCGCGATCAGAACGAAGACCCGGGCCACATACACATTTCCTTCACCATGCTCGGTGGTTTCCAGTACCACGCACAGCCACAGGCACAGGCCGCCGGCCAGCAACGCCGCCACCAGCTTGGCCAGGGGAAGCAGGATGGGCATGGGCGGGCGCATGCCGTCGCGGCGGCAGGCATTGCGCGCGGACTGCAGCAGGGTGGCCAGGCAAAGCGCGGCCAGCGCCAGCCCGGCCAGGCGGGTGGCCCAGAAATCGTTGCTGCCGCGGGCGAGCCCTGCCACGGCCAGCATCGGCAGATAGGCACCCATGGCTACCAGGCCCTCGATGGTGGGCAGGCTGCCTTGCGTGGGTTCCCATCCGTGCCACAGGCGTGCCCCGGGCACGCGCAGGCAACTGGCGATCAGGCCGCCCGATACCAGCACCACGCCCGCAAGCAAGGGCGCAAGTACTTCACCGCGCCCGTCGACATAGACTCCGGCCGCCAGTGCCACGCCCATCAGCAGCCAGAGCCCGTAACCGGCCGTGGCCAGTACCGACAGCACGACGCCGGTCAGCGGGATGCTGGCCATATCCAGCGGACGCCGGGAGGTCAACGTTCGGTCGGCCATGGATGGGGGATTCCATGTCTGGCTGAAGGGGAAGGTACGGCTGGGGAGGCCGCATGATCGGCTATCTTTACCCCAGCCGCGTCCGGAAGCAAACGCCATTTGGCCTCATGCCGAAGACACGCCAGCCGTGGCAAGCTGTGCAATGGGCGCCCTGCCCCCACTTCACGGCGACGAACATGGACCGCTACGAGCGTATTCTGACCCTCCACCGCCTGTTGAAGTCGGCCCACTACCCGGTGCCGCTGCCGCGGTTGATGGACGAATTGCAATGCTCCCGGGCCACGCTCTACCGCGACGTGGCGTTCCTCCGCGATGGCCTGGGCGCGCCGGTGCAGAGCGCACCTGGCGAGCAAGCCGCCTTCCGCTACGAGGTGGGCGAGGGCGACAGCTTCGAGCTTCCGGGCCTTTGGCTCACATCCGACGAGCTTGCCGCCCTGCTGGCGTTGAACGAGTTGATCGGCCGTTCGGACCCCGGCGTGCTGGCCAACGCGCTGGCGCCCTTCAAGACGCGCATCGAGCGCCTGCTGTCCGACCATGGCAGCGGCAAGTCGCTGCCAGTGGACCGCATCCGGGTGATCTCCTGGGGTGCGCGCACGATGGACCAGCAGACATTCCGTATCGTTGCGGGCTCCACGCTGGAGCGTAAGAGCATCACCTTCCGCTACAAGGCGCGCACCACCAACGCCGACTCGCGCCGCACGGTGTCGCCGCAGCGGCTCACCCACTACCGCGACAACTGGTATCTGGATGCCTGGGACCACGACCGCGAGGCGCTGCGCAGCTTTGCGGTTGACCGTATCGTCGAGCCGCGCGTGCAGGACGCCGCGGCTAAGGATGTGGGTGAAGCGGAACTCAACGAGATGCTGGCCTCCAGCTACGGCATCTTCGCCGGCAAGCCCAAGGCATGGGCCACGATCCGTTTTTCAGCCCATGCCGCGCGCTGGGTGGCCGATGAGCACTGGCATTCGCAACAGCGGGGCGAATGGCTACCCGATGGCCGCTACGAGTTGAAGGTGCCTTATTCCAATTCCCGGGAATTGTTGATGGACGTGCTCAAATACGGGCCAGACGCTGAAATCGTCGGCCCGCTCCCGCTTCGCGAAGAGATGAAGATCATGCTCCAGCTTGCCCTCACCGGTTACCAGCAACAAACAGCCTGATGCATCGATGACTGAAATCGCAGAAACAGGAGCGGTGCCCGCCGATAGCGGTTTGCCGCGTCGTCCCCGCGTCGCGCTGGCGCTGGGCGCCGGGGGAGCCAAGGGCCTGGCGCATATTGGCGCCATCGAGGAAATCGAAGCCCGCGGCTTCGAGATCACCGCCATCGCCGGCACCTCGATGGGTGCCCTGATCGGCGGCATCTATGCCATGGGCAAGCTCAATGTCTATCGCGACTGGGTATCGGGCCTGGCGCGCATGGATGTGCTGCGCATGGTCGACTGGACCTTCTCCGGCGGCGGCCTGATCAAGGGCGACAAGCTGATGGGCGCGCTTCGCGAACTGATCGGCGAGATGGACATCGAGTCCCTGCCCCTGGCCTATACCGCGGTGGCGACGGACCTGGACCGCGAGCGCGAGGTGTGGCTTACCCGTGGACCGCTGTTCGATGCGATCCGTGCGTCGATTGCCATTCCCACCGTGTTCCGCCCGCACGTACAGGACGGCCGGCGCCTGGTGGACGGCGCGCTGATGAACCCCCTGCCGGTGATGCCGCTCCTTCGCGAGCCGGCCGATTACGTGATCGCGGTAAGCGTGGATGGCGTGGCCGAGTCACCCACTCCCGAGCGCGACAAGGAAATCCGCCAGGACGAAGAATCCGGGTACCGCAAGCGCATCGGCGACATGTTGAACAAGGTGATCCCGCATAGCCAGGTCAAGGCGCGTACGCCTGGGGCGATGGAACTGCTGAACCAGGCGATGGACCTGATGCAGGCGAACCTCGCCCGGCTGCGCCTGGCGGCCTACCCGCCCGACCTATTGATCGAGATCCCGCGCAACGTGTCGCTGGCCTACGAGTTCTATCGCGCCAAGGAGCTGATCGAACTGGGCCGCACGCGGGCCAGGCAACGGCTTGATCACTGGCCGCCGGCCATGCAGCTGGCCGAAGCCGACCGAGCCCTCTCCACTCGCGACCGCGAACCGACGGGTTCGGGTACGACGCTGCTCTAGGGCGTCAAAGTTCGCGTGTCTGCGTGACCTTGCCCCGGCGCATCAGCCAGGCCACGCCGCGAAGGTCGGCCAGGCCTACCCACAGGCGGTCGAGCATGCCGTACTTCGACGTGCCCATCGTGCGCGGCCGGTGGCCCACCGGTACGCTCACGCTCTGAAACCCGGCGCGCTTGACCAGTGCAGGCAGGTAGCGGTGCATGTGGTCGAAGTAGGGCAGCCGAAGGAACACTTCGCGCTCGAACAGCTTCAGGCCGCAACCGGTGTCCGGCGTGTCGTCCCTGAGCATGCGCGAGCGCACGCCGTTGGCGATCTTCGAGGAAATGCGCTTGTTGAAGCTGTCGCGGCGCGTGGTGCGCCAGCCGGCGAAGAGGCGCACTTGCGCCTGAGCGGTGCCCCGCGCCGCCAACAGCTTGGGAATATCGGCCGGGTCGTTCTGGCCGTCGCCGTCGAGCGTGGCGATCCACGGCGCGTTCGCCGCACGCACGCCGTTCCACACCGCGGTGCTCTGCCCGCTGCGGGTGACGTGGTGGATGATGCGCAACTCCGGGTGGCGGGATTTTTCCGCCTGGAGCACGGCGAGGCTGTCGTCGCTGGAGTCGTCGTCGACGTAGATCACCTCGTAGTCGACGTTGCCACGCAGCGCCGTGGCGATCTCGGCCAGCAGCGGCGGGATGTTGTCGCGCTCGTTGAACACGGGCACGACGACGGCGAGCTGGGGCATCGGACGATCCCTGGAGAGGCGGGTCGCGCATTATCGCGCAACTGGGCCCTCAGAGCGAAACCACCCGGTTCCCGCCCACGCCATCGATGGCGCGCTGCCATGAGCCCTCGGCCCGGTCCAGGGCGTCCATGCTCGCGTCGCGCGAAAGCAGCACCAGGGTGCCGCCGGCCATGGGGACGTCACGACCCTTCCAGCCGCCCCGGGTGAAGTCGCTGCGGTTGTCGCCCTTGCGACCGGGGATATACAGGGCCACCACGGGCTGGTCGGTGCCGGCACGGGTGACCAGGTGCACCGCTTCCTCGCCGCCCACCATGCAATCGTGGACGTAGGTGACATCCGAGGGCATCGGCCCGCGCAAGCGGACGCCGCGACCGGCGAAGCCCGCCTCGATATCCTGGTCGGCTACCGGGGAGGTCATGGCCAGGGAATTCATCTCGTAAGGCATGTGCGCCACGGCCATGGCCGGCAGGCTGTGGGCGTCGGCGTAATTCCAGCCGAAGCCGCCGACGGCCACGGCGAACACCGCACTGGCGGCCATCGCCATCCAGGTACGGCGACGGAAGCCGTCGCGGCGGCGCTCGACGGTAGCCTGGGCCAGCAGGACGCGCTCGGCCAGGCCCTGGGGCACGGGAACGGCCATGGCCTCGCCCAGCACGTGCTCGAAGCGCTGTGCACGCTGCCACACTGCCATGCACTCGGGGCAGCTGTCGCGGTGGGCCAGGAGGTCGGCGTCGTGCGACATCGGCTCGGTGGCAATGCGGCGGCGGAAGTCCAGGTGATTCATGGCACCCCCTGCGCCGCGGCGCCGCCCTGCAACAGGCTCTTGAGTTTCTGCCGGGCACGGAAGAGTTGCGTCATCACGGCGCCGGCGGCCTGTCCGGTTTCCGCGGCGATCTCGTTGCAATTCATCCCGCCAAGCACCTGCATGGCCAGCGGTTCTCGGTATTTGCCGGGCAGTTTCATCATCGCTTCGCGCACGGCGAGGGCATCGTTGCTGCGTTCGGGGCTGGTCCACGCAGATTCATCGGGCAAGGTGTCGTCCACTTCCACGGTGTCGAACTGTTTGCGCTCGTAGATCCGCGCATGTTCGCGCCGCAGGATGGTGAACAGCCACGGCTTGGCTGCATCGGCTTCGCGCAGGGCATCGATGTTTTTCCACGCGCGCAGCAAGGTTTCCTGGACCAGATCCTGGGCCAGGGCATCGTTCCGGCAGAGCCAGAAGGCGAAGCGATACAGATCGCTGCTACAGGCGCGAACCATGGCTTCGTACTGGCGCTGTTTCGGATTCACCTTCCTGGAGACCGGGGCCATGGAGAAAACCTTACATCGGGCTAGCGAATCTTGCCTAGGATGCCTTCAAGCTCGTCGTTGCTGTGGAAGTGGATTACCAGCTTCCCCTTGCCGCCGCGACCCTGGGCCACTTCCACCTTAGCGGCCAGGCGTTCGGCCAGCTCGCGTTCGAGGTTGGCGACGTTCGGGTCACGCGTGGCGGTGGCTGCCTTTGCCTTGCCCACCGGCGCCGTCTGTGCGCGGCGTGCGGCATCTTCGAGCTCGCGCACCGTCCAGCCGTTGCGTGCCGCTTCCAGGGCCAGTGGTTCGGCAATGGAGGCCTGCAGGGTAAGCAGGCAACGCGCGTGGCCCATTTCCAGCTTGCCCTCGTCGAGCATCTGCTTGATGGACGCAGGCAGATCCATCAGTCGCAGCAGGTTCGACACCGAGGCGCGCGAGCGGCCCACGGCATCGGCGGCCTGCTGGTGGGTGAGGTCGAATTCGTCGATCAGCCGGCCCAGGGCCTGGGCTTCCTCCAACGGAGTGAGCTCCTGGCGCTGGATGTTCTCGATCAGCGCCATGGCCAGCACGGACTGTTCCGGCACGTCCTTGACGATGGCCGGCAGTTCGCCCAGCTGGGCGCGCTGCGCGGCGCGCCAACGGCGTTCGCCGGCGATCAGTTCGTATTTATCCTTGCCGATGGCGCGGACCACGACTGGCTGGATCAAGCCTTGCGCCTTGATCGAGGCCGCCAGTTCGTCGAGGGCTTCGTCATTCCAGTGGCGGCGGGGCTGGTACTTGCCGGCCTGGATGTTACCGATGGGGATCATCCTGAACTGGCCTTCCTGCTCGATCACCGAATGACCGGTGTCGTCGTTGCCGAGCAGGGCGTCAAGACCACGCCCGAGTCCTCGTTTCTTCGCCGCCATGGAATCTCCTTAACTTGCCGCCGCGTCGGGGCCGGCGTCGACGACCAGCGCCGCGCCGGACGGCTCGATGCCGCCGTTGCGCTCGCGGCGGATGATTTCGCCGGCAAGGCCAATGTAGGCGATGGCGCCACGCGAGCCGCGGTCGTACAGATGGATCGGCTGGCCATGGCTGGGCGCCTCGGCCAGGCGCACGTTGCGTGGGATGATCGAGCGCAGCACTTTGTCGCCGAAGTGCTGGGTGAGCTGCGCGGATACCTCGTTGCCGAGGTTGTTGCGCACGTCGTACATGGTGCGCAGCAGGCCTTCGATTTCGAGCTTGGGATTGAGCCGCTGGCGCACCGCCTTGACCGTGTCGAGCAGGCTCGACAGGCCTTCCAACGCAAAGTATTCGCACTGCACCGGAATAAGCAGGCCATCGGCCGCCGCCAGCGCATTGAGGGTAAGCAGGTGCAGCGAGGGCGGACAGTCGACCAGGATGATGTCGTAGTTGCCGCTGATCTTGGCGAGCTGGTCTTTAAGGCGCGTCTCGCGGGCGATCGCGTCCATCAGCTTAAGTTCGGCGGCAGTGAGGTCGCCGTTGCCGGGCATAAGGTCGTAGCCGGCTTCGGTGCGCACGATCACGTCTTCGATCGCCACTTCATCGAGCAGCACTTCGCAGCCATTGGGCTTGGCGGCGCGCTTGTCGACGCCCGAAGCCATGGTGGCATTTCCCTGCGGGTCGAGATCCACCAGCAATACCTTGCGCTTGGCCGCGGCGAGCGCGGCAGCAAGGTTCACGGATGTGGTTGTCTTGCCGACACCGCCTTTCTGGTTGGCGACAGCGATGATGCGGGCCATGCTCGAGGGAACCGTGCGCGGAAAGTGGGCTAGGTTACCATCGCCGCAAGGTTTTCAGGCGCGGCGGAGCACCACCAGGTGGCGTTCGCCATCCGCGCCGGGCACGGCGAGCCTCTCGATGGCCTGCACAACGAAACCTGCCGGCACCCCCGGAAGTTCTTCGGTCGGGTATTTCCCCTTCATTGCCAGCCACGTGCCGCCCGGGGCCAGCAGATGGCCGCCCCAGGCCAGCATGTCGGCCAGGGATGCGAAGGCCCGCGCGGTGATGCAGTCGAACGTGCCTTCGACGTCTTCCACCCGCTGCTGGGTGGCGGTTACCCGGCCGCCCAACCCCAGGCTGCGGATGGCTTCGCGCAGGAAACGGACCTTCTTGCCGTTGGAATCCACCAGCAGGCATGTGCGCGCCGGTTCCAACAGCGCCAACGGGATGCCCGGCAGGCCCGGGCCAGTGCCCAGGTCCGCAAGCGTCTGGCCGGTGACGTAGGGCGCGATGGCGAGCGAATCGACCAGGTGCCGAGTGACCATGCCCTCGGCGTCGCGCACGGCGGTCAGGTTGTAGGCGGTATTCCAGCGTTGCAGCAGGGCCTGGTAATCCAGCAGGGCCTCGACCGTGGCAGGCGCCAGCGACTGGCCGAGCGCGGCCACGCCTTGTTCGAGCAGGCGCCGTAGCGCGTCGCGGTTTTCCATGGAGGGCCTGGCCTGGACTAACGACCGCCAAGTATCCGGGGCCTTGGGCCCCGACGCCAGCGATCAGGCGATCGAGAGGTCGACGCGGGTCACCAGCATGCCGCGCTCGCGCAGGAAAGCGTTGGCGGCCAGCTTCAGGCGGGCATTCATGGCGCGGAAATCGGCGTCGTTCGCGGCGTCGGTGCGCAGGGCATCGCGAAGGCGCTCACGGATGAGCTCGTCGGCCTGGTCGATGACGCAATCGGCGCGCTCGGGCTCCAGCACCTGCCAGTACACCGTGCCCTCGACGTCACGCACGGCCGTGTCGGCCTCGACGTGGTCGGTGAACTTGAGGGTTTGGCCGCCGAGCTGGATCTTGTGCACCACCCGGTCAACCAGCGGCAGTACGAAGTGGGTTCCGGCGCCCAACAGGCGGGCGGGCTTACCCAAACGATAGAGGCTATGCACCTGGCCTTCGGGGATGTGACGGATCGACAGCGCGGCAAAGGCAGCGAGGACGATCGACAGCAGAATGAAGGCGGAAGTGAACATAGTTATATATTTCAGCTATTTGGCAGACTATCGTTAACGATGTGTCGAGAAGATCTTACATCGCCATGATGAGTGCAGGATTAATCCTAATTTAACAGGGTTATTTAACGCAAGTATTACAAACGTTTAGGTCTATCGGCCGATTCCGGCGGAAGTTGAATCCCCCGCTTTTCTCCTCCAATGCGTCCAAAAACCCCCGTTCTGCTCCGTGGGTTTTTGTATGCATAGCTCCTGCCAACGCGTTACCAATCTGGTAATGTATTGTTTTGTCGATAATTTCTGCAGGATACGGGACGTATCTTTCGATACGGGCAAGCCTGGAAGTGGACCAAGAACGTCTCCGCCACGTTCGATGGTCACTTTTTGACCAAAGCAAAATCCAGCGCCGCACGAGGTTGCTAGGTTGCTAGGGGTCAGAGTCATAGCAACTCCCGCCCTCAACGGCGCCTTACTAGGGGTCAGAGTCATAGGCCCCCTGCTTTCTCACTAGGGGTCAGAGTCCATGTTGGTGGACCGTGCACCCTGATTTAGAGCTAGCCGGGGCGCGATGGCTTTGGCCATCCCTGCGGACGAACGGCAACCGGGCGGCCCAGGCGTCGTTCCAGCACGGCCTGGAAATCCGGTGGGCCGTAGGCGCGCTGTTGCTGGGTGTGCGACCTCAAGTCGTCAACGGATTGAGCATCCATCGCGTGTTCGAACAACTCCAGGTAGCGCGACCGCCGAACGTCATCGGTTGTCCCGAGCGATAGAAAGTCGATGTGCGGGGTAACGAGGCCGCAAGACTCGCCCAGGGCGTTTTCCCGGAAGCTGCTCCAGCGATAACCACCTGGCCACGAACACAGATTTGCCCGGACAGGGTTGAGTTCGATGTATCGGTAGCAGGTAAGGACATAACGTGGATCACCGACCAGACAGGCCTTGTAGCGCCCCTCCCACAGGGTTCCGGAACGTTTGTAGGTCTTGTTGATGTAGTAGACGTAACGCCTGCCGAGCGTTTGCATCATTTTCGGAATGCTGCACGCATGCGCTGCGGTGACCAGTAGATGCACATGGTTGGACATCAACACGTACGCATGCACCGTGCATACATTTGCTCGAGAGGCCTCACTGAGCATTTTCAGGTAAAGGTGCCGATCGCAATCGGCAAAGAAGCAAGGCTGGCGGTTATTCCCTCGTTGGATGACATGCTGGGGAACATGGTCGTAGAAAAGCCGGGGTTGGCGCGGCATCGTCACTGCGTCCTTGGCAGGGCGCTTCAGATTCCTCGTTCATGCTGGCGCTGCACATCAGGCAATGGTTGGGAATCTGGTCGGCTAATGACTCTGACCCCTAGTGATTGAGCCTGTCGAGTAGCAGGCACTATGACTCTGACCCCTAGGGGGGTTCACTTGCGAATGACCATGGCAATTCCTCGGAAGGTCGTTCGGAAGAAGGCTCTTTCGCCAAGCTTTTCCGGCAAAAATTCTGAAAAGGAATAAAGAAGAACAGCTTATGACGCTTCGTAAAAAGCTGCCGGATGCGTGGTGTGTGACGCGATCGACGATCATGCGCGTGGTATCTCCTAGTATCGATTTGCCACGTCGTGACTCGGCGTGGCCGTAGATCGACCCAACGTGCGATCCCTCAAAGGAGATGTTTTGCCATGACCAGCAACACTTCGCCGTCCCATGATTTTTCAACGCCCCGTGCATTTGCGCGTGTCCATGCCACGGAAGTCACTCCCGCGCTGAAGGAAGAGAATCGAGGCAATGTATTCCTCACGATCTTCACCGATCCGGACCGACCTGAGCCGGAAATCGGCATCATCAGCGGCTGATCCGCTGGGACTCACTTGCGCCTCGCTCACCGCGGGGCGCATTCATTTTCGCAGGAGCTACCATGGGGCTGCGTCCGCTCATCCTCGCGCCGCACAGCGATCCGCATGCATGTGCGCTTGTGTGGGCCATCGAAAAGCAAGGCGTTGAGCCGCTTTGGTGGCCGGCGCTGCCGACGGCACCAGGGTTGCACTACAGTTTCCATATCGACGCCGACGACGAATCGTTGCGCAGTCCCGCCGATCGGATCGGCGCGGTCTGGAACCGTCGTCTCCACGAGCCCACGCCGCATTGCGCAGAAGCCGACCGCAACTTCGCCGCCTGGGAATGGAAGATGTTCCAGCGCAGCGTGTTCAGCATAGGCAGCGTGTTTTCGCACCCGCTTTGGGTCAACCCGATTGAGGCGGCGAGGAACGCGGAGAACAAGTTGGTGCAACTGAGTGTTTGTCGCCGCCTGGGCATCCCGTTTCCAGAGACGGTAGTGACCACGGATGCAAGGGAGGTCGATGCGCTACGCGCCCGCTGGGGTCGCATTGTCTTCAAGAGCTTCCTGGTCCACCACTGGGAGGAGCGCGACAATGGCCGGATGCACGCGGTCGGCGTGACTTTGCTAGATGGCGACAGCGAATTGCCCGCGGAAGCTATCGCAGTATGTCCCGGCATCTACCAACGCTATATCGAAAAAGCCTGTGATGTGCGAGTCACCGTCATCGGCGACCGCATGTTTTCGCTGGCCTTGCGCAAGGCCTCCAGCGGTGGTTTCGTGGACTGGCGAATACATGCCGGCAATCCCGAGCTACGAGCCGAAGGCATCGATCTGCCAAGCTCCCTCGAAGATCGCCTGCGCGCCCTGATGGCGGAGCTGGGCATTGTCTTCGGCTGCATTGACCTGGTGGTCGACAAGGACGGCGGATTCCACTTCCTTGAAGTCAACCAGGCAGGTCAATTTCTCTTCGTCGAAGAAATGCTGCCTGCCTGGCCGATTCTCCAGGCGATGACCGCGATGCTGGTCAGTGGGCGCACGGACTATGCACTGGACAGCATCGAGCCGGTATCGATGAAGGCGTTCTGGCGCTCGGACCGCTTCTTGCAGCTTCGCGATAACGTGAGCGAGACGCCACCAGAACGCACGTTGTACACGGTGGAGTAAACAGCATGCGCCGTTACCTGTGCGCCAGGACGAAATCCAGCGCCGCGCACACCGCCGCCACCTGGGCTGCATTGCACTGCTCCGGCGTGGCGCGCGGGCTATCGGGATACACCTCGGTCGTCGTGGTGTAGCGTGCGTTGGTCATGCCTGCGCACAACCCCAGCTTCTTCAGAGAATAGTTGATCACCCCGGGAGCGACCACCGGCGACCGGATGATCTGGCCTTTCCCGTCGGCTGGCGCGATGTGCGTGACCTTGGCGACCGCCGCAATGATGGCTTGCTGAAACGCCGGCTGCGGATTCTCCGTGTCGTCCACCACATAGAAGCCATCGGGAATCGTGCCCGGTTCGAAGTCCATGCCGTTGCGAGCCGCCAGCGCCGGCCGAAATTCCGTTTCGTCGGTATCGGTCGTCTCGTGCAGATCGATATGCACGAGCACATCGAACGGCTCGACAAGACCCATGAGCGCCGCCGATTCCGGCGCTGGGCTGTTCTGGCGGAAAGAGCGGTTCGGATCCACCGCCTGCGGGTTCCAGCGATGGATGCGCTCGTAGGCCCATGGACTGACGCACGGCGCAACGATCAGATTGATCTTGCCCTCATAAGCCGACGCGTGCTGCTCGATAAACTGCAACGCACCGTGTACGCCGCTGGTCTCATAGCCATGCACGCCGCCTGTCACCAGGGCCACGGGCAACTCATCACGCCAAGGGCGGCTCTTGATAGCCACGAGCGGGTAATGGTCCGGGCTGTAATCCAGCTGACCGTACTCCACCACATCAAAGCGCGAGCGCAGCTCGTCGACCGCGCGCAGCACATCCGCCTCGTAGCTGCGTTGCCGGCTTTGCCGGGAAAGCCACGCAGCGGTCTCCGCAGGACCCCAAGCTACGCCTGGGCTGCCGATCGGATAGAAGTTCTGGATGGTCATGCGCGACTCGCTCCGGTGCCCGGGGATCAGAACACTCATTTTAACGAGAAGCTACTGGATGGTGGATCGGGGCCCACAAGGGTGTCGCCGGGTAATGACTCTGACCCCTTATGAGGGGTCGCGGTTACCAGCCGACGATGGAGCCTGTGGTCATGACGCGGCTGTCGAAGATGACGCTCCCGAGGACGGCGGCCGGGGCGGTGTCTGCGGCGGCGGAGGTGGCGGGGCTGGTAGCGGCCGCTTCGGCCTGGGGCAATGCATTGGCATGGTTGGCCAGGGAGGCGATCAGCGGCATCGGCATGCCGAGGCAGACGGCGAGCACGATGGATTGGCAGGCTACGGGGTTAAGACGAATGCGCATGACGGGTCACTCCTCTTCGGTCAGCCAGGACATTAGTCCCGGCGGCAAACCGGGGGCACCCCGTTTGGGATGGATGGCGCCGAAGGCGCGACGAACGGCGCCCAACCGGGCACGAACGGCCCACGGCACCCGCGTCGAAATGGGCCTTGGCTAACCCCTAACGCAAGCCAAGCACCGGTTTGGCGGCGTCCCGGAACCGGCGGCTCAGGGTCAGCCGGGTGCCGTCGCGCAGCACGATCTCGGCATCGCCATGGAAAAGCGGATGCACCTCGCGGACGCGGTCGACATTCACCAGCGTCCGGCGGTGAATGCGCAGGAATTGCTCAGGCCCAAGCTCCAGCTCCAGGTTCTTCATCGATTCGCGGTGAAGGATCGACTCCCCGCCCACATGCAGGGACACGTAATTGCCTTCAGCGCTCGCGTAGTCGATATCGGCGACGCGGATCACCCGGTGATGCTCGCCCACGCGCACGCTCATGCGCCGCGCAGCAGTGGCAAGGGCGTGGAAGCGCGTGGGTGGCGCTTCCATCTGCCGCCATCGCTGCAACAGGCGCGCGATGCAGTGGTCGAAGCGGTCCTGGTCGATCGGTTTGAGCACGTAGTCGATGGCACCGGCATCGAAGGCACGCAAGGCATGGGTGTCGTAAGCGGTGGCGAAGACGATCCACGGCAGCGCGCCCGCGGGCAGTCGCGACGCCAGTTCCAGGCCGTCCATGCCGGGCATGTGGATATCCAGGAAGACCAGGTCCGGGTGCAGGCGATCGACGGCGAGGATAGCCTCCTCGGCATTGCCGCACTCGCCCACCACGGTGATATCCGTGTGCGGTTCCAGCGCCTGTCGCAGGGCCAGGCGCGCGAGCATTTCATCGTCGATGAGAAGACAGCGCAGCGGCGTCATGCAGTGGCCGCCCGGTAGGGCAGGCTCATCTCGACACAGGTGCCGCCATCGGCGCCTTTGCGCATCCCCAGCGCGCTGCCGCCCAACGCCTCAAGGCGTGCGCGCGTATTGCCCAGTCCCACGCCTTCGCGGATGGCGCCAAGTGGAAGTCCCTGGCCGTTGTCCTCGACGGTAAGGTGCAGTTGCCCAGCATCTCGCCGCGCGGCCACGCGCAGGGTGCCGCCTTCGGCAAGCCGCAGAAGGCCATGCTGCAAGGCGTTTTCCACCAACGGCTGAAGAATCAGGTGCGGCACGCAGGCATCGAGCGTATCCGGGTCGATGGCGAAATCCGTCACCAGCCGATCACCGAAACGCACGCGCTGGATGCCCAGGTAGCAATCCAGGAACTCAAGCTCCCGGCGCAGCGGCACGTGCTGCTGCTGGTCGTCCTCGAGCGTCAGGCGCAGGAAATCCCCCAGGCGGGAAATCATCACCCGCGCCAGCGGCGGGTCGCTCAGCGCCAGCGCGGAGATCGCATTGAGCGTGTTGAACAGGAAGTGCGGTTGCAGCTGCGCCCGCAAGGCCTGCAGCTGGGTCTGCGTCAGTTGTTGTTCGAGCTGGGTGGAGCGCAGGCGTTCATCGCGCAGGCGGCGGTGTGAATCCGCGCCACGCGATACGCCCAGCACCGCCCAGTAGATCAGCACGGCCAAATGCGCCTGGTAGATCAGTTCCACTTTCAACAGGTGGGGAAGCGTCCACGTGGGCGACGGCGGCCGGCCGGCGGTGAGGTAAAGCACGGTGAGCGTGGTGGCGCCATGCACCAGGCCAAGCACCAGGCTGGCGGGCACGTGGACCAGGGCGAACCGGCCCCAGCTTGCACGTGCGGTGCGGTTGCCAAGGAACACCACCACCGGCGTGAGCATGAACCAAAGCCAGAATTCCGGAAGGCTGTAGGCCAAGGACTGCCGCAGGCTGCGTTTCTCGTCTTCACTCAGGGCATTGAGGTACATGCTCAAAGCACTGAAGAGCGCTATCACGGTCCAAAACCCGAACAACAGCAGCCACGGCCGCCACCGTGACTGGGGCCGGGGAGAAACCAGGCTGATGATGTCGGTGCCGTCGGCCACGCTGCGTGCTCCATGGAGCGATAGGCGCGCAGCATGCACCGGAAAACACCCCGTGCGCATGGCCCGGTGGTCACCGGTCGCCGCGCGATTGCCTTTCGGCCGGGTTTCGACGGGACAGGCCGTTCGGCCAGGGGGACGCAAAATTTTCTAGCGCTTCAGGTGTAAGGGCGCCGCCGTGGGCAATGGATAAGCTGGTGTCGCGACTTGCGATGGCCCTGCGGCCAGGCGGGGAAGCGTACGGGCCGGCTGCAAGGCCCACTGGCGGGGGTGTGAGATGGCAGGGATTCAACCGCAACGCGTGCCGGCGATCGTGCTGGGCCGTGGCCCTACGGCCCTGGGCATGCTCAGGTGCATCCGCATGGCAGGCATACCCTGCACTGTCGCCGCGCCATCGGGCGACCACGTGGCTCATTCACGCTGGTTTCAACCCACGCCCGGGCCTAAGCCCTGGCAAGGACAGCTGGGTGAGGAAGGATGGAACGCGCTGCGCCAGATGCCCCTGGACCAGGCCGTGATCATTCCCGGTGCCGATGATGCGGCGCTCTGGTTGACCACGCTTCCCGACGACCTTGCCGCCCGCTTCCCCACCAGCAACAGCTCGGCCGCCACCCAGGCCCTGCTGCAGGACAAATCCCGTTTCGCGGCGCTGGCCGGCGAACTTGCCCTGCCCCATCCGCGCACGTATCGCATCGATGTCGAGGCGGATCTCGACCAGGTGCCGTTCGAGCAACTGGACCGCGTCTTCGTCAAACCAGTCAATTCACAAGCCTTCAGCGACATGACCGGCGCGAAGGGATTCTGGGTGGCCACGCGCGCGGAACTGCTCGATACCTGGCGGCGGTTCGATGGCATGGGCTTCCGGGTGATGGTGCAGGAATACGTTCCAGGACCCCCCGACGCCCATGTGTTCGTCGACGGATTCCGCGATGCGCAGGGCAACATCACGGCCTTGTTCGCCCGCCGAAGGGTGAGGATTTCTCCCCCGGACTTCGGCAACAGCTCGTACTGCCACACCATCGCGCTGGGCGATATTCCCGACGCCGTGCAGGACGTGAAGCGGCTGCTGGCGCACGTGGACTACCGCGGGATCTTCAGCGCGGAGTTCAAGCATGACCGACGCGACGGTACGCACCGGATGCTGGAAGTGAATACGCGGGCGTGGACGTATGTGGAATTCGCCGCGCGATGCGGCGTGAACGTGTGCGCCATGGCGTACGCCGATGCCATGGGCTTGCCCGTGTCCGCTGCCAGTCCAGCCTATCCCCTGGGCAAGGGCTGCGTGGACCTGTACCGCGACATCGGTACCGTGTGGGCGCAACGCGGGCAAGGCCGCTGGCCATGGCACACCGTGCTGGCGCAGTGGGCCGGTGCGCACTACCACTCGTTCCGTTTCGACGACCCGGGCCCTGCCCTGCATTTTGTCGGCGAACTTGCCGCACGCACCGTTGGACGGATGCACGCGGCGGTACCCTGGCAGGCAGGTTCGCGCGCCTGATGGACCAGGCCGGGCGTTCGAAAGCTTGATGCCAGGACCGTAACGCTGCACGCTCCGCGTCGAGATCCAGGATCAAGGCCGGGTAAGAGGATGAAGCAGCGTCATTTCGACCTGTTGGCAATTGCCGGCGTCTTTGTGGGTTACTCCATTACGATCCGGCTGGCCTTGCAGCTGGACGTGCGCGAAAGCCTGCTTGGTGGCGTCGCCAACACGATCCCCGTGGTGATCTTTGGAGCGATGGTTCGCCGCATCATCCTGGGCAAACTCATGGGGAAGCCCGCCGCCATCCAGTTGTTGGCCCACCTTCCCCTTTGCGCCGCGTTCTCCACGCTGTCTTATGGCCTGCTGATCGTTCTGCTGGGCTTGTTCAACGGTGGGGGGCCTTCCGGCTTCCTGGTGAAGCCGTTCTCGCCAGGCGGGCTGGCGTGGCAATCACTGGAGAACGTAACGACCTATGCGCTCATCGCAGCCATGTCTTATCTGCAGGCCCAACGCGGGCGTCACGATACGGCGCCCCTCACGCCCTCGCTGGCAGCGCCGGCACCCGGCGCCGCGGAGCTGACTCCCCAGCCCGAGGATGCCCCATGGCATGCGCCGTCCGGCGATACCCGTGCCGATCCTGAACTTTCACGCTATTTCGTCCGGATCGGGGACGAACTTCGCCCGATCGACATGGATACCGTGGTGAGCATTGCTGGTGCGGACGACTATGCCGAAGTCCAGACCCTTTCGGGTAAGCACCTGGTCCGCATGACTCTGGCGGACTTCACCCGCTCGCTCGATCCGGCCAAGTACGCCCGGGTCCATCGCTCGTGGATCGTCAACGTCGATCGCATCGCCCGGGCGGAGCCCGCCGGCGGGGGACGATTGCTCCTGCACATGGAAACCGGACAGACCATTTCCACCAGCCGGACGGGAGCCAGGCTGCTACGCGACCGCGTCATTTGACCGTTCGCCGATCCGGCGTGTTCATTCGCCGATTTTCCGGCCATTTTCCCTGGCTCTCCGGAATGATTCCCCTGGCTTAGACATCAGGCCCGGCCACCGGCTGGGCATGTGAACCTCCGGGACAATCATCCAATGAAAGTATTTGCCTTGCCCCAGCCGCTTGCCAGGGCCCTGCTGGTTCTCGCCCTGGCCATGCCCCTGCCTGCGTTTGCGCAGTCGTATGCATGGACGGCAAAGCCGGCGCCGGATCCGGCGATCTTGCAAAAGGACATGGCAGACCTGGCGTCCCGGGTGCTGCGCGACCTTCCGGACGACCGCGGCCTGGCTAACCTTGACCGCCGTTACCGGATCGAACTGGTATCCGGCAGGTACGAACAGGCACTACGCAGCATGGCGGATCTGCGTGATCGGCTGCACCGCCAGGAGGTCATTCCCTCGCGCGCGGCATGGGTCACCGTGCCGTATGAGATTCATGCCGATGCCCGCCTGAACGAGGCCGCCGGCCATCTTGAGCACGCTCAGGCGTACAGCAAGGCATTCCGCGATCATTTCGCCACGCTGGACGACTGGCCGTCTGCCGAAGTCGCACGCACGTTCACCGTAACGGATCCGGCGGAGCTCCAGGCGACCTTTCAGGAGGACCTGGAGGCGACAAAGAGCCAGTCAGCGCTCAAGCAAGCCGATGCCATTCGCCTGATAACCGATTATCTGGCCGCCACGGTTTTCAGGGAGGCTTTACCGCTCGTGCCTGCGCTTATCCAGGAGGATGACGCGCGCCGATACGTCACGCAGGAAAACGTACTGATCAAGGAAGGCAACGGCGCCAGCGTCTGTGCCTACGTCATGCGCCCCAAAAAGGCAGGGCCACTGCCGGCGCTGCTTGAGTTCACTGTTTACGCGTCCTCCCCTGAAGCCATCCGTGGAAGGGCACGCCTGTCGGCGGCGCATAACTATGTCGGCGTCGCGGGCTTTACGCGCGGCAAGGTGTGCAGTCCCGGCAAGGCTTCGGCTTACCTGACGGACGCGGACGATGCCAGCACCCTGATCGACTGGATCAGTACCCAGCCGTGGAGCGACGGCCGCGTGGCCATGTACGGCGGTAGCTACAACGGCTTTACCCAGTGGGCGGCCGCCAAGCGCATGCCCAAGGCCTTGAAGGCCATCATGCCCAGCGCCCCCGTTGGGCCCGGCATCGACGTTCCCATGGAAGGCAATGTGTTCTGGAGCTTCGTCTACCCGTGGCCGTTTTTCACGCTCGACGGGAAATTCAACGACCAGGCGGTCTACGGCGATACCAAACGCTGGCGGCATCTGGACCAGGCCTGGTACGCAAGCGGCCGGGCCTACCGCGACCTGCAGAAAATCGACGGGTCGCCAAACCCCACCTTCAACCAATGGCTTTCGCACCCGTCGTACGACAGCTACTGGCAGGGCATGATTCCGTACCGGAAGGAATTTTCGCGCGTCACCATTCCCGTGTTGCTAGTAGCCGGCTACTACTACGGCGGACCGGGAGCTGCGATCTACTACTTCCAGCAGCTGGAGAAGTACGCGCCAACGTCGGAGCACTATTTGCTGATCGGCCCCTATCACCACCTGGGTGCGCAGTACGGTGTCCTGGACGAGCAGGGCAACCTGATCGACACCCTTGCAGGATTGAGCGTCGACCCGGTGGCACAGCTGGACATGTACGAAGTTCGCTACGCGTGGTTCGACTATGTGTTCAAGCGAGCGCCCAGGCCCGCGTTGCTTGGAGACAAGGTCAACTATGAGGTGACCGGCGCCAACGTCTGGAAACATGCGCCATCCCTGTCGGCCATGGGCAATGCCAAGCTGCGCTTCTATCTTGCCGACGGCGCGGCGGACGACCATGGCCTCGCGCTCAATGAAAAGGCGCCTTCCGGAAAGGGCGAGGCCATCCCCCTTACCGTGAACCTCGCCGACCGAAGCGATCTGCAGCCGCCGCCGATGGGAGGCGGCGTGGTGGACACCGCCATCGACACGCGCAACGGCCTTGCATTCACCAGCCAGCCATTGGATGCGCCAACCGAACTGAGCGGCCTTTTTTCCGGTCGGCTCGACTTCATCACCAACAAAAAGGACTTTGACGTCGAAATTGATCTGTACGAACTCACCTCACAAGGCCGTTACGTACAGCTCAGCCAATTCTGGACCCGCGCCAGCTATGCAGCGGATCGCACGCATCGTCAGCTTCTGATACCCGGACAGGAGCAGCATCTCATCGTCGAGGGCAATCATTTGATGAGCCGTCAACTCCAGGCGGGGAGCCGCCTGGTGATGGTATTGAGTGTCATCAAGGACAGCGGCCGACAGATCAACTACGGCACCGGCATGGACGTCAGTGACGAAACCGCCCGGGATTCCGGCGCGCCGTTATCCATTCGTTGGCTGACCACCAGCTACATCGAAGTGCCAGTGCGAAACAAATGACGAGCCGCCCGAGGCCTAATAGACTTTCAACACCTGTCCGGTAGCCGCGCCCTCGATGCTGCGACTGTAAGCCAGCCCCACGCGGAACGCTGGGGCAGGCTCGAAGCCGCGGAAGAACGGCCCGTACGTGTCCATCGATTCCACCAGCACCGTGGGGCTCACCACGTTGATGCGGATGCGGCGCGGAAGTTCGATCGCGGCGGCGCGCACGAAGCCTTCCAGGGCCGCGTTCACCATGCTTGCCGACGCACCGGCAAGGATCGGATGCTCCGACAGGATGCCGCCGATCAGGGTGAACGAACCGCCGTCGACAAGATGCGCAACACCATGCCGGACCAGGTTCACCTGTCCCATCAGCTTGTCGTTGAGGCCCACGGCAAACGCCGCGGCATCGAGTTCAGCCAGCGGGGCGAAGGTGACATGGCCCGCGGTACTGGCGATGGCGTCGACGGTGCCGACCTTGTCCAGCATGGCCTTGATGCTTGCCTCGTCGGTGAGATCCACTCGAACGTCGCCAGACGAGCGACCGGCGGCGATGATCTCGTGCCGGTTGCCCAGTTCCTTGCGTACCGCCATGCCCAGGGTGCCGCTTGCACCTACCAGCAGGATTTTCATGAGTCCTCCTTTATCCCACGGAAGAAAACAAGGCTCCCATCCTGACACCAGGCAAGCCGTGCTGCTACCTGGCTGCGTTCTGCCCGTCGTCATGGCGCATGTATCGTGCGGCGAACCCCGCCGCCGCCAGCAGCATCACCACCGACACGATCGACGCCTGGCGCAGGCCACCGGCCAGATGCTCGGTGCCGGACCCGGCCAGGGCCCCGAACATGGCCACGCCCATCGCGCCGCCGGTTTGCCGGACCGCGTTGAGAACACCGCCGGCAACGCCAGCGGAAGCCGCGTCGACCGCTTCCAGCACGCTGGTGGTCATGGCCGGCACCGCCAGTCCCATGCCCGCAGGCAGCAACAGGAAGCCCGGCAACATCGCCCAATAGCTGCTGTCGCCGGTAAGCAGCGCCAGCATCACGAAGCCCGCGGCATCAAGAAGCGCGCCCACGGTCAGCAACACGCGTGGGCCCATCGACGAGATCAACCAAGCACTGGCAATGTTCACAACGCCGAAGGTAGCGGTGAGGGGTAGATAGGCCAGGCCTGCGCGAATCGGGCTGTATCCATGGATACGCTGCAGGTAAAGGCTAAGGATGAATACCACGCCGTAGTACGTGAGGTTCACCACGAACCCGAACGCGATCGCCGTGTTGAACTGCGCACGTTTGAACAGCGAAGGCGGCAACATCGGTTCCTTTGCGCGGCGCTCGACGTGGACGAAGATAACCCCACACATCACAGCCACCACAGCGCAACCCAGTACCAGCGGATCCAGTACGCCGCGTGGCCGCGACTCGATGATCGCGGTGATCGCCGCGGTGAGCATGACGATCGACAGCCATTGTCCTTTCAGGTCGATACCGCGCGAGCCATCTCCTGGCACAGCCGGCACGCGCCATGTAAGCCACGCGCCCAGCAGGCAGAACGGCAGGTTCACCAGGAAAATCGCGCGCCAGCCCACGGTACCCACCAGCAGGCCGCCCACCAGCGGACCGGCGGCAATGGCCACGGCGCCGGCAGCCGTCCAGAACGCCACGCCCCTGGCGCGCGCCTTGCGGTCGCCCTTTGCAGCGTGGTTCACCATGCTCAGCGACGTAGGCAGCATCGCGGCCGCCCCAACACCCTGCAACGCGCGTCCTGCCACCAGCCATGCCAGCGTGGGCGCCAGCGCGCAGGCCACCGACGCCGCGGCGAACACGGCCAATCCCGCCAAGTACACCTTTCGAGCGCCCGCGCGGTCACCCAGCGATCCCATCGTCAGCAAAAAGGCGGCGAAGGGCAGTGCATACGCATCCACCACCCATTGCAGCCCGGCGGTCGAAGCTGAAAGGTCGCTCGCCATGTGCGGCAGGGCCACGTTGACGATGGAGACATCCAGCTGCACCAGGGCGAAGCCGAAGCTCGCCGCGGCGGTCACCCATGCCATCGAAACCTGCTTGTCCGTCATGCCGGTCGCCTTGTCTGGCGCCGGCGTCGTTCAGTGCGACGCGCCGCCTTTGGTCCAGTCCACTACCGATTCAACCTTCAACGCTCGCCGTAGCGCGTCAAGGTCTCCATTACCTGAAACGCGGATATCTGCGCTTTCGCCAGGCAGTAGATCGAAGGCGTTGTCTGACAGTCGTGAATCGAGATCGCCGAAATCGATCCATACACCGCGTGCCAGGCGTTTGGCGCGTACGGTCACGACGATCGATCCGCCATCCTTGTGAAGCGTCGCTTCGATATCCGGCTTGGGCAACTTCAGTTCGCGGGCGGCGCCGAAGTACAACAGATGGTGCGCAACCACGGTGCCATGCTCGATCAGATCGAAGGAAACCACGGTGCGTGCCGGATCGGCCTTGCCGAGGAAACCAGCGTCGGTAGTAGTAGTTACCGGCGTACTGGCCAGCTTCTCAACGTGCACGGGCCGGGTATCGTCGCGCAACACGCGGCCATCGAAGTCGATCACCCGCGTGCGCAGTTGTGCATCGAAAACCTCCGTACGGTCGGACACCACCGATACCTGGGTGCTGCCGTCACGACGGATGGGCACCACGTCCACCGGCGCATAGAAATGCCGCGCGCGGTACTGAAGCGCTTTCCAGCGGCCGAAGTAGTCGACGCTCGCCCACGATGCCCCGGGCCAGACATCGTTGAGCTGCCAGTACATCGAACCCATGCTTTGTGGCCGTGCACTACGCAGGTGTTCGGCGGCAAGTTCGATGCCCTCGGCCTGCATCAGCTGGCTCAAATGCACGAAAGAGGGAAAATCCTTCGGCTCGCCATACTCCTGGCGAATATAAAGAAGAAGACGCTGGTTGCCGTTGCCCTTGTCGAACTTCTGGTGCGCGCGCATCACGGTGGATTCGGCGGCCATGTCCTCGGGCTTGGCGAAACTCTCAAGCGTGGCCATCACCGGGAACGACTGCAGGCCGTACTCGGACTGGAAGCGTGGCGTGGCATCCAGGTAATGAGCAATGGGTTTCGAACCCGACCACACTTCCCAGGAGTGGAAATCGCCGTCGGTCTCGACGTTGGCCTTGCCTTCGTAGTCAGTGCTGGGGGAGCTCGCCCAGTACGGCACACCTGGGCTTAAGTCTGTCACCACGCCGCGCAGCGTATGGTCGAAGAGCTCGCGCATGCCGTTCTCGATGCGCGCGGTTTCTTCCTTGGGGATGGCCTTGCGCAGCTCTTCGCGGTCGGGCCACGATTCCCAGCCGGTCTGTACTTCGTTGTTGCCAGCCCACAAGACGATGGAGGGATGGTCGCGCAGGCGACGCACCTGTTCGGTGGCCTCGATGCGCACGCTGTCGCGGAAAGCCTTGTCATAAGGCGGAATGGCGCCGCCGAACATGAAGTCCTGCCAGATCATCAACCCCATGCGATCGGCCATCGCGTAGAAGGCGTCACTCTGGTACGTGCCGCCGCCCCACATGCGCAACATGTTCATGTTGGCATCGACGGCCGACTGCAAGACCGACTGCATGCGTGCATCGGTGACGCGGCTTGGGAAGCTATCGAACGGAATGAGGTTGGCGCCCTTGGCAAAAATGGGCACGCCGTTCACCACGAAGGCGAAGCCGCGGCCCCACTTGTCCTTGTCGCGCCGCAGTTCGATCGTGCGCAGGCCGGTGTCGCGGGACACGGAGGTGACTTCCTTGCCGTTGGCCGACACGGTGGCATCGAAGTGGTAGAGATTCGGTGCTCCGTAACCTACCGGCCACCAGCGTTGCGGATGGTCGATATGCACGGGCATGGACAGGTGGTTCTGGCCGGCAACGAGCATCACCTGCTGGCTATTTTCGCCCTTTGTCCCGTCCGGTGCCGTCCATGCCACATGCACTTCGGCCGGGCCGGCCTTGTCGGCGCGGACATCAAACTGGGCCTGAAGCTCGGCAACATCCGCATCCACCCGGGACTGCGCCACGTGGAAGTCTTCAAGCTTCCATCCCTGCCAGCGCTCCAGCCACACCGGCTGCCAGATGCCCACCGTCACATAGCGCGGGCCCCAATCCCAGCCGTACTGGTAGTTGGCCTTGCGAACGTAGTTGGAGGTCTGCTTGCCCTTCGGCTCGTCACCGAAGGCGGTATCGAATTCCCCGGGAAGGGCATAAGGCTGCTTGAGAAGCCACGGCAGCAGGCGTGCGATCGGCGAATGCAGATGCACCACCAGCGTGTTCGACCCGGGGTGCAGGGACTTCTCCACCGGCGCCCGCCACTGGCGGAACATGTTGTCGGCCTTGAGCAGCGGCTTGCCATTGAGTTCGACGTCGGCAAATGTGTCCAGCCCGTCGAACACCAGTTCCACGTGCTCACCGGCAGCGGATTTGGCGCCTGCGTCGAAGGTGAGCTGGTAATCCCAGTCGGTTAGACCGACCCATTGCAGGGCGGCTTCGTTGTCGCGGTAGTAAGGATCAGGCACCTTGCCCAGGGCAAGCAGGTCCGTCTGCGCGCTGCCCGGGACCTGCGCGGGCATCCAGGTCGTGGCGTCGGCGTGGTCTTTGGCTGCGGTCGAGCTTGCGGCCAGACGAAATTGCCAGCCCTGGTCCAGCGGTTGGCGTGTCACGCCGTCGGCGAGGGCCGGTCCCCCGACCAGCCACATGCATGCCAGCAGTAGCGTCCCCCTGTGGGATCTCATAGCTTGAAGCCAAGGCTCAGCATATAGGTCCGTCCATTCTTGTACGCGTTAAGCGGTTGGGCCGGCGTGTTGTTGTACACGAAGTAGGTTTCGTCCAGCAGGTTCGTGCCGTCCAGCGACACGCGCATGTGGTCGTTTACCTGGTAGCCGATGGAAGCATCCAGTTCACGGAAGATGCCCGTGATCTGCTGCGACTGCAACTGGGCGATCTGGGTGAAGTACGCCGAGCGCCAGCTGTAGGTCACCCGCGCGCTCCAGGGACCCTGCTCGAAGTAGGGGCTCAGGTTGAACGAGTTCTTCGAGTTGTACGGCAGCGGGAAGTCGTTGCTGGTGCTGGCATCGGAGTAGGTGTAGTTGGCCAACATGCCGAAACCGCCACCGAAATTCCCCTGGTAGGTGAGCGACACGCCCTTCACCTTGGCCACCCCGGCGTTCACCGGGATCTCCATCTGGTAAGTGTCGTTGACATTGTTGGTGTGGTTGAAGAACACCTCGGGCACATTGGTGTTCAGGATGTACCCGGAGATCCGGCGGAAGAAGAATTCAGCCGACACCAGGCTGTTCTCCGAGAAATACCATTCGGCCGAGGCATCGTAGTTGGTCGACTTGTAGGGCTTCAGGTCCGTGTTGCCGCCAGACCCCGTGAGCGTGCGGTCGTCCAGCGCGACATAAGGTGTCATCTCCTGGTAGCGCGGCCGGGCGATGGCCTTGGAAGCGGCAAAACGCAGGGTCAGATCCTCGATCGGATCGTAGGCGATGTTGAACGAGGGCAGCCAGCCGTTGTACGCGCTGTGCTTGTCCACCGGGGCGTAGGTGTTGTCGCCGATGCTGTTGTAGCCGTTCACCGTGTCGCGCGTGTGGTAGTAGCGCACGCCAATGTTGCCGCGGTAGTTATCGCCGGCAAAATCACCCTGCAGGTAGAAGGCGCGGTTCTGTTCCTGGATGCTATAGGTGGCCTTCGGGTCCATCGGCGCATCGGTGCCCAGGCTTTGCACGTAGTGCTTCAGGCCAAGCTTGCTGATGGTGGTCCAGTCCTTCATGGAAGGCGTACCGTCCAGCCCATCCAGGAAACCATCGGGTGTGCCGCTACCCGCCACGTCGCCCAGGGTCACGCCGCTGCCATCAGGCGAGGGAATGGTGGCGGCGTAGCCGGTCTGGCCGTTGTAGTGGTTGGACGCCTTCACGCCCACCTCCACCTGGTTCATCGGTCCCCACGACACGTCGTGACTGAAATCGGCCTGGAAATAGCGTTCGCGATCGTAGCTTGGCGCATAGCTGAAGCCCGCGCCGTGCGCGAGCATCGCGTTCGCATCGGTGGGCGGCGTGTTGTAGTTGATCTGCGGGTGTTGGCCGTCCAGGTTCCAGCTGTAGCCGCCCATGCCCTGGAACTGCACGTTATAGATGCCTTGCGAACCGCCGGTGGAACCGGTGTAGCCCACCTGGCTCGAGGCCGTCCAGCCATCGCCGTACCAGTCGGCGCGCAATTGCGCGGTACCGGTGTTTACCTTCGACTCGCGCTCGTAACCATCCAGATAAGTGGGCGCGGTGGCGCCGTACGTGCCGCTGGTTGCCACGCCGTTGGTGATGCCAAGCGCCGTGGCGGCGGGCGCGCTACCGGACCAGTCGCCGTAGCGGCTCTGGTTGTAGTTGTTGAACTTCTCGGTGACATACAGCCCGGTGAAATTCAGCTCGAAACCTTCGTTGGGCTTCCACTGGATGCCGGTGGATACGCCATCGCGCTTGCGCTCCTGTTGGAACCAGGCGCTGTTGATCGCCGTGGGATAGACGCCCGTGGCGCCCGGCGCCACCACGCCTGGTGCGAACTGATGGTCAGGATTGGTATCGGTAGGGTCGTTGACCCTCTGATAGCCGAAAACTTCCGTGCCTTGGCGGTCGATGATTCGGTCCGAATGCATCACCGATCCCAGGATGCCGAAGGTTTTTTCGTCGTTGTGCCAGCTATAGAGCGCCGATGCATTCGGCTTGCCGGTATCGGCGCGGTCGTTGTAGCCGTAGCTCACGGTGCCGGTGAGCGTGTTGGGCTTGAGGTCCAGCGGCTTGCGCGTGTTCACGATCACCGTGCCGCCGATGCTTCCTTCGTCGATCTTCGCCTGCGGTGTCTTGTAGACCTGCGCGTTACCGATGATTTCCGAAGTAAGCAGGCTGTAATCGAAGCTGCGGCTGTCCGGGTTGTTCGGATCGCTCGTCCAGTTGGTGGAAGCGAGCGTCTGTCCGTTCAGCAGCAAGCGGTTCAACGCGGGGTCCGTGCCCAGGATGCTTACCTTGTCGCCTTCGCCGAAATTCCTGTCCACGCTGATGCCCGGCAGGTGCGAAAGCGATTCGGCGACATTGGTGTCGGGGAATTTGCCTACGTCCTCGGCGGAGATGGCGTCGACGATCGAGTCGGCGTTGCGCTTCAGCTCCAGCGACTTCTGCAAGCTGGCGCGGATACCGGTGACGGTGACCGTGGAAAGCGTCTGCGCCTGGCCTGGGGTGGCGCCCTTGGCAGCGTTCGGATCCTGGCTGGCCGCCGGCGGAACTGGAGCGGTGCTGGACGAGGCGGGCGCTGGCACCGGCTGGCTGGTGGCGTCCTGGGCAAACGAGCCGCCCGAGGCGAGGAGGCCGGCGACGGCGAGGGAAAGGGCGTTGTAGCGAAGGCGCATGTGGATCTCCGTTTTTCGGGCCGAACGAGAGCGCACGGGCTTCAAGTCGCCAGTGGTCGCGTCGATCGGTCTTGCGTGATGTGTTGCCTGCCTGCCGCCCGGTCGTGGGGACGCCGACGGAACAGGCCCCGGGAGCCCCTTATCGGCCACCCCATGAGTCGATTCTTCCGGGCCGATGACAACGATGTCAACGATTTTTTGCCACGAGATAAACTAAATGTGACGTAGTCAGGTTATTGATTTTCGGCACATATACATGCGCTTCACATGTTGCATTGCGGCATAAGCAGATCGAGGGTTAGATCGATCTATAGTCGCGCTGCCGTACGCATCAGGTGTTGCATCGCAAATCCGCCGTGGCATTCAAGGAAGCTATTTGAAGCAGCATTCCGACCTGAATCGCGTACCGGTTGACCGCCTACAATTGCGGCCTTCTTCGCGGTGTTCACCTTCTACGCACTGAAAGTGCCGGGTATTTCCGTTGCCGGCGTCGCTGCGATTTTCTTCATCACAGCAGTTGGTGGCAGCATGGGGGCATTCGTCGCGCCATTTGTTATTGGTCGCTATGGCGCCTATCAAGCAGCGATATGGTCCATGACCAGTCTGCTCCCAACTGGAATTCCGCTGATTATTGCTGCCTTCGTCCCGAGGTACGCGCCCGCATTTATCTGCGTGACTTTCGTGGCATGGGAAGTGGCGATTTTGGTGAATGTCATTGCAGAGACCACTCTTCGCCAGGAGCGATCCCCGCAGCATATGGTTGGAAGCGTTGCGTCGGCGTCGAGATTCGTCAATTGGGGAGCCGACCCCTTGGGCGCCGCGTTGGCGGCGCTACTTCTGGTGAGCGTCGACTCGCTAGTGGTTCTTGCCTTGGCATTTCTTGGAATGGCTTTCGCGTTCGTTCCTCTTCTGTTGAACAGGAACCGCGTATGCGCGTCGATTCAACTCGTCGGAAGGAAGGCGTAAGGTGCATGATCTTTACGTCTCCTTGGCGGCTGGTCGACATTGTTCTAGCTATCCCAACGAATCAGGCGAATGAACGCGCCCGGCGTCGCACCAGTGCCCCTGGTGTCGAACGTTACCGGTGGTGCAGAGCACGCGTGAGCACGCCAGGCGCGTCCATTCGCCCTCAATGACTCGCCACGCATCTTGCCTGCTTTAAGGGTGAGGGCGGCGGGCGAGCCAGGGTAGAAAACCGCACCAAGTCCGGCCGGGCTTACGCCCGCCTGGTCGCCCGCCAAATGACGGAATAATCGAACACCGCAACCGAAGTTGCGGGGCCCGACTTGGTGATGGGTTTCTACACCCGGTTGCCGATGTCTTGGCAACCCACGAATGATCCCAGAAACATCAGGCGCAGTTCCATCCGAATGGTCTCAAAGTTGGATGGCAAAGCCGATCGGATGATGCTCAAAAGTAGCCGATGCCGCGCCACTAGCCAGGAACGTACGTCAGCCTGATCACGTTCTCGACGATCAACTCGTTGGCCACGAGGCGCAGCGGCGGCCTAGGGCCTGCGAAGAACGGTTTGCCGCTGCCAACCACGACGGGGTGAAGGTAGATTTGATACTCGTCGATGAGGCCAAGATCGCCCAGGCTTCGCGCCAGGTCTGGGCCGGCGACTTCGATCTCCCCGGGGTGTTCTGTCTTCAACCGCCGCATCGCCGCCTCGACGTCATCGGCGACAAGGGTGGCGTTCGGGCCGACTGACTTAAGCGAGCGTGACACGACCCATTTCGGTTTGCTTTGCCACGCCGCTGCGAACTCGCGTTCCGCCGCATCCCAATCGGGCAAGTCTTCGTCCCAGTAACGCATGACCTCGTACATGCCGCGGCCGTACACCATGCCGGTCTGGTTGCGCACTTGCTCTATGAAGTGGCGAAAGAGCGACGCACCCGGCGCAAATGCCTGGTGGTCGATGTAGCCATCCAGGGACTGGTTCAATCCGTAGATAAGTTTAGCCATGGAAATTCTCCTATGCCGGCCGGTAGATTGCCCCCACAACGCCCGTGCTGAAAGTGGTCATGCTGATCAATTTCAGATCGACCGGGCTATGCGGTTTGGAGAACAGTGGAAAGCCCTGGCCCAGTAAGATGGGATGAATGCCCAGTCGATACTCGTCAACCAGCCCGGAGGCGACGAGGCTTTGCGCGAAGCGGGCGCCTCCATGGGCAAGGATGATCTTGCCCGGCTGTTCCTTCAGCCGGCGAATTTCCTCCGCGAGATCGCCACGTGCCACCGTGGGTTCGGTCCACGACTTAAGAACGGCATCTGTTGGCGTAACGCCATGCTGCTTCGCACTGAGTGCCTTAGCTTCGGCGAACGTCTTCGTCAGCCGATCCGCCAGCGCACCGTCCTTGATTCCCGTTTTCGAAAAAATCACCTTGGGGACGTCGTTCATCGGCGCTGCCATCGGCGTTTCCGCATAGGGCCAGAACGCCGCCATGTCGCCGTAGCTCTGGCTGCCCATGATGTGTGCGCCAGCTTCGGCAAGCGTACCGAGGGTCCACGCCCTGGAATCGGGGGCCGACGACCGGAACATCCAGTCGAGCTCGCCGTTCGGTCCGGCGACAAAGCCGTCCAGGGATATGGACATCTTCAGCACTAGCTTTCTCATGGTTGTCTCCAAGGTTGGCTGTCGTGTTTCACATCATTGAATGGGCGCTTGAGCAAGCCACGCCCTCGTGGCGTGACATGTATTCATGGCCCGCTGGTAGCCTTCGCGTGCGCTCATGCGGGCCATATAGGATTGCTCTGCCTCGCCGAGGGTGATGCCTCCACTTCTTCGGGCCAACCCCAGGGCATAGGCCACCGAAATGTCAGCCGCCGTGAACGTCTCGCCGGCAAGATAGGGCGTGCGCGCAAGCTGCTGCGTGACCAGCATCAACCGGCTCTCGAAAACTTCCAGCGCCTGGCCAGCGCTCCAGTTCTGCCGCTCGGACGCTGGCGCGAAATTGCGCGCGCCAACGACGAAGTAGATGGAGGCGGCGAGACCGGCTTCGCCCAAGTGAAGGAATTGCTGGTAAGCGGGGAAGGCAGGGTCGTGCGGTCCGGGTGCGAGTGGCGTCGGCCCGTAGCGGGCCATCAGGTATTCCATGATCGCAATGGACTCGACCATCGTGACGTCGCCGTCCCGCATCGCTGGAATGAAGCCGGCGGGATTGATCGCCAGGAACTCTGCGTCATCCTCGACGCCGGCCAACAGATCCACCGGCCTGAGCTGGTACGGCAGCCCCATCTCCTCCAGCAGCCAGACGACCCGGAACCCCCGTCCTTCGCCGAAGACGGTGATCGCTTCACCATCCTTCGCTGATGCGGCCCGATTCAGTGACTCACGTTGCGACATAAGTCCATCCCAGTTTGTAGCGGTGGGTACCACCTCCGCATGCCCATGGACTGGAGCGCGGGTTCTGTCCTTACGTCGAACGGCAGAGCGCTGGATCGACAGGCAAAGCAAAATAGTTGTGGGGCAGTCGTCCCGAAGGGCCGCCGACGCGCTTTCGAGGGGCCGTGCTCTTGAAAAGCGACCTCTAAACGAGAATAATTCTCGTTATGATCATTTTCGCCATCCTCCTGGCCTCCTCGGCCGCGGCCTTCTGGTACATCGCCAGCACCCAGCAGCGCCTGCTGGCCCGGCGTGCCGGGCGGGCTGCGCGCATGGCCGGCTGGGTCCTTGCCGTGGCGGCGCTGGCGCTGGCGATCGCCTCCATCGACACCCTTCCCGGCATTTTCGGCGCCCTGTCGGCGCTGATGCTCGGCGGGATCACCCTTCCCTACGTGGCGTGGTGGCTTAAACCCGCCTCCGCCCGGGAGCGGCAACCGTGATCGGCCGCAGCCTCGCCGGCGTCCTGTTGGGCCTGACACTGGCCATCGCCCTTACCGGGCTTGCCGTGCTGTGCTGGCCTGGCGGCAGCATCCGCGTGCTGGTGCCGGCGGTGGTCGTGTTCTTTCCTCTTTATATGGTGCTGATCCTGGCCGCCTTCCTGTATCGCACCGCCTCGCGCGCCTGGGGCTGGATGGCTGTGGCGAACCTGGCGGCTTTCGCGGCGTTGTGGATCGCCCAGCGCACGCTGCCGGGCCTGCCTTCGTGAGGGCAGAAACGCGCCGTCGGCTGACGGAGCTGCACACCTGGACCGGGCTGATCGCGGGCTTCGCGCTGTTCATCGCGTTCTACGCAGGTGCGTTGAGCGTATTCCACGATGAGATCGATACCTGGGCGGTGCCGCATCCGCCGGCGGTGTCCACCAACCTGGTCGCGCGCGGCGATGCGCTGATGGCGAAGATCGTGGACGAACATCCGGCCGCGCGCGCGCAGATCGGCATGACCTTGCCCGGCGATCATCCTTCGCACGAAGTGGCGGTGTACTGGTTCGACAAGGACTGGCACGTTCAGGGCCTGGACGATGCCAAGCCGCGAGGCGAGGACGATGAGCGCGAAGGACTGGCCGACTTCGTCTATTCCTTGCACTACACGCTGGGCATCCCGGAGCTTGGCATCTACCTGATGGGCCTGGTGTCCATCGTCTACGGCGTGGCGCTGCTGAGCGGCGTGCTTATCCATCTGCCGCACTTGGTGCAGGACCTCTTCGCGTTGCGTCCGGGCAGGAACCTCAAACGCCTGTGGCAGGACGCCCACAACGTGATCGGCATCCTTAGCCTGCCCTTCCATGTGATCTTCGCCATCACCGGCGCGCTGATCTGCCTGATGACCATCGCCATGGTGGCCTTCAACGTGATGGCCTTCGACGGCAAGCTCGTGCCGCTGGAAGATTCGCTTACAGGCGCCAGCCCAACGATCACCGCCAGCAAGGTGCAAGCGCCGATGCTGCCACCGCATGTGGCCGTGGAGAAGGCGCGCGCCGTGGCGCTGGCCTCGGGGGCGGAAGGCTTCGATCCCGATTACATGCGTTACCTGCAGTACGGCGATCGCAACGCAGCGGTGGAAGTGCGCGGACGCTCAGGAAAAACGTTGGGCGAATACGGAAGCGTGGCCCTGAGCGCGGTGGACGGACGCGTGCTGCGCGTGCAGGTGACTGGCGCGCGCGACGCCAACCATGCGACCTATGCGGCGATCTTTGGCCTGCACTTCGGCACCTTCGGCGGCACCGCGGTGAAGTGGCTGTACTTCTTGCTGGGGCTGGCCGGTGCCTTCCTGTTCTACTCGGGCAACCTTCTGTATATCGAATCGCGGCGCAAGCGCCGCTCAGCCGATCAGCCGCTGAAGGTGCGCGCGATGGCGACGGCTACGGTGGGGCTGTGCCTGGGCTCGTGCGCAGCCATCGCGGTGACGTTCTGCGCCAACCTGGTGGCGGCAGCTTCTGGCGCCGACGCCACGATGATCGTCAAGCCGGTGTTTTTCGTGGCACTGGCCGCCGCGTTCGGATGGACGCTGTGGCGACGGCCCGCACGCGCGGCAGTGGATCTGCTGTGGCTGACGGCCGCCCTGAGCCTGGCAGTGGCCATTGCCGATATCGCCTTGCATGGCCTGCGCGTGGAAGGCGGCGGGGCGGCCCTGGCGGTGAACATCACTTGCATCGGCATGGCCGTGGGTTTCGCAAGCCTGGCCCGGGCCACCGCGCGACGTGCGCGAAGCGGCGATATGAACAGTGTGTGGGCTGTTGCCGGCTAACATTTCGCGTTGCAGTGCAGCAGCCTTTTCACGTGCCCTATACATCATTCAAATCAGACAGTTATCGCTAAACCTGCAGGTTCTTGCAGGTCCATGTAAGCGTTTACGTGGCAACGCACCAACGGCCATTTTTCGATTGCTTTACAAACCCCCATGAAAACGTTTACGTTCCGCGCCACAGCACCCGGATAGGGTCGCATCGGGGTTTCGAACGCGTGAGTGTGACGATCAAAGATGTCGCCCGCATGGCCAACGTGTCCGTGGCCTCGGTGTCGCGCGCGTTGAACGGCCATGGCGGCGTCACCGCCGAAACCCAGCAGCGCATCCGTGAAGTGGCTGCGCGCCTGCGCTACGTACCCCATAGCGCCGCCCGCAGCCTGATTACCCGCCGCACCCATACCATCGGTGCGTTGCTGCCGGATCTGCACGGCGCCTTCTTCTCCGAACTGATCCGCGGCATTGACCTCGCCGCGCGCGCCCGGGGCTTGCACCTGTTGGTCTCCAGCTCCCACGGCGACGCCGAGGAAGCGGCAACGGCCTTGCGCGCGATGCAGGGACGGGTGGATGGCTTCCTGGTGATGACGCCGCACGCCGATGAAGCCTTCATCGAACAGAACATGCCCACGCCCACGCCGGCGGTACTGATCAATACCCACGTGCCCGGGCATCGGCACGCCGTGGTGGACATCGATGACCGCGGCGGTGCCCGCGCGATGGTGCAGCACCTGGTGGACCACGGCCGCCGCCGCATCGTTTTCATTGCCGGCCCCGAGGCCAACAACGATGTGCGCGAGCGCGAGAACGGTTACCGCGAGGCGCTGGAGGCCAATGGCCTGGGCGCCAACCAGCTGATCATCAACGGCGATTTCAGCGAAGAGTCCGGTTTCCGCGCCGCCCAGGCGATATTGGGCATGAATCCCCGTCCGGACGCGATCTTCGCGGCCAACGACATGATGGCCATCGGCTGCCTTTCCGCCCTGGCCGAGGCCGGCGTGAACGTTCCCGGCGACATCGCCGTGGGCGGCTTCGACGATATCCCGATGGCGCGCTATGTATCGCCGCCGCTCTCCACGGTGCGCGTGCGCATCGCCGAGCTCGGCGAGACGGCTATGGAGCGCCTGGCGCAGATGATCGAATCGGGTGAGGACATGGTGGTGCCGCCGCGCCACGTGGCCGGCACCGAGCTGGTGGTCCGCGCCTCGTGCGGCGGTTCGGCGCCGTCGCGACGACGACACGCACCGCCCACCGGCGCCTGACCGGGCGTCGCATCCCTTAACGGGACAGCGCCGCCAGTTGAATTCAGTAAGACAAGAAATAAAGGACCGGCAGCACCGACAGGACCGACGTACCACTGACCCGCGGCATGGGGAGGGCACCGAGGCATGAGGCAGCAAGACACAACAACAAACAGGCGTTCGCCGTCGATGACGACGGGACTGGCGCCGATGCCTGATACCCGCCCGACCTGGGCCAGACAACAAGACACTTCAAGTATCGCCATTTTGGGAGGGGAGCCATGAGCACCGCAGTTAAGTTCCGCAAGAAGATCCTGGCCAGCGTGATCGCCGCGTCCGTGACCGCGATCGCCATCGCGCCGACCGTCGGCTTCGCGCAGACGGCCACCGCCAACCTGCGCGGCAAGGCCGCACCGGGCTCGACCGTAACGGTCAAGAACCCGGACACGGGCCTGGTGCGCAAAGCGACGGTGGGCGCGGATGGCTCCTACGGCATCATCGGCCTGCCGCCGGCCACCTATACCGTGGATGCCGGCCCGGGCACCGAGAAGCAGGTGACATTGACGGTGGCCTCCACCGCCACGTTGAACCTCACCGCGGAAGCTGCCGCAGCTCCTGGTGCCGCCAACGCCACGAGCCTGCAGGGCGTGACCGTTTCGGCCAGCACGCTCAACGAGGTCAAGACCCCGGAAGTGGGCCAGACCATCTCGCTGCACCAGATCCAGACCATCCCGCAGGTGTCGCGCAACTTCCTGGAGTTCGCCGATACCGTGCCCGGCATGGCGTTCAACGTCGACTCCGCCGGCCACACCAGCCTGCGTGGCGGCGCGATGAACAACAGCTCGGTGAACGTGTTCATCGACGGTGTTGGCCAGAAGAGCTACGTGAAGGAAGGCGGCGTGTCCGGCCAGATCAACAGCCAGGGTAACCCGTTCCCGCAGCTGGCGATTGGCCAGTACAAGGTGATCACCACCAACTACAAGGCCGAGTACGACCAGGTGTCGTCCGCCGCGGTGACCGCCGAGACGAAGTCCGGCACCAATGAATTCCACGGTGAGGTGTTCGACACCTACACTTCCGACAAGTACCGCAGCCGCACCGCGGGCGAAGAGGCCCCGGGCGCCGACAAGGCTCGTTCCTCGGAGAAGGAATACGGCTTTGCCCTTGGTGGTCCGATCATCAAGGACCAGATGCACTTCTTCATCGCCTATGAAGAAAAGAAATTCGATACGCCCATCACTGTCACGCCGGGCGGCCAGGCGCCGGCCAATATCGCGCAGTTGCTGCCGGCTTCCGCCGCCGCCGAGCTCGGACCGGCTGACCTGCCGTTCAACGAGAAGCTGTACTTCGGCAAGATCGACTGGGAGCTGACCGATCGCGACCGTATCGAGATCTCCACCCAGGTGCGCCGCGAGGACCAGGCCGACAACATCGGCACGGGCCAGGCCCGCTCCGCCTCGATCGTTACCGAGAACCACGACACCCGCGGCCTGTTCCGCTGGCAGCACAGCGGCGACAACTACTTCAACGAGTTGAACGCCACCTACGAGAATGCCTCCAACGATCCGACGCCGTTGAACTTCGGCAACGGCGCGGTGTACAACTATCGCCCCCAAGGCGACAACAACGGCGTGCTCAATACGGGCTCTGCCGGTCCGCTGGCCACCCAGATCAAGGGACAGGAAGGTCCGTCACTGTCCGACGACATCACTTTCAATGATTTGTCGTGGCACGGCGACCACACCGTAAAGCTGGGCTGGAAGTACAAGGAAGTGACCCTGCACGCGCAGGATGCCGGCAACGTCAATCCGCAGTTCTCCTACGACGTGACTGACACGGGTACGCAGGCTGATCCGTACCAGGTGAACTTCTCCAACCCGGTGGCTGGCCTTAACCCGATCTCGGAAACCAAGAGCAAGCAGTACGGTGGTTACATCCAGGACGACTGGGCGGTTACCGACAAGCTCACCCTGAACCTTGGCGTTCGTTGGGACCTGGAGCGCACGCCGTCTTACGTTGATTGGGTGACCCCGGCCAACGTCGTCGATGCCTTCAACCAGCTCGACCCGGCGGCTCAGGGCCAGTTCCCCGGCCAGACCTACGCGCAGACCCTGGCCAAGGGTGGCGTCAACATCAACGACTACATCAGCAACGGCAAGAATCGCCATCCCTACAACAAGGAATGGCAGCCGCGCCTGGGCTTCTCGTACGACCTCTTCGGTGACGAGGCGCACGTGATCCACGGCGGTGCGGGCCGTTCGTACGACCGCAACCTGTACGACTACCTGCAGCTGGAGCAGACCAAGTCGGCCATTCCCATCCAGCAGGTGAACTTCAACACCGCCGAGCGCCCGTGCGACCTCACGGCGTCCAACTGCATTGCCTGGAACCCGGCGTACCTGGGCACCAATGGCTTGCAGCTGTTGCAGTCGCAGTTCTCCTCGTCCAACACCGGACAGGAGATCGACATGATGAACAACAAGCTCAAGGCCCCGTACTCCGACCAGTACAGCCTGGGCATGAGCAACCAGGTAGGCGATTGGCAGACCGACGCCACCGTCACCCGCGTGCTCAGCTACGACGGTTTCGCCTTCACCCTGGGCAACCGCTTCCCCGATGGCTCGTTCTTCCAGAACGGTGGCCAGCCGTGGAACAACGGTGTGCCGGGCTTCGGCAGCCTGATCATCGGCAACAACGGCATCCGTACCCGTACTACCCAGGTGCTGCTGTCGGCCAGCAAGCCGTACACGAAGGAGTCGGGCTGGAGCACGACGTTCGCCTATACCTACACCCGCGCCTACCAGAACCGGGACATCAACGAGCACTACTCGTTCGACGAAGAGCTTATCGGCAATTATCCATTCATCCTGTCGAACGCGGCGCCCAAGCATCGCTTTGTCTCTACCGGCGCGATCGACGGCCCGTGGGGTTTCAGTTTCTCGGCCAAGCTCACGCTGGCCACGCCCACGCCGTATAACGCCGTTGCCAACTACGGCCTGATCGGACCGAACGGCGAAGCTGGCATCCCGAAGACCTTCGTCCCCGGTGGCAGCAAATTCCTGTTCGGTGGCAATATCTTCGGCTACCGCGACGTCGACCTGCAGGCCACCAAGGACTTCAAGATCTGGGGCGATGTTGCGGCCTATATGCGCTTCGACATCTTGAACGTGTTCAACTGGAAGAACTTCGATCCTGCCGCGGTGGTTACCAACTACGGTTCGAACGGTGTGTTGAACAGCAACCCGGTGACCTACGACAAGCACGGCAATATCGTCTTCGTGCCGCGCACGGCGAGGTTCACCGTGGGCCTGAAGTTCTAAACGCCGCGACAACCGCTTAAGGACGAGGCCCGCCATCGCGCGGGCCTCGTTTTAAGTGGCACCATGTAACCGTCTCTCCCGAAGGACTTCATGCCATGACTGATCCGGCCATCAGGAATATCGTCATCGTCGGCGGCGGTACGGCCGGCTGGATGGCGGCGTCCGCGCTTTCCCGCACCTTGGGCAAGAGCGTATCGATCCGCCTGATCGAATCGGACGAGATCGGCATCATCGGCGTGGGCGAGGCCACCGTCCCGCACCTGAAGCTCTTCAACAACCTCTTGGGCATCAACGAGGCGGATTTCGTCCGCAAGACGTTCGGCAGTTTCAAGCTCGGCATCCAGTTCGTCGATTGGCTGCGCATGGGCGAAAGCTACATTCATGGCTTCGGCAGCATGGGGCATGAGGTTGGCCTGATGCCGTTCCACCAATACTGGATCAAGGCCATGCACAAGGGCATGGCGAAGACGAATCTTGGCCCGTATTCGGTGAATTCCATGGCGGCGGTGAAGAACAAGTTCATGGCTCCCGGGCTTGATGTACCGGCCAATTCGCCCCTGGGGAGCGTGGCCTACGCGTATCACTTCGACGCCGGGCTATACGCAAAATACCTGCGCAATTACGCCGAGCTGCTGGGCGTCAAGCGTACGGAGGGCAAGATCCTGGGCGTCGAGTTGAACCCGATCTCGGGTTTCGTCGACGCGGTGAAGCTTGAAAGCGGCGAGCGCATCGAAGGCGAGCTCTTCATCGATTGCTCGGGCTTCCGCGGCCTGTTGATCGAACAGGCGCTGAAAACAGGCTACGACGAATACACCCAGTGGCTTCCTTGCGACCGCGCCATGGCAGTGCCGTGCGCGAATGTCGGCGAACCCACGCCCTATACGCGCTCCACCGCGCGCGAGGCCGGCTGGCAGTGGCGCATTCCGCTGCAGCACCGCACGGGCAATGGCTATGTGTACTCCAGCAAGCACATTTCCGACGACGAGGCCGCGGCAAAACTGCTCTCGCGCCTGGATGGCGAGGCGCTGGCCGATCCACGCCCGCTGCGCTTCGTTACCGGCTTGCGCAAGAAGCCCTGGAACAGGAACGTGGTGGCGATTGGCCTGGCCAGCGGTTTCATGGAACCGCTCGAATCCACCAGCATCTTCATGATCCAGTCGGGTATCACGCGGCTGTTGAAACTCTTCCCGGAACGGGATTTCTCGCAGGTATTGATCGACCGCTACAACGATCAGGTGACGTTCGAATCCGAACGCATCCGCGATTTCCTGATCCTGCACTACAAGGCCACCGAGCGCACCGACACCGATTTCTGGAACCAGTGCCGCACGATGGATATCCCGCAAAGCCTGCAGGACAACATCAACCTCTTCGCCGACAGTGGCCGTTTCTTCCGCAACGCCGAGGAAATGTTCGCCGATGTCAGCTGGGTGCAGGTGATGGTGGGGCAGGGCATCGTGCCACGCACGCATCATCCCCTGGTGGACCAGATGCCCGATAGCGACCTTGCCGGCTTCATGGCCAGCATCGAGAACGTGGTGGGACAGTGCGCCGACGCGATGCCCATGCATTCACAATTCATCGCCCAGCATTGCCCTGCCGAAAAAGTGGCTTGAGCGGTCGGCCTGCGTCATAACTTGCAGTTTCCGTGGAGGCCTTAAGAGGCTATATTCACACTGCTGATGTAAACGTTTTCATGGGTTCGACGTTCCCCGACGCAGCGCCCCGAAGAAGGTTCCCCCCCATGTCGATCCTGAAGTCCTCTACGCTTGTCCTCGCCCTCACCGCCTTGGTGGCTTGCGCGGGCGCTACGGCCGCCCCGGCCAACCATCCCGCCAAGGCTCACAAGGCCGATTCGAAGCTTATGCAAGTCAATAAAGTGCCTGCGAGCATTGACGATCTTGAACGCCGTACCTTTGCCTGGTTCTGGGATGCGGCCGATCCGAAGACGGGTCTGGTACCCGACCACTACCCTGGTGATTCGTTTGCTTCCATCGCCTCGGTGGGTTTCGGCCTGACCGCCTACGGCGTCGGCGCTGAACGTGGCTACATCACCCGCGAACAGGCGGCCGAGCGCACGCTCGCCACCTTGAAGTTCTTCGATGAGGCCACCCAGGACGACAGCGAAGATGGTGCCACCGGGTTCCACGGGTTCTTCTATCACTTCCTGGACATGAAAACCGGCAAGCGTTTTTCGCGCTGGGTGGAACTGTCCAGCGTGGACACCACGCTGATGATGGGCGGCGTGCTGTTCGCGCAGTCGTACTACGACCGCGACAATCCGCAGGAAGCGCAGATCCGCGAACTGGCCGACAAGCTCTACCGCAACGTCGACTGGCCCTGGATGCAGAACCACGCCCCGCTCATCAGCATGGGCTGGACACCGGGCGGCAAGTTCATCGAAAGCGACTGGCGCGGTTACAACGAAGGTTCGCTGGTGTACATCCTTGCGCTGGGCTCGCCCACGCACCCGGTGGCCGATGGCGCCTGGAATGCCTGGACGCACACGTACGACGCCACCTGGGGAGAGTTTTACGGGCAGACCTTCCTGAACTTCGCACCGCTCTTCGGCCATCAGTTCAGCCAGGTGTGGGTGGACATGCGCGGCATCCGCGACGACTGGAACCGCGAGAAGAACCTGGATTATTTCGAGAACAGCCGGCGTGCCGCGTATTCACAGCAGGCCTACGCGATCGCCAATCCCGGCAAATTCGAAGGCTACGGCAAGAATGTCTGGGGCCTGTCGGCCAGCAACGGCCCGGGCGGCATCATCGTGGAAGGCGGCGACCAGCACCGGGAATTCCACGGCTATACCGCGCGCGGCGCCGGCCGCGACTACATCTCCGACGATGGCACCATCGTGCCCATGGCCGCGGGCGCTTCCATCGCCTTCGCCCCGGAGATCGTTATTCCGGCGCTCGAGGAAATGAAGAAGCGCTGGGGCAAGTACATCTACAACAAGTATGGGTTCGTCGACGCCTTCAACCTGACTTTCCAGACGCCCACCGACTTGCGCACGGGTAAACTGGTACCGGGCGTGGGCTGGGTGGATACCGTGCACATCGGCATCGACCAGGGCCCGATGCTGCTGATGATCGAGAACTATCGCAGCAACTTCGTCTGGGATGTGATGAAGAAGAACCCCTACATCCGCAAGGGCCTGGAGCGCGCCGGTTTCCGCGGCGGTTGGCTTGACGGCGCGGCCACCGGGGCAAAGTGAGGTTCGCCCCCGGCCATCGCGCATGGGTCGTGCTGGCGGCGGTGCTGCTGGCTTCCTGCGCGAACAAGAGCGCCGGCGTGGTGGATATCGATTTCTGGACCATCGGCCGCGAAGGCGAGGCGATGGCCAAACTCGTTCCCGCCTTTGAACGCGAACACCCCGGCATTCGCGTGCACGTGCAGCAGATGCCGCTCACCGCTGCCCATCAGAAACTCTTCACCGCCTTCGCCGGCAACTCGATGCCGGATATCACGCAGCTGGGTAATACCTGGCTACCGGAAATGCAGGCGCTGAACGCCATCGAGCCGCTCGATGGCTATGTGGCCGCGTCGAAGGTCGTGGACAAGACCGACTACTTCCCCAGCATCTGGGCCACCAATACCATCGATGGCAAGCTCTGGGGCGTGCCGTGGTACGTGGATACGCGGCTGTTGTTCTATCGGGTGGATATCCTCAAAGAAGTCGGTTTCGACGGTCCGCCGCGTACCTGGGACGAATGGCGCCGCCAGCTGGCGGCCATCCGTGCGCGAGGCGATGGCAAGGGTTTTGCCGTCCTGCTTCCCACCAATGAATACGAACCCCTGATGTCGCTTGCGCTGCAATCGGAGCAGCCGCTGCTGCGCGATGGCGGCCGCTACGGGAATTTCCGCAGCGAGGGATTCAAGCGTGCACTCGCCTTCTACGTCGATACCTTCAAGGCGAAGCAGGCGCCGACCATCACCAATGTCGAGGCGGGCAACCCCTGGACGGAATTCGGTCGCGGCGTGTACGCGTTCTACCTCTCCGGGCCCTGGAACATCGGTGAGTTCCGCAAGCGCATCGATGCGAAGGACCAGGACGACTGGTCCACTGCGGCGCTTCCCGGCATAGACGGCCCGGGGGCATCCAACGCCGGCGGCTCGAGCCTGGTGATCTTCCGCAGCTCAAAACACAAGGAAGAAGCCTGGGAGCTGGTGGAATTTCTCTCAAGGCCGGATATCCAGCGACAGTTCTACGACCTCCTGGGCGACATGCCGCCCAGGCGCTCGTCGTGGGAAGGCGGAACGCTCGCCAACGATCCGAAGGCCCGTGCCTTCCGTGACCAACTCGAGCGCGTGGTGCCGTCGCCCGCCGTGCCCGAATGGGAGCGCATCGCCACCGAGATGCAACTGGTGGCGGCGCAAGCGGTGGCCGGGCAGATCTCCATCGACGATGCCGCCGCCGAGATCGACCGCCGCACTGATCGCATCCTGGAAAAGCGCCGCTGGGTGCTGGACCACGCCAGGGAGCATGCCCCGTGAGCCGCCAGAACGCCGCCTGGTGGTTCCTGGCTCCCGCCCTGATCGTCCTGGGCCTGTTCTTCCTGCTGCCGGTGATCGCGGCGCTGTTGCTTAGCCTGACCGACTACGACCTCTATGCCCTGGCGGACGTGCGCAACCTGCGTTTCGTCGCGCTGGCCAATTACTGGGATCTGCTGCACCGGCCGCTGTTCTGGTCGGCGCTGGGCCACACGTTCTATTTCGTGATCGTGGGCGTGCCGCTGTCGATCGCTACCTCGCTTGGCGCGGCGTTGCTGCTTAATTCACCGCTGGCACGGTTCAAACCGTTCTTCCGAACCGCGCTGTTCGCACCGGTGGTGACCACCGTGGTCGCGGTGGCGGTGATCTGGCGATACCTGTTCAACACCAAGTACGGCTGGGCCAACTATGGGCTCAGCGGGCTTGGGATCGATCCGATCGACTGGCTGGGAGACCCGCACTGGGCCATGCCCACCATCATCCTTTTCGCCGTATGGAAGAATTTTGGCTACAACATGATCATCTTCCTGGCGGGGTTGCAGGCGATCCCGGCGGATCTCTACGAAGCCGCCCGCATCGACGGCGCCTCGGTGCCCAGCCAGTTCCGGCACATCACCCTGCCGATGCTGGCGCCGACTCTTCTGATGGTGAGCATCCTTACCGTCTCCGGTTACTTCCAGCTGTTCGCCGAGCCCTACGTGATGACCGAGGGCGGCCCACTGCAGAGCACTACCAGCGTGCTGTACCTGATGTACGAGGAAGGCTTCAAGTGGTGGAACTTAGGTTCCGCCTCGGCCGTGGCCTTCCTGCTGTTCGTGATCATGTTCGTGGTCACCGCCGGCATGCTGCGCCTGTCCCGGCGCAAGGTGGCTGCATGAGCCCGCGCATGGCCAAGGCGCTGGTCAACGGCCTGCTGCTGGGCGGCGCGGTGGTGGCGCTGTTCCCGCTGGTGTGGATGTTGTCGGTGTCGTTCATGCAGCCGGGCGAGGCAAGTTCGCTGCCGCCGCCGCTGCTGCCGCGCCATTTCACCTTCGACAACTACCGGGAATTGTTCGTGCACGCCGGTATGGGCCGGTACTTCGCCAATAGCTTATTGGTATCGGCCGCGATCACCGTGTTCTCGGTGCTGATCAATGTGATGGCGGGCTATGCCTTCGCCAAACTGCGCTTCACCGGCCGGCAGCGGCTGTTCCAGGCCCTGGTGGGGGGCCTTGTGATTCCCGCGCAGGTGGCGATGTTGCCGCTGTTCCTGCTGCTCAAATACATCGGCCTGATCAACACCTATGGTGCGGTGATCGTGCCGGCATTGGCCACGATCTTCGGCATTTTCCTCGTGCGACAGTACACAAGTGGCATCCCGGACGACCTGCTCGAGGCCGCGCGCATCGACGGTGCGGGCGAGGCGCGGATCTTCATCCAGATCGTGATGCCGCTGTTGAAGCCGATCATGGTGACGCTTGCCATCTTCACTTTCCTGGCAGCCTGGAACGACTTCATGTGGCCGTTGATCGCGCTGACGGGCCAGGAGCACTACACCCTGCCCATCGCACTGGCATCGCTTTCACGTGAACATGTGCAAGATTCGGAGTTGATGATGGCCGGCTCCGTGGTTACCGTAGTACCCGTGCTCGCCCTCTTCCTGGCCATGCAACGCTATTACCTGGAAGGCCTCCTGCTGGGCAGCGTCAAGGGATAACGGATGAAGTTTCGCCAAGCGGTGCTGCTCGCGCTTATCGTTGCCGGCAGCGCGCAAGCTGCACCGCAACGCCTGCTCGATGGCTTCGAAAGCAAGGCCGGCTGGCAGGCCCTGCATAGCGACGATGTCGCAGCGTCGCTGCGTGAAGACCAAGGCGTGGACGGCAAGGCCTTGTGCCTGGATTTCGATTTTCATGGCGTGTCGGGGTCGGCTTCGATCAAGCGCATGCTGCCGATCGACTTCCCGCCGAACTTCGCCCTGTCCGTGCAGGTGCACGGGCAGATGCCCGCCAATACCCTGCAGCTGAAGCTGATCGACGAGAGCGGCGACAACGTGTGGTGGTACCAGCGGCAGGATTTCGTTCCCGCCAATGCCTGGGAATACATCCAGGCGCGGCGCCGGCAGGTGGAATTCGCCTGGGGTCCGACCAAGGACCGCACCCTGCGCCATACGGCCGCGGTGGAACTGATGGTGTACAACGCGCACGGCGGCCGCGGCAATGTGTGCTTCGACAACCTCTCGCTTACGCCGCTGCCGCCCGAGGCCACCACCTTTCCCACGCCCGTAGCCACGGCTAGTTCTTCCTTGTCGGGATTTCCAGCTGGTGCGCCGCTGGAAAGCAGCCTTGGCACCGCGTGGCGGAACGATCCCTCGCGCGGCAAGGATCCGAGCTACACCATCGACCTCAACGTGCAGCGCGACTTCGGCGGCGTGGTGCTGGATTGGGAGCCGGGCCACGCCGCGTCGCGCTATAGCGTGGACGTGTCCGACGACGGGCGCATGTGGCGAACCGGGCGCACGGTGGTCGATGGCAACGGCGGGCAGGATGCGATCTTCCTGCCGGAAACCTCCGCCCGCTACCTGCGCGTGGCCATCCATGGCGATGGACCGAAGCCATACGGGCTTTCACGCCTGACGCTTAAAGACCTTGCCTGGGGCGCCACGCCCAATGCCTTCTTCCAGGCGCAGGCGAAGGGTGTGCGTCGCGGCCTGTATCCGCGGGGTTTCTCCGGCGAGCAGTCGTACTGGACTCTGCTCGGCGTGGACGGCGACAGCACCAGCTCCGCCTTGCTGTCCGAGGACGGCGCGCTTGAAGTGGTGCGCGGCGGGTTCTCGATCGAACCGATGCTGCTGACAGGGCAGGGCGCTGTGACCTGGGCCGATGTGACCAGCCGGCAAAGCCTGGCCGATGGTTACCTGCCCATTCCCACGGTGATCTGGCACAGCGGCGATCTTTCGCTCGAGACCACGGCCTTCGGCGCCAGGGACGACGGCGATTCGGTCACGGCCGTGAAGTACACCGTGCACAACAACTCGATGCAGGCGCGCGAGGTCACGCTGGCCTTGCTCGCCCGGCCTTTCCAGGTGAACCCGCCCACGCAGTTCCTCAATTCCCCCGGCGGCACCAGCCCGATCCACGATTTCGCCTGGGATGGACGCACGCTCACCGTCAACGGCAACCGCTACCTGCAACCCCTGCAAACGACCGACGCGTTCGTAGCGGCAAGCTTCGATGCCGGCAATCTTGCCGAGCGGTTGGCTGCGGGCGAAGAGCCGAAGGTCAACACCTTGCACGACGATTTCGGCTTTGCCCAGGGCGCGTTGCTGTACAAGCTCACGCTCGCGCCTGGAGCAAGCCGGGATATCGGCCTGATCGTCGATCCCGCCCACGCACCTGCACCTGCTGCCGACGGCTGGCTGGACGACACCCTGGGCAACGTGGCCGACGACTGGCGCGAGAAACTCAATCGCGTATCGATCACGGTGCCGGCGCATGCGCAGGCGGTGGTGGATACCGCCCGCACCGCGCTGGCGCACATCCTGCTGTCGCGCGACGGTCCGGCCCTGCAACCGGGCACGCGTTCGTATGCGCGCACCTGGGTGCGCGACGGCGCGATGATGACCGAGGGCCTGCTGCGCATGGGCCACGAGGACACCGCGCGCGACTTCGTGCAATGGTATGCCCCGCATCAATTTTCCAGCGGCAAGGTGCCGTGCTGCGTCGACGCACGCGGTTCGGATCCGGTACCCGAGAACGACAGCCACGGTGAACTCATCTTCAGCATCGCCGAGCTCTACCGCTATACGCGAGACAACGCCATGCTGGCATCGCTGTGGCCGAACATCCGGCGCGCGGTGGTCTACATGGATCAGTTGCGCGCCAGCGAAAGTACGGCCACCAACACCGCGCCCGACCGGCGCGCGCTGTACGGGCTGATGCCGGCGTCGATCAGCCACGAAGGCTATTCGGCCAAGCCGATGCATTCGTACTGGGACGACTTCTGGGCCATGAAGGGCTATGACGACGCCGTGGACATGGCCCACGTGCTGGGCAAGACCGACGACGAACAGCGCTTTGCGCAGTCACGCGACGCGTTCCGCCAGGATTTGCACGCCTCGATCGACCTTGCCGTGAAGCAGCACGGCATCGGCTTCATCCCCGGCGCCGCGGAGCTGGGCGATTTCGACGCCACCTCCACCACCATCGCCATTTCCCCGGGCGGGGAACAGGCGCGGCTGCCCAAGGCACTGGTGGACGGCACGTTCGAGAAATACTGGCAGGGCTTCGTGGCGCGCCGCGACGGCAAGGCCGCTTGGGAAGACTACACGCCGTACGAATTGCGCACCGTCGCTACCTTCGTGCGCCTGGGCTGGCGCGACCGCGTGCAGGGCTTGCTTGATTTCTTCTTCACCTCGCGTCGCCCGTCGGCATGGAACCAATGGGCGGAAGTCGTTGGCCGCGATCCCCGCAAGCCGCGTTTCGTCGGTGACATGCCACACGCATGGATTGCATCGGACTACGTGCGTTCGGTGCTGGACATGTTTGCCTACGAGCGTGATGCGGACCAGTCGATCGTGCTCGCCGCCGGCATCCCCATGAGCTGGCTCGACGGCGAAGGCATCGGCATCCAAGGCCTGCGCACCACCCGCGGCCAGCTCGGCTACACACTCCGCCGTGACCGCGACGGCGTGCACCTGCAAGTGGACGAAGGCATCGACCTGCCCCCTGGCGGCCTGGTGTTCCCTTGGCCCGGCAAGGACACCCCCGGCGCCACCACCGTCGACGGCAAGCCCGCCACCTGGAAAAACGGCGAACTCACCCTCCACAGCCTCCCCGCCCAGGTCACCGTCACGCACTAACCTCCACTAGGGGTCAGAGTCATAGTGACGACGCGCACGCCGCTCTCACTATGACTCTGACCCCTAGTGGGGGTTAACTGCGCGCGGCGACTTCGTCGATGTGCAGGAGTAGGTCGGCGGGATCGGCGAATACGCGGTATGCGCCGGCGCGTTCTAGCTCGTTTTCGCCATAGCCACCCGATAGGAGGCCGATGCCCAGCGACCGGGCGCGTTGCGCGGCCAGCATGTCCCAGATGCTGTCGCCCAGTACCACCGCTTCGCGGATGTCCATGCCCAGGCGCTCGGCGCAGGTCACGAAGAGATCGGGGTCCGGCTTGGCATGGCGTACCTGGTCGCGCGTCACCACGGGCACCTTCGACGGATCCACGCCCAGTGCTTCGAGGTTGTGCGCCGCCGTTTCCATCCGTCCGCTGGTGGCGATGCCCCACGGGATGCCGGCGTCGGTGAGCCACGCCAGCAGGGCTTTCGCACCGGGTAGCGGCTTGACGCTGCCGGCGGCGGCGAGCCGTCCGTAGGCCGCGGCATGGCCAATGCGCAGGCGCTCGACGCGGTCGTGGGTAATCTCCAGGCCCGTTTCGCGCAGCAGGATGTGGGTGAACAGTCCGCCGCTCATGCCGATCTTGCGGTGGATGCGCCAGACGGACAGGTCGATGCCCTCGGCGTCGAGCGACTCCTTCCAGGCCAACACATGCTGGTAGACGCTATCGACAAGGGTGCCGTCGAGATCGAATAGAAAGGCGGTCTTGCTGCGTGGCATGGGGGAATCCAAAGCAGGGGAGCGACCATCCTAACGCGACGTGCCTTGCGGACTATTGACACGGAGTGCGGATTGATACTGTACTAGTACTCACAGTACAGAAGGCCCTGACCATGACCCGAGTCCGACCCCTCGCCCTGCAGATCGCGCCGGGCGATGCGCGCCCCATCAGCAAGCAGATCGTCGATGCGGTACGCCTGAAGATCGCCACGGCGGAACTGAAGGCGGGCGACCAGTTGCCCAGTGTGCGCGGGCTGGCACAGCAGCTGACGGTCAACCCCAACACCGTGGCCAAGGCCTATGCCGAGCTCTCGGCCGAAGGCTGGCTGGAGGCCCGGCAAGGCCTGGGCCTCTACGTGGCGGCCCCGCGCCAGCGGCTTTCCGAAGACGAACGCGAGCGCCGCATGGAAGAGGCCGTGGCGCGCTTCGTCCACGAAGTGGCTGCCCTTGGCTTCACTCCCGCCGAGGCGCTGGGCCGCCTCGACATCGCGCTGCGTGTGCTTGGCCCACGCAAATCCGCCTGATACGGACTTCCCACCCATGACCGACACCCCCGTCATCGATACCCGCCAGCTGGTAGTGCGCTACAGCGACAAGTTGGCCATCGACCACCTGGACCTGCGCCTGGAGCCGGGCAGCGTCCACGCCATCGTCGGCGCCAACGGCGCCGGCAAATCCACCTTGTTCCGCGTGTTGCTGGGCTTTCAGAAGCCCTCGCTCGGCAGCGCGAGCATCCTGGGCTGTGACAGCCAGTCGCTGTCACCCGCCGATCGCGGCCGGATCGGCTTCGTCAACGAAGAGCACACCTTGCCGCCATGGATGGCCGTGCGGGACGTGCTGCACATGCAGCGCCGCCACTACGCACGATGGAACCAGGCCGCGTACGACGAAGTCTCCGGTCACTACAACATCGTGCCGAAGCAGAAGGTCGGGCAACTTTCCCGCGGTGAGAGGGCGGGACTGAACCTTGCACTGGCGCTGGCGCAATCGCCGGAACTGCTGATCCTGGACGAACCCACGCTTGGCCTTGACGTGGTGGCCAAGCGGGCCTTCCTCGAATCCATGCTTTATTCCCAGGAGAGGGAAAACTGCACGGTGGTGTACTGCTCGCACCAAATGGACGAGGTGGAGCGCGTGGCGGACAACCTGGTAATCATGGAGCGCGGTGCGCTGCGGCATGTCTCCCCGCCGGAAGAATTCTGCGCCCGCGTGGCCTGCTGGATCGCCGAGATGCCGTTCCGCGGCCCGGACCCAGCGTTGATACCTGGGCTGCTTCGCACCCATCGCATCGATGGGCTGCATCACTACCTGGTGTTCGACCAGGGCGACAGCTTCGCTGCGTTCCTGCGCGAACACGGTGCGCGCTCAATCGAGCGCATGCCGGTAGGTCTGGACAGCGCCATCAACGGTTTCCTATCCCGCCACCATGCCATGCCCAAGGCGGCCTGAGAGCAAGATTCGACAAGGTAAAAACCATGCATGACTTCTTCCGCGCCGAACTTGCGCGCTTCCGTCTTCCTGCGCTTCTGGTAGCGCTCGTCCATCTGTTGGTCCTGGGTTTCCTTTCCCGCCTGACCGACCTGGCGCAAGCGTCGCTCATAATCTATCGGTTGATCGCCATCGCCTATGCAGCGCTGGGCGTGCTGTTGGGCGCGTACCAGATGGGCACGTACCGGCGTCCCAGCACATGGCTGGCCTTGCTGCACCGGCCATTACCGCCCTGGCGCATCGCCGGCGGCCTGTTCGGCGCCGGGGGCGTCGTGCTTTTGGTAGCGGTGTCGCTGCCTGTGCTCGGGATGTTGGGTTGGCAGTCGACGATGACGGCGCGCCTGGTCGAATCCCGCCATGCGTGGTTCCCTTTGGCGGCATGGCTGATCGCCGCTTGCGGTTACTTCGTGGGTGCCTACGGCATGCTCGCCAACCGGCGTCACGCCGCCAGCGGGCTGGTATTTCTCTTGCTGTTGCTGACGGCGCGTGCTGACGGCGCCGCAAACATCGTGGTACAGCTGCTGGCGTTGGGCTGGCTTGCAGCGATGGTTGCGGTGAGCTTCCGGCCTGATCGTCTGGATGGCCCTCGTGGCCCCGTCTCCACCGTGCTGCTGGCCCTGCCGCTACAGATGGCGACGTACGTCGTGGCATGGATGGCGCTAAGCCTGGGGATGCAAATGGCCTGGATGGCCGCCGGTACCTCGCCGACCAATGGAGGGGCAGCGGACGGGGGCGTGGTCAAGGCGCAGCAAGCGACGCCGCGGTCGCTGATGTCGGCCGGCCTGCAGGCGAGCACCCTGCCACAGGCGAAGGCGTGGCGTGATGGCCTTACCGAAGATGGTGTGATCGCCATGGGTATGCCCTATGCGGACAATCCGGTCCGCGGCCAGCTCAGCAATATCGTTCCCCTGCAATGGGCCGATACGCATACCGATACGCTATGGACGTTCAGCCACGACCATATGCGCATGGTTGGCCGCGGCCTTGCCGACGATCACGGTGCGCGCGGTGAACTGGGCGTGGGACTCAGCCAGGCGCCCTTTCCTACGATCGCGGTGCCGCACGATCCACCGGCCGGCATCGCCAGCAAGTACACGATTTTCATTGCCGGCGACACGGTCTACCGCCACGTGGCTGACGAGAATGCTGCTGAACCCTGGTTGCGCCTGCCCAACGGCGAAACCGTGCAGGGGGCGCCGAGCGTGGAAGGTTCGCGCGTGCTGCTGCAAGGTAGCCGTGCACTGTATGTATTCGACCGTGCCGACGCCCTGGTTCGCGCAGCGTGGCCGCAGGCGCCGATGGCACGTATACCCGTACCGGGCAGCGTGGCGGATCTTGGCCGAGTGGACGTCACCACCGTGGACGATGGGTTGCTGGTGTCCTTCGCGTTCACCGGTGGCGGCCTGTTCTATCCGGTATCGCGCCACCAGGATCTTGTGCTGGTGGATGCCCATGGCGGCGTGACCAATGTCGCCACCCGTACGCTCGCCTACGACTTCCCTGCCTGGTACCGGTATGCCGACTGGTGGCTGTCACCGGCGATGGATTGGCTCGATCGCGTCGCCAAGCACCTGTTCGAGCCGACGCCTCCGCTGGGTATGTCGGAGGTACTTCCGCCCCCGGCAGGATCGGTAGCCTTGGCGATTTTGCTGTGCGTGTTGGCAGCCGTCCTGGCCGGCTGGCGGGTGCAGCGCCTGGATATCGGCTCTCGCACTCGCGCCGCGTGGATCATCGCCTGCGCAGCCATCGGCCTACCGGCCCTGGCCAGTCTCTGGCTTCTATATCCAGCTGCCGAGCGCGAAAAAGCTGCCGTTGCGTTACGACCTTCCATAGCCTGATGCCAAGAAACTACTAGGGGTCAGAGTCATTAAGGCGCCATCGACCTATGACTCTGACCCCTAGTGGGGGTTGGTCAGAACTTGCCGGCGCGGAAGTCGGCGATGGCTTCGTGGATCTGCTGCGGGGTGTTCATGACGAACGGGCCGTAGCGGGCCACGGGCTCGGCCAGGGGCTTGCCGGCTACCAGCAGGACGCGGGTGGCGGCATCGGTGGCGCCGATCAGCACGCTGTCGCCTTCGGTAAGTACGCCCAGTTCGCTGCGGGCCAGGCGTTGAGCGCCCACCTTCGCTTCCTTGCCGTCGAAGACGTAGGCAAAGGCGTGATGCCCGGTGGGTAGCGGCACGGCCACGTGCGCGCCTGGCTCGAGCGACAGATCCAGGTACACCGGTGCCGTGGCGATGCCCGAGACTGGCCCGGTCACGCCATCGAAGGAGCCTGCGATCACCTTCACGGTGACACCAGGCGCCGGCGTGGCGGTGGGGATGTCGCCTGGCGGAATGTCCTGGTATCGCGGAGCGGTCATCTTGTCGCTGGCGGGCAGGTTCACCCACAGCTGGAAGCCCCACATCAGGCCGTCTTCCTGCTGCGGCATCTCCGAATGAAGGATGCCGCGGCCGGCGGTCATCCATTGCACGCTGCCCGCTTCCAGGTCGCCGCGGTTGCCGTGGTTGTCGCCGTGCTGCATGCGGCCGGCGAGCATGTAGGTGACCGTCTCGAAGCCGCGGTGCGGGTGCTCGGGGAAGCCGGAGATGTAGTCGCCCGGCTGGTCCGAACGGAATTCGTCGAGCAGCAGGAAGGGATCGACCATATCCAGTGCAGGCTGGCCGATCACGCGCTTCAACTTCACGCCGGCACCGTCGGAGGTATCCATGCCGCGGACGCGGCGGCTGATTTCACGGTCTGTCATGGCAAGGCCCTCTTGATGTCCATCAGGCCAAGATGCCGTTGCCGGCGGCCACAGGGAAGGCCGCCGGCACGAACGCATTGTTTCCGGCCAAGGACGCTGGACAATGTTAGATCAGGTCGCGTAACACCAGGGTGACCTTGCGCGGCTTGCCATGGCGCTCGACGGTCAGCGCCACTTCCGTGCCGGGCGCCTCGTTGCGCAGGCGCCGCCGCAGGTCGTACAGGTGCATGGACGACGCTGCCTTGCCATCCACCGCCACGATGATGTCGCCAGCGGCAATTCCCGCCTTCGCCGCTGGCGCGTCGTCATCGACGTTGACCACGCCGAATCCCTTGCCGCTCGAGTTCAGCCACATGCCGGAACGGTCGAACGTGTCCAGGTCGTCGATCTTTCCGGGGATGGGCTTCAGGTACATCACCTGGTGGTCGTAATCGAAAGTGACCACGAAGCGCTTGAGCAGGCCGCCACCGATATTGTTCGGGAAGGCCTCGATGCTGCCGACGCCGCCCTTGTCCAGGTTAAATTCGGCCAGCGGCGACTTCACCGTGACATCGCCAAGCTTCAGGTCCTTGCCCCGGAACACATAGCCCCGGCTCGCGCCGCCCACGCCCCAGCCGGTGATCGCCTCGGCGCCGTTCTTCTCCAGGTCGCGAATGTGATTGCGTTCGGCAAACGGGCTGGTGAGCGACAGCACGTTACGCGCGCCGGTATCGATGCCGAATCGACCAGGAATGCCGGCGTAACTGCCCAGCACTTCGGGAAACTGGTGGTAGAAGCGGAACGGCACCGGCGTTCCCGCGTCGCTGGGATCGAAGTGCTTTTTGTCGATGAAGGTAAGTTCGTGACGGGCGTAGTCGAAGCGCGTGATGAAACGGGAGATGAACTCGTAGCCGATCATGCCCTGCTCGTCGAGGCCTTCGGCGGCGTTGGAGAATTTGAGCACGCTGATGGGCTGATCCTTCAGGGTGGCCCCGCCCACGCGGATGGACTGCACGCGCGCCAGCCCGCTCAGGGCCACGGCGCTGCCGGAGCCCGTGGACGTTTGCGCGCCCTGCACCTTGATGCCAAGCGCGGCTGCTGAATCAGGCACCAGGATGTCGTGGCCGCCGGTATCCACGATGACATTCAGCGGCTTGCTGCCATTGAACGATGCCTTGACGTAGACATGGTTGTTGGCGAGCAGGAACGGCACGGTGGTTTGCGTGGTGCCCGGGGCAAGCTCGAAATCGTGCAGGTCGGTCTTGGGCAGCGCGAAGCTTGTGTCATTCGAAGCGGCGGAGAAGGTCGCCGACGACAGCTTCATCGTCTGCTGGCCGGATACGCCGCTGCCATCCTCAATCACCACCGTGTGCGCCAGCTGCACACCGTCGGTGGCGGCGTAGTCGGAGTAGTGGGTGGTGATGGTGAGGGTGGTATTCACCTCCACCGTACGCGCCAGCAGGTGCGTGACGGGATCGAACCAGGCATCGAACGGCTTGCCTTCCTTGGGGACGACGTTAAGGACGTCGTAATCCTTGCCACCGTCGCTCTTGCGCCCGGCATCGGTGACCGTGGCACCGCCCCGGTCGCTGCGCCACCACAGGTTCTGCACACGGTAGGCCTCATTGACGGCGAGCTGGCGAACATCGCCGCCTTCCTGGGGCGTGGCTGTCCCCGACGATTCCACCTCCCAGGCCGTCTTGCCATCGAAACCGGTTGCGCCCTTGGTTGGACCAATATCCGAACGATCGACGAAACGGCCGCGCTTGATGTCCTGTATCGAGGTGACCTGGCCGGTGAGTCCCTGGCCCGAGTAGGCATAGCGAAGCTCCAGGCCATCTTTTGCCTGCCATTGATTGCCGGCGGTTGCCGTTTCGTTGGCCGCGAGCACCTGCGCCGCGTGATCGGCGGCCAGCACAGCGAAGGGTGACAGGGAGAACGCAACAGCGAGGGCGAGGAAGGTCTTGCGCATGGTTGATCCGGGTCGGGGGATGGTTGGCTGCGACAGTAGATGCCCATCGCGCGTGTCGTCTTGAATCCAGTTGACCTGGGCCGCTTTGCCGTTCAGGCCACCGCAGCCATGCGCCAGGCGCGTGGCATGTGTCCGGTGAGGCCGCTTACCGCGCGGCTCATGTGCGCCTGGTCGGAAAAGCCAAGTTCCGTCGCCAGCCGACCCAACGCCAGCGACGATCCACGGATGGCTTCCCATGCTGCCCGAGCTCTTACCTGGGCGCGGTAGGCTTTCGGTGAACTGCCGTAGGCCTTGCGGAAGCCGCGGCTGACCGATTCGACGCGCAGGCCCATGTCCTCGGCCCACTGGGCCAAGCTGATATCCGGCTGCTCACGGAGGTTCCGGGCGAGCAGGTCCGGCCAGTCGTCATGGCCCGATGTATCGGCCACGAACGCCTCGGCGAATGCCGGCCACGCCTCGGCGGGCGAACGTTCGGCAATGCGCAAGAGGGCGTCGGGGTCGCTCACGCGGCCGTAAACGGGGAACCGGGCCGTGGCGGGCATGGGGATGATGAGTACGTCCGCGCCGCGCGCGGAAAAGCAGTCCAGGTGTGATTCGAACGCGCGGTGCACCAGCACATCGCCGGCCTGCACGGTGTACCGGCCCTCATCGCCGGCTTCCAGGTAGGAACCGCTCAGGAGCACCGTGGCAAAGGCGGTGTCATGGCAGTGGCGCTCCAGGCAATGGCTCGGCGCGTGGCGTTGCCGGCCGGCAGGTGCGTGGGCGTAGGGATGGGAGCAGGCGTGCATCGGATCGTCCATTCGCGATGGGCGAAGGGCTTGGGGTTCCATTGATCAGTGGTTGCGCCGATGATCGGCCTGTTGGTCGTGGCCGTCCATGTGACTACTGGGATAGACAATGATGCTGCTTCGCTGCCTGCTTGCCTGCGCCGCCCTGGCCCTGGCCGGGTCCGCATCGGCCCAGTCGCTGTACCAGTACAAGCCGCAGAAGACCGGCTGGCTCAGCCCGGAGAATCGCAACGGGGAGCCAGGCCGCGGTGCGCTGGAGAACCACGGCGCCAAGGGCCACGCCTTCGATTCCATCGCTGCCGGCGGCGTGCTGGAGCTGGGCCGCATCGACGGTGAAGGCGTTATCCGTCGGGTCTGGATGACGGTGGATGACCGCTCGCCGCGGATGCTGCGTGCCTTGCGGTTGCAGATGTTCTGGGATGGCGCCGACACGCCGGCGGTGGACGTGCCGCTGGGTGATTTCTTCGGCGTTGCGCTGGAAGCGCCGCACCGGTTCGAAAATGCGCTGTTCGCCAGTCCCGAGGGCCGCTCGTTCATTGCCACCGTACCCATGCCGTTCCGCCGCGGCGCACGCGTGGTGCTGCGCAACGAGGGTGGCGTGCCGTTGAACATGGTGTTCTACGACATCGACTTCACCCGTGAAACCGTGCCCGACGATGCCTTGTACTTCCATGCCAGCTGGCGCCGCGAGAACCCGACCAAGCTCGGCCAGGACATGCGCCTGATGCCGCGCGTGACCGGCCGCGGGCGCTTCCTGGGCACGTCGGTGGCGGTGCTGGGCAACCCGGCTTACCAGGACACCTGGTGGGGCGAGGGCGAGGTGAAGGTGTTCCTGGACGGCGATACCGACCATCCCACGCTTGCTGGTACCGGCAGCGAGGACTACCTCGGCAGCGGCTGGGGTCTGGGCCCGTACGTCCAGCGATACCAGGGCGCGCCGATTGCCGACAAGAAGACCAACCACTGGCTGTTCTATCGCTTGCACGTGCCCGATCCGATCATGTTCGAGCGTGAGTGCGAAGTGCGCCTGCAGCAGATCGGCGGCGGACCGCGCAAGCAGGTGATGGCGCTGAAGAAGGCCGGCGTGCCGTTGCAGCCGGTGACGCTGGACCCGGGCGGCCGGGAGCATTTCATCAAGCTGCTCGAGGGCGGCAAGATCGATCCGGCGGCCGCGAATGCACCCGATGGCTGGCTCAATTACTACCGGCAGGACGACATCGCGGCGACGGCGTACTACTACCTGGATTCACCTGGGCAGGCGGCCGGCACCACGCTGGCACCGGTGGCCGAGCGGGTGGCGGGGACGAGCACCGTCAAACCGTAGAGGCTAGTGCACCCACTCGCCGCTGCGCTGGCGGGGCGGGGCCGGGTCGTCGTCTTCCGGACCGGGCGCTGCGGCCAGTTCTTCTTCGGTCGGTGTTTTCTGCCGCCAGTACTGGTTGACCGCGGCGAGCACCATCGGCACCTGCGACAGGCATTCGTCGTATTCGTCGTCGGTGAGTTTCTCGAACTCCGCATCGGCGGTGAGGATGCCCTCGTCCACCGCCAGGGCCATCACGGGGCCGAGCAGTTCCATCAGCTGCGGATCACCGGCCAGGCGGGTTTCCCAGAGGCTCGCGCGTATGTCGATGCCGCGGCTGAAACCCTCGCACCAGCCCGCGGCCGACAGCACCGGGCCTGCATCCAGGTCGATCTCGCCCAGGATCGGCTCGTAGGCGTCGACCTCGAGCTCGGCCAGGATCGAGTCGTTGAGCTTGGCCAGCAGCGCCAGCACGCGATTGCCCTCGTCTTCGTCGTCGAAGGCGTCGTGCAGCACTTCGGGCAGCCACTCGGTGGGCGTGACCGGGACCGGGCCGACGGCGATGGCCGACAACATGCCGTGGACGCCATCGAGCAGGAGATCGCCGTCGCCGCAGTGGGCGCGCAGGTAGCGATCAAGCTCCTCGAGTTCGGCATCGTCCAGCGAACTGGGCCAATCGGTTGAGGTATTCATCTAGACGTTCAACTCCAGGACCACCGGGGTGTGGTCGGACGGGCGCTCCCACGTTCGCGGGGTACGTTCGATGGCAGCGGCCGATGCCAGTGATTTGAGAGCATCGCTGATCAAGATCAAGTCGATACGCAGGCCCATGTTGCGCCGGAACGCAGCCTGGCGGTAGTCCCACCAGCTGAAATGTCCCGCATCTTCTTCGAAAATCCGGAAACTGTCGGTTAATCCGAGGTCCGTGATGGCCTTCAGTGCGGCACGCTCGGGCGGCGAGGCGAGGATGTCCTCGCCCCAAGCCACCGGGTCGTAGAGGTCCCGGGCGTCGGGTGCGATGTTGAAGTCGCCCAGCACCACCATCTTCGGATGACGCGCCAGTTCGGCCGCCAGGAAATCGCGCATCCGGGCCAGCCAATCCAGTTTGTAGCTGTATTTTTCGTCGCCGACGGCCTTGCCGTTCACCACGTAAAGGTTGACCACCCGGATGCCGTCGACGGTGGCGGCCAGGATGCGCCGCTGTGGATCGTCGTGGCCGACCATGTCGGTTACCACGTCCGTGATCTCGCCGCGAGCCAGGATCGCTACGCCGTTGTAGGTTTTCTGGCCCGAGCACACGCTGCGATAGCCCAAGGCGGCAATCTCGTCCGTCGGGAACTTGCTGTCTTCGAGCTTGGTTTCCTGCAGCGCAACGATGTCGGGCTGGCTTTCGCCCAACCACTGCTGCAGGTGGGGCAGGCGGACCTTGAGCGAATTGACGTTCCAGGAGGCGATTTTCATGGCCGCATTGTAGCGGCGGTGTATGGCAACACGGCAGGGTCAGGTGACGCGGATCAGCGCTCCAAGCACCACCAACAGCACCACCATCGAACCCAGGCCCGTGGCACCGCCCCGGAACGCGCCGCGCAGCCAACGCTCACGCGGGTTGCCCAGCAGGCCAATGGCCACCCCGAGCGCCGTAGGCGCGAGCAGGACGAAGGCGAGCAGGCCCACCGCAAAGCCGCGGATGATGGAACCTTGAGTCGGGGTTGCCGCGTGCACCATGGGCACGATGAAGGCCAGCGTCAGCAGCGTAGCCGCGCGTGACAGGTTTCTTGCCATGACACCCCTCCCTTGACCCGCGGCCGTGCCGCGGTATCGGCGCCAAAACTACGCCGTGTCAGATGAAGGGGCGGTGCAAAATCGGCAGCGAAACGCTTTCACCGACGAACGTCACATCAGGTGTGGGGTCAGAGTCATGACTCTGACCCCCTAAACGTGTGGGTTGAGTCCCGCCGGGGAGGGTTTTCAGGCTAGCCCGTAACTGGCCAGCAAGGCATCGGGCCTGGGCTCTCGCCCACGGAATGCCACGAACGATTCCAGGGCCGGGCGGGACGCGCCCACGGCCAGCACCTCGCGCCGGAAGGCATCGCCGCTGGCGCGGTCGACCACGCCGGCTTCCTCGAATTTGCCGAAGGCGTCGGCCGAGAGCACCTCGGCCCAGAGGTAGCTGTAGTACCCGGCCGCATACCCTCCCGCGAAGATATGCGTGAACGCGTGCGGGAAACGCTGCCAGGCCGGCGGATGCAGTACCGCCACCTCGTGGCGCACTTTTTCCAGCACGTTCATCGGCTGCGCGCCGTGGCCGGGGTCGTAGTCCAGGTGCAGCAGGAAGTCGAACAGGGCGAACTCGAGCTGGCGCACCAGGAACAGGCCGGCATGGAAGTGCCGGGCGGCCAGCATGCGCTCGTAGAGTTCGTCCGGCAGCGGTTCGTTCGTCTGGTAATGGCGGGCAAACAGGTTCAGCGCTTCGCGGTTCCAGCCGAAGTTCTCCATGAACTGGCTGGGCAGTTCCACCGCGTCCCATTCCACGCCTTCGATGCCGCCGATCGACGGGATGTCGATCTCCGTCAGGAGGTGATGCAGGCCATGGCCGAATTCGTGGAACAGGGTGAGGACGTCGTCGTGGGTGAGCAAGGCCGGCATGTCGCCGGTGGGCGGCGGGAAATTACAGGTGAGAAAGGCTACCGGCAGGGACAGCTCATCGCCGTCCCGGAAGCGTGCCCGGCAGACATCCATCCACGCGCCACCGCGCTTGCCCGAGCGGGCATAGAGGTCGAGATAGACGCCGGCGAACACCGTGCCGTTAGTGTCGAGCACGTCGAAATAGCGGACGTCGTCGTGCCACTTGGGCGCGTCGTCGTTCGGGGCCAGCGCGATGCCGTACAGCTCGCCGGCCAGGCGGAACAGGCCGGCGATCACCGCGGGCAAGGCGAAGTAAGGCTTCAACTGCTCTTCATCCAGTGCGTAGCGCTGCTGGCGAAGTTTCTCCGCGGCGTAAGCCACGTCCCAGGGTTCCAGGCCGTCCAGGCGCAGGCTTTGCGTGGCGAATTCGCGTAGCTGCACCAGCTCCTTCTGGGCCACGGGTTTGGCGCGGGCAGCAAGGTCGCGCAGGAAATCGAGCACCACCTGCGGCGAGGTCGCCATTTTGGTGGCCAGCGATTCCTCCGCGGCGTTGGCGAAGCCAAGCAGCTGCGCGGCCTCGTGACGCAGCTGCATGATCCGTTCGATGCGCTGGGTATTGTCGAACTTGCCCGCGTTCGGGCCCTGGTCCGATGCCCGCGTCTGGTAGGCCCAGTACACCTGTTCGCGAAGCTCGCGCTTGTCGGCGTAGGTCATCACCGCCTGCACGCTGGGCTGCTTGAGGGTGACCAGATAGCCGTCGAGCTTGGCCTCCTGGGCGTATTGGCGGAGCACTGCCACGCCCGACGGCGGGATGCCGGCGAGGTCGCGCTCGTCGTTGACGTGCTTCTGCCACGCCTCCGACGCATCGAGCACTGCATTGGAGAACTCGGTGGTGATCTTCGACAGCTCCACGCCGATCTCGCGGAAGCGTGAACGGGCCGGTTCCTCCAGGGCAACGCCTGACAGGTGGAAATCGTGCAGCGCGTGCTCCACGGCGGCACGCTGCGGACGCGGCAGGCCGGCAAAATCGCCGCGCGCCGCCACCCCCTGTACCGCGGCGAAGAGCTCGCGGTTCTGGCCCAGCTCAATGGCGTGGTCGGTGAGTTTTTCTTCCGCGCGGCCATGGGCTTCGCGCAGGGCTTCGGTGTCGGCCACCGAATGCAGGTGGCTTACCGGCGACCATGCCCGGCCAAGGCGCTGCTCCAGGCGCTCCTGCGGCAGCATCACGTCCTGGAAGCTGCCGCCACCGGCCAGCACCAGCGCATCGATGGCCTGGCGGTACTCGGCCAGCAGGGCATCGATGGCCGGTTCCACGTGCTCGGGCCGGATGGCCGGGAAGGGCGGCAGTGTCTCGTCGCTGAGCAGGGGGTTTTCCGTGGTCATGCCTTGGGTTTCCGGTCCGTGGGGCGCACCGCGCGCCCGGATGGTCAGCGTGGCGACCGCAGGCTGCGAAATCAAGCGCCGCGGCGGCGGTAGAATGCCCCGATGAATCATCTCCGCAGCTACCGCGGCATCCTTCCGCGCCTGGGCGAACGCGTCTACGTGGATCCTGCCGCCACCGTGATCGGCGACGTCGAACTGGGCGACGACGCCTCGGTATGGCCCGGCGCCGTGCTGCGGGGCGATGTCCATCACATCCGGGTCGGCGCCCGCAGCAATATCCAGGACGGCGCCATCGTCCATGTCACCCACGATGGCCCCTACACGCCGGGCGGCTTCCCCACCATCATCGGACACGACGTCACCATCGGCCACGCCGCCGTGATCCACGCCTGCACCATCGGCAATTTCGCCCTGGTCGGCATGCACGCCACGGTGCTGGACGGGGCATCCGTCGGCGACTACGGGTTCCTGGCCGCCGGCGCGGTGCTTTCGCCGGGCAAGGCGGTGGGCAAGGGCGAACTGTGGGTGGGCAACCCCGCACGCTTCGTGCGGCTGCTCACCGAGAAGCAGGTGGAGATGCTGGTGTACTCCGCGGCCAACTACGTGAAGCTCAAGGACGACTACCTGGCCGGTTGAGGGCGCCGCATCGTAGCGCCCATCAGGGCGAAGCGCCCGCCACCGAGCTGCCGCCGCCGGGCGCCGTGTTGGCATCCAGGAACATCAGCAACTTGCCGTAGAAGTCGACTCTATCGGCCTCGAGAGCCAGGCCATGGCCTTCATATTCGTATTCGGTGTACAGCGGTTCGTGGCCGGCCTTCGTCATGGCCTTGCGCAACTCGCGCGCATGCTTGATCGGCACGCGGCCGTCGAGGTCGCCATGGGCCAGGAAGACAGGGATGGTGATATCCGCCGCGTGGTCACTGGGCGACCTTTGCGACAGCTGTGCCTTGTCGGTACCCAGCACGGTCTGCAGGTACTTCAAGCCGTAGTCGCTTCGGTAGATATCGCCCCAGGAATACAGGCGGTTCAAGTCGTACACCCCCGCAAGTCCCGCGGCACAGCGGTAGAGCCCGGGCTCGCGAATGGCGCCCATCAGGGCGGCATACCCACCATAGCTGCCGCCATAAATGCACACGCGGTGACCGTCGACCAGGCCCTGGTTGATGGCCCAGCGGGTAGCGTCGGTGACGTCGTCCTGCATCCCCGTGCCCCACTGGCCATAGCCTCGTTGCATGAAGGGCTTGCCGAAACCCGACGAGCCACGGAAGTTCACGCGCAGCACCGCATAACCATGTTGTGCCAGCACCTGGGTTTCTTCGTCGTAGCCCCACGAATCGCGGATGAAGAACGGGCCGCCGTGCACCATCACCACCATCGGCGGCGGTGCGGCGCCCTTGGGTGGCAGGGTGATGAAGCCGTGCAACGGCAGTCCGTCGCGCGCTGTCACCGTGACTGGCGTGGCCGGCAGCTGGCTGGCGAGGTCCAGCGACGGCTTGGCATGAAACAGGATCCTTGCCTTGTTTGTTCCGCGGTCGAGTAGGTAGTAGGTGCCGGGGTCCCGGTCTCCGGTGGTCCGTACCACCATCACGTCGCCGCGTTCGCTGGCACTGGTGATCTCGGTTTGCATGCCGGGGAAGGCCTGGTTCAGCATCTTCCGCCATTTCACTTCGTTGTCGTCTTCATTCCAGAAGCGCGCCGTAGGCACGCCGGGGCCGAACCACGTGCCAATCGGCTCGAGCTGGTCGGTGGAAGAGATCACTCCGAGTGGATCGGAGACCTTGTCGCGTAGAAGCTCCTTGCGTGCGCCGGAAGACAGCACGTAGGCGTCGATACTGTCCGGGCCGTCCTTGTGTTCGGTGATCAGGAACGCCGTGGTGTTGTCGCGGGAAATGCCCATCGGGAGCACGTAGGCGCCACTGCTCTTGCTGTCGTTGAGCACGGTCCACTTGTCATCATCGCCATGGACGAAAAGCTTTTCGTTGGCTTCCTTGTCGACGGCAACGGCGAAGCGGACCTTGCCCTGGTGGTCCAGCGTCACATCCGAGCTGCCCGCGGGCGCCACGGCCACGGTCGTGCCCGTGGCGGTGAAATGGTTGATGTCCACCCGGCTGATCTTCAGCTTGCACTCGCCGTCGTCGTAGCCGTCGCACGATTCCACCAATATCTCGTGGTCATTGCCTTCGATCATGCCGGCGAAGGAAACGGGAAGCCGGATCGGGTGTGCCTGGCCGATCGTGACCAGGTACAAGGTGGGCTCGCCCAGCGCCACGCCGTAGGCCCGGTCAGCACGACTGGCAGCGACGATCAGGTGGCTCGAGCCCAGCCAGTCCAGGGACGAAACCTCGCCCCGGCTTCCAGGATTGATCTGGAACTCCGCCGCCAGCGTCTGCCGGTTCATCACCGTGATCATGGTGCCGTCGTTGGTGTGCGAGGCAACGGCCAGGTGCGCGCCGTCAGGCGAAATCACCACCTGTTCGAAATCGGCACGGTGCATCAGCTGCTGCGTGGTGGCGTCCACGACAGGATGAGCCCAGGCGGCTGCCAGGCCTAAAGCTACGGTTGCGAACATCTGGACCCCCCGGTACCGGATGCGCCTACTTTAGCGGTCGGTTGGCGGGGTGTGTAAATAGACCGTTCTGTCAGGCCTGGCGTGGCCTGCGGTCGGCGGGGACCCGGGTCTTGCGCGGCGCCGGTGCTCGCGCCGCCATGGGGGCGGGGCGTTGCGACGGCGTACCGCGACTGGCGGCAGCCTTGGCGCTGGCGGGATCGTAGCTTCCGTAGTCGCGTTTGCTCTTCATCATGCAGGCCTCGAGCGTCGGAGGATTTTTCTTCAAAGGCCTGACATGCGCCTGCGAATGCGATGTGAGTGTGCCTTCACGCCGCCGGAGCATCGATCCCTTGACGTAGCGCGTAGGCTGGAGCGATGAATCAACCTTCCCTTTTCGCTGGCGGTACCGAGGTGCTGCTTGACGACGCCTCAGGTCGCATCGTGCACGCGCTGGATGTCATTCCAGCGACAACAGCCACCGACTGGTTCGCGCGGCTGCGCGATGGCGTGCCCTGGCAGGCCGACCGGCGCCTGATGTACGACCGCGAGGTGGATGTCCCCCGGCTGCGCGCGGAATACCGGTTGGACTTGCGCGACACGCCGCACCTGCTGCTTGAGGCGGCCGCCGCCGTGCGCACGGTGGTGGAAGCGCCGTACGACAGTGCGGGATTAAATTATTACCGGGACGAAAAAGACAGCGTGGCGCCGCACAACGACAAGCTTGGATTCATCCGCGAAGGCGAGCCCATCGCCCTGTTGTCACTGGGTGCCACGCGCCGCATGGTGATCCGGGCCAAAAAGCCGCCCCGCCGCGTACTGAGCGTGGACATGGTGCCGGGCTCGGTGCTGGTGATGAGCTACTCCACGCAATTGCACTACGACCACGGCATTCCCAAGCAGGCCGCTCCGGCCGGGCCGCGCATCAGCCTGGCCTTTCGCGTCCGTGGCGAAGCGGCGTACCGAAGTTAGGCGAAGATCAACCGTAGATGGCGCGCAGTTCCCGGTACACCGGGTCGGTGTCGGGCCGCTTGCCGTGCCAGCGTTCGAAGGCATCGGCGGCCGTCTCGATCAGCATCCCCAGGCCGTCGAAGGCGTAGCGGGCACCCGCGCCACGGGCCCAGCCGACGAAGCCCGCGGCGGACTTTCCATAGGACAGGTCGTAACACAGGGCGCGGGAGCCGACGATCGATACCGGCAGGTCCAGGCCGCCGCCCAGGGTACCGGCGGAGGTGGCGTTGACGATCAGGTCGAAGCTGCCGATGTCGTGCAGGTCTTCCCAATACCGCGTATGCGCGCGCGCCGGATCGCCGATGGCGTCGGCCAGGTCGTCGGCGGCCACCGGGTTGCGGTTGACGATGGTCAACGTGCCGACACCAGCGTCCAGGAGATGCCATGCCACGCCGCGGGCGGCGCCACCGGCGCCCAGCAGCAGGGCGGTGTGGCCGCGCAGATCCTGGGCGTGTCGTTCGGTGATGTCGCGGACCATGCCGTCGCCATCGGTGTTGTGTGCCTCGAGCCGGCCATCGCCCAGTCGCGTGAGCACGTTGGCGGTACCGGCGCGCGTGGCGGTGGCCGTGGCGATATCGGCCATGGCGAACGCCGCGGCCTTGTGCGGCAGGGTGACGTTGGCGCCAAGGCCTTCGTCGAAGAAGGCGTGCACCGCGTCCTTGAAGCCTTCGGGAGCCGCGTCGATCGCCTCGTAGCTGAGGTCGATGCCGAACTGGCCGGCGAAATCGGCGTGGATGCGCGGCGACAGGCTGTGGTTGATGGGATGACCGAAGACGGCGAAGCGCTGGCGCGGTGGCATCGAGGGGTTCCAGGAGGCAAGCATCAACCGGGAAGTGTAACGGCTCGCACCCGTCGCGGTCCGTGAGACGACGGCAGGTGAGGATCGGTCCACGCCGCACCGCCACCTGAGGGACTTCGCATGAACACCGATCTTTCCCGGCTTTCACCTGCCGCCCGCCGCGCCGCCATCGCCCTGGCGTGGCTCGTCGTCGGCTGCCTGCTGCTCGCCTTTACGCCGTTGTCTTCGCGTAGCTCAGCCCTGGGCTGGACACCGGCGTTCTGGCTGGTTTTCGCGCCGATGAGCGTGCTGCTTGCCCTGCGCCCCACCCTGCCCCTTCGCTTGCTGGCGACGGCCCTCCGGCGCTAACCGCGGATGCCCAAGCGCTTGAGTTCCATCCGGCGCAGGAATTCCTGCATCACGCGGTTGTAGAGGTCGTCGCCAAGGTAGGCATCTTCCACGCCGGCATCGATCGACGGGTTGTCGTTGACCTCGATCACCACCGGGCGGTCGGCCACCACCTTGATGTCCACGCCGTACAGCCCGTCGCCGATGGGCTGGGTGGCCTTCAGGGCCAGCTTGATCACTTCCGACGGTGCTTCGCGCACCGGCAGCGTGCGGAAGCCGCCGGATTTGGCCGTGCCCTTGGCGCCATGGTTGTAGATCTGCCAGTGGCCGCGCGACATGAAGTATTGGCAGGCGTATAGCGGCTCGTGGTTGAGCACGCCCACGCGCCAGTCGAACTCGGTGTAAAGGTATTCCTGCGCCAGCAGCAGCGCGCTGTGCTGGAACAACTCACCGGCGGCCTTCTCCAGCGCCTCGGCGTTCTCCACCTTCACCACGCCACGCGAGAACGACCCGTCGGGGATCTTCAGCACGATCGGCAGGCTAAGTTTTTCCACCAGCGCGCCGAGCTTGCGCATATCGTCGCGGTAGATGATCTCGGTCCTGGGTACGGCGAGCTTGCGCGAGACCATCAGGTCGTTCAGGTAGATCTTGTTCGTGCAGCGCAGGATCGAGGTCGGGTCGTCCATCACCACCATGCCCTCGCGCTCGGCGCGATGGGCGAAGCGATAGGTGTGGTTGTCGCTGGCGGTGGTCTCGCGGATGAACAAGCCGTCGTATTCGGCAAGGCGGGGATAATCGTTCTTGCCGATCGGGTCCACTTCCACGCCCAGCGCCTTGCCGGCGGCGATGAATCCCTTGAGCGCCTTGCGGTTCGATGGCGGCATGGCCTCGTTGGGATCCACCAGCATCGCGATGTCGTAGCGGTAGAGCTTGCGCACGCGGGGCTTGCGCCAGATTTTCCGCGAGAAGTTGTCCAGCGCCTGGGCGAAGGCATCTTCCTGGGCGTCGTCCAGGGTATGCAGGCCCACCGGCTTGATCGCGCCGATCTGCCACACGCGATCGCGCTCGAACTCGATGCGCATCAGCGGGCAGGGGAACATCTCGAAGATCTGCCTCGTAAGATCTTGCAGGTTCTCGTAGGCCGTCTCGCCGAAGTACACCAGCACGCCGAAGTCGGTGGTGTCGCGCCCTCCCGCGGGAAGGAAGTTGGCCAGCTTCTCGTTGAGATCGTCGATCGACAGGCCGTATAGCGAACGCTGGCGCAGGTCGTTGACGGTACGTACCGACGGGATCACCCGGTGGCCGCGCGCCTCGGCAAGCAGGGACACGTAATAGCCCGTGCCCAGGTATTTGTAGCTGCGGCACAGGTTAACCACATGAGTGCGCTCATCGTCGCCGCCGACAGGCCCGCGCAGATAGTCCATGGCGGTCATGACGTCGGCGGAAGGGTAATAAGAGCCCCAATCGGAAGCTTTTTCCACGACGATGACGAGCCGGCTCATGTGTCCTCTAGGTGTTGTCGGGCGACAGGCGGTGCCGCACCCATGGGTGGGCAGTGTGGAGACATGCGAGCCCGGCCACAAGCGAAGGACTGAAGCCTGCATAAATCTTTCGGCGAGATTTTCGTTGCTGCGGGAAGGTCCGTTCACTACAGTGCGCGGTCATTACGTCCTGCCCGGTCTCCAACGACACGCCCGTGCCCCCTTCCCGCCCAGCCATCTCGCGTGCCATGGAACCGGCCCGCCCCTTGCGGCCACCCCCGGTCACGGCCGCGGTACGCGTCAGGCGCGCGGAAATTTCCGACCTGGACGACCTGGTCGCGCTGGAGGACGCAAGCTTCGCGCACGACCGCCTGAGCCGCGCGCAATATCGCCGCCACCTTGATTCGGAAACCGCCCAGGTGCTGGTGGCCAGCGCCAACCATCGGCGGTTCCTGGGGACGGCAGTGGTGTTCTTCCGTAAGCAAAGCCGTATTGCCCGGCTGTATTCGATCGCGACGAAGCCTGAGAGCCAGGGCAAGGGCGTGGGTTCGGCGCTGATCGCAGCCGCCGAGCTCGCGGCCAGGGCACGGCAGTGCAAGTCGTTGCGCCTGGAAGTGCGCAACGACAACACGGTGGCGATCGGCCTGTACGAGCGCCTGGGCTACCAGCGCATTGCCCAGCTGCCGTCTTATTACGAAGACGGCGCGGACGGCTACCGCTACGAGAAAGCCTTCATCTGAAGGCTGGCTACTTCACCGGCGGCGACATGTCGTCGGTTCGCGCCACCAGGGCGCCCGTGCGCATCAGGCTTACCGTGTAGTGGCCGCCGTCGGCGAGCGGCAGGTAGGCGCCGCTGCCGAACGTGGTGTCCACTTGCGGAAGCCACTGCGGATAGCGGTGGGATAGATCCAGGAAATCCCAGCCGTCGTGTTCGGCCAGTGGAACCACCGTCGGGGTGGTGGAGGCTTCTTCGCTGGCATCGTCGTATCGGCCGCTCAGTCGATCCAGGCGGAACAAAGGTGGCGCACCGGCGAGCATGGCCGGGGTCTTCCACTTCACCACCATCGCCTCCACCCGGAAGGCATCGCCGTTCAATTCCACCGTTCGGCTCTTGCCGTCGGGAAAAGAAAGATCCACCGTCCAGTGCTTGGGTCCCTGGGCATGGGCGGCAACGCCCAGCACGGTGATGTCGTTGTCCAGCACGCGGTAGCCACGGAGCATCCAGCCGCCTGCCGCGGCCACCAGCGCCAGGGCCAGCAGCACCAGGGCCACCAGGGCGCGCAGTGCGGCCGATGCACCTGAACGGTAGCGCCGGCCGGCGATGCCGCGGTAACGCCGGCCCCCGGCTGCGATGGCGATGGCCAGCACCAGGCAGACCGCCGCGATGGCCAGCATCACGAAAGCGGGCAACTGCAACAGGGTGGCCAGGCTCATCGCGTGTCTCCTTCTTTTTGCGAAAGCCCAATCTACGCAGGACCGGTGGGGCGTACCGTGAACGTTATACTGGCCATCCCCGATACCCTGCGGAATGCCGACGACATGCGCGCTTACCTCGCCCTGGCTACCTTCACCGCGGCCTCGCTGCTTTCCGCGTGCGGCAACAAGACGGACCTCGTCATGCCGCCGCCCAAGCCCGCGGCGGCCGGCAAGGTAGTGCCTGCCCCGGCCAAGGATGCTCCCGCGCCGCCTTCCACGGCGGGGTTGGACCACAATCCGGCGGGCCTGAGCTTCGGCAACGGCTGATGCCCCTGCGCTTTACCAAGATGCACGGTATCGGCAACGACTTCGTCGTGATCGATGCCCGGGACGGCGGATTCGACCCCCGGCCCGCCCAGGTGGCCGCGATCGCCGACCGCCATACCGGCGTGGGCTTCGACCAGTTGCTGAGCATCGAGCCCTCGCCTGATCCCTCGTGCGCGTTTTATTACGGCATCTGGAATGCCGATGGCAGCGCCGCCGGCCAGTGCGGCAACGGCGTGCGCTGCGTGGCGGCGTGGCTGCACCGGGCCGATGCCATCCCCGTCGACCACGACACCCGGTTGCTCAGCCCCTCCGGGCCGGTCACCGTGCGTGTATTGCCCGATGGCCGCGTGTCGGTGGACATGGGCGAGCCGCAATTCTCCCCGGCCAGCCTGCCGTTCTCCGCGGAAGCGGCCGAAAGCTACGAGCTCACCGCCGGCCACGAAACCATCATGCTGCGCGTAGTGTCCATGGGCAATCCGCACGCGGTGGTCGAGGTGGATGACATCGAAGACCTGCGGTGGAATGAGTTGGCCCCGCTGCTTACCAACCACTCGGCTTTTCCCGAGGGCTGCAATATCGGCTTCGTGCACCAGCTCGATGCCGGGCACGTCGATTTGCGCGTGCATGAGCGGGGCAGCGGCTGGACACTGGCCTGCGGCACCGGCGCCTGCGCGGCGGCGGCGGTGCTGATGCGCGCCGGGCGCCTGGATGCGAGGGCTTTGGTCGACCTTCCCGGTGGGCAGTTGCAGATCGATTGGGCAGGCCCCGGGCACCGTTTGTGGATGACCGGCCCCGCGGCTTTCGTCTTCGAGGGCGAGATCGCGGCCTGATGCCGCTACACTCTGCCTGCAAGCTTTGCGTGGAGCCAACGAAAATGAGCAAGCCGACGCCCGACCTTGGAATCAACGCCGATGACGTCGCCGGATACCTCCGCGCACATCCGGGTTTCCTCGCCGACTACCCTGACCTCGCCGCTTCGCTGGAAATTCCCCGCGAGCAAGGCGCCGCGGCGTCGCTTTCGATATACCAGCTGCAAAACCTCCGCGAGAAGAACCGCGAGCTCGAGGCGCGCCTGGCCGACCTGATCGGCATCGCCGGCGAAAACGAAACGTTGATGCAGCGCGTGCACGCGCTCACCCTTGCGGTATTGCGCTCCACCACGGTCGAAAGCACCCTGCGCGGCATCGTTTCCCGCCTGCAGGAAGATTTCCGCAGCGAACGCGTACGTGTGCTGGTGTACGGCGGCCAGCAGCACCTGCCGGACGAACCCTGGCTGGTTCGCGAACCGCGCGGCGTCGCGGGATTGCCCGAGTTCGGTGATTTCCTAGGCCAGCAGCAGCCGATCGCCGGCCGCCTGGCGCCGAACCGCCTGCGCCGCCTGTTCGGCGCCGATGCCGAGGACGTCCGCTCCGCCGCGCTGATGAAACTGGGCGACGAGGCGATCCTTGCCATCGGCAGCACGGACCCTGACCGTTTCGCCCCCGGCATGGGCACCCTCTTCCTGAAGATGATCGCCGCCACCGCCAGTGCGGGCCTGTTCCGGGCGCGCGAGGCCGCCTGACCCGCGCCATGGAGCCCGGCGCCCAGGTCGAGGCCTACCTGCGGCACCTGGCCGCTGAACGGGCGCCTTCGCCACATACGCTCGATGCCTACCGTCGGGACCTGGGCAAGCTGCTGGCGATGATGCAGGCGCATGGCGTGGATTCTTTCCATTCGCTCACGCCCGATCGCGTCCGAGGCATGGTGGCGACATCCCATCGCCAGGGCCTGGCGCCCTCCAGCTTGCAGCGACTGCTTTCATCGTGGCGCGGCTTGTTCCGTTATCTCGCGGCCGAAGGCCTACTGGCGCACGATCCGGTAGCTGGGGTGCGTGGCCCGAAGCTTCGCCGCAAGCTGCCCCAGGTACTGGATACCGACGAAGCCGCGGGCCTGGTGACCGTGGAAGGCGACGAGCCACTGAACGTGCGCGACCGCGCCATGCTGGAACTTTTCTATTCCAGCGGCTTGCGGCTATCCGAACTCACCGGACTGCGCTGGGGCGACCTCGACCTCGTCGGCGGTGAAGTGCGCGTGCTGGGCAAGGGCCGCAAGCTGCGCATCGTGCCGGTGGGGCGCTTTGCCGTGCAGGCGTTGCAGGCACTGGCCAGTGGCGGCAACGCAGGGCCTGAACAGCCAGTCTTTCCTGGCCGCGGCGGCGCGCCGATCAGCTCGCGCGCGGTGCAGCTGCGTTTCAAGCAGATCGGCCTGCGCCAGGGCACGATGAAGCGCATCCACCCCCACCTGCTGCGGCACACCTTCGCCAGCCATATGCTCGAATCGTCAGGTGACCTGAGGGCCGTGCAGGAACTCCTTGGCCACGCCGACATCGCCACGACCCAGATCTACACCCACCTGGATTTCCAGCACTTATCCAAGGTGTATGACAGCGCCCACCCGCGCGCAAAGAAGCGCATGCCCTAGCGGGCTTCACGTCTTTTCCTTATTTCCTCGCGCAAACGTCATCGCTACGTTTGCCGGAGGAATTTCAAGGAAGAATATTCATGCTCGCCATCGTTTTCGCCGCGGCGTTCGCGGCGTTCGTCGTCAGTGCATTTTCCGGTGGCGGCGCAGGTCTGTTGCTGTTGCCCCTGCTCGCACTGGTGGTGCCCGTGTCCAGTGTCGCCGCCACACTCTCCATAGGCAGTACCATCAGTTCAGTGTCGCGAATCGGATTTTTCCGCCGGCACATCCGCTGGGATGTCGTGCGCTGGTTCCTGCCAACAGCGTTTCCCGGCGCCTGGCTCGGTGCGTGGCTGCTGTTCCTGGTCGACCTGGCCTGGTTACAACTGATCATGGGCCTCTACATGGTCGCCAACCTGAAGCTGGTGCTCAGGCCTACGGTACCGCTTCCGGGCGACATCCCGTCCAAGCCCCGCAGCTTGCTCGCGGTCGGCCTGGCAGTGGGGTTCGTCTCTGGGCTCACCGGCGCAGTCGGACTGCTTTTCAACCGCTTCTACCTGCAACATGGGCTGGCCAAGGAAGAAGTGGTGGCCACGCGGGCGGCCAACGAGATCGCACTGCATGTACTCAAGCTAGGGCTTTATTCAACTTATGGTCTTCTGAACACGAGGGCGGTTGGCGCTGGCGTCCTGGTTGGCGTGGCGGCGGTGTGTGCGGCCTGGGTCTCAAGGGGCCTGTTGAAGCAAGTCAATGAGTCCACGTTCCGGCTTACGGGCTATCTGGCCATGGTCGCTTGCGGGCTATTCATGGTCGGCAAGGCGACCGTGGAACTGCTGGATCGGCGCAGCATCGACGTCACTGCATCGGTGGGACGCTGCCGCTAGGCGTGCCGAAGGCGTACGACGCCGGGCTTTTTTTCGATGTCGTTGATGGTGGCGCGCCGTTAGGCTTCGCGATGGACCTTCAAGGATGAATGCCCATGTTCGCCGTTGTCTTCGTCGTGGCCCTGGCGGCCTTCACCATCAGTGCCTTCACCGGGGGCGGCGCTGGCCTGGTCCTGCTGCCGATACTGGCGCTGTGGCTGCCCGCGGTCGGCGTACCGGCTGCCCTGTCGATCGGCAGCACGGTCAGTTCCGTCTCACGGCTGGCTCTGTTCCGACGGCACATCCGCTGGGATGTAGTCCGCTGGTTCCTCCCCACGGCCTTGCCCGGGGCATGGCTGGGTGCCTGGCTGCTGGCCCTGGTCGATCTGGCGTGGCTCGAGTTATGCCTGGGCTTTTACCTGCTGGCATCGCTGTGGACGCTGCTGGCGCCGGGGCGCATGGCCGCGGAGGCTTCCCCCGTGGCCCGGCCGACACTCGCCATGATCGGCCTCCTGGCTGGCTTCGTTTCGGGCCTCACCGGTGCCGTCGGCCTGGTCTTCAATCGGTTTTACCTCCGCCACGGCATGGCCAGGGAGGAAATCGTGGCCACCCGCGCCGCCAACGAGATCACCCTGCACGTGCTGAAGATCGCCCTGTACGCCTCCTTCGGGCTGCTTGATCGCCCGGTCGTGGCCGCGGGTCTGCTGATAGGCGTCGCCGCCCTGCTGGCCGCCTGGCTGGCACGCGGTTTGTTATCCGCGATCAGCGAGGCGGGCTTTCGTCGTGCCGGCTACCTGTCGATGGTCGGCTGCGGCGCATTCATGGCCTGGAACGCGTCGTCGACGCTGGTGGCACGCCATGGCGTCTCCGCTGGCCTTACGACACTACACGGCGGCGCCGAGGCCAGCCTGCGCTGGGGCGGTGAGGGCCTTGCCCTGGAATGGAAGTTCGACGAGGGCTTCGAGTTCGAGCGGATCGTGCCCCTTCACCAGGTTCCCCCGGATATCCGCCGGCGCGCCCTGGCGCTGGCCGAGGGAGCCGACCAGCTGGTGGTGGAAGAAGTCCGTCGCCCTGGCGGTCGGCGCTCTTACGAAATCCACGCCTGGCATGGTGAGCGCCTGGTCAAGGAAACCATGACCTCCGCCTCGCCGTCAGCCTGATCGACGGACAAAAAAAGCCGCCGATCTGGAGGAGTCGGCGGCTACAGGGGAGTACCACATTGGGGGGTTGCCGGTGCAGCGTGTTATGCGATTTGGATCGATCCAAAATGGATGGACCGAGTAGATTCCAAGGCAGGTCGCTTGTCAAGGGCCAGCGGCTCCCTTGCGATGCGTGCCACGCCTCCCCACATCCTCCAGTCACGCCTTCACATCCCCAAGGAGTCTTCGCGCATGGAATCCTTCCACGCCACCACCATCGTTTCGGTGCGCCGCAACGGCCAGGTCGTGATCGGCGGCGATGGCCAGGTCACCCTCGGCAACACGGTGATGAAGGCCAATGCCCGCAAGATCCGGCGCCTGGGCGTCAAGGGCGACGTCATCGCCGGCTTCGCCGGGGCTACCGCCGACGCCTTCACCCTGTTTGAGCTCTTCGAGGAGAAGCTGTCCAAGCATGGCGGCAACCTCACCCGCGCCGCGGTCGAGATGGCCAAGGAATGGCGCACCGACCGCCGCCTGGGCCGACTGGAGGCCATGCTGGCCGTGGCCGACAAAGAAGCATCCCTGCTGATCTCCGGCAACGGCGACGTGCTCGAGCCTGAGAGCGGCCTGATCGCCATCGGTTCGGGCGGTCCTTATGCGCAATCCGCGGCGCTGGCGCTGCTGGCGCACACCGAACTCGATGCGCGCACGATCGTCGGGCATGCGTTGAAGATCGCCGGCGATATCTGCATCTACACCAATCACAACACGACCATCGAAGAACTCTGATGTCCGAACTGACTCCCCGCGAAATCGTCAACGAGCTGGACCGTTACATCATTGGCCAGCACGACGCCAAGCGCGCCGTGGCCATTGCGCTGCGCAACCGCTGGCGCCGCATGCAGCTGGATCCGTCGCTGCGCGACGAGGTAACCCCGAAGAACATCCTGATGATCGGCCCGACGGGCGTGGGCAAGACCGAGATCGCTCGGCGCCTGGCGACGCTCGCCAACGCACCCTTCGTGAAGGTGGAAGCCACCAAGTTCACCGAAGTCGGTTATGTCGGCAAGGACGTCGAATCGATCATCCGCGACCTGGTAGACGTTTCCTACAAGCTGGTGCGCGACCAGGCCAAGGGCCGGGTACGCAGCAAGGCCGAGGACGCCGCCGAGGACCGCATCCTGGATGCGTTGCTGCCGCGCCGCCAGGCGGCCAGCGACTGGAATACCCCGGCCGCGCCCGCGGTGGACAACGACACCCGCCAGAAGCTGCGCAAGCAGCTGCGCGAGGGTACGCTCGACGATCGCGAGATCGAACTGGACTTCGCCGCCAATGTCGGCGTGGAGATCGTCACCCCGCCCGGCATGGAGGAAATGAGCCAGCAACTGGGCAAGATGTTCCAGAACTTAGGCGGCGCTCGCTCGCAGACCCGCAAGCTCGCTATCCGGGCTGCCCGCCCGCTATTGGTGGAAGAAGAAGCCGGCAAGCTCCTCAACGACGACGAACTTCGCGCCCGCGCGATGGATCTGGCCGAACAGAATGGCATCGTCTTCATCGACGAAATCGACAAGGTGGCCCAGCGTTCCGAATGGGGCGGCGCGGGAGTAAGCCGCGAAGGCGTGCAGCGCGACCTGCTGCCCCTGGTCGAAGGATCCACCGTCTCGACCAAGTTCGGCGCCATCAAGACCGACCACGTGCTGTTCATCGCGTCGGGTGCGTTTTCGCTGGCCAAGCCGTCGGACCTGATCCCCGAGCTGCAGGGCCGCCTGCCGATCCGCGTGGAGCTTTCGGCGCTGAGCGTCGACGACTTCAAGCGGATCCTCCGCGAGCCGCACAATGCACTTACGAAACAATATGTTGCCTTGCTCGGCACCGAGGGCGTGACCCTGGAATTCGCCGAGTCGGGCATTGATCGGCTGGCTGAGGTGGCCTTCCAGGTGAACGAGCGCACCGAGAACATCGGTGCCCGCCGCCTGCATACGGTGATGGAGCGCCTGCTGGAGCGCATCTCATTCGAAGCGGCGGACAAAAGCGGCGAAAAGTATGCGATCGACGCCGAATATGTCGATAAAACGCTGTCAAGTCTCGTCAAGGACGAGGATTTGAGCCGTTACATCCTGTAAACAAACGTGAATGCTTTGGTAGGTTAAAATACAGTCGTATGGGAAAGATCATTCAGTTGAAGACCAACGGCCAGCGGGCCGGCCTGCGTGAAGCGCAGGACAACCGCCAGCTCGTTCGGTTGTGGCGCGGCGAACTCGAACACGGCAGCTTCTGCGGCTATGTGGGCGGTGTCGGCCGTGAATTCTTCCTGCTGTGGGTCGTCGGCGACGGCATCAGCTATGACGGCATGTACGTCATGCGCCACAGGGATGTCACCGAACTGGAAGTCCCCGACAAGCACCACACCTTCCTCGAGAAGGCCCTGGCATTGAAGGGCATCAGCCCGACACCGCCGGCGGTCTTCCCGCTGGACGACATCGGCCAGGTGGTCCGTGCGGCCAGCGCCAACGCGCCCGTCATCGGCGTGCATGTGGACAGCGAGGAAGACACCGAGGTCTGCTATATCGGCCGCGTGGTGAGCTACGAGGAAGACGGCTTCAACATGCAGGAAATCACCCCCGACGCCGAATGGCTGAGCGAAGCGTCGTTCTTCGCCTGGGATGAAATCTCCACCATCAGCATCGAGGATGCCTACGCCACGTCACTGCTCGCGGTAGCGGGAGATCCCCCGCCGCTTGAACAAGGTGACTCCGGCGGCGTCGGCCGCGTGCACTAGACGCGAGCAAAAAAGAGCCACCGGTGGGAAAGCCGCCGCGCCTTTTTGCTGCGGCAACCCTTGTCAGAAGTCGTACGACGCCGACAGACGGACGAAGCGCGGTGCCTCGAAGTAATTGCCCATGCTATAGGTGTTGGACACCGAGTACGGGTCGGTTTCGTACGTGTAATCCGACTGGCGTTCCTTGCGCTATTCCATCAGCGTGGCGGCATCCCAATCCTGCGTCTTGGAAACGTCGGTTGCCGACGCGATAGCGTCCCGAGGCGTCCACCGGCACTTGGCGGGCGACGCCCAGGAGACGTCAGATATTTCTTGATTGGTTATCAGCGTGTCCAGGGTTCACTATCGCCAGGAGCTCACTCAGCCTGGCCAAGGGGTTGGACCATCGTAGCCCCGCATCTAGACGCGGTTGACGCAGAATCCAAACGCGGCGAGTGCGTCGTGCGGCTCCCCCGGTACTCGATTTGCCGGGACGATTCCACACATCCGCGACGCACTCGCCCCCACAGAAAGCAAGGAACTTTAGTCACCAAGTCTTAGCATTGGTAATAGCCATAGTTGGGCTCCTCGGCGATGTCTATCTCCCACTGACACCAGTGCGTCGCTCGAAATGCTTCAGGCGAGGGAGTGGGAAAAAATCCGACACTGCAAGGGATGACGAAGTGCTGGCTGTAAGGGGTTACTTCACCCTCCATGAATTCGCCGCTTGGACAGTCATACTCATGCTGTCCAACCTGCCATGTTTTCGTCGCATCCGAGAAGTACACGTCCACGAGCATATTCGCCCGTCCAGCCATGGCCGAAATGCTGGTTCCAGAGAGGCAAAGACCCACAACCACCGCAGCAATTTTCGTATTCATTTGGCTTTCCCCATATGCGACCGAACGGTCGCAAGAAAAAGCTAACACGACAGTATTTTGCGAAGGTTGTAGGGTTTACCTGATTTCATGTGAAGATAAATTCACACAAAGCAATAAGGGTTCAGAGTAATTACTCTGAACCCCGCCCCGACTTCAGGCCCGCAGATTGCAGGCGTCGCCGATGATCGCAGGTAGCGTCACGCGGAAGCGGTGGTCATTGGCGCGGTACCAGGCGCGGGCATTGCTGCCGATGGCCTGCACTTCGGTGTCGCTCATGGCAATGGCACGCTCGACCGCCCGTTCCATGGCTGTTTCGTCGAAGTAATACGTGGTGGCCAGGCCCTGGCTGCCCGTGCCCTGATGGTCGATCAGGATGCCCCGTTCGGCGTTGACGAACTCATTCATCGGCGCCGCGTCGAGCGTCATGGTAACGGCGCCCACGCACAGCGCCTCGCACAGGTAATGACCGAAACCTTCGGTTTCCGACGGGCACAGATGGAAAATGTGCTCGTTCTGCATCTGCACGAGATCTTCTTCATCCACGTAGCCAACCACGTGGTTGATATTGGCCGCCGTGCTTATGCGGGTGGCGATGTCCGGATGCTGCACCACGGTAAGCCGCGGCCATTCCGGATGACGCTCCCACAGGGCCAGCAGGCGGTCGGTACCTTTCATTCGGCTGCGGCCGCCCAGGTGGAAAAACGCACGCTGGCGGGTGATATGGCGGCGCAGGCGCTCGGCATTGGTAAAACCGATCAGGGCCGTTTCGCAACCTAAGTCGCTGAAGATCGACTGCGCGTGCTGTGTCTTGCACAGCACGGTGTCCACGCCCTGCAACTGGGGCAGGCGGCGGCGCGGGAACCATTCGGGGTTGGGGATGAAGACATTGCGCCGTGCCAGGCGCATGTAGTCCGGCCGCAGGTGCTCGACCATGATGTTGAGGTCGAACTGGGGCGAGGGCACCTTGTTCTGCATCCAGTGCAGCACCCGGCGCGCCTGCATGACATGCGACCGACCGAAAGGACGGGCACGGCTGCGCTTGAAGAGCGTCATGGTGACCCGGCATCCAGCTTCGGAAAGCACTTCATTGAGAAGCCGCAAGTCACGACTCAAGCCCACGCCATTGTCCCAGCCCAGTAGATTCACATGGGCACCGAACAGCGGCGCCGGGATCCTGTCCGGATCGATGACGCGCGCGCTGGATTGGCTGATGGGTGCGACTGCCGACATTGAATGGTCCTGAAATTCCAGTTTCGCATCCCTGCGCTTGTCAGCATGCCCTGACAGCATGATGACGAAGTTTCGACTTCATGTCATTAAATAAATATTTAACTTGAAGCACTTGCAGGTTCTTGCGGTTCCGTCGGGGATGGCAATACCAGCGCCGCGCCAATGGCAAGCGGCAACCAGGTGAGCAGCCATTCCGGCCGGGGACTCATCAACAGGGCGGGTCCATCCAGTTGCAGGGCTACGGTGGAAAACACCCATAGTCCCAACACGATGCGTCCAAGCGGGTCGTGCCTGTAGGTCCAGCCTCGACGCAACAGGAGAAACCATGCGACGAGCCAGCAAAGTAATGCCGGCACCCCTAGTTCTATGGCGAGGTTGGTGAACAGGTTGTGACTGTGAGTCCACGATTGAGTGCCGATGGTTATCGTGTACGGCGTATCCAGACCTAAACCCCTGAACGGCCGTTCATGAATCATCGCCTGGGCCTGCTCCCAGATCTGAGGCCGATACGAAACTCCGCGGGCTTCGAGGATTCTTCGGCCCAGGATGAGGGCCACCACGCCTCCCACCACGGCCAGGGCGCTGCTGGCCAGCCCTTTCCGGCTGCGATCGAACAGCGGCATCACCAGCATCACCACGAAAACGGCAAGCCAGGTGCCGCGGCTCAAAGTAAGCCCGGCGAACGCCAGCAGGCAGCCAAGGCTCAATAGCCAAAGGATTTGCTCCCAGCGGCGCGTCGGCGGCAACTGGAACAGCCACACGGCCACCGCGCCCATCACGTATCCGGAGAGATTGGGGCCATCGAGCATGGCAAAACCGGTGATCCGGTCGGGAAAGTCGGTATGGCGATAGGGAAAGGCAAGCATCGCCGCCAGCGCGCCGGCCGCCATGGCATACCCGGCCAGCCGCAACAGGTTGCGCGCTGCATCTTCGCCCCGGGCGGCCACCCAGAACAACCAGCCAAGCAGGAACCCGGCGACCTGTAGCGGGATCTTCACCCGTTCGGCGACGTGATTGCCGCCGGCCCAGGCCAGCGACACGCACGACCAGGCCAATAGCGCCAGCACCAGGATCAATTCAGGGGTATCACGCACGCAACGGACCACCCATGCGCCACGGCGTATCGCCAGCCACAAGGCGGGAGCGAACAGCAGCACGGTGACCACGTTGTGGTACCAGGAGCTTGCATTGGTCGGGCTGGGCGTCAACGCCACGCCGACGATCAACCAGAAAAGGCCCAGCCCGATCAGGGCGATGGGCCAACCGTGCCGCAAGGCCGGATAAGAAGCTACCGACATCCCAAGCCCCGCGCATATCCAGGAAACGGACGGGCACTATAGCCCGTCATCCATGCGCGGAGCGTTTGGCCGTTTAGTGGGCGTTCTTGATCGTGGTCTCGAAGAAATTCGCGATCAGGTGAAAAACGTGCGCCTTCTGGCCGGGCAAGGCCAGGCCGTGCTTGCCACCGGGATAAGTCATCAGCTGGAACTGCGTGCCGCGTTTCTGCAGTGCCGCCATGAGCTCGGTGGAATTGAGGAACAGCACGTTGTCGTCGGCCATGCCGTGCACCAGGTACAGCGGCGAGGTGAGGCCGTCGAGCCAGTCGAAGGGCGCGCTCTTCTTGTAGCCCTCGGCATTGTCCTGGGGACGGTCGAGGTAGCGCTCGGTGTAGAAGGTGTCGTAGAGCTTCCAGTCGGTCACCGGGGCCACCGCCACGCCGCCGGCCAGTTCCTTCGAACCCTTCGCCAGCATCATGGTGGTCATGTAGCCGCCGTAGCTCCAGCCGAATACGCCGATGCGCTTGCCATCCACCCAAGGCTGGGACTTCAACCATTTCACGCCGGCGAGCTGGTCCTCGACCTCGGCCACGCCCAGGGTGCGGTAGATCACGTCGGAGAACTTCCGGCCGCGCCGCTCCATGCCGCGGTTGTCCAGGGTGAACACGATGAAGCCCTGCTGCGCCATGTACTGGGCGAAGTAGTCACCCGTGCCGCGGTCGTCGCCCCAGCCACGCGCCACCATCTGCGCCGTCGGGCCGCCGTAATAGGTATCGAACACCGGGTACTTCTTGGACGGGTCGAAGTCCTTCGGCTTGTAGACCTTGTAGTAGAGGTCCTGGCCATCGCTGGCCTTGATGCTGCCGAAGGTCGGCTGCACCAGGTCGTCCTTGTACTTCCACAGGGGGTGGTGCTCGTCCACCTTGTTCTCTTCGATCCAGGTGACGAAGCTGCCGTCGTTCTTGCGGATGGATACCTGCAGGGGCGTGGTGGGATTCGAATACCCGTCGATGTAGAAGCCGGCGTCCTTGGAGAATTCCACATGGTGGGAACCGTCGCCCTGGCTGACGCGCGTGGGCTTTTCCGCGGTGCTGCCATCGAGCTTGAGCGAATACACCTGGCGATCGGGTACGAAGTCGAAGTTGGAGCTCACATAGGCCAGGCCTGCCTTTTCATCCACCGCAAGCAGATCGTCGAGGTTCCAGTCGCCCTTGCTGATGGCGTGCTTGAGCTTGCCGTCGATGCCATAGAGATACAGGTGGTGGTAACCGCTGCGCTCGGAACCCCACACGAACGACTGGTTGTCGTCGATGAACTTCAGGTCGTCCAGCACATTGATCCACGTCTTGCTGTGCTCGCTCACCAGCGTGCGCTGGGCCAGCGTTTTTGCGTCGACGATCTTCAGGTCCAGCTGGTGCTGGCTGCGCGGCATCACCTGGTAGGTCACGTGCGCGCTATCGGGCACCCATTCCACGCGGACAAGATAAATGTCCTTGTCCTTGCCCAGGTCGATCCAGCGGGCTTCGCCGCCGGTGGGCGCCACCAGGCCCAGCTGCACTTCGACGTTCGGATCGCCCGCGGCGGGGTAGCGCTGCTCGATCACCTCGGTGCGATCGGCATAGAGCTCGGTGCGCTTGGTCACCGGTACGTTTTTCTCGTCGAAACGCTCGAACGCGATGGTCGAATCGTCCGGCGCCCACCAGTAGCCGGTGAAGCGGTGCATTTCTTCCTGGGCGACGAATTCGGCCTCGGCGTTGTGCACCGTGCCCTTGCCGTCATGGGTGAGCTGGGTCGCCTTGCCGGTGGCGATATCGATCACGAAGAGGTTCTGGTCGCGCACGTACGAGACGAACTTCCCTTTCGGGGAAATCTTCGGGTCGATCGGGTCGTCGCCGGTAGCCAGTTCGTGCGGCTGGGCCGAAGCCACGTCGTACAGGTACAGCTTGCCGCCGATGGGGAACAGCAGGGCCTTTCCATCGGGCGACCACTGGTAGCTGATGATGCCCTTCAGGCCCGCGGTGCGGGAGCGCTCGCGGCGGGCTTTCTCTTCATCGGAGAGTTCCTTGGCCTTCGGCTCGATCTTCTTCGAATCCACCAGCAACCGCGTGGTGTGGTCCTTGATGTTGTATTCCCACAGGTCCAGCTGGAACTGGTCGTCGGCCTTGGCGCGCAGGAAGGTCACCCGCGTGCCGTCCGGGGAGATCTTCAGGCCGCGCGGCGTGGGGCCGCCCAGGTTGCCGCCGTCGAAGATGCGTTCGATGGTGAGCTTTTCAGCGGACACGGGCAGGGCAACCACCATCAGGGCAGCAAGGACGAGGGCACGCATGGGGTACTCCGGAAGGTGAGGCAAGCCTCCATTAGAGCCTCTTGGGGCTCCGGACGCGAACCGCCAAAAGTCATGGGCTGGAGGGTGCCGGGGTGGCCTCGGACAAGCCCAGTTCCCCGGCGAAGAAGGTAAGGGCAAGGGCGGCATCACCCACCCGCTGGCTGAAGGGGGCGCCGATGCCATGGCCGGCGTTCATCCGGGTCAGCAGCAGGATCGGCTGCCCGGAGGTGGTGGCGTCCTGCAGGGCGGCGGTGAACTTGCGCGACTGCCATGGCGCCACGCGCGGATCGTTGCCGCCGGTGGTCATCAGCACCGCCGGGTACTTCGTGCCTTTTTTCACGCGCTGCAGGGGGGAATAGGCCAGCGTGGCCTTCGCCTGGGCGGGATCGGCCACCGTGCCGTATTCGCTGATGTTGTAGGGACCATTGGCGAAGGCGGTTTCGTGGCGGGGTACGTCGTAAATGCCTACCTGGGCCACCACGGCGCGATAGGCCTCCGGGTGCTGGGTGAGCGCCGCGCCCATCAGCAGGCCGCCGTTGCTGCCGCCGCGGATGCCCAGGTGCGCGGCATCGGTCCAGCCGGTGCTCACCAGCGCCTGCGCCGCGGCATGGAAGTCGTCGAAGACATTCTGCTTGTTGAGCTTTTGTCCCTCGGCGTGCCAGTCCTGGCCGAACTCGTTGCCACCGCGGATGTTGGCGTAGGCCAGCACGCCGCCGCGCTCGAGCCACGCCAGGTTCGAGCCGATGAAACCCGGGGTGATGGGAATATCGAAGCCGCCGTAGCTATACAGGATGGTCGGCCTCCGGCCATTGGCGTCGATGCCCTTCATCGAGATCACCGTGACCGGGATCGCCGTGCCGTCCTTGGAAAGCCCCTGCACGCGCTGCACCTGGACGTTGCTGTAGTCGGCGGCGGGCTTGACCTCGAAGACGTTCGCCAAGCTGCCTGCCTGGCCGTCGTATTCCACCCAGCGTGGCGGGGCGGTCCAGCCGGTATAGCTGATGAGTGCCTTGGCCTGGCCGGCCTCGGCTGCCACGGCGCCCACGGTGATGCCGGTCTCGGGCAGGGGCAGGCGGCGAACCAGTTTCGCCTGGGCGTCGTATTGCTCGGCCCACCAGTCCGGACCCCAGCTGCGGATGGCGAGGAAGCCGTCGGCGAACGGCGTTACCCCCTGCAGCGCGCCCTTGCCCTGGGCCAGCACCGGCTGCACCGCGCCTTCGCCGTCGATCGCCAGCAACTTGCCGCGGGGCGCACCTTCGAAGCTTTCCACGTACAGCTTCTCGCCCACCCAGTGCGCGCCGCGCACATTGGCCTGGTGGCCGAGCACGCGGTTGAACGCATTGCCCTGCTTCAGGAAAACCTCGGCTGCGCCGCCGTCGCCTTCGTTGGCGAGCACGGCCACCTTGCCCTCCGGCGACTGCATCAGGATGTATTCGGCCACCTTGGAATAACCCTGGCCGAAGACGACCTGATCACTGGCCGGATCGCGGCCCATGGCGTGATGGGCCAGCACGGCGTCGAACTGGCGCACCTGCTGACCCGGGGGTGGAGGCGCGAAGCGGACGTAAGTCAGGCCCTTTTCGTCCTTGTCCCAGGCCACGCCCTGAGGCGTGGTGCCGCCGCCAGCCCAGGGCAGGCTGTCGGGGAGGGTCTTGCCGTTGGTGGTGTCCAGAACGTGCAAAGTGGTCAGCTCGCTGCCGCCTTCGGCCGTGCCGTAGGCAAGGTAGCGGCCACTAGGCGAGGGCCAGTAGCCGGTCATGGCGGTGCCGCCGCCGTTGGCATTCAGATCCACCAGCACCCGCGGCTCGCCCTTCGGCCATGCCTGCGCCATCAGCACCGGCTGGGACTGCGGCGGCGTGTGCTGCATGAAGAACAGCGTGCCGCCGGCAAGCGTGGGCCCGGAGCGCGTGGTGGAGGTGATCGACAGCTGCTTGACCCGCTCGGTCAGCGACTTGCCCGCTTCAATCGCGGCGATGGTCTTCTCGGTATAGGCGTTCTGCGCCTCGATCCAGGATTTCACTTCCTGGTTGCTGCCGTCTTCCAGCCAGCGCCAGGGGTCGTCCACCGACTGCCCCGCCAGGGTTTCGTGCACCGGATGCTTCGCCGTCGGCGGGGGCAGGTTCGCGGCAGCACGTTCGACGGCATGGGCCTGGCCGGCAAGGGCGAAGGCGAGGGCGCAGGCAAGTACGGCTGGGCGCATGGCGGGATTCATGGTCGGAAGGAGGCACGAAGACTACGCCTGCGGGCACGGGGCCGTGCACCCCGACCTCCGGCGCTTGCGGCGCACGTGGGCTTGGCTATGCTTCAAGGTTTGGCCCGAAGGTTCTTTTCGCCATGCGTCCGATGCTGATCGCCCTCCTCGCCGCCTTCGCCGTTGGCCGCGCTTACGCCGCGCCGCTGGACATGGAAACGATCATGGCCGATCCGGACTGGATCGGGCCGCCGGTGGAGAAGCCCTACTTCTCGGTGGACGGCAGCAGCATTTATTACCTGCTCAAGCACGACGGCAACAAGGTGCGCGACCTCTGGCGTGTGCCCGTGCAGGGCGGTGCGCCGCTCATGCTGGACGCCGCCGCCCAGGCCCAGGCCGATGGTGATCCGGTGTTCGACAAGGCCCATGCGCATGCGGCCTTCATCCGCCATGGCGACGTTTTCTGGCGCGACCTCGGCAACGGGCGCACGATGCAGGTCACGCGCACCGACGATGGCGAGATATCGCCGCGCTTCATGGCCGACGGACGGCTGCAATACCGCGGTGGCGATGATTGGTACATCTACGATCCGCGCTCGGGTATCTCGGCAAAAGCCGCAACGATCAAACTCGGTGACGATCCCGACCAGCGCAAAGACGACAGCCTCACCGATGAGCAGCTGAAGATTTTCTCCACCCTGCGCGGCATCCGCGCCGACAAGGATGCGCAGCACGCGCAGGATCGCGCACTGGACGCTGCCGATGCCACGCGCGCCGGCCGGCCGTTCTACCTGGGCAAGTCGGTGGCGATCGTCGATACCACGTTATCGCCCGACGGCCGCTGGATGCTGGTGGTGACCAAGCCCAAGGGCCACGACGACGGCACGGCGCCGAAAATCACTCATTACGTGACCGAATCCGGATATCCGGAACCGGAGGACGCGCGCACCTACGTCGGCCGCAACGACGGCGCGCCGCAGTCGCTGGTACTGCTGGACCTATCCCGCCACGCCAGCTTCAACCTCAAGACCGACGCCCTGCCCGGCATCAAGGACGATCCGCTGGCGGAGCTGCGCGCCAAGGCCATCGCGCGACTGCGCAAGGCCGGCAAGGACGACGAAGCCGATGCGCTGAAGGCACCGGCGGTGCGTCCGGTTTATGTGAACAGCGAATTCGGGCCGGGAGTGGTGTGGAGCGACGATGGCCAGAATGTGGGCATCCAGTTGCGCGCCTATGACAACAAGGATCGCTGGATCGCTAGCGTCGATTTCTCCTCGCATGCCCTGGTAAGCCAGCATCGCCTCACCGACAAGGCCTGGGTGAACTGGAACTTCAACGACTTCGGCTGGCTGAAGGACGGCCGCACCTTGTGGTACCTGAGCGAGGAAACCGGTTATTCCCAGCTGTACACCAAGCCCGTGGGCGGCAAGGCCACCGCGTTGACCACCGGCAAGTTCGAAGTGAGCCATCCGGCGCTCAGCCCGGACGGGCGCAGCTTCTTCGTGCGCTCCAACCGCGAGGCGCCAACCAGCTACGACATCTACCGCGTGCCGGTGGGTGGCGGCTCGATGGAGCAGGTGACGCACTTCAAGGGCATGGACGACTTCGCGTTGTCCGGCGACGGCAAGCGCCTGGCGGTGTTGCATTCATCGTCTTATGTACCTAGCCAGCTGGCGGTGGTGGATGTTAGTGGCGGCACGCCGCGGGAACTTACCGACACGCGCAAGCCGGGCTACAAGGCCATGCAGTGGGTGGAGCCCAAGATCGTCCAGGTGCCCTCCAGCCATGGCGCTGGCACGATCTACGCGAAGTACTACGCCGCGCCCGGAGCCGACGTGGCCTCACGACCGGCCGTGATCTTCGTGCACGGTGCCGGCTACCTGCAGAACGTGCACCAGTCGTTCCCGGCGTATTTCCGCGAGCAAATGTTCCACAACCTGCTGGTGCAGCGCGGCTATGTGGTGCTGGACATGGACTACCGCGCGTCGGAAGGCTACGGCCGCGACTGGCGTACGGCGATCTACCGCAACATGGGCCATCCGGAACTGGAAGACCTGCTTGACGGCAAGGCATGGCTGGTAAAGGAACAACATGTCGATGCACATCGTGTGGGCATCTATGGCGGCAGCTACGGCGGCTTCATGACCTTGATGTCGCTGTTCCGCGCGCCCGGTGAATTTGCCGCCGGCGCTGCGCTGCGCCCGGTGACTGACTGGTCCAGCTACGACCAGGAATACACCTCCGACATCCTCAACGATCCGCAGATCGATCCTGAGGCATACACCACCAGTTCGCCCATCTACTATGCCGACCAGCAGCGCGACCCGCTATTGATCATGCATGGCCTGATCGACGACAACGTGATGGCCAGCGATTCCATTCGCCTGTACCAGCGGCTGGTCGAATTGCACAAGAAGGATTTCTGGATCTCGCTGTACCCTATGGAGCGCCACACCTTCGTGCATGCGGATTCCTGGCACGATGAATACCGGCGCATCGACGAGCTATTCCACGACAAACTGGGCCAGTAGGCATGGATGCGGCAATCGCGGGTTTCGCCCTGAGTTTTTCGCTGATCCTGGCCATCGGCGCGCAGAACGCGTTCGTGTTGCGCCAGGGCCTGCGCCGCGAGCACGTGTTCTGGGTGTGCCTGGTGTGTGCATTGTCCGACGCCATCTTGATCGCAGCCGGCGTGCTGGGCTTTGCCAGCGTGATCGATCGCGTGCCATGGATCGTTCAGGTGATGCGCTGGGTGGGCGCGGCATTCCTTTTCATTTATGGCGCGCGCAGTTTCTTTACCGCCTGGCACTCGCACGGCGCGCTCTCGCCGGCCGATGCGCCGCCGCGCAAACTGGCGGCGACGCTGGCGGTGTGCCTGGCTCTCACCTGGCTCAACCCGCACGTCTACCTCGATACGCTATTCCTGATCGGCTCGATCTCCACGCAGTTCCCGGGACAGCACCTTCCGTTCGCCCTGGGCGCCATGCTGGCATCACTGGTGTTCTTCTTCGCGCTCGGTTACGGCTCGTCCCTGCTGCGCCCCGTGTTCGCCAAGCCCCGCGCCTGGCAGGTGCTGGAAGTGATCATCGGCGTGGTGATGTGGGTGATCGCGGCGAAGCTGTTGCTGGGCTAACCAACTTTGCCGCGTCGACTGCGCGCATCTAATGAGAGTTGACGCCGGGACTACGCAGCGAAGTAACGTCCTGGCGGCGTGCCGTAGGCCTTGCGGAACATCGCCACGAAGGCGCTGACGGTGGCGTAGCCAAGCGCGTCGGCCACGTCGCTTACGCGCATGCCACGCGCCAGGTGTTCCAGCGCGCGCGACAGCTTCGCCTGTTGCCGCCATTGGGTGAAGCTGCAGCCGGTTTCGTCGCGGAACAGACGGGTAAGCGTACGCGTGGATACGCCGCTGGCTTGCGCCCACTCGTCGACGCCTCGGGAGTCGTCGGGATGCTCGATGATGGTGGTGGCCATTTTCTGCAGTCGCCGGTCGGTCGGCATGGGCAGGTGCATGGGTTCTTCTGGTGCACGGCGGATCTCATCCACCAGCACGGCCATCAAGCGTTGTTGCTCGTCGCTGAGTTCCGCCTGGTCGGTCCAGCTGCTGGCGCGCAGCACCAGTGAACGCGTCAATTCGTTTACCCCTACCACGCAGGCGTGATCGGGAAGGCAGTGGGCCATGTGCGGGGCTACGAACAGGCCCCAGCCACGGCTTGGCCCGGTGATACGGATGGTGTGCTCGGCGCCCGGCGGCATCCAGCCGGCGCGGCCGGGTGGCAGCATCCATGAACCCTGCCGTGTTTCGGAGACGAAGAGCCCGCGTTCGACGTAGAACAGCTGACCGCGCACGTGGCTGTGCCATCCCTTCTCCATGATGGGGAGGTCGCCTTCGGCCTGGTAGGCAATCAGCGGTGGCCCGTCGGCGCGTTCGAGTGCATCGAGAAGATCGGGGTGGAGCATGTCGTTGGTCGAGCAACCTTGTCTAGGTTTACCAAAGTATAGGGAGAATCCCTTATATATCGATAACGAGTTTGTATTTTCGTTCGATCGTCGTACGTTGGGTTTGAAGTGATGCCACGACAAGGTTGACTTCAGGCACTGGCGCCAGGGCTTGCGCGTTGACCATGCTTCGAATCCGGTCGAACAAAGGCGTGGCAATGGCTGGCTTATTGCAAGGTGCAGAAAAACGTCGTGCGGCCGGGCGTATCGGTGCCCTCGCCGTTGTTATTTTCGCGACGTCCGGCTTCGTCCATGCGGCACCGTCGACCATACGCCAATCGTTCGACATCCAGGTGCCGTGGGTGCCCCAGCCCGCCGTGCTCGGCGACAAAACCGAACTTGTGTACGAACTGCAGCTGACCAACTTTTCCGAAGATGTCCTTCAGCTGGAAAGTGTCGATGCGCTGGATGTGGCGACCGGCAACGCCCTGGGCCACCTGGACGGCAAGGCGCTGGATGACGCAGTCGGACAGGTGCAGTCCCTGCCGGCGAAGCGATCCGTCGCACCAGGCGGACACGCCACGATCTACGTCTCGCTGCCGGCGCCAACGGGCGAAGTGGCCATCAAGCACCGGATCGAATACTCGGTTGCGGGAACGACGCAGCATTTCACCGTGGAGGGCGGCAGGTTCACGCCGCGCCAGGCAGACCCGGTGGCGCTGGGTCCACCTTTGCGCGGCGGTCCATGGGTGGCGATCTACGATGCCTCGTGGGCGCGTGGCCACCGCCGCGTGCTCTATGCGGTGGACGGCACCTTGCACCTGCCCGGCCGCTTCGCCATCGACTGGATCAAGGTCGACGCCAACGGTGCGCACGCCAGTGGCGACGGCAGCAAGCCCGCCAGCTGGTTCAGCTATGGCGTGGATGTGCTTGCGGTGGCCGACGCCACCGTGGTCGCGACACGCGATAACGTTGCCGAGCCAGGCGTGGTGGCACCCGGGCCTTCACGCGTGCCCATCGGGGACGCCACCGGTAACTATGTGGCGCTTGACCTCGGCGATGGACGCTTTGTTTTCTTCGAGCATTTGAAGCCTGGCAGCGTGCGCGTGCATCCGGGGCAGCACGTGCACCGCGGCGATGTGATTGGCAAGCTTGGGTTTACCGGCCAATCCACTGGCCCGCACCTGCACATGCATGTCGCCGATGCCAACGTGCCCCTAGCGGCTGAAGGGCTTCCCTATGCCATGGAGGGATTTCAGGTGGATGGGAAATTCCCGTCGATCGAAGCGTTCGGCAGCAACCAGGCCTGGACGCATGATGTTGCACGCAGGCGGACACCGGGCATGCCCGGCCCTCTGGAAGTAGTGACCTTCATCCAGCAGCCGTAGCCTCCGGCGGTATTCGCCGACGCATTCGACCGAACGCCCGTGACTGTCAACCTGACGGTGGACGGCATGGATGACCACTGGGGAATCACGCCGCGCTTGTTACTCTCATCATTTGGTGTGCAGCGCCAAAACTATCTCTCGACTATGGGAATTCACCCAGATTCGGAGGTTTATCGCCATGACCACGTCGGACAAGAACGAAAAGAACTGCGCGCAACCTGCCATGCACACTCCGCCGGTGCTGTCGCCGCAAGCTTGGGAAGACGCACGTCAGCAAATGCTGGAGAAGGAAAAGGCGCATTCGAAAGCCCGTGATGTCCTGGCCGCCGAGCGTCGGCGCATGCCGTGGATGGCGGTTGAGGAAACCTATGCATTCGAAGGACCCCGAGGCCGGGTGAGCTTGCGCGAACTCTTCGAAGGCCGTCGCCAGCTGATCGTCTACCGCGCGTTCTTCGAAGCTGGCGTATTCGGCTGGCCCGATCACGCCTGCCGCGGCTGCTCGATGGTGGCCGACCAGGTCGCCCACGTCGCGCATCTCAACGCCCGCGACACCACCCTGGTATTCGTTTCTCGCGCGCCGCAGGTTGACATCGCCAGGCTCAAAGCGCGGATGGGCTGGGACATTCCCTGGTTCACCCTCACCGATGGCTTCGACGCCGACTTCGGCGTGGACGAATGGCACGGCACCAACGTGTTCTATCGCGATGACGACAACCGCATCTTCCGCACGTACTTCATCAACAACCGCGGCGACGAGCAGATGGGCGGCACCTGGAACTACCTGGACATCACGCCGCTGGGGCGCCAGGAGGTCTGGGAAGATTCACCCGAAGGTTATCCGCAGACCCCGACGTACAAGTGGTGGAACTGGCACGACAACTATGCCGAAGGCGCAGCACCCGACAGGAAATGGGTGGAAGTATCCGATGCCGGCGAGGCCGCATTCCGCAACCAGGAAGATGACACGCGGGCCTGAGTCTCGAACTTGGCCGATTTACGACATAACTTGGCCGCGCACCGATATCAGAACATCCACAGACGAGCGTAGCCTTTGCGACGCTCACCCGTCGGCAAGCACCCGCGTCCCCACCGAAGGATGGTCTTGATGAATGTCCTGCACATGCCGGCTCGAGAGCCGGCTCCCGACGTCGAGGCATTGGCGACCTTCGTCGCCTGCGCCCACGCCATGCTCGATCCCTCCACGCCCGAGGCGACCCGCCGCGCCGTGGAAGCCCGCCTGCTGGCGCAATTGCCAACGGTAAAGGCCCTCGGCCTGTTCGAACTCTTCGATGTGCGCGATCCGGCCCTCGGCCAGCTGATTGCCGACGAACTGGAGGTTGGCGCCAACGCTCGCTGAATGCTGCGTTGCAACAACTAGCTGACGAAAATATATTTGCCTTGACAATTATATTTTCGGCAATAGAATACGCGGCATGAGTTCTCCATCCTGCCCCTACACCCCCGAAATGGACAGCATCGGCCAGCTAATCGCCATGGTCCGGGGCGAGCTGGTACGAGGCCTGGAGCGGGCCCTGGCCGAGCTGGGAATGGACCTGCGCTACACCCAGTTCCTGGTAATCAAGCGTTTGGCCGCCTGTGGCCCGATGTCGGCCACGGAGTTGGCGCGGGCCTCGGAAATGGACGGCGGGGCCATGACGCGCTTGCTCGACCAGCTCGAGGCCAAGGGGTACCTGCGCCGGCGTCCGCATGAACAGGACCGCCGAGCCTTGCGTATCGAGCTTACCGAGGCCGGCGAAGCGATCTGGACCCATATGAGCACCGCCCACAAGGCGATGCTGGAAGAGGCGCAGCGCGACCTTTCCTCCGAAGAACGCGTACAGCTTCGTGATTACCTGCAGCGCATGCTTGGCGTGCTCCGCGACAAAGACTGAATCTCTGCTTAGGCAAACACTTATGCGTCCGTACCTACTCGCGGCGTCCACTGCGCTGCTTTTGGCCCTCGTAGGCTGCGCCTCCAGCGGCGGCCTGCACCCGGAAGGCCAACTCACCGAACCCTCCTCGCTGCACGGCGAGAAAGCCCTGGCGGACATCAAGGTATCCCCGGCCGCCTGGCCCGTGACCGATTGGTGGACCAGCCTCGGCGACGACCAGCTCAGCGCCCTGATCAACGAGGGCCTGAAAGGTAATCCGGACCTGGCCACCGCCGATGCGCGTGCCCGCCAGGCCGCCGCGCAGGCCGGCGCCGCGGATGCCGCGCGCGCGCCCACCGTCAATGCCGGCGCTTCCGTTGCAGGGGCACGTTTGCCCAGCAACCTGATCCCGGCGCCGATCGGTGGAAAGTTCACCTGGACCCCTTACGGCTACGCCAGCTTCAACTGGGACCTGGACCTCTGGGGCGGCAAGCGCGCTTCATGGGAAGCGGCCCTGGGCAAAGCGCGCGCCGCCGAAGTGGATGCCAAGGCGGCCCGAATTCTCGTCAGCACCAATATCGCCCGTGCCTATGTGCAGCTGGGCTACGCCTTTGCGCAACAGGACGTGGCCAAGGCCGAGCTTGACCGCTCCACCCAGTCGCGCAAGCTCACCGGCCAGCGCGTGGCCGCCGGCGTGGACAGCCAGTTGCAGCTGAAGCAGGACGACGGTTTGGTAGCCAGCGCGCAGCAGCAGGTGGCAGTGGCCGACCACGCGGTGGAAACGGCGCGTACGCAGTTGGCGATGCTGCTGGGCCAGGGCCCGGATCGCGGCCTGTCGATCGAACGCCCGCATCCGCTCAATGCCCTGGCCATCGAGGCACCGGACAATCTGCCCGCCGACCTCGTGGGCCGTCGCGCCGATCTGATCGCCGCACGCTGGCGCGTGGAAGCCGCCAGCCACGGCATCACGGCTGCGAAAGCGGAATTCATGCCCAACGTGACGCTTGGCGCGATGGCGGGCCTGGCCAGCGGCGGCGCCAAGAACCTCTTCAGCGCGCAGTCGCTGTTCTACGAAGTGGCACCGGCGATCAGCCTGCCGATCTTCGACGGTGGCCGTCGCCGCGCGAACCTGGCCGACGTCGATGCCGAGTACGACATCGCCGTGGCCCAGTACAACAAGGTGCTGGTGGAAGCCTTCAACGGCATCGCCGACGACCTCACCGGCTTAGGCTCGCTCGATACCCAGATCGCGGCTGAGCAGCGTGCGATGGATGCGGCAAGCCAGGCCTACGACCTTGCCCAGCAACGCTACAAAGCTGGTGTCGGCAGCTACCTGGAAGCACTGACCGTGCGCCAGCAATTGCTGGTGGCCCAGCAGCGCATGGCAGCCCTGGTGGCCCAGCGCGTTGATCTTTCCGTCCAACTTATCCAGGCCCTCGGTGGCGGCTTCAACGTCGCGCCCACCGACATGCCCAACCACGATCAATCCTAAGGCCGCACGACGATGACCACTGAAACCTCCGCCACACCCGGCGCCGTCGGCGCCACGCCTCCGAAAAGCCGCCGCGGCTTTTTCCTTCGCCTGCTGCTGATCGTGCTGGTGCTGGCCGCGATCGCTTTCGGGCTTTGGTATTACTTCGATGGCCGCTGGTACGAAGACACCGACGATGCCTACGTCAACGGCAACGTGGTGCAGATCACCCCGCAGATCGCCGGTACGGTGACCTCCATCGGTGCCGACGACGGCGACCTGGTGCACCAGGGCGACGTGCTGGTGAAGCTCGATCCCTCCGATGCGGACGTACAGCTGGCCGGCGCCCGCGCCGACCTTGCCAACACGGTACGCAAGGTGCGCGGCCTGTACAACAACGTCAACAGCGCCAAGTCCGATATGGCCGTGCGCCAGACCGCGGTGGACCGCGCCCGCGCCGACTTCAACCGTCGCCGTGACCTCGCCAAGTCCGGTGCGATCAGCGCCGAGGAACTTTCGCACGCGCAGGACACGCTGATCTCCGCTGAGAGCGCGCTGAACTCGGCCAACCAGGCGTACAACACCAGCCGCGTGCTGGTGGACGACACGGTGGTGTCGTCGCACCCCGACGTGCAGGCGGCTTCCGCCCGCTTCCGCTCGACGTACCTGGCGGACGTGCGCACCACCCTGCGCGCCCCGGTGGATGGCTACATCGCCAAGCGCGGTGTGCAGGTAGGCCAGCGCGTGCAGCCGGGCGCGGCGCTGATGGCCGTGGTGCCGCTGCACCAGGTGTGGATCGACGCCAACTTCAAGGAAACCCAGCTCGGCAAGATGCGCATCGGCCAGCCGGTGAAGATCAAGGCTGATACCTACGGCGGTTCGGTGAGCTACACGGGCGTGGTGAAGAGCCTGGGCGTGGGTAGCGGCAGTGCGTTCTCGCTGCTGCCGGCGCAGAACGCCACCGGCAACTGGATCAAGATCGTCCAGCGCATCCCGGTGCGCGTGGTGTTCACCAAGCCTGAAGAGCTCGACCAGCATCCGCTGCGCCTGGGCCTGTCGACCGTGGTCACCGTCACGCTGCACGATCAGAACGGCCCGCTGCTGGCGCAGAAGGCGCCGACCGAGCCTGCCTTCAGCACCGACATCTACGACAAGCAGATGGTCAAGGCGAACGAGGAGATCGAGAAGATCATCCACGAGAACGTCGCCACCAGCGACGATCAGACGACGAAGGTGAAGTGAGCCCGTCGCCATTCGCTGCGTCCAATCCACTTAAGTCCTGAAGATACCCATGTCAGCCCAGCCTGCCGCAAAACCGTTCGCTCCGCCGAACCTCGTGCTCTCGACCATCGGCTTGTCGCTGGCGACGTTCATGCAGGTGCTCGACACCACGATCGCCAACGTGTCGTTGCCGACGATCGCGGGCAACCTGGGTGTGAGTTCGAACCAGAGCACGTGGGTGATTACCTCGTTCGCGGTAAGTAATGCGATCGCCCTGCCCCTCACCGGCTTCCTTACCCGACGTTTTGGCGAAACGAAGCTGTTCGTCTGGGCCACGTTGCTGTTCTCCGCGGCATCGTTCCTGTGCGGCATCGCGCAGAGCATGAGCATGCTGATCCTGTTCCGCGCCATCCAGGGCGCGGTGGCGGGCCCGATGTACCCGATCACGCAGAGCCTGTTGATATCGATCTATCCACCGGCCAAACGCGGCATGGCGCTGGCCTTGCTGGCGATGGTGACGGTGGTGGCGCCCATTGCGGGCCCGATCCTGGGTGGCTACATCACCGACAACTATTCCTGGCCGTGGATCTTCTTCATCAACGTGCCGATCGGCATCTTCGCCAGCTTCGTGGTGGCGGGACAGATGAAGGGACGTCCGGAGCGCACCGAAAAGCCGAAGGTGGACTACGTCGGCCTGATCACCCTGATCATCGGTGTGGGCGCACTGCAGGTGGTGCTGGACAAGGGCAACGACGAGGACTGGTTCAACTCCCCCTTCATCGTGATCACCGCCATCGTCGCCGCCATCGGCATCGCGGTGTTCTTGATCTGGGAGCTCACCGACAAGGACCCGATCGTCAACCTGAAGCTGTTCCGTCATCGCAACTTCGCCGCCGGCACGCTGGCGCTGGTGTTGGCCTATGCGGCGTTCTTCGCCATCGGTCTGCTGGTGCCGCAGTGGCTGCAGCGTAATGTCGGCTATACATCGACATGGGCGGGTTTCGCCAGCGCGCCGCTGGGCATATTGCCGGTGATATTGACGCCGTTCGTGGGGCGCTATGCGCACAAGGTGGACTTGCGCATCCTGGCCGCGATCGCCTTCATCATCATGGGCGGCACGTGTTTCTTGAGGTCGGAGTTCTACCTGGAGATCGACTTCTACCACGTGGCCATGGTGCAGCTGATCCAGGGCTTAGGCGTAGCGTTGTTCTTCATGCCGGTGCTGAGCATCCTGCTGTCGGACCTCAAGCCCAACGAGATTGCCGCGGGCTCGGGCCTTGCCACCTTCCTGCGTACGCTCGGCGGCAGCTTCGCCGCCTCCATCACCACCTTCATGTGGGAGCACCGGGCGATCGTGCACCACGAGCAGCTGGCCGAGAACATCACTCCCTTCAGCCAGGTCTCCCAGCAGGCCCTGACGCAGTACGGCGGCGGCGACCCGCAGACGGCGGCGGCGGTGGTCAACGGCATCATCACCCAGCAGAGTTTCCAGATCTCGTTCAACGAGGTCTTTCATGCCTTAGGGTGGGTGTTCGCGATCCTGGTGTTCGTGGTGTTCCTGGCCAAGCCGCCGTTCACGGCGAAGGCTGGCGCGGCGGCGTCAGGACACTAGAAGTCGAAGCCCAGGCCCACCAGCGCCATCGTCTCGCCGCGGTTGGGCTCCCTGAAGCCGCCATTGGAAATATGGCGGATCTGCAGGCTCAGGAATTTCCACTGCCAGCCCAGCGTGCTGATGAATTCATAGCCGCTGGACAACGCCTGCGTGCTTCCGCTCTGGGCGGCCACCTGGAAGCTGAAGAAGAAGGGGTGGTACCAGTCGCCAACCTGGCCATAGTGCAGCCGGGTACCGGCGCCGAGCAGCTTCACATTGTCCTTGGTGCCTGGATGGGAGTCCTGGTAACGGCGGACACCCTGGCCTTCACGGCCTTCGATATAACCGAACGAAACATCCGGCGCCCAGGTCCAACGGCTCTGGCCGATGGGGGCTTCGGCGAAGATCGACTCGATGAAGTACGCATTGGTGGGATGGGAGTCCATGTAGCTGCGGCCACCCTGGATCTCAATGCGTTGCGCGCTGGCGGAAATACTTGCAAAACCCAACACCGCGGCGGCCACCAGGCCCCGCGTCGCGCGCTTCAAGTGCATGGTTGTAATCTCATTCCTACTTAAATGAACTGTATGGTTCTCTAATTACTGTAAATGCTCCGTGAACCTGAACGTAGGAAAACGCACAGTGCGCGTTAACGGCAATTCACCCGGAATTTATTGAATTTTGATTTTACCCGGTGGAAAATTACCCGTACGAAAGCCATGCGAGGGTAAGCCACCATGATTGCCAGCCTCACTGCATTCCAGGACTCCCGCCGCATTGCCCATGGCAGTGCTACCGAAGTGATTTCCGCCTGCAAGGCCGTGCTGTCGAAGGAGCCGCAGGCCTCGATCGTGTTGTTCGACGATGCAACCGGCCGACAGGTCGATCCGGACTGGCGCGGCAGCGTCGCACAGACGGTCTCCAGCGTGATGCCACAGGCGGCCTCCAACGATGGGCCCGTCGACGCCCCACCCCTTCGTCGCGGACCAGGACGTCCCCGCCTGGGCGTAGTGGCTCGCGAAGTCACGCTGTTACCGAGGCATTGGGAATGGCTGGCCACTCAATCGGGGGGCGCCTCGGTGACCCTGCGCAAATTGGTGGAAAATGCCATGCGCACGAACCCCGGCGAAGGCGACGCGCGCCAGGCCGAGGACGCAGCGTATCGCTTCATGCAGGCCATGGCCGGCGACCTTCCCAATTACGAGGAGGCGCTGCGTGCGTTCTATCGCAAGGACGACATCGGGTTTGCCCGGAACATTCAGGGCTGGCCGCGGGATATCCGTGAGCACGCGCAAACACTGGTGGAACGCGCCCGCCAGGCCAAGACCAACTAACTAAAAGCAAGGTACCGATGCCGCCCTCGTCCCGTTCCCACCTCCTTACCGAGGGCCCCATCGGTCGCACCCTGCTCGCCTTCGCCTTGCCGACGCTGGGCGTGAACGTGCTGCAGTCCCTCAATGGTTCCATCAACTCCGTCTGGGTAGGCAGGTACCTGGGTGAGGCGGCGCTCACCGCCACCACCAACGCCAACCTGATCATGTTCTTCCTGCTGGGCGTGGTGTTCGGCATCGGCATGGCCACCACCATCCTGGTCGGCCAGAGTGTTGGCGCGCGGGATATCGAGCAGGCCCGCCGCGTGGTGGGCACGGGCGCGGCGTTCTTCGTCGGGATCTCGGTGCTGGCTTCGGTGCTGGGCTATGTCGCCACCCCAATGCTTCTTCGCATCATGGGCACGCCGCCCGATGCGCAGCCCTTCGCCATTGCCTACCTGCGCATCATCTTCGTCGCGTTGCCGGCGATGTATTTCTACACCTTCCTGATGATGACCTTGCGCGGTGCCGGGGATTCGAAGACGCCTTTCTATTTCATGCTGGTATCGGTGGGGCTGGACATCGCCCTGAATCCGCTGTTGATCTTCGGCCTGGGGCCGGTGCCGGCCATGGGCATTGCAGGTTCGGCGATGGCCACGCTTATCGCACAGACCGTCGCCCTGGCGGGCCTGCTTGGGTGGCTCTATCGCAGCAAGCATTTCCTCGCCTTCGGGCGCCACGAACTGCACTACCTGCGGCCGGATCTCACCATCCTGCGCGCGCTGGTGGCCAAGGGCTTGCCGATGGGCCTGCAGATGGTGGTGATCACATCTTCTGCGCTGGTGATGATTTCCCTGGTGAACGCGCATGGATCACAGACCGCTGCCGCCTATGGCGCGGGGGCGCAGCTTTGGACCTATATCCAGATGCCGGCCCTCGCCATCGGCGCGGCGGTCTCGTCGATGGTCGCGCAGAATGTCGGTGCCAAGCGCTGGGATCGTGTGAGCCGCATTGCCGTGATGGGCATTACGTTCAACGTGATGCTTAGCGGCACCCTGGTATTGCTGGTGTACCTGTTCAACCAGGGAGCACTGCGGCTGTTCCTGCATGGGGACAGCGCCGCGGTGATGATTGGCCAGCACATCAACGCCATCGTGGTGTGGTCGTTCCTGTTCTTCGGCATCACGTTTGTCTTGTTCGGCGTAGTGCGCGCTACGGGCGCCGTGTACGCGCCGCTGTTGATCCTTACCCTGGGGTTATGGCTGGTGCGCTATCCGTTCGCGCTTTTGTTAAGCCCGAAGTGGGGCGCCGACGCCATATGGTGGAGCTTCCCATTGGGCTCGCTGGTGTCGGTGCTGGCGGCCATCGCGTATTACCGCTACGGCGGATGGCGCCAGGCCCGCATGCTCGGCAATGCACCGCCGGTGGCGCAGCCGCCGACCACGGCGCTGGCCACACCGGCGGAGTAGGGTGGCTAGCTCTGCGTGACCGCCTGCAGGCGACGGCGTGCCCGGCGTGCGTCCCGGCGTTCGCGCCGCGCCGCCTTCAGTAGCTTGCGATCGTGGTTGAACAGGTAGATCGCGGGGGTCGACAGCAAGGTAAGCAGCTGCGACACCAGCAGGCCGCCGACAATGGCGATACCCAGCGGCTGGCGCATCTCCGAACCCACGCCTATGCCTACGGCCAGCGGCAGCGCCGCGCCCATCGCCACCAGGGTGGTCATGGTGATGGGCCTGAAGCGCACCAGCGCGGCCTCGCGGATGGCATCGACCGGTGACAGCCCTCGTTCGCGTTGCGCGGTGAGCGCGAAGTCCACCATCAGGATGGCGTTCTTCTTCACGATGCCGATCAACAGCAGCACCGCGATGATCGCCATCAGGGTGAGCTGGGTTTGCGTGACCAGCATGGCCAGGAACGCACCGGCACCGGCGGCGGGCAGGGTGGAAATGATGGTGAGCGGGTGGCCAAGGCTTTCGTAGAGGATGCCCAGCACGATGTACATGGCAAGGATCGACGCCAGCATCAGCGTGCCTGAATTGGACTGAAGATCCTTCAGGCGCTTGTTCTCGCCGTTGAACTCCATGTGTATGCCTGGCGGCAGGCCGGCCGCGCGCACGATGGACTCGGACAGTGACTTGCCGGTTTGCTGGCTGGTGCCCGTTTCCAGGTTGTAGGTGATCTCCGCAGCTTCGAGCTGATCCTGGTGGGACACCGCGGCGGGCGTGGTGGTGGCCTCGATCTTCGCCACGGTGGACAGCGGCAACAGCTTGCCGTCCAGCGTGTGCACATAGGTATTGAGCAGCGCCGACGGGCTAAGTGTCTGCGCGGCGGCGGCCGTCAACACCACCCAGTACTGGTTGATGTCGGAATAGATAATCGACACCTGGCGCTGGCCGAAGGCGTTGTACAGCGAGGTATCGATCTCGCCCATGGTGATCTTCAGGCGCCCGGCCGTTTCGCGGTCAACCTTCACCAGCTGCTGCTTGCCGGTCTGGTCCTGGTCGCTGCCGACGTCCTTGAATGGCTTGGTCGTGCGCATCTTCTGCACCACGCGCAGCACCCAGGGCTGCAGCGGGGTGCCGTCGTTGGATATCAGCTGGAACGAATACTGGCCACCGTTGCCGCTGCCACCACCGCCTCCAAGCAGCTGCATGCGGCGCATCTGTACCTGCACGCCGGGAATTTTCTCGTATTGCTTGCCCACGCGATCCATCACCACCTGGATCTTGTCCTTGCGCTCACCCGGGCCACTGCCCGGCGGCTTCAGGTCGACGAAAACCGAACCCTGGTTGCCCACCGCACCGTTCTGGTTATTGCTGCCCAGCACGGTGGTGACGTCGAGCACGGCAGGGTCGTCCTGCATGATCTGGGCGAGCGCTTTCATCCGCTCGGCCAGCACCAGCGGCGACACGTTGGCATCGATGGTGATGCTTCCCTGAAGCATCCCGGTATCTTCCTCGGGCATGAAACCGCCACCGGCAGTCTGCACCACCGCAAAACCCAGGCCGACCGTAGCCAGCAACAGCAGGAAGGGCTGCCAGCGCATGATACGGCGGTGGCGCATGGCCCAATCCAGCCCGCGGGCATAGATGCGCTGGAAGCCGGCGTCGAAACGCTCCAGGGCAAGCTCGACCCGGCCAGGCTTGCGATCGCGATCGAGCTTGAGGTAACGGGCGCACAGCGCCGGTGTAAGGGTGAGCGAGATAACGGCGGAAATAAGAATGGCCGCCGCCAATGTCACTGAAAACTCGCGCAGCAGCACCACCAACAGGTTGTTGCCGAACAGCAGCGGCGCGAACACCGCCACCAGCGACAGGGTGATGGATATCACCGTGAAGCCGATCTCGCGCGTGCCTTCCATCGAGGCCGTCATCGCGTCGGAGCCGTTTTCCATGTGGCGAACGATGTTCTCGATCACCACGATGGCATCGTCGACCACGAAGCCGATGCACAGCACCAGCGCCATCAGCGACAACGTGTTCAGCGTATAGCCCAGTGCCCACATCGTGACGAAGGCGCCGGACAGGCTCAGCGGCACGCTAAGCGAAGCGATCAAGGTGGGACCCAGCCGGCGCAGGAACACCAGCATCACCAGGATCACCATGACGATGGAGATCAGCAGGGCGATCTTCACCTCATGCAGGGCGCTTTGCGTAGTCTGGGTGAGATCGAAGATCGGGGTGACCTGCACATCCGCCGGTAGCCACTGCTTGAACTTCGGGATCTCGTCGCGGATGGACTGGGCCGTTTCGATCGAGTTCGCGTTGGCGCGCTTGCTGATCTGCATGGTCACGGCGCGGCGGCCCTGGAACCACGCGGCCTGGTACTCGTCCTGCTGGCCACCGGTGATCTTTGCCACGTCCGCCAGCCGGATCGGGGTCTGGTTCTTGGTGGCGATGATCAGCTTGGAAAAGTCTTCCGCTGTCTGCAGGCCATCATTGGCCAATACCGTCATCTGCGAACGACCGTCGGTAAGCGTTCCCTGGGGTGAGCTGACGTTCGCGGCGCGCAGCGCCTGGGAAACATCGTTGGCCGACAGCCCCTGGGAGGCGAGGGCGGCCGTATCCAGCTCCACCCGCACCGCGTGCGCGGTACCGCCGAAGATCTGCACGCGGGCAACGCCGGGCAGCTGGGCGATCGCGGGCGACAGCAGGGTGTCGGTGATGTCGTAGAGCTTGTCGGGCGGCAGCGAGGTGGATGTCAGTGACACCAGCAGCACGGGGATCTGCGAGGTATCGAACTTGAAATAGTTGGGCGGGGCCGGCATGCCGGGGGGAAGATCCACCGCCGCGGCATTGAGCGCGGCCTGCACGTCGCGCGCGGCTTTATCGGCAGTCCGGTCCATGGTGAAACGCACCTGCACGAAGCACGAGCCCTCGGTGCACTGCGAGACCATTTCCTCGATACCCGGGATCTGGCCCAGATGGCGTTCGAGCGGCGCGGCCACGGTGGTGGCCATCACCTGCGCGCTGGCTCCCGGCATCTGGGCAAACGCCACCACGCCGGGAAACTCCAGCGAGGGCAGGGCGGCCACGCCCAGCAGGATGTACGCGACGATGCCGCACAGGACTAATCCCAAGGCAAGTAGCGACGTGCCCACGGGCCGACGGATGAATGGCGCGAATATGTTCACAAACCTCCCGGGCGGTCGCCTCTCCTGGCGAACCGCGTTGCACGCGTCGTTTCCTTGACCGTTTCCGCGCGCCTTAGTTTAACGGGCAGGCGGGGTATCGTGCCGCCACGTTAGGCGCGGACGATGACGAACGCGTGTGCAGGAAGTATGTCCGTGCCGAAAGGCAGGGGCGGCGGCATGTGTCGGCCTCCACCGCCCCTTCATCGTTTCAAACGATGCAAATCGTTCAGCGAGCCGGCGAATAGCGCAATGTCAGGTAGTACGTGCGGCCGAGCTGGTTGAAGTAACGGGAGGTTTCGTAGGTCCGGTCGGCCAGGTTGGCGACCCGCGCCTGGATGCTCCAGGCAGGGCGGAACGTCCAGCTGGCGCGGACATCGGCCGTGGTGTAACCGCCCAGGCGCGCGGAATTGGCAGCGTCGTCGTAGCTGTAGCCGGCGCTGTAAACCGAGCCGCCCACGCTGAAGTCGCCAAGGTCGCGGTCAAGGTCTACGCGGCCCATGCGACGCGGACGCCGTGCCAGCAGGTTGCCGTCGGTGCCGTCATCGGCCTGGCTGATCGGCTGTTGCACCGTGGCCGAGGCACGCAGGTGCCAGCCATCCACATCCGCGCCCAACTGGCCTTCGACGCCGCGCAGGCGGGCGCGTGCCACGTTGATCGGTACGAAGAACTCGTCGTAGCCGATGAGGTTGGTGAGCTTGGTCTGGTAGGCATTCACCGCCCAGTTCCACGCGCCAGGCCGCGCCGACAGGCCGATCTCGTAGCTGCGGCCGGATTCAGGCTTCAGGTTCGGGTTGCCGCTGCCGAACGGATAGTAGAGATCGTTGAAGGTGGGTGCGTGGAACGACGACGCCCACGAAGCCGACAGCACCATCTGGTTGTCGAAGTGGTAGCCGTAGGCGATGCCGCCGGTGTTGTGGTTGCCGAACTGCTCGTTGTGGTCGTGGCGGCCGGAAAGCTGAATCTCATTGGCGTCGAAACGGCCCTGGTACAGGGCGAACACGCCGGTGTTGTTGCGGCTGTCGGCAAGGTAGCCGGTGTCGCTGTCCAAACGTTCCTGGCTGTAGTCCACGCCGGCGGACAACGACTGGCCCGGGGCCAGCGTGAAATCGTTCTGCCAGCTGGCCTGGTTCCGCTTCGAATAGCCGAAGCCGATGCGCGGACCGAAGGCGTAGTTGTCGGCACGATCCTGGTTCTGGCCCACGGCCACGTTCATGTTCCAGATGTCGGTTACCGGGAAGGCGAGGCTGCCGCCCACCACCTGCTGCGAGCGGCGGGTGAAGTTGCCGAAGTCGCCGTCGTATTCGATGTCGCCCTTGCTGCGCAGGAAGCTGCCGGTCAGCACTACGTTGTTGTCCCAGCGGTAACCGCCGGAAAGTGCTGCGTTATAGGTGCGGTAGCCATCTTTGTCGGGCTGGTCGGCGAAGCAGCCGGCGAAGGCTTCGGCGGCGCCGACCTTGCAGGCGTTGATGCCGCGCGTGTACTGGCCGCCGAGGCTGGCGTTGTACCAGCCATGGTCGGTGCCGCCGGAAATGCCCGCCTGGCCGTCGACCAGGCTGTGGCTGCCCGCGGTGAGCGCCAGCGAGGGTGTCGGCGCTTCACCGGCTTCGCCATGGCGGGTGAAGATCTGCAGCACGCCGCCGATGGCGTCGGCACCATAAAGGCTCGAACGCGGGCCGCGGACGAACTCGATATGGTCAATCTGTTCCACCGGAATCTGCTCGAAGGCCGGTAGCCCCGCAGCGACGGTGCCTACGCGGACGCCGTCGATCAACACCAGGGTGTGCGAGGAGTTGGTGCCGCGCACGAACATCGAGGTCTGTTGGCCCAGGCCGCCGGCATTGGCGAAATTCACGCCAGGCAGGCCGGTAAGCAGGTCCTGCACCGATTGCGGCTGCAGGCGGTCGATGTCCTGGCGGGTGATTACCGTCACCGGTGCCAGCGTGTCGTCGATCGGGGTGGCGGTGCGGGTGGCGGTCACCACCACCGTTTGCATGGTTTGCGGTTGCGTTTCGTCCGCGGCGTGGGCGGCGGTGGCGGTGGCGGCGAGCAATGCCGCGGCGAGCAGGGTCTTCTTCATGAGGTTGTGCGGGTCCCGGGGTTCGAACGGACCGGCGGCACGAAGGAAGGAATAGAACGAGGTCGCGCACGGGCGCGGGCCAGGTCCGGCTTCGCCCTCCGCGAGCCACCAGCAGCTTCAATCCGCTTGCGCGGATATCCGGGCCGGTCTCCGGGCTGGCGAACGTCGGGACCATCGATCCCGAGGGGAACGGCACCTTCCCGCACTTATCATGCAGTGGCGTCTTGCCGTTCCTTGCGTCGCTTACCGTTGCGGGGGCAGCGCCGGATTCTCACCGGCTTCCCGTTTCATCCCTTGGGTGAACACCCTCAGGACACCTGGACGGGGCGCATGGTAGCAGGTTCCCCTGTGCGCCGATTACTCGCAGCGCTGGCAGGCGCCGGCGATCCAGGTCTCATAGACGGAATAGTCTTCGTTCAGGGCAACGAGGTCGGCGCGGTAGCCAGCGGTGACCTTGCCGAAGATCTTTTCCAGGCCCAGGAACGCGGCGGGGTAGGTGGAAGCCATGCGCGCGGCCTCGGCCAGCGGCACGCCCACCATTTCCACGGTGTTGCGCACCGCCGTGGCCATATCCAGGGCTGAACCGGCCAGCACACCGCTTGCCGTCTGGCACACGCCATCGCGGGCGGTGATCTTTTCACCGTTCAGGACGAACGACGGATCGGACGCGCCCACCGGTGGCATGGCGTCGGTCACCAGGAACATCTTCTGCCGCGGCTTGGCGGCAATCGCCACGCGCAGGGTGGCCGGGTGCACATGATGGCCGTCCACGATCAGGCCGCACCAGCTGTGCGGGTCTTCCAGCGCCGCGCCCACCACGCCGGGTTCGCGGCTGGTGAACGGGGTCATGGCGTTGAAGAGGTGGGTGAAGCCACGCACGCCATTGCGCAGGGCATCGCGCATGGTTTCGTAGTCGGACGCCGTGTGGCCGGCGGCCACGGTGACACCAGCCTCGGTGAGCTGGCGCAAGGTGTCGATGCTGGCGCGTTCAGGTGCCAGGGTAAGCAGGGTGACGCCGTTGTGCTTGCCGGCCAGCATCGCGATGTCGTCCATGTCGACCGTGCGGAATTTCGCCGGGTTGTGCACGCCCTTGCGCTCGGGCGCCAGGAACGGACCTTCCAGATGGATGCCGAGCACACCCGGCACGCCCTCTTCGATTGCCGCGTTCACCGCCTCGATGGCCCGGCGCATCACGTCCACGTCGTCGCTTATCAATGTAGGAAGGAAGCCCGTGGTGCCGAAGCGACGATGCGCGGCACCGATGGTGCGGATGGTTTCCACCGTGGGCGCATCGTTGAACAGCACGCCGCCGCCGCCGTTCACCTGGCAATCGATGAAGCCCGGCAACAGCACGCGGCCTTCCAGATCGTGGCGCTCGGCGGCGCGCACGCGCGGGTCGGACGGCAGGGCCAGCCCGGCGATGACATCGCCTTCCAGCAGCACGGCGAAACCGCCCTGCAGGCCGTGATCGGTAAGGACGCGTCCGTTGACGAGTGCGGTGGTCATGAGGATCTCTCTCTTCGATTCGATGGGCCGGACCGTTAGACGGTCTCGGTCACTTTGTTGAGGTGCGGCGGCACATCGGGGTTCAGCCCGCGGCGCAGCGACAGCGCATTGGCTGCGCGATAGAAGCTCTGGATGGTCAGGACCGGCGCGGTAAGCGCATTGGAACCGGCCAGGGGCAACGCGCCTTCACCCGTTGCACCCGGTGCGGCCACCCAGACACGGGCGCCGCGGTTGCGGAATTCGCTGGCCACGGCCAGCGTGCTGGCGAGCGTTTCATCATCCTGGGCAAAGAACAGCACCGGGAATTCCGGGCCCACCAGGGCCATCGGTCCGTGCTTGACCTCCGCCGCGCTGAACGCCTCCGCGTGCAGGGCGCAGGTTTCCTTGAATTTCAGCGCCGCTTCCAGCGCGATGGCAAAACCGTAGCCACGGCCCACCACGAAGAAGTTGCGCGCATCCACCAGGCCGTCCACCAGGCTCGACCAGTCGGCGTCCCAACCCTGGCGCAGCTGTGCGGGCAGGGCACGAAGTGCGGCATCGAGTTCTTCGTCCTCGCTCCAGCGGGCCACCAGGTGCAAGGTGGCCACCAGCGCCGCGATGTAGCTCTTGGTGGCGGCGACGCTCTTTTCCGGGCCAGCGCGCAACGGGATCACCACTTCCGCAGCAGCGGCCAGCGGGGAGTCTTCCACGTTCACCAGCGCCACCACGATGGCGCCGGCGGCACGCGCGGCCTCGGCATTGCGGACCAGGTCCGGGCTACGACCCGATTGCGAGATAGCCAGGTACAGCGCGCCTTCCAGCCGCTGCGGGGCGTTGTAGATCGACGTCACCGACGGCGAAGCGGACGCGGTAACAATGCCCAGCTGGGTTTCCAGCACGTACTTCGCGTACATCGCGGCATGGTCGGAGCTGCCGCGGGCGCAAGTGATGGCCATGTTCGGCGAGTGCTGGCGCAGGCGGGCGGCAAGCGCGGACACCACCGCTTCGTTCTGCGCAAGCTGGCGCTCCACCACCTCGGCGGCCTCGTGCGCTTCGCGGAACATCAGGGTGCTGCTGGGATCGGTCATGGGTCTTATTCGCTCTGCAATTCGGCGACGAAGTCGTAGATGTCGCCGCGGTACCAGGAACAGGTGAATTCGACGACGCGGCCGTCGTCGAGGAAGCTGCGGCGCTCGATGTTCAGGCCCGCGCTGCCGGTGGGAAGCCGCAGCAGGCGCGCCTGGGCGGCACCAAAGACCACCGCGCGCAGGCGCTGCAGGGCGCGGCGCGGACGGTGGCCGAAGGTGTCGAGCGCTTCGTAAAGGGAATCGACCACCACGGACGGATCGGGCAGCAGGGCCAGCGGCACGGCGCTGCGTTCGATCGCCAGCGGTTCGTCGCCGGCATAACGAAGCCGGTGCAGGCGGACCACCTGGGCGCCCGGCGAGAGGTTCATCGCCATGGCTTCCTCGGGGGTGACCTCGCCAATACTGCGTTCGAAGAATTCCGAGCGCGGGTTCAGCCCGCGGGCGCGGAGGTCTTCAGTGAAGCTGGTCATCCGCGACAGCGGCTTGACGATGCGCTCGGCGATGAAGGTACCGGCGCCATGGCGCTGGGTGAGCAGCCCGTCTTCCACCAGGCCGCCGATCGCCTTGCGCACGGTGACGCGCGAAAGCGCCAGGGCCTTGGCCAAGTCGCGTTCGCTGGGCAGGGCGTGGCCCGCCTCCATCACGCCCTGGTCGATGACATTGCGGATGGCGTGGCGCAGGCGCAGGTAGGCCAGCGGCTGCCGGCTTTCGGCAGCGCTGTACAGGCGGTTGTATTCGCTGACCAGGGCGCTTTCCATAGGCGGGAAGATACCAATGCCGGACCAGTGCGGCAAGCCTGAACTCAGGGACTTGGGCTGAAGGCACGATATAAACGGTCGTTTGACCCAAGAAAACGATTACAGATCGTTCCAAATGAAACTATTTCGCGATTCCTGCCTGGCAGCACCGGCCCACTGGAAACCCGTGGTATGGCACTGGTATGATCGCTGACACCCAATTCCCCTAGCTTCGAGGTGTGCCGTGTCCGTTGCTTCCTTGCCCGTCGAGCCCTTCGACCTGGTGATCTTCGGAGGTACCGGCGACCTTGCGATCCGCAAGTTGCTGCCCGCGCTCTACCACCGCTACATCGACGGCCAGATCCGTCCGGAAAGCCGCATCGTGGGCGTGGCCCGCGAGGCGCTGGACGACAACGGCTACCGCGCCCAGGTGCGCGCGGCGGTTGAAGCCGCGGTGGATCATGTCGTGCCGGCCACGCTGGATTCGTTCCTGACCATGGTCGGCTATCGCCCGCTCGACGCCCGCAAGGCCGATGGCTGGGACGACTTCGCCGCCATGCTGGGCGCCCAGCCCGATCACGTGCGGGTGTTCTACCTCTCCACCTCGCCGGAGCTGTTCGTCGATATCTGCGAGCGCCTGGGCGGCTATGGCCTGAACGGCGACAACGCCCGCGTGGTGCTGGAAAAGCCCATCGGCCGCGACCTTGCCAGCGCCAACGTCATCAACGATGCCGTGGGCCGCTTCTTCACCGAGTCGCAGATCTATCGCATCGATCATTACCTGGGCAAGGAAACGGTGCAGAACCTGCTGGCGCTGCGTTTCGGCAACGCCCTGTTCGAGCCGCTGTGGAATTCAGCCCACATCGACCATGTGCAGATCACCGTGGCCGAAACCCTTGGCGTGGGCCGTCGCGGCTCGTACTACGACCGTGCCGGAGCGCTGCGCGACATGGTGCAGAATCACATCCTGCAGCTGCTTTGCATGGTGGCGATGGAGCCGCCGGCTTCGCTTGCGCCCGACGCCGTGCGCGACGAAAAGCTCAAAGTGCTGCGCTCGCTGCGCCCCATCAACGATTCCAATGCCGCCCAGTTCACCGTGCGAGGCCAGTACCGCGCCGGCGCCGCCGATGGCCAGGGCGTGCCGGGTTACCTTGAAGAACTCGGCGAAAAAGAGTCGCGTACCGAAACCTTCGTCGCCCTCAAGGCGGAGATCGGTAACTGGCGCTGGGCCGGCGTGCCGTTCTACCTGCGAACCGGCAAGCGCCTGCCGTCGCGGGTCTCTGAAATCGTGGTGACCTTCCGCGCCCTGCCGCATTCGATCTTCGATGCGTCGTCCGGTCCGCTGCTGCCTAACCGCCTGACCGTGCGCCTGCAGCCGGATGAGGGCGTGAAGCTGTGGCTCACCATCAAGCATCCGGGCCCTGGCGGCCTGCGCCTGCGCCACGTGCCGCTGGACATGACCTTCGCCAGTGCCTTCGGCGTGCAGCAGCCCGATGCCTACGAGCGCCTGCTGCTGGATGTAGTCCGCGGCAATCCCACGCTATTCATGCGCCGAGACGAAGTGGAAGCTGCATGGAAGTGGGCCGGCCCCATCCTCGAGGCCTGGGAAGCGAGTGGCGATACGCCCAAGGCGTATACCGCCGGCACCTGGGGCCCCAGCGCCGCCGTGGCGCTGATCGAGCGCGACGGCCGTAACTGGACCGAAGACGCGCCGTAACAAGAAGAACCGGAGAGCCGCATGAGCAAGCCAACCGTCCACGTGCACGAATTCACCGACCGCCTCACCCTGGCCGACAAACTGGCCCACAAGGTGGAGGCCCTGCTGAAGAAGGGCATCGCCGCGCGCGGGCATGCGGTGATCGCCGTTTCCGGCGGGACCACGCCGAAGGCGTTCTTCGCGGTGCTTGCGCGCGCGCAGGTGGATTGGTCGAAGGTCACCGTTACTTTGGTAGACGAACGCTGGGTACCGGAAACCAGCGATCGGTCCAACGCCGCCCTGTTGCGCAACTTTCTTCTGAAACAGAACGCCGAAGCCGCTACCTTCCTGCCGTTGTACAACGGCGCGAAAGACCCCGACGCGGGCTCGGTGGAACTGTCCAAGGCCATCGGCGCGCTACCCACGCCGTTCGACGTGGTGGTGTTGGGCATGGGTCCCGACGGCCACACCGCATCGTTCTTCCCTGGTGGAAATCATCTGGCGCAGGCGCTGGATCTGAAGGGCAAGGAGCCGGTGATTTCCATGACGGCCAAAGGCGCCGAAGAACCACGCATCACCCTGACCCTGCCGCGGATCCTCGACACCGAAGCGCTGTTCCTGCACTTCGAGGGCGATGACAAGCGCAAAGTATTCGACGAAGCGCGCGACGGTGGCGACTATCCCATCGCCGCCGTGCTTTCGCAGTCGAAGACCCCGGTCGACGTTTACTGGAGCCCGTAACACCATGAGTCTTCACCCGACGGTCGCGGCCGTCACTGCACGGCTTGTCGAGCGCAGCCGCCCGGGTCGCGATGCCTACCTATCGCGCGTGGACGCTGCCAAAGGCGACGGCACGCAGCGGCGCCATCTTTCCTGCGGCAACCTTGCCCACGGCTTCGCCGCCTGCGGCCCGGAAGACAAGGCCGCGCTGCGCGACGGCCCCGCGGCGAACATCGCCATCATCAATTCCTATAACGACATGCTCTCGGCCCACCAGCCGTACGAGCGCTATCCCTACCTGATCCGACATCTGGCTCGCGAGCATGGCGCCACGGCGCAGGTGGCCGGCGGCGTGCCGGCGATGTGCGACGGTGTCACCCAGGGCCAGCCCGGCATGGAGATGTCGCTGTTCTCGCGCGACCTGATCGCCATGGCCACCGCGGTGTCGCTATCGCACGACATGTTCGACGGCGCCATGTACCTGGGGATCTGCGACAAGATCGTGCCGGGCCTGCTGATCGGCGCGTTGAGTTTCGGCCAGCTGCCGGCGATCTTCATCCCGTCGGGCCCGATGCCCAGCGGTATCTCCAACGAAGAAAAATCCAAGGTGCGCCAGGCCTACGCCGAAGGCAAGGCGAATCGCGCGGAATTGCTCGAAGCCGAAGCGCGTTCGTATCACTCGGCCGGCACCTGCACCTTCTACGGCACGGCCAACTCCAACCAGATGCTGATGGAGATCATGGGCCTGCACCTGCCAGGTTCCAGCTTCGTGCTGCCGGACACGCCGCTGCGCGATGCGCTTACCGCGGAAGCGGTCAAGCGCATGCTGCAGATCACCGTGCTGGGTAGTGAATACACGCCGGTCGGCCGCATGATCGACGAGCGATCGATCGTCAATGGCGTGATCGGCCTGCACGCCACCGGCGGTTCCACCAACCACCTGCTGCACCTGGTGGCCATCGCGCGCGCCGCGGGCATCGACTTACGCTGGGACGACTTCGACGCGCTTTCTGGCGTGATTCCACTGCTGGCGCGCGTGTACCCTAATGGCTACGCCGACGTGAATCACTTCCACGATGCCGGCGGCATGACCTTCCTGATCGACCAGTTGCTAGACGCCGGCCTGCTGCACGGCGATGTGCGCACGGTGGCGGGGCAGGGCATGGATGCGTATCGCCAGGTGCCGGGCATCGACGCGCATGGCAATCTTGAATATCGCCCTGTGTCGAAGGAAAGCGGCAACCGTGGCGTGTTGCGCGCGGCGTCCGAACCTTTCCGCGCCGATGGCGGCCTGCGCATGCTCTCGGGCAATGTCGGCAAGGCGGTGATCAAGATTTCCTCGGTACCTGAAGACCGCATGGTGATCGAAGCCCCGGCCGTGGTGTTCGACCACCAGAACGACATCAAGGCCGCCTTCGAACGCGGCGAGTTGAATCGCGATTTCATTGCCGTGGTTCGCTTCCAGGGTCCGCGCGCCAACGGCATGCCGGAGCTGCACAAGCTCACGCCCACGTTAAGCGTGTTGCAGGACCGCGGCCATCGCGTGGCCTTGCTTACCGACGGCCGCATGTCTGGTGCGTCCGGCCGGGTGCCGGCGGCGATCCACGTGACACCGGAAGCCGAAGCCGGCGGCCCGATCGGCAAGATCCGCGACGGCGACATGGTGCGCCTGGATGCCCATGCCGGCACGGTCCAGGTGCTGGTGGCCGAGGATGAATGGTCGCAACGCGTATGCGCCACGGCCGACCTTGCCGGCAACCAGTTCGGCATGGGGCGCGAGCTCTTCGCCATCTTCCGCAATGCTGCCAACACCGCCGATGCCGGTGCCGGCGTCTTCTAATACAGACACAGGTTTCCCATGAGTAACGATGCCAAGCAGCAACTCGTCGAGCGCACCCTGCGCCTGGCGCCTGTGGTCCCGGTGGTGATCATCGACGATGCCGCTGCCGCCGTGGGCATGGCTCGTGCGCTGGTGGCCGGCGGTATTCCTGCTATCGAGGTCACCTTGCGCACGCCTGCAGCGCTCGACGCCGTGCGCGCGATCGCGGCGGAAGTAGAGGGCGCCGTGGTGGGTGTCGGTACGGTGCTTACCGCGAAAGATCTGGAAAACGCCTTCAAGGCTGGCGCGAAGTTCGCCGTGTCGCCGGGCAGTGCGCCGCGTTTGCTTGATGCCGCCGACGATTCGGAACTGGCGTTGCTTCCGGGTGCGGCCACCTCCAGCGAGGCCATGGAATTGCTCGAGCGCGGTTACCGTTTCCAAAAATTCTTCCCGGCAGTACCGGCAGGCGGCCCCAAGTTGATCGGCGCGTGGGCCAGCCCGTTGCCGCAGATCACCTTTTGCCCCACGGGCGGGATCAGCCTCTCGAACGCGAAGGATTTCCTGGTGCTTCCGAACGTCGCCTGCGTGGGCGGTTCGTGGCTTACGCCGGCCAATCTGCTGCAGACGCGCGACTTCGCCGCCATCGAGGCATTGGCTCGCGAGGCGGCGTCACTGCGTTGATCTGGATCATCTTAAGCGTCTGCTGCAGCGTGCTTGTATCGGTGCTGCTGCGATTGGCCCGTGGCTGGAGCGTGGATGCCAAGCAGGCGATCGCCTTCAATTACCTATCTGCGGGTTTGCTCACCTGGTTGTTGCTCAGGCCCGCGATGCCATCGGTGCAGCAGCCGGCATCGGTGTATGTCGCCTTCGTCGGCCTTGGCGTGCTGTTGCCCGCGGTGTTCGTGGCGTTGGCGCGCTCGGTGACCACGGCTGGCATCGTGCGTAGCGAGATCGCCCAGCGCCTATCGTTGGTGGTGTCGCTCACCGCTGCAGCCGTGTTGTTCGGTGACGTGCCGACGGCGGCCAAGGCTGGCGGCATGGCATTGGGATTGATCGCCGTGGTGCTGGCGATCGCCGGGCGCCGTGATGGCAGCCCGCGCGGTGCATCGCATTGGCCGTGGCTGGTGTTCGTGGGCTTCGGCGTGATCGACGTGCTGCTGAAGTTCGTGGCGCAGAGCGGTACCTCGTTTCCGGCGGTGCTGCTGTCGGCGTTCGTGCTGGCGCTGATGTTGTCGCTCATTGCCTTGCTGGCGAGCCAGACCACCTTCACTTTGCGCAATTTCGGCGCGGGCCTGGTGCTGGGCGCGGCCAACTTCGCCAACATCTACTGCTACATCCGCGGTCACCAGGCGCTGGCAGCGCATCCCTCGTTGGTGTTCTCGACCGTCAATATCGGGGTGGTGGTGCTTGGCGCGCTGGTGGGTATCGTCGCGTTTGGCGAGCGGCCGGGGCCCATGCGTATGACAGGGTTGGCGCTCGCCCTGGTCGCCATCGTGGCGATCAGCCTGGCCTGATAGCACTTTCGAAGCCCAATGGCGTAGGGCTAACCCTGGCGACCGGGTGCCGCAGGCACTCTCCTGCGACGAAGGGCTCAAGAGAGCGTATGGTGGGGGTCTACGTCCCAAAAATTGGGCAGGTCATTCCTGTGGCTGGTCTAGAGAGTGATCGCATCGTTGAGGCGCTCGGACGGCGGGCAGGCAAAGAACCCGGCGTTGCCGATGTCGCCCAAGCCATCGTTTCCATCTGGAACGAGATCGACACCAGCCTGGGCCCCATCCTCGGGTCGAGGGGCGTCGCTATGCTTTACAAACGGAGCCTGATCCTCACCGGCGCGGCCCATGAATGGCTACCCCGCGTGACCGAGGCTCTGCCCACGGCACTGGATCTGGCTCCGCTGGAAGCCGCATTGATGCAGCAAGGCAACACGGTCGCCCTCCATGGCGGCAGCGCACTTTTTCGCACGTTCTACGAGCTGCTATCGAGCTTGGTCGGCCCCTCGTTGACGGAGCGACTGCTCCGTCCGATCTGGGACAACAGCTAAACCGGTTCATGCAGGACACATCCTCAATGAGCACCCGATCGACAATCACTCGCCTGGCTACTGGCGTCCCGGGACTGGACGAGGTGCTGGGCGGTGGACTGCCCGAATTTTCGTTCAATCTCATCGCGGGCCCCCCGGGGTGTGGCAAGACCACGCTCGCGCACCAGATCATGTTCTCGCTGGCCAAACCGGAGCGGCCGACCCTCTATTTCACGGTACTCGGCGAACCACCGCTGAAGATGTTGCGCTACCAGCAACAGTTCGCTTTCTTCGATGCGGAACTGGTCAACGGTTCGATCCATTTCATCAACCTGACCGAAGAAACGCTTGCGGGTGACCTGGACCAGGTGCTCCAGCGGATCGTTGTCGAGGTCGAAAAGCACAATCCAGCAATCATCTTCGTCGACTCGTTCCGCTCGGTCGTCCTGGCGAACAATGCGGGCGGCAACGAGCACAACAGCCTGCAGCAGTTTGTGCAGAAATTGGGCATGGTGATGACCAGCTGGCAGGCCACCACCTTCCTGATCGGCGAATACTTCACCGAAACCGATGCCAATCCCGTCTTCACCGTGGCCGACGGCCTGATCTGGCTTCGCCAGAGCGTCCAGCGCAATTCGATGGTCCGCAAGATCGAAATCATGAAAATGCGTGGCCAGCCGACTCTGCCTGGCCTGCATACCTTCCGGATCAATAACAACGGGATCAAGGTGTTCGCACCGGCCCGGGTGTTGGCCCCCGCATCCCCCAAAGCTGCGACGGGCGCCCCGGGTTCCCGCTTGGGCACCGGCGTGCCGAAACTCGATGCAATGCTGGGTGGCGGCCTACCCCGGGGCTATTCGTTATTGGTGGCCGGGCCCTCCGGATCGGGCAAGAGCATCCTGGCCGCGGCCTTCCTGGTGGAAGGAGCCCGCAACGGCGAAACCGGCGTCGTCGCGGCTTTCGAGCAGATTCCCAACCGCGAGCGGTCCCCGCTGCTGGCGGGATTGATCGATCAGGGGAAGGTGGGCCTCGTCGACACCCAGGCCCCCGACCTTTCGATCGACGAAATCGTCCTGCTTCTGCTTACCGAGGTCCGGCGCCTGGGTGCGACGCGCGTGGTCATCGATTCCCTTTCGGGTTTTGAACTGGCCCTGGCGCCAACCTTCCGACCCGACTTCCGGGAATCGTTGTCGCGCATGGTCTCCGCGCTCGCTGCCGAGGGCGTCACCGTGCTGATGACTTCCGAACTGGAGGACCGCTACACCGACCTGCGCTTCAGCCCCTACGGCACGGCCTTCATGACCGATGCGATCGTCGTGCAGCGTTACATTGAGGTTGAGAGCCGGCTTCTGCGCGTCATGGCCGTGGTCAAGGTGCGCGCCAGCGCGCACTCGAACGAGTTATGCGCCTACGAGATCAACGAGGACGGCATCCACATTGGCACCATGCTTCCGGAACAGGAAGGGTTACTGGGTGGCCGACCCACACGAAAGTCACTTCCAAGCTCCAGCTCCATCCACGGCAACCACACTCATGAATGAGTTGCCTCCGAAGCGTTCGCCATGGTGACGAAGCGCCAGACAGAGGGCGCTGGCGTCGGCATAGCCGGCGAAGAAGCCCGTTTGGCCGAGGCAAAAGAAGCCGAGATCATCGTGGCGGAAACCCATCTGGCATTCGAAGCACGCGTCGCCCAGTTAATCGCAGCGAACGAAGCGCTGGTCCTTTCCTCGCTACGCATGCAAGACGAAGCTGACGCATCCGCAAAAGCCCTGAAAGCCCTGTCCCTGTCCATCGGAAAAGACACCGTCGAGCACGAGCGTCACTATGCGCAGTTACGCGACGCGAACGAGAGACTGGTTCTGGCCGCACTCGATGCCCACCATTTGCTCGATGCCGCGGAACTTGCCCGGATCAGGCACGCCGACTTTCTCGCCGTGCTTTCCCACGAGTTACGCACGCCGTTGACACCGATACGCATGGCCGCGTCGATGATCGATGAAACGCGCCTGGATGACCTGCCCAGGATGAAAGCCATCATTGAGCGGCAGGTGCTGCACATCACCCGCTTGCTGGTTGACGTGCTGGAGGTCTCGCGCGTCGGTGTCGGCAAGTTGCGTTTAACCAGAAAGATGCTGAATATCGCCGAGATCCTTGCGCAAGCCGTCGAAACGTGTGTGCCGGCCATGGATGCGCGTAATCAGCGTCTTCACTCGAAACTGCCACCGGCGCCCGTGATGATCCATGGCGACCCGGTGCGCCTTGCCCAGGTCTTCGTCAACCTGCTCGACAACGCCTCTAAATACACACCCCAAGGCGGCGAGATCGAACTGGCCATGGCTGAGACTGGCAACGCGTTGATCATTACGGTGATTGATAGCGGCATCGGCATGACGACGGACACCTTGGCCACCATGTTCGATCCGTTCGTGCAAGATCCACAGGCCGTCGCGTTCAATAGTGATGGTTTGGGTATCGGATTGACGGTCGTTCGCGAGCTGGTGGAGGCGCATGGCGGCAATGTCATTGCCACGAGCGAAGGCATCGGAGCGGGTAGTCAGTTCACCGTCTCACTCCCGCTCGGCGAAGGCTTGCAGAGCACAGGTTTAGCCCAACAGTAGGCGCTTTCTTGAAGATCTTCGACGTGGCACAGTTGCCGGAATCCAATGGCGGTTGGCTGGTTCGCGACGCCCAAGGACTTCCAACCCTACATTCCTCCCGCCTTATAGCCGTGGCGTTCGCCTCCGGGCAAGCTCGCGCGACCTGCATTGTGTGCGCAGGCTCAGCCTTGGTCAGCCTGGAAGGTGCGGATGGCGTATGGCGGTTATTCGATGCGGACATGAAGGCAATCTTGCCCTTCTGAGCATCGGGGTTATTTGTTTGCTGTCGGGGTGATCGCTTCGGCGCGCTTTAACTGCGTAAGCACTGGACGCAATGGAATAGTCCAGATGCCCGGCGGCTTATTATCGAAGTAAAGCGTGGACAGGTCCGGACTCAAGTGCGCCTGGAAGCCGGAAGCGGCGATATGGACAGGCGCGCTCCAGCCGCTGGCGGTGGCGAACACGATGAAGAGGTCCGCCGTGTCGGAGGGTGCTGGCGCCCGTTCCGAGCTGAAGACCAGGAAGGACTGGTCCGGGGCCACGGCCGGATCGTAGTCTTCGGTGATGCCATCGCTGAACGGCAATGGTTGGGGCGGCTGCAGACTGCCATTGCGAAACGCGCTTTTGAAAAGCCGGAAAGCACCTGTCTTCCCGCCGGTCTGCGTGAAATAAATACTGCCGTCCTTCGCGACCGACGGATCGTAAGTGGATGAACTGCTGTTGATGATGTCGGGCAGGCGTACGGGTGTTCCCCACGCATCACCTTTCCTGTCCACGCGCCACAGGTTGCCGCCGCGCCCCGGCTGCGGCTTTCCAGCGTAGAAGCCATCCAGTAGCGCGCCGCCCGCGACTGCCGGTCGGTTTGAGACGAAGATCAGGTACGAGCCATCCGGGGCCATCGCCGGTGCGATGCTGTTGCCTACGTTGGAGAACGGCGCCACTACGGGTTGCGACCAGGTGTCGCCCTGCTTGTGGGAAATCATAAGCTGGCGCGAGGTGCCTGCTCGCCGTGTAAACACGACGGTGTTTCCGTCGGGGGTGAAGGCGGGCGATGCGTCGTTCTGCGGGCCCCACTGCACTTCCGCGGAGAACATCGTGGGCACGGGTGCTGGGGGCGGAGTGGTTTGCGCAAATGCGGCGCAGGGCGCCAGGACAAGAGCGACAGCCAGGCTCAGTTTCTTCATACGAGTGCCTCGATGACCGGGTGTCGCAAGCTGGCCTTGTCGTGTGCTGCGGGCAAGCGTTTTGTGACGAGCGGCTGCGGGGTCGTTATAGACGGGATCGTTTACTCGACAAGTGAGGTTTCTCCGATGGGATGTCGGAGGAAACTTTGCGACGCTTACTATATGGAGTTCGGCCGGCGTATCCGGGATCATTTGTTTGCCGCCGGGGCAACTCCCGGCGGCCGGGTATCGAAACCCGTTCTTAAGTCTCGGGTATCGCAGGCTCCACCTCCTGCGGTACCCGTGATTTCCCGTCCCTCTACGGCGGGCGACCAGGCGGGCTTCGTCCCGGCCGGATTAGACTTAAGACGGTTTTCGATCCTGGCTCGCCCGCCACTCTGCGTGCAAACAGCGTGGCGAAATGCTCCTGCATGAGTCAGCGCAGGACGAATGAATCATCGGGTTGTGTCGAAACGATCCGCGGCTGGCTAACCGGTCATGAACACCATGACGTGACTGGGGTCGACAGGCAGAGCATGCCTGGGTGGTTCATTCGTCCGGTCCGTTGGGCGGATGCCTGAGTTCGGAGTAGTTGCAGCTTCGCTGCAGTCATTTGATGCGATGCCGAGGCGCCACCACTTGGCCGCCTTTGGTGGCAAGTATGGAATACATCTGAAAACTGCGACTGCCGAGCTGCGGCGCCGTTCGGACAGACTATGTCGGATGTTTGTCGATGGATTCCAATACATTCAGAAAAGCATCGATCACAGTCAACGCGTGAGGGGCCCTGCGAGACAAGTTACTAACTCGCTGGAATATTGCCTCTAGATGCTCTCCGCCGTCGACTTCTGAAGGATTTAATCCCAGTGCTGTGCAAATTTTCTGCACGCTACCGTTGATTGTCTTGAACTGACCACCCTCAAGCTTCGAGATCAAAGACCGCTCAACACCTGCTTCGACGCCAAGAATATCCTGAGATATACCCAATTTCTTCCGTGCGTCAGCAATCCGTCGACCCAGCGATCGAGCTCCTTCGGGCGTTGAAATACGGTCTGACATGTGCAATATAATTGCACATCTTGCACGCAAAGAGCACCATGGCTATCTATGTGGACATCCTCGGCCAGCTAATTGGACATGACCACCATGGAGTGACCGGAGCCGACAGGCAGAGCATGCCTGGGTGGTTCATTCGCCCTGTCTGTTGGTTGGCCTCAGTGGACGCCCACTAGCAAACTTTCTCGCAGGGCCGTGTCGATTTCCGGCCCCTTCGTTCGACGTAGCTATAACAGGCCACCCTGGCCGGCCTGAACGAGGAGCCAAAGATGCATTTGATAGCCTTTGTGAAGAGACCGATTGGACACTCGACGACCACAGCGGGAGCCACGCCATGACGATCACAATCACCGCCTTTGAGCGTTCCCCCGACGGGGGCATGGGGCTGGCGCGGGATACGCGCGTGCGCTGGGCGCTTGAGGAAGCAGGCCAGGCGTATACGGTTCTGCCTGTGTCCTTCCAGGCCATGAAGGAACCTGAGCACCTTGCCCGTCACCCATTCGGCCAGATTCCCACGTTCGAGGAGGGCGACCTTGCCATCTTCGAGTCGGGCGCGATCATCTTCCACATCGCCCAGCGGTATTCGGGCCTGTTGCCGGACGACGCCAACGCGCGTGCCCGTGCGGTCACCTGGATGTTCGCCGCGCTCAGTACCGTGGAGCCGCCCATCCTTGATCTCGCGATCGCCAAGTTCCAGGAAGGCGACAAGCCCTGGTGCCAGGACCGCCTGCCTCTTGTCCAGAACCGCATTCGCGAACGGCTGGGCAAGTTATCCGACCGCATGGGCGATGCCCAGTGGCTCGATGGCGATTTCAGCGCGGCGGACCTGGTGATGGTGTCGGTGCTGCAACGCCTGAAGCCGTCGGGGATGTTGGGAGAATTCCCGACCTTGGCGGCCTATGTCGCCCGGGCCGAAGAGCGGCCTGCCTTCCAACGCGCCTTCGCCGACCAGCTTGCCTTCAACACGGCAGGCAAAGCGGCTTCAGGTGCATAGCTACGGTAGCTGAACAGACACCGGTGCAGCGGGCGTGAGGAGCCCAAGCTTTCAGGCACCCACTGGCTTGACGCTCTCCCAGTCAATATCGTGCCATGCCCACAAAAAAACCCCTGCTCCGATTTTACGCGAGCGGTAGCGACGGCCGTCTCTACCATCTGGCCGCCGTTGCACTGGACGAGCCGGCCGTCGCTGACACGTCAAAGGTAGGCTATGCGCTTGCCGATGGGCGTCGCCTTATTCAAACCGATGGCCAGACGTTTGCCCTGGAAGGCGGAGCGCTTACCTTTCGAATTGAACCATGACCGGCTGGAATGCATCCGGGCAGGATGCTTTATTCGCCGATACGCTGGCCTTGGTCGAAAGTGTGAAATCGAGCGATTTAGGTGAAGCGCGCAGTCGTTGCAATTCGCTCACCGCGAGGGCTCAAGCCGTAGGGGACCCGGCGTTGGAACGAGCGGCCGCGAGCATGGCGTGCGCGCTGGAGGATTTTATCCCCGGTGGAAACATCGATCTCAGTTATGAACTTGCTGACCTGATGTATGAGATTTCCTCACTCAAGCTCGTCAACCACGCAAAGCATTACTTCGCCCCGCGAATCGGGTGACAGAACTATGCAAGAGGTTTGGGCCAGCTTGCCGAACCAAGCATGATCTGAGCTTCAGTGCAGAGACTTCCGCGCAATGCCAAATTGACGATTAGCCTGACGGCCAACCGCAATTCTCGCACCATGAGACCGCACTCCTAGATGCTACCTGCGACCTGATCGCTCCACACGAGCATCAGCGACCAGAACATCACAGTCAACACAAGGAGTGCGAGATGTCCAATGATAAAAGCGTAAACGCAGTGCCTGCCCCCGCTACTTCCCCGCTCACGGACACCCCCGTGATGCATGCAGAATTGGCCGCAAGCGATGGAGCAGCCTTGGTCGGCTTCTCTCAAGGTGGGCTGGGAGCACAAAGCCGTACCGCGCAAGAAAAACTGCGAGAAAAAGTAAGCGTGTTCGACTTCCTTACGGACGCTCAGAAGGCGGATGTTGAAGCTCGAACACGTCTGATAGACGTTACCGCCAACGTCCAAAGCGCTATTGACGCCAGCGTTGGCCGCGAACTTTATTTTCCTGCCGGCGATTATCTTATCTCGGCGGCGCTGACCATTACGCTTGGCAGCTTAACGATCGCTTGCGATCGCGGCCAAGCTCAATTCGTGCTGGGTACAGAGAACCAGAACGGCCTCGTGATCGGTGACGGCACCGGTACCACTAAAGGTCTGCTGTACCGCACTTCGGTGAGCGGCTTCAACTTTGTGCCAAGGAGTGGCGTAAGCACCTTCTCCGAAGGAGCATGCATCAGCGTAAACAATGCCTCGTACATTAATATATTTTTCTGCACTTTCTACGGTAGTGATGGAACTACTCGGCGACTGTGGAATGGCATTTACATTTTCCAGGGAGTGTCGGTTAACGTCGAGTGGTGCATGTTTGTGTCACTCGTCAACCACGGCGTTGATCAAGAAGGAAGTGCGGGGTTGGCGAACTGGACGACCAGTGGTCGCATCGACAATTGTGAATTCAGCGACTTCTTGGGGAATGGCGTCCATTTCGGTCCATTCTCGGGCGGATGCACAATAAATTTCCCGATCATGTATTCATTTTTTGGCACAGGTGTCTACGTCGACTCGCCTGGGCAAGGTAATAACTTCATCTTTGAGCCGGACATCGAAGTCGACAATAGCTCAAATGGCATCATCGTCAATCAAGGTGCGGTTATTCAAATCGTAGGTGGTTGGATAGGCGCAGGCACCATCAACCAAAGCGCGCTGCTAGTGAATTCCAATGCCACAGATGTCCAAATGATGGGCACCGCGGTATTTGGCTTAAGCACAACGCTCAATGGCCAAGCCTGCTCCATAGTCGGATGCTCCATCGCCGGTGACTTTGTAACGTCGCGCACCGGCATTGTTGTTAATTCGACAGGCTCCGATGCCATGATAGTTGGCTGCCGCATCAAGCAGTTCGCGCATTACGGCATCCAGTTCGCGAATAGCCCTTCTGGTTGCGTGGTGAGCGGCTGCCACTTCAAGAACAATACACTTGGCAACGTTGATGGAATGAACTTCAACGCATCATTCAGCCCTCCGGTAATTACCGGCTGCACCAATGACGCCGCCTACTCGCTGACTTCAGCCGCCTCACTCGTACTATCTGTCGGTAAGAATATGTACGGAGTAACAGGGGCAACACCAAATATAACCAGCATGACCACCTTGGGTATCGCTCAGCGCGTGACGATCCAAGCGGGCTTGGGAGGCATCACTTTCGCCGGTGGCGGCAATATTCAATTGAAAAACTCGCCGACCACGGTTCCCTCGTTTTCGACGATATCCTTCGTAAGCGACGGTCTCAACTGGTTTGAAGACGGGCGAAATTTCTAACCGGCAACATGCCGTTCTTCAATGCGAGGATCTTTCCAGAGGCTCGGATTGACGCCGCTTACGCAACATCCTCCCCTCGCCGTACCCAGCAACGAGCATCACAGCTGTAGTCAACCAGCCCACAACCAGCATGTTGATGACGTACGCGACTGGAATCAGAAGCGCAAGCGCGATGACTCCCATGATATGGGAGACAGGTATCACGCCATAAACCACCTTCTTGTAAACGGCGCTACCCAGCAGATAGATCGCTGGGCCAGCGCCAAGAACGAGAGCGTAAGTTGTCTTCATCGCATCATGCGGATGCGCGAGCACCAGATCGTTGCCCACGGCCGTCGCGATGATGCCTGCGACAAGGATGGCGTGGATATAGTGGAAGTAAGCGCCGATCTGACCGGGGTCATCGGAATGAGTGATGGTGTCCGTGGCATCCTTGCTCGACGTTCCGAAATACAGCCACCACATCGCCAGCGCACCGAAGAACGTAGCCAGTACGGCCGACACCATGGTGACGTCCCAGGTTTCGGTATCCGACATGGCGACGCCTGTCGCCAGAAGGGTTTCCCCCAACGCGACAATGACGAAGAGCTGGCAGCGTTCGGCCAGATGCCCGCCCTCGATCGTCCAGTCGCTGGTCCGCGACCGGCCCAGGCCCGGGAGTGCGAAGCCGAACATCGGCGAGATGTACTCGCAGGCGACTGCGACGGCCCATAGAGCAGCTCGTGTCCAATGCTCGGTGAATGCGCCGGCAATCCAAAACGCCGCCGCAATCGAAACCCAGACCAGCATGCGTCGATGGTTGGCCGACAGCGGATGATCCGACCCCAACTCCCAAACAATGTAGGCCGTGCGCCCCACCTGGATCGCGACGTAGGCGAGCGCGAAAACCAGCCCCCATTCACCGAAGGCACCGGGGATCGCCGAGGCCATGATCAGCCCGGCGAGCATGACGGCGAAAAGCAGGCAGCGGATGCGCGGAGTTTCGGGATCGAACCAGTTGGTGGTCCAGCAGGTGTATTGCCAACCGAGCCAGACGGCGAACCAGAGGATCAGCGTCTGGACCACGCCGGTCAGCGTCAGGTTGTGCAGTAACTCATGGCTGAGCTGCGTGACCGCGAAGACATAGACAAGATCGAAGAACAGTTCCTCGTTGGTCACGCGGGCATGGTGACCATCGCGTCGGCGCAGAAGGGTGTTGACGTCGGTCATCTCGGAGTCTTCAGCGCGCCAACCGCCAGATAGCGATGCCGGCAGCTATGGCGGGCACCGCGAAGACGATTAGAAGGATCGGTAATTCGTCCCGCACCGAATAGCCGGCCTTCGTCACGCCAACCCACAGGTTGGTGACCGACACGATCAGCCATATAGGTATGAACAACTTGGCCGCCAGGACGAGATCCGGCATGGTGCCGCCCCATAGTCTGCCGAACAGCATGAAGAGGCCGAGCAGGACGAAGCCGCCGCCGATCACCATGGCCATGTGCATTTTGGTTCCTCTTAGTGCCGGTTGACGTCCTGAAGCGAACTGGCTTTGTTGACTGCCTCAATGGAGTAGTCAACGTCCCGCGCAAGGATTTGTCGCGCCGCCTTCCCATCGACAACACCAGCATAGGCCTTGACGATGGCCTGGATCACCAGAAGTGGATTGTCTCTGTAGATGTAATGCCCGGTCCCGGAGGCCTTGATGCCTAGCCGATTGGGCGCAGCATCGACAAACGTCCGATGGCATTCCTTCCAGCGGCTGATGTCGGCATCGGAGGAAAAAGGCGGATGGTCCGAGACCAGGTCGATGATGGGAATAGACGCCGGGAAGGCATTGGCCCTCACGATCTCGACGGTTTTAGGCAGGTTCTTCGACTGGTAGTAACTGCCCAGCGAGCCCGAAGTTGGTGGCTTCTTGTCACCTTGCTCCCGCACGAAGTCCTTCATCCAGTCCTCGGTGAACCAGCAGGCCGAGCTGCCATCAACAAGGACCGCTGTCTTTATCCGCTGGGGATGCTTCGATGCGTACAGTGTTGCGTAGAGCGCCCCGTACGAATGGGCCACGAGCATGATTTTCCCGTCGTAACCCAGTTGGTGGAGCGCTTCGTCCAGCTCCGCAACCCCGTTCTCGATGCCATGGGCGTCCACGGCCTGGTTACGTCCGTCTAGCTCGCTCCGTCCGAACCCCGCACGGTCGTAAGTGATGAGTGTCGCGCCGGTGATGTCATGCAGGGGCTTGGCGATACCGGCCCACACCGTCGAGTCATCCCCGCCGCCGGCCTCGAAGAGAATCGGAAGCCCCTCGCCTTTGTAGACATGGAAGTGCAGCTTGTCTCCCCGCACGGCAAGGTCGACATCCGTCTCCTGCGATTGCGCCTGCTGTCCCGCCAGGGTGGCCAGGCCAAGCAAAACTGCAGCAAGCATCTTCATCGTCCGCCCTTGTCCCGTATCCATCCCATCCCCGCCGGCTAATGGTTCACTTCCCAAGCTTGCCCTTGCCGCACCCCCCCGGCAACTGCCAGGCAATGCAGGCCGCTGATTGTCCGCTGCGCGAGCCGCGTCACCCTCTTGGCGGGCTGCCTTCGGGTTACTTGACCTGGCCCCTGGGGCAGGCCACAAGATAGGCGCCGCCTTCAGACGGAGTGGCGATTCATGAATCCTTCGACGATGTATCTCCACACTTCCGAAGCGGCCAGGAAACTCGGTGTTTCCACAAAAGCCCTCCGTCTTTACGAGGAGCGCGGCCTGATAACACCCAGGCGCACATCGGCCGGTTATCGGATTTACGATGAGGGCATCATGGTCCGCGCTGCTGAGGTTGTGGCGTTGCGCGCGCTTGGACTAAGCCTGGCACAGGTTACTCGCGTACTGGAAGGGGAGCCTCGAGACCTGGAATTCGCTCTTGTTCTACACGAGGCGAAACTTGGCGACGAAATTCACCATCTTGTTTGCACCAAGGACAAGGTTAACCACCTTAGAGCGCAGCTTGCGCAAGGTAAGGTGCCGGCCGAAGGCGAGGTCGCACGTCTGCTTAAGCCATCCACGGGGCTCAGCGTGGCCTTTGAGCTTCCTTGGCCATGGGGTGGTGAGTGGTTTGAACTTCGCGACATCCAGTCCCTGAACTTCATCGTAGGGTCGCTTGGTAGCGGAAAGACGAGGTTCGCCAAGCGCCTGGCGGAAGAGTTGCCCGATGCGTTGTTTGTTGGTCTGGACCGGGTCGACGAGGGACGTTCTGCATCCTCAGTTCGATTGCATGCAGACAAGGCGCTCCAGTTGCGGGTGAACCAGGCTCTCGCTTGGCTGGTCGAAGAGGGAGGTACCGAATCGGAGAATTTGATCGCTTTGCTTGCTGGTCTGGAAGCCGAGGGGCCGACAGCGCTCGTCATCGACATGGTGGAACAAGGGCTGGATCGTGGGACCCAGGAAGCACTGATTGCGCTTCTTCGCCAGCGCGCCAGGATGGGCGCGCGCCCACTATTTCTGATGACCCGTTCTTCATCGATCCTGGATCTCGCTGCGATGGGTCCGAATGAGTCCATTGTTTTCTGTCCGCCAAATCACAGTCCACCCGTGCAGGTAGCTCCTTACCCGGGAGCACCGGGGTATGAGGCTGTCGCCATGTGTCTTGCCTCCCCTGAGGTCCGGGAACGAACGGCCGGAATGGTCGCCTGGCTTCCCGAGGCATCTAGATTGTCCAGGGCCACATAACTGCGCTGAGTTGAAGACTGTCGCCTGGGTCGTGGCATCATGGATGCGTCATCGCTTCGATCCGCAGCCATGCCCAAGAAAGCCGCCAGCAACGACCTCTTCGTCGCTCCCGCAATGCAGCACGCTGTCCGCATCGGCATCGGTGGTTGGACGTATGCTCCCTGGCGCAAGAATTTCTATCCGGATGGCCTGGTGCAAAAGCGCGAGCTGGAATATGCCAGCCGCCATCTGCGCGTGATCGAGATCAATGGCACCTTCTACGGTGCACAGAAGCCGGCCACATACGAGCGCTGGGCGGCGGAGACGCCAGAGGGCTTCGTGTTCTCGCTCAAGGCGCCGCGCTATATCACCGAGGGCAAGAAGCTGGCGGATACGGCTAAAGGCATTACCGGGTTTGTCGAAGGTGGCCTGGATCAGATGGGCGATCGCCTGGGGCCGATCCTGTGGCAATTGCCGCCGTCGCGTCGCTTCGACGCGGATGACCTCGACGCGTTCCTGCGCCTGCTGCCGGCCAAGCTGGCTGGACGTCCGCTGCGGCACGTATTGGAAGTTCGGCATCCGAGTTTCCTCAGCGCCGAATACGTGGCGCTGGCTCGCTCGCACCGTATCCCGACGGTTTTCACCGATTCGCCGGAGTACCCGTCGCTAGCCGATATCACGGGTGACTTCACCTATGCCCGTTTGATGCGCAGCGAAGACGGCATCGCCACCGGTTACAACAAGAAAGATCTGGATGCCTGGTCGACGCGCGCGCAACGCTGGGCGCACGGCCAGGACAATCCCGAACTTCCGCACGTGGTTGCCGCGTTGCCCGATGGCAGCGCGCGCGACGTTTTCATCTTCTTCATCAGCGCCGCCAAGCACCGCAACCCAGCCGCCGCGATGGCGTTGCAAACGCGCGTCGACGCGGCTCACCAGTGAACGCCTGAGGAATTTCCATGCGCACCAATCGCCTTCTTCCGTTGGTGGTTCTGATCGCCCTGATCGGCTGGTTCTATTTCAAGCACACGCCGCAAGGCCAGCTGGATACCACGAAGCCCGCGCCGCAAGGGCAGGTGGCTAGCACCCCGCCGGCAAGCAGCTCGGAGCAGGGCGGTTGCCCGGTATTACCAGGTTTCCTGACGCAGGAAGCCCTGCAGACCATCAAGCTGATCGAAAGCGACGGCCCGTTCCCGCATCGCCAGGACGGCACGGTGTTCGGTAATCGCGAAGGCCTATTGCCGTCCCAGGCGAATGGCTACTACCACGAGTATACGGTCGACACGCCAGGCGCCGACAATCGTGGCGCGCGCCGCATCATTACCGGTGGCACGCCGCCGACCGTGTACTACTACACAGCCGATCACTACAGCAGCTTCCGCTGCTTCCAGGTGCATGCATGAATTCCCTGCTCGACATCGACTTGAACGCCGCCGCCAGCAACGGCGTCTTCTTCGTCACCCAGGACGATATCGCCGCGCTTCACCGCAAGGCCCAATCAACCTCGCTACGCACGCTGCCTATCGACCTGCACGCTTGCACCGACAAGGCATCGCTGCTGCGCCACCTGGACGATGCTCTGCACTTTCCGGCCAGCTTTGGCGGCAATTGGGATGCACTCTCTGACAGCCTGCGCGACCTGTCGTGGCTGGGCTCCGAGGGCTATCTACTGCTGATCATGCATGCCGAAACGCTGCGCGACGCCGACGAGGCAGAGTTCGATATCTTCATGGGCATCCTCGACGAGGCCGCCGAAAGCTGGCGTGCCGCCGATGTGCCGTTCTTCGCCTGCATCGCGCTGCCTGAAAGCGCCGCTGACGAAGCCGACGCATGACCGGGCTGGCATTCCCTGCGTGAGTCGCATCGTGGGCATTCGCGCCGCGGGAGCTCGTCCGACCGTTACTGTCGGCACCCCTATATGGCGCGGCGTCATGCCCATCGCTACGATACTGCTTTTCTGGAGGTAGGCTGATGGCGCTGGTCGACTTTGAATCTCTGGCGGCGAGTTTACCGACAGCTTGGACCTCTTCCATCACCGGGCAGGTGGGGCCGGCGCGCATCAAAGTTCTTCGCATGGACGACCAGGCATACGAAGAAGAAACACATGACTACAACGAGGGTCTTCTGGTCATCAATGGAAAGATGCTGCTGGAAGTGCTTGGCGAAGAAGTCGTAGTTACGACCGGGCAGATGTATCTGGCGTTCGCGGGTGTTCCGCATTCGGTACTACCGGGCAGCTATGGCACGTTGGTTATCATCGACATGTGATTCATCGATAAGCGAAGCAAAGGTTAGCCCGGCATTGTTATGCCTGAAATCTCGGCGCAAATGGCCAGCAAACGATCTTGAAGCGCAGAGTCATAAGCCTGCGGATTCGGCTTCATCCGCTTGAGGTGATAGAAATATTTTCCGGTGACTTGCGCCTCTGGGCTGTCGCTCACCGCGAGCCAGGCCTGGGTGAGGTGCGCCTTGTCCATGTCGTCGGGCGCACCAGGTCCACCCATCTTGGTCGGCACCCAACCTGGCTCCAGGGAATTGGACAGAACATCTTTCCAGCGCCGGGCGACAGCGAAGGCAAGCATGGCATCGTGGAGCTTGCTTTCGGAATAGGCAGCTGAGCCGTCCCAGCGACGCTTCTTCCACAGAATGTCGCCCAGTTGGGCATCGACATGATGATGCAAGCCGGAGCTGAGGTAGACCAGTCGCTTAGGCTGCTCAATCAGTGCGGTAAGCAGGTAGGCCGATAGCGTGTTGATCGCGAAGACATGCGGCAAGCCGTCGGAGGTCACTCGGTATCCCTCGCGATACCCCACGGCCGCATTGTGGATAACCGCATCGAACTTCCCGAGTGCGTTGACTTGCGTCGCAACGCTCGTCGCGCCCGCGATGGTTTCCAGGTCGCCGATGACGACGGCCTCCGCCTCGGGCAGGGCACGTGCGGCGTCCTCGGCGCGATTGGCATTGCGGGCGTGCAGGACAACTTTATGGCCTTGGCTTGAGAGCAGTTCGGCCGTCATCAAGCCAAGGCCAGTGGACGAACCGGAAATAAAGATGCGTGACATGTTTCTTTCTCCTGTGACCGATGCCGGCAAGCGATTGCGCCGGCCCGGTCTTTGATGTTTCAACGTTGCGGTGCGCGAACGGTAAGCACAAGACCCGCACCCATAAGCGCGCAGATGGCGCCAAAGAGATAGACGGCGGCGTACCCGAAATGTCCGGCGATGATGCCTGCCGTAGGACCGGATACCCCATAAGCGATGTCGAGAAAGGCGACGAAAGCACCCATGGCACTGCCACGATTGGCCGGCGTCACCCGCTTGAGTGCTTCCACGCCAAGTGCCGGGAATACAAGTGCGCAACCGAGGCCGGTGACGAACGCGCCTATGAGGGCGACGACTTCATAAGGAGCGGTCCACACCATGGCCTGGCCGATCGCCTCGACGACCAACGACCAGAGTGCTACGCGATAGCCGCTCATTCTGTCCGGCAAATGCCCGAGCACCAGGCGCACCAGAATGAAGCCGACGCCGAAAGCCGTCATGACCAGGCCCGCATGACTCCATGTCTTTGCGGCGAAGTAAAGCGATGCGAAAGCAGTGAGACCCGACAAGCCAACGCCCTGCAACATGAGGCCAAACCCCTCCCGCCAGATCTGACCGATGACCCGGTAGAACGGCAGGCGCTGGCCGGCTGAACTTGAGTAGGACTTGCCACGCAGCGCAATCACGGCGGCGATGAGCGGTGCGACGATGCATGCAATCATTGCGGTTCGAAGCCCGTAGGTCTGATAGAGCACCATGCCGACCGGCGCGCCGATAGCGAGCGCTGCAAACATAGCGATACCGGTCCACGACATGGACATGCCAGCGCGTTGGGGGCCCACCGATGCGATCGACCAGGAGACGCAGCCAGTGACGAACTGGCTCTCGCCGAACCCAGCCACAAGGCGGCCGGCGATGATCACGGCCAGACTGATCGCGGGTGATTGGCCGAGCGTTGCCGCAATGAGGTAAAGAACCCCGCCGAATGCGCACACGACCGCGCCCTGGAGAGCAGACCGCTTGCCGCCATGATGATCGGTCAGTCGTCCGGCGTAACCGCGCGTCAGCACGGTGGCGACGAACTGGATGCCGATGACGATACCGACGATGAAATTGCTGAAGTTGAGCTTCTCATGAATGAAAAGCGGAATGACCGGCAAGGGCAGGCCGACGGCCAGATAGCCGCAAAACAGTGCCGCAATAATGCCGGGTGCGGGGCGAGACAGATGAGCCGGCGCTGCCTGAAGCTGGCTCACATCATTTACGGCGGGCGCTGGCATAACAGCCTCCACGAACTCAGTTGATGAGGATCGAGGCGCCGCCGTTTTCCTCCGACGACGCCTTCGAATTAGACCGACGCTTCAGCGTTGGCGGACGTACGGAAGAGGTCCGGGCGATACCCGCTCGCCTTGAGCAGATAGTTGCGGGAAGCAACGACATCAGCAGACAGTTTCGCCATGTCGACGCCCACCAACTTGCCTGCGCGCTTGCGGATCTCACCGGCAACCATCACGGTGTCGACATCCGAGCGTTCGACGGCCTGCACGACGGTGCCGATTGCGTTCGTAACAGGGAAGACCGCGGCACCATCGGTTCGAATCATGATGATGTCGGCCTGTTTGCCCGGGCTTAGCGTGCCAATCGATCCTTCGAGGCCCGCGGCCCGTGCGCCATTGACGGTTGCCGCTTCCAGCACCGCATTCACCGAGATCGGAGCAGGCACGTTTTCTTCATTGTGGAATCGGCGATAGCGCATGGCTGAACGCTGCTGTCCGAACAGAGCGTGCATCTCGCCGAACATGTCGCTACCGAAAGCGGTGTCCAGATCGATGCCAAGCGCGGGCTTCAAGCCGTAGTCGATGGCCTTCTGATAAGCGAACGTCTCGTCATCGAAACCAAACAAGGCATCCGAACGCGGATTGACGGTGATGTTGACGCCTGCCTGCGCGAACAGCTTCCAGGTTTCTTCCGGAACGCGCGTGCAGTGGTTGAAGATGTTGTGCGGCCCCAGCACACCAGGTTGTGCGAATTCCGACGAGAGCTTGGCAAGGTCGCCGATGAACTCGGTCAGGATGCGCATGTCGAGTTCGCGTGCGATTTTCCACCAGTCGAGATTAAGTTGCCCGAACAAGCCAACCCGGACGAGGCCCTCGCCGTGATTCCAGTTGAGCGCGAGACGCTCGAGATCCTTCGGCAAATGTGCTGCCGAGGCCTGTTTGTCCATGGCGGCACCTACCATGTGCAACGCCCGGATGCCCGCGTGATCGAGCGCATCCAGGGCTGCATCGGTATGCTCGGGGGTGCGCGAACTGTGGCAGGCGTCGATGATGGTGGTGATGCCTGCGTCGAGAGACGCGGTGGCCGTGAGCTTCGTGCTCAGATACATGTCCAGCGGGCGGTAGTGCGCGCCCAGTTTTTCGGCAACGACGTCGATGTAAGCAAACAGGTCATCGACATCGGGCATGAGGCGACGCATCACACCGAGCCACGCATGATGATGGGCATCGATCAGGCCTGGCAGGACGATGCTGCCCGCCGCGTCAATGACCTCCGCATCCTCGGCACGGATATCCGGGCCAATGGCGGCGATGCGGTCTCCCTGGACGAGAACGTCGCCGATCGCCAGGTTGGGAACCTTGGCATCCATCGTCAGGATGGTGCCGCCCTTGAATAGGGTATTGCGTGCGAAACCAGACATAGGAAGGTCTCCATGTGTCGATGAGTGGAGCGATCAATCGCCGTGGCGGTAACGGCCTGGAGTCCTTCTGAGCCCTCCGGCGTACCGTTGGGCGCAAAGATAGGTTGTGGCCCATCTTTGATAAAGGTAGAGTCGTTCAAATCATCTTTGCTAAAAATCACGAATGGAGGCCTCATGAGCTTCGACGGGCGGTTGCTTTCGGGGATGAGCGTGTTGGCCGCAGTCGTCGAGGCCGGCAGCTTTAGTCGTGCAGGCGAGGTGCTTGGGCTATCGGCGTCTGGGGTGAGCCGATCGGTCGCGAGGCTCGAAGAGCGGCTGGGCGTACGGCTGTTGAATCGCACAACCCGAACGCTGCACCTTACGGATGAGGGGACTCGCCTGTACGAGCGCGCTGCACCGCATCTAGAAGGCATCGAGGAAGCCGCGAACTTCGCTACAGGGGCCGCCGTGACGGTGCGCGGTGCGCTACGGGTAAGTCTCAATCCCATCTTTGCGCGCTTTGTACTCGCGCCGAAGCTGCCTCTTCTGCGGGAGCGCTACCCAGGACTCGAACTTACGATCTTGCAGCATCCGGATGTCGGCGACCTGGTCGCCGAAGGCATTGATGTTGCAGTGCGCTTCGGACCGCAACCTGCTTCTACGATGTCGTCGCGGCTGTTACTCGAAACGCGAGTGCTGACGGTTGCATCGCCCGCCTACATCGCCAGGCACGGACGACCCAAAACACCATCCAAACTCGCCGAGCACGATTGCATTCAGTACATCGATCCTCGACGTGGCAAACCATTCCCTTGGGAGTTTCAGCGTGGCAACGAGGTACTTCCCGTCGAAACAAAAGGACACCTGACGCTCACCGACGTCGACACCATGGTGCAAGCGTGTGTGGCCGGGGCAGGTATAGCGCAGCTGCTATACCTGGGTATCGAACCTTTGATCGCGAGTGGCAAACTCATCGAATTGTTCCCCACCTGGCCGGGAGAGACGTTTCCGCTTTACATCATGCGACCCTCGCGCCGCCTGGCCCCGGCGGCAGTGGAAGCGTTTTCGGAATTTTGTCGAGAGATCTGTGCGGAATGATGAAATACGACGACGCATCTTGGCACTCGGGCGGCAACTTTCCCGAGGATCTGCCAGCTAGCGCTAGGGTTACTCACACCGAAATGTACGTGGCGTGGGCGTTGCAGTCTGGCCTGGCCGGGGAACTACATACGGAGGGAATGCCTGAAACTCTTCAAAAGCTCGCTGAGCGATCTCTCACGCCGGCTGCATTTTGTGCGATGGGAAGTTCACGATGAAACTATCGTGGCTCTTGCTCATTTACTCGTTCGCACAAGTTGCCTTCGGACAAGCTGTGCCATCTTCCTCCGGACTACCCACTATCGATCCCAGCACCATAACCCCCGTAGACTGGGATCGAAGGCTGGAGAGCGCGCGAGCAAAGGCAAGCAAGACTCGGTATTGCAAAGTCTATCGAGGTCATGACGATCCCGAGGCTCTTCGGGATGTGTGCGCGAAGCTCAAGTTCGTTCGGTCGCTCGCATTGGGGACTCGCACAGACCTGGATTGTCCCGAGCATTTGTCATCGCTTGTAGGATCTAACCTAAGCACGATAAGGGCTGTTTGGGGCAAGCCCGACGACCTCGACCACCCGGCGGAAGGTATGTCTCGTACGCATCTGACCTACGTTCTTGCCAGCCCAAACATCTTCCGTTCCCTCGGTCACTACACGACCATCGATATTTTATCGAACGCCTCGGGGAAAATTGAGAGTATCGACTGTCCAATTCTATTTCGGGGTCGGGACTGATAGCTGGTGAAGCTGAAGGTGAAGTAAGCTTTCCAGCACCGGCAAGTTGGGGGGGGATCGATGTTTGAGGAGGTGGCAAGGACTGTCGGATCAATCGTCAAATATATCGTCGTGGACGTGATTTTGGACTTCGTACTCTTCCAGGTGGGGCGCGGCGCTTTGCTCGCAATCACTCTTGGCCGGTATCCGGCGCGTATCGATCTAGAGCGATCCCGCCGTGGCATTCAGTGGGCCGGCGTTCTGACCCTTATCTTCATTTGGGCGGCTATCGCGGTCTACAACAACCTTCACGACTGATCGAGTGGCATCGGTATGGGCGACTTTCAGGGTGCACCATGCCGCTGGCGTGAATGTGTTGTCCCGCACGCCACAACTGCGCAGGCACATCGCGCACGCCGGCCGAGCGTGCTACTAGACGATTCGCGCGGCCACTAGCCATTCGAACTAGTCGCGCCTTCGCGCAGGCCCCGCAGGAAGATATGACTGGCTCTTCACGCCAGGACTCACTCCCCTACAACGAAAGGCGTGTAGAACTTGCCCCCCGCCCGCGTATATTCGCGCGATGGAGTTGGGTGTTATCGAACCACGTGCTGTGTCCGTGGCTGGATTACATTACTCAGGGGGCGTCATGACTATCCAGGTATCGCTAGTTTCGAACTGCGACGATGCAGTCGTGCTCTGGAAGATTCCGGCATCCATACCAGACTGCTGGGGCTTTGCGATCGAAAAGGAAATGAAGGACGAGAAGAAGGGCGTCGTGCGAACGACGCTTGACAACCGCATGGGCTTTGAACGGGACAAGCCTCGTATCGGTGAACATCGGCCGTCCACCCAGTGGCCGTTCCAGCGTTTCTGGTGGGCAGATTTCACCGCGAACGTGGGCCAGACCGTTCGTTACCGTGTGATTCCGATGGCGCATACCGGCGGAAAACTTCAGGCGCTCATGAGCGATGCAAGCGACTGGACGGATTGGGCGACGTTGTCCGGCGGTACGCAGGATGGTATGTCGTCCTTTTTTAACCGGGGCATGCTGATTTCCCAGTTCATGTCACGCTATCTGGAGGACCTGCGGGTCAAACAGGGACTGACGACGACACGAGAAGCACTGACAGCCTTCAAGGACAGCCTGAAGAATCATGAGGAGCCCATTCGCATCTTCCTTTCAGGCGAATTGCGATTGGCGCTGTTGGACCTTCTTCAAACCGCCAGCAGAAAGAAACAGCACGTTTACGCCGCGCTGTACGAACTGGACGACGATGAACTAGTTTCCGCGCTTTGTGCCTTAGGGGCGCGCGCGCATGTGGTGCTCGCAAATGGGTCAATCCAGGCAAAAAAGGGCGAAGGCGCGGCCAATGCGCGTCGCCGCGACCAGAACAAGGAGGCGCGTGCCCGACTGGAAAAAGCGAAGGTAGACCTGCATGGGCGATTTATTTCTCCCGGGGCGCTTGGACACAACAAGTTCCTGGTGATTGCCGACAGCAAGAATAAGCCGATGGCCGTGTGGACTGGCAGCACCAACTGGACGGGCACGGGTTTGTGTACGCAAACCAACAATGGTTTTCTGGTGAAGGACGGCGAAGCGGCTGCGCAATATCGCGACCAATGGATCCGTCTGCGCGACGCCAAGAACGAGTTCCCTGCATCGTTGGTCGATGCGAATAATTTGCCCGCCGAGTTCAGCGTGGGCAAAAGCAAAGGGCGCATCTGGTTCAGTAGAACGACGAAGCAGGTCGATCTGGCGGCTATCAACGACGTGCTGAACAACGCCAAGGAGGGTGTCCTGTTCTTAATGTTCCAGCCAGGAAACCAGGGCCCGCTCGGAACGATCCGCACGCTGCAGAACGGCAGGAAGCGCCTCTACATCAAGGGCGTTGTCAGCACCCTGCCGAAGAACGATGAGAGCCAGGTTACGGTCAAGGCGGTCAATAGCAGCAAGAGCGTATCCTCGACGCTGGATGTGGTGCAGCCCGAGGGGGCACACCCGTTCGCCAACTGGGCGGCCACCGTCAAGCGGAACGAGTTCCTGACGAAACAGGGCGGGGTGATCGGTTTCGCCATCATCCACTCCAAGCTTATCGTAGTGGACCCATTCACCAACCCGGTGGTTATCACGGGCAGCCACAATTTCTCCGCCAACGCCAGCAAGAAAAACGACGAGAACTTCGTCATCATCGAGGGAAACAAGGAACTGGCGATGCACTACGCCTCGCATATCCTGTCGGTCTATCACCATTATCGCTGGCAGGCCTACGTCAACAATCGGCAGGCCAAAGGCAGCTCACCGACCGGCTACCTGCAGGAAATCGACGCGTGGCAAGCCCCGCAGCTAAAGGGAGATGGTGCGCGCGAAATGGATTTCTGGGTGCGTTGATTGTGCAGGACAGCTTGTGCTGCGAAAAAGAAGGCCCCTTGCGGGGCCTTCATCGTCAGTCCCTGGAACTACTTGGCCGACGTTTGGACGCTCTTTGCGGCCTGCTCGATCACTGACGCGACGACCTTCGGGTTCGACACATAGATGGCATGGCTCCCCTTCGTCTCGACCATCGTGGCATTCGCACGCTTGGCCATGGTGCGCTGTGCCGCCACCGGAATCATGTGGTCTTCGGTCACCACTAGATACCAACTGGGCTTGGACTTCCATGCCGGCTGGGTGATCTTGCCCGCGTAGGCGTTGACGCCCCATGGCACCTGCGAATTGGCCATGAACTGCGCCTTCTGCAGCGGCAGGTCACCAGCAAACGAAGCGGGGAACTTGGCGATATCCAACCCGAGGTAGCCATCCTGCGGCGGCACGATCGGCGGGACTGGCGCACCAGGTGCAGGATTGCTCGTCAACGTCTGGACCGATTCGCCCGCATCGGGCGCAAACGCGGTGATGTACACCAATGCCTTTACGTTAGGCGCGGTACCGGATTCGGTAATTACCGCACCACCATACGAGTGGCCCACCAAAACGACCGGTCCGGTCTGTTTCTCAAGAACCCGGCGAGTGAATGCCACGTCGTCGGCAAGCGAGGCCGTGGGATTCTGGACGATGGAGACTTCGTATCCGTCCTTCTTGAGGATGTTGTAGACGCCTTCCCAACCCGATCCGTCAACGAAACCGCCATGGACCAACACGATGGACGGCTTGGCGTCGGCCGCCTGGGCGGCTACACCGGTCATCACCATCGAGCAACCGACGACGGCGGCCGCCAAATACTTACTGAGTTTCATGGACGAAGCTCCTGCAGCGCGACAAAGAGATGCGGGCAACTGCGCTGTTGCATTGCCCGCATGTGGCTAGCGGTGAACTCCAAACTATTGATAAAGAAAAGGTTGTAGCCCTGTCCGTCTCATTCGGAGCCGAAACCTCACCAAGCTTGCCCGTCTGCATCGTCGATGGGCATCGGTCAAATGTCCGATGCTGCGGGGATGTAACAGGTCCGTAGACTTTCCGGATTCGTCTACGCTACTAATAAGTTCATGCCAACGACTTCCGCCGTGCCCTTGCTTGATGCGATCCGTGCGATCGCCTTTGTCGGCGACCTCGCCATGGGTCAGCCGACAGACCATTCGTTGCGTACGGCATGGATGGCCAGTCGACTGGCGCAAGTGACAGAGGGCTATGAAGACCTGTGTTCGCAGGCGTCCATCATTGCCTTGTTGCGATGGTCCGGCTGCACGGCAAATGCGCATGAGTTTGCGTTTACCTTTGGTGACGATGTCTCCCAACGCCAGTCCCTGCTTGCGATGCAGTCGTCCGACGGAGGCTTCAAATCCGGAACACGCCAAAGCGCCACCGCATTCTTTGCGCTGTCCAGGATTCATTGCGAAGTAGCAGGTGAGATCGGTGATCTGCTTGGCCTGAGTGAAGATGTGCAGTTTTCGCTAAGGCACTTATTCGAAAGCTTCGATGGCTCTGGTGCGCCAGGCGGCCTCGCGGGAGACGCCGTTCCCCCTTGTGTGTATCTGATGTCAGTTGCTGGCGACCTGGAAATTCTCCATCGGCTGTACGGTGTTGAGCGTGCCATCGCGGTGATTCGAGCGCGCGCCGACCGCCAATACCCTGGTCATCTTGCAGAGCGTGCCATTGCAAATCTTCGGCCGTGGTTATTGGAGCTTGAGACCATGCAGACGGCCGGGCATATCGACGGCCTTGGCGACGGCGTGTCTGATCAAAGCGCACCATTGGAAATTCTTGCCGACGTGATTGACTTGAAGTTGCCATGGATGACGGGGCATTCAAGGCTGTCGGCAACACTAGCCCGTAATGCTGCTGAGCAAATGGGGCTTGATAAGGACGCACAAGGCAGGATCTACCGAGCGGGCCTCATTCACGGCATCGCGCTATGTGGTAGCAGCAGCCCCAAGTATTGAAGGGGATCCCTCGCTATCGTTGTTCCATGGGGACCCCAACACCACCATCACTAAAGTGGCTTATCCGTAAGCGGTCACGGGTGGCTGGCACCATTGACCGGCTTCAGTCGCAGCTCGCTCCGCTCAAGGAGCGAGCCGAGAGCATCGCCGCACGCCTCGCCCGTTTAGGGATGCAGGCCGAATCCATGCAGGGGGAGTTGGAGTTCCGCGGCCTGGTCGCCCCCTTCAACCAAAAGATCTGGATCGGCAAGCGCGGCAGCCATTTTCCCCGCGGGCACCTTACTGATGCCATTTGCGAATTTCTAAGCAAAGACCCAAAGCGATGGCAACCTACATCGGCCATCGCCGACTACGTGATCACCACCGGGGGCGGTATCCCAGCCGAGGAACTCAAATCGGCTTACCTCGCCATTCGTAGGCAGATGCGTCAGATGGCTAGGAAGGGTTACCTGGTTCGAAATTGGGACGATGGACCGCGTGAGGCACACGGCGGCTCGTGTGAGGCGGGTTGGCGCCTTTCGTCTGAGTCCATGGAAAGGCTTAAGACGGGCTTATTGAGCCGGCATAGCCCGCCCCCGCATGACAGCAAAGCTTGGAAGATGAGGACATTCAGATGAACAAGTCGTTCGACCACAGCGAGTTTCAATGGGAAATGCTTTCCAGCATGGAACGGGTGGTCTGGGCTGTTGCCTTTGCGAGCGTGGACGGTTCGCCTAAAGCGGCTGTTCGCCGGGCAGACCACATGTTGGACAAGCTGCGCATGGTAGGTACTCGCAGGGCAAACCGACTTGATCCGGAAATCGAAGCCGCCCGGGCGAACATTGAAATCCCAAGGCACGAATTCGACATCTGGTACCGGACCTGCCTGCGCATTCGGCACCCAAACGGCCGTCGATTCAAAGCACCCACCGACGAGGAATACGAGGCAGCCTATAGCCGTTTCATGCAAGGCCGGGTTGCCTATTACTAGGAGTGATAGGTAGACCCACGACCGGCATGCCGAATGTGCAGGCCACAGCGACGCGAAGGAGATCCTACTCACCCGATCAAAAAGTCCGATCGTGGACAACCTCATCACATCCATAAGGCAGTTTTGCGTGGAACTTAATATAGTCAGCTTCGCCCATGTTTTCTCGACGCTTCCGCTGTACAGCACGCTCTTGCACTTTGAGCTTCACAGGCGTACACGATGAAGGCATTACATTCAGCCAGACGTCGCCGGTATGCCTATTCACCTCGAGATATGCTGGGCTCTCTGGATAATCATCCCAATGCACTTGATATCCATAGAAGTCGAGATCTGGCTCTCCGGTCTTTTCTAACGAGAACGGACCTGACGTTTTGCTCCGCTTCGCCTGCACAATTGGCGTGATAAGTTGTCGTGCTTCCTGATCTGTGAGGAGAGGGACCGAGCCTAGTCGGCCAACATGTTCCTCACGGGTTTGTGCGCAAACGGTATTTGAAAGTGCCGATGCAAGTAGAGCGAAGAAAAAAGCGGTAGGTGACCTCATCATTTCTTCCTCCCCTGAATGATCGAAACAGCGTTTTCTACGCTATGAAATGTGCCGACAAAGTCTTTCACGAATTTGGGTTCTGGCTTGTTTGAGTCCATGTTTATAGCGAAATGGTGTTTCTGTTGAAGTACACGCGCAATCTGTTCCGGATCGGTCAGGCCGCGAAGATCTTCCTTCCCATGAAGAAATGCCTCTGTAGCGTCGATAAAACTTTTGAATTTCAACACCCCTTTTTTACCGCTGCCTGTAATCATGACATCGTGTCCGCCATAAGAGCCGTTTTTGTCGGGATAGATTTCCATGCTGTAGAACGCGTTACCGCCAAGGGCAAATCTATTTGCTCCCCAAGTTGATTCGAGCCCACCGAGGGCTAAGATCATTATCATCGAAGTTCCGTAGCGCTTCGACTCAAGCTGCGCATCCGAGAGATGGGCGGAAACGTACGCCATGACGTTCATGGCGGGCATTCGCGTCGGATTCTTCCGATCAGCCGAGGGGCTAAGCGCGTCGTTGTTTTTTTCGTGGGTATCGTGTTCGTCTGATGTCTCCTGCCCATTGGGGTCAGTGAAGCGAACCGGATTTAGATCTGCGAAGGCGAATCGACTAAAGCTCGTTATATCTCCAGTTTTCGCTGCCTCCGGATCGGTACTGAGGAATCGCCCTGTATCCGGGTCGTAATAGCGTGCCTGCATGTACACGAGGCCGCTAGAAGCATCGCTTATTTGTCCTGTGAATCCCACTCCGTCTGGAGGCGCACTGTTAACCTCGGAGCCGAAAGGTTTATAGTCGTACGTGGTTGTTATGGTACCGGCAGAGTTTGCTTCTGCAATCGGTGTGCCTTGGCTATCCGTGTACACATAGGTAACGTTACCAGCGACGCACCATTGACTGACCGCCATCGCGAAGCAGGCCGGCAGAATAGCTAGAAGCTTTCGGCTGTTCACACACGTCATCCGTAATGTCATGTCTATGGCCTCAGTTCGAGTTTACGTAGATCTGTGCGTAGCCGCTCCAAGCCGAGCAGCCGCTTGCATTACAGGCGCGCTCGCGGAACTTAACTATTCCGGTGCCATAAACAAAGTTGTTGTATCCGCAAATATTGGTGATGGGCTGTGGCGTCGTTGCATTGGGGAGCGTTTCTTCGGTGTTATAGGACGTGGCCCCTGCGACGCTCGAACAACCAACCAACACGGTCACCTTGTGATTGGACGTGTTTTGCGAAATGGAAGGTATTGCAGGCACGCCTGGAACGAGCAAGACCGAAACAGCGGCGCTTGCCGTCAGGCCGCTACATCCACTTGCATTACACGCCTGTACGCTAAATACGTAGCTACCCGATGATGACTCAACAGGAGAGGCTGATGTCGCGCCGCCTTGATAGGCAAGAGAGTAGCCGCCTCCGTTAAGCTGCTGGTAAAGGTTGTAGTACGAAGCAGTCGCGGCACCTGACCAGGTCACACCGACCGTCCCAGTACTGGAGCCGGGCGCCGATATCGAAGCAGGCGCCCCAGGAGGAAGTAAAACTGTCACCGTTCCTGTGCCGCTAAAGGGTCCACAGCCACCGGCATTGCATGCTTGCACCCGATACGCGTATGCCCCGTTTGGCTTGCCAGAAATCGGGCGGCTAAGCGCAGCACTCGTTTGCAACACAGTCCATGCACCGCCGTTCACCTGCTCGCTAAGCGCGTATGAAGCCGCAAGCGGAACCGTGCTCCAGGAAACACTATAAATACCGTTCGCGCTAGTTGACGGAACGCTCAGGGTCGGGCCAGATGTGGGAGGATGAGTAACGGTGAGGGAGGAATTCCCGGCTACCCACCCCTGGCATCCGTATGTGTTACACGCCTTTACGTGGAACTGGTATGTTCCGTCTCCAAGACCTGAGAGCGAGAAGGACGTAGACGCTCCGCTGTAAACCTGACTCCAGGTAGAGCCTCCGTTACTGCTTTGCTCGACAGTGTATGTAGTTGCGAGCGTGGCGGACGACCATGAGAGCACCGCAGACCCATCGGCGCTTGTTGCGGGAACTGCAAAGGTCGCGGGTCCGGTCGGAAGTACGCCATACGTGGTGTCCACAGTAACCGTCGAAACGGCCGACCAACCGCGCGTGCCATAGGCGCTATTCGCGCTCACCTGATAGCTGTACGTCCCAGATGTAGTCCCGGGGCGACTAATGCTCGTCGCTGGGGTACCCGCCGCGATGGTGGTCCACGCACCATTGCCCAGTTTCTCTTGGACGTCGAAGCTGGTAGCGGTTACCGGTGTGGACCACGAGACGTTGTAGGTGCCGTTGATCGTCCCCGTCGGCGCTGTAACAGTCGGTAAAGTGGGCCGAACTCCAACACCTATAGACGATGTAAAGGGCCCGCACGCACTGGACGTGCAGGCTTGCACTCGATAGAAATAAGTGCCGCCCTGTTTCCCAGCAATTGATGCGGTAAGTGCGGCGCCTGATGAAACAGATGACCAATTAAGCTGATCCGTACTCTCTTGAAGCGTGTAAGTAGTTGCGGTCGGAACGCCGGGCCACGTCGCGGTGAAGGAGCCGTTGTTGGGGTTGGCATCGAACGTGAGACTGGCGGGGGCCCCCAACTGGGGGTTTTCATCTCGTGCGATAAGCCGCGAACCGAGATAGATATAGTCGATAGAAGTGCTCTGCCCCGCGTTGAATTGATACAAGAGCGTGCCGTTACTGGTGTAAAAGTAATATTCGGCGGAGCCCCCCGTCAGCGTTTTCGATACCCGGTGTCCAAATGCATCGTATTGGTACGTCTCTGACGCTCCAAGCGAGATCAGCTGATTCTTCTTGTCGAAGCTCAGTGTGGTTCCACCCCTTGTCGTAACGTTACCAAGCGGGTCATACGTGTACGATCCGCCCGCACTCGTTGAGTGAAGCAGGTTATCCGCACCGTAGGTGAACGTTACCGCTCCTAAGGCCCCTGAACGCGAGACAATATTGTTTACGGGGTCATAGACAAACGCCTCTGACCATGAACCTGGACTCTGGGCATCCTTTAAGCGACCAAGTTCGTCGTAGTGAAACGTCCTACTTCTCGCCGTACCTACACGGTCAATTACAGAAAGCGTGTTTCCGACATTGTCGTAGGCGTAATCCTCGCTAATCTCCAGGGTCGTACCACTTCCGTAAGTGAAGTTCTTAAGCAGAAGTCGCTCGTTCTGTTCCTGTGTGTAGAGTTCTCCGTTACCGTACGTGAAATCCGATAGAGTCCCATCGGGGAAATAGTGCACGGCGCTGGCATACGCGCCCACCTGCGTCGGTCGTCCGAGATCGTCCGCCGCGTAGTAGACGCTCGTCTGGTTCGGGTAGTCGAGATAATTGAGGCCGCCAGCTGGCGTGTACCGGTATCCGACCTGCCAAGCCTGCTGACCATCAATCTGAAGGGCTTCGGTCGAGATCTCCCCGAGCGAGTTATAGGAGGCTGACCAGTGCGTGGCACCCGAATCAGCCTGTGTCATGTGGCCAGCAGGCGAATATAGGTAAGTCGACGACTGCGTGCCTGGCGGCGCCGCGACTTGGTGGAGTCGATTCATCCCGTCATAGGTGTAATCAGTTGCGCCTGCTGGCTCACTTGATAAGCACCCGGTTCCGGGCGATCCGCCCCGAGCCAGCCAGGCAACGTTTCCGGCTGCATCGTAGCCGTAGAACGTGCTTCCCGATTCTGGGTCGACCGACCGGCATAACTGATAGTTGGAGTCGTAGTAAAGGTGCCGCGTCACATCGGCACTGACTCCGTTATAGGTACCGTACTGATGAATGTCGTGCGCGAATCCCCAGATGTCTAAGGTGATCTCATGTATAACGCCGTCTGGAGCCGAGACCGACTTGGATTTCCGATCGTCAGGCTCGTCGAAGGCTTGGTAAGTCGTCGTGGTGACGGCACCGTTAGGATCGGTAGTTTGCTCCACCAAGTTCGAGAGGTATTCGTTGGTTGTTACCTGTGTAATTCCAGGCTCGGCCGTAGTGCGAGCCTGACGCGTGACTCGGCCTAGTACGTCGTACTGAGTGGATGATCCAGCCGATGCGAGTGTTGCATCATTCCACGCCGGGAAACCTGCTCTAGGGTCAGATTGAAAAATAACCCGTCCTGCCCAATCGTAGTCGATGCGCACCGTGGATGACGGCGAACTGGACCCGACGACGAATTTATCAACGAGAATCGGACGCATGTGAACATCGAGGTAGGAAACGGTACTGCTTTGGCCGCGACTTTCGGTTCGTACCCAATGGTTAGCTGGAATCCCCCGTTCGGCTGCAACGGAAAACGAAGAAGTACTTACGTCATCCGCCCAGGCCTGAGCGGATGCGGGGTATATCACGCGGCTTAGGTTGCCCAAGTCATCATACGACAGGGAGACGGTGTTGGATTCTGGGTCGGTCGCGCTGGATAGGCGGCCTAGATCATCAACTGCGGATGTTGCATGTCCTCCATCCGGGTAAGTCACGCTGAGCGGCTTTCCGTCCTTCCATGCAGTCCCATAGGTCGTGGAGTGAAGGCCATCAGACATCGTTGCGAGCGTGCCGTCAGCGTTGTACGTAAACGATTGACGCAACTTTCCATAGGCATATCGATTGGTGGGAGCTCCGGTCGCCGCGCTGTAATCAACACGGTCTGTCTCAGTTCCGTTGACTGAAGTAGAGGCAACCTGGCCGATTAGCCATAGGTTCTTGTTATCTACGTAACTCGTTGCGTCGGTCCGCGTGAAACTCGCGGAGTTTGATTTCACTACCGATAGCGGGCGCGCCATGGCATCGAATGATTGCGCCACCCACTGGAACGTGGTCTGGTCTTGCGTCAGCGTAACGGTTGATACAGGCGCGAATGCCTGCCCTTCCTTATCACAGCGATTACAGGGCGATTTCCCGATAGTTGCCGGATAGGGCTGTCCCGTCGGACTCTGGTAAGTAATTACCTGACTGCGTTTGGTGCCGGAAGCGTCTCCAACGTCGACTTCGAGATCCATGCCTTCGTTAACGTTGTACTGATTGCTGACTATATGGCTTTCCCAGCTTCCGTCCGGATTTGTGACCTTGATCGTCCTGGTAACTGGGCAACCAGACGCATCACAGGTCGCTTTCCAGCTCGCGTTTGCCGGGCCATAGTCATAGTTCCATATTTGAGATGACGACAGACCAGCGCCGTCGATCTGCTTCTTATCTAGCGATACTGCGTCTATGACATTAAATTCGGTCGCGTAGGAATCGCCGCCTACCAAGTAGCTGCAGTTCATGGGGACGTTCGATCGCCCGTGTCTACGCCCGGTGAATGTGAATGTACCTACCGCACCCGAAGGATGGTGTATTACGGCTGTTGGAGATCCCGAGGCAAACGACGGTGGGTCCGCGCAGTCCGAGTGAAGCGAGTACCCGCTTATGGCGTTGTGAAGAGTCGTGAAATCATAGGTCCACGAATGAGCCAAATCCGGCAGCGTGACCGTCGACAGTGCGTTCTGAGCGCCATAGCTGTATGTCCACTGCTTTCCGCCCGCGGTTACCGTACTTACTCTCCCCGATGTGTCGTACGCGAGACTTATGGTTCTCCCATCACTTGACGCAATCGTCGTTAGATGCCAAGGGTTTGCAGCGTCATATGAGTAATTGACGTAGTTTCCGAAGCGATCTTCTATGTGTGTAGGAAGAATCCATTCTTCGTTGCGATTGAGCGTGGAGTTGCATCCTCCCGTGCAGACAGAATAGGGCTTGCTCAGAGCGGTATACGCTCGCTTTACGAACCAGTTGAAGGTGTACTTGATTCCATCCGGGCCGTGAACGAGAAATGCCTCGCCAGGAACTCCATTCGCCGTGCTGGGCAAACACGAGACCGTGTATTGGTCAGGTGTGACCCAATATGTGCTGTTTCCATCTGTCGGCCGATTTCCATTGGCCGGGTCGATAACCATAAGCTTCTTATCCCCTTCTCCGGGGATGTAGAGGCTGTTACCGAACCAGTACTCCGCCGACGAGAAGGGGTACGCCGGCGTACCATTGGCAATTGGCGGCGTACCGAGCAGGTAGTTGCTGGGATCTACGGAACATCGATTGTTGGGTGCCCCGCTTGTGCTAACCGTCCAGCCGCTTGCGGTTCCCATGTCGGCAAATACGCCGTGCAGGTGTGGGATCTCCAAATCCCAGTCACCAAAAACTCGTGGTGCGAACAGTGAGAGGTTGTGCCCTTCATCATGCACGACGTATCGCCGACCTACTTCAACTGGTAACGCATTGTTGCCTGGAATACTTACATCGATGTTCTTAAACTCCGTTTCCCCGGTGTAGAGGGTCACGGACTCTCCAAACAGGTCATTTCCTAAGGCTGCCGGGCGGTCCCCGGGCTGCACCAGTACGCCTGCGTCTCGCCCAACGGGGGTCGACTGTGCAAGGCAATTTGCAGCCGACGAAATGAGTCCCATCGCTAGGAATGACAAGAGATAGCGGCGCATAAGTTCCCTCTTTGAGCCAGAAGAATGTGTCTTGAATTCGGCGCGCGAACGCTATCTGGCGAGTGCCGCAATGTCGCAGGAAAACGTCGCCCAACGGACGTACGAGTCCCTTCCAACTCAGATAAGTGGATGCGGATCGCAGGTCTTGGTTGCCCCTGAAGCGGACGCTAACGTAGGACCGCTTCTGAACGCAATAGGATTTAGGTAAAGGACAATCACGGCGAAGTTGTAGGAAAACTCCTACGCCGCAAGTTCTTGCGGTAGCGATCGCCATTGACTCGGCCGGTTGGCGCTTGAACTCATCTTGCTTTTGAGAACCGCGAGGTTTTCGATCTACCGCAATGCAACGGCGCCGCGCGGCCCGGCATTGTTCCGTTGTAGAACCCTGATGCGACCCAGCGTTTTATATCTAACTGGACGAATGAAGTATCCATTGCTGAAGCTCACTATTTTGCCAGGTCGATCCATTTCATTTCCCATTGGGCACGGAAACGTCGCGCTCCTAGCAATTGGGCAAATCCACTCACATCGTGGCTTACGGTCGAGCAGCCTGCGCTACCCCCATCCCCCACGATTCGCTCTCGTTCCGTCTGACTTTCCACGTAGGCCTTTGCCGCTTCGTATGCAGGGGAATGCCTACATTAATACGCGACACCAACCCTATGGCTTTGTTTCATCTTGCGTTGAACCCGGTTCGAAACCGGTAGTAAGGATCAGAACGCCAGATCAGCGAAAACATAGCCCTAAAGTTTCCCCATGGGCCGCCGTTACGTGTCGGTATTTCGCTCTGTACCCGCTTTAGACGGAATGCCCTGAACGCACTCAACTATGGAGATTTGCTCGTGAGAGGAGACACCACCGTAACCCTGGTCCCCGTTACCTGGTACTACGCAGGTCGGGCGTTGCTCTATCTGATTTTGCTTATGGCGCCCGTCGCCGTTACCGGCTGGATTGCCGATCTCTTTCCGGCCTCGGTACACCCCGTATCGGAGTTTTTCGGTGGGGTCCTTGTCATGCCACTGCTTTATTGGGGCCTGTACGAGACGCTCCGTCGCATGGGCGCCAGGTCGCAAAGTTTTATCTACCTGCTGGTTCTTATGTTCCTCGTTATGACGGTCACACAGATTCACTCCGGCGCCACAGGTGGTGGCTGGCAGCATTGGATATCCGGCCTGATGATGCTTGCCTATGCGTCTGGTTTCGCATGGATCGCCTGGCGTGGTTACAAGGCAAACCAGAACGACGCGCATGCCGTGTATCACGCCGAGACGGAAGAGCAGATCAATATCCATACGCAGGCGATTCTGCGGGCCAAGGAGATTGAGCAGAGGCAGGGTAGCGGCGGTTGAGAGAGGGTGCTGATCGTCGGTCAGGAACCAGCGAATCAAAACGTGGGGCTAGAAACGGGGCGCTGCGTGATGACGCTGGCGTCCCTACCGTCCCCAGTTGTAAATCCGGGACTTTCGGGACCTGAACTCTTGGCTGCCAGGGCTCGGTCCAGTCCGTCATCGGCAAGGAAACTATAGGTGGGCGACGCCCGCTGTTACCGCGTGGACGACGCGGTCCAGTGATGCATGAAGTGAGTGTGGGTCCCGCGGCTCCTGGCCCATCAAACGGATATACACGCGCCTGAAATGATGAGCCAGATCTGCTTGTGTCCATCCGTCTTCGAGCAATCTCTGAATGGCCACCCGACGAAGCCCCGAGGCTGTTAGTGGCGGGGATGCGGTGCCGGCCTTTAGATGCAGGTTGCCAACGATGGTAGCGATCCGAGATGCGGTGAGTGGTCGATCCGACTGCTTGGGTGTGATGGCGTATATGCCACGAGGTCCCATCGCTCGAAGCGCTTTCCAGGCATCCTGGATTATCGAAGGAGCCCACGTCCATTCGAATCTCCCGTTGCGGTTAGGCAGTCGAACCCGCAGCGTTCCGGACATCAGGCGCACGTCGCGTGAACACAAACCTGCCAACTCACCTGGCGTGGCTCCCAACCATGTCACCAGCCCGATGATGAACTGCTGGCGAGCGGAAGCGTAAGACGTCAGCGGCACCGTCGGGACTGATAGATCGGACGGCGGACATCCCCTGACGTCGTCGGGCGACTGAGGGGGTCGCCATCGCCGAATCGCCATCGCTGCAGTAGCGGTGGCCCGGTCCTCAGTCGCCAGCCAGAGGACAAATGCCGCCAGAATACGTCGGGCTTGGTTCAACGAGGACGGTTTCAGGGGTTGTCGGATGCCAAGTAGGACAAGCAGTTCCATGTTGTTCGACGCTAACGCCTCGAGGTAACGCGTGAGCGCTGGGGGAGCGCGCCCGGCTCCATGGTCATGACTGATGAGAGCAATGCCTTCAGCGGACTCGCTGCCTACCATGATCACTATGTGGTCTGTCACGCCCGGGAGATGTGCACGTCAGAGGGCGTGAACAACAACATGTCCGAGACCTTCAACAGCCGCATGCGTCGTGCTGAATACGGGGTGCACCACGGTTATCGCCCTAAGTACCTCCAGGACCGCGCCTCGGAGAGTGCCTGGCGTGAGAACTGGCGGCGCGCCTCGCAGCGCGAGCGTGTCGAGGAGATTCTCAAGATCTGGCTGACTTCGCCGCATTCGAAGTGGTGGCGCGGCTATTGGCAGGGTAATCATCGCGACGGTGAGCTGACGCTGGACTACTTCGTGAAGCGCCAGAAGCGTGCCTTGTAGAACGCGGCCTGGAGGCGGAAACCTACGTCGGCTTCATTCCGGTAACTATGTAATAAACGGAACGAAGCCACTTTCGTAGGACGGGGGTCGGTACAGGGGTGGGCGAGAAGTCTCGCCTACCCCCGAAACCGAAGTCGAAGAGGCAACGCAAACTTATAGGGGCCTCTTTCCTTCGGCGTGGCTGGGCTTTGAGCGCAACCCCGGACGAGGAGTCTCACGTTCCGCTTGGGGAGTCCCTATCATCGGCACATTGACTGCCGGCGGCGACGAGGTGAGCAATGGACGCAAAGGGCTTGGATGCGGTTTTAGGGACAGTCCACGATTTGCTGATTGCGGAAGATATGAACGAGGCCGCGCAGCTGGTGCGAGCCTTCCCAGCGCGAGCCGAGCAGACGGGTTACGACAACTGGAACGGCGGGACTGAGCTTTGGGAGGTCTACTTCGATGTCCCGCCCGTCGACTACTCACGCCTTGGGGCTCGGCGTAGCCAGATCGAAGAGCAGATCACAGCAAGACTAAAGGTTGTCCTGGAGTCCGAAACGCAGGATTGGTACTCGGCAAAGATCGTTCCCCTAGTGACTCATTCAAAGGATTGGCGTGCCGAGAGCTCGAACCTTCCAAGAGAGGTCCGGGTAAACATTATTGACGGGTTGCGCCTGGAGAACGTGCACTGGCAGGGGCGGTTGGACGATGTCGAATTTCTGAATCGGCTCTACGACCTTCAGAAGCTTCCTTCGCACGACATCCGATTCCCGGACGCGGCCGGAGACATCTGGCAGCACTGTATAAACAACGATGACTGGGATACCTACTGGGTATTTTCTGATGAGAGATTCGGGCTGGCTGATGGATCGGCGGACACGTTTCTTCGGTTCCTTTGTGAGACGGTCCACCCAGTAGTCCGCCCCGAACGTGACCAGGCGATCAAGATAGTCTCCCACTACAACGATCAGCTGAAGCCGATTGGTTGGGAAATCCTCGAGGAGGAACGAATCGGTGGGCGCCCTAGGTTCGCGTATCGTCAACTCGATCAACACGGAAAGCGAGCAGTATCACGCGCTCGCACGGTCGCCGATGCACTAGACGCGGGTTGGATGGCCAAGGCTATCGAGCGAATGGAGCGTGCGATTGACACTGATCCGGAACTAGCCATCGGAACTGCGAAGGAATTAGTTGAATCTTGCTGCAAGACTATTTTGACTAAGCGCAAAGCCGAATTTTCGAGGGGCGCCGACATTAACGACCTCACGAAGTTACTGGTGAAAGAGCTCAAACTTGTCCCAGAGGACGTCTCGGACCAAGTCAGAGGCGCAGAGAATATTCGCCTTATTCTGCGAAACCTCACCCAACTTACCCATAACTTGGCGCAGCTACGTGGCCTCTACGGCACGGGCCATGGCAAGGATGGACAGCATCGTGGTCTCCAGGCCCGGCACGCTCGGCTGGCGGTGGCTTCCGCAGTGGCATTCATCGACTTTGCTGCAGATACATATCGACACCGGGAGGAACTGATGGTGCCGATGGTGTAATCGCCAGATTGGTGCCGGGAAAAAAGGGATCATAGTGACGCAACTAGAGCTGTTACTCATCGAGTCTGCCAAACGTTCCGCCGGGGGCGGCGCTTGAAAAGGTGGGTGGTCTCGCGGTCGACTACCATCCATTAGCGGCTCCTGTTCCACTGGACCCACCCGAGGTTGACGGAGAGGTTAGATGAATTTCTGGGACGTCCACAGCTGGGGTTTCATCGTCGCCATGTGCATCTTTCCGCGCTTAACGTTGCTGTTCAGCAGCGTCGTCAGCGGCGGCGTCCTCTGGTGGCTAGGTTGGTTGATCGCTCCTCGGCTCATGGTCGCAATCCTCGCGACTTCGGCCTACTGGGAGACGAACCCGGTGCTGGTCTCGGTGACTTGGCTCTGGGCGCTGATAGGCGAGGGCTTGGAAAAGGGGACGGTCGCCAATGCGAGGGACTAGGGCGTCGTGGCCATGCAATTTGAGCTATTGCTCGTTGAATCGCTAAGTCTCCAATAGGCGACGAAGGATCTACCTAGCAAGTCTCTCTGGCTGCTATCCCAATGTCTTTCGATAATCCCGCGAGTGAATAAATATCGCAGTCTTCCTCGGACAATACGCCTAACCTTAACGACGTCAGTGGCCCTTGGTGAAAGGCTGGACACCACGACGTTCGCGAGTTCGACTGTGCTGCACGGCCTCGGAGACTCCCTCCTAAGATGTGTAAGAACACTTCGCGTCAGTTGGCCATAGCGAAGGAGTGGGGCGTTGTAATGAGGCCGGACAGGGACGATGCGATCGGGCTCGACTTTGATCTCATGTAGTCCAAGCACCTCATCTAACGCATCAAGAGTCTGCCTGTGCTTCGAGATCATGTCCTCAATGGTCAATATCTCCTTCTTAAGTGCCTCAAGCTGAAGCTGAAGCCGCCTGGTAAATCGATGTAATCGAACAAATTTCTGCAGTTGGTATCGGCGTTTCATAGTCCTTACGATATCGATGGTCGACGACCGTGGCTTGGGGCCGCTGCTACCACATAGCGCGGCATCGGACGAGCCGCCGTGCCAAATATGCTCTGGGACATGCCGGCCGGCCTGCCGGAATCCGCATGGGAACGTGTGCGCCTCGTACCTTATTGGACGTCGCGGGCAGGAAGGCTATTGCGGTCCCTGGAGAAGGAAATAGGTATCGCGTCATTGGCATTCGAACGCCTGGACGGCTCGGGTTACTTCCGCGGTTTGGCGGGCTCCGAGATCGCCCTTGAAGGCCGGATACTTGCCGCCGCCGTGGCCAAGGCCGCGCTTGGACGCCCTCGACCCTGGCGTAGCGCCTATCCCGAAGACCAGGTGCGGGAGCTTTTATTCGAGGAGTCCCGGAAAGGGCGCCTGGATAGCGGCGCGGTACGTGCACTCTTCCCAGAAGCTTCGCCATCCTCCTGGGTGGGAGCACCTGCCGCCGCCGCTCCAGCAATCATGGCGGACGACAATACGCCTCTAAGCGAGCGCGAAAAGGAAGTCTTGCGCTACATCAGCCTGGGGGAAAGCAACAAAGTGGTTGCGCAGAGGCTGTCGATCAGCCCGAGCACCGTGCGATCTCATGTTGAGAGCGTCTTCAGGAAGCTTAGGTGCACCACACGCGCGGCGGCCACATTGAGAGCCGTGCAACTGGGGATTCTTGACCCGACGAAATTTCGATAGAGAGTTCTTGGGACTACTTGCGAATCGGCGCCGTCGACCCGCGCACCACCAGCTCCGGACTGAAGCCCTCATTGCTGATCTCTCCAGCAATACCGTGCGCCTCACGCTCAAGCTCGGCGATCAACCGTCGCGTCGCATGCCTGCCGATGTCGGTGGTGGCCTGCCGCGCGGTGGTAAGCGCCGGCCAGCTTTGCTTGGAGAACGGGCTGTCCTCGAAGCCGGCGATGGAGAGCTCCCAGGGCACGTCGATGCCGCCGGACTTCGCCGCCGCCAGCACGCCGGCGGCGATCTCGTCGTTGGAACCGAAGATGGCCGTGGGGCGATGCTCGAGTGCCAGCAGTTTGCGCGCACCACGGAACCCATCATCGAAGGAATAATCGCCCTCGACCACCAGCTCGTTATCCAGCGGCATGCCATACGCGCGAAGCGCGTCTTCATAGCCCTGGTAGCGCTCCGGGCTGGAGCGGTGGTGCTTGCCACCCCACAGGAAGCCGATGCGATGGTGCCCCAGCTGGATCAGGTGCTCGGTAATGGCGTACGCAGCATCACGGTCGTCGACGAAGACGCAGGGGTAGCCGTCCTTTGGATCCTTGCGCGCGGAAATGATGCGCACGAACGGGATCTTTTCGGCGGCCAGCGTCTCGATCAGATCCTTCTGCTCGGACATCGGCGGCGCCAGCACCAGGCCCGCCAGACGCGAACGCCGCACCAGTTCGCATAATTCCTCGACCAGGGTGGGCGAGGTGGAATCGCATGGATGGATCTGCAGGCCGAAACCGCGCTCACGGCACACCGACAGCACGCCGTTCTGCATGCTGATTACGTAGTGGGCGTTGGGGTTGTCGTATACCAGGCCAATGGCCCAGGCCCGGGTGCCGCGCAGGCTCCTTGCTGAAGGATCCGGCTGGTAGCCCAGGGCGTCGATGGCGCGCTGGACCTTCTCCCGCGTGCGCTCGTGGACGGAAGGCTCGTTGTTGATCACCCGGGAGACGGTTTTGAGCGAAACGCCTGCCTTCTCGGCAACGTCCTTGATGGTCGGACTGCGCACCCGTTCTTCTCCGCCTTCGTGATCTCGCCGCCCATCGTAGCGGATGGACGGCGGGGAGAGCAGGGCTGGCGCCTTCCTGCGGGGCATGCTCAGCCCAGTCGGTGCTGGCCGACCTTATGTCCCGCCAGGCCGAAATAGAGGATGTACAGGTAGCAAGGCACCATCAGCGCCGCGAACACCATCTGGAAATCGTGGTGCTGCTTCAGATACCCGAAGAGGGGCGGGATGATGCCACCGCCGGCGATGCCCATGATCAGCAGCGCCGAACCGCGCTCGGTCAGGCCGCCCAGGCCGCGGATGGCCAGCGGGAAGATCGCCGGCCACATCATGGCGTTGGCAAAGCCCAGCGCGGCCACGAAGCCTACCGACACATAGCCGGTGGTGAGCGAGGCGCCCAGCACGAACACCACGCCCAGCACCGCCGACAGCGCCAGGTAGGCGTGTTGGGTGATCACCCGCGGGATCAACACCAGGCCGGCCAGGTAGCCGGCCAGCATGGCGAACAGGGTGTACGAGGTGAAATGGCGAGTGGCCTGCAACGGCAACCCTAAGCCCTGGCCGTACGTGCCGATGGCGTCACCCGCCATCACTTCCACGCCGACGTACAGGAACAGGCACAGCACGCCCAGCCACAGGTGCGGGAAGCTGAAGATGCCGCCGTGCTCGTGGCCGATGGTGCGTTCGGTGTTGGCACCGGAGGGCTTGATCTCCGGCAGTGGCGAGCGCACCACCCAGACCGCCAGCAGCACCAGCAGGACCGCCATCACCATGTAAGGCATGTGTACCTTGGCGGCGAAAGCATTGAGCAGGGCCTCGCGGCTGGCTGCGTCCGGCGCGGCAGCGACCTGGCTGCCGAAGTCGGCGATGTTGGACAGCACCAGCGCACCGAACACGAAGGGCGCCAGTGCGCCGGCCACCTTGTTGCAGATACCCATGAAGGCGATGCGCTGCGCCGCGCTCTCGATCGGCCCCAGGATGCTGATGTACGGATTGGAGGCTGTTTGCAGCAGCGAAAGTCCCGCGCCGATCACGAACAGGCCCGTGAGCGCGCCGCCGAAGCTGCGCATGGAAACGAACTGGCCGAAGATGACCGCGCCGATCGCCATCACGAACAGGCCCAGCCCCATGCCCTTCTTCATGCCCGTGCGCTTCAACACGATCGATGCCGGGATGGCCAGGAAGAAGTACGACAGGTAGAAGGCCGATGGCACCAGGAAGGCGTAGAAGTCGTCCACCTGGAAGGCGAGCTTGACGAAGGTGATCAGCGGGCCGTTGAGCCAGGTGACGAAACCGAAGATGAAGAAGAGAACGCCGATGATGATCATCGGTAGCACGCTGGACTGGCGGGCCGGCAAAGGCTCTGGAATGGCGGACATGACTTGTACAACTCCCCGTCGTTCGGCCACGCGCGCAATGCGACGACACCGTTGTCCGCTTTATTGACCGGGCGGCGCAACGTTGTCAATCAGCGTTTGCCCAGTACCCGGCCAGACATATGACTGACGGCATGGACCGCCACGGCATTTGCTGCACCGCAGCACGCCCTTCCACCGCCAAAACGTGGGTCTGTACATGGCCGATATGTACATTCCCGGCAGCAACGGACAGCCGATCGTGTTGCAGCGCGTGAAGGAAAGGTTTGGATTTAGGAATTTTTCCTCGTTGACAACGTTGTCATTACGAAGCCATATTGCGGACAAGCGCGGCGCCCGGGGTACCGAAGGGCGCCCATTGGGGTCGGGCAAGGGGACAGGTGTGGCGACAGCTGCCAACCACAGGACACTTCAGATGGTGAAACCCCAGGGTTCGCCGTTCATCGCGGCGGATGTCGGCGGCACGCATGCGCGCATCGGCCTGGTCAGCGCCCAGTTGTCCGGCGTGAACGTGCTGCATTACGAGCGTTATACCTGCGCCGACTGGCCCAGCCTTACGGCGGTGCTGAAGGATTTCTTCGGCAAGGCCGGCGTGAATGGCCCGGTCGAGCATTGCGCCGTGGCCTGTGCGGGCTACGTGCTGGACGATGCCATCGTCAACGACAACCTGGCCTGGCCGGTGTCGATCAGTGACATCCGTGCCTCGTTGTCCATCGGACAGCTGGCGGTCGTCAACGACTTCGAAGCCGTGGCCTATGCCACGCAGTTCCTGGATCTTGCCCAGACCACCACCGTGATCGCCGCCAGCAAGCCGTCGGCGCCGGGTCCGGTGCTGGTGATGGGCCCGGGTACAGGCTTAGGGTCGGCCGTGCTGCTGCCGGGCGAGCCGCGTGCACGCGTGCTGGCCACGGAAGCCGGGCAGATCTCGCTGGCGCCGGGCACCGAGCGCGAGATCGAGATCCTTCGCCAGCTGTCGAAGGAATACGACTACGTTTCCATGGAGCGGGCCTTGAGCGGCCCGGGCCTGTTGAACCTCTACCGGGTGATCGCAGGCCTGCGCGGCCTGCCTGTCGCGCTTGCCGAGCCTGCCGACGTCACCGCTGCGGCGCTTGCCAAAAGCGACGAGGCGGCGGTGGAGGCCCTGGACACTTTCTGCGCGCTGCTGGGCAGCTTCGTCGGCGACCTGGCCATGCTTTACGGCGCTACCGGCGGCGTATTCCTTGCCGGCGGAATTTTGCCACAGGTGCGCGACGTGCTGCTGCAAAGCCAGTTCGAACACCGCTTCTTCAACAAGGGCGTGATGCGGGCCTTCCTGCAGAAGGTTTCAGTACGCCTGATGGACCACGGCCAGTTGGGCGTGATCGGTGCCGCCGGGTTGTACCTCGACGGCAACTTCGCCCAGTGACGGGCTTTTCGGCCACCTGAAGTTTTTTAGTCCTGCTAGTTCGCAATACCCAAGAAACGGGCCGCAAGGCCCAGCCAACCAACGGACACCGGCCCCGCCGCAGGGGCTGCCGCTTAAATCGAAAGCCTCTGAGGGGAGGACGCCATGTCATTCAGCAAGAATCTGCTTGCCGCCAGCATCATCGCCAGCCTGTGCATGGCCGGCACTGTCCTCGCACAGGACGCTGCCCAGGTCACCGGCGACAACGCTGCCAAGCCCAATGCAAAGAAAGCTACCGAGCTCTCCACGGTGGTCGTCACCGGTATCCGCGACAGCGAAGCGGAGGCCCTTAACCTGAAGCAGGAAGCCGTCTCCCACGTGGAGATCGTGACCGCCGAGGACATCGGCAAGCTGCCGGCCAAGAACGTGGCCGACACCCTGCAGCGCCTTCCCGGCGTGAACATTTCCTCGTCCAGCGCTTCGGAAGGCGGCTTCGACGAAAACGACCGCGTGGCCCTGCGCGGCACCAACCCCAGCATGACCCAGACCCTGGTCAACGGCCACACCGTGGGCACCGGCGACTGGTTCGTGCTCAGCCAGGTGCAGACGGTCGGCCGCAGCGTCAGCTACAGCCTGCTGCCGGCGGAAATCGTAAGCCAGGTGGTGGTGCACAAGACCTCCGAGGCCAACATCGTCGAAGGCGGCAGTGCCGGCTCCGTCGACATCATCACCCGCCGTCCGCTGGAATTCGCCAAGCAGTACACGGCCGAAGCCTCCGTCGGTGGCGTGTACTCGGACCTGCCTTCCAAGACCGAGCCGCAGTTCAGCGGTCTGTTCAACTGGAAGAACAACGACAACACCTTCGGCATCCTGGGCCAGGCCTTCTACGAGAAGCGCAGCCTGGAGCGTGACGGCCAGGAAGTGGTCGGCGGCTACATTCCCATCACCGCAGGCCCGCTGGCCGGCAAGTACGCGCCGGAACTGCTTGGCACCACGCTATTCACCCAGAAGCGTGAGCGCAAGGGTGGCGTGATCGACATCGAGTTCAAGCCTACCGATAACGTCACGCTGGACCTGTCGGGCTTCTACTCGAAGATGAAGGCCGACAACTACAACCGCAACTACATGATCTGGACCAGCAAGTTCGTCAACACGGCAACGCCCACACCGGGCTACGTGGTGAACAAGAACGGCGTGGTGAGCCAGGCCAACTACGATCCAGTTCCGGGCGACAACACGCCTTATGGCGTGTATGACATGATTTCGCGCCCGGGTGCTTCGTCGCAGTCGAAGTACCTAACCCTGGACGGCGCCTGGAACGCCACCGACCACCTGACCATCAAGGGCCAGGCCGGCACTACCGAAGGTCGCGGCGACAGCCCGAACCAGGATGTGCTGGAAACCGGCGTGCAACCGGGTGGCGGCGCGGGTTGGGCGCAGCATGGCTTGGGCAGTCCGTACGACGTGCACCTTGGCTCCGACAACTCCAGCCTGGCATCTTCCGGCTTCCAGCCTTCTACCGGCTGGATCTTCGGCGACCAGGACATCCACGTGAAGGACAAGGAGCACTGGGGCCAACTGGACGGTGAGCTTGCCTTCGACGATAGCCTGCTCTCGTCCCTGCAGTTCGGCGTGCGCTATGCCGACCACACGCGTGAGAACAAGACCGATATCGGCCAGGGGCCGCTCAACGGACTGGGTGTTCCGTCGGACTACCCGCAGGACGTCAGCAACTATCCCGGCCACTTCGGCGACGGCTTGGGCGCGACCTTCCCGAGCAACATCTGGTACTACACACCGGGCCAGCTCGCCGCGATCGACGCGGCCAAGGCCAACCGCGACCCCGTGGGCCGTTTCAACTGGGGCAACATCTACAAGGTCGAGGAAAAGGACAAGGCCGCCTACCTGCAGGCGAACTTCACGGGTAGCCAGTGGAGTGCCAACGCTGGCGTGCGTTACGTGCGCACGGAAGAGGACATCAACTACAACTCGACCAATCCCGATGTGTACACCGTGGCAGGTCCGTTCGCGGGCTCGGCCTTCGGCACGTACTACCTGAGCAATTACAACCACACGTACAGCAAGGCGCTGCCGAGCGCCAACTTCAAGTGGAGCTTCACCGACGAGCTGGTCGGTCGTTTGGCTGCTTCCAAGACCATGACTCGTCCGGACTATTCCGCGCTGGCCGGTTCTGTGTCGCTGGATGACCTCACCCACACCGGCAGCGGCGGTAACCCGCAGTTGAAGCCGATCATCTCCACGAACTTCGATGCTGCGCTGGAATGGTATTTCGCACCGCGCGGCCTGCTGTCGTTCGGCGTATACAAGATGAACCTGAAGGACTACGTGAACTTCGGCCCGGTGGCTCGCCAGTTCAAGGACCAGCAGGCCTCCATCGCCGCTGGCACGGACGTGTTCAACACCTATCTGGTGAGCGTGCCCGTCAACGTGGACGGCTCGGTCAAGGGTGCGGAACTCAACTACATCCAGCCGATCGGCGAGAACTTCGGCGTGTCTACCAACTACACGCTATCTGACGGTCACACCGACAAGGATGACGGTCCGCTGCAGGGCAACTCGAAGAGGACGGCCAATGTCTCGGCCTACTTCGAGAACAAGGTGTTCAACGCGCGCGTGAGCTACACCTACCGTTCGGAGTTCTTCGCCGGCGTCAGCCGTACGGACAACTTCTACCAGCGCGGTATCGGCAACCTGGCGCTATCGATGGGCTACAGCCTGACCGACAACGTCTCGCTGTCGTTCGACGCGATGAACCTCAACCGCCCGGTGCTGAAGTACTACACGAAGGCCGATGTCTACGGTAAGCAGCCCTACGCTTTCTACGACAATGGCCGCCAGTACTACGTGAACGTTCGCTTCAAGTTCTAAGAGTTGGCTCAAGCGACCTTGCGGTGCTGCCCGCGAGGTCGTCTTCTCCCCAAGGGCCCTGTGACCAGGGCCCTATTTTTTTGTCCCGGAAACGGGAATTCGTGGCAGCATGGCTGGGCTGGCGGGGATATGGAGGACTTCGGATGAACAAGTACGCTTGTGTGTTGGCGATGATGGCCGTGGGCATGCTTGCTGCATGCGCCATGTCCCCGAACAACCCGTCGCACGCGGCCGCCGGTGCCACAGGTCCGGGCGACGCGATCGCTCCGCTGTCGCTGGTGCCCGCGGTGGCCAGGCTCGACCGGCACGCCGGATCGTTCGCCCTGCGCGAGGGCACCCGCATCGTGGCGCCGGCCGGTGACGAAGGCGCGCACCGCGTGGCCCAGTACCTGGCCGACCGCATCAAGCGCAGCACGGGCATGCAGCTGACCGTGGCCGACGGCGGCGATGCGAAGGGTGCGATCGTGCTGGCAAGCGACCCGGCCATCGAGGGCGAGGAAGCCTATGCGCTGGATGTCACCAGCGATGGCGCTACCATCCGCGCCAGCCGCTCGCATGGTTTGTTCTATGGCGCGATCACCCTGTGGCAGGCCCTGACAGCGCAACCGGATTCACATGCGGTGCCGGCCATGCACGTGGACGATGCCCCGCGTTTCGCCTGGCGTGGCCTGATGGTGGATTCGGCACGGCATTTCCAGACCACGGATGAACTGCGCAAAATCATCGACCAGATGGCGCTGCTGAAGCTCAATACTTTCCACTGGCACCTCACCGACGATCAGGCCTGGCGCATCGAGATCAAGAAGTACCCCGACCTCACTCGCATCGGTGGCTGCCGCAAGGCGTTGGGTCCCGATGCGGCCCTTGTGGAGGAGCCGGGCAAGCCTTATTGCGGCGTGTACACGCAGGACGATGTCCAGGGCATCGTGGCCTATGCCGCCGAGCGCTACATCACCGTGGTGCCGGAAATCGAGATGCCCGGCCATGCACAGGCGGCGATCGCTTCCTATCCGCAGTTCGGCGTTACTAAGAAGCGGCCGGCGGTATCCACCGATTGGGGCGTGATGCCCTACCTGTACAGCCCTTCGGACAAGACCTTCACCTTCATGGAGAACGTCCTTGATGAAGTGATGGCGCTGTTCCCTTCCACGTATATCCACGTGGGTGGTGATGAAGCCATCAAGGACCAGTGGCAGGCCTCGAAGGCGGTACAGGCCCAGATGAAGCAGCTGGGCATCACCAACGAAGAGAAACTCCAGGGCTGGTTCATCGCCCGCATCGGCGCCTATCTTGATGAACACGGCCGGCGATTGATCGGCTGGGACGAGATCCTGGACGGCGACGTCCCGGCGTCGGCGGCGGTGATGTCCTGGCGCGGCACCAAGGGCGCGGTGATCGCGGCGAACAAGGGCCACGATGTGGTGCTGGCGCCAGCACCCGACCTCTACCTCGACAACGTGCAAAGCAGGCTTCCCGACGAAGTACCCGGCCGCATGCCGGTGATCACGCTTGAGGCGCTTTACCACTTCGAACCGGTCCCGTCGGAGATCAGCGCAGAAAATGCCAAACACGTGCTTGGCGCGGAAGCCACGATCTTTGCCGAGCAGACGCCTACGGCCGCCCGCGTCGAACACGCAGCGTTCCCGCGCCTGGCGGCGCTGGCCGAACGCACCTGGACAAACCAGGCCGACTGGCAGGATTTCCTCGCCCGCATGCCGGCGCAGATGGCACGCTTCAAGAACGATGACATCAAGGCCGCCGATACGGCCTTCGGCGTAGCGTTCGAAGCAACGGCCAACGGCGACAAGGCGATGGTGAAGTTGTCCACGCAGACGGGCCTGGGCAGCATCCACTACACGATCGACGGCAGCACACCTGTAGCGAACTCGCCAGCCTATACGGCGCCGATCGACGTACCCTTGCCCACCACGCTCATGGCGACGGCGTTCATCGGTGAACAGGCACTGGCCCAGCCGCGAACCCAGGTAGTGGACGCCGCCTCGCTTCTGCGCCGTGACAGCACGGCGCTGGAGTTATGCACCGACTCCAACGGTTCGCGCCAGGAAGCAGCCTTGCCGGTGGATGGCCCGCGTCGCACGCACTTCGTCGACATCATGAATACCTGCTGGCGCTGGAAGGGCGTCGACCTCACCGGCGTGCGCCACATTGCCATCGAGGTGGATCGCCTGCCCTGGAACTTCGCCCTGGCGCACGAGATCAAGAACGTCGTGACACGGCCCAAGCACAGCAAGGCGGGCGAGGTCGAGGTTCGCCTGGATAGTTGCGAAGGCGAGCCTGCGGCCTCGCTGGGACTTGCCGCAGCCCATGACGGCAAGGCCACGCTTACCGGCGACCTGCAGGGTGAAGGCACGCACGACCTGTGCATCGTGGTTACCGGCAAGCCCGGCCCCACGTTCTGGGTGCTGGGCAACGTGCAACTGCAACGCTAGCCCAGGTTGTCAGTCCGGTCGCCCGGCGCGTGCACGCATGCGCCGGGAGATCCAGCCCATGCCCATCAGCAGGAAATAGAGCAGGCCCGGCAGCGCGAAGGTCCAGCCGGGTGCATCGTCCGGAAGCGATAGCGCCACGATCGCCGACAACGCACCGACTCCCGCGGGAATCAGCCACAACACCGCTCGCAGGCGCGGTGTGAAATCGTCCTCGCCATGAGCCGAAGCCACGTGGGCCGCATGGCGGAACAACAAGGCCAGCGTTCCGGACATGCAGAAGTAGCTGAAGCCGAAGATGGCGAACAGCGATTTCACTTCCGCTGCGCGGTGCAGACCGAAGTCGCTGGACAGGTGTCCTGCGGAAAGCGCGTTGAACAGGCTCGCGTACACCATGTGCAGCGGGTACACCACGATCAGCGCGAAGAACACCAGCAGCAGGGACAGCAACAGTCCCGGGCGTGTAGCACGCGTGCAGTGCATGCGCCATTGCACGTGGCCATACCAGAACCGTGCCATCTGCGCGAAGCAGGCTGCCGCCGCCGGGACGTTGCCCAGGAGGTGCACCATCCTGTCCACGTCGTTGGGAATTTCCGCGCCGCCGATGGCCAGCAGGGTGAGCGTGAAGGCGAAGGCGCCATCGACGAAGATATCCAGGCGGCCCGCTTCCAGGCCCTCGCGGTGCACCGTCACGCTCATGGTTTTTCCCCGCGGCGCGAACGGGCGCCGCCTGCCGGCATCTTGTCAGCCGGCGGCGGCCCCGGCAACCAGGGCCGCGGGCATGGTGCGCGGTGCGCGCGGATCACGCGTGAGGGCGAAGCGGGCCAGTTGCTCTTGCGCGGAATCAAGCTCCGCAAGGGTGGCGAACTTGCCCGCCACCATCGAGGCCACAGGCACGCCATCGACGTAGACCACGCGGCTACCCAGGGTGGCCGGCACCTTGCTGCCCGCCAGTAGTCCGCCAACCAGGTTCAGCGGATCGCAGCCTGAGACACACACATGCTCGCCATCGTGCGCCCGCGTACGAACCTGCCGAAGCGCGGCCAGCGCATCGGGCAAGGCGAACTGCTCGCCCACCAGGCCCTCGATGAAGCGGCCACCGCGGATCTCCCCGCGCGCTTCCAGCCGCTGGTACACGCGCCGCAACTCGCGCCACGACGGCAACCACGGCGCCTCGCGCTCCAGCAATCGCCACGCCACCACGCCATAGCGGCGAAGCAGGGTGCGCGCCACGTGCTCCAGCGCATCGGCGTCGTCGCGGTTCTCGCGGACTTGCCGTGCCAGCGACCAGCGACCGGAATCCTCGATGCCGCTGAGCGCATGGCGGCGCAGGCGGCGATGGCGCCCGTCACGCTTGGCTGCCGGCAGCAGCAGCGCGCGAAGGCCGGCGAAACTATCGGCGGTGATACGGCCGGCAGCCACCAGTTCACCTAAAGCGTCTTCCAGTTCCGTGCGCAATAGGTGCGTGTAGGAGCTAAGTTCGTCGAAGAACAGTGCGCCTTCGTCGCGCAGCGCATCGGCCACGGCCTGCGCGCGCGATCCCAACTCGACCTCGTGGGCGGGCGGTGCCAGGGCACGCCAAACACCCAGCTGGCGACGGGGCAGCAGCACGATGGGCGTGGCCCGCACGGGACCGGCGCCGGCGCCGCTGCCGGGTCGCAAACGGCCCCAGGTGACGCGGCCGGCGCGGCAGAGGTCGTCGAGCCAGCCGATGCCGTAGTCCTCGACCCGCCCAGGCAGGATCTCTGCTTCCCATGCGCCCGCGGCGGCCTCGAAGCCTTCCAGCTGGGCGATCACGCCCGCCAGCGCGTCCGGGCCGCTGACGCGCGAGTGGGTGCCCATGTGCTGCCAATCGATCAGGAAGCGCATGAAGTCGCGTGGCGCCACCGGCTCGATCTCACGGCGCAGGCGACCGATCGTGTAGCGGTGGATGCGAGCCAGCAGATGGCGTTCGCACCACTGTTCGCCGTCGATCGCCAGGCTGAAACGCCCGCGCATCACATAGCCTTCCTGCTGCAGGCGGGACAGCGCGATGGTGATGTCGCCTTCGTCCACGGCCAGTACGGCGGCAAGATTCGCTTCGGTCACCGGGCCCACGCAGGCAAGGCGCGAACGCAGCAGTTCCACGGTTGCGTCTTCGGGCGACCAGTCGCGGACGAACTCCGCCGGCGCCTCGATGGCGGGAGACATGGGTGCATCGGCGTGCAGCGAGCGCCAGGTAGGCAGGCGTTCGGCGGTGACCCACATGAAGCCACCGGCAAGCTCAAGGCGGGTGGCGCGTGCGTCGCGGGCGAGCCGTTCCAGCAGGGTGCGCCACGACGGCTCGATCTCGGCTTCGGCGATGCCGCCCATCAGGGTGAGTGCCTCGTGCATCTCGTCGGCGTCGCGCGCCTCGGGCCAGGCTTCTTCGCAGACGGCTTCGATGGCCGATTCGTCCAGGCGGCCGAGGTCGTCCGGGCCTTGCACGTCGCTCCAGCGGCGCGACTGCACGGCCTGCGTGCGGCGCTCCTCGAGCGGGGCATCATCAAGGAAGGCATAAGGCGACGCGCCCAGTACTTCGGCAGCCAGCGGCGACGGCGCGGCCAGGTCGCGGCAGGCGATGGAAACCTCACCGGCTTCCATGCGGCGCAATAGCGCCAGCCAGCCCTCGGTGTCCATGGCTTCGTGCAGGCAGTCGTCCAGTGTCTGCGCCACCAGCGGGTGGTCGGGCACTTCGCGTTCGCCTACCAGGTTCTCGGCGCAGGCCACCTGGTCGGGAAATACCGTGGCGAGGAAATCCTCGCTCTTCATGCGTTGCAGCTGCGGCGGGGTTTTCTTGCCGCCGGTAAAACGTGGCAGCGCCAGCGAGGTCACCGCGTTCCAGCGCCAGCGCACGCCAAACAGCGGTGCATCGAGCAACGCCTGTACCAGCACGTGCTCGGCGCTGGCTGAATGCAGGTAGTGGGTCACTTCCTCCAACGGAAAACTGTGGCTGGTGGAAAGCGAAAGCACGATGGCGTCCTCGGTGGCCGCCGCCTGCAGTTCGAAATTGAACTTGCGGCAGAAGCGCTTGCGCAGCGCCAGGCCCCAGGCGCGGTTCATCCGGCTGCCATAGGGCGTGTGGATCACCAGCTGCGTGCCGCCGGATTCATCGAAGAACCGCTCCATCACCAATTGCGATTGCGTGGGCAGCACGCCGCCCAGCGCCGCCGATGCACGGGCCAGGTATTCGACGATCTGTTCGGCCGCCGGCCGTACGATGCCTACTTCGTCGACAAGCCATGCCAGCGCCTGGGCCACGCCACCATCGGCGAGCCTGGCGGCGATCTCCCCGCGCAGGCGCGACACGCCAGCGGATAGTTCATCGCTGCGACCCGGTGCTTCGCCCAGCCAGAACGGAATATTCGGCGGTACACCCTTGGCGTCTTCCACGCGAAGGCGGTCGCGTTCCACGCGCAGGATGCGATAGGAGGTATTGCCCAGTTGGAACACATCGCCGGCCAGGCTCTCGATGGCGAAGTCTTCGTTCACCGAGCCGATGGTGATCGACGCAGGTTCCAGCACCACCGCGTAGTCGGCCATGTCGGGGATGGTGCCGCCGGACATCACGGCGGTCATCTTTGCGCCGCGGCGCGCGCGCAAACGCTTATGCACGGCGTCGCGGTGGATATACGCCCCGCGCGGGCCCATGCGTGTGGTGAAGCCTTCGGCAAGCATGCGCACGATGTCGTCGAACGAGGCGCGCGTAAGGTCGTGGTAGGGCCAGGCGCGGCGGACGATGTCGAAGAGGGCGTCTTCATCCCATTCGTCCACCGCCACTTCGGCCACGATCTGCTGGGCCAGCACATCAAGCGGGCCGTGGGGAATATTGAGCGTGTCCAGCTCGCCGCGGCGCACGCAGTCGAGCAACGCTGCGCATTCGACCAGGTCATCACGCGAAGTCGGGAACAGCCGTGCCTTCGGCGTGCCGTCCACGGCGTGGCCAGCGCGGCCGCTGCGTTGCAGGAAGGATGCAATCGAGCGTGGCGAGGCGAGCTGGCACACCAGGTCCACGTCACCGATGTCGATGCCAAGCTCCAGCGAGGCGGTGGCCACCAGCACGCGCAGGGCGCCTGATTTCAGCCGTTGCTCGGCATCCAGGCGTTGCTCGCGCGACAGGCTGCCGTGGTGTGCGGCCACTGCTTCCTTGCCCAGTCGATCGGAAAGATGTTTGGTGGCGCGCTCGGCCATGCGGCGCGTGTTGACGAACACCAGGGTGGTGCGGTGTTGTTCGACAAGGTTGTGCAGGCGGTTGTAGACCAACTCCCATGTGTCGTTGGACATCACCGCTTCCAGCGGCACGGGCGGAACCTCAAGCCCGAGGTCGCGTTCGCGCACGTGGCCGATGTCCACGATGTGGCAGTCTTCGCGGCGGTCGCCCACCAGGAATCGCGCTACCTTCTCGATCGGCTTCTGCGTGGCTGAGAGTCCGATGCGAAGCAGGCGCCGTTGGCACAGCGACTGCAGCCGCTCGAGGCTGAGCGCAAGGTGGCTGCCGCGCTTGCTGGCGGCGATGGCATGGATTTCATCCACGATCACCGTGCGCACGTCCCCCAGCATGGCGCGCCCGGAATCCGAGCCCAGCAACACATAGAGCGATTCGGGTGTCGTCACCAGGATATGCGGCCGCGTGCGGCGCATGCGGTTGCGCTCGGCCGTGGGCGTATCGCCGGTGCGCACCGCCGTGCGGATATCCACGTCCGGCAGGCCAAGCCGGGCCAGTTCGCGCCGGATGCCTTCCAGTGGCACTTCCAGGTTGATATGCACGTCGTTGGACAACGCCTTCAACGGCGATATATAGACGATGGTTGTCTTGTCGGGCAGGCCGCCTTCGGCCAGGCCCTGGCGCACTAGCTCATCGAGCGCGGCCAGGAAGGCGGTGAGCGTCTTGCCTGAACCGGTGGGCGCTGCCACCAGCGTATGCCGACCCTCGCGGATGGCCGGCCACGCGGCTGCCTGCGCGGCGGTCGGGCGCGGGAACGCGCCTTCGAACCAGGCGGCGACGGCGGGGTGGAATGCGCGGAGCGGCATGGCCTAGATGGTGGGGTCAGATCCGGCAAAATCCTACACCCGCCCTTGCCAAGTAAGCGTTACGCAAGCAATCTTCCTTGGTTCTACCCTGAAGGAAATGGCCATGCCCCGTCGTCGCCTGCTCGTGCTCGCCCTTCTTGCCGCAACTTCCGTCCATGCCGCCGATAAACCCCGGCCCTGGATGGACACCAGCCTCTCGCCCGACAAGCGCGCCGATCTCGTCGTGGCGCAGCTCACGCAGGACGAAAAATTCCGCCTGATCCGCTCCGAATTCGGCGACAACGAAAAGGGCAAACCGCAAAAGCCGGCCGGTGCGCTGGGTTCGGCCGGTTACACCCCGGCGATCGAACGGCTGGGTATTCCCGCCGTACAGGAAACCGACGCGGGCCTGGGCGTGCGCAGCGCGGGTCTAACCGGCAAGGGCAGCACCGCGCTTCCGGCGGGCCTGGCCGTAGCGGCCAGCTTCGATCCCGCTATCGCCTACGCCGGCGGCGCCATGATCGGCAGCCAGGCCCGGCGCAAGGGTTTCAATGGCCTCCTGGCCGGCGGCGTCAACCTGGTACGCGACCCGCGCAACGGCCGCAATTTCGAATACGCCGGTGAAGACCCGATCCTTGCCGGCACCATCGTGGGCAATGCGGTAAAGGGCATCCAGTCCCAGCACATCATCTCCACCGTCAAGCACTACGCCATCAATGCGCTGGAAACCGGCCGTAATACGCTAAGCGCCGATATCGACGAAACCGCGCTTCGCGAATCGGACCTGCTGGCTTTCGAGCTGGTCCTCGATATCGGCCAGCCAGCGTCCGTGATGTGCTCCTACAACCGCATCAACACGGTCTATGCCTGCGAGCACCCATGGCTGCTCAATACCGTGCTGAAGCAGGACTGGGGCTACAAGGGTTACGTGATGAGCGACTGGGGCGGCGTGCATAGCTCGGCGGCAGCGGCCAACGCCGGCCTGGACCAGGAATCGGCAGGCAACATATTCGACGACCAGGTGTACTTCGATGCCCCGCTGCGCAAGGATCTTGCCGATGGCAAGGTGCCGCAGGCGCGCATCGACGACATGGTCCATCGCATCCTTCGCAGCATGTTCGCCAGCGGCATCATCGACCACCCGGTGAAGGCCGCGCCGATCGACTTCAACGCCGATGCGGTGGTGTCGCGCAAGGCGGCAGAAGCAGGTTCGGTGCTGTTGCGTAATGAAAACAACCTGCTGCCGCTTTCCGCCAGCGTGAAAAGCGTGGCCGTGATCGGTGGCCATGCCGACAAGGGTGTGATTACCGGCGGCGGTTCCTCCTCTGTCGAACCGCCGGAAGGCAATGCCGTGCCGGGCCTTGAGCCCACCGACTGGCCCGGTCCCGTGCGCTACCAGCCGTCCGCACCGCTGGCCGCGATCAACGCGCAGACCGGTGGCAAGGCGAAGTATGCCGATGGCACCGACATTGCCGCGGCGGTGAAGCTTGCCGCCGACAGCGAAGTGGCGGTGGTATTCGTGCAGCAGTGGACGGCCGAGTCGTTCGATCCGGCCACCATGGCGCTCGGTGGCGACCAGGATGCCCTGGTGGCCGCCGTGGCCAAGGCCAACCCGAAGACCATCGTGATCATCCAGAACAATGGTCCGGTGAAGATGCCGTGGCTTTCCAATGTGGGTGCCGTACTCGACGTCTGGTATGCCGGCGCCCGCGGCGGCGAGGCCATCGGTAACCTGCTGTTCGGCAAGGTTGCGCCGTCCGGCCGCTTGCCAGTGACCTGGCCGAAGGACGAATCGCAGTTGCCGCGTCCGGTGATCGTGGGCGCTGGCCTTGCCGGCGGCAAGCCCGCGGACAAGGTGGACTACAACATTGAAGGCGCCGACGTCGGCTATCGCTGGTTCCAGAAGAAGAACCTCACGCCACTCTTTCCGTTCGGCTATGGCCTTACCTATTCGTCGTTCGACTATTCCGGGTTCAAGGTGAGCCAGGCCAACGGCGAAGTCGTCGCCGACGTGACGGTGAAGAACACCGGCAAGCTCGCAAGCATCGATACGCCACAGGTGTACGTCACCGCACCCGACGGCGCGCCGCGCCGCCTGGCCGGCTGGGCCCGCGTGCCCTTGCAGCCGGGCCAGAGCCGCACCGTGCACATCAAGCTCAATCCGCATGCGCTGGCGCGCTACCAGGATGGCTGGAAGGTGGCCGCAGGCTCGTACACGTTCCAGCTGGGAACGTCCGCCACCACGTTCGCCGGCGAGGCCAAGGCTGCGATCTCGGCTTTTTCAGTCAAGCAATAACTGAGCGCATTTCCATGGACGGCCCGTCACAAAGCGTATGCACTAGAGCGATTTGTGATGGGCTTGGGATTATCGATGCGGAAGGATAGCGACACTGAATTCAGCTGGCGCCAAAAGGCTTACGTCAAGCATGTGCGACCTCGGGTCCTCGGTAACCTTGACGCCACGTCCTATTCCCCGGGCGTGGCGCCAACGGCTACGGTGGTCACGGGGGTCGAAGGCGCCAACCTGGGCGCCACCGCGCAACGCGCCGCCGATGCCATCGAACAAGCGGGTGGTCGGCCGGTCGTCATCGACGCGGTGGCCCTGCGCGGCGTGCATGACCGTCTCACGCCCGATGGGCAGTCGGATGTCGCCAGTGATGTCGCGGTGTGGACCGACCAACTGGTGAAGGACGCATCACGTCGGCGGCTTGACCCGGTCGTGGTGGTGACGACCGCCTCGCCGGCCAAGATCGATGGTGTCGTCAACTCGCTTCATGATCACGGCTGCGGCGTTATGGCCATCGCGGTGCAGGCCGATCCGGCGACGGCTGCGCGAACCGCGCGCGCGCGCGCCTTGAGTGGCGAGCCCGGCGACCAGGTCGGCTTGAACATGCAGGCGCGTTCGCAGGCCGCCCTGGCAGGCGTCGTGGATCGCCTTGATCGTGATCCGCGCGTAAGCCACATCCGTGTCGTAGACGAACATCACCGTTCGGTCTTCCGTGCCGATCCATCGCGTCACGCAAGCGCATCCCATGAAGCGGCCAAGCGATTGGATTCCCATGCCGCCGGCCAACCAAGCGCCAATCCGTTTGGCCGGCGTCCTGAACGCTCGTCCGGTCGCGAAAGATGATGGTGTCGACGCCCGCTGCACGTCGTTGACACGATGCTTGCGAGCCAGGACACAAGGGGGCAGATGAGAATGCGACATGCCGTGCCATACATTGCCCTGGCGGCCATGGTCCTTTCCATGCCTGCCATGGCCGATCCTCCGGACTTCGACCGTCCCGGTGCCGGCTTCGCCACCAGCGTGTTGCCGGCCGGCGGCGTTGCGCTGGAGCAGGGCGTGCCCGACTGGTCACGCGAGCCCGACGACAGCGGCGCCTTGCAGGGTAAGTACACCGCCGACAGCCTGTTTCGTGTGGGCCTTGGCGGGCCGGTGGAGTTGCAACTGGGCGGGTCGGCGTGGAACCACCTCTACGGCGATGGTGAGCACCGCACCGGCCATGGCGACAGCAGCGTGGCGATGAAAGTTGCGCCAAGCACGAATGGCGACTTCAGCTACGCCGTGCTCGGCCAGGTGACGTTCGACAACGGCACGCATGACATCGGCAACGGCGCGCGGCAGTACACACTCGGAACCACGCTTGGCTGGAAACTGCAGGGTGATCGGCAGTTCACGGTATTCGCAAACCTCGATCGCCTGCAGGGCAGCAACACCTGGACATTGGCGCCGGTGTATACCGTGCCGCTCACGGACAACCTGCAAGGCTATGTCGAAACCGACCTGATCCACGACGGCCAGGACGGCAACGAAGGCTTGGCTGGTGGCGGCTTGGCTTTGAAGCTGGGCGAACGCGCCCAGGCCGATACCTTCGTGCTGCATCGCGTGGGCCCGCGCGGCGCACAATGGGAGGCCGGGCTAGGCATTTCCGTGTATTTCGGCCGCTTGTAGGTATGATGCGGGCCCCGCGCCACGCGAAGTACCGCCATGTCCGATATTCCCGCCTGTCCGCAATGCGGCATGGAAAACACATACCCCGATGGTGAGCAGTACATCTGCGCCGATTGCGGCCATGAATTTCCCATGCATGTTCCCGCACCGGCTGACGAAGCGACCGTCGTGCGCGACGTCAACGGCAATCTTCTCCAGAGCGGCGACACGGTGGTCGTGATCAAGGACCTTAAGGTCAAGGGATCATCCATTCCGCTCAAACAGGGCGCCGTGATCCGTAACATTCGACTCGTTGACGGCGATGCCGAACACATCGAAGGCAACTCGGACAAGATCAAGGGATTGGTGCTTAAGACGATCTACCTGCGGAAATCATGAATGACGGGCTCGCGCCCTAAACGCATAGGAAAAAAGAACATGACCCACACGCTCACGCGCGGGGCCATGATGGGCCATCCTTAGCTTGCGACGGACGTTAGTCCGCCGTAACGCGGCCCGGCAGAAGCCGACGCGGCGCTGGCACCGATGAAGGGGGGGCTCGACCATTTGCACGATGTGCGGGTGACGGCATCCTGCCGTTCAGGTCGGTCATCGATGTTTCCGTACGCCGGGAAAAGCTTTTGGCTTCTTCGGCGGCGGAGCCATAGTGCGAAAATGCCGACGGTATCGATATAGGAAAATGCTCAAAATTTGTCCGCTTATTGCCGCGGCTCAGTCATCTTTCACCGATTCGTATGCTTTGGCGGGTTGGCCACGATGGCGAACCGGGCGATGTAGTTCGCCATATCGACGAGACCGCTTTCTTCCTGATCGCCCCTGACCATGGCGATATAGCCGTCCGGGCGCACCAGGCACACGGTGCCGACGGGTATCCCCGCGGCCTGTGCCTTCTCGCCATGGATGTAGCCGTGCAGGGGCAGGCCGGTGTTGTAGGCCAGGCGCCGTACACCGGGCCCGGGCTCGCCGTAGACATGCAACTGCCAGTCCCGCGAGGTGAGCGGTTCGAAATTGCTCACCTCGCCGACAGGCAGCCATGGCAGGCGGTCGCCTCCGCGCAGGTTGCCGGCGCGCCCGGCCGAGAGCGCGCTGTCGTGGTAAGCGATTCGTATCTGTGACACCACGCGGAAGGCGAGCCGCGGTGTTCCCTTCCAAGCCGCGACGGCACGTATCACGTACGGGAGGATGCCCGTGCGCCACACCCGGCCGATCGACCCGTCCGAGGCTATCAGGCGGAAGGCGCGGTCGGTGCTCTGCAGCAGCTGGCGGGCAAAAGCCATGCGCTCGGTGGCGTAAGTGGCCAGGATCGACGCGTCGGCGCGCCGGTGCAGCACCGAGGCCAGCTTCCAGCCCAGGTTGATGGCGTCGCCGATCCCGGTATTCATACCCTGGCCGCCCGCGGGGCTATGGATGTGCGCCGCATCGCCGGCCAGGAACACCCTGCCGCTGGCAAATGACGAGGCCATGCGGTGGTGCGAGCGATAAGTGGAAAACCAGTTCACCTCGTTGACCTTCAGGCCGGTGGTGCGCTCGACCTGGCCGCGCACGTCTTCGAAGGTGAAATCCTCCCCGCGGCCCTGGCTGTCCTGCACCACGCCGATCAACCGATAGGCTCCGGTGCGGCGTACCGGCATGACCAGGCAAAACCCTTCGGCGTTGGTGCACAGGCTTACACCCAGCTCCGCCGCCGCACCCTCCACCATGGCGTCGGTCACGTAGAAGGTCTGATCGTACGTGCCGCCGGCAAAATCCAGTCCCAGGGCGTGCCGCACGCGGCTGCCGGCGCCGTCACAGCCGCACAGGTAGTCAACATGCACGCGTTCGGCGCCGCTGGCACTGTCCAGGCGCACGTGGACCGATGTGGACGTCTGGTCCAGGCCGACCACCTGGGTGCCGCGCTCGATGGCGACGCCGGCAGCCAGCAGGGCTTTCTCCAGCAGGCGCTCGTGGTCGTCCTGCGGATAGGTCAGCACGTAAGGGAAAGGAGAGATGCCCTCTCCGCCTGCGCCGATCGCTACCGTCGCGCGTTTCACGCCCTTGGTGCGCACGCAGATGTGATCCATGGGGATGCCCCCGGACACCACCGCTTCGGCCAGCCCCAGCTGGTCGTAGAGTTCGAGTGTGCGTGCGTGCACGGCCATGGCGCGGGAAGCCTCGCCTGCAGACATCCGTGGATCGACGATGCGTACGCGCACCCCGGCCCGGGTCAGCCACAAGGCCAGCACCATGCCGGTGGGTCCGGCCCCGGCGATCAGCACCTGCGTATCGTTCATGTGCTCAAGCTCACTGGTCAGCGCCGGATGGTGGCGGCCTTACCGTGTGACCAGCGTGTAGGGGCCTTGCAGCCCATACCGCTCGCCCGTGCCTGTGCCGATTGTGCCCTTGCAGCGGGCCTTCGCAAAGCCGGGGTAGTAAAGTGGGTGGGTTACGGTGCCCCCACGCTCAGGAGTCGATCCATGCCAGACGCCGCCCGTCGCCCCCGCGACAAGCGCTACGCCTCCGCTGCCGAAGCCCTCAGGGGTGTGGTGGCCAACAACCAGGTGATCGCCGTCGGCGGCTTCGGCCTCTGCGGTATCCCGGAGCTGCTGATCGAAGCCCTGCGCGACTCGGGTGTCACCGGCCTTACGGCGGTATCGAATAATGCCGGCATCGATGGCGTCGGCCTTGGCTTGCTGCTGCAGACCCGGCAGATCAGGAAGATGGTGTCGTCGTACGTGGGCGAGAACAAGGAATTCGAGAGGCAATTCCTTGCGGGCGAACTCGAGGTGGAATTCACGCCGCAGGGCACGTTGGCCGAGAAACTCCGTGCAGGAGGCGCCGGCATCCCGGCTTTCTTCACCCGCACCGGCTACGGAACCCAGGTGGCCGAAGGCAAGGAAACGCGCGAATTCGACGGCCACATGTACGTGATGGAACGTTCCATCGTGGCCGACGTGGCCCTGGTGAAGGCCTGGAAGGCGGACCCTTCGGGCAACCTGGTGTTCCGCAAGACGGCCCGCAACTTCAACCCGATGGCAGCTACCGCGGGCAAGGTTTGCATCGCCGAGGTCGAGGAAATCGTCGCCATCGGCGAGATCGACCCCGACCAGGTGCATACGCCGGGTATCTACGTCGACCGCATCGTGCACAACCCCGCGCCGTCCAGGCGCATCGAGCAGCGCACCGTGCGCGCCAAGGGAGAATGACCATGGCCTGGAACCGCGACCAGATGGCCCAGCGCGCCGCGCAGGAACTCAACGACGGCGACTACGTGAACCTGGGGATCGGCTTGCCCACGCTCGTGGCCAACCACCTGCCCGACGGCGTGGACGTGTGGCTGCAGTCGGAAAACGGCCTGCTCGGCATCGGCCCGTTTCCCACCGAAGACGAAGTGGATGCGGACCTGATCAACGCCGGCAAACAGACGGTTACTGCCCGCCAGGGCGCGTCGTATTTTTCCAGCGCCGATTCCTTCGCCATGATCCGCGGCGGCCACATCGACATTTCCATCCTCGGTGCCATGCAGGTGACCGACAAGGGCGACATCGCCAACTGGATGGTGCCAGGCAAGATGGTCAAGGGCATGGGCGGGGCGATGGACCTGGTGGCGGGAGTCAAGCGCGTGGTGGTGGTAATGGAGCACACGGCAAAGGACGGCACGCCCAAGATCATCCCCGAATGCAGCCTGCCGCTTACCGGCACCGGGGTGGTGAACCGCATCATCACCGACCTGTGCGTGTTCGATGTCACCCAAAACGGCCTGAAACTGGTGGAACTGGCCCCTGGCGTGGACGAGGCAGCCCTGCGCGGCGCCACAGGGTGTCCCTTCACGGCGTGACCGAACGCCGCAGCCGCCCTTCACGGGCGGCATGGAATAATTCCGGTCCTAAGCCGGTACCGAGTCTTATGTTCAAGCGCCACCTCCATCGCCGCATTGCCGCCTGGCTGGCCCTGCTGGCCGTGGGGCTGATGGTGGCCGCGCCCGGGATCTCGCAGGTGTTGCGGTCCCGGGCCAGCTTTGCCGAACTTGGCGCCTGGTGCGAAGGGCGCGCGGGACTGGTCACCCGCGCCGCGCCCGTAGCCGATGCCAGTGGCACGACCGCATCATCCACGCATTCGGCGATGGCCGGCATGGGCGACATGTCCATGGATGCCTGTGGCTACTGCAGCCTGTTCTGCCACGCCCCGACGGTGCCTGCGACGGTTGCGTTCATGCCCATGTTGGTGCCTGCCACCACGGCTATCCCCGCTGAGGTTCCAGCCTCGCCGCTACCCATGGCGCCGCGTACGCCGGTGGCTGAGCCGCGGGGTCCACCTGTTTTCTCGATGACCTGAGTACTGCCCTTACCTGGCGTGCGCGCCAGCGGGCCACTTAAGCTTTTTCGGGATTACCACCATGTATCTGTCCTTGCCCAGTCGGCGCCGAACCGCGCCGCTGGCGTTTGCCATCGCGATGGCGCTGTGCGCGGCCGCACATGCCGGCGACGATGCCGACGGCAGCACGCCCCAGCGCGCCAAGACGCTGGAAGGCGTGAAAGTGTCGGCGGCTGACACCAGCACGATCGATCCGAACCTTCCGGCCGTGGTGGAGAGCGTCGACGCCCAGGCGTTGTCCCTGCGCAACGTCGTCAATGCCGAGGATGCGCTCAAGTACATGCCGGCCTTCGGCATTCGAAAGCGCTTTATCGGCGATGAAAACGCCACGTTCTCGGTGCGCGGCACCAGCAACACGCAAAGCGCCCGGGGGTTGGTGTACCTCGATGGCCTGCTGCTTTCCAATCTGCTGGGGAACAACTTCTCCAACCCGCCGCGCTGGTCCATGGTGTTCCCGGACAACCTCGAACGCGTCGAGGTGATCTACGGCGCGTACTCGGCGTTGTATCCGGGCAACAGCATCGGCGCCACGGTGCTGATGACCACGCGCATGCCCGAAAGCCTGGAACTGTCCGCGCAGTCGCAATTCTTCACCCAGCATGTGGACGAATACGGCGTCGACCGCAACTACGGCGGCCGGCGGCTCTCGGCCACGATCGGCGACCGGGTGGGGAATCTTTCCTTCCTGCTGGGCGTGGCCAGCCTGCAATCGAACGGGCAGCCGCTGGTGTTCGCCACGCAGAACCTCTCCACCACGCCTGCCAGTGCCGCGGCCGTGCCGGTCACCGGCGCCATCGTCGACCGTGGTCCGAATGGCCAGCCGCGCGTGGTGAGCGGCATAAACGCGGAAGGGCAGGAGGCCACGCGCCAACACGAAGCGAACCTCAAGCTTGCCTATGACATCACGCCGGACCTGCGTGCGGGCCTTACCGTGGGCTACTGGTGGCAGGACATGGCGCACCGTACGGAAAGCTTCCTGCGCGATGCGCAGGGCCGGCCGGTGTACGCAGGCGTGGTCGCCATCGATGGCAGGCAATACACGTTGCCTGCGAGTTTCTTCGCACCCAGTACGCGCGAAAGCGCCAATACCCTGTATGGCCTGTCACTGGGCACGCACCGCGACAGCGGCTGGAATATCCAAGGGCAGGCCAGCTACTTCGACATGAGCCGCAACCGCGACCGCGTCGCCGCCAGCGCATTGACCGAAGACGGACCGGGCCAGCTCACCGCCGGTGATGGCTCACGCTGGCGCACGTTGGACATACGCGCCAGCCACCAGCCCGACCTGGTGGCACCAGGCACGCACTGGTTGAGCTTCGGCTATCACTACGATGGCTATGCGTTGGCCACGCAGGCCTACGCGCTTGACACCTGGCGCCATGGCGACGCGGGTGTGCCGCTGTCGGGTACGGGCGGCAGCACGCAGACGCAGGCGGTGTACCTGCAGGATGCCTGGCAACTGGCTGATGCGTGGCAGTTCACGATGGGTGCCCGCTATGAACAATGGCGTGCGTTTGCCGGCTACCGAAGCGCGGGCGCGGCGTCCGTTGGTTATGGCGAGCGCAAGGAACAGCACACCTCACCCAAGGCCGCGTTGTCCTGGCGCGTCGCCGACGACATCGACATGCGGTTGTCGGTGGCCCGGGCCTATCGTTTTCCCACGGTCAGCGAATTGTTCCAGGGCACGTTCAATGGCCTGGCCCTCATCAACAACAATCCCAACCTGAAGCCTGAGAACGACCTTTCCCGCGAACTCACCACCACCTGGACCCGCGAGCGCGGCGTGGCGCGCTTTACCGTGTATCGCAGCGACACGCGCAATGCACTCTTCAGCCAGACCAATACCACCGTGTTTCCCACAGTGACCAACGTGCAGAACGTAGGTCGCGTGCGCACGCGTGGCGCCGAGGCGTCATACGACGGCAGCGGCGTGTGGTTTGATGCGCTGGATCTGTCGGCCAACATTGCCTATACGCAGGCCACCACGGTTCAGAACCCTCTGAACCCGGCCTCGGTGGGCAAGCAGTTCTACCGCATCCCGACGTGGCGTTCGAACGTGGTGGCCACCTGGCATACCAGCGAAAACATCGCTGTCACGGTGGCTGGCCGATACTCGGGCAGGCAGTACAACAGCCTGGATGAAAGCGACACCAACCCCGATACCTTCGGCGGTACCAGCAAATTCCTGACCTTCGATGGACGGGTAACCTGGAAGCCCAATCCGCACATGGATATTGCCCTGGGCGTGGACAACCTCACCAACCGGCGTTACTTCGTGTACTACCCGTATCCTTCGCGCACCTATCTTCTGGACCTGAAGGTGCATCTGTGAGCGCCGTGCCCGACCGCCGCGCGCGCGATGCCTACCGGCTGGTGTGGCGATGGCATTTCTACGCAGGGCTGTTCTGCCTCCCCTTCGTGCTGTGGCTGGCGTGCACGGGATCGATCTACCTGTTCAAGCCGCAGATCGAAGCATGGCTTGATCGCCCCTACGACCGCATCGATGCCCAGGCGCCGCGCGTGGCACCGTCGACCCAGGTGGCCGCCGCGCTGGCGGTGGTGCCCGGTGGCGTGCTCAATGCATATGAGTTGCCGGCAAGCAACACCAGCGCCGCGCGGGTTCTGGTGGGTCGCGGCGACGACCTGGTACGCGTGTACGTGGACCCGACCAACGGTCATGTGCTGCACCACGTGGTGGAAGACGAACGCCTGATGCGGCGCATCTTCTACCTGCATGGCGAACTGCTGATGGGCGATCGGGGTTCGATGGTGGTGGAACTGGCCGCATCGTGGGCGATCGTGATGATCCTGTCCGGCCTATACCTGTGGTGGCCCCGCGGCAAGGGCCTGGCGGGCGTGCTGTATCCGCGCGTGCGTGAGCGTGGCCGTCTGTTCTGGCGCGATCTTCATGCGGTCGTCGGTGTGTGGGTGGCCTTGCTTGCGCTTTCGTTGCTGGTATCGGGTTTGCCGTGGGCGAAGTCGTGGGGCGGGATGTTGAAGGAAGTGCGGAAGTTCGGTTCGACAACCGAAGTGGCGCAGGACTGGACCACGGGACGCTCGGACGAGCTGGCCAAACGCCGTGCAGCGAACACGGCGATGGATGACATGGCGGACATGCCGGGGATGGATCGCGGGCAAGGTGAATCGAAGAAGCAGAGCTTGCATGTCGAACATGCAGACGGGGGTAGCCCCCACACGGCGGTGGACCTGCATGCACTTGATCGCCTGGTGCCAACCGTAGCCAGCCTGCAGTTGCCGCCGCCGGTGCTGATCGCACCACCATCGAAGGCGGACGCCGGTTGGACGGGTCGGTCCGATACCCAGAACCGCCCAAAGCGGCTGACGCTGAAGCTCGACGGCGCCACGGGCCAGGTGATCAACCGCAAGGATTTCGCCCAGGGAGCGCTCCTGGACCGGGCGATCGGCTACGGCGTGGCTGCCCACGAGGGCCAGCTGTTCGGCTGGCCGAACCAGTTGCTCGGCCTGGTCACGGCGCTGGGCCTGATCACCGTCACCGTGAGCGGCTTTGTGATGTGGTGGCGCCGCAAACCGGTGAAGCGGCTGGGTGCCCCGCCCGCGCACGGAGCGCGCTACCCTGCGCTGATGGTCGGGTTGCTGGTGGTGTTCGGCGTGCTGTTGCCGCTGCTGGGTATCTCCATGCTGTTCGTGCTGGTGGCCGAGCGACTGGTGCTTCGTCGCGTGCCGCGGCTGCACGCGTTCTTCAATTAGCCACGAGGGCGCGCGGCTACTCCGGCACGCGCGCGCCGACCGGAATACACACGAAGGCCTCCTCGGCCACGCCTTGCTCACGCAACGCCGTGGCCAGCAAGGCCGGTGGTTCATCCAGCGGATCGTCTGCCAGTTCGAACACGCCCCAGTGAATGGCCAGCGATTTGCGCACGTTCGATTCGCGGTGAAGTTGCACCGCCTGCGCCGGATCGGTGTGCTGGCCCTGCATGAACCAGCGCGGGGAATAAGCGCCGATGGGCAGGGCGGCGAGGTCGATCGGCCCCAGGCGCTTGCCCACTTCGGCGAGGTTCGGCGAATAGCCGGTATCGCCGGCAAACCAGAAGGTGTAGCCACGGCGCTGCCATACCCAGCCGCCCCAAAGGCTGCGGTTGCGATCGCTTAAAGTGCGTGCGCTCCAATGGCGCGCAGGCACCAGGGTGAAGCGGCCGCCGTCGATATCGATGCCGTCCCACCAGTCCAGTTCCACCGCATGTTCGATGCCATGGCGGCGCATCCATGGGGCAAGGCCCAGCGGCACCACGAACACGCAGGCGGGAAACCGCCGCGCGATGCGTTTGACGCTGCGCGTATCGAGATGGTCGTAGTGGTTGTGGGAGATCATCACCACGTCGATGTGTGGAAGTTCGTCCACATGCACCGGCGCGGGCGTGCGGCGCGCAGGCCCGGCAAACGACAGCGGCGATGCACGATGGGAAAGCACCGGGTCCGTGATCACGGTTTGCCCGCCGCGTCGCAGCAGCACGCAGGCGTGGCCCAGCCACCAGGCACCGTCCCCTTCAGCGGGAATATCCGCCCGGGTCCACCACTGCTCCGCGAAGGCCGCATAGCCCGCCTGTGGTGGCTTGGGCAGTCCCTGCTCCTTGCGCTCACGCCGCCACCGCTGCAGGTCGCCCTTGGCACGCGTGTCGGTCTCCAGGTTCCGGAAGCCATCCGGGGTGTGGTGCGGCTTGGCCGGATCGAAGTACGGGTTGCGATAGGGCATGAGCGTTCCTTTATAACGTTGCATAGACCTGATGCCGGACATCGCGACTTTCAACGGTAAGAAATTGACCGTTAGACTTCGCAGGTATTTCGCCAGGAAGCACCACGTCCATGAAACGAACCATCATCACGGCCATGATGGCCACGGTGGTGGCCGCGGGGACCGCACACGCGGGCGGCAGCCTGTTCGTGGACGACTCGGGCGTCACGCCTGCGGGGCGCTGCCAGCTGGAGAGCTGGCTGCGAGCCTTTTCCGGTGGTGGCCGCGAGCTCACCCTGTCGCCTGCGTGTTCGGCCGGGCCGTTGGAGTTTTCCCTGGGCCTCACGCGCATCTCGCGGCCGGGCCAAAGCTTGCTCACCCCAGGCTTGAAGTGGCAGCTGCGCGACAACAGTAACGGCGGTTTCGGGCTGGCGGTGGCCACCACGGGCATCTACCAGCACGGCAAATTAAAACAAACCGACGTCTACGTCGCGCCGGCCTGGGCCCTGGGGGCCGACCAGCAATGGCAGATCTTCACCAACCTGGGCTTGTCACGCGACCGTGGCGAGAAATCGAAACTGGCCGGTGGTTTAGGGATGCAGTATTCGTTGTCCAAGGCCGTGGATCTGGTCGCCGAGCGTTACATCCGCAAGGGACGCGACGCTACCAACGAGGCGGGCATCAGTTTCAATTTCGGCAGCTCCGCCAGCATCGATCTGCTGGTCGGCAAGAACCGCACGGACCAGTGGTTCACCTTCGGCTACAACGTGGTGTTCTAGCTGCGCAGCGGCGGCACCAGGGTCAGCCGTGGTTGCGGCGCGGTGTTCACCGGCGACAACAGGCGCTCGATATTGGCCGCTGCCACCGGTCGCGAATACAGGTAGCCCTGGCCTTCCGCGCATCCGGCCTTCAGCAGGAAAGCATGCTGCGCATCGTTCTCGATGCCTTCGGCGATCGTGATCAGGCCCAGTGAGCCGGACATTGCGATCATCGCGGCGACGATGGCCACGTCGTTGCTGCTGTCGGGCAGGCCGCGCACGAAGGAACGGTCGATCTTGAGATAAGCCACCGCGGGAAGCTTCAGGTACGTGAGCGAGGAATAACCCGTGCCGAAGTCATCGATGGCCACGCCCACGCCCAGGTCGTGCAGCGCATGCATAGTGCGTTCGGTGTCCTCACCAAGCCGCAGCAGCGCGCCTTCGGTAATCTCCAGCAGCACGCGCGGCGCACTGAGCTGGCTGGCCGATAGTGCGTCGCGCACGCTCTCGACGAAATCCGGGTGGCCGAACCACGTGGCCGATACGTTCACGGCCACGCGGATCTGCGGCATGCGCGCGATGTCCCAACGACGGATCTGTGCACAGGCGGCGTGGATCACCCATTCGTCGATCTGGCGGATCAACCCCAGGGTCTCGGCAATGGGAATGAACTCATCGGGCATCACCAGCCCACGCTCGGGATGCTGCCAGCGCAGCAGGGCTTCCACTGCCACCACGCGCCCGGTGCGCAGTTCCACCGACGGCTGGTACACCAGGTAGAACTCTTCCCGGTGCAGGGCCTGGCGAAGTTCGGCTGCCAGTTCCAGCCGGCGGCGTGCATCGGCGTGCATGCGCGGGGTGTAGAAGCGCAGCGCGTTGCGCTCTTCGGTCTTGGCCGCGTACATCGCGGCGTCCGCGTTGGCGATCAGCGCCGTCGGTTCGCTGCCGTCCAGCGGGAAACCGGCAATGCCGATGCTGGCGGAAAGGAAGATCTCGTAATCGCCCACCATGAAGCGCTCGGCGAGCGCGGTAAGCAGGCGGCGGCCGAGGTCGCCGGCTTCCTCGCGTGTCTTCAGGCCACTCATCAGCACGGTGAATTCATCGCCGCCGATACGGCCGGCCATGTCCGTCGGTGAAAGTTCCTTGCGGATGCGATCGGCTACTTTCTGCAACAGGCGATCGCCCACGGCGTGGCTGTAGCTGTCGTTCACCGCCTTGAAGGCATCCAGGTCGATGAACATCACCACCGCGGCGCCGCGCTCGCGCGTGGCGGTGCTGATGGCGTGGCCGCAGCGCAGTTCAAACTCCGCACGATTGGCAAGCCCGGTCAGCGGGTCGTGCGTGGCCATGTGTTCCAGGCGGCGCTGGTCGGCCTTGTTGGTGGTGATGTCGGTAAACACCGCTACATAGCGCTGGATCTGGTCTTCCGCATCACGGATGGTGCTGATCGACAGCCATTCGGGATACGTGCTGCCATCCTGCCGGCGGCTGAGCACTTCACCCGTCCAGTGGCCGTCCGCTTCGATGCGGGCCCACATCGAGGATGGCAGTTCACGGCCGTCGGGCTGGCGTCGCAGGTCGTCGAAGCGCTGCCCCATCAAGGAGCCTGCGTCGAAACCGGTCAGGCCCGTCTGCGCGGCATTCACCGCCGTGATCCGGCGTTGCGCATCGGCGATCACCACGCCTTCGGCGATCGAGCCCAGGGCTTCGGCAGCGATGCGGCGCTCCTGCTCCATCGCCAAGCGTTCGGATATGTCGCGGATGATGGCCTGGCGAACCGGCCGGCCGCCCCAGGTGACCAGGTTGCCGTGCAGCTCCACCGGGCGCAGTTCGCCGCGCGCGCCCAGCAGCGTGCCGGTGAGCTTGCCTTCGGCCGGGGTTTGGTCGGCGCCGGGGATGAAAAGGGCATCAAAGCGTTTGCCGAGCAGGGCCTGCCGGGTCTGGCCCGTCCATCCGGCGGCGGTCTCGTTCACTTCCAGGATGGTGCCGCGGGCCTCATCCACCATCACGATGCCGTCGGCGGCGCTGCCGAAGAGCAGGCCGAAGCGTTCTTCGGTGCCGCGGATGCCGGCCATGATGCGGCGGGCCATGCCCAGCCAGAACAACGAAGCCAGCGCCGCCACGCCTACCACGGCGGCGAACAGCACCTTGCCAAGCCATGAGGCGCCATTGGCTATTTCCACGGAGAACAGGTTGCTGCGTGGTTCGATGAAGTCGTTGAGTTGTTCGATGCGCTGGCGGTAAAGCAGGGCCTGCTCGCCTGTCACGCTGCCATCGTGCCACTGGTGTTCGAGGTCGTCGGCCATGCCGTCGAGTTCGTCCACCGTGCTGTCGGTGGAACGCCACGCCGTCATCGCTTCCTTGATGTACGGCGCGCTGTCGAAGTACTGCAGGATGAAAATCATCCCCGGGATGGCCTCTTCGATCACGCCGGCGTCGCTGAATGCCTTGGCCACGGCGGCATGATCGAACGTGCCGCTGGCGATCTGGTCGCGGGCGAATCGGTCGTGGTCCAGTACCGCGTGGTTCTGCCGATAGGCGATCAGCAAGTTGCGGTCGCCGTTGGCGGCGTAGGCCGCCAGGTCGATCACCGACTGCTTCTGCGCCTTCGACCAGACGCTCTCGCCGTTAAGGAACCCGGCGAGAGTGACCTGGATCTGGAGCGCGCCGTAGGTCAAGGCCAGGATAAGCACCACCACGGCCACGAGCGCGTACGCCAGGGGGCGTAAGCGACGCGACAGCGAATTTTGCGGTGCAACCACCTGGACGCTCACGGCGCCTCCCTTCCATCAAGCGCCGGCCCATGCCAGCGCATTCTTCTACAGCCGCCACGGTCAGGCCGCGACGTCGCTCAGGGTAGCCAGCCTGGCGCGTGCATCCAGGCAACGGTCGAGCGTGACACGCATGCTGACATAGCTGCGCCGGATGCATTCACCGACGTGTTCCACCATATCGGCAGGGGGTGCCATTCCCATTAGCGTGCAAACGATCTCCAGCGCCTCCCATGGATGGGTATCGTCATAAGCGGCGTGAAGCTGAAGCCAACGCAGGCTGGCCTTTCGGCCGGTTTCCGGCAAACTTTCGGCGTAGGCCTGGCTTTCGTAGATCAGCTGCGACCAGTCACCGGTGGCCCCTTCCACCGCATAGTTGGTGGCGGCGATGCCCGCGGCCAGGTTGTCGTTTTTGCTGACTTCCTCGCACCAGTCGGCCAGGCTCTGGCTGCCCTTGGGCAGGTTTCCTTCCAGTACTTCGTGGCGGGCCACACCCGCGCCGTCGGACCAGTTCAGCCAGTACTCGGCATGGTTCTGCTCCACGCGGATGTTCCGGACCAGCCAGCGGCGGGCCAGGTTGTCGCCTCCGCTGCGGCCAAAACGGGTCTTGAGCAGGTTGTGCGACATGTAGCCGGGGAAGCGCTCGATCACCGGCCACACGCCCACCATGAAGTTGCGGGTGGACACCGCATCCAGCTCGCCTTCCTTCATCAGCTGGAAAAGCTCATGGTCGAGCACGCTTTGCCGGTCCTGGGCACACGAGGCGACCATATCCTGCGCCCACTGGGGGTAGCTGGAGAGTTCGGTCAGGGGGCCGGTACGTTCGAAAGCTACATTCATGGGTGAATCTCCTGGAGAGGTTGCCTTGGGGTATGCGCCGTCACGCGGCAAGCCGCTGGCCTTGCGGGCCTGGGGCCTTGCCGCCCCGGGCTGGCGCTGCCCGGGGAAAGAATTCAGGGATCAGCACGCCGCGGTGCTCGCCCAATGGCGACACCGGTGCTGGGTAGTGGATCCCCCTGTTTTGATGCGGCGACCGCGACGCGGCGCCCTGCGGCATCAATCTATCAAGGAGTGAAAACGTTTGCTGCTGTTTTTTTGACGGACGTCAAAAAAATGACTTCACAAAGGAATTAAGGCCGTCAGCCTCAGGCGAGGGCATCGGACCGGGTAGCCGGAGCGGCCACAGGCTCCGGCAAGGCTGCCGTGGCGGGGCGCGCGGCATGCAGCTGGCGCAGGTCCAGCAAGGCCACCGGCACGGGCCGCAGGTTGTCGTCGAAGGCCACCTCGCCCAGGCGCCAGCCGGCCCGGCAGGTGAAGGCACCCCAGAACCGGCGCAGGGTCCACCACTGCATCATCACCAGCCCCCGGCCGTTGTCGGCATCGACGTGGGGGTCACCCACGCCGGTGGGGCGCACCGGCTCCCCGTACAGCGAGGTGCCGAACAATACGTCCCAGAGGGAAAATACCTGGCCGAAATTGCAGTTGTGAAGACCGGGCCGGTCGGGGTCGACCACCATGTGGTGCAGCCGGTGGAACACCGGCGCTACGAAGACCCGGTCCAGTACCCGCCCAAAGCCGATGCGCACGTTGGTGTGGGAGAAGTTCTGCACCAGCTCGCCCAGCAGCATCAGCACGGCGAACTGCGAGGCATCCACGCCCAAGGCCAGGCCCACCAGGGCCAGCACGATCGATTGCAGGCCGCCATCGAGATAGTTGCCGCGATCATTCGTCCAGCAGCTCATCTGCCGCTGGCTGTGATGCATGCTGTGCAGCGCCCACCACCAGGGGATGGCGTGCTGGGCGCGGTGCATCCAGTAATAGGTGAAATCGTAGGCGATGTAATACACCGCGAACGCGGCGTACGGATGGCTGGCGAACCACGGCACCCAGACGGTAAGGCCGTACGCAGGCGGGCCGGAGGCGTCACTGCCGCCGCCCAGCAGATTGGCGAACGGGGTGAGCACCAGGAAGCTGAAGAGCGGGAAGATACCGCCGAGCATCAGCAAGGTATAGGTGCGATCGATACGGGTGAGCTTGCGGTCTTCCCAGCGCTCGGCGCTGAACCAGGTTTCCAGCGGCCGCATGACGAAGGCGATCAAACACACCTGCAGCACGGCGATCATCGCCGCCTCGGCGATATCCCGCGGGTCCCCCGCGCTGCTGCCGACGTGCGTGAAGGCGAGCGCCGGCTCCACCACATGCACTGCCAGCCATGCGGCGATGCCGTTCCAGAGTGTCGCGATCGACGTCATTGTCCCCAAAGCCTAGGCACCAAATCTTTCAGGTGCCTTTGGCCGGAAGGCACTTGACTACAGGTGTAGTCAGGGATTAGCGTGACTACACCTGTAGTCAGGAGCCGGCCATGCAACAGCGAAAGACCATCGGCGAGCGCGAACTTGCCTTGCTCAGCCACGTCGACGAACGCGGCGGGGCCACCGTTGCCGATGTCGTGAACGGTTTCGGCGAGCCCCAGGGCCTGGCCCGTTCCACGGTGTTGACCATGATGGAACGCCTTCGCGAGAAGGGCTTCCTCGGCCGCCGCCGCGTGCACGGGGTTTATCGCTACAGCACCACGTCGGGCCCGGTGGAGGTGATGCGCGGCGCGGTGGATAACTTCGTGCGCACGCAACTGCAGGGCTCGGTGTCGCCCTTCGTGGCATGGATGAGCGAACGCGGCGAAGTAAGCCGGGACGAACTGGCCGAACTCGAGGCGCTGGTGAACAAGCTGCGCACGAAAACGGGAGGCGACGCATGAACACGTTCGACGATGTCGCCCGCGAGATACTGCTTCGACTGGGTTGGACATCCGCCCAGGCAGTGGTTTTGGTGGGCCTGGTATGGATGGTCGGCCGTTTCGGCCCGCGGTTGCCGGCGGCCGTACGTTGCCACCTGTGGTGGCTGTCGGGCCTGCAACTGTTGCTGGGCCTGTGCCTGCCGGTACCGGTGGAACTGGCCTGGCTGGCCGCGCCGGAGGCTGTGGCCAGCACGGCTACGTTGACGCTGGCGCCGCTGGCAAGTTCTGCACCCCTGGTACTGCCGGAGCCTTCATCACCCCTGCCCTGGGCATTGGCCGTGGCCGTCGCATGGTTCGCCATCGTGGCCTGGCAACTCGGGCGGCTCATCGCCGGATGGCTGGCCATGCGCAGGGTGGTGGCCGCCTGCGAGCCCGTTCGCGACGAAGCCACGCTCGCCATGGCCCGCCACGCCGCCTCGGCAATCGGCCTTGCCCGCGTTCCCGCGCTTCGCGTGGGGCCTTCGATCGAAGCGCCGCACGTGGTCGGCGGCCTGGCGATCGGCGCGTTGCGCCCGGTGGTGCTGCTGCCGCCCGCCGGCGTGCTCTCGGCCAACGAACTGGCCATGGCGCTCGGTCATGAGTTCGCGCACGTGCGTCGTGCCGACCTCTGGCTCGGCTGGATCCCCGAACTGGGCCGGCGCCTCTTCTTCTTCCATCCGCTGGTCCACCTGGCCACGGCCGAATATTCCCTGGCCAGGGAGGCCGCCTGCGATGCGCGCGTAGTCGATGCCGACGCCGCCCCCGAAGGTTACGCGCGCCTGTTGTTGCGCCTGGGCGTATCGCACACACACGCGGCGGGCCTTGGCACCGCCTCCACCACTTACAAGAATCTCAAGAGGAGACTCCTCATGCTCCAGGACACAGCTTCACGTCCGGCGCGCCGCGCGCTGGGTTGGGCCATCGTCACCGTGATCGCCGCCACGCTGGTGCTTCCCTACCGGGTGACGGCACGGACGGCAGATCCGTCCACGACGCTTGTACCGGTCGTCGCCATGGCCCTGGTGCAGGAGACGCCGTCACCCGCGCCCACGCCGGCGGTTGAGCCCACGCCGGCGATACAGACCACACCCATGACGCCTGCCGCACGCGCCACCCCGGCAGCGAGGGCCATCCCCCGGGTGCCAGCGCCCCCGCCGCCCCCGCTGCCCCCGCTGCCGCCGCCGCCCGAGGCTCCCGCGCCACCTCCGCCGCCGCCCCCGCCGCCGCCTCCGCCGCCGCCGCCGGTTTCAGGTGGCCTGGTTTCCACTGACTCCACCGTCACCCTCAATGCCGGCACGCCTCATACGGCATACGCGGTGTTCGACCACGGCACGTCGATCATGAGCGGCAACCAGCGGGACCTCACGGACGCCCAAAGCGTGCGCGGGCAGGGCGAGCCGGTGGTCTGGATCCGCCAGGAAGGCAAGATCTACGTAAGCCACGATCCGAAGGTGATCGCCAGCATCGGCGACGCGCTCGCCCCGGTTCGGAAGATCGGTGACAAGCAGTCGGCATTGGGCGATCAGCAATCCAAGCTCGGCGAACAACAGTCCCAGCTTGGCGAGCAGCAGGCTCATCTAGGCATGCAGCAGGCGAACCTCGCCACCGGCGGCCAGCCAGACACTGCGAAAATGAAGGAGCTGTCCGAGCAAATGAAAGTACTGTCCGAACGCATGCGTCCACTGTCCGAACAACAGAGTGCGTTGGGTCAGAAACAGACCCAGTTGGGCCAGCAGCAACGCCAGGCGCAGGTCAAGGCGGAGAGCCAGGTGCGGCAGGCTATCGACGAAGCCATCCGCTCTGGCGCAGCCCAGCCCGCAAGCTAGGCCAATGCATCGTATATTTCCCCCGCACGGGACAACCGTCGGGGGAACTCTTGGAACCAGATCACTTCGAGCGCAAGTACCATCTCGCCCTTGAGCGGATGGAGCGCGAGGAAGCTTCTTTCCGCCAGCTGGAGGAACAGCTGCGCCGCATTGCCAGCCGCTTGCTGCTGCTGGCCCGTGGCCGGGATGACGCGCTCGATGGCCTGCTTGAGCGCGTGACCGATGCGGTACGCCGTTCCAGTGCCGGTGCGGGCCTGGCGCCGCTGGTGGATGAACTGGGCGACGCGGTAGCGCGGCTCGACGGCACGCCGCGTCCTGCCAGCAGCACGGGGCCGGCGATCGGTCCGCCATGGCCTGAAGCCCTGCGTGAAACCTTGCTTCGCGTGGTGCTGATTCCTTCGCTGGCCGAAGAGGCGGTGGACATTCGCGCACGGCTGGCGGCGACAGCGGTGGACGATGAGGCCGCCATGCCGATGCTGGCCGAAGCCGTGGCGAACCTGGTCAACCGCCAGCGCGACAGCCTGCGCGCCGACATCGACAACCTGCAGGCCTTGCTCGAACAGGTAAGCGGCCGGCTGGAGGAAATGACCCATTTCCTCGAGATGGGCATGAAAGAGCAGTCGCAGGATCTGGCCGAAGGCGAGGCGTTGGACACGACCGTCCGCGACGAAATGGCGTTGTTGAACCAGACCGCACGCGATGCCACCAGCCTTGCCGACCTGCAGGAACAGGTGAGTTCGCGCCTCACCCTGATCGACCACCACTTCCGCGAGTACCGCGAACGCCAGGATGCCCGCGCCGAGGAATTCCGTGCACGCAGCGCCAGCATGCAAGGACGCCTGATGGAGCTGGAAACCCAGGCCCTGCGGCTGCAGGAATCGTTGGCACGCGAACACGAGCTGGCATTGACCGACCCGCTTACCGCCATGCCCAACCGCCTGGCCTACGAGCGCCATGTGGACGAAATACATCGCCGCTGGCAGGGCGAACGCCAGCATGTATGTGTGGCGGCGTTCGATATCGACCATTTCAAGGCCATCAACGACAACTATGGCCACGCCGCGGGTGATGCGGTACTGCGCATCGTGGGCAAGGCGTTGACCGCCCACGCCGCGGGCCGCTATTTCATCGCCCGTTACGGCGGTGAGGAATTCGCAGCCGTCTTCGACGACATGGAACAAGGCGAGGCGCTGCTCGTGGCCGAGGATCTCTGCCGCATCGTGGCAGCCCTGGGCTTCCACGCCAGCAAACGCCCGATCACGGTAACCATGTCCGGCGGCATCACCTGCTTCCAGATGCCCGATACGCCCGCGGCCGCTTTTGAACGCGCGGACCGGGCCCTCTACGAGGCCAAGCGGGCGGGGCGCAACCGCTGCGTGGTGGTCTAGGCCGGCTGAACGATCCGGCAAAGTCGATCAGGCCGCTGTCCGCTTTCGTCAAAGGGCGTGCAGAAACCTGCGGATGTGCCCATAGACTGGAATCCCGCGAGGTTGCCGACCCCGGGATTACTTACGGAGAGCCTTTGCGCACGGACGCGCCCTTCTGGCCGGGTCCTTGCGGGATCTGCGCCGGCGCATCCAGGGCCTGCAACGCCTTGCGATAATCACCGTCCACCTGCTTCAGACGCGCCTGGCGCGCGGCATCGTTTACCCAGCGGCCGTGTTCGGCCTGCTGGTAGGCAAGGGTGTAATCCATGTCCACGAAGGGCTTCAGCGCGCGGTTGTCGGCGGGCACGAAATGCGCGAGGTCGGGAATGCGCGAGAGGTTTGCCCGTTCGCGTTCACCGGCGGCATCGGCCTGCTTGCCGTAGTTGCGCATCAAAGCCACCAGTTGGTCTTGCAGGGGCTCATCCATCGCATCACGCACCACCAGCACGCCCGCGGGGATGAGTGTCGAGCGCCAGATCACCCGCAACTGCGCCGCCTCGCGCGGAAAGTGCCGGGTGAAGAGGTCCAGGTCAGGGTTGTTGCCGGTGGCGACGTCCACTTCCCGGTTTACCACCGCCAGTGCGTTGTCCTGGTGGTTGCCTACGCGCACACTCGAGAAAAACGTGTCCGAATTGATCCCGTGCGGGGCGAACAGCTGCGCCTCGGGGGCCACGTAACCAGTGACCGACAGGGGTTCGCCGCGCGCGTAGCGCCAGCGCCCCGGATTAGCCAGGAGGCTGTCGACGTCCTGGATGGGCGATGACGCGCGGACGATCAGCAGCGCATAGTTGCCGGTGACGCCATCGTCGCGGACGAACTGCGCCACCACGTGCATGTGCTGGCGCGAGACCGCTTCCACGGCCAGCCGGCCGGAGACGAAGGCGACGTCGACGTTGCCCGCTGCCATGGCATTGGACAGGCCCTGATAGCTGGACACGGATACCGACGACACCGGATGGCCCAGCCGCCTGGCGATGTCATCGAGCAGGGGCGCCCATTGCGCGCGCGATTCGGCGGCACTGCCGATGGGCAAGATGCCGAAACGGATCGGGATGGGATCGGGCGCGGAGGTGGCGTCCAGCCACGCCGGAAGGCAGGCGATCAACAGCATCGCCATCTTCGATAAGATTCTTCGCCACGACTGCCCCGACCCAGCAGGTGGCCGCGCTGCCGTCGCGGTCATGCCTTCGATTCCTTCGTCAATCACTTGTGTATAGCCGCGATGAGGCGCTGGCGCAAACCGAAACATGGACGCGCCGTTTAGTAGATGTAAAGACACTGTAAAGAACCCGCCTTATCGTGCTAACTTCATCACGCAATGGCGACACGCTCACAGGGGAGTGGTCGCCGCGCAATTAAATACGAATTTCGCAACAAGTTGCCTGACCTAGCCGGTTGGGCTTTTTTGTGCCTTGGGAAAGCGTTTTTCCTTGCGACCGCGTCGAAATAACTTGCCACGTCTTAGCTCACCGGAAAGACAAATAAAACCATGAATAGAAACCGCCTTTACCTCGTCATTGCAGCCACCCTTTTCGCCGGGTCCGCCCTGGCCCAGTCGGCCGACCAGCAGTCGACCGACACCAAGTCCCCGCCGACCCGCAGCAGCGTGTCGACCACGTCGAATACGACCACCTCGAACGACACCCAGAGGGCGCAGCAGCTGCAGTCGGTGACCGTGACCGCGCACGCGGCGACCATGGCCAGCGGCCTGATGTCCGTACAGACGGCCCCCAAGGCGGTATCCACGATCAGCCGTGAGGCCATCGTCAAGGCTTCGCCGGGCGCGAACTTCACCCAGCTGATCCAGAGCATCCCGGGCGTAAATTCCTCCACGGATGACGTGACGGGCCTGAACGACGGCAATTACTCGATCCGCGGTTTCACTGGCGACGAAATCGGCGCCTCGGTGAACGGCGCGCCGATCAACGACTCAGGTTCCTACCGCGTGTACGCCACCGAATACGGCGACTCGGAGAACATGGGCGACATCACCGTGCTGCAGGGCATCCCTGATGTGGACATGCCCGATTCCGGCGCCGCCGGCGGCCATATCGCCTGGACCACGATCGATCCCACCCACACCGCTGGCGTGGACTTCGTGCAGTCGGTCGGCTCCAACGACTACCGCCGCACCTTCTTCCGCCTGAACACCGGCGACCTGGGCCCGACGCGTTCGTGGATTTCCTGGTCGGACAACTCCGATGACAAGTGGCGCGGCGAAGGCAAAGCCAAGGTGACCAAGGTCGACGCCAAGACGGTGTGGACGATTGACGACAACAACTCGATCACCGGTTCCCTGCAGTACAACCGCGAAGTGAAGTACCTGTACTTCGGCCCGACCAAGGCGAACGTGGCCCAGCACGGCTACCACTACGATTACGACGAAACCTACAAGCCGGGTTCGCTCGACACCAACTTCTGGCAGCTGCATGCCAACCCGTTCACCAGCCTGATGGCCAGCGCGGATGGCGAGTTCACCTTCAGTGACAGCCTGCACCTGTCGGTGGTGCCGTACTTCCAGTATGGCGACGGCGGTTCGGGCACCGGCAACAGCTTCTTTGCCGAGAGCACCTCGACCAAGCCGTCGTTCGAATCGGCCAACCAGGATCTGAACCAGGACGGCGCGATCGTCACCGGCCCGAACGGCAAGAAGGCCCTGGCTTACGGCTTCAGCAGCTCCACCACCTATCGTCCGGGCGTGATCGCCAAGTTCAACCAGGACCTGTCCGAGACCAACGCGCTGGAATACGGCGTGTGGTACGAGCGCACGCGCCAGGAGCAGGGCGAGGCCTTCAGCCTTGCCGACTACAACACCGGTGCGCCGATCAACAAGTGGGGCGATTCGGACTTCATCGTCTATCCCAATGGCGAGGCGCAAAAGCAGTACGACGAATTCACGCTGACGGAAACGAAGAAGGCTTTCGCCACCGACACCTGGACGCCGAACGACTACTGGACCTTCACCGCTGGCGCGTCCTACATGCACGTGGAGCGCTCGGGCTTCGCCTATGAGTTCCCGGGTTCGTTCTTCAACACCTCGCCCAAGTTCAGCCAGATCGGCAGCGACGGCCTGGATTACAACTTCCACAAGTTCCTGCCCACGGCCGGCATCAAGTTCGCACCCGACGCGAACAGCCAGATCTTCTACGGCATCGGCAAGACCTTCCGCGTGCCGCCGAACACCGCGGTATTCCTGAACACGGTGACCGGCCGCGCCGCCAACAAGCCCGAATCGGCCTGGAACAACGACCTGGGCTACCGCTACTACACCGACAACTTCGCCGGCAGCGTGATGCTGTACCGCTCGAACTTCAACAACAAGCAGGAGTCGGGCTTCGACCAGTTCACCGGCGAAACCTTCTACACCGAAATTCCCAAGGTGAAGATGCAGGGCGTGGACGGCGAAGCCACCTGGCGCTTTGCCGACCACTGGAGCCTGTACGGTTCGTACACCTACACGCAGTCGAAGATCGAGTCGGACCTCAACACCGGCGACGACGGCATCTTCCCGGTGAAGGGCAAGGACCTGTACAACACGCCGCGCAACCTCGGCTATGCCGCGCTCAGCTACGACGACAGCTCGTTCTGGGCCACGCTTTCGGCCAAGTCGCACAGCTCGTTCTACGGTGACTACATGAACACCGAGAAGGCCGGCGGTTACACCACGCTGGGCCTGGCGGCCGGCTTCCGCTTCGCCGACTTCGAAACCTGGTTCCGCAAGCCGTACGTCAAGATCAACCTGGACAACCTCACCGACCACAAGGCGTTCACCAACGCCAACAACGGTACGTCGTTCCTGGCGTCCAACCCGACCAAGGAAACCGATGTGAACGGCAAGGTGCTGTTCGCCTCGGCGCCGTACTACTCGCTGCTGGAGCCACGCACCATCATGGTGACGGTGGGCGCTTCGTTCTTCTGATCGAAACCTCTGCAAGTGCAATACCTGAAAGGGGAGCCGGTTCGCCGGCTCCCCTTTTCTTTAGGCGATACGCGGCGAGAGCAGGTCCTGAAGGCCGATGCGCCAGAACAGTTCCGCGCGCACCCGGTCGGCCACGCCGTTGACCACTTCGGCGCCGTCCTGCGAAGGGTCGATATGCGTGCGGAAGGGACGTTTGCCGAACGGCAGGCCCACCACGCGGACGATCTCGGTGGCGACGCTCGCCGCGTCCGCATCGGCCGGCTCCAGGCTTGCCAGTCCCTTCAATGCCTGCTCGGACACGCCGGCATACGGGCCACTATCGTATTCGGCCACGCGCGCCTGGTCGGCGGGTTTTCCCGAGTGTGCGAAATGGTTGGTGCCTTTGGTGAACGCGCCGGGCACGATGATGGAAGTTTCGATGCCCCAGCGGGTAAGTTCACTGGCGTAGCTCACCGCCACCGAATCCATCGCGGCCTTGGCGGCGAAGTAGGGCGCCAGGTACGGCGGCGTGCCGCCACGCGTGCTGCTGGAAGATACCCATACCATCAGGCCCTTGCCCTGCTTGCGCAGCTGCGGAAGAGCGGCGCGGTTCACCCGCTGGGTGCTGAGCACATTCACGTCGAAGAGTTCGGCGTATTGCTCGGGGGTAAAGGCTTCGGCCGGGCCGAAGGACATGTGGCCTGCGTTATGGACGATCACATCCAGATGGCCATGCTCGGCAATGATGCTGGCGATGCCCTGGTCGACGGATGCGTCGGAGGCGACGTCCAGTTCCACGCTGCGCAGGTCTACGCCGTGCTCGCGGGCGTAGTCGGCCGCGGCCTTGACCTGCGGTGCATTGCGGCCGACGGTTTCGCGCATGCCTGCGTAGACGGTGTGGCCGGCGTCGGCGAGTGCGCGGGCGGTGAGGGCGCCGAAGCCGCTGGACGCGCCAGTGATGACGATGACGTTTTTCATGATGGCATTCCTCTATGGAAGATGAGTCAGATGATTCCGCCGTTGGCGCGCAGTACCTGGCCGTTGATCCACGAACCATCGGCGCCGGCCAGGAAGGCAACGGTGTTGGCGATGTCGGCGGGCTGGCCCAGGCGCTCAAGCGGGGCGAGCTTGGACAGGCGGTCGATCAGTTCGGCGCTTTTACCATCGAGGAAAAGATCCGTGGCAGTGGGGCCCGGGGCCACGGCGTTCACCGTGATATTGCGACCCCGGAGCTCGCCGGCCAGGACATGGGTGAGAGCTTCCACACCCGCTTTGGTGGCGGCGTACACACCGTAGGTGGGTTGGTACAGGCCCACGACGGAGCTTGAAAAATTGACGATGCGGCCGCCGTCGCGCAGTCGCGTCGCGGCTTCGCGCATGGTGTTGATGCTGCCCTTGAGGTTCACCGCCAGCAGGCGGTCGATGGCTTCGTCGGTAACCTCGGCGACCTTGGCCAGCGACATGATGCCGGCGTTGTTCACCAGCACGTCGATACCGCCGAAGGCGGACTCGGCTGCATCGAACATGCGCCGTACTTCTGCCGCATTGCTTACATCGGCCTGGGCCGCCAGGGCCTTCCCGCCGGCTTGCTCGATCTGGCGTACCAGTGCTTCGGCGGGAGCGGCGTTGCCGGAATAGTTGACGATGACGGTGAAGCCGTCGGCGGCCAGGCGGGTGGCGATGGCGGCGCCGATGCCGCGGGAAGCGCCGGTGACCAGGGCAACCTTGCTGTGGGTGGTGTTCATGGGTGTCTCCTCGTGTCGATGCCAGCGGTTGCCGGCGTGGGAGACACTTTCCTCTTTTCCCCACCAGGAATAATCTGCTTGAAACAGCCAATACCATTCCATCAGGACGAACAATGGACCGCCTGGAAGTCATGCACCTGTTCACCCGGATCGTGGAGCGGCAGAGCTTCACCCTGGCCGCGCTGGACATGGATATCCCGCGCTCCACCGCGACCCAGGCGATCAAGGCGCTGGAGAAGCGGCTGGGCGTACGCCTGCTGCAACGGACCACGCGCCACGTACGGGCCACGCTGGATGGCGAGGCCTACCACCGCCGCTGCCTGGCGATCCTGGCGGAGGTCGAGGAAGCCGATGCCGTGTTCACCGATGCCAGGCCGCGCGGGCAGTTGCGTATCGATGTCCATGGCGTGATGGCGCGGCATTTCCTCATGCCCGCCTTGCCTTCCTTCCTTGCCGAATATCCCGACCTGCAGCTGCACATCGGGGAAGGCGATCGCCTGGTCGACCTGGTGCGCGAAGGCGTGGACTGCGTGCTGCGCGCCGGCCGCCTGCACGACAGCGCCATGGTGGGCCGGCAAGTGTGCGAGCTCGACGAAGTGACCGTGGCAAGTCCTGCCTACCTGGAACGGCACGGCATACCGCTTGGCATCGACGACCTCGACGGCCATCAGGTGGTCGGCTTCGTCTCCACCGCCACCGGTGCGGTCATGCCGCTGGAGTTCACCATCGACGGCGCCTTGCGTGAGATACGCCTTCCCGCGACGGTCACGGTGGTGGGCGCCGAAACCTATGCCGCAGCCTGCAAGCTGGGCCTGGGCCTGGCGCAGATGCCGCGCTATCACGTGGCCGGCGCGTTGGCGGCAGGCTCGCTGGTGGAAGTACTGCCCCGGTTTCCACCGTCACCGACGCCGGTGTCGGTGCTCTATCCCCATAGCCGTCAATTGTCGCCGCGTGTGCGGGTGTTCATCGACTGGATCACCAAGCGCTTTGCTTAAGCAAGCCCCCGGCTCACGGCAACCGGGTGCACGGTGCGAACGGTTCCTTGCGCCAGTCCGGATGGTCGTAGGGGATGTAACTGTTCCAATAGAACGGGAAGCAGGTTTTCCCAAGCACCGCTTCGACCATCGCCGGGAATATCGATTCGCCGTTGGAACTGTTGCTGAGCAGCAGTACGCAGTTGCGCGACCGCACAACGCACAGCATGAGGTTGTTGGCACCGTCATCGTGGCCTTCCTTGAAGAAGGCAGGTCCTTCAGGGGATTCAAAACGCCCGACGCCCCAGGCGTAGCCCAGGCCGATGCCGTCGTTATCCGTGGTGTCGGGCATGCCCATGGTGGGGAATTGCTGCAGCGAGTGGATGCGTATCGAGGGCGCCAGCCACGCCTTGTACGCCGCGGGTGACAGGCCATCGCCGCGCACCATGGCGGCAGCGAGGTTCGCGTAGTCGTGCAGGGTGGTATCCATGGAACCGGCGGCCCGCACGCTGCCTCGCTGCTTGTGGCCCAGCGCCTTGCCGTTCTCGTCGTAGCCAATGGCCACGTTGCCGCTGAAGTCGTCGCGCCACGTCAGCGAGGTGCGTGGCATGTCGAAGGGAGTGAACAACCGGTCGTGCATCAGGGTGGCCACGTCCATGCCCTTGCCTTCTTCCAGCACGAACTGCATAAGGTTGATGCCTTCGCCTGAATAGGCAAAGCGGGTGCCGGGGTCGAAATAGAACATCAGCTTGCCGTTGGGGTCGTAGTCCTTGCCTGGTTGCAGGTAGCGGAAATTGGCAAAACCAGTGGTGTGATTTAGCAGGATGCGCGGGGTGAGCTTCCGCCAGCGCTCGTCTCCGGCAAGGTCGGCGTATTTCTCGTAGGAGGGAAGCGGCTTGGGCAGCATGCCGGCGATGGATGCGTCGGGGGCCAGCTTGCCCTCATCGACCAGGCCCATGACGGCATAAGCAAAGGCGGCCTTGGTGAGCGAGGCGCCGTAGATCACGGTATCGGCCTGCATGGGCAACTGCTGCGCGACATCGCGCATGCCATAGCCCTTGAGGTAAACCACGCGCCCGTCGCGGATCACCGCCAGGCCAAGGCCGGTCACGCGGGCGTCGTGCATCAGCTGGGTGGCCCTGGCATCGAGCGCTGCGCGATCGATGTCGTGAGCAGGAGTCGTGGCGCCGTGGTGCACGCAGCCGGCAAGCATGGTGAGCATCACGAACGAAACGAATCCGCGCATTGCGTTTCCCCTCGAGGTTCCCCGACGCCGATGCTAGCAGGCAGCCTTGGCGAACGTATCCGGACCGACCAACGCAACGATTTCAGCGCTAGACGCCTGGCTTCCCCGGGTCCCTGAGTCGGGCGCGCGCTTTTTCCAATGCGGCGTCGACGGCCGCGGAGAGGGTGGCCCGCGTATAGGGCTTGGCCAGCAACTGGACGTCGGCGGGACGGGGCTGGTCCGCCATCGCCTGGCCGGTGTAGCCGGAGGTCAGCAGCAAGGCCATGGCCGGATGTGATCGGCGCAGGCGCTGCACCAGTTCCATCCCGCCGATGTCGCCGGGCATGATCACGTCGGAAAACACCAGGTCGATGCCGACGCCACTGGCGACCACATCCAGGGCCGACTGGGCATGGCTGGCTTCGAACACGGTATAACCAAGGTCGCCCAACGAGCGCACCGCGATGTCGCGCACGGAGGCATCGTCCTCGACTACCAGCACGCTACCGGTGCCGCGCAGCGTGACGGCGGCATCGTCCTTCGCCCGTGCCTGCTCAGGGTCGTCGGTCAGGGGGAAATGCAGGGTCATCGTGGTCCCCTGGCCAGGCGTGCTGTCGATGGTGATGAAGCCATCGGACTGCCGCACGAACCCGTACACCTGGCTCAGGCCCAGTCCCGTGCCCTTGCCCACGGCCTTGGTGGTGAAGAAGGGCTCGAACACCTTGCTGGCGACGTCCGGTGTCATGCCCTCGCCAGTGTCGGCAATGGAAACGGCGACATAGTTCCCGGCCGCCGCGCCGACCGACTGCGCACGCTCGGAGTCGACGACTACCCGCCGCGTACTGATCGATACCGTGCCGCCATTGGGCATGGCATCGCGCGCGTTGATGGCCAGGTTCAATATCGCCGTTTCCAGCTGGTGGGGATCGGTCGTGCATAGCCAGCGCGCTTCGGGCTCGACAAGTTGCAGCGTGATCGTCTCGCCGAGCGCGCGCTCGAGCAGGCCCTGGAAGCTGTGCACCCGATCGTCGATGCAGACGGCTTCCTGCCGTAGATCCTGCCGGCGGGAAAACGCCAGGAGCTGGCGGTTCAGCAGCGCGCCGCGCTCCACTCCCTGCCGTGCGGCGGCGAAATAGCGCCGCGAGCGTTCATCGCCGGGCATGTGCTCTTCGAGCATGTCCATGCTCCCGCCGATCACCATCAGCAGGTTGTTGAAGTCGTGCGCAATGCCGCCGGTGAGCTGGCCGATGGCTTCCATCTTCTGTGCCTGGCGCAACTGCTGCTCGGTCATTCTTCGCGTGGTGACGTCCGATACCACCCCCGCCAGGCGACCGTTCCGGCCTTGCTGCCGATGCACGCGGCCCTTGACGTGTATCCATCGCCGGGCGCCATCGGCGAGGCGCTCGATGCGCAATTCGAACTCGATCGATCCCACCCTGCGTGCTGCCTCGAAACCGGCTTGCACGGCCGGCCGGTCCTCGGGAAGGAAACGCGCCAGGAGTTCGCCGACAAGCCAGGGGCCGGGCGTTCCCTCCCGCCCGAATATTTCATCGAAACGTTTTGAGCCATGGATCAGGCCCTGGGCAAGGTCGAGGTCCCAGCCGCCCATGCCGGCGGCATCGAGCGCCACTTCAAGGCTTTCCTCGGCACGGCGCCGTACGTCTATCTCCGCGGCCAGGCGCGCGTTGGCAGCCGCCAGTTCATGGCTGCGTTGGCGGCTGCGGGTGAGATCGGTTACCACGCCGCACAGCAATCGTGCCGAGTCCTGTCCCATATCCAGGTCCACGACCGAAAAATTCACCGGAACGCCGACGCTGTCGGCGTTGATCAGCGACAGTTCCGCGCTGCGGCCGCTGGCAGGGCCGTGGGCCATAAGCTCGGCGAAGACCGGAGTATCGGCGGGGGCGACGAAGTGCAAGACCTCGCGCCCGATCAGTGATTCACGCGCGTGGCCGAGTATGTCGGCGAAGCGTTCGTTGCAATACAGGATAGTGCCGTCGGCCGATAACGTTACCGCGCCCTCGCGCATCTGCTCGATGATCACGCGGTAGGGGCGGTCGGCGTTCTCGAGGGTATAAACCTTCTGTCCGCTGCTTCCGCCAACGACAACCGCGTCCACTTCACCATGGCGGATGGCGTCGAGGGTTTCCTCGGCTTCGCGCAGCCGCTCGAGCAAATCGTCGAAGTGCGCCTGGCTCAGTGGCGGGGAAAAGGATCGGTCCATGCGTGGTTGTTCAAGGCTCCTGCGCGAGGTTCAGGCCGGCCAGCACCCGTTCGCTATCGGAAAGGTCGCCGATAATCTTGCGCAAGGGTTCGGGCAACACCTTGACCAGGGTGGGCGTGGCCACGATCTGGTAATCGCGCGTGGCATCCGGATGTTGGTACACGTCGATCACTTCCAGGTCGTAGTCGCCCTGCAGGTGCTCGGCGCAGATCCGCCGCATATTCTGGATAGCGGCGGTGGAGCGTGGCGTGGAGCCGGTGATGAACAAGCGGAGCTTGTAGCGGGGAGGATTCGCAGGAGGGGCGCTATCATGGTCCATCAAAGATTGTCCCGGCGTCGGATGTCCAAGCCCACCAGGACTTTTTCGGTGTTGGAAAGGTCGCCGATCACGCGCTTGAGCGGCGGCGGCAGGGTGCGGATCAGGGTAGGCAGTGCGACGATCTGATCGCCGGCGGCCAGTTGCGGCGTTACCAGCAGGTCAACGACCTCGATTCGGTAACGGCCGGCCAGGTGTTCTTCGCACAATTTCTTGAGATTGGAGATGGCCAGCAGCGACTTCGGTGTTTGGCCTGCCACGTACAGCCTGAGATTGTACGAACCATCGTCGGCGAAGCCTTCGGGCGTGATATCGACGCTCATGTGCCGTCCCCCCGTAGCTGGGTCATCCGTACGCGTTCGTCGATGAAAGTGCGTTCGCGCGCTTCGTCCTCTTCGAGCATCATCGCAACCTCTGATTCCTCCGCTTCCAGTGCGGACATTCTCTCGGCCACCTCGCGCTCGATGGCTGCCCGTTTGCGCGCCAGCTCACGGCGCCGGCGGTCGATAGCCTGCTGCCGGACAACGCCGGCCTCGCGCTCGCGTGCTTCCTGCGCCACGCGCGCGGTGCCGGTGAGCACCCCTTCTGGTCCGACATACGCATCGACCATGTCCACTCCGTGGCTGGTGAGGCGATATTCCCGAAGCTGCTTGGAGTGATTCATGCCACGCGACTTGAGCAGGTAAAGGACGCGGTTGCGCTCGCCGTTGGCCTCGATGTCGCTGAGCGAGATCCAGGTATCCATCAACGAGGAAACACTGCGCTCGCCTTCGTTCATCTGCTCGTTGGCCGTCGAAAGACTGGTGAACATCGCGGTGATGCCCTTGCTTTTGCAGATGTCCGCCAGGCGGATCAGGGTGGCGTGGATTTCCGCCGATGGCCCGCGGAAGGCGGATATCGGGTCAACCACCACCACCGAGGGATCGAAACGTTCAATATCGCGGTTCATCCGCGCCAGGTGCATCTCGAATCCGTACAAGCTGGGGCGCGCCGCCTCGAACTGCAGCAGGCCTGAATCTACGTGCGTCTGCATGTTGATGCCCACCGAGCTCATGTTGCGCATGATCTGCTCGGGAGACTCCTCGAAGGCAAAGAACAGGCAGCGTTCGCCTCGCCGGCAGGCCGCATCGACGAAGGCCGTGGCGAAGGTCGACTTGCCCGTGCCGGCAAGACCCGACAGCAGCACGCTGGAACCGCGGAAGAACCCGTTGATGCCAAGCATGGCATCAAGGCCTTGCACTCCGCTGGAAATCGCCTCGCGCGAGATCGGGTGTGCCAGGCCCGCGGAGGTAATGGGCAACACGCTGATGCCTTCCTCGTCGATCAGGAAGGGGTATTCGTTGGTGCCATGCGCCGAACCGCGGTATTTCACCACGCGCAAGCGGCGCGTGGTGACCTGGTCGATCACCCGGTTGTCCAGCAGCAGCACACAGTCCGATACGTATTCCTCGATGCCGTATCGGGTGAGCTGGCCGTCGCCACGCTCGCCCGTAATGATGGCAGTGACGCCCTTGTCCTTGAGCCAGGCAAACAGGCGGCGAAGTTCCGCGCGAAGGATGGCGCTGTCCTCGAGGCCGCCGAACAGTGCCTCGATCGTGTCCAGCACCACGCGCTTGGCACCGACCGAGTCGATGGCGTGGTTCAGTCGCACGAACACGCCTTCCAGGTCGTACTCGCCGCTCAGTTCGATCTCGGCGCGCTCGATGTGCACATGGTCGATCACGAGCTTTCCGTCGGCTACCAGTGCATCGATGTCGTAGCCGAGCGACGCCACGTTGACCGAGAGATCATGGGCCCGCTCCTCGAAGCTCATGAACACACCGGCTTCGCCAAAACGCCTGGCGCCGTTCACCAGGAACGTCATGCCGAAGAGCGTCTTGCCGCAGCCGGCCGAACCGCACATCAGCGTGGGGCGCCCAGTGGGCAGGCCGCCGAACGTCAGCTCATCCAGGCCATCGATGCCGGTCGGTGTCTTGGGCAACGCCAAGTCAAGGTCCGTGTCGATTGGTCGATGTTGCTTGCCCATTGCCCACCTGTCGTCGTCAGCCAGGCGAAGAGAGTACGCGGCGCGGGAATTTTTTTCGATAGCGCGGCGTATGTCGTGAAGGAGGTGTGAAGCTTTCGTGCGTTGCATCAGGAACAGATGTCCATGCCACACTTGGAAGATGAATCGACGAGAATTTGCCCGCGCCATCGCCGGCGCCGGTTTGTTGGCCGGGCTGTCCGCCCGCTCGATCGCCTGGGCGGCCGTAGCCTCCGGAGTTGCACCGGGCGATAGGTTGCTCCGGGCCCAACAAGCCTTCCTGGACCTGCGTTTTGGCATGTTCATCCACTTGAACATGGCCACCTACCAGCAGCGTGAATGGGGCGATCCGAAGGCATCGCCGGCGATGTTCAACCCGCGTCATCTGGATGCGGGCCAATGGGCCCGCGCAGCGCGATCGGCCAACATGGGTTACGGCTGCCTCACTACCAAGCACCACGATGGCTTCTGCCTGTGGCCGACGAAGACACGCAGTGCCAACGTGATGCAGTCGGGCTATCGCCACGATATCGTGCGTCTTTATGTAGATGCCTTTCGAAAGGCCGGGTTGAAGCCCTGCCTGTATTTCTCGATGCTGGACTTGCGTGACGACATCCGCGCGGGTGTCGTTACTCGCGAGGGCATCGACCTCATCAAGGCGCAGCTCACCGAGCTCCTTACCCAGTACGGGCCAATTCCGGCGCTGATCTTCGATGGCTGGAACGCCTCGTGGTCGCGCATCGGCTACGACCAGCTGCCCTACCGGGAAATACACGACCTGGTGAAATCACTGCAGCCGGACTGCCTGGTGGCTGATCACAACGCCGGCCGCTACCCGGGCCCTGCGTTGTACTACACCGACATCAAGCAGTACGAACAGCATGCTGGGCAGAAGATCCCAGCGGGCAGCGCCATCCCTTCGCAATCGGGCACCACGCTGCAAAGCGACTGGTTCTGGAAAACCGATTATCCGGGCCAGGCGCTGCGACCGGCAGCGCAGATCGTGGACGAATGGTTGCGCCCTTTCATCGACAATCATTGCAACCTGATCCTCAACTCCGCGCCGAACCGCGACGGCCTGTTCGATGCGAATGTGCTTGCGCGCCTGGCCGAGATCGGCAAGCTGTGGAGCAACCCGGGCCCGGCGCCGACACTCTCAAAGGCCATCACCATCACCACCGACAACCTTGCGCGGGGCAAGCCGTCATTCGCCAGCAGCACCGCCGACGCATCAGGACCGGACCTCGCCTTCGACGACAACTTCGGCACGTACTGGCAAGCGGATGCGGGACAGCGTGATGGCTGGGTCGAAGCGCGCTTCGCCATGCCCGTGGCGTTCAACACCGTGTCGATCATCGAGCCGAGGCATATCGAAGACCACGGCGATGCCGCGAGGATCTCGCACTACCGCGTGCAGTACGAATCGGGCGGAACGTGGATCGACGTCGTGACTGGCGATGAACCCGCATCGATTGAACTTCGTCAGTTTCCGATCATGCGTGCCAACCGTGTTCGCCTTCAACTTGACTCACGCACGGCATCGCCGGGCGTGAGCGAGTTCGGCCTCTATCTGGAGCCGGTCGAAGGCTGACCCTCCATCCAAAGGTTCACATAAGCATCGACGGCTAGGATGTGTCCGTTCGGACGCGAAGCGAGTGGCATGCAGCCAGCAACAAACGATCGGCCAAGCAAGGTTCCCGAAATTACTTTCGGATTCTGGATCCTGAAGATCGCGGCGACCACCCTGGGTGAAACCGGCGGCGATGCGGTGTCGATGTCGCTGGGCCTGGGCTACCTGGTGGGGACGTGCATCTTCGCCTGCCTGTTCGTTGCCTTCGTGATCGCGCAAGTTCGTGCGGCGAAACTGCAGCCGTGGCTGTATTGGGCCACCATCGTTGCCACCACTACGGTGGGGACGACGCTGGCGGACTTTGCCGACCGCTCCCTTGGCCTGGGTTATCCCGGCGGTGCTTCGTTGCTGCTGGTGTTGTTGCTGGCATCGCTGGTCACCTGGCGCGGGGTGATGGGTTCGGTGTCGGTGAATACGGTTGTTTCCGCACGGGCGGAATGGTTCTACTGGGTCACGGTAATGCTGTCGCAGACGCTGGGCACCGCCCTGGGCGACTGGACCGCCGACACCCAGGGACTGGGTTATCTCGCCAGCGCGATGATCTTCGGCGTCATCCTTCTGGTGGTCGCCGTGGCGTACTTCTTGACGGCCGTCCCGCGCACGGTGCTGTTCTGGATTGCATTCATCGTGACCCGGCCGCTGGGCGCGGTGGTGGGCGATTTCCTCGACAAGCCCTTGGATCACGGCGGCCTGGCCTTCAGCCGCTTCACCGCCTCGGCCGTGCTGCTGGCCGTCATGGCGTTAGGGATATGGCTGCTTCCGCAACGACCGGCAAACGCTGCGCCGGCGGCGTAGGGCACGACGCTAGGAGTTCAACAGTCCCATCAGGTTGGCCCGGATGAATCGCGCCGCCGCCAGCGGATCGCCGCTGCGGTTATCAATGGCCGCGCTGCCGTTGCCGTAGGGTGCGTACTTGCCTGCATCGGTGACGGAGAACAAGCCGAAGGTGCGCACGCCACTGGCCGCGGCCAGGTGCATCACGCCGCAATCGGCGCTGATGAAGACATCGGCTGCCCCGATCACGGCAGCCATCTTGCGCAAGTCCCGGGAATAGAAGGTAGCGTGGCGTGACTGCAACTGCGAAACGGCATGGGCAGCCACGATCTCCACGATGCGGATGTCCCGGCCGGGAACCTCGAGTGCGCCGATGAATGTGTTCCACCATTCCGTGCCCTGGCGCTTGGGCCCCGTGGCATTGGCAAAGATCGCCACCACCAGGGAATCGGGTCCCGGCGCGAGGGCGCCCAGCACCTTCAGCAGCAGGTGCCGTCCGCGCATGCGTTCGTGGTCGTCCAGGCGAAGGTCCATCACTGGCCACGCACCGGCGGCATCGCCCGCATAGGCGCGCCTCAAGGCATGTACCGGCCGTTGCGCCAGATGGCGCGGACGATGGGGATCGGGTGTGGATGATTCGGCGCAGTCCAGCTTGTAGCGGGCGCGCGACAGGGCGAGCAACAGCCGGCCCGACTGCGAGCCGCCGCCGGCATCGATGGCCAGGTCGTAGGTGGTTTTGCGCAGCCGCCCCAACAGGGCGAACGTGGCTGGCAGGTGGCGCACGATGCGTTGGTGCAGGTTCTCGATCGCGCGCACTGTTGGGTATCCGGTGAATACCGTTGCCGCCGCCTGTCCTGCTCCTACGATATCGACCTCTGCGCCCGGATAAAGGCGCTCGAGTTCCGCCAGCAAGGGCGCGACCAGCAGCATGTTGCCCAGCCGATGGTTCGGCCGCAGCACCAGCACGCGATGGATGCCCGTGGTCGGCAGGGTCCCGGGAGCGACACTGGCCACCTGGCCCAGCAGCCGGTCCAGGGCGCGTCGAACCATGCGTCGGCGCTTTCCGTGCAGATGGCCATGGAACGGTTCGGTGCCCGCCGCCACGGCCGGGGCCGGCGGGTTGGGTACGGGCTGGTCGGAAACGGGCATGGAAGCTGCCTTGCCGGGGGATGGGCCAAGCCTAGGCAGCTTGCCTTAGCTCATCATTAAAGCCTCATGACGCTTTTAAGTAGCGCCTAAGCAAGCGGGCGGAGAATGGCGCCGTTGTGCCATTGCCATGAGGATCGCCCGCTTGCACGTCACGCTGGTCGAGGATGACCTGTCGCTCGGCTCAGCCATTGAGCAGTCGCTGCAAGCCATGTCGCATGCAGTGACATGGGTGCGCGACGGCCGCACGGCACGGCAAGCCTTGCGCGACACCGGCACCGATCTGGTCCTGCTTGATCTTGGCCTGCCGGGCCACGATGGCCTGGAACTGTTGGCCGAGGCACGCCGGGCCAACATCGGCACGCCGGTGTTGATCATGACCGCCCGCGACACCCTGCAGGCGCGGGTGGCGGGCCTGGACGCCGGTGCGGACGATTACCTGGTCAAGCCTTTCCATGTCGAGGAACTGGCAGCGCGCATCCGTTCGGTCACGCGGCGTGCGCATGGCCTTGCCGCCAACCGAATCGTGGTCGGCGCGCTCTCACTGGACCTGGCCAGCTACCAGGTGGAGCACCACGGCGAAAAACTCGCCCTTACCCCACGGGAGTTCGCCTTGTTGCGCGTGTTGATGGAACGTGCCGGACGAATCGTCCGCCGCGAGAGCCTGGAGCAATCGCTGTACGGGCTTGAGCGAGGCGTGGAAAGCAATGCCATCGAAGTGCATGTGCATGGCCTTCGCCGAAAACTTGGGCCCGATATCATCCGCACCGTGCGCGGCGTGGGCTACATGGTGCCGCGGGACGCCGAATGATGATGCCCAGCATCCGCGGCCGCCTGCGCTGGCTTAACCTCGCGGTGGTCGCGGCCGTGCTGGTGGTGCTGGGCACAGCCAGCTACATGCACACGCTTGACGAAGTGATCGAGCTGTCCGACGGCCGGCTGGCGCAGTCGGCGCGCACTTTGCAGGTACTGGTGGATGGCGGTGGCGACACCGGCTTTGCCATGCCGGTGTCGCCTTCCGGTACACCCACCCAGATCGACGTCGAAGGACATCGTTTCGAAACCGAAGTGGGCTTCCAGATCTACGACGCCCAGGGCCATCGGCGGATGTACACGAGCAACCTTGCCATGTTGCCGGCACCGGCGCCGATGACAGTGGGTTTCGGCGATGTCCGCTTCGATAGCCACGACTGGCGCGTATTTACCCTTCGCGGCGCCACCGATGGCCCGACCATCCGCGTGGCCGAGCGCCACGACAGCCGCAACGAGATCATGCACGGGCTGATGATCGAGCACGCGCTTCCGTTGCTGTTCGGCCTGCCGTTGCTGGCGTTGCTGATCAACTGGGCGGTGGCGCGCGGCCTTCGGCCACTCGATCAATTGGCTTCGTTGCTGTCCGGGCGCGAGCCTGGCAATCGCGGGCGCGTGGAATTGGCCCATGCACCGGCCGAACTGGTGCCGGTGGTGGCGGCGATCAACGGCCAGCTCGAACGCCTGGAGGATTCGCTCGAGCGTGAGCGCCGCTTCAGTGCCGATGTCGCCCACGAACTGCGCACCCCCCTTGCCGCCACCCTGGTGCACCTGGACAACGCCCTGGCGACCGCCGACGACACGGTGCGCACGCAGCGAATCAATGCCGCGCGCAAGGGTGGCCGGCTGCTGGCGCGGCGCATCGGACAACTCTTGTCGTTGGCCCGCCTGGAATCCGGTGCGGCCGGCAGCTCCGCGACGGACGTGGACCTGGTGGAGTGCGTGAGGGAGACCATCGAGGAACTCTCCCATGCCATCGACGGCAGCCACGTGCAGGTGGGCGTGTCCTCGTCCGATCCTTCCGTGGTGGTGCAGGGCCACGACGCCGCCCTCAAGGCCCTGGTGCGGAACCTGGTGGAAAATTCCCTGCGGCACGTCGACGACGACGGCCAGGTCGATATCCGTATCTCCGCATCGCCATCGTGGGCGTCGATTGAAGTGAGCGACGACGGGCCAGGCATCCCGCCGGAACGGCGTGCGGCGGTCTTTACGCGTTTTCACCGTGAGCTCGCCGGGGCTGGCGATGGGTATGGCCTGGGCCTGTCGATCGTCAAGCGCGCGGCGGACCTCCACGGCGCGAGCATTGAACTGCTCGATTCCTCCTTTGGCCGCGGCCTGCGGGTGCGGGTGGAAATTCCCTATCGGCGGACGCGCGAAAGCCAGCTTTAAGCTGGCCGGGCGAAAGTAGGCGTGCCGTCGCCAAAGAGCTGCCCATGCCGCGCCGCATGACCGAATCCATCGAAGCACAGGGTGAATGGCTGTTCCGCCATCGTGGCGGCATGGGCGTAATTATCGTGCCGTGCCTTGCCGCCGCCTTGTTGTGGCCGGGTACGCCCGGGAACACGTTGGGGGACGCGATGACCGACGACATCACTGTGCTGGGCATGGTGGTATCGATCTTTGGATTGGTGATGCGATGGCTCACCGTGGGCTATGTGCCTGCGGATACCTCGGGCCGGAACACGCGCGAGCAGCGCGCGGCGACGCTCAACACGGATTGCGCGTACTCACTGGTTCGGCACCCGCTGTACCTGGCCAATGGCGTGGTAGTCATGGGCCTGTGCGTTGCCACGGGCTCCTTGTGGTTCACCTTGCTGGCGCTTGCCCTGTATGCGCTGGCCATCGAGCGCATCGTGGCGGCCGAGGAGCGCTTCCTGGCAGACCTTTACGGCCAGGCCTATGTCCACTGGGCTTCGCAGACGCCGGCCTTCGTCCCCGACTTTTCGCGCTGGCGAAGGCCCAATCTTCCGCTCAGCGGCCGTACCGTCCTTCGCCGGGAATATAACGGGGTGCTCGGCGTGGCACTGGCCTTCTTTGTCCTGGAAGCCGTGCGGGATCTTCTCATCGAGAGGCAGTCGTGGTCGGCCTGGCTTGATGACGACGGCATCTGGCTATGGGCCCTGGGCCTGGGGGCGCTGTCGTTCGTGGTGCTGCGGACGATCAAACGGCGCACGCGCTGGCTGCACGTGCGGGGGCGCTGAGCGCGAACCCCCGCGTCTGCGGTCAGTCAGGCTTCCCGGATGCGCGGGTGGTGGTGCTGCCGTCAACCACTTCGATCGATATCACGCCGTGCTCCCACCGCGCGGGGCGGCTGTCGCCCGGCACGATCAAGCGGAAAGGGCCGTCCTTCGCGTCCAGCGGTTTGCCTTCATGGTGATCGGCCAGGATCACTTTTGTCGCGCCGAAGGCGGCATCGAGTTCGCTGAGGCTGAAAACCACCTGGTAGCCATCGCTTGCCGTGACGCGGACGAAGCTGGCCAGGGCGCGGCCGCGCAAGGCCTGGTCCAGCGGGGCATCGGCCCGGTGGAGGAGTTCAAGCATCGATACGCCTTCCCAGGCGGTCGGTGGCGCGCCATGTGCGCCGGCCTGTACCGTCGTGCGCGGCATGGCAGCCAGGGCTGCGCTATCGAGGATGATCGCGGGCTTGCCGATCCCGATGAGCCGAATGGATGGTGCATCGGCGGCGTGCGATGCCAGCGTGAAACAGGCGAGCAGGCATAGGGCGAACAGGCGGCGCATCGGCGTGTCCTTTTTTTGCGATCATGACCGGGCCTGACTATAGATGGACGCGCACGCCCTGGACATCCTGCAACCCCTGCTGCTGTCGTTGAAGGTCGCCTTGTGGGCCACCGCCATCAACCTGGTACTGGGTGTGTCGGTGGCCTATGGCCTGTCGCGCTGGCGCTCGGGCTGGCGCGACCTGATCGATTCATTGCTCACCTTGCCGCTGGTCTTGCCTCCCACGGTCCTGGGCTACTACCTGCTGGTGTTGCTCGGTCGCCGCGGCACCGTGGGCGCGTGGCTCGACCACTGGGGCTTGAGTCCCGTCTTCACCTGGCAGGGCGCGGTGATCGCCTCCACCCTGGTGGCTTTCCCGATGATCCAGAAGGCCGCGCAGGCGGCCTTCGAAAACGTCGACACCGAATACGAAGCGGCCGCGCGCGTGCTTGGCCTGCGCGGGCCGGCAATATTCTTCCGCGTGCTGTTGCCGTTGGCGTCGCGCGGCATCACCGCCGGCGCGCTGTTGGCCTTTGCGCGCGCATTGGGGGAATTCGGCGCAACGCTGATGATCGCCGGCAACATGCCCGGGCGCACGCAAACGCTTTCCACTGCGATCTTCGCCGCGGTGCAGGCTGGCGACGATGCCGGCGCGACCACCCTGGTGGTGGTGGCCTCGGTGACCTGCGTGGTGGTCTTATTGATCGCCGGAAGGCTTGCGCCCGGAAGGCGCCGGCGATGAGTATCCAGGTTGCCATCCGCCACGTCGCCATCAGCGAACATCGGCGCTTCGAACTGGATGTGGCCTTTGCCACGGACAAGCGTCGCCTGGTGATCTACGGCCCTTCTGGCGCCGGCAAGACGCTCACCTTGCGTGGGGTTGCCGGCTTGTTGCGGCCCGACCACGGGCGCATCGTGGTGAACGGCCGCATCTTGTTCGAGTCGGACCAGGGTGTGGATATTCCTGCCCAGGACAGGCGCTGTGGCTACCTGTTCCAGGACTACGCTCTGTTCCCGCACCTGACGGTGGCGCAGAACATCCGTTTCGGTCGCAACGCGGGCCTGCGCAATCCGTCGCGTGGCGGCATGGACGACGCTTCGGAACGCTGGATCCGTGCGTTGGAACTGGAAGCGGTGGTGCGCAGCTATCCCTCGCAGTTGTCGGGCGGCCAGCGCCAGCGCACGGCGCTCGCCCGTGCATTGGCCGCAGGCCCGGACATCCTGCTGCTGGACGAACCGTTCTCGGCGGTGGATCCGGCCCTGCGTGGCCGGTTGCGGCAGGAGCTGGCCGAACTGCAATCAAGCCTGGACCTTCCCATGATCGTGATCACTCACGACCCCGCCGATGCCGATGCATTGGGTGATGAAGTACTGGAGATCCGCGACGGTCGTATCCATCGCGGCGGGGCTTAGGGAACCCGCGCGGCCTGCGTGTAGACCACCTGCCAGCGGCCATCTTTCTTGCGCCAGACGTCGACGAAGCGCATACGCACCTGAAACGGCTTGCCTTCGCTCGTGCCCTTGAAGTCCACAAGGCCCGCAAGCGTCGCACCGTCGCCCCACACGCGGATCGTTTCGTCCTGCACGGTGTAGGGTTCCACGCTTGAGCCCGGCGCCACGGATTCGGCGATGAACTCCTGCTTGGTCTGTGTCTTGCCGGCGCTGTTGGCCAGTACCCAGTCGTCGGCGAGTGCCTTTTCCAGCCCCACGCGGTCGGAATGGACCTGGGCCTGGTCGTAGTCGGCCGCGGCCTTGGCAAGATCCGGCGGAAGTTTCGGGTTGCCGGCTTGTGCGAGACCTGCCACCAGCAACAGCATCGAACCCATGGCAGCGGCGTAGCGGGGAGCCTTCATCTTCAATGTCCTTACGGCTGCAGACTACGGATGGTGGAAGCCGGCCTTGGCTAACAGGCCTTGGCCCTCCGGTGAAAGCACGAAGTCGGCAAAAGCCTGCGCTTGCGCCGGTTGCTTCGACTGCGCGACCACCGCCAGCGGGTAGATGATCGGCGTAGGTGTGGGAACGTGCATCGCCACGCGCACCTTGCCGGCGGCGACCGTGGCATCGGTGGCAAAGACGAACCCGGCGTCGACTTCGTCGCGTGCCACGTAATCCAAAGCCTGGCGCACGTTCTGCGCCAATACCGCTTTGGCCGAAACCGGTTCCCAGAGCTTTGCCGCTTCCAAGGCAGCCTTGGTGTAGCGGCCCACCGGTACCGAGGCCGGATCGCCGATGGCCACCTTGCCCACCTCGCTCGAGGTGAGGTCGTTGAGCGACGCGGGAGTGAATTTCCCGGCGGCGGGAACGATCAACACCAGCTCGTTGGCGGCGAAGTCGCGACGCGAGTCTTTCCGTACCAGGCCTTGCGCCTGCGCCTTGTCCATCGCGGTTTCATCGGCAGAGGCGAATACATCGGCAGGCGCGCCGTTGGCGATCTGCTGCAGCAGCACATCGGAGGCGGCGAAATTCAATACCACGTGGGTGCCAGGATGCTTGCTTTCATAGGCCTTGGCCACGGTGCCGAAGACGTTGGTGAGCGACGCGGCTGCCGAGACCACGATGTCGGTGGCGTGGGCCTGCACGGATAGCATCAGCAGGGCGGGAAGGGCGAGTCGGCGCAGGTTCATGGCGACAGTCACGGGTAGGTTGAGAGAAGGTTGTATAGCGCAAGGCGAGGGAGGTTTGCGTATCCGCCCAAGGCCCGTGTTCACAGGCCCAGCTCGCGCAGGCAACTGCCGAAGAGGCGCGTGGCCTCGCGTATCTCCGCGCATGACATGCCGGCGTAGCCGATCAGCAATCCCGGCCGCGGCGGCGGATCAAGGTAGAACGGCGCCATCGGATGCAGGCCAAGTCCGCGCGACGCGGCGTGCTCGATCAGTCGCTCGGCGTGTGCCTCGTCGATGCCATGGAACCAGCCCACGATATGCATGCCCGCCGGCGGATCGTAGAGCTCCAGCCGGTCGCCCACGTGCGTGCGCAGGCCATCGATCAGGGTGTCGCGGCGGAGCTTCAGGTCTTTTATTCCCGCACGGAGGAATCGCTCGAAACTGCCGTCGGCGATCAGCGCTGCCAGCGCCGCCTGTTCGATGGCGGGGCTGGCCATGTCGCTCAGCCATTTGGCGGCAAGGAAATCGTCCCGCAGGGCTGGCGGCACCACCATGTAGCCCAGCCGAAGCGAGGGAAACAGCACCTTGGAGAACGTCCCCACGTAGATCACCCGCGAGGCCTCGTCCAGCGCGCGCAGGGCGGCCAACGGGTGGCCATCGAAGCGCAACTCGCCGTCGTAGTCGTCCTCGAGGATCCAGCTGCCGTGTTTCTCGGCGTAGGCGATCAATTGAAGGCGGCGTGGCAACGACATCAGGCTGGCGCCGGGAAACTGGTGCGAAGGCGTCACGCATACCAGTCGCGCGGGCTCGGCGGGAAGCTCGTCGCAGACCATGCCATCTTCGTCGGTGCGCACGCCCACGATCTCCGCGCCATGGACGCGCATGATCTGGTACGAGGAGAAATAGTGCGGGTCTTCCAGGGCCACGCGGTCGCCTTCGTCCAGTAGAACGCGCGCGCACAGGGAATACGCCTGTTGGGCGCCATTGACGACGATCACATCGTCGGGGCTGGCCACCACGCCGCGCCGCCGTGCAAGGTAGTCGCAAATGCCTTCGCGAAGCGCCGGCAGCCCTTGCGTGCGCGGATAGTCGGTATCGGTATAGGCCGCGGCGTGCGCGATCTCCTTGCTCCAGCGTTCGGCCAGGCCCGGTTGCACCAGTGGCTCGGCGTATTGCAGGTTGTAACGCAGGCCGTAATGCCGCCTGCCTACCGCGCGGTCGATGCCTTCGCGCAGGCGCGCCACATAGCGCGAGGGCGGCGCCACTTCGCGTGCGGGCGGAACCTTTGATGCAGTGGGAACGACCTGTTGCGGAGCCACGAAACTCCCCGAACCCTGGCGGCTTTCAAGGAAACCCTCCGCCTGCAGCTGCTCGTAGGCCGCCAGCGCCGTGCTGCGCGACAGCCCAAGGCTCAAGGCCAGCTCGCGCGTGGGCGGCAGGCGTGTATGCGCCGGAAGGCGACCACAGCGGATCGCCTCCTTCAGTGCGCGTGTCAACTGCGCATGTCGCGGCCCGCGGCCGTCCAGCTCCAGGAACAATCCCCTACCCCAAGGTGGCCCGTTCACGTCGGACTGTCCTTCATTATGGGGTAGGGGGTCAATGTGCTTCCTATAACGAGAAGTCGTACATCATTGAGAATCGGAACGAGCGTGGCTGGCTGTAACTGACCGCCTGTCCATAGGCTGGTGCGTATGAAGTGGTGGAGCCGGTGTTGAACCGTTCGTTCATGTTCTGGATGACCTGGTGGTTGAAGACGTTGAACACATCGGCACGGAAGCCCAGCTTGTGATCGGCGAATGCAGGCCGCCAGGTGGAGCTCAAATCAAGGCGCCAGGTCCATGGCAGCCGTCCTTGCGATCCGCGTGGTGTGAACTCGTACTCCGGCGGGTTGGCATGGGCGAGGTTGCAATAGAAGAACGATGAGCCATACCCCGAGGCGATGTCGTTGCGATCGGGATCGATGCCCAGGCAATTCTTCGGCCGGCCGGAGGCCACGAAGAGGTTGGCGCCGAACAGCCATTCAGGGGTTGCCTGGAAGTAGCCGAATGCCTTGATCTGGTGCCGGCGGTCGTTGGGCAGCGGACCGTTGCTGCCGATCATCAGCTCCGGGAAGTCCCATGACTGCACCTGGGACACGTCGGCCTGTCCAAGGTCGGAAAGCAATTGCCCTTCGTCATTGCCGAAGCTGTGCGAAAGCGTGTAGTCGATGCGGCCGTACCAGCGGCCGTCGAAGGGGTGCTCCAGATACGTGTCCAGCGCGAGGTATTTGCGCTTGAGTTTTTGGTAGCCCAGGTCCTTGGCGCTGAGCTTGATGTCCTCGAGCGTGCCATTGCCGTCCACGTCGTAGTAGAACTCACCGCCCTGTCCGGGGTTGAACAGCGCGCAGATGAAGTTGTCGGTGTTGGAGGGGTCGTAGCCATTGCGCACCGCCCAGTTGGCGAAAGGACGCGGGTCGCAGAAATCGTCGATGGCGCTGCGCAGGTTGCGGTAGGTGGCCTTCGCACCGAAGTTCCATTCCTGCGACAGCTGCTTGTCGAAACCAAGGATGTATTCGTCCTGGTAATGGGAGCTGATGCCTTTCTTGGCCACGATATGCGGGTCGGGTGCCTCGCCGAACTCGTTGTTTGCCGATACCGGGCCCGGGCCCAGGGGAGTTAGGCCGGTAGGCACCCCGGTCACCGGGTCGAACCCGGTGTAGGCGAAGTACTCCTGCGTAATAAGGGAGCCTGATGCGCCGCGCACAGCCACATTGTTGGGAAGGGCAATGTGGTAACGCCCGGCGTTGGCATACACCTTGAACGTGGAGTCGCCGTACACGTCCCAGGTGGCGCCGAGCCTCGGGGCCAACTGATGACGCTGTTTTACATATGCTATGCCGTCGCTGTTGTAGTTGCTGAACTGCTCGTTGCGCAGGCCGATGGAAAGCAGGTAGCGGTCGCCGATCTGCCAGCGGTCCTCCACATACTGTGCCTGCTGCTTCACGGTGACATTGGCAAGCGTGGTGCTGTAGTTCTTCACCACATAGTCGCCATTGCCGCCCGGCGCACCGTTCACCCCAAGCGCGGGAAGGACCGGTGAATTCGGATCGTCCGAGTGGCTGTATACCCAGGCATAACCGCCGGGAATTTCGGCGCCGGTATCCGATCGAAGTACCTGGTTGTCGATGCCGGCCCGGAGATCGTGGCTGCCCAGGCGCCATTCCACGTCCAGGCGCCGCGCCAGCGTGCTGTCACGGGTAAAGGCATCGCTCACCGGGCCGCTTCCTGCCTGGCAGGAGCTCTTGATGATCTGGTCCGGCGGCACGGGGCGATTGTCCCCGATCGAAGGGCAGGTTGGATCGGAGCCGGAAATGAGGTTCACGTGCTGGCTGGTCTGCTTGCCAATCAGCGCCGTGACTGTAAGGTTGTCGGTGATGTAGCCGGTGTATTTGGCGATATGCGTGTCCGCGCCATTCTGGCCTGCAGGCCCCACCGTGGGGTCGTTCTTCAGGTTGGTGCGGCTTGCCCGTACGTCCGAATGGGTGAGCGTGGTGTAGTCGAAGGCATACGCGTCGCGCTGCTCATTGGTCTTGTCGGAAAAGCCCGTGAGCTCAAGGATATGGTTGTCGGTGATGTTCCAGTCGATCTTCGCCAACCATCGCGGCGTGCGGAATTCGCTTTCCCTGTAACCGCCGGCCGCGCCAATGGCCTGTACGTTCACATCGTGCGCGCGGGTCATCTCGGCCGTGGCGTAGACGAACAGGCGGTCTTCAACCAATGGTCCGCTGATGTAGGCGCCGTATTCGAATGTGTTGTCCTTGTTGTCGTTCTGGTAGCGGTTGAGCGTGCCGTCGATCGGCGTGCCGTTGTGCGGCACGTAAATATTGCGCGGCGAGGCCTCCAGCGCCTCGGGCGACCAGTACGCCGCCACGCCAGCCTTCCAGGTATTGCCGCCGCGTTTGGTGATGATGTTGATCACGCCGCCCGTGGAACGGCCGAACTCGGCGCCGTAGCCGCCGGTCAGCACCTGTTGCTGGTCGATCGCATCGTAGGGAAGTTGTGTCAGGCCGATCGAGGTGAGTGGATTGGTGACCGGGAAGCCGTTGATGTAATACGCGTTCTCCGATGCGGCGGAGCCGCCGAAGCTGATCACATTGCCATAGCGCGAATCGCCCGATACCACGCCCGGCGCCAACAGCGCGGTGGAGGTGACATCCCTGGCCACGGGAATTTTCTGCAACTGCTCGGAGGTAAGCACGGTACGTGAATCGGTGGTCGATACGTCGATTGCCGGAAGGGCGTTGGCCACCACTTGCACGCCCTCGAGCGTCTTGGCGCCAGCGGTGCCTTCGCCGCCGCCGAACGACACCTCGCTGCCCGAGCCGATGGTCACGTTGACGTTGTCGCGCGTGGCGACGTTTGCACCGCCTTGCACAAGGGTTACCGTGTAGCGGCCCACGGGAAGCGATGCGGCGCGATAGCGCCCGGAACTGTCGGCGGTGATGTCGCGGCTGAGGCCCGTGTCGACATTGGCGATGCGAACGGTGGTACCCGCTTGCGCCGGCACCTGTCCGAAGATCGTGCCCGAAGCATTGGACTGGGCGAAGGCATGCGGTGTTGCCAGTGCAAGGGCGAGCCCCAGCGCCAGCGCGCGGCGGCGGTTGTGTACGGACATGTTGGCGTTTCCCCAAGTCGGCTTTATGCCGTAGGGGTGGAACATCCTTCGCAACACCTTGCCAGTAAACGACCAATTTCTTGCGGCCGAAGCGAGCCAATTGGCTTGTGATCGAAGAAATTGGCCTGTAATTTTGTTTCAACGCAAACGGGGAGGGTGCGATGAATCGATGGCTTTTGGCGACGCTTGCCGCAGGTACGGTGGCCGCGATCGTCGAAATCGTGCCGGCGCTTCCCATCCAGCAATCGTTCGGCGTCACACCGATGCAGGTGTTTCAGTCGATCGCCAGCGGCATCGAGGGTCGCCCGGCGTTCGAGGGTGGCATGGGCAGTGCCGTGTTCGGCGCGGCATTGCACTGGGTGATCTCGTTGGTGTTCGCCGGTGTCTGGGTGGCTGCGGTGCAGCGTTCGGCCACGCTCTCGCGGCACTTCGCGTTGTGGGGCATCGTCTACGGGCTGCTGGTGTACGTGGTGATGAACTGGATGGTCCTGCCACTGTCGGCGGCGCCCTTCCAGACCACGCACGTGCCCTGGCGCATGGCGATGAGCATTTCCTTCCACCTGTTCCTGTTCGGCCTGCCCCTCGCCGTGGTGGCGCACTGGGTGCTGGGGCGTCTTCGCGGTTGAATAACCTGCCCTGCGCTATCACTTGGGGAGTTGATCCCTCCGGCCCCAAGGAGCAACGGCATGGCTACCGTACAGAAGACTTACCCCGTCACCCATACCGACGAGGAATGGCGCCGCCTTCTTACCCCCGAACAGTACATGGTGATGCGCGGCCACGGCACCGAGCGCCCAGGCAGCTGCGCTTTGCTGCACGAAGAGCGCGAGGGCAGCTTCACCTGCGCCGGTTGCGGCCAGGTGCTGTTCGCCTCGGGCAAGAAGTTCGAGAGCGGCACGGGCTGGCCGAGCTTCGACACCCCCGCTCCCGGCGCGGTGGACGAGGCCCGCGATACCAGCCACGGCATGATCCGCGTGGAAGTGAACTGCAGCCGCTGCGGCAGCCACCTGGGCCACGTTTTTCCGGATGGCCCGCCGCCGACTGGGCTTCGCTACTGCATCAACGGCGTGGCGCTCGACTTCAAGCCCGACTAAGGCGCCCGGCAAGCCCTCCGCCGAAAGACCTATTTTTCGACGTAAGTGGTTGATTTTCGTGTGAGGGGGCGAAAAATGAAAATAATCCCTCTCCACATTCTTTGTAAAACGCGCTAGCGTCAAAAAGTCGACGCTCTGCCGGGGGAAGGGGACGCGGGGTGTCGCCGGGAGGTTCCAAAGGTTTGGTAGTGCAACGCTATACGGCCTGGCCGAGGCGTCGCTGCCTGCGAATGGGGCTCGTAACGAGGGGTCACCAGACTTAAAGGTCGTGCAAGGGGTCTTCAGACGCAGTGCCTGCTCAGCCGCCTGGTAACGGGCGTCCGCACTGTCTTTCGACCCCTTATAAGCGGCGCTGGTACGGCGTGATTCCTTGTGCGGTGTTCATCGAGCAGGTTGAGGCGGCCTTTGCGCCAGCTTTCAATGCCTTCAAGGAAAAGTACCGATGAGCACCTATCTCCGCCGCACGCTGTTGGCAGCGTCCCTCACACTCGGCCTGGCCGGCTTTGCCGGCGTGACGCTTGCCGCCGATGCCTTGCCCGCCGTGGACAATGGCAAATCCGACACCAACCAGATGGGTTCGGTGACGGTCGCCCTGCGCTTGCGCAACCAGGACGCACTCGAAAAGTACATCCGCGACACCGTTACGCCCGGCAACAAGAATTTCCAAAAATTCCTCTCCACCGCGGACTTCGCCCACCAGTACGGCGCCAGTGACGCGGATCTCGCCACCGTGCAATCGTTCCTGAAGAAGAATGGCTTGCAGACCGAAGTGCTTGGCAACCGCATGGCCATCCGCGCCACCGGCAACCTGTCGCAGTTGAGCGCGACCTTCGGTACCTCCTTCCACGACTACACGTCGGTGGAAACCGGCCAGCGCTTCCGCAAGCCCGCTACTGCGGTGAAGCTGCCGACGGCCGTGGCGAACCTGGTGATCGCAACCACCGGCCTTTCCAGCCAGCATAAGTATGTTTCGCATCGTGTCAGGGCGGTTGGAGCCGCGCCGCCGCTGCCGAGCTTCAGTGCCAAGACGCTCGCTGCGAAGTCCGCGACGCCGGCCAAGGCCGCCTCGGGCAACCCCACGGCTTCGGGCGTGGAAGGCGAGTTCACCGTCGGTGACGTTGCCAACTTCTACAACATCAACCCGCTCTATAACCGCGGCATCACCGGCAAGGGCAGTACGGTCGCCATCGTGACGCTGTCGAACTTCTTCCCCGCCGACGCCCAGGCGTACTGGGATGGCATTGGCCTTAAGACCAAGAAGAACCGCATCACCCACGTGCTCGTGGATGGCGGCGGCGTATTCGACGACGGCAGCGGCGAGACATCGCTGGACGTGGAGCAGTCCGGTGGCCTCGCGCCCGATGCCAACATCATCGTGTACGACGCCCCGAATGCCGGCAACGGCTTCACCGATGCCTTCATCCAGGCGGTGGTGGACAACAAGGCCGAGAGCATCTCCACCAGCTGGGGCTCGCCTGAAATGTTCAACTTCGCCGCGCTGAACATCGACGGTGCCAGCGATACGGACACCACCGACGTTGGCGACTTGCAGCTCTTCCACCAGATCTTCATGGAAGCGGCGGCTCAGGGTCAGTCGGTATTCGCGGCCACCGGCGACTCGGGTGCGTACGACACCGTGCGCGGCCTGGGTACCGGTACCGGCCCTGGCGAATTCAGCGCCCCGTTGAGCGTGGATTCGCCGGCGTCGGATCCGTACATCACCGGCGCTGGCGGCACCACGCGTCCGTTCAAGTTTGCGTTCCTCGGCCCCGATGGCGTCACCCCGGGTCCGACTGCGCAGATCAAGAACGAAAGCGTCTGGGGGTGGGATTACATCCAGACCTACTTCCAGAAGAATTTCAATGAAGATATCGGCGTGTTCTCCGTGGGCGGCGGTGGCGGCGTGAGCGTGTATTGGCACGCGCCGTGGTACCAGCTGCTGACGCCGGGTGTGAAGACCAGCGAGAAGAACCAGGCCCTTACCTTCAACGACGTGGATGGTCCTTTCACCTACCTGAAACTGCCGGCCAAGTTCGCCGGCCGCAACCTGCCTGATATCTCGCTCAATGCGGATCCGGAGACCGGCTACATCGTGGTTTCCACCGTGGACGGCGGCGTGTCGGAAGGCAACGGCGGAACCAGCTTCGTGGCACCGCAGTTGAACGGCATCAGTGCACTGCTGCGGCAGAGCGCCGGCCATCGCATCGGCCTGTGGAATCCGCAGGTGTACGCGATGCACCTGGTGTTCGGCAGCGGCGCCCTGACGCCGTTCAACGACATCAAGGCGGGTGACAACTGGTTCTACGCCGGCAAGAGCGGCTACGAGCCGGGCGCCGGCATCGGCACCCTGAACGTGGCCAATTTCGACATCTACCTGCGTAGCGGCCTGTTCAACATCTTCCGTTGATCGCACCGCGCTGAAAGCCCGGCGCCGCTTCGGTGGCGCCGGGCTTTTTATGCAATGGTCACCGGGTGTGCACGGCGGCGGTCCTAGCGTCGGACTGGACATCAACCGACCAGAGGCAGCGCCATGGCCAATGAAAAGAATCGTCCGCCGGCCGTGCCCGGCCAGGACATCGAGAAGAAGGCGCGGCAGGAAGGCAAGCCTTTGCCCGAACCGAACAAGCCCAAGACGGGGCAACCGGGCGATGTCGGATCTAGCCCGGGGTCAAAGGGTGGCAAGCATTAGTCCATCCGCGCCGCACCCCTGATCAACACCACCCCAATGGCGCTAATCTCCCGCCATGAAGCGGGGCTTATGGAAATCGGTAGCGGCGTACGGCGCGGCCCTGGCGGCTGGGGCGCTTGCGCTGCAATGGCTTGAGTACGACCGCCTGGCCCGATCGCGACCGGGTGACATCTACCTTGCCCTTGTCGCCGTCGCCTTCCTGGCGCTCGGCGTCTTCCTTGGCGCGAGGCTTCTGGTCCGCCCGAAAGCGGCGCCGTTCGACGGCAATCCGCAGGCAGTGGCCTCGCTCGGTATCAGCCCGCGTGAGCTGATCGTGTTGAAGGAACTGGCGGCCGGCCATTCCAACAAGGAGATCGCCCGCCGGTTGGAGGTCTCGCCCAACACGATCAAGACGCACCTGGCGCGCCTTTACGAGAAACTGGGTGCGGTGCGGCGGACAGACGCCGTCAACCGGGCGCGTGAGCTCGGGCTCATTGCCTGACATGCCATGAAAATGGGGGATTTTCCGCCAATCACCCATTTGGGCGATGGATTTGCACCGTCGTCCCGGGCTCTGATGCGTCCCAAGACCAGACCCAAGGGGAGTTTCAAATGCTTCGAACTATCGTGATCTACGGCCTGATCGCAGGCTTCGTGGTCGGTGTGCCGATGTCCGTCATGACGCTCAGCATGAGCGGCCAGACGATGATGCATTACGGCATGCTGATCGGCTATCTGACGATGCTGATCGGCCTGAGTGCGGTTTTCCTCGCCATCAAGCGCCGGCGCGACGTGGACCTGGGGGGAGTGATCGGGTTCTGGCAGGCATTGGGACTGGGCCTTGGCATCAGTTTCGTCGCGGGGGTGATTTACGTGGTCTGCTGGGAGGCATCGTGCGCTATTGCCCACGTCGACTTCGCCGGTAGCTACGCCCGGGCCATGGTCGCCCAGCAGGAGGCGAAGGGTGTCTCCGGCGCGGCCCTCGCGCAGTTCAAGACCGAGATGGAACAGTTCAAGGTCCAGTACGCCAACCCGTTCTATCGCTGGCCAATGACGTTTGCCGAGATATTCCCCGTGGGAGTGATTGTCTCCCTGGTTTCGGCGGCGCTGCTTCGGAACCGTCGGTTCATGCCGGCGCGCTAGGGGCTGCATGCCCTGCTAGGCTTGAAGGCGGACATTTGCCGCAAGGGGAGCCTGCATGCGCATTCGGTCAGTCCTTTCAGGGCTATTGGGCCTGGCGGTAGCGGCCCATGCCTTCGCGGCGCAGCCGCCGTCGCCATCCTCCGCGGCGGCGCCAGCTTCGTCGACGGCGGCACCCGCCCCAGCCGCCGCGGATGGCGCCATTGCCTTCCCGGCCGCCTCCGTACCTTTCTCCTCGTACGCCTCCCCGGAGGCGTTGACCCGCTTCCGCCAGATACTGGTCGAGGGCAAGCAGGCACCGGATTTCTCCAAAGGCATCGAGCCTGCGCGCAAGTTCTACGACGCGATCAACGCCAACCGCGTGGAGCGGATGAAGAAGCTCTACAAGGTGAAATTGTCCACATCGGTGATCGCCGGCGTTGCCACCGATGTCGTGGAGCCTGCCGATGGCGTGGCGCGCGACAACAAGTATCGCGTGCTGATCAACCTCCACGGCGGTGGATTCCTCTGGGGCGCGCACAGCGGCGCCCTGGTCGAGGCGATTCCCGTGGCCGCCGTGGGCCGCATCAAGGTGATCAGCATCGATTATCGACAGGGTCCGGACCACACGTTCCCGGCCGCCAGCGACGATGTGGAAGCGGTATACAAGGAGCTTCTGAAAACCCACCCTGCCGCCAACATCGGCATCTACGGATGTTCGGCCGGCGGCATCCTTACCGGCGAGGTGGTGGCGCGATTGATCCACGATGGCATCAAGGTGCCAGGTGCCATCGGCATGTTCTGCAGTGCCATTGTCTCGTTGGCGGGCGATTCCTCTTACGTATCGCCGGTGCTCAGTGGTGATCCCATTGGCAAGGGGCCGGTATCGATCCACATCCTGCCGTACTTCGCCGGCGCCAATGAAACCGATCCCCTGGTGCTGCCAGCCAACGACCCGGCGATGCTGAAGAAATTCCCGCCGACCTTGCTGATCTCCGGCACCCGCGACTTCGCCATGAGCTCGCTGCTGCAAAGCCAGCGCCTGCTGACCCAGGCCGGCGTGGAGGTGGATCTGCACCTCTGGGATGGCATGTGGCACTCGTTCTTTTCAGACCCGGAGCTTCCGGAGTCGAAGGAGGCCTACGCCGTGATGGCGGCGTTCTTCGACAAGCACCTGGCCAAGAATTAGCCCCAACACAGTGTGCTGGCGCCCCCCAGCCCTTCATTCGTCGCAATGGCCTTGCGCCGCGGCGATGGGGGCGGGGAAGCTGGCCACGTCATCGCTACCAGGTCCGAAGAACGCCATGTCTGCCTTTTCCTTCGTCTTCCGCCATTTCATCGCCTGGGGCGTGGTTTTCGCCATTGCCGTCTCGATCCTGTCGAGCTTCGATTTCCTGCCTGGCTTCCTGGTGTCGGTTTTCATACTGGCCATGCTGGGTGCCTGGCTGCTGCAGATGGCGCGGGTGATCGTGCATGTGCGTCGCATCCGCCTGCTGCACCCGGGTGGTGGCCCACTGCCTTTGGCCATCCGCCAGCAGCGGACGATCGACCTGCCCGTGGGCGCCGAAGTGGCGTTCGGCATGCTCGAAGCTGCCGTGCGCGAACTGCCCCGGGCGAGGGTGACCGAGTCCGCTCGTGACAGCCTGCAGCTCTTCGCCACCGTGCCGCGCCGCTTCCGCGACCAGGGGGAGCATCACGTTCCGAATCCGCGCCATCGCCTGTCTGTCGATCACGTGAGCGCGCAGGTGGTAGGTGACGACGAGGCCTCTTCGATCCGCCTTCTTTGCGAACCGGCGACCGATCCATGGATGGACCTGCTGTTCGTCGACGACGGTGCGAACATCGACAATGCCGACTCCATCGCCCGCGCGCTGAACCGCCGGGTGCGCGAAAGCCGGCGGCAGGAACGCGAGGAGATGCGTGAAGTGCGCGCCACGCGCGAGCTGGCGCTGGCGCGGCTGAACCTGCTCAACGCCCAGGTGGAACCGCATTTCCTCTACAACACGCTGGCCAGTGCGCAGCTGCTCACCCGCTCATCGCCGGCCAAGGCCGACGAGATGCTGGGCAACCTGATCACCTACCTGCGCCGCTCGCTTCCGCAGGAAGGGAATTTCGTCGCGCCGCTGGCGCGCGAGGTGGAACGGGCGCGTTCATACCTTGAGATCATGAAGGTGCGGATGGGCGAGCGGCTCAACATCGAGATCGACGTACCGCCGGAACTGGAAGGCATCCGGCTGCCGGCGATGATGCTGCAGACCCTGGTGGAAAACGCCATCCGCCACGGCCTGGAACTGCGCGAGGCCGGCGGCACGGTGTGGATCAACGCCCGGGGCGGCAACGGCATGGGCCACATCACCATCAGCGTGGCCGACGATGGCGAGGGCTTGCGCGAGGACAGCTCGGGCACGGGCGTGGGTTTGCGCAATATCACCGAGCGCCTGGCCCTGACTTATGGCGCCGCGGCCAGCCTGCGCGTGACGGCGAATATTCCCCGTGGCGTCGTGGCAAGTATCGAGATCCCGCGTGAGATCCCGGCGGAGGACGCATGATGATCGACTGCATCGTTGCCGACGACGAAGAACTGCTGCGCGAGGCGCTGGTGGCACAGTTGCGCGAAGCCTGGCCTGCGCTGGAGATCCTGGCCACCGCCGACTCCGGTCCCGATGCGCTCGAGGCGATCGCCACGCACAAGCCTGCTTACGCGTTCCTGGATATCCGCATGCCTGGCATGACCGGGCTGGAAGTAGCGATGGCGCTTCCCGAGGTGAGCCCGGCCACCTTGCCCGTATTCGTCACCGCGTACGACCAGTACGCCGTGAATGCCTTCGAGGCCGGTGCGGTGGACTACCTGCTCAAGCCCGTCGAGCGCGAACGCCTGGATGCCACGGTGCGCCGGTTGCAGGGGCGCCACACGCCATCCATGGACGAGGCGCAGCGGCGTGGTGCGGTGCTCGATCAGTTGAATGCAGCCACCCCGGCCTCGGTGGTCTCGCCGCTGGTGTGGATCACCGCCAGCGCGGGCCGCGAGACCAAACTGATCATGGTCAGCGATGTGGTCTGCTTCCGCGCCAACCACAAGTACACCACCGTGGTGACGGCGCAGGGCGACGCGGTGATCCGTACCTCGATCCGGGAATTGCTCGACCGGCTCGATCCGCGGCTGTTCCGCCAGGTGCATCGCTCGACCATCGTGAACCTGGCCCAGGTGGTCTCGGTAATCCGCCACGACGCAGGCAATGGGTCGCTACGTCTGAAGGGGCGCGAGGAAACCCTGCCCGTGAGCCAGGGCTACATGTCGCTGTTCCGCCAGATGTAGCGTGTGGTGGCTTTCGCGGGGAGGCGTCGGGTGGCATTTTTCGTCACTAAGTCCTCGTCGGGCTTCGCCCTCCTGCGGAAGCGTTCCGAAAAAAGCCACCCGACGCCTCCCTCCGGCCGCCACGGTGGGTTGTGGGGAAGAGCGATCGGCACCCATGCCTGTAGTGAGGGCGATCACTGCCCCCTCCCACTCCTCACCCCAGAGGTCTCAGCCCCAACGCCACCGTAGGCCAGAGCTCGGAAACGGTGGGATGGATGGGGACGGCCCAGCGCAGGTCATCGACGGTGCGGCTGGAGCTCATCATGTCCAGTACGCCATGGATGGCTTCGTCGCCGCCGATGCCCAGGATCGCCGCACCAAGGATCAGGCGCGTCTTCGCATCGGCAATGAGCTTCATCATGCCGGTGGTCTCGCCCATTTCCGTGGCGCGGCCCACCCGTGACATCGGCCGCACCGATACAAGCACGTCGTGGCCTGCCTGACGCGCCTGCGCTTCGTTCATGCCGACGCGGCCCAGTGGCGGATCCACGTACAGCGCGTAGCCAGGGATGCGTTGCGACAGGCGGCGGCTGTCGCCATCGAGCAGGTTCGCCGCGACGATCTCGAAATCGTTGTATGCGGTATGAGTGAATGCGCCGCGGCCATTGCAGTCGCCCAGCGCCCAGATGCCCGGGACATTGGTGGCGAGCGTGTCGTCCACCTCGATGTAGCCACGATCGTTCACGCGGATGCCGGCGGCATCCAGGCCCAGATCGTCGGTGTTCGGACGTCGTCCGGTGGCCAGCAATACATGACTGGCCAGGATGTCCGGGGCGCCCTCGGTGCAATCCACCCGGGCCGAGATGCCTTCGGCATGGGGCTTCAAGGCGATGCAGTTGGCGTTGGTCCGTACGGTGATGCCTTCGGCCTGCAGCATCTGTCTGATCGCATCGCAGATGTCGGCGTCTTCGCGGGGCAACAGGTACGGCTGCCGCTCGATCACCGTTACTTCGCTGCCGAAGCGGCGGAACATCTGGGCGAACTCAAGCCCGATGTAGCTGCCGCCGACGATGGCCAGGTGCCGGGGCAATGTTTCCAGCTGCAGGATCGAGACATTGGTGAGGTACTGGATGTCTTCCACCCCGGGAAAGTCCGGGATCGCGGCGCGGCCTCCCACATTGAGGAATATCTGTGGCGCACGGATGCGGCGGCCGTCGACGGTAAGCGTATCCCTGGAGACAAACCTTGCATGGCCGCGGATCAGCTCGACGCCTTCGGTATTGCCGAGCCACGTTTCATTCCCCGTTCGCGCCTTGTCGGTCACCGCATGCGCGCGGGCCATTGCCACGGGCAGGCGGAAGGGGCCCGGTGAACCCACCTCTACGCCGTATTCGGAGGCGCGCGCCACCTGGCGCGCCACCCGCGCACTGGCAACCAGGGTCTTGGTGGGCATGCAGCCGGTGTTGACGCAGGTGCCACCCACCAGCTTTCTTTCAACGATCGCCACGCGCTTGCCGGCCTGGGCCAGGCGCACGGCCAGCGAGGGGCCGGCTTGGCCGGCCCCTACGACGATGGCGTCGAAGTCTTGCGTGGAAGACTCAGCCATGGCCGAGGCAGCAGACGATGGCAAGGCCGCCACCGATGGCGACGAGGTCTTCGATGATCGCGGCGGGGCGATCGCTGCCGAAGGCCCGGGCCATGCCGGCGCGCGCCGCGGCGCCGCCCAGCGTACCGATGACTGCGCCGACCACGCCGGCGATCAAGCCTGCCCACAGCACGCCGGCGGCAAGTCCCAGGGCCGCGCCGCAATAGCCGCCTACGATCACGCGGGTGGCGAACTGCACGGGTACCTTGCGGCTGGGTGTGGTCGGCAACTGGTCGGTGAACAGCTCGCCCATGGCCAATAGGGTGAAGATCCACGGCGTCCACTTCCAACCCATGAAGGCCAGCGCGGTGCCGTCGAGGTGAACCCAGCCCAATTGCGCGGCCCAGGCCAGCACGGCGGGCGCGGTCATGGCCCGGAGGCCTGCGACGATGCCCAGGAGCAGGGCGGCGATGATCACGATCATGGCGTTTCCTCGCGGCTATGTTGTCGTTGCAGTCTACATGCCGGCGCGGAGCCTTAGGATCCTCCAATTGGTCAGAATTCCAGCCGGTAGGTCACCTTCACCAGCGCCTGTTCAACCTGGCGCAGGTCGAAGCTGTGGCGGAAATTCCCGCTGGCGTCGGTAGTGGCCGGATCATCGTCATAGCCGCCGCGGTTGTAGACGATGTAGAGGTCCGACAGCGGTGCGAACTCGTAGCGGTAGCGAATCTGGAAGCCCAGGTTACGCACGCCGAAGTCGGATACCGGCTCATCGGAGGGAATCCTGCCGCCGTCGGGCGTCACTTCATAGGCCTGGCGAAGGTGCGCGCCCACGCCCAGCGCCTGCAATCTCATGCGCAGTTCCTGGTTGCCGCCGAAGTTCAGATTGATGCCCGAGTCCAGGCCGATGGTGCGGCCGTCGAAGGCGCCCACCAGGTTGCCATCTCCCTTGTCCTTGCCCTGCCAGATCGTCCAGTACGGGTCCGACTCATAGCTGGCGCCGGTAAAGAAGCTCAGTGCGTCGTTCACATAGAACGTGGGGGTGAACTTGAACATGTAGCCCAGCCGGTGCGCGCCGGTAATCGGGTTGCCGGTAATTTCGCCCTTCGATTCGAAGCTCCAGTTACCCACGCGCGGGCGGGTCCGCTGGTACATCAACGTGACGTTGGGCGGAAGCCGCATCGGGTTGCCACCGCGGGTGAGGATGTCGTCATAGGCCGCGGCGTCGATGTTCAACTGCCAGATCTCCTCGCCGCCATCGCGGCGGAGGCTGTCGCGGATGATGCGCAGCTGGCGTTCGATGTTCAGCCCCTGGGTGTTGTCCGAGGCGATGATGCGGTAGTGCCAGGTGTGCGAGGAGTACGCCGAATCGGCGGGCAGGCCGGTGATCCGCTGCCTCACTTCATAGTGCAGGTAGCCGAACGCGTTGCGCGGCAGGTAACCGAGGTCGTTGAGCTCAAGGTGGTTGCCGAAGTACATGCCCAGCCATTGCTGGCTCCATACCGGGGTCATCTCGTAGTCGGCCACGGTGGTGGCGCCCAGCCCCGAGGATCCCTTCCCCGGCTCGTCGATCTTGCTGCCCACGATATTGCTGGTGATCGAGAAATGATCGGTGGGCTTCCAGCGATGGTCGATGCCCAGCACGTTGGCCTCGCGGTCATCGTATGGGTCGCTCACGTGGGTTGCCAGCATGCCAAGGCTCTGGTCGCCGTAGTCCTGCAGCAGGCGCAACGCACCGAAGGTACGCCCTTCGTCGCCCTTCTCCTGCGCGGCGAACACACCGTAGCTGGTGCTGCCCAGGCTGCCATTGAGCTTCACGGCGCCGGCGATGTCCGCAGGTCCGGTGCCGTCGGGCTTCAGGCCACCCACGCGGCGCGTGTACACCAGCTGGGTGTAGTCCTCGAGCATGCTGAAGTCGAAGATGCCCTGGTTCTCGGTGAAGAACGGCCGCTTATCGGTGAAGAAGGTCTCTTCGGGGGTGAAATTCACCACCAGGTCGTCGCTCTCCACCTGGCCGAAGTCTGGGTTGATGGTGGCGGTGAGCTGGGTTTGGCCATTGGGCTTCCAAACCACGTCCGCGCTCTGCTGGAACGAGGTGCCGCCGTGGACGCGGTCGTTGGTGGCCACCAGATAGGGCGTTACCGCGAACAACGACTGCGAATAGGCCGGCAATTCGACCTTGGCGAAGTCCGACAGGAACCTGGGCCGGTCCACGCTTGCGGTGGGCCACGCCATGCGCTCGCCGCTATAGGCGACCACGCGGTCCAGGTACAGGCCGATCGTGCGGGTGCCGGTGGATACCGAGCGCATCGGCGCGATGTACCAGGGAATGAGCACCTCCACCGACCAGCCGTCGGCGTCCTGCGTGGTGGCACTGTCCCAGCGGCCGTCCCAGTCGTAGCTGAAGGTATTCTCGCCGGTGATGATTTCATCGGCGACACCGCCGGTCGATGTCACCTCGAAGTCATAGCCGGTGCGGCCATCGCCGTTGAAATCGATCATCACGTTGATGCGATCGACCAGGGCTTCCTCGTCCCTGCGTGTGTGCTGCGTGGTGCGCGGCACGCCGGCCGGCTGGGTGGCGCGGATGGCGATCGCCAGGCCCTTGGGCGTGGACATGATCCAGGCTTCGGTGGGCAGGCTGCCGGGGTTTCGGGTCAGTGGCTGCGTATCGCGAAAGTCGGTGATGTGGCGGGCACCGGCCCATTCGGCGGGATCGATGTGGCCATCGATCTGGATATCCGTGGCGGCGGCGGTTCCGACCGCCAGAAGCAGCACGATGAGAACGAAAAGGCGGAAGAACATGCGGCATCCATGGGGAAAACTCCTGCCATAGGATGAGCGCCGCGCGTAAAAGGTTACGCATGACTGATGACCTAGATTGCAATGTCCTTGTCATTTGGGCGACCTACGGTGGTCTGCTCGACAGGCAATGAACGATATTCCCCATGGATAATTCCCGACGCCGTTTCCTGGGCGTCGCCGGCGGACTCGCCGGTGCATGCGTTTTCGTCGATGCATTCCGCATGGCCCAGGCGATGGATATGCCGATGGCCATGCCGATGAAGCAACGGATGGCCATGCCGGCCCTGGCCGCGCCGAACGTGCCGCTGGTGAACCCGGTGACCATGGCCAGGTTCGTCGATGCCTTGCCGGTGCCGCCCATCGCCGTGCCCACGGGCAAGCACACCCACCCCGCGTTCGGAGGCCGGCAGTTGCCGTTCTACCGCATGCCGATGCGGGCATTCAGTGCCAAGGTGCACCGGGACCTGCCGCCGACACCACAGTGGGGTTACGCAGGGTCCACACCCGGGCCCACCATCGTCACCCGCCGCGGCGAGCCGGTACTGGTGGAATGGGCCAACGAGCTTCCCACCCGGCATTTCCTGCCCATCGACCACGGTATTCATGGTGCAGAGAAATCAAAACCCGACGTCCGCACCATCACCCACGTGCACGGCGCGCGTGTTTCCGCGCCGAACGACGGCTGGCCTGAAGACTGGTACGTGCCGGGCAAGTCATTGACCGCCCTCTACCCGGGCGATCAGGACGCCACCACTTTGTGGTATCACGATCACGCCATGGGCATCACGCGGCTGAACATCTACGCGGGCCTCTTCGGCAGCTTTCATGTGCACGACGACGACGAGGAAGCCTTAGGGCTGCCCTCGGGCGAGTTCGACATTCCGCTGATGCTCTACGACCGCCTGCTCGCCAAGAGCGGCAAGCTTTATTACCCGGTATCGGAAGATCCCGAGGCGCCCTGGGTGTCCGAATGCCGCGGCGACGCGGTGTTGTGCAACGGCAAGCTATATCCCTATCTTGAAGTGGAGCCGCGCCGCTATCGCTTGCGGCTGATCAATGCTGCCAATACCAGCTTCTTCAATCTGTCGCTGTCACACGGCAAGCCGTTCCAGCAGGTCGGCAGCGACCAGGGGCTCTTGTCCGCCCCGACCGATCGTCTGAGTATCGAACTTTACCCAGCCGAACGCGCCGAGGTGATCGTCGACTTCAGCGCTTACGCAGGCCAGTCGGTGCAGCTACGCCAGCAGGCCGATGGCATCGTGGAGTTCCGCGTTCGTGCCAAGGGTCGCCGCGATACCTCGGTGGTGCCGGCCGCGTTGCGCCCCGTCCAGCGCATCGATCCATCCACGGCTGTGCAGGATCGCGTGCTTGCCCTGGGCGAACAGGACGATTCGGGCGGCAATCCGATGACGATGTTGCTCGATGGCAAGATGTGGAGCGATCCCATCAGCGAAAAACCGAAGAAGGGCACGGTTGAAACCTGGACGTTCGTCAACGTGACGGGCGACGCGCACCCCATCCACCTGCACCTTGTGCGTTTCCAGGTCGTCGAGCGTCGCCCGTTCGATCTCTACGCATGGAACGCCCGCAAGGAATTGAAGTTCACCGGACCTTCAATACCACCGGCCGCGCACGAAGCCGGCTGGAAAGATACCGTGCGCTGCGACCCCGGCATGGTCACCCGCATCATCACGCGCTTCGACGGCGAGCCAGGCAAATACGTCTGGCACTGCCACTACCTCGAGCACGAAGACAACGAAATGATGCGCCCCTACGAACTCGTCTGAGCCTTCCGAACCCCACTAGGGGTCAGAGTCATAGTGCGCGCGCGGTGTGCGCTATGACTCTGACCCCTAGTGGGTTTTTTGTTGCGGTGGTAACGATTGTTCGCAATTTCTTGCGTTGACACGTGAACGTCATCACGTCCTCACGCATTGTCGCGTGAGTGCCAACGATTCGTCATGTGCGAGGTAGAAGCTCACGGCGGTCGACAGGGCACCCACAACCTTTGTCGACAAGAATCAGGGGGAAGACTTCCAGTAGGGAGAGATTCACAATGGTTACATCGTTGCGCCGCACGCGGCTTTTGCCGCTGTTGATCGGTGCGCTTTCCGTCGGCCTCGCCGGCGTCGTCAGCGCCCAAGACACCACGCCCGACCACGACGCACAGTTCCGCCAGAATGTGCCCGTGGCTCCCTTCAAGAACCACGTTGGCCTTCCCGGCGGCGTCGTCGTATTGCACAAGCCGGGCCAGGGCCAGGACAACAGCGGTAACACCGCTACCCCGATCAAGCACGTGATCCTGCTGATCGGTGAAAACCGCACGTTCGACCACGTCTATGGCACGTACACCCCGCCGAAGGGGCAGTCGGTGGACAACCTGTTGTCCAAGGGCATCGTCAATGCCGACGGTACACCGGGCCCGAACGTGGACCTCGCCACGCAGTTCATGGCCTCGAGCACCGGCAAGTTCGACATGTCGCCGAAGAAGGCCGGCAAGTACAAGACGCTTCCGCAGATGAACACCGGTGGCGCACCCACCGCGGCACCGTTCGCTTCAGCGGCGCAGGCGGAGGCCATCGAGCCCGCACTGCCTACGGGCACCTACGACATGCTCGCTGCCGGCGGCACTGGCCTCCCGAACGGCGTGGTCGATACCCGTTTCCCGGCCAAGCTTCCCAACGCGCCGGTCGACATGCATGCATCGATCAGCTACGACGCCTACGCCAACAGCCCCGTGCATCGCTTCTTCCAGATGTGGCAGCAGCTCGATTGCGACACCAAGGTCGCCACCGCCGCCAACCCCAGCGGCTGTCGCAACGATCTGTTCCCGTGGGTTGAAACCACCATGGGCGCGGGTAACAACGGCGCTCCGCTGCCGGCGAACTTCACCGACGAAAGCACCGGTGAAGGCTCCACCGCCATGCAGTTCCTGAACATGGCCCAGGGCGATGCACCTTACTTCAAGAAGCTGGCCCAGAAGTATGCGTTGAGCGACAACTTCCACCAGTCGGTGATGGGCGGCACCGGTGCCAACCACATCATGCTGGGCTTCGGTAACCTGATCTACTACGCCGACGCCAACGGCAATCCCGCCACGCCGCCGGAAAACCAGATCGAGAATCCTGACTCACAGTTCGGCACCAACAACTGGTGGGTGCAGGACGGCTACGGTGGTGGTTCGTACGTCAATTGCGCTGACGAAAGCCAGCCGGGCGTGAAGCAGATCAAGAACTACCTGCGCTCACTGCCGTACCTGACGTTCAAGGGTGCCGACTGCAAGGCCAAGGCCTACTATCTGGTGAACAACTACAACCCGGGTTACCTGGGTGACGGCACGCCGGCCCCGCTGGGCGCCGACCAATTCACCATCCCGCCGACCACGCAGGAAAACCTGGCGCTGCTTCTGGAGAAGCACCACGTTTCCTGGAAGTACTACGGTGAAGGCTTCGATACCGGCAAGGAAGACGGCGAGGCCGGTACCTTCTGCAACATCTGCGATCCGTTCCTGTACTCCACCCAGGTCATGACCAACCCGGAACTGCGGGCCAAGAACCAGGACATCAACGACCTGTACAACGACATCCAGAACAACACGCTGCCGGCGGTATCCATCGCCAAGCCGGACGCCATCCTCGATGGCCACCCGGCTTCGTCGAAGCTGGACCTGTTCGAAGGCTACGTGCGCAAGATCGTGGAAATGGCCGAAGCCAACCCGAAGGTGTGGGACGACACCGTGATCATGGTGACCTTCGATGAAGGTGGCGGCTACTACGATTCGGGCTACATCCAGCCGATCGACTTCTTCGGCGACGGCACGCGCATCCCGCTGCTGGTGGTGTCGAAGTACTCCCTCGGCGGCAAGGTCGTGCACACGTACTACGACCATGTCTCGTTCGACAAATTCGTCGAGGCCAACTGGAACCTGAAGGACCAGATCTCCGGCCGCAGCCGCGACAACCTGCCTAACCCGGTGGCGTTCAAGAAGAACCCGTATGTACCGGTGAACGCACCGGCCATCGGCAACCTCATGGACATGTTCAACTTCACCAAGAAGGATGTCAGCGACACCACCGCGATCGTCGACTGATCGCTTAGGGTTCGCTCGATACCGACCCTGCCCGCGCAAGCGGGCAGGGTTTTCGTGTTTGCAAGGAGTCCAATGATGATGAAGCTGTTCCTCCCCGCCGCATGCGTGCTCACCATGGCCGCGGCCATGCCTGTCCACGCGGATCCCGGTGACTTCGGCGCCATGCCAGGGCTATGGAAGATCCAGGTGCGGCACGTGGCCAACGGCAAGGTGGGTGCACCACAAGTGCAATGGCATTGCGTGGATGAAGGCGCCGATCCGTGGACCACGTTCGCTGCGTGGACGCCGGCGGAGGGCGAATGCACGGCCACCGACCAGCATCGCCGCAGCACGTCGCTGGCATGGAAGCTCAGCTGCAAGGCGGCTCCTGCAGCCACCGCGCATGTGGATTTCGACAGCGCCAAGCACTACACCGGCAGCGTCACGGTCGAAGGCCGAGGCGAGATTACCCAGGTGGAGGGTGACCGTTACGCCGCCTGCACCAGTCCACAAGACTAAGAGCGAGGCGGCGGCAGCCACAACTCCAGCGTGTTGGGCGCGCTTTCCGCCCATGAGGGTAAAGGCACCGCCTGTGCAGCGCCCGGCGATGCCGGGATGGGATGCGTGGTGATCCAGGCCGCCAATTTCTGCGCGCAGTCCTTGCCCTCCGGTCCATACAGGATGGTGGGCGAGCGCCAGCGATAGGGCGCGCGGCGATTCTTCTGTGCAGCCGTTGCCGTGACGTTCTCGATGTCGGTAGCAGAGATGCCGTTGGTCCTGGCAAGGCCCAGCAGCTGGTTGACGGGGTCGCGCTGCGACTCGTCATAGATCTGCGTGTACATCACGAATGCAGGTTGGCCGGCAGGGCGGCAGGCGGCCAGCACGGCTTGCGTAGTCGGGTCGACCTGCGCCGGGGCCTTTGCCTTTGTGGCGAAAACGATCGGCGGCTTCACTGCCTGTGCCGTCACAACCGCGGTCGAGGAGGCAGACCCTGGCACCACGCCAGGCGGCGACGTTGTCGCGGTGACCGGTGGCGGTGGCGATACGGAGGCAGACGGCGTCGGATTCACAGCCGCCGTTCCGCTGACGACCTTGCTGCGGTAGCGCCGCGTCACATACTCCACCAGCGCTCGTTCCCATGTCCCTGGCGTGCGTTCGTGCCACGCCACATACCCAACCATGTAACGGTCCCATGGCGTGGACTCACGACCTCCGCTGGCAAGGAAGAACATGTTGCCTTCGCATGTCTCGTGTGCTGCACCGTCGGTCGTGGCGCCACATAGAGGCTCCAACAGTTGCGAGAGATCCTGCATGACCTGGGTCTGTTTATCGCTCAATGTCAATCCGTCGATCGACGAGGCGAACATGCTGAGGCTGGCGTCGGCATCTTCGTTGAAGGGTGCCTTCTTCTGTGCGGCCTCGTACAAGTATTCGCGTAACAGTCGGGACTCGCTGTTGAAGTTCGATTGCCACTGGACCTGCTGATCCCTGTGGTCGCCCCATGCCTGCCATCCGGCGATAGCGCCGGTGGCGATGGCGCCGATGCCCAGTGACGCACCCACCGTGGTGGCGATGCGCTTGCTGCGGGGCCGGTCGGCTACGGGAGCCGTCATACTGGCCATGTCGGTGCCCATCACGGTTCCCTTGTCGGCCCACGATGGAAGCTGGTCGAGGAAAGCCTCGGTGATGGGCGCGCCAAGGATGGTGCCCAGGGCGCAGTAGCTCTCCCATTCGGACTCGCTAAAAAATTGGTTGCTGGTGCTTTGTTGCGGGAAATCGACTTCGCGCCCCGCGTAGCCGGCAACGTCCAGCGGCATGTCCGGGCTCCTGCGGGGTTTAACGATCAACAGCGCGCCGGACGGCCCTTTGTCGTAGCTGATGCGGGCGAGAAGGAAATGCTGCGGACCATCTTCGGGAACGATGGTGTCAGGCGTGCCGAACCAACCCGCCTGCGCACCGGCAAGGGTAACCAGGCTTGCCGGGTCAATGAACTCGATGGTCGCGTCGTAGTCGATGCGTGCCTTGCGCACCAGGTTTTCGACATCGGCGAAAAGGTACCCCGGGTCCGCACCGCAATCGGCCAGCACGATTAGCCGCAGCTTCCGCTTCAGCAAGGCATAGACGCCGGTATTGTCGAAGTGGCCGCCGTCGGAAAGGTACCAATCGTTATTCCGCAGGCCTGGAAAGCGGGCGAACATCTCTTGCAGCAACGCCCGGTACTTGGACAGGAACGTCGGGCCCTTCGGTGCACCGTTGAGAAGGTTTCCCTGCCAGTAGCCAAGCCGCAGGCCCGTAAGGAAACTTAGCGCGGCCACGCCAGGCCGCGTCATCGAACCCATGCCCGAACCGATCGCCGCGCCAGACACGGCCACCCATTCGGCGAGCGTGGTGCGCGAAAGCCATCCGCCGGATCCGGGCACCGGTCCGTGCGTGCCGGTTTCCACGCCCAGCGAACTCACCGTCAGGTAAATGCCGTTGCGATCGGCATTGAAGTTGCCGGTGCGGTCGTCCACGGTCTGGTTGATGCAGCAGTTCACCAGGTGCACCGGGCCGCCGTATTGATGCGGGTGGTAGGCGGACATGCAGATGTCGTCGCCTTTGACCAGGCGGGTGACGCCAGTCGTGTCCTGCGTGTCCTGCCTGGTGTTTTCCTTTAGCGGGGAAACCTTGAACCGCGCCGGTTCGTCGGTGGCTGCGCGATCTAACTCGAGGTCCGAATCCCCTTCCGGGCAATTGCCCACCGAAACATAGGCGCGCGCCAGCCGCGAACGATAGAAGAAGTGCAGTGACGACCGATTCAACTGCTGCAGTAGCCGTCCATTGAGCACGATGTAAGCGGCGCTTGCCACTGCCACGGCAAGCCAGCGCAACCAGGCATCGTGCAATAGCGCGGCAAAACCGTTGTCCTGCTCGGGGAAGATGATGGCCTGGAATATCGTCAACCAGAAAATGGCAACCCCGACCACAAGCACGAGCCCGGTGATGTTGGCGATCATGGCCCAGGGCAGGTTGGAGATCTTGCCGCCTTCCTTGGTCTTGAGCATGGGCATGATCATGCGTGCCAGGACCAACACGATGGTGGCGGCGCCCACGCCGAAGGCAACGCGGCCATTGGCCTGCGAATGGCCAGGCTCAAGCAGCGAACGCATGTACCAGCTCACCATGTCCAGGGCGCCGAAGGCGAAGGTCAAGGCGACCAGCCGGAGACTGTTGCTCAGCCCCGTGGTGTAGCGAACGCGGTTGCTGTCTTCGGGGAATCCCCTGGCGCCACTGATACGCGCGGCCAACCAGGCGATCGGCGAGGGCAGGAGGGCAAGTGCACCCACGCCCAGCAATACCGCATCGAACGTTCCCTTGCTGTTGCAGGCGTGGATCGCAAGGTAGATGCCGACCGCCGTGGCGAGGATGGCAGTGGCCGCCCCCACACCGCTTTCCTTGCCCAGGAACCAATAGGCGTAACACATGGTGATCCCGCAGGCTGCGGGGATGGGAAGCAGGTACCACCAAATGCTTACGTGCAACGGCAGCGTGCAGAACGCTGCGAACAGCGACCAGCCAAGATGGGGAAGCGTGATCACGCTGGCGAACAGCACCATCAGCACCATCACTTCCACCTGGGTGGCCAGGAAGCCCCGCAGTTGGCCTGCCAGTGCCTGCAACAAGTCCGCGGCCCCGGCCGGCGCGAGGAACCGACCATTGTTGCGAAGCCACCACAGCACGAGCGACCCATCCCGAGCCAAGCCTTCTTCAACGGCTTCAGGCTTTACATCCTTGTGAAAAAGCCGGCCCAGCATCGAGCCGATATAGCCGCCGCCGGAAACGGTGGAAAGGTAATCGAAGCGATGCAGCACGCCATTCCTGGCCAGCGCCCTGATGAGGCCCAGGCAGAAAGTGGCACTGCGGATACCACCGCCGGAAAGCGCAAGGCCGATTCGGGGCGCATCTTGCGGCACATTCGCACGTGTGCGCCTGGCCTTGATCACGACATCTTCGTCAATCGGCGCGGGTTTCGAAGGCGCTTCAGCAGCGGCGGGGTTCGGGTCGGTCATGCTTGTTTCCCTGCACGAAACACGCTTCGCCACGCGCCAAAGCGCGTTCGATGAAGGTGTTTTCTCCCCTGGTCCCTATCTTTTAAAGCCGTGCCCGCAAGCGCACAAGTTGCGCATGTGGCCTAGGCATTGCCGGCACTGATCGGCCATGTGTTGTAGGGGAGCCGTCTGTGGCGGAGCGAAATTCTTTGCCTGGACAGTGGATTACAGATATCTTTGGGATCGAGAATGATTCTCGATCAACGACTTGGGGCATGGATGATTTCGTCTCGATCCGGTCGATGGCCTGACATACGACGGACACCGGCGCGTGGTGCAATCAATACCCGTCCGTTGACTTTGAATAACGACAACGGGCAGACTCACCGGCCCTCGCCCCCGGCAACACCTATGGGCGTGCGGGGCAAGAAGTTGCACCAGAAAGTGTTTTGCGACAGCAAGAACAGGGGAGCTTTCGGTGGACCAGTACATCCAGGGCCAGCATCGCGCCGCCAACGGCGAGGTCTACGCCTATCAAGCCCAGATCAAGATGACCGGTAGCGTGGCCCAGGTGTGGGAGCTCGAAACCGTGCATAGCCGCAGCGGCCGCCGCGCCTACATCCAGGTCAAGGACATCGACCTGGTCGATGGCAGTAACGTGGTGCCGATCTCGGCCAAGGTGTCGCAGAGCATCCACAAGGCGCTCGACCGCCTGCCCTAAAGACGTCTAGCCGCCTATAGCGGCTTGATGCGGATGCTGCGGAAGGCGATGCGGATGGGCTCGGCGCCCTTGTCCTCATCTCCCTGCAGGGAAATATGGCCCTTCTTGTACTTGGCGTAGCCCGGCATCTTGGCGAACTTCGTCCCGGCCACCAGCGCCTTCCACTTCTCGTCCCACAGCTGGGTTTCCACGACCTTGTGCCCGTTCTGGAAGAACTGCACGTGACCATCCTTGGCGATGATCTCGAACTGGTTCCACTGGGGCGATTCATGCACCCATTCCACGTTGGAAGAGATCAGGTCGAAGAGATCGCCCGAGCGCTCGTACAGGGTGATGCTGTCCGGGCGGGTGCAGGCCAGGTCGGCGATCTGCATCTCCGGGCCGGTGGCCCAGGTGTAGTGGTATTCGGGTGATTCATGCACGTAGAACATCACGCCTGAGTCGGCGCAGGGTGTCATCTGCCATTCGAACTTCAGGTGGAAGTTGTCATATTCGGCGTCGGTGACGAGGTCGGCGAAGTCGGCCGAATCGTCCTTGATGCGCTTCTCCAGCACGATGGCGCCGTCGGAGACCTTCCAGTCCTTGCCGGTGCCCTTCTGCAGGTACGAATGCCAGCCCTTGAGCGATTTGCCGTCGAACAACAGTTGGAAGCCGTCGGCCTTTTCCTGGTCGGATAGCGTGTTCGGTTCGGGTTGGGCGGCAAGGGCAACGGGAACGGCGAGCGCAAGCCCCAAGCCGAGGGCAAGGCAGGTAAGCAACCGACGAGACATGGTTTGATTCCTGGGGAGGGGAAAACCAGTACGCAGGCTAGCCCAATTCACCCGCGTAGGAAATCTCAAGGTCACCGGGGGCCCGTCCGGAAGCTGCCGAGGAGGCCGTGGCCACCCGGTTGCGACCCTCGCGCTTGGCCCGGTAGAGCGCATCGTCGGCGTCCACCATCAGCCGGTGCAGGTTGTAGCCGCTGCGTTCGGCCGAGGCCACGCCCAGGCTCGCCGTCACCATCACATGGCCGGCATCGCGGTCCAGCGGCACTTCGGCGATGGCCTGGCGGATCTCCTCGGCCCGGGCCAGGGCCTGCTCGGCGCCGCACTCGGGGAACAGGATGCCGAATTCTTCGCCACCCAGCCGGCCGAAGACGTCGCGCGAGCGCAGGTAGCGCTGGCACACGGCCACCGTGCGCTTCAATACGTGGTCGCCCACCGCGTGGCCATGGGTATCGTTGACCGTCTTGAAGTGGTCCAGGTCGATCAGGATCAGGCACGCGCTGCGCGAGGACTTCGCCGAGTAGCGCAGGGCGTGGGTGGCTTCTTCGACGAAGTGTTGGCGGTTGCAGATGCCGGTAAGGCCGTCGCGCCGCGCCAGGTGCATGAAGCGCAACTGCGAGCGGCGCAGGCGGTAGAGCAGGAAACCAATCGATGCCAGCAGGAGCAATAGCGCCACGATGTACGTACGGCTGGTCTTCACCGCCTCGCGGTCCAGTTCCTGTTGCAGTTGCAGGATCTGGTTCCGGCGGCTCAAGTCAAACAGCTGGATTTTCTTGTCTTCCACCTGCTGGCGCACCATCTGGTAGGCCAGGGTGCGTGCCGTGATGTCGTTGAGGTGGCCCTTGTCGGCGGCCATGAACTGCTCGTGGTAGTCCAGCGCCGCGCGCGTGTTGCCCTCTTCCTTGGCGATCCGGTACAGCACGTCGTAGGCAATGCTCAAGGGCTCGGTGTACTCGCTCTTGATCGACATGTTGATCGCCGAAATGGCGGACTTGCGGGCGTGGTCGGAATCACCGGTTTCCCAATAGGCCTGCGCCATCAAGGCATCGAACTGAGACATCAGGCTGGGGTACTGGTCGCGGCGCACGTCCGCATAGTTGGTTTGCAGCAAGGCGATAGCCTCGCGGCTGGCACCCTGCTGGATGTCGAAGGCGGCGATATCCGCGCGCAGCGTATTGGCCACCAGTACTTCGCCGGCACCCACGCAGGTGTTGACGCCTTCGGCGAAGTCGGGGCTGAGCGACTGCAACCGGCCGCTCTTGAACAGCGCATGGAGTTTGAAGAACATGCCCTTGCAGGTGGTCTCGCCCTTCGGGTAGTCGGCGATCATCTGCTCGGCGTAGCTGGCGGCCTGGTCGTACTGGCCCGCGGCGATCAGCACTTGGGCCGCTTCGCCAAGTCCCTGGAAGCGGGCGGTGGCGTCGTTGACGGTAGGCAGTTGGTCCAAGAGCTGCGCCAGGCGCGCGAAGGCATCGTCGTAGCGGTGGCCGATGCCCAGGATGTTGATCAGGGTGGCCGTGGCGCGGAAGCGAAGTACGGGATCGTCCGACTTGTCGATCACCTGGGTGAGCAGACGTCCGCCGAGGTCGTAGTCCCCCGAATAGGCCACCTGCCAAGCTTCGAGGAACCGGAGGTAACCCAGTTGCGCCGGTTGCAGGCTGTTGGGCTTGGCCCCCAGATCGTTGATGATCTGCACGAAGCGCGGATGGTCGATCGTCTTGATTTTGTCCGCGTGGGCGAGCAGCTGGCCGGGATCCACCGGCTCAGCGGCCTTGCCCAGGGCGCAGGCGGCGAACAGCAGGCACGCCAGCAGCAACGCTGGGCACCAGAAGGCGCGGCGCCTGAGGCGTACCGCGCTCATGGTTTTAAGGCAGGCAGGCCATCGGGACATCCCGCCCACGCAATTGCGTGCGGCCGTCGTCACCGGGGCGATCGTCTTCCTCGTCTTCCTCGCCCGGCTCGTGCTCGTCGTCGGGCTGCTCTTCAGCCGGCATCTGCAGCTCGAACATGGCGCCGCCGCCTAGCTGCGAACGCAGCATCTCGGCATCGCCGGCAAGCACGGCCTCGCGTTGCGCAGGTTCAATACCGGCGTCTTCGAGCGCTTGCGCAAGAAAGTCGCCCTGATCGCGCAGGCCGGTTTCGCACCCGATGCGCTCGAGAAAATCAATGATGTCTGGCATCCCCACGACTCCGCAATGTGAGCACTGATGCTATGGCCTTAGCGTGTCCGCCAGGGCCGCCCCAGCGAAGGATCATACGCCGAATGCGGGCCGCCAGCGCCTTACGTCCGGCCTAGGGCTTCCAGCCGTCGGCGGATGTCCGGGTCAGGCGTTGGCGGGCGGGGCGGCGGCAAAGCCGGGGAAGGTGTTTCGGGTCGATCACCACCCCTGCCAGTCCGCCGCGGCCGCCTTGTAGCTCGGTCGGCGGCGGCTGGCGGTGTCGGCGGATGAATTGCACAAAAGTAGTACATGCGGACTTCGTAGACTCGCAGCCCTCAATCGAGAGGGTACCTGACGCCGCATGGACACACCGAACGTAACCGCCGTGGCCAGTCCGGCGGTTTCCGTGGCCCCATCGACAAGTGCAAATGTAGTGGCGCGCGCCTTTCATGGCCTGCGGAACCTGGTTTGCGACTGGTGGCAGCCCGGTGAGCCCATGTTCCCGTTCACCGACGCATATTTTGACGAGTTCCCCACGACGTCCCGTGGCACGTCGACCTTCGCTGGGCCCCGTCTCGATTTGCTGGGTGAATCTGACTTTTATGAGCGGCTGCCCAGGGAAATACCTCGCGAATTTCCCGGGATTAAGCTGGAGCGGCTTACCACCGTGCAGGCTGTACTGTGCGCACTGGCGGCCCCCGGCCTGGGGGGTGCCCTGCAATCGATTGGCAATGGAGCTGGCATGTTGCCGCCAACTGACGAGGTGGCCACGTGCACGATGTTTTGCTTGCCTGTCGCTGGCGCTGAACTGGTGCCGCAAAGGCGCATCACCTGGGCGCCAAGACGCCAGTCGCTTGCGGCCGCGGGGTCCAAACCTTCGATGCCCGGTTCCGGGGTCAAGAAGATCAATATTTTTCCGCCGGCACAAAGCCTGCCATCGCCACCGGGCGCGCCAACTTTCCTGGGCGATGCCGCGACGTGGAACGATGCTGTCGTCAGCAGGGTGGCGTTGGACCAGCTGAAGGATTTCATGGGCGCGCTTCCGCAGCATGAGTGGCAGGCTTATCTCAAGCTCCGCACGGAAATCCGCAACCTTGCCACCACCATATCGTCCGATTTCCAGGCCAGGGTGCAGACCTGGGAGGACGGTTGCGTGGATGAGATCAACAACGCCATGGACGCTGCGATCGGGCCGCAGGCAGATGGCCCGCTGGATTGCCGGGACGCCTGGCTGCACACCGACTACTACACAGTAAATTCCCGCCTGCCCCGGACCCTGGCCGAAGGCGAGCTGGTACCACAGCGCCGTTCGGTCAAGCTCTGGGACTCAGCTCGCCAGAATTTTGCCTACGCAGTTGCCTGGAATTTTGGCGCCGGCCGGGATTTCGCCGCCGCATCGTTCATCAGCAGGGATCAGGCCGGCCGTTCGCCGGTATGGGCGCTGGGCGTCTCCCGTTTCGCGGAAATCGTACGCACGGTCGATCCGGGTGCGCGGGGAGGGCAGCTGGTTGACCAGTTGCTTGAGGCAGATTCGGGGGCCAACCGTCGCCTGCGCGATTTGCACACCAAAACCCTGCTATTTGACATCATGGATGCTGGCCGCTCGCCGGCGACGACGGGCGTCGATGCCGCGGCACGGCAGCGTCTTCAAAGCGCTACGACCCTGCCGCAAGACAGCAGCGACTGGCGTCGCTACCGGGCCGAGTTTGGCATCGCGGTGCCGGCGCTGGGCGTGGGGCAATGGGTGCAATTGCCCTTCTTCACCTACGGCGTAGAGGGCGTAGGCATTGTCGCCCATGCCATGGGCCGTCCTGACCAACCCTTGCGGGTGTTCAGCGAACTGACACAAGCGGAGGCATGGCTAAATGCAACGGCGGACCTCACAGCGCCATGGCTGCTGGCACAGCTGTCGGGAGACGATCGGGAACGTGCGGTTGCACTGCGTTCGTCGCTCGCCCAGGCAGATGCGCCGCTACCCGGCCTGAACCCGGTTGCGGCGTTGCTTCGCGATACCGTGTCGGCGCTTCTTCCGGTACCCGCCGTCGAGTTGGTGGTAGATAGTCGGTTTTCATCGCGAATGTCCGGCGTTGCTTCATCGATAGTCCGCTTGCCATGGAAGCTGGCATCCCCAGGCTTGAACTTCGCCCACTCGCGGATAAGGGCCAATGTGGCCCGCCTGGCAACCCCTAGTGGAGAACGGGACTGGGACTACGCCGTGCAGGCCGGTTTGGAGATGGCCTCGGAGATTCTGGAACTGCTCATCACGCCCGTGCCTGGCGGCGTGGCCGGCCTCAACCGGATGCGCACGGTAGCCTTCGGCAGCTTCATCGGCCTAAGCCTGGTCAGAGGTGGCGTCGACGCCAGCCGGGGCGATGGCGCGGGCATCGTTGGAGCGGGCGTGGACATACTTGACCTTGCTTTTGGCATTTACTCAGGCCGGGCGGGTGCGAAGGCGAGCCTCCGGCAGGCGGGATATCGACTCGTCCCCCTCAGCGGCACTTCCCCCGATGGGCTGGTGCGATTCGACGCCGATGCCATGGTCCGCCCCGTGGCGGCCATGGTGGCCGGCCAGCAACCCTCCAACGACGGCATCATCCATGTGCTTGGCCAGTCTTTCGTCCAGCTGGAACTGCCTTCTGGCAAAACGACTGTGCTGGCTGCCAGCCGCGGCGGCGACGGCACGTGGCGCCTGCGCCCAAGCAACGCTGCCGAGTACGCACCAGCCATCCGGCGAAGCGGCAGCCTTTGGGCGCTTAACCTGGATGACTTTTCCGGCGTGGACGACGCCGGCTTGCTGTCGCGTTCGTTCTCCATGGCCGACAGGCGCGGCACGCAGGACTCCATCACGCGATTGCAGGACATCACCGGCGTGACGCGTGCGGACCTCGATCGCATCTGGGGTGGTGAACCGCCACCGTCTTGGTTCGATGGCGCCGCGACCCGCGTTGCCATCGGCGACATCCTCAACCGCATGCTGTCGACATTCCCGAGGCACGACGAGCCGCTGCATGCGATCGGCGAGGCGTTCTATGCGCAATTCCTGGCCGATACCTTAGGCAAGAAAGTGCACGTGGTAGACGACAACGGCGTAACAGCCTATTGGCTCAATCCAAGGACGGGGCCCGTACCCGATGGTGGCGAGTTCATCCTGCATCGCCAGCCGGGCGGCTTCTACGGCGCGACACGGAATGCCCCGCGCGGAGAGCGTGTCGGCATCCCGGGCATCCTCGACGTAGTGTTGGCTGAACAGCCGACCTTAGGCAATAGTCATGTGCCGTCGACGGGTGTGGCGACGCTGCAGGCGCGCCGCCAATTGGTCAACCAGGCCAGCGACGCATGGGTAAGGCGCCACGTAAAAGCGATCGAGCGTGCATGCCTGCGCGCATTCGACCTGGAGGCTTCCCTCCAGACCGATGATTTCCTTGCCGCGGGCAAGGTTGCGGCCGGACCTCGCCTGCCAGCGCCCGATGCCCGCGACGATGCGGCGATGGCACAGCTTCAGTATCGATATCCTGGCTTGACACGCGCCGATGCCATTGCGGTGCTGGCCGACCAGACCCTTGGGCCGCTCGCGCGGGGTGAGCCGGACGCCGACGGGCTCGCCGATGCGTTGGGCGATCTTGGCATGTTTTCCCGCGTTATCGCGGCACGTTACCGCGCGCTCTCCGGACGGTACGACGCAGACAGCGAGGCCTTGCTATTGACCGGGCTTACATCCTTAGCAGCATGGTCGGCCGATCGATCCATCGAGGTGCTCCAGGGTGGCCTGGATTCGCAGACAGGGGACGTCATCAGTCACGGGCTGTCGGTGGCGCGGTTCGGCCGTGGTGGCACATCCGTGATACTGGTCCGCACGCCCGGCGGATCGCATCGGGTGGCTGGCATAGCCGTCGGCTCGCTCGTGATCCCACAGACGTCGGCGGCGCATGCCGTACCGTTGGTCGACAAGGTGCTCCAGGCGCTGCCAACGAGCGACCGCCAGAAGCTCCAGGCATCCGCAATGATCGATGCCAAGTCCATCGTGGCTTCCATGGACATGCAGGCGACGAATAAGGTCCTGGTCGCTGTGGCCGCCCAAAGTGTTCGCGCAACCGCACCACTAGCCGCCAACTATGTCACACCCAGCACGCCAGACGACTTTCCAACCGGTTCGGTCAATGGCTACTACAGCACCGTATTGCAAGGGCAGACGCAACGCTTTGTCCAGGTCGACGGCATCATGGCCCGCGCAGTTCCCGATACGGGCGATCTGGAGCTGGCGCGCCTGCTTCCGCACTTGACCCAGGCTTATCCCGAGCTTGACGATGCGCCAGTTGTTCGCCTGGACCGCCAAGGACACTGGCGACTGGTTCGGATCGAGGATGTTGCGAAACAGGAACTGGCCAACTGGGAAGGTCCCGGCGGCGGATTCTCGCGCCCGACGAAGCTGCTGTTGCCTATCGACGGCATCGAAAGCAGCACGGCTAATGGTTCGATGGAACGTTTCCTGGCGGGGAGTGAGCGGATCAAGGTCGCGTTCGACTTTGATTTCCAGGCCTGGCGAAGCATCGACCGACCCGCTCGTGTGTTCAGGCGTGCTGGGGGTCGATGGCAGGAAGGCGCGGTTACCGTGGTCCTCGATACTCCGACGAAATTTGCCACTATCGAAGTGCCCTCGATTCCCGCTCCGCCCATCGATGCGCGGCCGCTGTCCAAAACCATCGGCTACGGGTGGACGGGCGGTGAGCCGCCATCGGCGACGTGGCTTGCCAGGGTCACGGAGAACGCCGCGACAGCCCGCGACGACAACAGTGGATGGACTTCCCAGTTGCACGTTGATCTGAACGACGCTTCGAAGGTACAGGGGCTTAAGACAACGCTTGCGCCGGCCCATGTCGAAGTCAACGACCTGCGCCGGGATCCGGCGTTCCTGGACTGGTTGAAGACGCCAGCAGGCAAGCTGTACACCGCCGCGCGTGACGGCACCCACCCCTGTAATGCCGCGGCCATGGACGTTCTGCGATTCGGCTGGATACTCAAGCGACATGGCGGTCTGTACGTCGACATGGACGATGTCATCCTCAATGATTGGGTCAGCGTCGGAGAGCTCCGGGCAGGCCCCTTCCAGCTGTTGTCCGGTGGACCGGTCAGCCAGGCCTTGCTGGGACTCGATTGGGACATCAACACCAGCCACCTCGGTTCGCACGCAGGAAATCCGTTGCTGGATCGTGTCGTGGAGACGATGATTGAACGCGCCGCGCTCAAGCCTGGATTTTTCAACAAACCCCGACCCGGCGGCGCGGAGGAGTACGGGCGTGACCTGTCGGACCTCACAGGTCCAGGCGTGCTCAAGGACGTGCTGAAGAAGCATGCTTCGGAGATCCCGGGGCTCATCGGTGCAATGCGGGTGCTCGAGCGCAATGACATTCGCTACGAAGCGCTCGAGCTCGCCGTTGTCGAAGCGGCGGAAGAGTATTTCCCCTTGATGCGCCGAATCGAAGACGGCAACGCGAACAGCTGGGTGTCTTCGGATGATTAAGGCTCAGGCGCGTGCCTTGAGGAATGCCTGCAGCCGGGGCACCACGAAATCAAGGAAGGCAACCACCCGCGGCGCCATGCGCGTGCCACCCAGGTACACGGCGTTGATCTCCTCGCGATCGTCCACGCCTGATGCTTCAAGCACTTCGACCAGCCGGCCCGCGGCGACATCCTCGGTGACATTGAACGAACCCAGCCGAGCCAGGCCTACGCCTGCCAGCGCCATGCGGCGGACGGTCTCGCCATTGTTGGCCAGCAGCGAGCCGCCCAGGGTTCGCGCCACCACGCGGCCGCCATCCTTCATCGGCCAGATGGGCGCGGCGCGACGGAAGTTGAAGCCAAGGCAGTTGTGATGGTCCAGGTCCTGCACGGTGCGCGGCGTGCCGTGGCGGGCGAAGTAGTCGGGCGAGCCCACGATCATCCGGCGTGCCTGTCCCAGGCGCCTGGCATGCAGGTTTGAATCCTGCAACTTGCCCACGCGGAAGGCGACGTCAGTGCGATCGAGGTAAAGGTCGACGATGGTGTCGGAAAGGGAAAGGTCGACCACGATGCCGGGATAGAGAGCCCAGAAGGCCGGCAGGATCGGCTCCAGTGCCATGATGCCGAACGCGACGGACGCATTGACCGTTACCGTGCCCTGCGGTTGGGCGTGATGCTGGCCCAGGCTGCTCTCGATGTCGTCCAGCTCCGCAAGCAGGGCTTGGCTGCGCTCGAAATACGCCACGCCCTCGGCGGTAAGGGCCAGCGCGCGCGTGGAACGCTCCACCAGGCGCACGCCCAGGCGTTCCTCGATGCGTGAGACCAGTTTGCTCACCGTCGATGGCGTCATTCGCAGCTTGCGCGCGGCCTCGGAAAAACTCCCGGTTTCCGCCACGCGCACGAATACCTGCATTTCCCCGGTTCGGTTATCCATGGCGCAAACCTGTGAATTGGATTCACTAGTGATGGGAACGACGGGCGGATTGTCAAGGCGGGCCGCATGGTTCATCTTGCAATGCAGCATCCTTATTCCCTCACGGAAACCCCATGAAGACCAACTGGCCCCTGCTGGCGCTGGCCGTCGGCGCGTTCGGCATTGGCACCACTGAGTTCGCCCCGATGGGCCTGTTGCCGGTCATCGCCGATGGCGTGCACGTGTCCATTCCCACGGCCGGCATGCTGGTCAGCGCCTATGCCGTGGGCGTGATGATCGGTGCACCGCTGATGACGCTGGCCCTGGGCCGGGTGCGGGCGCGCACGGCATTGATCGCGCTGATGGGCATCTTCACGGTGGGTAACCTGCTGTCTGCGCTGGCGCCCGGCTACGGCTGGCTGTTGGCCTCGCGCCTGGTCACCAGCCTGAACCACGGTGCCTTCTTCGGCCTGGGCTCGGTGGTGGCCGCAAGCGTGGTGCCACGCGAGAAGCGCGCCAGTGCCGTGGCCACCATGTTCATGGGCCTGACCATCGCCAACGTCGGCGGCGTACCAGCGGCGGCATGGCTTGGCCACGCGATCGGTTGGCGCATGGCCTTTGCCGCCACCGCGGGCCTGGGCGTGCTGGCCATGGCGGCGCTGGCCCTGGCCTTGCCCAAGGGTGAAGCCGGCAAGATGCCCGATGTGCGGCGCGAGCTGAAGGTGCTGGCGCGCCCGGCGGTGCTTGGCGCGCTGGGCACCACGGTGTTGGGTTCGGCGGCGATGTTCAGCGTGTACACCTACATCGCGCCGGTGCTGACCAACATCACCCACGCCAGCGCCGGCTTCATCACCGCCATGCTGGTGGTGATCGGCATCGGTTTCACCATCGGCAATGCCATCGGCGGCAAGCTCGCCGATCGTTCCCTCGACGGTAGCCTGATCGCCTTCCTGATCGCGCTGTCACTGGTGATGGTCGCTCTGCCGGTGCTTGCCGGCAGCCATGTCGGCGCGACCATCGCCATGCTGCTGTGGGGTGCTGCCGCGTTCGCCGTGGTCCCACCGGTGCAGATGCGTGTGATGCAGGCGGCTCACGAAGCGCCGGGTTTGGCTTCGTCTGTGAACATCGGCGCGTTCAACCTTGGCAATGCGCTGGGCGCCGCCGCCGGTGGCGCGGTGATTTCCGCGGGTTTGGGCTATGTCGCGGTATCGATGATGGGCGCGGTGTTTGCCGCTTCCGGGTTGGCGCTGGTGTTGCTCGGTCGGCATCACGCACGGCGCGTGGCTGTCGTGGCGTGAGACCAAGCAGGCGGTTGGCGACTGGAACTGAACGGTGGAGTTCAACCCATCCGGACAACGCCTCGGCGTCGCAAAGCCAGCAAAGTTGTTATCCGGTCAGCCGGCACGGGAAACGACCGGTTATCGTCACCGGAGACGACGGTCAGCCTGTCTCCAGCCAACTTGAAACGGGGCTTGTCCACCGGCTCGAGCATCGGCGTCTCGCCCCATGCCCAAAAGGCTGAACCATCCGCCTCAATCACGAGGTAGGCAATCATGGGTTGAGCGGAGAATGACCAGGTTTCAAAAGCTTCAGCAGAGTTACCGCGGTGATCGCGTTGTTGCCGGCATGCTCGGAGCAGTTCTACACACGTCTGGTCCCATGTTGCGCGCGCGGCTGCGTGGTCGGGGAAGAGCTCCCGCTTGTGGTGGTCCAGCCATAACTTGAATGCGCGAGCGCTGCTGTTCGGCAGGGGCACGTCCATGCGGTCCGTCAGGACATTGGCATGTTCTTCCTCCCAGCCGGCCCAATGCTGGGCGTAGTAAGCGGGCAGGCAGACAGCCCGAAGCTTCACCCAGGTCTTTCCGGTTTCCACCGAGGTCCATATCGTTTCTGCCCAGTCACGGGATGCCACATAGCGGCCCGTCGCCAACAGCCGGCGTGGGTTTGAGGGTAGGGTGATGCTACCCCAGGGTCCCTTGGGCTTCTTCTCGTGCGCCACCGCTATGATTTCCACCTTGTGTTCGACAATTAGGTGGCCTAAAGGGGCGCAAAAGGTCCTGTGGCCATCTACAGAGATGTGCACTTCATTGCGCGCGCGGTCGATGTTCGCTTGAAAGCTTTTTACGCGGAAGGGGCCAGCGGCCCCCAAGGCCATGATGGCCGCCTTCTCCCGGCGTCCCATGACGACGGTAAAGGCAATGAGTCCGGCGACGGTGATGCCGAGGGCGATGAGGGTGTCGTTAAACATGCGTCGATTCCTTTCAACAGTGCGAGTCAGCGATGTGTTTGTCGAAGCCGGTGAAGTAGAGGAGCGCACCGCGTGCCAGCGGCAAGGCCTCCACCAAAGTGGCTCCATTTGCCTGGGCGGCGCCCAGAGAGTAAAGCTGCAATCGGCGGCGTTTTCATCGCAGAGGCCTCACGGTTGCTTAGCGACAATATAACAACATGGAATATTCGAAGACGGAATATCAGGCAGAGATGTTTAGCGTCGCTTCATTCTCTGAGCGCGCTGGTCATGCCGAAGTCTGGAACGGGCAGAAAGTCGATACACAAGGAAGAACACCGCAGGTTTCTAGCCCTGCTGGTGGAAGTTCGGCTTGGCGCAAAATTTACGCAGGTCGAGCTGGCCCGTGCGCTCGGGTTCTCGCAGCCATACATTTCCCACGTGGAAGCTGGGGATGTTCGTCTAGACCCAGTACAGCTCTATTTTTGGCTCAAGGCTTGCGGTGTGGGCTATGCCGCATTCATGGGGGCCGTTGAGAAAGCTTTCGATGATGTTGACCGGACCCGTGGGGCGGTCGGCGAAAAGAAGTCCCTCACGGGCAAGTTGCCGAAGGCGAAGAAACTCCTTTGAGTTGTGTGTCCGAATGCTCGTATAACAGAATTTTACAGGACTGCCGGTGACGTCCGGGAGCCAGCAGATAACGGTCAACGTTATCGCTTAGAACCATGGCTCATTGGAGATATCTTCATCTTCATTAAGTGTCATGAGCTTTGGCTCAATACCAGTGCCGGCCAAAGCATTCCTAAACTGCTCATACTTAGCTTCCAGAGCAGGTGACGATGGTTCCATCACGGCCACAAGCGCGACATCGGGCCTCAATTTTTTGACTGCTTCCGCGAAGGCAAGTGGTTTCTCGAAAACTCTCTCCGACTGCTTAACTTCGCACATGATTACCTGCCCCTGGTCAACCATGGTCAAGTCGATGTCCGTCTCAGGCATGCGTTTTTGATAGGAATTCTCATCAAAAAAGATATTGATGGGCCCAGTAAACCAAAATGAGCCTCTGTTGTGCTGTTGATAGCGACTCAGAACCCAAAATAGTGGGCCTATGCCGTGTCTCCTAAGCGCTTCTCGAAGAAAGCCATTAAGTTGGAATTGCCAAGGTTGGTCTACTGGCGCTCTAGTAGAGTTGTGACATACCTGACAGATGATTGAAGGATTCAGGTCACCTAGGGCAATCCAGTTTCTGTGTAGGCATTTGGAGCACTTTATTTCATAACCTTGATGGAGAACGCCTAGTTTGCACAGAAGTTGTACATGACGGCGTAGTCCATGTTCTGTGATCCGTTTCTCCTCAATTTTGTCTCGCTCCGGTTGATCGGGCAGCGGGTTTTCGGCATTAAAATTGGCAACTAGGGCCTCGAAATCCTCCAAGAGGCCGGTCCACGAGCGGCTCGGCGTATTCAATCGCTCTGCGTCAGCGGCTTGAAGAACTATGTTCGCAAGCGTTATCCGTTGTTGCGACTCGGCTAGGTTTAGCGGGGCTTTTTTCATTCGACGTTCGATGTGTCGCAGCACCACATCATGGCGTTGATGAGCTCGTTGATCGGTTGCACCAAGCCTTGCTAGCTGATCGCGCCAAAAGCGATGAAGAATGACCGATCGAGCTGCATTCAAATCTCCAAACATTTGAAATACGCCGAAGAAGTGTTGGCCCGCATCGGAGCGCTGTGCTGCGTAGCAAAGCTGGGGAAGTTGATCCCATCGGCCGCGACCGTCAGCGGGCGTCCAATCACGGCCTTTTTCCAGCGCAATTCGAATCGCGTCATAGTCAGTAGGTAAGGTTATGGATGGCAGCGCAGCATCTGGAACAGCGAATACAGTGAGCAGGCCGCCGGAATCAACGCGCGGTCCAATAACTTGGCCATTGGGCTCGTTCAGTTGATAGTGCAGCGTAAATGCACGAGTAACCCTCAATCGTCGAGGTAATCGCCACCGGTGCCGGACATTGGAATAGGGTGAGTGGTCCGTTGATCGCTCGATATCGAGGTCAACTGCCCAAGCGCCAAGGGCCGCGTCGACCTGCTCCGGCGGCACCAACCGCATGTGTTCAGGATATGGTGGAATCAGTCGAAGCTCTGGACCCGACGCGTAACTTTCCTTCCATAGCGAGGGGGGTCTAAAGGTATGCTGCCCCACTGCAATATTCGCGTACTCTAACGCTCGCACATTCGGAACGCAGGCATCAATGGCGCCTATGTGTTCCTTAGTGAAACTCTGATGTGGTACGGCACCCAAGAGACGTGGAAGAAGAGCGTCCAATTCGTCGCCCGTTAGGCTGATGGATCTCATGGTCACGCGATTCGGTCCGTTTCCATAGCCTTCATTGACGAAGTTACGTCTAGTCAGGAACGCCCCTAGCGCGGCGGTGAATGCTTCGTCACGAAGACATTTAGGTGGAATACAAAGATCAACGTCCTGGCCATCCCGATAGCCGGCGGAAAAGAATCGCGCGTTCCAAAACATCAATCGGTCCGCGACGGTCGAACCGATAACAAGATTGAAGCTGCTTGCCCAGACTCGATCGTCTAGCACCAAGCGTGGGCAATTGGCCGCAGATAGCTGAGCGAGCCCACGGTCGCGAGGGTTGTCGGCCATCATCCGTAAGAGCGAGGTACTATCCGGAACAACGGTTTCGCTCTGATCGACAAACGCGTGCCGCGGCAGATGGTCGGCGTCATCTATGACCAACAACGACGATCCGAATGAGGCGAGTCTGGCCCTAAGAAGGTTCTTTATATGAAAATTAGATCCGAAGCTATCCATCAGAAACCGGTCGTTTTCTGTTCGCCCCATCGTTCCCACGACTCGAATGCCGCGTTTTTGATCTAGAAATGTAGGCATTGCAGCAAACGGCAGCACCGTGCTGACAGACAAAGGTGCTACCGGGAGGTCCGGGTCATAACGTGGATTTTGCGGATCGAGACCATCTGCATGAAGTCGGAGTTCGGAAGGATAGATTTCTTCATGGATGGAGGCTTGCTGGGCATCCGTCAATTGAACGTAAGAGTAGATGACGTCTGGATCGAATGTCTTGAGCCATGGCCAATAGGCAACAGATGGAATACCGTCGACACATGGGATAATGAGCGAGAAGCGACCGCCCCACATGGTATGAGTGCGCGAAAAAATTGCATCAAGAATTGGATGCGATTCTTCTGACAGGGGTATGAAGTAAGCGGTGCGCAAGGGGCGCGGCCTAGTGAGGACCCGCGTTTGTATTGATTCCATAATAGTCCCCCGAATCCTCGGCGCTTTAAGTCTAACGGGGCCATCAGTCCTAGATTTGATGGCGATGGGAGAATACTTTAGAGCCGACGGCTTTCTTTCAGCAGCGAATCACCTTGGACTCTAAATTTACCTAAGAACGGGCAGGGCGCGCGCCTAGAAATTCGGCCTACTGACAGCCATTGATCGCAGAAGGAGATCGCTGGACCCCATTGGCGCGGCCTCGGCAGAATGGCCCGTGAGTTAAAGTTTTTGCTCAAGATCACGGTATTGTGGGCTGCGCCAACAGTTGCGGGCCGGAACGGATTTCTCAAAAAACGTTCTAGGTCACGATACCGGGAGGGGAAATCGAACCCCACCGCGTTACCACAAACGGATTTTTAGTCCGAAGCTTCTTTTATTTGTCAACATCAGCGTACACCTGATTTCGATCCGACAATCGATCAAGCGAAGGTATCCATAGCACAGTGCTTTCTGGGGTGGCGCAACATTGCGAACCACCGCTCATCGCGGTGGCATCCGCACAGGTTGCGACTTCCACGCATGTCGCTACGCTATCCGAAGACGCCCTGTTGGGCAGTTCGTGAGGTGGAGCATGGCCGACAGACGACAAATCACTATGCAAATAAATAATTTTGCTGAGCGATGCTTTCGTGACACCGCGGACGGCGACTACTTGACAGCGCGACTCGCCTTTTGTTCTGGACTTGTAGCCCAGTTTCTCTGGTCGTCGCAGCAGGCTCTTGAAAAATATCTAAAGTATATCTTGCTAGTCAACCGGGTGCCTGCAGCGGCGGTGGGGCATGACCTTCTCAAGGCGCTCGACCTCGCGAAGACTGTGCGATTCCCACCAACGTTCACCTCTAATTCGATGGATTTTTTTCGTCACATCGCAAAGTGCGGTGTAGATCGTTACCTAGAATTCTCGTTTGACATTGTTGGCTGGCCTCTGCATGAGCTTGATCAGACGGTCTGGGAGTTGCGACGGTACTGTCAGATCCTCCACGGGGGGATGGACGTGTCCACCGAGCGGGAGCACCTTCACTATCTTCATCTTCAAAGTATGCTCGCAGCGAGCGACGTCGCTAAAGCGCGCGATTTTCGCATTTGTCAGGGGCGACTGGAAAAGATCCTCGACGCCCCCACCCACCGATCGAAAAGCGCGTTGCTTTGGAAGAATGCGGTCTACGGGGATAGTCCGGCCCCTACAGCGGACGGTGATCTCTTTTTGGAAATGGTGAATTCGCCTCTCTATTTGTACCCTGAAATGCTCGATGAGCTTGTTGGTCTCATAAAAATAAACCCGAGAAGTCGCGAAGCGTGGCAGCAACATAGGGACTCAGTGCGAAGAGGTTTTACGCCTTGAGCGTCACCATTTGACCGAGGTCGGTTCCCGCATTCGACCTCGTGAGCTCTGTCTTGGTGCCGCACCCGTTACGTAAGTAGTGCTCCAAGCCGTTAGCCGGCGACTGGTCGAGTTGCTCTAGCCCGCATCAGACGTGTAATGGTGAACTAGTACTGCGGCTAGGAGTGTCTCGACCTAGGCCACTTATGCGACGGACCACCCAAGGGGTGCCAAGCCACACTTGCGGCCTCGATTCCGCTGCACACAATTCCGCAAGAAATGCTTTGTTCCGTCCTTTGATTGTGCTTTCCCCTTCAACTCTAGAGGTTCACTTACGTGATAGCCCCTGGTCTCGTACAGTTCGTAAACGCAAACAACTCTTCCGCGGCAGACTTCTGGACCAAGTGGTCAGCCATAGGAACCGTTGCGAGCGCCCTCCTGGCGTTGGTGGGTGCGGTGGTCGCTATTGGGATCGCGGGATGGCAAGACCGCTCGAGAAAAATCGAGAGGACTGAGGAGATGCGCCTCGCTCGTGCAAAATCCTCCGCAGCGGCGGCTAGCCTTGCGCTGGCTGTGCTTGAGGATGTCTGCTTGATTGAAACGAGTCTGGGATATTTCCTGGATTTTGGTATTACCGAGCACAATCTTGCCGAAGAACTCGTTCCTAAACAGGTGGAACCGACAGACAGTATGCGTTCGTATATGACACGCCTGGGCGAGCTTGGAGACATCGGAGAAGATGTACGGCACCTCATAGCGACGATGATCAATACTTCGAGAGCGCTTGCGGAACGAGAGGGATTTCTTGCGATTAACCATCCCCACGCGAAGGACAATGACGGGTGGCTCAATCAGTCGATCTTGGCTATTAGGAACGAGGCCTACGACATCTATATGAAGATATCCCCTCGCCTTATGAAGAAGGAAAGCGCGCAGGACTGGGGAGTTAGCTAGAGTCTAGCTATGACGCTCGACGCAGGTAACCGCCTCGCCTCAACCAACGCCTGGCAGCGACACGCCTGCCGCATGGAACAACAGCGCCACGTTCAACGCCAGCACCACGATTCCCGCGATGATGGCGCCGGCCAGCAGGGCCTTGCCGCATGCATGGCCGATCAGCCCGCGGCGGGTGGAGAACCACAGCAGCGCCAGCATGGGGAACGGCAACGCCATGCTCAGAACTACTTGGCTCGTCACCAGCGCGCGGGTGGCATCGATGCCCATCCACACCACCACGAAAGCCGGGAGCATCGTCACCAGGCGACGTACCCAGACCGGGATGCGGAAATCGACGAAGCCTTGCATGATCATCTGGCCGGCCAGCGTGCCCACGACGGAGCTGGATAGTCCCGAAGCCACCAGGGACACCAGAAATACCGTGGCCGCCGCACCGCCAAGCAACGGAAGCAGCGTGTGATAAGCCGTTTCGATCTTCGCCACATCCGCATGGCCGGCATGGAACGCCGCGGCCGCCATCAACACCATGGCGATGTTGATCAACCCGGCCACGCCGAGCGCGATCACTACTTCGATGTCCGAATACTTCACCCGTTGGCGGCGCTCGATGTCGTCCTTCGCACGCAAGGCCCGGGCGGTAAGTCCCGAATGCAGGAACAATGCGTGGGGCATCACCGTGGCGCCGATGATCGCCATGGCGAGGGTCAGCGCGGCGCCATCGGGAAGTTTCGGGGTGACCAGGCCGAAGCCTGCCGCCGCCCAGTCGACGGGAGCGATGAACACTTCCAGCAGGTAACACACGCCAACTACCCCGACGAGGGCTCCGATGACGATCTCCAGCCGACGAAAGCCACGCTGCTCCAGCATCAGCAGCGCGTAGGTGGCCACGCCCGTCAGCACCATGCCCACCATCAACGGCATGTGGAACAGCTGTGACAATCCGATCGCACAACCTAAGAATTCGGCAAGGTCGGTGGCCATGGCGGCCAGCTCGCTCACCACCCACATCACCCACACCAGGGGAGCGGGGAAGTGGGCGCGGCAAAGTTCGGCCAGGTTCTTGCCGGTGACGATGCCAAGGCGCGCCGAGAGCGACTGGAACAGCATGGCCATGACGTTGGCCATCAGCACCACCCAGAGCAGGGCATAGCCGTAATGCGCGCCGCCTTCGATATTGGTGGCGAAATTGCCCGGGTCGATATACGCCACCGACACCACCATGGCGGGGCCTGCGAAGGGCAAGAACGCGCCTATGCCGCGGCGGCGGCCCTGCCCGGCGTCGCGTGTGACGCCGGTGGGGGTGCGCTCCGCGTTGTCCGTGCCGTGATGCCCTACGGTGTCGCGCATCGGCGCCAAGCCCTGCCTTCGGAGGTTCCGACGCTAATGGGTCGAACGTGAAGGGCTTATTTCCGCCACTCGCGTGCCAGCAGGGCGAACACCACGTCGTCCACCCATTCGCCGCGGAAAAGATAGCTTTCCACGTGGTGGGCTTCCTGGCGCATGCCCAAGGCACGGCACAGCGCCGCGCTTGCCGTGTTGCGCGGATCCACCGAGGCGACAACACGCCGGTAGCCCCATCGGTTGAAAGCCATGTCGATCGCCGCTTCCATGCTTTCGCGTGCGAAGCCCTGGCGCTGGGCATCAGGCCGCAACGACAGGCCGAACTCGATGGGGTCTTGGAGGGTAGGCGGGAAGTGCGCTCCGAAGTCTCCCAGCAGGTCCCCCGATGCCCGGTGGCGAATCGCCAACTGGCACCAGCTATCGGGCGTGCCGAAAGGTTGCGCCCGCTGGTCGGCGATGAACTGCGCAACCTCGGCCTCGTCGGTCGGCTTCCAGCCCTGGTAGCGACTGGAAGCCGGATCGCTGCGGTAGGCGAACACCGTTGGAGTGTCTTCGTCGCGCAAGGGATCCAGGATCAGGCGCGTGGTCTGGATGATGGCGCCAGCTGTCGAGATCATCTAAATCTTTCGTTGCTCGCATGAGTCAAAGTTTGCTGGTCGAATCAACTGGATGCAATAGTCTACCCACGAGCAGGTCAGGTTTCCGTGCGTCATTGAGTTAACCGCTTCATTCGCGGCACTGCTGACCTGCGTGCTCTGAATCAGGGGAGCTCCATCACGTTCCCTGCGCCACCCTTCAAGCCACCTGCGCGATGTCGGGATGCCTGTCTTGTTGAACTCTTCGCCAGAAGGGCCGCTATGTCCGCGGCGGGCACGGCCTGACCAAACCAATAGCCCTGTCCTTGTGCGCATCCGTTTCGTTTGAGGCAGCTCAGTTGTTCGGCATCCTCAATACCCTCGGCAGTGGACGTCAAACCGAAACCGTTGGCCAGGCCCACGATCGCGCGAACGACCACGAGGCTGTCGTGGTCGTTGACGACATTCGTGACGAAGCGCCGGTCGATCTTGATCTTGTCCAGCGGGAATGACAGGAGTTGGGCCAGCGTGGCATAGCCCGTCCCGAAATCGTCAATCACGATATGTACCCCGTGACCGCGCAGGTGCTCCATGGCGAATCGCGCGTCATCGACGTGATCCACCAGGGCGCTTTCCGTGATTTCGATCTCCAGACGGGGAGGACTGAACGCATACTCCTCAAGCACAGCCAGAATTCGAGGAGCGAGCTCTGGATCCCTGAGTTGCACGGCCGATACATTGAACGCCATGAACAAATCGCCGGGCCAGTCGCGTGTATCGGCACAGGCGCGACGAAACACCTGGTCGCCGAGGATGCCGATCAGGCCGATCTCTTCCGAAAGCGGAATGAATATGTCCGGGGGTACGTCACCGAGCATGTCGTCGTTCCATCGCGCCAGCGCTTCGAAACCGACGATCCTATTGTCGTCCAACGAGACAAGTGGCTGGTAATGCGGGACGATGGAATCACGCTCTACCGCCTTGCGCAACCTTCCCTCCATAAGAATGCGTCGCTCGATATGAGCGTCCATTTCCGACTCGAAGAAGCGGATGGATGATCGATCTTCGGTCTTGGCCCGATAAAGTGCGCGTTCGGCACGTTGAATCAACGTCGTCGATGTCACGCCGTCGTTCGGCGCAATGGCGATGCCAATGCTTACGCCGACATTCACGGCGGTATCGCTGATCGAGAAAGCCTGTGACATCGCCACGACAATGCGATGAGCAAGCCCCGCCGGTTCGTCCAGCGAGTCAATTTTCGGCATGGCTATCGCGAAGGCATCACCTCCTGTCCTTGCCAGGATGACGCCCTCGCGAAGCAATGCCGCCATCCGCCCGGCAAAATCGATGAGCACCTTATCCCCGACAACATGACCGTGTAGATCAACGACTCGTTTGAACCCTTCGATAACCACCACCAGGGTCGCTGCCCGGTCTCCATCAGCCATGGCGCCAAGGCCTTCATCAAGTCGCTCGGCGAAGAAGCGTTCATTGGGAAGCCCGGTCAAATGATCATGCCCGGAAAGCATGCGCGCTTCACGCTCGGCGCGCAGTCGCCCCTTCATTTCCCGGCTGAAGTCTTTGTAACGGCGGATGCCGTAGGCAGGCCCTGCCACGCTAAGAACCATGCCTACAAATAGAAGATCATCCATTTCCCATTTTCGGTAAGCCAGTGCCAGGGCGAATATCCGCCGGGGCAGGTCGAAGAAATGCGCAAGGGCATAAGCAATACCAGCGATGGCCAGCAGGAGAGCGCCATCGCGAACGTCGCGGCGCAACCATGTAGAACGTACGACAGTTCGATGCAACGCAACCCACCGGTCGAACCACGTCATCATGACCCGACTCCCAGGTTCGGTTGACTTTTAAGGCCGCACGTCAGTCTGAGCGGCAGGCGTATTCATGTTTGCATGACACGTCAGTATGTGCGGCTCGATCAGGTATGAGGTATGAACACTCGCGTCGTCACGCGTCCGTCACGCCATTGAGCCCCTGGATAGGGGCGAACGCGCTCATGAATGGGATTTTCCCATCGCACAGGGGCATGCAATGTCGACCTTCTTCATTAACCAGCTCGACTTCATTTTCTTCTTCTACGGTCTGGCATTTATCCTGCTCGGCACCACTTGTTTGGCGATCGCAAGAAGTAAAGATCGTGGCGAAGCATGGGCTGTGCTTAGCGGATTTGCGTTTGTCCACGGCGTGGGTGAATGGCTGGATTTGTCGGCCTTGATTGTTGGCGATGGCGCGGCATTCGCAGTCGTTCGCGTCATGCTCATGACGGTGTCGTTTGTTCTATTGCTTGACTTCGCGCGGCTGGAGGCCATCCGCCTCGGAGTAAACCTTCCTGGACGATGGATCTACGTACCCGTGGTGATGCTGGTTGCGTTGATCGGCGTCACCGGAGGCGTCACGGCGGCGAGCATTGCCGCACGCTATGCGCTTGCATTCCCCGGTGCGCTGGGCGCGAGCTTCGTGTTGACCTGGGGAACGAGGACGCTTCCCGCCAGCGCCCGATACGCCGGACTCTGCGCCTCGATCGGGTTTCTGCTGTATGCCTTTGCTGCGGGCGCTATCGTTCCGGCCGCGCCCTTCTGGCCTGCGAACATCGTCAACCACGGGTGGTTCGTCAGTTGGGTGGGTGCTCCGATTCAACTCTTCCGCGGTTTGTTGGCGTGCTGGATAGCGTTTTCCATCTGGGCGATGTGGGTGCAGCAGTTGGCCGGACAACTCCGTTCGGCGAGATACACCACTTTCGTTCGTCAGCAATTCATCTGGACCCTGGTCGCCATGGGGACCATTCTCGTTTCGGGATGGACGCTCACGGAATTCCTCGGCGGGATCTACAGGCAGGACGTGCAGGAGGAATCGCGTCGCGACATCGACCTGCTGGCAAGCCGGCTCAGCGGTGACACGGCCTCGGTCGATGCCATGGTGAAGGCGCTGGCCGGGTTCCCGTCGATCCAGCCACGCCTGACCGGAAGCGGCCGCTCGGACGACAACACCGCCCAATCATTCCTCGATCTGGCTGTCGAGGCATCGGGCGCCAGGCGCGGCTACATACTGGATGGGACGGGCGCCGTGGTTGCTTCATCCAATCCAAGGGATGTCCTGCCTGGAAAACCCAGCTACGGAACCGCGGTCTATTTTCGCCAATCCATCGTTGGAGACGGTGGCTATCAGTTCGTGTTCGATGCAGCGACTGGCGCGCGCGACTACTACGCGAGCCAGCCGATCCGCGCCGCCGACGGCAAGATCGTCGGGGTCGCGGTTCTCACAAAGTCACTGGATGCCTTTGAAGCGGATCTGCGGGAGTTCAGTCGCCCTTACTTCTTCATTGATCCGCAGGGAGTGGTCGCGATGACGAACCGCCCCGAGGCGCTCCACCGTACCCTCTGGCCACTGGCTGCCACGGTGAAGACCTCGCTGTCCCGCCAGTTCGGCAAGGTGGACGATCACCCGATGCTCGAGCGCGAGGTGGTCGACGGAACATGGGCCACCGTCGACACCGAACGCGAATATGTCCGCCGTCGCTTTGCCGACCATAGCCAATGGTCCCTGGTCATCCTGAAGCCCACCCGGGAAATCTTCGCCACGCGTTTCCTGGGTATTGTCATCACCCTGCTGGTGACAATCATGGCGCTGATCTACCTGGTGGGAAAGGGCCGCTGGATTCATGACGACGTCCTCGCGGACAATCGCGTCCGGCTCCAGGAATTGACGCAGGATCTGGGCGTCAAGGCGACCACGGATCCCCTCACCGGATTGCACAATCGACTGAACTTCGATCAAGCGCTCGCCCGTGAAATCGAACGCTCGCAGCGCTATGGCACGCCGCTCTCCCTGATCCTTTATGACATCGACCACTTCAAACGGGTCAATGACAGCTACGGGCATCTGATCGGCGACAAGGTTCTGGTCCAGTTGTCCCGATTCGTACCAAACCTCATTCGCACAACGGACTTTCTCGCCCGGTGGGGTGGCGAGGAGTTCGTTATTCTCGCTTCGGGATCCGGAGGCCCCATGGCATTCCAGGCGGCCGAGAAACTACGCGACGCCGTGGGTCAAGTCGTATTCGAAGACGTCGGTACGATCACCTGCAGCTTTGGGGTCACTCAATGGGTGCCAGGCGAAACCGCGATGGAATTCATCGCCAGGGCGGACGAGGCCCTCTATCACGCCAAAGCCAATGGTCGGAACCAGGTGGTGCTGGCGCCGCAATCGGAGGCGATCAAACTCAAAGCGAGCCCGACCGGACCGCTTTGATCAGGGCCAGTGGAAACACGTATCGTCGGACTAAACACGACGATGGCGCCAGCGGACGTGTCCACCTCGTTCCCTTGAAGTCGCCATGGGCAGCAGGCGCGAAGGATAGAAAAACTATCGAGTGAACATGCGAAACCGGCTCGATCCGCATGGTGTCTTGCCGCACACTCGGCCGCGATCAAGACGTCGCCAACGGCCCGGAGGGCGCATGCGTAGCAAGCTGTTCGTGCCCGGCGGGCGGCCGGAACTCTTTGCCAAGGCATTGGCCGGAGCGGCCGACGCGCTGTCGCTGGACCTGGAAGATTCAGTCCTGGACACGATGAAAGCCCAGGCGCGGGTGCATGTCGCTGCGTTTGTTGCCTCCGACGAGGCCCGCGAAGCCGCCAAACTGATCATCGTTCGGGTGAACTCTCCTGATGGTGAATATTTCGAGGACGACATCCGCGCCGTCGCCCGCGATGGCCTTGGGCTGTTGAACCTGCCCAAGATCGAAACGGCCGCCGCACTGCGCCAGGCGGTGCAGGCCATCGAAGCGGCCGAACAGGAAAACGGCGTAGCGACGCCAATTCGGTTGCTGGTGAATATCGAGACGCCGCGAGCGCTGGCCCATGCCGCCGCCATCGCCGTCGCCGATCCGCGGGTGGCCGGGTTGCAACTGGGCTTGGGCGACCTGTTCGAACCGCATGGCATCGACCGGGCCGACCGGGCCAACGTGCACGCGGCCATGTTCACCATGCGCATGGCGGCGGCCGGGGCAGGTATCTTCGCGGTCGACGGCGCCTTCGCCGACATCGATGATACGGAAGGTTTCATGGCGGAGGCGGGCATGGCAAGGCGCTTGGGCTTCATCGGCAAGAGTTGCATTCATCCACGCCAGATAGCGCTGGCCCATGCAGTCTTCGCTCCGTCGCCGGAGGAATTGGCGATGGCCCGTCGCGTGGTGGCGGCGGCGCGCGAAGCGAGCGAAACCGGGCGAGGCGCCTTCACCGTCGATGGCCGCATGATCGACCTGCCGTTCCTCAAGCGTGCCCAGGCGATCATGGCTACCGCCCGATGATGCGCTGGTACCGGTGGGTCATGGTGGTAGGGCTGGCGTCAGCCGCGTGGCTGGCGGCGGCAGGCCAGGCCTTCGCCGATCCCGCACGCGACGCGCTGACACCGATGCGTACATCGGCACTTCCGACGCTTCCGGCCGTAGCTACGCCCACGCGTATGGGTATGGTCGATGGCGCCGCGATAGCCATCGTGGGCGCCGCCGCCTGGGCGCTGGACGATGGCGCCACGGCCTGGCGTCGCCTGGCCTTGCCCGCGGGCATGTCGCCGACGGACATGGCCGGGATCGCCAGTGATGGCAAGAACAGTTACCTGCTATCGGGCAACGGCGGTCACGTCGATACCGTGGCGCGCCTGGGGCTGTCGCAGGCTGCAGGGCTTGCCATGCAATCGTTGCCGGCGTTGCCCACGCCACTGGACGGCGCCATGGCGGCCATCTCCGATTCGGCGATTTACGTGGGCGGCAGTGCGGCGGGCGCCTTCCGCATCTTCCGCATCGATCCCTCCATCGAACACCCGGCATGGTCGCCGGTACCGGCTTGGCCGGGACCTGCGAATGTTTCTTCCATGGTGGCGCAGACCGGTGCGCTGTTCGTCACCGTGCCGTCAGGCGATGGCGAGGCGATCTGGCGGTTCACCGCCGATGGCGGCTGGTTGCAGCGCGGCAGCCTGCCGGGGCGCGTGCTGCCGGCCACGCCGCGCGCGATCGGCCAGGCGCACGTGCTGTACCTGCTGGCACCGGCCGCGGGTGCCACGCCCATCACGCCGGTGACCTTCCAGACCATCACCAGCGCGTGGACGAAAGTGCAGGGCAACGACCTGGCGCAGGTGCCCTTGGCCGTGATGCCGTGGCACGACGGTATCGCCTGGGCCAGCGCCGTGGATGGCCGCACGGCATTTAGCGCCGCCCAGTTCCAGGGCGGCAAGCTGCTGCTGAAGTGGCTGGACTGGATCGTCATCGTGGTCTACCTGGCGTCGATGATCGGCATCGGGCTTTATTTCTACCTGCGGGAAAAACGCAACTCCACCTCGAACTTCTTCGTCGGTGGCCGCAGCATCCCGTTCTGGGCGGCCGGCGTAAGCCTGTATGCCGCCAACACCAGTTCCATCAGCTTCATTGCCATCCCAGCCAAGGCCTTCGAGAGCAATTGGCAGTACCTCACCAACAACCTGATCGCCGTGTTTGGCCTGATGTTCGTGGCCGTGTGGATCGTACCGCTGCTGCGCCGGCTGGATCTGATGAGCGTGTTCTCGTACCTGGAAACCCGCTTCCATCCCGCCATCCGCATGATCGCCAGCGCGCTGTGCATCCTTACCCAGCTAGGCAGCCGGATGAGCGTGATCCTGTTCCTGCCGGCGCTGGCGATTGCCACCATTACCGGCATCAGCACGACGTGGAGCGTGATCCTGATGGGCGGCTTCACCATCATCTACACCGCCATGGGCGGCATGAAGGCGGTGATCTGGACCGATTTCGTGCAGGTGATCGTGAAGATGGGCGGGGCCATATTCGCCATCGGCTTCATCATCTGGAGCCTTCACGGCGGCCTGGGGCAGTTCTGGCACGTCGCGACGGCCGAGCACAAGATGCACCTGCTCGACTTCAGTTTCGACCTAACCAAGGCCACGGTCTGGGGCTTCATGTTCCTGGTGCTGTTCGATGTGGTGCTGACCTTCCCCAAAGACCAGGTACTGATGCAGCGCACGCTGTCGACGCGGTCTGACAAGGAAGCGGGGCGGTCGATTTGGGCGTTCGCCGCGATGATGATCCCCGGCGGGTTCGTCTTCTACATGATCGGTACGGCCCTGTTCGTGTTCTACAAGGCGCACCCTGAGCGGATGAACCCGCTGCTGCCGATCGATGCCACGTTTCCGCTGTTCATCGCAGCCGAACTGCCGATGGGCGTGACGGGCCTGATCATCGCGGGCATCTTCGCCGCGGCCATGGCCACGCTGTCGGGCATCATGAATTCGGTGGCGACCCTGGTATCGGTGGACTTCTTCGACAAGCTGGTGAAGAACCCCACGCCGCGGCAAAGCGTGGTGTTTGCCGAACTCACCACCGTGGCGGTCGGGCTGGTGGGCATTGGCTTGGCCTTGCTACTGAGCAGCTTCGACGTGCATTCGCTGTTCGATGTCTCCATCGAACTGGCGGGCCTGTTGGGTGGCGGCTTCGCTGGGGCGTATACGCTGGGCATGTTCACCCGCCGGGCCAATGCGCCGGGGGTTGCCATCGGCGTCGTGGGCAGCGTCTGCCTGACCTTCGTTGCGTGGATCTTCAAGCTGGTCCATCCCTACTTCTACCTGGCCATCTCGATATTCCTGTGCATCGTCATAGGCTACGTGGCCAGCCTGTTCTTCCCGGCACCCACGCAATCGCTGCGCGGGCTCACCATCTACCGCGACGGTCCCGGGCATAAATAGCCCGGGCGCCACCGGCGCCGGCACGCGTGCCCTACCATGGACGCCATGCTTCCCAAGGCCGATACCGTTGGATACCCAGTTCCTCAATACCTTCATCACCACCGTCGACCATGGATCCATGGCAGCCGCGGCGCGCGTGCTCAACATCACCCCGGCCGCCGTGGCACAGCAGATACGTACCCTTGAGCGGGAAATCGGCGCCACCCTGATTGCCCGCGTCGGTCGCACGGTGAGCGTCACCGAGGAAGGCTCGCGCATCCTGGAACGATCCCGCGACCTGCTGCGCAACGTGGCGGACCTGCGCAGCGTGGCCAACGAGACCGGGGTATCGGGCGAGTTGCGCCTGGGCGCATGCCCGACGGCATTGGCCGGCATGTTGCCCGATGTACTGGCGCGGATGGTCGACACGTTTCCGGGCATCAATGTATTCATCAAGCCGGGATATTCGGTGGATCTCTACCGCGCGGTGGAGGCCGGCGACCTTGATGCCGCCGTCGTGTTGCAGGCACCGTTCCCGCTGCCCAAGACCTGCCAGTGGCAGCTGTTGCGCGAGGAACCGTTGATCGTGCTGGCGCCGCGTTCGATGGAAGGCCGCGACCCACACGAGCTGCTGTCCAGCGAGCCCTTGATCCGCTACGACCGCAACCAGTGGGGCGGTCGTCAGGCCGACGACTACCTTCGGGAACACGGCATCGTGCCGCGCGAACGATTCGAGTTGAACGCGCTCAATGCCATCGCGGTGATGGTCGACCGTGGCCTGGGCGTGTCGCTGGTGCCCGACTGGGCGAAGCCCTGGCCCGAGGGGCTGAACCTCGCGCGCATTCCGCTGCCCCATCCGGCGGTGCCGCGGCGCATCGGCATCGTGTGGTCGCGCTCGAGCGTGCGCGTGCGGCTGGTATCGGTGCTGCTGCAGGAAGGCCGCAAGGCAATGGTCGCAGGATGAAAACATGTTGCAAAGCAACATGTTCCCGCGCGTCGGTAACAACAAAAACTAGTCTCTGAACATAGTTCGCATCGGTTTGACGATGCATGCGAACGCCCTAGGCTCGCCAGCAATTATTCACGTTGTGCGCACGCCGGGGAGAGCGTCACACGCCATGACCAAGCCACTTACCGCCGCCATCAGCGGCATCCTCTTTGCAGCCCTTGCCGCGGGCACCGCCTTCGCGCAGGAAAGCGCTCCGCCCGCCGACAACAGCAACACGCCGGTGCCGGCGAAGAAGGACAAGGACGGCAAGGTGGTGAACCTTGACCAGGTGATCGTCACCGGTACCCGCACGCCGAAGGCGATCGACGAAATTCCCGGCGCCATCACCGTGGTGAACAAGGAAGAGATCGCCCACACGCTGCTGGTGACCGAGGACGCCACGGCGGTATTGGCGCGCACCGTGCCCGGTTACGCTGAATCGTCGCAGGCCATGAGCAACACCGGCGAGACGCTGCGCGGTCGCATCCCGCTTCGCCTGTTCGACGGCGTGCCCCAGGGTTCGCCTCTGCGCGAAGGCACGCGCAACGGCACCTTCACCGACATGGGCATCGTCGGCCGCGTGGAAGTGATCAACGGCCCGTCGGCCTCCGAGGGCATCGGCGCCGCCGGCGGCATCATCAACTACATCTCGGCGGTGCCGACCAAGGAAGGCAACCAGACCACCATCACCACCCGCTACCAGACCCAGGGTCACGACGACAGCGGCAGCTGGAAGACCGGTATCACGTTCGCCCGCAAGGAGGACTCCTACGACATCCTGTTGTCCGGCTCGCATATCGATCGCGGCATCACCTACGACGGCAACGGCCGCCGGATCGGCCTGAATACCTCAGGCTCGCTGTCCGATTCCGAATCGAACAACCTGTTCGGCAAGGTCGGCTGGAACTTCGGCGAGGACAACGACCAGCGCCTGCAGGCCAGCTACAGCCGCTTCAAGATCAACGGCAAGGGCGACTACATCCAGGTGCTTGGTTGCCGCGGCCCGACCGACGATCCGCCGTGTGCGACGCCGGTGACCAATACCTCGGAGAAGGGTCATATCTTTGGTTCGAAAGATGCCTTCAACGATTTCAAGCAGTACAACGCCGAGTACACCCACAAGAACTTCTTTGGCGGTTCGCTGGATATCAACGCCTACAAGGCGGACCAAGCCATGCGCTACCTGCCGGAGCTTGCCGACGACAAGCAGGATCCACTGATCGCCCCGTTGGGCACCCTGTACGACCAATCCGAGATCGATGCGCACAAGAAGGGCCTGCGCACATCCTGGACGCGGCCCGATCTACTGCTGACCGGCCTTGAGCTGCACGTGGGCGTGGACCTGGCCCGCGACGAGGCGCAGCAGCGCCTGGCACTGACCAACCGTCTGTGGGTGCCGCCGATGAAGTACAAGAGCACCGCGCCCTATGCGCAGCTCTCCTACGATATCGGGCCGATCACCATCAGCGGTGGCTATCGCCGCGAGGACGACAAGCTCAACGTCAACAGTTACACCACCACGTACTACAACAACCGGGTGTCCGTGCAGGGTGGCAGCGTGAAGTACAAGGAGAACCTCCGGAACATCGGCGGCATCTGGCGCATCACCGATGAGTGGTCGGTGTTCGCTTCCTATAGCGAAGGCTTCACGCTCCCCAACATCGGTATCCCGCTGCGCAACATCAATACACCGGGCCAGTCGGTGGATCGCATCAGCGACCTGAACGCCATCATCTACAAGAACAACGAAATAGGCTTCAACTGGCGCGGCGAGCAGGGTTCCTTCGGTGCCACGCACTACATCTCCAAGTCGCCTTTCGGCTCGTCCCTTGCCATCGACCCGCATACGTCCGACTTCATCCTGTCGCGCGCGCCGGTTCGTATCGAAGGCACTGAACTCACCGGCGAGTGGAAATTCAACGACTACTGGAAGGCCACGGCGATCTACTCGCACATCACCGGAAAGACTTCCTTCTGGTCGGCCGATCCGGGCGGCAGGTACAGCGCGGGCAGCCTCAAGAAGCCACTGGGCGTGCTGGATATCAACCCGGACAAGCTGGCGTATTCCGTCACCTGGAAATTCCTGCCGCATGCCGATGCCACGCTCGGCGCCACCTCGCTGTTCGGCCGCCATGTGTCGGGTAGCGATGTACGTGCCTACGACGGCGCGCAATTCAGCTACTCCGAGCGCACGCACGGCTATACCCTGTGGGACCTGGGCGCGAACTACGACCTGGAAAACTACGGCAAGCTGTCGCTGGGCGTGGAGAACCTTTTGAACAAGCAGTACATCCTGAGCTGGTCGCAGTTGGCTGGTTACCAGAACTACTGGGCTGGCCGTGGGCGGGTGACCTCGCTCACCTACAGCATCACGTTCTAGCCGGTGATGGAACGCGCAAGGACCGCGTGGCTGTGCGCATGGATGCTGTTCGTGGCGGCGTTGCCGGTGCACGCCGCCGATGCGCCGCGCTGGGCGCCTGATCGCCTGGCCCGGCTGCACGCCTTCATGGACAAGGCCACCGATGGTGATGGTTACCTCGGTGGCGTCACCCTGGTGATGCAGCACGATGCCATTGTCGAAGTGAAAGCGTATGGCCACCGCGACCTCGGCCGACGCGTGCCGATGACGACGGATTCCATCTTCCGCATCTACTCGATGACCAAGACGGTCACCTCCGTGGCGCTGATGATGCTGGTAGAGGAAGGCAAGGTAGGCCTTGACGATCCGGTGTCGCGGTATCTGCCGGGGTTCGACCATCCCCAGGTACTCGACCACGGCACGCGTAGGCCGGCCTCTCGCGAGGTCACCCTGCATGACCTGCTGACGCATACGGCGGGCTATCCGGCGGGACTGAAAGGCGACGAAGCCGCGGTGAAGGCGATGGAGCGCGTCGATCCGCACGGTGCCTCCGACCTTCGCGACTTCGCCGACCGCATGAGCCGCGTGGACCTGGCCGCCGATCCCGGTACGCGCTTCGGCTATGACGGCGCCTCGCTCGAACTCATCGCCCGCGTCGTGGAAGTGGTGTCGGGCCAGTCCTTCGCGTCGTTTCTGGACAAGCGGATATTCACGCCCCTGGGAATGGTCGACACTTCGTTCTCGGTGCCGGCCAACAAACGCAATCGCGTCGTGGACATCACCACCATGGGTGACGATGGCCATCTGCGCATCGCCGACGGCCCGAGCGCGCGGCATCCCGGGGATGCCTTGAATCACTACGACAGTGGCGCCGGCGGGCTGTATTCAACCGTCGGCGACTACGCCCGCTTCGCCCGGATGTTACTCGACGGTGGCGCGCTCGACGGCAAGGAGCTTCTAGGCCGCAAGACCGTAGAGATGATGATGCGCAACCACCTGGGCATGCTTAATCCACCGGTGACCCAGTTCAGCCCGGCCGAAGGCTTCGGCATCGGTGGCTCGGTGGTGATCGACGCCGCGCGCCGCGGACAGCTGGGATCGGATGGCCAGTACGGCTGGTCCGGTGCCGCGTCCACGTACTACACGATCGATCCGAAGGAACATCTGGTAGCCATGCTCTTCCTGCAGCATATCCCGCGCGAGGGTGGCGGCCGCGATCTGGCGCATGTCAGCCGTAGCTTCTACAACCTCGTCTACCAGGCGATGCCATGAGTGTCGCAGGTTGCCATACGGTGCTGGTGGCGGGCTCGGCCAACCTCGATTTCGTGGTGACTGCCGCTCGCGTGCCGGCACCCGGGGAAACCATCCTCGGCCGCGACTTCAGGACATTTCCCGGTGGCAAGGGCGCCAACCAGGCCGTGGCCGCCGCCCGCGCCGGCGGGGCATCGACGCGCATGCTGTTGGCGCTGGGAAACGACGCGCACGCCGAGCCCATCGAGGCATCGCTGCGGGCGGCCGGGGTAAAGCTCGACATCGTGCGCGCGGCTTCCGAGGCCACCGGCGTGGCCTTCATCTGCGTGGCGGATTCGGCAGAGAACGCCATTACCGTGGCGCCGGGCGCGAATGCCACCCTCCGCGCCGCGCACCTGCCACCCCTGGGCCAGGTAAGCCATCTGTTGCTGCAACTGGAAACGCCCTTGCCGGTGGTGCAGGCATGGGCGATGGCCGCGCGCGAGGCCGGTGTCGTGGTGGCGCTCAACGCGGCGCCGGCCGCCACTCTGCCCGAGGAATTGTTGCGTTGCATCGACATGCTCATCGTCAATGAAGGCGAATTGGCCATGCTGGCCGGGTCCGACGGCGATATCGATGCGCGGATGCAAAGCCTGGGTGTCGAATGCGTGGTGGTAACCCTCGGCTCACGCGGGTGCCGTGCATGGCGCGGCGGAGAATCGCTGTCGCAATCGGGGTTCGCGGTGGACGCGGTGGATACCACCGGAGCCGGTGATACATTCTGCGGAACCCTGGTGGCCGCGTTGTCGCGCGGCGAGGCCTTCGCGTCCGCCCTGCGTCGCGCCACCGCCGCATCGGCGCTGGCCTGTACGAAGATGGGCGCGCAGGCTGGCATGCCGTCCTTCGACGAGGTCGAGCGGCTGCTGGCGGCATCCATCCAACCGGGCCATCGTGCCATCGCATCCAGGCAACCCAGCCCATGACAGCACCCCATCCCCCAGGCGACAACGACGACGAGCCCGTCCGCACCGAGTTCAAGTTCTCGCACGTCACCACCGGTCGCTACCTGCCCACGCCAGGCAAGGCGCCGGGCTGGCCGTTCGCCGAGATCGGCCACTGGAAGATGGACGTCGACGGCAGCGTGGACGATTGGGTGCGCGAACTGCGCGACTGGCGGCGCGAGCACCTGACCCGCATCGGCTACGACGACGCCAATTACCGGCGGCCCGAATTGCAATGGGCCCAGCGGAACTTCGTCCACGCGCAGATGATGGTGGAGGATCGCTACTTCTTCGACGCGACCACGGGTAAATACACCGTCGATCGCTATCTGGACGACCTGCAGCAGCGCTTCGGTGGCATCGACAGCGTGCTGATCTGGTTCGTTTACCCGAACATCGGCATCGACGACCGCAACAAGATCGACCTCGCCCATGACATGCCCGGCGGCATCGAGGGCCTGCGCGGCGCGGTGGACGATTTCCACCGCCGCAGCGTGCGCGTGTTCCTGCCCACCATGCCCTGGGACAACGGCACGCGCGAGCTGGGTGTGTCCGATTGGCAGGCCATGGCGGAACTGGTGGCAGCCACCGGGGCCGATGGCATCAACGGCGATACCTACAACGGCGTGCCTCGGGCCTTCTTCGACGCCTGCGATGCCTTGGGGCACCCGGTGGTGCTGCAGCCTGAATCCACCATCAGCGCCGAGGAACAGCTGATCTGGAACGTGCAGAGCTGGGGCAAGAAGGCGCCTAACGAGCCTGTGCCTCCGGTGGCCAAGTTCAAGTGGCTCGAGCCTCGCCACATGATCAACTACGAGAACCGCTGGGGCCGGAACCGCAACCACGACCTGCAGTACATCTTCTTCAACGGCATCGGCTACAACGCCTGGGAAAACATCTGGGGCATCTGGAACCAGTTCACCCCGCGAGATGCCGAGACACTGCGCCGCATCGCCACCATCGAACGCCAGTTCGCACCGGCGATGACCAGCATGGATTGGCGGCCCTACGAGCGCACCTTGCAGGCGGGCGTCTTCGCCAGCCGGTTCCCCGCGTCGGGTTATACGCTGTGGACGGTGGTCAACCGCAACGAGCACGATATCGATGGCGAGCAGATCCGGCTGCCGCATCGCGAGGGTGCCCGCTACTTCGACGTGTGGAACGGCGTGGCGCTCGAACCACGCATCGAAGGCGCGCATGCCGTCGTCGCCTTCCCGATGGAAGGAGCCGGCTTCGGTGCCGTGTTCGCCATCGAACCGGGTGTTGCTGTAGATGACCTGGATGCCTTCCTTGGTGGTATGAGGCTACTCGCGTCTACACGGCTGGATTCCTTGTCCAGCCAGTGGCGTTCATTGCCGCAGTCCATCGTTGATATCGCCGCTACGCGCCCCGCGGCGACGGTTCCCGAAGGTATGGTCGCCATTCCTGCCGCCACGTTCGACTTCGTTGTCGGCGGCGTCGAGATCGAAGGCCAGAGCTGGGAAGGCAACGATGTGCAGTACCCGTGGGAAACGAGCGCGCGGCGGAATCACCGGCACCGCATCGAAATCCCGGCTTTCCATATCGACCGGACGCCGGTCACCAACGCGCAGTTCAAGGCGTTTCTCGATCAAAGCGGTTGGAAGCCGCGCGACCGGCACAACTTCCTGCATCACTGGCGCAATGGCGCGCCTCTTCCCGGAGAAAGCAACAAGCCCGTCGTCTGGGTGGCCCTGGAAGACGCCCGTGCTTACGCTGCCTGGGCCGGCAAGCGCCTGCCGCACGAATGGGAATGGCAATACGCAGCGCAGGGCACCGATGGCAGGCGCTATCCCTGGGGTAACGATGCCGATCCCTCCAGGATGCCCGCCACGAACCGGGGCCGCACGCTTCGCGTGCCCGACGACGTGGATGCGCACCCGGGCGGCGCCAGTCCGTTCGGTGTGCTCGACCTCGTCGGCAACGTCTGGCAGTGGACGGACGAGTACGTCGACGAGCACACGCGTGCCGCGGTGCTTCGCGGTGGCAGCAGCTACCTGCCGCAGACGTCGCACTGGTATTTCCCTCAGACCCACCGGCTGGACCAGCACGGCAAGTACCTGTTGATGTCGCCGAGCAAGGACCGCTCCGGCTGCGTGGGCTTTCGTTGCGTGGTGGACGCGACCTGATGCTCGCGTGCCGGGCCTGGCGGTGGCTTCTCCCCGTCGGGCTGTTCATGGCCATGGCATGCCACGCGCAGGAGGCCACGAAAAAGATCGTGCTGATCGGCGGCAGCAAGAGCGAAGGGCCGGCCAGGCACGACTACGCCAACGGGGTCCGGCTCATCGCCTCGTTCCTCGCCTCGCTGCCAGAAAGGCAGCGCGATAAGTTGACGATATCGAGTTATCCAGATGGGTGGCCCGCCGATCCGCACGTCCTCGACGGCGCATCGGCGGTGGTGCTGTATTTCGATGGCGATACCAGGCACCCCTTGCTCGACGCGGGTCGGCGCCATTCGTTCGAAGCGCTGATGCGGGCGGATGCGGGTCTGGTCGTCCTGCACCAGGCGTCCACCGTGCCTGCCAACGATACGTCTATCCACTTGCAGCGGTGGCTTGGCGGCGTGCGCTTGGGCATGGCCGAGCGCACCACGGAAACCACCACGCTGCACGTGGCCTCGCCATCGCAGCCAGCGACGCGCGGCGTGCAAGATTTCACCTATCGCGACGAGTTCTACCCTGGTATCCGATTCAGGGGGAAGATCACGCCGATCCTTACCGCGACCCTCCACCCGCAATATCGCGATGGCAAGTGGATCGTCGAAGACAAACCCGAGGACGCGACCGTAGCCTGGGCATACGAGCGACCAGGTGGCGGGAGATCGTTCGGATTCAGCGGCGGTCATTACCTTGTCGCGCTTGACCAGACGATGCTGCGCCGCACGCTTTTGAACGCCATCCTCTGGGCTGCACATGCCGACGTGCCCCAGGGTGGCGTCAGCGTGGGCTCCGCTGATGCCGCCACGCGCATCGCCGAGGGCGAACTGCGCGACACGCCTGATTCCTCGCCGGCACACGTGGCCGCGCCCGACGTACCGTCGTTCCATCACGACCCCGAGCGCACCGGATGGAATGACCAGGAGATCGCGCTGACGCCCGCCAGCGTGTCCGGGCCCTCGTTCGGCTTGCTGTGGGAATCTCCTGCGTTGGACAGCGTGGACGGGCAAACGGCGCACCTGTATGCGTCGCCGCTGTATGTCGACCGCGTCGCGATCACGGCGGGCCAGCATGCTGGCAGCACGTTTTCGGTCGTCATCGCCGCCAGCAACAACGGCTACGTCTATGCGATCAACGCCGCGAAGGCGGGCGATGTCGCGGCCGGCAGAATCCTGTGGCGAACGCGCCTGGCAATGCCGTGCCGGCTGCAGCCGGCGCCGCTGGACGCGGTGCCGACCGGCGTACTTGCCACACCCGTCATCGACGTGAAGCGCGGCTGCATCTACGTCACCAGCTGCGATCCGGAGAAGAGCTGGCAGGCTTATGCGCTGGATCTGGCCAGCGGCGTTGTGCTTCCCGGCTGGCCGGTGCAGCTGGACGAAACGCGCATGAATGTGGTCAACCGGAACGCCGGGCCCAGGCTGCTGTCACCGACACGCCGCTTCGACTTCCGCGTGCAACGCGGCGCCCTGAACCTGAGCCCCGACGGTTCGCATCTGTATGTTGTCTTTGGCGAGACCGAAACCGGATGGCTGGCCTCCGTGGACACGGTACATCCGCGAATCGAGAGTGCATTTGCCGCGGTGGCCATGCCGCGGCGCGGCAGCGGTGGCATCTGGGGTGCGGGTGGCCCTGCGGTCGACGAGGCGGGCAACATCTTCCTCGTCACCGGGAGCGGCTTCGACGGATATACCGACCAGGCGCATGACTGGACGCAGTCGGTCCTTGAGCTTTCCGACCTCGCGCCACAGGGGTTGCGGTTGCGAGGCAGCTACACGCCCTTCAATTATTGCGTTACGGCGAAGATGGATATCGACCTAGGCTCGGGCGGCGCATCGCTGTTGCCCGAGATCCATGCCGGTTCGACGGCGACGCCACGCTTGCTGGTGCTCGGCGGCAAGCAGGGAAATGCCTATCTGCTTGACCGCGATCACATGCCTGGCCGGCTGGACCTTCGGCCGCCCTGCAGCAGCGACGCGGCCAGCGATACGTCGCTGCTGCCGGCTCAGAACCAGCCGCAGTTTGGCGGCCGTGGCCCGCTGAACGTGTTCGGACCGTATTCGGAGCAGGATGGCGCCATGGACATCGCACGAGCACGCTCGGTGCCTGCCGTATTCCGCGCGCTGGATGGTACGACCCATGTCTACATGACCGGCAACACGAGGGCGGCCCAGGGCTCCGCGACCGGCATCGCACCCTCGCTGGTTCGCCTTGCCGTCGTCACCACCCCCGGCAAGCCTGCATGGTTGCGTGTCGAACAGGGCCAGCCCGACGTGGTGTTCGGCAACCCCGGCTCGCCCGTGGTCACCAGCCACGATTCGCGCGATGCGATCGTCTGGGTCCTGGACGAAAACGCCGGTCGTTCCGCCGCCCTGGCAGGCGATGGCGCCCCATCCCCACGGCTCTATGCATTTGATGCGGGGACCTTGGCGCTGTTGTGGAAGAGCGCGCCCGGGCAGCTTTTCACCAGCGGCAAGTACAACGAACCGACGGTGTCTGGTGGCCAGGTACTAGTCGGCACCGATCGTATCCAGGCATTCGGTGTAGGTACGGACCATCTCGTTCACGTGCCGCGCCCCGAGGCGCACGTACCGGTGACGGTAGATCCATCGCCCACTCGTTCATCCGGCCTGGACGGTGCGACGATCTACCGCCAGCGCTGCGCCATGTGCCACGACCATCCGCAGGGCAATATTCCCCCGCGCAGCTGGATCGCGTCGCGCCCGCGCGAGGAAATCATCCATGCGCTGACGCAAGGCGTGATGCGCGCGCAAGCGGCAGGCCTTACCACGCAAGACATCAAAGCCGTAGCTGGAGCCTTGAAATGACTGTATCCCCCACCAGGCTGGGTGGCTTGCTCGGCGACGCGCTCGAGGCCAACCTGCACGGTCGCCTTTCGCACTTCATCGTCGACGAGCAAAGTCCGGCGATCGCAATCTTCGCGCAGGCACACCGGGAGCAGAATCGCGAAGGCGACTGGTACGGGGAACACGCTGGCAAGTGGCTGGTCGCCGCCGCGCGTGCCGCGGCACGCAGCCATGACGCATCGTTACGTGCCCGTGTACTGCGCGTGGCTGAATTCCTGGTTGGGGTGCAGGAACCTGACGGTTACCTCGGCACCTATGCGGTGGACCGGCGCTTCATGCAACCGCAGCCACCCAAGCCCGGCACCTGGGATGGCGCGCCCAGCATGCGCACGTGGGATATCTGGACCCATGCCTACCTGGTGCTTGGACTGCTGGAAGTCCACCGGCAGTTCGGTTCGCCGCCATGCCTGGCGGCTGCCTGCAAGATAGGCGATCTGTGCCTGCAAACGCTCGGCCATGGCGGCATCGATATCACCGACCTCGGCAACCACCACGGCATGTCGGCGACGGTGTTGCTGGATCCGGCCGTGGAGCTTTTCTTCGTCACGGGAAATGATCGCTATCTGGAGCTGGCGCAGACAATACTGCGCCAGGCCGATGCCCACCGCGAGCTTGGCCTGGTGCGGAATGCCCTGGCGGGTATCGACGCGGCTTTTATCGCCACGGGCAAGGCTTATCAGTTGGCGTGGAACCTCGTGGGCCTGGCGAAGCTCTATCGCGCCACGGGCTCGCCTGAGCATCGCCGCGCCGTGGAAATGCTTTGGCAAAGCATCCGCGATCACCACCTTACCCTTGGCGGAGGTCCCTGGGGCGGCGTGGCCCATCGCTCGCGCGAGTGCTTCAACCCGCCCGGCGTGTTCAGCCCGAACGGCTACGTGGAAACCTGCTCCACGCTTGCGTGGATCCAGCTCAATCGCGAGTTGCTGCGCATAAGTGGCGAGGCAAAGTACGCCGAGGAAATCGAGCGCTCCGCGTATAACGACCTGCTCGCCGCGCAGGCACCCGATGGCGAGGACTGGTGCTACTACGTGTTCCCCAACGGCCGGCGCGTGCATACCACTTATTGGCGTTGCTGCAAGTCCAGTGGCGCGATGGCGCTTGAGGAACTGCCCGATATCGCGTTCACCCAGGTCGACGATCACACACTTGCCGTAAACGTGCATGGGCCGGGCGAGGCGAGTTTCGACATCGCCGGTGGGGTACGACTGGTGTCGCTCACCTCGTATCCCCGCCACGGGGAAATACGCATCCGCGTGGCCATGCACGGCCAGGCGCGTTTCACCGTGCGCGTGCGCATACCGTCATGGGCCATCGCACCCTCTCTCACCGTCAATGGCCACGCGGTGGATGGCGCCGTGGAAGCCGGGACCTTTGTCGCCCTCACGCGCCAGTGGTGCGATGGCGATGAAATCCAGGCTCACTTCCCGGCGCGGCCACTCCTGCACCGCCGGACGAACCGCAACGTGCAGGAGTCGTTGGCCCCCGATGGCAGCCCGGTACGCCAGGAAGTGCTCCACGAGGAGTACGTTGCATTCACCCACGGGCCGCTGGTGTACGCCACGGAGCTCATCGATGGTTTCAAGGCGAGTGAAAGCGTGCGTCTTCCAGACAGCCCGCCTGAAGACTGGCTGCGGCTCGAAGCAGCGGTCCTGAGCCTTGCCGTTGAGCTCGGTTACCGGCCACCGCTGGTCTTTACCCCGTACTTCGCCGCCGGTGGCCGCGTGGACGGCGCATGGCGTCTCACCTGGCTGCCATTGGCGCCGGCCACCCCGGTTTCATGAGGGCATCCTCGTTACACAAGAATTTGTCGCTTAAGAACATATCCCCGGCTGCTTTTTCCCACCGGCCGCCTATTGCAAAGTGACTCGTCGAGGGGTTGGCAACCGGATGAACGAGCAGCGCATGGAATCACCCAGGCAACAGGCGCCACGCGCGCAGGCAGGTCCGCTGGCGGGCGTGCGAGTACTTGATCTTTCCGCGTATATCGCCGGTCCCTATGGCTGCACGCTGCTCGCCGACCAGGGCGCGGACGTGATCAAGATCGAGCCTCCCGGCGGCGACAACCTCCGGCAGTATCCTTCGACGCTTGCCACGGAAAGCCGTGCGTTCCTGGGCGTCAATCGCAGCAAGCGCGGCATCGTGCTTGATCTGAAGCGCGCGGAAGATCATGCAGCGTTGCTCCGGCTTGTGCGCGATGCCGACGTGCTGGTGCACAACTTCCGCCCCAGCGTGCCCGCACGGCTGGGCATCGACCACGATCGCCTGAACCTGGTCAATCCCCGCCTGGTCTACTGCGCCGTCACCGGCTATGGCGAGGACGGCCCGATGCGGGACAAGGCCGGCTACGACCAGGTGCTACAGACCATGACCGGCATGTGCGCGCTGCAGGGCAAGCGCGGTGGGCCGCCGGAAGTGATCTATGGCTCGGTGGTGGATTATTACGCTGCCGCGTTACTAGCCGCGGGCGTTTCTTCCGCACTGTACGAACGCGAACGCAGCGGGCTGGGGCAGTTCGTCGGCGTGTCGTTGCTGCGCAGCGCGCTCACCATGCAGTCGGCGCGGATGATCTGGGCGGAAGGTGAATCGTTGGATATCGGCCGGGACATGCGCTCGGGCGGCGTCACCGGCATCCATCCCACGCGCGAGGGCTACATCTATATCTCGGCCAACACGCCACGCTTCTGGAAGGCGCTGTGCGAACGCACCGGGTTGGACCTGCACGAGGACGCCCGCTTCGACACCGTGCGCAAGCGCGCCGAACACCACGCGCTGATCGTGCCGAAGCTGCATCTGGCGCTATCCACGCGCACCGCGCTGGAATGGGAGTCGATCTTCGGTGACGAAGTGCCCAGCGCCGCGGCCCGGCGCATCGAGGACATGTTCGACCATCCGCAGGTGGCGGCCGAGGGGATGATCGCCACCTTCGAGCATCCCGTGGTGGGGAAATACCGCGGCGTCACCCATCCGGTGAAGTTCGGCCGCACCCCTGGTCCCGAGCCCTTCGCTGCCCCGGTGCTGGGGCAGCACGGCAACGAGGTGGGCTAGACCACCTGCCGCCTGGCCAGGCGGGTGATCCACAGGTACATCGCGGTGATCACGGCGGTGAAGACGATGCCGCCGATCCACAGGGCGGCCGTGCCAAAGCCCTCGCCCACTAGCGCCAGCGGCGCGGCTTTTTTCGAGAACACCACCAGCGCCGCCAGGGCCACGCCGATCAGGCTTTCGCCGACGATCATGCCCGAGGCCAGCAGGACGCCCAGTTGCTTGGTTGGCTCGGCGCGGGGACCACGGTCGGCACGACGATCGAACCACCAGCCCACCACTGCGCCGACCACGATCATCAGTGTGGTGGAGCTGGGCAAATAGATCCCGAGGCCCACCGCCAGCGGCGGCAGGCTGGCCGAGGTAGTACGGCGGAGGATGGCATCGATGATGATGATACCCACGCCGATCAGCGCGCCCTGGCCAAGCACGGACCAGTCCAGGTTTCCTTCGATCACGCCCTGGGCCAATGCCGAGATCAGGGCCGCCTGCGGGGCGGCCAAGGCGCGCGCGGGGTCGACACCCGGCGCTCCGGCGAACCCATAGGCCTGGTTGATCAGATTCAGCACCGGCGGAATCACTGCCGCGCCCGCCAGCACGCCGACGATCAGCGCTACCTGCTGACGCCACGGCGTGGCATCCACCAGCTGGCCGGTTTTCAGGTCCTGCAGGTTGTTGTTGGCGATGGTCGCCACGGCAAACACCACCGCCGTGGCGAACAGGGCGAAGGCCACCAGGGCCTTGCCGGCGTCGACGCCGAGCAGGGGCTTCACCCCGAATACCAGCAACAAGGCGGCACCGATCACCACCAGGATGCCCACGCCCGACAGCGGGCTGTTCGACGAGCCGATCAGGCCTGCCATGTAGCCGCATACCGCCGAGACGAAGAAGCTCATCACCACGATGTAGACCAGGCCGCTGACCGCCAGCAGCCAGGCGTGGCTGGCCAGCGTACCAACCGCACTGAAGTCGTAGAGCAGCCAGATGATCGGCAACAGGCAAACCACCGAAATGATGCCCACGATATGGATGGGAATATCGCGCTCGGTGCGCGGCAGGGTAGCGGCCTGACCGGCCTTGCGCACGCGAGCGGCAGCGGCTGCCGCGGCAAGCCCGCTCACCACGGGTTTCACCAGCTTCGCCAGCGTCCAGATGGCCGCCACGCCGATCACACCGGCGCCCATGAAGCGTGCTTTGTGTGTCCACACCGCCTGTGCGGTATCGGCGATGCTGCCCACCACCTCGTGGCCGCTGGTGAACCACGGCACGATACCGGCCCAGGAGATCAGGAAGCCCACCAGCATGGCGATGCCCACCCACAGGCCCACAAGGTGGCCGACGGCGAACAGCGCGAAGGACAGCTGGAAATCGAAACTGCTCAGCGCACCCTTGCGGCCGATGGCGAAGGTGCGCGCGATATCACTGGCAAAGATCTGCGTGCCGACGATCAACGCAAAAACGGCGGATACCACCGAGCCCACGACCACGGCCTTCAGGCCCGCGCTGCTGGACTCGGCGGCTTGCGCAGCGGTCTGGCCGCTGGATTCATCGTGCGCACCGCCAACCTTCAATACTTCCGCGCAGGCGACGCCTTCGGGATAGGGAAGATCGGAGTTGGTGACCAGCGCACGGCGCAGGGGGATGGAATACATCACGCCCAGGATGCCGCCCAGGGCGCAGATGGCGAACGACGTCCAGAAGGGGAAGCCCGTCCACCAGCCCACCATGATCAGGCCGGGCAGGACGAAGATGATCGATGACAGGGTGCCGGCGGCAGACGCTACCGTCTGCACGATGTTGTTTTCCTGGATGGTCGACCCACGCACCGCACGCAGCACCGCCATGGAGATCACCGCGGCGGGGATCGAGGTGGCGAAGGTCAGGCCGGCCTTCAGCCCGAAGAACACGTTGGCGGCAGTGAACAACAGGGTGATCACCACGCCCAGCACCAGGCCTCGGATGGTGAGTTCGGTGCTGTGGTCCTGTAGGACGGCTGGCTGTGTCATTGGCGTGTTTTCCCCTTTGAATCGATCCGTCGAGCGTAAACCATCGCCTCGCCTGCTCGCCAGCACTGGGCACACGACTACAGCCAAATACGGGAAAAGGCGGCCTGGTCAATGCAAAGGCGGACACAATCCGTCCTGAGGCTGACATTGATGGCCGTGGGTGTCCTGGGAAACGATGGGCTTTCCCCGACATGGAGTGTCACGAATGCCAAACCCTTTCGTCCGCCTTGGGCTTACCGTGGGCTTGTTGACCCTCGCTGGCGCGGGTCTAGCCTCCAGCCCGGCGTCAACCGCAGCCGTCACGCCAGCCTCCAGCGACGCCGACAAGGCGGTGGTCCTGGCGTTCCACGAGGCGGCCTTCGGTCGCCTGGATCTGAACGAGGCCCGGAAATATCTCGGCGCCAGCTTCATCCAGCACGACCCGGCCGTGGAAGATGGTGTGGCCGGTTTCGCCGGGTTTCACCAACGCCTGCGCGCAAGCTATCCGCAATATTCGTACGAGATCCGTCGAGCCATATCGTCCGGTGGACTGGTAACCGTCCATGTGTTGCAGAGGCCAAACCCATGGGATCGTGGCGAAGTGCAGATCCACATGTACCGGGTGGTGAACGGTGTGCTCACCGAGCACTGGGCCGTGGGCAACCCGATCCCGGCCACCAGCCTCAATGCCAATGGATTGATCTAGGAGCTAAGCCAATGAACTTGTCCAAAAGCATTCTTGGCACGGCCATGACGCTCGTACTGGCCCTTCCCGCCGCGGCTATCGCCGCTTCGGCACCCGCAGCGGAGCCCGGGATCTCGGCGGAGGCGGCGAATATACAGACGGCGCGCAGCCTCTACGCCGCCATCTTCACCGCGCGCGACATCGCGGTGGCCAGCCGCTACCTTGGGCCCGAATACATCCAGCACGCCACGGACGTTGCCGACGGCAAGGAGGGCCTGGCTCGCGCCATCGCCGAGATCGCCGCGCAGACGCCGCAGATCAGCTATGAGATCAAACACATCATCGCCGAGGGTAACTTGGTGACGCTGATGAGCCACCTCCGCCCGACGCCTGATGCACGGGGACAGATGCTCTTCAATATCTTCCGCTTCGACGGCGGCAAGATCGTTGAGCATTGGGAAACGGTGCAGGATATCCCCGAGACCAGCGCCAACGGCAACGGCGTGTTCTAGGCGCTCAACGCGCAGGTCCGGACACGTAGCGACTTCCGGCGACATGGAAGCGCCATGGAAAGTCCAGTCCCACGCGGATGCCGATGCGTGGTCCCGCGACGATGGCCGCCGGCAGCGGCGCGCCATCGTCGAGCACGGCAAATCCTTCCGTGCCCCGCACCAGATCAATGCCGTCCTGCGCGCCCGTGATGCTCATGGCCTGGGTTAGCCGGGCCGGGCCGCGGCAGAGGTCGCGATCAGCCTTGAGGCCTCGCCTGGCCGCACGCATCAGTTCGATGCCGTGCAAGGGTTCCAGGGCGCGGATCAATACACCCGATCCCTGGCCTTCGCCTTCGCACACGCAGTTGCAGCACCAGTGCATGCCGTAGGTGAAGTAGACATACATATGGCCGGCCGGCCCGAACATGGTGGCGTTGCGTGCTGTCTTGCCGCGATAGGTATGCGCCGCCGGATCGACGGCGCCGACATAGGCTTCGACTTCCACGATGCGTCCGGCACGCCCGTCGCGTGAGGCCAGCACCTTGTGCAACAGGTCCGGCGCCACTTCTGGCGCCGGACGTGCGAAGAACGCGCGATCGAGGCGTTTGCCTGGCCACCGGACGCGCGCAGTCGCGTTGTTCATGGCGCTCATCGGAACATCAGGCGAAGAGGCTCGCCAATGAGCGCACGGCCTCTTCCGATACCGCCCGCACCGGCGTGGTGTCGGCATTGTTGAACTGGCCGTGGTCGTCCAGCACCTGCACCATCAGTCCGTCGCTTCGCGGCACCATGCTCACATGAGGGGTGCGCAGGCCGTAGGTGACTTCCGGTTGCGGAATCAGCCGCGCTGTCTGGCCGCGGACGGGGATGACCGATTCGTCACCGAACAGCGCGCGCGCACCGTAACCGGTGGCGTTGACCAAGGTCGCCTCGGGCAGCGCCAGCAGATCGCCGGGGTGGTGGAACTCGCGCACCTGGATTTTCCCGCCCGCGGTAAGGAAATCGGTCACCAGCATGTGCGCATACGTGCTGATGTTGAACATCAGCGTGGTGTAGCGGCGCGTGTAATGCTGCTTGAACGGCAGGCTTCCGGGTGGAAGATCTACCGAATGCGGGGTGAGATCGGCCACACGTTCGTGGAATTCGCCATAGTCCGGCTCGTCATTCACCGGATCAGGTGGGGCCTGGCCACGGGGGTAGTCGGACAGCGAATAACCCTCGATCCACTGGATCGGGTTGCCAGGCAGGCCCAGCATCGACTGGTAATTCCGCCACGATGTCCGCGCCATCGTTTCCCAGCGATCGGCCAGTGCCGGTGCGTGGGCGTCGTCGCAGATGCGTGAGTCGGGCGTCCACAGGCCCGAGGCTCGCATCGAGAACACATCCGGCGGCAACTGCTTGGCGTAGATCGTTACCGGCAGGCCCGCGCGCTGGGCAAGGATCGCCGTGGTTAGGCCAAGCGCGCCGCAACCGATCACGCCCAACTCCCTGGCGCCTGTCTGCATCGCCAGCTCCAGTGCCAGCGTGCCCGAGCCCCACGAGAGCGACCAGCCGCTGCCGCCATGGCCGTAGTTGTGCACCACGGCCTTGGAGCCGATCTTTTCAAGCTCGATGCGCGGGCCGGCGGCGCGGAAGGGCCGCGTGCATACATAGATGCCGGTGATGCGATCGGGGCTCGCCTTGACCGGCGCCAGTGTCGGCACGCCCGAACCCATCAGCGCAGCGGGGGTTACGCCGCTCCGCCTGGGCGGCTGCACTGCACATCCGGACAGGGTGGCGGCCGAGGCCATCGCGGCCAGGGTCGCGCCCTGGCGCAGGAAATGACGTCGATCGTGCTTCATGCGTTCAGCCACCGGTGCGCGGCACCACGGTCAGGGTGATCGAGGACGGGTGGCCGGCATCGTGGTGCACCGCGTTGTTGGCGATCACGCCCTTGGCCTCGTCGTAGTTGTTGCCGCCGGTGTTGAGATTGCGGTCGAAGCGCGGGAAATTGCTGCTGGATACTTCCACGCGCAGCTTGTGCCCTGCACCGAAGTAGTTGCTGGTGTCGATTGGCTGGAAGGTTACCTTGGTTACCTCACCGGGCTTCATCCATGCCAACGGCTTGTCGTAGCCGTTGCGGTAGCGCATGCGCTGGATGTTTTCGGTGATGTTGAACGCCTTGCCGTCCGGGTGCACGTCGATCACCTTGAAGGTGAAGTCGGTGTCCTTGGCGCTGGAGGATACATACAGGCTCACCGTGATCGGCCCGCTTACTTCCACGCCTTCCTTGAAGGGCTCCGAGTCGTACACCAACACATCGTTGCGCACTTCATGCGAAGTCTGGTCGAACGAGCCGAACTTCACCGCATTGCCCTGGCAGCAGCCGCCGCCACCGAAGGTGGGAACCGGGTTGGCCGGGTCGTAGATGAACTGGTCCGGGTTGTCTTCGGCCGCTGGCGCGGAGGTGAGCTTGCCGTCACCGTACAGCGTGTTGGCTTTTCCCCCGCTGGTGAAATAAAGCGTCTGCGTGGTGGCGCCGGCGGGCGGCCAGGTATCGGACGTCTTCCACTTGTTCTCGCCCATCACGTAGTAAGTGACCTTGGCCTGGTCGATGCCGCCCTTGCCGTCGCCCTTCAGGAACTTGTCGAAGAAGCCCATCATCAGCTTCATGTAGTCGTAGCGGGCGTCACCCATGTCCAGGTCGCCCACCACGGTGTGCTCGCTGGCGCGCGTATAGGCGCAATGCAGCACCGGGGCGATCACGGCGTACTGCTGGTCGGCCACGTCTTTCGGCGCGGTCTTGCGCACGTGGTTGAAGGCGGCAAGGTTGGGCGACACCGACACGTCGAACCAGCTCATGAACCACAGGCCAGGCCGCTTGATCGGCATGTCCTCGTTCCACAGGCCGCCCTTGCGCCACGCCGGATCGTTCGGTGCGCGGGCGATCAGGTTGCCGCCGGTGGCTACCGGCATCTTGTCGGCGAAGATGCCTTTGGGGCCGTCCACCGCGGCGATGATGCCGTTCTCGGGCAGGTGCCAGAAGGCTTTGTCCCAGTCCACCGGGGGCATTTGCGGGTCGAGGTCGAACATGCGCGAGGCGTTGATCAACTCGGCCTGGGTGGCGTCCTTCGGGAACATCGGGCGCACCTGGTTCTGCTCGCCGTAGATCCAGGCGATGAACAGCATCTGCACCGCGCCGCCGCGGTACCAGTTGCCCTGTTCCCAATACGGGCCCACCTTGCCCACGCCGGCGCCGAAGCCCTGCACGTTGAAGGCCGCCAGGTGAGGATCGTCCTGCGCCACCACCGCCATCTGCCATTCGGCTGTGGAGGAACACCCGGTGGTGCCTACCTTGCCGTTCGACCACGGCTGCGATGCCATCCAGTTCACCGCGTCCACGCCGTCGGTGAGCGGCGCGCCGAGGATGTCGTAATTGCCCTCGGAGAAATAGTGCCCGCGCTCGTTCATGTTGACGTAGGCGTAGCCGGCCTTCACGGCCTCGAGCTCGCGGCTCATGTCACGCGGCGCACCAAGCTTCACATCCCAGAAGTTGAAGTTGTACGGGGTGCGCGAAAAGATAATCGGTACCTTGCCGGTGGCGTCCTTGGGCCGGTAGATATCCGCTGCCATGCGCTTGCCGTCGCGCATCTTCACCATCACCTTGCGGTCGATGACGGCCACCGATTCGAGCTGCTGCTCCAGCGCGTTGCGCTTGGCGATCAACTCTGCCTGGGGATCGGCCTTTTGCGCAGGCGATGCCGCCGAAGCGAGCAAGCACGCCAGGGCAACGGAGAAAGGCGCGGCGCAGGCCACGGCGGACGACAGGCGCTTGGATCGCATCTTAAGGTTCTCCCCAATGGATCGTCCGATTATGGCCAGTCCTTCACGCGGTAGGCAAACCACCAGTGCACAAGTTGATCCCAGGGGGATGAAATTTTATTCATGTGCGCCGGGACAGCATCGATGCGTTTTTTCGCCGAATGATTGAATGGTGCGCCGGCGGTTTGAACCCGTGATTGCAACGCTAAGTACGCGGACTTTGTCATCACGTTCGAGAGCGAACTTCTGCATGATCAAAAGCTGATCGGCACCGTTCAATAAAATACCCATACTTGCAACAGTACACAAATTACCCCACGCTGCGGGGCCAGGATCCAAATGGGTAGGTGGGGCATGGATAGTGGTTCGATAGCGTTGGGCGGCCCAAGGGCACGCTGGTGCGTACGGATTGTGCTGCTGGCCCTGCTGGCGACGGCGCCGTGTATGCCGGCCCGGGCACTGGAGGGCGCACCTCTCCAGGCGAACGGCGCATCGCATACCGTCACCTACGACAGATATTCCCTCCTCGTCGACGGCAAGCGCATCTACCTGTGGTCGGGCTCGTTCCACTACTGGCGCCTGCCCAGCCCGTCGCTCTGGAAAGACGTGCTGCAGAAGATGAAGGCCGCCGGGTACAACGGCGTGGAAATCTACTTCCATTGGGGCTTCCACTCGCCGCGGCCCGGCGTCTATGATTTCTCTGGCATTCGTGACGTGGACCGGCTGCTGGACATGGCGCGTGACGAGGGCATCTATGTGATCGCCCGGCCCGGCCCCTATATCAACGCCGAAACCGACGGCGGCGGCTTCCCGGCCTGGCTTGCCGCTACGACGGGAAAACCCCGTACCACCGCGCCGGAGTACACCGCCGCATACAAGGACTGGCTCACCCACATCGATGCCATCATCGCCCGGCATCAGGTCACCAATGGCACGGGCTCGGTACTGCTGTACCAGGTGGAGAACGAGCTCTACACCGAGAACGACGACACCCGCCGTTACATGCAGGACATTGCCGACAAGGCGCGCGCCGATGGCATCACGGTGCCTTTGACGGGCAACCACAACGATAATTTCCTTACCGGGTTGGGCGCGCCACAGATTCCCGGCTTCGATTCGTACCCCCTGGACTTCGACTGCACCCAACCTGATCGCTGGAACAAGCTGTATGACTTCAGCAGCGAGCGGATGGCGTTGAAGGACACTCCGCTGTTCTTCCCCGAATACCAGGGTGGCGCCTTCGATCAGTGGGGTGGAGCGGGCAACGCGAAATGCCGCGAACTCACCGGCGTGCCGTTCGAGCGGGTGTTCTACAAAGCCAATATCGCCGCCGGCTCGACCATGCAGAATTTCTACATGACCTATGGTGGTATCAATTGGGGTTACCTGGCTTCGCCTGGTGTGTATACCTCGTACGATTACGGTGCCGCCATTGAGGCCAGCCGAAAGCTCACCGCCAAGTATGACCAGCAGAAGCTGTTGGGCTACTTCGTGCAATCGGTGGCCCCGCTGGCGAAGACCGAGCGCCTGCCTGTTCGGCCACCCACGCAGCAGGGTCTGCGTGACGATGCGCGCATCAATCCCGACGATGGCACGCAGTTCCATTTCGTCCGACACGCAGACGCGGCATCGAAAGCCGACGACAGTACGCATGTGTGGATGAACCTGGCCGCTGGTGAAACCGAAGGTGGTAAGGTGGTTTACACCTCGGTGCCTCAACAGCCCGATACCGCATTGCGGATCAACGGGCGAGATTCGAAGATCCTGCTGGCCCATTACCGCTTCGGTTCGCAGGACCTGGTCTATTCCACCTCTGAATGGATGACCCAGATTAGTTCTGGCGGCCGGGATATTGCGTTGCTCTACGGACGTAATGGTGAGGATGGCGAGACCGTCCTACGCTACAAGGCAGCTCCCCAGGTACGGGTGTTGGCGGGGCAGGTGGCCAGTCACTTCGACGCCAAGGCTGGAACGCTCCGGTTGAACTACCGCCACGATGGCCTTGCCCGCGTGTTGATCGGCGGTGCCGATGGAACCTCGTTGCTGTTGCTCCTGGCCGATGACGCTACGGCCGCCACTTTCTGGCAGCTGCCGTCGAACGAGGGCCCCGTGTTGGTGCGTGGCCCTTACCTCGTTCGCGAGGCAGCCGTGTCCACGACGGATGCCTCGGCCTCACTGAAAGGTGACGCCACCCGGCCGGGTGAACTGGAATTCTTCAATCCCGGAACAGTGAAATCGCTCAGCTGGAATGGCCGCGCCATTGGCACGTCCGTGACGCCGTCTGGCAGCCTGCTGGCCCAGGTGGATGGTCCATTGCCGGTGACGCTGCCGACGCTTGATCGCTGGAAGACCCACGCCGGCAGTCCCGAAGCCGGGCCGCGCTTCGACGACCATACCTGGGCGCGGGCCAATCTTGCCTCGACCAAGAACCCCTACTGGGATGGTCACTCACCGATCTGGAACAGCGACGACTACGGCTTCCATCATGGCGCGGTGTGGTACCGCGGCCACTTCAAGGCCACCGGCCACGAAACCGGCATCATCCTTGGTGCCTACATGGGCGTGCACCTTGGCAACCATGGTGTGTTCACCGTGTGGCTCAATGGCCACTATCTGGGCAGCAACCCCAGCAGTTCGCAGCTTTTCAACATCGATCCTTCGTGGCTGCAGCCAGGCAAGGACAACGTGCTTGCCGTGCTGGTGGACAACATGGGCCACAACCAGGAAGAGCGCAACGGCGTCAGCAAGGAACCGCACGGCTTGTACAAGGCGACGTTCCTCGGCTCCGATGCAGCGATTAGCTGGAGCATCCAGGGGAACCTGGGCGGCGAAGACGGCGTCGATGCCGTGCGCGGACCTTTCAACGACGGTGGCCTCTACGGCGAGCGCGAAGGTTGGTCGTTGCCTGGCTTCGATGACAGTTCGTGGAAGGATGCGACATTGCCTGCAACGGCGGCCGAGGCCGGCGTGCAGTGGTATCGCACGAACGTCACCCTCGACCTCCCGACGGGCCAGGATATTCCCATCGCCCTGAAAATCGATGACGCATCCGAACGTCCGTACCGTGCGTTGATCATCATCAATGGCTGGCAGGTCGGGCGTTATATCTCCGATGTCGGCCCCCAACATGAGTTCGAATTGCCCGCGGGGCTGCTGCATGCGCACGGTCCGAACACCATTGCGATTGCGTCGTGGAGTACCGCGGCGGGCGGTGGCCTGGGCAAGGTGTCACTGGTGGTGCAGGGCAATGTCATCACGTCGTTGAAGATCGACGACGTGGCGGCGCCGGGCTATCGGGATCTTGAGGGGAAGATGAAGGCGTCGTCCGGGCGCTGACATGCCCGGTATGAATTCGCGTGCTAGATTCAAAGCCCGTTTCCACCGGACGGAGTGTGCCCGTGATTGCTGCCCAAGGCCTGGAACTTCATGATGCACAACTCACTGGCGTGGAGGTGCGTCCCACAGCGCGCGAGGTTGCTGTCTCCGTCCGCGCCTTTGTCGGCGTCTCGCCCAACACCAGGACCAAGCTAACTTTGCTTTTCAAGGGCGTGAAGCAGTTCACCCAGAATATGGATTTCCTCGCAATGGAGGATCATTCCAGTGCCGGGAACATCAACTATTGGTCACCTGCGCTGCAGGCGGGAACGACTTACATCTATCTGGTTGACGGCGTGATAGTGGTCGAACACGAGTCGATCGCAATCACCTGACTAGATCCGCTGCCATCCGGTAAACCCGGTGAACATCGCGGTGCCCACCAGAAGCACGCCAACGCAGCGCGCTGCCAGCGCGCTGGCACCGGGCCTGCCCTGAAGCCAACCGCGCACACGCCCGGCCAGCAACACCAAGCCACCGTAGACGATGCACTGGTTGCCGGCGATCACCAGCCACAGGATCAGCGCCTGGATCCACACCCCGCCATATTCCGGGCGCAGGAATTGCGGGAACACGGCCAGCATGAACAGGTAAGCCTTTGGGTTCATCAGGCTGGTGGCAAGCCCCTGGCGGAAAGTGGCCCAGTCATCACGCACTTGCTGTTCCGGCTGCATGGCGATGCCGTGGCGGCTGCGCAGCAGGCTTATCCCGATCCATGCGATGTAGGCGGCGCCGGCAATCAGCAAGGCGTTGAAGGCACCGGGCAGCACCTTCACCAGCATGCCGATGCCCAGCGACGTCATCACCACATGGCACACGCCGCCACTGGCGATGCCGGCCAGCGCCATCATCCCGCGCGAGCGGCCGCCGGTGATCGCGCTGCCGACGATGAAAGCCATATCCACGCCGGGCAGCACGATGATGCCGAAAGCCAGCGGTACGAACAGCCAAAGATGGTTCGGGTCGGTCATGGCGCACCTTTGTCCTGATTGGATCGAAGTGATCCGTATCCCCCGAGGCCAGGCGCCCCGTCGGGAAGGACACTAGGTGATAATCAGGACAATTTCCGTCCTGATTCAGACCTAGAATCGCCCCATGGCCGCTCCCACCACCCGCGTACTTGCCGTCCTGGAGTTGCTCCAGGCGCACGGCCGCATGAGCGGGCCGGCGCTGGCGGCGCGGGTGGGCGTGGATGTGCGCACCTTGCGCCGCTACATGACCACCCTGGAAGACTTGGGGATCCCCATCACCACCGAGCGCGGACGGCACGGCGCGTACATGCTGGTGGCCGGCTTCAAACTGCCGCCGATGATGTTCACCAACGACGAAGCAGTGGCGCTATCGGTGGGCATGGTGGCAGCGCGCGGCCTGGGCCTTGCCGAAGGTGCGCCTGCCCTGGAAAGCGCGCATGCCAAACTCACGCGGGTGATGCCTGCGCGCCTGAAAGGGCAGGTGGGCGCCATCACCGATACGGTGAAGCTCGAGCACCTGCCCACGTTGAGTACGCCCTCGAGCAATGCCTCGTTGATGACGCTGATAGCCGCCGCACAGTCGCGCCAGCGCGTGCACCTTGGGTACCTCGCTCCCGGCGGCGGGAAAACCGAGCGCGACTTCGATCCTTATGGCCTGGCCTGGCGAGCGGGCGCCTGGTATGTCGTGGGCATGTGCCACCTGAGGCGCGGCCTGCGCTCTTTCCGGGTGGATCGTGTGGTGGGTGTGCAGGCGCTGGAAATCACCTTCCAACGCCCGCAGGGTTTCGATCCACTCGCTCAGCTGATACGCAACATTGCCACGTTGCCGCACGGCCGCACGATCGAAGTGCTTCTGCACACCGACCTGGACACCGCCCGGCGCTCCTTCACCCCGGCGATCGGCCTGTTCGAGCCCGTAGCCGGCGGCGTGCTGTTGCGCAGCAGCGCCAGCGACAGCGACATGGGCTGGTTCGCGCGGCAACTTGCGTCGCTTGGCTTCGATTTCGAGATACTTACCCCGGACACCTTGCGCACCGCGCTGGCGCGGCTGGCTGTTCGGCTGCGCGCCATGGCAATGGCGGCGGATTGAGTAAGCTGTGTACGTACAATCAATAATCAGGCGCCAGGGGAGCACCTATGCGAATCCAAATAAGTATTCTGGCTTTGTCTGTAGCGACCGCCGCTGCCGCAGGCCCTGCGGTATCAACCTACAGCGAAGCGCGTGCGTACTGGGAAAAGAATAGTGGCAAGGACTACCAAACTTACGCAGGGGAGTTTGCCCAGTTCAACAATCACTACCATCTCGACGAAAAGGATGGTTGTTACGCGCTTCCAGGTGGGCCAGTGCAACTTATGCTTGTGATCACGCACCGAGACAAGGGGGACTATGCCTTGGTCGAGGAAGTGCTCTCTGACTCTGATAGCCCAAAGGCGCAGTGCTTCAAGAAAACATATCGCGGCATCAGCACAAAGGTCTCGCCCTTTCTGCCGTTCGTTATTCAAATGGGCATGGGTTAGGTAGATGTCTGATCCCCAAGTTTTCCTTAGTGTTTGAAGATATGCAGCGCCGCGTGCTGTAAAAGCATGATGGTCTTGCCGTCGACGATCTCGCCGCGGCTGACCATATCCATGGCTTCGTCGAAGGGGATTTCCAGTACCTCGATATCCTCGCCTTCCTCCGCCAGGCCGCCCCCGTCGCTGGCCTTGTGCGAGGCGTCGTAGGCAGCGACGAAGAAGTAAAGCTTCTCCGTTACCGAGCCCGGGCTCATGAAGGCCTCGAACACCTTCTGTACCTGGCCGATGCGGTAGCCGGTTTCTTCTTCTACTTCGGCGCGGATGCGCTCTTCCGGCGTGGCCTGATCCAGCAGGCCCGCGCAGGCTTCCACCAGCATGCCGTGATGGCCGTTGACGAAGGCGGGGAAGCAGAACTGGCGCGTAAGCACAACCCGACGCGTTGCCAGCTGATATAGCAGTAGGGTGGCGCCATTGCCGCGGTCGTAGGTTTCGCGCCGTTGGCGTTGCCAGCTGCCATCGGCCCGCTGGAAGTCGAATACGGTCTTCTTCAGCACGTACCAGTCGTTCGACAGGATCTGGGTGTCGATCACGCGCACGCGGTCGGCTGTGGGAATCATGGCGAAGCTCCCATGGACAAGCGGGGGGATGGAGCGTATCGTGCAGTTGCGTGCAATGTCAATTATTTTCGTGCAGATGCCATGCTAACGACCCAGCGCAAGCAAGTGATCCTGTCCCGGCTTCACCGGGACGGGCAGGTCGTGGCCAAGGCCCTCAGCGAGGAATTTGGCCTTTCCGAAGACACCATCCGCCGCGATCTGCGGGAATTGGCTGCCGAAGGCCACCTGCAGCGCGTGCATGGCGGCGCCCTGCCAGCTTCGCCAGCCACCGGCGATTTCGTGCAGCGGCAGGCCATTAATCCTGCTGATAAATCGTCCATCGCCCGCCGCGCCGCCTGGATGGTGCAGCCGGGGCAGGTGGTGATCCTGGACGGCGGAACCACGTGCGTTTGCGTGGCCAGGGAACTGCCGCTGTCGCTGGCCGCCACGGTGGTGACACACAGCCCGAGCGTCGCCGTTGAGCTGATGAACCACCCGCATATCGAGGTGATCCTGATCGGCGGCCGGCTCTTTAAGCATTCGATGGTGTCGGTGGGCGCCGCCACCATCCAGGCGATCGCTGACATCCGCGCGGACTTCTACTTCATGGGCGTGACCGGCGTCCACGCCGACGCGGGCCTGAGTACCGGCGACCTGGAAGAAGCCCTGGTCAAGCGCGCCTTCGCCGCGCGCGCGGCCGAGGTGGTGGTGCTGGCCTCGCGCGAGAAGATCAATGCCGCGTCGCCTTTCGTGATCGGCCCGGCCACGATGGCCACGACCGTCGTGGTCGAGCGCGATACACCGGCATCAGCCACCAATGACCTTGCGGCGTTGGGCATTGGCATCGTTCGCACTTGATCAAGCCACAAGACAAGAGCCACTAGGGGTCAGAGCCACTAGGGGTCAGAGTCATAGTGAATAGTAGGAAATGCATGGCGCACTATGACCCTGACCCCTAGTGGTTATGGTTGAACGTGCCAGCAGATTGAGAAAGGTGCGATAGAAAAGAGCTACCGAACTTTGCGACGCTTACTATCGACTGTCAGCGTCGCGGCCGGCACCATCGACGGGTTGCCTTCAATGAGGCAACCGGGCTTCGAAAACCCGTTTACGAATTGATTTGATAAAGGCGCCGCGAAAGTGTCGCGGCGCCTCGTACGTCGCCTCTGGCGGCGTGTCGGTGCGGGCTTATCCCGGGCCGTTCTTGTCATTTCGTACGGCTTTTCGAACCCGGCACGCCGCCACCCTCATCGCGAGGGTGGCGCATCGCCTGGAGTGTCGATGTCAGTCATGGAAGAAAACGAAATCTACGTCGTGGTCGGCGAGGTCATGGTGCTCTCCGCGCGCATCGAGGCGAGCCTGGAATCATGCATCGCCGCCTGCTTACCCGAAACCAGTCCCGTCGCTTCCGAGCCGGTCCTGCGAAGGCTCAACTTCACCAACCAACTGGCGATCCTGAATGAGTTGGTGCAAGGCATGTATAGCCGGCGCGACACGACGCTGGTGGAATTCCGCCGCTGGCTGCGGCGCCTGAAGCGCATCCGTGAACGGCGTAACGACCTGGTGCACCAGGTGCTGAAAGCCGCACGTTCGTGCGAAGAACTGGGCCGTGGAAATCAGAGATCGCGCGCATGCGCGAAGAATGCGCCCGCGCGCCACTCTGGGCCCAAGCCTTGCGCACACGTCAAAATCGGCTCACGACAAGCTAAAGTGCGCCGATCCCACCCCTCAAGGAATCCAACATGCCCGTCCTCTCCATACAGATGCTCAGCGGCCGAACCCCTGAGAAAAAGACCGAATACATCAAGGCTCTGGCCGAAACCACCGTCCGCGTGCTGGGCGTGCCTGAGCACGCCGTCACCATCGTGGTCACTGAAGTCGAGCCCACGCATTGGGGAACAGGCTTGCGCACAATGGCCGAGGTGCAGGCGGAGAAATCCGGCTCATGAGCTACGTGGCTGCCTTCTTCCTCGGCGCCTTTCTCTGCAATGCCATCCCGCACCTGGCCAATGGCCTGAGCGGTGAACCCTTCCAGACGCCGTTTGCCAAGCCTCGCGGCATAGGCTTGTCGTCGCCTGTGGTGAACGTGCTGTGGGGGCTGGCCAACGTCATGGCGGCAGCGGCGATTGCCGAATTCTCGGCCGTATTGGCTGGCGGCTGGACATTGCACGTCACGGCCCTGCTCGGCGCACTCGCCATCGGCCTGTACACGGCTTCTCACTTCGGCAAGGTCCGACATCCGGAAGGCTGACAAGAAAAGGCATGTGACTTCATGCACGGGCAGCGATGCTCGAGTGCGGTGCATGCTCGCGGCCATCCCCGGGGAGACGCCGCCATGTCAGTTCGTACGCCTGTTCTTGCGCTTGGGTTACTCGCGGCGGCCATCGCCATGCCCACACCGGCCACCGATGCCCCGGCTTCCTTGCAGAAGGAATTGCTCGCATCAACCCAGGCGCTGGTGGATGGCCTTCCCACCGGCGACAAGGCAACCTGGCAGCGACTGTTGACCGACGACGCAGTGCTGGTGGATGAATTCGGCCGCATCGCGCACAAGGCCGACACCATCGATTCGTTGCACGCCTTCCCGCCCGGGTTCGCCGGCAGCATCCAATTGCGCGATCCGCACGTGACCCTTCACGGCGACACCGCTTTGCTGCAGGTGGAAGAATACGAACAGGAAACGGTGTTCGGCCAAAAGCTCGTGGTGCGCTACGAGTCGCTATGGACTTATGTCAAACAGGCTGACGGCTGGAAGCTTGCCGGCTATGCCGATTCAACGTTGCCCACCGATCCACCCAAGCTCACCGTGGCAAACATGCATCCGGAGGATTACGTGGGCTCTTTCCGTTATGCGCCGACCCGCGCGTGGACGGTGGTCAACAAAGGCGGCGTGGTCAGCTACACCACACATGCTGGCGGCACGCCCAACATCTTGCAGCCCATCGCCCACGACGTGTTCATGGGCAGCGATGACGAACGAAACCTTCTGATCTTCCATCGTGGCGCGGACGGCAAGATAGATGCGCTGATCGAGCGGCGCAAGTTCAACGATCTGAAACTGACGAAGGATCGAGTCTGATCGGCTGGCCACGCAGTCCGGTATTACGAACCCCTGGTTCAAAGAATTCGTACCAGGCTTGAGTTTATTGCCTTCGATGTCACGGGCAAGCTGGCGGTGTCCCCTGGAGCACCCCCGCATGACCGAGCAAACCGAACTTCGACGCCGCGGCCTGGCCTTGATCGACAAGCTGCATGGCGGCCACGCCGGCGAGGCGATGATGGCCGAGGTTGCCGATGTCTGCCCCGCTTTTGCCGAAATCACCGTCGACGTGGCGATGGGCACGATCATGAGCCGCCCGGGCCTGGACCTGGTCACGCGCGAACTGATCCTGGTGGCGGCCTGCGTGATGCTTGGCCACGCCATGCCACAGCTGCGGGCGCACGCGGAAGCGGCGCTGAAAATGGGCGCCACCCGCCAGCAGGTCACCGAGACCATCCTGCAGCTGGTGCTGTACGCCAGCGGTCCGTCCGTGCGCAACAGCCTGGTGGAACTGAAGGATATCCTCGCCGAACCGCACTAGGGGTCAGAGTCATTGCAGTGTCTGGCGGCCTACGTGTCTGTCAGACGAGAGATAACTCTGACCCCTAGTGGGTTGGGCGTAGACTGCGGGCATGGATATCTCCCGGGATGGCTTTGCGCCTGTGGCGGCGGCGCTGGCTACCGACGGGTGGTGCGTGGCCGACGGGCTGCTGACGGCGGCGCAGACCGGTGCCCTGGGCGTCGAATGCACAGCCGAGCATGCGCGTGGAGCCATGCGGGTAGCGGCTACGGGATCCTCGCATAGTGCGGGCCTGTTGCGTGGCGACGTGACGCAATGGTTCGACATGCTCGCGCCCACGTCCGCGCAGGCGGTCTTCGTGGCGCGTATCGATGCACTGATGCATTCGCTTAACCGCGCCCTGATGTTCACCATGGTGGAAAGCGAATCGCACTATGCGGTGTACGCCATCGGCACGGGCTATGTGCCCCACGTGGATCGCCTGCGCGATTCCGACGAGCGGGTGGTATCGGCGGTGTTCTACCTGAATGATGATTGGCTCGACGACGAAGGCGGCGCATTGCGACTGCACCTCGCCGGCAACATCACACGCGACATATTCCCGCGAGCGGGAACGCTGGCCTTGTTCATGTCTTCGGACACTCTGCACGAAGTGCTGCCGGCCACCCGCGCGCGGATGAGCATCGCCTGCTGGATGCGGCAACGTCCTCGACATCGCTGAACGCATGATCTTGCGATCATGTGACGCGTGTCCCAACTGCGGACATGCGCGGGTGAATACGTAACCGGCTGCAACACTTCGCGCGGCACACTCGATCACGCAGGGGGATTTTGCGTGGGGAAACTGCCAATGTCCAAGCGTCACCTTCGCGTCGTGCATGCGGCGCTGTTGCTTCTCGTCTTGCCTTTCGCCGGCCACGCCGCCGACACCAACTGTCCATCGCTGTTCCAGGGCGGCAAGGCCCCGGACCTGATCGATACCTCGCTCGCCGAGCGCACCACCACCATCTGCTATGGCGCGTATTCCATGGATGCCTCCGGCGTCACCAAGGGACCGCTGTGGTCCGCCGAGCACCTCACCGCCGAACAGATTGCCGACGCCGGGAATATCTCGCGCAAGGATTCATTCCATGCCGAAACCGGCATCCCGGTGGCGGACCGTTCGGAACTGGCCGATTACAAAGGCAGCGGCTACGACCGTGGCCATATGACACCAGCGGGCGACGAGCCGGATGCCGCCTCGCAGAAACAGAGCTTCTCGCTGGCCAACATGGTGCCGCAGTCGCACGTGTTGAACACCGGCAAGTGGGAGCGCATCGAGACAACCGTGCGCAACATGGCCACCAGCGATGGCGAGGTCTACGTAGTGACCGGCCCCGCCTTCGACGGACCGACGCCCGACACCATCGGTGCCGATGCCGTGGTGGTGCCCAACTACACGTGGAAGGCGATCTACGACGCCGACCAGGGCGGCGCCGCGGCATGGGAGTGCACCAACGTCGACGTGCCCACCTGCGAGGTAGTCTCCGTGCAGGCGATCATCGACGAAACCGGTATCGATCCGTTCCCGTCGCTCAGCGCCTCGGTCAAATCCCATCCGATCTCACTGCCCCTGCCCAACTGATTACGTGGGCAATGCCGTCGGCGACTGGCTTCGCCGCCAAGTCGCCGGCGGCACTCCATATTCACGCCGGAAGGCACGGATGAATGCCGTATCGGTCTGGTAGCCGACGTCCTCGGCCACGCGCGCCAGCGATGCATTGGTCTGGCGCAACAGGTTGGCGGCGATCAGCATGCGAACCTGCGCCAGGTAATGGATGGGTGTGGTGCCCATCAGCTGGCGGAACCGCTCGGCCAGCACGGACCGCGATGATGCGGCGTGCGCGGCCAGTGCATCGAGTGTCCAGGCGTGCGTCGGGCGCGCATGCATGGCATTGAGCGCGGCGCCGACCACGGGATCGGCAAGTCCCGCCAGCCAGCCAACGCGATCAGGCTGCTTCTGATTCATGTACAAGCGAAGCACTTCGATGAAGAGCACTTCGGCGAGCTTGGCAAGCACGCCTTCACCGCCCGGCCTCGGCGAGCGCGCTTCGCCCAGTGCATAGCGCAACGATGCTTCAAGCCAGGCGCCGGCGTTCGAGCCGCGCACGTTCACCTTGACCAAGGGCGGCAAGCCCGCCAGCAGCATGCGCGCCAGTCGCTCATCACAGGCAAGGTAACCGCACGCGATTCGCGTGCGTGCACCACCGCCGCCGTAGACCAATTGCCGCGGCCGTCGAGACAGAAGTTTGCACAGGTCCCCGCCGGGGCCGGGCTTCATGCCTTCTTCCGATGCCATGCAATGAGCGTCGCCGCGCGGGAATATCACCACGTCGCCCGCGCCCAGCCGCACGGAAGGCAGCCCGGGCATATCGACGACACACTCACCCTCGGTCACCATGTGGAAGATCACCACGCGCTCGGCGCCCGGTTCAAGGAAGGGCGCGGCGATATCCGCACGTGGCGAGTAGTAGCACCACGGCGCCGTGAAGCGCGCATGGATAAAGATGGCTCCTACCATCCGTACCACGCGAAGCATTTCAGACAGCGCGTCCATCAGGTATCCGGGATGTCGACATCCAGGCCAACCACCATGGCATTCTGCGCAGCTTGCGGGATGGGCGATGCGCGGCGGCTCGCCTCGACCAACTCCCGCAACGTGGCGGCTGATGCATCGCGGGCGGCAATGCGCACGGCCAGGCCGCATTCAAAGGGTTGCGCCTGCACGGGCTGCCCGTCGGCATCGGGCATGCCGAGCACGCCGCGCGTGTCCGATCGCGAATGCGCCGATACCTGCAATGTCGTCAGCTCGATGCCTTGCCTGGCCGCGTTGATCACGATGCAGGTGGCCAGGCATGAGGCCATGCCGGCCCGGAACAGCCAGCCCGGCGACGGCAGCGTGCCATCGTTAGGGCCGCCAAATTCCGTCGGCATGTCGGTGGCGACTTCATGGCCGTTGGCATGGGCAATGACCACATGAAGCCCATCCATCCAGCGTGCCGTGGCCGACGAGTCGTCATGCATGCCGGCACCCGGGCGCCGCTCCAATACCTGGTGCAAACGCTCCACCGCATTTGCGATCTCCATGGATGCCATGGTTTTTCCTCCGCTTTACAGACTGATTGTGAGCCGGCGGCGCGTTCCTTCCCATAGACCGGGAGGCCGATCCACCAACGGCCGGACGATCGGCACGTACTTCCGGACGCATGGGCTGCCCGGCGGCATGGGCGGACGAATGGCAAGGCCGGTCGCACGCGCGGCAAGGACGCCCGGGCGCTTCGGCGGACACCATTCCACCAAGCCCGCTCACGACCGAAGCGGGTAAACCAGAGGAAAGTCGCAATGCCGTTCTTGAATGTGAAGTTGATCGAAGGCGTGTTTACCGCCGAGCAGAAGCAGGAGATGGTCCGCAAGCTCACCGACACCATGGTTTCCATCGAAGGGGAAAACATGCGCGGGGTGACCTGGGTGGTGGTGGAAGAGGTAAAGAGCGGTGAGTGGGGCATCGGAGGCCAGACTCTGACCACCCGGGAAGTCAAGGCGCTGGCTGCCGGCGCCAAAGCCGCCTGAAACGCTTATGCTGTGGCCACATCCGTTCGGGGTGCCAGGCTATGGGCGGCGAGCGTTTCGACGTGGTGATCATCGGGGCGGGCCTTGCCGGGATTGGCATGGCCTGCCATCTCGCGCGCGAACATCCAGGCAAGACAATAGCCCTGATCGAGCGCCGCCAACGCCTGGGCGGGACCTGGGACCTGTTCCGCTACCCGGGAATTCGCTCGGATTCCGATGTTTTCAGCTTCGGCTATGCGTTCCATCCGTGGCAATCGCCGACCATGATGGCCGATGGTGAATCCATCCGGCAGTACATCCAGGACGCCGCCCGCGAATATGGCGTGGAAGAAAAGATCCACTACGGCCTCCAGGTGCAGCGCGCCGAATGGAGCGGCACCGAGGGTGCATGGACGCTTCACGCGTTGCATGAAGCCACAGGCCTCCAGGAAGTGTTCACCGCCAGGTTCCTGGTGAGTTGCACGGGCTACTACGACTACGACGCCGGCTACCAACCATCGTTTCCCGGGCAGGAGCATTTCGGCGGCACGATCGTCCATCCCCAGCACTGGCCATCCGACCTCAACTACACGGGCAAGAACGTGGTGGTGGTTGGCAGCGGCGCCACGGCGGTCACCATGGTGCCGGCCATGACCGACAAGGCTGCCCATGTGACGCTGCTTCAGCGGTCGCCTTCCTACATCATCTCGCTCCCCGGCGTGGATCCGCTCTCAAGGTTGCTGGGCCACGTGCTGCCCAAGGCCGTCGTGCACCGGATGTCGCGCCGGCTGATGATCGCGATCCAGCGCGGGCTGTACATCGCTTGCCGCCGCTGGCCGCATGCCATGCGCCGCCTGCTGATGGCGCAGATGCGCCTCTACGCGGGTAAGGGCATGGACATGCGGCATTTCACGCCCTCGTACATGCCCTGGGACGAGCGTATCTGCGTGGTGCCGGACGCGGATCTCTTCAAAGCCATCAAGGCGGGCAAGGTGTCGATGGCCACCGACCGTATCGATACTTTCACGCCAACGGGCATTCGCCTTGCATCGGGCCAGGAGTTGCCGGCGGACATCGTAGTCAGTGCCACGGGCCTGACGATCCAGGTGCTCGGGGGCATGCAGGTGCGCGTGGATGGCGAGTTGCACCCGCTGCATGACCGCATGCTTTACAAGGCCGTGCTGGTGCAAGACCTGCCCAATTTCGCCGTCGTCATCGGCTATGCCAATGCGCCCTGGACATTGAAGGCGGACCTGGCAGCTACCTATGTCTGCCGCCTGCTTACCCACATGGATACCAGCGGCGCCGCCGTGGCAACGCCACGCGATCTCGATGGCGTGGCGGCGGAAGGCAACGTGCTGGGCCAGCTCGCCGCGGGTTACGTCAAGCGCGGCGACGCGGTTATGCCCCGCCAGGGCCGTGCCTATCCCTGGGCCGTCGAACATCACTACGGACGCGATCGCCGGATGCTTGTCGCCGGGCCCATACCCGACCGGTGGCTGGAACTGCGTTAGCCATGGCCTAACGGCGGGTAACCACGGTCTTCGCGGAGACTTCCGGAGGATAGGGATCGGCATACCATGGGGACGCGTCCCCTGACGGGAGGAATTCCCATGCGCACCCTCACGAAAATTCTTGCTCTCGGCACCGCCGCCTTGGCCGTCTGCGGTAGTGCCCTGGCCGCCAGCAAGCACGACCCCGCCGCAGAGCTGGCCAAGCTGCTCGAAGGGCGGGTGGCGGGAGCTCCCGTGACCTGCATCAACCAGCCCCAGGCGCTAGGCAGCCGGGTGATCGACCACACGGCCATCGTGTACGACTTCGGATCGACGATCTACGTCAACTATCCCAAGGGCGGCGCCGACTCGTTATCCAGCGACGATATCCTGGTGACGAAGACATACGGCACCCAGCTATGCACGATGGACATCGTGCGCATGGTGGACCGGAGCGCACATTTTCCGAAGGGCTTCGTGAGCCTCGGGCCATTCATTCCCTACAAACGGCCCGCCGCGGCGAAGTGATGGGTGCTGCGCTGGACAAGCGAGCCTTCGACCGAGATGTGCTGGTCGGCGATATCCGCAACGCCAGCACGGTGTGACACCACCAGGATGACGGTGCCGGACAGGCGTTGTTTCACCGCCTTCAGTACGGACAACTCCGACGGCGCGTCCAGGGCGCTGGTGGCTTCGTCAAGCACTGCCAGGTGAGGCTGGCGCAGAATCACCTGCGCCAGCATCAATCGTTGCAGTTCGCCGCCGGACAGCCGACTGGACGCATCGTCCAGTGCCGTATCCCATCCGTCGATCGAGGCCTCCAGCCGCTTTTCCAGGCCAACGTCACGCAGCGCGTTGCCCAGGTCCCGTTCGGTGGCGCCGGGCGCGGCCCATAGCAGGCATTCGCGCACCGTTCGTTGCCATGGGCGTACCTGCTGGCCGACATAGGCGCCGCGGCGGACATGCGCGCGATAGTCGTCGAAGCCGATCGGCCCGAAGCTGTCGCGCGCCAGGAACACTTCCGGTTCCGCCATGCCTGCAAGCACATCCACCAGGCTCGTCTTGCCTATCCCTGAGCGGCCAGAGATCAGCGTGAGTTCGCCCGGTTTGAGTTCGATGTCGAGCAAGGTGACACCCGCGGCAGGTGGTGTCACCCGCACCCGTTCGATGTAAATCACATCCGCAGCGCCGCGGGCATGCCTCGACGAAGCCGCCGGCTGTGTCGTGTCCAGCTGCATGTACTTCCGCCACAGTTCGAACGCCGGTACGGCCGACCGCCATTGCTGGAAGCTTTGCCGGGTTAGCAGGACCGAAGGCAGCAGCCGCACCAGCAGCAGGCACACGGCCACCAGCGAGCCCTGGTCGATGCCCTGCCAGCGGTGGGCCAGCATGAAGACCGCGCCCACACCCAGCGCCGCCATCAGTTCCAGCACCAGCCGCCCGGAGGCAATCAGTTCCAGCTGCCGCCCGTAACCCTGGGCCAGGCGGGAGGACGCGGCGTGATGACTCTTTTCTTCGGCGGTCTCGCGCTCGAACGATCGCACGTGGCGCAGGCGGCGGGGAAAATCCTCGCTGTGCCAGAAGAGGTCGGTGAGGTCCCGTATGTAACGACGGCTCACGGCCGATTGTTCGCGGCCGAAACTGCGCGATATCAGCAACCCTGCCACCACCAGCAAAGGCACGGCCAATACCAGCCACGGTGATATCCACACGGCGAAGGCGAGGGTCACCACCGAGGTGAGGGCGGCCACCAGCAGTTGCTGCAGCGCGCCGTACCCCTGCACGACGATCTCGACGTTGTAAGTGAGGACGTTGGCGATTTCCGACGATGGGGAATTGGCCAGCGATGCCAGGGGCGTTGCCATCAAGTGGGCATGGACGTGCTGCCGCAGGCTACGGGCCAGGCTCCCGACCAGCCAAGCGCCCAGGCGCGCCGATTGCCAGCGCATCAGGGCGAAGGCGACGGTGGCGATGCTGAAGGCGATCGCCTGTGCATCGGTGCTGTGCATGCTGAACCATCCACGGCCCAGCAGTGACGGCTGCATCAGCGGTACCAGCAGCAGGGCCGCCACGCTTCCGGACAAGGCCACGCCGAGCGACAGCGCCACGTAACACAGCGTTTTGATCCATTCCTGACGCGTGAACAGGCCGGCAAGCGTGCGCACCATCACCCTTGCGGGCACGGTATCGGGCACGGTGCGATGGATGGTCATGCCAGCAGTGTCAGCAACGCATCCACCGAATCACCCGGATGCCGTCCCCGCTTCAGTTCATGCACGCCGCGTCGTGTCAGTCGTTCCTCGAAGCAGCGCCATCCGGGTTGGGTGGAGGCATACGGTTGGTCGGCCACCAGGCGCGAGGCGGCGTCGTTGACGGCAAGGCGATTGACCAGACGAGCGCCGGCTGCGGGTTCGCGGCTCACGAAGACGGCCGCGGTGAGTTCCAGCGGCTGCGGTGCCACCTTGAACCGGCCCAGCCGAAGATCGGCCTCGAACTTCGCCACGCCGCTGCGCCGGCGGATCACCGGCGACTCGCCGATCCAGCGCCGTGCGCCATCGTCGTCGATGAAGCCCAGCGCATCGGCCTGTACATGAAGGAAATTGGCCACGCCGGTGGCCAGCAGGCTTTCCGGCCGCACGAACACGGCATCTTCGGCCAGGAAATCCAGTCCGCGCAGCATGCTGTGCAGTGCCAGCGTGGATTTGCCCGCGCCACTGGCCCCGAGCACCAGCACGCCACGGCCGCCGCGGCCGACGCATGCGCCGTGCAACGGCACCAGGCCCAGACCGCGCGTGGCCAGCACGAATACGGCGAACTCGATCATTTCGTAACGAAGATGGTAGGGCTCATCGAGCATGTCCGCCGACGCCACGATGAGCGCCCGCCGCTGGCCCGGTGCCAGCACCACGTAGTTGGATGCGTCCATCACGCCACACAGCAAGCCGGCGCCCGATTGCATGCGCACCGGCGGTGGCTCCCCCTGTGTGGATCCGGATCGGCGCGGCAGTAGTCGCAACTCGATGCGGAACTCCGGCGCCTCCACCGGCAACTGGTGCCGGGGCAGGCCCGCGTAGGTGGCCTGCGCAACATCCACCAGTGCCTGGTTGTTTCCCTCGAAACGGAAACGGGCACCGAGGATCTGTTGCGAGAACGTGAACCGATGCTCGATGACCTCGGCAAAGGGATCGGCGCTGGCGTTGGTGACGCCATGCAGTTCGGTCAGGGCCATCGTCGTCTTTTCGCAGGGTGGGCCGTGGCGGGGCACGGCACCAGGTGCCTGCCGGATCGAAAGTTCATGCTCCGTGGGTGCCCTGCCCGATGGGAAAGGTTGTGCAGGGCGCGGGGCCACGCGACGCAACCGATCGCCGCTGCCTTGGCACTTACCCCCATGCAGCGGGCAACGACGGGCATTCATATGCACGTCTTCCGCCGCCGTCCGTCCCTCCGGCGACGTTTCAAGGCCCCGTAACCGATGTTAAAGATCCAGGTCAGCCACTCCTATTTCCTGAGATACGACAGCAAGCAATGGGAGCGAGGCAAGCCCTATCCGCCGCTGGCGACGATCCAGGTCGCCGCCTTCCTGCGTGAAGCCGGGCACGAGGTGACGTTGTTCGACGCCATGCTCGCCGAAGGCGTGGAAGACTACGAGCCGGCATTCGTCGAATCGGCACCGGACGTGGTGGTCTTCTACGAAGACAATTTCAACTTCCTGACCAAGATGTGCCTGGGCCGCATGCGCGAGGCGGCCTGCCGGATGATCGGCGAAGCAAGCTCGATGGGCGCGCGGGTGATCGTGGCCGGCTCCGATGCCTCGGACCATCCCGAAGCTTTCCTGGCGGCGGGCGCCAATGCGGTGCTGGTGGGCGAGGGCATCGCCGCCCTCGCCCAGCTGATCGATCGGCTGGATGCGAACCCGGCCATGGACGCGCGCGACTGGGTGTCGAACATCGACGGCGTGGCCACGCTCGTGGGCGGCCAGGCCAAGGTGCCGCGTATCGGCGCGATGCCACCGGATCCGCGCCTGGTGGGCCACCCGGCCTGGGACCTGGTGGATATCGAACGCTACCGCGCCCTGTGGAACGAACGGCACGGCTATTTCAGCCTGAACATGGCCGCTTCGCGCGGCTGCCCGTTCCGCTGCAACTGGTGTGCGAAGCCGATCTGGGGCAACCACTACAAGCAACGGGACGCGGCGGACGTGGCTGCGGAAATGACCTATCTCAAGCATGCGTTCGCACCCGACCATATCTGGATGGCCGACGATATCTTCGGCTTCCACTTCGACTGGGTCAGCGCCTTCGCCGACCACCTGGGAGAGGCCGACGGCTCGGTGCCCTTCACCATCCAGACGCGCGCTGACCTTTGCAGTGATCGCATGGCCGACGCACTGGCGCGGGCCGGATGCGCCGAGGCATGGATCGGCGCCGAAAGCGGCAGCCAGCGCGTGCTGGACAGCATGACCAAGGGCACCCGCGTGGACGACCTGGTGGCCGCCCGGCAGCGCCTGGGCGAGCGCGGCATCCGCGTCGGTTTCTTCATCCAGCTGGGATATCTGGGTGAACAGCTCGACGACCTGCTGGCCACGCGTGCATTGATCGCCCGCGCCGCGCCCGACGATATCGGGGTGAGCGTGTCCTATCCGCTTCCCGGAACCAAATTCTTCGAGCAGGTACAGGCCCAGTTGGGCGAGAAGACCCATTGGCAGGACTCCGGTGACCTGGCCATGATGTTCAGCGGCGCCTACGACTCGCACTTCTACCGCAGCTTCCGCGACCTGCTGCATGCCCAGGTTGAGTTGCAGCAGGCAGGTCGCGAGGCAAGCGCGATGGCACTGGCCAGCCTCCAGGCGCGATGGGATGCCCTGATCGCCTGCGAAGGCGCGCACCGCAACGCCAATGCCACACCCACTTTGGCACCGTCCGATGCCAGCCAGGTCAAGCGCCGTGCTGCCACCTCTCAAAACCATTAGGCGGGGCCTGCGCCGCGCCACCGAGGCGCTGGCCTTCGAGCTTGCCAGGCCCGGCGGGCCGACCCCAGCGTGGGACGAAGCGCAGTGGCGCCTTGCATCGGCCGCCGCCGCGATCCACGGCGTAGCGCCGCTGATGGCCAGATGCCAGGCCTGGCAGGGACCGCATTGGTCGGCCTTCACGGCGAGCCAGCGCGAGCACGTGGAATTGCGCCACCGACGCATCGCGGAACTGCTTTCGCAGATCGACCAGGAGACGCGTGCCGCCGGCATCGCCACGGTGCCGCTGAAGGGTTCGGCCCTGCATGCGATGGGCCTTTACCAGGCGGGCGACCGGCCCATGGCCGACATCGACCTTCTGGTGCCTGAAGGCGATCTGGATGCGATGACGGTCTTGCTTCAGGGTTTGGGTTACGTGCCTTCGTTTTCGGTGTGGAAACACCGCGTGCTCAAGCCCGCCGATGGCGAACCGCAGGCCTGCCTGGGCGACCACCGCGATACCCCGATCAACATCGAACTGCATACCTGCATCCAGGAACGCTTGCCGGTAGCCAAGGTGGATATCACCAGGCGGGTGTTCCCCATCACGGCACATCCGGGACTCAACACGTATCCATCCAACGGTGCGCTGATGAGCCACCTGTTGTTGCATGCGGCGGGGAATATCTGCAATCGCAGCTTTCGCCTCGTGCACATGCACGACATCGCGCTGCTGGCCGCACGCATGTCCGCCAACGACTGGGACGAAGTCTTCGGTGCCGACAGCCGCGGTGCATGGTGGGCGTTCCCCCCGCTGGCCATGGTGGCGCGCTATTACCGACATGCGATCCCGGGGTGTGTGATCAGCCGGCTGGCGCCTCGCGGCCGTGTCCTTCTGCGCCTGACCTCGCGGCGCCGCACGCTCACCGAAGCCTCGTGCGCCGGCTTCTGGCATCACACGCTGCACGGCATCGAGTGGTTCGGCTCGTTCGGCGAAGTGCGCACCTACCTGGAAAACCGTATCCGGCCACCTGTCGAGGCGCTGCAGGAACAGCAGGACATGATGAGCACGCAATTGTGGCTGCGTGAACGCAGCTGGGTGGACCTGCCCCGGGGACGCCGTTTCCTTCGTGTGCTGACGCGGCCGGTTCCGCGCATGGATGCCTTGTACGCGGTGCGCGCCGCCTTCGAAGAATTCGGCAACCCGATAACGCCGGCCCTTCAGCCGGTAGCGGCGGGCAACGGCCCGAGTACTTCCAGGTACAGCGTCTCGAACGCACGGGCGGTGTAGTCGGCATCCTCGATGATGGCGCGGTGCTGGGCGATACCGGCCATGTGCAGGCGCAGATCCTCGTTGGCCAGCAGGCGCTCGATGCCGCTGGCGAGTGCCGTGGCATCGCCCACGGGTACCGCAAGCGCCGCGGACGGCGACCACTCCACCAGGTGCCCCACCGCCGTGCCCACCGTGGGCACGCCAGCGATGGCAGCCTCGAACAACACCATGGGGCCGGCTTCGTGCGCCGATGACATCACCAGAAGGTCCGCGGCCTTGACCATGTCGCGAAGCTCACGATGCGTCCTGAAGCCTGCGAAATGGACGTTCGCGTCCAGACCGAGGTGGCTTGCCAGCGCCTGCATCTGGCCGTCGAGGGTGTCCACGCCCACGATATCCATCTGGAAGGCGATGCCCGCGCGCTTCAATTTCGCCAGTGCGTGAAGCAGGGTGGGTTGGTCCTTGACGCGGTTCAGGCTGGCCACGTGGATAAGGCGCGCCACGGATCCGCCGCGTCGGCGCGGCGCCAGCGGTGGCCAGGCGCGCAAATCCACGCCCAGCGCAATGCGCCGCGCATGGATCCCTAAGGCCAGCAATGATTCCACCACCGGCATGCTGGCCGCGGTGACCGCATGCGCCCCGCGCAGCACGCAGGCTTCGCGCAGTCGACCCTTCCAGTTCCGCCGTCCGCCGTAGCCGATGCGCGGCATCGACACCAGCTCGCCACCGCCGATATGCACCACGCCACGCGCATGCAGCCATCGTGCGGCGACGACCGCTACCTGACCGGCCGCGCCGGAGAACAACGCCTGCACCACGTCGAATGCGCCGCGGCGATGCTCCTGGCGAATCGCTGCCAGCGCCCGCATGCGCGTCCAGCCGTCACCGATGTTGTGGACAGTTGCGCCGAGCAATGGCCATTGACCAGGCTTCGCTTCCTGTCGCAGGGCGAACACATGGACTTCGTGCACCCTTGCCAGTCGTTCCACCAGCGCCAGGAACACGGGGATCACCCGGACCTCGCCACTGCGATCGACGCCGCCGGGAAGTACCAGCGCGATCTTCATGACGTTCCCACGCGCGATGCTTCGATCACCTGGGCATAGGCATCGGTCCAGCGGCGACCCAGTACAGCGGGGGACAGTTCTTCGTCGAAGCGGGCGCGGACGGCACGGCGTGCCGGTGCACCCGTCGCCACGGCGACAAGCGCGTCCGCCAGCCGGGCCGGATCTCCCACCGGCCACAGGCGGCCCACGGCGCCATGCCCGGTGATGGCGCGGAAGGAGGGAATATCCGTTACCACCGGTATGGTGCCGCAGGCCATGGCTTCGAGCAGGGCATACCCGCTACTTTCGCGGTGGCTGGCCGAAACGAAGATGTCCGCCGCCTGCATCAAGCGTTCAATGCGTGCATGGGGCACGCTTCCCATCAAGTGCACGCGGCCGGCCAACCGCGGGTCGGCAGCGATACGTCGCTGCATTTTCTCAAGCAACGGGGAGGTGCCGAAGACGCACCACACGTGCAGATCCGGTAGCCGCTCGCTGGCCTGGGCCACGCCTTCGAGCATGGCAAGCGGATCCTTGCCCGGTACCAGGTGCCCGATCCACAACAGGCAGGGGTCGCCATGCATGTGTGTTTCCACGCGCGCCGCCTCGCGGCTTCCCGGGTTGAAGAGACAACTGGATTCGGGAATCGAGAACTGCAATGTCCGTGGCCCGAACAACTTCGCGTCGACGAACGGTCGCGCCTGCTCCTGCGCGGTGAACGACACGCCTGCGGCCACGGCATACCAGCGCCGCCATTGTGCGCGCCGCCACCACGGTGGGGCGCGGTCGGCGTGGTCCTGGAACACGATGGGAAGGTCCGGGCGATAGCGCGAAACCTCATGTGCCTGCCGGGCGAAGCCCAGCCCATTGGCATGCACCACGTCCACGCCCAGATCACCCAGCACGGTGGCCAAGCGCCGTCCGCCGTCGTCAGGCGTGATTGGGACAAAGTGGTAATCCACCGCGCCACGCGTCATCCGGTGTTGGTAGGGCGCCACCTGCACCACCGACACCCGCGTGCCTGCGCTCGCCACGGCGTCGGCCACGTCGCCCAGTGTGCTCCAATGGGTAAGCAACGCCTCGGGCGGGATATCCACCGGTGCGGACAGGAAATTGACCTGGGCCACGTGCATTGACGATACGTCCCTAAAGTCCCGAGACCTGCGGCATACGCAGGCGGACCAGGCGATTGGCCAGGTTCAGCTCCCACGGTTTGTCATACCGGCGCTGCTGGTAGCGCCACCGGGCCATCACGCTCAGGCTGCGCTTGGCCCAGCGCGGTGATTTCAGATCCTGCACGGTGGGGAAGCGGCAGCGCAGTACCGTGACGAAATCCTCGATGCGCCGGCGCAGCTTGTCGTCGAGCCAGGGAGCATCGGCATGGCAGGCGTAGTTCACCCACTGCGGCTGCGTCCATTCATCGGGCGTGGACGGGAACACCAGGGGCTCGCCATTCAGATCGAGCAGCGGCATGCTGCTGCGCTTGCCGCGGTCCTTCTCATGCTTGCTGCTTTCCGGCAGCGGCGTGTAGATGTAGATGACGACTTCGGCCTCCGGGTTGATCCGCTTCAGTTCACGAATGAATTCGAAGGTGTGCTCGGTTTCTTCCTCGGTGTTCTCTGGTGGAGCCACCATGAAGGACAGTTCCGGGATCACCCCGTTCCGGCGGCACAGTTCAACCACTTCTAGGGTCTGGTCCGGGCGCGTGCCCTTGCGGATTTCCTTGAGCATCGCCCCGCTGGGAGACTCCGCGCCGATATAGGCCATCTTCAGCTGGCTCTTGCGCACCAGCTTCCAGGTGCTTTCCGACAGGTTCAACAGCGCATCGGAACGCGCAAAGCACCACCAGGGAAGTTCATACCGGGCCATCACTTCCAGCAGCGGGATCATGTCCCGTTCGCGATCGAAGAAGTTGTGGTCCATGTACTGGACCGAATCCGCACCATATTCGTGCTTGAGGTAATGCAGGTCGCGATCGAGCTGCTCGGCCGCCGGCAGCACCGTGGTGCCACCGAACATCGCGGCCACGCCGCAGAACGTGCAGCGGAAGCGGCAGCCGACCGACGCCTGGTGCACGACCGTGCTGTTGCCCAGGAAGGTGCGTGCGCGGTAGCGCCGAAGGTCGCCTAGCTTGTCGTAGGGCAGGATCTTGCCCGGGTCGGAGATGTTGAAGCGGCGGTTGGGGTTGTGCACCGCCTCGCCATCGCGGCGCCACGACAAACCGCCGATCTTGCCCAGGTCCGGCGTGCCGGCGCCGGTGATGGCGGCGATGAGTTCGGGGAGGGTTTCCTCGGCCTGGCCGCGGATGGCGTAGTCCACGTACGAGGCTGCCAGCGTGGTATCGGGATAGAGCGTCGGGAAATACCCGCCCCAGATGATCGCGACATCCGGGTGGTGTTCGCGGATCGCCCGGGAGAGCGCAATCGCAGGCGCAACCTGCGGGCCACCCATCACGCTGATACCCACGGCGTCGAAGTGCTGCTCCGCCATGCAGCGCAAGACGGCATCCACCGTATCGCGGTCGATATTGCCATCGATCAGATGGCTTTCGCCGAAGCGATCAAGTGCCGCGGCCAGATGCAATATCGCCAGCGGAAAGCGGGTGCCCGAGCGCGAGGTGATGGTCGGGTTGATCAACAGGGTCCGTGGCTTGCCACGCAACACTGGCAGGGACAGGGAGTGGAGGGCATTCATGGGATTCGCCTTAAACCGAACACCAATGCCACCGGCACCTCGAGCGCGCGCGCATCGAAGTGGGCTCTGGCTGGAATGTCATTGGGATCGAGCATGGGTTCGAGCACGTGTTCGATGGCCAGGCCGTGGGCGGCGCAGGCGGCGTGCCAGTGGTGGTAAAGGTGTTGGGTATGGCGCGCGGCGTAGCGTTTTCCCGCCGACTTGAAATCGCGTACCCAACCCAGGGCATGGCCGATTGGGTGTACGTCGCTGCACAACACCATCCCGCCGGGCCGGGTGGCGCGGCGAAGCTCGCCAAGCGCCGCGCCGAGCTCTTCCAGATGGCCAAGCACCAGGCCACACAGCGTGACATCGGCAAAGGCATCGGGCACGGGCAACGCGTCCACGCTTCCCTCTATCAGCCGGTAACGGCCTGGATCCGCGCGCAACGCCAGTTCGTCGTGCGCGCGCAACAGCATGGGTGGTGACAGATCCACGCCCGTGGCGTCTGCGGCGCCGCGATCGAGTGCATGGCGCATGTAGCGACCGCTGCCGCAGCCGGCATCGAGCACCGACATGCCTGCCAGGTCCGACGGAAGAAGATCGAGCATCGCCCGCTCCTCGGCCAGCATCACGGCGTTGTGCGCGTGCGCCGGATAGCTTGATGCCCATAATGCATAGGCGCTGCGTGGTTCCAGGATGGATGGTCCGGACATCAGTGGACTCCCATGGCAAAACGGGTCTCGTGCAAGTGCATCCGTGCGGCGCCGTTGAGCTCCAGCCCCGGTTCCATCGCGATCAGTTCAGGTGTCGCCAGCCGCTTGTCCAGCAGCTTCGCCCGGCCATCGAGCGTCACCGCCACGGTGTCGATACCGGCAGCTTCGAACCACGCGGCGAAGTCCATGTCGGCGATGCGCGGCACCCCGCCGTGCACCACGGCGCGAATCTCTTGGCGGGAAATGCCCGCGAGGTTCCCGGCGCCGCGGCCCCGGTCTTCAACGATCACGAGATCCGCCCGATGACCGGCGGCCAGGTTGCCGTGGCCGTGCAGCTTGAGCAGGCGCGACGCGTCGAAGGTTGCAAGGCGCAACAGCCCGGCGGCATCGAGTTCGCCTCGTGACAGTACGCCGCGCATTTCTTCCAACAGGTCGCGCTCGCCGCTCAGGCGCGAGTCGCTGCCCAGCACCAGCCGGCCGGCTTCGTACAGGCGCCGGGGGTCGAGTGAACGCCCCAGCAACGCGCGATTGCTGCCCGGGCACCACACCACCGTGGCGCCGCACGCGATCACACGATCGATATCGGCATCGCCCATGCCCACGCCATGCACCAACACGCTGTTGGCCGCCAGGCATCCCATGGCATCGAGCGCCGAAAGCTCGGCGGCTGCCGTGGCATCGGTGCCCTCGGCAAGATGAATGATCCAGGGGCGCTCCGGGGGCGTGGCCTGGAAACTGGCCTGTACCGGGGGGCCGTAGGCGGGACCGCCGAGCGCATAGCTCCAGCCGAAGTCGCGCAATAGCGCGACGGGGAAATCGGCGGTATCCAGCGCCCGGTGCCAGGGGTCGTGGTGCACCACGCAGGTGGTGCCGGCCAGGAGGTTCTTCAGCGCGCCGTGGCGCATCCGCAAGTCCTTCGGCCGTTGCAGCGACGCGACCACTTCGGGCGCGCGGAAATGTTCCTGGAATGCTTCGATCCAGGCATAGCTGTTGGCGAACGGCGCGCCGGTCGGCAATGGCGGTACCGCGTTCACGTGCAAGTGGTCGTGCGCGTTCACCAGGCCGGGAAAAACCATGTGGCCGCGAAGGTCCACGCTGAAGGCCCGCGGGTTCGATCCGTTGGCCAGATCGCCGCCATTGATCGACAGCGGTCCACGCGACAGACCGGCGGGTGTCATCGACACCGCGTGGGCCAGCGCGACGTGGACCGACGGCGCGCGCATCGTCATGCTTCCGGGCGCTTGCGCATGACGATCAGGAAGTGATCGCCCATGTTTCGAAGCACTGGCCATCCACCCATGCGGTCGTCCATGCGGCCCAGCCGCTCGCACCACGCCGGATGCCGCTGCTGGAATTCCACCAGGTACGGTGGCGGCACGAACAAGCTCAGGGCACGGTAGCTCGACAGCTCGAACTGTCCGGCGAACGAGCGGTAGAACTCCCGCGGCAGGTAATACCGCGTCCAGATCACGTGGCGGTTCATGCCCACCGGCGTATCGCCCCGCGCGGCCCGTACCACCGCCCGACGGAACCGCCCCCGCAACGCGTAATGGGCAACTTCCCAGGGACAGATCCGGCCGATCACCGAGAACACCAGCGTGCCGCCCGGGCGCAGCAGGCGTGCGCACTGGTTGGACAGGGCAACGAGGTCGGGCGCGCAGTTCAATGGCCCGAAGTTCGAATAGATGCCATCGAAGGTGGCGTCGCCCTCAAGCTGGCTCAGCTGCTGCACGCCAAGGTGCGCGGCATCGACGCGAAACTGCAGGTCGTCGGCGATCGCCCGTGCCCGGGTGCGCTCCACCATCTGCGGGGACCAGTCGGTGGCGACCACCTCATGACCTTCGCCGGCGAAGTGCACAGCGTCCAGGCCCGTGCCGCAGCCAAGGTCGAGCAGGCGGCCACCCGGGGCGACGGCATCGCGCACGGTATCCCACAGGGTCAGGCGCATGCGCTGGATCAGTTCGTTGTTGCCGCGCGGGCCGTCGTAGTCGGCGGCCACGCTGTCGAAGGCAAGCTGGGTCTGCAGGAGCTGTGTTTCGTTCATGGCCGGTTACCTCGTGCTCGTGCGGCGGACGGCGTTGCGCGCCATGGCTGCCAGCGCGCCAAAGAACAACCCGAAAACGATGCCGATACCCCAGAGGAGCGTGACGTTGGGAAACGACGGTCCCTTCGGTACGTAAACCGGAAATACCAGCGAGGTATCGAAGGTGTAGCTGGGGCCGAGCCGGGTGGTCAGGTCGGTGGTGGATTGCCGCAGGCTGCGCACTTCCTGTGACTTGCTGGCCAGCAGGACCGACGCGAGCGACGCTTCCTGGCCGGGCTTGCCGTTGACCACCTGCAGCAGGCGGTCGCGGTCGGCCGTGGCCGCATCGAGCTGCTCGTGCAATTCCACCAGGGCGGTCTTTGCCATGCGCAGCGGTTCGCTTCCAAGCTGCCGATGCAGTACATGCAGTTCATCCACCGTGGCCGTGGCCAGCCGGACGGCAAGTTCGGGCGAGGTGGCGCGGATGGTGAGCTTGATCATTTGCGCATACGGCGAAGGATCAAACTTCAGGCTTTTGCGATACAGCCGCGCCTCGGGCGAATCTTCGGCGAACCCCTGGTTCTTCAGCACCAGGTTCTGGAAGTCCACCGTCTGCACGCGCTCGAGTACGCGCTGAAATGATTCGGCATGCGGATCCTGCCCGGAAGGCACCTGGCCCACCTGTGCGATCTGGAACCATGCGGTGGCTTCCCACTGGCGTTTGGCCGCGTGGATGAAGGCAAACGTGCAGGCGAGCACCACCAACAGCACGATGGCAAACCATCGCCACTCGCGGGCAAACACACGCCAAAGATCGGCAATGTAAATTTCGTCTTGTTCCATGGTCGGATGGCTCGCGTTGGAAGTCAGGTAGAGGGCGACGCGCCAGGCGCCGTCGCAAAAAGCGGTTTGGGTGCACCGCGTACCGGCAGGCACCAGGCCAGCAGCTGCAGTACCAGGCACAGCAGTACGAAACCGATGTTCGTCCAGGTAAAGGCCTGGGGCGCGAAAGGCGCCATCACGCACACGTAGGCCACGCGCAGGAATATCAGCAGCGGGAAAAGCGACACGGCCGCGCTCAGCCGCCGCACGCTCCACAGCAGCATCGCGTACAGCAGGGCCATCGAGGCCACGGCGCCGGCTGGGCCCCATGCCATCAGGAAGGGGAAGAATTCGGTCCCCACGTTGATGTTGGAGGCATCCAGCGGGATGTTCGTGCCAGCGGTGGCCACCGAGCCGCTCATGGGCACCAGCTGGTTGATCAGGAAGCTTGCGTTGATGTACTGCTTCGCTTCGATCGCGCCGAAGTTGTATGGGCCGGCGCTGGCGTATAGCAAAAGCCATTTCAGGCCTTGCGGCAGCGAACGGTAAAGCGGGCTGAAAGGCAGCGCCACGGTTTCGATGGAGCCGGAGCGAATGCTGCCCAGGATCGAGAAGATCGCCCCGCTCGCCAGCACGATCGCCACGATCCGCTTCCAGGGGAGCGGCCGGCTTTCGTCGCGGCGCAGGGCGATCACCAGGGCCAGCGAGAAAAATGCCGCGAAGATGCGGTTGCGATCGATCACCAGTACCGGGAAAACCAACCCGATGAATATCAGCGCATTGCGCACGGCGCGGCTCCGGGCACACAACAGGCCGATCACCGGCAACGTCCAGCACATGTCCGAGATATGCCGGACGTGCTCGCGGCCGTTCTCCATCACCGCATACGACGATGGCTTGTCGAACAGTGGGACGGGAAACAGCGCCAGGTCGATGGCGCAGAACAGCACCACGCCCCAGGCGAAAGCCAACGCTACGAAGGCCTCACGCGTACCCGCATAGCGGCGAAGGCGGAACTTCGCCACCGGCGGCAGGCGCGTGCGTGATCCGGCATCGAAGACGATGGTTGCCATGGCCATCATGGCCAGCAGCAAAAGGCCCTGCGCATAGCCGGTGGGAAGGTCGTAGCTGAAATAGGTAAGCGCGCATGAAAGCAGCAGCGGCAGGCCAAGGTAGGTGGACGGCAGGTGCAGGAGCCTCTTCATGCCTTGCCCATCCGCGGCACGCCGTGGGCCACCCTCTTAAGCCGCGAGGCCAGCCGCAGGCACAGGTGGGCTGTCATGTGCACGGCCAGTGACCATGCCTTCTTCTGCAGGTAAGCAACCTTGGCGTCGATCAGGTGCACCTGCGCACGCAACAGCGTGGCATAGGGCTCGTCGAAGAGCGGCAGTCGGCGTAGCGCCACCTGGCGCGATTCGAGCAGGTTCATCACCCGCGCCGGCAAGTGCCTTGTCCTGCTGAGGTTCTTGCCATGCAGGCGGTAGGCGCACACGCTGACATCGATGAAGCCAAGCGCGTCGCGGGCGGCCAGGCGCAGGAAGAGGTCCCAGTCGTCGATGTGCAGGCCTTCGTTCCAGCGGTCGACGGTTTCCAGCGCACTCTTGCGGATCAACACCACCGGGCCGCCAACGGCCCACTGGCTGATCACCGCGCGGCGGATGCCGTCGTCGGTCAGGTAAAGCCGCTTGTCCGCGCCGTGCAGGTCGCACATGCCGCTGGCATGAATGGGGTTGTCCTCCGCATCGATCACCACCGAGTCGCCAATCACGGCACCCTTGGACGGGTGTTCGCGCAGATAGCGCACCTGCGCGTGCAACCCTCCGGGCAGGAGATAGTCGTCGCTGGCTCCCAGGCGGAGGAATTCGCCATGGGCGCGGGCGGCCAGTTCGTTCAGCGTGGCCGAGACGCCCTTGTTCGGACGACTGGTGTATTCGACGGGGATCTCATGGCCGTGCCGCTGTATCCAGGCCGCGATGGCGTCGGCGGTGCCATCGCTGGAACCGTCGTCGATCACCACGATTTCCTTGGACGGGTAGGGATCTTCCAGCACACTGTCCAGGCACCGCTCCACGTAGCGCTCGTGGTTGAACGCCGGGATCAGCACCGAAACCAGCGGCGGCACCGTGGTTGAACCGTCGGCCATCATCACAAGCTCCCCAGGTAGCGACGCACTACCACCGCGTTGAATACCAGGTACATGAGGTAATTCACTGCAAACGCATACATCGCGCCCACCAGGCCGAAACGGGCGGTGAAGAGATACACCAGTACTAGGTAAGTGCCGGCAAACACGCATTCGGATACAACGAAAAGCCGCGTCATGGCCTTGGCCAGCATCATGTACGACAGGATGAACGAGGCGATCTTCACCACGTCGCCGGCCAGCTGCGGCCCGTAAAGGGCGTTGGCGGCGGTGAAGTCGTTGCTGAACAGGATCCGCGTGACCAGGTCCCGGGCCATGTACACGCCCAGCGCCAGTACTACCACCGCCGGCATCAGGTAGCGAAAGCCGTTGCGGAGTTCCGTCATCAGTGCGCCGCGCTCGCCGGTGGCTGCGAGCTTGGGCAGGTAATAGATGTTGATCGCCGTGGTAAGGAACAGCAGGTAGGCATCCGATACCCGCGTCACCGCCTGCCAGTAACCGACCTGTTCCCAGCCGTACTGGGCGGCCAGGTGGTCCCGCACGGCAATGTTCACCAGCGGCGGCAGCAGCGCGGAGGACAAGGTCATCACCGAGAACAGCGCCAGGCGCCGGGTCATCTCGCCATCGAAGCGCATGCGCAGCATGTCGCGGCGGAAGTAATCGCTGCGCCACCACGCGGGCAGGGCCACCAGCAGCAGGATCACTTGTCCGGCCACCAGTGCCAGCAGCGCGCCGTACAATTGAAGCCACTGCGAAAGCCATACCACCAGCACGATGCCCAGCAGCGAACCTGAAACCTGCACGAAGGCCAGGCGGCGTACATCCAGGAAGCCGTTGATCACCGCCAGGATGTAATTGACCAGGGCAATGCCAAGCAGCGCCACCGCAAGTACCCGCACGAGGCTCGCGTAGCCCGGATCGCCCAGCAGCCAGGTGGCTAGCGGCTGGCTGAAGGCCAGCGCCACGCAGGCCATCAGGGACGAGGCGCAGAAGGCGTACCAGAGCGCCGCGGCCAGCAGGCGCGAGAGCCGCTCCTGGTCGTGGCGATACTCCGCCACGTATTTCACGATGCCGGCGCTGATGCCGCCGCCGGCCAGGATCGCCAGCAGGGACACGAGGCTTACGAACTGGCCCAGCCGTCCCACGCCGACGGGGCCGGCGAACGAAGCCACCAGTTTCACCACCACGAGCGCGGCCACCAGCTTGGCCGCGGTGGCGATGCCGCTGTAGACGCTGGCGCGCACGATGTTCATGGCGGGCACTCGAACGACTGGCAGGCACGGATCACCCGGTCGACGTCGGCTTCGCGCAGGGTGGGCCCCATCGGCAGGCTCAGCACTTCACGCTGCAGCAGTTCGGTCACCGGCAACCTGGCCCGGTTTAGTCCCTTATAGGCTGGCTGCAGGTGGGGCGGCACCGGGTAGTGCACCTGGCTCTGCACGCCATGGGCTTGCAGGTGACGCTGCAGGGCGTCCCGCGCCCGGCAGCGCACCACGAAAAGATGCCAGGCGTGGCGTTCTTCCCAGGGCACCACCGGCAGGGCGATCTCCGGATGGCGGATACCCTGGCGATAGCGGCGCGCTACGTGGCGGCGCCAGGCCAGGTCTTCCTCGACGTACTTCAGCTTCACCCGAAGCATCGCCGCCTGCATCTCATCCAGGCGGGAATTGAGCCCCTGGTAGACGTGCCGGTGCTTCGCCTCCGAGCCATAGTTGCGCAGGGCCGCCACGCACATCGCAAGCTGCTCGTCGTTGGTCACCACCGCGCCGCCATCGCCCAGGGCGCCGAGGTTCTTGGTGGGAAAGAAGCTGAAGGCGGCCGCATCGCCGAAGCTGCCGGCTTTGCGGCCATCCGCCGAGGCGCCATGGGCCTGGGCGGCGTCCTCGATCAATAGCAGCTTGTGGCGCCGGGCCAGTGCGGGGAGGGCGGTGATGTCGGCGAGCTGGCCGTACAGGTGCACCGGCATGATCGCGCGGGTGCGCGGGCCGATCGCCCGTTCCACGGAAGCCAGGTCCAGGTTGAAGCTCGCCGCGTCCGGTTCCACTGGCACCGGCACCAGCCGGTTTTCGCTGATGGCAAGGAAGCCGGCGATGAAGGTATTGGCGGGCACGATCACCTCGTCGCCCTCGCGCAGCCTGCCCAACTGCTTATAGCCACGAAGGATCAGGGCCAGCGCGTCCAGCCCGTTGCCCACGCCTACCGCATGGCCGACACCGCACCAGGCGGCGAATTCGTGTTCGAACGCAGTCAGTTCCTCGCCCAATATGTACCAGCCTGAGTCGATCACGCGGGCAGCAGCGGCCTTCAGTTCGTCGGCATAGCCGGCGTTGACGTCCTTGAGGCTCAGGAAGGGCACGTCCATCACAGCACCCAGTCGTAGAAGTCGTGGACGACGGCGCGTGCACCGAAGAATTCCTTCTGCGCCACCAGTCCTGCGTTCAGTACCTGGCCACCCTGTTCGGTGGAAATGCCGAAGGTGAAATGCGTCCGGTCGGCGTAGACACTCCCGATCAGCTCCACCAGCAGGAAGCTCAAGGCATCCACCTGCCTGCCCTCACTCGATACCGCCATGTACTGCGTATGCACCGTGTGGCCGAAGTCGTAAACCAATACGCCGGCAAGCAGCTCGCCTTCGCGGCGTGCTTCATGCAGGACGATCTGGCGCGGGAAGCGACCCTGCAACAGGCGCAGCTCCGGCAGCGAGTGCGTGGGCGTGGCATCGTGGCGTTGCAGCACATCAACCAGCAGCACATGGAATTCGGCAGGATCATTGCCTTCCTGTCGCACCACGCCGGCATTCCGGGCCTTGTTGCCGGCTGCCTTCCTGCCCTGGGTCAGGGCGTGGGCCTGGCGTAGCGGAATGACTGACGACAGGTCGCGCCGGACCAGATGAGCACCCCATCGATGCAAGGCATAGAGGTCTTCTTCGGCCGGATAGGCGTGGAAGACGTGCGGCACGGCCTTGTAGTGCACCGCCCTGACGCCAGCCTCGTGATAGAAATCGCGGATGTTGCCGAAGACGGCAAGCGTAGCTTCGGCGCGCAATGCCTGGCCTGAGATCAGGCCCGCATAGGTCAGGCCGCCGTGGCTCGACACCATGTCCTGGTGCCGGTTGGCGGGAAACACCGCGACGATATCGCCATCGCGTTCAATCACCAGCGAGGCATCGTTGAAGCGGTGGGCGTGGTAGTCCATATAGCCGCGGCGGTGCAACAGGTTGCCGTTGCGCGAACGCATCACCAGTGCATCCCATGCCGCGGCATCGGAAGGCTCATAGCGCCTAACCGTGAACATGCGCGCCACCTTCGAAATCCACGCGCGCGGCGCTGGCCACGCCAAAGCCATCCACGCCCATGTCGTTGCCGTTGTAGAACATCAGCAACCTGTCACGGTGAGCCAGCAGCGACGGATAGCAGATCACGGTTGAGTCCCAACCGCTGGAGGCCAGGGCCAGGCCAAAGGCCTCGTCGCGGCGCTCCCAGGTGATGCCGTCGCGGCTTTCCGCCACGCCGGGGAAGTATTCGCCGGTGACGTTGCCGCGGGTGAAGTACATGGTGTAGTGGCCGTTCTCGCGGTACACGCGTGGCCGCCCGATGCGATATTCGGTGCCCTGGGGAACAAGGCAGGTGTCGTCCGTGCCGGGAATCGCGTGCAGGTCGGCGGTGGCTACGTGGCGGATGTGGTATCTCGGGAAAGGCTTGCCATCGATGCATTCCCAGTCGTCACCGGCGGCGTACCAGAGCCGCCAGCGGCCCAGGTAGTACGAAGCGCTATGCACCGCGGCGATGGTGCTCCGCCCTGGCGCGCGATCCAGGATCGGCGTTTCCTGCACGCGGGAAAAACTCAAGCCCCGGTCCGTCGAAACGGCAAGCCCGGTAAAAGCCAGGAACTTGGCCTTGGCCACGCGTTGGAAACCCACGTAGAACATGTGCAGGCCGTCCGGGGTATCCACCACGTCGCCCAGGATCACGCCGTTGTCGTCGAAGCAGCCGTCGCGGCCGATGTCGAGCACCGGGTCGGCGCCGACACGCACAATGGTGGCCGGATCGTCGGCGAGCACGTCGACATGGCCGATGCGGCTGACGCCGTCGGCGTCGCGGAAGCCGGCAAAGACGCGGATGGTCTCTTCGTCAAGCCGCCACGGCGTGGGGGTGAGCGCGGAATGCCGCATCCAGCCGCCGACGCCTTGCCGAGCGGTCTCGAATACCAACCCTTGTCTGCTCCACGTGCGCACGGCTGCTAGATCCCGACATCGAAGCTGGACTTGCCAGGCACCGCGCGCGCGGGCGAACCCACGTATACCCGCCCGGCTTCGGTATCGCGCGTGACCAGCGCTCCCGCGCCGATCACGTTGTCTTCGGCCACCTTGACGTTATCGTTGAAGGTGGCATTGACGCCCACGAAACTGCCCGCGCCGATCTCGCAATAACCTGAAATAACGGCATGGGAGGCCACGAACACGTTGTCGTGCACCACCGTGCGGTGGCCCACGTGGTTGCCGCTCCACAGGATGCAGTTGTCGCCGATGCGCACGAACGGCTGCACCACGTTGTTTTCGAAGATGAAGCAGTTCTGCCCGATCTCGGCGTTACGCCACACGAAGGCGCGAGAACTGATGTACGTGGCGCAGGTATAACCGCGCCGCCTGGCGTCCTGGAACAACCGGGTACGCAGGCGATTGAGCTGGCTGGCCGGCACCGCCACGAATACATCGAACTCCTCCGGTGGGAAGGCGTATTCGAGCGTTTCATAAGCCACCACCGGCCGTCCTTCGATCCTGTCGGCAGCGATGTACTCGCGCTCGACACTGAACGCGGCCACGTCCCGGTCGCTGTCATGTTCGAAGTATTCCAGTGCGATGCGTGCAAACTCGCCGGCCCCGACGAGCACTAGCGGCTTAGGCATGCGGCCATGTCCTCCACGAACATCGCGGCCTTCACCTCACGGAGGAAGTCGCTGTAGTCGGTGATGTAGTCGGCCGGATCGTAGAACTGGTCGGCCAGCACCATCAGCACGCAGTCATCGCTGAAGTCGTAGAGCTCGCGCCACACCATGCAGCCCAGCAGCAGGCCATGGCTGGGGTCGTCCAGCACGACCTCGGTCGGGCCGGTGCCGTCGTCCAGGAGCAGCTTCACCGAGCCGCGCACGCACACGGCCAGCTGGTTCAGGTGCCGGTGCGCATGTTGCCCGCGGTGCACTTTCTCGCGCGTGGCGAATAGGTAGTACACGCGCTTTATCTCGAAAGGAACGTTCCGTTCCTGTTCGAGCGCGACCAGCATGCCGCGATGGTCGCCATGCTTCTGCAACTGGATGCGTTGAATTTCCATGGGCCTTGGCCAGTTCTCGCGATGCACGGGGACAACCCTCGTGATTGAGTGCCGGCCGCATGGGGAAAGGTTGCGCGGCTCCCACAGCGGGTCTGTTGTCGCTGCATGCAACCTTCCGGGACACCCCTGGCACTCACTGACACCAAGCGCCCACTGGCGGGGCCGGCCTTTTAGGCTCGGCGCTGCGGGGAACAGGGCAAACGTGGTGACGACGAAGGGTAGTGAAGGCCATGGCACCGGAGACCAACGAGAGCGCCCCGGCGCGCCCCAGGAAATTGGTGGCCTTGCATTGGCTCACCGTACTTTGCGTGTTGCTGGCGGCGACGTTCATCCTGACCCGCGATCAGCTCGATGGCCGGACGGTGCGCCTGTGGCTGCTTGAGCTACACCGCCACTTCGGCCTGATCGTCCTCCTTTTGTTCTTCGTACGGGTGGCGCTGCGCATTCGCCTGGGCAAGCTTCCACCGACTCACGAATCCCATTGGACGCTGCGCTGGGTTGCAGGCCTGACCCATGTGGCGCTCTACGCGATCCTGCTGGTGCTGCCGCTGTTGGGCTGGACCTTGAGCAATGCCCAGGACAAGCCGGTGCATTTCCTCGGGCTCACCTTGCCCGCCCTCGTCGCCGCCGACGAGGACCTCGCCGACCAGCTGCAGGCATGGCACATCGATGCCGCGTGGGTCCTGCTGGCCCTGGTTTGCCTGCACATCGCAGGTGCCCTTTATCACCATTTCGTGGTGCGCGACCGGGTGTTGCGCGCGATGTTGCCGGCGCGGCGCCGCTGATGCCCGGCCTTTAACCGAGACAAGGAGTTTCCATGTTGTCCACCACCATCCATCGCGCGACCCGTCGGCCACGCCCCTGGCAGCTGTGGTGCGCACTGGCGTTGTTGCTGTTGCTGGCAAGCGGCGGTGCGCAGGCGGTGCCGGCCTATGCACGGCAAACCGGTTCCTCATGCGCCGACTGCCACGCCGCTGCCTATGGCGGCGGCCCGGGCGGCCCGATGCTCACGCCCTATGGCTTGCGCTTCAAGATGGGCGGTTACACCGATACCGACGGCAACGGGACCAAGATCCCGGTGTCCATGCAGCTGACCGAAACCCATTCGGCCCCGGCCAAGGGCGACAGCACCACCAACCTTTCCGAAGGCGATCTCTACCTTGCCGGCCGCGTGTCCGACAACGTGGGCGGCTTCGTCAAGGTCGAGGCCGACCGCACCGGCCACAACACCTACAACACGGTATTGCGCAACGTGGATCTTCGTTTCGTGGCCAAGGAGCTGAAGTTTGCCGGCAAGGAACTTCTGCTTGGCGTGAGCGTCAACAACATGCCGGGCTTCGACGATCCCCTGAACGCGTTGTCGGCGTCGAACACGATCTCGCCCGCCGGCGTCACCGGCACCCTGCTGAACTTCTCAGCCTCCAATGCCCCGGCCAGCCGGGTGATCGGCGCCACGGTGTACGCGCTGTTCGATACCAACTGGTACGGCGAGGTGGGTACGTACAAGTCCATGCCCACATCGCTCCAGGACAATCTCGGCTTCAACGTCGCGGGCGATCCGGGCAAGCTCAGCGACACCGGCTACTTCCGCTTCGCGTACATGAAGGACATGAAGAGCCAGTACTTCTCCGCGGGCCTGGTGGGCCTCACCACCAAGCGCGAGCTCCCGCGCAACGGTGGGCCCAAGGACGACATAAACGACCTCGGCTACGACGTCAGCTACCAGTACCTGGGCAACCGCGAGCACATCGTGCAGCTGTCTTATTCAAATATCCTGGAGAAGCGGAAATACGGCAGCACGTTCGCCAGCCCCTCCGACCCGACGCTGTTTTCCCGCTCCCGCGGCAACGCACACGACCAGACGCTCACCGCTACGTACATCTTCAAGCAGAGCTACGGCGTGACCGTGAGCCACCTGCTCAGTACCGGTTCGCCCGATCCAGTGCGCTACACGCCCAATGGCGATCCGGACACCACGGCCAACCTGATCAGCGTGTTCTGGGTGCCCTTCGGCAAGGACGACTCGTATATCCGCTGGGGCAACTTGAAGCTCTCGGCCACCTGGTTCCGCTTCACCAAGTTCAACGGCGCCACCAGCAATATCTTCGCCGCTCCCGTCGGTACCCCGATGACGAACCCCGGCGACTTCAACGCGTTCTCGGTCGCCGCGAGCCTTGCCTTCTAAATCCATCACGGAGTAATGCGTGTGACGAAGTTGATTTTGGGGATATCCGCCGCGGTCCTCGTTCTCGGCTGGATGCTTGCCCCACCCCCGGCCCTGGCGGGTGACGCGGCCGCCGGGGCGGACGTCTTCAAGAAGGAATGCTCCGAATGCCACACCACGAAGGAAGGCCGCAACAAGAAGGGGCCAAGCCTGTTCGGCATTGTCGGGCGCAAGGCGGCCAGCATCCCGGACTTCAACTATTCCGATGCCCTGCGGGCCAGGACGGACTGGGTCTGGACGGCTGACAAACTGCACTGGTACCTGTCGCAGCCAGTGAAACAAGCCAACCCGGGTACCAAGATGAAATACGATGGGCTGGACGATCCAAAAGCCCTCGACGACCTCATCACTTACCTGGGCACCAATCACTGAAAACGTGGTGTGCAAGCCTTCCAAGGGGATTGGCGGTGGTTGCGGCTTGGTTCGCCGCCACCGGTATGCCCGTGCCTGTCCACGCCCAGTCCAATTTCAGCGGCCAGGTGGCCGTGGGCTCGCAACTGGTGGACCGGGGCCTGGCGATCACCTCTGCCCGACCCGTGGTGCAGGGCGCGGTGAACTGGGCCACGCCTGATGGCTGGTCGGTGGGTGCCTCGGCCGGGGCGCTTATGAGCTCACCCGGGAATATCGCCGATTGGCTCGTGCAAGGCTCCCGTGCCTGGGTGGTTTCCACCGATTGGCAAGTCCAGGCCAGCGGGACCTATTACCGCTATACCCGGAGCGGCAGTTCCCGGGTGTATACCCGCGCCGAGGCCGGCATGGCCTGGATATACCGCGACACACTCACCCTTTCCCTGTCGGCCGTCCGCGCCCTCCATTCGCCCGACCACGAGGTACGGCCGGGCGCTGACGTCGACTTCCGCTGGCCGCTACCCTGGAATTTAAGCTTTTCGGCCGGTGCAGGGGTCTCCCAGGCCCTGGTGCTGGTCGGCGGGTACTACGCCCATGGCGCCTGGGTGCGCTACCCCCGCCCACGGCTGGAAGTGCCCACCTACCGCTACGGCCACGTTGGGCTGGCCTGGGCCCACGGCCGCTGGCGGGTGGGGGTCGAACGGGTAGCCACCGACCTCGGTGACCGGGCCCGTGAGGCAAACCTGGACGCCGCACCCTGGATAGGCACGGTTTCCCTGTCGTTTTAGCCGACGAAGGCAACCTTTTGGGGCTGGTATGGTACTTACCGGCATTCAAGGCCATTGATACCCCGCCCAGCCCATGAACGAAGCTGATCTCCAGGCTGACGCCACCGACCGCATGCTGCTTGAGCGCATGGCGGCGGGCGACCGGGCCGCGCTGGGCGTGATGTACCGCGGCTATCACGGCCGTTTGTGCAGGTTCCTGTCGCGGCTTACCCGCCGTCCGGACGTGATCGAGGAAGTGATCAACGATTGCTTCTGGATTGCCTGGCAAAAAGCCGGGACATTCCATGGCGATTCGCGCGTGTCCACGTGGATCATGGGCATCGCCTACCGGTGTGGCCTGAAGGCGTTGCGCCAGCACGGCGATGAGCCGGTCGACGAAGACACGGTGCCGCAAGAACGCCTGCCTTCCCACGACCCGGGCGACGACCGCGAACTGCGCGACTGGCTGGGCAAGGGCCTGGAAAAGTTATCCGTGGACCAGCGCGTGGTGATCGAGCTGGTGTACGGCGTAGGCCACAGCCTGGACGACGTGGCCGTGATCATGCAGTGCCCGGTTGGTACGGTGAAGGCACGGTTGTTCCATGCGCGGGTAAAATTGCGCAACGTGCTTCCCGCGCTGGCCGGCGAACCGGCCCGACTGAAGGAGGGCGCGCCATGACGTTCACGATGGATACCAACCGGGATTGCGCCCGAGCGTGGGAGGCGATGCCTTCCGTGCTGCAGGAAAGCGCATCGTCGGAACAGAACGCCTGGCTGATGGACCACCTTGCCCATTGCCAGTCCTGCAGCGAGGACTACGCACAGCAGGAGCGCCTGCGCCTTGCCCTGTCGCTGCCGGCGGATATTCCCGTCGATCCAGCCGTGGGGTTGAAGCGCCTGCTGGCGCGGCTGGATGCCCCGGTACCGAAGCCCGTGGTGCAACGGGTACGGAACGGCTGGCTGACGCGCGCCCTTGCCGCCGCGGTGCTGTTGCAGGCGCTTGCCATCGGCGCGCTCGGTGCAAGGTACTGGTCGGAAAGCAACAACCCGGCTTACCGGACCTTGAGCCAGGCGTCGGCGCCGGTACCTGCCGGTGCGTTGCATGTGGTGCCTGACGCCACCATGACCCTGGCCGACTGGAATGCGCTGCTGCATTCGTTGAACCTGCAGGTGGTGGGCGGTCCCAACGATGTAGGCGCCTATACCGTAGTGCCGTCGGGTGCACCGGCTACCGGTGCTCCCACCCTGCAAAAACTGCGCGCCACGCGGGGCATCCGCCTGGCCGAACCCGTCGCTTCGGTGCCATGAAAACAGGCGTACTGGCGCTGGGCGCCATATTGATGGCGTTGGGCGGGTGCGCGACATCGCGACCGGTCACGGCACCTGTTGCAGACACCACCAACCCGGGCGTTACCAGCGGCGAGGGTGTGGCCAGCATGGATGCAGCGCGCGACATCGTGCTGGCGGTGGACAACCCGATCGATCCACCGTCCATGCACGCAGGCTCCAGCGTGCTCGGCTACGCGCCGTCGAAGAAATACGACGCCGGCCAGCGCGCGGTGCTCACGATTGAAGCATTGAAGCAGGGCTACCGAATGCGCCAGGTGGCCGGGTGGCCGATCAAGGCGCTGAACGTGTATTGCGTAGTGCTGGAACCGCCACTGGGCATGAGCCGCGACGAGCTATTGAGTGCACTGGCCAAGGACGACCGCGTGCAACTGGCGCAGCCCCTGCAGGACTACCGGACCTATGCCGAAGCGCCGGCGGATGGCCGGCACTACAACGATCCCTACGAAAACCTGCAGCGCGGCTTCACCGAGACCGATGCCGCCGTGGCTCACAATATAAGCCAGGGTGATCGCGTGGACGTGGCCGTGGTGGACACCGGGGTGGATGCAACGCACCCGGACCTGGCTGCCAGCATCCACGACACGCACAATGTCGTGGACAACGACCTGGTTTCGTTCGCACGTGACAGCCACGGTACCGAGGTCGCCGGGGTGATCGCGGCGGTCGGCGACAACCACCAGGGCATCGTCGGCATGGCGCCGAAGGCTTCCCTGAGCATCTACAAGGCGTGCTGGTATCCGCCAAAGGGCAGCAACGGCGCCCGATGCAACTCCTTCACCCTGGCCCGCGCGTTGGCGGCGATCGGCGAGACCGACGCGCGCATTATCAACCTTAGCCTGGGCGGACCCTCCGATCCGTTGCTCACGCGGCTACTGGACGTATTGCTTGCCCAGGGCCGCATCGTGGTGGCAGCCATGCCCCCGGAAGGCGGCAACGGCGGCTTTCCCGACAACGCCCCGGGGGTGATCGTGGTGCGGACCAGCAACGCCGCGGCGGCCCCACCCGGCGTGCTCAGTGCGCCGGGCACCGACATCCTGACCACGCAACCTTCCGGCGGCTACGACTTCACCTCCGGCTCGTCGATGGCGGCGGCGCATGTGAGCGGCATCATCGCGCTGATGCTGTCCATGGCACCGAAGCTCGATGCGCGCACCGTTCACCAGCTCCTGCAGCAAAGCAGCAAGGCCTCCGGCGGCGTCACCCAGGTGAACGCCGCCGGTGCCGTTGAGGCGTTGGAACTACGCGAGAAAGCCGCGCGGTAGATTCCAACCGATGCACTGTCAGTGCGGATGTGCCGCCGCGTGGAACTCCACCCAAAGGCCCAGGTCGCCGTGGGTCGGTGCAAGGAAGGAATTACCCAGCGGCCCCTGGTAGCCCTTGAGCTTTGTCTCGTAACCCCTTTCCACCCATCGCTGGGCGCGTGGAAGGTTGTCCACCGCGACGCTTACGCCCAGTACTTGCGGGCCGCCGGCAGCCAGTGCATCGGTAGCCACGCCCGGGCCATCGGGCTGCAGCACGAACACGTGCGTTCCCTTCGCTTCGACGTCGTACCCGCGGGCGGCGACGTTCGCCAGGCGAACGGGCGAGGCATGGCTGAAACCCATCTTCGCCAGCTGTTTTCGATCGCTCTCAGCATCGGCGGACAACAACCACACAGCATCGAGCGACTTGGCGGTGTTCGGGTGCACGCGCGCCGCCGCGTCGTCGGCAACGCTGTCCGCCGCGGTGGGAGGAGGGGAGTAGTAGATGAAGAACAGGAAGCTGGACAACGGCTGCTTGTCGAAGGCGAAGAGACGCCAGCGCGGCGGGTGTCCGGCACCCTGGCCATCAGGGTCGTTGGCTGGGGCCGAGAAGATATCCGTCGGCGCAAAGCCTTCGCCCTTGAGGAAATCGCGCGCACCGTCGAGCTGATTCGTTCCCAGGCCGAACGTACGGACGCCGGCACCGCCGTGGAGCAAGTCCTGGTCTGCCTTCGAGCCCGGATCCATGTCGGGATGGGGTCGGGTGAGCGTTTCCAGTTCAATGAAACTTCGGTCGGCCATTCGCACGTAGCGGTTTGCGATGCCTGCTGGATCCCGTCCCGGTCGCACCTGGAAGCCAAGCTTCACCGTCATCACGGCTGTGCCGCGGTCCATGTCCGGTGCCCACAGGAGCACGTGGTCCACGCGGGCGGAGCCTGGCAGGCCTGGCGCGGAAGCTTGCCTGCCCGGTGGCGATGCCACTGCGCCGAAGGACATACCTGCCGTGCCGATCGCCGCGATCGCGACCATGATTCCTAAACGCACACTCGGTGAGCTCATCAGGCGATTCCCCATAGGTGTCGGGCTTCGGCCGCGATCATATCCGGGTATTCCTCGGGGAAGAAAAGCTTTCCTTTTGGCACGAAGCCGATACCCCTGGATCCGGGAAACACCCCGTCCAGGTAGTGGGCATCCTTTGGCAGGAAAATGTCGTCGCTGGCGCCCCAGACGATACGCACTGGTACCGAGCTCTTGCGCAGCTCAGCTTCGATGCCCGCCAGCGGGTTGGGCTCCATCGCCAGGTGGAAAGCGTGGTACTGCTCCCGTCGAAGCGGCGAGGCCACCAGGGGTGTCACGTAGTACTCGATCACCTCGTCGGTAAGCACGTTGGGGTCGTGGTAGACAGCGGCACCAAACGTGGAGCGCGCCAGGGCTTTGTCCGTCAGCCATGCTGCGGTGGTATCGGCCAGCGTGCCTGCACGGGCCATGGCGATCGCCGGCTTCACCTTGGCTGCCGGGCTGTCAGGCTCGACGTCGCCATTGGTCAACAGCAAGCTGCGCACGCGGTCGGGAAAACGCCGCAGGAATAACTGGGCGACAGCCGTGCCGATATCGCTGGCCACGATATCCACGCGTGGTTCGTGCAACGCGTCCAGCAGCTCGGCCAGCATGCCGGCCTGGTCTGCCGCGGCCAAGGATCGCCCCGCCGGAACTTCGGAATATCCCAATCCCATGAAGTCCGGCACGACGCAACGCCGATGCGCCGCCAGCCGGTCCAGGGCGCCGCGCCATTGCAAGCCGTTGAGTGGCGCGCCGTGCAGGAAAAGCGCAGCCGGCCCCCGGCCGCGCTCAATGTAGGCGATGCGTCCGACCGGCAGGGAAGCGAAGCGGCGGGCAGCGCCAAAGGTCGCCGGGTTCGAAGGACCGGCCGCGGGGGTCGGCCTGGCAAGGTCGCGGGCAAAAGCACCCCCGAACATGCCGGTTGCCGCTGCCGCGGCAGTCATCTGCAGGAATTGCCGGCGCCTCATGCCTTGTCTCCGTGGAAGCCCTGGCGGCATTCTCCCGGCAGCCGACAGTGGGCCGCGCGCAGGAAAAGACGGCGCCGGACACGGATGGATGATTTCTGGCAGGATCGGCCCATGAGCCGCCCCGATTGCTATCCCAATCCGCCGTCCGCGGTACTCGCCGGTGGCGGACGGTTGCCCTTGCTCGATACGTTGACCTCCCCCGTGCCCCTGGGCCTGTTCGATTCGCCCGTGGACCATCGTCACGTGCTTTGCCTGCATCTGGGCGAACCGGTTCCGGTGTCGTGGCGGGCGACCCATGGCGAGCACAGGGGGACGCGGATCCACGGTCAGTTTTGCGTGGTGCCCGCCGGCTCGAGCACGCGATGGACGTTGTCCCGGCCCGCGCGATCGTTGCTGCTTCGCCTGTCTCCGCCGCTGTTGTCGGAGACCGCGGACAGCATGGGCTTGGGTGTCCAGAATGCTTCGCTGGCACCATCGATCCACATTCGCGACCCACAGGTCGAACGTATCGGCTGGATGATGCAGGCCGAAGACCACAGCGACTATCCCGGCGGTAGGCTATTCGCCGACAGTCTCGCCACCGCGCTTGCGGTGCGCTTGCTGGCGTTGCAGTCGCGGCATGGCAACGCAAGCAGCAAAACCACGCGCGCACTGCCTGCATGGCGTCTACGACAGGTGATCGAGTACATCGAAAGCAACCTCGATCAGGATCTCACGCTGGCCGAGCTGGCTCGCATCGTGGATTTCAGCGTGTCGCACTTCAAGCCGATGTTCAAACAGGCCACTGGCGTGCCGGTGCATCGCTTTGTGATGGAGCGTCGCGTCGAACGCGCCCGTGTCCTTCTGCTCGAAGGCAGGCAAAGCATTAGCGACATTGCACTGGAGACCGGCTTCGCCCATCCCAGTCACATGGCCCGTTGCATGCGCCGGCTACTGGGCAAAAGTCCGTCGGAGCTTGCAGCGGGGTAGTATTCACCGTTCCCCAGCGTCCATGCGGGCCACGCGCCATGCAATGCCTCGATAATCTCCTGCTCAATACCGATAGCTACAAGGCCAGCCACTGGCTGCAATACCCGCCCGGTACCGATTCCACCTTCTTCTATGTGGAATCGCGCGGGGGCACCTACGACCGCACCGTATTCTTCGGCCTGCAGGCGATCCTCAAGGAGTACCTCGCAAGGCCCGTCACCCATGCGCACGTCGACGAGGCCCGCGACCTGTTCGCCGCTCACGGAGAGCCCTTCAACGAGGCGGGGTGGCGCTATATCGTCGATCACCACGGCGGTCTGTTGCCGATACGAATAAGGGCTGTGCCCGAAGGCACCGTGGTGCCGACGCACCAGGCGCTGATGACGATCGAGTCCACCGATCCCGCCGCCTTCTGGGTGCCCTCGTACCTGGAGACGATGCTGTTGCGTATCTGGTATCCGGTGACCGTGGCCACGATCAGCTGGCACGCCAAGCAGACCATCCGGCAGTTCCTCGAACGCACCAGCGACGATGTGGAAGGACAGCTTCCCTTCAAGCTGCACGACTTCGGTTCCCGCGGCGTTTCTTCGGTGGAGTCCGCTGCCATCGGCGGTGCGGCGCACCTGGTGAATTTCCTCGGCACCGACACGGTATCCGGGCTTTTGTTGGCCAGGGCCCACTATCACGAGCCCATGGCCGGTTTCTCGATTCCCGCTGCCGAGCACAGCACCATCACCAGCTGGGGTCGCCAGAACGAGGCGGAAGCCTATCGCAACATGCTCCGGCAGTTCGCCAAACCCGGCGCCATCGTGGCGGTGGTGTCCGATAGCTACGACATCTACCACGCCATCACCGAGCACTGGGGCAAGACGCTTCGCCAGGAGGTGATCGATTCGGGCGCCACCATCGTCGTGCGCCCGGATTCGGGCGATCCGGTGGCGGTGGTGCATCAATGCCTGGAATTGCTCGACGAAGCCTTCGGCCACACCGTGAACGGCAAGGGCTACAAGGTGCTCAACCACGTACGGGTGATCCAGGGTGACGGCATCAATCCCACCAGCATCCGCGCGATCCTGGATCGGGTGACCAGCGCCGGCTATGCCACCGACAACGTCGCCTTCGGCATGGGCGGTGCGTTGCTGCAGCAATTGAACCGCGACACGCAAAAGTTCGCGCTCAAGTGCTCGGCGGCGCGGGTCAACGGGGCGTGGATCGACGTATGGAAGGATCCGGTGACCGACAAGGGCAAGCAAAGCAAGCGGGGGCGGATGACCTTGCTGCGGCATCGCGAATACGGCACGTTCAAGACGGTGCCGGTCCCACCCCAGGCCCGCTCGCTGGCGGACATCGACAAGCCGATGGGTTTCGATGATGCGATGGTGACGGTCTGGGAAGACGGGAAGATCGTCAGCGATTTCGCCTTCGCGGACATTCGCGCACGCGCCGACGCGGCAAGGCTTTAGCCGCCTTACCAGACCTCCACTTCGTAGATGCGCGTGGCCGGATCGTCGGTTTGCGTAGGCTTGGTCACGTCAAGCTCCACATAGCGCGCGCGTTCCGGCGCAATGCGGTGTTCGGTGATGCTCGCCGTGTTGCCCGATTCATCAACTACCGTCTTCCAGGTTTTCCCATCGGGAGATACGCGCAGCGTGAAAGCGCGCGTATTCATCGATACAGGCTCGTCGCCCGCACCGGCATGCTTGATGGTGAAGCCCGTGATCGGGCTCACCTGCTGAAGGTCGATGCGAAGCCAGCTGGGAGTCTGCAGGGTGCAGAACTTGTCCTGGGTTTTGCTGGCGACCTTGCCGTTCACCGCCTTGCTGGCTTCCTCGCCCGGTTTGCATATGGGTGAGCCGGTCACCGGTTTGCCCAGCGCAAGATTGACGTGCGGCGTGGCCGCTGTTTGTGCCGCCAGGGTGCCGGCGACAAGCAGGAAAAACCCGCCGAACATCAGGTTGGAAAGCCGTGTCATCAGTGGAATCCGTGGGAGGGCTGGGACGTGCCTGGATGATGCGCTTCCATCTGCTCTAGCTCCTGCTTGGCAACCTTGGCCGTCTTGTGATGGCCGTCGTGGCTCCAGCCCGGAGGCATCACCAGGTACATAAGTTTGTTGCCGATGCCTGGCGCGTTCCAGACATCCTTGCCCAGCAGGTAGAACTCACCCAGGTAGGCGTCCAGTACGCTGTAACGCTTCACCGGGCGGGTGATGCCGTATTCGATCTGGATATCGTCGCGCTCCTCAACATAGGTGCCGAACACGCGGTCCCAGATGGGCAGCAGGTTGCAGAAGTTCGTGTCCATGTACACCACGTTGCGAGCGTGGTGCACGCGGTGATGGGAGGGCGTGAGGATGAAGCGGCCAAGCACGCCGAGCCTGCCGTTCTTCAGCACGTTCTCGCCGAGGTGGATGAAACTTCCCCAGAAGCCGTCGATGATCATGATCAGGATCAGCAGCGGCGGGCTCACGCCAAGCAGGATGCAGATGCTGGTGCGCACGAAGTCGGCATAGGCTCCCTCCAGGAAGATATGCGAATAGTTCACGCTGAGGTTCATCGCCACCGGCGCGTGATGCGTGGAGTGCAGGCACCACAGCAGCCTGACCTTATGCGCGAAGAAATGGTAGACGAAATGGGAGAGCTCCCAGGCCACGTAACCGTAAAGCAAGCCGTACCAGGTAAGGCCCGCCTGGAACAGGGCGAACCGCTGGAACAGCCCGATACACAGCCCCACCATCGCGATGGTGATGAAGTTGCCGATGAACCGGTTCAATACCATCACCAGCAACGGAACCTGGTAGTGCTCGCGCTGGAAAGTCTTCAGGGCGATGCTGCGCAACAGCTCGAACAGCAGCAATGGTGGAAGCAGCGGATTGAGCAGGGCGGCAAAGCCATTCACGGTGAGCAGGGCGCGATAGTCGCCCGCGGCAATCATCCCCAGCAGCTGACCCAGGCCAAAGAAGTCGAGCAATTGGTCGTGCACCCATCCCACCACGTTCATCGTTGGCACTGCTCCCCGGTGTTACTGGAACCCCGGTTTATCACGATCTAAATTTGGCTGCAAGTGACACGGGCCGGATGACGGGCGGTGGCGCCAGCTCGCTGCACCCCATTGGTCATGTATACGCCGTATACCTCAACGTATACGATGTATACAAGATCGATACGCCACCATTCCCTCAACGAGGAAAACCAGATGTTCGTACTGCTCGCTGCGCTATTGAGTGGCGCGATGTTCTACTTTTCGCAAGGCCTCGCCGATATATGGGCGTTGGCGTGGTTTGCCCCCGTGCCTCTGCTCTGGCTGGCTTATGGAAGGGCGCCAACGTGGCAGGTGGCTGTCGCAAGCGCCATGGCCATCCTTGCCGGGTCGGCCTACGCCCTGCAGTGCTATGCGACGCTCCCGTTAATGATCATCGTTGTCGTGGTGGCGCCACAGGTGGTGCTGTTTCCCATGGCCGTTGTGTTCGCACGGGCGGTTCAACGGCGTGGGCCCGCGTTGCTGGTATTGATAGCGTTTCCCGCCACCTGGACAGCATTCGAATACCTCGTTGGCGTCGTCTCGCCGCATGGTACGTACGGATCGCTGGCCTATAGCCAGGTGTCGGCGCCGTTGCTGATCCAGGGCGCGTCGCTGTTTGGCTACGTCGCCGTGACATTCGCGCTTTGCCTGTTTGCCAACACCCTCGCCATGGCGATTCGGGCGAAGAGGAATTCGGTAGCCGCCATCGCAACGGGCCTTGCCGTTTGCGCCATCAACGTTGCCTTCGGCATGGTGCGCCTGGCGCATTCTCAACCGCAGACCGTCCGCGTGGCCGCCATGGTCGATGAAACCGCCACAGGGCACGCCTGGCACGCAAAAACGCTGCAAGACGCCTCGGCCGTAGTCGAAGCCTATGCGCAGGCCATACGAAGCGCCGCGGCGCAGGGAGCCACATTCGTCGTTACTGCCGAGAGTGCGATGCCTTTGATGGCTTCGTGGGAGCCCGCCATCAAGGCACAACTGGCTGAGGTTTCGAAGCAGGCAAACGTGCACATCGTCGCGGGTTTCAACCAGATGGAACCTGCGGGCGATATCGCCCTGTCATTCCAGCCGGATGCCGCCACCCAGTTCTATGCCAAGCGCCACCCGGTGCCGATCCTCGAGGATCGATTCGTGCCTGGCACGCAATCTGGTTGGCTCGGTGATGGCCGCGCGATGGAGATCTGCAAGGATATGGATTTCCCCGCAACGATCCGCGCCGACGCCGCCAAGGGCGTTCGTCTGGTGGGTGTTCCTGCGGGTGACTTTGGCCTGGATGCGTGGCTGCATGCACGTATGGCGGTGATGCGCAGCGTCGAGGGAGGCTTCGCCATGGTGCGCGCGGCCAACGATGGGCTGGTGACGGTCAATGATGCCCAGGGGCGCCTGATCGCCTCGAAGATGGCGGCGCCCACCGGCCTGACAAGCGTCGTGGCCGATGTACCACTGGGATCGGGCCCCACGATCTATATCCGTATCGGAGATGTGTTCGCGTGGCTTTGCCTGGCGATCTCTTTACTGACGGGCGTCAGCCTTGGGCGGCACTGGCTTCAATCTCGCCAGGACGCCCGTAGCGGCCGTCTATCTCCATAGCCAGTTGAGCGACGGCCTGCTCGCGGGCGGCACGTTCATTCCACTGTCCACATAACAGCGGATGCAGGCGAATCGCCGCCGACCAGATGGAAAGCTCACCCAACTGCAGCGACAGGCGCCTGATTTGTGCGCATGCATCGGCCGCCCCAGCCAAGTCGCTTTCCTCAAGTGCGTTGAGAAGGCTATACGCTGATCCAAGGATCGATGGACTATTCATCGCGACGTCACCTGTGCATGGGCTATGAGTCGAGCCTTGCCAGAAGATCGGCGGCGCCTTTCTTCAGTCCCGTCTTCGATGCACTCAGGGCACCAATACTCGCCTTGACGTTCATCGCGCTTGGATACTGCTTGGCGACATAAGCAGCAAGTAGCTCGTTCGTCTGCGAGTCGTAGACCTCCACCGCATAACTGACCGAGCCGCTCATCAGGCCCTCCTTGCCGCGGATGGATTGCACCACGTTGTAAGGACCACCGCCCAGGTCGAACTTAGTGAAGGTTCCAAGGAACTGCTTCGTCGGCTTGGCGCCCGTGAGGGTAAGGGCAATGCGCAGTGTTCCCGGCCCAGGCATCGAGCTGTTGGCGAACTTCTGTTGCAGCGCCTGGCCGAACTCGGCCTGCATGTAACGGGCGAGCTCCCGCTTGCCTTCCTCGGAAACCTTCTCGAACTGGTTATCCGGACCCCGGTAGATGGTGACTTGCTCAACAAGGACCTTCGAATAGCGCTTGAAGTCCGTCGGCGATGAGTACTCGAAAGGAACGCGTCCAGCGGGTTTCCCGCTGGGCCGGAGCACGGGCGAAGAGTCCAGGCCCGTATACGGAAGTGGGCGTGTCGGCGCCGAGCAGGCAGCGAGTGAAAGCGCTAGCGCGATGGCGGCGACAGGCGATGCGAATCGTTTCATGGGTGCGTTCCGGGAGTAAGGGGATCGGTGATGCTGGGCAGGTGCATAACAAAACCGTACAGTACGGTACGATAATGGCCCGGGATTTTCCCCGTGTCAACAAAAAGCGTACAGTTGGGTTCTCTTATGAGGAATGCGCATGAAGGTAAGGACCGATGCCAGGAGGGCGGCGATCGTCGAGGCAGCCGCCGGGCTGTTCGAGGAGTTCGGATACGACGGCGCCTCGATGAACGAACTGGCGAAGCGATTGGGTGGCTCCAAGGGCACCCTCTATGGCTATTTCGAATCGAAGGATCAGCTGTTCGAGGCCGTCGTCCGAAAATTCGCCACAGGGCACCTCTCCGAAGCCGCCGCGAACCTGGAAGCCGACAACGAGGATGTCGCCGCGCTCAGGGAAACCCTTTTGCATTTCGCCGAGGGAATGCTTCGCGTGCTTACTGACGACACGCGCGCCATGGCCTGCTATCGGATGGTCATGGGCGAGGCCGGGCGCTCGGACGTGGGACGGCTTTTCCACGAATCAGGCCCCACTGAGGCGATTGCCGCGCTATCGAAGGTATTGGCTGCAGCCATGAAGCGTGGATTGCTGGTCCGGGGCGACGCCCATGTCACGGCCCAGCATTTCATCGCGCTGGTTCCCGCCGAGATTCAATCACGGCTCTTCGAGCGTGAGCCCAAGCCCATTGGCCGCACGGCCATTCGAGGCATGGCCAGGCGCGCGGTGGACATGTATTTATCCGGTGCGCTGCCCAGGTAACTGGTTCAACTCAAGCCGTGCGAGGAGTCGTGGATACGGCGGTCGTCTCGTCCCCGAGGCTATCGATGACGACCCGGTTGCGCCCCATGCGCTTGGCCCGATACAGCGCGGCATCCGAAGCGCGGCACAGGCTCTGCAAGTCGTAGCCTGTCATATCGGTGGAGGCCAGGCCGATACTGGCCGAGAAGGAAACCACCACCTCGTCCATGACCAGCGGCGAGGCCGCGAGCGCCAGGCGAATGCGCTCGGCAGCCAGGGTGCCCTGCAATCGCGGCGTATCCATCAGCAGCATGCCGAACTCTTCGCCACCAAGGCGTCCGAGGAGGTCGCCCTTGCGCAGATGGCCCTTGAAGATCGCCACAGCGTGCTTGAGCACCGCATCACCCACGGCGTGCCCATGCGTATCGTTGACCTGCTTGAAATCATCCAGGTCCAGGAATACCAGGCAGCCGTCGCCGGCCCGCTTCTCCAGCGCTCGCAGCGCACGCTCGGATTCGCTCATGAAATGCTGGTGATGGAAGATCCCGGTAAGGCCATCGCAAGAGGACAGCCCCTTGAAGCGAAGTTGCGAACGCTTGATCCGCACCATCCAGAAAATGATCGAAAGCAGGACGAGCGACATCATCACGATGTAGAGACGGCTCGCCTCCACCGCCTTGCCATCGAACGCCTGTTGGAGCCGCAAGATGCGGTTCTCCTTGCTCAGACCCTCCGTCTCGAGCTTCTCGGCGAGGAAATGCTGGCGTGCAGCTTCGTAGGCCACGTTCCTGACATTTGCATCGCGCAAATAGCCCTGGTCCTGGACGACATAGTGTTCGTAGTAGTTCAGTGCGCTGGCGTAATGCCCCTGTGCCTTTTCAATCGAGTACAGCACGCGGTAGCCGAACCGCAGCGCTTCATTGACATCCCCGGGATGGCCCATGGCAATAGTCTCAAGCGCGGCTTTCCGTGCTTCGGCGGCATTGCCCATTTGTTCGTAGATTTGGGCGCGTTGACTGGCCAGGCTGATGATATGTGGAAAGTACTGGCTTGCCTGGATGGCGGGCTTGATGCGTTGAATGGTCGCCAGGGCATCGACCGGCTTGTGTTCCTCGAACAGGCGATCCACCAGGATGAGCGCCATGGTGTTGGCGAAAATCGGCTGGCGGTCCGCCTTGCAGATGTCGATCGTGTTGAGCAACTGGGGGCTGCGGGAAGTCAGCTGGCGGGAACCCTCCAGTGCGGTGACTTGCTGCACCATGGCCTGGCAAGGGGATTGGCCGGCCGGCGTGGCCTTCAGCATCATGTCGGCGTACTTCAGTCCCAGCTCGGGCTGGCCGGCGAAGGTCAGCATCTGCGACAGGTTCGCCAACAACACGAATCGGGCAAAAGGGTCGGTCACGGCCGGCAGCGTCTCCGCGGCGCGGGTCGCTATAGCGTAAGCCTCTGCGTACTTGCCCTGCTCACCCAGGTTGTTCATCAACATGGCAGTGGCGCGGGTACTCAGTGTGGCGTCATCCGCATGGGCAATGACGTCCCGGACGATGGCTTCGGCCTCCGGATAGAGCCCTTCGTAGTTCGCCTCCCAGCCGTCGAGGTAACGCAGGTACCACTTTTCGCTCTTCCCCAGGCCGGCCGCGTCGCGATGGAGCTCGCCGAGCATTTCGACAAAGCGCGCGTGATCTTTCGTGCGTATGGCATCGGCCTGGGCGAGCCGCGCCCCGGCCGATGCCACCGGCGGTGCCGGATCGGCATGGCCGCGCGGTACCTGCGCCCACAGGGCCAGCCCCACCAGGACCAGCCAGGACCGCATGTGGCGAAGGCAGCTGAGGGCCATCCCGGTTTCGCTCAGGTCGGGGGCGTGTCGGCAGGATCGTCGGGACGCTGGGTCGGCTCGTCGTCCCTGCCATCGCCATGGTCATCTTCGAGGTCATCGCTCTCGATCCCGCTTGTCTGGCTCTGGTGCTCTACATGCATCTGCACCAGGCCCAGCTCCTCGGTCAGGATCGTGCCGTTGCCATTGGCTGCCAGTTCGCGCAAGCCGGCCGAGGCATCAGCGGCTTCAAGCGCCCGCGCTAGTTCCTCTGGCGACGCATGCCGTAACGTGGCATCACGGCCGATGGCTTCGAGCAATTCGACGGTGTCGCGCATATTCTTCCCCTGGCTCCTGTTGACCTTGGTACCGCCCGCTATCGCCCTATGGCGCAGTGATGGTACGGCTTGTCGCTTTAGCGGCAGACCGCTTGATTCCTTTAGCTATGCCGGAACGGCGGGTTCGGCGCCCGTGCCGTGGATCGCGTCGAGTGCATCCAGGCGCGCGCGCATGATGGCGTTTGGCTTCAGTGCGTGCGCCGGTGGTAGCACGAGTGTTTCCTGGCCCGTGAACTGGGCGGCAGGGAAGTCGCGCAATACCGTGCGCTGGATGTGCGGTCCCTCGATGGGCAAGGTCGGCGCGCGATAGACGATCGCCGGATGATCGGCTGGATAGTCCTGGAGGAGGCGCTCCGTCAGCAGCTCCCGGTAGGCATCGGGTGTGCGAAAACGACCAAGCGAGCGGTCGCCGACGACCCCAAGTTGCCAGAGGATCACGTGGCTGGTGGTGTCCAGGTTGCGCTCGAAGAAGAGCAGCTGGCTGGCCTCCAGGTGCTGGCAGCCGACACGGCCCGGATCGATGCCCAGGTCGGCGTAAAGGCAGTCTTCGGCCGATATGCCAGCTTCCATATGCGCCTGGTAGCCCTCGGCGCGTGCAAGCTCGATCACCTTGTGTGGCGACCAGGCGAAAATGCCCGGGTGGCCGTAGAAGACGGCGCAGACCCGCTTTCCCGCCCGCACCTCGGTGATCATCACGTCGACCCACTCGCGATAGGTCTTCATCCGCGACTTGCCCGGCCGGTAGTACGGTTGAAGACTGCGGACTTCCGGATTCAGGCGCCGCAGCCAGAGCTCCACCACGTGGTCCGAGAGCGCGGCGAAGACGACGTCCGCCGTCTCGATATGGCTGCGCGAGAGGGGTGTCAGGTGGGAACCCAGGGTGATGCCCATGCCGACGCAGGCGATGCTGCCGCGACGGGCTTCGGTCGATATTGGAGCGGATGTGTTCATCGGGTGATAGTAGGCAAAATATTTGTGACCGGCGTGGGCACTCCCAAGCCGGGATCGTGAAGACCCCCGAACAGCTTTAGATGACGGTCCCCGCTAACTCGTCATCATAATGTGACACAACTCACATTCTCGGTAGAGGGCCGGGGGAGAAGGAGGCCTGCAGGCGGGCCTTCCCAGGGACCGTCATGGCTCCCGGGCATTCAGGGCAAGACCGAAAAATCATGGGGTTACGCAGCGCACTGCCGAATTCGTGCAGAGCCGTCCCTCTACGACTTCGATCGATGGTAGTAACGGCGGGCCTTGTCCCGGCTTCCGCAGTCGGCCATGTCGCACCAGCGGCGGTGGCCGTTGCGGGTCTGGTCGTCGAACAGCCAGTGGCATGAGGGGCAGAAACGCAAGCGGTCGTGGTTGCCGGCGGTAACGAGCTCCGCGGCATCGATCAGTATTGGATAGAGCGCCTCGGAGGCATTGTGCGGTGGTAGCCAGCTCCATGTGAGCGTGGCCGGATCGATCACACGCCCCTCGTTGGCCTTCGAGGCAGCCTTGCTCAATTCCGCGACCGAAGCATGCTTTGGCCGCTCCGCATGGGCCAATGGCGTAAGCACCGCAGCGAGCATTCGGCGCGAGTCATGCAACGCAAGAAGATCGGTGTCCTTGCCGCGCGGAAAAGGAAGGCCGACGGCGGCGAACCAGCGTTTGGCGTTCTCAGGCCCGCTCAACCAATCGTGCGCGTGTTCGGTATCGGGCCAGCTGATGGTGTTGACGAAATCCAGGCATAGCCGGCCACCCACGAGTTTATACGTGCCCCGGTATTCACCCGGATCAAGGTCGATGGCGTCCATGAACAAAGTTTACCATCTATTGTCATTTGACAGGTGAGGTCCGCGGGTCTATAAGTCTCACCATCATGAATGCAATAGATGGTAAAAACAGACCAGCAGCACCGCTCCTGCAGCGGATACCGCCGCACGCGTTTTTCGTGGGCAGCGCGATCTTCCACTATCTGGGTCCGTCGTTCGCCGTGCTGCTGTTCGCCCGGGTGCCGGTGGCGGGAGTGGCATGGCTGCGCATCGTGTCCGCCGCGGTGGTGTTCGCCGTGTGGCGACGGCCCTGGCGGGCTTTCCTGGCGGCGGCAAGCCACACGCGATGGATGATCGTCGCCCTGGGTGCCGTCTTCGCCGTCATGAACTACTGCTTCTATCGCGCCATCGCCGAGTTGCCGTTGGGTACGGTGGCGGCCATCGAGTTCATGGGGCCCGTTGCCCTGGCGCTGGCAGGGGCGCGATCACAGCGAAACATGATGGCGCTCGCCCTCACGGTGGCAGGCGTCTACATGTTGACCCATGTGCGACTTGCGGGAACACCGCTGGCTTTCGCCTGGGCGTTTGCCAATGCCGTGTTGTTCACGCTCTACATCGTTCTGGCGCACGGCGTTGCGCGGGCAGACCCTGCCACCAGCCCCATCGATCGCCTGGGTGCCTCGATGATGCTGGCCGGGGTGATCATCTCCCCATTGGGCTTCCGTGACGCCGTTCCCGCGCTGCTCGATCCCATCACGCTGTGCGCCGGCGTGGCAGTGGGGATCAGCTCGTCGGTGATTCCCTATGTGTTCGACCAACTGGCGATGAGCCGCCTGCCGCGCTCCACCTATGCCCTGTTCGTTGCGCTGCTGCCCGCGACGGCGGTGATCATCGGCGTGATCGTGCTCGGTCAGATTCCCACGTTTTTCGAGAACGTCGGCGTGGGGCTTGTGGCCGCTGGCGTTGCACTTCACCGACCGGCCCCTTAGTCAAACGCAGGAGTGGTTATGCAGTACATCAATGTCGGACGCAGTGGATTGAAGGTGTCGCAGCTGTGCCTGGGCGCCATGAGTTACGGCGCGCCCACGTCGAGAGCCTGGATACTGACCGAAGAAGAAGGCCGACCGATCATCCGGCGTGCGCTTGAGCTGGGCATCAACTTCTTCGATACCGCCAACATGTACTCCGACGGTGAAAGCGAGCGGGTCCTGGGCCGCGCGCTGCGCGATTACGCGCGGCGCGACGAAGTGGTGGTGGCCACCAAGGCGTTCTATCCCATGGGCGAAGGCCCCAACCAGCGGGGACTGTCACGCAAGCATCTGCTTGATGCGATCGATGCCTCGCTCGAACGCCTTGGCATGGATTATGTCGATGTGTACCAGGTGCACCGTTGGGACGATGAAACGCCTCTCGAGGAGACGCTCGAGACGCTCAACGACATCGTGCGTTCGGGCAAGGCTCGCTACATCGGTGCATCGAGCATGTATGCGTGGCAGTTCCAGAAGGCATTGATGACCTCCGAACGACACGGTTGGGCCCGTTACATCTCGATGCAGAACCACTACAACCTGGTGTACCGCGAAGAAGAGCGCGAGATGTTGCCACTGTGTCGCGCCGAAGGCATCGGAATTCTTCCGTGGAGTCCGCTGGCGCGTGGCTTCCTGACCCGACCGCGTGGCGCGGAGGCCACCACGCGGGTGGGCAGCGACGCCTTCGCCCATGAGCTGTACTACACCGAAAGCGACTACCAGGTGGTCGATGCCGTGGCGCGTGTCGCCCATGACCGCGGTGTGCCGCAGGCGCAGGTGGCTTTGTCCTGGTTGCTGCAACAGCCGGGCGTGACGTCACCGATCATCGGTGCTACCAGGATGGCTCATCTTGAGCAGGCGGTTGAGGTGGTGGGACTGGAGTTGTCACCCGCAGAGTGCGCAAGCCTTGAAGCTGCTTACCAGCCACATCGAGTCTTGGGCCACGCATAGTCAAGAAGCAAGGTTGGTGCGATTGAGCAGAAAGCACAGGTGGCATGCCCAGACGCCGAGCTCAGACCGGTCACTCGCCCCAGTGGCCGCGGTTGATCGCGGATAGCCCGCGGCGTTCATCCGGCTTATCCGGCCCCGGCTGGATGCCGCAGATGAGTCCGGACGCAGTAAGAGGCTGCGGTCTCTTGCAATTGAGGGCGACTCGCCTAGAATAGATAGCTAAATGGACTGGGGGTTCCCGGTCGGCGTCATAGCCTCGGTGAGTTCATCGGGGCTTTTCGCTTTCTTGAGGAGGGAAAATTTTCAGCCCCCACCCCTCATAGTCGATGCCGAGCTTCGACCTGCCGCCCTTGCAGAAGAATTTCTGTTTTAACATCTCGAAAGCACGATTCAATCCGTCCGGCCTGATGACTGACAAGCCGATCGGCCTTGCGACGAGGTCAGCCAGCTGAAGCCCCGACGAATTCGTCCTTTTGTCGCCGAAGATGATGTTAAAGGGTAATTGCTTTCCCCATCGATTTGCACCGGCACATACTCGTCTGAATTCCAGTTCGAGATCGCGATCCTCTTTCTTGCCGCGGCATTCGACAACAACGTGCGTGGGGTCGTCTTGTTGCTTCTTCTCTTCTAAAAATTCATAGAGCGTCTCAAGACAGAACCCAAGTGCCAGGTGATAAGGGTTGCTGGCTAGCTGTGACCTTTCTCGCAGCCTCGCCTTGTCGATGACACAGCTGACTAGAATAAACTTGCTTGTGTAGATAATCTCCGTCAGCTCGTCAATAAACGCCTCCTTGTGGAGGCGATCGTTGAAACGAAAGACGCCCTTTTCCTTGCGTATTTCATGCTCATGAAGCAGTACCGTATCGTGCCCAAAATGCTTGAACTTAAACATCTCAACGGACGGGACGACGCTCTGAGCGTAGTGGCGCTTGTGAAATATGCAAAACGCCAGAACAAAAATGGGGTAGTTCGGGTCAAGCGTTTCCAGGCCGTGGTCGCCACTTTCGTCCACATAGACAATGTAGTTGCTAAATGGCGTCGTGGGTGACGAAAGCGCGGGTCTGCCTTCCTCGCTTGTCCGTCCCTCGAACGGAAGCGCAAATTGACCAGGTGCGATGGAATTCTGAGATTCTTCCTTGAACGATCCACGCTTTGCCATGTGTTCCTCGATCCAAATTGGATAAGCTGGCTGTCCCCACTATATCAATCGGATGGCATGCCAGCCTACGATGCATGCGCAGCTTCGTTTATCGCGTGATCTAAGTAACCGATCGCCCAACTCTGGAGATTGCCATGTCGAAGATTCGGGTCGCCGGCTTTTCGCTTTCCATCGATGGATTTGGGGCTGGGCCTGAGCAGAGTCTTGAGAATCCACTAGGCAAGCGCGGACGGGAGCTGTTCCAGTGGTTCTTCGGCACGAAGAGCTTCAAGACGATGATCGGTGAAAGCGGAGGCTCGGAGGGCGTCGACGAACAGTATGCCCACCGCTCGATGGACGGTTTTGGCGCCTTCATCCTCGGCCGAAACATGTTCGGCCCCATCCGCGGCGACTGGCCGGACATGAACTGGAAGGGCTGGTGGGGAGAAGATCCGCCCTATCACGCGCCCACGTTCATTCTTACGCACTACCCGCGCGACCCCATCGTGATGGAGGGCGGCACGACGTTTCATTTCGTGACCGCGGGCATCGAAGCCGCGCTAGGGCAAGCCCGGGCCGTCGCCGGTGGCAAGGACATCAAGATCGGCGGCGGCGTGTCGACGGTAAGGCACTATCTCCAGGCGGGGCTTATCGACGAAATCCACTTCGCCATCGCCCCCGTCCTGCTGGGGCAGGGCGAGGCCATGTTCCGGGGCATCGACCTGCCTGCAATGGGATTCAACGTGGTGGAGCAAGCGGTGACCGAGCACGCGACGCATATCGTGCTCAGCCGGTGAGGGATGTAATCAGCTGAAAGGTGGCGCTGGTTGGCGCAGTGCAGGCACGGGCGGAGCGACAAGCCGGGGCGACGGACTGCCCTTGACCTCGCCGAAATGCCGGTGCTCATTCCAGGCGGCCGTGGCTTCTTCCATTTCCTCGGGACGCCGGGCGACGAAATTCCACCAAAGGAGAATTTCCTCGCCGAAGGGTTCACCACCGATAAGCACGAGCCGGCATGCGGAGCTGCATTGCAGATCCAGCTGCTCCCGGCCGCTGCCGAGATAAAGCAGGGTGTCCGGTTCCAATGCTTCACCTTCGATCCGGGCCTCCCCGCTGAGCACCAGCACGGCGTATTCGAAATTCGATTGAAGGGGTACCACCACGCGCGCCGCATCGCTGGCCGTGAAATCCATGCCGACCAAGGGCGAATAGACCTCCGGTGCAGCATGCTGCCCGAAGGCTTCGCCAACCAGCACGGTCACGCGGAAGCCGCCCTGGTCGACGATGGGCAGGATCGGGTAGTGCTGGAAGGCCGGTGGCCGATGGCGTTCGGCCTCGGGAAGCGCGATCCAGAGTTGCACCGCGTGCAGGCGACCGGTCGCAGGCGATGCTTCGTCTTCCGCGTGGGCAATGCCACGGCCGGCCGTCATCAGGTTGACCTGGCCCGGGCGTATCAACTGCTCGTAGCCCAGGGTGTCGCGATGCATGATCTCGCCCTCGATCATCCAGGTGAAGGTCTGCAGGCCGATATGCGGATGCGGGCCCACATGCAGGCCGTGCCCAGAATTGGCATCTACGGGCCCGGCGTGATCCATGAAACACCAGGCGCCCACCATGCGGCGCGCGGACGTGGGCAGGGCCCGGTGGATGGGCAGGCCGCCGACATCCGCTCCCCGTGTGTTGATGCGCTCCACGACGGGGCCGGTGTGGGTATCGGACTTACGGGGATGCTGTTCGGTATGGGTCATGGAATCACCTGCTCAAATGGGGTGTTGCCAACGCAGTGGGCCTTAGGCCTTTGAACAGCAGCCAAAGGCCCAACGTCACTTCGAAAAGGAATATGGGCATGTCGAACCACCAGGCGTTGATGGTGGCGTCAAGAAGTTCGCAGCCACTACGACGAACTTCGAGAACACGAAAGCGAATCCCGCGATTCTTGCAGCTTGTGACAGTGACTCACCTTGCTCGTGGATCGAATTCATGGTCGTCCCCCAGGCAGTAGGTTTGGCGTCAGGCGTTGCGTCCGATCCGATTCAGAGGGAGCTTCAGAAACACCGCGCCATGTTCATCGGGCTCCGGCAGGCGGCCGCCCCGGATATTCACTTGCAGCGCCGGAAGAATCAGCCTGGGAACCGCAAGTCCCGCGTCACGCGTGCGCCGCATGGCGACGAAGTCTGTCTCGGCGGTGTCCTTGCCAACATGCACGTTGTTTTCCCGTTGCGCCGCAATGCGGCTTTCAGCTGCCTGTGTTCGACCGGCAGGAGGATAATCGTGGCAGAGGAAAATGCGCGTATCCGGGGGCAATGACAGGATCTTCTGTATCGATCGGTATAGCAGGGTCGCATCACCACCCGGAAAATCACATCGTGCGGTGCCGATGTCCGGGGCGAAGAGCGTGTCGCCGATAAAAGCGGTATCGCCGATCAGATAGGTAAGGCCGTCCTCGGTGTGGCCGGGTGTGGCCATCACGTGGACGATCATGTCGCCGGCCGGCAATGCATCGTTCTCGTCGAGCAGCCGATCAAACTGGTTCCCGTCGGGCGTGAACTCGTCGCCGAGATCGAACACTGCCTTGAAGTATGACTGCACACCGACGATTTTCCGGCCAATCGCCAGTTGGGCGCCGAGTAGGTCGCGCAGGTAGTTGCCGGCGCTCAGATGGTCGGCGTGCGCGTGGGTTTCAAGGATCCACGCCACGTTCAACTGCCGATCCCGAACGAACGCTGCTACCTGGTCGGCGGAGGTGGTGCCGGTTCTTGCCGCGGCGGCATCGTAGTCGAGCACCGGGTCGATCACCACCGCCGAGCCCGCATGGTGAACGACATACGAAAAAGTGCCGGTATCGGCGTGGAAGAATGCCTCGACCGACGGGTGCTGAGCGTCATGTGGCGACATGGCGAGTCGACGCCTGGGTTAGTCAAACCCAAATCTAGTACCGGCGCATTGATGTGTCGAGCCAATTCCTTCATCTGGCTGGAAGCCCTCCGTTGACTGGCCGGAGGGCTTGGCGCCTGGGTCAATTCATTTGATCGTCAAGTAGTAAGTAAACGTGTTGGTGGTTCCCATGGTGCTGGTGGTTTTGCGCACGATGGTGTGCATGCCCGGAGATAGTGGCCGGAACATGAAATACCAGCCGTTGGCCACCACAGGTTGCCAGTTCGTGGTGATGCAAGGGTCAAGGGGTGCCTGCAAGCTGGGGTCACCCTTCAGGGAGAACACGTTCTCCGAGATGTAGTGGTAGTCCAGCGCATTGCGCACCGGGCGGCCGTCGAGCGTGATGTCGAGCTTCTTCGTCATCAGATAGGTTTCGGAGTCGGCCACCAGGAAGTCGTAGAGCGACATGCCCGCTGGCGGGGTGAAGGCGGGATCCGGGCACGGATAGGTGTCGCTGACGAACTGGGCAATCAACAGGATCGCCTTGCCGCGCGGAATCGTGCAGGCGCGCGTAAAGCTGCCGGCCGCCATCGATGCAATCGGTGCAAGGAACCATACAGGGCCTTGCTGCGCCACGCCGCAATTGGCGCCGGTGGCATCGAAGAATGGGTTCTTGTCGAAGGGCTGCGCGTAGAGCCATTGCACCGATGCATCGCCCCAGCCGTAGATGCTCTTGTCGAACGGGCGGGCATCTTTCGGGTAAAGCATGGGGTTGAAGTCGCGGCCGAAGTCGAACGGATCCGGTTGGGTGGCTTGAGCCGCGGCAACGACACTGCAGGCGGCCAGTAGGGCGCACATGAGTTTGTTCATGGGACTCTCCTCGTATTTTGGGCGCAAACGCGGGCGCGGATCGCGGTGTCAGATACCGAGATCCTGGTGGTTACGCACCGCAAGCGTGCTACCCGGCGCAGCGGCACGCTTCCAGAAACGTGCTCGTTCGTGGGCGGGACGGCGTGCGGATGGAGAAGGCTTCTACGGCCGCAAACTCGGCGTATGATCGAAATCCGGGGCAGCTTGGCTCGTTGCGGAGCAGTGCCGATGTCGATCATGCAGACGGTGTTGCATTCAGCGCACTTCAAGGTGGTCAGCCACGTGTGCAGGCATCCGCGCGTGGATTGCGGCTACGTGCAGGGCGACGATCCGGCGCGCGTCCTTTTTACCCGCCGTGGATCCTTCGCCATGCACGTCGGTGCCAAGACCTATTTCGCACGGCCAGGGCAGGCGGTGCTGATTCGCAGGAACATCGAATATCGGGTGACACATCCTGATCGTGAGGGATGTGATTGCTGCACTGATGTCCTGCTGGATGAGGCGGCGCTCGATATGTTCGGCCTGGCGCAGGCCTCAACGTCCTCGGCCTGCGTATTCGGCCATGACATGGCGCTTCAGATGACTCACGTCGAACTGTTGCTCGGCTTGCGGCGTGACGATGCTTCGACGATCGACGGGGAGGACTTGTTGTTCGAACTTTTTGATCGATTGATCCAGGAAAACAGGAAGCCGTCGCGACTATCCCGACCTGTGGCGGCACGGCAGGTGGCCAAGGTGGAGGAAGCAATCATCGGCCACGCTGGGGAGAATCTCAGTGTCCAGGTGCTGGCGGGGATGGCGGGCTGTTCGCCGTTCCACCTGTCCCGCATATTTCGTCAACATACCGGGCAATCGCTACGCCAGTTCCGTGTGCGGCAGCGCCTTGGCAATGCCATCGACCGTCTGGCCGAAGGCGAAGACGACCTGGCGGCGCTCGCCTGCGATGTGGGTTTCAATAGCCACAGCCACATGACCGATGCGTTCCACCAAACGCTGGGACGCTCGCCCAGGCAATTGCGCGAGCAGCTACGGCAGGTGACGCTCAAGCAGCTGCGGCGCAAGCTGGGTTGTCGCCGGATGCATCCCTAGCCGGGTCGCGTTGCCATGGCATCGCGCAAGGCCTGCAGGGCAGGCAAGAGCGTTTCCGGTTCGCGCATGGCCCTGCGGGCGGCGCCCACACTTTTACGTACCTCGCCTGGGGTGGCGCCTTCGTTGATCAGCACCATGGCAGGGTTGCGGCAGGCGAACAAGGCGTCGATCCAATCCGCGGGATGCACTGTTTTGAGCCAGGGCGTGAACAGGCGACTTGCCCTGAACGCTGGTGCGACTTGTTCTACCTGATCGAGTGCGGCAACAAAGGCGTCTGGTTTTCTTTCTTCGGTAGCTGGGTCGAATGCATCGGATAACGCTGCCAATGTATCGGCGATGCGCCGGCGCAACACCGCGGTGGACTTGACCGGATATACCGCCCACGCGGATGCGACGCCGATGAGGGCGCCGATCACGATTTCCTCCAGACGGGTCCACAGGATGCCCTGCGCAGTCGCGCCACTGAACCCCTGCAGCAAGGCCAGTGCGATGGTTATAAACAGCGCCCACCATGCATAGTTCAACGGGCGAAGCCACAGGCCAAGGAAGAGGGCAGCAAGAATGAGCGCCGCGGTGATGGCGTCGTGGCCGCCGACATGGATGGCGAGCGTTAGCGCAACCATGGTTCCGGCCGACGCCCCGGCAACTCGAAGCACGCTCTTGTAGGCCACATCCAGCCGGCCCCGATTGCCACTGTTGACGATGAAGGCGGTGAGCACGATCCATGCCCAGCGCTCGGTAAAGAAGAGGTAGCCGACGAAAAAAGATGCGGCCAGCGCAACGGCCATTTGAATGGCCATGCGCGTGCTGGCCGACGGGCGTAACGAACCTTCCGGAGGCGAAGCAACCACGGCCGTCGTCGCCTTGCGTGGCGGCGGCAGTATGCCAAGACTACGAGCCGCAGCTTGAAAGGCGGCAACCCAGGCCAGGGCCAGCAGCGCGACGATGATCGGTATGAGGATCGCCCTGAGATGCCCTCCATGCGTGGCCGGCATATGGGGCGTTGTGAGAATCACGACAAACGGCAACGCGAGAAGCGAGCCCGCGCGCTTGGCCATCAGGCCAAACCGCCGCACCCAGATCGACACGAACATGCCTGCCACGAATACAACCGCACCCACCCAGGGCATGTGGTGGAGCAAGCCGCCGACTCCCACGGCAACCAGGCCGACGAGGGGGAGCGCAACGGCGGCTTCCAGCCGGCCACGCAGGTCATGGTCCAGGTGGCTACGCGAGAAGGACAGGCACAGCACGACGGCGAGTACGGCAGGGCCGGGTTCTGGTGTGATCGCCAAGGCGCAGGCCAGGGTGGCCAGTGCGGCCAGTATGGTGACGACGGCCGCGGCCAGGGATTGGGCCACGCGGCCTCTACGCACGGCAGGATCTTGCGGTGGCGCGATGGTGTCTGTGGGCATCGTGTGCGTGGGTAGTTTTCCTGGGGAGGGAATATACGCGAGGCCTTCTGATGGTTGTCCAGGTCCATTTGACCTGCCAGGTCATTGCCGGGAACAAGGGCACGGGAAACACTCACCGTGTCATTAAAACCGGGAGACTTCCGATGCGAGCAGCAAGCTTGACCTGGATCCTCGTGGGGGCATGGTTCGTGCTGCCGGCTCATGCGGAGGAGGGCGTGGGCGACTACCGTGGCCTTCCCCCGGACCTTGCCACCGCGGCCACGGCGTATGACGTGGCTCAAACGAAAGCCGACCGGGCCGGGCTCGAGCGGTATCTCGCCGATGACTACACGCTGGCAAACCTGGATGGCGGAAACCGAACCAAGGGCGAGACCATTGCCGCGTTCGTCGCGCCGGGCAGCAAGACCACCTACGTCGCGATCAGCCAGCAGGTAAGCAAGGTATGGTCCGACGGCGCAGCATTGGGCGGCTTCGTCGATGCGAAGGGCATCGATCATGGCAAGCCTTTCACCTTGCATGCGCGCTTCGTCGACGTCTGGGCCAAACGCGGCGGCCAGTGGCAGGTGATCTTCACCCAGATCCACAACGCTCCGACAGGCAAATGAACCCCGGGGCCGGGGTAATGGTGGGTTTTGCAGGCGGGAATATCCCAAGGTTATGCTTGCGTGGCATCGCTCGAAGGATTTGCCATCGCCACCTCCCCGGCCACCGCATCCCATCCACCGATCGGCGCGTTGCTGCGCGAATGGCGCGCAGCACGACGCCTGAGCCAGCTCGACCTGGCGCTGGAAACGGGCATCTCCACCCGGCACTTGAGCTGTGTCGAAACCGGCAAGGCACGGGCCAGCCGCGATACCGTATCGCGTCTGGCCGATGCGTTGGGCATGCCGCTCAGGGAGCGCAATGCGCTGCTGCGTGCGGCCGGTTTTGCTGCCATGCACCCGGAACGTTTACTCACCGCCCCCGCGCTTGATCGCGTGCGCCAGGCGGTGGACCTGATCCTCGCGCATCAGGAACCCTATCCGGCTTTCGTGGTAAGCCGGCATTGGGACGTGCTGGCCACGAATAAGGCGGCCACCAGGCTCAACCAGATCCTGATGAAAGGACGGCCGTTGCGGCACGGCAATCTCCTGCACCAGATTTTCGACCCCGATGACTTCCGGCCGGTAATCGCCAATTGGCATGAAGTGGCGGCCCGGTTCATCCGGCACCTGCACGACGATCTCACCGCCAATCCGACCGATCGCCGGACGCACCAGCTGCTCGACGAAATCTTCGCTTATCCTGACGTCCCGGCGCGCTGGCGGGAGCGCGAGCTGGGCGACGAACCCTCGCCCATCGTTACCTTCACCTTCCACAGCGAGCTGGGCGAACTCCGGTTCTTCGAAACGTTCACCACCTTCGCCGCGCCCTACGACGTGACGCTCGATGAAATACGGATCGATTGCACGTTCCCGGCGGACGATTTCACCGCGGGCGTGTGCGCAGACCTTGCGGCAGGGAAAGCGAAGCCCGGAAGGCACGTCTAGGCCCTTCGGCACGCTTGGGTGCCGCCTGGCTTGGTTATTCTCCTCCACCAGAATTTGGCATCGCCGACGATGCGGCCTGGGTCTTGGCGTCGCCGGTCCAGCGCTGAGCCGCGTTAAAACCTACATGGGGGATCGTGCAATGCCAGACACTGCGACTAGCCGCTACCGAACTTCCCTCCTTTCCTTTCTTATCGCCACGTTCGTCCTGAGCTGGTGTATCTGGCTGCTCCCCGCGCTTGCCGCACACGGGGTTATCGATCTTCCCGGTGGCATGCAGGTGGTTGCCATCGTGGCGGGCTCCTTCGCGCCTTTCGTGATGGGATTCGTGTGGGTTTACAGGGACGGCGGGTGGCGCGCCGTGCGCGAATTCGCCAGCCGGGCGCTTGCCTGGCGTATCGGATTCACCTACCTCCTGCCGGCGCTACTGCTGTCGCCCCTGCTGGGATGGGCGGCATCCTGGATCTACGCTTCGCACGGCGGACCGGCCTCGGAACTCGCGGTGCCGGTGGCGCAGATACCCATGGTGATCCTCATGCTGTTCTTCATTGGTGGTTCGGTGAACGAGGAGTTTGGCTGGGGTTATGCGATCGACCGCATGACCGAGCACCGGGCACCAATGTTGATGGCACCGTTGCTGGGCGGGATCTGGGGCCTGTGGCACCTTCCGCTCTTCTTTATCGTCGGGCTGACCCAGTCGTTCCTGCCGTTCTGGGCGTTCCTGATATTTACCGTGGCTGGACGTACCTTGTTCGTCTGGGCCTACTTCGGCGCCCGGCGCAGCCTGTTGGCGACGTTGCTGTTCCATACGGCCACGAACCTTACGTTGAACCTCTTCGTGCTGGTGGATCGCTCTGGCCAGGGAAATCAGCTGGGCTTCATCGCTTTCGCCCTGTTGGAGCTGGTTTGCGCCACTATCGTGGTGCTGGCATCGGCGAAATTCCGCAGGGCGCCATCGGCAACGGCGCTTGCCTGAGCGTTCCGGCGGGGCTGGCGCGAAGCCGATTGATGCTGCAGTGCGGTTCGATGAATACTCGGTCATTGCCACCCGCTGCCGCACAAGGCCATGACCGAGCTACTTTCCCCCGATGCGCTCGCCCCACAGCAGCTCGACTACGCGCTGACACTACCTGCCCGCTTCTATACCGATGCGCGCATGCCGGCGCTAGACGGCCCGGCCATCTTCGCACGGAGCTGGCAGCTGGTATGCCATCAATCGCAGCTGACAGGTATTGGCGATCACGTCGTCACCGAGATTGCCGGGCTGCCATTGCTGATTGTGCGCAGCGACGCATCAAGCATTCGCGCTTTCCATAATGTGTGCCGGCACCGTGCAGGGCCGATCGCCAGCTGCGACGGGCAGGGCGCAAAACATCTGCGCTGCCGTTATCACGGCTGGACCTACGGCCTGGACGGCGTGCTGCGAGGTGCGCCGGAAATGGGTCGAACGCCGGACTTCAACCCGGCGGACATCCGTCTTCCCGAGGTGCGCGTGCATCTGTGGCAGGGCCTGGTGTTCGTCGCCATCGGCGAGGCACCGCCGTTCGATGAATTTGTCGCGGGGATCGACGAACGCCTTGGGGCGTATCGGGCGTTGCATGACTATGAGTTCCATCACCGCGCCAGCTACGACGTTGCCTGCAACTGGAAGGTTTACGTGGACAACTACCTGGAGGGTTACCACGTACCCCATATTCATCCGGGCCTGAATAGCCTGTTGGACTATCGCAGCTACATCACTGAAACCGCGCAGTGGTATTCGTTCCAATTCAGCCCGCTGGAGAGTGCGGACGATCTCTACGGAAGCGGCGAGGCGCTGTACTACTTCCTGTATCCCAATGCCATGCTAAACATCCTGCCTGGGCGCTTGCAGACCAATCGCGTGCTGCCGCTGGGCGTGGATCGGTGCCGGGTGGAGTTTGACTTCTACTACGCGCCAGCAGATAACCCCGAGGCACAGGCGCGGCGCGCGAAAGACATCGCCTTCAGCGATGAGGTACAGGACGAAGACGTCACCATGTGCGAGGACGTACAGCGCGGGCTTGCTTCGGGTTCCTACGAGGCTGGCCGATTGAATCCACTGCGCGAGAACGCCGTGCACCATTTCCATGAAATGGTGCGTCGCGCTTATCGCGATTCGCTGACCTAGCGCATGAGCCGCAGCCGACGGGCGCTCGGGTTATGGATGCTGATCGCATTGGTGATCGGCAACATCATTGGATCGGGCGTGTTTGTACTGCCGGCGGCGTTGGCGCCTTTTGGCGCAGCGAGCCTGCTTGGTTGGGGCATCAGCCTGGGCGGTGCGCTGATGCTGGCCATGGTCTATGCGTGGCTGTCGCAAATGATCCCCAATCACGGAGGTGCCTACGCCTACGCGCGGCGCGCCTTCGGTGACCGCGTCGGTTTCATCGTGGCGTGGAGTTACTGGGTATGCGTTTGGTCGGCGAACGCTGCCATTGCGGTGGCTTTCGCCGGTAGCCTGGGCTCGGTATGGCCGGCGGCCACGGCCACGCCCTTGCGTAGTGCTTTATGTGCATTGGGAGCGTTGTGGATCTGCACGGCCATCAGCTTGGCCGGCGTGCGCGAAGCCGGCCGCACGGCCATCGTATTGACTCTGCTCAAGCTGGTGCCGCTGGTGGTATTTGGCCTGTTGGGATTGGGCTGGGTGCATGCGAGTGCTTTTGAACCCTTCAATTCCAGCGGCCTGCCCCTGGTAAGCGTTGCCTCCTCCGTCGCAGCACTGACATTGTGGGCGTTTCTTGGGCTGGAAAGCGCTACCGTGCCGACCGATGTGGTGATCGATCCACAACGCACCGTCCCGCGAGCCACCATCATTGGCGTGACGATAGCGGGGCTTGCCACGATGCTCGCCTGCACCGTGGTGATCGGCATGCTTCCCGCCGATGTACTGCACACCTCGGCGGCGCCGATGGCCGAGGCGGCAAGGCGGACATGGGGCGCCTGGGCGGGCATGGCGATTGGCGTGGTTGCCACCGTTTCATGTTTTGGGGCGCTCAACGGATGGGTGCTCCTGCAAGCGCAGACAACGCTGGCGGCGGCGGAGGATGACTTGTTTCCGGCATGTTTCGCTCGCCTGGACAAACGCGGCACGCCGTGGATCGGCCTGCTGGTGAGCAGCGTTCTTGCCAGTGCGCTGATTGCCTCCAACTACAGCCGCACTCTGGTGGCGCTCTTCACCTTCACCATTTTGTTATCGACTGCGGCCACGCTTATTCCTTATCTGGTGACCGTGCTCGCATGGTGGCGAATCGACAGCACAGCCAGGACATGGCGGCGACTTGTCGCCATAGGCGCACTTGCTTTCAGCGTGTGGGCATTGATTGGCACCGGCGCCGAGACATTGCTGTGGGGCGCGGTGCTGCTGCTTGCCGGATTGCCTATTTATCTGTGGCAGCGGTATGCCGTGAAGAAAAGGAGATCCTGAAGGTGGCGAGCCAGAACAGCAGCGCCAGCAGGCTCACCGCCGCACCCAACAGGCATACGCCGTTCCAGCCGGCATAAGCGTAGATGGCCGTCGTGCCGATGGCGCCCAGGCCACTCCCGGCGGCGTAGAAGAGCATATAAAGACCGATCAGGCGGCTGTGTGCCTCTGGCTTGCTACGGAGGATCAAGCTCTGGTTGGTGACATGCAATGCCTGGCCGCCCATGTCCAGCAGCAGGATGCCGATGACCAGCATCCAGAGGGACCACGGCATAAGTGACAACGGCCACCATGCCAATAGCAGAAGCAGCAGCGCGGCGGCGCTGGTGCGTTCGCCAAAGCCGCGGTCTGCCAAACGCCCTGCTCGCGCGGCAGCCAGCGCCCCGACAGCACCCACCAGGCCGAATGCGCCGATGGCCGTGTGCGAGAAGTTGTAAGGAGGAGAGCCCAGCGGAAGTACCAGGGCACTCCAGAAGATGTTGAAGGCCGCCCACATGAAAAGCGCCAGGGCGCCCCGGATTCTCAACACGTGTTCGTCCCGCAACAACGTGAACATGGAGACGAGCAGCTGCATGTAGCTGGTGTGGCCCCGCCTTGAAGCAAGCATGGGCAGTCCCTTTCGCAGCGGAAGGGCAAGACCCAACATCAATAGAGTGGAACAGACGTAGACACCGCGCCATCCAGCCAGATCGCTGATGCCGCCGGCGAACACGCGTGCCAGCAGCACGCCCAGGAACACGCCGCCTTGCGTGGCGCCAACCACGTGTCCGCGCTCATGCGGCGCGGCGGCGCTGGCCGCGTATGAGATCAGCCCTTGCGTCATCGCCGTGCCCATCAGGCCCACACCTAGCATGCCTGCCAGCAGTGCCGTTGGCGAACGTGCTGTCCCCACCACGGCCAATGCAATGACGAGCAACCCTAGTTGCATCGTCATCAGGCGCCGGCGATCCACGATGTCGCCCAAAGGCACGAGGAATACCAGGGCAAGGCCGCAACCGACCTGCGTCGCCGTGACGACCACGCCGATAGCTGCGCGGCTGATGGCGAAATCCCGGGCAAGCATGTCCAACAGCGGTTGCGCGTAGTACACGTTGGCCACGCTCAGGCCCGCGGCCACGGCAAACAGCAACATCAGGCCACGACTCACCTGCGGCGCCAGCACGGCTCCGGGAATACTCATGAGTCACCAATCTAGTTTCAAAACAAAACTAGTTTGCATCGTAGCCAATCGGTTTTAAAATGCAACTACTTCGGCGAATGCCCGATACCGGAAGTGCCATGCCCCAGCACAAGACATCCAGCGCCCAAACATGCCCCGTGGCACGCAGCCTCGATCTGATCGGGGATCGGTGGATGCTTTTGGTGGTGCGCGATGCCTTCGACGGCGTGCAACGCTTCGGCGATTTCCAGCGCAGCCTTGGCGTAGCACGCAATATCCTTTCCGACCGCCTGCGACGGCTGGTCGAGGCAGACATCCTGCAGGTCCAGCCCGCATCGGACGGCAGTGCCTATCAGGAATACGTGCTCACCGAGACAGGCAACAACCTCTTTCCCATCGTTGTCGCATTAAGACAGTGGGGGGAGCGGCACCTGTTTACGCGTAGTGAGGAGCACTCCCTGCTGATCGACAAACGGACGCGGAAACCCGTGCCCTTTATGACGCTTCGTAACGAGAAGGGCGGTGCGTTGTCCGCCGACCAGACCGAAGTGAAGAAGGTGTCGTAGCGGTACGTCGGTGCGGGTGGGCGAAGCCGTATTCTCTGTCGAGTAAGTAAGGCACGAACCCCTCCATAGCGGCCAGGTAGCGGACCCGGCAATCGGTGAAGCTCGGGGTTGAAAGCATGCCCAACCTTGGGCATGCTCCCCCGCTACAGGGGGGACATCATGCAGTTTTTTCAGCTGGACCATTTCGCCGGGCATCTCAACGAGACCTTTATGGTCGAGATTGATCAGATGCGCGCGCCGTTCGTGTTGGTCGAGGCCAGGCCGTCGGGGCACGCCATGGCGGGTGCCGTACGGGAACCGTTTTCGCTTTTATTCCGGAACGAGGCGGCCGTGGTGTTCCCGCAGCGGACCTACAGCATGAGCAATGCTGGTATGGGCGAATTCGGCATTTTCCTGGTGCCGATCGCTCGCGACCGGGATGGATTCATTTATCAAGCCATATTCAACTGATGCCAAACCATGCGCAGATGCACTCCCTCGCTTGCTTCCGGCACAAAGCCATGCCGCTCGTACAGGCGGCGGGCGTCATGGTTGTACTGCAAGACATGCAGGCGTAAGGCATCCAGGCGAAGGCTTGCGACCAGCACTTGCATCCAGGCCACCAGTGCCGTGCCGCGCCCATGCCCGCGCCACGCCTGGTCAAGCAGCACGTCGATCAGCCACAGCTCATTTGCCTGAAGGTTGAGATAAAGCCTTCCGATCGCGACGCCTTCGTGCTGCACGACAAGGAAGTGGCCATGCGCGTATTGGGTGACATAGTGACGGTGCTGCAAGTCGAACTGGCTATCGCAGAAAGCCCGCCTGGCCTCTGCCGACCACGGCATGGCGGCGACCTCGTTTGCCCTGGATTGCGCATAAAGGTCGCGAAAAAAATCCAGGTCCGTGTCTTGGGCGTACCGCAAGGACATCCCGGGCGCACGTGGCCCGGGATGGTTGTCCAGCAACTCCCGCGAGGCGGGAGGGAACGATGGCGTCGCGCCGCTCAAGGCCGCGTGGGAAACACACCGGACAATGCAATGCAGAAATTCATCGCCAGATAGGGCTGTTGGTTGGGATGCGGCTGGCCCCCCGGCGTGGGAGTCAATTCGGTGACCGGGAAATTGCCTGATACCGTGGTGGTCTGGGCGAAAATCATCGTGTTGTTGGGCGACACCAGGGCCGATCCACTGGCGGGAATACCTTGCCGCTTCGTGTTGTCCCGCTGGCCGTAGAAATTGGCGGCGTGAGAGTGCGCGGGCATCTCGTTCGTCAACAGCGTGACGGACTCCGACCCAAACGTCTCGCCAATTTCTCGCGGGGTGAGGTTCGGTCCCGACCCTTGCGCGCAAGCGGCGGAACTTTGGAAATTGGGCAATCCATAGCTAACTCTGCCATCGCCACCGTAGGTGGTGCCAAGCAAGGAGAACAGCGCGGAGTTCTGTTGAATGGGCATGATCTGCCCCGCGCAGAAGGCCCAGCTGGCGGGCGCGAATTGGAAGGCGTAGAGCTGAATCTCGCCCATGAACGGATCACTCATGATGTTTCCCCTGAATATGATTGCTGTGCGAGCGAAACTCAGCCCTGCGACGGAAACACGCCGGCCCAGGCGATGCAAAACCGCACGGTCAATGTCGGCATCAGATTGTCGTGGGGCTGGCTACCACCGGCAATGCTAACGGCGGTGGCTGCCAACGGCGCGGGATTCGTGCCGGCTACATCATTGCTGTAGAGCGAGTCGCCGCTGATCGCGCCAAGCTCGACGGTGGCCGAAGGTGTCCCCGTATTGGCCCCGCCGGTAGTCACCATGAGCGTGTGATTGTGCGCGGGCATGTCCCCAGGCAGCAGGGTGACGGTTTCCGAGCCGGCCATCTGGCCGATGACATAGGGCGACAATCCAATGCCCCGGCCCTGGTGGATCGGCACGCGGCCGCGCATATCCGGTACCGCAAACGTCACCTGGCCATCGCCGCCGTAGGTCGTGCCAATCAAGGTGTAAAGCACCTCATACTCGGCGATCGATTTCAGGCTGCCGTCGCAATCGAACCAGCCGTTCGGAGCGAAGTTGTAGGGAAAGAGTCGGATCTCGCCGACGTAAGGTTGAGACATGATCGTCGGTCTCCGAGTCAGCTGCGGGAGGGAAACATGCCCTGAAGGGCGATAATGAAGTTAAGCGTGGTGTACGGCTGAATGTTGCTATGCGGCTGACTCTGGCCTTGCATCGAAATGGTAGTTGGGTTCGTGGGAACTTGTGTCCCGCTTCCGGGAGCGTAAATGGACGTGCTGCCGGTGCTGCCCAAAAGGCCATTGGTCGGGGCACGCTGGTTGCCGGTCTGACTGCTATAGCCGAAAACGTGCATATGACTTGGAATCTGCGACACCGAAAGAGTGACGTTCTCCTGACCCCCGATCGCACCCCACGGATTGTTCGAACCCATGCCATACGGAGTGCGACTTTGCATGTTGGGCAAAGCGAACGTGGTGACGCCATCGCCGCCGTAAGTCGTTCCAAGCAAGGAAAAAAGCGCTTGATTCTGGCTGATTGCCATGAGTTGGCCGTTGCAGGCGGCGAAGCCCCGGGGGACGAAATTGAATCCCACGAGCATGACTTGCCCCATAAATGGTGTTGACATAATTCCCCCTGGTGACCGACGGCCATCCGGCCATCGCGCTTAACTACTGTCGCCTAATTGCAGGATACTTGACAAGGAATCTGTGCGACGCGTCACAATACACTGTCCACGCGGACCGGTTAATGATCGTCAGGGATGTTGTTTTAAAAGGGGGCTGCCGCGCGCCAGGAATCACCAGACGCGCCGTGGACATTCAAGGGGACGGCTGAGGAAGGCCGTAGGTCATCAGGTTACTTGCGCTGCCCATCAAGGGCAGCAATCCGTGACCGGATGGACGTGTAACAGGGGACATGGACCATGCAGTACTTCCCGTTGATGCAGCGCGTGCTTTCGCGTCTGGTCATAACTTTCCGCGCGCCGCGCACCTGGGCTTTACTGATTTGCGCCATGTTGGCTTTGCCGACAGGCGCCCATGCCGCCGCCAGTTGCCTCGACTTCAACGTTCCTGATGCACATACGACGCCGTCGACTTCGCCGATGGCGCCCAATGGCACCATCGTGATCGACGCCACTGCTTGCGATAGCGACGGTTTCGGTCTGGGGGCTGTTTTTACAGCGCCCGCGCATGGACACGCATCGGTCGACAATTCAGCCGATACCGTCACGTACACCAATACCGGTGGCGGCTTCACCACGGACCACTTTGTCTTTACCGACTCTCAGAACAATCACATCAACGTGACTGTCAGTATTGGCGCGGACACGTCGCCGATTACCGTATCGCCGGCTAGCTTGCCGACACCGCAGTTCGCGGTGCCTTATAGCCAGTCGCTCAGCGCCACCGGCGGTTCGCCAACTTATTCATTTGTACAGACCAGTGGCGCCTTGCCGGCTGGCATGAGCTTTAGCGGCACCACCATTAGCGGAACCCCGACGCAGGCGGGCAGCTTTACCGTCGCCTTCCAGGTAACCGACAGCGCGACACCCACGGCTAACACGACCGCCAAGAGCTACACGTTTACCATCGCGGCACCCACGATCACGGTCCCGAATCCGCCGAACGCGGCGTTGAACTCCCCCTATAGCTTCACGCTAGCTGCCTCTGGCGGGACCGCGCCGTATACCTATTCCCTGGACGATGGCACCGTACTTCCCGCGGGCCTGAACCTCAGTTCCACTGGCTTGATCAGTGGCACGCCCACGGCATTGGGTACGACGAATTTCATCGTCCGCGCGACTGACAGCAGCGCAGGTCCCGGAGGCCCGTATTTCACCCTGAACAATCTTTCGATCCAGGTGACGAACGCACCGCCGACAGCCGGCCCGGTGTCAGCGACTGTTGCCTACGGAAGCTCCGCCAACCCAATCACGCTGAACATCACCGGCGCAACGGCGGCGTCAGTTGCAGTAGCCACGGCGGCCTCGCATGGCACGGCCACCGCTAGCGGCACCTCGATTACCTATACGCCCACGACCGGCTACGCAGGTCCGGATACGTTCACCTACACCGCAACCAATGGTGCAGGCACCTCATCGCCGGGCACCGCGACTATTACGGTGAGCCCGCCAACCATTGCGTACGCGCCAACCAATCCGCCCAATGGCACGGCTGGGGTGGCCTACAGCCAGTCGATGGCGAGCGCCAGCGGTGGCACTGCGCCTTATTCCTACACCATCGCATCGGGCGCCCTGCCTGCCGGACTGGCCTTGGCGGCCGACGGCACGCTGAGCGGTACACCGTCGGCCGCCGGTACTTTCACCTTCCAGGTGAAAGCCGCCGACAGTTCGACCGGTCCCGCGGCTCCGTTCTCCAAGACGACGGCGAATCTGTCGCTGACGATCGCGGCGCCGACTATTACCCTTGTGCCGGCAACGCTGCCGGGCGGCACTGTCAACGCAGCGTATAGCCAAACGGTTACTGCGTCGGGTGGTAATTCGCCATACACCTATGCAGTGACCACCGGCACGCTGCCAACGGGTATTACGCTATCGAGTGCCGGCGTACTGAGTGGAACAACGACACAGGCGGGCTCATTCCCCATCACGGTCACTGCAACCGATTCCACTACCGGAACGGGGCCATTCAGTAACTCCCGGTCCTACACGCTGACCATCGCCGGCCCGACCATCGCGATAGCACCGGCCAGCCTGCCCAATGGCACGGTGGGCACGGGTTATAACCAGACCCTGTCGGCGTCCGGCGGTACCGCGCCGTACACCTTCTCCAACCCCTCGGCCAATCTGCCGGCCGGTTTGTCTCTGGGTGCGTCCGGCACGTTGTCGGGTACACCCACGACGGCGGGTGATTACACTTTCTCCGTGATCGCAACCGACGCGCAGTCGTTCACCGGCAGCAGGAGCTACACGGTACATGTCGCCGCCATCGCGCCTGGTGCGCCCACTAGCGCCAATGCGACTGCGGGAGATGCACAAGCTTCGGTGGCCTTCGCCGCGCCTACGGATACCGGCGGCGCACCGATCACCGGCTATACGGTAACTTCCAGTCCTGGTAACAAGACCGGTACCGGTGCCGGCAGTCCGATCGTCGTGACCGGCCTGACCAACGGTACGGCCTACACCTTCACCGTGGTCGCGGCCAATATCGCCGGCCCGGGTCCGGCATCCGCGCCATCGAACAGCGTGACGCCGCAAGGTGGTCAGACGATCACGTTCGCCAATCCGGGCACGCAGAACTTCGGTACCTCGCCGACGCTGACCGCGACAGCCACCTCGAGCCTGCCGGTGACATTCAGTTCGACGACGGCCGGCGTATGCTCGATCACCAGCGGCGGCACATTGACCTTCGGCGCGGCCGGTACCTGCACCATAAAAGCCGACCAGGCCGGCAATGGCCAGTTCACTCCCGCGCCGACAGTGCAGCAATCATTCCAGGTCAATGCAGTGGTGCCTGGTGCGCCGGGCATCGGTACGGTCGTGGCCGGCGACAGGCAGGTCCAGGTAAACTTTTCGGCACCCGCCAGCCTTGGCGGCGACACGGGCACGATCACCTATACGGCGACCTCCAGCCCCGGCGGCAATACAGGTACAAGTACTTCTGCAGGTTCCATCACGGTCGCCAACCTGACCAACGGTACGGCGTATACGTTCACCGTGACGGCGACCAATACGGCGGGCACGGGTTCACCCTCGGCGGCGTCCGCCAGTGTCACGCCGAAGGGCGTGCAGACGATCACCTTCAATCAACCCCCTGTAAACTTTGGCGCGGCGACGCAGTTGGGCGCCACGACGAACGCCGGCTTGCAGGTGTCCTACACCTCGATCACGCCCAGCGTCTGTACCGTTACCTCGACAGGTGCCTTGACGACGGCGTCGCCGGGCAATTGCACGATCGACGCAAACCAGGCCGGCGATGCCGCGTGGCTGGCCGCGCCGCAGGTCCAGCGGACGTTCGCCGTCGTCGTGCCGGGTGGCGCAGTGACATTGAACACAACCCCGCTGCCCGTGGGTACCGGTGGCACGCCCTATTCGGCGACCTTCACCGCGACCGGCGGTGCCACGCCCTATACGTTTACGGAAACCGGCGCGCTGCCGACAGGCTTGACCATGACATCGGCGGGCACGATTTCCGGTACGCCGACCAGCGCGGGTACTTATCCGATTACGGTAAAGGTGACCGACGCGGCGACACAGACCGCGCAGCAAACTTTCCAGCTGACGATCAATGCACCCGGTATAGCGCTGGCACCGGCGACCTTGCCGCAGGGCAAGGTCGCCGTAGCCTATGCGTCGACCACGCTAACGGCTTCGGGTGGTTCGGCGCCGTATAGCTACGCGGTGACGGCAGGTGCATTGCCGGCCGGCCTGACGCTCAGTCCGGCGGGTGTGATCTCCGGTACGCCAACGGCGGCGGGTCCGTTCAATATCACGGTGACGGCAACCGACAAGTTCAACTTCCAGGGCACACAGGCGTACACGATTGCCGTTGACCAGCCCACGCCGATCGTCGTCAACCAGACCGCGAGCACCGGTGCGAATAGTCCGTTGACGATCCCGGGCGTGATCCCAGCCGATACCGGCCCGATCACCAGCCTGACGATCACCCAGCAGCCCGCGCATGGCACCGCCACCGTCAGCGGTCTGAACATCATCTACACGCCTACCCACGATTACTTCGGCAGCGATACGCTGAAGTACACCGCGACTGGTCCGGGCGGCACCTCGGCGCCGGCCACGGTAGTTATCACTGTGGCCGCCGGCGCGGTGCCGGTGCCAACGGCGCAGGGCGCGACCGTGCTGGCTGGCAAGTCGGTCACCATTCACGCTGCGGCGGGTGCCGCGAACGGTCCGTTCACTGCGGTGACCCTGGTCGGTACACCGGCTACAGGCACGGCCTCGGTGCAGGGTACCGATATCGTCTACACCGCCGATCCGAATGCGTCAGGCACGGTTGGCTTCGACTTCACGCTGAGCAACGCCTTCGGCGCGTCTGCGCCGGCGCACGTCACCGTGACCGTCAATGCCCGCCCGGTGGCGGCCAATCTGACGGCCAGCGTGATGGCAGGTTTGTCGGTGCAGGTGGACCTGACCACCACTGCGCGTGGTGGCCCATTCACCGCGGCCAAGCTGATGTCGATCAGCCCCGCCAATGCCGGTTCGGCAACCGTGCAGTCCTCGGCCAATGGCGGCTACACGCTGTCATTCACCGCTGCGCCGACCTTCGGCGGCGTGGCGCAGGTCAGCTACACGCTGAGCAACGCCTTCGCTACCTCCGATCCGGGCAGCATAGCGATCACCGTGACGGCACGCAGCGATCCATCGAAGAACGCCGAAGTACTTGGCGTGCTCGATGCACAGGCTGATTCGACGCGTCGCATGGCGCTTGGGCAGATCAACAACTTCCAGCATCGCCTGGAAGCCCTGCATAGCGGAAGCATCGGCGGGTTCAGTAACGGCGTGACTTTCAGTTCCGCCAGCAGCATGACCGTCAATGGCAGGCCCACCAATGGGATGTCCGCCAACGGCATGTCCACCAGCGACACGGCGTTTGAACACCGGATCAATGGTCCTTACGCTGGCGACGACCAGGGAAGTTCATTGTTCGGTTCGCCTGCAAGGCCGGGTTCAGACGACAACACGGGTAATGCCATTGCCGGCAAGAGCGCAGCCACGGGTAATGCTTCCCCAGGAGGCTTGTCGGTGTGGACCGGCGGTGCGGTGAACTTCGGCAAGATGCAGCCCGGTAGCAGCGACGACGGCATCGACTTCACCACGTCGGGCCTGAGCATGGGCGCGGACAAGCAGGTGACGGAGAAGCTGGCGCTGGGTGCGGGCCTGGGCTACGGCCACGACGTGTCCGACATCGGCCAGCACACCAGCCGCAGCACGGTGGATAGCTACAACGTAGCGATGTACGGAAGCTACCGCCCAACGGAGTCGGTATATGCCGATGCCCTGGTCGGCTACCAGTGGCTGTCGTTCGATGCCCGCCGGTACGTCACCGACAATGGCAATACCGTGCACGGCAGCCGTGACGGCAAGCAGTGGTTCGCCTCGTTCTCGATGGGCTACCAGCACAGCACCGAAGGCACGATGCTCACCCCGTATGGACGCCTGGACATTGCCCGGGCGAACCTTGAGGGCTACACCGAAACGGGCGACGCGATCTATTCGCTGAAGTACCAGGGCCAGGACGTGAACACGTCCACGGCTACGGTAGGCGTGCTGGCGCAGTGGACGGCCAAGCGCGACTACGGCACCTGGGCACCGCAGCTTCGCGCCGAGTTCGGCCACGACCTGCAAGGCTCCAGCCAGGCGTCGATGCGTTACGCGGATCTGCTTAATGGCCCGTCCTACCAGGCCACCCTGCAGAGCCAGTCACGCAACCACACCATGCTGGGTGCAGGCGTGGCCTTGCAGACACTGCATGGCTGGATGCTGCGCTTCGAGTATCAGAACTACCTGGACAATACGAGCCGGGATAACCAGTCGATTTTGCTGGGGATCGAGAAGAAGTTCGGGCCGTAAGGAACGATGGAAGTGCTCGTCCGATTCGATATCGGACGAGCGCGGCTGCAACCGCTAGAAATCGCTTCAGGTGATCGGTTGTGTGTGGGCGATGGCATCGACAAATTCGCTTATCACCTGAGCCGCCTTCCCTGGTGCCGCCTGCAGCAAGAGATGCGGCGCGTCGACTTCGACGACTTTCATTCCGGATTGGATGCTTTTGACCAAGTTGACTGCTGCAGTCGGGACCACGGCGTCTTCGCCTGCGCGCAAGTAAAGAACGGGTACGTCTATGGCGGCTAGTTCTTCTGTGGCGTCCACGCTGAGCACAGATTTTAATCGTGCTCGTAGCGTTTCCGGCGTTACCTTGATAACGGCCTCTAGGAACATTTCACGCAAGGCTCGTGTGGAAAACCGGCCGAGCAAGGCGCCGCTGACACTGCGGATAAAGAACGCCCCGGCAGGCAGTACACCAATGAGAAAACCCAATGAGCGAAGCCTGGGGCGCGGGTTACGCGCGAACGTGCAGCACAGAATCAGCCCCATCAAACCTTGCGGATGGGATGCGGCGACAGAGATGGCGATCGGCCCAGAGAACGACTCTCCGAGAATTACGAAAGGGCCATCCGCCGGAAGGGCTGATCTGACGATTGACTCGAGATCCGAATAGCCCAAGGGTTCGGAGCAGGGATATGTAACGACTTTAACGAGGAATTTGTCCTCCAGCGCCACCATGAAAGGCTGGAACAGGTCGCCTGTTCCATCCATCCCTGGCAGGAGGACTAGGGTGATCTTCGCGCTTTGATTCATCTGATCTTTTGTCGCGAAACGACGAGGTCGGCCTGAGCATGCCGGCTGACGGTCTCTCCGGCAATGTCTACGCTTTATCGTAAGAAGTTGCCAGATTTTGGCCTGCGACTTTTTTGTACACTTGGTGCCCCAGGGAAGGAATATATGCCGTGCAGCGATTTCGCCTCTGTCTAGTGATCGTTGCGTTGGGATACCTGTCCGGCTGTGCCCCAACGCGATCTTCCCAGCCAACCACTAGCAGTGCCGACGTCGCTGCGTTCTCTCGGCTGTATGGCGTGGTCCGGTATTTCTATCCCGGCGATGCAGTGCAGGGGCTGGCATGGAACCAGTTTGTGGTGCAGGGTGTGGCGCGGGTTCGCGATGCCCATGACAGCAACGCCTTGGCCGCGGGTTTGCGTACCCTGTTCGATCCGGTGACCAAGGGTATTGTCATTCTGCCGATGAACGCGTCGTTCCCGGCTTCGAGGCCGTTAGCTAGTGGCCAGGCGCAGGTTTACTGGCAGCGGATAGGGTATGCGCAAGGCGTCAACGGCGCGGCGCTCTACCAGGCCAAGCGGGTAGGGCGGCCGGGAGTATTCGTCAAGAAGATCCCCGAACCGGGCATTAGTATTGACCGCCAGCGTGACGAAAGTGCGCACCTCCTGCAGGAGGAGACCAAGCTTTTTGATGCCAAGCCGCCAGCTGAGCCCTTCGTGGAGTTTCCTCTGGGTGCCGGCCTTAAGGCGCGTGTGCCGATCGTCCTGACCGACGACGACGCCAAGGCAACGCCAGCACAACAGCAGGCGGCGATGGCGCTTTCGGCCAATCCGTCGAGTTTTAACGACAACCCGCTCACGCTCGACGAGCGCCTGGCCGATATGGTCGTGGCCTGGAATGTCTACCGGAACTTCTATCCCTATTGGCAAGAGGTGGGCGTTGACTGGGACGCCCAGCTGGAGCCGCTGCTGGCTTCTATCGATGGTGCGGCCACGCGGGAGCGGCAACGCAACAGCCTTCGCCACCTGGTTTCCCTTGTACGGGACGGTCACGGTGCGGTCTACGATTCGCATCTTACGATCGGTCATATTGCGGTGCAGGTTGAGCCCATCGACGACGGCTTGGTCGTGACGGCAAGTGCAAATCCGTTGGCGTCGATTGGCGATCGGATCGTGTCCGTCGATGGCGTTGACCTCAAGGTGTGGGCGGCGAAGGAGCTGACGCAGGTGTCTGGATCGCCGCAGTACCAACGCTGGCAGTTGGCGCATGCCATCGGGGGTGGCCCGGTCGGTACTTCAATCTCGTTGGGACTAGAGCGCGACGGCAGCAGGCATGATGTAACCTTTGCTTATGAGAAGCAGGCCTCGCAGCCTGAGCCCCCGCGGCCCGAGGCGATTTCCGAGCTCAAAGACGGCATCTGGTATCTGGATATCACGCGGGCGTCTGAGCAGGCATTCAATTCCCATATGGATCAGCTTAGCCACGCCCGTGTCGTGGTCGTCGATCTTCGAGGCTATCCGAAGGGCAAGATTGGTCTGACTTTGCTGCAGCATCTGGTCGCCCAGCCCGAGCACACGCAGTGGATGCATTTGCCCAAGTACGACTCGCCGTTCGACAAACCGATCGGTTACATCGATTCAGGCTGGGGCCTGGCGCCCGTGGCGCCGCGGATCACGGGAAAGATCATCGTGCTGACCAACGGCTCGGCAATCAGCTACGCCGAATCCGTACTGGGCTACCTGAACGATCTGCATCTTGCCACCATTGTCGGCGCCCCCAGCGCCGGTACGAATGGCGACATCCAGATGTTCACCACGCCATCCGGCTACAACGTGGTCTTCACCGGCTTGCGCGTGACGCGGCATGATGGCGTCGCGCCCTACCATCTGCGTGGAGTGACGCCGGATGTGGCAGTTAGTCCTGGGTTGGAGGATATACGGGCGGGCCGCGACGTCGTCCTGGAAAAAGCGCTGCAGGTTGCGAACTGAGTACATCCCGACGGAAGGCGGAGAACCGATAGGGTCGCAAGCCTCACCGTGCGACTGAATATAAACTGCAGCGATAGCTGCGGTCGCTGTCTCACCAACGCTGGGAACTGCGAAGAGGTCGTCACATCGGATTGCTTAGCAGTTCGCAAAAGTACGCTGAACGTCGTCTTTGACGCGTTCGGATAGATACTTTGATCGATCCACGTGCTACATCGTATGAGCGGCTCATCCAAGGGCCGCTGTTTCATCGACGCACAAGTCGATGAGTTACACGTCATCCACGCCTTCATAACCCGACCGCGTTTCGCGGGCGAAGGGGAGTTGCGTCCCAATGAAAAAGTCCTGGATCTTCAAGCGTATCTCCCTGCGCCTGCATCGCGAGGATGGCGGCCTGGACCTTCGTCCATGGCGTAGCAACTCCGATGCTGCGGAACCGGCGGGACCGGATTTCCCACGACGCGAGTTCCTTAGACACAGCGCCTTTACTGCCGGTGGCCTGGGCTTGGCCGGCATGACAGGTACATTCGGGTTGTCCTGGCTATTTGAACGGTCTGCCTCGGCAGCTACGGTCATGCCAACGGGCGATCTCGTCATCAGTGCGGACGAAACGATCATTCGTTCGCGGCGAGAGTTGATCATGTTCCACGGTCAATCCAATGCAATAGGGACGGGTGGCCGCCCGGCGCTTACGTTGCAGCAGATCTATGCCAACGTCACCTTCAATGGCGGCGTGCGGCCCGGCACCGATGCCAGCGCAATGACCAGCCTGGTCCCACTGGTGGAATACGACGGTGGACATGGCACGGGCGGCGAAGTAGGCACCAATGCCTGCGCCGATGGCCTTGTGGAGTACACCGCTACGCTCAGCGGCGTGCCTGCATCGGCGCAGTACAGCCGCTACAGCGCCTTCACCAGCGGCGAGGGCGGCAGGCCGATCGGTTACTTTGCCACCTTCCTTGACGACGACAATCCCGGCGGCTACCAGGGTTGGGACGACAGCAAGCTTCGCCTTACCTCGATGCTGGCGCTGATGCGTGCCGAAGGTAAGAAGGACGCCAGCAATATCGGCTGGCTGGCAACCACCTGGCAGCAGGGCGAGGCCGACTCCACCGGCCTTTCCGAGACACGCGCCAGCTACAAGACCAAGCTTGCCGCGCTTGAACGCGCGCACTGGCTCAAGCTCAGCCAGGTCTACCTGCCCGAGCAGAGCTGGCGGCCGCTTTGGCTAATTGCGCAGGTTTGCAGCCACAACAGCTATGGCGCCACCAGCCTGGCCTTCTGCAATCCGTTCATCGCATTGGCCCAGCGCGACGCGTGCCTTGCCAGCCCTTACTTGCGCATGGTCAATCCGCAGTACATGTTCGATTACGTCGACGAGTCGGCGCGCGATCAGCCGATGCTTCACCTCGATAACGAAAGCCATCGCTGGCAGGGGCGCTATTTCGCACGGGCTCTCTATCAATTGATCCAGGACCGCTCGGCGGGCGTAGCATTGAACAACCCGGCGCTGGACATGCTGACGGCGGTCAGGGTCAATGCCAGCACGATCAACCTGGTCTTCAACGTGCCCGCCGGCGTGCTGACCATCGACACCAGTTGGGTCGCATCGACGCGCAACTATGGCCTGGACGTGCGCGACGCCAACAACAAGCTCGTGCCGGCCAGCCCTGGCGACAACAACATCATCGCCGGGGTAAGGGTGATCGCTCGCGATACCTTGCAGATAGCCCTCAAGATCGCCCTGCCGAGCACCGCGGCGAAGATCACGCTGGGTTGGGGCGACCCCGCTGAGCCCGCCTCCCTTGCTGGACGCAATGCAGGTCCGCGCAGCAACATCCGCGACAGCGCTGGCGAGGCGGACTTCTACAAGGCCAGCAACGGCTCCGTGCGACCGATGCACAACTACGCGCTGGTTGCCGATGTCGCCCTGGGCTGGGTCGGCCGGGTGCAGCCCGCAGGCGAATGGCATTTCAATGGCAACGCGCGCAGTGACATCATCGATCGATCCGGCAGCGGCCGAGCGGCACTCAAGCTGATCGGCAAGCCCAGCTTCACAGCTTCGGGCGTGCAGTCGGCCAACAACACCCAGGGCTTCCAGACCGATATCGACGAGACTGCCAGCATCACCTTCGCGGCCGTCTTCTGCAGCCCATATGGTGTCGGTCCGTCAAGCAACGCGGGGCGTGCGCTGAGTACCTACCAGGGCTTCAGTCCTCATGAGGCCGGCCTGGCGCTACAACATTCCTACGATACGGCGGTGGCCAACTCGGAGCTGACAAGCTTCCGCCTGGCCCTCGCCAGTGGCGAAAAAGCTGTAACCAACGGTCCCTTCCAGGCAGTGGCTACACGCTACAAGCCCCGCTTCGCCATCGTCTCGATTGATGCAGCCACTGGCACGGTGCGCTTCCTCTGCCCAAGCTACGAAGAAGCACCGCGCGAGGAGACTTACGCCGGCCTCGCCAACCGGCCGCTCAACGGCAAGGTGCTGATCAATGCATGGAAGGACGGCGGCGATGCAACCCAGCAGGGCGCCATCCTCACTCGCTATGCCGCCGTCTGGACGCGTGCGCTGAGCCTCGAGGAAATGCTGGCGGAATACGAATACGCACGCGGCTTGTACGGAGCGGTCTGAAGCACGGGCGTCGCGGCCTGCCAGACAGCCGCGCGCCCGATTCCGAACAAAAGCCGCTTAATCCAGCGGCCTCACCCAGATATTGCGAAAGCTGATGGGTTGCGAGTGATCGCCGTGCGCCTGGAGCTTGATGGGTGCTTCGGTGTACGCATTGTATTTAGGCTTCCCGATATAGAGGGTCTCGCCGGCAAGCTGGGCGTGGTTCTGTACCAGCACGCCGTTGTGGAACAGCGTGATGTAGGCCGGTGACTTCAGCGAGCCGTCGGCGGCAAACACCGGCGCCGTCCAGATGGCGTCGTAGGTTTGCCATTCGCCAGGGGGGCGCATGGCGTTGGCCAGCGGTGGTGTCTGCTTGTAGACGCTGCCCGCCTGTCCATTGACGTAGGTCTTGTTGTTGTACGAGTCCAGGATCTGGATCTCGTAGCCTTCGTCGCCAGGGCCTGTGGATGCGACGTACATGCCACTGTTGCCGCGTGCCTGGCCGTCGCCGGTGATGTCCTTGGGCACCTGCCACTCCAGGTGAATCTGGTAGTTCGTGAACTTCTGCTTGGTCTGGATGTTGCCGGTGGCCTTGTCGACGGTTACCACGCCGTCGTGCACCTTCCAGTTCGCCGGGGAATGATCCTTCGATGCCTCCCATTTCGAAAGGTCGTGGCCGTCGAACAGGACGATGGCGTCGGAGGGCGGCGCACTGTTTTGCTTGCCCGGCGATACTACTTTGGGTACAGGTTCCCACTGCTCGGTCGCCTTGGGGTCGGTCTGCGCCCAGGCGGATGTCGATGCGGCTGCAACGGAGAAAGCAAGGAAAAGCGCGCGTCGCTGGTTCATGGTCATCCTTCGATGAAAGTTCATACCGTGCAAATCTTGAAGGCTTCGGCAAACGAGTCGAATGGGTCGGAGCGGGCCGGCATGAATTCGTGCGCGATGAAGCCCTTGTAATCCAGATCCGCGATCGCCTTTGCGATGGCGTGGTAGTTGAGCTCCTGGGTGCCGTCGATCTCATGGCGACCCGGCACGCCGCCGGTGTGGAAATGCCCGATGTACTGGATGTTGTCGCGGATGGTGCGGATCACGTCGCCTTCCATGATCTGCATGTGATAGATGTCGTAGAGCAGCTTGACGTTGGGCGAGCCAATGCCTTTCATCACCGCCACGCCGAACGCGGTGCTGTCGCCCTGGTAGCCGTGGTGATCGACCTTGCTGTTCAGCAGTTCCACGCACAGGGTGATGCCGTTCTCGGCCGCGAGGGGTGCGATCTTGGAAAGGCCCGCCACGCAGTTGTCGAGGGCCTGGTGGTCATCGATGCCCGCCGTTCGGTTACCGAACATGGTGATCACGTTGGTCAGCCCGGCCTTCTTGGCCAGCGGAATGCTCGTTTCCAGTTCCTTCAGCAGCGTGGCATGGTTGGCTGGGTTGTTGAAGCCGAAGGTGATGAAATCCTCGCGCTTGGTCGGGTAACCCATCGACACGGCCAGGCCGCTGTCGAGCACCTGCGCCCATTCATCCGCATACAGCAGGTCGACGCCGGCGAAGCCCAGGGCCTTCAGGCGCTTGCAGAGTTCGGGCAACGGCGCCTTGGACGTCCAGCGGCTCAGCGACTGCTTCAGGCGCCCGGGCGGTGCCTTGCCCGTGGCCTTCTTGCCGGGAGCGGTTTCGGCGGAGGCGAGCAGCGGCATGGCGCCGAAAGCAGCCGCGCCGGCGGCGAGGCGACCAAGTGCGGCGCGGCGGCTGATGCCGGTAGACGGTGTGGTCATGGTTATTGGAGTCCCAGGATGTCGCGGTTGAACGCGCGGTCGTTACCGGTCGCGGCGAAATCGTCGAACGCGCGCTCGGTGACCTTGATGATGTGGTCGCGGATAAAGATCGCGCCTTCCTTCGCGCCTTGCTGGGCATCCTTGATGCAGCACTCCCACTCGAGCACGGCCCAGCCTGGATAACCGTACTGCGCCATTTTGCTGAAGATCGCCCTGAAATCGATCTGCCCGTCGCCCAGCGAGCGGAAACGCCCGGGACGATCGATCCAGCTCTGGTAGCCACCGTAGACGCCCGCGCGCCCGTTGGGGCGGAACTCGGCATCCTTCACGTGGAACGCGCGGATACGCTCGTGATAGAAGTCGATGAATTCCAGATAGTCCATCTGCTGCAGGACCATGTGGCTGGGGTCGTAGAGGATGTTGGCGCGTGGGTGATTCCCCACCGCTTCGAGGAAGCGCTCGAAAGTAGCACCATCGTGCAGGTCCTCGCCTGGGTGAAGCTCATAGCAGACATCGACGCCGGCGTCGTCGAAGGCATCAAGGATGGGCCGCCAACGCTTGGCCAGTTCCGCAAAGGCTTCCTCGACCAGCCCGGCAGGGCGCTGCGGCCACGGGTAGAACAGATGCCATGCCAGCGCGCCGGAGAAGGTTGCATGCGAAGTCAGGCCGAGATGCTTGCTCGCCTTCGCCGCAAGCTTCAGTTGTTGCACCGCCCAGGCCTGGCGTTCCTCCGTATGTCCGCGCAGTGCAACCGGCGCGAAACCATCGAACAGGCGGTCGTAGGCAGGATGCGAGGCCACCAGCTGCCCCTGCAAGTGTGTCGACAACTCGGTCACCGCCAGCCCGTGCTCGGCCAGCATGCCGGTGATGTCATCGCAATACGTCTTGCTTGCCGCCGCCTGCTCAAGATCGAACAGGCGGTGATCGTTGCTGGGAATCTGCACGCCGACGAAGCCCAATGACGCCGCCCACTTGGCGATGTCGGGAAGCGTGTTGAATGGCGCTACATCCTGCGAATACTGGGCAAGGAAGATGCCCGGACCCTTGAGCGTTTTCATATCTTCAGTTCCGTTTCAACGGCCCATGCCTTGCCATTGCCCGCCTGGGACAGCGGAATGTCGGCCTTGAAACCACCGGGAACTGCGACGTACTGCAACACCTGCGTGCAGCCAGGCTCGGACATGAAGAAGCCCAGCATGGTCAGCTTCTTGGTCATCAGCACGAAGTCGGCCGCGGGCGGCACCTTGGCATTGGGCGGTACGGCAACGGCTTCCGCGTGGAGCTTGTTTACCAGCGCCTTGCGCTGGGATTCGTCCAGCTGCAGGAACGGTTTGCCGCCGGCCTGGTCGAACGCAGCCAGCGCGGTGAGGTACCGCTCCTTCTCGTTCTTGGTATAGACATCCTTGAACATCGAATCGATGAAGGCAGGCACGCCTGCATCGACGGCCCCCGGGGTATCGGTGCGCGGGATCACGATGTCGGCCACTGCGCCGATCAGGCTGCTTTGCGCCGGACTAAAGAACCCGGGAGCCGCCCCCGGCTTTTGCGAAGCGGCAAAGGCATCGAATACGGCCAGCAACGAAGGTGCAGCGACCGCACCGACCGCAAGCGTGGACATGCTTTTCAACCATTCACGACGGTTCATGGCTTATATCCTCAGATGTTGCCGCGCTTGAGTTCATCCACCGCATGGCTGGCCGCGCGTGCGGTCAGCGCCATGTAGGTCAACGACGGGTTCTGGCAGGCGGACGACGCCATGGCCGAGCCATCGGTAATGAACACGTTGTTGCAGGCGTGCATTTGGTTCCACGCGTTCAGTACCGAGGTCTTCGGGTCGCGGCCCATGCGCGCGGTACCCATTTCGTGGATGCCGGCGCCGACGTTGGCCTCCATGGTGAAGGCTTGCGCGTTCTTGTAACCGGCGGCGTTGAACATCTCCAGCGCGTCGTCGATCATTTCCTTGGTCATCAGGTGTTCGTTTTCCCGGTGCACGGCGTCGAAGTTGAGTACGGGCAAGCCGTACTTGTCCTTGATCCTGCGATCGAGGGTAACCATGTTCTTGTGGTTCGGCAGCATTTCGCCGAAGCCCATCATCGACACGCCCCACGGGCCGGGATTTTCCGCGGCTTTCTTGAGGTCCGCGCCCAGCACTGCCTGGTCGACCAGGCGCGTCCAGTCGCTGCGACTTGCGCCACCCTGGTAACCGAAGCCGCGCAGGTATTTTCGCTTGTCGGCACCGACATTACGGTAGCGCGGGATGTAGAAGCCATTGGGCCGGCGCCCGGAGTAATAGCGGTCTTCATGGCCTTCCACCAGCGCGTGCGCGCCATTGCCGAAGATGTGGTCCATGATGTTGTGGCCCACTTCGCCGCTGTCGTTGCCGAAGCCGTTGGGGAAGCGGCTGGATACGGAATTGAGCAGGATGTGCGTGGTGCCGAAGGTGGATGCGTTAAGGAATATCACCCGCGCGAAGTATTCGGTCTGGTGGCCGGTTTCGGCATCGAGCACGCGCACGCCGGTCGCCTTGCCCTTGGCGTTGTCGTAGATCAGCTCGTAGACGATGGCGTTGGTGACGATCGTCATGTTGCCGGTTCTCTCGGCGGAGGGCAGCGTTGACGAGTTGCTGCTGAAATAACCGCCGAAAGGACAGCCGCGCATGCACAGGTTGCGATACTGGCACGTACCACGCTGCGGGCTCTGGTCGTGCTTGAGCGGCTCGGACAGGTTCGCCGTGCGGCCGATGATCAGCTTGCGGCTGAACTTCTCGCCCAGCTTGCCCTGGAAATCCTTCTCCACGCAATTCAGTTCCATCGGCTTGAGGAACTGGCCATCGGGAAGCTGCGCCATGTTCTCAGTCGAGCCGCTGACGCCGATGAAGTGCTCGACGTAGTCGTACCAGGGGGCGAGGTCCTTGTAGCGGATGGGCCAGTCCACGCCCACGCCGTCCTTGCCGTTCGCCTCGAAATCCATTTCGCTGAAGCGGTAGCTTTGCCGGCCCCACATCAGGGAGCGTCCACCCACGTGGTAGCCGCGGAACCAGTCGAAGGGCTTGGTTTCCTCGTACGGGTTGTCCAGGTCGTCGACGAACCAGTGCTTGGTCGACTGCGTGATGCCATAGAACGACGGGCGCGTGTGTTTCGGGTGGCGCTTGATGTCTTCCTGGGTGGGCTCGTCGGCGTAGGGCAGCTCCCACGGTGCTTTCATGGCGGTGGGGTAATCGCCGTGCTTGACCATGGGTCCGCGATCGAGCACCAGGGTCTTCAGACCCTTCTCGGTCAGTTCCTTGGCGGCCCAGCCGCCACTGACGCCGGTACCGACGACGATGGCGTCGAATGTGTTCTTTTCCATGTGTCTGCCTTGATCCGGTTCAGCGCATCGGGCGCAGGTAGGCGAAATCGACGCGCGCGGCGTCGAGCTGGCTCATGCGGTCGAAGGGGCCTTCCTGTTCGACGAAGCAATGCTTCAGTCCGGAGGTGTCCGCCGCCGCCATGATCGGTTTGTAGTCGAGCGTGCCGCGGCCAAGTTCCGCGCCTGGATAGTTATTCTTGTCGTTGGCGCCGGGCAGGAAATCCTTGGCATGCATCAACGGGATGCGGCCGGGGTTGGCCTTGAAGATATCCGCCGGGTTCTTGCCGCCCGCGTGGACCCAGCCGCAGTCGAGCTCGAACTGGACGAGCTTGTGGTCGGTTTCCTTCAACAGCACGTCGTAGAACGTCTGCCCGCCGCCCACGTCGGTAAATTCCAGATGGTGGTTGTGATAGGCGTATTGCAGTCCCGCCTGCTTGGCCTTTTCGCCGAGGCGGTTGGCGTACTCCGCCGCCCGCTTGGCCTCGTCCAGTGAGTAGGTCGGCTCCGGCGCGCTCTTTCCCTTCGCGGCCTGTTCCTTCTGCATGATCGCCGGCAGCATGCTGCTGACGATGAACTGCGAGCCAAGCGTGTGTGCCGCGTCGATACCGGATTCGAAGCCGAGGCTGTCGAAGTGCATGCTAGGAGACCGCAAGCCGGTTTCGTTCAACTGATCGCGCAGGGTCTTGGCCGTGCTGGTGACGATGGCTTCGATTTCCGTGTAGCCAATCGCCTTGAGCGTCTTGAGCGCACCCAGGGGATCGTCCTGGTAGGCCTTCAGCACCATGTAGAGCTGGATGCCGAGCGGCTTGCCCTGCGAGGCTGCGGCAAGGAGCTTGCCGGGTGCGCCAAGGGTAAGCCACGCCGCCGAGCCGAACAGCGCGGAACGAGCCAGGAACTGCCTGCGATTCATCATGTACGGTTCTCCGCCGATGGGGATGGAGGGGTTGGGTCAGGTGGCGACGGCGGCGGGGTTGCCTGCCTTCACCTTGCGATCCTTGAACAGCAATACGAACAAAACGAGCACGACGGCGGCGCAGCCACCGGCGAGCATCCAGATGCCGTGCCAGTCGTGCGTAACCACGCCCTGGGCGTTGGTCCGCGCATAGGTGTCTACCGCCACCCCGGACAGCCACGAGCCGACGAACATGCCAAGGCCGTACGTCAGGAAGGTGATCAGCCCCTGCGTTGCCGCACGCAAAGCGGTCGGCGCTTCGCGATCGATATAGATCTGGCCGACGACAAAGAAGAAGTCGAAGCAAATGCCGTGAAGGATGATGCCGAGCCAGAGCATCCACATCAGCTCGCCGGTGCCGCCGAAGGCAAACATGGCATAGCGCACCACCCAGGCCAGCATGCCCACGGCGAGCATGTACTTGACGCCCAGGCGCCGGAAGAACCAGGGGATCAGCAGCATGCAGAGAATTTCCGACATCTGCCCGCCAGTCATCTTGCCGGCGGCGTTGACCACGCCAATCTCGTTGAGGAACAGGTTGGTGAACGCGTAGTAGAACTGCAGCGGAATGCAGATCAGGAACGAGGCGAGCGCGAACACCGCCATCGAGCGGTCGCGCAGCAGGTGCAGGGACTCAAGCGGAAGCACCGTGCGGATACTGAAGCGCTGGTCGCGGGCGAGCGGCGGCGTGGGGGGCAGGGTGAAGCAGTAGCCTGCCATGGCGAGGGAAAGTCCGGCGGCCAGGTGCAGGGGTGACGCGGTGGCTTCCACGCCCCAGGCGCCGACGATCAGGCCCATGATGATCCAGCCGATGGTGCCGAACACGCGGATCGCGCCAAATTCCTCCTGCGGATCATTGATGTGCCGCATGGCGAGGGAGGTGGTGAGCGCCAGCGTCGGCATGTAGCAGAGGCTGTAGGCGAGCAGTGCGGCATACAGCACGCCGAACGAGGTCTGTTGGGCGGCGACCACCAGCAGGACGGCGCCGACGATGTGCAATATGACGAGCACACGGCGCGTATCGAACAAGCGGTCGGCAAGCAGTCCCACGAACAGCGGCGAGATCATCGCACCAATGGCCGTGGTGCCGGCTATGGCGCCGATTTCCTTGCCGCTGAAATGCAGTGTCTGGCCAAGCCAGGTGCCGACCGTGACGTACCAGGCGCCCCAGATCGCGAACTCGAACAGCATCATTACCCTAAGGCGCCACTTCATCCCCGTTTCCCCTTTGTGCGTCGTGCTTCGAGTGGATCTTCGACGTGCTGCCATACCCCGCCCGCGGCGTGGCTGTTGAGCATCGCCTCGACCAGCAGGCTGTTGCGATAGCCGTCGGCGAACGTGGGTAGCGCGGCGGGCTTGGTTTCGGGTGTACCACCGCGTCCAATCCACGCATAGGCGTCGGCCATCAGGTTGCGGAAGGCATCCGCCCAGGCTTCCGGGTGGCCCGCGGGTAGATGCGCGTAGCCGCGCGCGACCGGATCAAGCAGCGCGGGGTCTCGCGTCAGCAGCGTATTTGCCTGCGCGTGGTGGCCGATCCACAGTTCATTGGGCTGCTCTTGCCGCCACGCCAGCGAGGCCAGGCGCCCGTTAACCTCCAGGCGCAGGTCGTTCTTGTGGCCGGGGAGCACTTGGCCCACGGTGACGCAGCCGCGCGCGCCGTTGTCGAAACGCAGCAGCACGCTGGCGATATCTTCGCTGGTGATCTTGACCTTGCGCCGTGGCGCCGATTTGGCGGAGCCTGCGAAAGCCTTCGGCGAAGCAGCCGGCGCCTCGCGGACCGGTACGGCCGTGTGCAGATCGGCAAGCACCGAAGTGATGCGCGCGCCGGTCACGTGCTCGGCCAGGTCGCACCAGTGCGAGCCGATGTCGCCGAGCGCGGAACTGGCGCCGCCCAGCTTGGGATCCAGGCGCCAGGAATAAGCGCGCTCGTCGGTCAGCCAATCCTGCAAGTAGCACCCGTGTACGAACACCGCCGGGCCGACCTTGCCCTTGGCGATCATCGCGCGCGCCTGCTGGACAAGCGGGTAGCCGCGATAGTTGAAGGTGACGACGTGGGCCACCTGGGCTTTGCGCGCGGCTTCGTACAGTTCCCGCGCTTCGGACGTACTGCTGGCCAGTGGCTTGTCGGAGATCACGTGCTTGCCGGCATGCAGCGCGGCCAGTGAGACCTCCCTATGCAAGTGATTGGGCGTGGTGTTGTGAACCACCTGCACGGAAGGGTCGGCCAGCAGTTCCTGATAGCTGGCGTAGCCTCGCCCGGCATTCAGTTCGCGCGCCCGCTTTTTTGCCGATTCGGGGCTGGAGCCAGCAATACCGATGATCTGGACGTTACCCAGGCGACGCACGGCATCCAGGTGATGCGCGGCGATGAAGCCGGGGCCGACGAGCCCCATGCCGAGTTTCTTCATTGGGTTACTGCCCTGGCGCTGGTCGATATGGACTGGCGTGCCATTTCCCCTCCGAGATACTGCTGTCCTTCGAATGTATTCGATTACATCCGCATAAACACTAGCTTTTGCTGTTCTTCTTGGATGGGGGTGGACTCGCGCGTCAGGCCCCTTCTCGTTGAAGCGCTATAAATGTGGCAACTTATGTAGCAGATGTGAAGATGGTGGTGCAACGATTTCATGTAATCCATTACATTGCACTGCACAAATATCGGCCGGGATGACCTCTTTGGACATTTCGTTCCAGGGCGCTGCCGGCTGGTATTGTCCAGGGTAAAGTGGCGATAAAGGGGGCTGGAACGGGTGAGTGCGGAGGGATCCAAGCGTAAGCGGCAGAGCGCCGAGGGCGAGCTTACAAATGCTGCGCCGCAGCCTGGGCGTGTCCGGACGGTCAAGGAAATCGCCGCCATCGCCAAGGTTTCGGTGGCAACCGTGTCGCGCGCCTTGCAGCGACCTGAGCTCGTCAGCGAAGCGACTCGCCTGCGTATTCACGAAGTCGTCAAGCGCCTGGGCTACACGCCCAATGCGTTGGCGCGCAATCTGCGCACGGCGCGGACGCGACTGGTCATCGCCTTGCTCCCCGACATCGCCAACCCGTTTTTCTCGGAGGTCATCCGCGGCATCGAACAGGTCGCGTATGAGAACGGCTATTCGGTGCTACTGGGCGAGACGCAGAGCAGCCTGGTCCGCGAGCAGGCCTACGCCGACATGGTCGCGGGGCGTCAGGCCGACGGCATCATCACCATGTCCCATCGCGTGCCGGCAATTCCCATCGACGGCCGCCTGCCCGTGGTCAATGCTTGCGAGTACGTCAAGGACAACAAGATTTCCAGCGTCTATATCGATAACGTCACCGCGGCAGGCGCCGCGGTCGATTATCTGGTTACGCTAGGGCACCGCGATATTGCCTTCATCGCCGGTCCTTCGTCGAGCCCGATATGCGTGGACCGCGAACAGGGCTACCGTCTGGCCCTGCACAGGGCGAAGATTCCTGCCAACCCCGCGCTGACCGTCGTGGGCGACTTTTCGATCGAAGCGGGCGAGCGCGCCATCGAGCTGTTCCTTTCGCAAGGGCAATCGTTCAGCGCGGTGTTCTGCTCCAACGATGAAATGGCGATCGGCGCGATGCGCGCCTTGATCTCGCACGGCCTGCGCGTACCGGAGGATGTCTCCGTCGTTGGCTTCGACGATATCCGATTTGCGCGCTACACCTCCCCATCGTTGACCACCGTCGCGCAGCCTAAGCATGCGCTGGGGCGGGAAGCGATGACCATGATGATCGAACTGCTGAACGACCCAGAGGTGCCAGCGCGTAAGCGGGTGCTGTCGGCTGACCTGGTAGTGCGAGGATCAACGGCGCCCCGTGCGACCGGTGCCCGATCTCACATAGTTTGACCGCCATTGAGCGGCTAGCCACCAGATCGGATCGCGATCACCGATCAAGCCGATCACTGGATACTTGGCATCCGTCACATTTCCAATGGAGCTTTCAAGAGTTCAATCGGGTAGAAACGATGCTGCTGGCTGGACTAACTCATGACGCCGACGAATCTGCCCAAACCTGTGGTCGCAGCTCCACTGCGAGTGCTCCTGCTCGAAGACGATGAATTGCTGCGTGATCGCGTGCTGGTGCCGCAATTGCGCAGCTTTGGATTCGAAGTGGCCGCGATAGGGACGGCGGCTGAGCTCGACGTGTACACAGCCACTGCATGGCCGGACATCCTCATACTCGATGTGGGCTTGCCCGATGCCGACGGATTCGAGGTTGCCCGCCGCCTGCATGCACAGATGAACGATGTCGGCATCGTCATGTTGACCGGACGCAGCGGCAAGATCGACCATGTGCGCGGCTTGGTCGAGGGTGCGGACGCCTATTTGTCCAAACCCGTGGACGTCGACTTGCTGGTGGCGACGATCTACAGCCTCGCGCGCCGTTTGCGCACGACGCCAACACCTGGCGCTGGTCGTTGGCACCTGGATGCCGATGGCTGGTGTCTGCTTTCGCCCGGCAGCGATGTGGTCGCGCTGACCAAGACGGAAGGTCGACTACTGGCAAAGTTCTTCGAGAGTCCGAATCAGGCGATTTCGCGCACTGATCTGATCAGGACATTGACCGACAACGCCTACGACTTCGATCCGCACCGGCTTGATTCACTGGTCCACCGCTTGCGCAAGAAGGTGCAACGTGTGCTCGGCATGCCGTTGCCGCTCAATGCCGTGCATGGAGAGGGCTATGTCTTCGTGCTGTCCTGATCTTGTTCGACCTGATCCGGCCGGGTCTACCTCCACGGCGGGAAGACGGATGCGAAAGGTCGTGCCCTTTCCCGGTTCGCTTTCTACCTGGATGCTTCCGTTCGCGTTGTGAACGAGGTTGTGGACCACGGTAAGGCCCACGCCCGTGCCGCTGCCCACCGGTTTGGTGGTGAAGAATGGCTCGAAAATCCGCAACTTCATCTCTTCGGACATACCGATACCGTTGTCGCTCAGTTTCAGTTCGATCGCCTTGGGACCATCCGCGGCGATAGCAACTTCGAACGTTCCCTCGTGAGGCATCGCGTCGCGCGCGTTGGAAGCGATGTTCAATATCGCGAGCTCAAACTGACTGCGGTCGAACGAAATCCGGAAAGGGCGATCCGGCGCCTGGAAATGCAGCCGCACCGCTGACGGAAACAGTTGGCGAAGCATCGGCTTCAGATCCAGAACCGCCTCTACCGCATCGAAGATCTCGATCCGGGTCGTGTCGCGACGACTGAAGTTCAACAGCTTGCGGTTGATCGCATCGGCTCGCCGCGCGGCCATCTCCACGCCCAGCAGGGCCTGGCCCAAGGCCTGCGCATCGGTGCCCAGTTCCGCGCCAGGTTCATCCAGGCGATGACGCTCCCTGGCGAAGCCGAGCACGATGCCAAGCACGTTGTTGAAATCATGCGCGATACCCTGGGCCAACTGGCCGATGGCTTTTATCTTCTGAGCGTGCAGGAGTTGCTCCTGCGCGCGCTCGCGCTCGAGCATTTCATGTTGCAACTGCTGCCGGTGCCTGTTGGATTCGGCCAGCGCTTCGCGCAACGCGCCGATGCTTCGATCCAGGATGATGGTGATCAACGCGTAGCTGAAAAGCCTGAACAGCAGGCCGTTATAGGCGGCGAAGAAGCTCGCGTGCTGGCTCGGGTCATGCAGGTAGTCGGTGGTCATCCCCGTGGCGCAGATCACCAGGATGGACACATAGATCGTCCACAACGCCCGACGCCCAAGCATCAGTCCGCCAAGCGCCAGCGATATGAGCAGCAAGGTATCGCCCGGGGTCACTTTGTAACCAAATGCCGCATAGGCAAACAGGCCCGATATCAGCTGGGTGGCGAGAAACTGCGTGACAGCTTGTCTGAATTTGCCCACGCGGATCAGATAGAAACCAAACCACGCGGCCATCGTGATCGCCAGGTCCGTGCCAAGATCCACGGCGATGGACAAGTCCCTGGACACAACTGTCCTGCTGAAGAAGGTCGACGTCATGTAATCCCACTCCGACGTCAGCAGGTAGATCTTTATCAGCGGTGTGCGGCAGCCTTGATAGGCCAGGAAGAGTTGCAGGAAAACAGCGTTGCGGCGATCAACGGGATCGGTGATCGGCAAACGATTCAACCAGGCTTGCAGGCGATGCCACATCGTGATTCTCGTTGATAGCGTGCATGGCTAGGGCGGACGCACTCGGCCGCACAATGCTACGTCTTCTACGAGCGAAAGAACTTGCGATTGAAGCCACATGGACTGATACGAACAGGCCGGGCATGAGAGCCCGGCCTGTTCTTACAACACCTCATGAGCATCGTGGCTCAGTCGGCAGGGGGGGCCTTGCAGGCTTCGCTCTGGTTCAAGGAGGCGATAACATCCACGCCGCCGGCTGCCGCCGTGCCCTGCAGACGAACCGGCTGCACCTTCATGCCGGCCGGAATCACCACCGGCTTGCCGGTGCTGTCAGTGACACGGAAGGACTGGAAGGCGCCGCCGGTGCCCTGCCACTCAAAAGCATGACCGGTGGTATCCACCCACAGAATGTCGGCCAGGCCGTCACCATCGTAGTCGGCGATGCTCGACATGGTGTAACCGGCCTTCACCTTGAGGGTTTGCTGATCCACGACGGTGAAGCCATTCATGATCCACCACGACATCTTGTTGGCGTCGGGCTTGGTCCAGATCAGGTCGGTCTTGCCATCGCCATTGACATCGCCGGCACCGTACAGGACGAAGCCAGGCTGGTGATCGGCGATCCGATGCGAGACGAAATTACCAGCGTGGTTGTTTATCCACACCGTGACGCTGTTGTCATCCGGACGGGTCCAAACGATGTCGGCGTAGCCGTCGCCGTCGACGTCCGCGATGGTTGGCACGGAGCCTGATGGAGCGGCGAGCGTTGGACCGACGTTGGCGTTGACGCGACGTTCGGGCCCGTTCCTGCCGATGAGGAAGCCCAGGCTCAGATCCCACCAGCTGATTTCGCCGGTGCTGTCGTTGTGCCACAGCAGATCGGCTTGACGGTCGCCACATTGGTCCGGACCGTTGAAGTCGCCGGAACCTACCAGCGTCCAATCCGGCGAATACGGTTCGCCCAATACGTAGGGAAGGTACTGGTTCGGACCACCGAAGCCATCGGACAACCACACATGAAGCTGGTGATCCGGGCCGGTCCAGGCAAGACTGGCATAGCTGAAGCCAATGGCGCTCTGCGTCGTTGTAGCACCACTGTTGTGTACGAACAAACCTGCATTCGCACCAATGGTAAAGCCCGGGGTGACCGACTGTGTCCCCGTACGCAGCATGACGCTGCCCTTCATGGCCATGTCGGTGAAGATGCCCGCAACCGGATCGACCAGCGCGATGTCGCTGTAGTTGTCGGCGCCCACGGAGAACGGATTCAGGAAATCGCCGGGTGCCGCGTTGCCCAGCCCGCGGGAGGTCTGGTCGTACTTGATCATCGCATTGACCAGGTTGGTCACGTTGGCGCTTCCAAGGCCCGTGGCATAGTCATACCCAGCGTTGGTTTTCCATGCCGGCGCCAGCGCGATATCGCCACCTTCGCTGAGAACCCCGAAAGTATTGCCCTTTGCACCGGAGTAGCAATCGGCCGCGCCTGCAAAGCAGGGCACGTCGATATCGCCCTGGGTCACGTCGTTGAACACGCAGGCACTGTCGATCGAAGTGCCGTTGGACGAATTACAGGCATTGACCATGGCGGTGTTCGGCGAGGCGTTGGTGCCGTACTCCTTGGTGGCAATCGCGTACAGCGCCGGTGCGACGTTGCCGTGGCTCTCCTGCGTTGCCTGGTTGATCAGTGCCTGGATGCCGGCCATCGCCGGCGCCGCGAACGATGTGCCACCGGCACTGTTGAAGAGCACATTGTCAGGATTGCTGTAGTCGCACGCGGTGCCACCGACGCTCGCATCGGACATGCAGAACACCAGCGCGTGGCCATAGATGCCATTGGCAGCGAACAGGGAAATATCAGGCTGCATGCGAACCTGATTGGTCGGCGCACCGTAGATGTCGGTCTGCCACGGCGGCTGAAGCCAGAACGCGCTAGGGCCGCCGCTACCACCGGTGGTGTTCATGAACTGCTGTCCCGCGGCGCTGTTGCACGCCTTGACACCGTTCTTGATCTTCAACTCGGCGTCGAGCTTGCTGCTTGCGCAGGAGTCGTTCCAGGTCTGCTCGGGGATATAGCTCACAGCCGAGAGGCCGCCGGGCAGGTTGGTCGAGGTCCAGTAGTTCTGGGTCTTGCCCACGTCGTCGAAATCCGTGCCACCCACCGACACATTCCACGGTGTCGACGACATGGCATTGACGGTGACGCCGAACGATGCAGTCGCTTGGTTCTGATCGCAGCCGGCGGAGCCTGCATCGCCCGAGGACACGTAGACGGTGACACCCTCGGCGGCAGCCTGTTCCCAGAGCAGCCCGACGTCCTTCACGACATTATTGAGGCTGAGAACTTCGCACTCGCCGTAGCTCAGGCTGAATACCGAAGGAGGGGGCACATCGGGATTGTCGAGCAGGTTCAAGGCCGCCGTGAAAGGGCCGAACTGCGGGCTATTGGTGTCGTCGCAGGACGCGAACACGATATTGGCGTCGGGCGCGGCCGCACCGATCCATTCCACGTCGAGCGCCGCTTCGCCCTCGTCGCCGTTCGTGCCCGGATCGTTGCAGGTCGGGTCAATGAGGTCGAGACCGAATTTCCCCTGTGGATGCACATAACTGATGACGCCCTTGGCATCGGGCGGCAGAAACGCGGTGCGGAAGGTCGTGACGTCCTGTGGCTGCACATCGGTGCGCTCCAGCACGGCGACGGTCTGGCCGGCACCGCGAACCGGCGTGGCCTGGCCCCACAAGGGCTCGACATTGTAGATCTTGTTGAAATCCGCCGGCACCACGTCATAGGTGACGCTGGGATTCTGTGTACCGGGCGGCACGGTGAAATCGGGGCTGGTCGATACCGTCTTCCACTGGCCGGTATGCTTGTCCTTGCTCACTGTAGCGACATCGTGGTGCTGCGGTTTCGGGAAGAAATTGTTCAGCGATGCAACGCCTTCCACCACCGGCGCCAGCGCCTCGGGAATCTGCTGATCGGTGACGTTGGCGAAATGCGATTCACCATTGCTGGTGAAGTTGTGCAGCTGGGTGTGGAAGGCGGTACGCACTTGGCCCGAGGTGCCGGAGAAGCGGATCATCATGCCCGTCGGCAGCACTTCGTTGACGGTCAGGCCTTGCGAGCGAAGCCAACTGGTGACCTTATCAATATCCGATTGCGCCGGACCGAACATGGTGCCGATCTGTTTCGCGGTCAGCCACTTATGGTACTTCGCCGAACTGGGGCTATTGAGTTCGGTGACATAGGCGTCGAAACGGCTTTGTTTCTGCGTACTGCGCTTGAGCACCAGGGTCATGTTGCGAATCGGCTTGATGTCTGCCACCGGACCCTGGTCAGCGGCGGTCAGCGCCTTGAAGGAGTGGCTGCCTTGCACGGTGGTCAGGCGCGTGTTGTCGACCGCGTTGGTAATTCGCGCGGTATCCGGCGCAAAAGCCAGTGAAGCATGGGTTGGTGCCGCAGCAGCATGGGCGCCCAGTGGAACGCCAATTCCAAGCAACAGGAAAGCCGTGGCGAGCAAGCCGCCACATCGATAGAACGTCATGTTGTTGTCTCCCCGAATAGGGCGTTAAACCCCAGCGTTGAACCAATGCAAGAGCGGGTCGCTTTCGCGCCAAGCACCGCCCTCATTCGCTGCTATCGATAAAGCTGCCGGCGCTTCAGGTTCTCCGCACTTCAAAGATGCAAGCAGCAGCGATACTAGACAAACGTCATTTGGTGGTCACGCACGTGTTTTCTCCATTTCTCGCCATTTCTCACGGTCGCCTAGACGGCCCAACCTTCGCGATACTGGCGACGCAGGAACTCGTTGGCTGCCGGCGAGTTGGTGACGCGCATGTTCTCCGCGTCGTACTCGATCCTGCCGCCCGCGCGAAGGGACACGACGCCCAGCAGCATGACTTCCGTCAGGCGTGAGGCGTATGAGAACGGCGATGACGCTTCCCCCCGCCCCTTGCAGGCGTCCACCCAGTTCATCTCGTGCGACGTCTTGATGCGGGCATACTTCTGCGGCGGCGTGCCCACCGCGTCGTGCAGCGACTGAGGTAGCAGGCGCGGGTTCGCACCGTAGGTCTCGTGGATCAGCTTGCCCTTGTCGCCGACGTAGAGGACGCCGCCGTCCTTGCTCATCTGCCCGGCTCCCAACGCTTGCAGCCCGGGAGGCAGCAACGCGCCGTCATACCAGTGGAGCTTCACTGATGGCCTGCTGCCGCGTGCCGGGAATTCGTAGTACGTCATCGTTGCCATCGGGTACGACGCGTTGTTGAAGGGCGTCGAGACAGTCTCCACGGCCGTCGGAAAACCCAGGTCCAGCGACCAGAACGGGGAATCGATCAGGTGCGCCCCCATGTCGCCGATGGCGCCAACGCCCCAGTCCACCCAGCCACGCCAGTTGAACGGGTGATACACAGGGTGGTAGTCGACGACGGGACCGGGGCCCAGGAAGAGATCCCATGCCAGGCCTTCGGGCTTTGGATAGTTGCCGACCATGGCATTGGCGAGCCGGTCCATGACCGCATCCTCGTCCCAGCTTGCGTCGTCCGGCCTGGGCCTGGGCTGCGGGCGTGGAATTCCCTGCGGCCAGTAGGCAAGCGGGCGATTCGTCCAGACGTGGACCTCGCTGACGTTGCCGATCGCCCCGGCCGCGATGTATTCGTTGATCAACCGGGCATCATCGGTCGAGTGGCCCTGGTTGCCCATTTGCGTGACGACCTTGGGGTTGTCCTTGGCCTTCCTTGCCAGCGCGCGGGCCTCGTCTATCGACCAGGTGAGTGGCTTCTGCACGTACACGTGCTTGCCGAGGCTCATTGCGGCGCTGGCGATCACCGCATGCAGATGGTCTGGCGTCGCGATGACCACCGCATCGATGTCCTTCTGCTGTTCTAGCATCCGGCGGTAGTCGGTATAACGCTTGATCGAATCGAACTTGCGCGAAAGCAGATCCGTCTGCTTGATCTGGTCCTGCAGCTCCAGGCGCTCTTTGGCGGTCTTGGCCTTGTCCAGGCGTGCATGGGCTTTCCCCTGACCGTCGAACATCCCGCGGAAGCTCTTCTCCGTGTAGTGCCAGTCCACGTCGCACAGGGCGACGATGTTCTCACCGGCCAGGGCACGGATGTTGTTTCCGCCCATGCCGCCGACGCCGATGCCGGCAATGTTCAATCGATCGCTGGGCGCCGTATGGCCGGGCCCGCCCAGGACATGGCGGGGCACGATCATCAAGCCGGTCGCGGCGATGGCCGTGCCTGCGATGAATTCGCGGCGGGTGATCTTGATGCTCGGACCCGTATCCCCGGAGGTTTCCCCAGCGCATTGGCCCTGCTTCTCTTTCCCGATGTTCGATTCATCCGTCATGAGCGCTGAAACCTCCGGTTGGATTCGATAGGGTAGGGAGCAGTCCGGACTAAGCCCCCGATCCTATAAGGAAGCTGAAATTCTTTTCGTAGACCGAGTTCAGGTTTTTTGCGTTATCCCCTAGTCCGGCAGACTAACCACCGACTTGAAGCCGCCAAAAATCATGCGCTTGCCATCGAAAGGACAGTCACTGGCGGCTTCCATGCGCGGGTCTTGCATGAATTTCGCCATGCCGGCATCGCGAGTGGCCTTGTCGGGCCATTCCACCCAGGAGAACACCACGGATTCATCCTGTTCCGCCTGCACGGCGCGGCGGAAATCGGTGAGCTTGCCGTCGGGTACGTCGTCGCCCCAGCACTCCATCACCCGGATGGCGCCGAACTCGAGGAAAATGGCGTCGAAGGTACGGGCGTGCGCAATGAACTTTTCGCGGTTGGCGTTGGGTACGGCGATCACGAAACCATCGATGTAGGACATGATTGTCTCCTTGGCCTGAAGGGTGGCCGGTATGGTCACCTTCACTTATGCGACGAATGAGCGCCTGCGGGATCGACATGTGTGGCGGGAACCATAGGTTTGCCGCAGCACTAAAGCATAGTTCTGCCGCCGTGCGCATGACCTACTACAAAATTCTGATCGAAGACTGCCTAAGTGATTGACACAAGGCGGTTTGTGCGATGTTAAGGGTGAGGCTGCACTGCGCTGTCGGCGCGCGGCAAGCTATTTATGCAGGCGCGTGCCAGGGCACCCGTTGATCGGCACCATCACCCCAACTCGGCGATCAGACTTCAGTCGAAGTAGCCCTTGTCGCCCAAGTGCTCCGGCGTGGCTTCGATCACGCGCTTTCGCAGGCCTGGCCGCGCATCCCCGCCCGGAGTGCCCGGGAGTTCGCCGCGCCGCCGTCAGCGCGGCACCTTCACCTCGCTGCCGTTGTAGCCGACCCGCACGTCATGGCTGGCGTCGGCGCCGTCCGCGTTCGGATGGCCGGCGTCGATGCGGCGGATCACGAACTGTCGCCTTGCCGGCGCGCCGCGCCCGTCGCCCTCGCGCCTGCCGAGGGTGAGCACGCCGGTGGCGTCGTCGTAGGCCAGCGGGATACGTGAGTAGTGGCCATGCTCGTAGTCGTAGCTGGTGCCTTCGTCCTCGTACAGCGTGAAATGGCCGTCGGCGCCGGCGTAGACCAGCAGGACGATCGGCGCGTCCGGCTGCTCGCCGGTGTACTGGATGGCCGGACCGGTCGGCACGATGGCGCCGGCGCGCACGAACAGCGGCATGCGTTCCAGCGGCGCCGGGGCATCGATGCTGCTGCCGCCTTCGTAGGACTTGCCGCTGTGGAAGTCGTACCAGCGCGTACCGGCCGGCAGGTAGACCGGCCGCGCGGTGGCGCGGTAGGCGGTGACCGGCGCGACCAGGAAGGCGGGACCGAACAGGTACTCGTCGTCGATGTCCCGCACCTTCGGATCGCCGGGGAAATCCATGACCAGTCCGCGCATGATGGTGCCGTCCTTCCACCAGGTGTCGCCGGCCAGGGTGTAGATGTACGGCATCAGGCGGTAGCGCAGGCGGTCGTAGTAGGCCAGCGCCTCGTACACCGACGTACCCGGCGCGGCAAGGTTGTAGATCTCGCGGTACGGGAACTGCCCGTGCGAGCGGAACAAGGGCGTGAACGCGCCGAACTGGAACCAGCGCAGGTTGAGCTCGCGCCATTCGGCCAGGTCGGCAGCGTCCGGCTTCTCGTAGCGCGGCTCCAGCGCGAAGCCGCCGATGTCGGTGGTCCAGTTGGGGATGCCGGCCAGGGAGAAGTTCACGCCGGCGGAGATCTGGTCGTGCAGGTTGCTCCAGCGCGAGGCCACATCGCCGCTCCATGTCGCCGCGGCGTTGCGCTGCTGGCCGGCGAAGGCTGAACGGGTGAGGATGAACACGCGCTTGTCCGGCGTGCTTGCCCGTGCGCCCTGGTACACGCCGGTGGTGTGCATCAGCGGATACGAATTGAAGAACGCGGCGCCGGGCCCGAGCGCGGTCGGCCCCATGCGCAGCTTGCGTTCGGCAATGTCGAGGTTGGACTGGATGTCCGGCTCGGACGCGTCCAGCCACCAGCCGTCGATGCCGAGCACGCCGAGCCGGTCGTGGATCTGGCGCCAGTAGATCGCGCGCGCCTCCTTCGCGTACGGGTCGTAGAACGAGCTGAGGTAGCCGTTGCCGATCCAGTCGCGTTCGCCCTTCTCCACGTTGCGGCGGTAGATGTAGCCCTTGGCGTCCAGCTCCTTGTAGTTCGCCGTGCCCGGGTAGAACTTCGGCCACACCGAGATCATCAGCTGCAGGTGCATCGCGTGCAGCTGGTCGAGCATGCCCTTGGGATCGGGAAAGCGTGCCTTGTCGAACTCGTGCGAGCCCCAGGCGTCCTCAGGCCAGTAGTTCCAGTCCTCCACCAGGTTGTCGATCGGCAGGCCGAGCGCGCGGTAGCGTCTGGCGGTGTCGAAGATCTCCGCCTGGGTCTTGTAGCGCTCGCGGCTCTGCCAGAGCCCATACGCCCAGCGCGGCAGCAGGGTGGCCTTGCCGGTGACTTCGCGATAACCCGCGATCACCTGGTCGAGGTTGTCGCCGGCGATGAAGTAGTAGTCCACCGCATGGCCGACCTCGGAGGACAGCGACAGCTCCTGCTGCTCGTCGCCGGGCAGTGGGTCCAGGTGCAGCAGGGTGAGGTAGCCCTCATTCGGCAGCCATTCGATGCGCAGCTGGTGCTTGCTGCCGGCATCCATCGTCAGGCGCAGGTTGTGGTACCAGGGGTTCCAGTTCTGCCGCCAGTCGTCGTAGACCAGCTTGCCGTCCAGCCACACCTTGGCGTAGCTGCTGGCGTACAGGCGCAGCTTGTGCACGCCGGGGACTGTGGGCTCGATGCTGCCTTCCCACACCACCTTGGCGGTGGTCTTGGCGGGCGATGCGGCCGGCCATTGCGCGATGTCCTTGAGGTACTGGTAGTCCGGCTGCTTCTCGACGCGCTTGAGCTTCAGCGTGCCGCCGGCGTCGTAATAGCTGGCGGTGAGCCCGCCGGCTTTGCCGTCGGCGTCGTAGAGCTTGAGTGTCTGGCTGAGCGGCTGGTACTCGCGCGGGTCGCCGAAGCGGGTGATCGAGTTGTTGTCCCACAGCAGACCGTAGTTGCGCGTGGAAACCACGAACGGGACGCCCACGTCCATGTTGTGCTGGGCCAGTTCCACGTCCTCGCCCTTGTAGTTCATCTGCCCGTCCTGGTGCTGGCCCAGGCCGTAGAACGCCTCGTCGGCGGGCGAGTCGAAACGCTGGCGCACCGTGTAGTACGGCTTGCCTTCCACCGTCTCCGGCTGGAACGAGCGCCCGCCCGCGCGCTCGGCCAGCAACGGTTTGCCGGCGGCGTCGAGGAAGCGCACCGCGCCGTCGTGCAGCGATACCTGGGCGGAAAGCCGCGGCGTCTTCAGCGTCACCGTGTCCGGCGTTTCGTCCACCGTGAAGAGCGTGTCGCCACCGCTCTTCACCGCCATCAGGCTGGCGGGCAGGTCGAACGCACCCTCGGGCACGGCGGTGACGTGGACGATGCGCTCGTCCACCGCCTGCAGGCGTACCTGCTGGGGGGAGTGGTCGAGGCGGACGATCACGCCGTCGGCGAGTTTTTGTGCGTGGCCGGCGGATTTCGCGGCATCGGCCGGCTCGGGTGCCTTGCCGCAGCCAGCGAGGACGGCCAGCGTCAGCATGCACAGCGGCATCCACGGGCGGATAGCGATAGAAGACATGCGCATCTCGTTCCTTCAGTACGTGGCCAGCCGCACGCGCAGTACGCGCGGCTCGCCGATGACATTCAAGCCCCAGTCGGTCTGATCGCCGTTCCACAGGCGACGGAATATCCAGCGGCCGTGGTCGTAATGGCCCTCCTCGACACGGTCGAGAAGGAAGTCGACCTTGCGTCCGCGCGCCGGCAGGAAGTTCACGCGCACGTCGCGGGCGACCAGCAGGTATTCGTTCGGCGCCAGCTGTGCGACCAGCGCGCCGCCGGAGCGGTCAGGATTGCCTTTGGGCGGTTCGATTCCGAATTGCAGTTGTCCGTAGCCCAGGTGGACCTGCCAGTCGCCCAGGTCGAGCGTCTGCTCGTGGGTAGCGTCCGGCTCGGATGCGCCCCACAGCCTGCCCGCATACGCCGCCGCGGCCAGTTCGCCCGCCATCGGCGCCAGCACGCGGTAGTTGGCGGCGAACAGCTCGACCGTATCCTCGTCCAGCTTGCGCGCGCCCAGCGGGTAGTTGGAGTAGCCGGTGAAGTCCATGCCGAACGGCGACCAGCCGATGGCTCCCGCGCCGAGCGAGGCATAGACGTAGCGCGCATAGACCTTGTCGTTGCCGGTTTCGGCGACGAACAGCGGGTTGTCCTTGCGGGCGTAACGCTCGAGATAGGTGGCATAGTGCGCGTAGTCGGGCTTGTAGATGTCCGGCGCCAGCACGTCCAGCGCGGGTGCGGCGGCCTTCCACACAGGCAGCACGTTGTCGGTGGGACCACCGCTCTCGTAGCTGCCGGGCGGTCCCGGCTTGAATGGATCGCGCAACGCCGCGTTGGCGTACATCGGCAGCGGATATACCGCCTTGCCTGCCGCCGCGACCTGGCCGATGAAATGCGCGACATGCCAAGCGTGGAAGTACTCCGCCGCGTCGTTGCCGAAAGCCTGGCTCCAGCTGCCGCCTGATTTGCCGGTCGCGCGCAGCAGCGCCTCGGGCACCGGGCCGGCGAAGACCTTGTCCGCCATCGGCGAGTGGTCGCGGTCGGTGCCGTAGGTACCGGCCTCGTTCTCCACCTGCACCATGATCACCGTGTGCCGGTCGCCATCGATCTGGCGCAGGTGCGTCATCAACTGGACGAACGCCTTGCGGTCGGCGTCCAGCGTGGCGGTGGCCAGTGGCGAGAGCGAATTCAGGCGGCGGCCTTCGCGATTGAACAAGCGCGGAAAGCGGCGATCGTCCAGCTTCACCCACGATGGCGCGTAGCTGGGGCCGTTGTTCTTCCAGGTGGCGAACCACAGCAGCACCAGGCGCAGCCTGTGCTGGCGCGCCTGCGTCACCAGCGTGTCGAGGAAGCCGAAGTCGAACTGCCCTTCCTTCGGCTCGATCTGCTCCCACGCGATCGGCACCTGTACGGTATTGGCGTGCAACTGCTCGATGGCGGGCCACACCTGGCCCAGCATGTCCGGCCAATTGCTGGAATTGTTCACCTGCGCGCCGAGCAGCAGGTAGGGCTTGCCGTCCACCATCAGCGCGTGGCGTCCGTCCTGGCTGACGATGCGCGGCAGTTCGGCGGTGCCCGCCGCTGCGGGCGTGGATCGGAACGGAGCGGCGGGCAGGCCGTCGCCGTTGTCCAGGTCGTCCACGCGGATGGCGAGGCTGTTGCTGCCCGCATGCAGCACGCCCGGCGGCGCCGGCAGCAGAAGGCACAGCGCCAGCGCGCCAATGAGGAGCGGATGTTTCATGGCGCGGCCTCCATCGGTTCGCCGTAGACGATGCCGCGCCCGCTGGGGGCGAAATACAGACGCCCGAAAACCCGCGGATCGCCGACCAGGTGGCCAACCCGGCCGTAGCGGTGCGCATCGTCGTCGATGCGCTGCCAGTGCTGCCCGCCGTCGAGGGAACGGAAGATCCCCTGCAGCGCGCCGCGGCGCCCGGCGACGAACAGCACGGGCGCGTGGCGGCCGGCCGCCGGCTTGCCGAAACCGAACGCATCGACGCCGGTCAGCGCGGGCATGCGCTGCTGCACGCGGCCCCGGTCGTCGCCGCGCAGCAGCGGCAGGTCGCGCGCGCCCAGGTACAGCGTGCCGGCGGCATCCGGCGCCGCCTGCAGTTGCACCTGGTCGCGTCCACGCGCGGCATCGCCCAGGGCGCCGCCGATCGGCACGAAGCTCGCGCCGCCATCGCGGCTGGCGAAGAGCGTGCCGGCGCGGCGGTCGAACGCATAGAAGCGTCCGGCGTCGACGCGATCGGCGAGCACCTCCAGGCGCGCGCCGAGGCCCTGCGCCGTCTGCCAGTGCCGGCCAAGGTCGCGCGTGAGATAGACATGGTTGGCATGCCTGGGCGCCCACAGTACGCCGCTGCCATCGGCGGCGACAGCGATGCTTCCCGCGCCTTCGCCTTCCGGCGGCTCGCCGGCAAAGGCCTGCCAGTGCCGTCCGCCGTCGCCGGACCACGCTGCACGGATCGCCGCCTCGAACGGCTCGCGCAGGTAGCCGCTGCGCACGATCAGCGCCGGCCGCTGCCCGGCGTAGTCGATGCTCTCGCCGTTCGCGTAGCGCGGCGGCGCCTGGAACTGCAGTGGCGCCACGGCGAGGTCGTCATGGCGGTAGCCGTCGAGGTCGCCCAGTGCGCTCAACAGGTGCGCGCCCTGCGGTGGGCTGATCAGGCCCAGCGGCACGGTTTCCTCCAGCCCGCGGTCCTGAAACCACCAGTGCACCGTGCCGCCCCGGTCGAACCCGCGCATGTCGCGCGACGACCACACGCCGTAGCCGGTGACGAACATCACGTGGTCCGGGTCGAACGGATCGATCGCCACCGTGGTCATCCAGTGCGGCGTGTGGTCGACGGTCCAGGCCGCATCGCTGCGATCGAACGACGAACGCGCAAAGATCTCGGCCCAGTGCCTGCCGCCGTCGGTGCTGCGGAACAGCAGGTCGTGCGGCGTGTAGCGATGATGGGTGCTGGCGATCAGCACGTCCGGATCGGCGGGGTCGACCGCAACGTCGCCCCAGCCGAAGCCCGCCGGCGTGCGCTTGCGCGGCAGCGGCGTGATGTCGGTCCAGCGGCCGCTCGCCGGTTGCCAGCGCCACAGGGCGCCGTCGCTCATCGTGTCCGGGCCCGGCTCGTCGCCGTAGCTCAGCACGTAGCTGCCGTCGCCGGCGCGGTGCATGTGGCTGGGCCGCAGGCCGGCGGGTTGCCCCGGCACCGCGCGCCAGCTGCGGCCGCCGTCGCTGGAGCGGTACAGGCTGGTCGCGCGCGTCGACACGCCCGCATACATCACCGGCGTCGGTTCGCCGCGCTTGCCGCTGGCCGGATCGAACACCACGAACACGATGCCGACCGGCTGCGTGCGGCCGTGGCTGCTCGCGCGCGACGCGGGCGAGGTTGCCACGTCGGTAAACCCGGTGAGCCTCGACCAGTGCGCGCCGTGATCCTCGCTGCGCCACAGGCCGGCATCGCGCGAACCGAGCAGGAGCACGCGGCCGTCGTTCGGGTCCACCGCCAGCCGCTCGCCGTTGCCGCGCCCCAGCTCGTTGCCGCCCAGCTTGAACGGCAGGTCGGCGCGCTCGAAATGCCGGCCGCGGTCGTGCGAACGCAGGACCGCGGCATTGCCCGCCTGCGGGGCGGTGTAGGTGCCCGCGGCAAGGTACACCCAGCCGGGATCGGCAGGATCGAGCGCGAGGCTGTCGATGCCGAGCAGGTTGTTGTCCTTAGCCTCGATCCAGTCGGTCAACGGCACCCATTGCGCGCTCGCTTGGTCCCAGCGGTAGGCGCCGCCGACGTCGGTGCGCGCATAGACCAGCCCGCGCTCAGCCGGATGGAAGACCAGGCCGCTGACGTAGCCGCCACCGCCGATGCGCACGTTGGCGAAGTGGTAAGGAAGCGCGGCGGCTTGGCTGGCGTGGACACCCGGCGCGAGGAACAAGGAGCAGGCAAGGACAGCGATGTTTCCGAACATGCCCGAACGCAGTGAGGTTTTTCCAGCGCCAGGCAAGACACCTGACGCTGGATGCGTTGCCCCATGCCGGAACCCCCGTCGGCTGCTCAGGCACTGCACGATCAGAACGTCGCGCGTAGCGTCAGTGCATACCGGGTATCGTTCACGTACCAGGAAGTGATGTGCTTGCCCGATGCGTTCTGATACATGATCGTGCGCTGTTCGGCGTTATTGAGGTTGTTCATCTCCACGCCGAGCTTCACGTGCTCGTTGAACGAGTAGAAGATCGAACCGTCCAGCTGTCCGTAGGCATCGGCGAATACCGGCAGCTTCCATGGAATGTTGTTATCGGTACCGTTGTAGCCGTTCGGGCCGATCGACAGTAGATACTGGCTGCGCCAGTTGTAGGCAAGCCGGACTTGCCACGGACCGTGCTCGTAGAAGCCGGCGACATTGAGGGAATTCCTCGACAGGCCATCCGCCGGGAGGCTGCCGAATGTGGAGCCATCGGTATCCACCGGCACCGCAGTAGTTTCGTTCGGTACGTGGGTCCTGCTCCGGATGTAGGTGTAGTTCGCCGACATGCCGAAGCCCTTGACCGGCAGGAAATCGAAGAACTGATTCCAGCCGAGTTCCGCGCCATCGATCGTCGCCTTGCCAACGTTTACGGGGTGGGTGACCAGATACTGATAGTTGTTGCCGTCGATACCTGGATACGTCACGAACTGCGACTCGTTGCGGAAATAGTCGCTTATCCCCTTGTGGAACAGGCTGACCCAGGCCATGCCGCCGTGGTCCTGATCGAAGTACCACTCCAGCGACAGATCGAACTGGTTAGCCTTCATCGGCGTCAGGTACGGATTGCTGGTGGTGGCAGTGCCCGTCAGGGTCAGCTTGTCGATCGGCAGGGTGGTGGTACCGGGCGGCGGCGTATAGCCTGACAGCACGGCGGCATTGAGAATCTGATAGGCCTGCATCTGGCTAAAGTCCGGCCGCGCAATCGCCTTGGAAAAGGCAAAACGCGTGATCACGTCCGGAGCGAACTCCCACTTCACGTTCAAGCTGGGCAGGATGTCGGTGTACTCGTTGCGGGCGCTGATGGGAGCAGACTGGCCCGCACCCAGATAGGGCGCAAACGCCTGGTCGGGATACGTCAGGAAACCCTGGGCGGCATTCCTGGTCCGCACCGCACGCACGCCGACGTTGCCGCTCAGATTGGCATCGTCCACCCCGAAGTCGAGCATGGCGTACGCCGCGTAGGTTTTTTCGTGCTGAAGATTGGTGTGCGAGGCATCGAGCAAGGTGGGCTTGTACGGGACGTCATAGCCGCTGCCGGCGATGTAGTACGGAATGGCGGCGTTGTGAATATCCGCGTAGCTGCCCGGGTAGCCAAGCGCGGTCGCCGGGACCGGTGCATAGAACGCCCCTGGGATGCCGGCGTCGCCCCGGTAGAAATCCTTGAACGTGTCCAGATGCACCAGGCTGGTATTGACCGTGCCGTTCAAATCCAGGCCGGGCATGGCACCGCCGGGCACCGCCCATCCCGACATCCAGGTCTGGAATACGGGCAGCCAGTTGTAGCCGGTATCGATGTTGTTGGCATAGCGGTTGGTCAGGCGCACGCCTGCCTTCACCCCCTGCACGAACCCGTCGACGAAGCTGTGCGAGATGTCGGCACGCCAGGCCAGTTCCTTCGCATAGTTTTGATCCTGGTGATCCATGGTGAATCCCCAGTAGTAATTGGCGGGATTCCCGGTGAAGTTTGAATCGACGCCGATGTGCGGCGGGTTGCTACCGTTCAGGGCCACGTCGATGTAGGGCACGTTGGTACCCAGCGCCACCGTGGAATCCAGACTGTTGGTAGTGGCCTTGACGAACTGCACCGAGCTGGTGAGTTCAGTGGCCGTGCCCAGCCGCCACTTCATCCCGGTGGAGAAGTCCGTGGTCTTGGAGTGGCTGTCGGAAGCGCGGATGTCGGTGCCCATCGGCATGCCGCCGCTCTGCGTGAGGCGGCCGGACTGGAACACCCCGCCATTGACCTGGCTCGGCTGGCTGGCGTCCACCGTCACCTGCGTTGGGTCGTTGCTCACGAAGATCGCATCCTCGTTCCAGACTTCGTGGTATTTGCTCTGGAACGCGGTGGCGTAAAGGTCAAGATCGTCGCTGGGACGCCACTGGAAGGCCAGGTAGGCACCATCGCGCTTGCGATCGTAGAGCAAGGTGCGCCAGTCGGCGCCGCGCGGCACCCAGACGCCGTCTGCGTTCTTGAAGAACGGACGCACGAACAGGCCATCCGTACGCGTGGACAGTTGGGAATCGGCGACGTCGACGAGGAAACCCATTTCCCCGAGGCTGGTCTGCCAGCGATTGCTGTAGAGCACCGAGCCGGACGGCTTGTACTTCTTGGCGAAATCGCCGTAGTTCTCGCTGGCTGAAGCGGCGATCTTCTGGCCCTGGAAGTCGAAGGGCATGAAGGTGCGCAGGTTCACCGTACCGCCCAGGCCGCCCTCGATCATCTCTGCCGTCTGGTTCTTGTAGACGTCCACGCCCGACATCAATTCCGAGGGCACGTCCTGGAAGCTGAGGGCGCGCCCGCCATTGGCGGAGAAACTGTCGCCACCATTCAATTCGGAACGCACCTGCGTGAGGCCGCGCACCTGCACACCATTGCCTTCGGCAGAGAAGTGTTCCGGATCGCCCTGGGAGAGAAAATGGTCGATGGTGACGCCGGGAATGCGCGACAGGGTTTCAGTGACGCTGCGATCCGGCAGCGCGCCGATGTCCGTGGCGGACAACGAATCGACGAAGGTGGGGGCATCGCGCTTGATGTCCTGCGCCTTCTCGACGGATGCACGGATGCCGGTCACCGTCACGGCCTCGAGATTCTTCGCTTGCGCGGCGCCGGCCTGGCCGGATTTCTTCCCGCGCTGGTCGCTGGGGGGCGCTTTCGGCTGGCCCTGGTCCTGGCTCTGGACCGATTCCTGCGCGTGGGCGGCCGGCGGCGCGTGGAGCAAGGCCAGGCCCATCGCCATGGCGGCCGACAAGCGCGCCAGCGGAAACGGCCGGCCTGTGTTGTGTCCCAATGACTCGTGCACTGTCTCGATCATGGTCAAAGCCCTCCCCCCGGAGATGTTTGTGGTCGGCCGGGTGGATCGCCGGCTTCGATGTGGCCTTTCTTAACTTCTGCCGCACTGACTGCATCGGGTGGCGCCAGCGCCATGGCGCCGCCTGTCCGGAGCAAACGTCGGACGTCCTCTTCGCTGGTGCGGATGCTGATGTGACCGGCTGAGGTCAGACAATTACGAAATTGAAGGGGCCGGGTAACGTTTCTTCATTTGCGGTCGCCACATCGGCCGCCGCTTATCCCGCGTCGATCGCGCGATAGCTGAAGTCGCGCGCGACGATGCTGCCTTCGCCGGCGCTGTAGATGCCGATCCTCAGGCTGAGAAAACCACCGAACACGTTGTGGTGGATGCCCGAAACCTCCATGCGCAGGTCGTGCTTCACCCAGGTCTTTCCGCCATCGTGCGAGTAGTGGAAGGTCACCACGTGATGGTCGTTGGTCAGCCGCATGCGCACGCGGGTGGTGGCCATCGGCGCGCGCATCCAGGGCTGTTCCTGCGCATATTCGAATGTCTTCATCGTGTGCGGCGAGAAGCCGATGCCGACGAACGCCTTCGGGTTGTAGAACAGTAGCAGGCCGCCTTCGGCCCCGCCGACAAGATCGAGGGTGACCTCCGCCATGTAGGCACGGTCGCCGGGCAGGCACGTCAGCGGCGGGCTGTCTGAAGGTGAGCTGCCGCGCGCGGCGATCCGCAGGCCGCCCGCTTCATGGCGGATCCGCCGGGTGTCTTCCGGCCGCGGATCGTGGAAGGACCACTGCGCGCCGAGCGCGCCGGTGGCGAAGGCGTCCGACAAGGCCTGGCCCGATCGACCGCGGCGGCCGCCCTTCGGCTTGGGCAAGGGCCTTGAAAGATCACCGCCGCGCGCCCTGAACCAGCCGTCGGCGGTCCATTCGATCGGTTCCAGCAGGGTCTGTCGCCCGAGCGTGCGGAAACCGTTCTCGTAGCCGTGGTACACCATCCACCAGTCACCCGCCGGCCCTTCCACCAGCGAGGCGTGGCCGCGCGACCACCACGGTTCGGCGGCGCTCGTCGTGCGCACCAACGGGTTGTGCGGGCAGTGTTCCCACGGGCCGTGGACGGACTTCGAGCGCGCCGTGATCACCATGTGCCCGGTCGGTGGACCGGCGGTGCCGCCGACCGCGGTGATCAGGTAGAACCATGCGCCATGCCGCAGCAGCTTGGGGCCTTCCGGCGCAAAGTCCTCCACTACCCAGTCGTCGGGATAGCGCCAGGGACTGTAGGCCTGCTGCAGCGCGCCATCGGCGGCGAGGCCGTTGTCGCTGAGGCGGATGTAGCGGATCCCGTTGACGAACAGGTAGCGCCGGCCGTCCTCGCCCACCACGTGGCCGGGATCGATGCAGCCGCCGATCTTCATGTCGATGGGGTCGCTCCACGGACCTTCGATATGGTCGGCCCAGATCACGTGGATCGACCAACCGGTGTCGCCCACCATGGCCGGGATGTAGATGAAGTAGCGTCCGGCGTGCCTGCACAGGTCCACCGCGAATACGTTGCCCAGCGGCCGGGTCAGCGCCGGCTTCAGTGGCACCCAGTTCACCAGGTCGGTGGAATGCCAGATCTCCAGGCCGGGAGAGGATTGGAACGACGTGAACGTCATGTAGTAGTCGTCGCCATCCTTGAGGATGGTCGGGTCCGGGTGGTCGCCGGCGACGATCGGGTTGCGGTAGGTGCCGTCGCCCAGGTCGGCCTGGCGTTGCCCTTCGATGCCCGTTCGCCAGCGGACGGGCGTTTCGTCGCGGCGCGCGCACGGGATCGCCGCGGCCGCCCGCAGGGAAAACGGGGCGGCGGCACCGGCCAGCACCAGCTTGAAAGCGTCGCGGCGGGAATGGTTCACCATGCGTGCGGGTCCTCGTGCTGGCGTTGCGGAAACGTCGTCCGCCCGGGGGATACGGCGCGGCGCCTCACCCTTCCATCTCCTCCAGCTCCTTGCCGCGCGTCTCGCGGACGCAGCGCAGCACGAACACCACCGACAGGGCGGCCGCGGCGGCGTACAGGCCATAGGTGCCGGCGAGCCCAATGCCAGTCAGCAGGATCGGGAAGCTCACGGTGATGGCGAAGTTCGAGATCCACTGCGCCGCGCCCGCTACGGCCAGGCTGGAGCCGCGGATCTGGTTGGGGAACATCTCGCCCAGCATCACCCACATCACCGGTCCCCACGACATGTTGAAGAAGACCACGTAGATGTTGGCGGCGACCAGCGCCAGCGTGCCCATCGCCGGCGGCAGGCTGAGCTTGCCGCCGGCATCGATGCCGGCGCGCGCGAAGGCCCAGGCGACCAGGAGCAGGGCGACCGTCATGCCGGCCGAGCCGATCCACAGCAGCGGCTTGCGCCCGAGCCTGTCGATCTGGGCAACCGCAACCAGGCAGGCGCTGATGCTCAACGCGCCGCTCAGCACGTTGATCAGCAGCGCGTCGCTCTCGGAAAAGCCGACCGCCTGCCACAGCACTGCGCCGTAGTAGAACACCACGTTGATGCCCACCAGCTGCTGGAAGGTGGCCAGGCCAATGCCCGTCCACACGATGGGGCGGATGCGGCCGCTCGCCTTGTCCCGCAGGTCCGAGAAACGGGGGCGATGGCGGTCCTGCGCCAGCGACGCGCCGATCTCGGCGAGTTTCGCGCGGGCTTCCGGTTCGCCGTACAGCCGCGTCAGCACGGCCGCGGCCTCGCGCTCGCGCTTTCGCACCACCAGGAAGCGCGGGCTCTCGGGAATGAACAGCAACGAGACCAGGAACAGCGACGAGGGCAGCACCTGCATCCAGAACATCCAGCGCCACGCATCCTGGTGCAGCCACAGCACGCCGGTGGAAGCACCGGCGGCCCTGGCCAGCAGGTAGTTGCTGAGGAAGGCGCTGAACAGGCCGCTGATGATGGCGATCTGCTGCACCGTGGCGAGGCGGCCGCGGTAGCGTGCCGGCGCGACCTCGGCGATATAGGCCGGCGCGATCACGCTGGCCGCGCCGACGGCGAAGCCGCCGGTGATGCGTGCGATCACGAAGAACGTCGCGCTCCATGCCGAGCCTGCGCCGAGCGCCGACAGCAAGAACAGCAGCGCCGAGACGATCAGCACCGCGCGTCGCCCCCCGTAGTCGGCGACGCGCCCGGCGAAGAACGCGCCAAGGGCGCAGCCGAGCAGCATCGAGGCGACCTCGAAGCCGATCTGCGCCGCGCTGGAGTGGAAGGTCTGTTTCAGCCCGTCGACGGTGCCGTTGATGACGCCGCTGTCGAAGCCGAACAGGAAGCCGCCGAGGGTGGCGATGCAACTGATCTGGACGATGAGCCGGGTGTTTTCCGCTTGCTTCGCGACAACCGCGTCGTCGAGCAGGACGCTCTTCATTGGTCGGTATCCCATGGTCGTTCCGGTTCCTGCCCGGTCGGCAGGCTGTGGCCGTCCATCAGCGCAGCAGGTACTGGTTGAGCAGGTTTTCGTAGCACTCCTGCCGGCCGCTGCGCTTGGCCGGCTCGCCATGCCCGGCGGCGAAGTCACGCAACTGCGCCAGGCTGAACCTGCCCTGTTCGAAATCGCGGCCGGCGCCTTCGTCGAAGCTGGCGTAGCGCTCGGCCCGCCACTTTTCCAGCGGCGATCGCGTGAGCAGTGCATGCGCCACTTCCAGCCCACGCGCGAAGGCATCCATGCCGCCGATATGGGCGAGGAAGAGGTCCTCGCCGTCAGTCGATTCGCGACGCACCTTGGCGTCGAAGTTCAGCCCGCCCGGCGCCATGCCGCCCTGCCGCAGCACCACCAGCATGGCACCGACCGCATCGTACAGGTCGGTGGGGAACTGGTCGGTGTCCCAGCCGTTCTGCGCGTTGCCGCGGTTGGCATCGATGCTGCCGAGCAGGCCGTGGTCGGAGGCCACCTGCAGGTCGTGCTCGAAGGTATGGCCCGACAGCGTGGCGTGGTTGGCCTCGATGTTGAGCTTGAAGTCCTGCGCCAGCCCATGCCGGTGAAGGAATCCGGCGACCGTGGCCGCGTCGAAATCGTACTGGTGCTTCATCGGCTCCATCGGCTTGGGCTCGATCAGGAACACGCCCTCGAAGCCGATGCTGCGGCCGTAATCGCGCGCCATGGCGAGGAAGCGCGCGAAGTGGTCCAGCTCGCGCTTCATGTGCGTGTTGTGCAGCGAGGCGTAGCCTTCGCGGCCGCCCCAGAACACGTAGTTGCTGCCGCCCAGTTCGACCGTGGCGTCCAGCGCCGCCTTGACCTGCACCGCCGCGCGCGCCACCACCGCGAAATCCGGGTTGGTCGCCGCGCCGTTCATGTAGCGCGGGTGGCTGAACAGGTTGGCCGTGCCCCACAGCAGCCGGACGCCGGTGGCCTGCTGGCGTTCCCTGGCCAGCGCGACCATGTGCCGGAGGTTGGCCTCGTACTCGCCCACGTCGTCGTCGTCCGGCGCCATGTCGATGTCGTGGAAGCAGTAGTACGGCACGCCGAGCTTGGTGAAGAACTCGAACGCGGCATCCATCCTGGCCTCGGCGCGCACCAGCGGCGCGGCGTCGGCGTCCCACGGGTACACGCGCGTGCCCGGCCCGAACGGATCGTGGCCCGCGTTGCCGAAGCTGTGCCAGTAGCACACGGCGAAGCGGAGATGCTCGGCCATCGTCCTGTCGCCGATCTTCCGTTTCGCATCGTAGTGCTTGAAGGCGAGCGGGTTGTCCGACGCGGGCCCTTCGAAGGGAATGCGGCCGATGCCAGGGAAGTATTCACGCTTGCCTATGAAAGGGGTGCCCATGGGGATGTCGCGTCCTGTTCGGGAAGTGGGTGGATGCAGCCTCGGAGAGGGTCAGGTCGCCGCGACCGCCTGCGGGTTCGCGTAGAGCGACCGGGCCGCGTCGAGGTAGCGCAGGAAGCGGTGGTAGGGCTCTCGGTAGCGCGCGATGTTTTCAGGGTCGGGGCGCACCGACAGCCGCGGGTCGACCTGGACGTGCTCGCGGACGACGCTGGCGAGTTCCGTCCGGTCGCCGCCGGCGAGATCGTGCGCCCGCAGCGCCTGCAGCGCGGCGCCGAACGCGGCGCCTTCGGCCTGCAGCGGTACGTCTACCGGCAGCGCGAACACGTCCGCCACCATCTGCCGCCAGTTCGCGCTACGGCTGCCGCCGCCGGTGAGGCGGATCGCATCGAAGCGCAGCCCGGCCGTGCCTAGCGCTTCGTAGCCGTGGCGCAGCGCGTACGTCGCGCCCTCCATCGCTGCGCGATAGAGGTTGGCGCGCGTCAGGTTGTCAAGGTCCATGCCGTGCAGGCTGCCGCGCGCGTGCGGCAGGTCTGGCGTGCGCTCGCCGTTGAGGAACGGGAGCATCACCAGGCCTCCGGCGCCCGGCGCGGTGCCGGCCATCGATGCGTCGCCGTCGCGGGCGTCGAAGCCGAAGGTCCGCGCCACGCTCTCGGTGGCGACGGTGCAGTTCATGGTGCAGACGAGCGGCAGCCAGCCGCCGTCGGACGTGCAGAAGGCCGCCCACCGCGCCGCATCGTCCACCACCGGGCGATCGGCATGCGTGAACAGCGTGCCCGAGGTGCCCAGGCTCATGCCGAGCATCCTGGGTGCGATGTTGCCGGTGCCGATCGCCGCCATCATGTTGTCGCCGCCCCCGGCCGACACGCGCACCGATCTCGGCAGGTCGAGCCGGCCGGCGATCGCGGGCGCGATGGGAAAGCTGGCCTCCGGGACGACCAGCGGCGGCAGGCAGGCGGAAAGGTCGCGCTCCGGATCCGTCGCCGCCAGCATCTCCATCGACCAGCGGCGCGTGCGCACGTCCAGCCAGCCGGTGCCCGAGGCGTCGCCGCATTCCATCCAGTATTCGCCGGTGAGCCAGAAGTTCACGTAGTCGTGCGGCAGCAGAATGGTGGCGAGCTGCCGGTAGACCTCGGGGCGATGCCTGCGCGTCCATGGCAGTTTCGATGCCGTGTAGCCGGCGAGGATCGGGTTGCCCGCGATTTCCACACAACGCCGCGCGCCGCCGGCGGCGGCCATGATCTCGTCGCATTCGCGCTGGCTGCTGGTGTCGCACCACAGCTTGACCGGCGCAAGCACGCGGCCTGCGGCGTCGAGCGGCACGAAGCCGTGCTGCTGGCCGGACACGCCGATGGCGACGACGCGCGCGCGCGTGGCCGCGTCCAGCTGGGCGAAGCAGGCCACGATCGCGTCGATCCATGCCTCGGCCCGCTGCTCGCGCCGGCCGTCGTCGCCGGCCTGGAGCTCGAGGGGATGGCCGTGCGTGGCGAGCGTGCGCCGCGCTGCGCCGTCGTAGGCGATCAGCTTGACGCCCTGGGTTCCCACATCGAGTCCCACCACCAGGCGGCTCATGCGTCGTCACCGCTCCCGCACGGCGCGGCCGGCACGGGCCGGATCGCTGCACACGTGGCGCGGACGTGGCCGGCAGCGCCCTGCGCCGGTCGTACGACGGTGTCGTTGGCGCCGGTCGTCGCGCGCCTTGTCCGATGGAAGTGACGCATGGCAGGCCTCCCGTTACCGCCGGGATGCTGCAGCCGGCATGCCAGCGCCGCAATTGTGAAATCCACCAGCGCCGTGGATCTTTTTCTCTGTCGCATTGCGTCATGTCGGGCAGCGGCGGAACGAGTAGTGTCGCAAGTCTCTGCGCTGCCGCAGCAAGCCGGCTTCCGATACGCCATGTCGTCATCCCACCGCATCGCCCTGCTTTTCAACGCGAACAAGGTCTACGACCGGCAGGTCATCGCGGGCATCGGCCAGTACCTGAAGTCCACTCGCGTGGAGTGGGACCTCTTCATGGAGGAAGACTTCCTCTGCCGCACGCTGGGCATCCATCACTGGCGCGGCGACGGCATCATCGCCGACTTCGATGATCCTGCCGTGGCCGAAACGCTGGCGGACATGCCGATTCCCGTGGTAGCGGTCGGCGGCTCCTACGCCGATGCCGGCCAGTACCCCGTGCGCACGCCCTATGTGGCGACCGACAACATCCGGCTGGTGCGCCTGGCGTACGACCACCTCATCGAGCAGGGCCTGGAGCGCTTCGCCTTCTACGGCCTGCCCCCCATGCCCGGCAACCGCTGGGCTCAGGAGCGCGAGAACGCGTTTCGCCGGATGATCGACGCCGACAAGCTGGAAGGGCTGGTTTACCGCGGCTCGCCCACCAGCGCGGGCGGCTGGGGCCGCGCGCAGGAGGACATGGTGGCATGGGTGCTCTCGTTACCCAAGCCGATCGGCATCATCGCCGTCACCGATGCGCGCGCGCGCCAGCTGCTGCAGGCCTGCGTAGTGGCGGACGTGCCGGTCCCAGACCAGATCGCCGTGGTCGGCATCGACAACGATCCGATGGCGCAATTGTTCAGCCGCATCACGCTCACCTCGGTGATCCAGGGCGCGGAGGAGATGGGCCGCGCGGCGGCACAGCTGCTGCACCAGATGATGCATGGTGGCGTGGCGGCCGGCACGCGCATCGTGGTGCCTCCGGTGGGCATCAACGTGCAGTCCAGCAGTCTGCACCAGCCGAGCAGGAGCCCGCACGTGATGCGTGCCAGGCACTACATCCGCCAGTACGCCTGCCTGGGCATCAAGACCGAGCAGGTGGCCGACTACGTGGGCATCTCGCGCACGCTGCTGGAAGAACATTTCAAGCGCGAACTGAAGAAGACCGTGCACCAGACCATCCTCGAGCACAAGCTGGAGATCGCGCGCGGCCTGCTCGCCGATCCGTCCATCCCGCTGGCCGACGTGGCGGTGCGTAGCGGCTTCACCTCGCTGCAATACATGTACGCAGTGTTCCGGCGCGAGTTCAACTGCACGCCGCGGCAGTTCGTCGAGAAGGCTGGGGTCTAGGGCCTGTTTATGGCCTCCCACCGCTCACTCTGTGGGAATATCCGAACTGAGAGCGCTCGAGCCATAAGTGGCTGTCTAGCGAAGCCCCGGTCCGACTATAGCTTTCTGGGAATCATAAGTTGGCCATTCCGGCCAGACCATGGCTTCCAGAACACTGGTGGGCGATCCAGCAATGATTGACCGCAGGGGTCCGCCATAATTTGTCCGTTGAAGCGGACATTTGTAGCAAAATCAAAGAACTAGGCCCTTAATTGGTTTAGCAGAGCGCCCGATCTTACGCACATCGATGAAGTTGATCAGTAGGGCCGATCGATCATGATCAGCGCACCGGCATCCTGATCAGCGTGAGGCCACCGGCCGGAATCGGCCACAACCAGGCGCACGCGAGGTGACTTTACACCGGACGTGGTGGTGAGAAGTAGCCATGGCACTAGACCCCCTGACGCGCGCGAAGGCCGAGATTGCACCGAGCGCCAAACAAACTGGACACCGCCGCCAGCCACCTGTGCGTTTGTTAAGCGCCGACCTCTTCACTTCGCTCCGTTCGAACAAGCCTTCCGTGGGAACGTACCCATGTCGACAGCACACTTATCGATGACAAACTGTGGATGAGTCTTGGCCTACATCGCTTTTTAGCCCGGCCTACCATGTACGCAATGGTCGACGAAGCCACGCAGTTTATTCTTGCATACTGGATTTGCTTCGGACGCCGCGGCGGTGATGCATTGGCATGCTTGCTACGAGACTGCATTCGACGCCATGGCCGGTTGCCTTGGAGTACGGCCGTTGACCAGGGTGGTGAGAACATAGGTTTGTACTACACGGGCGTCACGGCCATCCACGTGGTCGACTACGAACTGCGGGGCGCTAGTGCGTCACGGTGGGGCGGTGTCGTAGAAGCGTTTAATCACCGATCACAACAGCGCATCTTTCATCAACTTCCCGGAAACACGAAAAATGACAGGCTGGGCCGGTCCGGCAACAAACAGACCCGTTCCGATGCTCACGCCAAGCTTGAGATACTTAGGTTCTTATGCCTTGCCGAAGACGGGATTAACCTCCTGAATGATCGACCAACCGGCACCGAGCTGCCTTCGCCTGGCGAGCTGCTTGAAGCAGGTAACAAGACGTTTGCCACCCTCGCTCGCAGGATTGAGCTCACCGGTGAAGTATTGGCGGCGACGGCGATTCCCGTGGAAGAGCCACGCGTCATCCACTACAACAAGGGCATTCGCTTTGAACGTCGCGACTATACCGGCACCGCCCTTCACGACTCGCGCTTGGACGGACAAAAGGTCCCGATTCGCTACGAGCCATATGACCCCACAACGATCTACGCATGCATTCACGGCTCGTGGTACGCACTTCACAGTGCCGCGCATACGCGAGTTCAGCACCTTGACCAGTTAGCCAAAAACGCGGAACTGTATTATCAATTTGATACCGGCGGCGCGCAAAAGGCCAAGAAAAATGCTGTTGATTTCGATCTTGCGCGAGGTCAGGCAGACCACATTCGCGCGCAGGAACGGAGTGATTGTGAGCGACAAGAGGCGGCGCTCGCCAGTAGTGCAGAGGAAGACATTTTTGCGCAGATTAGGAGGGCTAACCATGCCAGAACTTCACAAGCATAAGGCTTCTCCGAACATTCCGCTTGCAATCCCTTGCGAAGCGTGTCCGCAAATTAACCATCGCAACTATGCAAATGCATTGCACGAAGCCCATGATGCAGCGTCGAGAGCAAGACGCGGCGACATCATACTCATTACTGGGGCTACCGGTGTCGGCAAGTCTCGACTGGCCGAAGATCTCAAGGATCTGTTGGTCGGACCTCCCTCGTCATGGCCAGCTGGGGTTGTTCCGCTAGTTCATGTTGCCATCGATGTGGATAGTCGGGGTGTGGCCATGACAAAAAGTATGGTGATCGAGATCAACCGTCAACTCGGCAATCCGATTTGTATGTCACCTGCAGAGTTAGCTGGCACGGCGGCATCGAGTTTCTCCATTCGAACTCGAACAACCGAAGGCGGCATGCGCGATAGCTTCCGCTACCTTGTGCAAGCTAGGCGAACACGATACGTCATAATCGATGAAATCCAGCACGTGAATCCGAAGCAGCGTGCAGCTGCGAATGCAAGACTGGAGAGCATCAAGATGCTAGCTGGATGCTCGCCTGATAAGCCAATGCCCGGTTCGGTCGTGCTCATTCTTATCGGGCACTATAGCCTCCTCGAGCTGCTGACGGCCAACCGACAGTTGGCTCGACGCGTCACTCCTGTTCGCATGCGCGTTTACGACAAGGGCTCGCTTGCTGATATGAAGCAATGGGACTTTATCCTTAAGGCACTAAACGCCCGCTATCCGATGGGAAAGAATGACCTGAGCGACTGGAACGATGTGCTCTACAAGATGTCATTGGGAAATATCGGCATCCTGGTAAAGATTCTCGATGATTCTAATTCAGGGCGAAGGCGCCTAGGGCAACCAGCGTTCGACGCGTCGCATCTCCGCTTTGGAGCGCCCTCCAAGAACGTTTATGAGGCATACGTTAAGGAGATGGAAGAGGCATGTGAAGCGCTCGCTGAAGGTGACTGGTCGAGTGACATTCGCTTGCTAGCGCGTCGCGGCGGTGGTGCGCCAGAAGAAGTTTTGAAGACCAAAGTGAAACGTACTGGGAGGATAGGCAAGCGGAAAAATGGGCCGCGTGATCGTGTAGGAAGGAGCTCATGACTCCTTTGATGTACGTGCCGCCGCTATATCACGAAGAGTACGGCATCGAGTCGCTATGCTCGTACGTGATGCGCATGTCCCGCCTTTTTGGGATCTCGGCGGGGCAAATGCTTCGATTCATTTCCGAGTCCGGGTCTACACCCGGACGGTACGATCCCGACTTTGCGATACCCGAACGTTATCCGGTCCGTTTGGCGGGCTATTCGCCTGCTGCTAAGCGATTCGCTATGCGAATCGATTACGGCATGAAGTCGGGGGACGCCAAAAAGATGACCATGCTGAAGGTCGGTCCTGCTCTCGCCGCAAATTGCATGGGCATGATCAACAAGACATCCATGTATTGTCCTCTTTGTATACCGTATATGCTCGAACAGTCAGGAGGCATTTACTGGACCCCGCTGATATGGAGCCTTATAACGGCGGTCCGTTGCACAATCCACAAGTGCGAGTTGGTGGCCAACCCCAAACCGTGGTTGGAGCCCGATATCGTCCGCCCGCGTCTATCGGGCCTTAAGGAGGATGCAATCGCGGATTGGAACGTGGCCGAGAGCGTTAAACTGGTGCGATATACGTCTGGCGATGAGCCAGACGCAGTACGAGCCGAGGCTGTTTCCGCATTTCTCGCTGCCCTACGGCCAAAATACGAAACACTGACGGGCAAAGGCTTTGAGGCCCTATTGGGAGTGAGCAAACCGAATTACGAGCGACTGGTCGATCGCGTTAATCGACCAAGTCTGTCGATTGTATTTCGGTTTGGTGCGGCCTGCGCTATAAGCCCGCTCGATATCCTGACGCTGGGCGCGGAAGCTCTTTGCGCTGAAGACATGTTCGATTTGTCTGCAGCGCCGCGGCCACCACCGCGGTTCATAAAGAAGCCCCGCGCGCCAGAGCGAACAAAAGCGGAAATCAGGAAGGTTCTTCAAAGGGCTCTGTCCGGCAACGTTGCACCGGCTTCTCTCAAAGAAATTGGTCGGACCTTCAATGTCACGCCTGGCTATATACGGTATGCACTCCCGCTGGAATCTTCAGAATACGCGGCCAAGAGGGCGCAGCGTCTCAACGAACTAGCAGCGGACCGGGCAAGGTCCGCACTGAAGGCATGCGAACAGTATATCGCGCGTTACGGAAGCCCAAGCAACGAGCGCGAGGCTGTGCGTGGGTTGATGGGTGAAACGGGACTTCCGAAACACATTCTGGCTGATGCGTTGGACGGTCTGCTACGGCCGCAGCGAAGCGGCCGACGGCCCTCGGTGGGCGTACAGCGGAGTCGCTTGAAGCAACGCGTCGACTGAATTACGTGATGTTCTAGAGGTCCAAGGCCATGAAACTGATCCTTTGTCCGTCGTGCGAAGATGTTTTCAAACTTGCGCTTGATATTCGACGATGTACCTGCGGAAAGTCATGGGGACGCTACCTGGCGGGCGGCATCGATGCCGAGATCAGCGCGACGGCAGTTCCAATTGGCTTCGCCAATTCAACGCTACTCCGCGCGATTCGCTCGCGGCCAGATCACGGGCTTGGCGTTCAGTTCACTGCCTTCGTGATCGCTCGCGAATGTGAGTCGATCTCCGTGCGTGGAGTCAACGAAGAACCGGATACCAGCGGTGGATAAAGCTGCCGCTCTTTGCGAACACGACAATCTTTATGCTGAAGTCATCGCGCGCCGTATTGTTCGCTTTCCTAGGCATTGGACAGGTGCTCCAAGCTCGGGTGTGCGTACTGATCTGTCTTGCGGCTTCGGCTTGCTTTCTGATGTATTTTCCTGCGGCGCGCTACGTTAAATATCAAGCCACAGTAACCGCGGGGCCAGCGAGCCGCCGAGTACACCACCTAAAGCCTGGCAGCCCAAATACCTCTCGAAATTGGGCGCCGACGTATGGGTGTCTTCGCCTTCCCGTTGTCCGGAATCGGAGCTTCGGTAGAATGGCTACTATGGCCATCCGTCTCGAACTCCTGCTGATTGAGAGCGTCAACCTGGTCCGAGCGGTCGGCGAGGGTGACCTTTCCGAGGCCCAATTTCGAGCCAGCCAGGTCGGCGACCTTGCATGGGCAGACGGTAACTCTGCTGTCGGCAACGCCGCAACGAACCTGGAAGCGGCACTTCGCGATGCGGATACCCTGCCAAGTGAGGCCTATGAAGATCTTCTGGCGTATCTGCTTGCCGAGCTGGACGTGGTTTTGAAGCCGCTGCGCCACCAGTAGGGCGTCGAACGCGCATCAGCTCTTACGGGACAGCCCGGGAAGACAGACCAATCCGCACTTTGGTCTTCAACTAGGCACCTGCAGGAATCGCCTGATGGCGACAGCCTGTGGTCTCTTGTGGTGTCAGTCTTTGGAATGTGTAGCATTGACCGTGACCTCGTTCTCTCCCAGGCCTTATGACTACAGAGCAGATTTTGCACGTCGACGTTAGTCCGCCGACCTCCTCATTACCCGATTTCCCGACTGTTAGCGACGAGCTCATGCGTGCTGTCGCCGAACTAGTAACGGCCAAATACGCCGCTGAGGCAGCTCGTCGAACGGAGGTCGGTCTTCTGCTCGATCGAGCTATTCCAGGTGCGAACTACAGCACGATCGATAGCTTTGCATTTGCCCGTGCTTGCCTCCCTTTCCTGGACCTTCCCTCTAATTCCGACATACCTCTGCGCGTTCCAGTGCGCTGCGTGATGGGTGAGAGTTGGAGGTGGCGACCAGAGCATGTGGATTCGGAGAATGCTGAGGCTCTAACCATGTTTTTTCTCGATGACGTACGAAGTCAGCGCGGTGCGAAAGAGTGTGCTTCCCAGTTCGCTTGGCCTGCGCTGGGACTAGTGATTGCTCACGAGGGGAAGAACCGCATTGCCTTCCTGCGCCAGATAGGGGCGGCCAGCATGCCTGCGTCAGTTACCTTGATCGACTACCCAGGTGCCGAGCGAATTTCCGCGTACAACGTCCATGTTCACGGCCGGGAGGAGGTCTGGGGCGTGCTCGACGATCGGTGGGTCGAGCCTATTCCCTTGTACTGGCTAGGTAGGGCTGTTTTGGCATCCTATGGCGTTGCGCCGTTGACCCCTTGGCCGCGGAACTTCCCTTCCCCAGAGATGATCGTGGACGCTTCCAACCCAAGCGCTGGTCGGCCCGACTTAGAACAAATCCTCGAGGATTTGCGACGAGGCGAAGAGAAGGTGGCGGTTGCGCTCTGCGACGTACCGCAAATGAAACCAAACCTTATGCGCTGGGCGATTCTTTGGCTTGGGCTGTTTAGTTCGGCGGCAGTCCTCTACGGACTTGGGGACACTGCAAGTAAGGTGGCTTGTGTACTGATCGGGGCAGGAACCGGAGGGAGCATTTTCTGGCAGCTGCGGTGGTTCACTGCCCGACGAGCCTGGCTCAATACGTGATCTGAGGTAAAGCTCATCCCGTCATCACCGCTTAGACAGTTTGGTATAGTCGAAACCCTGCAGACTTAGCAGTCGCCTTCCGGCGGCATCGGCAAGCGGAAGGACGGACCGATGAATCCACAACCATGTGACCTAGTCAACCGAAATGTCTTCTATTTCGCCGATCTTCTGAAATTCCTTCAGGTACTCGGGGCGATGACGTGCGAGCCAACCAACCACTAGTGCATTTGCGAGCCACTTGCTGAAGTGTCCCTTTACAATTGTTAGGTGAAGCACGTCCGGACCGTACGAATCTTCGACTGTGCTCGTTTGCATTTGCAACGCGGCCAGCTCCCGTTCCATACGGGCGATCGAACCGGCCGTAACGGCGTTCCCCGCAGTCGCCTTGCTTTCGAACGCCAGCATCGCGGGTGGTGTCGCGGCCAGCATTGCGTTCGCGAACTGCACGGAGAAATTTCTGTTGCCTACCATCAGTTCGGCCGCTTCGATCTGGCGAAGGGGCTTCATCTGGCGAAGGACGTCAAACACCTTGCCAGGACAGGGAGCATCGGCGAGCAGTCCGACGGCATCCTCACAGATCCCATTCAGTAGCCGGAATCGATGAAGAATGGTCTCGGCGGAAATCGCAAGCGACTTTGCGAGGCGCTCAGCGGATACGCCGCGCTCCATAGCACGGACGATCATTTTATGATCCTGAATGGCCGACAGGCGACTTACGCGCTTATTGTAAGTGTAGGTATCGTCATCGTCGCTAACGAGGCAATCGGCCTCATTCCAACCAAGATCGCGTAGAGCAACAAGTCGGAGATGGCCGTCTACAAGAAAGTACTGGCCCGGTTGCTTTGGTGCCTTTGTCACAACTGGCGCCTCGACGAGCCCGACTTCTTCAATTGACGCTAGGATCTGCTGATACTTAATGGTGCTCTTAATACTGGGCCGCATTACTTTCAGCGGAAGAATGTTCGAAAGTGGAATTCGTACATGCGCCCCCGAGAAGTTGGTTTTGATACGCGGCCCATCGATAGCGGAATTTTCTGTGCTCATACTTGCGCACCCTTGATTCGCTCTTCGATGAGCTTAGGAAGCGAATCGAGCTTCTCGTGCCGTAGTAAGTCAAGGAATTCGCTGTTATCCAGCAGTTCTTTTATTGCCTGGATTGAAAAAACCAATCGGTCATGGACGAATGCCGCCTTCTTGATAACAAGTCGCTGCCGCTCAGCCTCTCGCTCGAATATCCTTCGGATGTCGGCAGCCGTCAGTTGCTTGCGCTCTCGGGGGCCAGTTTTATCGGATGAGCCGATTTTAGGCCGCTTCTTAGCTCGGGCTTCTAGTAGTCGCCGTAGCCGGGTTAGCTTCTTGCCCCGAAAACCTTGTTCGTAGGCATCGGCGAGCATTCCTTGAATCTCGTTGCTGCTGCTCTTGGCGATCTCCGTCGCCATGCTGAGCGGAATCATATCGCCCTCGACGGCAGCGAGAAGTTTCTCCTCACCCCGCTCGATGAGATTTCCGACCAAGCTGACCCATGCGGAACTCACTCCAATGATATTGGCTACTTCTTGGTCCGTATGACCTCGTTCCCGGAGTCGCCCAATCTCTCTCATGAAGTCAATGCCGGGATGAGATCGTCTCGCCACGTTCTCCACGAGGCTCATCACCAGGCAATCTTCTTCCGTCGCATCGATCACAACGGCAGGGACCGTTGTCTGCCCGAGAAGGGCTAACGCCTCGATCCTGCCTTGCCCACAAACCAGTTGGTAGGCGTGACCGGATGTCGACGGCGTGCGACTTACAGTGACGGGTCTCTTTAAGCCCGTCAGCCGTATGTTCTCCACCAATTCGGTATGGACCCTCTTACTGCGAGAGCGGGGATTAAGGATATGGATATCTGATATCCGTATGTCTTGAACCTGGCCCTTGGGTGACGCAACTGCGTTCATGCGGCCTCCCGCAGGTGAACCCGCGCAGCGAGTTCCCCCAGAATGTCGAGGTCATCGAATCTGTATCCATCAATGAACGGTGAATTTTCAAGTCCGACGTGTCGGGGCCACATAGCCATATCGAGGCGGGGTATGAGGTAATAGTCCCGGACTGCATCATTTGCCTCGTTCATTCGCACGGCCACAGTGATATCGGGGCGAAGCTCGACATCGAAGCGCACGTTCCAGCGCAATGACGCTGGGGGCTGCTGGAAACACCGAGCAAGAACGACCGACGCAGTCCATTCCTGATTGACCGTGAGCAGGTCCGTGTCCGGATGCTGCCGCACACTTCCGTTGACCCTCAAGGCGCGCACGACTTCGTCGACCAGCTTAGGCCGACTCGCCCGAAGCTTCCGATTGACCTCAAGAAACCGAAAATCCCGCCCGCTGTCGTATCCGATTAGTGCATAGGCACGAACCAAGCCACCGAACCGCTGTCGGTATGACACACTGGACGGCATGTCTTCCTGTTCGTCGATGACAAGCCCAGAGAGAGCCTGCACCCGGTCGGCGAGGCGTCGAAGCAGTTCCAGCATCTGGTGATCTTGAAGGCGTATCGAACGATCGGCGATGATCTCTCGAACACGCAAAAATGCAGACGGCGAAACGATTCCCTCGAATGCACCGTCGCATCGCACCCAAGCTTCTGGCGGGTTATGTATGGTCGGCTTCTTTAGTTTTGCTGACGTCCGATTGTAGACGTTGTTTCCAATGTACTTTTCATTTGTCAGAACCTGATGGACAGTGCCACGTGACCAAGGCCGCTCGAAATCCGTAAGTATGCCCTCGTCGTTTAACTCGGCTGCTATCGAGTTCTCGCCAAGATGGCGGCTGAGGAACGCCTCGTAGATTCTGTGTACGATGGCAACTTCGTCGGAAGGGCCCGCGACCAACACAATCCGATCGGTCTGGATGCTTTTCTGTTGCCCCCTGACGAGAATACTTTTGAACGAGCGATTTTCGTCAATGAGCGCCCTGCGCAGACCAAATCCTGGCGCCCCGCCTTGATGGAAGCCGAGGCTTACCAGTCGACATTGCCCGGCAAAGACCTTTGCCGAGAGTTCCCGACTGTACTCCGCTGCCATGCTCCGCTTTACGCCTTTGACGATCGTCGCCAGAGGCGTGCCGTCGTTCTCAAAAGGCTCGGCACAGTAAATTACCCTCACGCCGGCTTTTGTACACAGGTACTCGTAGTGCGCCGACTCATCGGAGTTCTGAAAGCGCCCCCAACGGCTGATGTCAAATACTAGGATGGCACTGAAGTTGAGCCTTCCGCCCTGGACGTCTCGCAGAAGTTGCTGCAATCCGAATCGACGGCCAATTTCAAGCCCACTCTTTCCGTCATCCTCGTACGTACGGACCACGTCCATGCCGTGCTCGACTGCGTACTGCCGAATGGCCGCGGCCTGGTTCGCGGTAGAGTATTTTTGGTGGTCCGTGGACATGCGCACATATTCGGCCACTTGAATCCGGCCAGTTGGCGCTGAACTTTCTGAAATAAGATGCGGTGCCATAGGCACCTCGACGTACTAAATGGTCCCCCAGATCGGCGACGCTACTCTGACTCGCACCCGGTGCTGTGACGCAGTACGCAAATCGAACTGTCTTGTGAACGGCAGTTCCAGCAGGCGCGGTGAACGACGTCGCCCGGGCAATGGTCATCGCGCCATCGATAGCGCACCTATGTAGCCACATATACGGGACTCTTCGGTCCCCTGCAATGCGCACTTCAAGTCTTAGTCGAGTAGTTGGCGGAGGTCAGCCCGCTGCCGACAACGCTCCTGCTAGCTTACTGCGGGGCCGGCGCGTTTTAGGCTTAATATGTTGTGCGTGCAGTTGCTGACGCACCTCCATTAATAGCAGGCCCAACATATTCCGGCCCACTCCATTTACCTCTCCCCATAGGCGGTTCACTTCGTTGTCAACCGTTGCTGATTCCACCAATCGGGCCTCGCCAGTGCTTAGCAGGAGTTGCTTGAGATCCTCGTGCTGAGTGAACTTCGCAACCAGCACTCGGCGCATACGGTCGAACTTATTCGTCGACCAGCCGGGGGTGATATCCCAGTAATAGAGTCCATGCGCCGCCATGGCGAGTAGCGCCGGGGACGGTGCAGACAACAGCCAATCTCGAACAGCTGGCTTACGCGCTTTGCCCGCCTGGTAGGCGTGCTCGGAAGTTGGGTAAATCACGCCATCGAGTTCGATGGAGCGTTTATACAGGTTGCTAAACGCCCCATAGGGTTGCTCGTTTGCCCTGTAGAACCGGATTTCAGCGGCCATATTGCCCTCCTGTCGCTGTCAGCTTAAACTAATTTAAAATAACAATCAATGAATTCTAAAGTTGAAACGTCCTGGACGTCCACGCGCTGCTCGAGATGCCGAAGCCGCAGAAATGCAGGCGCGTTCGATCGAGGCTCTGCGCGCGAGAAAATTAAAAAAGAAGGACTTGGCGAAACGAATCGAACGCTCCGTGAGTGCGGTAGGGCACGCGCTTAGAGCTTCGCCTCCTCAAAAGTCGGACACGCTTCAAGATATTTTTAATTATTTCTTTCCGCCTCAAGATGAGGTGACCCTGGCCCTGCACGCGCGTCAGCTGGCTCTGCAGGCACCCGAAACGGCGGCCCTGCTGTCGGCGGTTTTTCGGGATTTGGCGGATCTGCTGGTTAGCGCCCCAGAGGTGGGACAGTTCAATCCGGACAAGCAGCGCAGCTGACGCTAATTGACGGCTCAGGGAGTGGGTCGTGTACCACCAGTGAGGGCTCGCCGGGTTGCACCACTGCACGCGCGACCGACGGCCCCGATTCATAGAGGCCACCGCGCGCGCCAGCGTAGCCGCAACTCCAGGCGGCCAACTGCTGGGCGTTGCTTAAGATGCGCTCCAGTGCGGAAATCGACCCCCATTGCGACCTCATTTGCTCCAACAGCCCGATCAGGATACCGGAGGTCAACCAGTCGCCCGCTCCACATGTATCCACGACGCGAGACGCGCTCACCGCGTCCATCGACTGCCAGCGTGCTATCTGCTGCTTGGGCCAACGCCACTGTAATCCTCGAGCTCCTTGGGTACGGATCTCCAGGTAATCCCCTTTCGTCAGCCACGCCAATGCAGACGCTCGCTCTGCCGAGTATTTGACCATGTCAGCCATGGCCAACATAGCGCCTGTCCAAGGTTCGTCCGCGGAGTCCGATGGCTCGTAGACTACGAACGCGCCATGTTTTTTGGCTATGTCGGCCATTGTCATGATTTCATCGGATAGACGATCGGCAAAAAAAACATCGATCACGCGTGACGCAGTTGACCAACCGGAAGCCAGCACCTCTTGCGCGCGTCGATAGCGGGGCAGGGCTCGCCCGCAGGACGGGCAGTCGAATAGGAACCGATGTTCGGCGCACTTGGCTAGCTCTTCCACAATCACCGGAACAGCCGCGCGATGAACCCCGTGGTACTGAACGCCGCAAAGCTGAAGGTCATCGCGCATCAACGTGTAAGCGAGCGAATCATCCGAGGGGCCGGCCAGTTCCGCGGGCCAACCCAACGCTCCCAAAATGGCTGCTACGTTGCCCGCCGTCCCCCCAGCCCGAAAGCTGATGCGCTCTGGTGTGTCTGTGATGCGCAACACGTCGAGCGCTACTAAACCAGCAGCAAAGAAACGCGGGGCGCTCAGGTTGTAGGGGCGGTGCATGACGGTGGCTCGGATGCCGGGCAGAGGGTAGCGTCAGCATACACTTCGCCAAGCACCCAGACGTGAACAAAGCGCGCCTCGTCGACGACGTCCTTGAAGCCCCCACTAGGTGGCTCGAATCGACGTGCTTCGACGTAAGCCACGGGCAGCTCATGCTCTAGCGCTGCGAGTAGGGCGCCAATGGCCAGCGCTTTGGAACCGATAGGCGACAGAACTGTTTCCGCTGGCTGACTCGCACGCCGATATACCTCCGCGCGCGAAGTATGGATTCGCGACAAGGTGCGATAGAGATCCAGAGGATCATCTTCTGCCGCAAACAGCATTTGTCTGGTATCGATGCGCCAGGTATCCGAAAGTTCGCGACCGAACTGATCCAGCAGAATTTCAACGCTTCGCGGATTGCGTGCTGGAAAGGGAAAGACCGGACAAGTCTCAGTGGGATCCAGCTCCTCGAAAAGGATCGTGAAAGCTCTCTTCTTAGGGTTGGCCAGCTGCGGGATCCAAAGACGCACCGGTGAATCTCCCGGTGAACCCTTTCCCTTAAAGCCCCAAGGGTTCTGATAGTTCTCCGCATGCTCGGCAACAATGGCGGTTTCCACCTCGGGGCCGCCCGTCGCGGCAACGACATGGAGATTCGGCTGCGGCTTGTCAGTTAGCATTTTGTACAGAAGACCAACAACGGGGAAGCTGATGCCGATGGATATCGCACTCATATCCACGATGACATCCGTGACCCCGCCCAAGCCATTCTCGTCAAGGACGCGCTTGCGGATCTCGGTCACAATCCGGTGACCGCCTACGACGGCATGGTCTTCGTCGAAGACCTCAATGTGTATGACTTCGTGGTCGGGAAAGGCGTGGCGTAGTTCCTCTTCATTCGCCTCAGCGCGGTCCACGAGTACCTGAGCAGGCTCAGGCCGATCTTCCCTGATCAGAATCGCCTTTCGCTTGGCGGCCGTCTGGCTTACAAGTAGGGCCAGATGCGATGCACGCGGATCAAAGCCCGCTCCGGCGATATATAGGACTGACCGGCCGGGCTGTTCGAGTAGGCTTGAAAAAAAAGTATTCACGTCGGCGCCTCGGTGACTCAGGCCCTCGCGCCATCGCATCTGTTTCATTGCGCCCCCCCCTCGATCATCTCTACCATCTCGACAAGAGTTTTAAGCGGCACGGGAACGAACCCCCCCCTCCTTGGCGTCAACCCTTTGAAGGCAATAATCGGCCCACCGAGCTCCAGGATCGTCCAGAGCTTCCCCTTCGTCTTCCTTCCAGGAATCAAGGTGAACGCGTTGTACCCGAGGCCGAACCGAAGCGCTTCGGCCAGCTTCGGATAGTCCATGATCTTGGAGAAGGCAACTTGCTCAATCCCCACGGCATTGGCGCCTCCGCCCAGCGGCGCATTGGGCTCAAGACTGCGCTTGAGGCACAGATCCGAAATGCCGTCGACCAACCGGCGCACCGAGACGGCGTGCGGAAAACTCCACTCACTAACAATTCTCTGACCAACCTTTGCAAGCGCCTCGTGCTGTTGCTTAACCGTCAAGGACGTGGACCGATCACCGCGAATGACTTCCTGCGTTTCCAAAAGCCGCACCAACTCCCAGGCCAACTGAAGAAAAGTTTCGACGTTCTCGGTACCCAAGTCTGCGACTACGTCTAGGCCGCCCAAGTAGGGGACTCTGAACTTGTGCCAGAGGTGTACCTGCGCGCCGGCTGCTACATCCGCATCGGCCTCGACCACCACCTCCTCGGCAAGGGATTCATCGTGGCTTGCGTCAAATAATGATCGCTGAGGCATTCGATTGAACTGCCGGTGCAGCAAAATGGCCACCATGGCTGGTGCAATCGTCTGTGTATCGAAGTCCGCCTGCCGGCCAACGTACGCGTAGACGCGCTGCCGAATCTGGTCCACTTGCGAGGACGGAATCCTTAGTTCATAAGCGGCTTTCTCCGGAAGCTGCTGTATCAGTTCTCTCTGCTTGGCAGTTGCATCCGCCTTTATTTCCAGCCCCGCGAGAGAGGTGATACCGTTCCTAGAAAGGTCCGGAATGTGAGCCATATAACGAGACGCGATCTCCGCCGCTGCTCGGCGAAATGATCTTCTGACGGCCCCACGCTTTTCCTCTGGCGCCTGCGTCATGCGGATGTCAACGGTCGTTCGCCGTCGCTGAATATTGTCCGTGGAGGGGGTAGCTGCAGATTGCCCCCAAATAAGTGTGTCCTTTGCGTCCAGAGCCTCCATTCTTTGAAGAATCCAGCGCGCCATGGTGACTTCGCGCAGTGTCAAGTGGCCCATTAGCGCGTCATGTTGGGCTCGATCGGCCCAGTGGGCATCGTCGATCATCAGAAGCGGTTTCAGCGTCCCTTCCTGCCCATCCACTTTGAATCCATCGATTGCCAGAAGCGGGTAGAACTGCCCACCCAACTGTGCGAGGAGCTCTTCCTCCTTGGGTGGTATGAAGCTCGCAGTTAGCCCGTAAATGATCGCCTCGACCTGAGTCGCGCGGTCAGCAATCTGGTTCAGACGATTTCCCCCCAGATACTCGAGGCGCGCGTCACCCAATGGTGTCGGTACTATCTGCACCTGATTGATAGGAATTCCGGCGTCCTGGAACACCTGGCGCCAAGCCAAGACCGCTCGAGCACCCACGAGACTCAACATCAATTCATGCGAACGTTGAAGTGAATAGCCGATTAGTGCCAGCTCCCGGTAGTCGCGCTCAAAAGAGATACGGGCGCCGCATACAACGAGCTTGCCATCCTGAATGAAACCGCGCTCTTCTGCGAAATCCTGCAGTTCCTGGTAAACGTGGTCCGACGTCCGCTGAACCTGCTCCATCAATCGCTTGAGCGTTGTGTATTGAAAAAACCTTGCCAGTGTCGTTTTTCCCGTCCCCGGTGGCGCAGTGAAGATCGCTGTCTTACTTAACAACTCCTGCGGATCATCATAGGCATCGAGGGTCATCCGAAAGAGAGATGGCGCCAAAGTGGCGAGGAACTCCGCTTCGTTCCGTCGGTATTCGCTAGCTCGCTGTTGGAATGGGTTGGGCATGATGATTACTTCGTGTGACGTTGGCGACGATAGAAGAGAGGGTGCATTTCATGCGGGCCCGCTTCGTCGTCGGATTCAGCCCAAACCAAGGCAACGGTGTTGTTCGGCGTATTGTGGTCGAGTACCAATGGCAACGCACAGCCCGCGTATCCCATGCCCAAATGTTCGACGCCTCCTTTCCTGGTTGCGTCTGTCTCAATTCTAGGGTCGTAGTACTTCCCGGTGAGTGCGAAGAAATCTGGATCTGCCTCTGGTGTTAGAGGAAAATTCGAGGGAAGACGGTAACTCCAAGTCACTTCGAAGTTAGCGAACCACGGATATAGATCTTTCATCTCCTCTTTAACTAAGCTCAATGCCTTTTTCAGATGCTCGACGGCCATATCGGTAACGATCAAATGGTGGATGACTAACGTCCAGTCCTTAGACTGAAAGTTCAATTTCAATTCATCATTAGCGCGACCAAGCGACCGCAGGAACCGAAGGAGCTTACCCTTCCAGACCGATTTTCCTTCTTCCTCCTCGGTGCGAATGAAAGAAGTTCCGGATCCAGCGAAGTCATCCACGAGATAGATCGTGTCGAAAGTTGGCTCTTGTTCGGAATTTAGTTTGACGAGACTTTTTTGAAGCTCTTTGCGCAAGTCCTGCCACTTCTCAGCGTCCAACTGAGTGCCAACTACGACCTGCTCATTGGAGATTCGCCCAACGTTGACGTGTCGGAAAGAATCAAGGCGTGCACCGTCGCTCAAGCCGAGAAATAGGGTGCGTTGTCGCGCCACATCAAGCTGGTGCTTTGCCTTAGGATCAGTGTAGACCTGCCATGGCGCGATTCCTCTGGTCATCGCAACATTCTTGAGCAGCCTCGGCAGCACTGTCTGCGGATACATGATCTCGACGAGCCGCTCTCGCTCCACCGTACTTATGAACACGAGACGATTGCGGACGAACTCATAGGCCGCAGGCCTATCCTTCGATTCGAACTGCAAGAGCCAACCCACGAGGCTCTCAAGAAAGCGCATGCCCGCTTGGAAGTCGCGATAACCATCGTACTTGACGGCAGAAATAAGTCGAAGCCATTGATGCTCCTCTTGAGACTTGTTCAAGTCCCACTCCATGACGGCGCTCAGCATTCGCAAAGCCGTGTTCTCGTTCATCTCATCCTCCCCTGAAACGAAGCATTCCTCCGACCGCATCAAATAGGCTTAGCTGATAGCATGTTGCTGAAACTTGGCGACGATGAATTCCAGCCAGATTCCAACACCGATCTACAGTATTCGAGCATTCGTCAGCGGAGAGACTCAATGGCATCTGTAGCAATTCGGAATCGTTGCCCGGCCACCTGCCTCGATCGCCGATGCACAGGAGGTCTTCGGGCAAGCAATTGGCTTGAGAGGCGAGGAAGCTGGCGACGCTTTGCTTTGTAACGCCAGCGGAGACAACGTCGATCGAATGGGACGATACCCAGACCCTGATATGACCTTCCTCGACTAAGTCCCGGAGCGCGGCAGAGACCTGGGCCCATGCTTCGCTCAGCGTACGTCCATCGAGTAAGGAAACAGAGCACTGTTTTGCATAGGTGCGGCAGCGTCCGCGGTTCGGCCACAGGACGTCGCGTTCGATTCGGTGTTCTACTTCGAGAATGACAGGATCGATATCGATAGGAGGCAATTCTATTGCCCCCATCGGGAGGATCAGGGCACCGTTGTAGTAGCCAATGGCCACTTGGCCCCAGAGTTCTTGCGGGATCTGATTGCGCAATTCGGCTCCGCAGGATTCACCTCGCCCAGTGGCGATGCCTATGCGGACCCCAGCCGATAGCAACCGGTGCAATTCGGCTACGATCGTGCGGTCCATCGGCTCGTAGCGTCTAGAGGACTCTATCAGCGTCCCATCAAAATCAAACACGACCGCGGGTATCTGGGTCGAGGCGAGAATGGCGCGAAACCTATTCAGGTGTCCTTTCCAGTATTCGTATTCTCCTCGCCCTAGCTTCTCCGCGTGGCGTCCTAGTTTGGCAAGAATCACTTGCTCGTCCTGCTCCAAGTCTGTGGCGAATCGGGGCGTGGGGATGGAAAGGTTGTAAAGCGCTTCACCGAAGCTCGGGATGCCGGGTTGCCCGGGATCGCGGCGTATGCGCGTTCCAAGGAGCTGCGCTAAGTGCATCGAGAATGCAATTGAACCCAATCTAGCCTTGGAGCCAGCCCCGGGGACATTGATGACCCATGCCGGCGACGCGTCTCGGATTAAGCGCGCGGTTTCCTCTGCAAGCGCCTTGTAATCTCCCGTAGCCAAGCACAGCGCGGCGGTGGCGCGCTTTTTCGTGGCAAACCAATAGTGGCGGCCGTGCCCGATGTTACGAAGATCGGTGACCCATACATTAGCGAGCGCTGCTTCGGTGGTGCGCATTTCCAAGTCGGCCATACCGACCATGGTGTAAGGATCGCCGATTCCTACAAGATCTCCCGTCCATTCCGGGAGATCATCGACGGCCTTTCGAGCCCACGTCAGTACGTCCTCAGAATCACGTTGCGTTATCGGTGCCTGAGTCCCAAACACAGCACGATATGCTCGTTCCAGCAGCAGACAGTACGCCCAAAGACTATTGCTCGCGAGAAATCCATCCTTTCCGGCGGACAACGTGAAGGAGATAGTGCGGCTTGCACCGTAAGCCGAGAGCAGTTGTTCTAGTGGTGTGTCCTCAGCCGCGACTAGCGCCGTAACCGAGTGGGCATTCGATACGATCGCATGTCGACCCGCATCAAGGATATCCGGATTCCGACCTCCGGCACTAAGCAGCCAAACATTTCGTTGCGCGTAAGCTGGACTACTTTGAAAAACTAGGGGCGTCACAATCCTGCAGGCATGTCCCACTGCTTCCTGGTGCAGTTCTGCGAGGTAATGAGCTGCAGACTGCGACCCGCCGGAAGCCACGATGACCAAGCCGTGCGCCGAGCTGTCTTCAACGGCTCGTTTCAGGCGGTCAATTGGAATCAAAAAAGCCTCTCGCGTGGTGTTCACCAGTTGCGCGAGCTCTTGTTGGTACGGCTTCCCCATAGTATTTCCCTGGTCGTGCGACGCTCCAGCCTTGAACAAGGCTGTCTCATGGTTGGAGATCGTACCCCGGCGGCGACGAGTCATGGGCCACTGGGATATGGGGTCGCTAGTTTCGATCAATGCCGACATGCTCTCCACGGATATCAAGACTCGAGCCACGGTGACAGTGCCGGCACAAGATCCGACCTCGTTGTTCGCCCGTCCAAAACAGTGTGTAGTACCAGAGGCCGACAGGTTACGGCCGCCGTTCCCATGACTCGGAGAGGTCGGCTGAGCGAACTCGATACATCGTTTGATTCTTTCCAACGGGAAGATGGACGAACATCACCTCTCCTGCGTCAAGAAGCACTTGCAAAGGCTTTGACGTGCATGTCTTGTAGGTCGTGTCGCAGTGGTCAATCAGAGCTGGCGGGAACGACGACCTGTCATCTGCTGGCAGGTAGAGGGTCCGAGTTTCACCTCCGCCTAGGCCGAGCAAGTTGAGCGTCGCTGCCGTGACCTGCTCGGCGACCAACGGAAAGGAACTGATGGCGATAAGCACGAGGGCCGCGAATGGACCGTTCGACCGATAGGTTCCGTCCTGTACCAGTACTTCGCCGGTCTTGCTGATGACGGGAGTGCCCGTTTTCAGGCCCGGGCTCACACGACTCGTCACTGCGATGGTGTTGACAAAAATGACCAGTAATATGCCGGCGGCGAATGCGGATGCTGATGTGAGTATTCCCCGAAGATCCAGCAGGAAGAGAAAGAGGAAGCCACTGAAGGACGCCATCCCATTGAGCAGGAAGATCGATGCAGCTACCGCCAAGTACGACTTGAGAAGGCGCCGTGATTTCTTCAGGTCGGCCTGCGTGGAGGCCCACTGTTCGCGACATCGTAGACGAAGGCAGCCATAGCTAATAGGGAGAATGAATATTCCCACGCCAATGACCGCCAACCGCCGGGGCGTCCAATTAAGATAATCGAACATCAGTACGCCAGCGATCATCTGGGGCAAGATGAAGATGACCATTAGGGTCTTTAGCTGCTGGCCCACAGACGGCAAGTACATGCCACTTGGGCTGATATTCAGAAGATCAGCAAAGCGTTCCCCAAAGGCGGTCAGGGTCGTACTCGCCCCAGCGCATATGTAGAAGACGACGACCGCTACGACAATAGCCGCCGTGAGGCCAAAGACTAAAACCAGGGTCACCATTGAACCAATATTCACTGGGAGTGCCAGGCCAATGGCGTTGATATAGATGGCGAGATAATAGGCGCCCATCAGGACGGCGGCGAAGAACACTAGTTTTGCCGCACGTGTCAGATCGTCGCTAGACTTGCCGACGAGGCCAAGTAGATCAAGTAGTTTTTGCATGCGTGTACGTGCTCGTTCCTGTGAGTTGTACGTGACCGTGGTCACTGTCCCTATCGCGCTGCTGTCCGGCGGGGTCGCGGCGGCCCCAGGAAGCGTTGTGTTCACAGCATATGCAAAACGGGCTCGCTGTGCCGTTCGCACGGAGTATTTCCAAAAATCCGGTGTCTATCTTCTGCCACCTAAAAATCGTTGGGATTTCGTGCCGAAAATGCCTAGCATTCGCTAGGGACGGCGCAGCGGATTCTTGACCTCTGCCACATCTCCGACCGCTCGCTCGCACGCTGTGTAGACGATGCGATTCGGCGCGGTCTCGTGAAGCTCGCGGGTGCCGCTATTTTAAGGCTCGTATTGTGGATATATCGCACACAGTGCCGTTGCGGGCCCTATTTGAGCCGAAACATCACACCGGCTAACGTTCCCGAAGCCATCACTCGCGATGTTCGAGGTTATCAAGTGCTCGTCTCGCTCTATTTGATTCATCAACCTTGGTTTTCACAAGGTCCGCAGGGATCAGCGTCATTATGACCGTGCCAATCTGCCAGGCTGTGAGCGTTACTAACACGAGATAGGAAAGGCCACGGCAAGTGGACACGTGCTCGCGGACAATCGGAAGATATTTCAGGATCGGCGCTATAACACCGACCGCGAGAACAGACGACAAAATGAATGTCGAGTGTACAATTGGCATGAATAGCGAGCTTGCGCGCGAGCCATCACCAGACGTATCGGCGACTTTTCCAAATGAAAACTTGAGCTTTTCGGGGTATATAATTGCGAACCACGCGCCTATAACCGCAAAGATAATGGCCGCCGTAGAACGCAATGCCTCGAACAATGGCCACTGGCTTGCAAAAGGAACAGCCCTGCCAAAATAAAATGAAGCTATGCCGGCAACTAATGCCAGTGGGAAAACTAATAAGACGTTTCGAGTTTTCACTAGAACAGTTGTAACAGATGTGACGCTCTGGAATGTAAAGCCTTAATCAGGCTTTTGCCATTTACCGCCTCATCATTGTCTCGACTAACTTTGAGTTCGATCTCATCTTTGATGAGCGAGTGGCTTAGCCAATAGACTTTTGGGTCGCCCTTCAATACAAATCCGTAATCCTCATACCGAGTCCTTGAAGAATCTTTCCAAGCCTTAATCATAGTTAGTAGTTCGGAGCGCGAAACTGTCTTGGAGACTTGATATTGGATCGGGACGCCCTTCGTACCGCCAGGTTGCACCGCACTCATGTGCGCCCGCCTAAGGAATCGCTGCCATAACTCGAGATCGTCGCTACTCCTTAAGTTGAGCAGCGTTTTTCGGATTACCTTGGTGATGCGAGCGTAATTATCGACTAGATCTTTGTGATGAGCTTGATTGACAGCTGCTTTCGTACGGAAACGAGGGTATAAATCAAGCGCTGGTGTATTTGGATTTCCAGGGCTGGTGGAATAGCCGATAATTTTCGTCCGGTCACTTGGGTCGCGCACTACAAACGAAGAGCTCCATTTTAAATATGACTCCATGTATTTTTGAAACGCAGACTGACCATTCTGCGAATGCTGAAAGGTGACCGTAGCCAGCACGTTTTTTGACGGGATAACCCAAAAATACGTGGCGTGACCGGGGATCGTATTTTTTGATACCTTGTTCATAACCACTGTGCCGGAGCCAACCGTCGCTTGGCGCGGCACTGACGCCACTCTTCCGTTCGTCGAGGCGGCCTCGTTCCACGTAGTTACGAGAAAGTCTCCGCCAGAGTTTTGGCAGATGTCAAAAAGATAAGTGCCAGCGTCATCTCCAGACCCCGGACTCAATGTGTCCTCAAAGTTTTTTCCCGCTGACCAGGCAAGCGTGTCGCCCAGAACCGTTGAAGCACCTCCAAACTGTTCTTTCGTCGGCTGTGCGAACGCGTAATAGCCACAGGCTTCAATGTTGTAAAAGGCAATTTTTGCCAACTCGGCTCTAACCGACATCCCCTAACTCCATCCGTGTTTCGGGGCAATTTACTCCCGGGAGGGACTACGCGCTATCAGCGAAAGCCTACAAGCTGGACGAGGGGTCGGAATGCGGGTACGAATCCCGACCTGATGGCGTGCTGCTTTCAACAGGCAACGCTTAGCTCGACGTCTACGGTGGCAAACGGGCAGCCGAAATGGAGCGCTCTTCCCAAGTTTGGGTGACGTGCGAGGGTGCGTAAAACGCTTGTATTAAAGGTTCGCGACTGGAAACCAGTCGAAAGCGTCAATCCGAAAACCAGTCGAAAGTGTCAAAAGTGACGTTTGACGCTGGGATAACTACAGGCGTCACTGGCCTGCACTTTGATTGGTGGGCCCACCAGGACTCGAACCTGGAACCAAAGGATTATGAGTCCTCTGCTCTAACCATTGAGCTATAGGCCCGCGTGCGGCCGCCAAGTGTAGCCAAACCTTTGGAATTGAACGATACCCTTCCGCATGTTCTTGCGAAGCCTCGCCGTTCACGGTGGGCACGGCACTCTATCTTCCAGTTCCCCCACTGGAGGTTTGCGATGAAACGACTGATTGCCAGCGCCTGCCTCACCCTGGCCGCGGCCTTTGCCGCGCCGGCTGTGTTCGCCCAGCCTTACCCGCCGCATCATGTGATTCATCACCCCGTGCATCATGTACCGCCGCATCGGGTGGTCCATCACCGCGTCGTTCATCACCGCGTGGTGCACCATCCGGTCCATCGGACGGTCGTCATCCATCACTGAGCCTTGCGCCAGGCGTTATCGACAAAGCCCGCACAGTGCGGGCTTTGTCTTATCCGGCCTTCGGAAACTTGCCTCGTAATTGTGTAACGCCGACCGACAGGCGTAAGTTACGCCTAACGTTACGCGTAACACCTGAACCCTACGTCCATGTCAGCCCAGAAACCAGTCACCACCGGAGCGCAGCGCCAGCGGGCGTTCCGTGATCGGATGACCCGGATGGGCATGACGATCCCCAGGATCTACATGACCGAGGCCGAGCAGGAACTGGTGCGCCGGTTCCTGCGGCATGTTCGTGGCGCGCACACCGATGCCCTGGTGGCGCACATGGACTTCAACGCGATGAACGACAAATGGACCACCCAGACGCTGCACGACGCCCTGGCCAGTCATGCCGGCGAGCACCGTCAGCTGGCCGACTTGCGCCTGCACAAGGCGCCGCCGTCCGTCGCGTTCCGCCTGCGCGACTACGGCGACCAGCCGGTGAGCATTGCCGTCAGCGAGGACGAGGTGCACGTGTCCACGCCGTTGTGCGAACAGCGGTCGGTGCAACGCCCTGATGCCTTCAACGAGGCCTGCCTGCGCCTGGGGCCCGTGATGCCGTTGTCGAACGTGGGGCTGGTGGGCAATCACTACGTGCTGTTCGGCCAGATCTCTTCGCATGCCCCGCTGGCCAACATCGTCGAGGAGCTCGACGTGCTGGGCCAGAACGCAACGCTCGCCATGGGCGAGCTCTCCCACCTGATCGGGTAAGCCGAGCAAGCAAGGGCCACTCACAACGCAAAGCCGTGTTCCCGCCCGCGTTCGTCAGGCGGGCGCCGTCGGCCGCTCGCCTGCGCACCCACGACCACTTTCCAACTCCCCGGCATCGCGCCGGATCTTCTACCTGTCAAAGGAACTTCGAAATGACCTGGCTTGTTGCAACTTCGGTAGGTGTCGCTGTGCTGGCGCTGCTGGTGTATGCGTCGCGCGCCATTGTCTACATCCCCAACGATCGCGTCGGTATCGTGGAGCGCCTGTGGGGCGCCGCCTCGATCGCGCGTGGCCTTATCGCACTAAAAGGTGAAGTCGGTTACCAGCCGGCCGTGCTGCGCGGCGGCCTGCATTATTTCTTCCCGTTCCAGTACCGCGTGCACAAGGCGGAGCTGGTCACCATCCCGCAGGGTGAGATCGGCTACATCTTTGCCCGCGATGGCCACGACCTGCTCGACGGCCAGGCGCTCGGCCGCACGGTGGACACCGGTGTGGAAGACGTGGCCGAGTTCCTGAAGGCCGGCGGCCAGAAGGGCCCGCAACGGATGATCCTGCGCGAAGGTACGTACGCACTGAACGTGGCGCAGTTCGCCATCATCACCGCGTCGCATGTGCATGGCCTGCTGTTGTCGCAGGATGAACGCGGCACCATCGAGCAGATGGGCACGGTGCTCTCGCAGCGCGGTGGTTTTTCGCCGGTGGTGATCGTCGGCCGGCAGTCCACGGCCAATGAGGAAAACGGCCACGACATGCTGGGCGTGGTGACCATCCACGACGGCCCGGTGCTGCCGCCGGACGAGATCGTCGCCCCGCGCGCTGGCCACGACCCGGCCAACAAGGCCACCTTCCACAACAACTTCCAGAACATCGACGCCTTCCTGCGCGCCGGCGGCTACCGCGGCCGCCAGCACCAGGTGCTGGTGGAGGGCACGTATTACATCAATCGCCTGTTCGCCACGGTGGACTTCATTCCCAAGACCGTCGTACCGGTGGGTTTCGTGGGCGTGGTGGTTTCCTACATCGGGAAGACCGGCGCGGACCGCTCGGGCGAGGGGTATTCCCACGGCGAATTGGTAGACAGCGATTGCCGCGGCGTGTGGAAGGAGCCGCTGCTGCCGGGCAAGTACGCCTTCAATACCTACGCCGGCAAGATCCAGCTGGTGCCGACCACCAACTTCATCTTGAAGTGGACGCCGGAGGTGACCAACGTGCACAAGTTCGATGAGAACCTGACCGAAGTGTCGCTGATCACCAAGGATGCTTTCGAGCCGCTGCTCCCGCTGTCGGTGGTGGTGCACATCGACTATAGGAAAGCCCCGCTGGTGGTGCAGCGCTTCGGTGACATCAAGCGCCTGGTCGACCAGACGCTCGACCCGATGGTCAGTGCCTATTTCAAGAACATCGGCCAGACAAAGACCTTGATCCAGCTGATCCAGAATCGCGCGGACATCCAGGAGATCGCAGGCGTCGACATGAAGTCGCGCTTCGCCCTCTACAACCTGGAACTGCAGGAGGTACTGATCGGCACGCCGCACGGTAGTGCCGGCAACGCCTCAGGCAGCCGCATCGACGCGCTGCTGAACCAGTTGCGTGACCGCCAGGTGGCACTGGAGCAGGTGGCCACCTTCGAACTGCAGGAGCAATCCACCGCCAAGGAGCGTTCGTTGCGCGAAGCCCGCGCCAAGACGGACATCCAGGCCGAGCTCACCAACTCGATGATCCACATCCAGATCAAGCGCAATGTGGGTGAGGCTGCGGTGGTCGAGGCCGACCGCCGCGCCGAGGTGATCCGCATCGACGCCGATGCCGAGCGCGGCCGCCTGACGGCTGAAGGTAGCGGCCGCGCGTCCGCCATCGCCGCGGTGGGTAAGGCCGAGGCCGAGGCCATCCAGGCCAAGTCCACGGCGCTGACGGGCGAGGGCGCCCGCCTGCAGCTGATCAACACGCTCGGCTCACAGTTCGCCGATGCCATTCGCGACGGCCAGGTCGCCATCGTGCCGAAGATCGTCCTGGGTGGCGAAGGCGGCAACGGCCTGGGCTCGCTGATCCAGCTGGCAAGCTCTCTGCTGGCGGAGAAGGTGGACAACGCCGAGCCCGACCGCAAGCTGGCCGTGTCGCAGCTGTAGGCCCTACGGTTGACATGGATGGCGATGGACCAGGGAAGGTCCACGAATTGGTCCTTCTTTCGTCACGACTCCGGGCGTACCCTCGGGGTCCCTATCCCCTGGAGCGACAGCGATGAGCACTGAATCGGTAGCCAAGCGTTTGGTGGAGCTGTGTCGGAGCGGTGAGTTCGAGGCGGCGCAAAAGGAGCTTTACGCGCAGGATGCCGAAAGCTTCGAGGCGCCGGGTTCACACCAGGCCGATATGGGCGACGTCAAGGGATTGGACGCGATTTTCAAGAAGGGCGAGGCCTTCCAGGCGAGCGTGAAGGAAATGCACGGCGTCAAGATCAGCGACGCCACCGTGGCCGGCAACTGGTTCAGCCTCGCGATGACCTTGGACGTGACGATGAAGGAACACGGCCGCATAGAGATGACCGAAATTTGCGTCTATCACGTGAAGAACGACAAGATCGATCGCGAGCAGTTCTTCTACGATATGGGGTGAGCTTTAGGGTAGTGGAGAAAGTGCCCGCGAACGCGGGCTCTTTCTTCTAGACGTTCTGATCGTTCCATGATCCCGCACTACCGATTACCACCCGAAACGGCCCATCACGAAACGGTAGGTAATGCATCAGGGCTGCGTTGGCAGTCGCCAGGTACGATTCGGCGCGGTATCGAGGTCGATCCGGGGAGTAGTGCAGTACTTCCATCGCGCGCAGGAGGTTAGCCTCGACAGACGCTATGTCGGGTCGAAGCGCTGAAATCATGTCAGTGAATAGCTGGGGCCCTGTCAGGTGAAACACGGCACGGATGTAGGCATTCATCCGGTGATCTTCCGGCTCCCCGGGCCTGCCCCATGGGCGATCGGCGAAGAACGCAGGCGATGCTTCAAGGCGCAGGCACGCTTCATCGAGCATGCACATCAGTACGGGGTTACCCGCGTGACTGGCGAAATGACTCTGGTTGTATCCGGCGAAGCCGTGTAGCGGATCGCTATAGCGGCTACCAAGAAGAAGATCGCCCCGGGCTGCCAGCAGGTGAGCATTGATATCGACCTCGTCGGCGAATACGTCGTCGACATCCAGGTACACGCCGCCGTACGCATAAACTAGCCAGAGCCGCAGGAGATCCGAGGCGGCGCCATAGTTTCGCGTTGTCTCTTCAATGAAAGCGCGGTAGTAACGATGGACCGGCAATTCTCGGAACGCGGAAAAGCACGGCTCGTCATCAAGACTGAGCACATTGACCCATGGCACTCGATCAGTCAGTCGGTTACGCATGGCGGCCAGCAGCGAAGGGTCATCCATGCCCACATGAACGATGGTCCGAAAGCCTGGTGTGCGCAACGCGTTCAGCAGCACGCGGTTTACGAGCGCTTCGGGCATAAGGCGATGACCTACCCACACGAAGTGAAGAAACTGCGGTATTGGCCTGGCGTTGAGCGGTACGGCTGGCATGCCGGGGAGTTCGACTCGCCGCAGGCGCGAGTCATCATTGAGGCATGCAAGTGCTAGCGATGGGGTGCCGTCCTGATGCGCGGTCGTCCAGACGCGTTGGTCGAGGTCGAACTGCACAGGCAGCCTTTGCCCATCGACCAGCGCGGTATCGACACCCGTATGGGAATCAACCTCGATCCCGCCGACGGGAATGTCGACGACCATCGACGGTGGGCTTGTGTCCTGCATGGCGTCCTGCCATTCGATTCAACGACAACCATGGTATCGCCGGGCCATCCTTACGCTTGCAGGAAAAGACCGCCTTGCGCAGCCAAAGAAAAGGCCCGCCGAAGCGGGCCTTATTCCTGACTGCCAGACGCCCTGGATATCAATCGATATCGAGGAACGACCGCAGCTGCTCCGAGCGGCTCGGATGACGCAGCTTGCGCAACGCTTTCGCCTCGATCTGGCGAATACGCTCACGTGTGACATCGAACTGCTTACCAACCTCCTCGAGGGTGTGGTCGGTATTCATGTCGATGCCGAAGCGCATGCGCAGCACCTTCGCTTCCCGCGGGGTGAGGCCGGCCAGGATGTCGCGGACGGTTTCCATCAGGCCCGTCTCCGTCGCCGATTCGATCGGCGAGCTGGCGTTGGTGTCCTCGATGAAATCGCCAAGGTGCGAATCTTCGTCGTCGCCGATCGGAGTCTCCATCGAGATGGGTTCCTTGGCGATCTTCAGCACCTTGCGGATCTTGTCCTCGGGCATCTCCATTTCCTTGGCCAGCTCTTCAGGCGTCGGCTCGCGGCCGAACTGCTGCAGCATCTGGCGGGAAATGCGGTTCAACTTGTTGATCGTTTCGATCATGTGCACCGGGATACGGATGGTGCGTGCCTGGTCGGCGATCGAGCGGGTGATGGCCTGGCGGATCCACCACGTGGCGTAGGTTGAGAACTTGTAGCCGCGACGGTATTCGAACTTGTCCACGGCCTTCATCAGGCCGATGTTGCCTTCCTGGATCAGATCGAGGAACTGCAGGCCGCGGTTGGTGTACTTCTTGGCGATGGAGATCACCAGGCGCAGGTTCGCCTCGACCATTTCCTTCTTGGCGCGGCGGGCCTTGGCCTCACCCACGCTCATCGCGCGGTTGATGTCCTTGATGTCGGTCAGCGGCAGGTACAGCGTGCGCTCGATGGTGGCGAGTTTTTCCTGCTCACCGTCGATGGCCTCGCGGTAGGTCTTGATGTTCGGCGACCACTTCTGGCGCTTGCGGCCGAGCTCGGCGGCCCACTCCAGGTTGCCTTCGTTGGAGGGGAAGGTCTTGAGGAATTCCGCGCGCGGCATCTTCACCTGCTTGACGAAGATGTCCATCAGCACGCGCTCGTGGTGACGGATGTCGTTCACCACCTCGCGCAGCTTGCGCACGAAGCCGTCGATCAGCGCGGACGGAAGCTTCAGCTTCAGGAAGGCCTCGGCCATCTGGTCGCGGATCTTCAACACCTTCTTGTCGTTGATCTCGGCCTTGGGCGCTGCCTTCTGGAACTTCGCGCTGAGCGAGCGCAGTTCTTCCATGCGGCGCTTGACCTCTTCGGGATCGGGACCGGTCGGGCCGGCTTCCTCTTCCTCGACGGTGTCGTCGGTTTCTTCCTCGTCGGTTTCTTCCACCGGCGGGGCGTTCAGCGCGGCCTCGGCGGCCAGGGCTTTCTCCTGGTCGGCCAGTTCTTCAAGGTCGGCGAAGCCTGCCAGGATCTCGGACAGGCGACGCTTGCCTTCCAGGTGCTGGTCGTATTCCTCCAGCAGCAGCTGGATGGTGAGCGGGAAGCTGGCCAGGGCGGTCTGCACCTGGTTCAGGCCTTCCTCGATGCGCTTGGCGATGGCGATTTCGCCTTCGCGGGTGAGCAGTTCCACCGTGCCCATCTCGCGCATGTACATGCGGACGGGATCCGTGGTGCGGCCGACTTCGGCGTCGACCGCCGACAGCAGGGCCACGGCTTCTTCGGCAGCGGCTTCGTCGTCGCCGGTGGCGCCCGGCGAGGCACCGTCGGCGATGGTGTCGGTGTCCGGGGCGGCGTCGTGTACTTCGATGCCGACGCCCTTGAGCACCGCCATGATGTCTTCGATCTGCTCCGGATCGACGATGTCGTCGGGGAGGTGATCGTTGATTTCAGCGTAAGTCAGGTAGCCCTGTTCGAGCCCCTTGGAAATGAGCTGTTTGATTTCCGATTGCTGCTCGTGGGCTTTGCTATTCATTCCGACCGCCGCTATCTGCATGACTAACCATTATACCAATATGGTGATTTTATGACCAGTATCAAGAACATGGGCGGTCGGACAGGCACGCAAGAATCGCGCCATGTCGTCGGTATCCATGTCCTTGGCCCGGGCAACTTCACCGGCGAGGCCTGGTGCCACGGTTATCGGCCGGGATCAGCGAACCTCCAGATGGAAGGTCGCAGGGCCGTCGTTGCACAGGTGAACCATCATATGGGCACCGAACCGGCCGGTTTCCACCCCCGGGTAGGCAGCACGCGCCAAGTCCACCAGCCGGTCGAACCACAGCCGGCCCTCTTCCGGGGCGGCGGCTGAGGTAAAGCTAGGCCGCATGCCCTTCCGGGTGTCGGCGGCGAGGGTGAACTGGCTTACCAGCAGCAGGCCGCCGCCGGTGTCGGTAAGGGAACGGTTCATTTTCCCGGCCTCGTCGGCGAACACCCGGTAGCCGAGCAGGCGTTCGACCATGCGCCTGGCCTGGGTTTCGCCGTCGCCGGGCTCCACCGCGACCAGGGCAAGCAGTCCCGCGCCGATGGCCCCGATGCTTTCGCCGTCCACTTCGACATGGGCGGAACTGACACGCTGGATAAGGGCAATCATGCCTGCGAATTTAGCGGCAAGCGGCGCCGGGTTACCATGGGCGGATGCGTCCCGACATCTACCTCGTCTACCTGTTGTTGCGGCTTTTCAGCCTGTTGCCGCTCAAGGCCATGCACCGGCTGGGCGATGCCATCGGCCGGTTGTCGCTGGCCCTGCACAGCAAGGCGGCACGTCATACGGCGGTGAACCTGAAGCTGGTGCGCCCGGCGCTGGATGATACGGCGCAAGCCGCCCTGCTTAAGCAAACCATGGAAGAAAGCGGCCGCTCGCTCACCGAAATGGCCAATATCTGGGGCGGCGGCGCGCAAAAGGCGCTGGGCCTGGTGCGCGAAGTGCGTGGCCTTGAGCTGTTCGAGGCGGCGATCGCCAGCGGCAAGGGCACCATCATCGCCGCGCCGCACTTAGGTTGCTGGGAGCTTCTGAACTACTGGCTATGCAGTCGCACGCCGATGGCCATCCTCTACCGTCCGCCGCGGGTGGCGGCGGTGGAAACGCTGCTGCGCAAGGTGCGCGGCGCACTGGCGCCCGAACAGGTGCGCGCGGAAGGTGCCGGTGTCCGCACGCTCTACAAGCGCCTGGCTGCCGGCGGCACCGTGGGCATCCTGCCCGACCAGAAGCCCCGCGCCGGCGAGGGTGAATTCGCCCCGTTTTTCGGGGTGGAGGCTCTAACCATGGTCTTGCTACCGCGGCTGGCAGCGCGCACCGGCGCTACGGTGCTCTTCAGCTTTGCCGAACGCCTGCCCGACGGCGAGGGGTTCCGCATCCATATCCTGCCGGCGCCCGACGGCCTTGTCGCAGCCGACCTCAAGATCGCCTGTGCAGCGCTGAACCGGGGCGTGGAGCAGTGCGTGGAGCTGGCATTCGCGCAATACCAGTGGCACTACAAGCGCTATAGCGCCGACGACCGCCCTTCGCCGTATTCGCGCCGGCAACAGCCCGCTAGCGCGTAAGTCGCCGGAGGAAGACCGTCATTTCTTTTTCCGCTTGCTTGTCGCCGCGGCGCTGCGCGGCGGCAATGCCGTGCTCGTAGCTTTCAATGGCGGCCGCGGTGTCGCCGCTGCCTGCCTGTGCCCGGGCAAGCAGCTTCCAGGCAGCGGAGTAGTCCGCATCGAAAGCGACCGCGCGATGCAGCTGCACGATCCCCTCGGCGGTATCACCGTCCTCTAACAGGGCCGAGCCCAGCGAAAACCGCAGCAGGGCACCATCGCGCGGACCGTCCAGTTGCTTGCGCAGGGCCTCGACGCGGCTCATTTGAGGGCTTTGTAGCGCCAGTAGCCCGGGGGGTAGATCAAGGTGGACGTGGCCGGTTCCGCCGGCTGGTGGCCCTGGCGGAGGGCGGCCAATGCGGCCGCCTTCCAGATCACCAGGAAGTCGGAGCGGAACGGCTGCACCAGCTGGGCATAACGAAGTTCGTCCGAGTCGAGCTTGGTGCCATAGGTCACCACCAGGCCATCGGGATGCGCCTTGGCAAAATCGAACAGTTCCTGGCCTTCGCGAAGTCGCGTGACGGGTTGATCCATGCGGCCAGCGAAGTGGAACTGGCCTTCGTAGTAGGCAAGGTTGCCCACGGCCTTGCCTTCGGCCTGCGCGCGGCCCAGGTACACGGCCGCGGGCGTTAGGTCGAAGCGTTGCCAGGAGCTGAGCGTGAACAGCGTATTGAGCGCCAGCGTGCCCACCAGTCCGGCGATCGCCAGACGACGGGTTTCGCCACGACCGCGCAGCAACAGCAGGGCGCCCAGGATGAAATAGACGATGGCGAAGTAGCGGCTGTAATGGGAGAAGTCGACGAACCAGGAATCGTGCGCCTGGCCGCTTTCCACCAGGTTCGGCAGGATGAACATGCCCGCCGCCACCGCGAACCCGCCCAGCGCCAGCGGCCAGGTGCCCAGGGCGTAGTTGAAGGCAAGGTCCGGACGCTTCTCGCGGAAACTCGATACCGCGCCCGCCACCAGCAACGCAAAGCCGGCATATTCCGGCAGAGGGTAATACGGCTGCTTGCCGCTGATCAGCGAGAAGCACACAAATACCGGCACGATCCAGCACAGCGCGAAGCGCACGCCAGGATCCAGCGGACGGCGCAGGCTTGCCACCGCCGCCCAGGCACGCGGCCAGGCGATGATCGGGAACAGCAGCGCCGGCAGCCACATGGCGTAGAACCAGAACGGTTCGGCATGGTCGAACGCGTCCACCACGCGGCCGGCCGTCTGGGTGAAGAACAACCGCTGGCGGTAAGCCTCACCGCCGCTGAAGCCCGCCGGCAGCGCCCAGCACAGCAGGATGGCGAAACCACCCAGCAGGGCGGCCACGCCACGGCCATACCAGCGGCCACGGTTCGCTCGCGCCCAATCGTTCCACAACGGACCCAGGAGCCACGGGAACACCACGTGCAGCAGCATCACCGGACCCTTGGTCAAAAGACCCAGGCCAATGAACAGCGCGAAGAAAAGCCAGCGCGGCTCGCTGCGATCGGCACGCGGGGTAAGGCATAGCAATGCCGCCAGTACCCACACCGCCAGCAGCACGTCGTACATGATCTGCAGGCCGAAGAAGAAGGCGTAGGCCAGCGACATGAGCAGCCACGGTGCCGCCTTGGCCACCCAGGCGCGGTTCGGGAACAGGCGGTGACCCAGGACCGACACCAGGATCAACTGGGCGCCGCCGTAGATCACTTCCAGGATGCGCGGCCAGATGTCGTTCACGCCCCACACGAGCCAGCCGGCGTGGATCATCCAGAACACCAGCGGCACCTTCTCGCTGTATGGCTCGCCGTTGTTGTGCGGCACCAGCCAGTGGTGCTGGTTCCACATTTCCCAGGCCACGGCCAGCGTGCGCGTGGAATACATCGGCATCGGGCCATGGGAGAAAATTCCCACCAGCGCCACGAGGGTCCAGACAGGGAGCCACGGCCACAGGGCGCGGAGATGTTCGCGACGGGAAAAGCTGCTTGGCTGCAAGGGCGGGAGTCCGCTCGTGGTGGATGGCCGGGATTCTACCCCGCGGGAGTGGAATCCACGTGGCCGACCAGTTCCTGGATGTCCCGCCAGGCCTTGTAGCGGCGCACCAGGTTCAAGGGCTTGCGCTTCAGGGCCCCAAGTTCGCCCCGATGGAAGGCGTCCACCGCGTCCAGCATGCGCTCGGACGAGCGTCCATCACGCCAGGGATGGATGGCATCGGCGTGGTCGCGCACGGCCTGCATCAGGGCTTCCGGACGCGACAAGGCGGTAGTGATGGCGCCGTCGATCTCGCCTGGATCCTGCACGTCGAGCATGAACGGCTTGGGCAGGCGGTTGCGCACCGTCACCACCGGTTTGAGCTGCACGGCGAATTCGTGCAGCACCGACGAGGTATCGCATAGCAATACGTCGGCGGCCCGCTGCATGTCCATCAACCGCCCGGATTCCTCGAATCGGGCATGCGGTCCGGCCAGGCTGCGATAGGCCTCGAAGAGCTCGGGCGGGCACTTCGGGTGCAGGGTAAGCAGCCAATAGCGGTCACCGCGGGCCACCAGCTGGCGGAGCGTATCCAGCACGAGCGGCGCGCAGCTCAAGCGATGGCTGAAGGTCGAGGCAAACATCACCACCGGGCGGCCATCGTGCGGATTCAGGTCCGCCGACGGTGCGGCCGGTTTGAACAGCGGATCAAGCTTGGGCCAGCCGGTTTCACGCACGGCGAAATAGCCATGCTCGCGAGCGAGCTGTTCGAACGGCGCGGTGGTGGCGGGGCCTTGCGTCAGGTACAGGTCGAAAAATCCCCGCAGGGCGAAATGACCGCGGCCGGGGTCACGTTTCTCGGCGTTGAACCCATGGAACACCTGCACCTTGGTGCCCGGCAGGCGCGGCGATACCCAGTTGGCCGCGCAAAACACCGCCTGGGCGCCGCTGGCTTCGACGGCGCGCCAGGTGGCAAGCCTGCGTTCGTCCGGCGCCAGCTGGGCGGCCACGCGGTCGGTGACGATCCAGCCCACCTCGTGCCCGCGCGCCAGCGCTGCCGCAGCCAGCGGCCGCAGGATCGGCAGGGCATAGAGCTCGGTGGCGAGCATCAGGCTGGTGGGCACGTTCGATCAGGTCCGGTCGCGGCGAAGCTGGCATTATGCGCGATGCCCATGGCCCGACCATCGCATCGATGACCAACATCCCGCTGTCCGCCTGCATCATCACTTTCAACGAAGCCGACCGCATCGGGGCGTGCCTGGATTCGCTCGCCTTCTGCGACGACATCGTAGTGGTGGATTCCGGTTCCACCGACGGCACCGCCGACCTTGCCCGCGCCCGCGGCGCGCGCGTGATCGACCGCGCCTTCACAGGATTTCGTTCGCAGAAGGATTTCGCCGTATCGCAGGCCCGGCACGACTGGGTGCTGTGCCTGGACGCCGATGAACGCGTCGATGCAACCTTGCGCCAGGCGATCCAAACCGCCCACGCGAAGGGTTTCCCCGGCATGGCGGGCTATCGCTTTGCCCGCCTGTCGGAATATTTCGGCAAGTTCCTCCGCCACGGCAATGCCTACCCCGATCGCGTGCTGCGTCTGTTCGATCGCAGGCAGGGCGGATGGCGCGGAAAACGGGAGATCCATGAGGCTGTAAGCGTTGATGGCGCCATCGGCCGGCTGCCCGGAAACCTCGAGCACCACCCCTATCGCTCGCTCGCTGAACAGCTGGGAAAACAGGAGCGCTACGCCCAGATGATGGCCGAACACTTGTTTGCGGCAGGAAAACGCGCCAATGTAGGGCAAATCCTGTTCAGTCCCGCGTGGCGTTTCCTGAGGGGTTACGTTTTTCGCGCAGGATTCCTCGATGGCTGGCGCGGGCTTTTGTACGCGCTGGTGAGAATCGAATACGTACGACGCAAGTTCGTAAAGTTGTGGCTGCTGCAACACGGATACCGGCCTTAAGAGTTGGGGAAAGCCGGATGAATGCAGCCAGGGGCACCATGGACGAGAAAACCTAAGATCAATTTCCCGGCCGCGTGCCGGTTTTCGTTTCCCGGGCGGGTCAAGGCATGAGCGAAGCAACCATAAGCATCGTAGTGCTGACATATAACTGGGCTTCGGCCCTTTCGCTGGTGCTTGAGTCTTTGCGCCGGCAAACCCTCATGCCCGATGAGATCATCGTGGCCGACGACGGCTCCAATGACGACACCGCCGGGCTGATCGCGTCGCAGGCGCCGGAGTTCAGCATTCCGCTGCGCCATGTGTGGCAGGAAGACCTGGGCTTCCGTGCCGCGCGGGCGCGGAACCGCGGCATCGTGGCGGCCAAAGGCGATTACATTATTCTCATCGACGGGGATATGGTGCTGCACCCCCATTTCATCGCCGATCACATGCGTTTCGCCCAGCCGGGCTTCTACCTGCAGGGCGGCCGCCTGTGCGTGACGGCGCGCGAGACCACGCGATTGCTTGCCGGTGGTAGCGCCCATTACCACCCGCTGGTGGATGGCGACTTCCGCCGCAGCAGCGGCTCACGGCGCCTGTATGCCCTGCGCCATCCCTGGCTTGCCGCCTTCAAGGCGCGGGCACGGCGCGGCGGGCGGGTCATGAGCTGCAACATGAGTTTCTGGAAGGATGACCTCATGGCCGTCAACGGCTTCGATGAGCGCATGGAGGGCTATGGCAGCGAAGACTTGGAACTGGCCGCTCGCCTGGACAACCTCGGCCGCCAACGCAGGCAGCTGAAATTCGCGGCCCTCGCTGTACACCTGGACCATCCATCGCGGGCACCGGCCGACCCGAACGATATGTCCATGCCCAATAACCAGATCCTCGCGCAGACGCGGGCCCAAGGCACGATACGGGCGTTGCGCGGCCTGGATACCCATATCGAGGAAGCCGCCGACGCCGTCATCCAGCTCGATGGCATGCGCGCGGAGCGATACGAACCGCTGCGCGCGTCGGTCGCGGTCGGCTAGAGGGTCACGCCAGCCAGCGCTTGGCTCAGGCGTTCGCCGAACCCGGCCTTGTTCTGCGCGAACCACGCGCGTGCCGCTCCACCAAGCCGTGCGATCTCGTCGTCGCCCATCGTCATGGCACGCGCCATGCAGCTGGCCAATGCGGGTTTGTCGAAGTCGTACAGCGTGGCCAGGGCATGCATGTCGCCGGCGGTGGCGGCGGTTAGAAGGCCGCGTTCGGATGTCACCAGTTCGTTCATCGGCGGCGCGTCCACGGTAATCACCACGGCGCCCACGCTCATCGCCTCGGTGATGTAGTGGCCATAGCCTTCGGTACGCGAAGTGCACAGGTGGAACAGGTGCGCGTTCTGCAGGCGCTGCAACTCCGACTCTTCGCAGTAGCCGGCAAGTACGCGGATATTGGGCGCCTGCGGATCTTTCGGTCCCGGCTTGTTGCGCACCACGGTTAGCGTGGGCCAGTGCGGGTTGGCGGCCCATTCGTGCATCAGTCGCAGCGTTCCCTTGAGCGGGCTGGCCCCGGCCAGGTGGAAGAACGCTCGTTCTCGCGGTACGGAAGGATCCATGCGATCGCGGCTATCGAAACCGATAAAACGCGTCGGACGGCCGAACGGTGCGAACAGGTCGCCGGCATGACGGGTCTTGGTCCATACCTGGTCCACCCATGGAAGGTGGCGTACGTCCTTGTTGTCGAACCATTCCGGATGGGGCAGCACGATGTTCTTCCGGGCCATGCCCATTTGCGCTGGCCATACGTGCTCGAACATCAGGTTCATGTCGACCTGGCCGCCTCGCGGGCGCCGGTGCCACCGGGCCATCAGACGCGATCGCAGGCGCTTGTCGCCCAGGCGCCAGCGTTCGTGTTCGGCGGCCTCGCCCAATGAAATCACGGTGACATGGCAGCCGAGCTCGGTCAGTGCGCCACGCAAGGTGGCGATCTCGCCGGAAAGGCCGAAACCGTTGTCGCGGGCGACGATGCGCACGGTGGTCATGGCGGCTTGGCCATCAGGTTGTCCAGGGCGTGTCGGAAGCGTTCGAGGAAACCGCGGCGGTTGTCGTCGTACCATGCGCGCCCCGCCGTGCCAAGGCGCGTGGCTTGCGCATCGTCCATGGCGATGCAGCGTTCGATCGCTGCTTCCATCGCGGCATCGTCGAAATCGAACAGCGTGGCGAGGTCCTGCGTGCCCACCGCATGGGCCGCTACCAACACGCCGCGCCCGGCGGTGACCAGCTCGTTCATCGGTTCGGCATCCGTAGTGATCACCACGTTGCCGGTGCTCACCGATTCAGCCAGGTAATGGCCGTAGCCCTCGGTTTGCGAGGGGCAAAGATGGAACAGGATGTCGTTCTGCAGAGCCAGCAGTTCATCCTGCGGCACGTAGTGGGTGAGCCAGGTGACGTTTGCCGGCACTGTCGGTGGGTGTTCGAGCTTGCGGCGCCATACCAGGGTGAGCCTGGGCCATTCCGGATGCCGGTTCCACAGCATGAGCAGGCGCTCGCTGCCCTTGTTGCCGCTGACACCTGGCGCATGCAGGAATTCCCGGCGACGGTACTGTTCACCCACGCGGCGATGGTCGGCGCCGAGAAAACCCACCCATTGGGTGTCGCAGCCCAGTTCGCCGAACAGGCGTTCGGCGTGGCGTGTTTTGGCCAGCACCCGGTCGATGCCAGGCAAGGCGCGCCGGGAGGCCTGATTGAACCATTCCGGGTGGGGCAGCAACACATTGCGACGCGCCTGCCCGAGATACTCAGGCCGTACCTGCTCGATCATCAGGTTCAGGTCGAAGCGGGCGTTGCCCTCACCACGCAGCCATCCGCCGGCCAGTCGCGACAGGCGCACGCCCAACCGGTGCAGGCGATGCGACAGACGACCATGGTTACCGAGTTTTAGCACCACCACGCGGTAGCCGAAATCTTTCAGGATGCCTTCGAGCAGGCGCAGGTCGCGCGAAAGACCGGCACCGTTGTCGCGCGCGATCAACTGCACCCGGCGTTTAGTCGAGCCCATGCAGGGCCTCGAGAAGGCGGGTGGCAAAATCGCGGCGATTGTCTTCGAACCATGTCCGGGCGGCCCGGCCCAACTGCGTCACTTCCGCTGGTTCCATCGACAAGCAGTGTTCGATGGCCTGGCGCATGGCCTCCGGCTCGTAGTCGTAGAGCGTGGCCAGGGCTTGCTTTCCTGCGGGATGGGCCTTCACCAACACGCCGCGTTCGGGGGTCACCAGTTCGTTCATCGGCTCGGCGTCCGTGGTGATGGTGACGGCGCCGGCACCCAGCGCTTCGGCAAGGTAATGGCCATAGCCCTCGGTGCGCGACGGGCACAGATGGAAGCGCAAGGTGTTCTGCAACCGTAGCAGTTCGTCGTCAGGCACATATTCCCGGTGCCAGATGACATTGGCCGGGAGCGGATCGATGTCCACGCGCTTGCGCCGCCAGATGAGGGTAAGCATCGGCCAGTGCGGGTTCGCCGCCCAAAGCCCAAGCAGCGCGTGGCTGCCCTTGTTGCCGCTGCGGCCGGGCGCATGGAGGAATCCGGCGCGGGGCGCCACCAGGCCGGGGCGGTAACGGTCTGGTGCCACGAAGCCCACGTAACGCGTGCGGCAGCCCAGTTCGCCAAAGATCCGTTCGGCGTGGCGGGTCTTGGCCAGCACCAGGGAAAACGCCGGCAGAAACGGTTTCCAGTCGTCGTTGAACCACTCGGGGTTGGGTACCAGCACCTCGTGGCGCGCGCTGCCGAAGAATTCCGGGCGTACCCGCTCGAGCATCAGGTTGATGTCGAAGCGGGGGCGCAGCTTCAGTCGCCGCCTGAGCTTCGCCTTCATCATGCGCAGTGCCGTGCCGATGCGGCCGCGGTGGCCGAGCGCCCGCACCGTCACCTGGCAGCCAGAGGCTTCGAGCACCTCGGCAAGCACGGCGAGGTCGCGCGTCAGCCCCGCGCCGTTGTCGCGGGCGATCAGTTGGATCTTCAAGCGGTCTGGAGCGGACTGGACCATCGGGCGCCTGGCCCGTCAGTCGGGCACCTTGGTAAGCGCTGCATAGTACATGCCGTCGAGGTCGCCATCGCCGGGAAGAATTTGCCACCCCGCCCCGGCCGGCCGGCCATCGGCAAGCGACAGGGGCACGATGCGTGCGTCGGGCGTGTCGCGCAGGAAATCGCCGATCACCGCTTCGTTCTCGGCGCGCAGGAGCGAACAGGTGGCGTAGACCAGGCGGCCGCCGGGGGACAGCAGCGGCCAGCACGCCGCCAAGATGCGCCGCTGCTGCAAACCCAGTGTGGCGATGTCCGAAGGGCGGCGGTGCAGCCGTACGTCGGGCCGGCGCCGGATGACGCCGCTGGCCGAGCACGGTGCATCGATCAGGATGCGGTCGAACGGTTTGCCGTCCCACCATGTCGCCGGCTCGCCGGCATCGCCGGCAAGTACCTGCGCGGCCAGCCCCAGCCGTGTCAGATTTTGTTCGATCCGCGGCACGCGGTGGATGTCGTGCTCGACGGCGACCAAGGTGACGTCGGCGCGTTCGAGTACGTGGCAGGCCTTGCCACCGGGGGCCGCGCAGGCATCGAGTACGCGCTGGCCGTCGGCAAGGTCCAGCACATCGGCGGCGATCTGCGCTGCACCATCCTGAACTGCGAACAGGCCTTCGTCGAAACCGGGCAGGCGGGTCACGTCGGTGCTGTGCGGCAACACGATGGCGTCGGCAAGCCAGGAGTGGGCGTGGGCCTCATGGGCGTCGCCCACCAGCGCCTGGATCACTGCCTCGCGCTGGGCGCGGCGGCGGTTTACCCGGAGCATCAGCGGGGGTTCGAGATTGGCAATGTCGAGCACCGCCACGGCTTGGTCGGGCCAATCGGCCTGGATGGCCTGGACCAGCCAGGCCGGATGCGAACTGCGCGTGGCCGGGTCTTCATCCAGGCGCGCCAGCAAGGCTACGCGTTCGCGCTGCCAACGCCGTAGCACGGCATTGACGAGATTGGCGTGGCGCGGGCGATGCAGCGCGCGAGCGGCCTCCACCGTGGCCGCCACCGCGGCATACGGCGCCATCTCCAGCACTTCGAGCTGGACCAGGCCGATCACCATCAGGGCGTGGACCGCCGGTTCGTTTTGTCGCAACGGGCGTTCGAGCAGGATGTCGAGCGCGGCATCGAAGCGGATCCACCAACGCGCGCCTTCGTTGAGCAGGGCGGTCAGCAGGGCGCGGTCGCGACTGTCGGGCAGGGCCCGGGTGTGGCGATCGAGTGCATCACGCAACGACTTGCCATGCAGGGCGACCTCGGCGAGGGCCAGCGCCGCCAGGGCACGGGTGTCGGTAGGCGTGGGCGGCTTGCGCGCCATGGCTCTAAGGTGTCCGCAGTTCGGTGCGTGCGTTTAGATAATCCGCCGCCGCGATGCGGCGGCCGCCGGCGCGTTGCACGGAGGTGATGCGCAACATGCCCTCGCCGCTGGCAAGGTCGATGCCCTGGCGCGAGGCATTGACGACGCTTCCCGGCGCGGTGTCACCGGCCCATGGCATGGCCCGCGCATCCCACACGCGCACGCGCTCGCCTGCAATGTCCGCTTCGGCCACGGGCCATGGATCGAAGGCACGTACCTTGCGTTCCAGGTCGAGCGCCGGGAGGTTGAAATCGAGCAGCGCTTCAGCCTTGTCCAGCTTATGAGCGTAGGTGGCGCCTTCAGCAGGTTGTGGCGTGGGCGTGAGTACTTCACCGGCCATCACACGCGCCAATCCTTCGGCAAGCGCTTCGGCCCCTAGCTCCGCCAGGCGGTCGTGCACACTGCCGCCGGTGTCGTCGCGGGTGATCGGGGTGCTACGGCGAATCAGCGTGGGGCCGGTATCCAGGCCCGCTTCCATCTGCATCAGGTCGACGCCGGTTTCCCGGTCGCCCGCCAGTACGGCGCGCTGGATCGGAGCCGCGCCGCGCCACCGTGGCAGCAGCGAGCCGTGCACGTTCCAGCAACCCAGGCGCGGGATCGCCAGCACCTTGCGCGGCAGGATCAGCCCATAGGCCACCACCACCATGAGGTCCGGCTGGTAAGCGGCCAGATGCGCGCGCACCTGGTCGTCTTTCAACGACTCTGGCTGCTCCACCGTGATGCCGGCATCGAGCGCTGCCATCTTCACCGGGCTGGGACTGAGCTTGCGTCCGCGTCCGGCCGGGCGGTCTGGCTGCGTGTAGACGGCCAGCAACTGCGCGCCGCTGGCAAGGCACGCGGCAAGGCAGGGTACGGCGAAGTCCGGGGTGCCGGCGAAAACGATCCGAAGCGGCTGGGCAGGCACCGTCAGCTCGCCTGGCGGCGCTGTTTCTCCATGCGCTTGAGCAGCAAGCTGCGCTTGAGCGGCGAGAGATGATCGACGAAGACCTTGCCGGCCAGGTGGTCCATCTCGTGCTGGATGCAAACCGCCAGCGGACCTTCGGCCTCGACGATGAACTCGGCGCCGGTGACATCCTGGGCGCGCACCTTCACCTTCAGCGCGCGGGTGACGTCGGCATAGATGCCCGGGAACGACAGGCAGCCTTCCTGGTACACCTGGGAGCCTTCTTTCTCGAGGATCTCCGGGTTGATCAGGCAAAGGCGCTCGTTGCGATCGGCGCTCATGTCGGCCACCAGTACGCGCTTGTGCACGTTCACCTGGGTCGCGGCCAGGCCTACCCCGTCCGATTCGTACATCGTCTGGTACATGTCCTGGACGAAGGTGGCCAGTTCCCCGTCGAACACGGTGACAGGTTCCGCAACGGTGCGCAGGCGCGGATCGGGGTATTCGATGATGGTCAGGACGGACACGAAGGGCACCTGGGCACGTAGCAGCTACAGAAAAAGGGTGATGAAGCCGAAAAAATGCGGGCAGGTCGGCGAAATCCAAGGCGTGCCTGCGGGTAAAGTCGGGTCCATTGTAACGTTGTGGCCGCAAGATCTTCATCTTGCAGCGTTTAACCAATAAGCTACACTCGCGCTGGAACCGGGGCAGGGGGAAAAACCCGTCATGATCAAGAAGCTCACCGTGCTGCTGGGCAGCATGTTTTTTACCGTGGCCGCATATGCGGCGGCTGCGCAGCTACGCGACGGGCATCCTGACACCTACACGGTGCGCCGGGGTGATACGTTGTGGGCGATCTCGGCGAAGTTCCTGCAGAAGCCCTGGCTATGGCCGGAAATCTGGCAGGCCAACCCGCAGGTCCGTAACCCGCACCTGATCTACCCGGGCGACGTCCTGAACCTGTCGATGCTGGGGGGCAATCCCCATCTGGGCCTGCAGCCCCGTGTCCGCGAGGACGACGAGGCGATCACGGCCATCCCGCTGAAAGACTTGAAGATTTTCCTCAAGGACATGCGGGTGATGGACTCGGACCAGGTCAAGGATGCTCCCTACGTGATGGCCTCGGAAGAGGGTCGGCTGCGTGCCACGCCGGGGCAGAAGATCTACGTCCGCGGCGACCTGGTCGGCAGTCCGGGCCAGCGCTTCGCGGTGGTCCGTCCCACCCATATCTTCCGCGGCTTCGCCGACGAGGGCGACGGCTCCATCGGCCCGATCGTGGGCGACGAGCTCGACGCCAGCGTGCAGATGCAAAGCACCCCCTGGTCCGAGGACACCCGCCACGACGGCCACACCGGCCGCGGCGATGAGCTGGGTACCGAGGTCACCGTCATCGGCACCGCCGAGCTCCTGAAGGAAGGCGATCCGGCTTCGTTGCTGCTGGTCGATTCCACTCGGGAAGTCCGCCCGGGCGACCGCCTGCTGCCGGTCGACGACCATCCCTACGATCCTTACTACTACCCGCACGCGCCCAAGACGATGCCGGCCAACGGCAAGGTCATCGCCTTCACCAGCGATGCCATGGCCGCTGTCGGCAGCAAGCAGGTGGTGGCGTTGTCGGTCGGCGCCCGCGATGGCATCGATAACGGCACGACCTTCACCATCATGAGCAAGGGCGATAAGGTCCCCGACGACGTCGGGCATGACAGCTTCATCCGTGGCAGTGGCCGCGACGTGCAGCTTCCCGATGAATATGGCGGCCATGTGATGGTGTTCCGCACCTTCGACAAGGTCAGCTATGCGCTGGTGATGGATGGCCTGCGGCCGATCCACAAGGGCGACAACCTGGTGGCCCCGCAGTAACGCAACCGCCACGGCTGACACGACGGCGCGGCCCTGGCCGCGCCGTTTTTTTTCTAGACTCGAGCCGATGGCCGACCTCGACAACGATCGCGCCTGGGTGCTGCTGTTGCGCACTCCAGGCCTCTCCGCCTCCCGACTTCGCCAGCTGCTGGTCGATGCCGGCCGCAGCGCCACGTCGGCGCTGGATCGCGTGGCACGGCGCCCGGGGGCGTACCGCGTCGCCGGGGCAGGTGCTGCATGGCTTGCCGCACCGGATGAAGCAAGGATCGAAGCCGACCTTGCCTGGATGGCCGAACCCGGACACCGCCTGCTCCGTTGCACCGACGAAGACTTTCCGCCCCAGCTGGAGGCCATCACGCCGGCCCCGGTGGCCTTGTGGGTGGCCGGCGATGCCTCATTGCTGCTCCGGCCCCAGGTGGCGGTGATCGGCTCGCGCAGCGCGGGGCCCGTGGGCCTGGCCAACGCCCGTGCCTTCGCCCGCGACCTCACCGCCGCGGGCCTGGTGGTCACCAGTGGCCTGGCCGATGGGGTGGACGGCGCGGCCCACACGGCGGCCCTGGAAGCCGGTGGGCCAACCATCGCGGTGGTGGGCACCGGCCCCGACCGCGTCTACCCACGCAAGCACCTGGCGTTGGCACGGGCGATCGTGGACCAGGGCGCCATGGCCACCGAGTTTCCGCCCGGCACCTCGGCGCGGCCGGACCACTTCCCCCGGCGCAATCGGATCATCGCCGGGCTGTCCCTGGGCACCCTGGTGATCGAGGCGGGGGAAAAATCCGGCTCCCTGATTACCGCCCGATTCGCCGCCGAGCAGGGGCGCGAGGTGTTCGCCGTGCCTGGGTCCATCCATAACCCCTTGGCTGAAGGCTGCCATCAGCTCATCGCCGATGGTGCCCGGCTGGTGCAGCGGGCCGACGACGTGGTCCAGGTGCTTGCTCCGGCCGCGCTGGAGCTGGGTCGGGAACTGGCCGCCCGCCTTGGCAGCGCCGAGGCCGCCAAGCCCCGTGGCATGGCCGCCCCGGCCTGGCGTGACGATCCCGACTACCTGCGCCTGCTGGCCGCGATGGGCGACGATCCAGTGCCCCTGGACGACCTGGTCACGAGAACGTCACTGCCAGTGACATCTCTTGCCTCGATGCTGCTGATGCTTGAGCTGGAGGACATCGTCGCCACCTTGCCCGGGAACCGTTACCAGCGCCTGCCGCCGCGATAGGGCTTGACACGTTCGGCAACAGTGTGCTTCCAACTAGATATATGTGCATGGGCATGCGCCCACACGCGAATACGCTTCATCAGGATCGCAAGTCAATGGCCAAGAACCTCCTCATCGTCGAATCGCCCGCCAAGGCCAAGACGATCAACAAGTACCTCGGCAAGGACTTCCACGTCCTGGCCTCGTACGGCCATGTGCGCGACCTGCGGCCGAAAGAGGGCGCGGTCGATCCGACCCGCGGCTTCGCCATGGCCTACGAGGTGATCGAGCGCAACGAGAAACACGTCGAAGCCATCGCCAAGGCGGCGAAAGTCGCCGATTCCATCTATCTCGCGACCGACTTGGATCGCGAAGGCGAGGCGATCTCCTGGCATATCAGCGAGATCCTGCGCGAGCGCGGGCTTTCCCAGGGCAAGGAAATGCATCGCGTGGTCTTCAGCGAGATCACCCCCCGTGCCATCAAGGAGGCCGTGGCCTCCCCGCGGCGCCTGTCGCACGACCTGGTCGATGCGCAGCAGGCGCGCCGCGCCCTGGACTACCTCGTCGGCTTCAACCTGTCGCCGGTGCTCTGGCGAAAGGTGCAGCGCGGCCTTTCCGCCGGACGCGTGCAATCGCCGGCGTTGCGCATGATCGTCGAGCGCGAGGAAGAGATCGAAGCGTTCAAGGCGCGCGAGTACTGGTCGGTCACCGCCGACCTCGCCCACGCCGAGGGCGCCTTCACCGCCCGCCTTACCCAGCTTCGTGGCAAGAAATTCGAGCAGTTCGACCTCACCAACGAGGCCGACGCCAACGCTGCGCGCGAGCACCTGATCGAGGCCGCCAAGGGCCGGCTCACCGTCAGCGAGGTCACCTCCCGCGAGCGCAAGCGGCGGCCCGCACCGCCATTCACCACTTCTACGCTGCAGCAGGAAGCCGCGCGCAAGCTCGGGTTCTCCACCAGCCGCACCATGCGCGTGGCCCAGGGCCTGTACGAAGGCGTGCCCCTGGGTACCGAGGGCACTGTAGGCCTGATCACCTACATGCGTACCGACGCCACGGCACTCTCCGTCGATGCGGTCACCGAACTTCGCGAGTTGATCCAGCGCGACTACGGCGCCAAGGCGTTGCCGGACGAGCCGCAGGTGTATCGCAGCAAGTCGAAGAACGCGCAGGAAGCGCACGAAGCGGTGCGCCCCACCTCCGCCATGCACACGCCGCGCAGCGTCGCCAGTTACTTGAGTGATGATCAGCGCAAGCTCTACGAGCTGATCTGGAAGCGCACCGTGGCCTGCCAGATGATCCACGCCACCATGAACACCGTGTCGGTGGAGTTCGCGCTGCGCGATTCCAGCTTCCGTGCCACCGGCACCACCATCGTCGACCCAGGCTTCCTGGCCGTGTACGAGGAAGGCCGCGACCAGAAAAACGAAGACGACGAAGACCAGCGCCGCCTCCCACGCCTGGAGAAGGGCGACGTGGTGTCCCTCACCGACATCCTGGCCGACCAGCATTTCACCGAACCGCCGCCGCGCTTTTCCGAAGCCAGCCTGGTCAAGACGCTGGAGGAATACGGCATCGGCCGTCCGTCCACCTACGCCAGCATCATCCAGACCCTGCTGAGCCGCGAGTACGTGCTGCTAGATAGCCGCCGCTTCAAGCCGACCGACGTCGGTCGTGCGGTCAGTAATTTCCTCTCCGGCCACTTTGCGCAATACGTCGACTACGACTTCACCGCCAAGCTGGAAGACGAGCTCGATGCCGTCAGCCGCGGTGAGGAAGCCTGGGTGCCGCTGCTGGAGCGCTTCTGGCAGCCGTTCAAGGCGCTGGTGGACGACAAGACCGAAACTGTCGACCGCAACGAGGCTACAGGCGCTCGCGAACTGGGTGCGGATCCGAAATCGGGCAAGCCCGTGTCGGTGCGCCTGGGCCGGTATGGCGCCTACGCGCAGATCGGCAGCAAGGACGACGAGGACAAGCCCACCTACGCCAGCCTGCGCCCGGGCCAGAGCATGCATACGATCTCCCTCCCCGAGGCGATCGAGTTGTTCAAGTTGCCGCGCAAGCTCGGCCAGTCGGCCGCGGGCGAAGAGATCACAGTCGGCATCGGCCGGTTCGGGGCATTCGTAAAGCAGGGCAGCACCTACGCCTCGCTCAAACCCGAAGACGATCCGTACACCATCGAACTGCCCCGCGCCGAACAGCTGGTGCAGGAAAAGCTCGAGGCCATCGCCAACCGCATTGCCAAGGATTTCGGCAACGGCATCCAGATCCTCAATGGCCGCTACGGCCAGTACATCAGCGACGGCGAGAAAAACGCCCGCATTCCCAAGGACAAGGAGCCGATGGAGCTCACCCTGGAAGAGTGCGTCGCGTTGCTGGCAGCAGCGCCCGTGAAGAAACCGCGCGGTGGCAAGGCAGCGAAGAAGACGGCGACGAAAAAAGCGGCTACCAAGAAGGCCGCTGCCAAAAAGGCTGCGCCCGATGGCGACGCACCGGCAAAGAAGGCCACGGTGAAGAAAGCGGCCAGCAAGAAGACGGCGAAGAAAGCCACCAAAAAAGCCGTGAAGAAGACCACCGGTACCGCCACCAAGAAGGCGGCGACCAAGAAGGCCGCGGTGAAGAAGGCCGCCCCCGCCGAGGCTTGAGAGTGCGGCGCTTCGACCTCGCCACCATCGACCGGGCCGGCCAGCAGCTCCGCGAAGGCGGGGTGCTGGCCTATCCCACCGAGGCTGTGTTCGGCCTCGGTTGCGACCCGCGCAATGAGGCCGCCCTCGCTCGCATTTTCGAGCTCAAGCACCGTCCTGCCGGCATGGGCGTGTTGTTGATTGCTTCGGATTTTGCCCAGGTCGAACCCTATATCGACCTTGAAGCCGTGCCACTGCCCATGCTCGATGAGGCCTGGTCCACGTGGCCAGGGCCTTGCACCTGGGTTTTCCCCCGGGCGGCAGCGGCGCCCGACTGGATCGCGGGCGCCCATGCGGGCATCGCGGTGCGCGTCACCGCGCATGAACCGGTGGTGGTGCTGTGTCGCGCCTTCGGCGGCGCGCTGGTGTCCACCAGCGCCAATGTCCATGGCCAGCCACCGGCGCGCAGCGTGAACGACCTGGAGCAAGCCTTCGGTGCGGGCCTGGACGGCATCCTGGACGCCCCCCTGGGCAGCCTTGACCGTCCCACGTCGATCCGCGACGTGCTGACGGGCGCTATCATCCGTCCATGATCAACGCCGCCATGGTGGCGTACCGGAGATAATCGCTTGTCGAGCGTGATTGACCTTGCCAGCGGCACCGCGTCGCGCCGCCTGCCCCTCGTTGTCGCCGACGATCCGAACCGCGTGCTCGCCTGGCTAGGCGGCAAGGCGATTTCGGCGGCGACCTTCGTTGCGCATGTGGCGGTGGTCGCAGCGCTCCTGCCCGACGCCGACAGCGCGGTGAACCTGTGCGAGGACCGCTACGCCTTCCTGGTGGCCTTCTGCGCGCTGGCTGCTCGCGGCCAGGTCAATCTGCTGCCGCCCTCGCGCGCACCGCGCGCCATCGATGAAGTGATGGCCACGCACGCGGGCTGTTACGCGATCGGCGATACTGCACTCGACCCGTCGCCGCGCGGCTATGTGCAGATGCCTGTCCTGGATATGGACATCCCGCTGATCGAGGAGTGGCCGGAAGTTCCCGCCGACCAACTGGTGGCTATCGGGTACACCTCCGGATCCACCGGCACGCCCAAGGCCAATCCCAAGACCTGGGGTTCCTTTGTATGCAGCAATGCGGGCAATCATGCGCTGCTCGAGGCTGGCGTAGGCACGCCCTTCACCATTGTCGCCACCGTCCCGCCGCAGCACATGTACGGCATGGAGATGTCGGTGGTGATGCCGCTCCTGGGTAACGTGGCCGTGCATGCAGGCCGTCCCTTCTTCGCCGCGGATGTGGCTGCCGCGCTAGAAAGCGTGCCAGGCCCGCGCGTGCTGGTGACCACGCCCGTGCATCTTCGCGCGCTGGTCGAGGCCGACGTCGGCCTGCCCGGCGTATCGGCCATGGTTTCCGCCACGGCGCCGATGCCGCTGGAACTCGCCCGCGCCGCCGAGGCACGCTTCGGTGCGCCGCTCCACGAGGTTTTCGGGTCCACCGAAACCTGCGTGTTCGCCAGCCGGCGCACGTCGAAAGATGAAGACTGGAAGCTCTACGCCGATGTGGTCCTGCACCCGCAGCCTGATGGCACGCTGGTGGATGCGCCGCAGCTGGACGCGCCGATCGCTCTGGCCGATCTGGTCACGCTTCACGACGGCGGGCGCCGCTTCCGCCTGTGCGGCCGTAACGCCGACATGCTGGAAATCGCCGGCAAGCGAGCCTCGCTGGCTGACCTCACCCGGCGCCTGCTGGCAGTAGACGGCGTGAGCGACGGCGTGGTGTTCCAGCTTGACGATGCCGACCACATGGGCGTCCGGCGCATCGCCGCACTGGCCGTGGCGCCGGGCATGGACGAGCACGCCATCCTCGATGAACTGCGCACGTCCATGGACCCGGTGTTCCTGCCCCGGCCGTTGCGGCTGGTCGATGCGTTGCCGCGCAACGAAACCGGAAAGCTGCCTCGCGCGGTCCTGCTGGAAATGGTTCACCGGCACGGGTAATTGCCCGGTATCGGCGGCCTTGACGCGCCTGTCGGCTACAATGCGCCTCTTTACGTAGGTACGTCCTCAGGAGCGGTGCATGAAAGTCCTCGTCATCGGCAGCGGCGGTCGCGAGCATGCGCTGGCCTGGAAGCTTGCGCAGTCGCCGCGGGTCGAGGAAGTGATTGTCGCGCCGGGCAATGCCGGCACCGCGCGGGAAAAGCACCTGCGCAATGCGGCCATCGCGGTGAACGATATCGATGGCCTGTTGGCCCTGGCCCGCGCCGAGAACGTGGGGCTTACCATCGTCGGCCCCGAAGTGCCCCTGGTGGCCGGTTTGGTCGACGCGTTTGGCGCAGCCGGGCTCCGCTGCTTCGGCCCCTCGGCGAAGGCGGCGCAACTTGAAGGTTCCAAGGCTTTTGCCAAGGCCTTCCTTGAACGGAACGGCATCCCTACGGCGCACTACGCCGTGCACACCGATCTGGCGCCGGCCCTTGCCTACGTGCGAGAGAAGGGTGCACCCATCGTAATCAAGGCCGACGGCCTGGCGGCGGGCAAGGGCGTGGTGGTGGCCATGACGCTTGCCGAGGCCGAATCGGCCCTGCATGACATGCTGGGCGAGAAAGTCTTCGGCGATGCATCGTCGAGCGTGGTTGTCGAGGAGTTCCTCGAAGGCGAAGAAGCCAGCTTCATCGTCATGAGCGATGGCAAACACGCCTTGCCGATGGCCAGCAGCCAGGACCACAAGCGCCGCGACGACGGCGACAAGGGCCCCAACACCGGCGGCATGGGCGCGTACTCGCCCGCACCGGTCGTCACAGTCGCTGTACAGGAGCGCGTGATGCGGGAGGTTATCGAGCCTACCCTGCGTGGCATGGCGGCCGATGGCGCCACTTTTGTCGGGTTCCTCTACGCAGGCCTCATGATCGACGCGCAGGGCGCGCCGAAGGTGATCGAATTCAACGTGCGCTTCGGCGACCCGGAAACGCAGCCGATCATGTTGCGGCTGAAGTCCGACCTGGTGGACCTCGTCGATGCCGCGCTTGACGGCAGGCTCGATACCGCTGTTGCCGAATGGGATGATCGCCCCGCCATTGGCGTGGTACTGGCAGCGGGTGGCTACCCCGGCAAGGTTCGTTCGGGTGACATCATCAGCGGGCACGATGCGGACTTCGGTACGGACGTCAAGGTATTCCACGCCGGTACCGGCGTGGATCCGCATGGCCGCGTCATGACCGCCGGTGGCCGGGTGCTCACGGTATGCGCGCTGGGCAGCACGCTGGGGCAGGCACGTGATCTGGCTTATGCGGCCATTGACGGCATTTCGTATGAGGGACGGCAGTATCGGCGTGACATCGCGCACCGCGCACTAGCCTAGCTACGCGCCTGGTGTGTTTGTAGGTGAAGGCGAAGTGTATGGCCGCCAATCACCTACAGCTGTAAGCGAAAGCGCCTATGTGGGCGCCCACGGATATGGTTGAAACTTGCAAGCACTGTCAACAAGGAAGTGCTATGCAATTCAAGACGCTCCAGATTGCCGCGGCCGTTGCGCTAGCGGGTGTCGGCATCACCTCGGCGGGTGCGGCGCCGCTAGGTGCAGTGGATCCATCGCCTGTCCGGAATGGCGTGGACGCCGGCCTGGCTTTACCTCTGCCGTTTCATGATCAGGTTGGCCTGGTGTCGCTCGATGCGCTGCCGGGCATGTTCGACCGTGGTGGCGTGCAGGCGGCAACCCGAATGGCGAAGTTGCCCGGTGCGTCCGGCTCGGTGCTGTCGAAGTTGGAGAACCGTGCCTTGCAAGGCGACATGGTCGGCTGGGTATGGGCCGGTGCACTTGCCGATCCCGCTGTGCGCGAGGAAGCAGGCCGGATGTACGAGTCGGGATTGCCATTGCTCGTGCTCAATGGCACCGGGATAACCGATGCCAGCCAGGCCGCGACGGCTATCGTCGGCTTGACGACCAATGCCCCGGTGGCCATGTACATCCATGACAAGGCCGGCAATGTCCGGTCGTTCTCGATCGACGCGGATCTTTCGTCGACACAGAGCCTTGAGAAGGCCATTTCGGTCGTTGCCGGACAAACCCGTGAGGCCATCCGCACGCAGCGGGTCGTCCTGGCAGATGACGTTGAGCCGATCGCGCTGCCAAGGGTCACCATGATCGATACTGCAACCGACCCGCGTGGATCGGGCTCCTCGGTGACGCAGGAAGTGAATGTCATCAGGGACTCCACGATCAGTCGTGACCAATACGTCGTGATAGCCAAGTCCAGGTGGAACGTCATACCGAACAATAATGGCCTTTCCGGGGGAGCGCTTACCATCCCGGGCAGCTATCGTCTTGATCAGACACTGATCGTGGATAGCGAGGGAACCCCCGTGTTGCTGCCCAGCCTGGCATCGCAGTATCCCGCGAGTAACGGCAGCACGGATATTTCATTCACCGACACCCAGCGTACGACGACGAGCTACGGCTTCAACATCTCGCGGGATATGTCGGGAGGCTTGCAAGGGATGGTTCCCGAAGCATCGGCCAAGACGTCGTTTGGATTTACGTTCGGACGGGAATACGTGGATGAGCAGTCGATCAATTTTTCCGTACGCGACTATTCCGTTGCGGCCGCTGCATCCAGCCCAACGCTCGGTAGCCGTGCGACGTGGAACCTTAACCTGGCTGCTGCCATCTCTTCCAATGCCGGGTACTTCGGCGGGTCACCATCACTGGCTCGAGTGACGCCCATGATGAGACAGGCCAGTGCCGAGACCTTTGCGCGATGGGTACTGTCAGCAAGGCACCCCGGTGGCATGCGCATCATCGCGCAAGCCAATGTCAGCAATCTTCGCTTCACTGGATCGTCCATCGGCAGTGTCGGTGACACCTGGGCACAACCGAACTCGGTCATCAACGTGCCGTCCAGGCTTCCCTATCTCAGTCGCGAGACTACCGTGTTGATCCAGTCCCAGGCCGGAGGCGGATCATGCCTGTCTGATTCGTTTGGAAGCCTGCAGCTTGTCTCATGCCCGGGTCCGACCAGTTGGCTCAATACGCGGGTGGCCCATTGGCGCCTGGATGCCGAAGGTCGCTACGTCAACGGCCAGACTGGAAACTGCCTGCAATTTGACACGTCCAGTGGCGACGCCACGGTAGGATCGTGCAGCCTGGCGCTCAACCAGCGATGGGAATGGCGGGCGGACCGCATCTACACCCTGTTCAATAGCGCAGCCGACGACTGGCGACTGCATGTGGTCAATGGCCGTGCCCGTGTGGTGACCGATCCCGCCGTCTACCAGGACCTTCCCACCAACCATAACCAGATCCTGCTCAATCCCTGGTCGAACTATCCCGCGGCGCCCGTCCGTGGCGTCACCGTCCCCAACATCGGAGCAGGATCCACGCAATCGCCCATTCCGGAAGATTGGCTCAGGTTCCGCGCTATCCGGCCTGAGGAGACCTGGCGTGTGATTCCCATCCGCGCCAACATCTGACCGCTGTTCCGTTCGATGGCAACCCGTGGCGGCCAGGCCGCCACGGGTCGATTCACGACACATGGGCGTTCCCGCTAAGCTTCAGGCAGGGCCATTCCATGGATCGAGCATGAGCCAGTTCAAGCTACTGGGTACCCGCCGCTTCGCGCCGTTTTTCTGGACGCAGGCACTGGGTGCCTTCAACGACAACGCCTTCCGTAATGCGCTGGTCATGCTGGTGGTGTTCCAGATGTCGCTGGGCAACGACACGGCGGCGCTGTACACCAACCTGGCGCCGGCGCTGTTCATCCTGCCATTCTTCCTGTTCTCCGCCACCGCGGGGCAGATCGCCGAGAAATACGAGAAGTCGCGGATCATCCGCTACGTGAAGCTGTTCGAGATCGCCGCCATGGTGATCGCGGCGATCGGCTTTCATACCCACCACGTGATCCTGCTGCTGGTGGTGCTGTTTCTGATGGGCATGCACTCGACCATGTTCGGGCCGATCAAGTATTCGATCCTGCCCCAGGCGCTGAAGCCGACGGAGTTGGTGGGTGGCAATGGCCTGGTGGAAATGGGTACGCAGATGGCCATGCTGATCGGCATGATCGTCGGCAACGCCCTGATGCTGATCGCAGGCTACGGGCCGACGGCGGCCTCGGCGGCCACGATCGGCGTGGCCGTGGCCGGCTACCTGGTCAGCCGCTGGATTCCGCTGGCGCCGGCGGCCGCGCCGGACCTGAAGGTGAATTTCAACACCTTCACCGAGACAGGCCGCGTGCTGCGCATCGCACGGGCCGACAAGGCGGTATTCAACGCGATCCTGGGCATTTCCTGGTTCTGGTTCTTCGGCACCGTGATGATCGCCCAGCTGCCGGTGTATACGCGGGTGAACCTGGGTGGCGACGGCTCGGTGAACACGCTGGTGCTTACCTTGTTCTCGCTGGGCACGGGTATCGGTTCGCTGTTGTGCGAGAAGCTCTCGGGCAAGCGGGTGGAAGTGGGGCTGGTGCCGATGGGCGCTTTTGGGCTCACCGCGTTCGGCATCGACCTGTATTTCTCACGGCCGGGAAAGTCGCCCGTGGCAGGGCTGGACTGGCATGGGTTCCTGCAAACGGCGGGCGCCTGGCACGTGGCGCTGGACCTGACGATGATCGGCGTGTTCGCCGGCTTCTTCGTGGTACCGCTGTTTGCCTTCGTGCAGTCACGCACGCCGCGCGACCGGCTTTCGCGCGTGATCGCCGGCACCAACATCGTCAATGCCATCTTCATCTGCGTGGCGTCGGGGCTTGGCCTTGGCCTTGGCGTGCTCGGGCTCTCGGTGCCGCAGATATTCCTGGTCACGGCGGTGTTGAACGCGTTCGTGGCGATTTATATCTTCACCCTGGTCCCCGAGTTCGTCATGCGCTTCATGACCTGGGTGCTGGTGCATGCGATGTACCGGGTGAAAGTGCGGGGATTGGAGAACATTCCCGAGGAAGGCCCGGTGCTGCTGGTATGCAACCACGTGAGCTTCCTCGATCCGCTGGTGATCATGGCCGGCGTGCGCCGCCCAGTGCGTTTCGTCATGTACTACAAGATCTTCAACATCCCCATCTTGAGTTTCATCTTTCGCACGGCCGGGGCCATTCCCATTGCCGGCCGCAATGAAGATCTCAACCTGATGAACAAGGCGTTCGACGCCGTGGACCAGGCCCTGGCCGATGGCGAAGTGGTGTGCATTTTCCCGGAGGGCGCGATCACGCGGGATGGCGCCATTGCACCGTTCCGGCCTGGCGTGGAAACCATCCTGGCGCGCCGGCCCGTGCCCGTGGTGCCGTTGGCGTTGCGGGGCATGTGGGGCAGCTTCTTCAGCCGGCGCGATTCGGCGATGAAGCGCATGCGCCTGCCGCGGCGCTTCATGTCGCGCATCGAGCTTGTCGGAGCGCCGGCGATGGCGCATGCGGACGCGTCATCGTTGCGGGAAAGCGTCAGCTCGCTTCGCGGCGAGCTTGCCTAGGGATTGATCGTCAGGCCGCCCAGCCGGCCAGCACCAGGACGGCGATCAAGGCCAGCCATACGGCCAGCACGCGATGCGTCACACGCTTGGCGTCGCGCAATTCTTCGAGCGGATCGCTGACATCCTGGGCAACACCATCGCCTGCCTGGATGTCGGCGTCGACACCAGCATGTGCCACGGCACCCAGGAACGAGGGATCGAGCTGGCCACGCGCGTGTTCGGCCGACGCATGCCAACGGCGCCAGGCGCCGATCACGGCGTCGAAATCCGACACCAGGGCCATGGCGAATACCATCAGGTGGGCTGGCAGCCAGTCGAGGGCTTCGGCAAAGCGGCGTGCGGGGGCACGTGTGCGCGCGTCGATGTCGATATGCACGTCGAAGCTGAGCGCCTGCGCCAGCCGGTAAAGCACCGCGCCCGCCGGTCCCAGCAGCACGAACCAGAAAAGCACGCCGAAACGGCGGCGCAGGGCGGCAAAGAAGGTCGCTTCCACCACGGGCCCGGCGGCCCATGCGATGGGCTCACCATCGGTGGAAAGGCGTGCCATGGCGGCGTCGCGGTCGCGCGGGTCGACGGCCTGCAAGGCCGCGTCGATGTCCCGGTCAAGATCCCCCGGCCCCAGGGCATAGCAGAGCGAGGCTACGGCCAGCAGCAGCCACAGCACGTCCAGGAACCGCGTGGTGGCCAGCAACCCCGCCAGGATGGCCACGGCCATCGTCGGGGCGAGCAGCACGATGGCCACGCGGCTGGCGCCGGAGCTGTCGGAAAGCTTTTCGGCCCAGGCGCGGAACCAGCGTTCGTCGCGCCACCGCGCCAGCTGCGGCAGCAGGTGGCAGAGCAACAGGGCGATCAGGATGGCAAAGAGGCGTAGGGCCATGGCGTGTCGTCGAGCTTAGCGTTGGCCCATTGTGCCAGTCAGCGCGTGCCGGCTGCGACCATCGCGCCCAGGTCGTAGCCGCGATCGGCCAGCCAATGCTCGAGCAGGCGATAGGACACCGAGACCGAAGGCGACACCAGCAGGCTGCCGTCGGCAATGCCCTGGCGGATGTCCTCCGGGGTGAACCAGCGGGCTTCTTCCAGTTCCTGGTCGCGATAGCGGATGTCGCGCGAGCGCGCGAAGGCGGTGAAGCCGACCATCAGCGATGCCGGCATCGGCCAGGGCTGCGACGAGTGGTAGTGCACATCCAACACTTCCACGCCAGCCTCTTCGGCCACTTCGCGGCGCACCGCGTCTTCAAGTGATTCACCAGGCTCGATGAAGCCGGCCAGGGTGGAGAACCGTCCCGGCGGCCAGCTGCGCTGGCGTCCCAGCAGGCAGGCGCCCTCGTGCTCCACGATCACGATGATCGCGGCATCGGTGCGGGGAAAATGCAGGCGGCCGCAGCTGACGTTGGTGCAGTGAACGCGGTGGCCCGAAGCCACCAGCACCCCCGGCGCGCCGCAATAGGCGCAATGGCGGGTCTCGTTTTGCCAATGGGCCAAACCCTTGGCGTAGGCGAAGATGCCAGCGTCGAAGGGATCGAAGCTGAGGCCGGCGCGGCGAAGATCCACGGACGTGGCTGCAGCACTATCGGCGAGCGCCTTCGTCAATTCAGCGTCGGCCACCAGCATGAAATAGGCGCGGCCATCGGCCAGACCCAGCAAGGTCGGCGTCAATGGCGCCAGGTACTGCTGCCGCGTGGCGTCGTCCAGCCACAAGGGTGCGTCGCCGTTGGCCACTTTCAGCGTTTCGCCCGACGGGCCGATCACGATGAAGCGGGTGCCGGGTTCGGCAAGCCTTGCCGCGACCCATGCTTGATCGTCGCGGTGTTCGGACACGCGATCCAGGATCGTCCCGGCGAATGTGTTGGTCCGCCCCTTGCGCGCCCCCGCCGCTGCCTGCATCGGTGCCAGGCTCAGGTCGAGAACGAGGAACCGCAGCCGCAGGTGGTGCGGGCGTTCGGATTGCGGATGACGAACTGCGAACCGCTGAACGATTCGGCATAGTCGATTTCGGCGCCGGTAAGGTATTGCAGGGACAGCGGGTCGACCACCAGGGTGACGCCGTCACGATCGATCGAGAGGTCGTCCTCGGCCTTTTCCTCGTCGAAGGTAAAACCATACTGGAACCCCGAGCAGCCGCCGCCGCTGATGTACACGCGCAGCTTCAGGCCGGGATTGCCTTCTTCGACAATCAGCTCGTGGACTTTCTTCGCGGCCGCCTCGGTAAATACCAGGGGAGCCTGGGCGGCGCGGTAGTCGGGGGCGTTTTCCATATCCATCATGATGGCGGCGAAACCGTGCAGGTCAAGCCTCCTGGGGTTCTTCCTCGGGAGCGGCCAGCTGGCGCTGCGGGCCGGCGACGCCGGCGTGGGACATCTTGCCGTTCACCTGGGCACCGGCGGCCATCTCGAGCACCGTGTAGTGGACGTTGCCCTCCACGCGCGCCTGGGCGGCCAGTTCCAGCCTTTCCGAGGCATGGATGTCGCCCTTGACCGCGCCGTTGATCACCGCATGCGGAACGCGGATCTCACCGGTGACGCGACCGTGCTCGCTCAGGGTGAAGACGGCCTGGCTGTCGGGCTCGGCCTGGATCGAGCCGTCGATGCTGCCGTCCAGGTGCAGCGCCCCGCTGAAGCGGACATTGCCGGTAATGGCGGTGCCGCTGGCGATGAGGCTGGTTTCAGGCGCGCGTTGTGAGGGCGCTGCGCCCTTGGTGGGCTTGTTATTGTTGAACATGGTTATCCCCCGAAGTCTGGCTGGCGTCGGCCCAGGCGACGGTGCGGGTTGCCGCGTCGCTGCCGTCGGCATCCACGCCGATGCGCAGGCGCGTCGGTCGGAAGTCGGCGGGTAGGGCCAGGGTGGTGTGTAACTGCTGGAAATAGCGGAAGGAGAAGTCCAGGCCTCCCGCCTGGACGGCTCCCCCGAGATCCTTGGCGTCGAGTACGGCGAGCTTGTCGCCGCGCAGGCCTTCCACCGCGAGGGTGATGCGGCCCTTGGTGTCCGCGCCGCGGCGCGCATTCTGGGTAAGCGTGACGGTGAGGTTCCAGGCGTGGCTGCCGGCGATGGGCGATACGCGGACATCCTGCACGGTAAGTTCTTGCCGTTGGTCACCGCCCCCGACCAGCCGCGAATAGAACCCAAGGTCGTTGCGCAGGCCGTTGAGCTGTTCTTCGCGCTCGGCGAGGGTGTGCTTGAGCTCGTTGGCCGCCACCGCCCCCACCTGGTTGTCGCGCGTGAGGTTGGCCACCTGTTGCCGGAGCACCTCGTTGTCGGCTGCCAGCTGCCTGGCCGCGCCATGGTCGCCAACGGCCCCCGGGACGGCCCCGGCGTGCCCGGCCAGCCAGCCGATCAAAAGGCCGGCCACAAGGCAGCCTGCCAACCCCGCGGCCACGACTACCCGACGGCGGCGCTCGGCTCGAGCGTCGACCGTCTGCACCACGAAGCGCGGTGTGGGGCTGGAGGCCATGGGTTGGGGATTGCCGCAAAAGCCGAGGTATACCCGGCTTTCGCGCGAAGCGTCAAGGAAACGTGACGCAGCTTCAGCTGGAGAGTTCGCCGACCTTGCTCAGCAGGTAGCGCTCGTTGCCGATATCAGTCATCAGGCTGAACTGGGTTTCCAGCCAGTCGATGTGCTCTTCTTCCTCGGCAAGGATGTTCTTGAAGAGGTCGCGGCTGACGTAATCATGGATGCCTTCGCTATGGGCAATACCCTCGCGGAGGTCTTTCAGGGCTTCGTATTCCAGCTCAAGGTCGCCGCGCAGGCATTCGATGGCGTTCTCGCCGATACGAAGCTTGCCCAGGCGCTGCAGGTTGGGCAGTCCATCAAGGAAAAGAATGCGCTCGATCACCTTGTCGGCGTGCTTCATTTCCTCGATCGATTCCTTGTACTCATGCTCGGCCAGTTCCTTGTAACCCCAGTCCTTGAACATGCGGTAATGCAGGAAATACTGGTTGATCGCGGTCAGTTCGTTGTAGAGCACCTTGTTGAGGAACTCGATGACCGTTGCGTCGCCTTTCATGGCCGTCTCCCTGGGTAGCTGCGTGCGCGGATGCGTTGACAGCCGGCACTATACCCAAGGCGAAAATGCCTTGAAGAAACGCAAATGGGGATGGTTCGCGCTTGCGCGCGGAAGGTCTTAAGCGACCTGGACGAAGGCGGGTAGGGCGGTTGCGTGTTCGTCGATGGCGCGGGCCAGCACCGTGCGGGCTTCCGACTCGCAGGTGCCGCAGCAGTCCGAGCAGCCAGTGCGGGCTTGCAGATCGGCAAAACCACGCACGCCGTCGGAGACTTCACGGCGGATGTCGTGGGTGGTGACGGCGTTGCACAGGCAGATGTACATGGGACGGCATTTGAACGCGAATGCGAACGATTGTCAACTACGCGCGATGCCTGCCAGGACTGTCGTTCAGGGACGGGGCAGGTTGCCGATTTCCACGCAACAGGCGGTTTCTACCAGGGGCGCGAACTGGCGCAGGGCTCGTTCATAGACCTCGCGCTTGAAGTTCACCACGTTGGCGGCCGGATACCAGAAATCCACCCAGCGCCACTGGTCGAACTCGGGTTTCTCGCAGGCGTTCAGGCAAAGGGCGTCTTCGCCCCCGGTGAGACGCAGCAGGAACCACACCTGCTTCTGACCAATGCAAGTTGGCCGCTGATGGTGACGAACGAAGCGGTTGGGCAGCTTGTAGCGCAGCCAGCCGCGGGTGGCGCCCAGCACTTCGACATGATGCGCGGAAAGGCCGGTTTCTTCCTCGAGCTCCCGGTACATGGCCTCCAGCGGCGTTTCATCACTACGCATCCCGCCCTGCGGGAATTGCCAGCCGTCCCGGTTGACGCGGCGGGCCCAGAACAGCCGCCCATCCTGGTTGAGCAGGACAATGCCAACATTCGGCCGGTAACCATCTGCGTCGATCATCGGGCCTCCTTCGCCGCCCGGCAGGCGTTACGCCTGCCTCGCGTCCGATTCAACCACAGCGCGCAAAGGCGCGGCAAGGCAAGACTTGTGCCTTTAGGGCCTGACGAATTAAACTGCGCGGCCCTCGCGTCCAGCTCGCAGGGGTTCGAAGGGTCAAGTGGCTAGGTAGCTCAGCTGGTTAGAGCGCGGCACTCATAATGCTGAGGTCGGCGGTTCGAGCCCGCCTCTAGCCACCATTTCCCCTTTTCATCAGACCGCGCCCCGGCGCGGTTTTTTGTTGTCCTTCACGATGATGCTGGAACCAGCATCAGTTTGAAACCGAGCGCCGCAGCAACCTTCATGGTCGTAGCCAGGCTCGGATTGCCGTCAGGCGACAGCGCCTTGTACAGGCCCTCGCGAGTAAGGCCCGTCTCCCGCGACAGTCGACTCATGTTCTTCGCCCGGGCCACGTCGCCCAGCGCCGCAGCCATCAATGCCGGGTCGTTTTCCTCCGAGCATGCAGCCAGGTAACCGGCGATGTCGCGGTCGGTCTTGAGGTAGTCCGCCGTGTCATAGCGGGAGAAGGGCTCTCTCTTGCGCGCCATTGGAATGCCTCCAGTCGTCGGCGATACGGTATGCGTTGGTGATGTCCTTTGCCTGGGATGCCTTGTCGCCTCCACACGCAATACAACCAGCGCCTTGCCGTGGATCAGGTAATAGACGCGATAGCCCGGTCCGATATCGACCTTCAACTCGCTCACGCCATGCCGAAGGTTGCGGACATGTCCCGGATTGCCCAGCGCCAGGCGCATGATCCTCATCTGGATGCGATCACGAGCCTGGTTGTCGCGCAGGCACTCGATCCATTGCCCGTAAGTTTGGCTTTTGAATATCTCGAGCATCGAATTGTCAACCACAGTTGACACATTGTCAACTGTGGTTAGCAGTTTCCATATCAGCGCATTACCCTTTGCGCTGTCGGCCTGCGCCGCAGGCACAGTCAGAAACCCGATGTGACTCCGCGCTCGACTAGAATGGCGGGATGCATATTTTCAAAGCCTTTACCCTCGAAGCAGCCCACCGCTTGCCGAACGTGCCCGAGGGGCATAAATGTTCGCGGCTGCATGGCCATTCCTTCCGAGTGGAATTGCACGTCGAAGGCCCCGTGGACGCCCACACCGGCTGGGTAATGGACTTCGCCGACATCAAATCGGCCTTCGCGCCGCTTTACGACCAGCTCGACCACCACTACCTCAACGACATCGAGGGGCTGGAAAACCCCACCAGCGAGAACCTGGCCCGGTGGATATTCCAGCGGCTGCGGCCGTCCTTGCCGGGGCTCGACCAGGTCGTGGTGCACGAAACCTGCACTTCGGGCGCCAGTTATCGGGCCCAGGATGCTGCGTCGCACTAGGAAATAGTCGTACAAACAACGAGAACGATGCGTGCTGCGTCACGCACTGAGGCATCCTGTCGCAGCCCCGCAGCTTGTTACGCCAAATCGCTCGCTGATATACTTTCTCGGATCGAAACCGTGGCCCGTCGTTGACTCGGTGGCGCCTAGTGCGAAACCGTCACGGGAACCATCGCGTGCTTAACAATCTTTCCGTCGGTCGTCGCCTGGCCTTGCGCCTGTTCATTTGGCAGGTTGCTGTGGCGGCACTGGTGGGCCTCGCATTCCTCGGGTTGGGCTGGCGCTATGCACTGGCCGCCTCGATGAGTGCGCTGCTGGTCGCTTTGGGCAACGCGCTTATGGCAGCGCGAACCTTCAGCGGACTGGCAGCAGGCGGCGCGATGCTGGGGCGTCTGATCGCGGGAATGATCCTGAAATGGGTCGTGATCGTCGGTGGACTGCTCATGGTTCTGGTTCATTGGAAGCTGCCGCCGTTGGCTGCCCTGGCAGGCCTGGCGGCTGCATTCGCGGTAAATCTGCTCGCATTCAGATTCAAGGGTTGAGGCATGGCAAGTGAACCGCAGGGCGGTGGTCTGACCGAATACATCCAGCATCACCTTGAGCATCTGGTGGTGACGACGCGTCCCGGGGCGGGTTCCTTCTGGGACATCCGCCTGGATTCGATCGTGGTTTCGCTGGTGCTCGGTGGGCTCTTCTGCCTGTGGTTCTGGCTGCTGGCGCGCAAGGCGAGCTCGGGCGTGCCGTCCAAGGCGCAGGCGCTGGTCGAGATCATCGTCGAGTTCGTCGATACCCAGGTCAAGGACACCTTCCACGGTGACCGCCGCACGCTCACGCCGCTGGCGCTGTCGATCTTCATGTGGGTGTTCTTCATGAACGCGATGGACCTGCTGCCGGTGGATCTGGCCGGCTGGCTGGTTACCACGTTCCGCGGCCACGAAGTGGCCCATCACACGTATTTCCGCATGGTTCCCACCGCTGATGTGAACACCACGATCGGCCTGGCCCTGTCGGTGTTCTTCCTCGTGCTGGCACACGGGATCAAGGCCAAGGGCGCTGGCGGCTTCGGCAAGGAACTGCTCACCGCGCCGTTCCATGCCGAGGGCACGGCGATGAAAGTCGTGCTTTCGCCGTTTAATTTCCTGCTGAATGTCGTTGAATACCTGTCCAAGCCGGTATCGCTGGCGATGCGACTGTTCGGCAACATGTACGGCGGCGAGCTGGTCTTCATGCTGATCGCCGGTCTGATGATCAGCTGGATCGGTTTCGTGCCTGGCGTCCTGTTCAACACCGGCTGGGCCATCTTCCACATCCTGATCATCGCGCTGCAGGCCTACATCTTCATGATGCTGACCATCGTCTATATCGCGATGGCGCGCGAGCACCACTGAGCAAGGCAGTACCCGTCACTGCAGCACGATTTACAACCCACTTTTTCGTTTCGTTTCGTTCTAGCCAACCCGCTATCGCATCGTAGGAGAGCACCATGGAATTCATCGCACACGTGCAGGCCCTGACGGCCATTGCCATCGGCATCATCATCGGCCTCGGTGCCCTGGGCGCCTGCCTTGGTATCGGCATCATGGGCTCGAAGTTCCTCGAAGCCGCTGCCCGCCAGCCGGAACTGGTCCCGCTGCTGCAGGGCCGCATGTTCCTGCTCGCCGGCCTGATCGACGCCGCGTTCATCATCGGCCTGGCCATCGCACTGCTGCTGGCGTTCTCCAACCCGCTGCTGGGCGTGCTCAAGGCCGCCACGGGCGGTTGATCCAGCGGGTTCATCGCCACCGCAGCGGGCTTGCCCGTTGCGGTGGCCGCATCGTTAATGCGTTTCGGGAGAGATCGGTAAGATCATGAATATCAACATGACCTTCCTGGGCCAGATGTTATCGTTCGCGATACTGGTCTGGTTTACCACCAAGTTCATCTGGCCCCAGATCAACGGCGCCATCGAAGAACGCCAAAAAAAGGTTGCCGATGGTCTGGACGCGGCTGAACGCGCGCGCGCCGAACTCAAGGATGCCGATGCGCGGGTTGCCGTCGAGATCAAGCAGGCCCGGCAGCAGTCGGCCGAGATCATCGACAAGGCCCAGCAGCAGGCCAACCAGATCATCGACAAGGCCCGCGTGGACGCCATCGAAGAGATCAATCGCCTGAAGGCCGCGGCCCAGGACGACATCGCCTCGATGGCCCAGAAGGCCCGCGAGCAACTGCGCACCCAGGTAAGCCAGTTGGCTGTCCGGGGCGCTGAGAAAATCGTCCAGCGTGAAATCGATCCGGCCTCGCACAAGGCCATGCTCGACCAGCTCGCAGCCGAGATCTGACCATGGCCCAGGCGCTCACCCTCGCCCGTCCCTACGCTCGCGCGGCTTTCGAGACCGCGCTTGCGGAAGGCAAGCTCGTCGACTGGTCGCGGGCCCTGGCATTCGCCGCGGCCGTCTCCGGCGATGCCCGTGTGCAGGACCTCCTGAACGACCCGCGCGTGCAGCCTGCCCAGCTGGTCAGCCTGCACCTGCCGTCGGGCATCGAGGCCGGGGCGCCGTTCGGCTCGTTCCTGGCAGCCCTGGCGGAGCAGCGGCGACTGTCGCTGCTGCCGGAAGTCGAAGAGCTGTTCGATGAGTTGAAGCGCGAGTCCGAGCACACCTTGCTGGTCAAGGTGACCAGCGCGCTGGCGCTGGATACCGCCCAGGCCGAAACGCTCAAGGCCTCGCTCAAGCGCCGCTTCAAGCGCGAGATCGAAATCGAGGCGCATGTCGACGCCGCGCTGCTCGGTGGCGTGGTGATCGATACCGGCGACGAAGTGATCGACGGTTCAGCGCGCGGCCGACTGGCGCGCCTGGCCACGGCGCTGACGCACTGAACCCAGTTTCAAATTCCAGGAAACGACCATGTCCAGTACCACCCTGAACCCGTCTGAGATCAGCGAGCTGATCAAGAACCGCATCGAGCAGTTCAAGCTCGGTTCGGAAGCCCGCAACGAAGGCACCGTCATCAGTGTCTCCGACGGCATCGTGCGCATCCACGGCCTGGCCGACGTGATGCAGGGCGAAATGATCGAATTGCCGGGCAATGTGTACGCCCTGGCGATGAACCTCGAGCGCGACTCGGTCGGCGCCGTGGTGCTGGGCGACTACCAGTCGATCCGTGAAGGCGATACTGCCAAGACCACCGGCCGCATCCTTGAAGTGCCGGTCGGTCCGGGCCTGCTCGGCCGCGTGGTCGACGCGCTCGGCAACCCGATCGACGGCAAGGGTCCGATCGAGGCCGCCGGCACCAGCGCGATCGAGAAGGTCGCTCCGGGCGTGATCTGGCGCAAGTCTGTCGATCAGCCGATGCAGACGGGTTACAAGTCCATCGACGCGATGATCCCGATCGGCCGCGGCCAGCGCGAGCTGATCATCGGCGACCGCCAGACGGGCAAGACCGCCGTCGCCATCGACGCGATCATCAACCAGAAAAACTCCGGCATTAAGTGCATCTACGTCGCCATCGGCCAGAAGCGCAGCTCGATTGCCAACGTCGTGCGCAAGCTCGAAGAAAACAACGCCCTGGCCCACACCATCATCGTGGTGGCCTCGGCGTCCGAGTCGGCCGCCCTGCAATACGTGGCACCGTATTCCGGTTGCGCGATGGGCGAGTACTTCCGCGACCGTGGCGAAGACGCGTTGATCATCTACGACGATCTTTCCAAGCAGGCCGTGGCCTACCGCCAGATCTCGTTGCTGCTCAAGCGTCCGCCGGGCCGTGAAGCCTATCCGGGCGACGTCTTCTATCTCCATTCCCGCCTGCTCGAGCGCGCTTCGCGCGTCAGCGAGGAATACGTGGAGAAGATGACCAACGGCGAAGTGAAGGGCAAGACCGGCTCGCTGACCGCGCTGCCGATCATCGAGACCCAGGCCGGCGACGTCTCGGCCTTCGTGCCGACCAACGTGATCTCCATCACCGACGGCCAGATCTTCCTGGAAACCGACCTCTTCAACGCCGGCATCCGCCCGGCCGTGAACGCCGGTATCTCGGTGTCGCGCGTCGGTGGCGCTGCCCAGACCAAGATCGTCAAGAAGCTCTCCGGTGGCATCAAGCTGTCGCTGGCCCAGTTCCGTGAGCTTGCCGCCTTCGCGCAGTTCGCCTCCGACCTCGACGCCGCCACGCGCGCCCAGCTCGACCGCGGCCAGCGCGTGACGGAACTGATGAAGCAGGCGCAGTACTCGCCGCTGTCCATCGCCGAGCTCGGTGTGTCGGTGTTCGCGGCCGAGAAGGGCTACCTCGACGACCTGCCGGTCAACAAGGTGCTGCCCTTCGAGAAGGGCCTGCATGCCTTCATGCGCCAGAACCACGGCGAGCTGATGAGCAAGATCGAAAAGACCGGCGACTGGAACAACGACATCGAGGCCACCTTCAAGGCCGCGGCGGACGAGTTCAAGAAGACGGGTAGCTGGTAACTGATGCACCACCGGCGGGTTCGCCCGCCGGCGCGGTAAACCAACGAGACGGAAGAGCACATGGCCAGCGGTCGCGAAATCAAAACCAAGATCAAGAGCACGCAGAACATGCGCAAGGTCACGCGCGCGCTCGAAATGGTCTCGGCCTCGAAGATCCGCAAGGCGCAAGACCTCATGAAGGCCTCGCGCCCCTATGCCAAGGCCATGCGCAAGGTCATCGCGCACGTCGCCCAGGCCAACACCGATTTCCCGCATCCGTTCCTCACCGAGCGGCCGAACGTCGGCAACATCGGCATCATCGTGGTCTCGACCGACCGCGGCCTGGCAGGCGGCCTCAACTCCAACCTGTTCCGCCGCACGCTCACCACCATCCGTGAGTGGCAGGACAAGGGCGCGGGTGTCGACGTCGTTGCCATCGGCCAGAAGGCCGTGCAGTTCTTCCGCCGGATCAAGGGCGTCAACCTGATCGGCACCGCCACGCACCTGGGCGAGAAGCCGCGGGTGGAAGACCTCATCGGCGTGATCAAGGTGGTGCTGGACGCCTATACGGCGAACCGCCTGGACCGCGTGCTGCTGGTCTACAACGATTTCGTCAACACGATCGTGCAGAAGCCGACGGTGGAAACGCTGTTGCCGCTGGATGTCGTGGCCAAGGAACTGGTAGCCCACGATGCGGGCATCAAGACCGAACAGTCGCACGACTGGGAATACATCTACGAGCCGGACGCGCGCACGGTGCTTGAGCACCTGCTGGGCCGTTACATCGAATCCATCGTCTACCAGGCGGCACTGGAGAACCTTGCCAGCGAGCATGCCGCCCGCATGGTGGCCATGAAGGCCGCCTCCGACAACGCCAACAAGGTCATCGACGAGCTCACCCTCGTTTACAACAAGGCGCGCCAGGCGGCGATCACGCAGGAAATTTCCGAAATCGTCGGCGGCGCAGCGGCGGTCTAAGGGCAGCACATCCACAGGCGACGCCACGGCGGCGCCGACACGTACACACAAAGATCCATCCGGAGCAGATCCATGAGCCAGGGCAAAGTTGTACAGATCATCGGCGCGGTCGTCGACGTCGAATTCCCGCGCGACCAGGTGCCGAAGATTTACGACGCACTGAAGATCGACGGCACCGACATCACGCTGGAAGTACAGCAGCAGCTGGGCGACGGCGTCGTCCGCACCATCGCGCTGGGTTCCACCGACGGCCTGCGCCGCAACCTCGTCGCCCGCAACACCGGCGAAGGCATCAAGGTGCCGGTCGGCAGTGCCACGCTCGGCCGCATCATGGACGTGCTCGGTAACCCGATCGACGAAGCGGGCCCGATTGGCGAGAAGGAAAAGTGGGTGATCCATCGCGCCGCCCCGTCGTACGACGACCAGGCAGCGGCCAGCGAGCTGCTGGAAACCGGCATCAAGGTGATCGACCTGATGTGCCCGTTCGCCAAGGGCGGCAAGGTCGGCCTGTTCGGCGGCGCCGGCGTGGGCAAGACGGTCAACATGATGGAACTGATCAATAACATCGCCAAGGCGCACTCGGGTCTTTCCGTGTTCGCAGGCGTGGGTGAGCGTACCCGCGAGGGCAACGACTTCTACCACGAGATGAAAGACTCCAACGTCCTGGACAAGGTGGCGATGGTGTACGGCCAGATGAACGAGCCGCCGGGCAACCGCCTGCGCGTGGCGCTCACCGGCCTCACCATGGCCGAGTACTTCCGTGACGAGAAGGACGAATCGGGCAAGGGCAAGGACGTGCTGCTGTTCGTCGACAACATCTACCGCTATACGCTGGCCGGTACCGAAGTGTCGGCGCTGCTGGGCCGCATGCCTTCCGCCGTGGGTTACCAGCCCACCCTGGCTGAGGAAATGGGCGTTCTGCAGGAGCGCATCACCTCCACCAAGACCGGTTCCATCACGTCCATCCAGGCCGTGTACGTGCCCGCGGACGACCTTACCGATCCGTCGCCGGCCACCACGTTCGCGCATCTGGACGCCACGGTCACCCTGAGCCGTTCGATCGCCTCGCTGGGCATCTACCCGGCCGTGGATCCGCTCGATTCCACCAGCCGCCAGCTGGACCCGGCCGTGATCGGCCAGGAGCACTACGACGTGGCCCGCAAGGTGCAGGGCACGCTGCAGCGCTACAAGGAACTGAAGGACATCATCGCCATCCTGGGCATGGACGAACTGTCCCAGGAAGACAAGGAGTCCGTGTCCCGCGCGCGCAAGATCGAGCGCTTCTTCTCCCAGCCGTTCCACGTGGCCGAAGTGTTCACCGGTTCCCCGGGCAAGTACGTGCCGCTGAAGGAAACCATCCGCGGCTTCAAGATGATCGTCGAGGGCGAAGTGGACCACCTGCCCGAGCAGGCCTTCTACATGGTCGGCGGCATCGACGAAGCCATCAAGAAGGCCGAGGACATGGGCGCGAAGAAGGCGGCCTAAGGCCCCTTCTTAAGCTCGCATCCTCCCTAACGCAACGAATCAGGACTCCCCATGCATACCATCCGCGTCGACATCGTCAGTGCCGAAGCCGAGGAATTCTCCGGCGACGCCACCCTGGTGGTGGCCACCGGTGAGATGGGCGAGCTGGGCATCGCCCCGCGCCACGCACCCCTGGTGACGCGCCTGAAGCCGGGTTTCGTCGAGGTGGTGCTGGCCTCGGGCGAGCGCCAGTCGTTCTATGTCAACGGCGGGTTCCTTGAAGTGCAGCCGCAGGTGGTGACGGTGCTGGCCGATACGGCCATCCGTGCCACGGACCTCGACGAAGCGGCCGCCCAGGCCGCCAAGAAGGACGCCGAGCAGGCCCTGGCCAACCGCGGCGACACGCTTGACGTCAGCGCCGCCCAGGCCAAGCTCGCCGAGGCCCTGGCGCAGCTCCAGGCCCTGGAGCGCATGCGCAAGATGGTTCGCCACTAAGCATCGTCGCAGGCAGTTTGCGAAAAAGCCGGCCACTGCGCCGGCTTTTTTCTTCATGCAACGACAACCTGCCCACTGCTTACAATGGCAGGACTTATGATCGCAGCGATTGACCTGACCTGATGAAAGCGCGCTACAGCCGCCCCTTGTGGATACTGGGCGTGCTGCTCGTGCTCGTGATCGCCGGCCGCATGGCGTTGCCGTACGCGGTGCTGCACTACCTCAATGGCCGGATGCAGACGATGGGTGCGTATCGCGGCCATATCGGCGACATCGACATCCATCTGTGGCGGGGTGCATACACCATCAACGGCCTGGTGATCGAGAAGGTCGATGGCAACGTGCCGGTCCATTTCCTGAATGCCCCGCACACTGATACCGCCATCAGCTGGAAGGCCCTGCGCCATGGCGTCGTGCGTGCCAAGGTCGATTTCTACAATGCGGAACTCAACTTCGTCGATGGCCGCGGTGGCGGCGAATCGCAGACCGGCAAAGGCGTGGACTGGCGCGAGCAGATCAAGCACCTGGCGCCGATCCGCCTTGACGAGATCAACGTTCACGACAGCACGGTAACCTTCCGCAACTTCGTCTCCAGCCCGCGGGTGGACCTGAAAGCCACCGACGTCAACGGCACGCTGGCCAACCTCAGCAACGCCTCACGGGCCAACGGCACGGTGGTGGCTACCGCGGATATCAAGGCCAACATCCTGGGCGACGCGCCGCTGACGATGAAGGCGAGCTTCGACCCGCTGCAGAACTTGGGCGACTTCAAATACGAGCTTGTCGTGAAGGACATCGTCCTGACCAAGGCCAACGATCTGATCCGCGCCTACGCCGGGCTTGATTTCGCTGCGGGCAAGGGCGACTTCGTGATGGAGCTTGAATCCAACGACAGGAAGCTTTCAGGCTACGCCAAGCCACTGTTCCACGACGTGCAGATCTTCAGCTGGAAGCAGGACGTCGAGCAAGACCACAAGAACCCCCTACAGATTGCCTGGGAAGCCACGGCCCAGGGACTTTCGTGGATCTTCAAGAACCACGACAAGGACCAGCTGGCCACCCGGGTCGCCATCAGCGGGCGGCTCGACCAGAAAAACGTCAGCACCTGGGACGCCATTACCGGCATCCTGCGCAATGCGTTCGTAAAGGCGTATTCCCCGACACTGGAAAAGCTCAAGCCCGACCCCGAAAAGAAGTAGATCGCCGAGCCTATTGGCTTCCGGGGCTGCCTCGTCCACAGTGGCGCCCATTCCCGTCGCCGAGCTTCCCATGTCCCAGCACCCGGTCCACGTCCTGATCCTCGCCGCCGGCGAAGGCAAGCGCATGAAGTCGGCACGCGCCAAGGTATTGATGCCACTGGCGGGGCGGCCGTTGCTGGCCCACGTGGTGGACACAGCCCGGGATCTCGGGGCGGCGGGCATCCACGTGGTGTACGGCCACAAGGGCGAGCAGGTGCGCGAGGCCTTCGCCGGCCACGATGATATCCACTGGATCGAGCAGCGCGAGCGCCTGGGTACGGGACACGCGGTACGCACGGCACTGGCCGAGATGCCCGACGACATCCGCGTGCTGGTGCTGTACGGCGACGTCCCCCTGGTCCATGCCGAAACCCTCAAGGGCATGATCGATGCCGAGGTCGGCCTTGCCATGCTGGCGACCCGCGTGGCCGACCCGAGTGGCTACGGCCGCGTGCTCCGCGACGGCAATGGCAAGGTCAAGGCCGTGGTCGAGGAACGCGACGCCGACGACACCCAGCGCAAGATCGACCTGATCAACACCGGCATGCTGATCGCCGACGGTCCCAGCCTGCGCGCCTGGTGCGCGCGCCTGACCAACGACAACAAGCAGGGCGAGTACTACCTCACCGACGTCTTTGCCATGGCCAACAAGGAAGGACAGGCCGCCTTGTGCATCGAGTGCGCGGAATACGAAGCGGCCGGCGCCAACGATCCCTGGCAATTGGCCGAACTTGAGGCCTTCCACCGCCAGTCGGCGGCCAAGGCATTGATGATCTCGGGCGTGCGCGTGGTTGACCCGGCACGGCTGGATATCCGCGGCAAGGTCAAGGCCGGCCGCGACGTGGAGATCGACGCCAACGTGGTGCTCGAGGGCAGCGTGGAGCTGGGCGACGAAGTACGGGTGGGACCGTTCTGCCGGTTGCGCAACGTATCCCTGGCGGCAGGCACCGTGGTCCACGCGCATTGTGACCTCGACGGCGTGGTCACCCATGGGCCGTGCGTGATCGGCCCCTTCGCGCGCCTTCGCCCGGGCACCGAGCTTGCGGCCAACGTGCACGTGGGCAACTTTGTCGAGGTGAAGAAATCCACCATCGGCGAAGGCTCGAAGGCCAACCATCTTTCCTACATCGGCGACACCGTGATCGGTCGCCGCACCAACATCGGTGCTGGCACCATCACCTGCAACTACGACGGGGTGAACAAGTTCACCACGACCATCGGCGACGATGTGTTCGTCGGCTCCAACAGTGCACTGGTGGCGCCGGTGACCTTGCATGACGGGTCCACCATCGGCGCGGGCTCGGTGATCAACCGCGATGCGCCTGCGGGCGAACTGACGGTAGCCCGTGCACGCCAGGCTACGATCAGTGGCTGGAAAAGGCCGACTAAGAAATAGCCCGGCGTGGGCTCCGGGCAATGATTCGAATCGCATTGCCTTGTCCGCTCATGCGGAGCAGCGGCCCCACGATGGCCTTGTCCACAACATGACCCACAAGCAGTAACGGCAGTGCGACCAGCCATCCCGCCCTACGAAGCAGTTGCCCGGATCGTGTTGGTTCTGCGACATGCCACGGGGCCTGCGCCACGGGCAGATGCTGGTTGGCAAAAAGCGCCACGGCGGCCGTGACATCGATCGGGTCGTGGGCTGCGCCTTCGTCTGCAAGAAGGACGTCCCAGCCCAGCTCCCCAAGCAGGCGAACGATGTTGTGGCGGGGCGCCAGGTGAAGGTGCTGCGGTTGCAGCCACGGAAGCCAGTACCGGCCGAGCAGACGCGCCATCGGGCATGCAGGATTCGGCACCTCGATGACCATCAGGCCGCCGGGCTTGAGCAGTTCCATTGCACACTCAAGATAGGTGCGAGGGTCGGTCACGTGTTCAAGCACATGAAACATGCTGATCACGTCGTAGCCTGTGGCCCGTAGAGGTGAATTGAGCAGTGCGGGGAGCTCCATCTGGAACGCGCGATCGACGTGTCCTTGCACGACAGCCTCCGCGAGGCTCGCCGACGCATCCAGTCCGTGGAACAGCGTGCCCGGAAAGACGTTCCGGGCGGTCTTGCAGAAGTGTCCATGAGCGGCCCCGACATCGAGCCACGCCACGGGTGTTGTCGTGAAGGGAAGCAACGCCGATGCCCGTCTGCGGTACGTGGCTCGCTTGCGCCGCATACCCTTCTGCATCTTGCTGAAGTTCATGCCGTCGTAGAAGTCCCGATAGTAGTATTGAAGGCCTTCGGCGCTGAGTCGGGGGTTCTGGAAGACATGGCCGCATTGGCGGCAGCGATCGAGGCGGAATACACCGGGCTTGAGCTGCAACAGGTCGGTCGTTAGCAGGTGTGGCGCCAGGTCGGGACTTCCACACCAGGGGCACGATAGCCTGGCGTCTTCGAATGCCCACGCACGGTGCAGGTTTGCGCGGGCGGCATACCATGCCCGGTTGGAATCCGGCTGCGTCATGAAACCAAAGCCGTCTGCGACGCTTGCGAAGGGGGTCGTTCCAGCGGACGTTGGGGGTTCTCAAGCCATGCCTGGAGCAATGCCCAGACTCGGGCTTCTCCGTCGGCGAGCTCGGTTCCCATGACCTGGGCAGCCTGACGGAAATGGGATTCGCCGGTGATGCGTTCGACGGCGTCAGCAATATGCGCGGCGGTGGCGTGAGCGAAGCGGATGCGTAGCCCCGCGCCGGCATCCACGACTCGCTGCGCAATATAGGGTTGATCGTCCCGGATGGGTGCGACGACGACCGGCACGCCGAAAAGCATCGCCTCGGCGATGGTGTTGTGGCCGCCATGACACATTACCGCGTCCACCCCGGGGAGCAGGTCGATCTGCCGTACGCGCTTTGTGATCCTGACTTGGTCCAGATGGCTCTCGCCCAGGGAGCCATCCGGGTCGATGATCGTCCAGTGCAGACGACTTCCCATGCCTCGCGCGGCTAGAAGCACGGCCTGCAGCACTTTCGCCGTGGCGTGGTGGCTGACCGTTCCAAGCGTCACCAATACATGGGCGCCTTGTGGGCGTGGAGCGATGCTGGCGGTGGACGAGCGCCGGTGCCTGACCAGGCAACCGACGTCACGTACCAGGAGGTTCTGCGGAACCGGCCCCATGAGCGCCGGGCAACTGGGCATGACGCATCCGAAGCGGGAGAACAGCGCGTCCTGTGGCGTCGACAAGATATCCAGTCGCCTTGCAACGTCGGCGACGCAGTCCTGCGTCCACTGCTGGATCGACGGATGGTCGCGGCGCGTTGCCAGTTCACCAGGGCTGCTTGCCAGTGTTACCCAAGGGATCCGGGCCTCGTGGGCTCGGAGCGCCGCGCCGACCGCTTGCTGGTCGATCAACATCACGTCGGGCGAAAAGCGTGCGATAGCCTCGCGCGTCGAGTCATCCATACCCAGGGCCAGCGGCGCCAGGCATTCGGACCACAGTTGACGGAGAGCCGCGATACCGCGAACGTCGGCTTCGCGGGCAGGCAACGCCGGCATGGCCCCGGCAGGGAACACCTGCTGCTTGCCGAGGAGGTGCCGCACGGCATCGTGGGCTACCCAGGCGACCTCATGCCCATTGGACTCAAGGACCGTGGCCATGCCAATGGCCGGATTCATGTGTCCTTCCCACGGAGGGCAGGCGATCAATATGCGGCTCATGATGCATGCTCGTCGAGTCGAAGCTCGTGTCGTCGATAGAATGATGTCAGCGCCCGACGCACGGACGCCGCTGCATCGAAAAGGAGGAGATGACCGACATCCGGTATCACTTCCAACTCGAAGTTTGAAAAATGCCCCAGGTCGTGCTGTGCGCGTTCCATGGCGCCCGCCTGGCTCGCGCCCCCATATATGCCAAGGATGGGCATGGTCAACTGGGTCAGCATGCCGGCGTCGACGACGCGGCTTGCACCGGTATCCCTGAAGAGCGTGGTCTGGTCGACCATGGCAATGGCGGCCTTGGCGCGGCGGCCGTACCATGTGGTGTTGCCGATCTGAAGAAGGCGGTTGCGCTCAGCGTCGAACTCGTCCAGGGCCGGTACGAGTGAGTCGAGCATGTACTGCCGCCACTCGCGCGTGGGTGGGGATCCTTCCATGAGCACGATCGACGCCGCCCGGTTGGGATAGTGCACGGCGAAGTCGACCACCACGCTTGCGCCATAAGAGTTGCCGATCAGATGCACCGGTGCGCTGGCTCCCACGGAATCAAGTATGCCAGCGAGGTCAGCTGAAGCCTGCTGAAGGCTAAGTGTCCCGGGCGCGTCCGGCGTCCGTCCATGTGCGCGCCTGTCGTACATGATGTTGGTAAATCCGATCTGCGCCAGGGGGCGATGCAGGGAGAAGTAGAAGCTGGCGAAGCTGTCGGCCACCGCGCCGTGGCTCATGACCACGACGGGAGTCGATGGGTCGACGCGCGTGCGCTCGCCACAAACATCGGCGACGATGACGTGGTGCCTGGTGCCCTCCGTCGTGATGAACATGGTCAGCTCGCCCCGGGGCTGTGCACTGATGTCACGTACCGTGCGATATCGCCCAGCGAAAGGTGATAAATGGCATCGAGATCCAGCCGTGAGCAGTATTCGGCGAGGTTTACCGTTGGTCCGTAGTGGGATTGCAGATCAGATGACAGCTGCGTAACGTCAATGCTGTCCAGGCCAAGCGACCCTTGCAGTTCGACGTATGGATCATGGGGGATGCTGATGTCGTAATCCGCCGTGAGATCGCTTAGTAGCGAAACCACGGTCGCAAGAGCGGCATCCTCTGCTGGTGAAAGTTCAATCTTGGAATTCATGGCATGTCCGGCTTGTTCTAGGGTCAGGGTTGCTGGGTGAAAGCTTGTCGAGCGCGTCGGGTTCGACGTCGCGATGGGAAGTCCACAGGGCGAGCACGGCCCGTTGCAGGCTGGATGCGCCGTCCCGCGAATGGTGCGCGAGCGCCGTGGACACGTGCGGAGCGCAGGCGAGGATCTCGCCAATGAGTTGCGCCAGTGAGCCGCATCCAAGGTCGATGAACGTGCGGTAGCCGGCGGCGTGCATGTTGCGAATGGTCTTGTCGAAATCGACCGGTTCTGTGAACGATCGCCGTATCAGACGCGTGCAGCCATCGGGATCCTCGGGAAAGGGTCGGGCGTTGACGCATGACCAGACTTCCTGGAGCGGTGCACGTCCACGAAGGCCGAGGAACGCCAGCGCTTCGTCCACATAGGGCTCGTACGCTGGACAGTGGAAGCCCGAGCGGACATCGAGCGGCGTGGCTGCGATGCCTTGCGTGGCGAGGGCGCACCGGAGCGCCTCCACGTCAGGGGGTGGGCCGCAGGCGATCGATTGCAGTGGCGAATTCCTGTGCGAAATGAATACCCGGGCCTGGAGACCCTCATGTACCAGGACAGCGTGCAGCGCTTGTGCATCCCGGGGAACTGCGAGATAGACGCAGTCAGGGCATCTGAGCCCGACGTGGTTGCGATCGAGGATGCGGCTGGCATCGTGTACGCCGCCTGCGGCGATGAGAGCCGCCCACTCCCCGCAGCTTAAGCCCATGCGCGCATCAGGATTTACGCCGAGCCGTTGCAAGGCATGGTCCAGTAGCGTGCTGGCTTCGGTGACGCGACGGCCTTCCGACAAGGGGTCACTTGTGTCCTGGATATCCCCGGGGGGCGCGAAACCCAACTGCGCAGCAAGTTCACCCAGTCGCGGGCGACGGATTTCGGCACCAGGGAAAAGGAATGCACATTTGCCCTGCTCAGGCGGCGACGGCGTGAACCAGACGCCCCGCGGACCATCGTGTGGCACGCCCCTGGCGGCGATGCGCGCGGCAACCTCCATGCGCTCTGGCGTGGGATTTGCCACTGCGACCCTGATTTTCCCGCCGGCACGCGCTTGGTGCTGCGGGCCGCGGGCGATGGAATCTAGGACGCCGCGGATGTCTTCGGCAGAGTGGACGGAATAAGCCAGGGGATGGCTTGTGTCAGGCCCACCTTGGTGAAGCTGGATCATGTCCCTGGCTCGAGTTTACGTCTTCAATCGACGCCGGGAAAAATTAGCTACTTGCACGGCTGCCATACATCGGCAGCAGGTTGTGCTGCTGGTGGGCCCAGCGCTTGGCGTGCGTAGGGGATTTACACCTGCGGGGAGTACTGTTCCACAACGGTTGGCACCGCTGTCGAACTTTGCCCATAACGCCAGCCGTCGATTTCCAGCAGCAGGTCGGCGCGGCAGATGTCCCCGTGCAACAGCAGCAGCGGGACTCCCGGCAGGCGTTTGGCCAGCGAGTCGTGGATCAGCGCGGCATGATCGCGGTGGCGCACATACACCTTGAGTGGGCTATGGCCGTCGAAGCCCGCAGGCATGCTTCCGCTGGCGAGCAGCGCGTCCAGGTTGCGCAGGGTTTCATCCAGCTGCGCCAGAACCAGGCCTTCGTGCGCCGTGGCATGGCCGATCACCGAGGCGGTGCCGGAAATTGCCAGGGCATCACCAGTACACAACAAAGTGGCGCGGCTGAAGCTGGGCGACGTGCGGCCGTACTGCCGCGGGTATTCCCAGGCACTTACCTGCCGCGGGTTCTCCACCCGGCGTCCTGGCGAGGATCCGGCCAGAAGGTATACCTGCAGCAGGTGTTCACCCGCGTGGTGGCCGATCGCCGTCGCCGCCGGGAATCCGCTGGCAAGCCAGTCGCCCATGCCCTCCGCGCGGCCATGGCAGAAATGCTTGTAACGTTCGTCGTCGCCCTCGCCGCGATTGATCCCGCCCAGGTAATTCCAAAGCCGTTGCACATGGCATTCGGGCTGTTGGCGAAGGAACCGGGCAAGCGTGGCGTAGGCGTGGCGCGCTGCGCCTTCCGGACCACCCTGGATACGTTCATCCGCTTCCAGCGCGCAGAACAGCCAGCCGCCACCCCGCGACCAGCGCAGGTCGCCCTCGTGGCCTGAAACGACTTCACCCTCGACCGTCCAGATTTCATGGGCGTCGCCGGCCAGGGTCGCCAGGGCGACCTCGAACACGCGCGCATCTTCTTGCGGGGAAGGGTTGCTGCTGAAACGGAAATCCGCCAGCACGTTACCGGCCAGGGTGGGGGAAGATTGGTAGGAAACCTCGGGTGCACGCGATGCAGTCAACTGATTCGCGTGCAGTTTTTCACAACCCTGAACCATGGTCCGATCCGGCTTCATCCAGTCGCTATGGTACACTCCGCGACCGCTGCCGCCGGGGGGGAGGGCAGGATTTCATGGGTATCGGAAGAAGGCATGGCAGAGCAGACGGCAGCGCAGAGCGAATTGGCCACCCTGGTGGTGACCAGTCTCAACCTGGAAGACACCCAACCGGGCCAGATCGATCCGGACGCTCCCCTCTTCGGCGGCGACCTGGGGCTCGATTCCATCGACGCGCTGGAAATCGCCCTGGCCGTGTCCAAGCGCTACGGTTTCCAGCTGCGCTCGGACAATCCGGACAACAAGCGCATCTTCACCAGCCTGCGCACCCTGTCCGAGCATATCGAACAGCACCGCGCCAGCTGAACCGATGCCACCGGTGGGCGCCCGGCACGCCGGCGCGCGCCGTAACATGGACGTACCGATGAACACGAACCCGGTCAACCGCCACGGCTCGCGCCGCCTGATGCTGCCCCTGGTGGTGGCTTATCCGGTGCTGGCCATCTCAGGCGCCGTATGGCACCGCCCATCGCTGTCGCTGGCCGCGTTGCTGGTGCTGCTCACGGTCATCGCGTTGCCGATGCTCAGCGCAGGCAAGAAAAGGGCGTGGGCGGCATGGCTCGTCGGCGCGACGATCATCGTCGGTGCGGGCCTCCTTGGCGTCGGTCCCATCCTGCTTTCGTGCGTGCCGGTGGTGATCAACCTGGCCTTGTCGTGGGTATTTGGCCGCACCCTGCTGGCTGGAAGCACGCCTTTGATCGCCCGGCTCATCGCATCGGTGGAAAGCCCCGCCCGTCTGGAAGAACCGGGCATTGCGCCGTACGCGCGCAACCTCACGCGATTCTGGGCCGGCTTCATGGCGGCACAGGCCGTGCTGCTTGCCGTGCTGCTCGGTTGCGCCGTGCCTGGCGGCGTTCTTTTCGACCTGGGCGTTACGCCACCCTTCGCCATACCTGCCGCCTGGGCCATGGGCTACGCGCATGCCGGTGCCTACGTGATGATCGCCCTCACGTTTGCCGGCGAGCATCTGTTTCGCCAGTTCCATCTGCGCCATGTATCGCATCCGGGCCTTCGCGAACTGGTGATGAAGGTGGCGGTACGCTGGCCCATGCTCGTCCGCGGGCAGGGATTGGACCATTGAGCGTGCCGCACGAATTCACTATAGATGCCAGCCATCCGGCGTTTGCCGGACATTTTCCCGGTCATCCCATTGCACCGGGCGTGTTGCTGTTGCAGCACGTGGCCGATGCACTGCGCGCCATCGCCGGCGAGCGCATGACAGGTGTCCAGGAAGCGAAATTCGTCCAGCCGCTTTTACCGGGTGAATCGGCCTCGGTAACATTGACCGGCGGCGAGGGTCGCTGGAAATTCATCGTGGCCCGCGGCAACGACGTGCTGGTCCGCGGCAGCGTTACCGGAAGCCGCGCATGAGTGCGCAATGGCGCCAGCAACGCGAGGGCGGCGGCCGTTTTTCGCTGTGGCTGATCCGTTTCATCTCGCTGCATTTCGGGCGAGGCTTCGCCCGACTCTGGCTGCACCCGATCGCCCTCTATTACTTCCTGCGCCGTGGGCCCGAGCGCCGCGCTTCGCGCCAGTACCTCGAGCGCATCACCGGCATGCCGGTCAGCCATGCGCAGGTCATCCACCACATCCATTGCTTTGCCGCTACGCTGCTCGACCGCATCTTCCTGCTGGCCCGAGGCGACCGCGATTTCGAGATCGAAGTGGAAGGCCTGGAGCTGCTGCACGAGACGATCGACAGGGGCAAGGGCTTGCTGCTGGTCGGCTCGCACCAGGGCAGCTTCGAGGCCTTGCGTGCGGTCAGCCAGCGCCGGCCTGACGTGCCACTGCGCGTGGTGCTGGACAAGCAAAAGACACCGGCGATGACGAAACTGCTCGAGGCGCTGGCGCCGCAGGTAGGCGCCAGTGTCATCGATGCTTCGCGCGACGGTACATCGATCACCCTGGCCATGGCCGAGGCAACGTCCAGGGGAGAGATGGTGGCGTTGCTGGCCGATCGTGCCCGTCCGGGCGAGCACTGCCGGCATGCCCAATTCCTCGGCAGGAGCGCGCCGTTCCCGATAGGGCCCTGGCTGATAGCGTCGGTGCTGAAGGTGCCGGTGGTACTGTGCTTTGGCCTGTACATGGGCGGCAACCGCTACAAGCTCATCTTCGAGACCATGGCCGACCGCGTGGAGATTCCCCGCGCCCTTCGCGCCCATGCCCTTGACCAGCTGATTTCCCGCTACGCGCAGCGATTGGAGCACTATGCCCATGTGGCGCCTTACAACTGGTTCAACTTCTACGATTTCTGGCATGACGATGCTGCTGATGCTGGCATGGACCACATCCAGCCCAGCAGCGCCGGCGCCTGACGCCAATGCGTTGATCGCCTCGCTCGGTCGTCCTGCGCCGGCGCGTACGAGTTTCGCCGAGGCACGTTTTTCCAGCGTGCTGGACAAGCCCCTGGTGTCGTCGGGAGAACTGGCGTGGCTGGGCCAGGACCAGCTGGAACGGCGCGTGGACACCCCGCACAAGGAAACGGCGGCCATCGCCGGCGACAAGGTCACGCAGACCCGCGAAGGCAAGAGCCCGCGCAGCTTCTCGTTGTCCCGCGCGCCGCAATTGAAGGTATTGCTGGACAGCTTCGTCGCCCTGCTCGGCGGCGATGCATCGCGCCTGGGCGAAGCATTCACCGTCCAGCTCGACCGCCATGGTGAACATTGGTCGCTGGCATTGACGCCTACGGATGCCAAGGTGGCCAAGCAGATCTCCCGCATCGTGGTGGATGGCCAGGGCACCGAGCCGCGCTGCATGCGCATGGAAGAAGGCGACGGCGACACGGCCATCGACCTCCTCGGCCCGCTGGCTGCGAAGATGCCCAGCGAGCCCACGCGTGAGGTCCTGGTGGCGCTGTGCACGGGCGCCGCGCCATGACGGACGCCGTGGCTGCATGAGGTTCGCACCGCGCGCAGCCCTCCTGGCGGCCTGGCTGGTTTGCCTGGGCCTGCTGTACCTGCTGATCACGCATACCCTGGTGGTGGGTACGGACCTGCGCAGTTTCATGCCGGCGCCGACCACGCCCGACCAGAAGCTACTGATGGACCAGGTGGGCGAGGGCCCGGGATCGCGACTGCTGCTGGTGGCGATCGATGGCATGCCCGAGGCGCAACTGGCATCGCTCAGCCATGGCCTGGCGGCAAGCTTGCGCAAGCAGCCCGCCTACCCGCAGGTGGTCAACGGCGACTTCGACCTGGCTGCGCTCGATGGCCAATTCCTGTTTTATCGGTATCTATTGTCGCCCACGCTCGATACCACGGCGATGGACGCACCTTTCCTCGCTGATCAGTTGCAGCAGCGCCTGGACGACATGGCGTCGCCCGCGGCATCGATGCTCAAGTCCTTGCTGCCGCGCGATCCCACGCTGGAGTTGCTCAAGCTCGCCGAACGATGGACACCGGCGAAGTCGCCGGAAGTGAAGGACGGCGTATGGTTCTCGAGCAAGGGCGAGGCACTGTTGCTGGTGCAGACCCAGGCGGCGGGGTTTGATCCGGAAGCACAGGAAGCGGCGATCAACGGCATCCGCTCGGCATTCGCCGCGTTGCCGGGCAGCCACGGTGCGCATCTGCTGCTGAGCGGCCCGGGTTACTTCAGCGTGGTGGTGAACGCACAGACGCGCCATGAGGCGGACGTCATCGGCCGCATTTCCACCATCGGGTTCATCCTGTTGCTGCTTGTTGCCTACCGCAGCGTCACCTCGCTGCTGTTCGGCGCCCTGCCGGTGGCCACCGGTGGCCTGGCCGGTATAGCGGTCATGGCGCTTTGTTTTCGCGAAGTCCACGGCATCACCCTTGCCTTCGGTTTCACCTTGCTGGGCGTGGCGCAGGAATATCCAATCCGGCTGCTCAGCCATCGGCGTGCCGGCGAAACGGCGCTGGCCAGCGTGCGTGGCTTGTGGCCGCTGTTGATGACGGCGATCGCCTCGGCGTGCATCGCGTACCTTGCCTTCTACGCGTCGGGGGTGGGCGGCCTGCAGCAGCTGGCGGTGTTCACCATCACCGGCCTGCTGGCCGCGGGATTGGCCACGCGCTACCTGTTGCCGCACCTGCTGCCCGAACGTGCGCGTGACGTCGCCACCACGCCGGGCCTGGCGCGTCTGCGCACGTTCTTCGACGAGCTGCCACGCCCACGCTGGCTGCCCGTGCCGATCGCCCTTGCTGCCGCGGCGATGTTGTACTTCGCGCCCGGGTCGTTCTGGGAAAACAACCTCGCCGCGCTCACGCCACTTCCCACCGACATGCTGATGACCGATGCACGGCTGCGCGGCGAACTGGGCGCGCCCGACGTGCGTTACCTGCTGGTGCTGCAGGCCCGTGACGCCGACGGTGTGCTTGCGCTCTCCGAACGCGTGGAGCCGGACATCGACAGGCTCCTGGCCGGCAAGGCGCTGGACAGCGTGGAACTGCCTTCGCGGTACCTGCCCAGCGCTGCCACGCAGAAAGCGCGCCAGGCGAAGCTGCCAGACACGGCCGCACTGGAGGCGATGCTGGCCACCGCGCTGAAGGACACGCCGTTCAAGAAGGATCTGTTCGCGCCGTTCATAAGCGATGTCGCCGCTGCACGCAGCGCACCGGTGCTCACCCCCGAACGCTTCGCATCGTCGCCGCTGGGACAGCGGCTGTCGGCGATGCTGGTGAACCGTGGCGATCATTGGGTGGGCCTGGCCACGCTTTCGGGCGTGCACGATGCCGACGCTTTCGCTTCCCTGTCCGCGAAGACTGGCGGCGCGGTACGCCTGCTGGACCTGAAGGAAGCCTCCGAATCCCTGGTCGCGGAATATCGCACGCGCATCCTCAAGGCACTGGCTGTGGCCACCTTGTTGCTGATCGCCACCATCGCCTTCGCCTTGCGCAGCTTCCGCCGCGCCTGGCACGTGCTGGCGCCGATGACACTGGCCACGTTCATGGTGCTGGCGGTGGAGCGCGTGGCAGGCATCCCGCTGTCGCTGTTCCACCTGGTGTCGCTGATCCTGGCCGGCGGCCTGGGCCTGCACTACGCGCTGTTCTTCGAGCGGGACACCGGCGATCCCGACGAGCAGCGGCGCACCTTGCACGCCACCATCGTCTGCGTGCTCTCAGCCTTGCTGGTATTCGGCATGCTGGCGTGGTCGTCCATTCCGGTACTGCGCGCCATCGGCCTCACGGTAAGCCTGGGCGTGGCCTTCCACTTCTGCATTTCCATCCTGATGGCGCCGCATGCTTCGAAAGAATGAATTCGCCGGGCTTATTCCCCACGCCGGGGCGATGAACCTGCTCGATGCCGTGGTCGCCTTCGATCACGACACCATCCACGCACGCAGCGAAAGCCACGCGCTGGCCGATCATCCGCTGCGCGCGGCGCGCGGCCTGCACGCGGTGAACCTGGCCGAGTACGGTGCCCAGGCCATGGCCGTCCATGGTGGCTTGAAGGCGGCGCCCGGCGCGCCGGTGAAGCCCGGCCGGCTAGTGAGCTTGCGCGATGTGCGCCTGGCCGTGGAATATGTCGATCCCGATGCCGGTGCGCTGGATGTCCACGCGTGTTGCATCGCGGCGGACGACGGTGGCGCGCAGTACGAATTCCGGATCGAGCAGGGTGGTGAGCTGCTTGCCAGCGGACGCGCTGCGGTGATCCATCCGCCTCAGGGTGCTTAAGCCGCGTTGCGGCGGCAGGTAAAGAACCCGTTGAAGGTAAGCCGCCCCGTAGCCGGGTCGTCGCTCAGGCGCTCGGGCGCCAGGATGTCGCCGGTGTGCAGCAGCGCGCCGTCGTACACCACCAGCCGGTTGAAGCGCGCCGGCACCGAGCCCACCTGGCGGAACCAGCGGTTCGATCCCACCATGTAACCCGGTTCCATGCCGTGGCGCGCGCTGAATGCCGCCGCGGGCATTGACGAGGCATCGGCGAACAGGCTCGCGATCGTTTCGGCCTCCACCGCCGGCTCGTAGAAGCTGGTGCCGCCAAGACTTTCATCGCCGAACAGGTACAGCACCGAAGCCTGGATCGACACGCCAGGCGGCAGGCTGAAGTTGTCGCTGTGGCAAAGCCACTGGTAGGGCCGCAGGGCCGATGCTGGCAGCGTGACCATGGCGAAGCGGCTTTCCATGTGCACCAGCCGCCGCGCGTCGAACAACCCCCGCAGGTGCAGGTTGAAGAAATCCTGCACCGCCTGGCCGATGACCGGTGGCGGCAGCATGTAGATGCCCGGATAGGCGTTGAAGTCCACCGGACGGAACGCCTCGCGCTGGCCAGAGAGCCAGCGGGCGAGTCCTTCGGCGTCCAGCAGGACATCATCGATGACGAAACAATGCCCGCCATGGTCCAGCGCCACGCGGTCGATCCGTGGCCGGGGATTGAAGATCGTCGGTGGTTGCATGCCCGGCACGTTAGGGCATGGTGATCCCCAAGCTCAAGCGTCCCGTCACGCCACGCGCGTGAACAGGGCAGGCCCCGGCGTCGGCACCGGTGTTACGCCATCGGCAAGGTCCGGATCGTCCTCGGCGGCGCGGGCCACGATGCCGCCGGCCAGCGATTGAAGCAGGGCGACGTTGGTGCGCAGGCGCTCGACGAGGTCGTCGTGCGAGAGCTCATCGTGCAGGCCGTTGTTCATCTGGTGGAACCAGTCCAGTTCACCCTGGTCGAGCATCACGCCGGCATTCCGCTGCCGCGACACCGCGTGCCATCGACGGAAAAAAGCCTGCATCGCGATATTGAGCTCGCGCGCGGTCTCAAGCTCAGGTCCAAGCGCTGCAAACAACGCAGCATCGCCCAGCCGATTCTGGAACATCAACTGGCACAGCACGCCCCAGTAGTAGGCATAGTCCCAGACCACCTTGATCGGCATCACTTCCGGGTCGCCGAAAAGCGGGTACTGGCCGCGATACATCTCCAGCGTGTTCTCGTAGAACGAGAAGAACAGCCGCTCGTACAGGCGTGCCCAGGGCGCCACCGGCTCGCCTGCCAGGTCGTGCCCGACCAGCATGGTGATGTAGGTATTGGCGATGGCGATGAAATCGCTGCCGGGGGAATAGAACGGGTCGAGGAACGCACCGGCCTCGCCGGTGAGGGCCCAGCGGTCGGCGGAGAACATCCGCGTGGTGGTGTAGGAGTAATTCCGCAGGAAGGCGAAATCGAGCAGGCCATCCCGGCGCTTTTCAAGGTCGCGTGCCACCAGCGGCTGGTGCTTGTGCATCCACTGCATGGCCTTGTCGAACGTGCGCATGCCTTCGATCGGGTGCATGGCCGCATCGGCCACGATGCCCACCGAATGCGCGCCCGACGATAGCGGGATCAACCACAGCCAGTAACCCGGCCCGCACATGTGGTTGGTGGAGCGCCAACGCTCCGGCGGCACGCAACGGCTCTGCCAGTCGGCATCGTTGCACCAGCCATCGATGTCCATCCGTCCTTCCATGCGGAACCAGACCGCATTGGCGTGGTGGCCGTTGTCGCGTGTGAAATCGAATTTGCGACGGATCAGCCCCGCGCGACCAGAGGCATCGATCAGCCAGCGCGCCTGGGCCTCGTGCTCGCCGTCGGCATCGGCGTAGCGCAACGTGTGCGGCGCATCGCCCTGGATGATCTGGAATGAGCGCACGACAGCGCCGCCGCGCAGTTCGATGCCGCGGCGCAAGGCTTCCTCGGCCAGGTAATTTTCAAGGACGCCGCGATCGAGCTGGTAACTGGGGGTGGGAAATACCCGGCGTACCCCCGACTCGGTGACGTTTGCCAGATCGTCCTTGCCATCGGAGAAAAAGAAGCGGAAGCCGAACTTGTGGATGTGGTCGCGTTCCAGGTGCTCGCGCAGGCCCAACGTATGGGCAAAGTAGTGGGCGGCGATTTCCACCGTGGACTCGCCCACCTTGTGCGCGGCCAGCGGTACCGGATGCCGGTGGCGCTCGATCACCAGGATGGTTAGGTCCGGGAAGCGTCCCTTCAGCTGCATGGCAAGGGTAAGTCCGGCCAGGCCTCCGCCCATGATCACCACGTCGTGCGAGCTTGCCGTCATGCCCTGCTCCTCGTTGGCGTCAGCTGATTGTGCACGTTCTTGCGAATGAACGTGGACGCCGCCGCCTGGGCATGGGCCTGCCGTTCAGGCCAGGGGCAGGTCCACCACCACCGGCAGGGTTGCCCGCGACTTCCGATAGCTCCGGACGAAGTTTCCGTAGTGGTAGGCCCGCCCGATCGTATACAAGGTGATACGGGTGACGTCGCGCACGGGACGGAAATGGCTGGGCCGGAAGCCGCCTTGGTAGCGCGATGCGATCGGCACGGAAACCACGCCCACGCCCAGTTCGCGCGATGCCTTGATCAACAGCGCCGCTTCAAACACGAAGTGCTCCGCGCCGATCTCGACCAGGTCGATCACTTCACGCGGATAGAAGCGCTGGCCACTCTGGGTGTCGGCAATCGGCTGCGCGCAGGCACAGGAAATGCCCCAGTCGGCGATGGCATTGGCGCGGCGGCGGCCTGGTGGTTGCTGGGCTTTGTCCAGCAGCCGGGCGCCGATCACGATGTGGCCCGGGAAGGCGTGGGCGGCGGCAAGCAGGCGTGGCACGTCCGCAGGTGAGTGCTGGCCGTCGCCGTCCATGGTGACCACTGAGTCGAAGCCCTGGCGAAGCACTTCGAGGAATCCCGTGCGCAAGGCCTCGCCCTTGCCGCGGCGCGTGTCGTGGCGCAACAGGGTGATGGGCATCGCGGCGACCACGTCGGGGGTGCCATCGTCCGAGCCGTCATCCACCACGATCACTGGCAAGCCCAGCGCAACCAGGTCGCCGACTACCTTGGCGATGGTCTTTTCCTCGTTGAGACACGGGATGAGGACGCAGCAGCTCAAGTAAGCGTTTCTCCGGTGATATGCAGGGCCATGCCGGCAGAGGCCGCCAGCACCACATCGACGCCAGTGCCGTGCGCCAGCGCCTCGAGCAACGGCAAACCGGCAGCAGAAGGATTCATCGTTGCCCAGGCCTGCAGGCGATCGTCGCGCGTTCTGGACACCGGCGCCATTGGCGTGGTGGTGATCACCAGGCGCGCGGTGCTCTGTGGCGTTCGCGAGGGTGAGAGCACCAGCGCGGTGGAGAAGGGCAGGGTAATTTTCGTCATCGACAGAAGGGGGCCGTAGCCCCGGGTATCGAAGGCGGCCAGCAGCACCGGATGGTCATCAGCGATGGCTTGCGCGGCAGCCTCCAGCAGTCCGGCGCCGAAACTGGCATCGCCTGCCGAAACAGCGCTGCATGCCGCGTGGCACACCGTGGCGATGGTCCAGTAGCCGGCCGGCGCGTTGTGCACTGAATTGTGGAACCGGGTGGGCGACAGGCCTGCCGGCGATTCAGCCAGCGTGGCGCACATGTAGTCGGTGATGGCCTGGTCGCCATGCGCGGAGCTGAACACGCTGGCGAGCGCGGCCGGGTCCAGCCCGCTGGCGGCCACGGCCTGGCCCGCGGCCGTCGCGGCCAGCAGCACGCTATCGGGTGCGCGCCGCCGTTCGTTGGCAGGAAGTACCTCTGCACGCGGTTTGCCGGGTTCGGCATCATCCAGCGCACCGTCAAGCCAGGGTTTGAAATCCGCCCACGTCGCCACGGCCGGCGCCCACAGGCCCGCACCCTGCACGAAAACCTCAAGGCCGCGCATCAGGCGCGTTCGCCCGCGACGAATGCCAGGCAGGCGTTGTTGCCGCCGAAGCCGAAGGAATTGGACAGCGCCACGCGCACCGGTTGCCGCTCGTTGCGCCATGCCATCTGCGGTCCGCAGGCAGGATCGGGCTGGCTGGCGTTGAGGTTCCCGGGAATAAAGCCATTGCGGATAGCTAGCAATGCATACGCCGCCTCGACAATGCCGGCAGCGCCCAGCGTGTGGCCGGTGAACCCCTTGGTGGAACTGGCACGTGTCTCGGCGCGGAAACTGCGCGCCACCAGCGCCGCTTCCACTTCGTCGTTCTTCAGGCTCGCCGTTCCATGCAGGTTGATGTAGTCCACCTCGCTGGCATCGAGCCCTGCACGGGCCAGCGCATCGCGCAGGGCCAGTTCGGCGCCCAGGCCCTCCGGGTGGGGCGTGGACATATGGTGGGCGTCGCTGGATTCGCCGTAACCGGCCAATCGCGGAGCATCCGGTGCGACCTCGCGCCGTTCGAGCAGCGCGAAACCACCAGCCTCTCCAATCGAGATGCCGCCTCGGGTGACGTCGAACGGGCGGCAAGGTTCGCTCGATACCAGTTCAAGCGAGTTGAAGCCGAAGAGGACGCTTTCACACAGGGTATCCACTCCGCCGACCACGGCGGCATCCACCACGCCCAGGCGAATCAACCGCTCGGCCGCGGCGAACACTTTGGCGCTGGACGAGCAGGCCGTTGCGATGGTGAGCGCAGGGCCTTGCAACCCCAGCACCGCTTGAATGAAACCAGTGAGGGAATTGGGCTGGTGCACGTCACGGCGCTGCAAATCCTGCGGGAAGGCACCGCCTTCGGTGAGCGTTCGGTAAGCCTGCTCGGTGGCGCCGATACTGGCGGTCGAGGTGCCCATCACCACGGCCACGCGTTCGCTGCCATGGCGCCGGGGGGCCTCGCGCGCGGCATCGGCAAAGCCGTCCTGGTTCATCGCCAACCACGCCAGGCGGTTGTTCCGGCATTCCCACACGGCGGCATCCACCGGCAGGGGCATGTTCTCCAGGCCGTCGACCCGGCCGATCCAGGTGTCGAGGGGGGCGTGGCTGAAATCGTTGCGGCGCAGGCCGCTGCGTGACGCGGCCAGGCCATCGGATTGAGCCTTCAGGCCCGGTCCAAGCGCAGTAGTGGCGGTAAAGGCTGTGATGGCCAGGGGAAGCATGGGTTCGGGCATCGCTCCAGCGTAACGTTGGGTGAAACTATTTCCTAGGTCAGGTACGCCGCGTGAACGCCGTTGAGGCATGCTTGGTGGGGCCCATGACCCATCGATCTGTCCTGCTGAAACCTCTCCGCCGCGGTATCTGGCGTTACCTGCGCGACGCAGATGTGCTCCACGGTGCCGTGGTGACGCTGGTGACCCTGGTGGGCACTGGCGGCTTGCTGTACGTGGGCTACCTGCTTCACGTGGCGCGGGTGGCGCTGCGCAGCCCGCTGGAGCCTACCCGGCGGCTGGCGGTGCTGGTGTTCGGCCGCATGCTGGTGAGCGACCGCCCGGAGCATGACTACCGCCAGCGCCTGGCGCGCAGCCTGCTGCTGGCGCAACAGGGGCTGGCCGAGCGGGTGATGCTGCTGGGCGGGCGAAGCGGCGGCAGCACGATGACCGAAGCCGCCGCCGGCGAGCGCTGGTTGCGCGATGAAGGCTTCCCTGGCGTGGTGCCGATGCAACTGGAACAGGCCTCGATCGATTCACTGGAAAACCTCCGCCACGCCCGTAGCCTGCTGGCACGGGACGACGAGAGCCTGCCGCCGGTATGCCTGGTGACCAGCCGCTACCACCTGGCGCGCTGCCAGTTGCTGGCACGCAGGCTCGGCTTCGACGTCGAAACGGTGGGCGCCGAGGCCGCCCTGCCGCGCAACGTCCGTTATCTCAGGCGGATTGCGCTGGAAGCCGGCTACCTGATGTGGATCGACATCGCCGTACGCTGGGCAAGGTTGATCGGCCATCGGCGCATGGCCGACCGCGTCAGCTGACGCTTGCTATCCTCTGCCGTTCCCTACACCCGTACCGGCACCGCCATGAGCCATCAGGCCGACCTCGTCGAGACCTTCCTGCGCGACCTGCAAGACCGTATCTGCTCGGCCGTCGAAAACCTCGACGGCCAGGCGCGATTCACCGAGGATGCCTGGGTCCGCGAGGCCGGCGGTGGCGGGCGCACGCGCGTGCTGCGCAATGGCGCGGTGTTCGAACAGGCCGGGGTGAATTTCTCGCGCGTGCATGGCGACACGCTGCCACCGGCAGCCACGGCACACCGGCCGGAACTGGCCGGCGGCAGCTTCATCGCCACCGGGGTATCGCTGGTGCTGCACCCGAACAACCCGCATGTGCCCACCACGCATGCCAACGTGCGTTACTTCGAAGCCCGCAAGGAAGGCGTGGAACCGGTGTGGTGGTTCGGCGGCGGTTTCGACCTCACCCCGTTCTACCCGGTGGACGAAGACGTCATCCACTGGCATCGCACCGCACGCGACCTGTGCGCGCCCTTTGGCGACGACGTCTATGCGCGGTACAAGGCCTGGTGCGATGAATACTTCTACCTGCGCCACCGGCAGGAAACGCGCGGGGTGGGCGGATTGTTCTTCGACGATCTGAACGAAGGCGGTTTCGAGCGTTGCTTCGGCCTGACCAAAGCCGTGGGCAACGGCTTCCTGGATGCCTATGCACCCATCGTCGAGCGCCGCCGCGACACGCCCCATGGCGAACGCGAGCGGGAATTCCAGCTGTACCGTCGCGGCCGCTACGTGGAATTCAACCTGGTGTGGGACCGCGGCACCCTGTTCGGACTGCAATCGGGCGGACGCACGGAGTCGATCCTGATGAGCCTGCCGCCGCGCGTGCGCTTCGAGTATGGCTATGAGCCCGAGCCAGGCAGCGCCGAAGCGCGCCTGGCCGGATACCTCAAGCCACGCGACTGGATATAAGCCTTACGGGTTGTCGCCGGAGAACTTCTGCACCGTGGCGCCCCGCACCGCACCGATCGTGGCGCGGTCGCTTACGTGCAGTTCCACTTCGCGCTCGAAGTCCAGTGCACCGGTGACGGTGGCACCCGGGCCGATCACGATCTTCGGCACCTTGTTGTTGCCGCCGAAATTCATGCCGCTGGGCTTTTGCACGTGGATGCCGCCTTCCACCTTCGACGAACCGGTGATGGTGATGTCGGCCGCCGTGGTTTCGATGCCGCCGCCGATATGCGCGCTTTCGAGGTTGATATCGCCGTTGACGTTGGAAAGCTTGCCCTTGATGTCCGCGCCGTTGGCGAGATGGATGCCGCCGTTGACGGCTTCGACCTCGCCACTGACCGTGGCCTTGGCGCCCAGGGTGATCGAGCCATTGACAGTGTCCAGTCCAGTGGCCTGAGCACCGTCGCCCATGGTGATGCCGCCATTGACGGTGTTGGCGCCCTTCACCTGGGCATTGTCGGCGATGTGGACCGCGCCGTTGACCGTGCTTACGTCGGTGGCTGGCTGGCCGGCTGCGACCGATACCGAGCCATTGACCTTGTCCGTGTCGCTGCCGCCGGCACAGGCGGTGCACGAAAGGGCTACGCCCATGGCCAAGACTATCAGGCTGCGCTTCATGATGGTTTCCCTTTTCTGATCTGATGTAGGCATAGGATGCCTGCGGAAGGCCCTGCGTTTAGTGTGACTCATGGCAGGGGAGCGGAATTTGACGCCAGGGCCCGGCCCGCTCCACCATCGACTTCTTTAGCCCCGAGGCACCGGAAGATCATGCACAAGCTTGTCCTCATCCGCCATGGCCAGTCGCAATGGAACCTGGAGAACCGCTTCAGCGGCTGGGCCGACGTCGACCTGAGCGAGCAGGGCATCGAAGAGGCCATCGAGGCCGGGCGCTTGCTGATGGACGCAGGATTTTCCTTCGATGTCGCCCACACTTCGGTGTTGAAGCGGGCCGTGCGTACCCTGTGGCACGTGCAGGAAACCATGGACCAGATGTGGTTGCCGGTGGTGACCCACTGGCGCCTCAACGAACGCCACTACGGTGCGCTTACGGGCCTGAACAAGTCCGAGACGGCAAGTAAATACGGCGAGGAGCAGGTTCACATCTGGCGCCGCAGCTACGACATCCCGCCGCCGGCGCTGGAAAAGAGCACCGAGATCGACGATCCGCGCTACGCGAAGCTCGCACCCGGCCAGGTGCCGCTGACCGAATGCCTGAAAGATACCGTGGCGCGCGTGCTGCCCTACTGGCACGAAGTGCTCAAGCCTGCCGTGGGTTCGGGCCAGCGCGTGGTGGTGGCGGCCCATGGCAATTCCATGCGGGCGCTGGTGAAGTACCTGGACAACATTCCCGACGATGAGATCGTTGGCGTGAATATCCCCAACGGCGTGCCGCTGGTGTACGAGTTCGACGCCGACATGAAGCCCATCAGGCACTACTACCTGGGCGACGCAGCCGCGATCGAAGCCAAAATGGCGGCCGTGGCGGCGCAGGGCAAAGCCAAATGACAGCCGTCACCCCGATGTCATGGCGCTCGACCATGGTTCGGGGTGGATCGGCACCCTAAGCTGGCCCCACTTCAAGAACCGCCCGAGGCTTTCCCATGGTTGCTCCCATGAACCCGCAGTTGATCGGCATGCTGATATCCGTCCCGCTGATGGCCTGGGGCATCTACCGCCGCGTGCGCAGCAGCTTCGGCCGCCAGCCGATCCGCACCAAGCGCATGGTCGCGCGCATCGTGATCCTGTCGCTGGTGGTGGTGGGCTTTGCCATTCCAGCGGTGGTCGGCCCACTGGCCAGCGTGCAACTGGTCGAAGGCCTTCTCGGGGGACTGCTTGTTGGCTCGCTCGTGGGCTATGCGGGATTGAGGCTCACGCGATTTGAGACCACGCCTGAAGGCGATCGCTTCATCCCCAACCCATGGCTGGGTGCGGTGGTCACGGCGCTGTTCCTGGGCCGGGTGGCCTACCGGTTCGTGGTGGCCTCCACCGGCGCCACCGCCGTGGCCGCGCAGGGCCATCCACCCATTGGCAATAGCCCGCTCACGATGCTCGTGCTGGGCCTGACCTTCGGCTACTACATCTGTTACTACGCGGGCCTGCTGGTGCACCACCGCCGCTGGAAGGCGACCGCACCGGCGGGCGCAGTGGCGCTGGACTAAAGCGCGTCGCCGTCGAGTTCGCCGGTGCGGATGCGCACCACCTGCTCCAGGGGGCTGACGAAGATCTTGCCGTCGCCGATCTTGCCGGTGCGCGCGGCGTTGCCGATGGCCTCCACCACGCGCTCCACCATATCCTCGGTGACGGCCACTTCCAGTTTGATCTTCGGAAGAAAATCAACTACATACTCCGCGCCGCGATAGAGCTCGGTATGGCCCTTCTGGCGACCGAAGCCCTTGACCTCGGTCACCGTCACGCCCTGCACGCCCACCTCGGCCAGGGCCTCGCGGACGTCGTCCAGCTTGAAAGGCTTGATGATGGCGACGACCAGCTTCATGTCCTGCTCCGTGGGGTATGCGGCGGGGGATCATTGTGCCACCCGGTTGGGATACCCTCCATGGCCCGACGTGATTTGTAGGAAAAACCCTACAAGATGAGTCGGCATTACCTGATGGCCGGGCTGCGGACGGCTTCCTAGACTGAACTTACGAATTCGGGGTGAATCCTCATGGATGTGCAAAGTATCGATCAGCTGGCCCAGCGCCTCGCATCGCTGGTCCCGCCCGGTCTTGCTCAGGCACGCAACGACCTGGAGGTCAATTTCCGTGATGTCCTGGCGCAGGGATTGCGCCGCCTCGACCTCGTTACCCGTGAAGAATTCGACGTCCAGCTACAGCTGCTAGCGCGCACCCGCGCACGGATCGATGAGCTGGAGCAACGGATTGCGGACCTCGAAGCGTCCCAGGGCGCACGCGGGCATTAGTCAGCTCCCGGGAGCCGCCCCCGGTTTGTCACTCACCCCGAGATCGAAGAGCCGGGGGCGGTTGATTGGAAGTACGTAGGGAAAAAGCCTGCGCTAAGGAAGGCGCCATGTTTGAAACCACACCCGCTGCCGGGCGCTCCACCCCATGACCCTCGCCGTGGCCTACAGCCGCGCGCAGGATGGCATCCTGGCTCCCGAGGTCACCATCGAGGTTTTCCTGGGCGGCGGCCTGCCGGCGTTCTATATGGTCGGCATGGCCGAGACCGCCGTGCGCGAGGCTCGCGACCGTGTCTGGGTGGCACTGCGCAACACAGGCTTTGAAACACCGAACGGCCGGGTCACCGTGAACCTGGCGCCGGCCGATCTTCCCAAGGAAGGCGGGCGCTTCGACCTGGCGCTGGCGGTGGGCCTGCTCACCGCGGCGCAGCACTTGCCGGCCGAACGCGTTGCGGCTTGCGAATTCTTAGGGGAACTGGCGTTATCGGGCGAGCTGCGCCCGGTCAACGGTCTGCTGCCTGCGCTATTGCAGGCGCGCGAATCTGGCCGTATCGCCATCGTGCCCCGCGCCAACGCCGGGGAAGCGGCCATGGTCGGTGGCATGCGCGTGCTGGTGGCCGATTCGCTGGGCGATGTCTGCGCCTGGCTCACCGAAACCGGCGATCTGGATGCGCCACCGTTGCTGGACGCCAAAGGGGAGTCCAGCTACCCGGATCTGTGCGATGTCCGCGGCCAGTACCAGGCGCGACGCGCACTGGAGATCGCCGCCGCCGGTGGCCACCACGTCCTGCTGTCCGGGCCGCCGGGCACCGGCAAGACGATGCTCGCCGAACGCCTGCCGGGCCTGTTGCCCACCATGAGCGAAGACGAAGCCCTGGCCTCGTGCGCCGTGCGCTCGGTCGGCGGCCAGCTGCCGGCACCTGCGTCGTGGCGCTACCGTCCTTTCCGTGCGCCGCATCATTCGGCATCCGCGGCGGCACTGGTGGGCGGCGGTTCGCGTCCGCGGCCCGGCGAGATATCACTGGCCCACGAAGGTGTGTTGTTCCTCGATGAACTGCCCGAGTTCCGGCGCAGCGTGCTTGAAGCCCTGCGCGAGCCGCTCGAGTCCGGCCAGGTGGTGATCTCGCGTGCCACCAGCCGAACCACGTTCCCCGCGCGCTTCCAGCTGGTGGCGGCGATGAACCCATGCCCCTGCGGCCACGCCGGCGATCCGCACGGCCGCTGCACCTGCACGCCGGACCAGGTCACCCGCTACCGCGGCAAGATCTCCGGCCCCTTGCTCGATCGCATCGACCTGCACGTTCCCGTGCCACGCGTGCCACTCAACGAATTGCGCGGCGAGCCCGGGCCGCACGACGAAAGCACGGCCACGGTGCGTGTGAGGGTAAGGCGCGCGCGCGAGGCAGCCGTCGCGCGACAGGGATGCGCCAACGCTGCACTCGATGCGCGTGGCGTGGAACGTCACTGCCCACTCATGCCATCGGATCGCCAATGGCTGGAAGCGGCTGTCGAACGCCTGGGCGGTTCAGCCCGCGCCTTCCACCGCATCCTCCGTGTCGGCCGGACCATTGCGGATCTCGCCGGGGATCCGGCATCGCCACCGGGCCGCATGCACCTGGCCGAGGCGTTGCAATATCGGTCGTGAGCTTTAGCCTGGCTGCGGTCAGGTGCCGGTGGCGGCACCTTCATCACGACTTACCGCGTCCCGTGCACGGCCAGCCGCAAATCAGTGGCGTCCACGAAGAAAGGGCGGCCTTAATCGCGCAACAGCCCACTACCGATGGAGTTGCGCCATGAGGTCTTTGTTTTCTGTCCTGTTCGTTGCCCTGTCGTTCACCGCGGCCGTCCGTGCCAGCGATGCGCCCGCCGACGCGCATGCCGCCGACCGTGCGCAGATACAGAGGGTCGTCGACGGTTTCAAGGCGGCCATCATCGCCAAGGACGGCAAGGCCGTGCGCGGAATGTTCCTGCCGGGCGGCTCCTGGCTGATGGCCATGGACAAGGCCGGGTTGGCGAAGGTCCGTGCGAAGCATCCGGAAGCCAAACAGCTCGTGCCGGGCAGCTACGAGGAGTTCGCTGGCTTCGTCGGTAGCGCGCCCAAGCCGATCGAGGAAGTCTTCTCCAACGTGCGCATCCAGACCGACGGTATCGTCGGCACGGTGTACTTCGACTACCGCTTCGAAGTGGAAGGCAAGGCCACCAACCACGGTGCGGAGACCTGGCAGCTGGTGCACACCGACGAGGGCTGGAAAATCAGCGCCATGCTGTACTCGGCCATCATGGATGACAACGGCTGAGGTTCGATATACGGTGCCTGGGGCGTCCGGCAGCGGGGTCGGCGCCCCACGGGTATCACGATGACACGCGCTTTGTTCCCTGGACGGCCCATCGGCTTGCCGCTGCGGATTTCGCTGTTGGCAGCGTTGCCTGTCACGCTTTGCATGGGTGTGATGGCGCTGCCCGAATTAGGCCAGATTCATGCAGGCGCGTTCCGTGCCTTCTATGCCGCCTGTTATCTCTTCTGGGTGGTACCCATCGCCCTGTTACAGCGCGCCATGTGGCGGCGTGGCGTGCCCGGGCTGGTAACCATCGCGGTGCTGCTGCTGGCCACCTACGTGCCCTCGGCGATCAACAATGCCGTTGCGCAGGCCGTAGCGGTGCATTGGCACCTGGTGCCGGGCTACTCATTCGTTCGCATCTTCGCCGGGCTTGATGGTTGCTGGCTTGCGCTCATCGTCTATTGCGCCATTCATGCGCTGCTGCACCAGTACGATGCGCTGCAACGATCGCACCGTCGCGAAGCGGAGGCCAAGGCCCTGGCCCGCGAAGCGGAGCTGCGCGCACTGCAGTACCAGCTGCATCCGCACTTCCTGTTCAACACCCTCAACAGCATTTCCTCCATGGTGGTGGATGGCCGGGCCAGTGGCGCCACCCGCATGATCGCGCGCCTGGGCGATCTGCTGCGGGCCACGCTGGAACGCAGCGATGTACGCGAGGTGACGCTTGCCGAGGAACTCTCGCTTACCGACCACTACCTGGATATCGAGAAGGCCCGGCTGGGGCACCGCCTGCAGGTCGACATGCGCGTTGGTGCCGGGGTGTTGCAGGCCCTGGTGCCGCCCCTGCTGCTGCAACCGCTGGTGGAAAACGCGATCCGCCACGGCATCGCGCCACGCGCCGACGGCGGGGCGATGCGGCTTGGCATCGGCAGCGACGGCGACAGGCTGGTGATCGAGTTGCACAACGATGGCGTGGCAGGTCCCATCGACGATCCTTCGCATCGTTCCACCCGCATCGGGCTTAACAACGTGCGGCAACGGCTGGAAGCGTTGTATCCGGGAAATCACGCCGTGGATGTCGCAGTGGCCGCGGACGGCGCGTGCACGGTACGCGTGGCCTTGCCGCTTCGCCTCGCCACCGCCACGCCTCCCTTGCAGGCAGACAGCGCATGATGCGCGTGATGGTGGTGGATGACGAACCGCTTGCTCGCGATGGCGTGCGTGCCCGCCTGGCCCGGCATAAGGACATCTGCCTGGTCGGCGAGGCGGGGGAGGGTGAAGCTGCGATAAAGATGATCGGGCAATCGCGGCCCGACCTCGTATTCATGGACGTGCAGATGCCCGGCATGAGCGGCATCGACGCCCTGCGCCGGATCGCGCCAGCCGAGCGCCCGTTGGCCGTCCTGCTTACCGCTTACGAGAATTTCGCCGTGGCCGGGTTCGAGCTTCAGGCGCTGGATTACCTGCTCAAGCCCATCGACGATGAGCGCTTTCGCGAAGCGCTCGACCGCGCGCGGGCGGCCTTGCGTTCCCGCGCCCATGACGGCGTAGCCGGGACGCCACCGCCCTGGGCCGAGCGTTTCACGGTGCGCGTCGGCCAACGCATTGCCGTGGTTGACGCCAACGACATCGACTGGATCGAAGCGAACGACGACTACGCAGGCTTGCATGTGGGAACGCGGGTATACCTGCTGCGTGAGCCGCTGCATCAACTCAGTCTGCGCCTGGATCCTCGGCGGTTCACGCGCATCCATCGCTCCACCATCGTGCGCATCGATCGCATTGCCGAGCTTGAGGCGCTCTCCAACCGCGACTGCCTGCTCCGCCTGCGCGATGGCACGCCCCTGCGGGCCAGCCGCACGTATGTCGAGCAATTGCACGCCGCACTGGCGGCGCGCTGAGGCCGGTTACCCGCATGCTTCCGGGGCGATCAGTCCCGCGACGGCACCGAAACCTTGCCGGTCACCCGCGAGTGGCTGATGTCGCCGCTGCCCTTGGAGTGCACGGTGAGGTCGCCGCGCACGTCATCGACGTTGACATCGCCCGAGCCAATCGAATCCACCTCGACATTGCCGCCGACGCCCCGCATGTCCAGGTCACCGGAGCCGACGGTGCCCACGCTGACCGCACCGCGGATGTTGCGCAGCTTCGCGTCGCCGGATCCGACGGAGTCGACTTTCACGCTGCCGGCGCCTTCCGCCGTGAGATCGCCGGAGCCCACGGTGGCACTGAGCTCACCGGCCGTGTCGTAGAGCTTGGCGTCGCCCGAACCGACGTGGGCCACGAGGCTCGCCACGCCATGCGTCTCGCCATCGCCGCTGCCTACCTGCAGATCGACGGGCAGGTTGGCGGGCATGGATACGTCCACCTTGAAGGACTGCTGGGTGTAGCCGATGTGCCAATGGCTGCGATCGTCGCCCAGCTTCACCACCAGCGTGTCGCCCTCACGATGCTGGGTGATCACCAGTTCCGCCAGCGCATCCTCGCTGGAAGCACACGCCTTGCCGCGCGCCGCCAGCGACGTGCCGCTGCCACTGGCGTTGATCTTCAGCTCATGGCTGCCAGTCTCCAGGCGAACGGTGCGCACCCCGCGCAGGTCCGCATCCAGCGAACGGTCAGCCGAGTGCGTGCATTGATCGGCGTGCGCCGCGGCAAACGGGGCGAAGGCGAGGGCGAGCAGTGCGTACTTGCGCATGAGATGGGTTCCATAAGGGATAGGCGTACCGCATAGGGATACCCCCATAGCCCAAGCGGCCGCAATGGCCCGAAAGTCCCCATGCCCAGTGGCAGGGCGGGCCCCGTGCCATGCCGGTTTCCGGCCATTGATGAAAAAGAATTTAGATCGATCCTATTGACGCCGGGAATCCCAGCCCTATAATCCTGTACCGAGCAGTTCTTTAATGGACTGCCTGCCCCGCCTCGGTACCAGATACCCTCCCTCCCCCGCTCTGGTACCGAGGCCCGGCCTTTTTTGCGGCTAGGGCGGGAGCGGGGGGGGGGGGGGGGGGGGGGGGGGGGGGGGGGGGGGGGGGGGGGGGGGG
>NZ_JADZLQ010000004.1 GCF_015905305.1 Pinirhizobacter soli
CCAACCCGCCGTAGCGGCCGGAGGGGGTGAGCCATCGGGTGGCGTTTTCGGAACGCTTCCGCAGGAGGGCGAAGCCCGACGAGGACTTAGTGAGGAAAACGCCACCCGATGGCTCACCCCCGAAACCGCCACGCGCTTTTACCCGAGCGCGTCAACGGCGGGCCGTGCCTGCTCTTGCCTGCCTAGTGCCTCGGCGATGGATGACACGCGTGAGCGGAGGGTGTCGGCGTCCTTTGCGACTACGGTGGCGTGGCCTACTTTGCGGCCGGCGCGTGGTTCTTTGCCGTAGTCGTGCCAGTGGGCGTCGGTGGCTTTGAGTACTGGGGAGGGGTCGGGGAGGTTGCCGATGAAGTTGAACATGGCGCAGGGGCCGCGGATGCCGGTGTCGCCGAGGGGCATGCCGAGGACAGCGCGGACGTGGTTTTCGAATTGGCTGGTGTGGGCGCCTTCGATGGTCCAGTGGCCGGAGTTGTGGACGCGGGGGGCCATTTCGTTGCCCAGCAACTTACCGCCGCGGACGAACAATTCGAGGGCGAATACGCCGACGTAATCGAGGCGTTCGGCCAGGGTGCGGGCGTGGCGGACGGCATCGACCTGCAGGTTTGGGGGGATGTTGGGGGCGGGGGCGAGGCTTAGCGCCAGCACGCCGTCGGTGTGCCAGTTGCGGGTGAGAGGCCAGGTGCGGAAGTCGCCGTCGCGGCCGCGCACGGCAAGCACGGATAGTTCACGCTCGAAGGGAATGAAGGCTTCGAGGATCAATCCATGTGCTTGCGCCTGGCGGCCGAGGGCCGCCCATGCGGCATCGGCGTCGTCGGAGGTGCGCAGGCGGAACTGGCCTTTGCCGTCGTAGCCCAGGCGGCGTGTCTTGAGGATCGCCGGGGTGCCGACGCGGCTGATGGCGAGGTCGAGGTCGGCCCGGGTGTCCACGGGATGGAAGTCGGGGGTGTCCAGGCCGCATTCGCGGAACAGGGTTTTCTCGGCCAGGCGGTCCTGGGTTGCGGCGAGGGCCTGGGGGGCCGGGTAGACCGGCACGCGCGCTGCCAGCCCCGCGGCGGCTTCTGCCGGCACGTTCTCGAAATCAAAGGTGACCACGTCGACGGAGCCGGCGAACCCGGCCAGGGCCTCTGCATCGCCGTAATCGGCAACCAATAGTGGGCCGACCTGTCCGGCGCAGGCATCGGCCGCACCGTCCACCACGTAGGTGCGCACGCCCAGGGGTGCAGCGGCCAGGGTGAGCATGCGGGCCAGCTGGCCTCCTCCCAGGATGCCGAGCACCGGTTGGCGGCGACTCATGCGCGGGGGTCCGGCTTGTCGAGCACCGCGGCCGTCTGGCGGGCGCGGAACTCGTCCAGTGCGCGGGCCACGGCCGGATCATGCAGGGCCAGCACGGCCGCGGCCAGGAGCCCGGCGTTGCAGGCGCCGGCCCGGCCGATGGCCAGCGTTCCTACTGGGATGCCGGCGGGCATCTGGGCGATGGAAAGCAGGGAATCCATGCCATTCAAGGCCTTCGACTGCACCGGCACGCCGAAGACGGGTAGGCGCGTCTTGGCCGAGAGCATGCCCGGCAGGTGGGCGGCGCCACCGGCACCGGCGATGATCACCTGCAAACCACGACCCACGGCTTCTTCGGCATAGGAGAAAAGAAGATCGGGCGTGCGGTGGGCCGAGACCACCCGGACCTCATGGGCGATGCCCAGGTCCGTCAGGATGTTGCAGGCGTGCTCCATGGTCTCCCAATCGGAAGACGAGCCCATCACCACGCCCACGCGGGGCGCCGAAGCCGCAGGAGTCATCGCCTGGATATCCAAAAAAGCGTTATTGTAAGCGCATTCCAGGCATTAGGCATTGACCCCTCCCCATGGACAAGCGTCTGCTCGACATCCTCTGCTGCCCCGTCAGCAAACGCCCGCTGCGAACCCTCAAACCGGGTGAGCTGGAGATGCTCAACGCCGGCATCGAAAAGGGCCAGGTACAGAACGTGGCCGGCGAGAAGCTCTCCCAGCGCGTGGACGAGGCCCTGGTCACCACCGACGGCAAGGTGGTCTACCGGGTGGACGATGGCATCCCAGTCATGCTTCCCGAGCAAGGAATCGGCACGGTCCAGTTCAACGAGTGGCCGGCAAGCCCTTGAACAGCCCGACCGTGATAGGGGTCACAAATCAAAACCCGCTTTCCGGCAAACTTGTGCGTCGGAGCGGGGGCTTCCCAAGTGAATCCAGGTGCGGCGATGAATAACGCCAAAGAGCCTTCCAATGTGGTGGACCTGGGCGCGCGGCTCGACCCGCGAGAAGTCAGGGTGGGCGACCTGCTGATCGCCGTCCGCGGCATCGCCACGCAGAAGCTGCATGCGCTGGCCAGCAACATGTTCGAGAACGTCGACGACGCCCTGTTCGACCTGGCCGAGAAAGCCGAGAGCAACGCGGCGCAAACCCAGTACTTCGACGGCATGCGCGAAGTGCGCAAGAAGCGGGCGCTGGTGGAACGCAGCTTCCTTGGCCAGACCACCCGCGACTTCGCCGACTTCTCCGCCGGCCGTGCCCGCAGCGAACCGGACAACCCCGAGCGCAACGCCTTCGTGACACCGGAGCTTTCGCTGGTGGGTGAAAGCGAGCTTGAGGAATCGCTCGCCATCACCAGCATGGTGGGCAAGAACGAAACCCGCATGGCGCGCGCCCTGTTCGCGGTGAACCAGCGCCTGTCGGTGATCTGTGGCGGCACCCGCACCGACGACGCCAACAACCCCATCGGCCCCAGCGCACTATCGCAGGCGTTCCGCCAGGCCGTGCGCGAGCTGGGCGTGGATGTCAGGGTGAAGCTGATCATCTACAAGTTGTTCGACCGCTACGTGCTGTCGGGCCTGGATGAGCTCTACGACGAGGTCAACAACGAACTGGCCAAGGCCGGCGTGTTACCGCAACTGCGCCACGAACTTCCCGGGCGCCGCACCGAAAGCGCAACCCCGCGCGTTTCGGCCGACGGCACGCCGCTGCCCCCTGATTACCAGGCCGACGAAGGCGCCAGCGGCGACTACACCGCCGACATCATGCATACCCTGCAGTCGCTCTTCAGCGCCCGGCGCGGCGTGGTGAGCCATGGCGGACAGGCTGGTGGCGGCATGGCAACAGGCAGCCACTACGCAGGTGGCCCCGTCGGGCCGCCGCCAACCCCGGCGGAACTGCTGGGCGCGCTTACTCTGCTGCAGAGCCAGATCGCCGGGACCACGCACGGCGTGCCGCTGAGCCCAGCCGAAAGCAATGCTGAAGTCGGCCACCTGAAGGAACAGCTGCTGCTGCAGCTGGGTCAGCTGCGCGGCCAACCGTCCACGCATGTGGCCAGCATGGACGAGGACACCATTGACCTCGTCGGCATGCTCTTCGAGTTCATCCTCGAAGACCGCAACCTCCCGGCCGAGATGCAGGTACTGCTGGCTCGCCTGCAGATTCCGTACTTGAAGGTCGCGCTGATCGACCGGCGCATGTTCGCCCATCGCAACCATCCGGCGCGCCGCCTGCTGGACGCACTGGCTGACGCCGGCAAGGGCTGGTCGTTGGATGCCGACCGCGACCACCGCCTGTACGACAAGGTCAAATCCATCGTCGATCGCCTGCTGCAGGATTTCGACGATGACATGCATATCTTCGACCGCCTGTCGGGCGAGTTGCAGGAGTTCCTGGACGTCGGCCGCAAGCGTGCGGAACTGGCCGAGCAGCGTGTAGCTGAATCCACCCGCGGCCGCGAGAAGCTCGAACAGGCACGCCGCCGCGCCGCACGCGAGATCGTCGACCGCATCGGCCAGCGGCATCTGCCGGCGCTGGCGCACGGCGTGCTTACCCGCGCCTGGGCCAACTATCTGGTACTAACGCTCCTGCGCCAGGGCGATGAATCACCCGAGTTCCGCGAGGCCTTGCGCTTCGTCGACGATTTCATCGCCACCGTGCAGCCGATGTCCGATCCCACGGCGCGGCAGCTGCTGCGCAACCGCCTGCCCTTCATCGAACGCAACCTGCGCCGGGGCCTGGCCGCCGTGGCGTTCCAGGAAGCCGATACCGAACAATTGATGACGCAGTTGCAGGAGTTCTACCGCCAGCAGCTGGGCGAGGCGCGCGCGCCGTCGCCGGATACCCCAGCCGCGCCGCTGCCGATCCCCGATTCCATCCAGGCCATCGTCGAGCCGGAATTGCTCGAACCCGAAGACGACGACCTTGGCATCGACGACGATGCCATCGCCGACAACTTCCTGGCCCAGGCCGCGGAGCTACGCGTGGGCCAATGGGTGGCCTTCGTCGACGAAGAGGACAACAGCGAGCGCGCCAAGCTGTCGTGGATCAGCCCGATCAGCGGCCGCTACCTGTTCGTCAACCGCCGTGGCCTGAAGGTGGCCGACCATAGCCAGGTGTCGCTGGCTGCCGCGCTTGCCAACGGCCGCGCCACGGTGCTCGAATCCGCGTTGCTGTTCGACCGGGCCATGGACGCCATCGTCGAGAAGCTGCGCCAGCCAGGCTCGGATACCCCATGAACGCACCATCTTCCCCGGCCGCGCCGCTGGCGCGGCCGGATCCCATTCGTGTGGACGCCGATGTGGCACGCGCCTTGGCCGAGGACATCGGGGGTGGCGATGTCACGGCGGACCTGCTTCCCCGCGACGCCACCGCCAGCGCGGTGCTGACCTGCCGCGAAGACGCCGTCCTTGCAGGCCAGGACTGGTTCGACGCCTGCTTCCGCCATATGGACCCGCACGTGGTGATCCAGTGGCGCGCGGCCGACGGCGACCGCCTCGCCGCCGGCCAGGTGATCTGCATGCTGCACGGTAGCGCCCGCGCCCTGGTGACGGCCGAGCGCTCGGCACTGAACTTCCTGCAGCTGCTTTCGGGTACGGCCACCACCACCGCCCGCTTCGTGGCGGAGGTTGCCGGCACCCGCACGCGCATCCTGGACACGCGCAAAACCCTCCCAGGCCTGCGCATGGCGCAGAAGTACGCCGTGCTTTGCGGCGGCGGTACCAATCACCGGGTGGGTCTGTTCGACGCCATTCTGGTGAAGGAAAACCACATCATCGCCGCCGGCGGCATCGACCGCGCGGTCAGCGCCGGACGCACCATGCATCCACGGTTGCTGCTGGAAGTGGAGGTGGAGACGCTCGACGAACTCCGCCAGGCCATCGACGCCGGCGTCGACCGCATCCTGGTGGACAACTTCACCCACGAGAACCTTCTGGAAGCCGTGCGCATCGCCGATGGCCGGGTGCCCCTGGAGGTATCGGGCAACGTGGAAATCGCCTCGCTGGCGCGAATCGCCGCCACCGGCGTCGACTTCATTTCCACCGGCGCCCTGACCAAGCACGTTCGTGCGATCGATCTTTCGCTGCGACTTCAGCTGGATTAGCCCTTAAGCGCTTGCGAGTGGGGCCCGGCGGCCACACACTGTTTGCATGCTTTCGCTAACCGACCTTTTCGTCATGCTCCTCTTATGCGGCCTGGTGGCCTCATGGATGGGGCTGACGGCTGCGCGGGAGCGCGCCGTGGCGCAGGCATCGCGGCTGTGCAACGAACACGACATCCAGCTGCTGGATCAAAGCGTGGCGCTATCGGCCCTGCGCCTGTACCGGCACGACGGCCACCTGGGCGTGGAAGTGCGCTATGGCTTTGAAGTAAGCCTGGACGGTCGTACGCGGCAGGGTGGCCAGATCTGGATGCGGGGACGCCGGGTGGCCCGGCTGGTGATGCCCGAGCGGGATGTTTCCGCCCTGGCTTCGGCCGAGCCCGATTATCCCGAAGCCGTCTATGGCCCCCGGCGGCCGCCGGCCGCGCCCAAGCGTATCGCCGAAGGCAGCGCCGACAACGTCATCCCGTTCCGGCCAAGGCCGAAAGACCCCTCGTAAGGGGTTACTTCACCACCCGCAGGTGGGGCGCGCCGCGCTTTGGGCGATCGTCCGACGGCGGCGGCTCGGAATCGCCGTCCGCATCGTTGCCACCACCACCCTCGCCCGCCACCGAAGCGTTGTCGTCGGCCGGGAACATCATGCCCTGGCCGTTCTCCTGCGCGTACAGCGCCAGCACGGCCGTGACCGGGATGCTGATCGACTGGCTTACGCCTGAAAAACGAGCCTGGAAGCTGATGATGTCGTTGCCAAGGTCGAGGTTGGCCACCGCGCGCATGGCCAGGTTCAGCACCACCTGGCCGTTCTTGATCACGTGGCTGGGTACTTTCACCCCGGCCTGGCCGGCATCGACCAGCACGTAGGGCGTAAGCCCGTTGTCGCTGATCCAGTCGTAGATCGCCCGTAGCAGGTACGGGCGATTGGAAGTCATGCCGGTTGGTTCGCTGGTATCAGTCATTACAGTTCGCGCATCGCTTTTTCTTCAGGCGTCAGGCTACGCGCAAACCCCTGGGTGTGGAATAGCCGTTCGCCGTAATCGATGATCGGCTTGCCTTCCTTGCCCAGGTCAACCCCGAGCATCGACAGGCGCCAGACCACCGGAGCCACCAGGCAATCGGCCAGGCTCATTTCCGGGTTCAGGAAGAAACGGGAGGCCTTGAACAGCGGCACGGCCTCGAGCAGATGCTCCCGCAGCCGCTTGCGGGCGGCCTCGGCAGGCTTGCCGCCGGCGCGGATCACGTTGATCTCGGGTAGCCAGTCACGCTCGATACGCACCGAGGCCAGGCGCAGGCGCGCCCGGGACAGCGGGTCGATCGGCATCAGCGGCGGGTGCGGGTAGCGCTCATCGAGGTACTCGCACACCACGTAGGTGTCGTAGAGCGTGAGGTCGCGGTCGACCAGGGTCGGCAGCGTGCCATAGGGGTTGAGGTCAACCAGGTCGGCCGGCGGTTTCTCCGGGTCGACCATCACGCGTTCGTAGCTGACGCCCTTGGCGGCGAGCACGAGGCGCGTACGGTGGCACTGGACGTCCTCGGCGGTGGTGTAGAGCGCGAGTACGGTCCGCGAACGGGCGTTTTGCACCATAACCTTGCTCTCCTCCCCTGGAAAATGCCGGCTTTAGCCTACCCTATGAAGAAGGGCGGCTTGCGCCGCCCTTGCGCCCTTAGTGGACGTCCTTCCAGTACTCATGCTTGAGCATATACGCAAGGAAGGTGAATCCGGCCAGGAACAGGATCACCCAAACGCCCATCGACTGCCGCTGGAGCGCCGCGGGCTCGGCCGCGTATTCCAGGAAGGCGGTGAGGTCGCGGGTGGCACCCTTGAACTGCTCCAGGGTCAGGCGGCCGGGCTGGGCCAGTTCCAGCTTCTCGACCTCGGACTCGCCCTGGGCATCGGGCTTGCCCTTGACCGCCACCTGCACGCCCTGCAGTTCCCAAAGCGGGTTCGGCATCGAGGCATTGGCGAAGATGGTGTTGTTCCAGCCCACCGGGCGGGACGGGTCAAGGTAGAAGGAATTGAGGTAGTTGAATACCCAGTCCTGGCCCTTGGCGCGCACTTCCAGCGAGAGGTCGGGCGGTGCCTTGCCGAACCATTCCTTGGCGGAGTCTTCGGGCATGTGCGAGACCACCGTTTCACCGAACTTCGCGCCGGTGAAATTGAGGTTGTCCATCACGTCCTGTTCGGACAGCCCGAGGTCTTCGGCAATGCGCGAGTAGCGCACGTACTTGAGCGAGTGGCAGCCCACGCAATAGTTGAAGAACAACTTGGCGCCGCGCTGCAGGGAAGCGGTGTCGCGCACGTTGGTGCCGGCAGCCGGCATCTCCGGGCCTTCCTCGGCCATGACGGCGGACGTACCGCCGACGATGAGGCCGAAGGCGAGTGCGATGATGGAGAAATACCGCTTAGTCATGCGTCGTCACCCGTTCCGGAACCGGCTTGGTCTTCTCCCAGCCGAAATGCGTGTAAGCCCACAGCCCAAGGAAGAACCCAAAGTAGACGATGGTCCAGACCCGGCCGAAGAAGATTTCCCACGAAGGCATGATCTCGGCGATGACACCCGCGCCCACCGCACCCAGCGCGATGAAGGCCACCACGAAGGTGAACAGCAGCACCTTGAAGCCCGCGCCGCGATAGCGGATGGAACGGACCTGCCCGCGATCGATCCAGGGCACCAGGAACAGCAGCACGATGGCTGCGAACATGGCGATCACACCCCACACGGCCGTACCGAACATCGACGGGATCATGCGCAAGATCGCGTAGAACGGCGTGAAGTACCACACCGGCTTGATGTGCGTGGGCGTGACCAGGTTGTTGGCCGGGATGAAGTTGTCGTGCTCGAGGAACCAGCCGCCGAACGTGGGCGCGAAGAAGATGATGAAGGCCGCGATCATCAGGAAGAAGCCAACGCCGACGAGATCCTTCACCGTGTAATACGGATGGAAGGGGATGCCGTCCGCGGGCTTGTGGTCGTCCCAGCGATTGCCCTTCGGGCCCTTCTTGATCTCAACGCCATCGGGGTTGTTCGAACCCACTTCGTGCAGGGCGGCCAGGTGCAGCACCACCAGCAGCAACAGCACGATCGGCAGCGCGATCACGTGCAGGGCGAAGAAGCGGTTGAGGGTGGCATCGGCGGGCAGGAAGTCGCCCATGATCCACTCCACCAGGGTCGAGCCGATCACCGGGATGGTGCCGAACAGCGAGATGATCACCTTGGCGCCCCAGAACGACATGTTGCCCCAAGGCAGCACATAGCCCATGAAGGCCTCGGCCATCAGCACCAGGAAGATCAGCATGCCCAGCAGCCACACCAGTTCGCGGGGCTTCTTGTACGACCCGTACATCAGGCCGCGGAACATGTGCAGGAACACCACGATGAAGAACAGCGAGGCGCCGGTGGAGTGCATATAACGAATGAGCCAGCCCCATTCGACGTCACGCATGATGTACTCGACCGAATTGAACGCCTCAAGGGCGCTGGTCTTGTAGTTCATGGTGAGGAAGATGCCGGTGACGATCTGGTTGACCAGCACCAGCAGCGCGAGCGAGCCGAAGTAGTACCAAAGATTGAAATTCTTCGGTGCGTAGTACTCCGTCATGTGCTTGCGGTACGTCGGCGCCAGGTTCGGCGCGCGCTCGTTGACCCACTCGCCCACGCGGGTGAATACATTAGCCATTAGCCGGCCTCCTTCGGATCGACGCCAATCTGGATCGTGTTGTCGTCCACGAAGTGGTACGGCGGCACCGGCAAATTCTTCGGGGCGGGAACGCCCTGGAAGACGCGGCCGGCCAGGTCGTAACGCGACTTGTGGCAAGGGCAGTAGAAACCGCCCTTCCAGTTCGGGTCGAACGGCTCAGGCTTCATCACCGGCTCGAAATCGGGCACGCAGCCCAAGTGCGTGCACAGGCCCACCACCACCAGCCACTCGGGCTTGATGGAACGGGTGGCGTTCTGCGCGTACTTCGGCTGCTGGTCGGTAACTTCGGACTTCGGATCCGTCAGGCGGACGTCGAGCGAGGAAAGCGCGGCAAGCTGGTCCTTGGTGCGATTGACCACGAATACCGGCTGGCTACGCCAGGCGAACGTCACCTTTTGGCCTGGCTCAATCTTCGAAATGTCGGCGGTAACCGGTGCACCGGCGGCTTTCGCGCGGGCGCTCGGCTCCCAGGATTTAATGAAGGGCACGGCCACCGCCACCACTCCCACACCACCCACCACTGCCGTGGTGATGGTGAGGAAACGGCGTCGGCCGTGATCGACGACTTCGTTCGCCATCAGGCTCTCCGGAACATATGCCATTGAGGTGCGGGTTTTCTCGACCCGCAAAAATCGCGTTAGTGTAGCGTTTGACCCCGGGGCACACAATAAAACTGAACGTGTTGACATACACTGGTGCATCCGGCGCGAGGTAATTGACGCACCGGTACCGATTGGCCGCCCATCCGACGACCGTCCGAAGGACCTGCTCTACCCATGAAACCGGCCGCCCGCGGCATCGCCTTCATCGCCCAGTTCGTCGTGTTGGGGTTGGCGGTTGCCTTTACCATCGGCCTTGTCTGGCCCGGCACCGGCCAGGTCCTGCGTGCGCGGCTGGGCTTCGGCCCCGCCCCGGCGGCATCATCATCGACCCTGGCCGCGCCACCGGTGGCATCAGGCCCTGCCAGCTATGCAGACGCCGTGAGCCGTGCCGCGCCGGCCGTGGTGAACATCTACGCCAACCGCCTGGTGAGCGAACAGCCCTCTCAAGTTTTTGCCGATCCGGTGATGCAACGCATCCTGCGCGTGCCCACGGGGCCGGTGACCAAACGCCGCGAGCAGAACCTGGGATCGGGGGTGATCGTCTCGCCCGATGGTTATGTATTGACCAACAACCACGTGATCGCCAGCGCCTACGACATCCAGGTGCTGCTCTACGACGGCCGGGTGTTCAAGGCCCGCGTGGTGGGCTCGGACGACGAAACCGACCTTGCCGTGCTGAAGATCGATGCCGGCAGCCTGCCGGAAATTCCCCTCGCCGCCCCCGCACACAAGCAACGAGTGGGCGACGTGGTGCTGGCCATCGGCAACCCCTTCGGCATCGGCCAGACCGTGACCATGGGCATCATCAGTGCCATGGGGCGCCAGTTGAACCTGTCGAGCCCCGAGATCTTCATCCAGACCGATGCCGCCATTAACCTCGGCAATTCCGGCGGCGCGCTGGTCAATGCCTATGGCGAGCTGGTGGGTATCAACACCGCCCTGATCGGCCAGGCGGTGGGTGCCGAGGGCATCGGCTTCGCCATCCCGGTGGCCAGCGCCAAGCAGGTGCTGGACCAGATCATCGCCACCGGACACGTCACCCGCGGCTGGATGGGCGCCGACTACGGCGCCGTCGCGGTATCGGCGGACAGCGGCCTGCCCTCCGCCGCACGCGGCGTGATGGTGAACGATGTCTACCCCGGAGGCCCGGCCGCCACCGCGGGCATCCAGCCCCGCGACGTGCTGCTGCGTTTCGGCGACACCGGCATCGTCGACCCCAACGACCTGCGCCGCCGCGAGGCCATGCAGTCGCCGGGGACCACGGTGGAAGTCTCGGGACTGCGCAACGGCATTCCGTTCAAAGCACCGGTGAAGATCGTGCAGCGTCCACCGATCCCGGTGCAGTCGACAGCCAATCCCCAGGGCACCAGCCCGGCGATCATTCCGCAGCATTAGCCCGCAGGGCGAGCGGCGCACCCGCCCGCACGGCGGCGCCGTAGCGGCGGCGGAGGATGCCCACGCGCTCGACATAGACCTGGGTCTCGGCGTAGGGCGGCACCCCGTTGTACTTCTCTACCGAGCGCTGTCCCGCGTTATAGGCCGCCGCGGCCAGGCGCTCATCGCCATTGAAGGCGCGCAGCAGGATCGCAAGGTAGCGCGCCCCGCCGCGGATGTTCTGTTCGGCGTCGAAGGCATCGGCCACGCCCATGTCGCGGCCGGTGCCGGGCATCAACTGCATCAGCCCCTGGGCACCCTTGATCGACAGCGCGCGCGGGTTGTACCCGCTTTCGGCATGGATCACCGCCCGCAGCAGGGCCTGGTCCACGCCGAACTCGGCGCTGGCCAGGCGAATCACGTCGGCATAGGCGCTCAGGTTCAGTGCCACCGTATCGAAATTGATCTTCGAATGAATATCGCAGGCGACGCAGGTGGCGATGTAGCTGAAAAGCATGGTGACCGCACTGCCCTTCGTGCCTGGCGGGGCCACGTTGGTGTATTCCACCGTGCCATCGGCGCGGGTCACCCGGTACACCGAACCGCGCAGCACCTTCGCAGCCTTGGGCTGGGGCGGCTCCTCGGCGATCGGCAGCGGCTCCTTGCTTTCCTGGTAATCCCAGTGGCTTTTCGGGGCCACCACCTGGGGGGCAGCCACCACTTTCTGGCCGGGTTCCGCCTTCGGCGTGGAAGCCGGCGAGACGCCCTGGGCCACTGGTTTGGCATTCACCGGGCCATGGCGCGAGGGCGCCGACACCGGGATATCGAGCTTCTTGCAGTCTTTGTAGCCGGCCGTGGAACTGGCGAAAACGGTCTCGCCGGTGGCCCCCGTGCAGCGGTAAAGCGTGGCCGCACGCACCGGGCTGGCGAGCCAAAGGGCCGCCAGGGCCAGGAGGATGGTCAGGCGGCCACGGTGCGTCATGGGCGGCAGTTTGGCCGGAGCGCCCGGCGTTGTCACCCCACGCCGGGCGCCATAGCGGGTAAAATGACCGACCCACCCACCGCGGCAACTCCATGAGCGGCAAGCTTTTCATCAAGACCCACGGCTGCCAGATGAACGAGTACGACTCGGCCAAGATGGCTGACGTGCTCAAGGCTTCGCACGGCCTGGAACTCACCCTCGATGAAAGCGAGGCCGACGTCATCCTGGTCAACACCTGCTCGATCCGCGAGAAGGCCCAGGAAAAGGTCTTCAGCCAGCTCGGCCGCTGGAAGGGCTACAAACAGCATAAGGAAGGCGTGGTGATCGGCGTGGGCGGATGCGTGGCCTCGCAGGAAGGCGCCGCCATTGTTTCGCGCGCCCCCTATGTGGACCTCGTCTTCGGTCCGCAAACCCTGCACCGCCTGCCGGAGCTGATCGACGCCCGCCGCCGCACCGGCAAGCCGCAGGTAGACATCAGCTTTCCCGAGATCGAGAAATTCGACCGCCTGCCGGAGCCCCGCGCGGAGGGCCCCACCGCGTTCGTCTCGATCATGGAAGGCTGCTCGAAGTACTGCTCGTACTGCGTGGTGCCTTATACCCGTGGCGAGGAAATCAGCCGCCCCTTCGACGATGTCCTGGTGGAAGTGGCCCAGCTGGCCGCCCAGGGCGTGCGCGAAGTGAACCTGCTTGGCCAGAACGTCAACGCCTACCGCGGCCCCACCTTCGACGGTGGCGAAGCGGACCTTGCGGTGCTGATCCACGCCATCGCCGGCATCGAAGGCATCGGCCGCATCCGCTTCACCACCTCGCACCCGCTGGAGTTCTCCGACTCGCTGATCGAGGCCTATGCCAGCGTGCCGCAGTTGGCCAACTACCTGCACCTGCCCGTGCAGGCCGGCTCCGACCGCATCCTGTCGGCCATGAAGCGCGGCTACACCGCGATCGAATTCAAGCAGAAGATCCGCAAGCTGCGCGCCGTGCGCCCGGACATCTGCGTGTCGTCGGATTTCATCGTGGGCTTCCCCGGCGAAACAGACGACGATTTCGAGAAGACCATGAAGCTGATCAGCGACGTGGGCTTCGACCAGAGCTTCTCCTTCATCTTCTCCTCCCGTCCGGGCACGCCGGCGGCGAACCTCGCCGACGACACGCCGATGGACGTGAAGCGCGCACGCCTTACCCGCTTGCAGGCCGCCGTCACCGCCAATGCCAACCGCATCAACCAGGCCATGGTGGGCACGGTGCAACGCGTGCTGGTGGAAAAGCCCAGCCGCAAGAGCCCGCGCGAGATGACCGGCCGCACCGAGAACATGCGCTACGTGAATTTCCCCGGCGACGCCCGCATGATCGGTCAGTTCGTGGACGTCACCGTCACCGAGGCCATGAGCAACTCCCTGCGCGGACGTGTGGCCGGCTTCGACGTGGTCGCCCCGGCTGCCTGAAACAAGCCTCCAACTTCGAGATCCCATGACCGACGGCCTTACCCAGCGCGACTTCCCGCTCGATCCGGAAGACAACGCGCGCCTTGCCAACCTCTGCGGCCCGTTCGACGAACACCTGCGTCAGGTGGAACTGCGCCTGGGCGTGGAGATCGACCACCGCGGCAACATCTTCCGTGTGATCGGCGAGGAAGCTGCCGCCATGGCTGGCGAGAAGGTGCTGCGTTCGCTGTACCAGGCGACGGAGAAGGAATCGCTCACCGGCGCCGCCATCAACCTGCACCTGGCCGAGAGCGGCGTGGACGCCCTGGTGTCCGACACCGACGGTACGCAGGAAGTCACGATCAAGGTCAAGCGCGGCGTGATCAAGGGCCGCGGCCCGAACCAGGCGCGCTACCTGCACGCCATCGCCTCGCACGACATCAACTTCGGCGTGGGCCCCGCCGGCACCGGCAAAACCTACCTTGCCGTCGCCAGCGCCGTGGAAGCCCTGGAAGCAAACCGCGTGCAGCGCGTGCTGCTGGTGCGTCCGGCGGTGGAAGCGGGCGAGAAGCTCGGCTTCCTGCCGGGTGATCTTAGCCAGAAGGTCGATCCGTACCTGCGCCCGTTGTACGACGCCCTGTACGAAATGCTCGGCTTCGAGAAAGTGGCCAAGCTGATCGAGCGCAACGTGATCGAGATCGCGCCGCTGGCCTATATGCGCGGCCGCACGCTCAACGACTCGTTCGTGATCCTGGACGAAGCGCAGAACACCACCGTGGAACAGATGAAGATGTTCCTCACCCGCATCGGCTTCGGCACGGTGGCGGTGATCACCGGCGACGTGACCCAGGTGGACCTGCCCCGCCATGTCCGCTCGGGGCTACGCCACGCCATCGAGGTACTGCGCGGCGTCGACGGCATCAGCTTCACCTTCTATACCTCGCGCGACGTGGTCCGCCATCCGCTGGTGGCAAAGATCGTCCGCGCCTACGAGGCATTCGAGACCACCGAGAACGCCGACAACACGCATGTCAGGTAGCGCGCTGACGCTTTCGGTGGGTTACGGCGTGCCGCGGGCGGGTGTGCCGTCGGCGCTAAGTTTCCGTAAGTGGGTGGAAGCTGCGCTGCACGGGGCGAAGCGTCGCAAGGCCACCGAATTGGCCATCCGGATCGTTGGGCTCGACGAAGGCCAGGCGCTCAACCGCGACTACCGGGGCAAGGATTACCCCACCAATGTGCTTTCCTTTCCCGCGGAATTGCCGCCCGGCGTCGCCCTGCCGCTGATCGGCGACCTGGCCATCTGCGCGCCCGTGGTGGCCCGGGAGGCCGCCGAACAGGGCAAGAAGGCGGCCCACCACTGGGCTCATATGACGGTGCACGGGGTGCTTCACCTGCTGGGGTATGACCACCTGGAAGACGCCGATGCGGAGCGCATGGAAGGACTGGAAACCCGCGTCCTGGCCGGTCTGGGTATCGCCGACCCTTACCTTTGACCGTCGGCAAGTGTCATCTGGATGGGCTAAACTGACCCTTCCGCCCCTTGATGGGGCTCGGCAACAAGCGTGATGAACGAGGACCCTGGCAGTACCGGCGGCCTGGCCCACCGATCGTGGTGGGATCGACTGGGCCACATGTTTTCCGGAGAACCGCGCAACCGCGACGAACTGATCGAGGAACTGCGCACGGCACGGGCCAACGGCCTGCTCTCCAACGACACCCTGACCATGGTCGAGGGTGCGATCAAGGTCACCGAACTCTCCGTCGACGACGTCATGGTGCCCCGCGCCCAGATCGTCATGGTCCCGACCGACGGCACCCTGCACGAAGTGCTCGCCACGGTGGTCGAATCCGGCCACTCGCGCTTCCCCGTGCACGGCGAAGACAAAGACGAAATCCTCGGCATCCTGCTGGCGAAGGATCTGCTGAAGTACTTCGGTGACGGCGAAGGCTGCGATATTTCCTCGCTGCTGCGCCCTGCCGTGCTGATCCCCGAATCCATGCGCCTGAACGTGCTGCTGGCCGAGTTCCGCCGCAGCCGCAACCACATGGCGCTGGTGATCGACGAATACGGCGGCGTGGCGGGCCTCATCACCATCGAAGACGTGCTCGAGCAGATCGTCGGCGAGATCGACGACGAGCACGACGACGAGGAAGAACCCCAACTGATGCGGGCCACCGGTGACGGTGCCTTCGACGTGGGCGCCCTGACCACCATCGAAGACTTCAACGAGGAAACCGGCGCGAGTTTCTCCGACGAGGAATTCGATACCGTGGGCGGCATGGTGACCTCCGAATTCGGCCATCTGCCGGAAGTGGGCGAGGAAGTGGCCATCGGCGATTTCCTGTTCCACGTCACCGAAGCCGACGACCGCCGCGTGCAGCGTTTCCGCGTTACGCTGGTCGACCGCACGAGCGAGACACCCACGCCTTGAAGCGCCTGCTTTTCCTGCTGCTGGCCCTGGTGGCCGCACCTGCGTTCGCGGGCATTGCCGAAGCACCGGCCGATACCTTGCAGGTGTCGCTTATCACCTATGGTCCCGGCGACATCTACTGGGAGCGCTTCGGCCACGATGCCGTGGAACTGCGCGACCCAGCCTCGGGTGAGGCGATTGCCTTCAACTATGGCGTGTTCGACTTCGACGAAGCCGGCTTCCTGCTGAACTTCGCCCGCGGCATCATGCGCTATCGCATGGATGCGGTGCCGACCTCTGAAGATGTGCAGTTCTATGCATCAGAGGGGCGCAACGTCACGAGGCAGCGGCTGGCCTTCACGCCGGCCCAGACTGAAGACCTCCGCCGCTTCCTGTTCTGGAACATCCAGCCGCAGAACACGCGCTACAACTACAACTATTACGTGGACAACTGCGCCACGCGCGTGCGCGATGCATTGGACCGCGCGCTCGGCGGGCAGCTGCGCGCATACCTTACGGCGCATCCGGGTGGCATGACCTACCGCCAGCAGACCGCGCGATTGATGAGCAACCAGACCTGGCTGATGCTGGGCATGGACTTAGGATTAGGCCCCTACGCCGACCAGCCCATGGATGCCTTGAAGGAAAGCTTTCTGCCCATGGTGCTGCGCGATGAAGTCGCCGGCATGTATGTGAGCAACGGCGCGGGCGGCAGCCGGCCGCTGGTGCAATCCACCGAGGTACTGGCCAAGGCCACCATCGAGCAGCCGCCGGCGATGGCGCCGGAACTGGGCTTGCCATTGTTTGGCGTGGGCCTGGGGCTGGCCGTGTTGCTGCTGGTGACGGGGGCTTACCGGGAATATCTGGTCGCCCGCATCGTGTACGGCACGGTGGCGACGCTATGGCTGCTGTTCGCCGGTGTGGCTGGCCTGGTCATGTTGGGGTTGTGGGCATTTACCCAGCACCAGTCGGGCTGGGCGAACGCTAACCTGCTGATCTACCAGCCGTTAGCCTTCCTGCTGCTTCCAGCCGTATGGCGAGGCTATGGGAAGCTGTCCGGGCGGATCATCTGGGTCTCGGTCGCCCTGGCCGTGCTGGCCCTGGTGCTGCATGCCTTCCCCTTCTATACCCAGCGGAATTTCCCCTGGGTGGGGTTTGGCCTGCCCATCTGGCTGGCGCTGGGGGCCTCGCGGTTTCGTAAGTAACTACGAAAGACCGTGATTGCCCTGTAACACGCACCTCGGCATGATGCCGGCCATGTCCTTGAATATAACCGCCCCGGAAACTCCCGCCCCATTGAACAATTCGATGGTGGTCAACTGCGTGGCCTACCGCAAGGATGGCTCGAAGATAGGCGATATCACGCTGGACGCCATCAGCGACGTGCTGAAAACCCCGGACACCTTCGTGTGGGTGGGCCTGCACGAGCCGGACGAGCACCTGCTGGACAAATTGCAGGAGGAATTCTGCCTGCACGACCTGGCCGTGGAAGACGCCAAGTACGCTCACCAGCGCACCAAGATCGAAACCTACGGCGACTCGCTGTTCATCGTGGTGCAGACGGCGCAGCTCCTGGGCGGCAGCATCGCCTTCGGCGAAACGCAGATCTTCCTGGGCAAGCGCTACCTGATCACCGTGCGCCACGGCGCATCGTTGAGTTACGCCCCGGCCCGCATGAGCTGCGAGCGCTCGCCGGAGCTGCTGGCGTTGGGCCCAAGCTACGGCCTGTATGCCGTGCTCGACTTCGTGGTGGACAACTTCCTGCCCATCGTGCGCGACTTCCGCGAAGAACTGCACGATCTGGAAAACGACATCTTCGCCGATACCTTCAACCGCCAGACCATCAAGCGCCTATACGACATGCAGCGCGAACTGATGAGCATGCGCCTGGCCGCAGCGCCGTTGCAGGACGTGATCAGCCAGCTTGTGCGGATGCACCCGCATCTGATTCACGACGAGCTGCGCGCGTACTTCCGAGATGTGTACGACCACGTCTTCCGTGTGAACGAATCGACCAGCGCGATGCGCGAGATGCTAAGTGCAGCGATCTCGGTGAACCTTTCGTTGGTGACCTTCGGCCAGAACGAAGTGATGAAGAAGCTTGCGGGGTGGGCGGCCATGTTGGCGGCGCCTACGCTGATTACGAGCTGGTATGGGATGAACTTCGCGCATATGCCGGAGTTGAGCCAGCCGTGGGCTTATCCGGCGATTACGTGTTTGGTGGCTTGCATCGTGGGTGGGATCTTCATTGGCTTGAAGAAGGCGAAGTGGTTTTAGGCGCCTTGCATTCTGACCGCCGCACTCATTTGTGACGCATGGAATAATGATCGCTCCCGCTACGTAGAGTGATCTCGCGATGAAAAAGTGGCTTGCATGCTGGTTGGTCATTGTCGCGATGACTGTACCGGCACTCGGTATGGCGGCTGAGTTCAGCCAGAACACGCAATACCGCGAAGAAGTGCTATCGGTCGCGCCGTACCGCATCAAGTACGTTCTGACTGGCCAGACTCGCATCCAGCCAAGCGACTTCGAGGCCTTGCGGCTCGATGGCCAGGCTACGTTTGTCTACGCGCTGGCAGACAAGCACGTGTTTGTCTATTCGGATGGTTTGTACATCGGCTCGCCAAGCTTGTATCTATGGCCCTACGAACCGTTCGTCAACATCGATCCTACGAATCCCGTCAACTCGATCACTGCAACGATTGGTACAGGGTTCGCGCAGGTGTTCAGCCGAACGGACGCTCAGGACTATCGTTTGACAAGCGAATTCATTGTTGAATTGAAACCGGGGTTCACTTATCAGCCGAATCAAGTGCGAATGCAGGTGGTTTATTTGGCAGAACAGAGCGCACCGTATATCGACGTCTTTCGTCGTCAGTTCTGAGTAGCGGCCACAGCGGGCCAAGGCGCGGTTGGCCAAGTGGCTTTCTTGCTTTCTGTGTCTGGCGAATGGCCGACATCGGATAGCCGATGGGCGGGGAGATCAACGGCGCGTAGGCTCATCTGGTTCTTATAGAGCCTGGAGAAATGTATGCGCCTTTCCGCCGCGTTGCTGATTCTTCTACCGCTGCTGGGGACCGCGCCAGCACATGCTGCATGGCATGCCGCCAATGCCGAGGTGACACAGGCCATCAAGAATCCGCGCATTGCCGCGGCGCTCGAGGCCACCACGCGAATGGACAAGGCCATACTCAACCACGATCAGAAGGGTTTTGCCGATGCCTTCGCACAAGACGCAGTGGTCAACAATCCATTCAACAAGATCGCTCGCAAGGCCGATGCGGAGCACAACCTGAAGACTGGGTTGATCGACTACACGTCGCTGGAGCGCTCAATCGAGTATGCCGCGGTTCGCGGTCAGCACGACATCGTGCTGATGGGCGAAGAGAAGCTCACACCGGTGGGCAAAGCTCGTTTCGCCGGCAAGACTGTGCATCGACGCACCACGGAAGTCTGGACCGATGAAAGCGGCGAATGGAAGTTGGCGATTCGCCAGGCGACGATCTACGCGACGGAATAGCTAGAACGAATCGGGCGGATGGACCAATCAGGCCCCTGGAGCCTGCGGGTTGACCGGATTCACCGCTGGAATAATGAAGCCGGCCAGCCGGGGGATCGTTCTTACCCGATCCTATGGTCCATCCACCCGCACTGGCTCTGGGGGAAGGTGCCACCGCCGCTTCTGACACCGGAGGTGGCGGGCGAGCCAGGGTCGAAAACCGTCAAAGAAAAAAACCGGCCGGACCGAAGTCCGCCTGGTCGCCCGCCATAAGACGGGAAACCTCGGGTACCGCAGGACTCCGCCTGCGGTACCCGATTTTCTTTGAACGGGTTTCGACACCCGGCTGCCGGTGCATCGATTACGGTGCACTGGCAGCGAAACTATGATCCCGAAGTACGCGCTGCGAATCCATCGTAATGGTCGCAAAGTTGCTACGGTTAGGACATCGATTGATGCTCAATGTGAGGGATGCGGCGGTTTAAGCATCAGTGCAGGGCTGTTGGGATGCATCGCAGACAGGTGGTCAGGGGTTAGAACAAAAACTCGGCACGAACGTCCAACGATGCTCAATCGGTGCGGGTGATCGCCGTTGTTCGTTCATCGCTTTAAGATTTCTGTAAGTACTTGCTCGATCCACTGGGAGACTTCGAGGGTAGACAACCAGGCGACTTCCCCAGCGCCGTCGACTCTCTGGAACTTGCGATGGCGTACCACGAGAAACATAACAGTGAGCCACCAGTCAGTGATTGAGCAATAGATTCGCCCCTTATTTAGGCTCCGCGAATCTGTCCACTTTTTGGTATCACGCCCTGTACTCCGTAATTATTTACGAATCGTCCTTGAAGCGTGAGTAAGCGCACACAAATCATGTTCCCCAAGATTTTGTAGGCCGACGCCTACAGCGCCCGAGAACTACCTTTGGTATATCTGCGCCGCTGCAAGCCCTCAGCTGGGCTTCGCAAACTGGGGACAACGTGATGAAACCCGTATCTCGCCATGTGGCTGTGTGGTTGCTGCTTGCCTTCGGCATGTTCATTGCCAATCTGGTGCAAGCAGGGGATGGGCCGGTTAAAGCCTCGACCATATCGAGCCGGCAAGGAACATCAGTAAGGAACATCAGCGCTGCCTTTCCGCGCAATAGTGCTCCGGCGCTTGTGAGTCCCATGTTGGATGGGGACCAGCCTCACTATGGCCCCCCATTTTCATACTCACTCGGCTGTACTGGCGGGGGCAGCGGGTTTGCATCAGTCGACGCAGCGGTGGACGCTTGGTGGGCGGCCTATTCGTCCTGTTGGGGATGGGCATTTCCCTGCTCTTATGTGCGCACCGACTACCCAGACGGCCCAACAACAGGATACTTCGCGGACATGGGGCTTACCGGCAACTGCGGTGGCGGCGACGCAATATCCGGCACACTCTATACTTTTGATCCAGCCAAGAACAATGGAGGCCCTGACTGCAGCTGCGGAGAGGGCTCGCCCGGTGCGGGGGGTGGCTCGGGGTCTGACGGTCAACAAGCGAGCGATGGGTCAGGCGCGCCACTGGTTGGCGACCCCATCAACGTGGCCACGGGCAACAAATTCCTTCAAGCAGATGACTTCACAGCCTCGGCCTGGCTGACATTCCGTCGCTTTTACAATTCATCCCCCAGCGTGACCGGGACTGCGATGGGCACGCAATGGCGGCATTCATTTGACCGCTCGCTCAAAGTCATCCAAAAAAGCGGAGTGGCCACGGCGACGGCAAACCGTCCGGATGGAAGGAGCGAGGTTTTCAACAAATCGGGCAGCGCGTGGACGGCCGATGTCGACAACCCCGACATCCTAGTTGAAATCGATGACGTCAACGGCAATCCCACCGGCTACAGGCTCAACGTTGCCACGCTGCACCACATCGAAACCTATGACGTGTCCGGACTCTTGCAATCCGTCGCTGACGAAAACGGGCAGGGCATTATCCTGACCTACAGCACACCCTTAACTGACCCGGCCGTCGCTCCCAAACCAGGCCTTTTACTCAATGTGACAGCCTCCGATGGCCGGGCACTGAATTTCACGTACGACAGCACTGCCCATCTCCACCAAATGACCCAGCCGGACGGCGGCACGTTCGTCTACGGCTACGACAGCACGGGCAACCTGACCACGGTCCAATACCCGGACACGAAGGTCCGCCAGTACCTCTACAACGAACAAGACCTGACGAGTGGCAACAATCTGCCCTCGGCCATGACGGGCATCATTGACGAGTCGGGCGTACGGTTTGAGAGTACGTCGTTCGACAGTCTTGGCCGGGCCACCTTCACGTCCCTGGCGGGAGGTGCCGGGCAAACCACCATCAGCTACAACGCGTCGTCCTCGGGCATCACCTTTGCCCTTGGTGGTGGCGCAACGCAGACCTTTCTGAACCCCAACGGCCATATTCGAACGGCCAACTACGATGCAACCTGCAAGCCGGCATGTGGCACCCAATGGCAGAGCCGCACCTATGATGCCAATGGCTACCCGTCGAGCTACACGGATTTCAATGGCAACCTGACCCAGGTCGCCTACTCGGCCTCCGGCCTCCTGACTGAACTGATCGAAGCGTCGGGAAGCGCGGTCCAGCGGACCACGGACACCACCTGGGATACAACGCTTAGACAGCCAACGCTTCGCACGCTCAAGGATGCTGCTGGGACGCTGGTCACCAAAGATGCCTGGGTTTACAACACCCGTGGACAGCCTCTTGCCACGTGCAGCATAGACCCAGTGAAGGCGGGAAGCTATGTCTGCGCTGCAACAGGCCTACCACCCGATGGTGTCAGGCGAACGACGTACACCTACTGTGACGCGATATCGACCACCTGTCCCCTGATTGGACTGGTGTTGACTATCGATGGCCCACGCACGGATGTCACCGACGTCACCACGTATTCGTATTACACATCCAGCAGCACCACTAGTTGCGGCACGCCGGGTGCCGCGTGCCATCAGACGGGCGACCTCTACCAGGTCAACAATGCCCTAGGGCAGACGACGACGTATGCGTCTTACGACGCCAACGGGCGCATCACCCGCATCACCGACCCGAACGGCATCAACACGGACTTCACCTATACCGAGCGCGGCTGGCTCCTCACTCGGACTTACGGGGGAGCAACGACAACCTATGGGTATGACGCCATGGGTGACGTGAACAAAATCACCGACCCCGACAATGTCATCACCACCTACACCTACGACGGCGCGCACCGGCTAACGGATGTCACCGATGCCCTCGGCAGCCATATTCATTACAGCCTGGATGCGGCTGGCAACCGCACGATGGAGGAAACCTACAATCCTTCCGGGCAATTCGTTCGCTCCACTTCAAGAACGTTCGACACGCTTGGACACCTGACTCAGGTGAAGGACAGTCTTGGCAATCCGGTCCTGACTGCAAGCTACCCAGACAGCTACGATGCCAACGGGAGTCAGGTTCACACCCAGGATGCTTATGGTGTTCAGCGGCTTCAGGGGTTTGATGCGCTCAATCGCCTCCACCAAACCCTCGATGACTACCAGGGCAGCGTTCCCGCCACCGCGAACATGGCGGCTGGATATGGTTACGATGCGGAAAACCAGGTCACCAGCGTCACGGATTCCGACGCGCTATCGACCTCGTATGGATTTGACGGCCTCGGCAACCGCGTATCCCTGAGAAGTCCCGATACGGGGACAACCACGACTAGCACTGACGCAGCGGGCAACCGCCTCACGGTCCAGGACGCAAAAGGTGTTGTCGCGCAGTCGAGTTTCGATGCATTGAACCGACTGACGGGGACAAACTACCCGACCGCTTCCCTTAACGTTGCCTATTACTATGACGAGGCAAATTCGGTCACCGGATGCGCCTCCTCATCGCCCATCGGGCACCTCACGCGCATCGTCGAAAGCGCCGTGTCGACCACGTTTTGCTACGACGCCCGAGGCAACATCATAAAAAAGGCCCAGACCACGGGTGCATCAACCGACGTTCTGACCATCGCCTACAGTTTGGCAGGGCGTGAAATGGCGATCACCTACCCCAGCGGTACCGCTGTGCACTACACGCGCAACACCAATGGCAAGGTGTCGGGCGTGACCGTCACCCCCATCGGCGGCAGCGCTGTGACGGTGGCTTCAAACGTCACGTACCTTCCCTTTGGGCCAGTCGCTAGCTATTCAATCGCCGACAATCAGGCACTCACGCGGACTTACGACAAGAATTATGGCTTCACTGACGTCGTCAGCCCAGCCCTTGACATCCATGTCCAGCGAGATGTCGGAGGCCGAATCTTTGCAAGCTCGGGCGGCGGCGCACCAGCCGAGAGCTATGGATACGACAACCTTGGACGCATCATCAGTGTCATCGACGGCTCCACTCAGATCCAGGGGTTCACCTATAACAAGACCGGCGACCGCACGACAAAGTCTGGCACAGGAATTTTTACCGGAACTTACCAATATGTGTCAGCCACTCACCAGCTGAGTTCAATTGGCAATGCCGCACGGTCAGTGGACGCCAATGGCAACACCACGGCGATTGTTTCGGCCGGTGCCACCCTCGGATTTGGGTACAACGACCGGAACCGGCTGACCATTGTTCAGCAAGGTGGCCAGACGGTGGCCCAATACGTCTACAACGCCCTCAACCAGCGGGTGGCCAAACAGACCCTCCAGGCCCCGACCTCGACCGAACGGTTTGTCTATGAACCTATGGGTCATCTCCTGACTGAATCGGGCACCGTCAGCCGCGATTATGTCTGGCTTGGAAACGTCCCAGTCGCCATGGTTGACAATACGGGCACGGTGCCTTCTGTGTTGTTTGTTCATGCAGATGGCATGAATACCCCACGCGCCATTACCAACAGTGCCGGCGCCGTGGTCTGGTCCTGGGCGTTTAGTGCCAATGCGTTCGGTGAGCAGCAGCCTTCGGGCTCTGTCACCTTCAACCTGCGCTTTGCTGGCCAGTATTTCGACCAGGAGGCCGGTCTGGTCCAAAATGGCCGCAGGACGTTCGAGCCGGCAACGGGCCGATACCTGCAAAGCGACCCTGTAGGCCTTGCGGCCGGCGGCTCTACCTTCTCTTACGCACAAGGCAATCCTCTTACCGCGACCGATGCCACCGGCCTCATTTCCGGCCCGCCCGAGGAGGAAGCTCCCGAGGAAAACATTCCCGTTGTCAATGAAGAAATTGCCCGCCTGGAAAGGCAGGAAGCTGAGGAGGCAAACGAAGCGGCGGCGCGCGCCGACCACAATACATATGTGCCACCGATTCCGGCCTCTCAGTTCGGCCCGTTAGGCGAGTGCAAGGCAACAGACTACGATGCAGCCGGCGAGATATCGTCGCCTAACATTCACCCGCGGGACTTGGCTGGCTTGTCGCCTCAGGCCCTTGACGCATTCGCCCGGAATGCAGGCCTGAAGCCGATGGGGCCAGACCCCATGAATGGAAGGGGAAGTTATGATGACCCGGTGACTGGAGAACAGCGAGTTCTCTCACACCCAAACGATACAAGATCGGGTCCGCACATGCACGTCAATGACCCCAGCGGACAACGACTGGACATCAATGGCAACCCCGCCGCAGAAAATTCGCCGGGAGCCCACCTTCCCATCGGAAAATAAGAAACTTTATGCTGAACTATCACGATGCATTCATCAACGCGATGTCGTTTGATTGGGACGCGAAGACTTTTGCCCTCGATGTGACGCCGGTCGAAATGGTTCGTTTGTCGCCCTGCAGGATGTTGTTCTCCGGGGTGCGCTCGCTCGGCTGGACTCGTAACGATGAATGGGGACGTAGCCACAGCATCTTTGAAGTGGAGGTCAAGGCGGAGGGTGACCTTCAACGTTTCCTGATTCAGATGCAAAGCGGGGATGTTATTAACGTACTCGCCAAAGAGATGAGCGAGCAAGACATCTAGACTGGGCCGCTGCCGCAGGTCATGGCGGGAACATGGGAGGCTGTAGGAACGGTCGGGCGGAAATAAAAAATCACCCAGATGGCCACCCAGGCCAAACTGGGCCTGAATTTCCAGACCATCATTCATGCCCACACTTTCATGCACGAAACGAGGCTGGAGTTGAAATGATTTTTCCATATAGGACAGGAACGTGATCGGCTCAGTGCAAGTCGATGCCTTTTTACGAGCCCTCGTGAAGTTTGGGCAAGACGAAGGAATCACTATCAGGGCGATGGTATGGTTCGTTGGCGATCCTCGCATGTACAGACAAGATATTCCATTGGATCTCTCTCTTCTCGGCCCGGACGGCATGGGCGATCCCGGCCTGGGCTCTGGACCTGTACGTTACGAGGATATCGAGACGATTGTTTTGTCCTGCGAGACCAATACTAAAGCGATGGCCTTTCCGAGTGGATCGCCTAGATGCCAAGAGGCTATGGCAGCTCTTGCATCACGTCTCCCAGCAGATAAGTCGATTGAAGTACAGGATGATCGAATTACCTGGAGACGATCACCAGCCGGCGAATCAATAGCGGAAAGGGCGCCGACGAAGTATGCGCACGTAGTACGAGTTGATGCCAAGAGTTGCCGAGTGATCATCTCTCGTATCGACGATGAGATGAACGAATTCCCATTGACATCCTTCGACATGCCCGGACCGGTCGAAGATGCATCTCGTGCGGCGAATATCTGGCACCAGGCATTCTTTGCATTGGCTCACGGAATAGGCGAAACAATTCTTTTTGACTCACCCGAAGCAAAGCAACTGTACGGGGATTCTCTCTAAATACTCAACCCAAACCCGAGCAATGCAGTAGTACTGGATCTATAGCCAACCGGCTTCAGAACTCCTATGAGCGACTCATCTCGCGATCTCTATACCGTTGAATTCAGGATTGCAGGAGTCGATCTTGTCCAAGACGACATCACCCGAGAGATAAGCTTCACACCCCGGCACACAAGAAGTCCACGCGATATTCGCGGCGCTTCCGTGACCTTAGAAACAGACCTACGCACATGAAAAGACTAACAATTGTTTCCTTGCTGCCATTGCTTCTAGCTGGCTGCTACTCCGTGTCTGATTACAAGGGCGATGGAACGCTTGTAGATCATGGGCATCGCTTTGTTACGAACAAGTACACTCTGACCCTAGGGCATATCGACCTGACACGCGCGCAGGAATTGCATTTTCGAATGTCCGGCCTTCCCCGCCGCGAATTCGTTGCTGGGGTTAAATTAGATCCCGTCGATTGCTCCTTGGCCTCATCGGAAATACGAATAACTATCGATGTCAGGGTCGCGCGCGGGCCAGTGGTAATCCATGAAGACCACGCGTTGCGTGAACTCGTATGGACACGCAACGAACATGATAGGTGTAATCCGCTCTTTGGCTACGTGCGCGGGGCCGCTACAGAGCTACCTGATAGAAATGGGAACGTGCGGATGCAACCAATCATTACGGGCGCTGACGGGGGGCAAGGAAGTTATTTCCACAGTAGAGAATCCGCCTCGTATGACGTGACTATTGGCATTCAGCCGGATGCACAAGCTCCATCGGGCAGTCACCACGCCAAAATTATTGTCGACGACAACGGCCCCGTGCCCTAGTGACCTGAGCCGAATCATGTAGCCATTTGGATAGTGAGTTCTCTACTTATCAAGCAAGGAGAACTCATGAAGAAGCGTTTCACCGAAGAACAGATCATCCGCGTCTTGCGCGAAGCCGAGCGGCAGGAGATGCCGATCAAGGACCTGTGCAAGCGGCACAACATCACCGAGCAGACCTTTTACCGCTGGCGCAATCGCTTCGGCGGGATGGATGTGGACGAGTCGCGTCGGCTGAAGGAGCTGGAATCGGAGAATGGCCGGCTCAAACGCCTGGTTGCCGAGCAAATGCTAGTGATCGATGGGCTGAAAGAATTCGGCCAAAAAAAATGACCACCCCGTCGGGACGGCGGGCGGCGCTGGCTACCCTGACTCGTCGGGGAATATCGCAACGAAAGGCTTGCGGCTATCTGGGCCTGAGCCGGCGAGTGGCGGGGTATGGCCTGCGTCAGCCAGGTAAGGACCAGGCCGTGAGCGATCAGCTCGTGGCCGCGTCTCAGCAGCACCCCCGATTCGGCTATCGCCGGATGGCAGCCTGGTTGGCCCTGGGCGACTCGAACGAACAACGACCCCACAGCGCCCATCGCTACCAACCTCCCGCCTCGGTTCGTCGAGCCTGGCTGGAATCCCGTAACATCGACCTCCCACTCACTGCCTGAGTGGCTACAAATTTCGAGCACAGGTCAGTCCTATGAGCGACTCATCTCGCGATCTCTATACCGTTGAATTCAGGATTGCAGGGGCCGACCTTGTACCAGATGACATAACCCACGAAATAAGCCTTACGCCACGGCACACAAGATGTCGCGGGGAAACGCGTGGGCCTTCTGGGACTTTTGAAACAGGCATATGGAGTTTTTCGGGTATTGGCGAAGAGGCCACCTATGTACGCGAATGGGAAAAACTAGAAGATGGCCTATTGAATTTGCTTCCTCACCTTCTCGCTCGAAGGGACGTTATATCAACCTACGTTAAAAAATATGACGTGTTCTGGTGGTGCGCTCATTTTCAGAGTTCGTTCGACGGTGGACCAACATTCTCGCCTTCAGTGCTGCGTGCCCTTGCCGACCTCGGAGCTTCGCTCTCGATAGCAAACTACCTATCCTCCGAAGAAGAGTGACGTTGCCACCAATCCTTCGCATTTGAGCAGTTCAAGTTTGACGATGAACGAATTCCGAATATTCCACACTGGCACCGCAATCGTAAATTTTTGCGGCATCGCGAATATGTCAACACATTCATCGCTTGCATACGCGAAGCGCTTGTAGGAAATCCCCTACACATTTTTGACGCGTCATTTGCTTTAGGGCTTCGGCCGTCATCTTTTCGCTGTGTTGAAACGTTACGCCATCTCGCGAGTACGCATAATTCAAAAGTGAGCGCTAGCGCACTCTTCGCCCTTTGATTGTGCATGTCCCACGGCGTATAAGTTTCTCATAGCGCGGCACACCGCTTGCGCTTGTTGGGGAACTCATGTTGACCGTCCTTGATCATGGCTGCAGCCATGCAGCGGAGCCGTGCCTCACCGCAACTCAATCCCGTCACCGGACCCCAAGGACTCATCGCAAGTGGGCCACGCAGATGCACACGGCCCTCAAAGCCATCCTCATTTCCTTGCTCCTGTTCGCACTTCCAGTGGCGCGCAGCTTTGCCGACTCTACAACTTGCCCGCATATGCAGGTAATGCATGATGCATGCAACCAAGACCGCATATCAACGTACGGCGGCTTTCAAACTCAGCCATGCATCCTGCATCCGCACGAAGGCCAACCCGGGTGGGGGTTCTGGCTGAACTGGTATGGCACATGGGAGATGTACGATGGGTACTCATACTACTGCCCTCCGGGAACTCCCAAACCGCCTGCCAATCTAGGCGCATGCGGAAACGGTCAATGCCCATCCTCGCCGATGCGCGGCAATCCCGTTAACTCCTCTACTGGCAACAAGTACCAGGAAGAAGTTGACGGTAAATGGGGGAACTGGCTGCAGCTTACCCGGCACTACAACAGTGACTCAGGAACCCGCTCTGATCACCTCGGAGCCGGCTGGCGGCACACTTACTCCCGTAGCATTGAAGGCGATGTCTACGGCGCGAACGCTTTAAGGCAAGACGGGAAGCAGATCACATTCCAAGCTGATCCCAATACCCATGTGTTTAGTTCCGACACAAATCCGTACGATCAGCTAACGGCGGCTCACGATTCCAACAACAACGTAACTGGCTGGACTTTGTATTGGTCTGGAACACGCGAAACCGAGGTCTACGATGCGTCGGGATCGCTCATATCTATCCAAGACTCCTCTGGATTTGTAACTTCGCTGAAGTATAGCGACGCATCAACATCCGCGAGTATCGCCCCTGGGCCGGGATTTCTGATTACCGTGCGCGATCCTTTAGGGCGAGTCCTAAATTTCTCCTATAACGCCGATGGAACACTTAGCTCCGCTCTTGGTCCAGACGGAAACACGTATACCTACAGCTATAACGTCACACCAAGTCTTACCAATCTTTCATCGATATCGTTAAACGACGGTTCGTCGCGCACTTATGGCTATTCGCCAGGAACCAATCTGTTAACGTCCATAATCGACGAGAACAGCGCAACGTTTGCAACATTCTCGTATAACGCGAATGGTCAAGCACTAACCTCCACGCATGCTGGTGGCGCGCTAAGTTTTGGCTTTACATACAACTCAGATGGTTCAACGGACGTAGCCACTCCGCTGGGTAGCACGCAGCACGTAACCTACGTGAATCCCCTGGGCGTCATTCGCGTGGCGTCGGTGAGTTCACCGTGCTCGACCTGTGGTTCAAATGCCGCATCGTCCATTTATGACGCGAACGGCAACCCGCAGCAAAGGACCGACTTCAACGGGAACGTCACGCTAACAACATACGACGGGAACGGCCTGCTAACTCAGAAAATTGAGAGCCAGGGCAAATCAGAGCAGCGAACCACCGATACCACATGGAACAGCGCACTTCGCCAGCCTGTCCTGCGCACCGTAAAGAATGCCAGCGGCGTTATCGTCTCTAGCCTGGCATGGGTGTACAACAGCCGCGGCCAAGTCACCGCGTCTTGCGAGGTCGACCCCGCCGTCGCCAGCAGCTACACCTGCGCCCCGACCGGTACGCCACCCGCCGGCGTGCGTCGTACTATCAACACTTATTGCGACACCACCAGTTCATCCTGCCCCGTCATTGGTCTTTTGCTTAGCTCAGACGGTCCACGGACTGATGTGAGCGATATCACCACCTACACGTATTACACATCAAGCATTGCGACGAACTGCGGCCCCCCCGGCTCCGCCTGCCACCAGGCCGGCGACCTCTACACCGTCCAGGACGCCCTCGGTCACACCACCACCTACGCCTCCTACGACGGTGCTGGCCGCGTCACCCGAATCACTGATGTCAACGGCACTAATACCGACATCTCCTACGACCCACGCGGGCGAGTGCTGACTCGGTCCTATGGTGGGGCGACAACGACCTACGGCTACGACCCCGTCGGCAACCTCACCCAGGTTACCGATCCGGACAACGTCGTCACCCACTACACGTACGACGACGCCCATCGCCTTACCGACGTCACCGACGCCCTCGGCAACCACATCCACTACACCCTGGATAACGCCGGAAGCAAGACAGCCGAGACCGTCTACGACGCCAGCAACACGGTCAAACGATCCATCGGCCGCACCTTCAACGCCCTGGGCCAGCTCACCGCTCTGCGCGACGGCCTCAACAACACGGTGCTCAACGCTGGCTTCACCGACAGCTATGACGCCAACGGTAACCTAGTGCACACCGCTGATGCTTTAGGCGTCCAGCGCCAGTCCAGCTTCGACAGCCTCAACCGACTGATCACCACCCTCGACAACTACAACGGCACCGATCCTGCGACCCAGAACACCACCACCCGGTACGGGTACGACGCGAAAGACAACTTGGTCCAGGTCACCGACCCCAGCAACCTGGTCACCACCTACACCCTGGACGGCCTCGCCAACCAGACTGCCCTGTCCAGCCCCGACACCGGCACCGCCACGGCCACCTTTGACGCCGCCGGCAATCAGCTGACCCGGACGGATGCTCGGGGTATCGTCGCCACCTCCACCTATGACGCCTTGAACCGAATCTTGTCGACTACCTACGCCGACACGTCGCTCAACGTGACGTATCACTACGACGAGGCAAATTCAGTTACTGGTTGTTCCGCCTCCCAGCCCATGGGCCAGCTGACGCGGATGGTGGAAGTGGCAGTGACCACGACTTATTGCTACGACTCGCGGGGCAACGTCATCCGAAAGATGCAGACTCAGGGAGCGGCCACCGACACCACGGCGATGGCGTACACGAGTGCCAACCGGCTGCAGAGCTTAACCTATCCGAGCGGCACCGTTGTTTCGTACACACGGAATGCCAACGGGCAGATTGCTGCGGCCGCGCTGACGCCAGCCGGCGGCACCGCGGCCAGCGCGGTGTCGAACATGGCCTATCTGCCGTTTGGGCCGGTGCAGTCGTATACGCTGGGCAACGGCCAGACGGTTACGCGAACGTACGACGCGAACTATGCCTTCACCGACGTGGTGAGTCCGGCTTTGGCAATTCATGTGGCGCGCGATGCCTTGGGTAACGTAGTGGCACTTGGTAACGCTCCCGGAGCAAGTCCTGCGACGGAGACTTATAGTTACGATCCCCTCTATCGCTTAACCGGTATTGTTGATGGCACCAACACTGTTCAGGCGTACACCTACAACGCAACCGGGGATCGTCTAAGTAAGACCGGATCTGGACTCGCAACCGGCGACTACAGCTATGACGCCGGTACGCACCATCTAAACGCGGTCGGCAACGGTGCGCGAACATCGGATGCCAACGGCAATACCACGGCCAGTGTTTTTGGAGGGCAGACCTTTGGCTTCGGCTACAACGGTCGCAATCGCATGACCGTGGCACAATCGAATGGTCAAATGGCGGGGACCTACGTCCAAAACGCCATGGGCCAACGCACAAGCAAGTCGACGTCATTCCCCACAGTTGCGAATGAGCGCTTCACTTACGACACGAAAAACCAGCTTATCGCAGAACACGGAACAAGCAGCCGCGACTATCTGTGGGTTAATGATCTACCTGTCGCAGTAATAGATTACACGAGCTCGACTAATGCCCTTTCATTTATCCATGCCGATGCGTTAAACACCCCACGGTCAGTAACTACCTCGAGCGGATCGGCAATTTGGCAATGGCCTTATCTCGGGAACTCATTTGGAGAATTGGCGCCAACAGGGTCTTATACGTTCAATCTTCGCTTTCCTGGCCAGTACTACGACGCCGAATCAAGTATGGCCTACAACGTCCACCGCGACTATGAGGCGTCGACTGGACGGTATCTGCAAAGCGACCCGATTGGACTGGGTGGCGGGCTCACAACCTACGGGTATGTGGCAAGTTCACCACTGCATGAGACCGATGCTCTTGGTTTACAGGGTAGCCCGCAACTCTGCGTCGAAAACCCGGCATGGGCCGAGGCTTGCGAAGCCGCTGGCATGCTGCCCAAACCAAGACCAGTCCCAGTACCAAGCCCTGCCCAAGTCGGAGGAGCGATTGGTGCGGCAGCAGTTGGAGGGCTCTCGGGAGATGCTGCACCTGCTACAGCAGCCAACCCGGCAATCCCTGATTGCCAAGGAGGTGATTTGTGCGAGCAGTTAGCACTAGCTGAGGCGAAGGCTGGCGCGGGGCGTCCGATCATGAATGACAATCCACTTGGCGATCTTCCGAGGCTGCTCGCGCATTACGGACCTGGCGATTGGGTTAAAATGCAACACTCTCACCGGTGCGCAGATGGGCGCCTGGTGGTAATTCACTATTTTTCAAATGGTGCTGGGCTCAATGTCGAGCTGAAAATCGTAAGTGGTGGTATTGGTGGCTAACTACTTTGAAGTAACTATTAATGATGATATTGAGGATAGCCCTCGACTCGTGGTCGCGCTGAGGTCAGGATCGTTCTGTGGCGAGGCCCTCGCATATTTCAATTCAAAGACGCTTGAAACGGAGAGTGAAATATTTTCGAAGATACCTATCAGCATCACTGAAACGCTTGCAATTTCGCTTGGCTATTTAGACCCCATCGATCATACGAGAGTAGCCGACGAACTCATCGGGATTCGTGCAAGCAGCGTCGGCGCGAGTGGGAAAACAATAATTGAAGTCAGCCTCGTGCAGGAAGAAATTGGTGCCGGCTTCCAAGGTGCTAGAGCGTTCATACGCGTACGATTCGTCGCAACCTATGGACAGCTCGGCGACTTCGCGTCGAGCTTAGGAGCGCTTGCGCGGAGGGAGATTGACAAGGTTCGATTTGAAGAGTGGACGGGATAGTCCAGCAGGATGCGCGGATGAACCCAGTCCAACGGCAGGAAGCAATTGTCCGGGAAGCAACGATTTATGCGTCAAAGCCAAGCGCGACGCGCAAAGTGCGAACTGGAAACTAGTGAACAAGCGCATACCCTAGTTCCAATCAGGTGGCACTCGATGCTGGGATCCGAATCAACTTAGATCCATCTTGGAATTGCAGGCTGCGCTACGCAAAGCGATCGGCCGAGTCCTCTTGTACTGCCGCCCTCCTCCGGCTGAACTTGAAGAGTGGCAAAGGGCTGCTAATCTCAATGCCCCAGGGTTCTAGGGATACAACGGTGATCGTAAAAGTCGAACTCCCCGCCGTCTTTGTTGAATCGGAGGAATTTCGGGCACTGCCCGAAGACCAGCGCCAGTCCCTCCTTAGAAGATTGGACAACACCAAGTCTCTTGGTTTATCCCTTGAGTCTGGGTCACGCTTAGCGAGCGCATCCGACTTTACCGACTTTACAGAGGACCTAGAGCTGGATGTCGCTCTGCTCCAGGAACTCGATTCGGCGGATCGAGGCGGTCTTAGTCGTTGGCAATTGCATTTCACGTGGTCCTTCGAAACCTCACCCGAACGCATGCGTCAGGCTCTTCCGGCTTTCTGCGTAGAGCTACTGGATGCTCATGAGCCGTCGCAAGATGCCCAGGTTGACTCCTACAATGCTTGGTTCATTGAAATCGGGGGAAACCTTGTCAAGATAATTGACTGCATTGAGACCTCCACTACGTTCGACGCAGTGCTTGCCGCTCATATAGTTTTAGACATCGTTCTTGGCCGGTTGCTGGTCGCTTGCTACAAGATTCGGCTGAATAGATTGATGCCGAGGTGATCGGCGCTACTCAAATACGGGGGGCCTCGCCCAGGCCCGCAAAGACGAGCGAGCACCGAGCGCTGGCATTTGAAGACTTATTTTGAGCAGGGTGATCAGAGATTCGCACAATAAGAGCAAATTCTTGCGACATCGTAAATATGTCGACACAGTCATAGTTCGCACACAAACAAAATTCCCGATGAAAATTCGATGCTACCGCCTGCTCTCTTTTCTGCTAACGACTTCTTCGTTGTGCGCATGCACAGCGACAGATGGAACGCCTAAATGCACACTTGAGGACAATACGTCGCAGAGGGCAATAGCCTTCTTTCGACAAGGGTTGTATGAAGAAGCTATCGCAACGACAGAATCCACGCCGTGCCCACCCAAGGACAAGCAGTTAATTATCAGTAGCTATATGGGCCTTTATCTTCTTACGCCTACGCCAGAGATTGAAGCTCGAGCACGACTGGCGATTAGAGAGCTGGCTCCAAAGGACTATGGAGGCCCCGACGTTGGCTTCCTTCTCGTTGCCTTGAACGACTTCGGAGCAGCGCGCTCATTCTATGCGTCACAGCTCGCATCGCTAAAGAGCTCTCGCCCCCAAGGCATGAAGGAGATTAATCGCGCGGAGGCTGAGCGACGGTTACAAGGAGCCATTGACGTCCTGGATGATTCTCGCTGGACACGCGAAAATAAGTTGGATCTAATTCGGGCCCTGCAGGGGACGCTCTCGGGTAGGACGAAGTAGGGTCGCCCCGAGGATGGCATAGTAAATGTCAAAACCGCCGCGTTGTAGTCGTCGCAAGGGGTATTGGAGACAGAGTCGAAAGCCCTTAGCCCAGATGCCTGCTACAGCCCCAACACTACCGTGCGAACGGCTTCGATCACGCGCTCGACATCAGTGTCTGTCATGCCTGGCGACAGCGGAAGACTGGATGTCTCGCGCCCGATGCGCATAGCCACGGGCCAATCCTCCGCTCTCCAACCAAAGGTGTCCTGGTAATAAGGATGCTCGGCTACGGAGAGGTAGTGCACACCTGTGCCGATGCGCCTGGCATTCATCGCATTGAGGAAACCGTCCCGGTCGACCGCACAGCGTTCGGCGTCGACGCGAATCGTGTACAGGTGGTAGCCGTGGCGGGTGTCGGCATCGGGTGGTGCTGGGGTGATAATGGGAAGGTCGGCGAACGCCTCGTCATAGCGCGCCCAGATCGCCTGGCGACGCAGCCAGTGCTTCTCGACCTTGGCAAGCTGATGCAGTCCAATCGCCGCCTGCATGTCCATCATGTTGTATTTGAAGCCGCACTCCACCACCTGGTAATGCTTGTAACCGGCGTCGCCAAAACGATGCCAGGCATCCTTGCTCATACCGTGCAAGGCCAGGATTCGCGCCCGTGCGATCTTTTCCTCATCGCGCCCCAGGATCATCCCGCCCTCCCCCGTCACCACGTTCTTGGTGACGTAGAAGCTGAAGCAACCGAAATCGCCGAACCGTCCCGCTGGCGTGCCGTGGTACTCGGTTTCTATGGCGTGGGCGCAGTCCTCGATGATCACCAGGCCGTGTTTCTCGGCAATGGCCACAATGCGATCCATCTCGCAAGGCCGGCCGGCGAAATGCACCGGCACGATGGCTCGCGTGCGCGGCGTGATCGCCGCCTCAATGGCATCGGGATCAATGTTACCCGTCGCCTCGTCCACGTCGGCCAGCACCGGGGTAAGCCCCGCGTGCATGATCGCGTTCACCGTGGCGCAGAAGGTGAGCGGTGTGGTGATCACCTCGGAACCTGGTTCCAGGTCCGCCGCCACCATGCTCACATGCAGGGCAGCGGTGCAGGAGTTGACCGCCGCTACGTGCTGCGGACCGACGCCTCGGTAAGCGGCGAAGTCCGATTCGAACCGCGCCACTCGAGGGCCGGTGCCTAGCCATCCCGAACGCATGCAGTCCACCACTTCGGCAATTTCTTCTTCGCCAATGGCAGGAGCGCCGAAGACCAGGAAGGGTTGTTCTTGGGCCATGATTATTGGCTCTGGATTGACTGGCAGCGATTCTCTCAGGTTCGCGACTGTCGTGACCAATGGGCCGCGCTTCCCCTTCAGCGGACGGTGACCCACAATGCCCGGCACCACTAGGGGATAAGCGCGGCGCCATGTCACGATCACGCGGAATCATCACGCTTGCCGTACTGGCCGCCATAGCGCTGCTTTATCTGCCCGTCCGGCACGCAGGATTTGTCTGGGACGACCTTCTGAACTTCCAGCAGATGCCCTGGCTACGCACGGGTGACCAGTGGAAGCAGATCATTTTCCGCGGCTATAACGACTGGGCATACTATTTCCGCCCACTGATCATTGCTTTTTTTACGCTGCAGATCCGCCTGTTCGATGACGCACCCGGACCCATGCACCTGGTGTCGCTGGCGATGCACTTGCTCAATACCTTCATCGTGGGGCTGCTCGCGCTTCGTCTTCGAGCAGCTTGCGGGCGGCAAGACGATGGACTTGAACGTTGGCTAGTGCCAGCACTACCGATGCTGTTCTTCGGCCTTCACCCGGCGTTGGTTGAAGCCGTAGTCTGGGTGGGCTGCCAGTTCGAACTGGCGCTCACCCTATTCATATTGCTAGCCCTGCTGGCGAATCTCTCGATCAAGTCGCAGCTGTTCCGTGCGATCGTCGTCGGCGCCCTATTCTTCTTGTCGGCGCTGTCAAAGGAGTCTGCGGTGTGTTTCCCGCTGCTCCTGCTGTGCCAGGACATGCTCTTGGCCCGCGACGCCGCAAGTAACGGCTTCGCGCGCCGGATGATGTCGTTCGTGCGTGAGCGCGGAGGGATATACATGGCTTGCGCCATAGCTGGCTTGATTTACCTGGGCCTGCGGCAATGGGCGCTGGGGCGGATCAATCCTCTAGCCCAAGTGCATGTGGACGTACTGACCAACCTGCAGCAAGCCTGCTTTCTATACCTGCGTTATTGGGCGTTGGCGATCGTGCCTTCGGGCCTCAATCCGTTGCATCCGGCCCTGCCCTACCCGCCGGAACACCTCACCGCGCTTAGCGGCCTGATTGATGTAGCCGCCATCTCCATAGTCATCGGTGCGATCATCTTGGCTGTGCGACGCCGTTCGCCCGCGGCCATCTCGGTACTGGCTTTTAGCGTGGCGATCGCGCCCGCGCTGCACCTGGGCAGCATCAATTTCGACGGCAGCACCTATCACGAGCGCTACGCGATGCTGGCCATCGCCGCACTGGCGGTTTTTGTGCCTACCGCCTTCAGCCGTTGGCCATTTGCCACATCCAACCGCGTTGTTTCCGTCGTCCCTGCAGTGGCGTGTCTGGCGTGGCTTGCCACGTCGATCCTCGCCCTGATCACGGTGATCCCCCTGTGGTCGTCCAACCTGCGTCTTTGGGAGTGGGCCCTGGCAGTAAATCCCCATGCTGAAGAGGCGAAGGCGATGCTGTTCAATGCCTACGATGCCGCCGGTCGTACCAGCGATGCGCGCCATCTTGCCGACCGAATCATGAGTGACCCCGTACCCTGCGACAAATGCGTGGTGAATGTGGCCAACTTCGCCCTGGACCAGGGTGATCTGGCCCTCGCCAGTACCGCGCTGGACAAGGTGCAGGCTTCGCGGCAGCTGCGTTACGACCCTCGGATGCTGCATTCGTACCTGTTCGGTCGCGCTCGCTGGCTATTGGCCACGGGCCAGATCGCGGACGGCAAGGCGATGCTGACTATGACCATCGAGGGGGACCCGACCGATCCCCAACCTTATGCCGTGATGGGCAGCGTGTTGCTGCGCGAAGGCAACGCTGATGAAGCAGAAAGATATCTGAGCAAGGCCAGGGCATTGACGCTGCCCTGACCCTGCACGATGGGCTGAATCAATGCTCCGTCGTCGGAGCCGTCCACTGTTTCAGCCACGCATTCACCGTCTCATGCCACTGCACGCTGTTCTGCGGCTTCAGCACCCAGTGGTTCTCATCCGGGAAGTGCAGCAGCTGGCTGGGAATGCCACGTCGCTGTAGTGCATTGAACGCGCCCAGGCCCTGTGTATCGGGAATGCGGAAGTCCTTTGCCGAGTGGACGATCAGCATCGGCACGCGCCAATCCTTCACGTGGTTGACCGGATTGAACTTCTCGTAGTTCTCCGGGTGCTCGAACTGCTCGCCGCTGTTTTCCTTTTCCTCGAACCACAATTCCTCGGTCTCGTAATACATGGCGCGGGCGTCGAACACGCCGTCGTGGTCGACAAAGCACTTGAACGGCTGGTTCCAGTTGCCGGCCATCCAGTACACCATGTAGCCACCGTAGCTGGCGCCCAGGGCGCAGGCGCGGTCGCCGTCCAGGAAGTTGTACTTCGAAAGCGCCGCCGACCAGCCTGCTTTCAGGTCGTCCAGCGGCTTGCCACCCCAGTCACCGGAGATGCTTTCGGTGAAGGCCTGGCCATAGCCGGTGGAGCCGTGGAAGTTGATGGTGACCACGGCGAAGCCCTGGCCGGCATAGGTCTGCGGGTTCCAGCGATAGCTCCAGCCATCGTTCATCGCGCCCTGCGGGCCGCCATGGATGATGAAGGCCACCGGGTATTTCTGGCCCTTCTTGTAGCCCACGGGCTTGACCACGTAGCCCTGCACCGTCTCATTGTTCCAGCCCTTGAAGGTGAAGAACTCAGCGTCGCCGGTCTTGGCGTTCTTGATGCGCGCGGCGTTGTAATGGGTTACCTGTTTCAAGCCCTTGCCGCGGGTGTCGGCGGTGTAAAGGTCGGCCGGCACTTTAAGATCGTCACGCTGCAGCAGGATGCGCTTCGCGCCCAGTGCGAATCCGCCGATGGTGCCCTTGTCGGTGAGCTTGGTCACCTTGCCCGTGGCCACGTCGATGGCGAACAGCGGGTGCTGGCCGTTGTCGTCGGTGGTGGTGTAGAGCGTCTTGCCGTCGTCGCTGATCTGCAGGCTGCCCGCTGAGCGATCCCAGCCTGGCGCCACTTCGTGGCGGGTGCCGCTGGCGAGGTCCAGGGCCATGATGCCGAAGCGGTCGACCTCGTAGCCGGGCTCCTTCATAGCCGTGTAGTAAAGGGTTTTGCCGTCGCGGGACACCAGCGGGTTGGCATCCCACGCCTGGTTTTCCTGGGTCAGGTTTTTCGGTGCGGCGGAGCCGTCGGCTGGTACCTGGTAGATGTCGAAGTTGGTGGACCATGGCTCGCTGGTGCCGGCGATGCGCACGTCGAAGAACACCGAGCGGCCATCGGGCGAGAACGAGAACTCATCGTCGCTGCCATCGGGCTTGCCCGGGACGTCGCCGTCGATACCGCGGGTGAGCAGCGTGGGCTCCGCCGTGGCACCGGTGGTGGGGGCGATGAACAGTTGCGAGCGGCGGCCGTCTTCCCAGGTGTCCCAGTGGCGCACGAATAGCTTGTTATAAACGGTGCCGGAAGCTTTGTCCTTGGCACGGCCGTCGAGTTTTTCCTTGGTGCAGGAAAGGTCGGCGCAGTCGGTGAACACTTCCATCGACAGCAGCACGTGGCTGCCGTCGGGCGACAGCTTGTAGCTGTCGATATCCAGCACCGTGGAGGTGACCTGGGTGGCCGAACCGGAGGCGGCAAGCGCTTTGCCCTTGGTGTCAACGCCCTGGCGGAAGAGCTGCGAGGTATCGCCGGCATTGGCCAGGTAGTACACGGCCGAACCATCCGGTGCCCAGCGCGGGGTGTTGCCCTTGTCGGACAACTTCACCGGCGTGCCGCCCTTGTCCAAGTCCAGCAAGTAGATCGCCGTATTGCCCTTGTTGGCCGCGTAGTCGGTAGTGCGCAGGCTGAAGATGGCGAAGCGCCCATCCGGGGAAAGCTGGGGATCCCCTACCCGGTCCATCATCACCAGGTCGCGGACCGAGAACGGATGCGGGCCGTCGGCGGCCAGGGCGGGGCCCGCGGCAAGCGCCAGGGCAAGCGCGGCGAACAAGGGTTTCATGGGCACTCCGTGGGCGTGTCGTTCCAGCCCGTGACGGTAAGCGGCGCGCGGGCGTGGCGCAAGGGTTGTCCCCCATCAACCCGTCATTCCCGGCATACTCCCGGCCGATCCCACGTGCCAGGCTCCAACGCATGACCCTTGAAGATGCCCAGGCCCACGATCCGGGCGAAGACCTGTTCGGCCACCCCAAGGGCCTGTACGTCTGCTTCTTTACCGAGATGTGGGAGCGGTTTTCGTTCTATGGCATGAAGGCCCTGCTGGCGCTGTACCTGATCAAGCACCATGGCTTTTCCGACACCGAAAGCCTGACCCTGGTCGGCGCCTATGGCGGCCTGGTCTACGCAACGCCGGTGCTGGGCGGCATCCTGGCCGACCGGTTCTTAGGAATGCGCAAGGCGGTGATCCTGGGCGGCGTGCTGCTATGCCTGGGCCACCTGGGCATGGCGGTGGAAGGCCATCAGGCCACCATGGGTGCCGATGGCGTGGTGCACCGGGACCTCTTCGCGCTTAGTGTTTTTTATCTTTCGCTGGCGTTGATCATCAGCGGCGTGGGGTTCCTGAAACCCAATATTTCCACCGTGGTAGGCAAGCTCTACCCCGAGAACGACCCCCGGCTGGATTCGGGCTTTACCTTGTTCTATGCCGGCATCAACGTGGGCGCGCTGTTCTCGGCGATCATCTGCGGCTACCTGGGCGATACCTATGGCTGGAGCTACGGCTTCGGCGCCGCAGGGATCGGCATGCTTGCCGGGTTGGCGGTATTCGTTACCGGACAGCGGCATCTGCAGGGGCATGCCGAGCCGCCCAGCATGGAGCGGCTGAAGCGCCGGGTGTTGGGGCCGCTCAATACCGAATGGGCGATCTATCTGGGTGCCGCCCTGGCCTTGCCGGTGCTTTGGGGCCTGATGCAGCTGGGCAATGCCGTTCTTTGGCTGCAGCTGGCGACGATGGCCGGCTGGCTGGGGTGGCTGGCGTGGTACGTGACCATGCGCTGCGACAAGGTGCAGCGCCACCGCATGCTGGCCTGCGTGTTTTTCGTGGCGGTGTGCCTGCTGTTCTTCTCGCTGTATGAGCAGACCTATGGCTCGTGGGTGCTGTTCAACGATCGTATGCTGGGCAAGGATTTATTCCCCTCGATGGTGATCCGCGAGGGTCACCCGGTGCCGTGGTCGACCATCCCGTTGATCCTTAGCCCCTTCGCGGTGGGCGCAGCGCTGGCCATGAAGTCCACGCGGATGGCCAAGTTGCTGCTGGGTGGCCTTACCCTGGCGGGCACCTTGTTGATCCTGCGCGACTGCGTGGTGCTGCCGCAGACGGCGAGCTCGCTTACCTATTTGGGCGCGTTCTTTATCGTGCTGATTTCGCCGCTATTTGCCTGGCTTTGGCCGGCGCTGGAACGCCGGGGCTGGAACCCCAGCAAGGCGAACAAGAGCGCCATCGGCCTGGCCTTCGCAGGCCTGGCCTTCCTGCCGCTGGCCATGGGCAATGCCACGGTGACCGCCACGTCGCTCGGTAGCGTGTGGTGGATCGTGCTTGCGTACTTCCTGATCGAGGTGGGCGAAGTGGCGCTGGCGCCGATCGGCCTGGCGGCGGTGGCAGAGCTGTCCGTGCCGCAGGTGGTGGGGCTGATGATGGGTGCCTGGTGGCTGGGGACGTCGCTGTCCGAGCAGGTGGCTTCGATCTTTGGGAAATGGGCAGCGCTGGATATTCCGCTGGATGGGAAGATCGACTTCGCGGTGGCTAGTGCGAAGTATGGGCAGTTGTTCGACAAGATGGTTTGGGTGGGGTTGGGGGCTGCGGTGGTGGCGTTAGTGGTGGGGCCGGTGATCAGGCGCTGGATGCACGGCGCCCGCTAGCGTCCATTTGAATTGCTGATGGCCGCCACCGCGATCAGCCGCGCCTAGACCTGTTTAGGGCGAGGTCGCCAAGTCCCGACAAATTTGTGACCCGAGTCTCGTTTGAGCGTCAGGTAGGCAAGGGTACCGGTATGATTTGTGCTGGAGTTTGGAATATCCAGGGGAAAATCTAGCGGCCATGAAGAACACAAGGGGCTTCACGCTTATCGAGTTGATGATCGTGGTGGCCATTATTGCCATCCTCGCCGCCATCGCCATCCCTGCATACCAGGACTATACGATCCGCGCCCAGGTAGCCGAGGGCATTACGCTTTCCACAGGGGCAAAGACAGCCGTTTGGGATTTCTTCGCCGACAAGGGCCGGCTGCCCCCATCCAATACTTCTGCTGGTCTCGTATCGGCGACGTCGATCAGGGGACAATATGCCAGTTCAGTTACTGTCACTAGCGGCTTGATTCAAGTTGCTTTCACAACCCCCAAAGCCAATCCAGCGCTTAGCGCTGCCACGTTGCTGCTGTCGCCCGTGAGCTACACCGGAAGCATTCAGTGGACCTGTAAAGCAACTTTGATGAAGAGCAACTACCTGCCTTCCAGCTGCCGATAGCAACTCTTTTACTGACGCTTAAGGTCACTATGTGACGCCTAGCGTCGATGCTCTAACCGGGATTTTTGTGAGCCAGTTCAATGCTGTTGTGGTTGCTCTGCCTAGAACAAACCCCGACAATCGCATTGCCCCGCAATGATGGGGGCACCGCCCGCCGAGTCACGTGGCATGCAAGATGCTTAGTGACTCCGCGAGCTTCCTGGTCGTTTCCTGCCAACGATTAAGTGGAAGGGGGAGGTTTCGGATCTGCCTAGGAGGATCCGAGGCTGGGGCTCAGGGGGCATCACACTTTTGGTTAGCTAACCACCGTTAGGAAGGAACATCCATGAAGACCGTACAGAAGGGTTTCACGCTCATCGAACTGATGATCGTGGTTGCCATCATCGCCATCCTGGCCGCCATCGCTATCCCGGCGTACCAGGATTACACCATCCGTTCGCAGGTTTCGGAAGGTCCCGTTCTCGCCGATGGCGCCAAGACGGCTGTTGCCGAGTTCTACCAGAACACCGGTCGTTTCCCGCTCAACAACGGCTCGGCAGGTCTCGCCGCCGCCCTCAGCATCAAGGGTCAGTACGTAAGCTCGATCACCATCGGGGCCTCGACCGGCCTGATCACGGCTGCCTACGGCGGTCCCAAGGCCAGCACCAAGATCCCCACCGCCAGCACCCTGGTCCTTTCGCCGATCACTAATGCCGGCAGCATCGCGTGGACCTGCAAGTCCGCGACGCTCAAGACCAACTACATCCCGTCGTCCTGCCGTTAATTTTCTGGCAAATTGCGGATTGCAAGGAGCCGCCTCGTGCGGCTCTTTGTTTAAGCAGGGAAGCTGATAGCGAATAAGGAGACCTACACCCAAGCAATTTTTGCTCGCACAACAAGGATTACTTCCATGAAGACCGTACAGAAGGGTTTCACGCTCATCGAACTGATGATCGTGGTTGCCATCATTGCCATTCTGGCCGCCATTGCTATCCCGGCGTACCAGGATTACACCATCCGTTCGCAGGTTTCGGAAGGTCCTGTTCTCGCCGATGGCGCCAAGACGGCCGTCGCCGAGTTCTACCAGAACACCGGTCGTTTCCCGCTCAACAACGGCTCGGCAGGTCTTGCAGCCGCCCTCAGCATCAAGGGTCAGTACGTAAGCTCGATCACCATCGGCGCCTCGACCGGTCTGATCACGGCTGCCTACGGTGGTCCCAAGGCCAGCACCAAGATCCCCACCGCCAGCAACCTGGTTCTTTCTCCGATCACCAATGCCGGTAGCATCGCGTGGCGCTGCAAGTCCGCGACGCTCAAGACCAACTACATTCCCTCGTCCTGCCGTTAATTTTTGCCTTATCGCGGTAATATTGGGAAGCCACGAATGTGGCTCTTCCCAACCAGCCAGGCGACCATCGACACATGCGCAGGGACGTCCGCCTACCATCCCTGACGCTCTTGCTGTTCGCCATCGTGCTTGCCCTGGCCTGGTTTGCGTACATGCCGGGCTTGCATGGCGGCTTTCTGTTCGACGACTACGCGAACTTGCCTGCCATAGGCGCTACGGGCCCAGTCGACAACTGGGCTACGTTCTTTCGCTACGTTACGTCAGGTGAAGCCGACCCGACCGGCCGTCCGCTGGCCCTGCTGAGTTTCCTTGTCGATGCGCGGGACTGGCCCGCGGATGCGTATCCTTTCAAACGCACGAACCTGTTGCTTCACCTGGCGAATGCCGCTTTGTTATTTGTCTTGCTGCGTCGGCTCGGGCACCTCGGGGCTGGCAATGCATTGCGTGATCCCGGACAAAGTCGACGGCTCGAGTTGGCTGCGGCGCTGGCATCAGCCTTGTGGGTCCTGCATCCACTGTTTGTGTCCACCACTCTGTATATCGTGCAGCGCGAGGCCATGCTTCCGGCAACGTGTGCGCTTTGCGGCCTGAATCTTTGGCTCTCGGGCCGTGCACGCATGGCGCAAGGAAGTACGCTGGCGGGCGGCCTCCTCGTGGCGACGGGACTACTGGGTTTTACCGCCCTGGGTGTTCTCAGCAAGGCAAACGGAGCGCTACTACCCATTTATGCGCTGCTCGTGGAGTGCATAGTGCTATCGCCAAGTCGAGAGCTACGACAAGGGCGACCAGCCCCCTATCGCCGGATGATGGTCGTTAGCGCATGGATCCCGGCCGTCGCCATCCTTGGCTACCTTGCATGGCAAGGCTGGGTCGGAATGGTACGAGGCATAGGCACATTGCGACCCTGGACGCTCGGCGAGCGCTTGCTCACAGAGCCACGCATCCTGTTCGACTATCTTCGTTTGCTGTGGATCCCCCGACCATTCACGTCGGGCGTATTCAACGAGCAGTTCATGGCATCGAAGTCTCTCGCGGACCCCTCGACGACCTGGATCGCCATCCTTGGCCTTCTCGTCTTGGTATTCGCCGTCTTTGGATTACGTCGGCGATGGCCCGCCGCCTCGCTCGCCATTGCGTTCTTCCTGTGCGCCCACTTGGTTGAGTCCTCTACGATCGCATTGGAGCTCTACTACGAGCATCGCAACTACCTGCCGGCGCTGTTGCTGTTCTGGCCTCTGGCATTGGCGGTCACCGGCGTTGGGCGCCGGTTCGAGCTTATCGGCGCACCTCGATCGCGTACCACCGATTTCTCATACGGCCTGCTGTCAGCGGCGCTATTGCTGGGGCTGGCCTCCATGACATGGGCCAATGCCTCGATCTGGGGCAATACAACCGAACAGGCCCTTATCTGGGCGCGTATGAACCCCGACTCCCCGCGTGCGCAAACTAACGCCGCGACCCTGGAAATGGCGGCCGACCACCCTGCTTCAGCCATTGCCAGACTCACACCCATGCTTGAACGCGACCCAACGCAGATCCAGGTTGCACTCAACCTGTTGGCGGCTCACTGCCTGGAAGGGAGCGTCGATCCAGTTACCTTGGAGGCTGCAGGACGCGCGATGGAGACATCGCGAGACCCGGGCGCTTTACTGGTAAGTTGGTCCGACCGCGCCATCGACACTGCGCGAGCTGGCAGCTGCAAGGGTTTCGATCTTGATGCTCTCGAGCATCTGATCGAACGAGGTTTGCACAATTCCCGGTTTAGCAATGGCCGTCGCCAGGACATCGAACACATCCGCGGCGACGTGGCTTTGCAGCGTCGGGATTCAGCAACAGCCATGGATTACTTCAACATGGCGCTTGATGAGCAACCCCGTATTGAGATAGCGATGCAACAGTCAGCGATGCTCGGCGAGGCCGGATTCCCGCGTGAAGGGCTAAGCCATCTTGATCATTTTAGTGCTTTGAAGAAAGAGTCACTGGCGATCGCGCCAGGCATGCCGCACATTCACCAGTGGGTACTAGCTCGCCAAGGCTATTGGGGCAAGGAATATCGCCGGCTTCGCAAGAATCTTCAAGATGATGTCAACCTTGAGGATACACACGGGGGAATTCGATGATCCACGCATTGAAGCGCGATCGCTATGCATGGGCCGTCGTTTTGTTGGCGGCGGCCTTGACAATATTCATTTATTGGAAAGGGTTGTACGGCAGCTTCGTATTCGACGACTTTCCGAACATTGTTGACAATAAAGGCGTGCAGCCAGCGACTGCCACGGTAGGGACCCTCGTCAATGCGGCCCTGTCATCGCCCTCGAGTGACTTCAAGCGGCCATTGGCTTCATTGAGCTTCGCTACGAATTTCCTGCTAACGGGGCTCGACCCTTTCTGGATGAAGTTCACGAACGTCATTCTGCACCTGGTCAATGGCATTCTTTTGTTTCTGCTTGGCAGACGGCTAATTTATGCGGAAGGCATGCTCCGCGCATCGGACCAGGCGAGCCCTGCAAAATTGACCGTCAACCATGTGTCGTTGATTGCCGCGTTCCTGGCGACCGCTTGGCTCGTTCTACCGATCAATCTGACAGCCGTGCTGTACACGGTACAACGCATGGAAAGCCTCGCGAACATATTTGTTCTGCTTGGCCTCAACCTCTATGTTTCCGCTCGATTGCACATGCGCGACGCGGCTGGAGATAACGCCAAATCACCATCCGCGCCCCGCCGATGGATCTTCCTGGCGATCTTTGCGCTGACCATCCCTACCGCCATTGGCATTCTCGCCAAAGAGACAGCGGCACTACTCCCGCTTTATGCACTTTTGGCCGAATGGGTGTTGTTTGACTTTCGGACCGCCAGCACGCCAAGCACCAGTGCGCCACGCGACAGGCGGATCCTTACGTTGTTTGCCCTGGTATTGGTGCTGCCCATGCTTGTCGGGGTGGCCATCGTTGTACCCAACATAATCAAACCCGCCACGTGGGCCGTACGCGATTTCAATCTGCCGGAACGCCTGCTTAGCGAAGCACGCATCGTTCTGGATTATGTGCAATGGATCTTTATCCCACGGTCGAACGATCTCTCGTTCTACCACGATGATTTCATCATTTCGAAGGGCATCTTCACCCCCTGGACAACGGCTGCATCGATCGTTCTTCTGGCAGCGATGCTCGTTATGGGGTTGTTGCTACGCAAACGACATCCCCTGATCGGATTAGGCGTGCTTTGGTACCTTGCCGGACACGTCCTTACGGCAACCATCATCCCGCTTGAGCTGATCTACGAGCACCGGAACTATTTCTCGAGCATCGGCGCCATGTTGGTGGTCGTGCCTGGCTTGTGCGCCCTTTCCAGACAAAACGAACACTTCGTCGTTGCCAGGCGCACGGGACTGGCGGCTCTTATACTTATTTGGGCGGCCACGACCTGGCTCACGGCTTCCGCCTGGGGTTCGCCCATAGGCCTTGCGGAGGAACTGGCGCTGCGAGCGCCCGAATCTCCGCGGGCCCAGTACGAGCTGGGGCGGACCTATATCATTGCCTCAAAGTACGAGCCTTCATCTCCATTCGCGCCACTGGTTTATCCACCGCTCGAACGTGCGGCCAAGTTGCCGGGGTCATCGATACTTCCGGAACAGGCACTTGTTTTCTTTAACTCGCGGATGAAATTGCCTCTGCAGCAATCCTGGTGGGACAGCATGATTGGCAAACTGGCAGCGCACAGGCCAACCATCCAGGATGAAAGTTCACTGATTGCACTGGTTCAGTGCGAGTCGGACGATCGCTGCGATCTTCCCGAGGAACCCATGACACGGGCGTTTGCCTCGGCTCTCGCACACCCCCAGCCTAGTGCGCGCCTGTTGGCTACCTATGCCGACTACATCTGGATGTCCACTTCCGATGTGGCGACGGCCTATAGGTATGCCAGGTTGGCCGTGGATGCCGCACCCGCCGAGCCGGCCTACCGCGTAACGCTGGGACGCTGGGCCGTCAGCTTGGGCGATACCCCGGAAGCCACCCGGCAGCTCGCAGCGCTAAGGCATCTAAACTATGGCGGCAGGCTCGATCAGGATGTGGCTACACTTGCCCATGCCATCGATCATATCCATGACCCGAAACAGCAGCCGCCCGACGATGAATAGCAGCCAGATAAAAGCAAGCACGACGCCCAGGACGAAACTGGCCATTGATGGTGGCGCGCCCGCGTTTGCGCAACCATTGCATGTGGGCCGGCCAAATGTCGGCGACCCGGCCAGGTTCGCCACATACATGCAGCAGGTGTTCGAAAATCGCTGGCTGACCAACAACGGCCCTCTGGTTCAGGAGTTGGAGGCGAGGATTGCCAAAGACCTGGACGTGAAGCACTGCGTGGCCATGTGCAACGGGACAATCGCCCTGGAGATTGCCATCCGGGCGCTCGGGTTGAGAGGCGAGGTGATCGTACCTTCCTGGACATTCATCGCAACCGCGCACGCACTTGCATGGCAAGGCATCTCGCCTGTGTTTGCGGACATTGACCCAGACACACACAACCTCACCGCTGCCACAGTCGAGCCCCTTATCACCCCAAGGACGAGCGGCATCATAGGCGTGCATCTTTGGGGGCGCCCGGCACCCATCGATGAGCTCCAGCTCCTGGCTGATCAGCACGGCCTGGCCCTGATGTTCGACTCCGCGCATGCGTTCCGCACCTCTTATCGGGGCAGAAGGATTGGTGGCTTCGGACAATGCGAAGTCCTGAGTTTTCATGCCACCAAGGTATTCAACACCATGGAAGGCGGAGCGGTGGTCACCAATGACGATCAGCTCGCTGCAAAAATGAGACTGATGCGCAACTTTGGTTTCGCCGGATTCGACAACGTAGTTCATCCCGGCACCAACGGAAAAATGATCGAGGCGAGCGCGGCCATGGGCCTGACGAATCTCGAATCGCTGGATGAATTCATTGCCGCCAACGAGCGCTGTTACCAGCATTACGCGTCACGCTTCGATGGCATCCCGGGCTTGGACCTCGTCCTGTACGACCCGGCTGAGGAAAACAACTACCACTACATCGTGGCATCCGTCAGTGACGCGTCGGCAACATCGCGCGATCGCCTTGTCGAAGTGCTTTCCGCCGAAAATGTACTAGCGCGAAAGTATTTCTGGCCAGGATGTCACCGCATGCTTCCTTACCGCGACGAAATAGACGTGAGCCTTCCGAACACCGACGCGGTCGCCGCACGCAACCTCGTGCTGCCTTCCGGCCCGACACTGACACCGGACGATATTGACGCCATCTGCGACATCCTCGAACTGGGTGCAAGGAAGTCCCTCTAAACCCCTGGGATACACGATCCGTATGACCGACCATCCCGCCACCTTTGTAGGCCAAACGACGAAGCTCGCGATTTTCGGCGCGGGTGGACATGGGCGTGAACTCGCGAACCTGGCCTTGCGTTGCGGCTATCGAGCCGACCAACTGGTGTTCCTGGTCGACGAAGGGCATGGGCAAGGACAATTCGCGGCTGGCATACCGGTGGCCACCATCGCGTCGATAGTGCCCGAGGGCATGTCATTCGTCGCCGCACTGGGTGATCCGTCGGCACGACGGACTGCCGTAGCGAAATGCCTGTCCGTCGGCATGCGCGAAGTGACACTTGCCGATCCCGCGGTGGCGGTAGCCTCCTCTGTCACGATGGGGCCTGGCAGCGTAATCGCCGCTGGAAGCGTGCTCACCGTCGATATCGATCTGGGATCACACGTTCACATCAACGTCGGCTGCACCGTATCGCACGACGTACGCATCGGCTCCTTCAGCACACTTTCGCCGGGCGTGCACATAGCCGGGAGAGTGCACCTAGGCGAAGGGGTTTTCGTAGGCGTCGGCGCGTCGATCCTGCCCGGCACACCTACTCGATCGCTGGTGATAGGCGATGGCGCGGTGATCGGTGCTGGCGCGTGCGTCACGTGCGACGTGGAAGCCGGCACCACGGTGGCCGGCGTCCCAGCACGCGTTCTGCGGCCTGCATGACTCCGCCCGATTCGCAGGCCGGCGCGACTGCTTTCCGCGCGGCCCGATGGAGCATCGTGGAGATCGGCACACGTTATGTGATCCAGTTTGCCGTGACCGCCGTTCTGGCGCGCTTGCTTTCTCCCGATGCCTTCGGTCTGCTGGCGATGGTGCTGATATTCACCGCCATCGGGGCGATCTTCATCGATTCGGGTAGTGGTGCCGCGCTTGTACAGAAGCAGTCGACGACGGCCGACGAAGAAACGACCGTCTTTGTGGTGAACGTATTGGTGTCGCTGATTGCAGGATTGATGCTGTTCGCATGCGCCGGCTTGATTGCCAGTTTTTTCAATCAGCCTGAACTCGCCGGTCTTTGCCGTTTCATGGCGCTGATATTCCCATTGAACGGGCTGGCCGTGGTTCCCGATGCCCTGCTGACGCAACGGATGCGTTTCAACGTCAGGGCCAAGATCGAATTCGGAAGTGCCATGACGGCGAGTACTGTCGCGCTCGTATTGGCGTGGCGGGGCTATGGCGCATGGAGCCTGGCTTGGCAGGCAGTGGTATCCATCGGTGCTCGCGCGGTGTTGCTGCTGGTGATTACGGAATGGCGGCCACATGGCCGGTTCCGGCCGCGCGCCCTATGGTCGATCTGGTCGTTCGGCGGATTCATGCTCCTGGCCGGGTTGATCGATACGGGCTATACACGTCTGCAGGCCTTGCTTGTCGGCCGTTTCTTTGCAGCGCGTGAGCTCGGGTTCTACACGATGGCGCAGAATACCCAGCAGGTTCCTACTTCGCTCGCCGCCGCTCTATTGAACCGTTTGGGCCTCCCCCTTTTTTCATCGCTTCGGCACGACCCGACCCTGTTGCATCGCGCAGTCAGGGGGTCGCTTTCCATGAGCATGTTCGTCTTCGTGCCCCTGGTCGCCATGTTGGCCTTGTTCGCCACGCCCGTGGTCGAATTGGTGTTCGGTCCACGGTGGCAGGCCACCGGTCCTATCCTTGCCATCCTTGCCCTCGGTGCATTGCCATGGCCTTCGCATGTACTGAATGTCTCGCTACTGAATGCGCTTGGCCATCCCCGCCTGGTGCTGCGCAACGAAGTCATCAAGAAGTCGCTGGCCGTAGCTCTCCTGTTGGCCGCCTGCCCCTTCGGCATCGGGGCAATCGCGTGGTCTACGGTGGCCGCGAGTCTCTTCGCCATGGGCATCAACATGCATTACTCAGGCAAGCTCCTTGGATACGGAGCCTCGTCACAATTGCGGGACATGGCCGGTATCGTGCTTGGTACACTCGTTGCCGTGTCGCTTGCGTACGTCGTTTACCTCAGCATGCAACGGTCACTAGTCGCGCTGCTGGCGGGCTGCCTCGTCGGTGCAGCCGCCTATCTGCTACTCGCCTGGCGAACGTCCCATCCGGCCCTGGTCGATCTCCTGCGGCTGGCAAGGCCACAGCGTGGCGACATTCGTTGAAACAGGCCAACCACCAGCTCCCAAATCCAACACTCGCATGACGCATACCTCACTCGACATCCTCTTGACCAGCACGTCCTATCCGGCCGACAAACTCGACTGGCGTGGAGTGTTCATGCGCCACATGGTGACGGCGCTGGCACGGCGTGACGATGTAGCCTTGTCAGTCTGGGCACCGCCTGGCCCGATGCCGGCATCAGTCGTCCATGCCACCACGGAACGTGAATCCCGGGACCTCGCGAATCTCATGGCGGCGGGTGGCGTTGCACACCTTCTGCGCCAACATCCGGTTCGCGGCGTGGCTGCAGCTACCCGCATCATTCGCGGGCTGGCCCGGTGCTACCGGCAGTCCACTTGCGATGTCTATCACGTGAATTGGCTGCAATGTGCATTGCCGCTACCCAATGACTCCCGCCCAGCGCTGGTGACGGTGCTCGGCAACGATCTGCGTCTGATGAAGATGCCAGGTATGCGCAGCGCGCTAAGGCGTACCTTCGGCGCGCGTCCGACCGTACTGTGTCCCAACGCCGACTGGATGGTGCCAGTATTGAATGAGGCCTTCGGCGATGTTGCGCGTGTGCAAGCGGTGCCGTTCGGCATCGATCCTCGCTGGTTCGACGTTGAACGAACTCTGCAAACACCATCACGTTGGCTGGCGGTAACCCGGCTCACCCTAGGTAAGCTTGGATCGCTCTTCGACTGGGCGGAACCGTATTTCAAGGACGGAAGTCGTGTCCTCGACCTGATTGGCCCGATGCAGGAATCAATTCAGGTACCGTCATGGGTGAATTATCATGGTCCCGCGGGGGCAGACGAAATTCGCACCAAATGGTTTCCGCAGTCCCATGGCTTGATTACGCTCAGCCAGCACGCAGAGGGGCGTCCTCAAGTCATGCTTGAGGCCATGGCCGCCGGGCTACCAATCATCGCCACACCCATCGCCGCCCACACTGATCTCATTGCCCATGGGTTGACCGGCTGGATCGCCCCCGACCGCGACGCCCTTGCCGAAGGACTTACAGCACTCGAGGACAGCGCGCGCAACCGCGCCGTGGGCCAGGCCGCCAAGTCAAGGATCGAACACGAGATGGGGACGTGGGATGATTGCGCTGAACGGTACGTCCGCCAATACCGAAGCGTCCTGGAGCAAGGCAAACGTGGCTAAGGCAGTCCTGGTGGTGGGAGCTGGCGGTTTTATCGGCAGGCGTCTTTGCAAGGCGCTGGTCGCCGCCGGGCGTCGCGTCATTGCCGTGACCAGACAGGAAGGTATTCCTATCCCGGATGTGCACCACGTCATCGTGCGGGAGCCATCGAGCGAAACGTTCGAGGAACTAGCTCGTGAATGCGAGGGAATCGTCTGGCTTGCCTGTACCAGCACACCCGGATCCACCGCGGGACGACCCATGGCGGAGCTCGACGAGAACCTTGCGCCACTGTTCGCCCTGTTGGGAGGCTTACACCGGCTGCCTCCGCGCAAGCTTGTTTTCATATCGACGGGTGGCGCCATCTATGGCGACGTGGATGCCGCCATGGCGGTCGAGAGCAGCGTGCTTGCCCCAAAGTCTTACTACAGTGCCGGCAAAGCTGCTTGCGAATCGTTTGTTTCAGCCTGGGCCCATCAATCGGCAGGCCAGGCCATCATCCTCCGGCCTTCGAACGTATTTGGGAGGGGACAGCCGTTCCGGCCAGGTTTTGGCATCATACCTACGGCGTTTCACGCAGCCATATCGGGCGAGCCACTGACCGTCTGGGGCGATGGCTCCGCGGTTCGAGACTATCTCCATGTCGAAGATTTCGTTTCGCTTTGCATAAAGTGTGTCGATACCCCACTTGCTGCTGGCGTAGAAACCTACAATGCCTCTAGCGGGGAACCGACGAGCCTCAATGCACTGTTGACCCACGTCGAAGCGGCGTGCGGCAAAGCAGTTCCGCGCATTTTTCGCGCAAGCCGACCCGTGGATGTCGAAAGAATTGTCCTGGACAATGCGCGTGCGCGCCGTACATTTGCCTGGCAGCCGCAGGTGACTCTCGACCGGGGCCTGGCAGATGCCTGGGCAGCCCAATCCTGAGGCAACCTTGGACGAGACGCCTCCCCTTTTTTCAGTTTGCATCGCCAATTTCAATGGCGAAGACATCCTTGCCGACTGCCTCAAATCGGTCCTGGCGCAAACCATTGATGCCCGCGTGGAAATTATCGTGCACGACGATCATTCCACGGATGCATCGCTAGAGGTCCTTGCGCGATTTCCGGGCGTCAAAGTCATCGCCAGCGATACCAATGTCGGATTCTGCGTGTCCAACAACCGCATGGCCCATGCTGCAAGCGGCAAATTCCTGCTTCTGCTGAATAACGACGCCGCTCTTTACCCCGACGCATTGGCAACGCTATGGGCGCAGGCACAGGCGCATCCAGGGAACGTCCTGACGCTCCCCCAGTACGACTGGACGAGCGGTGAGCTCGTCGACCGGGGCTGCCTGCTTGATACTTTCTACAACCCCGTGCCGAATGTCTATGCTTCACGGACCGATGTAGCCATGACCATCGGCGCCTGCCTTTGCATCGAAGCCTCCCTCTGGAACGAACTGGGTGGCTTCCCTACATGGATTGAATCGATCGCCGAGGACATGTACATCTGCTGCGCTGCGCGACGGATGGGAAGGAAAGTCCTCGCCTCCCCGTCGAGCGGATACCGACACCGGCAAGGCCACAGTTTCGGCGGCAACAAGGCCACCGACGGTCGGCTGTCGACGAGTTTCAGGCGGCGCAAGCTAAGCGAGCGCAACAAGACCATGCTGATGGCGATATTCTCGCCTGGCTGGGTGGTCTTGCCCCTTCTTTTCGTGCATATGCTGTTGTTGTTGCTCGAAGGCATGGCACTCACCTTGACCAAGCGCGATGGGCGCGTCATGAAGGACATTTACCTCCATGCGATCACCTCGTCATGGCGAATGCGAAAGCTTGCCATGGATGAACGAAGGGCTGCGCGCGCGCGCGGAACGTCACCTCTTCGCGGATACTACTCGGCGTTTACCTGGGTCCCTCGCAAATGGATACTGTTTCGCTCTTACGGTATTCCCGAGGTTCGCTGAAAATCAGGCGGATTTTTCAAACAGAAAGAGTGGCTCATGCCGGTTGACGGCGTAGCGGTACGCATCAATATCCGGCAGAAGTTCGTCATGCGTGGCGACTTTGCTCACCAGCCCCGAATGCCGTGCGAATGTATGGAAGATGTCGCGACCGAACAGGCGTACGTGGTCTTCCTGACCATAGAGCTGGAGCCGCGCCCGATCCGACTGCACCCCGGCATCGTCGATGGTTGCCTCAAGCATGGGCACGTATGGGGTCTGCAGGATACCCATGCCACCCGGTGCTAGCACGCGACCGATTTCCCGAAGTGCTGCGGGAAGATCGCCTACGTGCTCAAGCATATGGTTGGCAATCACCACGTCGAACGAAGCATCGTCGAACGGCATGGCAGTGAGATCCACGCGCTCGATCCCGGGCCGCGACGGGAATAGATCGCACTGCACGTAGCGCGACGGCGCCTGCGCCTCGATCCGCGTGGCTAGCGCGATTTCGGGAGCGCCGTGAAGGATCCTCGCCCCGCGCATCCGGTCGAACACGCCGGCTCGATCCAGGTATAGGAACAGGTGTCGCAGGCGATCGTGGGCACCACAGCGAGGGCACTCGAAATGGTCGACATCGCTACCGACGATGCCCAACGCTGCCATGGCCGGCGGCAAACCCTTGCTGCCACCGCGATAAGGCAAGAAGCCACCGACGTTACGATCGCACACCACGCAGTGGCGGCGGGCCAACACGGGCCATCGGTAGATGGCTGCAAGGAAGAGCTTGGCTGGATCCAACGACATTTCCCGTCAGCGAAAATAGAGGATGCGGGTGCCGCGGCGGCGCATTCGCATGGATGTCCATTGGTAACCTTGGCGCCACGCCTCGGCTATACACCCAGCAACCACTGACGCCAGGAGCATCGCGCCGGGAACGCGCAGGTCGCGCCGCACGGTCGCCCACCACTGCTTCGCCAAACCAAACGTGCGCGTGCGAATCGCGCGAAAGACAACACGCCTGAGGAAGTCGGAAGCTGCGGCAACGCGAAGACGCACCGGGTCGTCCGCGACCACGTTGGCGACGACGGCCTGCCAATATTGCTCGCGAACCGCGGCGTTGGCCGTGGCAAGCATTGAACCAACCGCTCCCTGCCTGTATCCGACAAGCACTTTGCTCGTATAACGAAGTTCCCCCTTGCTCGCCAGCATCAAGTGGATGCGGAAATCGATGAAAGGGGCAGGCATGGCAAGGACGCTCGGCCTATCGCGGGCGCGATAAAGCAGGGAGCTGTGATTAAGGAAATTCCCGCGCTCAAGCAAGGCGGCCCTGTCGTAGGCGCCGGCGTTTGCATTGGTGAATATCCCGACAGGTTCACGCTGGTCGTCGTACACGATGGCGTTGGTGTACACCGCCGACACGGCTGGATCCTCCATCAAGCGCAATTGTTCGCGCAGCTTCCCAGGCAGCCAGAGATCGTCGCCATCGAGATGGCAGATGTATTGGCCCGTGGAGCGTTGCAGAAGATCCAGGAGGTTACCGATTGGCCCAAGGTTGCGGTCGCGATTAAACACGTTGATCTGGGGAAACTCCGCCGCCAATGCGGCCAGCATCGGCCGCGTGGCATCCGTGGATCCATCGTCACCGACGAGGATCTCCAACTCCGCATCACCAAGCTGGGCTAGCACGCTGCGCAGGCAGTCCTGGATATACCGTTCGTGGTTGAAGGTGACTACGCAGACCGAAACGAGTGCCCGGCTAAGTACCCTTTGGTCGCCCGTCGGCGCCATCAGGCGTCTCGGCGATATGTCAGGGCCGTGATCTGTTCGGAGACCAAGCCGATCAGGAACACGATCACCGCCGCACTCCACATCAGCGTGCTCATATTGGTCAAACGTCCCTCGTGCAGGAATGTCCAGGCGTAATTCGCGCAACCAAGCACGAAGAACAGAAAGCTGGCCGGCACAAATAGCTTCAACGGAGAATAGAGCGTGGCGATCTTGAAGATGATCAGCAGGAAACGCAGCCCGTCGCGAATCGGTTTGATATGGCTTTGGCCTACGCGCTTGTGTGCCTTGATCGGGTCGTATGCCACGCCGTAGGCACTGCGAAAGAAGGCCATCGTGCTGGTGGTGGGGTAGGAGAACCCGTTGGGCAGCAGATGGATGAATTCGCGGAACTTGTCTGCCCGCACGACCCTGTAGCCGGACGTCAGATCCTTGACCTCATGGCCGGTAATCCGCGTGGCCAGCCAGTTGTAGAAGGTGTTGGCCGCGCCACGACCCACGCCTGCCTGGCTGTCCCAGTCGCGGGCGCCCACGACCATGTCGAACCCGGTGTCCAGGCGCGCCAACAAGCGACCAATATCGGCCGGATCGTGCTGCCCGTCGCCATCCATGAACACCAGGATCTCGCCTTTCGCCGCCCGCGCGCCGCGCTTGATGGCCGCACCATTACCCATGGAATAAGGCGAACTCAGGCAGGTCACGCCTGCTGCCGCGCATACAGCACGGGTGTCGTCGGTGGACCCATCGTCCACCACGATGATTTCAGCGTCCGGCTGCGCCGCCCGAAGCTTGGGCAGCACGTCGACCAGGGCCGCAGCCTCATTCTTGGCGGGCAGGATGATGCTAAGGCGACTCAAGGCGTGCTCCCCTCTGTGAAACCGGATCATAACGTGCCCCCCAGGCCCAATTCACGCCCTCGGTACGCGACTTGCATCCCATCTGCATGGCCGGAAAGCGTCAATAATCCGGCAGAGGGCGGGATGGCCTGCCTAGGGACGTGGCCCAAAGTCATGTTCTGCTGTAGATTCTTAACGTAACTGGGGGCAGGACAGGGATTTTATGGCGTCGCAAATGCTACAGCAGTCGAACCTTGTCGGGCTCACCGGCATGGCACGTCGGCTTGTTTCCGAGGGCGTCGTGCCCGAGGCCGATGTCCGCCAGGCCGTGATGGAGTCAGCCCAGCAAAAGGTTGCGCTCTCGTCCTGGCTGATCGACCGCAACCTCGTTGACAGCCTGAAGCTTACCCAGGTCGCGTCGGCGGAGTTCGGCATGCCCTTGATGGACGTTTCGGCGGTGGCCCCGGCCAACCTGCCGCTGGGCCTGGTCACCGAAGCCCTGATCACCAAACACCAGGCCCTGCCCCTGTTCAAGCGGGGCAAGCGGCTGTTCGTGGGCATCGCCGACCCGATGCAGTCCCACGCCCTGGACGAAATCAAGTTCCACTCCAACCACATGGTGGAGCCGGTACTGGTGGAACGCGGCCAGCTGCGCCGGGTGATCGAAAGCGCCCTGAACGCCCTGAACGCCACCGTCCCCGCCTTCGACGATGCGGGCCTGGACGAACTTGCCCTGGAAGGTGGCGAGGGCGACGAGGAAATGACCGGTGTCGACGCCACGGCTACCGACGACGGTCCGGTGGTGAAGTTCGTCAACAAGATCCTGGTGGATGCCATCAAGCGTGGCGCGTCGGACATCCATTTCGAGCCTTACGAAGCCAACTATCGCGTGCGCCTGCGTATGGACGGCATCCTGCGTCCAGTGGCCGCCCCTCCGGTGAAGCTGGGCAACCGCATCGCCTCGCGCCTGAAGGTGATGAGCGGCCTGGACATCGCCGAGCGCCGTGTGCCACAGGACGGCCGTATCAAGCTGAACCTGTCCAAGACCCGGGCGATCGATTTCCGCGTCAGCACCCTACCCACCCTGTTCGGCGAGAAGATCGTGCTGCGCGTGCTGGATGGGTCCTCCGCGAAGCTGGGCATCGACAAGCTGGGCTACGAGGAAGACCAGAAGAAGCTTTACCTCGACGCTATCGAAAAGCCTTACGGCATGGTGCTGGTCACCGGCCCCACGGGCTCCGGTAAAACGGTATCGCTGTACACCGCACTGAACATCCTCAATATCGACGGCCGCAACATCTCCACCGCGGAAGACCCGGTCGAAATCCGCGTCGAGGGCATCAACCAGGTACAGCAGAACGTCAAGCGCGGCATGACCTTCGCCGTGGCCCTTCGCTCGTTCCTGCGACAGGATCCGGACGTGATCATGGTCGGCGAAATCCGCGACCTGGAAACCGCCGAGATTGCCATCAAGGCGGCGCAGACGGGCCACATGGTGCTTTCCACCCTGCACACCAATGATGCCCCGCAGACCATCGCCCGACTGATGAACATGGGCATCGCGCCCTACAACATCACCTCATCGGTCACCCTGATCATCGCCCAGCGCCTGGCGCGGCGCCTGCACGATTGCAAGAAGCCCCAGGCCCTGCCCCCGAAAACACTGCTGGACGCTGGCTTCACCCAGGCGGATATCGACGCCGGCCTGGAAATCTACGAGCCCGTGGGCTGTGACCGCTGCAACGATGGCTACAAGGGGCGCGTAGGCATCTATCAGGTGATGCCGATGACCGAGGAGATCCAGGCCATCGTGCTCAACGGCGGCAACGCCATGCAGATCGCCGAAGTGGCCAAACGCACCGGCATCAACGACCTGCGCGCTTCGGCCCTGAAGAAGGTCAAGGACGGCATGACCAGTCTGGCCGAGATCGACCGCGTGACTAAAGATTGACGGCCGCCAGCCGACCTAAAAAGTGTGCGCTGGCTTACACTTGGCGCCGTAAACTTACGTACAATGGCCCAGCTTGCCCTCCCACGAGGGGAAGGGGTTGAAACAATGATGTTTCCAGGGGGAGTTGGGCCATGGCTACTGTAACTGCCATCAATAAGAATGCGCGGGCCATCGGCACTGCGCGCGCCAGCGTCGGCGCCCTGATCATGTACGACTGGACAGCCCTGGACAAGCGCGGCAAGCGCATGAAGGGCGAAATGCAGTCCAAGAACGCGGCGCTGGTCAAGGCCGAGCTCCGCCGCCAGGGCATGAACCCGCAGACGGTGCGCGAGAAGTCCAAGCCCCTCTTCGGCGCCGCCGGCAAGGCCGTCAAGCCCCGCGAAGTTGCCATCTTCAGCCGCCAGATCGCCACCATGATGGCCGCCGGCATCCCGATGGTGCAATCGTTCGACATTATCGCCAACGGCCAGAAGAACCCCAGGATGAAGAACATCCTGATCGACGTGAAGCAGGCTATCGAGGGCGGCTCGTCACTTAACGAAGCCCTGGCCCTTCATCCGGTGCAGTTCGATGAGCTTTATCGCAACCTGGTGCAGGCGGGCGAATCTGCCGGTGTGCTCGATACGGTGCTTGATACGGTGGCAACGTATAAGGAGCGCACGGAGAGCATTAAGTCAAAAATCAAGAAGGCCCTCTTCTATCCAATCATGATCTTGTGCGTGGCATTGATTGTATCGATGATCCTCTTGCTGTTCGTCGTTCCCGTATTCGAAGACACCTTCAAGAACGCTGGCGCCGAACTGCCAGCTCCGACGCAGATCGTCGTTTCCGCATCGAAATTCATGCAGAGCTATTGGTGGATAATCATAGCCTTCATCGTCGGTGGCGTCGTCTTTCTCGTGCAAGCAAAGAAACGCTCAGTGAAATTCGCACATGCGTTGGATCGCATGTCGCTGAAGATCCCCGTCATCGGCAACATCCTTCGCCAGTCCGCCATCGCCCGTTTCGCCCGCACCCTGGGCGTCACCTTCCGCGCCGGCGTACCCCTGGTCGAAGCACTCGATGCTGTCTCGGGCGCCACCGGTAGCGTCGTCTACGGAGCAGCCGTCAAACTCATGCGCGACGACATCGCCGTCGGCCATCAGCTTCAGATGGCAATGAATCAGACGGGCCTCTTCCCCTCCATGGTGGTTCAGATGACCGCCATCGGCGAAGAATCCGGCTCGCTCGACAACATGCTATTCAAGGTCGCCGAGTTCTACGAAGAAGAAGTGAGCAACGCGGTAGACACCCTGGCTAGCCTCCTCGAGCCCATGATCATGGTGATCCTCGGCGTACTGGTCGGCGGCATGGTGATTTCGCTCTACCTGCCCATCTTCAAACTGGCCGGCACCATCTGATCGCCATGCACGGGCCAGCCGGTTCCCGGTTGGCCCGTGCTGCGGCTACCCTTCCCGTTTCAATTCACGGCTGCCCTGCGTGACCGAACTCCCGCTCACCCTCTGGATCGCCATTGCCGGCGTGCTCGGCCTCCTGGTCGGCAGCTTCCTCAATGTGGTGATCCTGCGCATTCCCGAGCGCATGGCCGCGTCGTGGCGCATGGAGGCGCGGGAGATCCTGGAGCTTCCCGCCGTCGACGAGCCCGCGCCCCCGGGCATCGTGCGCGAGCCGTCGCACTGCCCGCACTGCAAGCATCCGCTGGCCTGGGACGACAACATCCCGCTGTTGGGCTGGCTGGCCCTGCGCGGGCGCTGCCGCTATTGCAAGGTGTCCATTTCCATCCAGTACCCACTGGTGGAGGCCATTACCAGCATCACCTCAGCGGTGGTGGTGTGGCATTTCGGACCCACCATGGCGGCCGTTTCGGCGCTGGTACTCACCTGGTTCCTGGTGGCGATGTCGGGCATCGATGCCCGCACGCAGCTCCTGCCCGACCAGATGAACTATCCGCTGCTCTGGCTGGGCCTGGCCCTCACCCTGGTGCCTGCCTGGCAACCGGTGGCCGTGTCGCCCGCCAGCGCCATCGTCGGCGCCCTGATCGGGTACTTGAGCCTGTGGTCCATCTACTGGCTGTTCAAGCTCACCACCGGCAAGGAAGGCATGGGCCACGGCGACTTCAAGCTGCTGGCCGCCCTGGGTGCATGGATGGGGCCGGTGGCCCTGCTGCCCATCGTGCTGCTGTCCTCGGTGGTGGGGGCCATCATCGGCGGCGGTTTGATCCTGCTGGCCCGCCGCGGCCGCGAGGTGCCCATGCCGTTCGGTCCCTATATCGCCATCGCCGGCTGGGTTTGGCTGGTGGCCGGGGATAAACTCCTTGCCGGTTACATGAGTTTCGCCGGGCTGCACTAGCCATGCTGGAAGGCCATTACGTGGTGGGATTGACCGGTGGCGTCGCCGCCGGCAAGAGTGCCGTGGAGCGCCGCTTCACGACCTTGGGCATCGGCGTGCACGATGCCGACCGCGCGGCGCGCGCGGTGGTGGAACCCGGCACGGAGGGTCTTGCCGAAATTGCCTCGGCCTTCGGCCCCGACGTACTCGACACTAGCGGCGCCCTGAACCGCGCCGCCATGCGCCGGCGCATCTTCGAAGACCCTTCGGCCCGCAAGCGCCTGGAAGCCATCGTGCATCCCCGCGTACGCCAGTGGACGATGACCCACGTGCGCGCCGATAACGGTCCCTATTGCATCGTGGCCGTGCCCCTGCTGGTGGAGAACCTCGAGCACTACGCGTGGCTCGACCGCATCCTGGTGGTGGACGCCTCGGTGGACACCCAACTGGCGCGGCTCACTCAGCGTGACGGCATCGACAACGCCCTCGCCCGCCGCATGGTGGCCAACCAGTCCACGCGTGAAGAACGTCTCTCCATCGCAACCGACGTCATCCATAACGATGGCCCCGAAGACGCCCTGGACGATGCCGTGAAGAACCTTCACGAGCAGTTCCTCTCCCTCGCCAGCCACCACGGCTGAACAGCGAGGATTACACCATTCGGCAGACTGCCCGGTTCATCCGGGCGGGAGTAGATTCAGGCCATATCCCAATGGATGCGCACCATGCGTCGATTGCTGTTGGTCCTCGCCACCTGCCTGATCACCGCCACCGCCGCCCACGCAGAAGGCATCGTGCTACAGGCCTCGGCGATCCACTGGTCGGTGGTGGTGCGCGACGAGGGCAGCACGATGCCCGTCCTGCTGAAATGGGGCAGCGGATCGTACAACGCCCGAGGCAGCGTGCAGCGGGGCGATGACGGCCTTAGTCTTCACGGCTCGCTGAAGATCAGCGGTCGCGAGAAACCGATCGACATCCGGGTGGTGCGCCACGGTTGCTTCGTCGCCGGCCAGTCCCACCAGTGGGACGTCTACATCACGGTAGAGGGTGAGACGACCTTCGAGCCGGGTTGCGGCGACTATCGCGAGACCAGGGCTCAACGCTAACCGCCAACCCCGGTCCGGCTCTCGAACACCGCCAGGATATAACTGTCGATGACCTGGGCTTCCGGGTCGCCGAATTCCCTGCGCGCGATTTGCCGGCCGAGGTAATCCACCAGTTCCTTGCGCGCCTGGGCATCGTGGGCCGCACGTTCCCTCACACTTTCGTATCGCCCAGTGACCACGGCGAGACTGTCGATCTGCGCCGGTACCGGATGGGACTGCGCCCTTTGCCTGCGCTCGAACATGGCCGGTGCCGGGTCAAGAGCATTCGTGCGAGCGCCTCGAATAACACGACGATGGCGCGAGAAGTAAACAAGGCAGCCTGCAACGGCGAGCAACGCCACAATGACACCGCCGTCGAGGATCCTGCCATCGGCGTCGTACAGTCCCTGCCAAGCCACGTATGCCGCGAATCCGCCGAACACCAACGCGCCGACAAGGCAGACACTCACCCAGATGAACGTCCACGCCATCTCGTGCGCGTGGCGCTCTCGCACCCGGTCGAGATAAAGCATCAACACTAACGCCAACGCAATACCGAAGACCGGGGCGACGATCTCAAAAGCCAGGCGGATGGATGGTGACATGGGACTTAAGTCCGACATGACCCGAGGCCAGCCCATGGTAGCTTCAAGGCACCGGGATGCAACTGCATGCACACGCTCGCCCCAACTTGGTTGGCATCGTAGGTAACCCTGGATACCGAGAGATGCTCGCCGTTGGTACGCGGCCCCCACGGCGCAAGGTCGAGGTAGTAATGCGTGTACTTGCCGCGCGTGATCGAATGGTTGATCACTGCGGTTTCATACCGCGTGGACGGCGCCGTATCCAGCATCACGTCGGCCACCAGAGCTGCCGAAAATCCATAGCCGCAGCCAAGGACCAACGCGCAGGCCAACCGCAAGCCGGCGCTGCCGTTTTCCTGCCGGCTTGCGGCCATGGTTGCCATCGCGAGCAATACAGCTGGAATCGTCGCCCACGGCCACACACCGACTTTCTCGAGTACATCCAGGTCGAGGCCAATGATGAACAACGCGATCACCGGAAACAGCAGCGCAGTGGCAACCGTGGGACGCGGATCGTCCTTACCCACCCCCAGCCGAAGCAGCTTGGGATTCATCGCCACCGCCGCAAGCGCTATCCAGGGAAACGCGGCAAGGATCGCCACGCACCACCCCTGGTATTCACTGTTGAAGCGCGATACGAAGTAGACCATCACCGCACCGATCTGCAGTCCCGTAGCTAGCGCGCGGCTGCGTTTGAGGGCCGCTAGCCGGCTCTCCGCGTCGACACCCAGGCTGGTATCGGCTTTGACCTTCTCGAGGAAAGCAGCCTGGGCTATTTCCGCCTGGTCGGGAATGTCTCCGAGCCACGTCCCGACCCGGGCACGCTTGAACAGCTCCAGCGGCACCGAGAAAGGACGGCCGTCGCGCACATCGAACCGCACGTAGCTTTTGATCGCAGAGCGGCCGGTGATGTCCTGGCGTCGCACATTGCGCGCTCCGAACACCGTGGACAACGTTGCTTCCCGCTCGCCCAGGATCAACTTCATCGTCGCCGAGCGCACGGTGACAGCTGCCGCGATCAAGAAAAACACAACCATAAAGCCCACGACAATAACCGGCACGTGGCTCCTCGCAGCCATGCCCGCGATGAACAAGGAAGCGATCAGCACAAGCGTGCCGAAGAGCCAGGAAACGATGCGCGACGCCGCGCTGATGGGAAACGTCGCTGGGTAGCTTGTCCGCGCACCGATGTCGGCGCGCGGTGCGTCATTGGCCTGGCTCATGGTTACTCCCCTGTTAGGGGGAATTATGCCCACGCGATGCCGCGCGGTGAACCCGGCAGGTATTTACATCCGGACAGGACCCGACTGGTGACATTTGGCCAGCTCCTGGCGCGCATTGACGGCGCCAGCTTCATCCTGTGCCTGCAGCCGCATCTCCACCACCGTCTGCCAGTTTCGTGCACACAGGCTGCCGAGCTTCGGGCCGATGTCGAACGAATGGCGGGCGAGTTTCTCCGCGTCCTTGTAGTCGCGCTGGCGGACATAGATCTCGGCACGATCCTGCAGCAGGTCGGGAGCGTCACCGGCGATTTTCAGGGCTGAATCGAGCTTGGCGCCAGCGGCGTCGTACTGCTGCGCTCGCTCATCGGCGGAAGCGCCATCCTGCAGGCCGGTCACGCCGGGATCGCGCAGCGGGGCCACTTCGATGGCCGACTTGTCGCGCTCACCGGCAGCGCGGATCTGCGCCACGATGTCGTAAGTCGGCGGCGGAGCCTTGGTCGACTGGTTGGACGGGGGGCTGGGCTGGGTACAGGCAGCGAGCGCAAGTACGGCGATCGTGGCCCCAACGCGGGGCAAACGTACGGCAAAAGCTCGAAACATGGTCAATCCGTAATGGGGGCAGTAGAGGATGGGGCGGGCGTATTGCCGTCGCCGCTGCCAAACATACCTCTGAACTGCTGCCAGAAGCATCCCTCTTCCTGTTCAGGTTGGTAGCCAGCGGCAAACGGGAGCTGGCGGGCACCCTGGCAACTGGGGTCGGTACGCTTGCCAGTGGCCGGGTCGATCCAGCCCAGTTCCAGGCCTTCGGCCAGGTTGGTCGTCAGTGGGCGGGTGGGTAATTTGCGGAAGAGTTCGCTCCACACCTTCAGGCTGCCGGTGGCGCCGTACAGGCCTGTCGGCTTGTTGTCGTCGCGGCCCATCCACACCACGGCCAGGTGCTCGCCGGTGAAGCCTGCGAACCAGCTGTCACGCTGGCTATCGGAAGTGCCGGTTTTGCCGGCTGCGTGAAGCCAGCTCAGGCTCGACTCGCCGATAGCACGCGCGGTGCCGCGGGTGACCACCTGCTGCATGGCCCACGTCACCAGGCGCGCGGCCGACTGGTATTCACCGTTGCCGGGTTTCACCTCATACCGCTTGATCGTCTTTCCCTGGGCGTCCAGCACCCCGCGCACGGCGATCAGCGGCAGGGCGTGGCCATCGGCGGCAATGTACTGGTACAGCTGGGCCACCTGGAAGGGCGAAAGATCCACCGCGCCCAGCAGCAGCGACGGACTGGGATTGACATTCTCAAGGCCAAACGATTCTAAGAACGCCTTGATGCGCGGCACGCCCACTTCGAGCCCCATGTGCACCGTGGCCAGGTTCCATGAATTGGCCAGCGCATCGACCATCGGCACCTGACCGTGGATTTCGTGGTCGTCGTTCTTCGGCGTCCACATCGTGCCATCGGGCTGGCGGATGTTCACCGGCGTGTCGTCCAGCGTGCTGCCCAACGACCAGCGCTGCGGGTCGGACAACGCCACCAGGTACACGAAGGGCTTCACCAGCGAACCGATCGGCCGGCGTGCATCCAGCGCACGGTTGAAGCCCTGGTCGCCCGGATCGCGGCTGCCGACCACGGCCAGCACGCTGCCGGTGGACACGTCCGTCACTACCGCGGCACCCTGCGCCGCCGCGCCACGCTTGCCCAGGCTGTTCAAGGTGGAGAGCAGCGACTGCTCGGTATAGAGCTGGGCGGCGGGATCGAGCGTGGTGAAGATCGACAGGCTGCCCTCGCGCAGGGCGCTCTCGTCGAAGTCGGCGGTGATCTGCGTGCGCACCAGCTGCATGAACGCCGGGAAACGGTTGTGCGGCAACTGTGCATTGGTGGCCAGCCCCAACGGCGCGGATTGCGCGGCAAGGAAGGCGGCATCGTTAAGCAAACCCGTATCGCGGAACTGCTGCAACACCAGGTTGCGGCGGGCGATGGCGCGATCGGGGAACCGACGCGGGTCGTAATAGCTCGGCCCTTTTACCAGGCCCACCAGAAGAGCGATCTCCTGCGGGCGGAGGTCTTCCATGCGGCGGCCAAAATAGAACTCCGCGCCCGCGGCAAATCCATGCACCGCCTGGTCGCCCTGCTGGCCCAGGAACACTTCGTTGATGTAAGCCTCGAGGATGCGGCTCTTGTCGTAGTGCATTTCGATCAGCACCGACAGGATCGCTTCGTTGAGCTTGCGCATCATGTTCTGGCTGCGGTCCAGAAACAGGTTGCGCACCAGCTGCTGGGTCAGCGTGGAACCACCCTGCACCGTATGGCCGGCGCGCAAGTTGGCAAACGAGGCGCGCAGGATGGCGGAGAAATCCAGGCCAAAGTGATGCTTGAAGTCGCGGTCTTCCACCGCCTGCAAGCCGCCGATCAAGAGCGGCGGCACATCGCCCAGGCGCACGATGCGGCGCTCCTCGGCCTGTGCGCCGTACAGGGTGGCGATACGTGCAGGATCCAGATGGGTGCCGTCCAGCGGCTTGCCGGTGCCCATGTCGGTGATCGAATCCACCTGGCCTTGCGACAGCACCAGGCGGATGCGGTGGGCGATCTCGCCGCCATCAGGTCCCGCGTAGCCGCGCGAGGCGATGACATAGGTCGAACCGTTGCGGGCGAACGTGCCCGGCACCTGGCCCTTGCCGTCGTTGGAGTACCCGGCGAAGGTAAGTTCCAGCTCCAGCGCCGCCGGCTTCATCGCGGTGTCCCGGGCCAGCGGAAGCGGCCGCGCGTACACGCGCGTGGGCACGGCGAACACCAGGTCGTTGAATTGCTCCTGCACGCGGGAATTGAGCACTAGCGTGTAGGGCAGCAGGAAGCCGAAGATCAGGCCCAGCACGATGTAGACAGGAATGCGGATCCAGGGCCAGATCGCGCGAAACAGGGCGCCAAGTCGGGAAAAGAAAGCCAAGGGAGGATGTTCCTCTTTCAATACACCGGCCGATCATAGGGGTGACATGCCGGCAGGGATCTGAACGAATGATGGCTGCCCGGTGGCGTGCGCGGGTATTTCACCCGGGCGGACACGCCGCGGTGCGCCCATGGATGCCATCGGCCAGACCCTTGAGCATGGCGCGCATGTTGCGCCAGCGCGGCCCCACCAACAGCGCGAAAATCAGGAATTTCACCGGCAGTCGCAGGAGGTCCTGCGCCACCCACGTGCGGGGCACGTGGGGCATCCGGTACAACAACACGCGATTGCGCATGATGTAGTACAGCCTTGTGGGACCATGCACCACCACGCGGCCCAGGCCCATCACGCTGCTGCGCCCGTCGCCCAGGTGATGGCCCATGCGCGCACCGGGCACCCCCAGCAGAACGTAGCCGGCGGCACGCGCACGGCATGACCATTCCAGGTCGACATTGTCGATGAATAGCGTGGTGTCCATCTCGCCCACAGTGTCGAGCACGGCCAGCGGTATCAACGACCCGGAGCTGATAAGAAAGTCGCAAGGCACCGGCGCGCCGTGTTCCGCGGTGATCTTCTGGTTCAGTGGAAATCCGAACCGGACGAAGGGCGCGACATGTTTTTCGCGGGCATCCTGGAACACCGGGCCCACCGCTGCGATGGGGGCTTCGGCGCTTCCTTCGTCAAGCACGTGGATCAGCGACTGCACCATGCCGGGTTTGGGTTCGCTGTCCTGGTCGAGCAGCAGCACGGTGTCGAATCCACCCGCGCGCGCAAATGCGATGCCCGTATTGAAGCCCGCGGCAAGTCCGGCATTCACAGGCTGCGGGAGCAGAGTGACACCTTCGCGCGCGGCCAATCGCGTGCCGCCGTTGTCCACCACTACCAGGTGCGCCACCTGCGGCACCACCGCATTGACCAGGCGTTGCAGCATGTCGGCGTCCGGATGCCAGGTAACGACGATGGCGCAGACACGGCGACCGCTCACGAAGGCATCCAACAGGCGCCGTCGGCCAGGAACGACCGTGGTCGGACACCCAGCAGGCGCAGCAATGGCTCGTTGTCGGCGATCAGGTCGACATCCAGCCGGGAAATCGGACCGCGCGCGCGCGGGATGGCGGCAGCGGCAAGCCCCAGCAGCCATCGCGGCACGGGCAAGGGCAAGGTGGCCACGGCAAGACTGCGGCGCACGCGCGCGAACATCTCGCCACTGGACAGCCGCTCACCACCACCGATCGGAATCACCTGGCCCGCGGCCATCGGTGTATCCAGGGCCGCGGTGGTGGCGCAGGCTATGTCGTCGGCGTGCACCGGCTGGCGCAGGCCGCGTCCGGACGGCAACGGGAACACATGGGCGCGCATGGCACCACGCGCGATGGGCGACAGGCTTCTGTCGATGCCCGCGCCATACACCAGCGTGGGACGAAGAACCGTCCAGGCAATCCTACGCGCCTCGCAAGTGGCCGCCAGCGCCGCCTCGCCATCACGCAGGCTGCGGGCCATCTCGCGCTCGGCAGCATCCAGGGATTCGATCTTGCTCTCCGCACTCATCGAGCTGGTGCAGACCACGCGGGTGACACCGGGAGCGGCGCCGCTGGCAAGCCACGGCGCCAACGCAACGATGGGGCCGTAGCAGACCACGGCATCCGCGTTCGCGGCATCGGGCATGTGATCGGGCAACGCTCCGCGCTGCCACGTCAGGCCGTCGGCATCGGCGTGTTGCGCGCGACTCACGGCCACCACCTCATCGCCGCGCGCACGAAGGCGCGGCAACAAGAACCGTCCAATCTGGCTGGACGCACCCAGGACAAGGATCTTCATGCTCAGCGGCCGGACTGCAACCGGGCATAGGCATCGGGAAGGCGTGCGTCGTCGGGATTGAGCCGACGGGCGGCGTCGAGCGATTGCCGGGCACCCTCACGGTCGCCTGCGTTGCCACGCTGTTGCGCCTGGTCCACCAGGGCACTGGCCAGGCGCTGCCGCAGGCCTGCCTGCCCAGGCTCGCCCGGGGCGAGATCGGCCATGGTGTCGAGCAATTCATTGGCATGTCGCAGATTGCCGTTGGACATGGCCGTCTCGAACTGCTTCTGCACCACGCCCGGCAAAGATTGCAGGCCGCTGCGGGCGTCCGCATCGTTGCCATCGATGGCCAGGGCATTGCGGTAAAGGTCGTAAGCGCAGTCGGCCGGCGGCGTCATGATGTCGCCCCTGGCCGTGGCGGCACGCGCCCGGCGCACGAGGTCGACCACCTGGGCCTTTTGCTCAGGCGTAACGGACAGCTGGGCCTGCGCGGTATCGTCGCTGCTGGCAGCATCGTTGGCGACGGCGGCAGCGGCCGCATGGCCACCGCCCAGGCGGCCGCGCGCTGCGGCGAGGTCCGCGGATTTGGGAGCCAACGTCGCTGCCTGGTCCAGCAGCTTCCGCGCCTGCTCGGTGTCGCCGGCATCCTGCGACGCGCTGGCCTGCACGATAAGCGCCTGGGCCACCTGGCCAAGGCCGGCCTTCGCCTGTGCGTTGTCCGGATCAACCGCAAGCACGGCCTTATAGCGTGCAAGGGCGTTGTCGTCGCCGTCACCGGCTACCTTGCCCGAGCGCAGGTTATCGGCGGCCTGGCTGAGCAATCCGGAGGTGGCCTGGTCGTCCTGCTTGCGTGTTTCGGCCAGCGAGGCACGCAGGGAAGGAAGGTCGCCGTAGTTAGGCACGACGGCGGCGAGGCGCTCGACGATGCCGCTGGCCGTTGTGCGATCGTTGGCGGCGATGGCCTGGCGGGCCTGGGCCGCCAGCGCGTCGCCAACCTTGTCCAGGCCGCGCGCGGCCACGGCGTTGTTCGGGTCGCCGTCGAGCACCTTGCGGTACAGCGCACCGGCGCCATCGGGGCCGTCAAACTTGCCGGCGTCGAGCGCCGCCTGGGCCTGGTCCACCAGCGACCCCTGCTGGGCACTGGGGTTGCGCGCGCGGCTGATCTGCTGGCGAAGGCGCTCGATGTCACTGCCACCGCCCAGGAGCTCGTTGGCAGCATTGGTGGCCGCATCGGCTTCGTCCACGTTGCCGGCGGTCAGGGCGGCGTCGGCGCGGGCGACCTCGGCCTGACCGACCTTGCGCAGGCCATCCCGGGCACGATCGTTATCGGGTTCGGCGGACTGCACCTTTTCGTACAACTCACGGGCACTGTCGCCATTGCTGCCGTCGAGCTTGCCGGCGGCCAGGGCCTGGTCGGCCAGGGTGAGGGTGTCGTTGAGCTCAGTGGCGGGAAGCATGCCGCGCAGGCGGTCCTGCTGCAGGTAAACCAGGGTCCCAGCGCCGATCACCAGCAGCAGCACGAGCGGCAGTAGCCACCCTCGCTTGCGCCGGCGCGGCGGCGGGCCGCCCGCATATGGCCGGCGCTCGGGCGCTTCCACGCGGAAATGCGGCAATCCATCGTCGGGCGCCGGGGCCGGACCCGGGCTGTCGAGGTTGTCCAGGCTGCCCAGGACGGGGTCGGTGCGGCCACGCCGGCCATCTTTGGAGTCGCGGCCGCTCATCGCTGGGGGGTCTCGTTCATTCCGGAAAGCTTAACACCCGGGCCCATGGCAGCTCTGGGGCGCCGAGGGGCCATTTAACGGGCGGATAGGGAGGCAAGCCTGGGTATTTACCCCAACCGGCGCGCGTCCGTCACGTTGGCAAGCGCGCCCAATCGGCCGAGCAAGGTCGAGAGTTGCTCGTAGTCCCGCACCCGGAGGGTGAAGCGCATCTCCACCTCGGCGGTGCGCGTGTGCACCCGGCTGGACGAGGCCACGATATGCGGCCCGGTGTTGCTGATGGTGTTGGTGACGTCCTTCTGCAGGCCCTTGCGGTCGTAGCCGCGCAGTTCGATGTCCACCACGTAGGCCTGGACGTCCACCTTGCCCCAGTTCACCTCGATCACCCGTTCCGGTTGCTTGCGGGCGAGTGTCGCCAGGCTGGCGCAATCGGCGCGGTGCACCGACACGCCGCGTCCGCGGGTGATGAAGCCCTTCACCGGGTCGCCGGGCAGCGGCTGGCAGCAGCGCGCCAGGGTGGTGAGTAAGTTGCCCACGCCGTCGATGCTGAGCGCGCCGCGGTCGTGCTGGGCGGGGCGCGATGCTACCGGCGCGGTCGATTGGGTAACGTCTGGCTCCGGCGCGCGTTCCTGCAGGGCACGCGCCACCTGGCCGGTGGTGACTTCGCCCAGCGCCAGCGCCACCAGAAATTCTTCGTGGGTCTTGAAGTTGAAGTGCGACGGCAGTTTGCCGATGTCGGCATCAGGCAGTGCAAGCCGGCGCAATTCCCGTTCCAGCATCGCGCGGCCGGCCACGAGGTTCGCGTCATGGGCGCTGCGGCGGAACCACGCGCGCGCTTTTTCACGGCCGCGGGAGGTATGCAGGTAACCGTGGTGGACGGACAGCCAGTCGCGGCTCGGCTCGGACACCTTCGCCGTGAGGATCTCGATACGGTCGCCGCTGCGGGGCTGGAAGGTCAACGGCACGATGCGCCCGTTGACCTTCGCGCCACGGCAACGGTGCCCGACTTCCGTGTGGATGTGGTACGCGAAATCGAGCACGGTGGCGCCGTGCGGCATGTCGATCACTTCGCCCTTCGGCGTAAGCGCGTACACCCGGTCTTCCATCAGCTCGGTCTGGAAGCCGGCAGCCAGTTCCGCGTCGTCTTCGCCGCGTGGCTCGATCAGTTTGCGCATCCAGGCGATCTTCGCCTCGAACTCGGCGTCGGCGCCGCCGCCTTCCTTGTAGCGCCAATGCGCGGCCACGCCCAACTCGTTGGCGCGGTGCATGTCGTGGGTGCGGATCTGTACTTCGAGCGTTTTTCCCTGCGGGCCGATTACCGCCGTGTGCAGGGAGCGGTAACCGTTGCCCTTCGGACGCGCCACGTAGTCGTCGAATTCCCCGGGCAGATGCGGCCACAGCGAATGGACGATGCCCAGCGCCGCGTAGCAGTCGGCCACGTCGTCCACCAGCACACGGACGGCGCGGATGTCGTAGAGGTCGGAGAACTCCAGGTGCTTGCGGTGCATCTTCTTCCAGATCGAGAAGATGTGCTTCGGGCGCCCGGCAAGCTCGGCATGGATGCCGGCCTTGTTGAGCGCCGTACCCAGTTCCGACAAGCTTTGCGCGATGAACGTCTCGCGGTCGCCACGGCGCTCGTCCAGCAGCTTGGCGATGCGGCGATAGGTTTCAGGTTCCAGGTAGCGGAACGAGAGGTCTTCCAGTTCCCACTTCAGCTGCCAGATGCCCAGTCGGTTGGCCAGCGGCGCATGGATATCGCGGGTGAGCTGGGCCAGCGCGTGGCGCTCGTCTTCGTCCATGGCCATGGCGGCGCGCATGCGGGCCAGCTGCCGGGCCAACAGCACGAACACCACGCGCAGGTCGCGGATGATCGCCAGCAGCAGGCGGCGCAGGCCTTCGGTGGCTGCGCCGGGACGCTGGGCGTGCAGCACCCAGACCGTCTCCGCCGCCAGCTGGCCTTCGACCAGGCGGCGCAAGGTGGGCGGCAGCGCCGCGGAGGCGGCATCCCAGGCGGCGCGGTCGTGCACGGCCACGGCGAACCAGCAGGCGGCGGCGCAGGTTTCCTCGTCGCAGCCCAGTTGAAGCAGCAGTTCGCAGACGGCTTCGCATTCCCCGCGCAACGGCCCGGGCAGCGGCGCGAGCGCAGCCCTTGCCGCCTCGAGCAATGCATCGCCTTTTTTTATCGTGCCGGCCATGGGCTTGAGCTTGCCACGATCATGCCCTGCCCTGCGCGGCTTCCAGCGCACGGGCCAACCGCTTGGCGGAAACGGGCTCGGCCGTGCGTACTTCCTGGGCGAACAGCGACACGCGCCATTCCTCGATCAGCCAGCGCAGTTCCTGCCATGCCGGGGTATCCGCGCCGGCGCCGGCATTGAGCAGCGCGCGCCAGTAAGGAAGGACCTGCAGCATGCGCTGCTGGTCTTTGGTGGGGTCCTGGCGCAGGCGTTCGGCGCGCAGGCGCATGGCCTTCAGGTAGCGTGGCAGCTGGGCCAGGCGATGGGCGCTCCATTCGCGCAGGAAGCCCGGCGGCAACATCGCGTCGAGCTGCTCGCGAAGGTCGTCGTAGCTGGCGCGCGCAAAGCCCATCAGCGGTGGTTGCAGCCAGGGCCGCAGGTCCGCCTGGGCCTCGATCACCGGCTCGGCAAGTTTTTGCCGGTCCATGGCGGCCTTGAAGATGTCCCGCGCGAAGGCTGTGTGCAGTGCCTCGAAGGCCTCGCGGGTGCGCGCATTGAGGTCCGATGCCTCGACGAGGTCGGTGAATCCGCCCTCGACCAGGTCCTCGCGAAGCGACTCCACGCTGCCGAGTGTGGCGTATTTCAGGCCCAGCGCATTGCCTACCGGCATTTGCCGGCGTGCCCGCTTGATCTCGTTGGACACCGCCTCGCGCAACAACCGCTCGACGCCGCCGACGTGTGCTGCGCGCGCCTCGTCGCCGCGTTCGAACACGCGTAGTGCCACGGCTTCGCCCAGGTCCACCAGGGCCGGGAAGGCCATCAGGCCCGCATCGGACTTCACGCGATCGGGAATTTCGTCGAAGTCCCACGCGGAGACGTCTTCGCGGGTCAGTTCAAGGTCGGTCTTGCGTGAGAATGCTTCGCGGGCACGGCCTTCCCACTGGGCGCGCAGGCCCGCAAGGTCACGCCCTTCGGCCAGCATCTTGCTGTGATCGTCGAGCAGGCGGAAGCGCATCTTCAGGTGCGCGGGCAAGTCGATGCCGTCGAATGCCGCCGCGTCGATATCCACGCCCGTCGTGCGCTTCAGGAACGATGCCAGCACACGCGGCAGGGATTCGTCGCGCGGCGCCTCGGCCTCGACGAATGCCCGTGCGAAATCCGGCGCGGGCACGAAGTTGCGACGGAGCGCCTTCGGCAGGCCCCGGATCAGTTCGGCCACTTTGTCGGTAAGCAACCCTGGCACCAGCCATTCGCAACGCGCCTCGGACACGGCGTTGAGGAACGCCAGGGGCAATTGCAGGGTCACGCCGTCAGCAGGGTCGCCAGGAACGAAGCGGTATTCCAGCCGACAAGCATGCGGGCCTACCGCCATGGAGGTGGGGAAGGCTTTTGCATCCAGCCCCGCGCCGCCGACCATGATGTCGTCGAGGGACCAACGCAACGACGCCTGCACGGCTGGGGGCGCCTTGCGGAACCAGGCATCGAGCGCGCGGACATCAGTGATATCCACCGGCAGCTTGCCATCGAAGAAAGCGACCAGGTCGTCCTCGCTACGCAGCAGGCCAGCGCGCCGCTGCTTGGCCTCGATCTCATGCGCCTGCTCGAGCACGCGCGCATTGGCGCGGACGAAATCGCTGCGGCTGTCGATGTCGCAGCGCGCCAGTGCCTCGCGGACGAAGATCGCATGCGCCAGCGCCGGATCCTGCAGGCGGAACGTCACGGGGCGTTTTTCCACCAGCACCAGGCCGAACAGGCTCACCTGCTCGTAGGCCACCACGTGGCCGCGCTTGCGCAACCAGTGCGCGTCGCGCCAGCTCAACCGCAACAGATGGGCTGCGTGTTTTTCGATCCAAGACGGCTCGATGCGCGCGTTGTTCATGCCCCAGACGCGGCCGCCCAGATCCAATACCTGCGCGGCGAACACCCACGCCGGCGGCGCCTTGGCTACCGTGGAGCCGGGAAACAGGGTGAAACGGCGCTCGCGCGTGCCGCGGTACTGGCCCTTTTCATCCTTATGGCCCACCTGGGTGGGCAGGCCCGACAACAGGCTGCCGTGCACCGCGGCGTAGGCATCGGCGTCGTCGCCCTGGTTCGTTGCCTTGGCCGGCGCCGTGTCGAGGCTCCACTTCAACTCCTGCACCACCAGCAACAGTTGCCGGTGCAGTTCGCGCCACTCGCGCATGCGCATGAAGGAAAGGAAGTTCCGCGAACACCAGTCCCGCAACTTGCTTTGCGTCAGGTCCTGGTGGGCGGTTTGGTACGCCGTCCAGAGCTTCAGCACCGTGGTGAAGTCCGAACGCGGATCTGCGAACTGCGCGTGGGCGGCATCGGCCTGGCCACGCGCATCGGCAGGACGCTCACGCGGATCCTGGATGGACAGGAACGACACGATCGCCAGCACGTCGCGCAGGGCGCCGAGCGTGTTGGCTTCCACCAGCATGCGCGCCAGCTGCACGTCGATGGGCAGGCGCGCCAGGGTGCGGCCGATCGCGCTGAGCTTGCGGTCGTCGTCGATGGCACCGATTTCCGCCAGGCGGCGATAACCGTCGGAGACCACGCGCGGGTCGGGCGCCTCCAGGAATGGGAACGCCTCTACATCGCCCAGTTCCAGCGACAGCATGCGCAGGATCACGTTGGCCAGCGACGAGCGGAGCAGCTCGGGGTCCGTGTAGGGTGCCCGGGATTCGAAATCTGCCTCGTCGTACAGGCGATAACAGATGCCCGGTCCCAGGCGGCCGCAGCGGCCCTTGCGCTGGTTGGCCGCGGCTTGCGAAATCGGCTCCACGTGCAGCCGCTCGATCTGGCTGCGCTGGCTGTAGCGCTTGACGCGCGCGGTACCGGAATCCACCACATAGCGGATGCGCGGCACGGTAAGCGAGGTTTCGGCCACGTTGGTCGCAAGCACGATGCGCCGGCGGTTGCCTGGACGGAACACCGCGTCCTGGTCGGCGGCAGACAGTCGGGCATACAGCGGCACCACTTCGGTTTCCCGGTACTGGCGCCGCGACAACAGCAGGTGGGCATCGCGGATCTCGCGTTCACCGGGCAGGAACACCAGCACGTCGCCGCGCGGATCGGTGCGGGTGATTTCGTCCACCGCGTCGGCGATCTGCCCGGCCTGGGTGGTCTCGCCGCGGTCCGGTGGCGGGCGATAGTGCACTTCCACGGGGTAGGCCCGGCCTTCCACCGCGATCACCGGCGCGCCGTCGAAATGCTCGGCGAAGCGTGCGGTATCGATGGTGGCGGAGGTGACGATGATCTTCAGCTCCGGCCGCCGCACGGCCAGGCGCTTCAGGTACCCCAGCAGGAAATCGATATTGAGGCTGCGCTCGTGGGCTTCATCGATGATGATCGTGTCGTAGGCCGACAGGAACCGGTCCGACTGTGTCTCAGCCAGCAGGATGCCGTCGGTCATGAACTTCACCAGCGTGTGCTCACCCACCTGCTCGTTGAAGCGCACCTGGAAACCGACCTTGTCGCCCACTTGCGTGCCCAGTTCCTCGGCCACGCGCCGGGCTACCGAGCGGGCAGCCAGCCGGCGGGGCTGGGTGCAGCCGATCAGGCCGGCCTCGCCACGGCCAGCGGCCAGGCACAGCTTGGGCAGCTGCGTGGTCTTGCCCGAACCTGTTTCGCCGGCGATCACCACCACCTGGTGCTCGCGGATGAGCCGGGTGATTTCCTCCGCCCGCGCCGTGATCGGAAGGGTTTCGTCCAGGCGGATGACCGGTTTGGACGCCGCTCGCGTGGCCCGCCGGGCTGTGGAGGCCTCGATTTCCCGGGCAAGGGCGTCCAGGCGCGCATCGTCCGCGCCTTTTTGTTTCAGGCTGGCGATGCGGCCGAGCAGGCGGCCGACATCGCGGCTGCTGGCGCCGGACACGGCGGCACGCAGCTCGCGCAGGCGGGCCGGTTCCGGTGAGGGGGGGCGCGAAGGTCGGGAAGGCATGAGACCGCCAATGATAGCCGGTCGCTATCAGTGGGATCGGAAGCATTCATTTCCAAGCGACATACGGGTTGGCTATCCTCGAAAGCCTGGCAAACCCACGAAAGGCATTGAAGATGGCCATCGACATCGGCATCCCCAAGAAAAACCGCGAGGACATCGCCAAGCATCTTTCCAAGCTGCTGGCCGATACCTACTCGCTCTACCTGAAAACCCACAGCTTCCACTGGAATGTCACCGGTCCCCAGTTCAATTCGCTGCACGCCATGTTCGAGGTGCAGTACAACGAACTGTGGCTGGCCGCCGACGAAGTGGCCGAACGCATCCGCACCCTGGATGTGGTCGCCCCGGGCTCCTACAGCAAGTTCGCCAAGCTCACCTCGATCAAGGAAGAGCCCGACGTGCCCGAATGGAAAGACATGGTGGCCCAGCTGGTGGAAGGGCATGAGATTGCCGCCGCCACCGCGCGGGACTCCATCAAGGCCGCCGATGCCGGCGGCGACGAGGGCACCGCGGACATGGTGACCGGCCGCCTGAAGGAACACGAGAAGACTGCCTGGATGCTCCGCTCGCTGCTGAAGTAGGTTCAGGGGCCAGTCGCGGCCTTCGCAGGCAATGTGTACCGCAGTTCCTTGTAAGCCCAGCTCGGCCACAACGCAGTGGCCAGCGCCTCCTTCGCCAGTGCCGGATCGACCGGTGCTGGCGTAAGGGTGGATTTCCCGTCGTAGGTAAAAGCCTGGGCGGCCTTGCGCGGTTCGTACACGATGAGCTGGTTGCCCTTCAGGTAACCGAAGTTGTCGCCGTACTGCATGATCGCCCGGTCGGGATCGCGAACGGTGAGGTCGGCGCCGGGCATCGGATGGTCGCTGGTGATGCCCATCAGCGACAGCAGGGTGGGCGCCATGTCCACCTGGCTGACGATGCGCTGATCGTGCTTCACCGGCACCTGCCCGCCCAGGATCAACGCCGGGATGTGGAAATGTTCCACCGGCACCAGGCTCGCCCCGAACACGCGGGCATCATGGTCGGCCACGATCAGGAAGACGGTGTTCTTCCAGTACGGCGACTGCTTTGCCTGCTCGAAGAATTTGCCGATGGCGTAGTCGGCATAGCGAACGGTGTTGTCCACGCTGGCAGGCTCGCCCACCGGGGTGATGCGGCCGGAAGGGTATTGCCACGGCGTATGGTTGGACACGCTGAAGGCCAGCGTGAAGTTCCGGCTGTCGCCGTCGGCCATCAAGCGCTTGTGCAGTTCGTTGAACATGTCTTCGTCGGACGCACCCCACGAACCCACGAACACCGGATTGTTGAATGACGCGCGATCCACCACTTCATTGAAGCCGTTGCCGAGGAAGAACCCGCGCATATTGTCGAAATGGGCCTCGCCGCCGTAGATGAAGCGCGAGTGGTAGCCCTGCTGGCCCAGCAGCGCGGCGATGGTGAAGAAATCCCGCTGCGACCGCGGCTGCTTGAGCACGGCCTCGGCGGGGGTGGGCAGGAAGCCGGTGGTGATCGCCTCCAGGCCCCGTACCGATCGCGTGCCGGTGGCGTAGGCCCGGTCGAACATCCAGCCCTGGCTGCCCAGTGCATCGAGGTGGGGCGTGAGGTCGCGGCCACCCAGGCTGCCGACGAACTGCGCGCCCAGGCTCTCCTGCATGATGATCACCAGGTTCAGCGGGTGGGCGCGCTGCACGCTGGCCACCTGCCGGTGCAGGCTCGGATAGCGCGGGTCCTGCGGCGGCCCGGCGAGCCCGATGCTACGGCGAAATTCCTCGTTCATGGCATCGAGCGCCATGTGCGGGTACAGCTCCGCCGACGACCGCTCGCTGCGCAAGGCATCGATGGCGTTGGCCACGTTGTAGAGCGAGCTCAGCGGCAGCGTATTGACCATGCTGTCGCTGCTGAAGGCCACCGTGGCCTCGTTGATCGGCCGGTGTTCCAGGGTGCCGCGGGCGGCAAGGAAACAGACGGCGAAGATCACCAGGCACGCAATCGGCCGCGCCACCCAACCCAGGCGGCGGTCGGCCGGCCGCGTGGCCAGCAGGCCGAAACCGAACCAGCCCAGCAGGATCAGCACCAGCAGCGAGCAGGCCACGACCATTTTATAGCCGTGCCACAGCATCGAGCCCACTTCCACCGGGTTCACCAGGTATTCCACGAACAGGCGGTTGGGCCGGGTGTCGTACTCGACGATGAATTGCGGCGTAGCCACTTCCAGCAGCACCAATAGCAGCCAGGCCAGCCGCAACCACCACGCGGTGATGCGGGTGGGCCACGGCCGATGGCCCAGCCAGGGCGACAGCACCGCCGGAACGGCCACGATCATGGCCAGGAAGCTCACATCGATGCGCAGGCCGCCGAACATCACCGGCCACAGGCCGCCAGCGTCATGGACGCGGCTGAACTGCCAGAGGGACAGCCCCAGGCGGCTTAAGGTGAGAAGCACGAAGGCGGCCACGACGAACCGCAAGACAAGGCGACGCATGCCCGGCTCCAAGTAAAATTTATGCAAAGTCTAGCGGACGTTGGATGCGGGCCGCCGCCAAAGCCTGAAGATGTCACACTTAAGGCTCCGCTGACTGGCCTACGCTCCATACGTTGAGCCATCCGGCGGGCTTGGTTAAGCTCGCTAGATTATTCACGTCCATCTGGGGGCCAGACGGTCCGGGGAATGTTTTGAGCGCACCTGCACCGACCGAACGACGCCCTTCCCTGGTAGTGGCACTCTTCCTGGCCCTGCTGGTGGCCGGGGTAAACTTCGGCCTGTGGTTCCTGGGCAACATGCCGCACGGTCCGGAAGACTGGCACGGCCAGATCAGTGGTTTCGGCTTTACCGCCTACCAGCGTTATCAAAATCCCATCCGCGGGGATGTCGCCACCGACGCCGACGTCGACGCCGACCTGAAACTGGTCAAGAAGTATTCACCGCGCATCCGCACCTACTCGATGCTGGAGAATCCCCAGACATTCCGCCTGGCCCAGGCCAACGGCATGGACGTGCTGGCCGGCGCGCTGATCGACCGCCGCCTCAACAACAACGAGCGCGAACTTGCCGCGCTGATCGCCCAGGCCCAGCGCTACCCCAAGACCATCACCCGGGCCATCGTGGGCAACGAAGTGCTGCTGACGAGCCAGCTCAAGCCCGAGCAGCTGATGGCCTACCTCGACCGGGCCCGGGCCGCGCTGCATCAACCGGTGTCCACCGCCGAGCCTTGGCATATCTGGGAGCGCTACCCGGAGCTGGTCAAGCACGTGGATTTCATCACCGTGCATCTCTTCCCATTCTGGGAAGGCCAGCCGATCGACCGCGGCCTGGCGCTGAAGGACACGCTCGACCGCTACAACGAGTTGAAGCGGCTTTACCCGAACAAGCCCATCGTGGTGGGCGAAATCGGCTGGCCGTCCAACGGCGACCGCTTCAAGTATGCCAAGCCCAGCGTATCCAACCAGGCGATCTTCCTGCGCGAGTGGTTGAACACGGCCCGCGCGCAGCATATCGACTACTACATGCTCGAAGCCTTCGACCAGCCGTGGAAGGAAAACTTGGGCGAAGGCCGCACGGGTGCGTACTGGGGCCTGTTCAACGCCGACCGCCAACAGAAATTCCCCTTCACCGGACCGATCACGGAAGACACCTCCTGGCCCTGGAAGGCACTGGCCTCCTCGCTGCTGGCATTCCTCCCGATGGCGGCGTTCGCCCGCCGCTTCGCTCGCTTCAAGCTGATGGGCCGGCTGTTCTTCCTGCTGCTGATGCAGATGGCCTGTGGCCTGATCGTCTGGTCGGCCACCCTACCCTTCAATTTCTACCTGAGCCCCTTCGATTGGTCGATGCTGGTGCTGCTGTTCCCGGCGCAGGTGGCGATTCTTGCCATCCTGCTGATCAACGGCTTCGAGTTCACCGAAGTGCTTTGGCGGCGCAAGTGGCAGCGCGAGGCCGGCATGCTCACGCCCGATCCGCCCGAGCGGCAACCCTTCGTCTCCATCCACCTGGCCTGCTACAACGAGCCGCCGGAAATGGTGATGCTCACCCTCGATTCCCTGGTGGCGCTTGATTACGCCAATTTCGAAGTGCTGGTGATCGACAACAACACCAAGAACCCGGATGTCTGGAAGCCGGTGCAGGAATACTGCGAGAAGCTCGGCGAGCGGTTCCGCTTCTTCCATCTGGAACCTTGGCCCGGCTACAAGGCCGGCGCGCTGAACTTCGGCCTGACCGAAACCGACCCGCGCGCCGATGTAGTAGCCGTGATCGACGCCGACTACGCGGTTCGCGCCGACTGGCTGTCCAGCCTTACCGGCTACTTCCACGATCCGAAGGTGGCCGTGGTGCAGTGCCCGCAGGCCCACCGCGAGTTCGAGAACAACACGTTCCGCCGCATGACCGCATGGGAATACGACGGCTTCTTCCGCATCGGCATGCACCACCGCAACGAGCGCAACGCCATCATCCAGCACGGCACCATGACCATGGTGCGGCGCTCGGCGCTCGAAGGCACCGGCGGCTGGTCGGAATGGACGATCTGCGAGGATGCCGAGCTTGGCCTGCGTTTGATGCATGCCGGCTACGAGCTGGTCTATGTGGACGAACTGATGGGCAAGGGCCTTACCCCTGCCGACTTCAAGGCCTATAAGAGCCAGCGCTACCGCTGGGCTTTCGGCGCCATGCAGATCCTCAAGGGGCGCTGGCACTGGATGACCCGTCGTGGACCACTCTCGGCCGGCCAGCGTTTCCATTTCCTCACCGGATGGTTCAGCTGGTTCGCCGATGCGCTGCACCTGGTGTTCACCCTGATGGCCATTTTCTGGACGGCAGGCATGGTCGCCTTCCCGCAGTATTTCAACCTGCCGATGCAGTTGTTCCTGATCCCGGTGATCGGTTTCTTCTTCGCCAAGGCAATTTTCGGCTTCGCGCTTTACCGCGCGCGCGTGCCCTGCGGCTGGCGCGACACCCTGATGGCGTCGCTGGCCAGCATGAGCCTTTCCCATGCCATCGCCCGCGGCATCATCCACGGCCTGACACGCAAGAAGACCGCGTTCATCGTTACCGCGAAGAGCCGCCGCCTGGGCGAATCCAGCTTCGCCGCGTTCACTCCCGTGCGCGAGGAAATGCTCATGGTGTTCGGCCTGGCCCTGGCCGTGACCGGCATGGCCAAGGCCTTCGGCACGTCATACCTTGAGAGCATCCTGTGGATGTTCATCCTCTCTGCATCTTCCATCCCTTATGTTTCAGCCACCGTTGGTGCATGGATCGCGCACAAGTCGGGCGATGCTGCAGGCTGAGATTTATGGCATGTGAGATTTATTGCATGGAATAAGGCAGGCGGGCACGGTACCGTTGACGATGCCCGCCCCAGGTCGGCGCAGGGAGAAAGACCTAGCAACATGCGCCGCACGATCCGCCCCTTTTGCCTCGCCGCAGCGCTGCTGCTGTTGCCCGCCTGGGCCCACGCGGCCGTGCAACTGGTGGTAGACGGCGTTGATGATGCGCTCAAGCCCGCCGTCGTCAACGCGGTGGCACTAAGCCAATACGCCAACCGCGACGTCACCGCCGCCCAGGTGCGGCGACTTTATGAACAGGCGCCCGACCAGGTCCGTGAAGGGTTGAAGCCCTACGGTTATTACGAGGCGGAAGTCACCGGTGACATCGCGCAACAGGGCAACAACTGGCGCGTCACGCTGCATGTGAAGGCTAATACCCCGGTAAAAATTACCGAGGTGAATGTAAGCATCGACGACACGGTCGCGAAGCTGCCACGCATTCGCGGCGCCGTCACGGGCGTGAAGAACCTGAAGGGCCAGGTGATGGACGATGGCGTCTATGAAGGCGCCCGCGACCGCGTCGGCGCCATGCTGACCTCCAGCGGTTACCTGGATGCCCGGCTCACCAGGCACACGGTGGAAGTGACCCGCGCCGAGCACGCAGCCGTGGTGACCCTCGCCTGGGAAACCGGACAGCGCTATCGCATCGGCCACATCGCCTTCAAGGGCTCGCAGTTCCGCGATGGTTTCCTCGACCGCTACCTGCCCTTCCACGAGGGCGACTACTTCTCGCAGGATCAACTTCTGCAGCTGCAGCAGGCCCTGAACGGCGCGGACTATTTCTCCGTGGTGAACGTGATGCCCGATATCGACAATGCGAAGAACGGCGTGGTCAACGTCAACGTCGAACTGGCGCCGGCTCTGCGCACCATCTATACCGGCGGCCCCTTCATCGGCACCGATACGGGCGTGGGCCTTCGCGGGGGCATCGAGAGGCGCTGGGTGAACGACCGCGGCCACAAGTGGAAGAACGAGATCGTGGCGGCGCAGCGCCTGAAAACACTTACCTCGCTCTATACCATCCCGATGCCCGGCCCTGACCAGCGCAGCTTCAACTTCGGCGCCACCTTCCGCGACGCCGATACCACCACTTCCACCGCGCACACGCTCGAACTGGTGGCCAATGAAACCAAGCTCTGGCATGGCTGGACGCGGGTGATCGGCCTGCACGCGCTCACGGGCACCTTTACCGTGGGCAAGAAGGGTGGCGAGACGGATAACACCATCGGCATTGAACATGGCCGCAGCACATTGCTTTACCCGGAAATCTCGCTGTCGCGAAAATCCGGCGACAACCCCATTTTTGTACGGCGTGGCTGGTCGCTAACGCTCACCGCGCGTAGCACCGTGGGCACCGCGCTCTCCAGCGCCAGCTTCACCCAGTTCCTGGCCGACGGAAAGTGGATCCGCAGCTTCGCCGGCAACAACCGCTGGATCCTCCGCGGCACTGCCGGCTACACCACCACCAGCGATTTCAGCGCCCTGCCCCCGCAGCTTCGCTTCTTCGCCGGCGGCGACCGCTCGGTGCGCGGCTACGGGTTCGAGGCCTTAGGCCCCCGTAACGATTTCGACCGCGTCATCGGCGGCAAGAACCTGTTGGTGGGCAGCAACGAAGTGGAACACTACTTCACCAAGAACTGGGGCATGGCCGCTTTCGTCGACGCCGGTAACGCATTCTCAGGCACCGACATCCGCCCGGCGATCGGCGCAGGCCTTGGTGTGCGATGGCTTTCACCGGTTGGCATGATCCGCGTGGACGTGGGCACGCCCATCCACAATGACCGCGAGCACGGCATCCAGCTGCACGTGGTGATTGGGCCCGACCTATGACCGATACCACTGCCCGCGCCCCATTGCCACGCCGCCGTCGCTGGTGGCGCTTCACCTTGTTCGCGGTGGGCGCCCTGCTGGTGTTGGTGGTTGCCTTCGCCTGGTGGCTGCTGGGCACGGCGTCCGGCCTTTCCTTCGCGCTGGCACGGGCGCAGGGCTTCACTGCTGGCGCACTGCAGGTGGGCCAGGCCGATGGCCGCCTGATCGGTCCACTGACGCTCACCAACGTCCGCTACGACGATGGCAAGGGCACGCGAGCCACCGTGGGCAGCATCCGTGTCGACTACGCCGTCCGCGCCCTGCTCGGCCGAACGGTGCACGTGCGCCAGCTCGACGTGGAAGACGTATCGGTATCGTTGCCAGCGCCGCAACCAGACACCGAAGCCCCGGCGCCGTTCTCGCTGGAACCGCCCGTGGTGATGCAGGTGGACCAGGCCCACGTGGGTAAGGTCACCATCATCCAGGAGGGCAAGCCGCTCTTCGCTTCCAACACGCTCGATCTGGCCGCGTCATGGACGAAGAAAGGCATCGAAGTACACCAGCTCGTCCTTCGCGCGCCCGACGGCCACGCCGACCTTGCCGGCACCCTCGCCGTTGGCAAGGGCTATCGCGGCGATGGACAGGCGCAGGTGACCTGGCAGGTCGGCGATACGCGCTACGCCGGCAAGGTGGTGGCGCACAGCGACGGCGCGAAGGCGAAGCTTTCCATCAGCGTCACCGAGCCGACCCTTGCCCAGGTGGACATGGATCTTGTGCAATCGGGCGACTATGCGTGGACGGCGAAGATCGATGCGCCGCGGTTCGACCCCAAACCGTTGCTGGGTGAAAGTTCTCTCACCGCGCTGGGATTACACGTGCAGGGCAGCGGCAATCGCTACGGCGCGAACCTCACCGGCGATGCTGACGTCAACGAGTACCACCTGCGCCTTACACCCCTGCGCGCGCACTTCGACAAGAACTACAAAACGCTCACCCTCGAGCAACTGAACCTCGCCACCGACCGCTTCAAAGGCGCGCTGCAGGCGTCGGGCACGGTGGATCTCGGTGCGAGCCCGGTGTCCGCCAATCTTGCGTTGGCCTGGACCGACCTCCTGCTCCCGGCCGATCTCGCCGGCCAGGAACTGGCCTCGCAAGGCAAGGTCATCGCGCGTGGCAGCGCCGACGCCTTCCACGTGGAAGGCGCCGTGGATATCGGTCCGCCCGGCAAGCTTGCCAAGCTCGCGCTCAACATCGATGGCACGCCCCAGCGCATCGCGCTTAACACGCTCACACTGCTGCAAGCAAAGGGCAAGCTCGATGCCACTGGCACGTTTACCCTGCAACCGGAACTGGCGTGGAAGCTCGAAGCCAAGGCGGAGCATTTCGACCCCGGCCAGCTGGCCGCGGGATACGACGGCTCGCTCGACTTCGACCTGGGCACCGAGGGCGTGCTGGCCAAGGCTGGTCCGCGCGGCACACTCGACCTTCGCAAGCTCATCGGCAACGTGCGCAAGCGCGAGGTGGGCGGCAGCGGTGAACTCACGCTAAAACCCAACCGCGTGGTCAACGGCAAGCTGCAGCTCAACTCCGGCAACAGCACCGTCGGCATCGATGCGCGGGGCGACATGGCCAACGATGCCGACGTGCGCCTGGCCATCGCCTCGCTCGGTGACTGGATCCCCGACGCCGGCGGCAAAATCGATGGCCGCTTCAACGTCAAAGGCCTGTGGCCGAAGCTCAGTGTCGACGGTACGCTCAACGGCCAGGCCGTGGTCTACGCCGGGCAGAAGATCCAGCGACTGATGGTTGAAGCCCACGTGCCCGATGTCACCATCCCCGGTGGCAAGCTCAACGTGGTGGCCAACGGCGTGTCCGCCTCAGGGTTGGCCTTCGACAGCGTGCGCGTGGACGCCGGTGGCAATGCGCAACGCCACGACCTTCACGTGGTGGCGCATGGGCAGCCCCTCTCCACTGAGGTGGCGTTGAATGGTTCGCTGCAGGGCAGGCACTGGAGCGGCAGCCTTGCCACGCTGGATCTGGATTTCGCCGGCATGCCGCGCTGGCGCCTGGCACGACCGGCTGCACTGGACTGGAACGACGGCGCGGCAAGCCTTGGCGAAGCCTGCCTCACCGCAGGCGATCCGTCCCTGTGCGTTGCCGCCAAACAGGACAAGCCCGGCAACCTCGATGCAAGCTACAAGCTTCGCCAGGTACCGCTGACCCTGCTGATGAGCCTGGCTGGCAATGCCAACATGCCGATCCGCGCCGAGGGCATGCTCGAAGGCGATGGCGCCATCCGGCGCAGCGCCGCCGGCGCCCTGAGCGGAGAGGCCGATATCCGTTCGGCGCATGGTTCGGTGGCCTATAGCGACCACCCGGACCAGCCGCTGGTGACCTACGACGGCCTCACTGCATCGGCGCAGCTTTCGCCAGCAACGCAGCATCTGGTCCTGGCCGCCACGCTGGACAAGGGTGGCAAGCTGCAAGGCAATGTCACGGTCAGCGGTGCGCAACAGGCGCTGTCGGGCCAGCTGGGCATCGACCTCACCGACCTTGGCGTGATCGAGCTCTTTACCTCCGAGCTTGCCGACGCCAAGGGCCGCTTGCACGGGAATTTCCAGCTGGGCGGCACGGTGGCCAAGCCCGCCGTCACCGGCCAGGCGGCGCTTGAAAATTTCTCCGGCGAAGTGCCCACCGCAGGCCTGAAGCTCTCGCAAGGGCGCTTGACTCTTTCCACCACCGATGCGCAGGTTTTCCAGATCGATGGCGGCGTGCACTCGGGCAAGGGGCAGCTCACCATCGCAGGTTCCGCCGGCATCGGCACTGGCGCGGGAACCACGCTTGCGATCACCGGCAGCCAGTTCACCGCGATGGACATCCCCGCGGCACAGGTGGTGATCTCGCCGGCGCTCACCATCAAGCAAAGCAAGCAAGGCATCGACGTCAACGGCAAGGTCACGCTGGACCTGGCCGACGTCGATGTCTCGCGCCTTCCCGGCGCCGGCGCCACCAAAGCCTCGCCGGATGTCGTGGTGGTGGACGAAAAAAACCAGCAGCAGGAAGAAGAGGCCACGCCGATCAGCGCCGATATCTCGGTGGATCTCGGCGAGAAGACCCATCTGGTGGGCTTCGGCATGGACGGCAAGGTATCGGGCGTGCTCGCCGTGCGCGAGCGTCCGGGCCGCGTCACCAGTGCCCAGGGCCAGATCCGGGTGGATGGCGTATACCGCGCCTATGGCCAGAACCTCAACATCGAACGCGGCCAGCTGCTGTTCGCTTCCACACCTATCGACAACCCGGGGTTGAACATCCGGGCCTCGCGCAAGATCAACCCCAACTCAACCGTGGACGATGGCCAGAAAGTGGGCCTTTATGTCTCCGGTACCGCGCGCCGGCCCGTGCTCACGGTGTTCTCGGAGCCGGTGATGGAGCAGTCCGATGCGCTTTCCTACCTGATCACCGGCAAGCCCTTGAGCCAGGTGAAGGGTGGCGAGGGCAACCTGGTCGGCGGCGCGGCGCAGGCGCTGGGTTCGGCCGCGGGCGACCTGCTGGCCAAGAAAATCGGCAGCCGCATCGGCGTGGACGACATCGGCGTGCAGAACAGCGATGCGCTCAGCGGCAGCAGCGCCTTCACGGTAGGCAAATATCTTTCGCCGAAACTTTACCTAAGCTATGGGGTGGGCCTGTTCGAACCGGGCCAGGTGATCACGTTGCGCTACCTGCTCAGCCGGCGCTGGAACTTCGAGGCACAGAACGCCACCGAGTTCTCCCGTGCCAGCTTCAATTACCGACTGGAGAAATAACCATGGCATCGCCCCTGTACGACATCGCCGTCGACGACATCGATGGCAAGCAGACCACCCTCACCCCCTGGGCCGGCAAGGTGCTGCTGGTGGTCAACGTGGCTTCCAAGTGCGGCCTCACCCCTCAGTACGAAGCGCTCGAATCGGTGTACGAGAAGTACCGCGACCAGGGCCTGGTGGTGATGGGATTCCCCAGCAACGACTTCGCGGGCCAGGAACCGGGCAGCGAGGAGGAGATCAAGAGCTTTTGCGAGACCAACTTCAACGTGCAATTCCCGCTGTTCGGAAAAGTGCACGCCAACGGCCCCGACCGCCATCCGCTCTATAGCGCGCTGATCGCCAATGGCCCCCAGGCCACGCCCAAGGACGGCGGCCAGCTGCGCGAGCGCCTGGGTGCGAAAAACCTGCTGCCGCCCGGCAAGACGGACATCACCTGGAACTTCGAGAAATTCCTGGTCGACCGCAAGGGCAACGTGGTGGGCCGCTTCGATCCGGACGTGACCCCGGACGATCCGAAGCTCACCAAGGCGATCGAGGCTGCGCTCGCGGCTTGATCGGCTAGAGCTTGGGTATCCGGATTCTGGAGATCATGAAGGATCCGGATACCGCGAACATCAGTACCAACGGGTGCAGCTCCAAAGGCCCGAAGGCGACAGAGCCGAACCACAGGGCATCGCCAAGAGCGCCAGCCCAAGCCGCCCACGCAAGCACCGCCACCAGCACGAGCGAGGTCGGGATCGGCGTGCCCTCGAAGAACTTCACCTTGCCGTCCTGCGAGTTCGCTTCGGCGGTAACGTTGTAGCGCGCCAGGCGCGATACGCCGCAGGCGACGAAGAACGCCAGCACCACGCGGTCGAGCGAGCCCTGCATGCCGCAGCCGTAGCCGATCACCGCCGGTACCACGCCGAAGGAGATCACGTCGGCGAGCGAATCAAGCTCCCGGCCCATGGCCGAACTCTTCTGGCGCCACCGCGCCACGCGGCCATCGAGCACGTCGAAGATGAGCGCCAGCACCACCAGGGCGCAGGCCAGGTACAGGTGCCAGCGCTCGCCATACTGCAGGTAGCTCATGGTCGAGAACAGGGCACTCACCCCGCTCACGGCATTGCCTAGCGTGAACCAGTCCGCCAGGTGAAATTCCCGGATCATGGAAAACACGCGGCGCGGCTGCTGCATGGGCTTGGCTTCGGTCAGCTGAGGTTCCGCGCATCATAGGGCGCGCGAGTGTGAAGGGGAACGCTCGGCCGGTCAGGCGGGTTGTGCCTGTCAGGCGATACCCATGCCGACGATGCTGTTTGCCTCGACTTCGAGGCCAGCCATGGCAGCAAAGGCTCGCCCGCGGTCGGCGTAGTCCTTGAACTGGTCGAAGCTGGGGGCGCCGGGGGACAACAGCACGGTGCCCCCCGTGCCAACAGCCGCCCTGGCGAACTCGAAGGCATGTGCGACGTCTGTATGAAGCGACGCGTTCGCCACGCCAGCCTCCTCCAGGAGATGGTGGATACGCGAGCCGTTCTTGCCTTGGCAGACGATCGCTGCAGGAGGGTTGTCTTTCACTGCATCAACAAAGCCGTGCCAATCCAGCCCACGATCATGGCCGCCAACGATCACCGCGACACGCTTACCCAGAAGCGTTTCAAGCGCCGCCAGCGTCGCCATCGGCGTGGTGCTGATGGAATCGTTGATGTAGGTGATGCCGTCGCGTTCGCCCAGGGGCTGCAGTCGATGGGGAAGCGCGTGGAACGTAGCTAGCGATGGTGCAGCGGCTACGGCGTCCAGGCCCATGTGTTCGACCGCTGCCAAGGCAGCGCACGCGTTCAGGGCGTTGTGCGCACCCGGCGCCGGGATGATCGAGGCCTGCACGACGCGGTCGCCGCCGCGATGGATCCAGCCGCCATCGACATGCCAGCCCTCGGGACGGCCAAAAAAGAAACGCCCGGCATGGCCCTGCGTGCGCTCGATCAACGTGCCCTGCTGGCCGTTGATGAGGAGCGCCTTCGAGGCATCTGCCAGGCGCAACTTGTCCTGCACGTACTGCTCGACGCTGCCGTGCCAGTCCAGGTGTTCTTCGTAGAGGCTGGTGACAACACCCAGGTCCACGTTGGTGGCTTCGGCGGTCTGAAAGCTTGAAAGCTCGATCGCCCAAAGGTCCGCCTGCTCACCGTCCAGCTCCAGCAACGGTAAGCCGATATTCCCTGCAAGCGCGGTGCGTACACCCAGCGAGCGTGCCAGGTGCGCGATCATCGCAGTGGTGGTGCTTTTCCCTTTGGTGCCGGTCACGGCGATGGTGCGAGCCTCCGGATGCGCGGCGAACCATAGCGCCGTGCCGGACGTGAATGCCGTGCCACGTTTCCTGGCGGCGAGAATCTCGCTCCGGTAAGCGGAAATCCCCGGCGACTTCACCACGATGTCGAAGGCGGCCAGCAGGCCGTCATCAGGAACGGCCGTGCGGACATCAAGCGAACCCAGCGCCTTGCCGAAAGCACGCGCCTCTTCTTCTTCCGAGGGCAAGCAGAACAGCGTCAGCGGCGCAGCGGGCAAGCGCTTGCGCAGCCACGCCAGGGTGGCTCGGCCTTCGCGGCCGAAGCCCCAGGCCGCGATGCGCCGTCCTTCGAGCTTAGTCCAGTGCATCCAGCGCCCCGTGCAACCACGCCGGAACCAGGTGCGCGGAAGCTGGCTGCAGCCACGGTTCCACGGCTAATAACGACACATCCAGTTGCGGCAGGATCTCGCGGCGGAAACGCGCTATAAGCGCGTCTTCCTTCCACTCGGCGCGTTGCGACAGCGTGTACATGGCGGCGCGCGCCTCGGCGCCCTCGCCCACGCACTCGAACGGCTTGTGGTCGCGGAACTCCAGCAGCGCGTCGAAGCCCGCCGCCTGCGATTCGTCATCGAGCAGGTTGCGGCCGAAGATGGTGAGCAACCGGGGCTTGGGCATGAACGGCGCCAGCGCCAGGAACACGAAGTGGCATTTCGGGCACTGGCCGCACCAACGGTCGGCGGGCTTGGGGCCCAGGATGCGGAAGTTGCGGTTGCAGCTGGAGAACACTTCGAAATACGGCGCGCCAAGCCTTGCAAAGGCGCGGGTAACTGCCAGCTCCGAATGCGGGCGGAGCAGCGAGCAGTAATCGAGGTCCTGGGCGACGTGACTGTGCAGGTAGCCCTGCAAAGCCTGCTCGAACATGAAGCCCTTGCTCCACTGGTGGTTCACTTCCTGGCCTTCGTACTCGAGCGTGGCGACCGATGCGGAACGCTCGTTGGCGAACACCACCGCGCTATAGCCATAGATCACCGCGGCCATGGCCAGGATCGCCGAATTCACGGCCGTCACCGGGATATGCCCGTTCCAGGCACCAAGGCGATTGAGCTCGAACAGGCCTGGGCTCAATTCCCTGCCGATGTTCAACGTCGGCAGGCCCGTGCGCGCGGCACAGGCGGCGATCAACGGCGAATTGCCCACCCAGGTGGCCGTGGCGTCGGCGCCGATGGATTTCACCGCCTCCACCACCACCACCGAATCCTTGCCACCGCCGATGGGAAGCAGAGCGCGGCGGGGAAGATCCAGCACGCCTGCCGACGGCAGGTTCCCGCCACGGGGAAAACGCACGCGGCCACGCAGGTCTAGTCCGTTGCGATAGGCGAACTCGGCCAGGCCATGCAGGTACAGCGCGTCGAGCAGATCCGCCGTGGCGTCGTCGGGCTGCTCGCCGTGCACCACGATCGTTTCGGGCACGGCGGCCTTGTAGTAGCTGACACCGGCCATCAGGTGCAGCAAGCGCAACACCGCTGCCAGCGCGCCGGCGCGTTCGGCAGGCACTAAGGGAGCGTCGGGAAACCGCACGCGCTCGATCAGTTCTTCGCCATCGTCGAAGCGATAGACGAGTTCGGCGACGCCGTCGGCATAGGTGTGCCGGACGAAATGGAAGCTCTGCGCCTTGCGCGGGTCAAGGCTCATGGCAGCACCACTTCGTCGGCGTCGTCGCGCAGGTTGTAACGGGAACTCATCACCGCGCCATAGGCGCCGGCCTGGGCGACCAGGATCACGTCGCCCTCTTTGGATTCGGGCAGGCGGCGATCTTCGCCCAGGATGTCACCCGACTCGCATATCGGGCCGACGATCTGGTACATCGCCGTGGCGGGTTCCTCCAGGCGCGTGAGGTTGGCAATGTCATGCCAGGCATCGTACAGCGCAGGACGGATCAGGCTGTTCATGCCGGTGTCCACGCCCAGGTAACGCACCGTACCCTTGCCCTTGTCCTGGTTCACGCGGGCCAGCAATACGCCCGCGTCGGCCACCATGTAGCGGCCCGGCTCCATCCACAGCGAGAACTGCGGGTAGGACGCGCGTACCTGCGCCAGCACCTGTGCCAGCGCGTCGACGTCCAGCGAAGGCTCGCCCGGATGGGAGGGCACACCCAGGCCTCCGCCGATGTTGAGCACGGTGATGCTACCCACACGCTCGGCGAGCGCCGCCAGCTGCCCGTACACCTCGCCCCAGTGCGCGGCATCGAGGATGCCCGAGCCCAGATGGGCATGCAGGCCGATCACCCTCGCACCAGCCTCGCGGGCCAGGCGCAAGGCGCCATCGAGCTGTTCGATGGGGATGCCGAACTTGCTGCCGATGCCGCCGGTCTTGACCTTCTCGTGATGCCCGAGGCCCCGGCCAAGGTCGATGCGAAGCATCAATTCGCGGCCAGCGAACATCGCTGCGTAGTGCTCGAGCGGGAACACCGCGTCGATGGTGATCGTGGCCCGCGTGGCCAGGCCCGCGGCGAAGTCCGCGCGCGAGGCGAAATTCGGCGTGTAGAGAACGGGCGTGGTTTGGGGCACCGTGGCCATCACCACCGCCAGTTCACCGGGCGATACGCATTCCAGGGCGAAGCCTTCCTCAACCAGCGCCTTCAATATGGAGGGATGCGTATTGGCCTTCACCGCATAGTGCAGACGGTCCACGCTGGCAAGCGCCTTAAGTTTGCGCGCCTGCCCGCGCACGGTGGGCAAGTGGTACACGTAGCGCGGCGAGCGCTCGGCGGCGAGTTTTAGCAAGGTGTCACGCTCGTCGCGCCACCAGGCACGCACGGGCTTCACCTCGGCCACCGTGCCATACAGCGTTTGCCAGGCCGGCCCGAACAGCAGGCTGTCGTCGGTGCGCAATGCACCGGCGCCGATCAGCATGTCGTGCAGGCGCGGCAGGATATCGTCGACCACGTCTTCGTCGACCACGAAGGTGATATTGAGGTTGTTCGACGACTGCGAAATCAAATGCACGCGCAGCTGCCCGAACTCAGCAAGCACTGCTGAGAGCTTGTGCAGCATCGAGCGCATGCCGCGGCCGACCAGGGTGATGGCGGCGCACGGTGCGATCACCTTCACCCGGCAGACCTTGGCAAGGTCGGCGGCGAGCGCGGCTACCGCGTCGGAATCGAGGAGGTTCTCGGTGGGATCCAGCGACACCGTGACGTTGGTCTCGGCCGAACTGATCAGGTCCACCGACAACCCATGCTTCTTGAAATTGGCGAACACATCCGCCAGGAAGCCGACCTGCTGCCACATGCCCACCGATTCCATCGCCACCAGGGTGATGTTCTTGCGTGCGCTGATCGCCTTGATGCTGGGTGCCTGTTCCCGTACCTCAGGGCCGATCACGGTGCCGTCGAGTTCGGGGCGATTGGTGTCCTTGATCAACAACGGCACGCGCGGTTCGCGCAGCGGCGACAGGCAGCGGGGGTGCAGCACCTTGGCGCCGGTGGAAGCGATTTCCTGGGCTTCTTCGTAATCGAGCTTCTGCAACAGGCGCGCGCCGGCCACCTGGCGAGGATTGGCGCTGAACATGCCGGCGACGTCGGTCCAGATCTCCACCCGTGCTGCGTGCAGCAAGGCGCCAAAATACGCAGCCGAGGTATCGGAGCCGCCCCGGCCCAGCAGTACCGTGCGGCCTTCCTCATCACGGGCAATGAAGCCCTGGGTGATAAACACCTCGCCAAGCTCAGCCAGCCGCGCACACAAGGTGCGGTCATGGCGGGCCTCGACCATCGCCGAGAGCACGCGCGTGCGTTCGTTCTGGTTGGGCAGCGCCACCGCGTGCAGGCACTCGCGCGCATCGAGCCAGGCGGTGGGCAGGCCCTGCGCGGTCAGGAAGGCCGCGCCCAGCGTGCTGGACAACAGCTCGCCATGCGCCTGCACCTGGGCCGACCAGGGCAACTCACCCAGCTCGGCGTAGCCGTCGGCCGCGAGTGTGGCCAGGTCGTCCAGGCGCGCATGCAGGTTCGCCGGCACGTCCAGTTGCATGTCGTCGCACAGGGCATGGTGGCGTTCGCGCAAGGCCTTCGCCTGCGCCGCACGATCGCCGACATCGCTCTGGGACGCGATATGTTTGAGCGTGTCGGTCACCCCCGATAGGGCCGATACCACGATCAACACGCGGGCACCTTCGGCGCGGCGGCTGGCGGCCAGTTCCAGGATATTCCGCCAGCGGGGGGCGGTGGCGACACTGGTGCCACCGAACTTCATCACAATCCAGGGGGCGTCCGCGGGGAGCGGGGCCGGAAACACAAGGCTCACGGGAATCTTCCGGGGGGTTTGCCAAATCCTGTGAGTGTTGCGCTGCGTCAGGGAAAAGGCAACGGCAGCAAGGCATATGTCTCGGAACTGGCTCAAGTCTGCCTGACGACGCTTGCCCGATGCGCCCAAGCCCGCCATTCTCTGGCCTTTTACGACCCAGGGGAAAGCTCGATGTCATCACCGAACCCGCCGGAGGGCTACGTCCGCAGCCTGGGCCTGCGCGACGCGGCGCTGATCGTGGTCGGCGGCATCATCGGTGGCGGCATCTTCCGCAGCCCGAACATCGCCGCCCAGCGTACCGAATCGGGCTTGTCGCTGTTGACGATCTGGGTGGCTGCGGGCTTGCTCACCCTGGTTGGCGCGCTCTGCTACGCGGAACTGGGCGCACGCCGGCCCCGCGCCGGTGGCAGCTATGTGTACCTGCGCGAAGCCTACGGCCCCATGGCGGGGTTCCTGTTCGGCTGGACCATGCTTCTGGTGATCTATTCGGGCAGCACCGCCGCCGTCGCCACGGTGTTTTCCGGCTACGCCCTGGCTGCCTTCGGCCTTCCGGCGGGCCTGGCCCTGCCACTGACCATCGGCGCGCTGGTGTTCGTCACCGGCATCAACCTTTTCGGCATCCGCACCGGCGCGCGCATCCAGAACGTCTTCACCATCCTCAAGCTCGTGGCGGTGGCGGCACTGGTGGTCACCGGCCTCGCCTTCGCCGGCGCCGGCAGCACGCAGGCGCTGTCGGCCGACGCCAGCATGCACGGTGTGGGTTTTGCCGGCGCCTTCCTGCCGGTGCTCTTCGCCTACAGCGGCTTCACCTACCTCAACAACCTCGGTGGCGAAGTGCGCGACCCGCAACGTACCCTGCCGCGGGCCCTGGGGCTGGGCATGCTGGTGGTGATCGGGGCCTATGCCCTGGCCAACTACGCCTATCTTTCCGTGTTGGGCCATGGGGGTCTGGCCAGCAGCGAGGCACCGGCGGCGGACGTCATGCGCCGCGTCTTCGGCGACGCCGGTGCCAAGGCCATCGCATTGGGCATCGCGGTATCCACGCTGGGCTTTTGCAACATCACGCTGGTTTCCGGCGCGCGCGTGCTGCAGGCCATGGGCGAGGACGGCCTTTTCTTCCGCAGCGTGGCGCGCCTGCATCCGCGCTGGCGCACGCCCAATGTGGCCCTGATGCTGCTGGCCGCATGGTCGATCGTGCTGGCTGCCAGCGGCAGCTACGGCCAGTTGCTCGACTACGCCACCTTTGCCGACTGGCTCGCCTGCGCGGTCACCGTCACCACCTTGTTCTGGTACCGCAAGCGGGATGCAGCCAACCCCTCGTTCCGCGCGCCATGGCATCCCTGGCTGCCGCTGCTCTTCATCGGCGCGGTGGCCGCCGTGGTGGTGGTGACTATGCTGGACAACCCGACGAATGCCGGCATCGGCGTACTGATCGTGCTTGCCGGTATCCCGGTTTACCTGGTCTGGCGACGGCTGTTCAGTAAAAGCCACGTCTAAAACACGGCAGACAATGTGAGAATAGGGAAATAACCGGGAGAACTCATGCAGCAGTCGCAAGTCCTGCAAACGCCACCCACCAGTGAAATCAAGCCCGAGCCCGTCCGCGAGGGCATGGAACTGGTGGTCAACGGCAAACGCTTCCGCCATACCGGCGACGAGGCCTTGCCGTTGCTGTGGTACCTGCGTGACGTACTGCGGCTGACCGGCGCGAAATACGGCTGCGACGAAGGCGAGTGCGGTTTCTGCACCGTACTGGTGGATGGCAAGGCCGCTCAGGCCTGCCGGCTCACCGTTGGCAAGCTTGCCAACAAGCACGTGACCACCGTCGAGGGCTTGAGCAAGCCCGATGGCAGCCTGCATCCCCTGCAACAGGCATGGATCGATGAAGACGCCGTGCTGTGCGGCTACTGCCAGCCCGGCCAGCTGATGGCGGCGGCGGATCTGCTTGCCCGCAAACCCGATCCTTCCGACGCCGACATCGACCGCATCGGCACGCTGTGCCGGTGCGGCAGCTACCCGCGGGTGCGCAAGGCGATCAAGCGCGCCGCCAAAGCCATGCGGGACGCCGGCTGATGACGGACACGCTGTGGCTTTCGCGCCGACGTTTTTTGAAAGTGATGGCCGGTACCGCCGGCGCATTGGTGGTGGGTATAGGTAGCGCCCGCGCCGATGCGCCTCCCGTGCCGCTGGTGCTGCTGGGCGATACCTGGAGCCAGGTGGGGCCGTATCTTCGGGTCGACGCCGATGGTCGCATCTTCATCGGCGCGCGTGATCCAGACAACGGCGAAGGCACCGCCACGTCGTTGCCGCGGTTGATTGCCGAGGAACTCGACGCCGACTGGACGCGCGTGGTGGTGATGCCCCTGGGCCTGGGCGTGGAAGACGGCAATGGCGAGCCGCGCTGGCTCTATGGCCGCCAGCGCAGCGGCCAGGGCGACAGCATCCCCACCGCGTGGACCGACATGCGCCAGGCCGGCGCACTGGCCCGTTCGATGTTGCTGCAGGCTGCTGCGCAGCGCCTGGGCGTGGCCGCAGGGCAACTGCGCGTCGAGAACGGCACCGTGATCGCGCCCGATGGCCGCCGGGTGACCTATGGCCAGCTTGCCGAAGCCGCGTCGCAACTGCCCGTACCCGATACCGTGCCAAGGGTGAAGACGCCCGACCGCTTCCACCTGATTGGCCAGCCCGTGGGCGACGTCGACGCCCACGCCGTGGTCACCGGCAAACTCATCTACGCCATCGACGCGGCAGACGGCGACACCATGGTCGCGGTGCTTTCGCGCTGCCCCTACCCGGGCGGCACGCTCGATACGGTGGATACCGGCGATACGCTGAAGGTCAAGGGCGTGCTGCAAGTGATCCAGCTCCAGCCGGAAGCCGGCCAGGGTTTGGGCATGACCGCGCTGGCACCAGCCGTGGCGGTGCTGGCCGAGGACACCTGGTCGGCGCTGGAGGGCCGGAAGAAACTCAAGCTCTCCTGGAAGCCTGGCTCCCATCCCATCCCGACCCTGTCTGACCTGGAAAAACAGGCGCAGGTGTCGTTCGACAGCCCTGATGCGCTGGTCACCGTGCTGCGTGACGATGGCGACGCCGTGGGCCTTCTGAAGAAGAAGGGCGCGCGCCGTATCGATGCTACCTACGTGCAGCCGTGGATCGCCCACGCCGTAGCCGAACCGTTGTCCTGCACGGTGCGCGTGGATCCCGATACCAGTGCCGTGGTCACCACCGCCTCGCAGGCACCGCGCGATGCCTACACCATCGTGCAGCGCATGACGGGCCTGCGCGCCTCGCAGATCCGCATCGACGTACCGCGCGGTGGTGGCGCCTTCGGCCGCCGGCTGCTGCACGACCACCTGGCCGAAGCGATGATCATCGCCATGGCCGAGAAACCCGAGCCGCTGCGCAACCGCACGATCAAGGTGATGTGGACCCGCGACGAAGACCTCGCCCACGATGCATGGCGTGCGCCGACGATCCACCGTATGAGCGCCACCATCGACCAGCGCAAGGGCATCACCGGCTGGGTGCAGAACATGGCCAGCCCCAACCGCGACCTTCCGGCGCCGGCGCGGCCGTGGATGTCCGAGCTCGTGCAGGACGCCCTGCCCGCGGGCCTGGTCAGCAACTTCCGCAGCAACTGGTATGCGCTCGATACGCCGGTACCGCGCGGCGAGTGGCGCGGCACGCCGCATTTGTCGCATGCGTTTGCCAGCGAAAGCTTCATCGACGAAATCGCCAACGCGTTGAAGGCCAACCCGCTGGACGTACGCCTGCGCCTGTTGGGCGAGCCGCGGCAACTACCTTATCGTGGACCGGGTGGTCCCACCGTCGACACCGGACGGTTGGTGAATGTCTTGCGCCAGGTGGCCGACCGCATCGGCTGGCAACGCTGGCTGCACAGCGAAACCGGGCTTGGCCTGGCCTGTTATTACGTCAACGGCGGTTATGTGGCCCACGCCATCGAGGTGGTAAACAAGGGCAACGGCCAGATCGACGTCATACGTGCGGTCTGCGCTGTGGACGTGGGCCAGCCAGTCAATCCACTAGGGCTCGAAGCCCAGGTGATGGGCGGGACGTTCGACGCCCTGTCCACGGCGATGAACCTGTCGATCACTTTCCGTGACGGCCAGGTGCAGCAGAAGAATTTCCACGACTATCCCATCGCCAATGCCGCGCAGATGCCCAACGACGTGGAAGTGATCATCGTGCCGTCGAACGCTGCGCCCGCGGGTGCCAGCGTGCTGGCCATGCCCACTGCCGCGCCGGCGTTGGCCAACGCAGTGTTCCGTGCCACTGCGGTGCGCGTGCGCCGTCTTCCGCTGCTGCGTGAGGTTGCACGCCTGTCGTAACGAAGGCGTGCCGCTCGGGTCAGTGGAACTGGTCGCTGGCCGGTACCCACGATCCCGGCGGGGGTGACGTCGGCCTGTTCGGCGTATCGAAGGTGCAACCTGGCGGCGGCGGGCCACCCGCCACGCGCGCGGTCGCGCACAGCGTGCTGTTGTCCAGCGGCTTGGGCGGCTCTGGCGCGCTGCTAGCCCAGACAGGCGCACCCAGGTCCGCCACCAGCGGATTGGACGGCGCCAGCTTCATCCGTTCGTAGACTTTCTCGCTCAGGGCGGCAGCCGGCGGATCCGGGTTGCCACAACCGAACAGCGCCATCGGCAGCAGCGGCATTACCTTGCACTCCACGCGCACGCCGCGCGGCAGATGGAAGGTATGCGACAAGGTGGTTTTCTCCACCGCGTGGCGCAAGGCGGTGTCGATCGAGCTTTCGCCCTCCGGTGTCCAATCCTTGGCGAAGCGCGTGGCCCTGTACTTCACCGGATTGGTGTCGTGCGACATGATCTGCGTGTCACCGCGTGGCTTGAGCTGGATGAACTGGCCCGGGTTGCCGGCGGGGTTGCCATTAAGCGCGCCCTCGGCGCCACCTGGGCCGGGCTTGCCCAGGACGCTTCCGGTGGGGGCGCCAGCCTCCTGACCACCCAGGCCCGTCTTGCCTTCGGCGCTGCCGTTGGCATTGGCGTTGGAAGGCGATTCGGCCTTGCCGGTGCCGGCGGTGGCTTCCGGGATGGGCGTGTTGGCCTGTCCGGTGGGCGAGCCTGGCGTGGGCGTGGTGTCACGCGCCGCTGACCGATCGCCCGTGCCGGCCGGTGGCTCAGGCGTGGTTGTTTCGCCCTTCGCTTCGCTGGCGCCGGCTTCGATAGCCGCTGCCGACACGGCGGCGATACGCCCGATCTCCGGACGGGCGACGCCTGTAACGGACGCAACCTGCGCGTTCACGCGGGTCGACGGGGCCTGCACTGACGGGCGCGTATCCGCCGAGACATCCACCGGGGCAAGGTCTGGTTCCTCGGCGGGTGCAGGCTGCGGAATGGATGCGGGCGCCACCTGGATGGTTGCCGTGGGCCGCGGCGTGGTAACGGTTATCGTCGGCGCTGCCGGACGTTCGGCGACATCGGGCACCGGCGCCAGGGCCTCGCTGGGCGGTGCCGCGCTCAGCGTTACTTCCGGTCGCGGCACGCTGGCCGGTTCCACCGTGGTCGTGGGCTTGTCCACTTGCGTGGAGGCCGCCAATGTCGGCGGTTCCGGGCGCACCTGCGACTGCGCCACCGGTACCGGAGGCATCTCGATCGACGGCGGTGGTGGCGGTGGCTGATTGCCTTCTTCGCGCGGCGGCCTCACAGGCTCCGGCTGGAACTTCGGTGGCACCACCACCGGCGTCGGCGGTGTGGCGGCAAATTCCGGTGGCGGCAACTCAGGCTGGGGCACCGGCGGCAGCTCTTCCTGCTTCGGCGGCGCGGTGGGCGGCTTGCGAGGGGCCTGCGGCGTGGTTTGGTGGTTCGGCACCGGCGAACGCACATGGGTATCGGGCGTCACCGCCACACTCGGCGCATCGGGCGTGGCAATGGGCGGCATCGGCGCGCTGCGGCGGCTGCGTGCGGCGGCAACCTGTCCTGCCGCCGCGGATTTCGCCTTGCGCGGGGCCGCGCGCGCTGCTTCACCACGGGGCGTAGGCCTGGCCGGCGGCTTGGGCGGAGGATTGCGTTCGATCAGGCGAAGCTGGATGGCATCGCCCGTGGGTTCGGGTGGAGGCGGGAACTCCAGCGGTTCGTAGGCGGGCCCCAGGATGATGAAGACGATCACCAGCAGGTGCACCAGCAGCGTGCCGACCAGGGCGGCGATGCGCCGGGCGCTGGGACGCTCAGGCTCGCGCAGTCGCCGACGGTAGACCATGGCGACTCGCGTCGCGTCGCGGGGAGCGAGCAGCGGGGTCGGTGGTCGATCGGCGCTGCCGGGTCCTGCGGGCGTGGACATGACCGGTAGTCTAGCTTGGCGTGTCGTTTCCTTGGAGACGCTTTTTCTCCGCATCCATCGAACGCAGCGGCGTATCGGTGGGACAGGCCTGCGGCAACGGCTGGCCCTTGCGATAGACCTCGATGCACTCCTTGATGTCCATCGGCGGCGGCGGGTTCATCCCCGGCACCAGGGGGTTGGCCGGCGGCATGTTCAGGCGCTTGTCGCCGTCCTTCTTCGGTGGGGGCGGGGGTGGGTCGCCGCCGCAGCTCAGGAAGATGATGGCGAAACCGCAGTTGACGCGTGCGCCGTTACCCAGGTCGAAGGTCTTCTTCACGGTCACCGCTTCGAGCGTCTTGCGAAGACCCTCTTGCAGAATGTTCTCGCGAACCGGAGTCCAGTCGGCGTCGAAACGTGTTTCGGTGTATTTCAGCGGCTGGTCGTGCTTCATCACCTTGTCGTCACCTTGCGGGCGCTGGGCGACGAAGTCGGGCGTGCGGGCGGTACTTGCCGGCGCCGGGGCCAGCTTCACCTGGCCGTTATCGAAAAGCCGGGGCGCGGGTGGTCCAAGCGTGGCCTGCATGGCCCCTGGCGCAGGCGCTTCGCGCGGCGGGGCAGGCTGCGGCGGCGGCGGGGCGCGGTGTTCGGCGGCCGTCCTCGGCGGCGTGTTCCTCGGCACGGGAATTTCCGGCGGCGGCGGCGGCTCGACCTCGGCCGTCAGGGGTGGTGGCCGGTCGATCAGGCGCACCTGCAGGGCGGAATCACGCGGATTTTGCAGCGCCTCGGGCGCATGCGGCTGCATGCCGAGGCGGGCGGCGATGAAGATCACCAGGTGCAGGAACACCACCAGCGCGACGCCCAGCACCACGGGAAGGCGCTCACGGGGTGCCTGGCGCCAGCGCATCTGGTGCAGAAGGGCCCGGGTGGGTGCATCGATCACGGCCAGGCCCGCGCCGTGGCGCTGCTCGAGCACGAGGCGGTGGTGTTCTACCTGATCGGGTACGGGGAGTCCCTGTTGCTGCACTGGCCGATGATCTCCGTTCCCGCGCCGACTTTCGATGAATGAGTCGCCAAGCTTAGCGGCCGGGCCCTAAATGCGGCCTAAGCCGCTTGACGCGCCTTGCGGATGGGAGAAGGCTATGGGGACACCACGCCATCGTCATGCCGCTCGCGGCGTACGGTCGCGACGCCTGAATCGACGCCGCCCCCATGCCGCCCGCCCGTACCGTTAACCTCGGAGGGTCGCATCGTGTCGTACACCACGGAACACATCCGCAACCTAGCCCTCGCCGGCCATGCCGGCGCGGGCAAGACCACCCTGCTCGAAGCCCTGCTGCATGCCGGTGGCGCCCTGGCCACCCGGGGCGAAATCGAACGCGGCAATACCGTTTCCGATTTCGACCCTGCCGAGCGAGCGCGAGGGCACTCGATCGACACGGCCATCGCTTCGATCGAGCGCGACGGCCACCGCATCACCCTGATTGACACTCCAGGCTACGCAGAGTTCCGTGGACCAGCCCTGGCGGCGATGGACGCGGTGGAAACCATCGCGGTCGTGGTCAATGCCGCCCACGGCATCGAGCACGGCACCCGATGGGTGATGGAGCGGGCGCGCGAGCGTGGCCTGGCCTGCATCCTGGTGGTGAACCGCATCGACGCCGAGCACGTTGACCTTCCCGCCCTGGTGCAATCCCTGCGCAATGAATTCGGCAGCCAATGCCTGCCGGTGAACCTTCCCTGCGCCAAGGGCCGCACGGTCGCCGACTGTTTCTTCCAGACGGGCGGCGAAAGCGATTTTTCAGCGCCCGTGCACGCACACCAGCAGATGCTGGACCAGATCATGGAGACCGACGAGGCCACCATGGAGCACTACCTGGAAGAAGGCGAGGAATCGCTTACCCCACGGGAATTGCACGACGCCTTCGAACGCGCGTTGCGCGAAGGCCACCTGGTGCCCATCTGCTTCACCTCCGCGCGGGACAATGTAGGCATCGAGCCCCTGCTCGACCTCATCGTGCGGCTGATGCCCAGCCCCGCAGAACGCAATCCGCCGCCGTTCCAGCATCTTGGTGGCGAGCCGGTGGAGGCCGTGCCCGATCCCTCCCGGCACGTGATCGCCGATGTGTTCAAGGTGGTCAACGATCCCTTCGTGGGCAAGCTGGGCGTGTTCCGCGTATACCAGGGCACGATCCGCCGTGACATGCAGCTTTACGTCGACGACGCCCGCAAACCGTTCCGCGTGGCGCACCTGTTCCGCCTGCAGGGCAAGGAACACATCGAGATCGATGAAGCGCTCCCTGGCGACATCGCCGCGATTTCCCGTGTCGAGGAACTCCATTTCGACGCGGTGCTGCACGACGCCCACGAGGACGATCAGCTGCACCTGGCGCCGGCGCCCTTCCCCAACCCGATGTTCGGCCTGGCGATTGAACCGGCGCACAAGGGGCAGGAGCAGAAAATGGCCCAGGCGTTGGCCCGGCTGGCCGAGGAAGATCCCTGCTTCCAGGTCGAGAACCACAACGAGCTCAACGAAACGGTGATCCATGGCCTGTCCGACTTGCACCTACGCCTGATGCTCGAGCGCATGCATTCACGTTACGGCGTGGAGGTGGTGTCGCATACGCCGCGCGTGGCTTATCGCGAAACCATCAACGGCGCGGCCGACGGCCACCACCGGCACAAGAAACAGACCGGCGGCGCGGGGCAATTCGGCGAGGTCACCCTGCATGTGGAACCGCTGGCCCGCGGCGAAGGCTTCCGCTTCGAAGACGCCACCAAGGGTGGCGTGATACCCGGCCAGTTTATTCCTGCCATCGAGAAAGGCGTGCGGCAGGCACTGAAGCATGGCGCCATCGCCGGCTACCCGATCCAGGACGTGCGCGTGGTGGTGACCGACGGGAAGCACCATCCGGTGGATTCAAAGGAAGTGGCGTTCGTCAGCGCGGGCCGCAAAGCCTTCCTCGATGCCGTGAGCAAGGCCCATCCACAGGTACTGGAGCCCGTGGTCGCCCTGGATGTATCGCTGCCGGAACAGAACGTCGGCGATGTCACCGGCGGCCTTGCTTCCCGCCGCGCCCACATCCTGGGCACCGACACCCTGCCCCGTGGCGAGATGGCCATTCATGCCCACGTACCATTGGCGGAACTGGACGACTACGCGGTGCAACTGAAATCCGTCACCGGCGGCCAGGGTCACTACGTGCTGGAGTTCAGCCATTACGACGTGGTGCCGCCGACGGTGCAGAAACGATTGATGGAAGCGTGGACGCCGCAGGCGGAGGCATCCTGATCACCGCCGACGGTTGTCGACGCCAATACCCAGCCATGACGGCTGATCAGTTGTCATGGCCGTCACCCAGGAAGCCAACTCGCGCGCGCTGACTTTGTGGAAGCGTCCATCGAGTACTTTCCTGAGTTTGGCCTTGCGCACTCCGAGAGCGGCGGCGGCTCTCTGGCTGCTCCAGCCTCGTCTTTTGATGGCCGCATCAAGCGTCGTGGTCATGCGCGCTTTGGCGAGTATGTCCTCTGCATCGGCGCATCCCATATCAGCGTGCACGTTCCCCGAACCTTCCTTTATTTCGATCACTTCGCCGCTCCATGGCTTGCTATGGGTTGCCTCGCCCACCTGCCATGCAGCGGGTGTGCGGGCGATGTCGCGGGGATGTCTACTTGGCCGAACGGCTCTTCGGCTTGAGCATCGTGCCGATGCACTTGGGCGAGCCGCAGTAGCACACCCACACCTTCTTCAGCCGGGCGGTGTGCGGCACGTCCAGGGTGATGCCGTAGTCGTAGGTCAATTCCTCGCCCGGGGCAATATCGCGGATGGCTTCGATCAGCACGCGGTCCAGCTTGCGGTCGCGGCCGTCGGCTTCCTCGATCATCGCCTGGCAGTTCGGATCGCAGCTGTAGTTGATCCAGCGCGCGTCGTTGCCGTTGGTGCCGCCGTCGACGATGTATTTGTCGTTGAGCGTGAAGAGGAAGGTATGCCCCGTTTCGCCGCCGTCGCCGTATTTCTTGTCGGCCTGGGCGTGCGTCATGCGGTCGCCCTTGTATTCGATGACATGCTCACCCGCCTTGATCGGCTTGACGGCGAAGACGCCATTGCCGTGGATGGGTGAGCGCCTGGCGGCGTAGCGACGGCTCATGGGATGCCTGATCAATGGGAGACCGCGAATGATGCCTTGTCAGCCCTGGCTTGGGAACCGGGCCGTATTCGCGCATCGCGGCGTACTGACCAAACGATCCGCGCTGGGCTATTATCGAACAATCGTTTGACTTCTGGGTCGACTTCGATGACACACCTGGTCCGCCTGCTTGCCCTCGCCTGCCTCAGCGCCGCACTGGTTGCCTGCGGACCGCCGCGCAAAAGCGTGTTCCCGCCCACCGTGACCATCCAGCAACTGCAGGCCGTGCCCGGCAAGCCGTGGAAGCTCACCGTGCGCGTGCAGAACAACAGCTACGGCGAAATGGACTTCAGCGCGCTCGATGCCAGCCTGCACGTGGCGGACCTCCCGCCGATGCCGATGGGCAAGGCCATCGAGCTGGATGTCCCCGCCTTCGCCGCCGATGTCGTGGAGCTTGAGATCACGCCCACAGCGCCCATGGCGGCCGCCATCGCGGCGATCGCCGACAAGGGCAGCAGCGGCTCGGTGGCCTACCGGGTGGACGGGCTGATGATGGCCAAGCCCGAGCAGGAAAAGAAACAACGCCCCTTCGATTTCCAGGCCCGCGGCTGGCTTTCGCCGGTCCCTGGCATTCCCAATACCTACCGCTGAGACTCCCATGACGATCTACAAAGCCCCGCTCGACGACATGCGCTTCGCGCTTTACGACGTGCTCGGTGCCGAGGCCATCCTTGGCAGCCTGGGCGGCGGCCAGTCGCATACCCGCGACCTGATCGACGCCGTGCTGGACGAAGCTGCACGCTTCAACGAGCAGGTGCTGGCGCCGCTCAACGCCAGCGGCGATGAAGAAGGCTGCCATTACGACAAGGCCACGGCGACGGTCACCACGCCCAAGGGCTTCAAGGAGGCCTACCGCCAGTACGTCGACGGCGGCTGGGCTGGCCTCACCGCCCCGGAGGTCCACGGTGGCCAGGCCCTGCCGCATGCGGTGGGCGCCCTCACCAAGGAAATGATCGACTCGGCGAACCTGGCCTGGGGCATCTATCCGCTGCTTTCGCAGGGCGCGGTGGACGCACTGGAACACCACGGCGATGCATGGCAGCAGGAGGTGTTCCTCAAACCCCTGGTCGAGGGCCGCTGGACGGGCAGCATGTGCCTGACCGAACCGCAGGCAGGCTCGGACCTGGGCCTGCTGAAAACCCGCGCCGAACCCAACGGCGACGGCAGCTATCGGGTGAGCGGCACCAAGATCTTCATCAGCGCCGGCGAGCACGACTTCGCCGAGAACATCGTGCACCTGGTGCTGGCGCGCCTGCCCGACGCGCCCGCCGGCAGCCGCGGCATCTCGATGCTGGCCGTGCCGAAATTCCGCGTGGGCAAGGACGGCGCCATGGGCGAGCGCAACACGCTCGCTGCCGGCGCCATCGAGCACAAGATGGGCATCCGCGGTTCGGCCACCTGCGTGATGAATTTCGACGGTGCCGAAGGCTGGTTGATAGGCCCCGCGCACAAGGGCCTGCAGGCCATGTTCACCATGATGAATGCCGCGCGCCTGGCCGTAGGCATCCAGGGCCTGGCGATCAGCGAGCGTGCCCTGCAGAACAGCCTGAATTACGCCCGCGAACGCGTGCAGATGCGCGCGCTCACGGGCCCCGCCTATCCAGACAAGCCCGCCGATCCATTGGTGGTCCATCCAGACGTCCGCCGCATGTTGCTGACCCAGCAGGCCTTCGTCGAAGGCGGCCGCGTGCTGGCCGTGTACGGGGCATTGCAGAGCGACATCGAGGCCCGCGCCGCGGATGAATCATCGCGTACCCAGGCCGGGGAATTGCTCTCGTTCCTGATCCCCATCGTCAAGGGCATGCTGACCGAATGGTCGGTGGAATCGACCAAGGAAGCGTTGCAGATTTATGGCGGCCACGGTTACATCGTGGAGAACGGCGTGGAGCAGTTCGTCCGCGACGCGCGCATCACCACCTTGTACGAAGGCACCACGCAGATCCAGGCGCTGGACCTGATCGGCCGGAAGATCCTGCAGCTGAAGGGCGCGGGCCTGAAGCATTTCCTGGCGGAAGTCGGCGCGTTCTGCAAGCAGCACGCTCAAGATGCGGGCCTTGCCACCTTCGTCGGTCCACTGTCGCAGGCGGCCAAGGCCTGGGGCGAACTGACCCAGTCGCTCGTGGCCCGGGCTTCGGAAAATCCCGAGGAAATCGGCGCGGCCGCGGTGGACTACCTCTATTTTTCAGGCTATGTGGCCCTGGCGTGGGCCTGGGCCCGCAGCGTCGCTGCGGCGGAAGGCTCGTCCCGGCCGGCGGCCTTCAAGCAGGCCAAGCGCGATGTCGCAACATTTTATTTCGCGCGTATCCTGCCCCGTGCGCAGTTGCACCGCCAGGCCATCGAGGCGGGCGTGGCCACGCTCCCGGCGATAGCCTGATCGATCCAAAGTGCCCGGCCTGGCGCCGGGCACTTTGCACGGGTACCGCCTAGGGTGTAGAAACACAGGCTCGGTCCTAGTCTCCATAGCGCCCTCCCTACGCCATGAGCGAAACGACGTACCTGATTCGCCTCGCCGAAGACGATGACGATTTCATCCTCGGCCTGATCCCCCGCTTCGTGGATTTCCCGCTGCCCAACGGGCGACGGCGAAACGAATGCATCGAAGGCATCCGCGCGGACCTGGTCCGCCACCTGGACGAACAACCCCCCAACAGCTTCATCTTCGTTGCCGAAGACGAAGACGGCGAAGCGGTGGGTTTCATCCACCTGCAAAAGACGCAGGACTTCTTCAACCACCGTACCAATTGCCATGTGTCGGATCTTGCCGTCTCCGAAGAAGCCGAAGGCACGGGCGTGGGCAAGGCGCTGCTGGACCATGCCTATACCTGGGCACGCGAGCACAAATGCCAGTACGTCACCATTGCGGTATTCCCCGGCAATGAGCGGGCACGCAAGACGTACGAAGCGGCCGGTTACGACCTGGACCTTTGCCGGATGGCCAAGGCGGTGAAGTAGGCAGAAAAAAACCGGCGCGAGGCCGGTTTTTTTTCACTTCATGCGTGCAACCAGGATCAGGCCGCGGCGACTGCCGTCTGCTCGCGCTTGCCCAAACGTTCGGCCATGCGGTCGATATTGGACAGCGACACCAGGTGGGCGTAGATCCAGCCGAAGGCGCCTTCGCGCAGCAGTTCACCGGCGACCTTGTCGTCGAGCGCGCGAAGTTTTTCTTCGTTCACCACGAACAGGCCGTTGAGGTTGATCTGCTTGCCCGCCGGGTTCGACAGGTTGATGGTGCGCGGCTCCAGCAGGTTGTGCTCGCGCAGCTTGCCCATGAACCACTGGGTGCGGCGCACGTGATCCTGGAACTCGCCGAGGAAGTTCACCGCATTGGTGAGGGCCGGTGCATCGGTGCCGTCCTCGTTGAACAGGCGCTCGCCTTCCTCGTTGTTGAAGCCGTCGAAGGATTCGTCGAGGAACACGGTGAAATCGTCACCCTCGGCGCCGGCCGGCTTCTCGGCCAGGACGAACGGATAGCGGCGCACGAACGCCGGGATGTAAACGCCGTTCTCCCAGAAGCCTTCTTCGCCGATGAAGAGGTTTTCTTCCTGGCGCAAGCCGAGCAGGGCCATGGGGCCTGCTTCTTCCAGAGAGGAACCTGCGAACAGGATGGGGAAATCGCGCGCGGCGGGAGCGAACTCGACGCCGGTGAGCGGAACGGAATGCACCTTGGCGGCGAAACTCACGTTCGGCAGCGGACGCATCCGCAGATCTTTGTGCGCGGTGCGGTTCAGCGGAACCGGACGTTCATAAAAAAGCACTTCAGCCACGTTTTCTACCCTCAATGCCCCCGCCGTGCCGGGGCAGCCACCCCGGCCTCCCCAATCAGACCCGGCGTCGGGTCAGCAATCGAACGCCCACTATATCAGCGGCTTGGGGGTCGGTGCAGGTGGCGAACGGCAAGCACGATCCATACCGCCGCGCGTGCGATCTGTCACGGAACTGGGCTATGCTCAGGCCCAGCGGCCTTTCGGCCACCGGGGGCCGCGTAGCTGGACGATCTTTCGCTTTTCGTGAAGGAACGCATCGCATGCTTGGTTTGGCCCCGTTATACCCCGCGGAAAATATGGCCCTGGAAGCCGCCCGCGTCACCGCGCTCAACACCACCCGGGTGCTGGCGCTGGACGCCGCTGGCCGGATCCTGGACTGGATCAGCTGGCAGGACGCTGCCTGCCTGTACGTTCGCGAGGCGGTAGCCTGGACCCTGGGCGACCCCTGCATCACGGTCCATGGCGGCATCAACCGCCTCCGCGGCGACCAGAGCATCCTGAAGCTCCATCCGATCGTTGCCAGTACAGGCCACTGCCGCGACCACGCCATCGATCCGGCGCCAGCGCTTACCAACACGGCACTGTTCGCTCGCGACCGCCACATCTGCCTGTACTGCGGCGATCATTTCAGCCGCCACGAACTCACCCGCGACCACGTGCTCCCGGTCTCCAAGAAGGGCCAGGACATTTGGGAAAACGTGGTTTCCGCCTGTCTTGCCTGCAACCTGCGCAAGGGCAGCCGCACCCCGCAGCAGGCCGACATGCCGCTGTTGGCCGTGCCCTACCGGCCCAGTTGGGTCGAGCACCTGATCCTGTCCAACCGCAATATCCTGGCCGACCAGATGGAATTCCTGGTCAGCCACCTGCCACGGGATCGCCGCCCGGCCGCTTAAGCCACGGTAATTTCACACGGTTGCCCTTGCCCAGCCCCGGGCTTGGGCCAACAATATGCCGATGACCGACCTTTCCCGTTACCCGCATCTGGCCAAGATCCAGGTGCCTGCCGACTTGCGGACCTTCGCCGACGACGATCTCCCGGCGATAGCCGATGAATTGCGCGGCTACTTGATCGAGGCCGTGGCCTCTTCTGGCGGCCATTTCGGCGCCGGGTTGGGCGTGGTGGAACTCACCGTGGCCCTGCACCATGTGTTCGATACGCCGCGCGACCGCCTGGTGTGGGACGTGGGCCACCAGTGCTACCCGCACAAGATCCTCACCGGCCGGCGCGAGCGCATCACCTCGATCAAGAAGAAAGACGGACTGGCGCCGTTTCCCCGCCGCGAAGAAAGCGAATACGACACGTTCGGTGTCGGCCATTCCTCCACGTCGATCTCGGCTGCGCTGGGCATGGCCATCGCCACGCAGCGCCGGGGCGATCATCGCAAGGTGGTGGCGGTGATCGGCGACGGCGCGATGACCGCGGGCATGGCCTTCGAGGCCTTGAACCACGGCGGCGACGTGGAACCGAACATGCTGGTGGTGTTCAACGACAACGGCATGTCGATCAGCGAGAACGTCGGCGCGCTGACCAAGATGATGGCCCGCGCCATGGCTAGCCACACCCTCAACGTATGGCGCGAGCGCGCCAAGCGGGCGATCCCGAAAAAGTCGTTCTTCGGCCGGTTCTTCTCCCGATGGGAGGAACATGCCAAGGGCATGTTCGTGCCCTCGACCCTGTTCGAGGAATTGGGCTTTCACTACACAGGCCCGATCGACGGCCATAACATCCCGCAGCTGCTCACGGCGCTACGCACGGTGAAGGAACTGCCCGGCCCGCAGCTGCTGCATGTAATCACCACCAAGGGCAAGGGCTACGCCCCCGCCGAAGAGGCCCAGATCGAGTATCACGCGGTGGGCCCGTTCGATCCCACCGCGGGCCTGGCCAAGAAGGCCGGCCCTGCCAAGCCCACCTACACCGACATCTTCAGCGACTGGCTGTGCGACATGGCGGCCACCGACGACCGCCTGTTCGGCATTACGCCTGCGATGCGCGAAGGTTCGGGACTGGTGCGCTTCTCGCGTGAGTATCCGCAGCGTTACTTCGACGTGGCGATTGCCGAGCAGCACGCGGTCACCCTGGCCGCCGGCATGGCCTGCGAGGGCGCCAAGCCCGTGGTGGCGATCTATTCCACCTTCCTGCAGCGCGCCTACGACCAGGCCATCCACGATGTGGCGCTGCAGAACCTGGACGTGACTTTTGCCATCGACCGCGCCGGCGTGGTCGGCCCGGACGGCGCCACGCATGCCGGCAGCTTCGATCTTTCGTTCCTGCGCTGCCTGCCGAACATGGTGATCATGGCGCCTTCGGATGAAAACGAATGCCGGCAGATGCTGTCCACCGGCTTCCACTACCAAGGCCCCGCCGCCGTGCGCTACCCGCGCGGTACCGGCCCGGGCGCGAAGATCGAACCGCAGTTGGACGTGCTTCCCATCGGCAAGGGCGAGATCCGCCGCCGCGGGCACCATGGGCTGGCCATGCTGTCCTTCGGCACCATGCTGGCACCGGCGGCGGTGATCGCCGCCGAAGTGGACGCGACGCTTGCCAACATGCGCTTCGTCAAGCCGCTGGACGAAGCGTTGGTGCTGGAACTGGCGCGCACGCATGAGGCGTTCGTGACCCTCGAAGACAACGCGATTGCCGGTGGCGCGGGTACCGGTGTGGCGGAACTGTTGGCCGCGCATGGCATCACGCTGCCGATCCTGCACCTTGGCCTGCCCGATGCCTATCTGGAACATGGCTCGCGTGAGGAAGTGCTGAGCATGGCGGGCCTGGACCTGCCCGGCATCCGCCATGCCATCCGCACGCGTTTTGGCCATCTGATGCCCGCGGATGTCGCCAGCACCGGCTAAGTCGCAGAGGGGAACGGGGTCAGAGTATTCACTCTGACCCCAGCCTGATCGAACTTTATCGCGAGCCCAAGCCCTGGCTCATCGCGTGCACCAGGCTGCCGCGGGTGTCGTCGCCGCTGAGTTCCCACGAGAACGCGCCGCCCAGTCCCTGGTCGCGTACGTAGCGCATCTTCAGTGCGATGTTATCTGGGTCGTCGTAGCTCCAGAATTGGCCATTGGCGTAGATCCAGTGCGCGCCGGCCGTGCTGTCGCGATAGCTCGGATAACCGAGTACCGCCAGCTTCTTGTAGTCTTCGATACCTGCTTCGTACGTGCCTTGTGCCGAGCGCCCCGCCTGGTAAAGACCATTGGCTACCGGCGATACGCCCGTCCAGCCGCGGCCATAGAAGCCGATGCCCAGATTGAGTTTGGCGGCCGGAACGCCGGCGGCTTTCATGGCCTGGATGGCATCGTGCGTGTTGTAGCGGCGGACATCTCCCGTGGAGGGATCGGCGGGCGTAGCGTACAGCGCTGAGTGGAAGTTGGTGTTGCTCTCCCAGCCGCCATGGAAGTCGTAAGTCATGACGTTGATGAAGTCCAGGTACCGGCTGTAATCGCCAGGACGGGTGACGCGGATTTTGTCGACACCCGCGCCCACGGCGGCGGTGAGCAGCAACCCGGGCCGCACGGCATCGAGTTGACGCCGGAACTCCGCCATCAGCGCGGTGAAGTTCTCGGTGTCGGCGGGCGAATGCGAGGTGTTGTCGATGCCTGGCGCAGCAGGGTATTCCCAGTCGACATCGATGCCGTCGAAAACCCCGGCCGCGGCGCCCGGCCCTCCCGCGTCGCCCATGCGGGGCAGGTTGCCGCGGATGTAGGCATCGATGCACGAGGCGACGAAGCGCTGCCGGTTCTCAGGCCGCGCCGCATCCGAGAAGCCACGCGACCAAGTCCATCCGCCCAGCGATACCAGCACTTTCAGCTGGGGATATTTATTCTTCAGCTGCAGCAGCTGGTTCCAGTTGCCCTTCAGTGGCTGGTCCCAGCTGTCCGCAACCCCGGCGACGCTATCGGCGACGCTGTAACCTTTCTGGTAGTCGGCCCAGGCGTCGCCGCCTTCACCGGTGGTCGGGTTGGTGGGCTGGGTGCGCCCGACCTCACAGACACCATTGCGCACGTTGGCGAAGGCGTAGTTGATGTGCGTGAGCTTCGCCGCCGAACCGCTGCGATCGATATCCCGCACGTGATAGTTGCGGCCATAGATTCCCCATTGGGTGAAGTAGGCGATATTCCGCAGACCGGCGGCTACAGTGGAGGATTCTTTGTCGACGGAGCCCGCGGCGCAGGCAAGTCCACTGAACAGCATGGCGCACGAGGCGACCATGGGCAGGACGATACGCATGGATAAATTCCTTTTATCGAGGTCGTGTCCGCACCCGACCCTGTGCCGGATGCCTGGACACGTTGACCATCACGCGACGGCCGTGCGCCGATCAAGCGGGGAAGCTTGCCATTCGTGACAGGGATCACGTGACCGACGAACGTCACGGCTTCCTCTGACAGCGTTTCCCTGTACTGGGACTATCGATCGCCGTAGCGCGCGCGGGTAACCCGCTCGCGGCCTTCCAGATCGTAAAGCGTCTCGACCTGTTGCCATTCCTCGCCAAACAGGGCGCGCACGGCTTGCCCCTGGTCCCAGCCGTGCTCGAGAAGCAACCAGCCGCCGGGAAGCAGTGCGTCGGGACTGCCGCTGACAATGAGCCGGATGTCGTCCAGACCGTCGACGCCGGCCACCAGCGCCGTGGACGGCTCATGGGACAACGCCGCCAGGTGCGGATCGCCCGCCTGGATATACGGAGGATTGGAGACGATAAGGTCGAAGCGCTCCCCTGCCACCGCATCAAGCCAGTGACCGTGGACGAAGCTCATGCCCAGGTCATGGATTCGGGCATTGCGCCGGGCGACGTCGAGCGCTGCCGCACTGGCATCCACCGCCACGACATCCGCATGGGGCCGTTCGCGGGCCAGCGCGAGGGCTATCGCCCCGCTTCCGGTACCGAGATCTACGATCCGCCAGGGCGCATCGCCAGGCACGCAAGCAAGCGCCGCTTCCACCAGCAGCTCGGTTTCGGGCCGGGGGATGAGGGTATCGGGAGTGACTTCCAGGTCCAGTGACCAGAAACCCTGGCGACCGGTGATGTAGGCGACCGGCTCGCCCCCCAGTCGCCTGGCTACCGCATGATCGAACACCACGCCGGCATCGGCGGGCATCGGATCATCGCCATGGGCGAACAGCCAGCTGCGCGGTTTGCCCAACGCATGGAGCAGCAGCAACTCGGCGTCGACCCGGTCGCCCAGTTGCTCGGTAGCCGCCAACAGGGTGTCGCGGACGGTGGGAGCAGGTCGATTCATGGATGCATTGTACCGAGGCGTCCCATGGGAAGAAAAAAAGGGCGCCGAAGCGCCCTTTGATTCGTTGTCGGGGCCGGAGTCTTATTCCGGCTCCGCCTTCGCCGTTAACGCGTGAGCGCAGTCGGGTCCTGCTTGGCGATGCCCGCCGCGCACAGCTTGGCGCCTTCGGTGGTCTGTGCCAGGCCGCGCTCGGCGCCGGAGACGTTCTTCGCACGGGTGGCGAAGAAATCCTGCAGGCGCGCGGCCTCTTCGTCCGAGCAACCGCCACCGCCCATCAGGCGCGGCAATGCACCGCCGCCGAAGCTGCCGGTACGGGCCACGATCTTGTCGTAGTTGGTGGTGGCCCAGTTCCACAGGGCGTCGCGCTGCGGACGGGTTTCGCGATTGCCACGCAGAAGCGCCGCCATCTCGCCGACCTTGACGTCCTTGGTGAGGGCGTAATCACGCACGCGGTTGAGCTGCGCGGTGTCGCTGGTCTCGGCAAGGCCCGCCAGGATCGCATTGCGCTGCTGCGGGTCGCTGTTCTTGGGCAGCTCGGCAATCAGGGCGTCCACCGCGGGCTTGCCGTGCTCCTGCGTGGCCACACCCAGCGCCACGCCAAGCAGATCCGGATCGGCCGCGCCCAGGTCCAGGCGGCCATCGGCCTTCGGCTTCAGCGCCGCATCACCCTGCGCCAGCAGTGCCTTGCGGACTTCGGCAATGCGCATGTCGCCGCCGAGGAACTCGGCCAGCGCTGCACGCTGCAATGAGTCGCTGTCCGGTTCACCCGTCTTGCGCTTGTAACCGAGCTCTTCCATGCGCGGGAGGTAGGCGTCCTTCGCATACTTCACCACCGCCGCGCGCTGTGCGTCGGTCTTGGCCAGGCGGTAGTAGAACTGATCGAGCATCATCGTCGGCACGGCGGCCACTTCACGCGTCTTGCTCGTCGTCAGCGGCTTCAGGCCCACCAGCACGTCATGGGCGTCGAGGTCACCCTGGTTGAAGCCGGCATCCAGTGCATCGGCGTACACCAACTGCTCGCCATCGCTCAAGGAAGAAGCCACCTTCGCCAGCGGCGGGAGGTCCGCCTTGTCGATGCTGAAGCGGTAGTAGCCGCTGGCGTTGGCGTTGGCCAGCACCCAGGTGGGCGAGGATGCGCCATCGAGCGTAATCGTGCCCGATGCCTTATCCAGCAGCTCGCAACTCACCTTGCTGCCCGATGCGGTGCCATAGCGCACGCACACCGGCACGCCCCACACGCGGTTGCGATCGCCGGTGCTGCCGGTGGGCAGGTAGCGGCTTTGCGTCAGGTGCAGCACCGTCTTGCCGCCTTCGGTGGACACCTTGGTCTGCACGTATGGCACGCCGGACTGGTCAAGGAAGCTCTTGAACGCCTTGCGGAAGTCCTCGCCCTTGTCGGCGGCCTTGCGGATCGATTCCACCAGGTCGTCGGCGCTGGCATTGCCAAACTTGTGGTCCTGGATATATGCGCGCATGCCCTTCTGGAAGATCGGCTCGCCCACGTAGCCTTCGAACATGCCCAGTACCGCGGCGCCCTTCTGGTAGGTGATGCCGTCGAAGGCGGTTTCGATATCGCCGTTGCCGGTAATTTCCTGGCGAATCTTGCGCGCGCTCACCAGCGCGTCGTTGTTCATCGCACCCTGCGCGCCGCGGATACGGTCAAGGTCGGCGCGGTATTCCGGATGCACCTTCTGCGTCACCTTCTGCTGCATCCAGGTGGCGAAGGCCTCGTTCAACCAGATGTCGTTCCACCAGGTCATGGTGACGGTATCGCCCGTCCACTGGTGGGCGAGTTCGTGGGCGTTGACGTTGAAGGAGCCGCGCACGTACTGCGCCGGGGAATCTGGATCGATCAGCAGCAGCCAGTCACGGAAGGTCACGAGGCCGGCGTTCTCCATCGCACCGGCGGAGAAGTCCGGGGCGGCCAGGAGGTCGAGCTTGTCGAACGGATAACCGAAGCCGTAGTAGTCCTCAAGCGTATGGATGATCGACTGCGTTTCGCCCAGCACATGCTGCATGCGATGGCCTTCGCCCTTGGCGGCGATGCCGCGCAGCGGGGTGGCATGGTCGCGGTACTTGGTGGCCGCGATGTCCGGGCCCTTGACGATGTCCCAGGGACCGACGCCGAAGGCGACCAGGTACGTCGGCAGCGGTTCGGTCTTGGCGAAGGTCACCTTCTTCCAGCCGTCGCCGGCTTTCTCTTCCTTCACCGCGCTGGTGTTGGCCACGGCCTGGTCGTCGGCGGGTACCGTAAGGCTGATGTTGAACGGCGTCTTGAACGAGGGTTCGTCGAAGCCCGGGAAGGCGAAGCGCGCGCTTACCGGCTCCATCTGCGTCATCGCATAGGGCACGCCCTCGTGCGTCACCTTGTACAGGCCCTGCAGCTGCTGGTTGAGCGGCGCGGTAAAGGTGATGGCGAGGGTGATTTCCTGTGGCTTCAAGGTGCTGCCGAAGTCGATGCGGGAGACGCCTTCCTTCGGTGCCACCGCCACGTACTTGCCTTCATGCGCCTTGCCGTCGGCACCGGTCACCACGACCTTGCTTACCGTGAGATCGCGACCATGCAGCCACAAGTGATCGGACGCCTGCGACAGCTTCACCTTGATGGTGCTGCTGCCGCTGTAGTTGGTTTCCTTCGGATCGACCTTGAAGGACAGGGTGTAGGCCTCGGGCGTCGCCCACGCCGGCAGCCGGGCGAGCGGCGCGGCTTCGGGGGTGGCGGCCAATGCCGCGCCGCAACATGCGGCGAGGATGGTAAGGACGAACGGACGGACGAGAGGACGCATGGGCCTAGGCTCCCTTGGGTGATCTTCCCACCCTAGGGAGGACCATGACCTACGACACAGTGCCAGAAGGCATACATGCTAGTCGGCAATGCCCGACGAGACATTCCCCGATATCCGAAGGGCTGCCAGTACTGCTATAAACACCCCTCGGCACGGAGGCCGATCACCGATCATCGAGGGAACGATGCCAATGATTCCAGTCAGTCACACCAGCTCGCCCACGCCACGCGTGGTGTTGCACGCCTTCCCGGGTAGCAACGTTTTCCCGCGCGAACTTTCCGCCCGCATGGCCGAGGCGGGCATCACGCTCGACCTGGTGCGATCTTCCTGCGCGCTATACCGCCTGCTGTTGGGCCGGCGCATGGACATCGTGCTGGTTGATGCCGCGGTGATCGACGACGACGGCGCGCCGCTGGTGCGTAATCTGCGCAACGCATCGACCGTGGGGATCGTGGCAGGCGTCGCCCGCCAAGGCATGCTCTCGCCCAGCCAGGTGGTGGATTGGGGCGCCGATGCCTGGGTTGTCGACAGCGCCGATGCCGATACCGTGATTGCCACGGTGCGCGGCCTGGCCCGGCGCATGGATGCCGCGGAACCGGCCATGCCACTATCGACATCAACCACGGAATCCGCGCCGCCCGCCAAGGGAGGCCATTGGCGCCTGGACACCGCCGGCTGGTGCCTTCTCACGCCCGACGATCAGGCCATTGCCCTGACGTCCACCGAACGTACCGTGCTGGCCGCGCTGATCGATGCCGGCGGCTCGCCACTCTCACGCGAGGATCTCATGCGGGCGCTCGACGATGGCGATCCTGCCAACGCTCGCCGCCGCCTGGAGATGCTTGTGTTCCGACTGCGCCGCAAGGTGCACGACCGCAGCGGCCTGCCCTTGCCGCTACTTACCGCTCGCGGCAACGGCTACCTGTTCCTCGACCACAACGGCATGCCGCCCGGCATGCGCTAGCCGTGCCTGCGGAAGTACAAGGTGGCGCCGACGGCCAGCAGTACCGTGGGCGCCAGGTTGGCCACCAGCGGATGCACGCCGTAGACGGTGCCGAAGCTCACCACTGCCTTCTGGAAGAAGTACCAACCGATGGCGAAGAGCATGCCGATAAAGATGCGCTTGCCCATGCCGCCCGAACGCAGCGCGCCGAAGGCGAAGGGCATGGCCGACAGCACCAGCACCAGCACGGTAAGGGGGTAGAGCGCCCTGCCCCAGAACGCCACGGCGAATGAACCGGGATTCTGGCCGTTCGCTTCCATGTAGGCCATGTTCTGCCGCAGGTCGTGCATGGAGAGGTTGTCCACCTGCACCACGGATTGTTCCAGCACGCGGGCATCGAGTTTGGTGTCCCACGGTTTCACCGGAACCGTACTGCTGTGTACGCCGGTGGCATCGAGGGTCGTGCTGCGCACGTCTTTGAGCGTCCACTTCACGCCGTCGTGTTCGGCCAGGCGGGCGTGATCGAAGCTCGACACCTGCCCATCGTCGGTCAGGTGCACCACGCGCACGTCGTCCAGCTGCACGCCGGCGCCGAGCGTATTGCCGGTGAGCAGGCGTGCGTTCTTCGCATTGATGATGCTGAGGCCGTCCTTCGCCCACAGGCCGCTGTCGGTGGTAAGGCCCAGGTTCGAGGACTTGTAGCGAACCATCATCGCCTGCGCACGCTGGTCGCCTACCGGGGCCAGGGTTTCGCCCAGGATCACCACGCCAAGGGTGAGCAGGGCTACCACGCCCGTCACCGACACCGCGATGCGCAGCTTCGACATCCCCGCCGCGCGAAGCGCGGTGAGCTCGCCGCTGGAGGCCAGGCCGCCCAGTCCCAGCAGGCCGCCGATGAGAGCGGCGTTGCCGAAATATTCGTATAGGCGGCGCGGCACGGTAAGCAGGATGTACGCCGCTGCCTGGGTAGCGGTGAAGCCGTTCTTGTCGAGCTTGCCCAGCTGTTTGCCGAACTGCAGCAGCGCGTCGAAACCGACCAGGATCAGCCAGACCACGACGAGCGTGCCGAGCACGCTGATGGCTACCAGGCGGTCGGCACGCTTGATTCGAAGGGAGATCATGCGCCCGCCACCGGTGCGGCTGCGACCAGATTGCGAACCTTGCGCGGCGCGTACTGGCGGGTGAAGAACCATGCCGCCGTGCCGAAGATGATCACGTGGATCGTCCACATCGGTGCCGAGGTATGCAGCGTGCCCTTGATGATCCAGGTGCGGATGATCTGCATCAGGGCCAGGTACAGGAAATAGCTGAGCACCGCGATCATCAGGCGCCCGTAGCGCGCCTCGCGGGGTGACTGCCGCGACAGGGGTGTTGCCAGCATCAGCAGCACCAACGCGGTGACGGGCGCGGCGATGCGCCAGGCGATCTCGGCGTGGGCCTCGGTGGTGGTGGCCTTGCGCAAGTCGCCGAAGCTCATCGAGTGCACGGGGTCGTCGTCATCGTCGTCGCCCTGGACCGCGGAAAGGGATGAATCGTTCTGCTCGAAGCGCATGCGCCGCCAGTTGTCCCCTTCGAGGGGAATTTCGTACTGCCAGCCGGTATGCAGGGCGATGAACCGGCCGTCGCCGTCGCTTTCCTGGTACATCTGGCCGCTGTTGGCGGTGACCAGGCGTACCACGTGCACGCCCTTGGAGGTGATCACGTCCTTGGCCAGGAAGGTATGGCCAAGCTTGCTGCCGTCGCGGCTGAGCGTATCGACGAAGATCACCCCGCCCTTGCCCGGCAGCGCGGTGAAGCGGCCGGCATCCAGGCCCGCGGCGATCACCGAACGGTTGGCGTCGGCGATCATCTGGTCGGAGGTGCGGCTGGCCAGCGGGCCAAGCCAGATCGCCACCGTGCCGACGATGAGCGCGGTGATGAGGGCCAGCGCCGCGATCGGCCGGACCAGGCCCATCGCCCCCATGCCCGAGGACGAAAGCACGTGCATTTCGCTTTCGCGGTACATCCGTCCCAGTGCCACCAGGGTGCCCAGGAAGGCGGCCAGGGGCAGCATGCCCGACAGCGCGTCGGCCATGCGCAGGCCCAGCACCTGGAACATGATGCCGGGGGGGAAGGTACCGTTGGCCACCTGGGCGAGCACGCGCGCAAAGGTGCCGCCAGCCAGGATCACCAGCAGCACGATGGCCGTCGCGGCGATGCTATAGGCCAGCTCGCGGAGGAAATAGCGGTCGAGGATGCTCAAGCGTTAGAATGTACGGTTAGCGCCGTGCCCGGTAGGGGCGGCAATCGTAAAGTCTATCCTGTCGAGGCATCGGCGGGTTCGCGCAGGACAGTTTTCGATGACGCTTCAGTTCAGCCTTGGTTCCAGCCTTCCCGACTCAGGCCCCACGCCCTGCGCCGTCGTCGGCGTATTTGAGCACGGTGTGCTCACCAGCGCCGCGGCCCGGCTGGACGTCGCCTGCGGTGGCGTCGTCAAGCGCATGGTGGAATCCGGGGACATCACCGGAAAGGCCGGTACCGCCGTGATCCTGTTTGCCCCGGTCGACGCCCCGGCCGAGCGCGTGGTGGTGGTTGGGCTGGGCGCGCAGAAGGGCTTCGACGCCCAGCGCTACCAGAAGGTCTGCCTGGAGGCTGCCCGCGCAGTGGGCCGCTTGCCGGTGGAAAGCGCCGTGGTGCACCTGGCCGAAATCGATGTGCCCGGCCGCGACATCGCCTGGCGCACCCGCACCGCCGCCCTGGCCTTCGACCACGCCGCCTACCGCTACACCGCCACCTTCAAGCCGAAGGAAGCGAAGAAAACGCCCGAACTCAGCGCCGTGACCATCACGGCCGAGGCGGCGGGCGAACGCGGCCTCGTGGAGGCCGCCGCGATCGCCACCGGCACCCGCCTGGCGCGCGAACTGGGCAACCTGCCGCCGAATATCTGCAACCCCGCCTATCTTGCCGACCAGGCTCGCGAGTTCGCCGATCGCCGGGTGAACGTCGAATGCGAAGTGCTCGAGCGCGAGGAAATGGAAAAGCTCGGCTTCGGCTCGCTGCTGGCGGTCGCCCGTGGCTCGGCCAACGCACCCAAGCTGATCGTGCTGCAGTACCGCGGCGGGGCGGAGGGCGAGAAGCCCTATGCCTTAGTCGGCAAGGGCATCACCTTCGACACCGGCGGCATCAGCCTGAAGCCGGGCGCGGGCATGGAAGAGATGAAGTTCGACATGTGCGGCGCCGCCGGCGTGCTTGGCGCGTTCGTCGCCACGGTGGAACTGGATCTTCCGGTGAACCTGGTGTGCGTGGTGCCGGCGGTGGAAAACATGCCCGACGGCTCGGCCTATCGCCCGGGCGACGTGCTGACGAGTCTTTCAGGCCTCACCATCGAGGTGCTCAATACGGACGCCGAAGGCCGATTGATCCTGTGCGACGCCCTCACTTACACGGGCGACCGCTTCGACCCGGCCGTGATCATCGACGCGGCTACCCTTACCGGCGCCTGCGTAGTCGCCCTGGGCAAGCACGCCACGGGCGTGATGAGCAAGCACGATGACCTCGCCGCCGAGATCATCGCTGCGGGCGAAGCCAGCCTCGACCGCGGCTGGCGCCTGCCGCTGTGGGACGAATACCAAAGCGGGCTGGAATCCGGCTTCGCCGACGTCGCCAACATCGGTGGCAAGTTCGGCGGCGCGATCACCGCCGGCTGTTTCCTCGCCCGCTTCACCGAAGGCCGTCGCTGGGCGCACCTGGACATCGCCGGCACCGCCTGGGACGAGGGCCGCAAGGGCCTGGCCACCGGCCGCCCCGTGCCGATGCTGGTGCAGTGGTTGATCCACCGTGCAGGCCAAGCCTGATCGATGCCGCGCGCCGACTTCTACCTCATCGACAAGCCGCGGTTCCGCGAAGAGCCGCTGCTGCTGGTGTGTGAGCTGGCGCGCAAGGCGCTGGCAGCGAAACAGTTCACCCTGGTACTGGTGCGAGATTTCGAACAGGCCGAGGCGTTGGACGACCTCTTGTGGTCATTCGACGACGACGCCTTCATTCCGCACCAGCTGGCGGGTGATGACGACGACGCCGACACCGCCGTGCTGATCGCGCCCCCGGGCGTGGACACCGCCGACCGGGCGCTGGTGATCAACCTTCGCGATGCCTGCGCTCCGGGAAACTTCGACCGCGTGCTCGAAGTGGTGGCCGCCGACTCCGCCGAGCGCGAGGGTTCGCGCAAGCGCTGGGCCGAGTACAAGCGCATGGGCTTCGAAGTCGCCAAGCACGACATGTAACGTCAGGCTAATCCAGGCCGGCCAGGAGGCGCTGCAACGTCACAGCATCCACGGGCTTGCGCGCAAAGCCCCGCATGCCGGCCGCGGCCACGCGTTCCTCCTCGTCGCCCATCGAACGGGCACTCACCGCAAGAATCGGTAGCGACGGTTGCCGCAGGCCAAGCCAGCGGGCCAGACCGAAGCCATCAATCCCGGGGAGGTCCAGGTCCAGCACCGCCACATCGAAGACGGCGTCTTCCATGCAGCCCATGGCGTCGAGCGCGTGCGAAGCCGATGTCACGGCATGGCCTGATTGGCGCAGCAGCCCCGCGATCACCGCGGCGACGGTAGCGTCGTCCTCCACCAACAGGATGCGCCTGGCACTGACTGCGGCTTCGGCGCCTTGCTGACCCGCGGCGGCACCATGGTCGGGCGGCTCGGGAAGCGGCAGGCGCACGGTGAAGATCGAACCCTGGCCAGGTGTCGAGTCCAACTCAATGCTGCCGCCCATGAGCGTTGCCAGTTCCCGGCAGATCGGCAAGCCCAGGCCGAAGCCATGGGCACGTTGCCGCGTCCGTGCCTGCTCGTAACGCTGGAACAAGCGCTCGCGATCATGTGCGGCGATGCCGGGACCGGTGTCGGCGACGGTGAATACGAGGCCCGCCGGCCCATCGTGCCCGCTTACCGTCACATGCCCATGCTCGGTGAACTTCACGGCATTACTGACCAGGTTCAGCAGGATCTGACGGACGCGCGCCTCATCGCCCAGCCTTCGACGGAGGCCCGAAGGCGGCAACGAAACCAGCAGCCGCAGACCCCGCGTTGTCGCCAGCGGTCGTTCGACAGCCACGATGTCGGCCAGCAATACAGCCGGGTCGAAGCCTGCATTCTCAAGTTCCAACCGCGCCAATCCCAGCCGGGTCAAGTCCAGCACATTGTCCAGCAGCCGCAACAACAGCCGTCCCGATTGCCGCATGGCACGGACATACCCGGCCTGCACAGTCGTCAGCGGCGTGGACGCCAACAATTCGGCCATGCCCAGTACGCCTGTCATCGGCGTGCGCAGTTCGTGGCCGAGTATGCCGATGAAGCTTGTCTTGGCGTCGTTGGCCTCTTCGGCAAGCTGGCGTGCCTGGCGGGCAAGCCGCACCTGCATCCGTCGGTCCATCGTGTTTCGCGTGCGCAACATCACGGCCCACGCCAACAGGCACGCGGCCAGGACATAGGCCGCCCATGCCCAGGGGCGCGTCCATGGCGCCCGCTCGACGATCACTTCCACAGGCCGTCTCAGCGCCCCCCACGGACCATGGGGGGCGGCACCCTCCACCCATAGCTGGTGGCGGCCGGCCTCCAGTTGCGCGAACTCCCTGAAGCCGCGATGGCCGGTATCGAACCAGGACTCGTTCTGCCCATCGAGCCGGAACCGATAGCGGTTGGCGTCTCCGTCCACGAAGGACAAGGCGCGTACCTGGATCGTGAGCTCGCGGTCGCGCCAGCCCAAGTGCAGCGGCCGGCCATCCAGCGGCAGGTCGATACGCCGGTTGTCCCGGCGAATGGAGATCGAACGCACGGTAATCGGTGGCGCCGGGATCATGGACACCGGCGCTGCGGGATCAAACCCCAGCACGCCATCGAGGGTGGCGCCGAGGATGATGCCGTTGGGCAGCACAGCCGTGGTTCCATCGGTGAACTCGGCGCTGAAGAGTCCATCGGTAAGCCCCAGTGTCCTGGCTTCACCGGTTTCCGACGCATACGTCCACAACCCTGCCGCGCCCAGGCCCCAGACGTGCATGCGCGGTCCCACGCCGATGGAGAGGACGTCGGTGCGCGGCCAGCCGGCGGCCTGGTCGATCGACTGCAGCTTCACCGCGTGTCCGTTCCGCCAGCGATAGCGCTGGAGACTGTCGGCGCGGGCCACCCAGAGGTCATCGCCCGAGATGGCCAGGGCGTCGACCGCACCCGCGTCCACGCCGGGCACAGGCTCGAAATGGCGCGCACCGGGTGGGAGCCATTGCACGCCGTTGCTACCGGCACGCCATGGCGAGGCACCCACCATCAACAACTGCCGGGTATCGTCATGGATACTCGAACGGGGCACTGTCAATGGTGACGCACGCGCCTGACCCCGCTCAAGCTTCCAGACACCACGGTTGCGCGTGCTGGCATACACCGTCCCGGACGGCGATTCGACGAGGCCGGTCACCGCTTCAGTAGGCCCCGCTATCGTATTGACCACGCCTGCCCCTGGACGGCGCACCATCAAACCGCGCGCAGTGCCGATCCATAACGTGCCGTCGGCGGCCTCCAGCAAGGCATCTACCCTTGCGCCAACGTCCGGCAGGCGTTCGAGCACGGCTTCGGAAGCCACCGACATGCGCGCGATCCAGCCATGCATGCCGCCCACCCAGGCGTCGCCGTTGCGGGTGGCCGCCACGGCACTGGCGGCGCGGCGCGGCAGGCCTAACGGCTCGTCGGGCACATGGCTCACCAGGAAGAAGCGTTCCCACCCCGGGCCGACATAGGCCAGGCCGCCATCGCTGAGTGCGCACCAGATGCCGCCTTCGTGATCCTCCAGCAGGCGAACGACGTGGCGGCCGGGAAGCCCGTGGGGGAGGTACGGCCGCGGCGACACCTGGATCGCCTGCCCGCCTGGCTCGATCAATAGCAGGCCGGCACCGGTCAAGGCGATCCAGAGTGTCCCCTGCGAGTCGCGAAGACTGGCCGTTACCTGCCGTCCTTCGGTTCCTTCGACCAACTGCAAATGATCACCATTGACGACGAACAGGCCCCGCTCGCTGGCAACACGCAGCCCACCGGCATCGATGTCCAGGGCATGGACGGCAGGCGGCGGGCCACCTGGGAACGCAAGCCATGTCCAGTTGCCCCGGGCATCCAGGCGACCCAGGCCGTGGGTGCCCCCATCCACAGCGCGCCATCGCCATCCACGTGCAGGGCATTGACCTCCCCCGGGCCGGGCGAACGCGTTGCCGGTGGGGAAAAAGCCACCGGCTCCGGCCATCCTCCGTCCGGCCGAAGGCGAAGCAAGCCGCGGTGCCGGGTACCGATCCACACCTCGCCATCGATACCCACAGCCAGTGCCTGCACGTCGTCGTCGGCCAGGCTGCGCGGTTCTCCTTCCACGTGGCGCCACGTGGTGAAACTGCCATCGGCATTGCGGCGGCTGAGTCCCGAACCGATGCCGCCCGCCCACACGCGTCCGGCGCGGTCCACCACCAGGGCGTCGAAGCGATTGCCGCCGATGGAACCGGCCACATGCGTCTCACGCCGGAAGACGTCGAATTCGACGCCATCGAAACGCGCCAGCCCCGCATCGGAGCCGATCCAGAGAAATCCGGTGGAGTCCTGCACCAGGGCACGAAGCCTGCGCGAGGGCAAACCGTCGGCCATGGCGAAATGGCGGAATTGCATCTTGTGCCGCATCGCCGCGGCGGCATCGGCGGGTGCAGCGACGATGCTTTCGGTCGCCTTCACGCCGGCAAGGCAAAGACAGGCCAGCAGGCCAGCCAGGATCCATCGGGCCACGTGATCATCCATGTTCGTTGGGCGCCGCGCGCAGACTATCATCAGCCCGGATGGACGCGAACCGAACCTTTCCCCAGCGCATGACGAATAAAGGTGCAAGCCCATGCGCCTAGGGCGGCTGTTTGCCATGGTGGCGGTCGCGGCGATGGTGCTGCTGTTGCTGCTGATCGCCACACGGGCGATCACGCTGGCACGCGAGGTGGCGGCGTTACCGGCGGCCTGGCAGTGGGCGATCGGCGTGCTTGTGGTTGCGGGCTTCGCCGCCATCGGCGCCGCCGCGTGGTGGCTGTGGCGCCCGGCGCGTCCGCGCCCTTCGCGCGTCGTGCCTGACCGGCCCGCCTTGCAGGCACGCATCGAGGCGCTGGAGTCCGGTGGCGCGGCGGCGCCCGGGGCTCGCGCGGAACTGGCCGAACTCGACCGCAGGCGCGAAGGCGGACAGGTGCACGTCGCGGTGTTCGGCGATATCTCGATGGGCAAGTCCAGCCTGGTGCGCGCCCTGGTGCCCGGTGCCGATGCCGCCATCGGCGTCGCCGGCGGCACCACCAGGGATATCCGCCTGCACCAGGGCGAGCGCGATGGCAGCGCCTGGGTGTTGGCCGATGTCCCGGGCAACCGAGAGGCCGGTGGCGAAGCTTTCGAAGCCAGCGCCCGGGAGGAAGCCCTGCGCGCGCATGCCGTGATCTACGTATGCACCGCCGAACTCACCCGCACCCAGGCAAGCGACGTCGCCTGGCTTGCCAGCTTCGGCAAACCCACGGTGGTGGCCCTGAACAAGGCGGACGAACGCAACGCCTCGGAACTGAAGCTCGTGCTCGGGCGGTTGCGCACGCAACTGCGCGACAGCGCCGACGCCGTGGTGCCGACGATAGCCGGCGGCACGGAAGTATTCGTGCGCGAACTGCCCGACGGCCGCAGCGAGCGCGTCGAGCGCACGCGGCTGCCCGATACGCATGAGCTTGCCAGGGTCCTGGACCGTCTGCTCGGGCGTGGCGTGCAAGCGCTGGAACCGGCGCGAGAGAAAGCCGTCTTCGCCTCCCTGGACACCCGCCTTACAGCATCCGAGGCGGCCGCCCGCGAGGCCCAGGCCGCGCGCATCGTGGCGCGCTATGCCCGTCGCGCCGTGGTTGGCGCGATGGCGGCGGTGGCACCGGGCAGCGACCTGGTGATCCAGGGCGTCATTGCCACCGGCATGGTGCGTGCACTGGCCGACCTTTATGGGGTGAGCGCAAGCCAGGTGCAGGTGGACGACTTCATCCGCCAGGCCCGGCTGACCCTTCGCTCGGGATCGTCCATCGTGCTTGCGGTGGCCGGTAATGCGCTGAAGGCCTTCCCGGGCCTGGGCACGCTGGGCGGCGGCCTGCTGCATGCGTTTGCCTATGCCCTGATCTTCGACAGCATGGGCAAGGCACTGTCGGCCTCGCTGGCCGAGCGGCATGCACTGGACCATGACGATGCCAACGAACGGCTCAAGGCATGGCTCGCCGACCGCAATGGCGAGCGGGTGAAGGCACTGGCGGCGATGGCGGCCGAGGCCCTGCGCGAATCGGCCGGCCCCGGCAGCAGTGTTCAGCCAGGATGACAATGCGTTCATGAAGCGGTGGGTGGCGGTGCGGTGGGCAGCAAGGGCACACTGGGAGGCATGATCGTTTCCAAGTCCCGTATCGCGATGCTGCTTCCTGCCCTCCTGACGGCAGCTTTCGCCTGCACCGCAACCGCCGCACCCGTGGCGTACCAGTACGATCCGGTGCACAGCCAGGTGGTCTTCAGCGTCGATCACAATGGCTTCTCGCGCTCGTTCGGACGGTTGCACGTGTCGGGCAAGCTTTCCTTCGATGCAACCAACTGGAGCGATTCGTCCACTCACGTGGTGATCGATACCGCCGGCGTGGACATGGGCGATGCGAAATGGAACGACGCGGTGCGCGGCAGCGACCTGTTTGCCGCTTCCCGTTTTCCCACCGCCACGTTCGACAGTACGTCGGTCGAAAAGACCGGTGACGACACGGGCGTGTTGCATGGCCAGCTCACCTTGCGCGGGGTACGCCTGCCGGTGGATATCCCCTTCCGCCTGAATCGTAACGCGCGCACCATCTACGGCATGCACGACGTGGCGGGCTTCTCGGCGAACTTCACCCTGGACCGCACCCTCTTCGGCATGAAATCCAATCCCAATTCCATTGGCCGCTCGGTTACCGTGTGGCTTGAGATCGAAGCCATCCGCGGCGACGACGCCGGCAGCAAGGAGCCTGACCGTGGCACTGCGCAGTGATGATTCGCGCTGGGGTACCGGCGCACGATTCTTCCATTGGCTGATGGCGCTGGCCATCCTCGGCAACGGTATTTTCGGACTGTGGATGACTTCGCTGGCGCCGTCGCTGGCGAAGATCAACATCTTCGCACTGCACAAGTCGATCGGCCTGACCGTGCTTGCCTTGTTCCTGCTGCGCCTGGCCTGGCGCATGGGCGACCGGCGTCCGCCGGACGAACCCGCTCCCGCCTGGCAACGGCTGGCAGCCCACGTGACACACGGCTTGCTTTACGTGCTGATCGTGGCGATCCCGGTGTCCGGCTGGGTGTTCAACTCGGCCCACGGTTATCCGCTGCAGTGGTTCAAGCTGTTCAACCTGCCGCCGCTGGTGGCCAAGGACGACCAGCTCATGCACGTGGCCGTACTCGTGCACGAATACCTGTTCTACGCCCTGTTGCTGGTGCTCGTTGCGCATGTCGGCGCCGCGCTATGGCACCATTTCATCCTGCGCGACAACGTCCTGCGGCGCATGCTGCCCTTCGGACGCCCGCGCAAGGTTCCCCCGTCAGGAGACCCCTCATGAATCGCACCATCCTTGCCCTCGGCCTTGCATTCGCGCTCGCGCCCCTCACGGGCGTTGCCGCCGACTACAACGTACAGCCAGCCAGCACGCTGGGCTTCACCGGCACGTTCCAGGGCGCCACCTTCGACGGCAGTTTCAACAAATTCAACGCAGCAATCAGTTACGACCCGGCGAACCTTGCCGCGTCGAAGTTCGATGTAACGGTGAACCTGGCCAGCGCCACCACCGGCGACAACGATCGCGACCATGCACTGCCCAGCGCCGATTTCTTCGACACGGCGAAATTCCCGCAGGCCCACTTCGTGACCACTAGCTTTGCCAAGGCCGGCAATGGCGTGGTGGCCAACGGCAACCTCACCTTGCATGGGGTAACCAAGCCGGTACAGTTGAAAGTCACCTTCACGCAGGGCTCGGGTGCAGCCTCGCTGGACGTCGCCACCGTGATCAACCGCCTCGACTTCGGCGTAGGCAGCGGTGAGTACAAGGACACCTCGACCATCGGCAATGCGGTGAAGGTGAACGCGCACCTGTTGCTGCAACCGAAGTAAAGCCGCCCACGTGGACCTGCGTTCGGTCTGGCGGCGGTGGCGCCGGTTGGGCCACTCCCCAGCGACCGACCCAGCTGTCGCCGATGCCGGGATCAGAGTGAATACTCTGACCCCCAACCATGACGGCATGGCGCGATCGCTGCAGGAATTGCTCGACGATCCAGGCATTCCACCGGCAGTGAGGCAGGAGCTTGCTGCCGATTTCGCGCGCGTCGCCTCGATGCTCGACAAGCTGCAACGCGACGAATTGCACGTGGCGGTGTTCGGCCGCGTCTCGGCGGGAAAATCCGCGCTGGGCAACGCCCTCCTGGGCCGCCAGGCCTTCGAAGTGGGTGTGCTCCATGGCACTACGACCGAAGCCGAGCCAGCCCGGCTGGATGAAGCAGCCAGTGGCGGTTTGGTGCTGATCGACACACCAGGCATCAACGAGCTCGGTGGCGAAGCACGTGAAGCACTCGCAGTGGACGTGGCCCAGGTGAGCGACCTGGTGGTGTACGTGGCCGATGGCGACCTCACCCGTGACGAACTCGATGCCTTGCGCGCGTTGTCGGCCACCCAGCGTCCCGTGCTGTTGGCGTTGAACAAGGCCGATCGCTATGCCCCGGCCGAGCGCGAGGAATTGCTTGCGCACCTGCGTTCCCGTACGGCGGGCATGGTGCGGCCCGAAGACGTCATCGCCGTCTGTGCGCTACCCGCACCGCTGCGGGTGATGACGGCTTCAAGCCTTGAATCGACCGTGCCCCAACCGCCGGACGTCGACGCCCTTCGTACCCGCCTGCTGGATATCGCCCGACGCGACGGCAAGGCGCTCAACGCGATCAACGCGGGCCTGTTCGCCGGCCGCCTGGTCGACCAGGTGGGCCAGCGCATCGCCGCCAGCCGCCGCGAGCTGGCCAGCCGCGTCATTCGCCAGTACTGCCTGGCCAAGGGCGTCGCGGTGGCGCTCAACCCCATTCCCGTGGCGGACCTCCTGGCCGCGGCGGGCCTGGACGCGGCCATGGTGGTGCAGCTTTCGCGCGTCTACGGCATGCCGCTGACGCGGGCCGAATCCGGCCGGCTGGTGGCCACCGTGTCGGCGCAGCTGATCGCCCTGATGGGCGCGATCTGGGGCATGCAGCTGGCGGCCTCGGCGCTGAAAGGATTGAGTGGCGGGTTATCCGTAGTAGTCACCGGCGCCGCCCAGGGCGCACTGGCCTGGTATGCCACCGTATTGATCGGCCGCGCCGCCGAACGGTACCTGGTGGCAGGAAAATCCTGGGGCGAACACGGCCCCAAGCGCGCCGTCGCCGAGGTGGTGGCAGGCCTGGACCGCGATTCCATCCTGCGCGAGGCCCGCGAAGAAATCCTCCGCCGCCTCCGCCGCGACCCCGCACTACCCTAACCCTCCTCCGCCACTCCATTCCGCTCCGTTCTCCCCATTCCCTTCCCGCGGCCCACCGTGACGGTTCGGGGAGCCGGCGGGGATCGTTTTCAGAACGCTTCCGCAGGGAGGCAAAGCCGACCGAGGACTTAGTGAAGAAAACGATCCCCGCCGGCTCCTCCCCCGCACGCCTCACGCCGCCGGCTTAAGGCTAACGCTGCAGAAAGTGGCGCAGGGTCGATTCGTCGAAGGGCCAGTCCATCTCGCGGCCGTCGCGACAGTCGCGCAGCACAGGCACGCGGGAGCCATAGGCCTCTTCAAGCACCGGATCGTCATCCACCCAGGCACTATCGAAGTCCGGTGCCCGTACCGCCGCCATCAGGGCCAGGGCCTGGTCGCAAAGTTTGCAGTAATCCCGCTGGTAGAGGACGAAATCTGTCATGCGCGTAGAATAACGTCCTTCCCCGCCCCAGTTGCTTCCCCATGGCAGTCAGCGTCTTCGACCTCTTCAAGATCGGCATCGGACCGTCTTCGTCCCATACCGTCGGCCCCATGCGCGCCGCCGCGCGCTTTTGCGAGCACTGGCTGGCCGAAAAGGGCGTGCTCGACCGCGTCACGCGCGTGCGCTGCGAGCTCTACGGATCGCTGGCCATGACCGGCCGCGGCCATGGCACCGACAAGGCGGTGCTGCTGGGCATCGAAGGGCAATGGCCCGACTCGGTCGACCCCGACCAGATCGACGCCACGCTTGCCCGCATCCGTAAAAGCAAACGGATCAACGTGCTGGGGCGGCACGAGATCGACTTTGACGAAAAATCCGACCTGGTGTTCAACAAGCGCCAGAAGCTGCCCTTCCACACCAACGGCATGCGCTACAGCGCGTACGACGCCCAAGGCAACGAAGTGGCCACGCGCGATTATTACTCCGTCGGCGGCGGCTTCGTGGTCAATCACGACGAGGCCGCCGAAGACCGCATCGTGGCCGATACCTCCGAGCAGCCGTACCCCTTTTCCAGTGGCGATCAACTGCTGGCGTTGTGCGAGGCGAACAAGCTCACCATCGCCCAGCTGATGATGGCCAACGAGAAAATCTGGCGCAGCGAGGCGGAGATCCGAGAGGGCCTGCTCACGCTGTGGACGGCCATGCAGGACTGCGTCAACCGCGGCCTGCGCTCGCCCGGCGTGCTTCCCGGCGGCCTGAAGGTGGTGCGCCGTGCGCCGCGCATGGCGGCAGAACTGCGCGACCGCCCGGAAGCTGCGCTGAAGGATCCGCTGAGCATCCTTGACTGGGTGAACCTCTATGCCCTGGCGGTGAATGAGGAAAACGCCGCCGGCGGCCGCGTGGTCACCGCGCCCACCAATGGCGCGGCCGGCATCGTGCCGGCGGTGCTGCACTACTACGACCGCTTCTGCCCCAGCCACGACACCGACGGGGTGCTCAATTTCCTGCTGACGGCCGGAGCCATCGGTATTCTTTATAAGGAAAACGCCTCGATTTCCGGCGCCGAGGTCGGCTGCCAGGGCGAAGTGGGCGTGGCCTGCTCGATGGCCGCCGGCGGCCTTACCGCGGCGCTGGGCGGTAACATTTTCCAGGTCGAGAACGCCGCCGAGATCGGCATGGAACACAACCTGGGCCTGACCTGCGACCCGATCGGCGGCCTGGTGCAAATTCCCTGCATCGAGCGTAACGCGATGGGCGCGGTCAAGGCCATCAACGCCAGCCGCATGGCCATGAAGAGCGACGGCAAGCACCGCGTATCGCTGGACAAGGTGATCGCCACCATGCGCGACACCGGCCGCGACATGAAGGATAAATACAAGGAAACCTCGCGCGGCGGCCTGGCGGTCAACGTCATCGAGTGCTGATCCCCCCGGCGGTCCGGTCCTGACATCGGGACCGGGTCCTGTCATGATCCCGGCCTTGTGCGTCCACCCCGCAAGGAATCTCGATGTCCCAATCGACCGGAATACGCCGCGAAGTCGGCCCCTTCGCCCTGATGCTCACGGGCTTAGGGTCGATCATCGGCTCAGGCTGGCTGTTCGGCGCATGGAAGGCCGCGGGGCTGGCCGGCCCCGGCGCGGTCTGGGCGTGGGTACTGGGCGCGGCGATCATCATGACCATCGCCCTTACCTATGCGGAACTGGGCGCGATGTTCCCCGAGTCCGGCGGCATGGTGCGCTATAGCCACTATTCCCACGGTTCGCTGGTCGGCTTCATCGGCGCCTGGGCCAACTGGATCGCCATCGTCTCGGTGATCCCGGTGGAAGCGGAAGCCTCGGTACAGTACATGGCCTCGTGGAAGTGGCAGTGGGCGAAAGACCTCTACATGCACATCCCCGGCGGCCACGGCGAACTGAGCGAGCTGGGCTTGGGGATCGCCGCCGTGCTGGTGGTGATCTACTTCCTGGTCAATTTCTGGAGCGTAAAGCTGTTTGCGCACTCCAATACCGCCATCACCATCTTCAAGCTCGTCGTGCCCGCAGCCACGGGCGTCGCCCTGATCGCCAGCGGATTCCATAAGGAGAACTTTTCCGTTGGCATCCACGGCGGGGCGCACGCGATCGACTTCGCGGCGGTGCTCACCGCCGTCGCCACGGCGGGCATCGTCTTCAGCTTCAACGGCTTCCAAAGCCCGGTGAACCTGGCGGGCGAGGCACGTAACCCAGGGCGAAGCATTCCGTTCGCGGTGCTGGGCTCGATCGCCCTTGCCGCCGTCGTCTACGTGCTGCTGCAGGTGGCCTACATCGGCGCGGTACCGCAGGATCTGCTGGCCAAGGCCGGCTGGAACGGCATCGACTTCAGCTCGCCGTTCGCGCAGCTGGCCGTGATCGTGAATCTGCACTGGCTGGCCATGCTGCTGTACGCCGATGCCTTCATCAGTCCCAGCGGTACCGGCATCACCTATACGGCCACCACCGCCCGCATGCTCTACGGCATGGAGCGTAACGGCACGCTGCCGAAGCTGCTTGGCCGCCTGCATCCGAAGTGGGGCGTGCCGCGCCCGGCGATGTGGCTGAACCTGGCGGTGTCGTTCCTGTTCCTGTTCAAGTTCCGCGGCTGGGGAACCCTGGCGGCGGTGATCTCGGTGGCGACGATCATTTCCTACCTGACCGGCCCCGTCAGCGCGATGACACTACGCCGTACGGCGCCGGACATGACGCGCCCGTTCCGCCTGAAGGGCCTGGCCGTGGTGGCGGGGCTCGCCTTCATCTTCGCCACCGAGCTGCTGTACTGGGCGCGCTGGCCGCTCACGGGCGAGATCATCCTGCTGATGGTGGTGGCCCTGCCGGTGTACCTGTACTACCAGTACAAGCAGGGCTGGCACGACTTCGGCCGGCAGCTGAAGGGCGCCTGGTGGCTGATCTTCTACCTGCCCTCGGTGGCCGCGCTGTCGTGGGCCGGCAGCACCACTTTCGGCGGCATGGGCTACATGTCCTACGGCGTGGACCTTCTCGTGGTGGCGGTGGTGGGCCTGGTGTTCTACATCTGGGGCGTGAAGTCCGGCTGGCGCACGCCGAGCGTGGACGAAGCTCGGGCCGAAGCCCACAACGAAGCACGCGACCACGGCCCGCACGTGGTGCAGCCGCGCGCCTGATCAGGCGTACAGCACGTCACCCAGCAGGGCCTGCGCGGTGATCTCAGGTCCCGCGCCCGGCCCCTGGATCACCAGCGGCTGGGCGTGGTAACGGGTGGTGGTAAGAGCGAACTGGTTATCGGTGCCCGTGAGCCGCGCTGATGGATGGTCGCGAGGCACTTCCACCAGCCCGACACGCGCCCTGCCCCGCTGGTTCAGCCGGGCCAGGTAGCGAAGCACGCAGCCACGCGCCGCCGCCCTGGCATGCCGTTCGGCCAAAGGCGCATCCAGTTCCGCGGCCCGCTGCAGGAATTCCTCGGTAGATACGCCCTGAAGCGACACCGGCACCACGCTTTCGATTTCCACTTCGTCGTGGCCCAGCGCGAAGCCCGCCGTGCGCGCGATGATCAGGAGCTTGCGGGCGACATCCTCGCCGGAAAGATCCGAACGCGGGTCGGGCTCGGTATAACCCTGCCGTCGGGCCTCGTGCAGCAGGGCGGAAAACGCCTGCTTGCCGTCGTACTGGTTGAACAGCCACGACAGGGAGCCGGAAAAAACCCCTTCCAGCGTGAGCAGGCTGTCGCCGCACTGGCGAAGGCGCCGGAGAGTGGACAGCACGGGAAGCCCGGCGCCCACGGTGGCGGCATCGCCATAGCGATCGCCCGCACCTGCCGCCTGCAGGGCACGCCAGCTGTGCAGTTCCCCGCCGGCGGAGGCCTTGTTGGCCGTGACCACGTGGTAGCCCGCATGCAGCCAGCGGGCATGCTGCGAAGCCTCGCGGCTGCAGGCAGTGGCGTCGACGATGACGCGACGGGACGCGCCGCTGGCGTCGAGGGTCGCCAGCAGCGCGTCGTCGTCGCGTTCGCCGCACTCGGCTGCCAGCCGCTCACGGACATGCGCCGGGGCGAGCCCGGCGGCGTCGGCATGCTGCCGACGGGAATTGGCCGCGCCCACCAGGTGCAAGCCATGGGCCGCGGGGGTTTGCAACAGGCGTAGCAGGGCGCTGCCGACTACGCCCGTGCCCAGCAAGACGATGGCCTTGCGCGCAGGGCCGGAGCTCGTCGCCAACACCGCGCTCATGCACCGACCCGGCGTTTGGGCTGCTTGGCCTGCGCGCGCAGCAGCGCGGCATCGAGGTCGGCGATCAGGTCGTCGCCATCCTCGATGCCCACCGACAGGCGCAGCAGGCTGTCGCTGATGCCGGCCGTGCGGCGGGCCTCGGGCGCCATCGATGCGTGCGTCATCGACGCCGGGTGCGCAATGAGGCTTTCCACGCCACCGAGCGACTCGGCCAAGGAAAAGTATTCAAGGCCATCGACAAAGGCGCGGATGGCCGGTTCGTCGCCATCGAGTTCGAAGCTGAGCATGGCACCGAAACCCGATTGCTGGCGCGCGGCCAGCGCATGCTGGGGATGATCGGTGAGTCCCGGGTAATACACTTTGCGCACTACCGGATGCGCATCCAGGCGCGCGGCAATCAGGTGGGCATTTTCTTCATGTGCCCGTAGCCGTACCGAAAGCGTGCGCAGGCCGCGCAGGGTAAGGTAGCTGTCGAAAGGAGCCCCGGTCAGGCCATTGCAATTGCCCCACCACTTCAGCTGCTCGGCGATGGCCGGGTCGCGGGCAATTACCGCGCCGCCGACCACGTCGCTATGGCCGTTGATGTACTTGGTGGTCGAGTGCAGCACGATGTCCGCACCCAGGGTGAGCGGGCGTTGCAGGGCCGGCGAAAGGAAGGTGTTGTCCACCAGTACCAGTGCACCCACGGCGTGCGCTGCCTGCGCCACGTGGCGGATATCGGTGATGCGCAGCAGCGGGTTGGAAGGCGTTTCCAGCCATACCAGCGCGGGCTTGGCCGCCAGGCCCTCGGCCAGCGCCTGGGGATCGGTCAGGTCGGCGAAGCGCACCTGGAAACGGCCCTTCTTTGCCCAGGCATCGAGCAGGCGCCAGGTGCCGCCGTAGCAATCGTGAGCCGCCAGCACCGTGGCGCCGGCAGGTACGATCTCCAGCGCCAGTGCCACCGCGGCCATGCCGCTAGCCGTGACCACCGCCCCCACGCCTTCTTCCAGCTCCGCCAGCGCTTCGGCCAGAAGGTCGCGGGTGGGGTTGCCGCTACGGGAATAATCGTAGCGGCGCTTGTTGCCGAAGCCCTCGAAACTGTAGTTCGTGGACAGGTGCAGCGGCGGGACCACCGCGCCGTGCTGCGTATCGCATTCGATGCCGGCGCGGACGGCGCGGGTACGGGGGCTGGTCGGGCTCATGCATATTCTCCGTGACAACATTCCAGGGCCTCGCGTACGAGCGGCGCCAGGCGGGTGGTTTCCTTGAGGAAGGCATCGTGGCCGTAGGGCGACTCGACCACATCGAGGCTGGCGGTGCCGCCCAGGCGGCGTTGCAGTTCGCAAAGGTCCGCCAGCGGCACCAGGCGGTCGGACGGGAAGCCGACCAGCGAGGTGGGCGTACGCACCCGTTCGGGGCTGATGTCGTGCAGGTCGATCGACTCGGACAGCGCCAGGAAACGGGTGGCATCGAAGCGGGCGACGAAACTGCGGCCGGCGTGCTCGAGGTAGTCTTCGACCGGGAAGTGGAAGCGGCCTTCGCGCAGCTCAGGGCCGGCGGCGAAGCGGCGGGAAAATTCCTCGGCGCCGCGGTAGGTGGTCATGGCCAGCTGGCGGGCCAGGTTCAGGGCCTGATCCACCTGGCCCGATTCCAGGCCCAGGCGGACGATGCCGCGCTGCACCGAGCGCTGCGCCGTGGCCAGCGGGTGGGGCCGGTGCGCGCCGGCCAGCGCGACCAGGCGGCGGAGCTTGCCCGGATGGCGCGCCGCGAAGGCCAGGCCCGTCATCGCGCCATAGGAAGCGCCGACGAAAGCCAGCACGCGGCCAATCCCCAAGTCGTCGACAAGCGCGGCCAGGGCATCGGCCTGGTCTTCGCTCGACACCGCCGAAGCGCCAGGAAGGTCAGCCGGCACCAGGTAGTCGATGCTCAGTACCCGGCATTGCGCGAGATCAATGGCCGCGCCCTCGCCGACCAGCTCGCTCCACCAGCCGTTGGCCTGGCCCGGGCTGGCGCAGACGTCGCGATCGGCCGAGATCCCGCCCTGCACGATGACCGTGGGCGCGCCCGGCGCACCCGTCCAGAGATAACGGACCGTGGCGCGGCAGGCGCCCTGGCCGTACTTCGGCTCCAGGTGGACCTCGCGACTGCCCCGCTGCGAGGAAAAATCGCAACGCGGCGGAGCGGTAACCGTGGCGGGAATGGGAAAAACCGTGGCGGGTTCAGCGGGCATGCAAGGCTCCAGTAAAAGCTCGAGCTCTTGCGAAGCGCCGGAGGCTGCCAACCGGCCACGGGAACCCCGCGCCAACGGCATCCTCATCTATCGGCTTGCGCCAGGCGGCGCTCCGCAGGAGTTGGCACCGTCGCGGTATTCCCGCAGGTTGCCCCGGCTTCAAAGGGCCTGTCCCTCAGCCGGTCTCGATGAGTGGTCCTGAGGCTACGCCCCATCCGTAGCGTTGTCAACGGACGTCTGGACGTCTAAACGGCTGGACTTCCATGCCATCACCCAAGTTTCGTGCCCGCCGGTAGCCTTCCGGCCCCGGACAGCCTACGATGCCTGCAACCGCCCAGTGCCAGCCTTCCATGCCCTTCCTCGCCGATTTCGCCGCCACCGTGGGCCATACGCCCCTGATCCGCCTGCGCGACGCCTCGCGAGCCACCGGCTGCCGGATTCTGGGCAAGGCGGAATTCATGAACCCCGGCGGCTCGGTGAAGGACCGCACGGCCCTGGGCTTGTTGGACGATGCCGAACGGCGCGGGTTGATCCGGCCCGGCGGCACCATCGTTGAAGGCACCGCCGGCAATACCGGCATCGGGCTGTCCCTGCTGGGCGCCAGCCGCGGCTACCGCACCGTGATTGTGATGCCCGAAACGCAAAGCCGGGAGAAGATCGACGCCCTGCGCATCACCGGGGCCAGCGTGAAGCTCGTCCCGGCCGCGGCTTACAAGGATCCCCGCAACTACGTACACGTCGCCCGGGCGCTGGCCGAGGAACTTAACGCCGCCGAACCAGGCTCGGCCTGGTTCGCCAACCAGTTCGACAACACGGCCAACCGCGACTATCACCAAGCAGTAACCGGCCCGGAGATCTGGGAGCAGACCGAGGGCCGGATCGACGGCTTCACCTGCGCCGCCGGCACCGGCGGCACCCTGGCGGGCGTAGGCGCTGCCCTGAAGGCGCGCCACGGGAAAGTGCGTATCGCCCTGGCCGATCCCACGGGATCGGCTTTGGCCGCTTACGTCGAACGCGGCGAACTGGTAGCCGAAGGCTCATCCATCAGCGAAGGCATCGGCAGCAGCCGCGTGACGGCGAACTTCGCCGATGCGCCGGTTGATTGCGCCTACTCCATCCCCGACACCGAATCGGTGCCCATCGTGCACCAGCTGATGTTCGACGAGGGCCTGTGCCTGGGCGGGTCCAGCGGGGTGAACGTGGCCGGGGCTATCCGCCTTGCGCGCGAGCTGGGGCCGGGCTCCACCATCGTCACCGTGCTATGCGATGCCGGCACGCGCTATCAGGCTAAGCTGTTCAACCCGGCCTTCCTGCGAGACAAGGGGATTCCGGTGCCCACATGGCTGGACATGGCCTTCCCGGGCGCTTACGCACCCCACTGAGGCCACGCCCCCATCTGTGGCGTTGTCAACGGACGTCTGGACATCTAAACGTCTGGCCTTTCGATCTGGATCCGGGAGGGAGGGGGGAGCCGCGGGGTGTCATTTTCTTCACTAAGTCCTCAGTGGGCTTCGCTTCCCTGCGGAATCGTTCTGAAAACGACACCCCACGGCTCCCCCGAACGACACGGTAGACCGTAAGGAGAACCGGGTATGGCCTGCAGGCAGTCGCCGTTGTCGATGGCTGCCATTTGCTTCTGGTTCGGTCGAGCAACGGCAGTTACGCCAAGGATCGCGCCGCCTTTTCAGCCCACCTGTGCCCTGGGGGCCTGGGGGTGAGGCGGGAGCGCCGCGGGGCCGCGGGGCGTCGCCCTGAGAACGCTTCCGCAGGGAGGCGAAGCCGACTGAGGACTTAGTGACCAGGGTGACACCCCGCGGCCCCGCGGCGGCCCCGCGGCGGTCCCGCGGCGCCCCCGCCTCACCCCCAGGCCCTCAGGCACCCCGCCGGGCGACACGGTAGAATAGGCGGTTATCCCTGCCTGTCCTTGAAGCCCATGTCCAGCCACCTGGCCGAAACCCGTCGCCGTCGCAGCTTTGCCATCGTCAGCCACCCCGACGCGGGCAAGACAACGTTGACCGAAAAGCTGCTGCTGTTCGGCGGTGCGATTCAGATGGCCGGTTCTGTGAAGAGCCGTAAGGCTGCGCGGCATGCTACGTCCGACTGGATGACGCTGGAGAAGGAGCGCGGCATTTCGGTGACGTCGTCGGTGATGCAGTTTCCGTATAACGAGTGCATCGTGAATCTGCTGGATACGCCGGGACATGCGGATTTCTCGGAGGATACCTATCGCGTGCTTACCGCGGTGGATTCGGCGTTGATGGTGATTGACTGCGCCAAAGGCGTGGAGGAGCGCACGATCAAGTTGATGGAGGTGTGCCGGCTGCGCGATACGCCGATCATGACGTTCATCAACAAGCTTGACCGAGAAGGTCGTTCGCCGATTGAACTGCTCGATGAGGTTGAGTCGGTGCTTGGCATTTCCTGTGCGCCGCTGACCTGGCCGATCGGCATGGGGTCGCGCCTGAAGGGCGTGTATCACGTGCTGTTGGATGAAGTGCATATTTTCGAAGCCGGCAAGAATTTTACCCGCCAGGATTCCACCATCTTCAAGGGGCTGGACGCCCCGGGCCTTGCCGAGCGCGTTGGCGCGGCGGAACTGAAGGAAGTTCGTGACGAGCTTGACCTGGTGCTGGGCGCTTCCAACCCGTTCGATATGGACACCTATCTGGCGGGTAAGCAGACGCCGGTGTTCTTTGGCTCGGCGGTGAACAACTTTGGCGTGCAGCTCTTGTTGGACTTCTTCGTCGAGCATGCCCCGGGTCCGAAGGCGCGCGATACCCTTACCCGCACGGTGGAGCCGGTCGAGGAAAAACTTACTGGCTTCGTGTTCAAGATCCAGGCCAACATGGACCCGGCACACCGCGACCGCGTGGCTTTCATGCGCGTCTGCTCGGGCACCTATACCGCCGGCATGAAGATGCAGCAGACCCGCACCGGTAAGGAAGTGCGTATCGCCAATGCGCTTACCTTCATGGCGTCGGACCGCGAGATCGTGGAGAAGGCCTACCCCGGCGATGTCATCGGCTTGCATAACCACGGCACCATCACCATCGGCGACACCTTCACCGAGGGCGAGCCGCTGTCATTTACCGGCATCCCGAATTTCGCCCCGGAACTCTTCCGCCGTGCGCGCCTGCGCGACCCGATGAAGATGAAGGCCTTGCAGAAGGGCCTGGCGCAGCTATCGGAAGAAGGCGCCACGCAGTTCTTCCGGCCGCTGATGTCCAACGAACTGGTGCTCGGCGCCGTGGGCGTGCTGCAGTTCGACGTGGTGGCCTATCGCCTGAAGGACGAATACAACGTCGATGCCAGCTTCGAGACGGTATCGGTGGTCACGGCGCGCTGGGTCCACTGCGACAACGAGAAGAAGCTCGCCGAGTTCCGCGAAAAGAACGCCATGAACCTGGCCGTGGATGCCGCCGGCGAACTGGTGTACCTGGCTCCCACCCGGGTGAACCTGCAACTGGCCCAGGAGCGTTGGCCCGACGTGCGGTTCTCTGCCACGCGCGAACACGCCGCGTCGGTCGAACTTTAGACCCCATGAAAAAGGCGGCCCGCAGGCCGCCTTTTTCTTCAGGCCGCCTTGACGGCGGTAGGTTTCCGGTCTGCCCGCGTGACCGCGGAGCGAAGCTCGGATGGGTCGAAGTCGTCCACGGCGATGAACTCGTTCACGCCCTCTCGCACACGTTTCAGTAGCTCACGCTCGGCGGCATTGATCGCCCCGATGCGCTCGGCCTCGGCCAGCTGGCCGTCGTAGTCGTGCGCATGCAGCTGGCCGCCCTTCATGGCCTTGAGGAACTTGCGCTCCACCGGCTCCGCGGCGATCACATCAGGCAGCAGTTCATTCATGCGGCCGACGGTGTTGTTCGCGCTGGGTGTGAGGTAAGTCCAGTTGAGCAGGCGCGAACGCGCTTCGCTGGGCGCGGTGATGAGCGCGGCAACGCGACGACCCAGGCGATCGGACGGCGGCACTTCGCGACGGCCGAACGGAAATACCAGGGCGCGCAGCACCCAGGCCACCGGACGCACGGGGAAGTTGCGGATGGTGCCGTCCAGCGCCATCTGCATGCGCCACACGCACTCGTGGAAGGCCCAGGCCAGCATCGGGCGGTCGGATTCCGGACGGCCATTGTCCTCGTACTGCTTGAGCATGGCGCTGGCGATGTACAGGTAGGACAGGACATCACCCAGGCGGGCGGACAGTTTTTCCTTGAACTTCAGCTTGCCGCCCAGCACGCCCATGGCAACGTCCGCGCACAGCGCCAACGCCGCGGAATAGCGGTTGAGCTTGCGGTAGTAGCGGCGGGTGTAGGCATCGCCCGCTCCTTCGCTGATGGAGGCGAAGGTCAGGCCCAGCACGAAGCTGCGCACGGCATTGGAGAAACCGAAGCCGATGTGGCCGAAGAGCACGCGGTCGAACACGCGAAGCTGCTCGCGTTTATCCTCGATGGTGAGCGCCTGCATTTCCTTCAGCACATAGGGATGGCAGCGGATGGCGCCCTGCCCGAAGATCATCAGGCTGCGCGTCATGATGTTCGCGCCTTCCACCGTGATCGCGATGGGCACGCCCTGCCAGGCGCGGCCGGCGTAATTCTTCGGTCCCAGGATCACGCCCTTGCCGCCGTGCACGTCCATGGCGTCCGACGCCACCGCGCGACTGAACTCCGTGGCGTGGTACTTGGCGATCGCCGAGGGCACGGCGGGTTTCTCACCGCGATCCACCGCGGCTGCCGTGGCGCGCGAGAGCGCGGCCGTGGCGTAGGTGTAGCCGCCGATGCGCGCCAGCGCTTCTTCCACGCCCTCGAAGCGGGCGATGGCCAGGCCAAACTGCTTGCGCATGCGGGCATAGGCGCCGGTGGCGGCCACCGCCATGCGCGAACCTCCCGTGGCATTGGACGGCAGCGAGATGGCGCGGCCGACGGACAGACATTCCACCAGCATGCGCCAGCCCTGGCCTGCCATGTGCGGACCACCGATAAGCGTGGACAGCGGCACGAAGACATCCTTGCCGTGGATCGGGCCGTTCTGGAAGGGGATATTCAACGGGAAATGACGACGGCCGATTTCCAGCCCCGGGGTTTCGCGCGGCAGCAGCGCCAGGGTTATGCCGAGGTCTTCCTTTTCGCCCAGCAGGTGTTCCGGGTCGTACATGCGGAAGGCCAGGCCCACCACCGTGGCGACGGGTGCCAGCGTGATGTAGCGCTTGTCGAAGGTAAGCCGGATGCCGAGCGTTTCCTTGCCCTCGTGCATGCCCTTGGTAACGATGCCAAAGTCGGGGATGGAGGTGGCGTCCGAGCCCGCCTGGGGGCCGGTGAGTGCGAAGCAGGGAATGTCACGGCCATCGGCCAGGCGCGGAAGGAAGTGATCCTTCTGCTCGTCGCTGCCGTAGTGCAGCAGCAGTTCGGCCGGCCCCAGGGAATTGGGCACGGCCACGGTGGACGACAGCGTGGCCGACATCGACGACAACTTCTGCAGCACCGCCGAATGCGCCAGTGCCGAGAATTCCAGGCCGCCGTAGCGCTTGGGGATGATCATGCCGAAGAATTTGTTCTTCTTGATGAAGTCCCAGACGTTCGGCGGAAGATCCGCCAGTTCGTGGGTGATCTGCCAGTCGTCGATCATCGCGCAGAGTTCTTCGACCGGGCCATCCATGAAAGCCTGTTCCTCGACGCTCAGTTCCGGCTTGGGCTGGCGCAGCAGCTGCGACCACTCGGGCTTGCCGGAGAAAAGCTCGCCTTCGAAACCCACGGTGCCGGCTTCAAGCGCCGTTTGCTCGGTTGCCGAGAGCTTCGGCGTGACCTTTGCAAACATCTTCAGCAGCGGCGCGGAAATCCTGGCCCGGCGGAAATCCACCATCAGCAGCGGCACCGCCACGAGAGCCAGGATCACCAGCAGTACCACCGTGGTGATTGGCGCGCGGGCAATCAGCCCCACCACCAGCGTGGCGGCGGCGGTGGCGATGGCCCACGTGCGCAGGGAGGTACGGTGGTAGGCACAGGCGCCGGAGGCAATGATTGCCGCCAGGATGGTAAGGATCGCAGACATCGTTCGTAACCTCGTGGCTTTGCTTCGATAGCCGGCCGCCTTTCGGCCGCCGGCGTCAGTTCAACTGGTGGATGAATTTCGAGACTTCGTCGGAGAAGGCATCGTTGGCGTCGCCTGCCACCATATGAGTAGCGTCGGGCAAGTCCACATGCGTCGCATGCGGCACCAGGCCCATGAATTCCTTGACCGTGTCGCGCGAGACGATGTCGCTGCGTCCGCCCGACAGCAACAGCATCGGCACCTTGATGCGGCGGGCGGCCTCGAACAGTTGCGGCTGGTAGCGTTCGGTTTCGTGGCTTACTGTTTCAAGCAAAGCCGGATCCCAGTGCCAGCGCAGGCGCCCGTCGTCGCCCTGCCGCAGCAAGGGTCGAAGCGAGGCTTCGCTCTTGCGTTCACGCTGCGGCATGTAGGCGCCGATGGCATCGGCCGCGGCGTCGTAGCTGGAAAAGCCATCAGGATGGGCACGCATGAAACCGAGGATGCGCTCCACGCCGCGCGTTTCCCAGCGCGGCGTGATATCCACCAGCACGAGGGCTGCGAATGGGGGCGTGGCGGCCGTGCCGGCCAGCATCAGGCCCAGCAGGCCGCCCATCGACGCACCCACCAGCACCGGCGGCCGGCCATCGCGGGATTGAAGTTCACCGGCAAGGGCGCCGAGGTCGGCGACGAATTGCTCCATGTGGTACTCGCCGCCCGCCGGGCGCCCGCTTTCACCGTGCCCGCGCGCATCGAAGGTCACCGCATGCATGCCCCGCGCAGCGAGCGCCGTGGCCGCGCCCGCCCATGCATGGCGGGTTTGGCCAAAGCCATGCGCAAACAACACCGATGGCGAACCGCCGCTGCCGAACTCGGTGACGGAAAGGTCGACACCCCCGTGCTGCAAGGAGCGGATCAGGGGTGACTCGGCTTGGGTGGAAGCTCTAACCATACGCTTGAGTATGGGAGGAGCGGACGCTGTCGTCAATACGCCTCCGTACGGTTGTGAAAGATTCGTTGATTCAACCATTTAGCGTCCCGATCCGGCCTACAGGCAATTGCAAACTGCCAGCAACCGGCTACCATGCGGCGATGAACGACAGCGCCAAGACCGACCGCATCCGCCTTTCCGCCGAGGACTGGGAAGACGCCGCCCTTGGCCTGATCGCCGAACAAGGTGTCGGTGCACTGGCTGTCGAAGCCCTTGCCCGCCAACTCGGCGTTACCAAGGGAAGCTTCTACTGGCATTTCCGCACGCGCGAAGCCCTGCTGCAAGCGGCGCTGGAGCGCTGGGAGCAATACGGCGAGCGCGAGGTGATCGACCAGATCAAGGCCATCGCCGATCCGCGCGAACGCCTGCCCGAGCTCTTCCGCCGCGTGGCCCACGAGCGCGACCCGCATCGTGTGTACGCGGCACTGCTCAAGGCGCTGGACCATCCACTGGTGGTGCCGGTGATGGCGCGCGTGTCCCAGCGGCGCATCGAATTCCTCACCGAGGTGTACCGCGAGGCCGGCATGGCGGCCAGGCCCGCACTCAACCAGGCCAGGCTTACCTACGCCGCCTACGTCGGTTTCCTGCAGCTTAATTTCACCCTCGGCCTGCCCCGCCTGTCGCACGATGAGTTCGACGAATACGTCGCTCACATGCTGGCCACGCTCACCCCGCAGTCCTGAACGAAAAGGCCTTGCCGGAAGCGTTTTGTGGCGGCCTACCTTGCAATACCACCGCTCGCAAACTACCGTCATACCTTGTCTTTCCTTAGGACCACGCGGTATGTCGAGCAGTCTGGATGCGTTGAATCAATGGGTTGCCGGTGTGGCGGCACTGACCAAACCGGAACGGATCCAGTGGTGTGACGGCAGCGATGCCGAATACAGGCAACTGGTGGACGGCATGCTGGCCACCGGCGACCTCATCGCCCTGAACCCGACCACCCACCCGCGCAGCTACCTGCACCGCTCGAACCCCTCGGATGTCGCCCGCGTCGAGCACCTGACCTTCGTCTGCACGCCGCGCGAGGCCGATGCCGGCCCCAACAACCACTGGATGGATCCCGCCCAGGCCCACGCCAAGGTCGACGCCCTGTTCGATGGCGCCATGCAGGGGCGCACGATGTACGTGATCCCCTACTGCATGGGCCCAATCGATTCACCCATCGCGCGTTGCGGCGTGGAGATCACCGACAGCCCCTACGTGGTCGCCAACATGCGCATCATGACGCGCATGGGCGCCGCCGCCCTGGCCCGCATCGAGCGCGACGGCAGCTTCGTCCGCGGCCTGCATTCCACCGGCGACCTCGACCCCGACAAGCGCTTCATCATGCATTTCCCCGAGGAACTGTCGATCAAGTCGATCGGTTCGGGATATGGCGGCAACGCCCTGCTGGGGAAGAAATGCCACGCCCTGCGGATCGCCAGCCATCAGGCCCGGCGCGAAGGCTGGCTGGCCGAACACATGTTGATCGTGGGCGTTGAAGACCCGCGCGGCGAAACCCACTACATCGCCGCAGCCTTCCCCTCGGCCTGCGGCAAGACCAACCTGGCCATGCTGATCCCCACTGGCGGCTACGCAAAGGACGGCTGGAAGGTCTGGACGGTCGGCGACGATATCTGCTGGATGACGCCGGGCGACGACGGCAGGCTTTGGGCGATCAACCCGGAGGCCGGCTTCTTCGGCGTGGCGCCGGGTACCGGCGCCAACACCAATCCCAATGCACTGGCCACGCTGGCGCACGACACCATCTATACCAATGTCGCCCTCACCTCCGACAACCAGCCCTGGTGGGAAGGACTGGACGACCGCGTCCCCGCCGTCGACTGGCAGGGCCGCCCCTACGACAAGGCCAATGGCCCGGCCGCACACCCCAATGCGCGCTTTACCGTCAGCGCGCGGCAATGCCCCAGCTATACCGACAAAGCCGAAGCCGCGCACGGCGTACCGATCAGCGCCATCGTCTTCGGCGGCCGCCGGCCGTCGCTGGTGCCGCTGGTGTTCGAGGCCCGCGATTGGACACACGGTGTGCTGGTGGGCGCAGCCATGGGTTCGGAAACGACAGCCGCCGCCACAGGCGCAGTGGGCGTGATGCGCCGCGACTCGATGGCCATGAAACCCTTCTGCGGCTACAACTTCGCCGACTATTTCAGCCATTGGCTCAGCTTCGACAAGCCTGGCGCAAAGCTTCCGAAGATCTTCCACGTGAACTGGTTCCGCAAGGACACCGACGGGAAATTCATGTGGCCCGGCTACGGCGAAAACCTGCGCGTGCTCGAATGGATCATCCGCCGCGTGGAAGGCACCGCCCGTGGCATCGACACCCCGATCGGCACGCTGCCGGCACCGGGCGGGATCAACGTGGAAGGGCTGGCCCTTGGCCAAGCTGCCGAACGCGCCCTGTTCGAGGTGGACACCGAGGGCTGGGCGACTGAAATGACGGACATCGCCAGCTACCTGGATGGCTTTGGCGACCGCCTGCCACGTGCGCTTCGCGACGAGCAGCAGCGCATGGCCGCTGCCCTGGCCAATACCGCCCCGAGGGCGTGGGCCCAGGCGGTTTAAACCCAGGGCGGACTTAAACCAATCCGCCCGCGGGCGCATCCAAGCTGGCAAGATGAATGCTTGCCTCGCCATCGGAACACCCATGCCAGAGCTCGCCGCCGAGCCCTCGGATGCCGACATCGTTCGCGCCGCTGCCGCGGGCGATCGTCGCGCCTTCGAAAAGCTCTACCGGCTGCACGTGGACAAGGTCCATGGCGCCGTGTTGCGCCTGGCTGGGTTCGACCACGCCCGCGCCGAGGACCTCGTACAGGAGTCCTTCGTCCGGGCATGGCAGAAGCTCGACACCTTCCGCCATGACTCCAGTTTCGGCACGTGGATCTATCGGCTGGCGGTGAATACCGCGCTGATGGCCATCCGTGCCCGCAACGCGGATCCGGTAAGTATCGTCGACGACGAACACCTGCCCGACGCCGCCGACAACCCGTTCTGCCCGGCCGAGCGCGACGAGCTGGAGCGCGCCATCGCCGCGCTGCCGCCACGCGCCCGTGCGGTCCTGGTACTGCACGACGTGGAAGGCTGGAAACACGAAGAAATCGGCAACGAGCTCGGCATGGCCGTCGGCTCGTCCAAGGCCCAGTTGCACCGGGCGCGCTCACTGTTGAAGCGCGCGCTAGGAGACACCCCATGAATGAATTCGAATACCTCCGCCAGATGCGCTCGCTGCGCTCGCCCGTGGCACCCTCGCGCAACCTATGGGCCGCCATCGACGCACGCCTGGACGAAACACCGGCCACCCGGTCGCGCCATCTGTGGACGCGGCGACTGGCCGTGGCCGCCGCCATCTTCGGCGTGGCGATCTTCTCCGGCTCCATCGCCCTGCGGCTGGCCGCACCGCCCGAAAGCACCAATGTGGCCAGCAGCACGCGCTGGAAGCCCGACGACCCGCGCCTTACCGGAGCCGCCGTGGAGCTTGCCACCGCGCACAGCGAGCTGACCCAGGCCATGCACGACGCGCCCGATTCCCCGGCCCTGCGCCGGATCCTTGACCGCACCCAACGACAGCAGGAACGCCTGCGCCAACTCGACCGCCAGGCCGGCTAAGGCCGCAGGAGAACCCCATGAAGATCATCCATTACACCCCCCTGCTGCTCACCCTGGCCATCGGCCAGGCCATGGCCGACTCGCCGATCAACCTGACCGCCGCGGCGCGCCCCAACGCCCATATCAGCATCGACAACGTCAAGGGCGAAGTTACCGTCACCGCCTGGGACAAGCCCCAGGTGGAAGTGTCAGGTTCGCTCGGCTCCGGTGCCCGCCCGCTGAAGATCGAAGGCGACGACCGCGACCTGGAAATCAAGGTGTCCGGCGGCGAGAACGGCAACTGGTTCAACTGGAAATCCGACAACCGCATGGGTTCGACGGTACTCAACGTCCGCGTGCCCAAGGGCGTTTCGCTGGATATCAATGTCGTCAGCGCACCGGTCACCATCGACGGCCTGGACGGCGGCAAGGTGGATGTGCAAAGCGTCAGCGGCCGTGTGCGCATGAATGCACGGACCAGCGGCATCAACCTCAATACCGTCAGCGGCAGCATCGACCTGGGCGGCCACGCCGGCGACGTGGAGCTGCAGACGGTGAGCGGTGACATCAACGCGCCGTCGGTGGGCAGCACGCTGAAGGCCGAGACGGTGTCCGGCCACATGAACATCAATGGCGGCCCCTACCGCAAGGCGGAACTGAGCACCGTGTCGGGCGACCTGCAACTTGGCGGAGGGATCGAGGGCGACGGCAGCATCACCATCGACTCGATGAGCGGCGATGTGCAGGTAGTAGTGCCGGCCGCTCTGTCGGCGAAGATCACCGCCAATACCTTCAGCGGTCAGCTGCGCAGCGACTTCGGCGAGGCGACGAAGGGCGAAGATGGCCCCGGAAGCGAACTCAATGCCACCGCCGGTAGCGGACACGGCAAGCTGCACGTGGAGACCTTCTCCGGCGACCTGAAGATCCGCAAGGGCCAGTAGAGGCCTTAAAGGTCCTGGTGGTACTGCACGTACGGCGTGCGCGACTGATCAGGCTCTGGGCCAGCGGCGGGTGTGGGTGCGTTGCCGCTGGACCACACGTTCTGCGCACCGATGCTCAACTGGCCCTTCCAGGGCAGCTTCACGGTGACGCCAAGGTCGATCGCACTCCAGCGGCGATCGGCATTGAGCTGGTTGATCGCGCCGGCCTCCGGCTGCATCACGCGACCGACGATGCTGCCCGACAGCGGACCACGATCCACGCCAAGGCTCAGGGCTTTCTGGTCGACCGTGCTGATGCCCAGCAGGTTGCCCGGCAACAGTCGGATGCGACCGACGCTGGCACCGACATCCAGACCGGATTTGCCGTCGAACGGGACGCGTCCCTGGGCGTTGATCTGGGTACTGCTGCCCAGCGCCGACAGCGGCAATCCGTTTGACGTCCAAGCACCAGGCGTGCCCGGCAGCACACGCGGCAACGTGGTGTCGGACGTCCGCGACGAACCCACACCCAAGCCCAGGCTATAACCGGAGATATTGTAAGAGGCGCCGATTTCGCTGGCGATGATGCGCGGCGGCGTGCCACCAGCAACGCAGGCGGCGTTGTTGGGCGTGGCGCAGGCATCGGCGGTATTGACCCACGAATGGTCGGTGACGCCGGCATGGGCCGTGAGATTCTTGCCCAGGTCGTAGTTCAGGCGCGTGGAAAGCGCCGTGGACGCATCGACCGCACTGAAGGTAATGGGGTTGATGTCACCCACGCGGCTATTGCTCGATTCCGCCTGCAGGGCCACCATGCGGCCATCAGGGGCGCGCCACAGGGGTACTGCTAGACCAGGGCCGATTTCGGCCATGCGATCAGGCTGCTGGTTAAGCAACTTGGCCGCATCCGTGCCTGGATTTGCACCGGCCACGGTCTGACCCACGGCCGCAAGCGGCAGCGAAATCAACAACATGGCGATGGAACGGCGCAATGAGAACACGTCGGAATTTGGTCCCGGTTGTCGGGCCACCCTCCCCCACGGACGGCAGCAACCCGAATATACCGCGTTTTACAAATAACTAACAGTCCCCCAGACTCAAGTTGGGGCCAAGATAGTCGAAAAAGACATAGGGGAAGCATCGTTGGTTCCCCCGTTTCACCCATTTTCCTCGCCTTCGGGGAAAGACGCGGATATAAACTGAATACTAACTTGCCCGGATCCACGCACGCATGACGCTCGCGTCGACAACCAGCGCCGAACTCAGCCCCTTCCAGGGGCTGCCGGACGACGTCCCGCGCGAGGCCATCGAACAATTGTTCGCAGCCGTCGATATGGCAGCCGTTCGCGACATAATCGAAGACATTGCGCGCCAATCGCTGCCGGATGCCGTCGTTTACTGGCGGGCGGGCGATAGCACCGACGAGTTCCGGGAAAGTATCGACCTGCTGCTGGCCGAGGACACCCACGGCAAGCGCGAGCTACGCGTAGCCTCCCCGCTGGACGCCGGTGCCGATCCTGCCTGGGGCGAGAAGATCGACTGGCTGGGCCGCCTTGCCGCCGCGCGCCTGCGCCAGCTGGGGGAAACCGCCAACCTGTACGAGGCGATCTCCCGCCTGGCGCTGGCAGAACGCCTGCAGCGCGCGCTCTACGCGATTGCCGAACAGGCCAGCGCCGAGCACAATATGAAGGACATGATGAGCGCGCTACACGCGATCGTCGGCAGCCTCATGTATGCGGAGAACTTCTTCATCGTGTTGTACGACGCGCAGAACGAAACCGTGCGCTTCGCCTACTTCGTCGATTCCGCCGACCCTGACATCCCCGATCATGAAGCGGTCGCACCGCTGGCCACGATCGAACACAGCCTTACCTGGTACCTGCTCAAGAACGGCCGCCCGATGATGGGCGCCAGCGAAGACCTCGAGCAGCGCATCGAAGGCCCGCATCGCCGCCAGGGTCCATCCTGTGCCGACTGGCTCGGCGTGCCGATGAAGCGCGGCGAGCGCGTGGTGGGCGCGCTGGTGGTGCAGAGCTATCGCGATGACACCCGCTACACCGAAAACGACAGGGAACTGCTGGCCTACGTGGCGCAGCATGTGCAGACCGCGCTGGAACGCCGCCAAGCCCACGAGGAACTCGAACGCCGCGTGGCCACGCGTACCGCGGCCCTGCGCGAAGCCAACCGCGTGCTGCGCCAGCAGGTGCTGCAACGCCAGCGGGGCGAGCGGCTGCAGTCGGCGCTGTTCCGCATCGCCGAGCTCACCAACGCCTCGGAAAGCCTGGAGAATTTCTACGCCGCCGTGCATCGCGTCATCGGCGGCCTGCTCTACGCGCGGAACTTCTATATCGCGCTGCTCACGGACGATCAGTCCAAGCTCAGCTTCCCCTATTCCGTGGACGAACTCGACCGCGCGCGCAACCAGCGCGAATTGGGTCGCGGCCTTACCGAATACGTCCTGCGCAGCGGTAAGGCGCTGCTCGCCGACCGCGACGAGATCGACCGCCTGCACCGGGAGGGCATCCTGGTGGCCTCGGGCGCGCGTTCATTGCACTGGCTGGGCGTGCCGTTGATCTGGGGCGAACGCTCGATGGGCGTGCTGGCCGTGCAGAGCTATTCGCCCGAGCACACGTACAGCCCGCGCGACCAGGAATTGCTTACGTTCGTCAGCTACCACGTGGCCAACGCACTGCAGCGCAAGCACACCACCGAATCGCTCAAGCAGGCCTATGCCAGCCTCGAGCGCCGCGTCACCGAGCGTACCCGCGCGTTGGCCCTGGCCAACCGCGACCTTCGCGAACAGATCGCAGAACGCGAGCGCGTCGAGCGCCGCCTGAAGTACGAAACCCTGCACGATTCACTGACGGGCCTGCCCAACCGCACGCTGCTGCTGCAGCGCCTGGACCAAGCCCTGTCGCACTACCACGCCAACACCGCCGAAACCTTCGCGGTGCTCTTCGTCGACCTCGATCGCTTCAAGGTGATCAACGATTCGGTCGGCCACCTGGTGGGCGACGACCTGCTGTTCCAGGTGGGTGGACGCATCCGCGCATGCCTCAAGACCCGCGATGTGGTTGCGCGCCTGGGCGGCGACGAATTCGCGGTATTGGCCGAGGGCATCACCGAGCCCGCGCAGGCGATGCAGATCGCCGAACGCATCATCCAGGAGCTGCAAACGCCCTTCCGCCTGGGCGCCAAGGAGATCTTCACCTCCGCGTCCATCGGCATCGCCATGCCCGGCCCCGACTACCAGCGCCCGGAAGATCTCCTGCGCGACGCCGATTCGGCCATGTACCGCGCCAAGGACGAGGGCCGCCACCGCGCCGCCGTGTTCGACGATGGCCTGCGCCGCGAGGCGCTGAGCCTGCTGGAGCTGGAAGGCGATCTCCGCCGCGCGCTGGCCCGCAATGAATTCGTGCCCTTCTTCCAGCCCGTGGTGGAGCTCGAAGACGGGCGCATCGTGGGCTACGAGGCCCTGATGCGCTGGCGCCATCCCGAGCGCGGCCTGCTGGCGCCCGGCGAGTTCCTCAACGTGGCCGAGGAAACCGGCTGCGCCGAGGCCATCGACTGGCAGATCTTCGAACAGGTATGCCGACAGGCACGTGCGCTCACGCGCGACGAAGGCTTTGTCAGCATCAATGTGTCCGGCCGTCATTTCCGTTCGCCGGACCTGGATGAACGCCTGCTGGCACTGTTTGCCGAGCACCAGGTTCCGCCGCGCACGATCCGCGTGGAAGTGACCGAGCGCGCACTGCTGGAAAACCCCGCGCAGGTGAAGAGCATCCTGAACAATCTTCGCGACAAGGGCGTGGGCATCGCGCTGGACGATTTCGGCACGGGCTATTCGAGCCTGAGCTACCTGCACCAGTACCCGATCGAGACATTGAAGATCGACCGCTCTTTCGTGATCCAGCTCAGCGACGAAAACGACAGCCAGGGTGCGGCCGTGGTCCGGGCCATCCAGGCGCTGGCCGATTCGCTGAAGATGCAGGTGATTGCCGAGGGCATCGAAACGCCTGTGCAGCGTGCCGCGCTGATGCGAGTGGGCTGCAAGTTCGGCCAGGGCTTCCTGTTCGCCCAGCCGGCGCCCGCCACCACCTGGCTGCACGCCCCGGGGAAGATCAGCGCCTGACGGCGTTGATCAATGCGAGATCGCGTCGGGCGCCAGGCCGTTGATCTCGACGCGGCGGTCCGGAGCCAGGCATTCGGACAAGGCCTTGCCCTTCTTCTTGCCGCACTCGGCCTTGGGCTCGCGCTCACCCTTGCCGATCGCCGTGATGCTATCGGCGGGCACGCCACCTTCCACCAGGTACCTGCGTACGGCCTCCGCTCGCCTTTGCGACAACTTGAGGTTGTTCTTCGCCGTACCGGTGCGGTCACTGAAACCCACCACCTGAAGTTCGTGGAACTGGGTGGGCACCTGGACCGATAGCAGCATCATGTCCAGGCGCTCGCGGCCGGCGTGCGTGAGCTTCGCCGAGCCCGGTGCAAAAGCTGCATCGCTCGAAAGCGTGACCGGCGGCATGGGCGCCAGCGGCGCGGAGGCCGTGGAGGCGGACGAGGCCACGATTACCTGCGCCGTGGGTGCTGGAACAGGCGCTGGAGATGTTGCTGGAATGGCCGCCGGAGTAGACGCCGCCGTGGGCACGGGAGGCGCGGGCGCCGTCGCAGGCGACGGCAGCGAAGCCTGGCTGGTGGCGGCAAGCGTGACGTCACTGGCCGGCGGTATGGTTGTCGATGGCGAAGCCGCTGGCGTCGGCGTGGCGACTGGCGCTGCAGCGGTCGGGGCGACGGGAGGCGGTGGCGTTGCCGGTGGCGAGGTCGATGGCAGCGGAGCCGTCGGCGTCGGCGTCGGGGCAGCAACCGGTGCGGCGGGGGTCGTGGTGATGGGCGGCGGCGCTGTTGCTGCCGCAACCACAGGCTCAGCTGGTACAGGCGCCGCGGGAGCCGGCACCAGTGCGGGTGGTGGTGTGGTCACAACCGGTGCCTTGGGCTGCCATCTCGCTATCGGCGGTGCCTTCGTCGCCTTGGCAAGCAGACGCTCCTGGCAGCCGTCAGGCTGCCAGTGCATGTCGTTGACGCGGTCGTCCGTGTCGAATGCCACCAGGAACTGGCACTGCTGTACCTGGTCGGCATCGTCACGATAATTGAAGACGTAATTCCAGTGCGGTGCATCCATGCCCTCGTGGAAATGCGGCATGCCGAGCAGCGCATATACCTGCGAGCGCGCCAGCCCTGGCTGCACCTGGGCCAGCTTGGACGTGTCGACGAAGACACCCCCGGGAATGGCGGCACCGGCCGGGTCCGGGAACGCGATGGACGGCTCCGCCGACGGTGAAGATGCGTGCCTTGGAGCTTCCACGCACGCAGCGAGCGAACCCAGAACCGCGAAAGCAAGCAGGATCTTCGTCCCGGTCGCGCGCCATGACGACGTGCGCCCTGTTCCCTGGGTCACTTCCTCCTTCCTGCATGCCTTCCCCGATGTTGACGCCACCGTCACTCCGCGAATTCGTCGTTAAGTTGAGGTTATACACCTAGCGGCCACTCACGGAAATCAACGACACGTCATAGGCATGCTCGCCTAGCCGGCTCCAAACTCACGAGGTCGATCAGGTGGCTGCGAGGACCGGGGATGGTAATCGGCTTCGCGATCCCCCGGCCGCACCGTGGGCACGATGTTGGCAAGCACCTTGGCGTCGTGTTTGCGGCGGTGGTGGCGACGCCAACCCACCACTTCCACCAGCAGCAAGGCGAGCACTACGGCACCGGCCACCCAGCTCCATGGTCGCCTCCAGAAGGGCGCATCGCCATTTTCCTGCCCGACGACGACGGGGGCCGTAACGCTGACTTTCGACGTCGGCGCGGGCGCCATGGTGGACGTTACGACCGGAGCGGCGGAAGCCGCAACGACCGGCGGCGTTGTCCGTGGTTGCGAACGAATGGTCGTGGCTACCTTCGGCGCCGATGGCGCCGGTGTTGCACGAACCGCCGCAGCCAGCGCCTGCCCGGACATGGCCGCCTCGCTGGACGGCGATACAGGTTTCGCTGCCGCCACGACGGGCTTGTGCCCGGAACGGGCCGGCTTCTCGGGCTTTGGCTGTGCAACGCTTCGCCGGGAATGTTTGCCAGGCTCCGACGCCGAAGCTTTCGCTGTGGTCGCCGCAGGAGCCTGCGCATTGGCCTTCGGCTGGGAGTACTGCGTCATCGTACGGGTGAGGTCGTCCAGCTGGGGCGCCGTCTGCTGGCCGAACGCGGGCGCCGCGAGTGCGGCGCCCATGCACGCCAGCCAGGTGCCCCTGGCGACGCCTGCGCGCTTCCCTGACGATCCGCCCGCCGCCTTCCCCATGGTTGCCTTCCCACCCCGCCTTGCCGCCGTAGGTGCAAGTACAGCGTCATTGACAACCAATCGCAAGTCGCGGGCAGATGGTCAATGTCCGGCGAGTTCGCCCTGCTGGCTGCGAACCAGGGTGGCGCGCGGCAATTCGCCAAAGGTGTGCCGGTAATGCTCGGCGAAACGCGACAGATCCCACATGCCGCAACTCAAGGCCACCGACTTCACCGAACGGCGGCTGGCGTCGGCCTGCGTCAAGCTGCGATAGGCCGCGCAAAGGCGCAGCAGCGACAGGTAGCGATTGGGCGGAATGCCCACCAGGTCGTCGAAGGCATAGCGCAGCGCACGCTCGCTGGCGCCGGCGGCGTTGCATAGCTCCTGGATGTAGATGTCGCGCCGCAGGTTCGCGCGCATGAAGTCTTCCACGCGGCGCACCGTGACGTAATGCGCCCGGCGGCCGCGAGAGGAGACCGGGCGGTCCTCCGCCGTAGCGCCCAGCGTCGCCGCCAGGTGTCGTCGAAGCAGCGGCGCCACCAGTTCGCCCGCCGACTCGCCGCTTTCCAGGCGCGAGCGCAGTGTGTCGTAGCCATCGCCCAGTGATCGGGCCTCTCCCGCGTGGCCGGCGATGAACATCCGCAGGCGGTGCGCGCTGGGCTCCGGGTTGTCGGGCGACAGCGCCGCAAACTCCGCGCGCAGCGTGGCTGCGGGCAGCAGCATCAATGTCCAGCGGCAACCGGCAACCAGCAGCACTTCACTGTCCCCCTCGGGAAGCACGGTGATTGCCGAACCTGGTTCAAGCCCCACGCCGTGGCACCAGCTCTGCGGCGCGGTGTCATGGATGTAAGCCACCAGGCTCATGTCCTCGGGCAGCGTGAAGCTGGCCCGGAACGAAAAGCCGTAACAGCCGGTGATCAACACACAATCGCCCGCCTGTTGCGTGACCACCTCACCTTGCAGTGCCGCCGCTCCCAGCAGCACCACATCCGCATCGCAAACGCCCAACACTGCCGATACTCCGGCAAGGTCGAGCGATCGCACCACGCCTTCCCCCTCGCTGATTTCCCCGCCCACGCGCATTGCTCCATTCAGGCTGTGGCGCCAATGAATTTATAGGAGCAAACACCTGGGTGTATAGCTGCACGAAATCGGCAATTACCTAGACTGACCGAGGTAGCGGTCCCACGAGGCGCATTCGGGTCGCAGGGCGGTTGGGCTGCGGTCCCTGCCGCGACCGGCTTGAGCACCCCCGGAGGGGTCGGACCAGCCCTGGCTGGCGGCCGCCAGGGTCAAATCGGACGGAAAAATCGCCGCGTCGGCGTGGCGGACAGCTGTCTCACCCATTAAAGTATGGATTCAGGTGCCGTTTCACCGCGATAACGGCCGCAGGGAATCCGCATGACTCGAAAGGCCACGACAACCGCCTGCAAGCTGGCTGCCTGCCTTGTGCTGGCCCTTGCCCCCGTGGGCATGGTTCTTGCCGCCACCAAGCATGCCTCGGCCCCGCGGCCGCCGGCAGCCACACCGGCGACGGCCGACGTGCCCACCGGTCCCGCACAGATCAGCGGTGCCACGGCTGACGAACTGCGGCGCCTGGTCGACGAACACGCGCTCTCGGAACTGCGCCGCACGGCCAACGGCAGCTACGCGGCCAGCCTGCTCTTCGATGCCGACCACCTGGTGTACTACGTGGTGCTGTCGCACGACGCGGAGTACTGGCGCGTGATCAAGTCCGACGTGGTGGCCGACGCCGAGCGGGTCTACCGAACCTTCGCCCAGCAAACCGAGCAATTGGCACAGACCGATATCGACACGGTGCGATTGGAAGCCGGCCGCAAGTACGGCGAGAAACTCCTGAACCTCAACCAGCAGCGGCTAGCCAAGTTGCAGGAAGACGCCCAGCATCGTCAGCAACAGGCCACCCAGGTCGCGGCGATGCAGCAGCAGGCCAAGGCACAGGCCACCGCGCTCAGTTCGGATCTGCGCAGCACCCGCTCGCAACTGGAACAGGTGCAGCAGAACATCCGCACACTCGAGGCACAGCAGGCCGATCCCCTGCTCAACCTGCCCGAGGCGCCCGCTCCGACCACTTCGCCCGCTCCGGTCACCACGCCCGAGCCTGCCCGGCAGCCGTAACGTCCTGAGTTTTTGAAGGGGTCAGAGTCATTATTCTGACCCCAACGACCCACCGCCGAGAACGCAGGGCTACTGCAGTCGCGTCGGCGCCGCCGGCACGGCCGCGGGATCGGCGGCAAGCACTTGCTCGGCGTCCACCTTGTCGAAGGTGTAGCGCTGCGCGCAGAACTCGCAGATCACCTCGATCTCGCCGTCACGGGCGTCAAGTGCGGCCTGCACCTCTTCCCGCCCCAGCGAACGCAACATCGCTTGCACGCGTTCGCGCGAGCAACTGCAGCCAAAGGCGAGCATGCGCGGTTCGAACAGGCGCACGTTCTCCTCGTGATACAGGCGGAACAGCAACTCTTCCGGACGCGTGGCAGCAAGCTCGGCCAGGGTGAGCGTGTCGGTGAGGTGGTTGACGCGGTTCCATGCATCGTCGTCGGACACGCCGCCATGGCCGCCCTCGCCAGGCATCTTCTGCAGCATCAAGCCCACCGCGTGGTCGCCATCAGCCACCAGCAGGATACGCGCGGGCAACTGTTCCGATTGCGTGAAGTACCCCTCCAACGCCTGGGCCAGCGACGGTTTATCCAGCGACACCAGTCCCTGGTAACGCTGGCCGCGCTCGGCGCTGCCGATGGTGATGGCCATCAGGGCGTTCTCCATGGTCCCCAGGTCCAGCGACCCGGGAAGCGGCTCGTGCCAGCGGGCCAGTCCACGCAGGCGGCCATGGTCGGCGCACTCGGTGAAGAGCAGGCGCAACGGGCCGGAACTCTTGAACTCCACCGACAGCGTTCCCTCCAGCTTGATATTGCCCGTCAACAACGCGCTGGCCGCCAGGCTTTCACCCAGCAGGCTCTTCAACGACGCAGGGTAGTCGGCGCGCGAGGCCACTTCACGCCAGCTCGAGCCCAGGCGCACCAACGCGCCGCGCACGCCGGCCTCCTCAAGCAGGAAGCGGTACAGGACGTCGTCGGTGGGAAAGGTGGGGGTATCTGTCACGTGGAGTCTCCGGCAAGCTCGCTTAGGTGGGGGCAAGCGGCTTCAATGGCAACCTTCCCGCCTGGCCATGACGGGCCTACGTATACTCTGCCTCATCCTCCGCCCGGCCGATCCATGCCCACGCATTCACGACCTTTCTGGATCCGCCTGCTGCGCATGATCGGACTTGCCCTGCTGGCCTTCGTGGCGATCTCCTGGCTGGCCGTGCTGGTGATGCGTTTCGTGCCGCCGGTGACCTCCGCGATGATGCTCGAGCGCCGCATCGAGGCCGCTGCCACGGGCGAGCCGAATTTTCATCTTACCCACCACTGGGTGCCGGCGAGTGAAGTGACGCCGCTGGTGCCACTGGCAATGGTCGCCGGCGAGGACCAGAAATTCCCCTTCCACCATGGCTTCGACGTCGACGCCATCCAGGATGCCATCGATGCGGCGGATGAAGGTAAACGCCTGCGCGGCGCCAGCACCATCAGCCAGCAGGTGGCGAAGAACCTTTTCCTGTGGAATGGCCGCAGCTTCATCCGCAAGGGGTTGGAGGCATATTTCACCGTACTGATCGAGCTGACATGGCCCAAGCGGCGCATCGCGGAGGTATACATGAACATCGTGGAGCTCGGTAACGGCATCTACGGCGTGGGCGCGGCCAGCGATGCGTTCTTCCGTGTTCCGCCCGCACGGCTGTCGGCCACGCAGGCGGCCATGCTGGCCGCCGTGCTGCCCAACCCGCGACGCCTGCGCGTGGACAAGCCCAGCGCCTATGTCATGCGGCGAACGGCGTGGATAACCCAGCAGATGTCCCAGCTGGGTGGCCCGGCCTACATCACCTCGAACCATCCCGTGCCACGACAAGGACGCTGACCCATGACGGAACTTACAGTGCTGGTGCCCGCTTACAACGAAGCCGATGGACTGGGCGACTTCCACGCGCGGCTGGCTGCCGTACTGGATACGATGCCCGGCACGGCACAGGTGCTCTACGTCGACGACGGCAGCAGCGACGGCACATGGGCAGCCATCTCCGCACTGGGCGCCGCCGATGCGCGCGTCACGGGGCTGCGCCTGTCGCGGAACTTCGGCAAGGAGGCAGCGATGACCGCCGGCCTGGACAACGTGGACGCCGACGCCGTGGTGGTGATCGATGCGGACCTGCAGGACCCTCCCGAAGTGATTCCCGAGCTGGTGGAGCGCTGGCGCGCCGGGTACGACGTGGTCTACGCCACGCGCCGCGTGCGCGAGGGGGAAAGCGGTTTGAAGCGCCTGACATCGAAAGCGTTCTACCGCGTGATGGAAAAGCTCTCCGACACCCCCGTGCCCCGCGATACCGGCGACTTCCGCCTGCTCTCGCGCCGCGCCGTGGAAGCCCTGCGCCAGCTGCGCGAGCGCCAGCGCTTCATGAAAGGCCTGTTCACCTGGGTGGGCTACCGGCAGACCGCCGTGGTCTACGACCGTCACTCCCGCCACGCCGGGAAAACCCATTGGAATTACTGGCGCCTGTGGAACCTGGCCATGGAGGGGATCACCTCGTTCTCCACGGCACCGCTACGGCTGGCCACCTGGGTGGGCGTGAGCGCTGCGTGCCTGGCCTTCCTGTACGGGCTGTGGGTGATCGTCAAGGTATTGGCCTTCGGCGACCCGGTGCGCGGCTATCCCACGTTGATGGTGGTCATCCTGTTCCTGGGCGGAGCGCAGTTGCTGGCCCTGGGCGTGATTGGCGAATACGTGGGCCGCAATTACGCAGAGAGCAAGGCGCGACCGATCTATTTCATCGAGGATCGGCTGGCTTCACGTGGCGATAACCGAACCGGCCACGCGCGGGACTAGACTCACCCCATCGTTCCACGCGGAGGGGTAAGGACATGCAGCAAGTCAAGCATCTGTTGCAAGGCAAGGGTAGCGAAGTATTCGCCGTAGCCCCGGACGCGCCAGTTTACGAGGCCATCCGTGCCATGGCCGAACATGTCGTGGGCGCACTGGTGGTGCTCAAGGGCAGCGAGCTGGTGGGCGTGATCTCCGAACGCGACTACGCGCGGAAGGTGATCCTGCAGGGCAAGTCATCCGCGCAGACGGCGGTGGCGGAAATCATGTCCACCCCGGTGATGACGGTGGGCTTGGACAACACCGTCGATGAATGCATGCGCCTGTGCACCGACGGCCGCATCCGCCACCTGCCGGTGGTGCACGGCGGCAAGGTGGTGGGCGTGGTGTCCATTGGCGACCTGGTCAAGGCGGTGATCGACGACCAGGCGCATGAAATCGACCAGTTGCAGCGGTACATTGCATCCTAGAAGGCATCGAACGCCGCGCGACGTCAGGCCGCGCGGCGGGTTCCAACGTCAGGTTCCGGCAGGAGATCGGGCGATGTACCCGCCTTGTGGCTGATCCAGGTGGCAAGCAGCGAGCCACACGTGCAGATCAAGGCCATGCCGGCGACACCCACGCCCAGCGCACGCAGCCCCACCACGCCGGAGGTCACCAGGAGATCGCCCAGGCGCCAGACGGCGGTCTCGACGAAGTTCTTGCCCTTGTAGCGTTCCTCGCGCGCCACGCGCGTGTACAGCGCGTCGCTGGCGGGCTTGGTCATGCCGTAGGCCGTGCCGCGTGTGACCACCTGCATGATGGTGATCATCGACACGCTCACCGCCACTGCGCCACCGAACCATGGCAGCGGGAAGGCCAGCACCGCGTGGCTGGCCGCCGCCACGCACAACAGCAACAGCACGTTCACCACCGAAGGGATGATCAGCCCCCACATCGCGCCCAGGCGCACCAGCACCCAGCGGGTGACGGTGAACTGCATCAACGCGCCGAAGAGGTTGATGGCCAAGTCCAGCCGCGAGTAGAACTGGGTGATGGCCACCTTGTCGTGCATCGTCGCGTGCACGCTATCGGCCACCAGCGCGTAGGCCAGGGTACCGATGCCATCGCTGAGAAGCATCAGGATGGCCATGTTGCGCAGGAAGGGCTGCGACCATGCCGCCTTCATCCCCGCCAGGAGGGAGCCACCGATGGCCACGTCTTCCCCCACAGCCGTGCCCTGCCGCGGCGGCTGCCTGCGTGACATCCACAGCAGGCACCCCAGGGCCAAGGTCAGCATGCACGCCGACACCACCAGCAGGGACGCAACACCCACCAACGAGACTAGAGTGGACGTGAGCACCGGGCCGAACAATGCGCCGCCCATGCCACCCATGGCGATGATGGGAAAGACCGCGCGTGCGCGGACGCTGTCGTAGATGTCCGCCATGAAGCTCCAGAACAGCGACACCACGAAAACGTTGAAGACGGTGGTCCAGACGTAGAAGACGTTGCCCAGGTTCCTGGCGCCGATGCGGTCCTGGGCCAGGAAGGCCGGGACGAATGCAAGCAGGCAGGCAATGAAGAAGCTGTAGCTGCAGGCCAGCAGGGGCGCGCGCCGGAACCGGGACACCGTGTAGCCGAACAGGGGCGTGAGCAGCAGAGTTGCCACGAACACGGCAAGATAAATCGACGGAAGCGCGGTGGAACCCACAGCACCGATCAGCTGGTCGCGCACTGGGCGGATGATGTAATACGCCGTCAGCACAAGGAAAAACGCCAGGGCGGGCAGCCACGGCAGCCCTTCACGGGCGGTGGCTCCGGTGGCCGGTCGCTCAAGGTTCATGCGATCAGGAATTTCCACGGGCGTTATTGCGCAGACTATCACGCCGGCTGCGGCACACCGGGCGCTGAATGGATCGAAACCGTACGTTGTTACAGGCGCCGAAGTCCCCCACAATGCCGATGCGGCTCCTGCTCGCAGCCCTTGTCCACGCCGGTCGTCTTTCCCGCATGCCACTACGCTTCAGCCTGCTCTTCGTACTCGCCGCCCTGCCCGCCACCGTGGCCCTGGCGGCGCCCCCACCCGCCCCCGTCGTCGTCCACGCCGATCCGCAGGCAGCCCACCTGCCGCCGGAACGCGTGAAGGAGACGATCGACAACTACAAGACGTGGCTGGACACCGTGGAGTCTCGCGATGCCGTGGCGGGCCTGGCTACTGCCGTGGTGGTGGACGACAAGGTCGTCTTCGAGCACACCATCGGCTATGCGGACGCGGCAACCAGGTCACCAGTGCTGCCCACCACGGTGTTCCGCCTGGCGTCGCTGTCCAAGGCCTTCGCCACCGCCGTCACCGGCATCCTGGTGCACGACGGCCGGATGAGCTGGGACACCAAGCTGGTCGACGCCCTGCCCTTCTTCAAGTTGAAGGACATGCAGGCAGCGCAGAAGGCCACGGTGCGCGACATCCTGGGCCAGCGCCTGGGGTTGCCCAAGAACACCTACGACAACATGCTCGAGGGCAACATGTCCTACGAGGACCTCGTCCGCAAGCTCGACGAGGTGGACCTGGCCTGCGGTGTCGGCCAGTGCTACGGCTACCAGAACGTGGCTTTCAGCCTGATCGGCGATGTGGTCTACGCGCAGACGGGCGACTTCTTCTACCGCCAGGTGGAGCGCCGCGTGTTCGCGCCGCTGGGCATGGATACCGCCAGCTACGGCCGTGACTCACTGGAGGCCAGCGCCAGCTGGGCGCGTCCGCATCGCGCGGCCGGCCACGGCTGGATCTCCTTCGAGCCGAAGGAAAACTACTATCGCGTGGCTCCGGCCGCGGGTGTCAACGCATCCATCCGCGACATGGAGCAGTGGCTGATCGCGCAGATGGGCGGGCACCCGGATGTGCTGCCGTCCTCGGTGCTGGACGTACTGCACGCACCGGAGGTGTCCACGCCATCGGAGCTCCGCGCCACGCCCTGGCGCGCCGCGCGCCTGACCTCGGCCGACTACGCACTGGGCTGGCGCGTCTACACCTATGCCGGGGAAACGCTCGTGTTCCATGCCGGCGCGGTGGAAGGCTACCGCACCATGATTGCCTTCTTCCCCAAATACCACGCGGGCGTGGTCACGCTGTGGAACTCCACCGGCCCGGTGCCCTCGGGACTGATGCCGATGGTGCTCGACGGCCTGATCGGTGCACCGCATGTCGACTGGGCGGGTGTTGAAGGCGCCGCGCCCACGCGCATCGTGCCGGCGATAGCCACCAAGGCGCGCAGCACGGGCAAGGCGTCGAAGGGCAAGGCTACCGCTGCTGCGCCCGCGGCCCGGTCCCACGGTAAGGGTAAGGCTGCGGCGACGGCGTCGAAGAAGCCGGCAGGCAAGGCCGGCGCCACCAAGACGGCACAGAAGAAAAAGCAGGCAACTCCGAACGACGACTAGCGGCCGAGCTTGAACTCGATCCGCCGGCGCATCGTTACCGGCATCGGCTCGCCATTGCGGGTGGCCGGGGTGAATTCCCACTTGCTCACCGCGTCGATCGCCGAGCGGTCGAACACGTGCTTGGGCTGGGCATCGACAATGCTTACGCCGTCCACGCCGCCGGTACCGCTGACGGTGAACTCCACGTCCACCCAGCCTTCCTGGTTGGCACGCTGCGCGGCCGTCGGGTAGCGCGGGTTGACGCGGCGCGTGAGTACCGCATCGGTGATCTTGACGTCGTCGCTGGGCGTGGCGCGAGCGGCCGCGGTCGCGGCAGCGTTACCCGCAGCCGCACCCGGGGCCGTCGTCGCACGTGGTGCCGCGGTCTTGGCCTGGGTGGCGGCGGCCGCCTGCTGGCGCGCGGTTTCGGCGGCAGCTTGCTGCTCGGCCAGGGCGCGGGCCGCGGCTTCCTTCTGTTGCTGCTGGACCAGCGCCGCCTGGCGCTGCTGGTCAAGCTGCTGCTGCTGTTCGCGATCGAGCGTCTTGCGCTGCGCATCGAGCTTGGAGCGCAGGATGGTGAGCGTGTAGTTTTCCGGATCCGCCTTGGCCAGCAGGTCGATCTCGCGCTGGGCCTCGGCGAAGTCGCGCTGGTTGATCGCCGATTCGGCGGAACTGGAGGCAAAGGTGAAGGTCTCGCGCAGCGCGTCGGCGGCCACCGCGTTACCCGGCTGGCGCTCGAGCGCCTTCAGGTAGAACTCGTAGGCGTTGTTGCCGGCCGGGGCCACCAGGCGGCGATCGTTCATCGCCTTGCGGGCCTCGGAGAGAAGCTGGTCGACGCTCAGGCGATCCACGTCCGTGGGTGCGGCAACGCTGGTGGCGTGGGCCGGCGCCTGGCCGACGGTGGGCGTGCCGTTGATCTGCTCGACGGCGGTCTTGTTGGGCAGGTACACCAGGAAGTAGGCGGCAACGGCGAGGGCGAAGAACACCGCGACCACGGCGATGAGCATCTGGCTGGTCGAACCGCGGACCAGGCGTGGTGCGAAAACCGGACGACGCTTGTGCATGTGCTCTCACCACCGACTTGAGGTATGGATGGAACTTGAAGGTCGCCGCCCGCAAGGGTGCGGGGATATCCACGCAGGCGAAGCAACGGCGCGCCAGGCATCCATCGCAACGCACGACCTGGCTTGTCCCCTGTAAAGCCCCCTGTGGCTCTCCCCGCGGCGCACCTGTAGGCACGTCACGGACGCGTGAAGTAAACCGTAAAAACCGCTCCACGGCAAACCATCGGCCGGTACGGCCATAACTTTAGCGCCGCACAAACGAAGCGCCCCGGCTTAGGGCCGGGGCGAAGGGCTTCGAAGTACCCTCCCCGCGCTGGGCGTCGCGGGGAGGGAAAATTCGATCAATACGACTTCTAGTTATTTGGGTACCGCTTATTACTTCTTGGCAGTGCGGGTAGCGCGAGCCACCTTGGCAGCGGCCGTCTTCTTCACGGCAGCCTTGCGCGGAGCCTTCTTGGCAGCTTTCTTGGCAGGGGCCTTCTTTACAGCCTTCTTCACGGCCTTCTTGGCAGCAGACTTGCGGACGGCCTTCTTGGCGGCCGGACGCTTGGTTGCAGCCTTCTTGGCCGCCGGACGCTTGGTTGCGGCCTTCTTGGCGGTGGTCTTGCGGACGGCCTTCTTGGCCGCGCTCTTGCGGGCGGTTTTCTTTGCAGTTTTCTTGGTCGTAGCCATAGTTCTCTTCAGCTCCTCATCGGTTGGCAGTGGTTGCCCAGTAAAAGCATGGAGGAACGCTTCGACGAGCAAGTCGCTATTCGTCGCGTGCCTCAAATTGTTCACTTGTCGGCGAGTGCGTTCGTCGGAGAGCAGTCGCAACACGTGGAGTGGAATCGATACCGTGATCTTCCGGACCGCACCCGCTTTGGCACCGTGTTCGACGTACGCTGCAACGAATTTTCCTGTACCCATATCACCCGTTCCCCGTCAATTGTTGCAGAAGCTATTCCTGTCCATACCCTGTGTCAATCAATTTTGGCCATGAAATGAAGGCGTTGCGATCACCCCCAGAGGGTCACCAGGCACCTGGCGATGGGGTTCGATGGCATTTCAGCGACACGATTGAAAGACGTATGGAAGTCCAAACATAAATTGCCATTCCATGGCTTTATGGTATGAAAATCCCTTTATTTAAGTAGTTTTAATGACAACAGTGTTTTTTTTGCGCGACTCGATCGCGCATCGTTGGCGATCTGCAACGCACGTCGCCGAACGTCCGCGAACGCCGCCGTCAGGGCGATGAACGGTAGTCAACCGGGGCGTAAAAAAAATTTCCGGAAAGACCCTCCAGACACCCCGTGGACACCCCGCGGGGGTGATCGGCGACACCTGGATGGGTTCATGCGCGCCTGCCGGGCGATGCCCTGGCGACCACTTCGCGCGATACGTTCGACGCCGAAAGAGAACACGACGGCGACCACCCACGCCGCGCAAAATATTCCGTGCGCGGCGTGAATGGTGCGACGGATTTCAGTCGTCGTTCTCGACGAGCTCGCCGTAGGCATCGGCGTCGAGGAGATCTTCCAGTTCGTCGCGGTTTTCCACCTTGACGCGGAAGATCCAGCCCTCGCCATAGGCGTCTTCGTTGATCGTCTCGGGCTTGTCGTTGAGCGCCTCGTTGACCTCGACGATTTCGCCGGACACCGGGGAATAGATATCGGAGGCGGCCTTGACCGACTCCACTACCGCGGTGCCGTGGCCGGCCTGCACGGTGGCGCCGACTTCCGGCAACTCGACGTAGACCAGGTCGCCCAGCTGGCCCTGTGCGTGGTCGGAGATGCCCACGCGCACGGTGCCGTCGTCTTCGACGCGGGCCCATTCGTGGGATTTGAGGAACTTCAGGTCGCCGGGGATCTCGCTCATGGGGTGCTCCTGGGGTGTTGGTTGGGCCGGATTGTAACCGGCGCCATGCTGGATCAGATGACGATGCCGTCCTGCGGCTTACCGTCGCGGACGAAGGGATATTTGACGATGCGCACAGGCACTTCGCGGCCGCGAATGTCCACGCGCACGTCGCCGGGCTCACCCACCGGGATGCGGGCGAAGGCCACCGCGCGATTGAGGGTGGGGGAAAAACTGCCGGACAGGATCTCGCCCTCACCGGCGGCGCTGAGCACCTTCTGGCCGTGGCGCAGCACGCCTTTTTCGTCGAGCACCAGGCCGACCATGGTGCGCGGCACGCCTGCGTTCTTCTGCGCCTCGAGCGCGGCGCGGCCGGTGAAGTCGCGGCCCTCGTCGAGCGACACCGTCCAGCCGAGGTTGGCCTCCCACGGCGTGACGTCTTCGTCCATGTCCTGGCCGTAGAGGTTCATGCCGGCCTCCAGGCGAAGCGTGTCACGGGCACCCAGGCCCGCGGGCGCGACGCCGGCTTCGGCAAGCGCCTTCCACAACTGCACCGCGCGGGTATCGGGCACGATGATCTCGAAGCCTTCCTCGCCGGTGTAGCCGGTGCGCGCCACGAACAGCGGGATGCCGTCGGGGCCCTCGACCTCGGCGGCGACGAACTTGCCGAGCTTGGCGACCTTCACACGGCTGTCATCGGGCAGCAGCCCCAGCACGATGTCGCGGGCGGCCGGGCCCTGCACGGCGATCATGGCGAATTCCGGGCGCTCGCGCACGTTCACGCCGAAAGCCGCCGCCTGGGCCTCGATCCAGGCCAGGTCCTTGTCGCGGGTGGAAGCATTCACCACCAGGCGGAAGAAATCCTCGCGCAGGTAATAGGCGATGAGATCGTCGATCACCCCGCCGCGTTCGTTGAGCATGCACGAGTAGATCGCCTTGCCGGGCTTGGTCAGCTTGTCGATATTGTTGGCCAGCAGATGCCTCAGGAACGCCCGGGTGCGCTCGCCGGTGAGGTCCACCACCGTCATGTGCGACACATCGAACATGCCGGCGGCCTGGCGCACGGCGTGGTGTTCCTCGATCTGCGAACCGTAGGCAATGGGCATGTCCCAGCCACCGAAATCCACCATGCGGGCACCGAGCTCGCGATGGGTGGCGTTGAGGACGGTTTTCTGGGTCATCGACTTGGGCTCGATTGCATGGGGAAGCGGTCATTATCCTTGGAATCTTGCTAGCCTTCCACGCATGGCAACCGAGGGGACACCAGGCACGGCCAGCATCGACTTATCGTCGGGCACGGGCCGCCTTGTGGTTGCCGGCGACTGGACCCTGCCCTACTACGCCTCGCTGCACGCGCACATGCGTATTTGTTGCAACCAGGTCAGCGACCATACCGCCGTGGATTTCACCGGCCTGGGCGCCCTGGATACGGCTGGCGCTTCGCTGCTGGCGGACCTGCTCGGCCCGGCACGGGTCGCGCGCCTGGCCGCAGGCACCGGCCTGGCCGCCGAGCGCGCAGCGCTGCTGCAGACCGTGGGCAGCGCCCTGGCCGCCTACTGCAAACCGGCACGGCCGCGACGGTCGAAGGGGCTTGAGGATTTCCTCGCCCGCATCGGCGCGGGGGTGGAAAGCTTCGGCAAACAGACACTGCTGCTGCTCGGCTTCGTCGGCATCGTCTTCGAGGCCCTGGGCCGCAACTTCTGGCGCCCGAAGCACTGGCGCGTCACTTCGCTGGTGTCGCACGTGGAGCAGACGGGCCTCAATGCCCTGCCCATCGTGGCACTGCTGTCGTTCATGGTGGGCGCGGTGGTGGCTTTCCTGGGCGCCACGGTACTGGCGGACTTCGGCGCCACCATCTACACCGTCGACCTGGTCGGTTATGCCTTCCTACGGGAGTTCGGCGTGATCCTGACCGCGATCCTGCTCGCCGGGCGTACCGCCAGCGCATTCACCGCGCAGATCGGCTCGATGAAGGCACGCGAGGAGATCGACGCCATCCGCACGCTGGGCCTGGATCCGGTGGAACTCCTGGTGCTGCCCCGCGTGCTGGCCCTGCTTGTGTCGCTGCCGCTGCTGACCTTCATTGCCATGATGGCCGGCGTGGTCGGGGGCGCGGTGGTTTGCTATGCCACCCTGGGCATCACGCCCACCATGTTCATCAACCTGTTCCACGAGGACATCCACGTCCGCCAGTTCCTGGTGGGCATCGCCAAGGCCCCGTTCTTCGCCTTCCTGATCGCGGTGATCGGTTGCATGGAAGGCTTCAAGGTGGCCGGCAGCGCGCAGTCGGTCGGCGAGCACACCACCTCGGCGGTCGTGCAGTCGATCTTCGTGGTGATCCTCTTCGATGCCATCGCCGCCCTCTTCTATACGGGAATGGGCTGGTGAACGCGCGCGAGCCGATCGTCGAGGTGCGGGACCTGACCAACCGCTTCGGCGAGCAGGCCGTGCACGAACACCTGGACCTCACCGTGTACCGCGGGGAGATCCTTGGCGTGGTGGGTGGCTCAGGTACCGGCAAGTCGGTATTGCTGCGCTCGATCGTGGGCTTGCGGCGTCCGTCGGAGGGTGCGGTGCGGGTGTTCGGACAGGACCTCCTGGCGCTGCCGCCCGAGCAACGCTCGCAACTGGAACGCCGCTTCGGCGTACTGTTCCAGGACGGCGCGCTGTTTTCTTCGATGACGGTTGCCGAGAACATCGCCCTGCCGCTGATCGAGCACGCAGGGCTCACCCGCGAGGACGCCACCCGGCTCGCCACGGTGAAGCTGGCACTGGTGGGCTTGTCCATGGACACCGCCGGCAAGTACCCGGCGTCGCTGTCCGGTGGCATGACCAAGCGCGCGGCCCTGGCCCGTGCGCTGGCGCTGGACCCGGAAGTATTGTTCCTGGACGAACCCACCGCGGGGCTGGATCCGATCAGCGCCGCGGCCTTCGACCAGCTGCTGTTGACGCTACGCAATGCCCTGGGCTTTACCGTATTCCTGGTGACGCACGACCTGGACACGCTTTACACCACGTGCGACCGCGTGGCGGTGCTATCGCAAAAACGCGTGCTGGTGGCCGACACCCTGGAGAAGGTGGCGGCAACCGACGATCCGTGGATACGTGATTATTTCCACGGTCCACGCGGCCGCGCCGCGCGTTCCTCCTTATCTATATAGGTGTGCCATGGAAACCCGAGCGCATCACATCCTGATCGGCCTGTTCACCGTCATCGTGCTGGCGCTCGGCCTGGGGTTTTCCCTGTGGCTGGTGAAGTCCAGCGCAGACAAGGCCTATAACGAATACGACATCATCTTCAACGAGGCGGTGACGGGACTGACCAAGGGCGGCGCCGTGCAATACAACGGCATCCGCGTAGGCAGCATCTACCGCCTGCAGCTTGATCCGGCCGATCCGCGGCGCGTGATTGCGCGCATCCGCACCGGTGGCGACGTGCCGATCCGCCAGGACACCCGCGCCAAACTCACGCTCACCGGCGTCACCGGCGTTGCGGTAATCCAGCTCTCCGGCGGCTCGCCGGGCAGCCATATGCTGGTATCCACCGACGGCACGCCGCCGGTGATCATTGCCGACCCTTCGCCCTTCGCCAAGCTGTTCGCCAACGGCGAAGACCTGGTGACCAATCTCAGCCAGGCGGCCTTGCGCGCCACTCAATTGCTGTCCAACGAGAACATCAACCGCATCCAGAACACGCTGGACCACATCGAGAAGGCCACCGGCGCCCTCGCCGACGAGCGCGGCAACCTGCGTACCCTGATCGAGCAGATGACCGCGGCCAGCAAGGAGGCCAACCAGGCCCTTGCCCAGGCCCAGGTGCTGATCCGCCATGCCGATACGCTGGTGGACGGTCCGGGCAGGCAGACACTGGAAAGTGCACGCAACGCCATGGCCTCGCTCGAGCGCACCACGGCGACCGTGGACCAGATACTCAACCGCAACCACGACGCCCTGGACAACGGCGCGCAGGGCCTGAACGACCTCGGTCCCGCCATCCGGGAATTGCGCCAGACCCTTGCGGGCCTGCGACAGGTGACCCGGCAACTGGATGAAAACCCCGGCCGTTACCTGCTGGGCCGCGACAAGAGCAAGGAGTTCGTACCATGAGCATGTGGATGATCAGGACCGCGAGCGGCGCGCTGCTGCTATCGCTGCTGGCAGGTTGTTCGATCCTGCCCAAGGCGGAAGTGCCCAACGTGTACCTGTTGCCGTCGGCGAAAGTGCCGGCCGCCACGGGCAAGCCTGTGACCTGGACGCTTCGGGTGACCACGCCGCAGGCCTCGGGACTGATCGACTCCAACCGTATCGCGGTGGTGCCCGGCGAAGATACGATCACCACGTACAAGGCGTCGCGATGGAGCGACCGCGCGCCCACTTTGTTGCGCGACCGCCTGATCGACACTTTCCGCGCCGACGGCAGGGTGGCGGCGGTCAGCAACGACGACACCAACCTGCACGCCGACCGCGAGCTCGACGGCCAGCTGCGATCGTTCCAGTCGGAATACGAGAACGGCGGGCCCGTGGCCGTGGTGCGCTATGACGTGCAACTGGTGGATGCCGCCGACCATCGGATTCTTGCCACAAAGAATTTCGAAGTACGCGAGCCTGCGGCCGGCAAGGATGTGCCCCAGGTGGTGGCGGCATTCGGACGCGCCAGCGATGCGCTGGCGGCCGAAGTGGTGGCTTGGTCGGTGGCCCGCTAGGCCTGCGGCTGTACCGGATAGATCGGATCGGCATCAAGGGTTGAAGCGCACACCTGCGCCAGCTCAAGCAGGCGCAGGTCCGACCCCCGCGCACCAACCAGTTGCATGCCGATCGGCATGCCATCGGGTAGCGTGCCCATCGGGATGCTTACCGCCGGGCAGCCGGCAAGGCTGGCAAAGCTGGTGAGGTCGGCCTGGGAAGCCGGTGGCGTATCGCTGAGCGGGAACGCGCCCTGCGGCGTGGTCGGCATCACCAGCACATCCACCTGGGCGAACAGGCGACGCATCTTCAAGGTTGCGGCATCGAGCACGAGGTCCGCGGCGGCGTAGTCGGCGGCGGATTTGTGCCGGGCGTAGTCGAGCATGCCGCGCAGACGAGCGGACACCGGGTAGGCCTCGTCGGCCAATTCCTCGGCGAAGGTATTGAGCATCTCCGATTCCATCAGCAACAGGCCGGCGCGGCGGGTGCGGGCGAAATCCCAGTCGTCGAAGTCCACGGCGCGGCGCTCGCCCAGTTCACGGGGGAGTTTTTCCAGCGCCTGGTTGAATACCTCGATCACTTCCGGCCGCACGCCGAAGCGCGCGAGGTCCGGCAATAGCCCGGTGCGCAAGTGGCCCGGTTCCCAATCAGGGAGCTGAAAGGCCACCCGACGACGGCGCGAGCGGGCGTCGTCCGCGTCGTAGCCGGCCAGCACCTGCAACAGCAGGGTGAGGTCGTCCACCGAGCGGGCGAGGATGCCCACGGCATCAAGACGCCTGGCCGCAGGCACCAGGCCACGGGCGGATATCTCCCCATGCGTGGGCTTGATCGCGTAAATGCCGCAGTAGCTCGCCGGGATGCGGATCGAGCCCAGGCTATCGGACCCCACCGCCGCGGCCGCCAGGCCCGCGGCCACGGCCACGGCCGCGCCGCCGGATGAACCACCTGCCGTGTAGCCGTGGCGATGCGGGTTATGCGTGGCGCCGTGATGCGGGTTGTCGGTGGTGACACCCAGTGCTCCTTCGTCCATGTTGGTCTTGCCCAGGATCACCGCACCCGAGGCGCGAAGGCGCGCCACCACGTGCGCGTCGTCGGTCGCCGGTTTGCTGCGCCGCCGCATGCCCGCGCGCGTGGGAAGGCCGGCGACGTCGAAGTTGTCTTTGATGGCTACCGGCACGCCGTCCAGGCGGCCCATCACGCCATCGCGTCGGCGCCGGTCGGCCGCCACGGCCTGTTCCTGGATCAGTGCGTCGGATGTCTCCAGATAGGCATTCAACGCGGGATTGAGGCGCTTGATCGCATCCTGGTAGCTTGCCGCCAGCTCCAGCGGCTGAAGCCGCCCGATGGCCAGCCAATGCAGCAACTGGACCAGCGTGGCGCGGCGGATGTCACGGTCGTCAATCGGTGGCAATGCACTCATGGACACTCCTTTGATGCTCCGATTATGAACAATCCTGGTTAACGCCGTGCAATGGCCGGCAGAAATTTGCCGCCCGGCGCGCGAATCGCCACAATCAGCGGCCACACCACGGAGCCAGCCATGAGCGAGCGCGAATCGATGGAGTACGACGTCGTCGTCGTTGGCGCAGGCCCTGCCGGCCTGTCGTTTGCCATCCGTTTGAAACAGCTCAAGCCCGAGACGACGGTTTGCGTGATCGAGAAAGCCTCGAGCATCGGGGCGCAGATCCTCTCCGGCGCAGTGATCGAACCGGCACCGCTGGACGCCCTACTGCCCGGCTGGCGCGAAAATCCGCCGCCGGTGTGCGTGCCGGTGAAGGAAGATGAATTCTGGTGGCTGCGCGACAAGGACAACGCGACGAAGCTGCCCACCCCGCCGCAGATGCACAACGAGGGGAATTTCATTGTAAGCCTGGGCGCGATGTGCGCCTGGCTGGCACCGCAGGCTGAAGCCCTGGGCGTGGACGTGTTTCCCGGCTACGCGGCCGCGGAAAACCTATTCGACCGCGATGGCGCCGTGGCCGGCGTGCGTATCGGTGACATGGGCGTTGCCCGCGACGGCACGCACAAGCCCGGCTACACCGAAGGCATCGACATCCACGCCAAGCTGACGGTGCTGGGCGAAGGTTGCCGTGGGCACCTGACCAAGAAATTGATCCGTACCTTCGGCCTGGACAAAGATGCCGACCCGCAGACCTACGGCATCGGCATCAAGGAACTGTGGCAGCTTCCCCCCGGACGCGGCACGCCCGGCAAGGTCGCACACACCCTGGGTTGGCCGCTGGCCAACGATACCTACGGCGGCAGCTTCATTTACCACCTGGACAACGACCGCGTGGCAATCGGCTTCGTGGCGGGGCTGGATTATCCCGATCCGATGTTCTCGCCGTTCGAGGCGTTCCAGCAGCTCAAGCACCACCCGAAGGTCAAGGCACTGCTGGAAGGCGGAAGCATTGTTTCAGCCGGCGCGCGGGCCATCGTCGAGGGTGGGTACCAGTCGCTGCCGAAAACCGAGATGCCCGGCGCGCTGCTGATCGGCGACGCGGCAGGCCTGCTGAACGTGCCGAAGATCAAGGGTACGCACCAGGCGATCCGCTCCGGAATGCTGGCAGCCGAGCATGTGGCCCAGACGCTGGCATCGTCGGGCTTCGACGCGAAGCTCCGCGCTTCGGCGATCATGGTGGAGCTTAAGAAAGTACGGAACATCCGCCCGGGATTCAACAAGGGGCTGTGGTGGGGACTGATCAATGCTGCCTGGGAAACCGTTACCGGTGGCGCTTCGCCGTGGACGCTACGCAACCATGCCGACTGGTCGTCGCTGAAGAAGCTCGACCAGTATGAGGCGCCGAAGAAAGACTACGTTGAGCGCACCCTGCCGCCGCGGGACCGGCTGGCAAGCGTGTACTTTGCAGCGACCGAGCATGATGAAGACCAGCCGGTGCATTTGAAGGTACTCGATACCACCATTTGTATTGATCGTTGTACGACTGAATATGGAAACCCTTGCCAGCGGTTCTGTCCGGCCGGGGTGTATGAGATCGTGGAAGACGATGCCGGTAAAAGGCTGCAGATCAACTCGGCGAACTGCGTGCATTGCAAGACGTGCGATATCAAGGATCCGTACGAGATTATTACGTGGGTGACGCCTGAGGGTGGGGCTGGGCCTAATTATCAGGGGCTTTGAGGTTATCGCTGGGCTATTATTGAACTCCCCCGAGAAGGACCACCATGCATGCGGCCCAATTCGATCGCTGAACTCGACATCTGGCAGCGCCAAATCGCCTCCGCGACCCCCAATAATCCCGCGCTCCAGGGATGGAATTCTTATTCCCAATGCGACGAGGACGGGATTATCAGGGAGTGCCTCAGGCGCATAGCCTCGGTTACCCAGCTCAGCAACACGTTCATCGAGATCGGCTGCGCGAACGGCCTGGAAAACAACACGCATCAGTTGCTTCTGGATGGATTCAAGGGCTGTTGGGTCGATGGTGACGAAGGTAACGTCCGGCACATCGAAAGCGAACTTGGAACACTCTCCTGCCCCGTGCTGACGACGCGCCACGCCTTCGTCGACCTGGATAACAACCAACCGCTGATGAAGGAATTCAGCGAGTTCCTCGGCACTGACGACGTCGATTTCTTCTCGTTCGATACCGACGGTAACGATGCCTATCTCGTCGCCGATGCACTACGCGTGATCCGACCGAAGCTGATCTGTGTCGAGTACAACGGGAAGTTTCCTCCTCCCACGCGTTTGACGATCAACTATAACGCCACCCACCAGTGGGCCTACGACGACTTCTACGGCGCAACCCTGCAATCCTGGGTCGACATACTCAAGCCGCTGGGCTACCGCCTGGTATCGTGCAACTTGAGCGGGGTCAATGCGTTCTTTGTCCGGGACGACGTAGCCGGAGCATTTCCTGACTACACCATCGAACAGCTGTTCCAGCCCTGCCGCTACTGGTTGATAGGCATCACCGGCCATCAACACACGCTCAAGTGGCTCAGGCAGGTCGTGGACAAGAGCCCGGAAGAAGGCGCAGCATCCGCCTGAAGCCAGATGTTCAAGCATCCTGACTCCCGATTGATATCCATCAGCCGTCACTCAAGGAACGATGTCATGACCCGGTTGTTCGCCATCACCGCGCTTTGCCTCCTTGCGAGCGCTTGCTCTCACGAGCCTTTACACCAGGACCCGGTGCAGACGGCCATGAATGAAGCCCTTCATCCGGCATCCCCACCGGCCATGGCAGGTGCATCCACCGGCGGCAAGGAAGTATGCAATTCAAGCAACGGCGGCGCCGTGGCGTGCCTGGTGAATGCTGGAATCGCGACCGTCGGGAAAGCCGCCAGTAAGAAGTAACCCGATGCCACCGATCGAGCACGCAAGAGCGTCTACTCGACGCGACCCGAATGGCAAATGGGTAGTCCAATTGGAATGACACGTTCAAGCAACGCCTGGCGCTCGTGTTCGGGCAACTGCGCAAAGACGGCGTAGCCGGAAACACGAAGCCACACTTCGTTGCAGGGGTCGTTGAAATCGGCGCGGTAAGACAATGGGGCGTTACCCGAATAGCCGTTCAAGCTCATTACTCCGCGATCCTGCGCCAGGATGACCCCATCGATCTCTGGAAAAACGGTGTCGTCTGGCTTGATGACTGGCACAAAGACGATCGCGGATGACGGAAGCTGATCCGGCAATTCCCCCTGGTAAAGCGTAAGGCGATCACGCCAGGACTTGATCGGGGTATGGTACGGCGCGAAAGCCACGCACTCCACGATCATCAGTAAGACTGCTAGCGCAACGACCACGGCTAGTCGACGCCGGCGTGGGACCCGAATGCTTCGCTCGACTCCCCGCGCAACCAGGATGGAGATAGGAAAGAGCATGACGAGGACAATGCGCGCCACGGCGCGAATTGAGCTAATGCCCGGCAGCTTGATCAGCTTAAGATAGATCGAGAAATGTGGAAACTTCATCGTGACGAGCACAAGCAACCCAATCGCTATCAGCGATGCCGCTCCCCAGCGATCATGCCGATATCCCACGCCCGCCAGCGCGAGCAAAACTGCGCCTAGGCCCACGAACATCTGGTGTTCATGTCTTACGGGAATATCTTCCACCCGGGCGCTCAGTCCGCGCCAGATCCAGGACCAGTCGGCCAAAAGGTAGCTCCCCCAACGGGGCAGCATGGTGACGACTTCTTCCGGTGACCGCTGAAAGCCGTAGAGCTTTGAATAATGCGCGTAGGGGTACAAAAGTGCCATGATGGCGAGGGCCGATAGGGCGACGCACGCAACCGTGATCGCCACCTCCCTGCGTGTTGCGCCGACGTACGCGCTTATTAGCGCGGTCCAAAACCCACGAACTCGGACACCGTTCAATTTCCAGCGCACCGATGTTGCAGCAATGTAGGCCGCAAGCAGGAAAACGAGAAAAAACCCGACATAAATCGAACAATAGAACTCGAGTGCGACCCACCCCGCCACATGCCCAAGCCGCCTGAATTCCCGGCGTTCGACCAAATCGTGGAACGATGCCAACGCCAGCGGAACAGCGAAACGGAACCCTAGCTGGGCATGACCGCTGCTTTCAGAAACAGGAAGTGCGAAAGCAAAAAAGAATGCGCCACAGGCACTTGCCACGGCGCCATAACCAAAACGCCGCAACGCATGGAAACAGGCCGCATAGTTGAGGACATACGACGCCAGGTACCAAAGATCGAAAGCGTACTCACGATCCAGGTGCAAATACCTTAGAGCGACATAAAGAGCACCACTTCCGAAGTGGTTGTCGCTGAACGTCAACGCGCCAGGGTATGGGTAGAAAAAGCCAGGACTCCAAAGCCCCGGCTCAAGGCCTTTTGTCCAAAGATACAGATGCTCCAGGACTACGCTGTTGAATCGTGCATCGCCAAGGTCGCCGGGGACTGCGCGCAAGTAATCCATCACGGGCAGTGCGACCGCCAAGATGCCCAAGGCAAGGAGACCAACCCAGACTGCCCAGGACTTCCTTCGTGCCCAATCCACTTCCCGTTGGTCAGGTATTTGGCAAGTATTCATAAGGCGAGGCGCGTTGTGCGCGTCATATCTTCATCCTGAATAGGTAGCGCTTGCGAACACCATAATTCCAGAAGAAAACGACGCCGGTGCCGATGACCTTGGCAATGAGTGGGTCCAGATGAAGACGCTCAATGACCAACCACAATACGATCTGATTGATGGCGAGCCCTGCAAGGCTAACCAGCACAACCGCTCCGAATTCGTGATGCCGGCGACTGAAGCGCGCACCGCTCGAAAAAACGAAGCGTGTGGACAAGAGGTAATTTGCTGTCGTGGCGATGAAGAAACTTACCAGCGCTGCTTCAAACCATGGCTGGTGCAGCCCCTTGACCATGAGGGAAAAAATCGCCAGATCAATGACCGCCGCGGCCCCGCCAACCAAGAAGTACCGCGCAATCATCTTCATCGAAATACGTTGTATTTCACAATGCAGTAGAGTGCGCGAAAACCGTCCTTCCAGCCAATCTTCTTGCCTTCTTCGTAGGTTCTTCCATAGTAGGAAATGCCAACTTCGAATATGCGGACTTTTGTCTTGGCAACTTTTGCGGTGATCTCAGGCTCAAAACCAAAACGATTTTCTTCAATTTTGATGCCTTGGATGATCTCCCTGCGGAATACCTTGTAGCAGGTCTCCATGTCAGTCAGGTCCAGGTTCGTAAACATGTTGGACATTAGCGTGAGCACGCTGTTGCCAACCTTGTGCCAGAAATAGAGCACACGGTGCGGCTGGCCACCCATGAACCGTGAGCCGAAGACCACATCGGCCTTGCCCCGTACAATGGGTTCGACGAGGTTTGGATACTCATTGGGATCGTATTCAAGGTCGGCGTCCTGGATGACCACGATGTCACCCGTCGCGGCTGCAATGCCCGTGCGAAGGGCCGCACCTTTGCCCTGGTTCACCTCGTGATAGAGGATCTGGCTGACCAGGGGCGCGATATCCGACTTCAGGATGTCCCTCGTGCCATCACGCGAACAATCGTCCACGATGATGATTTCCTTGTCATCGTACGGCGATGCACGAACGGCGTCGACGATCGTCCGGATGGTTTTTTCCTCGTTGTAGCAAGGAATGATCACGGAAAGCTTCATGCGCTGAGCAGCCTCTTGAAGTAGGCGATTGTCTCGACCAAACCATCGTCGAGGGGAACCCGGGGCGACCAGTCAATCATTTTCCTGGCGAGCGAGATGTCCGGCTGCCGCTGACGGGGATCGTCCTGCGGCAGAGGCTGGCGGACCAGGCGGGACTTGCTGCCGGTAAGTTGCAAGACCTTCTCGGCCAGCTCCATCATGGTGAACTCATCCGGATTGCCGATGTTCACAGGGCCCGTGACGTCGGCGGAAGTATCCATCATCCTGAGCATCGCCTCCACCAGGTCATCGACGTAGCAGAAGCTTCTTGTCTGGCTACCGTCGCCATAGATCGTAATGTCCTCGCCCTTGATCGCCTGGACGATAAAGTTACTCACCACGCGGCCATCATGCGGGTGCATTCGAGGTCCATACGTATTGAAGATGCGCACGACCTTGGTCTCGAGGTTGTGCTGCCGACGATAGTCGAAGAACAGGGTCTCGGCGCAACGCTTGCCTTCGTCATAGCAACTTCGCGCGCCGATGGGGTTGACCCTTCCCCAGTACGTCTCAACCTGGGGATGGATCTCCGGGTCCCCGTAAACCTCGCTGGTCGAGGCCTGCAGGATGCGAGCGCCGACACGTTTGGCCAGGCCGAGCATGTTGATCGCGCCGTGCACACTGGTCTTCGTGGTCTGCACCGGATCATATTGGTAATGCACGGGCGATGCCGGGCACGCGAGGTTAAAAATGCGCTCGACCTCGACATACAGCGGAAACGTGACGTCGTGCCGCATGATTTCGAACTTCTTGTTTCCGATCAGCTGGGTGACGTTGTCCTTGCTGCCCGTATAGAAATTGTCGACGCACAGCACGTCGTCCCCACGAGCTACAAGTCGGTCGCACAAGTGGGAGCCCAGGAATCCGGCGCCTCCAGTGACGAGAACCTTGTGGTGGGAGTCGATTGATTTCTGCATGGCGCTATGGCCCATCCGATTAAAAGTAGGTAATTGGCGGGCGCATCATGGCGACCGATGTGGCTCGCTCACGCTCGTCGCATCAAATCCCGCAGTATCGAACGACGACCATTGCTGAATAGCGCGTAGTTACCCTCACGCCATTGTTGCGCAATGGCCGGCAACCGTCCGACGTGGCGACGAAGATCCATGGCCAGGCGAGCCTGGAAATGCGCGATACGTCGGGTCACCATCGAACGCGCTCCTGTAGCGTCCTCGCGCTGGACCAACCATCTTTCTAGAGCCTGCATACGGGCGACCTCCTTCATGAACATCGCTCCCCTGGGCCGCACAAGGTCATTCCAACGATCAGCCAGTGTGCGCGGGCGGGCTCCGATCTGGTTACCGCCATGCTGGCGATAGTCGATCACCGGCCGTTCCAGAACGTCGACAACCCCCACGATCGAGGCAATCATCGCCAGCCATTCGTCGTGGATCCAACCCTCCGGTACCGGGAGTGCCACGTCGATAAGCTCGCGCCGAAGCGCCAGCGTGGCTCCCGTTGCAGCGCTGCGTCGGATCAGCACGTCAAAGGCACGCCCGGCATGGACGAGATCAAGCTCCCCACGAGTCAATCGCAGCGCCTGAAACAGCGAGGCGCCAAGGTCGACAAGGTTATCGTCCACCAGCCGTGCGTCGGCGTGCAGCAGCGTCAGTTCCGGTCGTTTCCCAAAGGCTGCGAGCATCGTGGCCAGCTTGTCCAGGTGCCACACGTCATCCTGGTCACATAGAAACACCACCTCACCCGACGCGTGGCCCAGGGCGTGCGAGAAGTTGGCGACGAACCCCACGTTGACCGGATGCCGAATAAACTCGACCGCAATACCGAGCGCCTGCGCCCGCGGGACAAAATTCTCGACGAGGGTGGCAGTACCATCCGTCGAGGCGTCATCAGCGATGACGATCTGTTCCGGAAGACACGACTGGGCCAGCAGGCTGTCGAGCTGCTCGGCGATATGGGCCGCCCCGTTGTAGGTGCACACCGTGATGGACGAGGTCGGGCGATGGCTGATCTTGTCGGACAATTAGACCTCAATACCGGCGCGGGCGCGCAATTATAGCCGTCAGAAGCCCGTGCCAGGCCCGCTGGCTGCGCCCGCCGGGCGCCCGCGTTAGAATTGGCGACTGGTCAACGGTCTAACCCGGGATTTCCATGAAGATTTTGGTGGGTTACAAGCGCGTCGTCGATTACAACGTACGCGTACAGGTCAAGGCGGACGGCACGGGCGTGGTCACCGAGGGGGTAAAGCTCTCGGCCAACCCATTCGACGACATTGCCCTGGAAGAAGCGCTCCGACTGCGTGAAAAAGGCGTGGCCGAGGAGGTCGTGATCGTGGGCATCGGCCCCGCCGACCTCACCGCACACCTGCGAAACGGGCTGGCCATGGGCGCCAACCGCGCCATCCATGTCACCACCACCGAGGCTGTCCAGCCGCTTACCGCGGCCCGCGTGCTGCTGAAGCTGGTGGAAAAGGAGAGCCCGGGCCTGGTCATCGTGGGCAAGCAGGCCATCGACGACGATGCCAACCAGACCGGCCAGATGCTCGCCGCCCTCTGGGACCGCCCGCAGGCCACTTTTGCCGGAAAGGTCGAGATTGCCGACGGCAAGGCCACCGTGGCCCGCGAAGTGGATGCCGGCATGGAAACGCTGGATGTTGATCTTCCTGCCGTCATTACGACCGACCTTCGTCTCAACGAACCGCGTTTCATCAAGCTGCCGGACATCATGAAGGCCAAATCCAAGCCGATCGACGTGATCGAGCTTGGCTCGCTCGGTGTCGACACCGGCGACCACCTGAAGATCACTCATTACGCCGCGCCGCCCAAGCGCAGCAAGGGCGTAATGGTCAAGGATGCGGCTGAACTGGTCGCGGCCCTCAAGCACAAGGGCCTGCTGTAAAGCAGCCGCACTGGAGAACTCCATGAGCAAGATCCTCGTCATCGCCGAACACCTGGACGGCAAGCTCAACAGCGCCACGGCACGGGCCATTAGCGCGGCCGCGGCAGTAAAACCTGAATCCATCGACGTGGTCGTCCTTTCCGACGCTCCCGATGCCATCGCCGCGGAAGCTGCGAAAATCGAAGGCGTCAGCAAAGTCGTTACCGTCGCCCGCGCCGAAAACAAGCACGCGCTCGCAGCCGTATTGGCGCCGCAGATTGCCAAGGCTGCCGCCGGATATAGCCACGTCTTCGCCCCCTCGACCACCTTCGGCAAGGACGTCATGCCCAGGGTCGCCGGCTTGCTCGGCGCCGCCCAGGTCAGTGACGTCATGACAGTCCAGGGCAGCCACGTGTTCACCCGCCCGATCTACGCAGGCAATGCCATCGTCACCGTCGAGGCACCCTCGGATCACCCGGTAGTGGCCACGATCCGTACCGCTTCCTGGCCGGCCGCCGGCACGTCGTCGTCTGCAGCCCCGATCGAAGTGCTTTCCCTCGACGTCAAGCTTCCCAGTCACACGCGCTTTGTCGAGCTCAAGCAAGGCAAGAGCGACCGCCCTGACCTGCAAAGCGCAGCCAAGGTGGTGTCGGGCGGCCGTGGCGTCGGCTCGAAGGAGAACTTCGACATCATCTACAAGTTCGCCGACAAGATCGGTGCGGCCGTCGGCGCATCTCGCGCCGCGGTGGACGCCGGCTACGTACCCAATGAAATGCAGGTAGGCCAGACGGGCAAGATCATCGCCCCCGAGCTGTACATGGCCATCGGCATTTCGGGCGCCATCCAGCATCTGACGGGTATCAAGGACGCCGGAACCATCGTGGCCATCAACAAGGATGGCGAGGCCCCGATCTTCGAGGTCGCCGACATCGGCCTGGTGGGGGACCTGTTCAAGCTCTTGCCGGAACTGGAAGCCGCGATCGGCTAGGGTTCTGCCGCGGAATCGGGCGGCGTGCGCTTTGTCGCCGCCCATCCGGCGAGACCGGCAAGACAGGCGAGGCCATCGCCCCCAAATGTGGCTACGCGCATCGCAGCGGCCAGCAGCAGCACATCCGCTTCGGGAAGGCTCGGTCCCAAGAGGGCCAGGAATGCCGCCTCGCGTACGCCAAGCCCTGCTGGAGCCCCAGGCACCACGAACCCGGCCATCCAGCTGGCCGCGGCCACGGCGGCGAGGTAGGCGTAACCCGGGGCATCGACCCTGAGTCCTCGGCAAAGCAGCCACAGGGTGAACGCCATGACCGCAAAGAAGACCACGTAGGCCGCAAGGGCCGCCACAAGCCACGTGGGATGGAAGGCTTCTACGCTGCGTGCCAGCAGGGGGACCCGGCGGCGCAACCACCCGAATGCTACGCAGGCGCCAACGGCCAGCATCACCAGGGGAAGCGCCCATGACACCACCGGTGCCGATACCAGCATCGGCAGCAAGGGGCGAGCCCAAAGGATCGCGGCCAGCAGCAGTAATGCCGCTTCGGCCAGCGCGCAGGCAACCAGCGAACGGTGCGACGCGCCCTCACGTCGGAGAATCATGTGGCGTCCGGCGTACTGGGCGACATTGCCCGGCAGGTATTTTCCGAATTGCGATACTAAATAACCGGCTATGGAGATGCCCGGCGGCGCATACTCGACGGCAAGAGCCCGCTGCAAGGTTAGCCAGGCCAGGGAAAGGACACCCACGGCGACCGCGTAGACTGGGATGGCCAACAGCATCGCTTCACCGAGCGTTGCAGCGTGCGGCGAGTCGCTGATCGCCCGCAGCACTCCGGAGGCAATGAAGCGATGGATGATCCAGGCCACGCAACCCAGGCTTAGTAGTGCACCAAACCAGGCTATGGCCCGCTTAGCCGCGGACACGGCAGAGCGCCATCGTCCAGGGCAACGGCGCACGCACTTCGACCACATCGAAACGACGGGACAGTACCTCGACGAACTCACGGCGTGACCAGTGCTGGATGTGGCCCGGCGTATTTCCCAGTTGCGCAAGATAACGACCACGGGCCATGTTGAGCACACGCCAGATTGGTTCCCTCGGAACGCTTACCAATAGATACCGGTTCGACAAACGCGACAAGATTTCCAGCGCCGCGTTGGTATCTTCCAGATGCTCGAGCACCTCGCAACAGACGACGAGTTCCACGGGCTCGTAGTGGGAAGGCGCATCGCGGATATCGTGGACTGCAAGCGGGATATCCAAGCCCGCAGCTTGCACGCGTCGCGTCGCTTCATCGATGGCATCGACTGCGATATCACATCCCTGTACCCGCCAACCGCCCCGCGCCAGGCGCATGGACAACTCCGCCTCGCCGCAGCCGATCTCCAGTGCGCCGGCCGGGGCGCCGGCGTTGCCCACCAGTTCGCCGAAGGAACGAAGGAAGCCTTGCATCAAGGCTCGGGCAATGGGGTTGCGGGTGTTGTACTTATCGTAGAAGTTGCCGGCGGGCTGGACGATTGGCGAGTTCATCAGGGCATCATAGTGTCGGAAAAGCCGTCTGATAGTGTCGGAAAAGCCGTCTGAATGGATGATTGAAACCTTCGCGACACCGTACTATGGTCGAACTGGGCAATTTATGCCCTGATTGTCAACGCGGCACAAGGAGCGACGTTCTTAAAATGTTGCAGCCGCATTTAAATAAGGGACGACCTGGATGATTGAACCGGATATTGCCTTTGCGTGTGACGCCATCCTGCCGCGTCCAGCGTCACGCAAGCTTATCATCCAGATCCCCTGCTACAACGAAGCCGGCACACTGGCGATTGCTCTGGGCGCCCTACCCCGGTCGGTTCCCGGATTCGATGCAGTTGAGTGGCTGATCATCGACGATGGGTCTACCGATGCCACCGTCGCGGTGGCCCGAGCCGCCGGTGCCGATCATATCGTCAGCCATCCAGTGAACCGGGGCTTGGCAGCTGCTTTCAAGACTGGCCTGGAAACCGCGCTTTCATTGGGCGCCGATGTCATTGTCAATACCGATGCCGACAATCAGTACGACGCGAACGACATTCCCACCCTCACCCGCCCCATCCTCGACCGTGAAGCCGACATGGTGGTAGGCGCACGACCCATCAACGACACCGAACATTTTTCCTGGGTGAAGAAGCGCCTCCAAGTCTTGGGAAGCTGGGTAGTGCGCGCGGCCAGCAAGACGCAGATCGCCGATGCTCCGAGCGGGTTCAGGGCGTTCACAGCCGAGGCGGCGATGCGGCTGAATGTGTTCGGTGCCTATACGTATACGTTGGAGACTATTATCCAGGCCGGCCTGAGCGACTTGAAGATCGTCTCGGTTCCCATCCGTACCAATCCGGACCTGCGCCCCTCGCGCCTGGTGCGGAGCATCCCGAGCTACGTCCGTCGCTCGGTTGGCACGATATTCCACATGTTCCTGATCTACCGCCCGCTTGCGCTGTTCGTCGGCGTGGGCATGGTGGCTATCATGTTCGGCCTGATCCTGGGGCTCCGGTTCCTTTACTTCCTTGCCACCAACAATGGTGAAGGCCATATCCAGTCGGTCGTGCTGGCTGCGCTGGCCATCATCCTCGGCTCACTTACCCTGGTCATGGCTATGATTGCCAATCTTATCGCCGTCAATCGCAAGCTGGGCGAACAGATCCTCTTCAGAGTCCGCCGCCTGGAGCAGATGCGCAACTTGCCTGAACGCAACGCAAGCACGAGCGAGCTGGAAAACCGGCGGAAGCAGTCCTCCTGAACGATGGCATGACACATCCCGGCTGTGCCCGACGCGGCACCCTTGCCTCGACCTGGGGCTTGCTTGCCGCGAAGACGCACGCCCCCGACTCGCGTCCAGTGCATCCTGATCGGCGTCTGCGATGGTTCGTGGCATTGGCCGCTTTTCTGCCTTGCTTGGTCGTCTATGGTGCCGTCCCATTTCTAACCTTGCCTACGGTCGGCCAAGCGGTATGGACGACTGCCTTCGCACAATCGATCAGCAACCAGTCCCTGCTGGCACTGACGGCAAACAACTTCGGCTTGCCTGGCCACCCAGCAATCAGTTTCGGCCTGGCCGCCGCCTATCCCGAGGCGGTACTACTGAAGGCGGGCCTCGCTCCTGCGGATGCCTACACATTGACGTTCGCAATGTGGTTGGTTATCGCCTTTGGCGGCGCGCGACGACTGGCCATGCTAATGGGCACGACGGCGAACCGGGGCAGCTTGATGGCCGCGATGTGGCTCTGCCTCCCGCTCGTCTGGGCGCACGCGGGCTACTCAATGCTTTCGCTGGGCATCGCCCTGTTCCCCGCCTACGCGTGGACGGTTGCACGCTTCCTAGACGCGCTGGCCGCAGTGCGCGGCGTTTGGCAAAGCGCCGGCCTCCTGCTGGCCAGTTGCATCACCTCGGCATTCATGGACGGCTATACATTCGTGATGTTCGCGGTGGTAGCCACTATGTTTGCCGCCTGGTGCCTGCTCGCCCAAGGCTCTTCCCGTCACCGGATCGCCATCATCGGCGTCCCCACGATCATCGTGTCTTTCGGCATGGCGTTCGTGCTGTATTCGCGGTTCATTGGGCAGGCGGACTATTGGGCGCCTCCGCTGGAGGCTTTTCGAGGCTGGGGCGTCGATCTGGCGTTTCTGATTGAACCATCACGGGGCATCAGCTTCCTGCTCGATACACTTCACCTGAGCGACGATCGTTCCATCGACGTCTGGTATGGCGACCCATCAGTGTGGGAAACGACGTTCATCCTTCCACTGGTAGTGCTTGCCAGCGCGGCTGGATGGTACATGCGGCGCGAGCGCAAGGTCGTTTACCTTGCCTTGGCCATCGCTTTAGTCGGCCTTTTTCTGGCCCTGGGGCCTTCGGTCAAGGCTTGGTCGGTAAAAAAGTCACCCACTGAGGTCACTGCCGGCGACCCGCATTTCATGTCCGCGGCCGCCGCGCGCTTTTCCACCCACACTACCTTCTTTGCCACGCGGTTGCCTGGACTGAAGAATATGCGGGCGCCGTATCGCTGGATCGTGCTCGGCGCCTTCGGCTTTTGGCTGGCGATCGTGCTCTTGCACGGCCGCCATCCGCACCAGCGGTGGTTGCTCGTGGGCACTCTGCTGGCGGTTGCGCTCGGCCTGCCACCGCCCCACGAGCACATGGAGAACGCGACGGGCTATCGGAAGATGTTCAACCGCTTGGACCACGACGTTACGAGCGCCTTCAGCGCCACCGTCAAACCGGGCGAAACCTTTACCGTATTGCCTTACGGCAACGACTTCCTTTCCGCATACGCCGCAAGCCGCATCAACGCGCGCACGCAAAATGTTGGTGGCGACAAGAACCTTGCCTTGGCGTTGGCAAGGTGGCCCACATATTTGCAGCGACTGCTGTCCGGGCAGCTTCCGACCGATCCCTCGCGCACCGTAGTTGGCCTGCTGCTGGACGGCTACAGCGACACGGTGGTAATTCCCAACTACCAGGAACCCATGGCCGCGCATTTCTGGCCATGCCTAACAGAGGCACCGGAAAAGATCTCCCGACGCGTCGTTCATTCGTTCGGTGCGGGTTGGCCGTGTCCGGCGACCGTCGCTGCAATGAACGAACCGCTTGTCGCCGGTCTGGAATCATCGCCCTTACTCACGGTGCAACGATCGCCGCTATTCACGCTGGTCCGGCTCACGCCCGCGCTTCGCCAGCAAGCCGGAGCGGATGCCTACTATGCCAACTTGCTGAATCAGAAATACCAGTACCCCATCATCTTTGCCGGGGCCTCGCAGGATCTGTCGTGGGTCATTCCCTCCGGCTGGTACGATGTCGAATCCGACCATGTCTGGTCGGAGGAAACCGCAAGGCTCAATCTTCCGGTGCCTGCGGACTGCCTGTCCGGTGGCTGCAGCGTCGAACTCGCCTACTGGGTACTTGGTGGAGCAAAGCACCGGCCCGTCACCGTCCATCTTGCCAGCCACGATGGGACGTGGTCGACCGCCGTTCGCGTCCCCCCTGGCGAGACCATCTCGACGTCCGTGCCACTTCGTGCAGGCGCGCCGATGCGTCGTATCGACATCCAGGTGGATGGTGCGACCTCGCCCTTCGCCATGGGTGATGGAACAGATGGAAGGGTCATGGGAATCGCGCTGAAATCACTGCTGCTGCACCGGGCGCCGCTGGCGTCCACGCCCTGACGCGGGGTCAGGCTCGCCCCTGCACAACGTACTGCGCGCCCAGCGGAAGCCACCCAAGCAAGGGCTCGAGCGGGCGCAGCGCCGCGAGCGGACGCGGGAAGAACACCACATACTGCGAGTCCACTTGGGCAAAGCCCGCATCTCGCATCAGGCCAAGAAGCTCAGTTCGCGGCAGGAATACCGCATCTTCGTCGAAGGGGCAGTCACGCACCACCTTGCGCGTGAGTGGGTTGAGCATATTGTGCTCGAAGATGAAAAGCTGGCCGCCTGGGCGCATCACCCGCCGCAGTTCCGCCATCCATCGCGTCCGGTCGTAAGGACGGATGTGGTGCAACACGCATGCCACCAATGCAAGATCGAATGTATGGTCGGCGTACGGCAGTGCATCGTCGGGCGACTCCACCACCGAGGCGATGTCGCCTACGCGCGCTTTCGCCATCCGGATGCTTTCGCCGGAAGGGTCTGACCCGTGAAGGACAGCCGCCGGAAACGATGCGTGTAGGTGCGGCAAGGAATTGCCGATGCCGCAGCCGAAATCCAGGATCACCGGCGCCGGCATGCCAGCGCGTGCATGCGCTGCCATGTACTGAGCCTTGTAGGCAGAAAAGTAGGCCGGCTCCTCGCCACTGGCCGCGATACTGGCCACGTGCATGTCATCGTACTGACCGGCGTAGTGGTCAAACTCGGAGCGCTTGGGATGCGGGTCGTTAGATTGCATGGTTAAGTCCTCATGGGCTGGCATGCGTACCCTCACATAGCCAGCTTACGTTCTCCTGCAAAAGGCAAAGTCGATACGATGCAATCTTAGTCCCTTGGGCGGTCGGCAGGGCTACATGGACCTCCGCGCGCTTCCCGGGCACGATCGCCTGGGGGAATTGGGCGCGGCCCGCATCGGCAACGACCACTTCTCCGGCGGCACCCAAGCCTATTAAACCAAGCCGGAACGGTCGATCGCCGTTAGGCGACAACACGCGACGTCCGTCGTTGTAAGCGTCGACCGTCACCTGGCAAGCAATAGGCTGATTGCAGGCGGGAAACCCGCCATGGTCCAGCCTTACCGATACTTCGGCCGACGGCACAGGATCGTTCACTGCGTCAGCACCGGCTACTACGTCGTCGACAACGCGCAGCGGGTAGCTGAGCAAGGTCATGCCTGCCACGCTCCACTTCGCCATGGGATCGCCAAACTGCCGCCGCAGGGAATCGGCCTGGGTTGCCGCGTCGGCATCGGTCAGCATGATGGCCTGTATGTCGCCCGCCGAACCCTGAACCACCGCGCGAGGCATGTGATGTGCGAAGGGGACGAAGCGGTCGTTGAAGGCCCACGGGAAAGCCCTTGTCTTGCCGTCCGACAGCACGGTGAGCACGTGCGAATACCAATAGGGCGTTAGCACCGCACCCACGTGATGCTCACCGAGCGAGGCGACCAGGGCCATGCGGTCCTCGTAACTGCCGGCGTTGTCACGCTGCGATGGCGACCTCGCCATGGCGTTCCATGCTGCCATCCATACCGCCATCAGGCAGGCTGTAGTCAGGATCCAGCGGCGTGCCTGGTCCGTCTCGCCGACTGCGCTATCCAGACAAATGAATATCAGGCATACAGACGCGTAGATGGCGAAGCTGAGATATCGAAGCTCTAGAAATGACGTGTAGAGGTCAGCCAGAGCCACCAGGGCCGCCGTGCCAATGCCGTATGCGGCGAGCACGATCCAGGCGAAGCGCACTATGCCAACCGGGTAGCATCGTTGCCGCACCACCACCCATGCGGGAAACAGCACAAGGGCGATCGACAGCAGCCAAACCAGAGCCTGGAGCAGTCGCATGCTGGGAGACAGGTGAGCCCACGCTGCGGACACCTGGAAATAGCTAAACCACGCGCCTGGCAGCGACAGCGCATGCTCGATAATAACGCTGCCCGACGCCAGCTTCATACGCGCGGCCGCCTGGAAATTGTGCAACTCCGGCATCACGACTCGCCGGTACAACAGCACACCCACCAGCCCACCTGCCACCGTGGCAAGCAACTCCCTGGAAAACAGGCGACGGACAAGGTCATCGTCAGAGCGACGGTTGAGGATCACTGCCATGAAGCAGCCAGCCATGGCGGGCGCCAGCACAGTAGCCACTCCGCGCGAGGCATTGCTCGTGCATGCGACGGCGGTCGTAGCGAATGCGAACACCAGCACGCCACGGCGGATCCACGGCTTTGTATTCTCGGCCTGCTCACGCGCGACGATCGCGAAGAGCAGAATCGCCACGGCGGCATAGAGTGCGTAGGCGCCCTGTCCGAGCACGAACTCGAAGTTAGCCGCGCCCAGCCCCCCTGCAGATACCACGACAGCTACGAGCCGACCCTGGTTCGCTGTCGGCGACAGCAGGCGGCAGGCCACATAGACCGACAGTGCCAGCACGAGAAAAGCCAGCCAGTCCGAAGCAGCGTTGGCGGCGTAACTGATGCCAAGAAACGGATAAAGAAGCTCGTTGAAAATTTGGGGGCCCAGCAGGAAGGTATCGCCATTGGCGTACACCCAGGCACGCGGAATCACATGGCCTTCGTTCCAGGCCATGGCAGCCAGCACTGATTTGATGGCGCCGTCGCTATGGAATGAATAGCGATAGCCGACGAACAGGGTATACGTGCCCAGAACAAGGACGACCAGGAGGGCCAGCCAGCGCAATGAGCGGTGGACCATCATCGACGGCTGCAGCTCATGACTGTGAGCGTGTAGGGAACATGCATCAGGTCGTTGCGGATATCGATGGACTTGGTGACATAGATGTCTGGCACCAACGCCATGTATTCGTCGGGTCGACGCACGTTCTGTCCGCGATCCCTCACAATCAGCTGGCGTGCAATCCAGGCCTGATCGTCAATGTAGGCGGGATCGATGCACAATACCCGGCCGCCAGGAGCCAGCCGATCGTGCAGGCCCGCCAACAATCGCCGCGCGCTGTCGTCATTGATGTGATGGAGCACGCCGAAGACGATCGCCAAGTCGCTGGCCGGGATGGTCCCAGGCTCTATCTCGTTGAGATCTGCACAGATGAACGTGCTATTGGGCCGGCCCTCATGTCGCACCTTGGCGGCCTCGATATAGGACGACGAAAGGTCGAAGCCAAAATAGCTGATGTCGGCGGGAAGGTACTTCAGGAGCTCCGCGGTACCACAGCCCACGTCAGCGACTGTGCGCGGCGCCAGTGGGACGACATATTGCTCGCATACGCGCCGGCGGGCAGCGACACCACCTACCATGAGCTGGAACGTATCGTAGATGATGGGCATTGACAGGATGCGGCGCACCCCGGTGACGACCTGGTCCATTGCCTGGACTCCTGTTTCGTTGTCCCCTCGCGAATCAGCCAGCACGGATGATCCACCGCGACAGGACGAAAGTGAGCGGAATGGTGACGCCGATGGAAATAGCCAGTGCCCAGGATGCCGGCACACCGGCAACCTCGACCAAGATCCTCAGCGCCAGGTAATTGGCGACAAACTGGAAGACATAGACGGCGGGAAACCGCATCGCCGTCCGACGCTTCATCGGCGCACGGAACACGAAACGCGAATTCGCCACGTAGGCAAGCGCGATGCCCAAAGCATACGACACGACGTACGCCGGCGTGTAAGTAACGGCTCGCAAAAGGAGCAGATAGGCACCGTAGGTAACCACCGCGCATGCGCCGCGAACGATGACAAACCTGACGAATTCCGCGCGTAGGGAGGCGTGGCCGACAAGACGGTGGACTAGACCCGGAGTCAATCGCGTCTCCCGCGCTGCCCGACTTCGGTCACACCTGGCTCTTCGTCGGTGTCGGTGGCCACCACGTACACTGGCTTACGATAGGCCGCGCCCATCAGCTTACCGATGTATTCCCCCAGGACACCCAGAATGACCAGCTGAATGCCGCAAGCGAAGAGGACGACGGACATCAGCGACGTATAGCCCGGGTTGGCGATGCCACCGGTGATCTTGCCGTAGATGAGATAAACGATCCATAGAAAGCTGAGCACAGCCAAGCCCAGTCCGCCGAATGTCGCCAGGCGTAGCGGAAGGTGCGAGAAGGTTACGAACACATTGACTGCGTGTGAGATCAGCTTCTTGAACGTGTAGGCGCTTTCGCCATGCTCGCGCTCACCGTGTTCGACCTCCAGCGTGCGCGCATTGGAGGTGATCCACGAGAGCATGCCGTCGATATAGGGCCGGTTGAGGCCAAACCTGACCAGTTCGCGGCCGATCGACCTATGCATGCAACGGAACGACGAATAGTTGTCGTTGATATCCGGGAACGCGCGTTTGAGCGTCCAGCGCATCAGCTCGGAACTTAGGTTTCGGTAACGCGCGTGGGTACGGTGCGGGAATCGCCCGTACACCAACGGATGGCTGACGTCAGCTGTACCGATCATGGCCGGAATTGCCTCTGGCGGGTGCTCCAGATCGTCATCGATGGTCGCGATCCATTCACCTTGCGCATGCGCGATGCCGCAGACGGTGGCAGCGTGCTGGCCGAAATTGCGGCTCAGGCGGATCCCCCGGACATGCTTATCCGCCGCGGCCAGCGACGCGATCATCGGCCAAGCCTGGCTTGATCCGTTATCATCGACCAGGACGACCTCGAAGCTGAGTCCGGCGTCCGTCATCGCAGCGGCAACGCGGCGGCAGAGTTCGGGCAGCGCGCTCGCGCCATTGTAGACCGGCACCACTACCGAGACATTCACGGCTGCACGAGGCAAGGAAGACGAAGTGCTGAGATTCATGTATGGAAACCTTGGGCGTCGAGACCCGACGCCATTATTGACTGCACGGGGAGACAATATTTCCTGAGCACCTTCTCAAGATAACCGGCGCCCAAGTCCAGGCCCATCTCCGTTGCAATGCGGCGACAGATAGCCGTGTCCACCGGCATCGGCGCACCCAGCGGCCTGACCTCGGCGAGCGCCTTCCTTCCAAGCATCTGCTCGAGACAGGCGACGATCCCGGGCATCGGGACCGATTGCTCGGCAGCAATGCTCACTACGCGCTCAGGTACCGTATCGTCCTGCAGGATGCGCGTGGCGATCTGCACGACGTCGTCTATGTCGATGAGGTTGCGCTCGGCGTCGCGCCATACGTCGAAGCGCTCGCCAGCGAGGATGCGATCGCGGAGGAAATTGAGCAGGGTGTGTGGATTGGAAGTGTGACCCACCACCTGTGGCAACCTGAAGACGCGCGCCCCCGGCTTGGCGAGAACGACCGACTCCATGTGTCGTTTGTGCTCCATGTAAGGGCTATTCGAAGTGTCGCCCTCGACCAGGCCACAGCTGCTGAAGTACACCAGCGGTGCCGCGCGTGTCAGGTATCGCAGCAGGAGCTGTTCCTCACGATCGAAGGCAAGGCGTGCTGTTTCGCGCGAGTTGGAGACGCCGGAGGCAAAGATGGTCCACGACTCCGAGGCCCGGGACCCGGCAAATGCGCGTGCCAGCATGCCATCGCCCACAATCATCGTAGACTCCTGCCTGCACGCACAGTCCCGCTCGCCGGGTTCCGGCGACCACGAATTATCTGGTCCATTCGGTTTCGCATCGAAACATCACCTTCATCATGCTGCGACCTTTTCGATGCCCATCCCGTAGGCACCCAACGACGCCATCCAACATCGAATGTGAATCTTAACGGATGTCCATGGTTTACCGAAGCCAGCCTCACGAACCAAAGCTCACGTCCCGAAAACGCTCCAGCAACGGAGTGATATCCACGTTGTACTTTGCCGCCCCGCGTTCGAAGTTGGACCAAAACCCTTCCGTCTGATGCCAGTGCCCTTCGGCATGAAATATAGTCATGTAACGCGCAGGATGCTTCTTATAAAGGATTGCATCCTTCTCGAAGAAACGACTGCGCGTCTCGCTCGACTCACGTTCTGAATCACGACGATGCGCCGGATGAAACACGAGCGCGTCCTCGCAATAGGGGACCTCGCCCAGCTCTTGCAGCCGCCATCCAAAGTCGGTGTCCTCACGGAAATGTGGCTCATCGAACATAAGGTCGAAACCATTCAGGTGCTGGAACGCGGCATTGGCGGCGAACAGGTTCGCAGTCATGAATCCCAGGCCTGCAAAACCTACGTTACTGACTGGCCGCCAGTCGGGGGTGTCCATGTGATCGGATTCAACCCGACCTTCGACACCGATAACCGATGACGACTGAAAGCATGCCCGCGCGGCGGCTAACCAGCCTGGCGTGGGCTCGCAGTCGTCATCAGTGAAGGCGATGATCCTGCCCGTTGCCAACTCGCCTCCGGCGTTGCGCGCCTTCACTGCGCCGCGCACAGGCGTGTGCACGTAGGTGAGCGTAAAACCCCAGTCACGGTCGCGACCGGCCCAGGGCTCGCGCGACTGGTCAATCACGACTACGTCGAAATCACGCTCCTGCTGGTTCACCAGGCACTGGAACAAGCGCTCGAGGTGATCGGGACGCTCATAGCTTGGCACGAGCACCGTGAAGGTACGGACGCCTTCGAGCTTGCGACGAAGGAACGCCTGGAACAGCCGGCCAGCACGGGGCGAGATGCGCTCCCACGCGTAGAAGTCTTCCACCAGCTTACGCCCGGCCGCACCCATCAGGCGTCGCACTTCGTCATCGGTCACGAGCGACTCCACCGCGGCCCCCGTCCGCGCGAGGGGCACGGTGGCGAATGCGCGAGTGCCGGTGCGGATGATGCCCCGCGCACCAGCACCCGTAGCAATGACCGGCAACCCGGCGGCCATAAAGTCGAACATCTTGATGCTTGTGCCCGAGCCCTGGGTCAGCGGATTCAGGGCAACGTCGGCGGCGGTGAGCCATTGCTGCTTGATCAACTCGTCAAGCTGGCCGAGTACGTGCACATTATCGGGCACGACCATGCCGGCAAGGGCCGCCCCGCAACCGCCGACTATGGCGAAGTGCACACTGGGCAAAGCCTTGGCCAAATCGTTGGCGATGAACCGAGCCGCATCATTGTTGGGCGCATAGTTGCTTCCGACAAAAAGCGCGACGGGCTTGCCTGGCAGGCCAAGATTGGACTTTGCCTGGCAACGGGACTCGAAATCAGGTACAGCATGGCTAAACGCGAAAATCCCGTTCGGCACTACGCGCATTTTCTCGATGTCCAACTTGAAGAGGCGTGCAAACGCTTCGCGGTCTTCATGGGAGCAGGCAAGGATGAGATCAGCGCGTCGACACAGGGCGTATTCATCAGCAACAACCACACGCAACACGTCATCGGCACTGGCCAGTTCGCCGTGAAGGTCGGTGCGCAGGATGGATTCGACGTTCTGCGAATCGTAGACCACCAACTGCTCGGGCTTGAGGTCAGCCTCCAGGGGCGGGAATGCCCAAGGATGTGAAAAAACCACTACGTCCGCATGGGCCATGTACTCCCGCGCCACTCGCAGGTACTCGGGGGAAAGGTGGGCCTGCCGGGAAAACATGCAATCGATGACCACCCTGCCCTCGACCGACTCGGCGGCGGCGCGGGCGGCTTCATGGTGGGCGACAGTTAACGGAACGATAATCTCGCGAAGGCCGGGGCTCAGCTGCTGGTCACGAAACAATTCACCGGGCCAGTCGTAGCTACCGATGTAAGTGGCCTGGATGTCCTCGCCCAATGCATGGTACAGCCCGAGCAACCGCTGCCGTCCGCCGCCCACGGCCGGCATGATGGGCTGCATGTCTAATATCACCACTTGTAGCGTCTTACTTGACACTCTACCTCCCACGTATAGCCCCCTTCGGCCTCGAACTCATCTATGTCGCGGCAGCCAACAACTCGGAAGCAACAGCCTTCCAACTCATGCCAGTCACCCAATCGAAGCCTCGACGACCGGCAAGCTTGGCATCGGCGGGTGACCGCGCGATGTCATCTAGGGCCGCTGCAAGTGCCGTAGGCGTCGGCTCGACGACCCATCCACCTCCACATGCGTTGACAATCAGGGCAGCTTCGCCCGAATCGGTGCACGTGATAACCGGCTTGCCGCTCGCGAAGGCCTCAAGAGTGACATACCCGTAATCCTCGCTCTTTGGTGTGAAGGGCACGGCAAGGGCATCACGATACTCAGCCACCAGCTGCTCCTCGGAAATCCTTCCAAGGAATTGGATCCTGGAGTCACCCCCAGCAAGCGCGCGCAGCGATTCCTCGGCCTCGCCCGTCCCCGCCAGCTTCAACACCAGGCCGCTCTTCGACGCCAGGACCGCGCGAATGACCAGGTCCGTCCGTTTCCAGGCATGCAGTCTTCCAGGAAGGAAAAGGTACGGCTCGAACGAGCCAGTCTGGAACGGATTGCTCCACAGTGGCGGGTGCAGCACTTTGGCCGATCTGCCATTCCAGCGCTCAAGCCGGTGCGTCACCTCGTGACCGATCGAGAACACTGCACGGCATGCCGGCCGGGACAGTGCCTTGGTGTCGAGGGCATGCAGCAGCTTCTGTTGCTCAAGCAATGTAGGGCTCGGCGACGGAAAGGTCGACTCGAACATGTCGTAGAAGGCGCGAATCGTATGCACCAGGTAGCACACGTGACGGGGATGATTGACCATCCATGTCGGCGCCTTGGTCGATACCACCACGTCGTATGACGACAGGCACAGATCGTAGAAATAAAGGTAATTGGAGAGGATATCGTGGTAGGTCGCCTCGCTGGTGGGAAGCGTCACTTCTTCGGCCTGGTGGCCGAGTTCATTGAACGCCTGCACGAGGCTATCGAACAATCGCTCGGCGCCGCCCACCTCCCCGGACGACGCACGAACCGTTAAAACGGCGACCTTCATGCAGGACGATGTTCCAACCGCCGCATGTCGGCATCGACCATCATACCGATCAATTCGGACAACGAAGTCGTGGGCGCCCAGCCGAGCTGGTCAAGTGCCTTGGCCGGGTTACCCAGCAAGACATCGACCTCGGCGGGTCGGAAAAACTCCGGATCTATTACCACGTAATCTTCGTATTTGAGGCCGACATGAGCGAAAGCGATCTCGCACATGTTGCGCACTGTAGTCGTGGTACCGGTGGCGATCACGTAGTCGTCTGCGGCTTTCTGCTGAAGCATTGACCACATTGCCTGGACGTAATCGCCCGCAAAACCCCAGTCGCGCTTGGCATCGATGTTACCCAGCCGAAGCTCTTTCTGCAGCCCATTCTTGATGCGGGCTACGGCCAGCGTTACCTTGCGCGTCACGAACTCCGGCCCGCGTAGCGGCGACTCATGGTTGAAGAGGATGCCGCTGGAGGCATGCAGGCCGAAGCTCTCGCGATAGTTCACGGTGGCCCAATGCGCCATCAGCTTGGCCACGCCATAAGGACTGCGCGGATAGAACGGCGTGCTCTCGTCCTGTTTGGCTGCCTGGATCAGACCGAACATTTCGCTGGTCGATGCTTGGTAGAAGCGCGCCTTATTATTGACGATGCGAACGGCCTCGAGCACGTTCACCGCGCCTACGCCGGTGACCTGGGCGGTAAGGATGGGCTGAGTCCAAGACGTACCGACGAAGCTCATCGCGCCGAGGTTATATACCTCGTCGGCCCGGGAGATCTCCATGGCACGGATGAGGGATGTGACATCGAGCAAGTCACCATCGATGTAGCGAACGTCGTCCGCGACGCCTAACTCACGTAGCCGCCAGAGACTGTCCGAACCGCGGCGGGCCATCACACCATGCACGGCGTAGCCCTTCTCGAGCAACCACTTGGCCAGGTAGGCACCGTCCTGCCCGGTGATACCGGTTACTAACGCGTTCTTCGTCATTGCGCACCCTTTGGTTCGAAGGTTTCCAGAATCTGTTTTAGCGAGACGTCAAGGGGGATCGCTGGTGTCCAGCCGGTGTCCCCGTTCAGTTTGGCGGCGCTAGCCACCATGCGGCGCTGTTCGGTCGCACGCAGTCGTGACGGATCGGTAGACACGCGCGGTTTCACACCCGTAAGTTCGCAAAGAATTTGCAGGATATCGCGAATCCTTACTTCATGACCCGACGCCACGTTGTAGATTTCACCCGAGCAACCACGAGCCAGAATGGCCGCGTAAGCCGCCACGACATCGCGCACGTCGCTGAAATCGCGCGTAACGTCGATATCGCCAGTGATGATCTCCCCGATATCGCCACTGGTCGCCATGGCGGCCACCTGACTGGCCATCGCCGGTACCACGAACTGCAGGCCCTGCCCTGGCCCGATATGGTTGAATGGTCGCGCGACAACCACATCGAGTTTTTCGGTGAGCTGCCACTGCCGGCAAAGCAGTTCGGCCGACACCTTGCTGACCGCATAGGGGCTCCGCGGCATCGTAGCCCGGGACTCGAGTACCGGGAGTTCGGCTTCTGGGACCATACCGTAGACATCACCTGAGCTCACATACAACACACGTCCGCTGAAGTGCCGTGCCGACAGTGCCTGCAGCAGATTCAGCGTTCCGAGCAGGTTGACGTCGAAGGTGGCGCGAGGATCGTCGAAGGAATCTGGGACGAAGCTTCGAGCGGCCAGATGGATGACGGCGTCGGGCTGCGCAACTTCGATGTCGGCACGCAATTGCGCGGGATCCCGGATATCCATCTCCGCGGACGCAGGCACGAATTGCGCCGCACCAAATACGCCACCGGCGATCTGTGCCCGGATGTGCTTGCCGACGAATCCGGTGGCGCCGGTGACATAGATACGCTGGAACGTTTTACTGGCCTGTTCGATCATGCTCGGCGAGCCAGGATGGCGTAGTCGGGGGCAGCTGTGAACCATGCCGCCATTTCATTGATCTGGGCGGCGCCGGCAACCTCCTCTCCCAGTCGTGGAATGGAGGGCACGCCGCGGAATTCGGACAGCCTCTCGACCTTCGCATCGCTGAAGCCGCGATTGGTCACGATCCACTGCAAGAGTTGCGGCGGTATCGGGTTGCGATGAGTTGGATCGAGGTAGAACCAGCACGAACCGACCGTAATGTTCTCGGGATTCGGGGTCTCCAGGACAATCAGGCCGCCGGGCTTGATCACGCGGAACGCCTCGTCCAACAGCCGGATCAACACGTCATGGGGAAGGTGCTCGACAAGATGCATCGAGGTGATGGCGGCGACGGAGGCATCGGGGAGCGAGGCAATGTACGACACCGCATCGGCCTCTATGACGTCCAGACCATGATCCCGGGAGTCGGCGAGCATGGCTGCATTGAGATCGACGCCGCGAGCGGCGTAGCCCTTTTCAAGCAGGAGTTCGAGCCACTCGCCCCGGCCACAGCCCAAGTCCAGCACTAGGCCGTCTCCAGGCTCGATCGATGCATCACGAAGACTATCGAGATAGTGCGCGCAGCGCTGCTTGATGTCCTCGCGCTCACCGCGGAAAGAGTCTTCGAAGCTGACGTAGTCAGCATTGAGAATGTCGTTGACCGCGCCCGTTGACGGCACAACAACATTGGGTGAGACCACGCCCTCAGTCGGCGTCGGTGCAGCTCGGGCCAGTGTCATCAGCTTTCGCTGAAGATCCAGGATGCTGCGGCGGTGCCCGTGGCTATCGACGGTCAGCGCCTGGATCGATGCATGCTCGGGCGCCAATTGTGCCTGCAACTTGGCTACCTCGACGGCCAGCGCGTCGGCGCGGGCGGCAAAGGCATCGGCTCGCTCGGCGAGTGCCGCGGCCAGCGCTGCGAGGTTTTTGGCGCGCTCGTCGGCGGCCTGGAGAGCGGCAGCAGAGGCTCGGTTTGCCACCTCGCCCTCCAGGTGCGCTTGGCGCGTTTCGAACTGCGCCCGGGCTGCCTCCAGCTGGGCCAGGCGTTCCTCGGCAACTTCGCCCAGTTTGTTGACAACCCCACCAAGCTCCTGGACATTGCGGCCGCTTGAGTTCTCGGCCGACTGCAGGCGATGTGGCAGTCGCAACAGGCGGCCCAGGTCGAGCGCAAGGCGAACGAACCGGCCGATGAAACGTCGATCCGCCATCCCGTACAGTTTGTAGGGCACCATCAATCCATTGATGTGTACGTTATTCTTCCAGCCCTCTTCGGAGAACCGCAGATCGCCAAGGATCTGGATCTTGTTGCGTCCGGCGCGCAGCGCGTGCAGATAGTGGCGGCCGCTTTCCTCATCGGGCGGACGACGTAGGATCACCCGGAACGCAATGGAGATGAACTCCTCATCGGTAAACTGCAGCAACTCGCCCAGTTGATAGAATGGCTTGGTCGGCAAGCGGCGGCTCGAACCTACCCAGCGCGGAAGCCGTTCGCCTTTGGCGACTGGCACCGCTTCTTCCTCTACCCAGTCATCATGCATCGAGCGACGAAGCTCGACTTCAGCGCGTACGCGCTGCATGAGTTCATCGATGGAGAGATCGGCGTCCACGGGAAAGAGGGTGGTGACCCGACTATTTTCTTGCATGGACTGGGAACCTTTGATGCGATTCATGAATGACGAGCCATTAGCGTCCGGTCGCAAGCTACCGGCCTTCGCCGCTGGCCGCGCCAAGCGAGAGGGGAACGTTGTCCTGCCGGATTGAAACCGAAGTGGAAAGCCAGGTACCACCGACGAACGTGGTGCGCGTGGTATTGGCCACGGTGAAGACGAGGGCGAGGTCGCGCCACTCGTAGTTATTGACCAGGTGGGTCTCGGAACTGGCCAAAGCCACCGACACCGAATAACTGCCTACGCCAATGTTGGCGGCAAAGCGCGCGCGCATCTGGAAACGGTCGCCGGGACGTGCATCGACTATCACCTTCCCCTCGTGGTGGGTATTGGTGCCGAACACGGGTTGGCCGAGGCGATCGCGGAGCATGTAGCCGATCACCAGATTTGCTATGGACTTGTGGACCAAGACGTCGAGCACAAGATCCACCGTGTCGCCGACGCCGACCAACTCGATGACCTCGCCACGCGTATTTTCGATTTTCACGCGTTCAACGGATGCCTCGCCGGTACCTGATGTGGTCACCGTGGCGCCGTCGTCGGCGACGACCTGGCGGATCGTGTCGACGGTTTCCTTCTCAGCGATCAGCGCGTTGTAGAGATCGAGAACCTCCTGCGGAGAACCGTCGGCGACCAGCCGACCCTTGTCGATCATGACCGCGCGGTCGCAAAGCGCCTGGATGGCTGCCTTGTCATGCGAAACGATGAGCAGGGTGGTGCCCTCCTCGCGAAACTGACGAATCCGCTTGAAGCATTTATGTACGAAGTATGCGTCGCCTACAGAGAGCGCCTCGTCGACGATGAGCACATCGGGCCGCGCGGCGGTCGCCAGGCTAAACGCTACGCGCATCTGCATGCCGCTGGAATAGGTGCGCAGGGGCTCGTCAAAATACTCCCCGATCTCGGCGAAGGCCTCGATATCGGGCAGTAGTTTCTGGATATGCGCGAGTGAAAAACCCATGAGTCCCGCGCTGTGCTCCACGTTCTGCCGACCCGTCAGGTCGGGGTTGAAACCCATGCCAAGTTCCAGGATCGCCGCGATGCGGCCCGCCGCTATCACCTTTCCCTCGCTGGCACCCAAGGTGCCGGTAACGATCTTCAGCAGGGTACTTTTCCCCGCGCCATTCTGCCCCACGATGCCCACCGCTTCACCGCGTGACACGCTGAAACCTATATTGCGAAGGACCCAGTGCTCCTTGATGCGGCTAGACCTGAAACCCAGCCAGCTGGCGAACCGCCGCCATTCGCTACCGAATTCGCGATAGGACTTGCCGACGTTGCGAACCTCGAGCACCGCGTGCGTCATAGGACGTCCACCATGTCCGGAGCTGCCTTGCGGAAGAGCAGCAGGCCCACAACCAGAAGCACTAACGATGATACGAGGATTGGCAGCAATGACATGAATTCAGGCCCGCGCCCATAGACCAGCACACCTTGGTATTCGGTCACGATCCAATACATCGGGTTCAGGCGCATCCAGGACATCAGTGCCGGCGGGATGATCGTGGTCATGTAGACGATCGGCGTCAGCCAGAACCAAAGCTGCAGGATCACCTGCATGAACTGGTTGATGTCACGGACGAACACGTTAAGTACGCCCAGAAGGAGACCAAGGCCCAGAGCAAAGGCCACACCGCACACCATCAGTGCGGGAATCCAAAATGCGGCGGTTCCAGGGAATTCCCCTAACAGGGCAAACACGATGACCGTGACCACCAAAAGCAGGAGATTATTGACCAGGGCCGAACCGACCACGATCAGCGGCAGGCATACTCGCGGAAAGACGATTTTCTTGAGCATGCTCGCGTTGTCGACGAAAACGGTGAGCGACCGGCTGACGATCTCGCTGAACAGCGACCAGGCGAGCATGCCCGACAGAAGGTAGAGCGAATAGGCGTAACGGCTATCGATCCCGGGGAGTTTGGCCGACATGATGCGCGAGAGCACCAGAGAATAGATGGCAACTTGAGCCAGCGGCTGTAGGATCATCCACAGTGCGCCGAGCTTGCTCCGGGCAAAGCGCGAGCGCAGGTCGTTCCGGATGGAAGAGAGGATGAAGTGGCGGTAGCGCCAGATAGCTAGCAGCATCTCTTTCATGGGAGGGGGCTGATCGCGCGATGACTTGGCATTTTTTTCATCTTTCTCAATAGGTTGCCTGATGAATGACTGCTAGGTATCGGCAATAGCCAGCTTGTGCGTGTCCGCGGCTCGCAGCCATGTCCATGACAACTCGGAGATGACGATCCCAGCCCCGTCCCTTTCATGAGGCGAAAGCCGACTATCTTACTCGCCCCGCCCCCCCTTGGGGCTGGGCAAGTTGCTCGCCGTTCACCCTGGCCGGTTCACCCCATCGCCCGACACTCCAGTATCGCCCGAGTGGAAATATAAGCTATTCAATCAGGTACCAGAACTCAGCGTGATCCGGCGTCATTCAATCGGGCCGGCGACCGGCCTGCCCCGGAGTGTTGCTTGCTAAAATGCCCGGGCGAAGTGCCCGACAAAACGCAGCGCCGGTACACCTTTCAGTAGGTAGGATGCCCGCGCAGCAACGTCCGCAGGGGCGGGGGCGAAGAAGATCCCAACCGGAGTGTAAGATGCTAATTCCTTTGATTCTTAGCGGCGGGAGCGGTACACGCCTGTGGCCGGTCTCGCGCAAGAATTTGCCCAAGCAGTTCCTGTCCATCGTTGGCGATGGCACCTTGTTCCAGCAGACGGTCGCACGCGCCTCAGCGCTGAGAGAGGCCGGGGCGCCGATCGTAGTAGCTAGCGACGATCACCGGTTCCTCGCAGCCGAACAGCTCATTGAATCGGGAACGTCCGGTGCCAGGATCATTCTGGAGCCGGTAGCCCGCAACACGGCGCCTGCGATTGCCCTGGGCGCAATGCAGGCGCTCCAGGACGATCCCGAGGCCATCCTGCTGGTGCTGCCCGCCGATCACCTGATCGGCGACGAATCCCAGTTCCGCGAGGCGGTTGAGAGCGCCCTGCCGCGCGCCCGTGACGGCTGGCTTGTCACGTTCGGCATCCGGCCCGATCGCCCGGAGACCGGCTTCGGTTACATTCGCCAGGGCGAATCGCTCGGCGATGGCGCGTTCAAGGTCGACCGTTTCGTGGAAAAGCCGGATGAGGCTACTGCGCAGTCCTATCTGGACGAAGGCGACTATGCCTGGAACTCGGGCATGTTTCTGTTCAAAGCCTCACGCTACCTTGAAGAATTGCACGAACACGCTCCGGCGATGCTCGAAGCCGTACGCAAGGCCCACGCCTCGGCCAACAAGGACCTGGACTTCATCCGCGTCGATGCGAACCTCTTCACCCAGGTTCCCGACAACTCCATCGACTATGCAGTGATGGAAAAAACCCGCCGCGCCGCCGTGCTGCCCTGCAGCTGCGACTGGAGTGACATCGGCTCGTGGTCGGCCCTGTGGCTGGCCGGTAACCGTGACGCGGACGGCAACCTCATCGAGGGCGATGCCATCACCGTGGACGCGACCAACTCCCTGCTCCGCTCGCATGATCGCCACCTTATCGCCGCCGTCGGCGTGTCCGACCTGATGATCATCACTACGCCCGACGCCACCCTGGTTGCGCACCGTGACGCAGCGCAGGACGTTAAACGCGTGGTCGACCAACTGAAGTCGTCCGGGCGTACCGAACACTCCCTGCACCGCAAGGTACATCGACCCTGGGGAAGCTACGACTCACTGGAAACTGGCGACCGCTTCCAAGTCAAGCGCATCGTGGTCAAACCGGGCGCGGCGCTGAGCCTGCAGCGGCACCAGCATCGCGCCGAACACTGGATCGTGGTGTCGGGTATCGCCGAGGTCACCTGTGACGAGCGCGTATTCACGCTGCACGAGAATGAAAGCACGTTCATTCCGCGCGGTAGCGTACATCGCCTGCGCAACACCGGTACCGATCCGGTGGAATTGATCGAAGTGCAGTCCGGCGGCTACCTCGGCGAAGACGACATCGAACGCCTCGAAGACGTCTACGGGCGCGCCTGAGGCGGCTATGAAGCCCGTGCCGGCAACGACGGCACGGGAACGGCATCCAGGTGATCGGCCAGGGCTTTGCCGATGCGTTCGGGCGACAGGAACACTTCCATATCGCGACAAGCCCGCTCGCCCAGGGCCTCGCCCCATGCGCGATCGTTGTACAAGCGTCGCATGGCGTCGGAAGCCGCCTGCACGTCGGCTTCGGCCCAGTGCTGGCCTTCTCCGAACGCGTACTCGCCTACTTCGACGGGAACGAGTCGATAGGGCACCAGCACGCCGTTATCCGGCGTCATGAAATCCAGGTTGCCCGAATACGCAGTCGCCACCACGGGCTTGCCCAGGATCATGCTTTCGGCCATGCCGAGCCCGAAGCCCTCTGCCCTATGCAACGATACGTAGGCATCGCAACAGCGTTGCAGGGCGTGGAGGTCATCGCGTGGCAACAGATCATCCCGGATCACGATGCGGGGGTCGCCGCCGCCCTCGTCCATCAGGCTGCGCAGCGCGTCGGCGTGACGATGGGCATTGCTGGTCTTGATCAATAGCCTCACGCGTTCGTCGCCCATGAAGGCGCGCCGGAACGCGGCGATCGCCGCCGAGGGATTCTTCCGCGCAAGGTACGAACTGAAGTCGAACGTGACCAGGAACGTATAGGCGTCGTCCAGGCCGAATTCATCCTTGCTCCGACCGCTGTCGGCGAACGCTCCCAATGGAATCGGCGCCAGGAACAATGGCTTGTCCGTCACGGCGTGCACCGCGTCCTGGACGAAATGCGTGGCCACCATCACCTCATCGACCAGGTCGATGGCCGGCCGCCACGCATCGGGGAACTTCTCCAGCTCCCAGAACCAGCAGGCGATGGTGTACCTGCTGCGAGCGGCATCCTGGCCAAGCGTGGCCATGGCCGATGCAAGGTGGTCGGGATTGACGAAGAACAGATCCACGGGATACGGCTGAGCCGTGCCCAAGTGGACATCGAGCGAGCGCTCACCCATGGCGTGGGGGATATCCAGGTCCAGATCAACCATGGCGACTGGATAGCCTTGGGACAGCAACGCCCTGGCGAATAGCCTGGCGTTCTCACCCAGGCCGAACTGGCCTCGGAAGTGGCCAATGAGGTTGACTCCGCGGCCTTCGCCCGTAGGGGGAAATGCCATCGGCGCGTCGACAACCTCCGGCCGCGGCGGCATCGGTGGGAAGCGCAACGTCGCCACCGTTCGATCCACCATGTCCTGGGCCGCCCGCGCGCGCAGGCGAGCCGGAAGCCATCGGTAGAGCGTACGTATCCAGCGATGGGTGCGCACCCACGCCGACACGTCCAACCATGTCGGGCGGCGACGTGGCACCGGCATCAGTCCAGGGCAGCGGCAAGTTCGGCCTTCAAGTCGGCCAGGTCTTCCACCCCTACCGACAACCTCACCAAACTGTCGCTAATCCCCAATCGCTTCCTGTTAGCCGCCGGAATCGAAGCATGCGTCATGATCGCCGGATGCTCGATCAGGCTTTCCACGCCACCGAGCGACTCGGCCAGCGCAAACAGCTCGCAGCGCTCCAGCATCTGCCGCGCCTTCTTCAGCCCGCCCTTCACCTCCATCGAGATGATGCCGCCGAAACCGTCCATCTGGCGCTTGGCCAGGCCGTGCTGTGCGTGCGACTTCAGGCCGGGGTAGATCACGCGCTCCACGGCGGCGTGTTTCTCAAGCCACTTGGCCAGTTCCATCGCGCTTTCACAATGCGCGCGCATGCGCAGGTGCAGCGTCTTCAGGCCACGCATGGCCAGGAAGCTGTCGAAAGGTCCTGCGATCGCACCCACCGAGTTCTGCAAGAAACCCATGCGCTCGGCCATCTCGGCATCGCCGGCCACCACGATGCCACCGACCATGTCCGAATGGCCGTTCAAATACTTGGTGGCCGAGTGCAGCACCAGATGCGCGCCGGTTTCCAACGGGCGCTGCAGCATGGGCGAGCAGAAGGTGTTGTCCACCACCAGGATCAACCCGTGCTTGCGGGCGAAGGCGCCGAGCTTGGCCAGATCCACCAGCTTGAGCATCGGGTTGGTGGGGGTTTCCGCCCAGATCATCCGGGTCTCGGGGCGGATGGCGGCTTTCACGGCCGACAGGTCGTTCAAATCCAGGAAGGTGAAATCCAGGCCGGCGGAACGGCGGCGGACACGCTCGAACAGGCGGTAGGTGCCGCCGTAGAGGTCGTCCATGGCAATCACATGACTGCCGGAGTCCAGCAGGTCCAGCACCGTGGAGGCCGCTCCCAGGCCCGAACCGAAGGCGAAACCCGCCGTGCCGCCTTCCAGGGCGGCCACGCAACGCTCGTAGGCCATGCGGGTAGGGTTCTGGGTGCGGGAATATTCGTAGCCCTGGTGCTTGCCCGGGCTTGACTGGACATAGGTCGAAGTCGCGTAGATCGGCGTCATGATGGCGCCGGTGCTCGGATCGGGCGACTGACCGGCGTGGATGGCGCGGGTGCCCAGTCCAAGGGGGCGGGCGGCGGACTTCTTCTTTGCCATGTGGGCTCGACTTGGGCTTGGGTTGCGACCGGTCATGATACCGCGAAAAATCGGCCCGACATGGACCCTCGTTCAGCTTGCCTGGGGCTCAAAAGCACGACTACCCATGACACAATGTGGGTCTTGCCAAGGGGCCGGGAGCCTGATGAAAACCCTTCTTGTTACCGGCGGAGCCGGCTTTATCGGGGCGAACTTCGTGCTTGCCGCCGTGGCCGCCGGCCACCGAGTGGTCAACCTCGACAAACTTACCTACGCGGGTAATCTCGACACCCTCAAGACGCTTGCCGATAGCCCGGATCACTTCTTTGTCCGTGGCGACATTGGCGATCGCACCCTCGTCGCCAAATTGCTGACCGCCCACCGACCCGATGCCGTGGTGAACTTCGCCGCCGAATCCCACGTCGACCGCTCGATCGACGGCCCGGCGGCCTTCATCGAGACCAACGTCGTTGGAACTCTCGGCCTGCTCGAATGCGTCCGCGACTACTGGCGCGACATCCTCGCGAGCTCCGCGGCTTTCCGCTTCCTGCACGTGTCCACCGACGAGGTCTACGGCTCGCTCGGCAGCGAGGGCAAGTTCACCGAAACCACGCCCTACGCGCCGAACTCGCCCTACTCCGCGTCCAAGGCGGCGTCCGACCATCTGGTCCGCGCCTTCCACCACACCTATGGCCTGCCTGTCCTCACCACCAACTGCTCGAACAATTACGGCCCTTATCAATTCCCCGAAAAGTTGATCCCGCTGGTGATCCAGAAGGCGCTGAAGGGCGAGCCGCTGCCGGTGTACGGCGATGGCCTGAACGTGCGCGACTGGTTGTACGTGGGCGACCATTGCTCGGCCATTACCCGCGTGCTCGACGCGGGCCGCGTTGGCGAGACCTACAACGTGGGTGGCAACGCCGAGCGCGCCAACATCGACGTGGTCAAGGCTATTTGCTCTTTACTGGACGCCCGCCGTCCACTGGCCGGCGGCAGCGCCCGCGAATCCCTGATCACCTTCGTCCGCGACCGTCCAGGCCACGACCGCCGCTACGCGATCGATGCCGGCAAGCTGCGCGATGAACTCGGCTGGACGCCTTCGGTCACCTTCGAACAGGGCATTGCCGCCACGGTCGACTGGTACCTGGCCAACCAGCCCTGGACCTCTCGTGTGCTCGATGGCAGCTACCGCATGGAGCGACTGGGCGCATGACCACCAAGGGCATCATCCTGGCCGGCGGCTCCGGCACCCGCCTGTATCCGATCACCAAGGCAATCAGCAAGCAGCTGCTGCCGATCTACGACAAGCCGATGATCTACTACCCGCTGGCCACGCTGATGCTTTCCGGCATCCGCGACGTGCTGGTGATCAACACCCCGCACGAGCAGGCATTGTTCCAGCGCCTTCTGGGCGACGGCTCGCAGTGGGGCATCCGCATCGAGTACGCGATACAGCCGAGCCCGGATGGCCTGGCCCAGGCGTTCCTGATCGGCGAATCGTTCATCGATGGCGACCCCAGCTGCCTGGTGTTGGGGGACAACATCTTCTACGGCGTGGGCCTGACCGACCGGATGGCCCGTGCAGCCGCGCGCGAGCGCGGCGCCACGGTTTTCGGTTACTGGGTGCGCGATCCGGAACGCTACGGCGTAGCCGAATTCGACGCCAACGGGAAGGTCGTGGGCATCGAGGAAAAACCTGCCCAGCCAAAGTCGAACTATGCCGTCACCGGCCTGTATTTCTACGACGGCCGCGCCAGCAGCTTCGCATCGAAGCTCAAGCCTTCCGTGCGTGGCGAGCTTGAGATTACCGACCTCAACCGCTGCTACCTCGACGAAGGCAGCTTGCACCTGGAACAACTCGGCCGCGGCTATGCGTGGCTGGACACCGGCACCCACGAGTCGCTGATCGAAGCGTCGAACTACATCGAGACCATCGAGAACCGGCAAGGCCTGAAGGTTTGCTGCCCGGAGGAAATCGCCTTCCTGCACGGCTGGATCGACGCCGTGCAACTGCGCGAACTGGCGCGCCCTCTGGAAAAGACCGGCTACGGCCAATACCTGCTTCGCCTGATCGACCAGGGAGTCGTGCGTTGAATGTCATCCAGACCGCCCTGCCGGGCGTGGTGATCCTTGAACCGAAGGTGTTCGGCGACAGTCGCGGCTGGTTCTATGAAAGCTACCACCAGCCCCGCTTCGTCGAGGCGGGTATCGACGTAAACCTTCGCCAGTCCAATGTGTCGTGTTCCGCACGCGGCGTATTGCGTGGCCTGCACTATCAGTGGCCCCGTCCGCAGGGCAAGTTGGTGAGCGTGCTGGTGGGCGAGGTCTACGACGTCGCCGTGGACATCCGCCAGGGCTCACCCACCTTCGGGCGCTGGGTGTCGGCCATGCTCACCGCCCAGAACCACCGGCAGATGTGGATACCGGAGGGTTTTGCCCATGGTTTTGCCGTGGTCTCGGATGAAGCCATCTTCAGCTACCACTGCACCGAGGTCTACGACCCCGCGGCCGATGCGTCCATCCGTTACGACGATGCCGCCTTCGGTATCGATTGGCCCGTAAGCGAACCACTACTGTCAGAGAAGGATGCCCGCGCGCCGCTGCTGGCCGACGTGCCCCCTGACCGACTGCCCATTTTCCAGGCATGAAGATCCTTGTCCTTGGGGCGGGCGGACAACTCGGGCGCCAACTGTGCGCGGAGCTGGCCGACCTGGGCGAAGTCACGGCGGCCACGCGCGAGGGCAGGCCAGTCGACGGCGCTCCCGATGCGTGCCTGGCGACGGCTGATCTGGCCGCACCCGACTCCGTGCTGGATCTCCTTGATCAAATGCGGCCGGACATCATCGCCAACGCCGCGGCTTACACGGCTGTCGACGCCGCGGAGTCCGATGAAGCCGTGGCCTGGGCCATCAACGCACAGGCTGTTGGCGACATCGCCGCATGGGCCGCCCGGCATGGATCGCTCGTGCTGCACTACTCCACCGACTACGTTTTCGACGGCAACGCAAGGGAGCCCTATCCCGAAGATGCGCCTACGAGCCCGGCTGGGGCGTACGGCCGGAGCAAGCTCGAAGGCGAAGTGCTCCTGGCAAGCTCTGGCGCCCACTACCTGCTGTTCCGTACGGCCTGGGTATATGCCCCCTGGGGGAAGAATTTCCTGCTGACGATGCTGCGCCTGGCAGGTGAGCGCGACGAGCTTCGCGTGGTCGCCGACCAGATCGGCGCACCCACGTCCGTGGCGTTGATTGCCCAGGCTACGCGCGTGGCCATCGCGGCATGGTTGGCGGCGTTGCCCCGCGAGCGGCAGGTGCTGGAAGGCACCTACCACGTGGTCGCCTCGGGGCAGACGTCGTGGCATGGCTTCGCACAGGCTATCGTCGATGCGGCAGCCTCCGCCGGACAGCTGGCCCGACACCCGGTCGTCATGCCAATCACTACGTTGGACTTCCCCACGCCTGCCCGGCGCCCCGCCTATTCCGTGCTGGACAACCGCAAATTCCAGCACGCATTCGGCTTTCCATTACCTGACTGGACGGAGGGGCTCACACAGGTGATGAACGAGCTTTGCGAGACCAAACACATTTGATTTAGACGCACCGTGCTATATCAGCGCGATTGCATGACTCGATGGAGCAAGTGATGGATTGTTTCAAAGCCTACGACATCCGCGGCCGCATCCCCGATCAGCTGAACCCCGATATCGCCTACCGCATCGGTCGTGCCTTCGCGCGCGCCGTGGGTACCGGCAGCGTGGTGGTGGGTTACGACATCCGCCTGGACAGCCCCAAGCTCGCCGAAGCGGTGAGCAACGGCCTGCGCGACGAAGGCTGCGACGTGGTCGATATCGGCCTGGGCGGCACCGAGGAGGTCTACTTCCAGACAGCGCACCGCGGCAGCATCGGCGGCATCATGGTCACCGCCAGCCACAACCCGATCGACTACAACGGCATGAAGCTCGTGCGCGACGGCGCCAAGCCGATCAGTGGCGACACCGGCCTGAAGGACATCGAGAAGCTGGTTGAAGCCAACGATTTCGGCGATGCCAGGCCTCGCGGCGGCCATACCAGCGACCACGACAAATCGGCCTATATCCAGCACCTTCTCACCTATGTCGACCGCGACGCGCTCAAGCCGCTGAAGATCGTGGTCAACGCCGGTAACGGTGGTGCTGGGGCGGTGATTGACCTGCTGGCCCCGCATCTTCCATTCGAGTTCATCCGCATCAACCATGAGCCGGATGGCAGCTTCCCCAATGGCATACCCAACCCGCTGCTGATCGAGAACCGCGACGCCACGGCAAAAGCGGTGATCGAATCAGGCGCCGATTTCGGCATCGGCTGGGACGGCGACTTCGACCGCTGCTTCCTGTTCGATGCGCGCGGCAGCTTCATCGAGGGCTACTACATCGTGGGCCTGCTCGGCGCCCAGCTGGTGGAAAAAAACCCCGGTGGCAAGGTGATCCACGATCCGCGCCTGACCTGGAACACCATCGAGATGGTCCAGGACGCCGGTGGCACGGCGATCGAAAGCAAGACCGGCCATGCCTTCATCAAGGAACGCATGCGCGCCGAAGACGCCGTCTACGGCGGCGAGATGAGCGCCCACCACTACTTCCGCGACTTCGCCTATTGCGACTCGGGCATGATTCCATGGCTGCTGGTAGCCGAGCGCGTATGCAAGCTGGGCACCTCACTGGAATCGATGCTCGCCGAACGCATGAAGACATTCCCCTGCAGCGGGGAAATCAACTTCAAGGTCTCCGACGCCAAGGCCATCGTGGCGAAGATCGAACAGCACTTCGCCGGCGACAAACCGCGCGTGGACCGCACCGACGGCGTGTCCATGGAATTCGCCGACTGGCGCTTCAACATCCGCTCGTCCAATACCGAGCCGCTATTGCGCCTGAACGTGGAAACTCGATCGAACCTGCCGTTGTTGAAGCAGCGCACGGAAGAGCTGCGCGGGATGATCGAAGGCTGACCACGTTTGCGGGGTCGGCGTACATCCGCGACCCCGCCTTTGCCGGCCGAACTGGCCGGCTCCCTGCCGCGGCGGTCAGGCCTTGCGCAGTACAACCAGATCCTGGTGGTTGTTCACTCCGCCTTCGACGAAGCGCTCCACCGGCATGATCGTGGACCACCGATTTCGAACGTAGTCTTCGGTGTGAAAGGTGGTCTGGTAGAAGTCCGGCAACCCGTCAACCTTGAAGCGACCAGTATGATCGACGCGGAACACAAAGCCCTTGGCAGCGAGTTCCGCCAGCTCCGCTGGCGCGCAGGTGTCAAGGCACCGCTTACCGTGCGTCGTGGTGATCAACAGACCTCCAGGTTTCAGGATGCGCTCGATTTCCTGCAGCCACTGGAACTGGAAGGCTTCGTCCAGATGCGTAAAAAGCGACACGCTGTAGACGATGTCGAAACTGTCATCGGCATAGTTAGTTGGCGGATCTGGCCGGTTGACTGCGAACGTGGCGACGTCGCCCAAGTGCCCGCGGGCCCAGCCGATCGCCTCGGCGTCGATGTCCGAACCATCGAAACGATTGCCGGGCAGTCGGCGCGCCAGCTGGCTGAGTACCCGCCCAGGTCCGCAGGCAAAATCGAGAATCCGCAGGCCCTGGAGAGCTAACCCAGTGGCGCGCGCATTGTCTGCTATCACATCGGCGACGTAGGCCCCTGCTTCAAGGTAGCTGGCCTCGTCCAAGGCGCGGTGCACGCGATAACGAAGCATCGGTGGCGGCAGCGGCCGTGTTGGATCAAGGCGATATGCATTTTCGGCAATCTTCAGCCGAGATTTGAACTGGGTATATCGAACAGCACCGGCAGCCCAATACAACGGCGGTATGCGCTTGGCCAGCGCAACGAAAGTAGAGCGGTCCATGGCGGTCCTGTTCCTCGAGGCAGAGGATAGTACCGCCGGGCGGCGCGCCATCAAAGTCGCAAGAACCTCCGACAAGGATGGATGACCGGGCATCTCGGCCTGCACTACTCCGAACGCAGGCCAACTCGATCAAAGTGTCCGCCGGCTCCAACGCCTGCCCCGAACCCACACTCGCCGTCAGAAGCCAGGTCCAGCCCAAGCTCGGTGAATTTCATTTCCACCTTGCAGCTGGGCATATCCTTGTCACCATGCATCACCCCGTGGCCGCCAATGATGGTGACGGTATCCGACAGGTCTCCCATGTTCGGCCCGTACTTCATGCCATTGGCGCTGAAATGCAGCCCGCTGAACTGGACATCGAATTCCTTGCCGTTGGCGGTCACTGATACGGTGCTCCACGAGCCGAAGCCCGCGTACTGCCAGTATTCCCCCACCGGGGAAGCCGGCGCCTTGAACGAGGCCAGGGCGGCATCGACCAGGCCCTTGTTGTGCGTGGTGCTGGGCGAAGCCGACGCACGGGCCAGCCACGCCCTCGCCTTCAAAGGCTGTCCGGCGCGTAGCCAGGCGAGCGCGGCATTGTTGTAGGCATCGGCGCCCACGTCCGGGCACGTGCGCCCGGGGTGATCATCCTCAGTGCCTTGGCAATCGACCGAGGCTTGCTCGACCCAACCCACCTGTTGCTCATAAAGCGCCGCCGCGCGCGCATAGTCCTTCGCGCGATAAGCCTTGCCGCCCATGGCATCGCACTGCCTGGCGCTATTGCACGAAGGCGCATCGGCCGCCATGGCCACACCAGCGGACATGCCGACGGCGAACGCCGCCCAACAAAACACCCTCATTCCACCGTCACCGACTTCGCCAGATTCCGCGGCTGATCCACGTCGGTTCCACGCAGCACAGCCACGTGATAGGCCAGGAGCTGCAGGGGAATAGTGAACACCGCTGGCGAAATAAAGTCGCCACCGCTATCCAGACGCAACGTGGTGTCCTGCTCGAAATTCTCGTCCATCACCGCGGCATGATCGGCGAACACCACCAGCGTGCCACCGCGCGCCCGCACTTCCTGCAGGTTGGATTTCAGCTTCTCGAGCAGCGGCCCATTCGGCGCCACGGCGATCACCGGCATGTTTTCGTCCACCAGCGCCAGCGGGCCGTGCTTCAGCTCGCCCGCCGGATACGCCTCGGCGTGGATGTAGGAGATTTCCTTGAGCTTCAACGAGCCTTCCAGCGCCACCGGATAGTGTTCGCCACGGCCCAGGAACAGCGCGTGCTGGCGCGAGACGAATTGTGCCGCCAGCTCGATGATCTGCGGCTCCAGGGTAAGCGCCTGTTCGATGAAGCGCGGAAGTGTGTAGAGCTCCTGGCAACGCTTCAGGTACGTGGCCTCGTCCAGGCCACGCTGGCGGCCGAGCTCCAGCGCCAGCAGGGCAAGGCCGGCGAGCTGCGTGGTGAAGGCCTTGGTCGAAGCCACGCCAATCTCGGGCCCGGCGCGGGTCATCAGTTTCAGGTCCGCCTCGCGCACGAGGGACGACTCGGGCACGTTGCAGATGCCCAGCGTGCCCAGGTAGCCGCGACGCTTCGTCTCGCGCAGGGCAGCCAGCGTATCGGCGGTTTCACCCGACTGCGAAATGGCCACGAACAAACTATCGGGCGGTACCACGGCCTCGCGGTAACGGTACTCGCTGGCCACCTCCACACTGACGGGAATACGCGCCAGTTGCTCGATCCAGTACTTGGCCACCAGGCCCGCGTGGTAGCTGGTGCCGCAGGCCACGATGTGCACCTGGCGGGTCTTTGAAAGCATCTCCTCGGCACCCAGGCCAAAAATGTTCGGCAGTACGCCGTGCACGCCCAGGCGCCCTTCCAGGGTCTCGGTGACCGCCCGCGGCTGCTCGAAGATTTCCTTCTGCATGTAGTGGCGGTACTCGCCGCGCTCCACGGCATCGGAGGTGAGCTCCGAATCATGTACCTCGCGCTCCACCGGCTTGCCGTCCAGCGTGTAGACCTGCGCGGAAGAGCGGGTGATCTCCACCACGTCGTCTTCTTCCAGATACATCATGCGGTTGGTCACCTGGATCAGCGCCTGCGCATCGGAACCGAGCAAGTGCTCGCCGATGCCCACGCCCACCAGCAGCGGACAGCCGCGGCGGGCGCCGACCACGCGATCGGGGTGCTTGTCGCTGATCACGGCGATGGCGTAGGCGCCTTCGAGCTCGCGCACGGTGGCGATCACCGCCTCGCGCAGATCCATGCCCTGCCCGATGCGTTCGTCGATCAGATGCGCCATCACTTCCGAATCGGTGTCGGAGGTAAACACGCGGCCGCGGGCCTTGAGTTGCTCGCGCAGCGGCGCGTAGTTCTCGATGATGCCGTTGTGTACCAGGCACACGCTGCCGGCCACGTGCGGATGGGCGTTGTGCTCGCTGGGCGCGCCATGGGTGGCCCAGCGGGTGTGGGCGATGCCCGTGCCGCCGGGGGCGGGATCGGCGTCGTAGCGCGCTTCCATTTCGCGTACCTTGCCCTTGGCGCGGACGCGGCGCAGCGTGCCCTCGTCCAGCACGGCCAGGCCCGCGGAATCGTAGCCGCGGTATTCCAGCGCCTTCAAACCCGCGATCAGTAGCGGGGCGACGTCACGCTGGGCGGTCGCGGCAACAATTCCACACATGATGTTCTGTCCTTGGGGGGATGCCCCGGTTAGTTCACTTTGCGGCGCAGATAGTTCAACAAATCAATTCGTGTAATCAGGCCCAGGAAACGGTCGCCGTCCATCACGATCGGCACGTGGCCGCGGTCGAACACCGGCATCAACGATTCGATGGGTGATTTCACATCCAGGATGGTGAGGCTCTCGATCATCGCAGTGGACACCGGGTCGCGGAAACGCGCCTCGTCCACGTGCACGTGCAGCAACACGTCCGATTCGTCCAGGATGCCAACGATGCGGTCGCCGTCCATCACCGGCAGCTGCGACACGTCGTAGAGCTTCATGCGGTTGTAGGCGGTGATCAGAAGTTCCGACGGCCCCACCACCACGGTATCGCGCTGGGCATAGGGACGAAGGATCAGGTCGCGCAGGTCGTTGTAGCGTTCGCGCTCCAGGAAGCCGTTGTCGAGCATCCAGTAGTCGTTGTACAGCTTCGACAGATACTTGTTGCCGGTGTCGCACACCAGCGTGACCACGCGCTTGGGTTCGGTCTGCTCGCGGCAATACTTCAGCGCGGCCGCAAGCAGGGTGCCGGTGGACGAACCACCCAGGATGCCTTCCTTGGCCAGCAGCTCACGAGCGGCGGTGAAGCTTTCCTTGTCGCTGATCGCATAGGCCTTGACCACCTTGGAAAAATCGCTGATGGAGGGGAGGAAATCCTCACCGATGCCTTCGACCAGCCAGCTGCCGGATTTGGTGGAAAGCACGCCCTCGTTGATGTATTGGGCAAGGATGGAACCCACGGGATCGGCCAGGATCAGGTCGGTCTGGGGCGAGTGTTCCTTCAGGAAAGCGGTCAGGCCGCTCATGGTGCCGGACGAACCACACCCGAGCACGATGGCGTCAACGCGCCCGTCCATCTGCTCGAGGATCTCCGGCCCCGTGGTCTGCACGTGGGCCAGCGGATTATCGGGATTGCCGAACTGGTTGATGAAATACGCACCCGGGGTTTCGCGCGCGATGCGCTCGGCCATGTCCTGGTAGTACTCCGGGTGGCCCTTGGCCACGTCCGAACGGGTGAGCACGACCTCTGCGCCCATGGCCTTGAGGTTGAAGATCTTCTCGCGGCTCATCTTGTCCGGCACTACCAGCACCAGGCGATAGCCTTTCTGCTGCGCCACCAGCGCCAACCCAAGGCCGGTATTGCCAGCCGTGCCTTCCACCAGGGTATCGCCGGGCTTGATGCGGCCGGTGCGCTCGGCGCCCTCGATCATCGACAGGCCGATGCGGTCCTTGATCGAACCACCGGGGTTCATGCTTTCCATCTTGAAGAACAGCTCGGCCTTGCCGGTATCAAGATGTTGCGCGCGCACCATCGGGGTGCGACCGATCAGGTCGAGGACGGTGCCGTAGACGCTCATTGCTGCTCCATTCGCCCCTGCCCACGCGCGGCCCCTGCCAGTCGCGCGGCACACGAGCCGGTAGTGACGCGCCATGATAACCGAGGGTCGTGCACGACCGCCCTTCGCGCAACAAAACGGGCGCCATAGAGGCGCCCGTCTTAAGGGGTAGAACCTATTGCCGGTGGGGGCTTAGCCCGCTTGCGCGTAGCGACCGTCCCACATCTGCAGCAAGCGTGATTTGGCGTGGAGTTTCTGGCGCTTCATGCCGGTCAAGGTCGCATCGTCGATGGGTAGTACGCCGATCTCGGCGTCGTGGACCTTGCTGTCGAGTTTCTGGTGGAGTTGGTAGAGGCGGCGGAATTCAACATCGCTCCTCATGAATGCCTCGACATCGTCACGCTGCTGGTTTTCGAACATGGTCGACTCCTGCATCTGTTGATGCGGCGCACGTGGGCCATGCGGCCGCATCGGTGGGGAAACCGCCGCCCCGGATGCCGGGAACCGGCAAGTCGGAAAGCGTTTCCGGATGGTCACCCGAAGGACATTGCGTCCCCCGGAGGACCGAAACTACTCCGCGTGATGGGGTCGTGCAAGCGGTCATGGAAGGTATTAAACCTTCCTTAATGTCTTTCACTTTCAATGAGTTGATAAAAAAGGCCCCGCAAGTGCGGGGCCTTTTTTTCCAGCAATATCGCGAAGTTGGGACGGAAGTCGCAGTTAACTCACTGACCGCCTTTTTTTGACGGCGTAGCCGAACCGCTGTCGCCGGCGTCGCGCAAGGCCCGTGCCGCCGCGGTGGCGGCCGCGGCCTGGCGCTTGGCCGCATTGGCGACCTTGGCCTGGGCCTCGGCCAGCTTGCGCGACTGGTCAGCCTCGGCCCGGGCTTGTTCTGCGGCCTGGGCCGAATCCATGCCTGCCTGTTGCAGGCGCGCGTTCTCGGCGGCCACCGCCTGGGCCTGCTGACGCTGGCGGTCGAGCTCGCGGCGGGCGTTTTCTACCTCCAGGCGGCTGGTGTCCAGCAGGATCTGGTCGTGCTCGCGGTCGAGCTTGGCCATGCGGTTCTGTGCGTCCTGCAGCTGCGCGGCGGCGCGGGCTACGTCCACCCGGCGCTCGGCGATATACAGCGCGTGGGCCCGTTCCTTGGACTTGAGCCCATACAGGCGGTTGATGGCATCCCGGGCACGGGCCTGCTCGCCCTGGGCATAGCCACCGAGGGTCGGGTCGCTGGCCAGTTGGTCAAGGCTGTTGGACAGGCGCTGGGCATCGAGGTCGTCCTTGGCGGCGATCGCCAGGGTGGACGCGAAGGCCAGGGCGAGACCGGCGGCAAGCTTGGTGAAGCGGTTCATCGCTGGCCTCCCTGGCTGTCGTCACCCGCGGGCGGGACGGTGCTCTCGGCCGGTGAGGGCAAGGTCATCTCGGTTTCCTGGACATTGCCCGGCGGCGGCGACACCGGCTGCTGGGCCTGGTTCTCGGCATCGGCCTGGGCTTGCGACAGCTCGGAGCGAAGCCTGCCGTTTTCCGCGGACTTCGTCGAAATCTGCGATCGAGCGGCTCCCAGGCGGGCCTTCATGGTGGCAACTTCCGCGTCGGCCCGGGACTCATCGGCCAGCTGGGCGGCCAGGTCGTACTTGCGGCTGGCCATGGCGCTGGACGCCTGCTGGAACTTGTCCTGGGCGAAACCAAGGTCCACAGGTGCATAATCGGCAGCGCCCGCGTCCCGGGCCGTACGCAGCTGGCCTTGCGCCTGGTTCATCTGGCTGTCCGGCGGCGGCACGCTGGCGCAGCCATGCAGCAGCGCGACGGCAAGCACCACGGCGGGCAAGCCAAGCAACCGGAGCCGTTTGTAGCCCGGCTTCGGCGAAAAGATGTGGACCATCACTCGTTCCTCTTACAGTTCTGCTTGGTATGGTCGATATTGTGGGCAGGCCTAAACATCGAATGCAATGCAATACGGGGGCAAGGCGTGGATATTGGGTATTTCCTGAAGCTGATGGTAGACAAGGGCGCGTCGGACATGTTCCTGACCACGGGCGCTCCCGTGAACATCAAGGTCGAAGGCAAACTCTATCCCCTGGGTAATACCGGCCTTCCCAGCGGCATGGTGAAGAAAATCGCCTACTCCCTCATGGACGAAGGCCAGGTCCCCCAGTTCGAGCGCGACCTGGAGCTGAACATGGCCCTGGCCGTGAAGGAAGCCGGCCGCTTCCGCATCAACGTGTTCAAGCAGCGCGGCGAGCTGGGCATGGTCATCCGTGCCATCAAGAATGACATCCCCAGCGTGCACGAGCTGCGACTGCCGTCGATCTTCAGCGACCTGATCATGGAGCCCCGCGGGCTTATCCTGGTCGTGGGCGCCACCGGTTCGGGCAAGTCCACCACCCTGGCGGCCATGCTCGACCACCGCAACCAGAACAGCTCCGGGCATATCCTTACCGTCGAGGATCCCATCGAATACCTGCACCGCCACAAGCGGTCGATCGTGAACCAGCGCGAAGTGGGCCTGGATACCCACAGTTACCACGAGGCGCTGAAGAACGCGATGCGTGAAGCGCCCGATGTGATCATGATCGGCGAAATCCGCGACACCGAAACCATGGAAGCGGCCATTTCCTTCTCGGAAACCGGCCACCTTTGCCTGGCCACGCTGCATTCGAACAATGCCGACCAGACCCTCGAGCGCATCCTGAACTTCTTCCCCGAATCGGCACACAAGAACGTGCTGATGAACCTGTCGCTGAACCTGCGCGCGGTGATCAGCCAGCGCCTGGTGCTGGGCAAGGACAACCGCCGCCTGCCGGCCACCGAAGTGCTGCTGAACACCCCGTTGATCCGCGACATGATCCGCCGCGGCCAGATCCACGAGGTGAAGGAGGCCATGGACCGCTCGCTGCAGGAAGGCATGCAGACCTTCGACCAATCGCTCTACCGCCTGTATCGCGAAGGCCAGATCGAGCTGGAGGAAGCCCTCAACAAGGCCGATTCCCGCGATGGCCTGGCCCTGAAGATCCGCCTGTCCGAAGGCGCGACAGGCAACGAGTTCGCCTCCAGCGACCCTTACGGCATCGGCGTGTAATCGGGCTGCGCCTCGGGCGCGGCCCTGGCGAACGCTTCAAGTGCGGCGCAGTTCGCGTCGATGCGGACGATGGCGGGATAGCGCTCCATCGGCACGTTCCAGCGCCGGGCGTTGTACACCTGCGGCACCAGGCAGGCGTCGGCCATCCCCGGCGCATCCCCGTGGCAGAAGTGCCCACCGGGGCCGGCGAGCATGCCTTCCAGCGCATCGAAACAGACCGTGATCCAGTGACGTGTCCAGGCCACTCGCTGTTCCTGGCTGGCGCCCAGTTGTGTGCTTAGCGCATTGAGCGCCCGCAGGTTGGTCAGCGGGGCCGCGTCCGCGGCCACGGCCTGGGCCAGGGCGCGCACGCGGGCCCGCCCCAGTGGATCGGCGGGCAGCAAGGGCACCTCCGGCCGCGTTTCCTCCAGGTATTCCATGATCGCCAGCGACTGCGTCAGCACCGCCGTGCCGTCGATCAGGGTCGGCAGGAGTTCCTGCCGGTTCAAGGCCCGGTAGGCTTCCGCGTGATGCTCCCCACCGTTGGCCACCAGGTGCACCGGGCGCATCTCGTAGGCGATGCCCTTGAGGTTCAGGGCGATGCGCACGCGATAGGACGCGGAGGATCGCCAATAGCTGTACAGGATAGGTGAAGGGTTCATGGGCATTTGCGTTGAGGTCGGCGGGTCCAGACAATAGCGGTTTTCCCCGACCGCTGGAGCTTTCGCAATGTCCGTCACCCGCATGAGCGACCTCGACCTCCACGGCAAGCGGGTATTGATCCGCGAAGACCTCAACGTACCGGTGAAGGACGGCAAGATCACCTCCACCCAGCGCCTGGATGCTTCCCTTCCCACCATCCGCGCCGCGAAGGACGCTGGCGCCCGCGTGATGGTGCTCTCGCACCTGGGCCGCCCCAAGGAGGGCCAGTTCGATCCCGAGTCGTCGCTCGCCCCCGTGGCCGAGTGGCTCGGCAACCAGCTGGGCGGAAAGGTACGGCTGGTGCGCGACTACCTCGATGGCGTGGACGTGGCCGAAGGCGAGGTGGTGGTGCTGGAGAACTGCCGCATGAACGTGGGCGAAGGCGCCGACGATGAAGCGCTGTCGCGCAAGTACGCGGCGCTGTGCGATGTGTTCGTGATGGATGCCTTCGGCACCGCGCACCGCGCCCAGGCCTCCACCCATGGCGTGATCCGCTTCGCCCCGGTGGCCGCTGCAGGCCCGCTGCTGTCGGCCGAGCTCGACGCACTGGGCAAGGCACTGGAGGCCCCGGCCCGCCCGCTGCTGGCGATCGTGGCGGGTTCGAAGGTATCCACCAAACTCACCTTGCTGGAGAACCTTGCAGGCAAGATCGACCAGCTGATCGTCGGCGGCGGCATTGCCAATACGTTCATCGCCGCGGCCGGCCACAAGGTGGGCAAGTCGCTGTACGAGGCGGACCTCCTGGATGCGGCCAGGAAAGTGATGGCCGACGCCAAGGCGCGTGGCGCCGATGTTCCCGTTCCTACGGACGTGGTGGTAGCCGACAAGTTCTCCGCCGATGCCAAGGCCACGGTGAAAGGCGTGACCGAGGTAGGCGATGACGACCTGATCCTGGATATCGGGCCCGAAACGTCTGCGCGCTACGCACAAATGATTGCCAAGGCGGGCACGGTGGTGTGGAACGGTCCGGTGGGCGTGTTCGAATTCGACGCCTTCGGCAAGGGCACCGAAACGCTGGCCCTTGCCATTGCTTCGTCGAAAGCGTTCTCCATCGCCGGCGGCGGCGACACGCTGGCGGCCGTGGACAAGTACGGCATCGAAAAGGATGTTTCCTACATTTCCACCGGCGGCGGCGCCTTCCTTGAGTTCCTCGAAGGCAAGGAACTGCCCGCCGTGGCGGCGCTGAAGGCGCGGGGCGGCCAGTGACGCTTTGCCTGTTCGACCTCGACGGCACGCTGATCGATTCGGAGCCCGGCATCTTCGGTGGCATCCGCTACGCACTGGGCAAGCTCGATACCGCCGTGCCTGACGAGAGGGCACTGCGGGCGTGGATCGGGCCGCCGCTTCGCCAGAACTTCGGCGCCCTGCTCGATGCCGAAAGGGTCGAGCAGGCAGTGAAGCACTACCACGTGTATTTCGCCGAACATGGCTGGCAGCAGCGGCGCGTGTATGACGGCATCCCCGAGGCGCTGGCCGCCATCCATGCCCGGGGTGATCGGCTGGCCGTAGTCACCAGCAAAATCCGCAACCACGCCGAGCGCATCATTGCCGACCTGCCCTTCGGGCATCTCTTCGAGCGGGTCTATGCGCCAGGACCTGAAAGCGCGCACAGCCAGAAGGCCAGCATGATCGCAGCGGCGATCGAGGATTTCGCCAGCCCGCGCGAATCGACGGTGATGGTCGGTGACCGCAGCTTCGACATCGAAGGTGCAGTAGCCAACCACATCGCAAGCGTAGGCGTACTGTGGGGGTTCGGCGACGAGGCGGAGCTGACCCAGGCGGGCGCTGCGAAGCTTGCCAGCCACCCATCGGAGCTGCCGGGACTTACCTGAGAAAGGCGGTGCCGCTTACAGCGGCACCGCCAAAGCATTGCGCATAGTGGCTCCCCGCCTTTCGCGGGTTATGGAGCCTTCCCATGCAAGTACGCCTGCTCGCCCTCGCCCTGGCCTTTGCGCCGGGCCTGTCACTCGCCGCCCCTGACATCCTGGTGTCCCATGCCACGCCAGACGGCAGCGGCGTGGTGCTCGAACGCATGGCGCCCCACGCCATGGACGCACTTTCCGCGCGGCTTCACCATGACACCGGCCATTGCGGTGGGCTGGTGCAACATGCCGACGAAGCGGATTTCCGCCAATGGATGGCAAAGCTCAAGTCACCCACGCTCCGTCAGGCGTTAACGCGAAAGATCGACGATGCAGCCAACGTCGGCGCCGTGATGGCACGCCTGGATCCTGGCCGCCTGCTGGCCATGATCGAGCAACTCTCCACAAACACACCCAACCGCCATTACCGCTCGGAAGCAGGCGTGGCCGCCAGCAACGCCACGGCCGGCCAGTGGCGCTCGATCGCCGAAGGGCGCGACGACATCACCGTGTCCACGCTGCCTCTGCCAAACGCGCCGCAATCGACGGTGATCGCGCGCATCGAAGGCAGCGAACGGCCCGGCGAGATCATCGTGATCGGCTCGCACCTGGATTCCACGTCATCCCTCGCGCAGAACGATCCCCGCGGCTCCGCCCCTGGAGCCGACGACGATGCGTCAGGCGTGGCAACCGCCACCGAAATACTGCGCGCCATGGTGGAATCCGGTTACCGGCCTAAACGCAGCATCCATTTCATCGCGCACGCTGGCGAGGAAGGCGGCCTGCTGGGCTCGCGCCAGGTAGCCGCGGACTACCGGCGGCGTGGCGCCAACGTGGTGGGCATGATGCAGCTGGATATGACCGCCAACCAGGGCAGCGCCGATGACGTCTACCTGATGACGGACTACACCGACGCGGGACAGAACGACTTCGTCGCGGATCTTGCGCGCACCTACCTGCCGGCGCTTCGCATCGGCCGCGATCGCTGCGGCTACGGGTGCTCCGATCATGCCTCGTGGTTCGCAGAAGGTTATCCCGCATCCATGCCGTTCGAATCAGGCATGCGCGATGCCAACCGGGCGATCCACACCCCACGCGATACCGTGGAAACCTTTGGGGGCCATGCGAACCATGCCATCAAATTCGCCCGGCTGGCCACGGCGTTCGCGGTGGAACTGGCCAACGACTAGGGTGGCGGCCAATGTGCTGCGGGGTCGGCATTCAACGCCGACCCCGCTTCGTATCAACCAACCAGCTTCTTCACCTTCTCCACCACGTTGGTCACGGTGAAGCCGAAATGCTCGAACAGCTGGTTGGCCGGAGCCGACAGGCCGAAGGTGGTCATGCCGATCACGTCGCCGTCCAGGCCCACGTACTTGCGCCAGTAGTCGACCACACCTGCCTCAATCGCCAGGCGCGCGCGGCACCAGGCCGGCAGCACGCCTTCGCGGTATTCGGTGGTCTGTTCATCGAACACTTCGGTACAGGGCATCGACACCACGCGCACCGGGATGCCGTGGTTGGCGAGCTCCGCCGCCGCGTCGGTGGCCAGGCCCACTTCCGAGCCCGTGGCGATGATGATGGCCTTGAACTGGCCGTCTGCCGGATCGGAAAGGATGTAGCCGCCGCGCTGGACCTGCGCAAGCGTGGTTTCGTCGCGGTGCTGGTGCTTCAGGTTCTGGCGCGAGAAAACCAGGCACGAGGGGCCGTGGCTGCGTTCGACGGCCATCTTCCAGGCCACCGCGGTTTCCACCGTGTCGCAAGGGCGCCACAGGTTGTTGTTGGGGATCAGGCGCAAGGTGGCCATGTGTTCGATGGGCTGGTGCGTCGGGCCATCCTCGCCCAGGCCGATCGAATCATGCGTATACACATGGATCGAATGGGCCGGGATCAGGCACGACATGCGTACCGCATTGCGTGCGTAGTCGGAGAACACCAGGAAGGTGGCGTCGTAGGGAATGAAGCCGCCATGCAGCGCCAGGCCGTTGCCGATGGCCGTCATGCCGAACTCGCGCACGCCGTAGTGGATGTAGTTGGCATCCGGGCTCTGGTGGTTGACGGGCTTGGAGCCCTTCCAGATGGTCAGGTTCGATGGTGCCAGGTCCGCCGAGCCGCCGATCAGTTCCGGCAGCAACGGGCCGAAGGCATCGAGCGTGTTCTGCGATGCCTTGCGCGAGGCGATGGTTGCGCCTTCGGCCTGCACCTTGCGCACGAAGGCCATCGAATGATCCGACCAGTTCGTCGGCAACGTGCCGCTGATGCGGCGCTTGAGCTCCTCGGCCAGTTCCGGGAATGCCTTGGCATAGGCGTTGAATGCTTCGTTCCATTCGGCCTCGCGCCGGGCGCCGGCTTCGCGCGCGTCGTAGGCGGCGTAGATCTCGGCGGGCACTTCGAACGGCGGGTAGTTCCAGCCCAGCTGCTTGCGTGCCGCGGCCACTTCGTCTTTGCCCAGTGCCGCGCCGTGGCTGGATTCCTTGCCTTCCTTGTTGGGCGAGCCGAAGCCGATGATGGTGCGGCAGATGAGCAATGTGGGCTTGTCGCCCTGCGCGGTGGCCTTGGTCAGGGCCTTCTTGACCGCATCGGCGTCGTGGCCGTCGATATCGGCGATGACGTTCCAGCCGTAGGCCTTGAAACGCGCGGCGGTGTCGTCGGTGAACCAGTCATGCACTTCGCCGTCGATGGAGATGCCGTTGTCGTCGTAGATGGCAATGAGCTTGCCCAGCTTCAGCGTACCGGCCAGCGAGGCCACTTCATGCGAGACGCCTTCCATCATGCAGCCATCGCCCATGAACACATAGGTGTGGTGATCGACGATGGTATGGCCCGGCTTGTTGAAGCGCGCGGCCAGTACCTGCTCGGCCAGCGCGAAGCCCACGGCGTTAGCAAGTCCCTGGCCCAACGGGCCGGTGGTGGTCTCGACACCTGGCGTTTCGGAATATTCCGGATGACCCGCGGTGCGCGAGTGCAGCTGGCGGAAGTTCTTCAGCTCGTGGATCGGCAGGTCGTAGCCGGCCAGGTGAAGCAGCGAGTACTGCAGCATCGAACCGTGGCCGTTGGACAACAGGAAGCGATCACGGTTGAACCACTTAGGGTGCGAAGGGTTGTGGCGGAGGAAATCGTTCCACAGCACTTCAGCGATATCGGCCATGCCCATGGGCATGCCAGGGTGGCCGGAATTGGCCGCCTCGACGGCGTCCATCGACAATGCACGGACGGCGTTGGCAAGCTCGCGGCGGGTTGTCATGGCTCAGGTCTCCAAAGGGCGGTGGTAAAGCGCTTATTGTCGCCGATCAGCGTGACGAAGTCGCATCCGAAAGCGGCGCGATAGACCTTTGGATCGCCTTGCGTCCATCCAGCATCCTTCGATGCATCGGTTTGCCCAAGGCGCCTGGAACTTAACTTCGCCTTAATCTTCCAGGCCGACGTAAGCGAACTCTTCAGCTACGTTCTTTTCTAATGGCCACCGTTCCAGCGATATGTGGACACGGTTTCGCATCGCTCCCCACGATGCGCGGCCTTTTCAAGAAAGTACGGAGATTTCGCTTTACTTACGAAGAAAAACAATTCGGACCGGCTCACGACCCCACCGTGTAACCGGAACACCGCGCCTGGCGCAACAGCTAAACCCCCGCTTGATTTCCCATTGCAACGTAGGCCAGGCCTTGTGCCTGCCTCGTGCCAGGGAAGGCTTTTTCACGACGCGTCGATTAACCAATTCTTAATGAAATATCGGTGCGAAGTGGAATTCGAAATGGCAGGAGCCATCTAACCGGAGCGACATCGCCATAGAGCGATACGCCCGGCCCGAGACGCGAACCCCCGCGTCCCGGGAACTATCTGGAGTTATGTCCCCCATGAAAAAGACCCTACTGGCCCTTGGCCTCGCGTCCCTCGGCTTCGCCGCTCTTCCGGCCCTCGCCCAGGACAGCGCCGCACCCAGCGGTAACTACATGCCCAACCAGTCCGTCGGCAGTGGCAACTGGTTCATCGGCGCCAATGTCGGCCGCACCAACGGCACCAATGAAGGTGGCTTTGGCAGCGACAAGAGCGGCTTCAATTTCTTCAAGGGCGACCAGGATCGCCGCACCGGTTACGGCGTGCTCGGCGGTTATCGCTGGAAGGTCGGCAACGACCTGGGCCTGGGTGCGGAGCTGGGTTACACCGACCTTGGCAACTACCGCGTCCGCAACGTGTTCAATAGCAATGACGTCAACCAGACCAGCCAGACCAACGCGCTGCGTGGTTGGATGGCCGGCGTGAACGGCAAGCTCAACCTGGTGCCGGGCTGGTACATCTCCGCGCACGGCGGCTTCTTCTATGCCAACAACAACCGCCAGAACTTCCTGCAGGGTGCCGATCCGTCGATGGGCTTCACCTCCGACAGCCGCGCGCACCGCGGTAGCTGGTACGGCGGTATCGGTACCGGTTGGGATATCAACGACCACTTCAGCGCTGGCGTGGCGTACGACTACTTCCACGCCAATGCCGGCAAGCTGCGCAACGATGTCACCGGCGCCACCGCATCTGACTACAAGCGTTCCACCGGCATCGTCTCGCTGTCCGGCGAATACCGCTTCTGATCCACCCCACGGCCGCGACGTGACGTCGCGGCCGTTTTTCTTTTCCTGTCTTCATTTGTGGAGCATTCCATGCGCAAGATCCTTCTTGTTGCCGCTATCGCCGCCGGCGCCATAGCCGCACCCGCCTTTGCCCAGAGCACCCATAACGACGGCTGGTTCGTCAATGGCGCGGTGGGCCAGTCCCAGCTCGACCACGGCCGCTACGACGGCCACGACACCGCCTACACGGGCAATATCGGCTACCGCTGGGCGTTGAACCCGCAGTTCGCCTGGGGTGTGGAGGCCGGCTACAACGACCTGGGCAACATCCACGCGAAGAACATCTTCAATGACAACAACGTGGTCGATCGCAGCAAGAGCCAGCTGCATGGCTGGACGGCGGGCCTGAACGGGCGCTTCAACGTGGCACCGCAGTGGTATGTCTCCGCACGCGGCGGCATCTACGGCTGGAAGGGCCACGGCACCAGCAACGATGAGAACCCGGTGCGCGAAGGCCTGGACAAGACCAGCTGGTATGCCGGTGCCGGTGTCGGCTATGACTTCAGTAACAACGTGAGCCTGGGCATCAATTACGACTACTACGATGCGAAGAAGGACCATGTGGACCTGAGCAGCGACGTGGTGTCGGTGCAGGCCGAATACCGCTTCTAAACACGGTATACCGGGGCCAGGGATGGCTCTTTAACGTGGGCGATAGCGCCCATTGTCCAGCACCACCGTCATCAGTGCGTAGCGTGGCGACAGGTCGGTCGTCTCGGCCGCGTGCGCCTTGGCCAGGGCGTGGCCCATCGATTCGAGCATGGACTGATCGGGCGCGATGTCGATCGGCAGCGCCCGGTCCACTGTGCCGTTAGCTCGCAGGACCACAAGGAAATCCGCGATACACGACAACGGCGGCAGGGTTTGCCCTGGCGTGGTCAGGTAAGCGTTGTCCACTTGCACCTGCCCAGCGCGGAACATCATGTCTTCGCGGGCGCCGATGCGTATCTGTGCATCGTGCGCGGCGACATAGGCGTCGACGTCGCGCATCACGTCATCGATGTTGTTGCCGAAATGCAGACTGATGCGCTTGACCAGTTCGGCGGCGTAGCCGCGCGCGGAGTCTTTCGGGGAAGATCCTGCCAATACGTAGTGCGCGTAGATCTCCGCCCAGTTCATCGCCTCGCGGTAGTCGTGGCTGGCGAACTTGAGCTCAGCCATTTTTGCCATGGCAGGAATGCTTCCACGCGTGGCGGCATTGCCGAAATAGAGCGAGGCCTTGGTGTCATCGGCATGATCGAGCAGGCCGCCGGAGTGCCGGCCGCTATGGTAGATCGAACCCAACACGTATAGATCGGCAGGGCCGAGGTCCACGGCGTCATCTTCCAGTGCCGCAAGGGCCTTATGCCGCTGATCCAGCGGAACGTCGTGATCGACGATGGTGGCCCAGGCCGCTTCGTGCGGTGGCTTGGTGGAAGTGATGGGCGAGGACTGCGCGGTGCACACAGCCGCCACGCACATGGTTGCCGAAAGCACGATGGCGCGTACGGCATGCGCAATACGATCACTCATCCCCTGCCCTCCCTGATCGAAGTCGTCAATGTAAACCATTGTCGAGGCCAATGTTTTCCGCAGTGCGGCATGCGAGGACAAGAGCGGACGTAAAGCCTGTGCGTTGCGACGCTACGATCGCCTACAGGCGCCAAGGATGGCATTGCCTAGAGTTCGGGTATGCGGCGCCTTCCGCACAAACTTGCCGTCTTCGCCATTCCCGCGAGCCTGGTTGCCATACCGTTCGCTGCAACGGCCCAGTCAAGCGCCGCCGTTCCCCGGCATTTTTATACCTCGGCGCTGTACGACGACCCGGTGCTGGCCAAGGCCCAGGCGCTTACATTGCAAGCGGCCGAAGAGGCCACGGAGGCAAATGCGCCCTTGCTGCCGGAAGCGACCCTTCGCAGTGAGCGTGGACGCCAGGGCAATGGCCCATGGGTGACGTCGATCGAATTGCGAATCGCGCAATCGCTTGTCAATCGAGAGGCTCTGTCGACGCTGGCCGCCGCCAGGGCAAGGGCGCAGGCCGCCGTCGCCGAAGGCGATGCTGCCCGACAGGATCTGCTCCTTCGCGCAGCATCGGCGTGGACGCTTCTCGACGTGCGCCGCCAGGAACGCCAGTTCGCCATCGCCGATCGCGATGCCCTCGCCTTCCAGGCGGCACGGTCGCAGGCGCGCTTCGAAGTAGGACTGGCACCCCGCATTGATGCAGTCGAGACAGGCGCGCAGCAGACATCCGCAGTCGCACGGATTCTCGCAGCGGACGTGGCGCTTGATGATGCACGGCAGGCTGTGACGCAGATCGCTCGAAGCTGGACCTTAGCAAAACAGGAAGACGCCTCAATACATCGCCTTTGGCCAACTCAGGCTCCGCGCGTCGTTGCGCCTGATCACGAGCCCTTCGCTGTCACGGCCGCGCGCCACCGCCTGAACGCCGCCAACCATGCTCGGCGCGCCGCGCAGGCAGCCCGGTGGCCGACACTGTCGCTTCAGCTCCGTTATGGGCGCTCTTCCATCGCTACGAACAAGAAAATTGCACCGACGCCTTTTCGTCGGCGCCCATCGTTGATCCTTGGCCTGCAGGTGACCATGCCACTGATGGGAACGGCGATCGCGTCGGCCAACGTGCGCCGGGCCAATGCCCAGTGGGACGCAGCGGCGGCCGAACTCGGGATCGCCACTCGCGACGCCACGCGCAGCATTCGCCGGCTGGAACGCGCCCAGCAGTCTAACGAGTCGATCGTTCACGCACGTCAGTCTGCCGAAGCAGCCTCTCGAGCGTCCGTTGAGGCCACCAGGGCCGGCCTCGACACGGGAACAAGGACTACCGTCGATGCGCTCCTTTCCCAGCGACGACTGCTGGACGCACGCCGCGCAACCGCGAACGCGACAGCTACCCAGTTCCTCGGCCGCCTCAGCTTGTTCGCAGCACGTGGGATGCTCGAAGCGACGGACCTGGAAAGGCCGCCCACCGGTCTAAACCTGTCAATCAAGGAAGCCGCCAGATTTCCTGACTGAAAAAAAGAAGGCGCCCGATGGGCGCCTTCTTCGTTGGATGGCAGGGGAGCCTTTAGCCCTTCCACTGTCCCAGGGCAGCCAGGCCGTTTTCCTTCGCGCGCTCGTGCACGATCTTCTGTGCCGAGGCGACGTTGCCCTTGATGTCTTCGGACCACAGCTTCAACGCGGCCTGCTGCATGGCGCGGCCGTAGGAGAAGCTCAGCGGCCACGGATGCGGGCCCATGCGATTCATGGCGTTCAAGTGCGCGGTGGCGTCCTTGTCGCTCTGGCCGCCGGACAGGAACACGATACCGGGCAGCGAGGCGGGCACGGTGCTCTTGAGCACGCGCACGGTGGCTTCGGCCACTTCCTCGACATCCGCCTTCTCGGCGGACTTGGTGCCGTGGATCACCATGCTGGCCTTCAGGATGGTGCCTTCCAGCATCACGTTCTGCTCGTACAGCGCGTTGAACAAGCTGCGCAGCACCGCCTCGTGTACTTCGTAGCTCACCTCGATGGTGTGGTCGCCGTCCATGATGACTTCCGGTTCGACCATCGGCACGATGCCGGCTTCCTGGCACAGCGCGGCGTAGCGCGCCAGCGCGTGGGCGTTGGCTTCGATCGCGGTGGAGCTGGGGTTTTCTTCGGTGATGTTGATCACCGCGCGCCACTTGGCAAACTGTGCGCCGAGCTTTGCGTATTCCTGCAGGCGCTCGCGCAGGCCGTCCAGGCCCTCGGTAACGACGTCGCCCGGGAAACCGGCAAGGGCCTGCGTGCCCTTGTCGACCTTGATGCCCGGGATGATCCCGTTTTTCTTCATCACCTGGGTGAAGGGCACGCCGTCCTTCGTGGACTGGCGGATGGTTTCATCGAACAGGATGGCACCGGAAATGTGATCGGAAAGACCGGGGGTGGTCAGCAGCAACTCGCGGTAGGCGCGGCGGTTTTCCTCGGTGTTCTCGATGCCGATGGCCTGGAAACGCTTGGCGATGGTGGTGGTGGACTCGTCGATGGCGATGATGCCCTTGCCGGGCGCCACCATGGCCTGGGCGACGCTTTCGAGATCTTCAATGCTCATGACAACTCCGTGGATCGGGGCGGCGTTCGAGCCGCACTGGAAGAAGGCCGCGGCAATGGCCCGCGGCAAGGTCTTGAAACGCTAAGTATAAGCCACGGTCCGTTAGCCGGCCGTGGGATCAACCCTGGTAGCCGGCCAGGTCGCAGGCCTTGGTCAGGCGTGCGCGCTCGGCGGGGTCCGTGGGCATGTTGAACTGCACGACGTAGTACGTGCTCACCGGCTGAGCCTGGCGGTTCATGCCGCTGGGCCGGTAGTTGAAATTGCGCACGATGCTGACTGCGGTGGGGCCAAGATCGCTCGTCGGTACCGTCTTGGCGACCTTCGCATTGTAGGTTTTGCCGTCGGAACCGATCGTATAGGTGACGGCGGTGCAACCGGGTACGTTGAGGTTGCTCCCGGTATTGGGAACGTCGGCATCCACCGAGGTATTGGCCAGCGTCCAGTACGAGGGAAGGCGGTCGGGCGAAACGTGCTTGGCATCCTGCGCCACGGCGGGCATGGCGGCGAGGGCCACGAACGCGGAAAACGCGAGGCGGGGGAACATGGTGGACATGGCGACCTCGGCGCTGGACTGGGGACTCTAGTCTAGCGCCGGACCACAATTTTTAAAGGTCGCGAAGGCTCTCGGCGATGCCGTCGGCGCCCACTACCAGCAATTTCAGCGTGTTCGTGCCACCGCCACGGCCGGAGTGGTCGCCATGGGTAAGGATCACGCGGTCGCCTTCGGCGATCTTCCCCAGCGCGAACAGATGCTGCAACGCCGCACGCGCCGTATGGGCGGGATCGAGCGTGTTCTCGGCGAAATCCACCGGCTGCACGTCGCGCAGCATCAACATGCGCCGGCGGGCCGGACCCGACGGCGACAAGGCGTAGATCGGCACGGAAAACCGGTAACGCGACAGCCATTGCGCCGTGGCGCCCGATTCGGTCAGCGCGATGATGGCGCGGGCGCCGATACGGGCTGCCAACACCATGGCGGCCAGCGCGATGGCCTGGTCGGTGCGGTCCAGCGGGGTGGTCTGGGTGGAAAGTGCGTCGTTGGGCTCGAACTGGCGCTCGGCGCCCAGGCAGATGCGGCGCATGGCGGCCACGGCCTTGTCCGGATGCGCGCCGGCGGCGCTCTCCTGGGAAAGCATCACGGCATCGGTACCGTCGATCACCGCATTGGCGACGTCGAGAACTTCGGCGCGGGTGGGGATGGGCGCCACCACCATCGACTGCAGCATCTGGGTGGCGGTGATCACCGAGCGGTTGCGTTGCACCGCCTCGCGGATGATCTTCTTCTGCAGGCCGGGCAGTTCCGCGTCGCCGATTTCCACGCCCAGGTCGCCGCGGGCCACCATCACCACGTCGGAGGCATCGATGATTTCGCCGAGCACGGGGATGGCGTCGGCGCGTTCGATCTTCGACACCAGGGCCGCGGAACCCCCGGCCTCGTGCAGCAGGCGGCGGGCTTCGTCCATGTCGTGCGCGCTGCGCACGAAGGAAATGGCCAGGAAGTCGCAGCCGATCTCGGCCGAGAGTTTGATGTCGTTGCGGTCCTTGTCCGACAGCGCATCGACGCTCAGGCCACCGCCCTGGCGGTTCAGCCCCTTGCGATCGGACAGACGGCCGCCGATGAGACACGTGGTGCGCACTTCGGTGCCGACCACTTCGTTCACGGTAAGCCCGACCAGTCCGTCATCGAGCAGCAGCACGTCGCCAGGATGGACATCCTGCGGCAAGCCGTAATAGCTGACGCCGACGCCCGTGGCGTTTCCCAACGCCGCTCCCGGGCGGCAATCGAGCACGAACGGATCGCCCGGAAGAAGATCCACCGGGCCGTTGGCGAACTTCTCGATGCGGATCTTCGGGCCCTGCAGGTCGCACAGGATGCCCACCTCACGGCCGACGGCCTCGGCCGCGGCACGCACGGCGGCGGCGCGGGCGCGGTGGTCGTCCGGCGCACCATGGGAGAGGTTCAGACGGACGATGTCCACCCCCTCCTCGATGATGCGCTCGAGCATGCCGGGCGCATCGGTGGCGGGGCCTAGGGTGGCGACGATCTTGGTGCGGCGGACTTGGGGTTCGGTCATTTGTCGGAAATTACCACACTTAGTCGAGCGTCTTGTTCAACACGTCGGCCAGGCGCTTGCCCGCCTCGCGCAGGCGTTCCTCGGCCACCGGGCGCTCGACGGCGACATAGGCATCGTCGATCTCGTGCTTGTCGGGGTAGAAGCCCGGCGCTTTGCTGATCTTGCACGACTCCTCCGCCCACTGGGCGTAGGGGTTGTCCAGCGGCGGGATCGGCTTGGGCAGGGTCACCGCGCCCTGCGCTGCAAGCAGGTCCGCATAGGCCTGGAACTGCAGGTTACGTGTGTACAACATGCCCGAGTCCCACACTTTGTGCAGGTTCGAGCCCTTGCCCTGGAACTGCACCTGGAAGTCGTTGCCGCCCTTGTCGTCGCGGTAACCCGCGTGCAGGGGTTGGTGCACGTCACCGATGAAATGCACGACGAAGCTCAGGGCCTCGCGGCGTTCGGTGTCGGACTTTGAGCGGTCGCCCAGGATCGCCACGTATTTGCGGATGCCCTCCACCACGCACTGGCCATCGGGGCACTTGGGCGGGGAATACACGCAGGTGGGGTCGTTGAAATCCACGTAATGCAGCTTGGCGGTGGCCTTGCCCAGTTCCTTGGTGTCCGGGTTGTCGCGCAATTCGTCGGGCCAGGTGGCGATATCGGCCAGGTCCGTGTCGTTTTCGGTGGCCAGTAGGCGCTTGACCTCGGCCAGGGCCTTGGGGTCGAGCTGGCGCTGCGCCAGGTTCGCCACGATCCGGTGACCGACCTGGCCCCAGGCAAAGGCGGCGGGAGCCGCAGCCAGGCTAAGCGCGAAAGATGCTGCGACGACAGCGCCGCGGAAACGGGTGGAGCGCATGGGAGGCCTTGCATGGTGGCTTGGGCGGCGGAGTCTGCCACAGCCAGATGACGGAGCGTATGGGCGTTAAGCCGGCACAACATCGCCCGGGCCCATTTCCGGCTAAAATTGGAGGTCTTAGCCCATCCGAACCACCACGCACCCAAAGAGGACGCTGCCCTATGGCCATCAAGGTCGCCATCAACGGTTACGGTCGCATCGGTCGCAACATCCTGCGCTCGCTCTATGAATCGGGTCGCTACGACGACATAAAGATCGTCGCGGTGAACGACCTGGGCGATGCCGAGACCAACGCGCACCTGACCCAGTACGACACGGCGCATGGCCGTTTCCCGGGCGAGGTGTCCGTCGACGGCAGCGACCTGATCGTCAACGGCGACCGCATCAAGGTGTTCGCCGAGCGTGATCCATCCAAGCTTCCCTGGGGCGAGAACGAAGTGGACGTGGTGCTGGAAAGCACCGGTTTCTTCACCTCCAAGGCCAAGGCCGGCGCGCACATCGCCGGCGGCGCGAAGAAGGTGATCATCTCGGCCCCCGGCGACAAGGACGTGGACGGCACGTTCGTCTTCGGCGTGAATCACGACAAGCTCACCGCTGCGCACCAGGTGATCTCCAACGCATCGTGCACCACCAACTGCCTGGCGCCGCTGGCCAAGGTGCTGCACGAGAAGATCGGCATCGTGCACGGCCTGATGACCACCATCCATGCCTACACCAACGACCAGGTCCTCACCGATGTGTACCACTCGGACCTGCGCCGCGCCCGCAGCGCCACGCACAGCCAGATCCCTGCCAAGACCGGCGCTGCCGCCGCGGTGGGCCTGGTGCTGCCGGAACTGAACGGCAAGCTCGACGGCTTCGCCATCCGCGTGCCCACCATCAACGTGTCGGTGGTGGACCTCACCTTCGTCGCCAAACGCGAAACGTCGAAGGAAGAGATCGATGCCGCCATCGCGGAGGCCGGCAACGGCGCGTTGAAGGGCATCCTCACCACCAACACCAAGCCGCTGGTGTCGATCGACTTCAACCACAATCCGCACTCGTCGATCTACGACGCCACGCAGACGCGCGTCATGGGTGGCACGCTGGTGAAGGTGCTGTCCTGGTACGACAACGAGTGGGGCTTCTCCAACCGCATGCTGGACATGACGCGGGCGTTGATGGCCGCGAAGTGAGCGCTTGCGCGAACGGCAGCGCGAAGCGAGCGCCAGCGAGCGGATAAGCAAAGGGTTTGACCTCCGCTCACTAAACAGAAGAAAAAAACGGTAGACGCCAAGGCCAGCCAGCCCAAACGTCTACCGTTTTCATTTCTGCATCAAGGTCGAGCATTAAGGCGCGAAACGCCTCGCAGCGAGCAGCCTATCCCTTCGCGATGGGCTGCTCAATGGCCCCGAAGATCGACTTGCCATCCTTGTCGGTCACCTCGATCCGCACCGTATCCCCGAACTTCAGGAACGGCGTTTTCGGCTTGCCGTCACGCAGGGTCTCCACCGTGCGCTGTTCCGCCAGGCACGACGCACCCTTGGACGTATCCTCGTTGGCGATGGTGCCCGAACCCACCAGCGTGCCCGCCGTCAACGGCCGTGTCCTGGCCACGTGCGCAATGAGCTGGGCGAAGCTGAATTGCATGTCCACGCCACACTCGGCCTCGCCGAACCATTGGCCGTTGATCCAGGTACGCATCGGCAGGTGCAGCTTGTCGCCGTGCCATGCATCGCCCAGTTCGTCCGGGGTGACCAGGACCGGCGACAGTGCCGAACGCGGCTTCGATTGCAGGAAGCCGAAGCCCTTGGCCAGTTCGTTGGGGATGAGGCCGCGCAGCGAAACGTCGTTCACCAGGCCCACCAGCTGGATGTGCTCGGAGGCCACCTCGACGCTGGCGCCCATCGGCACGTCGTCGGTCACCACCAGCACTTCGGCTTCAAGATCGATGCCGAAATCTTCGCTGGGCACCACTACCGGGTCGCGGGGTCCGAGGAACCCTGCACTGGTCGCCTGGTACATCAGTGGATCGCTATAGAACGACTCCGGCACTTCGGCGCCGCGTGCGCGCCGCACACGTTCGACGTGCGGCAGGTAAGCGCTGCCGTCGACGAACTCGTAGGCGCGTGGCAACGGGGCGGCCAGGCGGGTGATATCCAGGGGGAAGGCACCGGGCGCGTTGCCGTTGGCGAGGTCCTCCGCCAGCGCATTCAGACGCGGCGCGAGGTTCTCCCAGTCGTCCAGCGCGGCCTGCAGGGTGGGTGCGATGCCCGTGGCGGTGACGGCCGTGGTGAGGTCGCGACTGACCACGACAAGCGTGCCGTCGCGGCCGCCTTCCTTGAGTGATGCCAGCTTCATCAATATTTCCTTGGGGAGGGATCAGCCACAGCCTTCGACGTACAGCACCTGCGGCGGCACGCCCATGTGCCAGCGCGAAACGATGCCGTCGGGGCCGGCCTGGAAGACGATGCGCGCCTGGGCCTGCGGGGACGGTGTGACGATGAGGTCTTTCGCGTTGGCGGCGTACTTGTTCGGCTGCACGGCCAGTTTGTCCTTGTAGAGCCCGGCGATCTCGTTGGCGGTCATGCCGATGCGGCCGCCGCCTGGGGCCACGGTGTCACCCTGGCGCACGTCGACGCGCTTCAACACGCCGTCCTGCACCATGAAGGCGATCTCGCGGCTTTCCTTCGGCGGCGCCAGGAAGGCGCAGGCGTTGGCATCGGTGAGCGTGGCTGGCGTGAGCGGGGCTTTCCATGCGGCGCGCAGGTCCGCAACCGTCATACCCCAATGAAGATCCTGAAAACCCATGACATCACTTCCAAGCTGATCGGCAGGCGCCACCGGCGCCACCATCGCCGAGCCCTCGGGCGGACCAGCGGTACTGCCCGGTGCCGGGCCGGACGGTGGCGCAGGTGCAGGCGCGGCCGCGGATTCGGCCGACGGGGGCGCCATCTGCGAGGTATCGGCGGCTTCCTTTTCGCAACCGGCAAGGCCGAGGACCAGCAGCGCGGGAAGCAGGACTGACTTGTTCATCACGATTCCGGATTGAAGTGCCGGTGGATATTCTGCCAGCAGCTGTAGTAATCGCCCTGTAACTGCGGTGAGGACAGGGCCTGCGCCACCGGGCGGATCACCCGCCGCGTCTCGAACATGAAGGCCATGGTGCCGGTGATGTGGTCGGGCTTGCCGGTATCGGCGGCGCTGGCCTTCTCGAAGCTGGCCGCATCCGGGCCGTGGCCGCTCATGCAGTTGTGCAGGCTGGCGCCGCCCGGCACGAAACCACCGGCCTTGGCGTCGTAAGCGCCCTTGATCAGGCCCATGAACTCACTGGCCACGTTGCGGTGGAAATACGGTGGCCGGAAGGTGTGCTCGGCCACCAGCCAGCGCGGTGGGAAGATGACGAAATCCATGTTCGCCGTGCCCGGGGTATCGCTGGGCGAGGTAAGCACGGTGAAGATCGATGGATCAGGATGATCCACGGCGATCGAGCCGATGGTGTTGAAACGCTCCAGATCGTATTTGTAGGGCGCGTAGTTGCCGTGCCAGGCCACCACGTCCAGTGGGGAATGGTCGATGCGCGCCGACCACAAGCCACCCTGGAACTTCGCCACCAGTTCGAAATCGCCGTCGATGTCCTCATAGGCCGCCACGGGCGTGAGGAAATCGCGCGGCAATGCCAGGCCGTTGGCGCCGATCGGGCCCAGGTCCGGCAGGCGCAGCGCGGCACCGAAGTTCTCGGCCACATAACCACGGGCCGTGCCATCGGGAAGATCCACGCGGAAACGCACGCCGCGCGGGATCACCGCGATCTCGAGCGGAGCTACATCCAGGACGCCCAGTTCCGTATGCAGCATCAGGCGACCTTCCTGCGGCACGATCAGCAGTTCGCCATCGGCGCTGTAAAAATACCTGCCCTGCATCGAACGATTGGCGGCGTACAGGTAGATGCCGCAGCCGGCTTGTTCGTCCGCGCCGCCGTTACCGGCGTAGGTCACAAGGCCGTCGACGAAATCGGTATCGGCCGGCGGGGCCGGAAGTGGATCCCAGCGCAGCTGGTTGGGCGTGGCCGGCGCCTCGTGGAAGCGATTGTGGAAGCGGGCATGCTCACGCGGCCCGAACGGCTCGTGCATCGCCGCGGGACGGATACGGTAGAGCCAGCTGCGCCGGTTGGCATGGCGCGGCGCGGTAAAGGCACTGCCTGTGAGCTGCTCGGCATACAGGCCACGGGCCACCCGCTGCGGCGAATTCTGGCCGCGGGGCAACACACCCTCCAGGGCCTCTGTGGCCAATTCGTTGGCGAAACCCGATTGGTAGCGCAAGGTGCTGGTCATCATCGGTTCCATGCGTTGGCAAAACGTCAAGGGTGGATGCTATCGTGCCCGAGCGCCGTTGCAGCCAGGGACGGGCGTAAAAAACCAAAATCAAATCAAGGGGAACTGCATGTCTGAATCCATGGCTCCGCCGCCATACGGCACAACCGTGTCCAATACCGTGAGTGATCTTGCCGTCCCGCTTTCTTCCGGCAGTGGCTGGATGAAGTTCGTCGGCATCATGTTCATCATCCAGGGCGCGATGACCGCCATCACCATCGTGGGCATCCTCGTCGCCTGGCTGCCGATCTGGATCGGCGTGCTGGTGATGCAGTCCGCCGGAGCCATCGAGCGGGCCCAGCTCAGCGGCGATGCCATGGCGATGAAGGAAGCATTGTCCAAGCTTCGTACCTATTTCGTGATCCAGGGGGTGCTTTACCTGATCGGCATCATCATTTTCGCGCTGTACTTCGTGTTCTTCGGCGCGATGTTCATGGCGATGTTCCGCAACGGCATGCCGTTCCACTGATACTGCAGCTACCCGTTGCATCGACGACGGCCGGGTGGTCAAACACCCGGCCGTTGACGTCTTAAAGCACGCCGCGACGCATCTGGTCGCGCTCGATGGATTCGAACAATGCGGTAAAATTGCCGTTGCCGAAACCTTCGTTGCCCTTGCGCTGGATGATCTCGAAGAAGATCGGCCCGATGGTGTTCTGGGTGAAAATCTGCAGTAGCAGTTTTGTCCTGGTTTCGGTATCGGCGTCGATCAGGATCTTGTTCTTCTGAAGGCGCGGGACATCCTCGCCGTGGTTGGGCACGCGCATGTCGATCACTTCAAAGTACGTGTCCGGCGTCTCGAGGAATTCGACCCCCTGCGCGCGCATGGCCTCCACCGAGTCGTAGATGTTGTCGGTGAACATGGCGATGTGCTGGATGCCCTCGCCCTTGTACTCGTGCAGGTACTCATTGATCTGGGATTTCTCATCCGCGCTTTCGTTCAGTGGAATGCGCACCATGCCGTCGGGCGCCGTCAGCGCCTTGGAGACCAGGCCGGTCTTGGCGCCCTTGATGTCGAAATAGCGAATTTCGCGGAAGTTGAACAGGCGCTCGTAATAATCGGACCACTTCTGCATGTTGCCGAAATACAGGTTATGCGTGAGGTGGTCGATGAAGGTGAGGCCGAAACCCTTCGGGTGGCGGTCCACGCCGGGCAGGTACTCAAATTCGTTCTCGTAGGCATCGCCCGCGGCGCCATAGCGGTCGATCATGTAGAGCGCGGCACCGCCGATGCCAAGGATGGTGGGTACTTGCAGGGCCAGGGTGTCGATCTTTGCCGGAATCAGCTCCGCGCCGTTGCCCAGCGCAGTCTTCTGTACATCGACGGCTGGCCGGTTGAAACGGATGGCAAAGCCGCATGCCGAGGGGCCGTGCTTGGCGGCGAAATCCGCCGCGAACGAGCCGGGTTCTTCGTTGACCAGGAAGCTACACTCACCCTGGCGGTACAAGGTGATCGCCTTGGACTTGTGCCGGGCCACGGCCGTGAAGCCGAGCCTGGGGAAAAGGGTATGCAGGAGTTTGGCATCGGGTGCGGCGAATTCGACGAATTCGAAGCCATCCACGCCTTGCGGGTTCTCGAACGTGGTCACCTGCATGCCGACATTGGGCTGGGCGCTCATGGGATTCTCCTGGGGAAGGTCGGCTCGTGCCGTCATACCATACGTTATAGTTTCACTTGAAACCATTTGCAAGGAGTATCGCAACACGATGGCCGACTCAGCCCACCACCCCCTGGCCCTGGAGCAGTTCCTGCCCTACCGGTTGTCGATCGTCTCCAACACGATCAGCCAGGCCATCGCCGCGGACTACCAGACCCGGTTCGACCTCTCCATGACCGAATGGCGGGTGATGGCGGTGCTGGGCCGGTTTCCCGATGTGTCGGCCCGCGAGGTGGCCGAGCGCACCGCCATGGACAAGGTCGCCGTGAGCCGCGCGCTGGCCCGGCTGGTCAAATCCGGACGCGTGATCCGCGAAACCCACGACGAGGACAAGCGGCGATCGGTGCTGCGCCTGAGCGAGGCCGGCTGGACCATCCACGACGAGGTCGCTCCCCAGGCACGCGCCCACGAGACGGAGTTCTTTGCGGTGCTGGATGCTGAGGAACGCGCCTGGCTGCTGCGCATCCTGGAAAAACTTTCCGCCTGAACGGCGGGTCTACTTCACCCCATGCATCAGCCTGTTGATCAACGGGGCGATAAGGAACAGCAGCACGCCAGCGCCCATCAGCGACCAGAAGCCGAAGGTGTATCCATCCAGCGCCGAGGCGGTGGTCATGCCCGTCTCGCCACTGACATGGCCGGCGAAGATGCCCGACAGGTTGTTGCCGATGCCGGTGGAGAGGAACCAGCCACCCATCCCGAAGCCGACCAGGCGCAACGGCGCGAGCTTCGTCACCATGGAAAGCCCGATCGGTGACAGGCATAGCTCGCCCACCGACTGGATCACGTACACCATGAAAAGTGTCCAGAACGGGATCTTGCCCGACGCATCCACCATGTCCGACAGCGCCAGCATCAAGAGCGCGAAGGCCAGGCCGTTGAAGATCAGTCCAAGGCCGAACTTGCGGGGGATGGACGGATTGAGCCGACCCATGCGGATCCAGATATAGGCCAGCACCGGCGCAAGCCCGATGATGGCCAGCGAGTTCACCGACTGGAACCACGCGGTGGGAAACACGAAGTCGCCCAACTGGCGGTTGACGATCTTGTCGGCCAGGAAGGTGAAGGAACTGCCCGCCTGCTCGAAGAACATCCAGAACAGCACGTTGAAGACGAAGATGATCAACATGGCGATCACCCGGTCGCGCTGCACGCGCCCCTCGCGGATGCCTTCGACCAGCAGCAATACCGCCAGCGCAACGAACAGGATGCTGAGCACCCACTGCAGGAAACCCGCACCCACGGCGAGCAACAGGTACATCACGGGAATGCCGGCGACGATGCCCACCAGCACATAGGCGACCCGCTTCATGCTCTCGCCGCCGGCCGGCGGTCGGCCGATATTATTCAAACCACGGCGCCCGAACCAGAACCAGAACAGGCTGATGATCATGCCAACGCCCGACGCCATGAACACCACCTTGTAGCTGGGCATGTCCAGGCTGCCGAAGACCGCCTTGGCCAGGTACTCGGTGATCACCGGCGCGATCAGCGCGCCCATGTTGATGCCCATGTAGAAGATGGTGAAGCCGCTATCGCGGCGTTCGTCGCTTACCCCGTAAAGCTTGCCGACCATGGTGGAAATGTTCGGCTTGAACAGGCCGTTGCCCACGATCACCGTGGCAAGGCCCAGTTCGAAGATGTGTTTTTCCGGGAATGCGATCAGGAACAGTCCCGCCGCCATCACCGCGGCGCCGACCAGGATCGACCGCTGGTAACCGAGCACGCGGTCGGCCACGTAACCACCGAAGATGGCCGAGGCGTAGACCAGCGCCAGGTAGGCGCCATAGGTTCGGCTGGCCGGCTGCTCGCCGGTGGGATCGCCACCGAAGAACTGGGCCACGATGTACAGCACCAAGGCCCATCGAATGCCGTAGAACGCGAAGCGCTCCCAGAATTCGGTCATGAAGAGCATCCACAACGGCCGCGGGTGGCCCATCGTGGTGGGAAATTCCGGCGGCATGCTTTCCGTGGCTGCCTGGGTCATGGCGATCCCCTGTTCCGTGTTGTTGTCGGTGCGTACCTTCACCCGCCGGGCAAGGCTTCGTCAACGACGCATCGCAACATCTTACGAACGGCGAGTCCGGCTGCAGGCGGCCCTTACGTCCCCAGTTGCGTGCGGACCTCCAGCAACTCGGGAAAGAACGTCTGTTCCAGCGCCCGCCGCAGGAATGCCACGCCGGAGGATCCGCCCGTACCGGGCTTGTAGCCGATGATCCGTTCCACCGTCTTCATGTGGCGGAAACGCCAAAGCTGGAAGTTTTCCTCGATATCCACCAGCTGCTCGCACAGGTGGTATTCGGGCCAGTGGTCGTGGGGAGCCTCGTAGATGCGCTTCAACGCCGGCAGCAGCGCGTCGCTCCGCGGATAGGGCTGGGTGAAGTCGCGGTCGAGCAGTTCCGCCGGCACCGCATGCCCGCGCCGGGCCAGGAAACGCAGGAACTCATCGTAAAGGCTCGGCGCCTCGTACACCTGGCACAGCGCCTGGAAGTCCGAGGGGTTGTGCGCGAACACTTTGAGCATATCGCCGTGCTTGTTGCCCAGCATGAATTCCACCACGCGGTACTGCAACGACTGGAAACCCGACGACGGCCCCAGGATCTCGCGAAATTCGTGGTATTCGGCCGGCGTAAGCGTGGCCAGCACCGCCCACTGCTCGTACAGCTGCCGCTGCACCTGCTTCACGCGGGCGAGGATCTTCAACGTTGAGTCGACATCGTCCGTGCGCAGGCACGCGATCGACGCCCGCAACTCGTGGATCATCAACTTCAACCACAGCTCGGAGGTCTGGTGCTGCACGATGAACAGCATCTCATCGTGGTGCGGCGGCACGCTTCGCGGCTGTTGCGCGGAAAGCAGGATGGGCAACTGCAGGTAGTCGCCGTAGGTCATCCGGCCATCGAGGTCGGTGGCGATACCCGGTTCCAGGCGATCGGTCGGGGCAGGGCCGGCGGGGGACGGTTTGGAAGTCATGGATGGAATATAACGGGTCAATCCATTTCCCTCGATGCTTCTGACCGTCCTGATGAAAAACAATGGCTTGGCGTCGAATTGAACGCGACTGATGCTGCGGTGTCCCTTGAACGGTCATAATTGCCCTGATATCAAGGGCGGTCCCCCACGGAACCGGCCTTCCGAAGGCGGATGTGCGCAAGGCCCCACTGGATGGGTTGGCGCCTCCTTCAAAAAATATTCCCCATCCGGAGCGAGTCGTGTCTATCGCCGCCAAGTTCGAAATCGAATACCTGCAATACCTGGACAAGGATGGCAAGGAAGTCCGCAAGGATCTCCCCGCCTTTGCCAAGGACCTCGACCAGATGGTCGAGCTCTACAAACTGATGGTCTCCACCCGCGTGTTCGACGCGAAGTCCGTCGCCTTGCAGCGCACCGGCAAGCTGGGCACGTATGCCTCCTGCCTTGGCCATGAAGCCGCCCACGTGGGTATCGGCTCGGCCATGAAGCGCGAAGATTCCCTGGCGGTGAGCTACCGCGAGTACGGCGCCCAGCTTTACCGCGGCGTGCAGCCGCGCGAGGTGTACATGTACTGGGGCGGCGACGAGCGCGGCAACGACTTCGCCAAGGCGCCCAAGCACGACTTCGCCTGGTGCGTGCCCATCGGCACCCAGTGCCTGCATGCGGCCGGTTCCGCCCTGGCCTTCAAGATCCGCAACGAGAAGCGCGTAGCCGTATGCACCATCGGCGACGGCGGTTCGTCCAAGGGCGATTTCTACGGCGCCATCAACGTGGCCGGCGCGCAGAAACTGCCGCTGGTGGCCGTGATCGTGAACAACCAGTGGGCCATCTCGGTGCCGCGCAAGATCCAGTCCGGCGCGGAAACCTTGGCGCAGAAAGCCATCGCCGCGGGTCTGCCGACCATCCAGGTGGACGGCAACGACATCATCGCCGTGCGCAAGGCGATGGAAGATGCCCTGGACCGCGCCCGCAACGGCGAAGGTGCCAGCGTGATCGAGGCGGTGACCTACCGCCTGGGCGATCACACCACCGCCGACGACGCCCGCCGCTACCGCGGCGAGGACGAGGTGAAGGAAGCCTGGACGAAAGACCCCGTGCCCCGCCTGCGCAAGTGGCTGGAAGCCAAGGGCGCCTGGGACGAAACGAAAGAGAAGGCCTGGCTGGCCGAATGCGACGACTGGATGGATAAAGAAGTGGACGCCTACCTGCAGACCAAGACGCAGCCGGTGGAAGCGATGTTCGACTACCTCTACGCCGAACTCCCCGCCGACCTCGTCGCCCAGCGCCAGCAGGCCATCGACCTCGACCGCAAGTCGCACGGATAAGAAGAACATTCATGGCACAGATCACCCTTATCGAAGCGGTAACCCAGGCGCTTGCCTACGAAATGGCCCACGATGATTCAGTCGTGGTGCTGGGCGAGGACGTGGGCGTCAACGGCGGCGTGTTCCGCGCCACCCAGGGCCTGCAGGAAAAATTCGGCGAACTGCGCGTGCTGGACACGCCGCTGGATGAAACCACCATCGCCGGCCTCACGGTGGGCCTGGCCGTCCAGGGCATGAAGCCCGTGGCCGAGGCGCAGTTCGAAGGCTTCATCTACCCGATGATGGAGCAGATCGCCTGCCACGCCGCCCGCCTGCGCCACCGCACCCGCGGCCGCATGACGGTGCCTGCCGTGTGGCGCGCGCCTTGGGGCGGCGGCATCCGCGCACCAGAGCATCACTCGGAAGCCAACGAGCACCTGTTCACCAACATCCCGGGACTGCGAGTGGTGCTGCCCTCTTCGCCTGCGCGCGCCTACGGCCTGCTGCTGGCGGCGATCCGCGATCCGGATCCGGTGATGTTCTTCGAACCCAAGCGCATCTACCGCCAGTACAAGGAAGAAGTGCCCGACGACGGCGAGGCGCTGCCGCTGGACGTGTGCTTCGTGTTGCGCGACGGCACCGACGTCACCCTGGTCACCTGGGGCGCCCAGGTGAAGGAAGCCCTGGAGGCCGCCGACGCGCTGGCCGAAGAAGGCATCAGTGCCGAGGTGATCGACGTGGCAACGTTGACACCGCTGGACTTCGACACCATCGCCGAGTCGGTTACCAAGACCGGCCGCTGCGTGATCGTCCACGAGGCCCCGCGCACCGCCGGCTTCGGTGCCGAGATCGCTGCACGGCTGATGGAAGAGTGCTTCTACGACCTCCTGGCCCCCGTGCAGCGCGTCACCGGCTACGACACCCACATCCCGCTGTTCCGCCTGGAAATGAAATACCTGCCCAGCGTCGAACGCATCGTCGACGCGGCCAAGCGCACGCTCGCCGTCAGCTAAGCATCCAACGAGACCGACCCCATGGCCGATATCAAAACGTTCTACCTTCCCGACCTCGGCGAAGGCCTGCCCGACGCCACCGTCGTGGAATGGCACGTCAAGGAAGGCGACACCGTCAAGCTCGACGCCCCGCTGGTGTCAATGGAAACCGCCAAAGCCGTGGTGGACGTCCCCTCGCCGTTCTCCGGCAAGGTGACCAAGCTCCACGGCGCTGCTGGCGACATCATCGAAACCGGCGCGGCCCTGGCTGACGTCGAGATCGACCCCAACGCCAAGCAGCGCGCCGATGCCGAAGCCACCGGCCACCACCATGGCCCGAAGAAGAGCGTCGGCAGCCCGGCACCGGACAACGCCAGCAAGGTCGTCGCTTCCGACGACGGTGGCGAGATCGAAGCCAACGGCAAGCCCGAGCGCGAAGACGAAGGCACCGTGGTCGGTGCGATGGTCAGCGGCAACGCCGTGCATACCGAACAGGTGTCCAGCGCCGGTGGCGTCAAGGCGGTTCCGGCCGTGCGCGCCTTGGCCAAGAAGCTGAAGATCGACTTGAGCCGCGTGCGTCCGACCGGCGCCGACGGCGTGGTCACCATGAAGGATGTGAAGGAGGCCGCCGCCAATGGCTCGGCCGCCCTGGGCGCCGCACCGGCCCGCTCGGCCGCTGCCCGCCACCTGGCGCCGGAACTACCTGAGCCGACTGCCGCGCCGCAGCGCAGCGCTGTATCGCTGGCCGGCAAGCCCGTGCGCACCGGTCCGCCTTCGCAGGCCGTGATGGGACAGCCCGAGCAATTGAAGGGCGTGCGCCGCAACATGGCGCGCGTGATGGCCGACGCCCATGCCCAGGTGGTGCCCACCACCATCGTGGACGACGCCGACCTTCACGCCTGGATCGGCAAGCAGGACATCACCGCCCGCCTGGTGCGCGCGATCGTCGCCGCCTGCAAGGCGGTGCCAGCGCTCAACGCCTGGTTCGACGGCAAGAACCTCACCCGCACCCTGCATCCGCAGGTGGACATCGGCATCGCGGTGGATACCGACGACGGCCTGTTCGTCCCTGCCCTGCGCAACGCCGATATGCTCGACGCGGCGGGCGTGCGTGGTGCGATCAAGCGCCTGCGCACCCAGGTGGAAGACCGTAGCATTCCGGCATCGGAGCTCTCCGGCTACACCATCAGCCTGTCGAACTTCGGCATGTTCGCCGGCCGTTACGCCAGCCCCGTGGTGGTACCGCCCACGGTAGCCATCGTCGGCACCGGCAAGCTCAGCCACGACGTGGTCGCCGTGATCGGCGGCATCGAGGTGCACCGCCGCATGCCGCTGTCGCTTACCTTCGACCACCGCGCGGCCACCGGCGGCGAGGCGGCAAGGTTCCTGAAGGCCATGATGGACGACCTGGCCGCACCGCACTAATCCCAGGTATTCACATGCGGCCCGAATGATTCGCGCTGCTTTTTGACCAAGCAGAAACGGTGGCCGCTGGGGGCCTGCATCACCCACCAGCGGTCACGCACCTTGGCCACGCGGCTGGCGCCGAGTTTTTCCAGCCGCAAGGCCTCGGCTTCCAGGTCGTCGGTCTCGATGTCCAGGTGTACCCGCGGCTCGTGATCCACGCGCTGCAGCAGGACAATCAGCTCATCGGCCGAGGTGCCCAGTTCGGCGTACTTGCCATCCCCGTCCTGATCGAAGCTGGTGATCGGCTTGCCCAGCGCACCGCTCCAGAACAGCGTATCGGCCTTGATGTCCTGGTCTTGGCAGTCGATGACAAGGGCACACAACCGGCTATGGTGCATGGAGGCGCTCCGTTGGGCGAGAACGCCTTATCTAGCGCAACCGGCGTGAAAAACGGAAAAAATCGACCTCGCCCGTTAGACTACGCCGATGCTCAACAACGACATCCTGCGCAGCGTGCGCTACATGCTGGATCTGGCCGACAGCCACCTGGTGCAGATCGCTGCATTGGGCGGCCTTGACCTCACCGCCGAGCAGATCCACGGCATGCTCGAGAAGGACGACGCACCAGGGTTCGTACCCTGCAACGACCGCATCATGGCCCATGTGCTCGATGGCCTGATCGTGTTTCGCCGCGGACGGGACGAATCACAGCCACCGCGGCCGGTGGAAAAACGCATCACCAACAACCTGGTGCTGAAGAAGCTGCGCGTTGCCTTCGAGCTGAAGGACCAGGACATCATCGATATCCTGGCCTCGGTGGATTTCGCCGTGTCGAAAGCCGAGCTCAATGCGCTGTTCCGGCAGCCGGGCCATAACAACTACCGCCCCTGCGGCGACCAGTTGCTTCGCCTGTTCCTCAAGGGCCTGACATCACGCCTGCGCGGCTGACACAGACAGTCAGGTTTGGCGCGGGCGCCACACCATCCAGCGGAACCACAGCGCCAGCGCCAGCACGGCCATGAACGAAAAATAGCCGTACAACGCTGGCATCACCTGTTTCCAGATCGATCCGCTCTCCGGGCCAAACGCACCCACCTGCTTCACCTGCACGGCATCGAACGCCATCAGCGAAAGCACCACCGCGACCACCGCGGCAAGCACGATGGCGATGGCGTCGAACACGCGGCGTGCCGCATGGCGTGGCAGCGACTTCGGATACGCCCAGTAAGCCCAGGCCAGTACCAGCAGCCACGGGGCAAGCAACAGGATGGCAAGGAATCGCACGGCGTTACGCCGCGGCCAGGGCGTCGAGTGCGGCGCGCAAGGCTTGCATGGCCGCCTCGCGCGACGTGTCGTCGGCGTACGCGGGGCTGATCGCCACCGGCTCGCCATCCACCACCAGATGGTACGCGAGGCCTTCGGCATCAAGCTGCGCCTGTCCGCCACCGAGCGTCTGCAATCGCTGGCGCAGTGCACCGGCCTGCTTGGGATCGGCAAACTTCCGCGACAGCAGCAGTTCGTCGCCTTCGCCGCCGAAAAGCCGGAAGCGGAACGCGCCATCGTCTTCGCGGAAACTGGCAAAACGCGGCATCTTGTCCGATTTGGTCACCGTCGCCTTGCCTGCCGGCGTCGCCACGGTATTCATGCGGCGCAGGCCCACTGCATCGCGCAGTTGCGCCACCAGGGGCGCCGCGATCGACCGCGCCTTCGCCGCGCCCTCGACCAGGATGTCCTCGATGTCGCCGGGCCGGGCGATCAATTGATCGTAGCGTTCGCGCATCGGCGCCACATCGTCCTCGACGCGTTCGAAAAGGATCTCCTTGGCTTCGCCCCAGCCCATGCCGTCTTCCAGCGCCTTGCCGAACACCTGGGTCTCGGCGCGGCTGGCGAAGGCCTGGTAGAGGGTGAACAGCGCGGAGTCGTCCAGGGATTTCGCCTCGCCCGGTGCACGCGAATCGGTGACGATGCGCATGATCGTCTCGCGCAGCCGCTTGGGGCCGCCCTCGAACAGCGGGATGGTGTTGTCGTAGCTCTTGGACATCTTGCGTCCGTCCAGGCCCGGCAAGGTGGCCACTTGCTCCTCGATCAGGGCTTCGGGCAGCGTGAAGAACGTACCGCCGTACAGATGATTGAAGCGCTGCGCGATATCGCGCGCCATCTCGATATGCTGGATCTGGTCGCGTCCCACCGGCACCTTGTTGGCGTTGAAGGCCAGGATGTCGGCGGCCATCAGCACCGGGTACATGTATAACCCCGCCGTGATGCCGGCATCGCTATCCTCGCCCTCGGCGACATTGCGATCCACGGCCGCCTTATAGGCATGGGCACGGTTTAGGAGCCCCTTCGAGGTAACGCACGTCAGCAGCCAGGTGAGCTCCGGGATCTCGGGAATATCCGACTGCCGGTAGAAGGTAACCCGCGCCGGATCCAGGCCGCAGGCAAGCCACGTGGCTGCGATCTCGAGCCGGGACCGCTCGATGCGCGCGGGCTGGTCACTCTTGATCAAGGCGTGGTAGTCGGCCATGAAATAGAACGCATCGACGCCGGCATCGTGGCTGGCGGCGATGGCGGGGCGGATCGCACCGACATAATTGCCAAGGTGCGGCGTGCCCGTGGTGGTGATGCCGGTAAGGACGCGGGTCTGCATGGGGCTCGTTCGTGGGGAAGCCCGTCGAGTTTAGCCCGGCAGGCCTCCGACCGCCCAGCCACCAGGCGCGGCGCGCTGCCGCAGCGACGGGGATGCCCCGCCAGGGCAGCTAGCGCATCAGCGTGGACTTGCCGAACAGCGACTCGACCAGGTCCACGGCAAGCTTGGCCGTCTGGTTGCGCTTGTCGAAGGCAGGATTCAACTCCACGATGTCCAGCGACGCCACGCGCCCGGTGTCGGCGATCATTTCCATCACCAGCTGGGCTTCCCGGTAGTTCGGGCCGCCGCGCACCGTGGTGCCCACGCCCGGGGCGATGGTCGGGTCGAGGAAATCGACGTCGAAGCTCACGTGCAGATGGGTGTCCTGGTCGATGTCCGCCAGCGCTTCTTCCATCGAGGCCTTGATGCCGATCTCGTCGATGTAGCGCATGTCGTAGATGTCGATGCCCGCCTCGTGCACGAATTTTTTCTCGCCCTCGTCGACCGAGCGGATGCCGATCTGGCGGAAGACCTCCGGCTGGGTGGCAGGCTTGGTACCACCCAGGATGGTGAGCTCATCCGGGCCATGGCCGCACAGGCAGGCCACGGGCATGCCATGGATATTCCCCGACGGGGTAATCTGGCTGGTATTGAAGTCGGCGTGGGCATCGAGCCACAACACGCGCAGTTTCTTGCCCGTCTCTCGTGCATGGCGCGCGGCGGCGGTGATCGAGCCGATCGCCAGGCAATGGTCGCCGCCGAGCATGATCGGCACGTTGCCATCATGCAGCTCCCGGTACATCGCCTCGTACACCGCGCGATTCCAGGCCACAACCTCAGGCAGGTGGCGGTAGCCATTCACCGGCGGCTGCCAGGGATTCAAGGGGCCTGCCAGGTTGCCACGGTCGACGACGGTGAGACCGCGGCGGGCGAGCCGGGCAGCAAGATTGGCTACGCGAAGAGCCTCCGGGCCCATCGATGCACCGCGATGGCCGGCGCCGATATCGGTCGGCGCGCCGATCAAAACCACTGACTTGTTCATAGAATCTCAGTTCTACCCAGGCCGCCGCGACACACGTCGGCAGCAGGGCCTTGGGGAGCCGAAGGATACTACGGCCAGGGTAAAGGCCATGCGCGCCAGGCGTTCGGTTACTGGAAGCAGCCCGTGGGCCGCGCCTGGATCTTCGGCGCGCGCGCGCGGGCCTGCCAGTTCACCTTCGCATCATCGCCCACCACCACGTCCAGCCAGTACGACGGCGTGGTTTCAACCCGCTCGGCCATGCGGGCGGGAAATCCCAGCGCCACCACTTCGTCGCGCCGCTTGCGGGCGTTCTCCTGGGCGTTGAATACGCCCAGGGCAATGGAGTTGGGTTCGGGCCCGGCCGGCACCACGAAGTAGTCCTTCACGTTCTTAGCCTGAAGCCGCCGGGCCATGTCGTTGGCCTTCTCGCGCGAATCCATCGGCGGCAGGAACACGCGCCAGCCATGGGACACGCTGGCGGTTTCCTGCCGGGTGCGGCTTCGAATCACCAGGCCCCCCAGCGCGCTGCGAGCGGCACGCGAATCCACATCGCTGGCAAACGGGCCCAGGGCCACGCAACGGAAGGTACGGCGCTGCGGCGGTTCAATGGGCGGTGGCAGCACGCCGGCAGGTGCAGGTGTCTGCTGGCCGATCGGTGGGCGGGTCGTCGTCGATGCCGTCGCCACCACCAGCTTGCCCGGCACCCTGGAAGGCGATGAAGTGATCGATGCAGGGATCGGCGCCGATGCCATCGGCGACACGGGGAGCGGCGCGGCGGCGGATGCAGGTACCGCTGGTGTCGCCGGCTGCGTTTCGGCCACGAGTTTCAGCCGCGGCACGCCTTCGTCGGCGACATCGCCGATGAAGTGCCCGCCGCCGCCAAACAGCAGCCACGCGGCCACGGCGATGTTCAACGCGACAAGCAACACGAAGATCAGGCGAGGCAGCATCGGATAAGGGTATTCCCATCCCCTGAAAACAAAACCCCCGCTGCAGCGGGGGAGAAGCCTGGTGCCGACACCCGGATTCGAACTGGGGACCTACCGCTTACAAGGCGGTTGCTCTACCAACTGAGCTATGCCGGCGCAGCCCGCGATTTTAACCTGAAGCTTAGGATGTGGCGAGCAGGGTCTCACCATCGGTGGCACAGGCGGCAAGGCCAAGCAGCACGGCGTCGGGGGCGTGCTCGGTGGCCAGGGCGACCAGGGCCGCCAGCGCCTGGCCGTCGCCGCCGCCCACCAGCACCCTGGGATGGCCGCCGAGCCGGGGCGCCATGCGCGCGGTGAAGCGCTCCACCAGGGCCGCCGCCGCGTGCCAGCAGCCGGCGAAGAGACCGTCGGCGGTGTTGTCGGCGGCATCGACCACCTGGCCCACGGCATCGGGCTTCACCCTGGCGGTGGCGCCCAGCACCGACTGATACATCAACTGCGCACCCGGGGCGATCAGGCCGCCCAGGTGGCTGCCGTCGGCGGCCAGTGCGTCCAGGGTAAGGGCCGTGCCGGCGCTCACCAGGATGCATGGCGCGCGGCCGGAGCGGTACGCATGGACCATGGCCAGGAAGCGATCCACGCCAAGACGGGCGGGCTCGGCATAGGCATTACGCACGCCGCACGCCTGGGCCGGCGTACGTAGCCATTCCAGGGGGCGGTCGAAGGCCGCGACAGCGGCTTCATCCACCATCGCCTCGCGCACGCTGTCCACCACCGAGGCCGCCACCACGCGATCGGGACGTGGCCAATCCGCCCATGCCGAGGCCAGCGCAAAGGCTACTGAATCATCCCAGGCGACCACGCCGCGCTCGATAAGCGCGACGCCATCGAACAGCGCGAACTTCGCCCGCGTATTGCCCAGGTCCAGGAGCGCAATCACGTGCGCCGCACCGAGACATCCGCGCTGTCCACGCGTTTCAGATCGTTTCCCACGCGCACCAGCAGCGCGCCGCGGCCATCGATGCCGGCCCCCTCGCCATGGAATTCACCTTGTGCGCCGATCACGCGCAAGGGTTGGCCTGCGAGGAGGTCGAAGGCGGCATAGTCGTCGACGAAGGCGGCGAAGCCTTCGCGCTCGAATCGCTCGAGCCCTGACACCAGCCGGGTGATCAGTGCCGCTGCCATCAGGTTGCGATCCGGCGGCTCGTCGCCGCAGAGCGCGGCGACGTCGGTCACCGGTTGCGCCGCCCCCGCTCGGAGGGCATCTGGCACCCGCATGTTCAAACCGATGCCGATCACGGCCGTACACGGCCCCTGGAATTCCCCGGAAAGCTCCACCAGCACGCCGGCGAGCTTGGCGTCGGCAGCAAGGATGTCGTTGGGCCATTTCAGCCCCGCCGTACGGATGCCCATGTCTTCCAGGGCGTGCAGCACTATCACGCCGACGGCGAGCGAAAGCCCGGAAAGCCGGGCAAATCCCGCATCGAAGTGCTTGGCCACGGACAAGTAAATATTCAATCCCGGCGGCGATATCCAGGATTTGCCGCGCCGGCCACGGCCGGCCGTCTGCGCTTCGGCCATGACGAAGCTTAAATCCGGCATGTCCGGCAGGCGGCGCTGCAGTTCGCTGGAAGTGGAATCGAGCTCCCAGTGCACTTCCAGGGCGCCCAGGCGCTGCCGGGCCGCCACGGGAAGCTCGCCGCGGATGATGGCTTCGTCGAGCAACTGGACGGGCCACGGCAGGCGGTAGCCGCCGCCGACCCGTGCCTCGATCGGCAGGCCGCGCTGGCGAAGGGTTTCGACCTGTTTCCAGATCGCCGCGCGGGTCACGCCCGCGGTTCGCGCCAGGGCGGCGCCGGATACGGGTTCGCCGGGCGCCAGGGCGCCGAGCACGGCTGGTGTGAGCATCGTGGAGGAAGTCTCGCGGGCCAGTAGGGGGTACATCGGGGAGGCGCCATCATCGCGCATTCGACAGCCATTCGGCGGCATTCCTGGGGCACTGGCAGGCCCGGCAGGTTTCTGCGAGTATCGATGGCTCCCCGGGGAGACAGGGGTATTGCCATGCATACCAGGTTCCTTAAATACGGCTGTCTAGCGCTGGGCCTCATGGCCTGCGGAGCCGTGGTGGCCTCCCCTGCCAATGGAACGTTCGCTGCGTCCGGCGGCTCCAGCTCCGGTGGCGAGGCCAGCCCGCACGGCGCGGGCGGCCAGAGTGGTTCCGTTCACAACCCCGACGATACTTCCGCCCGCGGCAATGCCGGATCCACGCATGCACCGGCACCTGTGGGTAGCGACCTTCCGGATGACGGTACCCGCAGCAACGCAACCCCTTCGTCGGCCAAGCCGGACGTAGGCTGGCCTGCCCTGCTTCCGGGCTCGATCTGGTAGTTCCCTAGCCGGGCGGCAGTATCACGGTAAACCTTGCCCCGCCGAATTCCTCGGACCGGTCCACATGCATGGTGCCCTGGTAGGCCTTGACGATGTCCTGCACGATCGAAAGGCCGATGCCATGGCCTTTCACCCGCTCATCGCCACGTACGCCCCGCTGCAGCACGCGCTCGATCTGCGCATCGGCGATACCCGGACCATCGTCTTCCACCGCCATTGACAGGCCGGGACGGCCCCGCACCACGCCCTGACGGGATTTCACTGTCAGCAATACGCGGTGATTGGCCCATTTGAAGGCGTTTTCCAGCAGGTTGCCCATCAGTTCGAGCAGATCGCCCTGCTCGCCGTAGAAGGCGGCCTTATCCTCGATCTCGAATTCGCAAAGGACATTCTTCCCCGCATAGACCTTCTCCAGGCTCTGCACGAGGTCTTCCGCGTGTGCCGACACCATCACGGGCGTTGCGAAGATCTTGCGCCCGGAGGTTGCCGCACGGGACAGCTGGTAGGCCACGATCTCGTCCATGCGACGCACCTGGTCCAGGACATCGGCGCGGGCAACGTCAAGGCCAGCTTCCAGTTGTGAGCGAACCACCGCCAGCGGTGTTTTCAGGCTGTGCGCGAGGTCGGCCAGGGTGTTCTGGTAGCGGGTACGCTGGTCGCGTTCGGAATCGATGAAGGCGTTCAAGCGCGCGGTAAGACCCATCAACTCCACCGGATAAGGCCCTTCCAGGTGCTCGCGGTCGCCGCGCTCGATCAGCGCCAGGTCGCTGGACACCCGCCGCAACGGCAACAGGCTCCAGCGCAGCAGCAATAGCTGCAGCAGGATCAGCATCAAACCAAGCGTTGCCAGCCACAGGAACTGCGTGCGGCGATAGGTGCTTACCTGGCGTTCGAACTGGTCTTCGGTCTGGGCCACGGTAAAGGTCAGGTGCACGGGCTTGCCACCGTTCTGCGGGTCGATGTCCACGCCGAAGCTGTAGACATACAAACGCCCCGCATGCGTATCGAGCGGCCCCTCGAATGTCTCGCTGCCCATCGGCAGGCGGCGGGCGAATTCCATGTCGCGGCCCAACGCGGAGGACGACTCCCATCGAAAGCCATCGTCGCCGCTGATCACGCCATACAGGCCCGATCCCGGACGGGAGAAATCCGGATGCGGCGGGGAGTCGGGCGGCGTGACCTTGCCTGCGCGGGTTACTTCGGTGCCCGTGATGAAGGCGATCGCGTAGTTGTGCAGGCGGTCGTGCATCGCCGACAGTTCACTGGCGTAGTTCGCCTTGTTCTGTGCCAGCCAGGTAAGGCCGAGGAAGGCGGCCAGCGCAAAACCGGTCGCCAGTGCCGCGCGGGCGGCAAGCGACAGGGGCTTGTGTTCCATCACCCGCTCGATGAACTTCAGCACGCGCGGCTCTCCCGCCGAGCTTTAAGTTTTATTCCTCGTCCGCCTCGTTACGCGGGATGGCAAAGCGGTAGCCGCGGCCGCGGACCGTCTCGATCGGCTTCAGGGCACTGTCCGGATCGAGCTTGCGGCGCAGGCGACCGATGAACACTTCAAGCACGTTCGAATCGCGATCGAAGTCCTGCTGGTAGATATGCTCGGTAAGGTCCGCCTTGGACACCAGCTCGCCGGCATGCAGCATGAGGTATTCGAGCACCTTGTACTCGTAGCTGGTGAGGTCGACCTGGCGGCCGTCGGAGGTCACCGTCTGCGCGGTGGTATCGAGCTTGATCGGACCACAGGCCAGGATCGGCTTGGACCAGCCGCTGGCGCGACGCACCAGGGCATTGATGCGGGCCAGGAGCTCTTCGACGTGGAAGGGCTTGACCAGGTAGTCGTCGGCGCCGTGCTTGAGGCCTTCGACCTTGTCCTGCCAGCTGCCACGGGCGGTAAGGATCAGGATGGGATAACGCTGGCCGTGCTCGCGCAGCGCCTTGACCAGGTCCATCCCCGAGAGCTTGGGCAGCCCCAGGTCGATGATGGCCAGGTCGAATGGCACCTCGCGGCCCAGGTACAGGCCTTCCTCGCCGTCCTGGGCCGCGTCCACGGCGAATCCATCGCGCTTCAGGCGGGCGGCGAGGGTCTCGCGGAGCGGGGCTTCGTCCTCGACAAGCAGGATGCGCATCAATGTTTCTCCTTGGTATCCCCGGCGGTTGCCGTGGGGATCTTGGCCGTTTCGGTTCGCACCGGCACCACGCGGACATGTCCGTCGGGTGTCAGCACCTTTAGTCGATACTCGGTCGTCAGACCATGTTCCAGCGTGCGGGTTTGGGCCGACAACACCTTTCCGCCCGTTTCCTGCTGCACTTTCGCCACGGCTTCCTCGAGGGTCAGCCCAACTTCGGACGCCCAAACAGGCCCGCCGAGAACAAACCCGAGGAAAATTAGCGAAAGGAACGTGATTTTCATGTAGGGCATCGCAGGTGACGCATGCGATCATGCCCTGCGCCATTGAATTCGTCCTGAATCGACGTTCAGCCACCCCGGAACCAACCGACGTTCCTCGCTCCCCATGCCCATTCGGCACCCGGCCCGGCCCTTCGGGCAGGCCGGGAATTCCCTTTTCCGGATAATTCCATTTCCGGGCAATGGCCGGGGCACTACCTTGGGCGCGCAGAAGAAGCCCTGCCCTTCGCGACCGCATCTGCCAGGCGTACAGGTCGCCCATCCCCGGAACCCTTGTCATGCGGAATATGATCCTTGCGTGCATGCTGCTGCTGGCGCCATTGGCGTCGCACGCGGCATGCAGTTATTCAGATTCGGACGCCATCGCCACCACGGCGCCCCTCCAGGGATCGGTCACGGTGGGTCGCGATGTGCCAGTGGGTACGGAGATCTACCGCGCGCGCATGACTTCGAGCGCGCTGGTAAGGGTCCTGTGCGACGCTGTATCGCCCTACCGTTACCGGTTCATCGTGCTGCCGAATGCGAGATCACCCTACGTCCACCCCGTTTTCGGCGCCAACGTCTACCAGACCAACGTCCAGGGCGTTGGCGTGGTTGTCTGGGCCGGCAACAACGTGGCCGTGCCGGCGCAGTTCAATTCGGCTCCCGCCGGCGCCGTTGCCATTGTCAATAACCACAACTATTTCGTGAGCCTGGTGAAGACGGCTGAGGTCGTGCTAGCCGGGAGCATCCCTGCGTCGCAGCTGCCGACGTTCGAGTACGTCGTGGGCACCAACAACCTGCGGGTGCATTCAGGCAGGACGGTGGGCTCGCTCAATATCGTGTCGGCCACTTGCCGCACGCCCGATGTGAACGTAAACCTCGGCAACCACGTGCTGGACGTGCTGACAGGCGTCAACACGACGACTACAGCGGTCGACGTGTCCATCGCCCTTCAGAACTGCCCGGCCTTTTTCGGCCGCACGTCCGTGACATCCACGAACGGCACCATTAGCGCAGGAAGCCTTGGTGACAATACCATCAGCTACCTCATTAACCCTACGACGTCAGCGGTTGACGCCGCCCGTGGGATACTTGCCCTGTCCAACCTGACGGGCAGTGCCACGGGCATCGGCATACAGCTGCTCAGGGCGGACGGCATCACCCCGGCGGTACTCAATAGCAACACAGCGTCGGGCCTGGCGCTCCAGCCAACAAACGGCCAGAACTACCAGATCCAACTCAAGGCTCGCTATATCCAGATCGCCGCTGTGACGACGCCCGGGCAAGCCAACGCCGCGGCAACGGTAACGCTTACGTATTTGTAAGGGCGCCCTTGCCTTGCTGATCCGTCGCCCGGTCAGGCCGCCTGGCGCAACGGTGCCATGGCGGCTTCGACCAGTGCCCAGCCAGCACCTTCCAGGTGAGCGCCCTCGCTCAGGGTGCGCCGGAATTGCCTTGCGCCGGCCTCGCCCTGAAAAAGCCCGAGGATATGCCGGCTGATGTGCTTGAGCTGCGTGCCCCGGGCCATTTCCGCCTCGATATAGATGCGCAGATGCTCGAGCACCTGGACCTTGCCTGGCAGCGGCGTGCCGTATAGGGCTTGCTCGCATTGGGCCAGCAGGTAGGGGTCGTGGTACGCGCTGCGCCCCAGCATCACCCCGTCCACGCGCCCAAGGTGTGCCTGCACCTGCTCCACCGTGGTGATGCCGCCGTTGATCACGATGATGAGGTCCGGGAATTCCTGCTTCAGTCGATAAACGCGGCCATAGTCCAGCGGCGGAATCTCGCGATTTTCCTTGGGGCTGAGCCCCTGCAGCCAGGCCTTGCGGGCATGGACCACCAGCACACGCACGCCGGCGGAAACCATGGTGCGGGTGAAGTGTTGGAGGTCGGCGTGTTCGTCCTGGTCGTCCACGCCGATACGGCATTTCACCGTCACCGGAATATCCACGGCCGCGGCCATGGCCTGGACGCATTCGCCCACCAGGGCCGGCTCGCGCATCAGGCACGCGCCAAAACGCCCGGACTGCACCCGGTCGGACGGACAGCCGACATTGAGGTTGATCTCGTCGTAACCGGCCGCCGCGCCCATCCGCGCCGCGGCGGCAAGCTCCGCCGGGTCGCTGCCACCCAGTTGCAGGGCCACGGGGTGTTCCTCGTGGCTGTGCTCGAGCAGCCGCACCTGGTTGCCACGCACCAGCGCCGCACTGGTCACCATCTCGGTGTAGAGGTGCGCATGGGGCGATAGCAGGCGATGGAAGTACCGACAGTGGCGGTCGGTCCAGTCCATCATGGGGGCGACGGTAAGGCGGTAGGCGGCGGGATCGGGGACGTGCATGGGAAATATTATAGCTGCCCCCTCCCTGACCATCGCTTATGCTTCGCCCCCGAAACCCAAGGAGAATCTTGTGATGAGGCGTTCAGGGCTTCTGGCTTTCCTTTGCATGGCTTTGGTTTTAATCGCCGGAAGTCGCCTCGCGTTCGCAGAGCCCACCCAGGTCGCACACGTCACCCTTGGTCATTCGACCGTCCCCTTGAATGGACCGTGGCGATTCCATGTTGGCGACGATCCTCGCTGGTCTTCAACGGATTTCGATGACAGCGCATGGGAAACCGTGGACCTCACGCCTGCGCCGGGCGCACATGATGGCGACGTCGGGCTACCCGGGTACGTCTCTGGATGGAGCCGGCGCGGCCATGCGGGGTATACGGGTTATGCGTGGTATCGAATGAAAGTCAGCGTGGATAGCGGCACGGACGCTCCGCTTCACCTGGCGGGGCCGACCCTGGTCGATTCGACTTACCAACTTTATGTGGACGGAAAACTGTTAGGAGGATCGGGTGATTTCTCCGGTACGCGGCCAACGGTGTTCGGCGTGCGACCAAGTATATTTCCCCTGCCGTCGTCATCATCGGACGGCCCGAAAACCTACCTGATTGCCTTTCGCGTGTGGATGGATCCCCTTGATGCGGGCGAAGACAACGGCGGAATCCATGTCGCGCCCATCATCGGCGACGCAGCCGGCATTGATCTGCTGCATCAAGTGCAATGGCTGCAGACATTCAAGGGCTATGTGGTGGATGCGGTCGAGCCGGTCGCGTTCGTCCTGCTTGCACTGATGGTTATCGGATTGATTTCGTGCCGAACCGAAGATACTTATCGGTGGCTGGCTGCCGCGCTGATTCTACTTGCGCTGCTGCGTGCCAATCAGGCGGTGTTTTACTGGTCGGACGTCTTGAGTTCGCGCTTCTCTGACATCGGGACCACCGTGATACTCAGGCCTCTGGTTTTGGCAGCATGGACACTGGCTTGGCGGGACTGGTTCAGCGTGAACAAGTATTCATGGCTGCGCTACTTTGTAAGCGCGCTCACCGTGGTTTACCTGGTCTTCGCATTGCTTGGCCGTCCGTGGTTCATGCCGGACGCGCCCCAGGGTCTCAAAGTGGCTGCCGACACGATGGTCGAAGGCGTACGCGTGGCCTTTGCCGCGCTCTATCTATGGATCATTGGGCTGGGCGTGATCCGACTTGCCAAACCGTCCACCTACCTGGCAGCGCTCGCGGCCATCCTGGTCGGCATTGGCCTGTTCGCCACGGAGCTCAACGCGCAGGGCGTTCCAGGCATCTGGTTTCCTTATGGAACTGGCGTGGCTAGGGGCCAGTATGCGTACGCCCTCTTCATCCCACTTCTGTTCCTGCTGATCTTGATGCGGTCCGTGGGCTATGCGCGAAGAAGGCAGCCCACGGAATAAGGATTATTTCGGCCGGCGCGAAGCAGCCTTTTTACCGCTCGCGTTGAGTTCGACGGCGGCCTTGATCAGCGCCTTGAATGCGTTGGCGTCCACCTTCCCGTCCTGGGCGATATCGATCGCGCGGCGGGCATTGCCTTCGAGGCTGGCATTGAACAGTCCGGCAGGATCGTTGAGCGACGCGCCCTTGGCGAAGGTCAGTTTCACCTTTTCCTTGTAGGACTCGCCCGTGCAAATGATCCCACCCAGGGACCAGACCGGCGTGCCCATCCACTTCCATTCCTCCACCACATCGGGCGCCGCCTGGTGAATCAGCTTGCGCATCCTGGCCAGGGTGTCCCCGCGCCAGTCGCCAAGCTCGGCAATCCTCTGGTCAATCAACTTCGACGCCGTGGCGGCATCGATCGAAGCTGGCTTCTTCATGGTGTGACCTCCCAAGCCTCGTTATCGGGCATTGTCGCGCTCACTCACCCGGATGATACGTCCGCTCGACATGCCCTTGTAATTCCTCAGGCCAGAAATACACCTTGCGCAGGTTGCCCGTGGTGTAGCGCTCGGCCTCGTCGTTGAAATGCTTCGAAGCGGGATTACCGCTTTCGCCGCCGGCGGTGATCGCCCGTGCGCGCACCTTGTCGCCGAACTCCACCACGGCGACGAAGCTGTTGCCGCTGATGCCGTAGTAACGCTTCGTGCCCGGCCAGCGATGCGCACCGAACGAGGCCAGCGAGCCCCAGCGTGACGAGGTGAAAGGCACCGGGATGCTCGCCTGTGTATCGTCGAAACGCTGCTTGATCGCGCCGTCGACACGCTGGAAGCGATTGACTTCGCCCCAGGGTACGCCCCAGCTGCCGAAGTCCTTCTCCAGCCGGTCAGCCGCCTCGGCCAGCGCGTTCAGGCGAACCTGCGATCCGGCTTTCTCGGCCATCACATCGTAGACGGACAGGCCTTCGGCCGTATCAAGCTTGCTGGCCTTGTCCCAGAGGATGTCGCCCCAGAACACGGCGAGCGAGGTCGGCATGGACGTGATCCCCCAGCGGTAATCCCACGTGCGCAGAAGCGCCACCGGTCCGGCAAGCTGCTTCTTCAACGGATCGCTGGCAGGCAGCGCATCGTAGTCGGCGATCAGGATGGGCAATTGGCGCGCGAACGCCGGCAAGTACGGATCGAAGGCCGTATCGATCAGCGAGGCCATGGTGAAGCCGCGCCGGCCGGTCAGCACGCGGGTCGCATGCAGGCCGCGAGGATTCTCGCCCACCGAGTCCATATAGCGCGGATAGTCCGCTTGCCTTGGACTATCGGGTCCTGCGGCCGAATAGGGCCAGTCGTTGGTATTGAAGATCCAGCAGGTCGGCGGGTTGAACAGGTGCGGCGCCTTGTCCAGCGGAAGCAGCCCTTTCCAGTCGGTCGCAGGATCGCTGCCATCGACGGGCTTGGTGTAGTCGAAGCGGTCGTCGCGGTTGGGAATGAACTGCGGATGCAGATAGGCGATGTTGCCCTTGTCGTCCGCGTAGATGGTGTTGTTCGACGAATTCGCCCGGAACTCCGCCACCTTCATATAGGCCGCATAGTCGTTGGCCTTGGTGCGCAGCCAGCTTTGCTGCAAGGCTTCCAGCGGCTTGTTCATCAATGAAACGGCGATCCACTTGTCGCCCTGCGCACGAACGATGGGACCGTGATGCGTGGCGTACACGGTGAAATGGCGTTCCGCGAGTGAGCCGTCCGCCGAGCGCACGGGCACCACGATATCGCGCGAGGTCACGGGACGCATGTCGTTGCCGTAGCGATAGAACAGCTTGCCGTCCTTGCGCTGGATCGTCTCGGCGAACTCGTCCACCACGTCGACCCCGCTGGAGGTGTGCATCCAGCCGATGTGCTTGTTGAAGCCCTGGTAGATGAAGAACTGGCCCCAGGTGACCGCACCGTAAGCATCGAGTCCTTCGTTACTGGACATCTGCAACTCGGAGCGGAAGAAGAACGAGGTATGCGGATTGATCAGGAGCAAGGCGTGGCCATCCGCCGTGAGCTTCGGGGCGATGGCGATGCCGTTCGAGCCGGTGGGCTCCCACCAGCTGGACGGGGGCGACACTTGAGCCAGCGCGCCCTGGGGATCCTTGCCATAGAAAGCCTGCAGATCCCTGGTCGACACGCGCTCGATATCGCCGCCGATGCTGCCTTCGCTGAAACTCAAGGCCATCCACGGCTCGAAGTGGCTGATCACCCGTGGATGCACGTCCGGATGCGTTGCCAGGTAGTAGTTGAGCCCGTCGGCCCAGGCAACCATCAATGCCTTAAGCCACGAAGGGCTTCGCGCGTAGTCGGCTTTTAGCGTTGCAGGATCGACGAAGAGTTTCTGCCGCAGGTCCTGCCACAGCGCTGATTCGCCTTCGGTTTCGGCCGTACGGCCCAGTGATGTGAGGTAATTGGTCTCGACGCGATTGAAGTCGTCCTCGGCTTGCGCATACGCCATGCCGAATACCGCATCGGCATCGCGCTTGCCATGGACGTGAGCGATGCCCCAGTCGTCGCGAGTGATGGTGATCGCCTTGGCTTCGCGCTGCCAACGTGTGGGATCGTTATCGGCGGCGCGGACGCCTGACGCAGCGAGTAATCCGCCGAGCGACAACACGAGCATGGCGTGGCGGCAAGCTGGCATCGGTGCCTTCCCCTGGGCGGATCGCCGATACTAGCCGCCTGCCTCGAGGGTGCGTCAAGTGCTGGAATTCACACTCGCCGACGGCTAATTCGCCAGGCGCGGGACCGCCTTTTTTACCGCGCGACGAGGTGGATCAGGCCGCGCGCGGCCGAATGGCGCGCAGTTGCGCCCCGATCGCGCGCGTGGCGCATTCGAGTTCGTAGTGATTCTGCAGGTTGATCCAGCTCTGGGCATCGGTACCGAAATAACGGGCCAGGCGGAGCGCGGTGTCCGCGGTAATACCGCGCTTTTCGTTGACGATTTCATTGATCCGTGCGGCGGTAACGTGCAAGGCGCCTGCCAGCGCATTGCTGGACAGTCCCATCGGACGCATGAACTCTTCGCGTAGCACTTCACCAGGATGAACAGGGGGAGGAAGCCTGGCCACTACAAACCTCCTTCAGTGGTAGTCAACAATCTCGACGTCAAAAGCATCGCCGTCGACCCATCGAAAACAAAGCCGAAACTGATCATTTGACACGGATGCTGTATTGCCCCGCGCGATCACCTCGCAACGCCTCCAATCGATTCCCCGGCGGCACACGCAGGAAATCGAGGGTTGCCGATGCATGTAGCTGCACCAGCTTTCTTCGGGCAACCTGCGACAGCCTCGACCAACGCCGGACTGTCAGTCCAGCGAAGAGACGTTCCATGTCCCTATCGGCGAAGCTCCTTATCAGGATTTATCGTATATCGATAAACGATCGATAGCAACTAAGCGACTTCCGACGGCAGGGCCGCATAGCAAGATGTCCCTGGTCTGGCTCGACGTACCGGCTAGCCGCCCCAGAGAACCGCCTGTGCCACTATGGTATCGGTGCCGTTGAAGGTCATCGCCGGCGAGCCGTACAGCTGGTAGCCCAGCGCAAGGGCCTCGGAGACGCTGCGACAGAACGCAGCGTCGTCCTTGCCGGTAAGGAGGCGATAGACGGGAAGGTCGTTCGGTGGCTGCGGGTTCATTGGACGTCCTGTTGGTTGGCTGATTGTAGCGTGGCAGGCACGCACTCTTGACGCAGCTGCACAGCGGCCGTGACGGCACTGCAACAGTCCAGGGATTACGCTTGGAGGGTTTCCCCCCTTTTTCCTAGGAGCCCAGCCATGTCCGACCAAAACAACGCCAAGCATTCCGGCCAATTCCGCATCGGCGGCGACATCGAGGTAAATCGCCTGGGCTTCGGCGCCATGCGCATCACCGGCAAAGGCATCTGGGGGGAGCCTGCCAATCCCGCTGCAGCCCGCGCCACGCTGAAAAAACTGCCCGACTTGGGCGTGAATTTCATCGACACCGCCGATAGCTACGGTCCCTATGTCAGCGAGGACTTGATCCGCGAGGTGCTGCATCCGTACAAAGGCACGCTGGTCGCCACCAAGGGTGGCCTCACCCGCCACGGCCCGGACATCTGGGCCCCGTTGGGCCGTCCGGAATACCTGCGCCAGTGCGTGTTGACGAGCCTGCGCCGGCTGGGCGTGGAACGCATCGACCTGTGGCAGCTGCATCGTATCGACGCGAAGGTGCCTCGCGACGAACAATTCGACGTGATCAAGGCCATGCAATCCGAAGGGCTGATCCGCCATGTCGGCTTGTCGGAAGTGAACGTCGAGGAGATCAAGGCCGCCGGGAAGTACTTCAAGGTAACCACCGTGCAGAACCTCTATAACCTCGGCAACCGCCAGAGCGAGGAAGTGCTCGACTACTGCGACGCGAACAACATCGGCTTCATCCCGTGGTACCCACTGGCTGCCGGCGAATTGGCCGCGGAAGGGTCGGTGCTGTCGAAGATTTCCTCGAAGCTGAAGGCCAGCAATGGCCAGGTCGCACTGGCGTGGCTGCTGAAGCGGTCAAAGGTGATGTTGCCGATCCCCGGCACCGGCAGTGTCGACCATCTCGTCGAGAACGTCGGCGGCGCCTCGATCGAACTTAACGACGAAGACTTCAAGGCGCTCGAACACGCCGCAAAGTAGGCACTCGAAGGAACGCGAGGGCCCGGTCGATTTGGCCGGGCCTTTCTTTTTCAAGGCCGCGCACGCCGCCTGCGGCAACAGCCGGCAAGCATCAGCTGAAGCGCACCGTGGCGACCACGCCAGTGACGTCTTCACGCGGGCGCAGCGAAACATCCCAGCTGTAGAGGTGGCAAAGCCGCTTGACGATGGCAAGCCCCAGTCCTGCACCGCTGCCGCCGGCGCCTTCGCCGCGAATACCGCGCTGGAAGAGTTTCTCCGCATCGTCCGGATGGATGCCCGGCCCGGTATCGGAAACATCGATGCGGTTGTCGCCCACACGCACTGTGACCTTGCCCTGCATGGTGTACTTGATGGCATTGCCGATCAGGTTGGTCAGCGCTACTGACAATACCGAAGCCGGCGCGTTGACCGTGACAGGGTCGGCCACCAGCAGGTCGATCTCGATCGGCTTGCCACCCATCTGCGGCCGCTGGCTCTCGATGACGTCGCTGGCGACCTTCGCCACATCGGTGGTTTCACCGCGCGTGGGGCCGCGGCGTTCGGCGCGCGAGAGTAGCAGCAAGGCTTCGATCAGTTCCGTGGCCTGGCGTGAGGCGCGTTCGATGCGCTTCAAGCGTTCGCTCAACTTGTCGGTGAGATCAGGCGAACCCTGCAGCAGTTCCGTGGTGCTGGCGATCACCGCCAGCGGGGTGCGCAATTCATGGCTGACATCGGAATTGAATTCCCGATCGCGCTCCACGATCAATGTAAGACGGGCGGCGTAGTCGTCCAGCGCCACGGCCAGCTCGCCCACTTCGTCGTCGGCAAAATGCAGCGCCAGCGGCTCGGCCTTGCCGGCACGGCGGAATTCACGGATGCGGCGGGCAAGGTCGGTGACCGGCCGCAGCACGCGCGAAGACAACCACACGCCCAGGCCAAGCGAGAGCAGGCCAAAGATGAACACCGCGCCGATCACGCTGATCAACAGCTGTTGCTTGCCAAGCTCGTCTCGCGAGACATCGAACTGCAGGAAGTTGTTGATGCCGTCCTTGCGCCGCACCGCCACTTTGTAGTGGTGGGTCTTGCCGTCGGGGCCTGGCTCGAAGAGGTCATGCACGCCCGTGCCGAGCTTCTGCCACGACAGCGGCACCTTGTAAAGGAACCGGTCGCTTGCCGTCTGCGCCTTGACGATCTCGAACGCCACGGGCGCGCCGGGGTTGGCCAGCACCTGGGCGTTCAGGTGATCGACCTCGTCTTGCAGCGAGGAATTGATCAGCTGTTCTTCGACCCTCGCGCGGATGTTGAGCGCGGCGAAGGCGAAGAGTGCACTGAGTCCGAAACCGAACAGCGCAAAGGTGACGATCAGCCGGAAGCGGAGCTTACGCCGCGACCGCATCCGGATCGACCATGCGGTACCCGATGCCGTGGCGGGTGTGGATGAGAGGCTTCTCGAACGGCTTGTCGATGGCGGCGCGCAGGCCATGGATGTGCACGCGCAGGGAGTCGGAGTCGGGCAATTCCTCGCCCCACACGCGCTGCTCGAGATCCTGGCGCGTGACCACGGACGGGCTTGCTTCCATCAGCGCCTGCAACAGCTTCAGGCCGATCGGATTCAACTGGATGGGCTTGCCCTCGCGCGACACGGTGAGCGTGTCGAGGTTGTAGGTGAGGTCGGCTACTTTCAGCACCCGGCTTTGCGGACCCTTGCCGCGGCGCGCCAGCACTTCCAGGCGGGCTGCCAGTTCCTGCAGGGCGAAGGGCTTGGTCATGTAGTCGTCGGCACCCGACTCGAAGCCGGTGAGCTTCTGCTCGAGGGCGTCGCGCGCGGTGAGCATCAGCACGGGCGTCTGCTTGTGCGCCTCGTGGCGTAGTTTGCGGGCCACGTCCAGGCCGTCCATGCCAGGCAGGGTGAGGTCCAGCACGATCACGTCGAAATCGTGCACCACGGCCAGGTGCAGGCCGGTGACGCCGTCGCCGGCGAAATCCACGACATGCCCGCGGTCTTCCAGGTAGTCGCCGATGTTGGTGGCGATGTCGTTGTTGTCTTCGATTACCAGAACACGCATGCGGGCACTCCGATGTCCGATGGCGGCGCGGTTGCCCCTTGGGGCTAGGCCGGAGGGGGCAAATACCCCGCTGCCACGAAGCTTAACGTTTGTCGCGTGGCCCGCACAGTCACATAAATGAACGGGACGCAAAATAAAGAAAGGCCCGGGCGCCATGGCGCCCGGGCCAAAGAAGAACTGCCCCGATGACCGAAAGCCCAGAAGACGGCAACCGCTGGGATTGCCTTTCGAACCCCGATGGGGACGTTATATACCCAGCCCGTTTAAATGGCCGTTAAGCGGCTTTTTTGCGGCGGCGTTTGGGCGGGGCCATGCGTTCGGTACCGGCCCCGGCCTCGCAGTGCCGGATGATGGCGTCGGCGATATCCACCCCGGTGCTGGCCTCGATGCCTTCCAGGCCCGGGGAGGCGTTCACTTCCAGCAAAAGCGGCCCCCGCGCCGAGCGCAGGAGGTCGACGCCGGCCACCCCCAGGCCCAGGGTGGCGGCGGCTTTCAGGGCCACCCGGCGCTCCTCGTCGGTCAGCTCCACCGCCTCGGCGGTGCCCCCGCGGTGCAGGTTGGCGCGAAATTCCCCGGGAGCGGAGGAACGCTGCATGGCGGCGACCACCTCATTGCCCACGACAAAGCAGCGCAGGTCCTGGCCATTGGCCTCGCGGACGAATTCCTGGACCAGGAAATTGGCATACAGGCCGCGGAAGGCCTCGATCACGCTTTGCGAAGCCGCCCGCTTCTCGGCCAGCACCACGCCCTGGCCCTGGGTGCCCTCGTTGAGCTTGATCACGTGCGGGGGGTCGCCCAGCATGTCCAGGAGGTCGGCGGTGTCGTCGGGATTGTCGCCCACGGCGGTCTTGGGCATGTCCACGCCCTGGGCCGCCATCAGCTGCAGCGACCGCAATTTGTCGCGGGCCCTCAGCACCGCGTCGGACGGGTTGGGCGTATGCACGCCCATCAGTTCCAGCTGGCGCAGCACCGCGGTGCCGTAGAAGGTACTGGAGGTACCGATGCGCGGGATCACGACATCCAGGTGGCCCAGCGGCTTGCCCTTGAAATGCATGGCGAACGACTGCGGCCCGATGCTCATGTAGCAGCGCAGGGGGTCGATCACCTTGACGGTGTGCTTGCGCTTGCGCGCCGCTTCCACCAGCCGTTGCGTGGAATACAGGCGCGCATTGCGCGACAGGATGGCGATTTTCAAAGCCGGTGAACTCCGATGGGGCGGCATGCCCCGCCAGGCGGGGCATCGAATGATGTCGATGCTAGCGCGCCGAGGTCGCGCGATGGTGACGATTATGGGGCAGCGGCCTCACCCCGTACCGACAACGCCCCGTAGGCTCGCGGTATACGAAAGCGCCGGATCCACGCGGATGCGATCGAGCAGGGTCATGCGACCCAGAAGTAGCGGGAACAGCATGTGCCGTCGGTCGTTAAGGTTCAGGTCGATCTCGAACCGCAGGCCTGCGATCTCGATTTCGGTGCGGATGAACCAGCGCATGTTGGCGTGTCCACCCGAATCGCTCACCCGCCGCCGCCCGGTGGCCATGGCGCGGCACGGCACCAGCACTGGATGGCTGCGCCGCCCGGTGCGTACATCGAAATCGAGCCAGGTGTCCCCGCCCTCTTCCGCCACCCGCAACGATTCCACGTGCAGCGAACTGGACCGCGCCCCGGTGTCGAGCTTGGCCTTGAGCGAGCCGATGCCGAAAGACGGCAGCGCCAGGCGCTCGCGCCAGCCGAGGGTGATGACTTCGGTCATGGGAATGCCGTCGGGTTGGGGAGGCGCATCCGGGAGGGTCCGGGGAGCTGGGGTGCGAAGGATACCCCTTCAATTAGACAGCTGGGCGAAGGAAGGATGAAATTCGCTAGCCGAGCATCCTGGCGTGGCTTGCCATAGGGTCATCGACACCCTCGAAGCCGAGGCGCAAGTAGAAACAGGCGGCCGCAGGCGTATCGGTCCGCAGACGAACCTTGTCGAAATGCAGCGCCGCTCCTTCGAGGAGGGCTAGCACCAGCGCTTCGCCGATACCCCGCCGCCGGAAGTCGCCGGCGACATAAAGATGCCGCAGTCGTGCGATGCGCGCCGACGAGACATACGGGTCGACATTCAAGCCGCCAACGCCTACCGCCCTCCCACTCCATGACGCCATGAGGATGCGTTCACCCGCCTTGTCGAACCGGTTGACGGCAGCGTGCCAGTCGTTGACAAACCGGCTGACAAACTTGAAGCCCTGACCGGATGCCTCGCGCTCCAGATCGTTCAGTCCCGACGTGATTGTCGTCAGTGGGGTGATGGCTAGCATATGTTGAGCATGGCTCACGACCGGGCAAATTGTAGCAAGGACGTGATGTCGTGCCTGTCCGCAGCTTGCAGTGCACGGATATAAGCCGATCGGGTGGCGCCCGGCTCCGTCAGTGAATTCGCGCCCCAGGTGAATTTCCCTCGCCCGAGGCTTTCGACGAGCAGGTCGCCCATCATGCGTGAGAGCCGGCCGTTTCCATTGGGAAACGGATGGATGGCCACGAGGCGATGATGAAAGCGGACGGCGAGTTCATCCGGAGGAAACACGCCCTCGTTGATCCAGAGTCGCGCGTCGTCGGTGAAAAGGCGCATCTGGACGCGAATAACGTGGGCTTCCACGCCGATGTTGCGGTCCGTCGTCCGGTAACTGCCAGCCCATCTCCAGACGTCCGCATACATGGCCTTATGGGCATTGCAGATAAATGCCTCGTCGGCGAGGTCCGCAGCACCCAGTCGTTGCGCCCGCTTCCGTAACGTTACGGACGCTGCGAGGATGTTTGCCTGCTCGGCGGCATTGAGTTCATGACGAAAGGTGATGAAGGCGGGCTTCAATCCCCTGCGCTCCTCATCGGTGAGAGGTGTCTGTCCTTCATCGAAGTCGAACAGGTCACTCACACGTAATCACTTCCAAAGGTCACGGCCTTCCATTTCCATCTGGATGTGGCGTTCAAGGACCTCCTTGCGAGCCACACCATCAATGGCCTGGTTCTCCAGGAGCATCGTGTGCTCGATCGGAACCAGATGTTTCAGGGCGACACGCCTGGCCTGTTCTTCCACGATGCTCTGCAGCGAAGGTGGATTGGGAACCAGGGCGTAGACGACCGTGCAATTCATCGCTGCGGCGGCACGTTGCAGCGAGTCCAGTTGAATCGAGCCACCGATCTCCGATGCTTCCATCCTGCTGACCGATACCTGCGTGATACCCATGCGGCGCCCCAGATCGGCCGCTGTCATTCCCAGCGCCTGTCGGATGCTCCTGATCCAGCCCTGGTTGGGCCGCGCCATGATCGTTCGCAATGAGCGCAGCTCGGCCAGCCGAGGATCGAGGTGTTTCCGGGTTGCAGCCGCTGTTTTTCGACTCGTTTTCATGGCTTTTACCTCAGCATAAGCTGAAATATAGCCTAAAGACTATGAATATTCAACTTTAAATAGCTTAAAAGCTATCAATGTTTATCTTTTAATAGCCTTTAGTCTATTTTTTCCCGAGTAATCACTGCTTATAGTCTATGCAGGAGATGGAAATTAGCACTGCATCGAGAGTCGAGATTTCAAAAGTCGACCAAACCCGTCCAGCACCCGCGCTGGCGATCCATGACGAAATCGACGTTCGCCAGGTGCTTGAACGATGCGTGTCTGGAGAAGTTTGGAGCGGCCCTGACCATGAGGCTGGAAGATCAGGTACCGAGCGCGCCTGGCAGGAAGGCCAGACTGAAGACGGCTGCCGAAGAGTCCAGGGATTTAACAGCGTTCGGTATCGGGTCGATGTGATGCATGACCACATCGCCAAAAGATACGGCGGCTTCGACTACCTCGACCACCATCCATCACAGCCGCAAGGACTGGAGCGGGTGAAGGGAATCGAACCCTCGTCAGTAGCTTGGGAAGCTACAGCTCTACCATTGAGCTACACCCGCGTGGGAGAGGGATGGTACCCCATGCATGCGGCGGGGTGGAACTGGCCCGATGGTGGCTGAACGACGACCCTGGGCACATGCCGACTGCCGCGACGCAAGCGCATAATTCGCCCAGCGGCGCGATGCGGGGGCATTGCCGCCATGGAGGCCCAGATGACCGCTTCGGAAAGATTCTTGTTTGGCGTAGCGTTTGCAGCGCTCTTCGCCACCGGCGCGCTGCGCGCCCAGGACACCACCACGACCTCCCCGCAAGTGGCGCGTATTTCCTATGTGCACGGCGACGCTTCGCTGTTTGCCAACGGCGCCGGCCCCTGGGAACCGGCCCAGCGCAATCGTCCGCTGGCCCAGGGCGAACGCCTGGCCACCAAGGGCTCGTCGCTGGCCGAGGTGGATCTCGGCGGCACGGTGCTGCGGCTGGGTGGCACCAGCGAACTGGGGGTGTCGTCGCTTTCCCCGGCGCAGGCCCGCTTCGCCCTGCCTTCGGGCGTGCTGCAGGTAAGCGTGCGTACGCTCAACCCGGGCCAGACGCTGGAAATCGATACCGACAAGGTGGCCGTGCTGATCGACAAGCCGGGCCGCTATCGTTTCGAGGCCGGCAAAGCCTATACCGCGGTGAAGTTGCGCGAAGGCAGTGCCTCTGCCTACGGCAAGGCGGCAGGACCGCTGGCATTGAAGGGCGGACAAAGCTATCGCTTCGACAACGCCACGCTGACGGCGCTGGCAGTGAGCGGACTACCGCCATCGGATGCCTTCGACACCTGGGCGGTCGGCCGCGACGGCAGCTTCGTGGCGCCAGCGACCACGCAGTACGTGTCATCGGACACCGTCGGCTACCAGGATCTGGATCACTACGGGACCTGGACTGAAGATCCGCAGGACGGCGCGGTGTGGTACCCGAACGACGTGGCGCAAGACTGGCAACCCTACGATTCCGGCTCGTGGGACTATGTCGATCCCTGGGGCTGGACCTATGTCGGCGACCAGCCGTGGGGCTTCGCGCCGTTCCACTATGGGACCTGGACGCACCGCCATGGGCGTTGGGGCTGGGTGCCCGGGCGCCGCCGCCTGCACGACCCGGGCTTCCAGGCCGCCCAGGTACCGCCACCGCCCGGCCACGGACGTCCCGCGCAATCGTGGGCTGCCGCCAACGCACCGGTATCGAGCTTCCCGGAAATCCGGCGCTTCCAGCAGCATGCGGCCCAACCCAACGGCCCCGCGATCGGCGACGCGAGGCCATGGCCGACGCACAGTCATGACGGCAGGCCACGCGATGTCGATGTCATCCGCGTACCTGACCGCAACCCGCCCACGATCGTCTCCACGGTGCGGCGCATGAACCCCGACGCCGGCGCGAGTGCGCGCCCGGGCCTGAGCTTCATCGCGCCAACACCGGAGCAGGTGCGGCAGGCCGGCGAATCACGGTCCCGCGTCGTCTCCACCGACGACATGCCGCAGGCTTCGGGCTTCGTGCCACGCGTCCGCGGTGACGAGGTCCATACATACCGCGGCAATATGGGCGGCGGTGCCAGGCCCGAGGTTCAATACATGAGCCGCCCCATCGACCGGCCTGGAGATGGTGCACAAGCTGGCAATGGCAATGGCAATGGCAATGGAAACGACAACGGACGTGGCTGGCAAGGAGGTGGTGACGGCAATGGCTGGCAAGGCGGCAACGGACGTGGCGACGGCAATGGCAACCGCGGTGGCTGGCAACGCCCACCGCCGGTACAACCGGCGCCTGGAAACCAGGTACGCATGAGCGTGCCGGCGCGTACCGCCGAATCCAGGCCCTCTGGCAACGGAAATGGCAACGGCAACGGCTCGAAGGGCGGCAACTCCGGGATGGGCACCGTTCGGTAAGCATGGCCTTCGGCCGCTACAATGGCCTGATGCAGATCGATTCCTCCCAGCGCATCGGAGCCGCCCGATGAGCGACGACACCCCATCGCCGGTCATGCGGCGTATCCGCAGCTTCGTTCTGCGCGAAGGCCGCATGACCCCCGCCCAGCAGCGCGCCTTCGATGACCACTGGGCGCGCTTCGGCCTGGAATACCAGGGCCAGCCGCGTGACCTGGACACCACCTTCGGGCGCCAGGCACCGCGTGTGCTGGAGATCGGCTTCGGCAATGGCGAGGCCCTGGCCTGGGCCTCCGAACACGACCAGGCGCGTGACTACCTCGGCGTGGAAGTACACGGCCCGGGCGTGGGCCGGCTGATGATCGCCCTTGCCGCGCGCGATGCCTCCAACGTACGCATCTACAAACACGACGCGGTGGAGGTGCTCGAGCGGGAGATCCCCGCCGGGTCGCTCTCGGAAGTGCGCATCTGGTTCCCCGACCCCTGGCACAAGAAGCGCCACAACAAGCGCCGCCTGATACAGCCGGACTTCATCTCCATGCTTGCCACGCGCATGGCCCGCGGCGGCCTGCTGCACCTGGCCACCGACTGGCAGGACTACGCTGATCACATGCTCGAGGTGATGGAAGCAGCACCGGCTTGGACCAATCGCCTGGGGCCGCGAGCCGTGGCACCGCGGCCGGACTGGCGCATCGAAACGCACTTCGAACGGCGGGGCCTGAAGCTCGGGCACGGCGTCTGGGATTTTCTGTACGACGCGAATTGAGCGCCAAGTCAGCCAGGAGTCGGTAGCCGCGCGTATACTCACCGGCACGAACCTTCCTTCGCCTTGGCCAGGATTGCCGGCACGTGGCATTGACCCTCACCCCCGAAATGATCCTCGTGCTCGGGCTGGTGGGCTTCACCATGCTGATGCTGGTGCTGGAGTGGATCCGCGCCGACCTGGTGGCCCTGCTGGTGGTGGTCACCATCGGCCTCACCGGTTTGATCCCCGGCGAGCAGGTCTTCAAGGGGTTCGCCGGCAACGCCGTGATCGCCATCATCGCGATCATGATCATGGGCGCAGGGCTCGACCGCGCGGGCGTGCTCAACCTCACCGCTTCGTTCGTGATGCGCATGGCGCGGGGCGTGGAATCGCGCCTGGGCGTGGTGGTCAATAGTGTCACCAGCCTCTTCAGTGCGCTGATCCCAAGCCAGGCCCTGGCCGCGCTGATGATCCCGGTCACCAGCCGCCTTTCCGCGCGCACGGGCGTGCCGATGTCCCGCCTGCTGCTGCCGATGGCATTCTGCATCCTCACCGGCACCAACACCACGCTGATCGCGAACTCCCCGCTGATCGTGCTGAACGACCTGATCGCCAGCGCCAATGCCAACCTGCCGCCGGGTGCGCACACCATCCCCAAGTTTGGCCTGTTCAGCGTCACGCCCGTGGGCCTGGTGCTGGCGATAGGAGGCATTGCCTTCTTCTACTTCTTCAGCCGAAAGCTCCTGCCCGACCGCGAGGATGACCGCCTGAAGGTCACGCCCGGCCGTACGGAAAGCTACTTCGCCGACACCTATGGCATTGCCGGCGAACCTGCCGAACTCACCGTCACCGCCGAGAGCCCGCTGGTGGGCATGAGCATCGGCGAAACCGAGCAGTTGCATGGCGCGCCGCTGATCCTAGCCATCAAGAACGGCAACGAGGCGCGCATGGCGCCGCCGTCGGACCAGATGATCTGGGTGGGCACCGTGCTTGGCGTGCTGGGTCCGCGCGATGAAGTGAACGCTTTCGCCAACAACCAGCTTTGCCGCGTGTCCACGCGCATGCGCCAGCTGGGCGAGCAGTTCAATTCCAGTCGCGCGGGTATTTCCGAGGCGGTGATCCCGCCCAGTTCAAGGTTCCTGAAGCAGTCGGTGGGCGAGCTGCGCCTGCGCAAGCGCTTCGGCATCTCGGTGCTGGCGGTCAATCGCGGAGACCAGGTCTTCCGCGAAGACGTCCGCTCGGTAAGCCTGCGCGCTGGCGACACGCTGGTGTTGCACAGCAACTGGCGCGATCTGCTGCTGGCCCAGGAAGACCGCGACCTGGTGGTGGTGACCGACATCCCCAAGGAAGAACAACGCCCCGGCAAGATCTGGCAGGCGGTGGGTTTCTTCACCTTGGCCAAGTGCCTGGCCCTGTTCACCAACCTCGACCTTTCCATCGCCATGATGACTGGCGCCGTCGGCATGCTGCTGACCGGCGTGCTGAACATGGACGAGGCTTACAAGGCGATCAACTGGAAGACCATCTTCGTTACCGCGTGTCTTATCCCGCTGGGCTGGTCGATGGATTCCACAGGCACCGCCTCATGGATTGCCCAGGAGGTTCTGCACGTGCTTGGCGGCGCGCCGCAATGGACGCTGCAGCTGTCCATCGCGGTACTCACGCTGATCTTCTCGCAGGTGATGTCGAACGTGGGCGCGACGGTGATGATGGTGCCCATCGCCATCAGCGTGGCAGTCACCACCGGCGGCAATCCATCGGCCTATGCGCTGATCGTGGCGGTGTCTTCGTCCAATACCTTCCTGCTGCCCTCGGGCCATCCGGCGCTGATGATGGTGGCGGGCCCCGGCGGTTATCGCGCCAAGGATTTCCTGCGCGCCGGCCTGCCGCTGACGATCATGGTGCTGGTGCTTACCCTGGTGTGCATCAACCTGATGTACCGCTAGCGCCTACAGCGCGTCCGCGCCGCGTCCGAGCACCACTGATTCTTCGCTTACGTGCACTTCGACCTTTCGCAGGTGTTCGCCGCGGCAAGGTCCCATGGTGCAAAGGCCGCTGGCCGTGGCGAAACTCGCGCCGTGCGCTGCGCACACCAGCACGCCGGCCTTGACCAGGAACTGTCCCGGCGCCCAATCAAGCCGGCGTCCGGCGTGCGGGCAGACATTGAGGTAGGCGCGCACATGGCCGCCTTCGCGCAGCACGATGATGGAGTCCTCGCCGTCGGCCAGCACCGCATCCACGGCGATGGCGCCGCCGTCGGGAATGTCCTCGAGCAAACACAGGGTTTGGCCGGGGGAAATACTAACCATGGCACTTGCCTCACGGGGCATTTGGCCCCAAGGTGACAGTTCGATGAACCCGTCATTGTGCCATACGGATTTTTAACGATGCGTTTCAATTTCCAGCCCATTCGCCGCTCCCGCCACCCGCTCATCCGTGCCCTGTCGGTGCTTGCGGGCCTTGCCGTGGTCGGCGTGTTGATGGTCTTTGGCGTGGTGGTCCTGGGCGTGCTCGTTGTCGGTGGCGGCGTGTTGATGGCCGTACGTCACTGGAAGCTCTCCCGCCAGCCGCAGGCGGCACGTACCCAGCGTCCAGCCAACGTGCTGGAAGGCGAATACGTGGTATTGCGCAACGGCTGATGCCGCCGGCACGGTGTCCGCCGTGCCTTGAACCAGATTGATGGCTGCCGCGCAATCGCCGCGCTACCGCGACGTGCGCGGCGTCGCTATGGTGCTCATTCGAATTCCCCAGAAAAAGACGACATGGATTCCCGCGTCACCGCCCCCGCCCCGCACAACGCGGTTGCCACGCCCGGCCAGCCCGTGCCGGCACGCCCGTGGCTGGTGCCATTGGCGATGTTCGCGCTGTATGTGATCTGGGGCTCCACCTACCTTGGAATCCGCTTCGCGCTGGAAAGCTATCCGCCGTTCCTTCTGTCGGGCATCCGTTTCCTCATTGCAGGCCTGGGTTTGCTCGCCGTCCTGGTGGTGCGCGGGGTAGCCCTGCCGACGGCGCGTCAATGGCGCAACGCGGCCATCACCGGCGTGCTGCTGCTGGGCATGGGCAATGGCTTTGTGTGTTTTGCCGAAGGCAGCGTGAGCTCCGGCATCGCGGCGGTAGCCGTGGCCAGCATGCCGCTGTTCGCCGCGGTGTATTCGGGGATGTACGGGCAATGGCCGACGCGGCGCGAAACGGTAGGCCTTGCCGTGGGCTTCATCGGCGTGATCGTGCTGAACCTGGGCAGCGGCCTGTCGAGCTCGCGGATCGGCGCGATCGCGCTGATTTTCGCCGCCAGCGCCTGGGCCTTTGGTTCGGTGTGGAGCAAGCGACAGGACATGCCATCGGGGCCGATGAACACTGCCGCGCAGATGACCTGCGCCAGCGTCGTGCTGATCATCTTCGCGCTTGCGCTGGGCGAGCGCATGCCCGCCCATCCCACGCTGCGCGCCACGCTTGCCCTGGCGTACCTGGTGGTATTCGGCTCCATCATCGCCTTCAGTGCCTACCTTTATGTCCTGAAGACGGTGCGTCCGGCCGTGGCCACCAGCTACGCCTACGTGAACCCGCCCGTCGCCGTGTTGTTCGGCGTGCTGGTGGCAGGTGAAACCGTGGGCCCGTTCGACCTGGCCGGCATGGCGATCATCCTGGTGGGCGTGGGCATCATCACGCTGCTGCGCGCCCGGTAAAACCAGCAAGCTTGGCTTGCGGGACAACCAGGCATGGCGCGACCATGTCCGGCATGCCACCGCCGCAAGGGGAAACACGTTTGACGACGGAAAGCGAAGGACTGCTGGCCCGCGCGGCGTTGCGTTGCGCCGCCTGGGCCGAGCGATGGTTTCCCGATGCCTGGGTGTTCGCAGCCCTTGCTGTTGGCGTGGTTGCGGTCGCCGCGATCGTGATGGGCGCCCTGCCCGGCCCTGGCGCCGCGACTGGTTTCATCGATCTGCTGCCGCGCAGCGTGGGATCGGCTAGCACCGCTTTCGGCGACGGCTTCTGGAGCCTGATCCCGTTCACCATGCAAATGGCCTTTGTCGTGATCGGCGGCTACGTGGTGGCCACGGCGCCGGTGGTGGCGCGGTTCATCGATTTCCTGGCCCGTGTACCGCGAAGTGGCCGTTCGGCGGTGTGCTACGTGGGCCTGGTGAGCATGCTGGCATCGCTCTTGAGCTGGGGTTTCTCGTTGGTCTTCGGCGGCCTGCTGGTACGGGCGCTGGCCCGGCGGCAGGAGTTGAAAATCGACTACCGGGCCGCGGGCGCTGCGGCGTACCTGGGCCTGGGTGCCATATGGGCCATGGGCCTTAGCTCGTCGGCTGCTCAATTGCAGGCCAATCCCGCCAGCATGCCGCCGGGGCTGTTAGCCATCACCGGCGTGTTGCCGTTCTCGCAGACGATCTTCCTGTGGCAGTCGCAGGTGTTGCTCATCTGCCTGATCGTAGTGTCGCTGATCGTGTGCTGGCTTACGGCGCCGGGCGACGCCAATGCCCGTACGGCGAGCGAATTCGTGGTGGATTCAAACCATGCCACGCCGAAGCTGCCACCGCGCGAGCGGCCCGGCGAATGGCTCGAGTACAGTCCCTTGCTGTCGGTCGTGGTGGGGCTGCTGGGGCTGGGTTGGCTGGTGCACGAGTTCGTTGCCAAGCCGGTGGTCACGGCCATCGCCAACCTCAACACCTACAACTTGCTGTTCCTTACCGTGGGGATGTTGCTGCACTGGCGTCCACGAAGCTTCCTGAACGCAGTGGCGCGCGCCGTGCCCAGCACGTCTGGTGTGTTGATCCAGTTTCCGCTGTACGGCGGCATCGCGGCCTTGCTTACCCAGGCCCGCGGTGCCGATGGTCAAACCCTGGCTCACCACCTTGCCAACGCTTTCGTCCACGTGGCCTCGCATGACACCTACACCCTGGTGATGGGCGCGTACTCCGCGGTGCTGGGGTTCTTCGTGCCCTCCGGAGGCGGCAAGTGGGTGATCGAGGCGCCGTACGTGATGCAGGCCGCCAACGACCTGCACGTCCACCTGGGTTGGGCGGTACAGGTGTACAACGCGGCTGAGGCGCTGCCGAACCTGATCAACCCGTTCTGGATGCTGCCGCTGTTGGGCGTACTGGGACTGAAGGCGCGGGATATCGTGGGCTTTACCTTCATCCAGCTACTGGTGCACATCCCGCTGGTGTTGGGGTTGTTGTGGCTGCTGGGCACGACGCTGCACTACGTGCCGCCGGTGATTCCCTGAGGCAGGTGCGCAACCACCCACCCAAGGGAACTTTTGGTTAGTTGCTGCCGGACGGCACCTGGCCATTGGCAAAGTAAGGCCGGATGGTCGGCCAGATCACCTCGATGGCATTGCCCTGGTTGCTGCCGGCGATGGCTGAATTGTGTAGGACGCGCGCGCGGTGGCTTTGGCGATCGATCACGGGGGAACCTGAGCTGCCGCCCTCGGTATCGCACGTATAGCGCCTCATGTTGCCCGCGATCGACGCGATGCTGCAGGCGCGCTGCGAATCGTCCGTGCGGGCAATCTGCTTCGGACGTCCGCCGCCGTGCTGGGGAATATATACGGGCTGGCCCACCGCCAGCGGCGTGACATCCAGGCCGAGGTAGCCATACCTTGCCACCTTGCCGGACGAAAATTCCGCATCGTTGAGCGTGAACAGCTGGAAGTCTCGACCCGCATCCCCCACCAGGCGCTGGCCTCCACGCACCTTGGTGCCCTGGGTGGTGGCATCGCTACCTCCGCACGCGGCGTGCTCGTAGCCAAACCAGAATTCAAAATCAGCCGGGTTCTGTTGATTGCCGATGACATGATGGTTGGTAAGCATGCGGTTTTCTGCGCCCACCCGCCACGCCGTGGCCACGTAACCGGAGCCGTAGACCCGCGCAACGGCCTGCGAGCGGCGATACATGGTTGCATCTGTGGCCAGCACGCAAGCAGGACGTTCACGCTGGTCGGCGCCAATGACCGCGAACCCGGTGATAGGAGCGAAGCCGACATCGACGCGATCGACGACCAGGGCGAAGGCTCGGCCAGTGTTGCTTCCGTCGTGGCGCACGGTGACGGTGGTGGCGTCGCCTTCGACCGACTTGGCGTAGTAACCATCCTCGCCACTTCCCGATGCTACGTCGTTGGCATCGAATTGATCAACCACTTCGCCTGAGGCATTGGCCAGTTCCACCCACGCACCCTCGGGAAGGTACACCGATGAAAAATGCAGGCGGAGGAAGGTAGCGCCCGGACGCGACACAACGGTGGATGGGAAATAGCCGGGCGCCAGCCAACCGCTCAGCACCTGTCGTGCCTCCTCGATGTCGGCCACGCGCACAGGTGAGGGCAAGGTCGGCTCGGCGGTCTCGGCGAAGCTCGAAGCAGCGCCGGCTATCGACAGCATGGCTACAGAAAGACGAAAAAGGCTGGTGGATCGCATGAATTTCTCCAGGAGGTGGGGCGCGTTGTTGCGCCCCACCAACATGCTCCTGGAGTTCAGACCGGCGTATCGGCCTTCCGCTCGTTAACCATATGGATCATGCCCCGCCGGAATAACCTTTACTGCCCTTCGTTTGGCCGATGCAGGCCTACAGCTCTCGCAAGGCTGTCGTCACCGGCAAGCGAGCGGCACGCACCGCGGGGAACAGGCCGCCGATGAAGCCGATCGCCAGTGCCCACTTGACGCCTGTCCACAGCAGTGCGCCGGTCACCTTCAACTCGAAGCTCAATTGCCCCACGGTGCCTGCAGCCAGTGTCGATGCGCTATAGCCGTTGAAGATCAGCCAGGCCAGCACACCGCCGATGACGCCGCCGATCAGTGCAAGCAACATGGTTTCGAGCATGATCGCCACCACCACCGGCAAGCCGCGGAAACCGATGGCGCGTAGCGTGGCGATTTCCCGTGCACGGGCGGCCACGGCGGCGAACATGGTATTGAGCGCGCCGAACATGGCACCGATGCCCATGATCAGGCCCACCACGATGCCCATGATGCGAATCACCTTGGCCGTGCCCTCGGACTGCTTGTTGAAGTAATCCAGGGTGGTGTCCACGTCCACTTTCAGCTGCGGGTTGCCTTCCAGGGAGGATTTGAACGCCTCGTACTTCGACGGATCGGCAAGCTTCACCGTGACCGATGCGCGGCTGCTGCCGCGGCGGTAGGTATCGGCAACGACGGCGGCATCGCCCCACACTTCCGAATCCATCGCGTTGTCGGCGGCGAAGATGCCCACGACCGTCCAGGCCTGGTTGCCAAGGCGGATCTCGTGGCCCGGCACCATCCCGGCGAATTGCTTCACCGCACCCTTGCCCACGATGAGTTCGCGCATGCCGGGCTTGAAGTTACGGCCTTGGATGATCTTTACCTCCGGGCGCACCGCCCAGGCCTGTTCACCCACGCCGCGTAACTGCACGCTGCCTTCCTCGTCGGCGGCACCGCCCTTGATGGGGAGGTTCGCCGCCACGACAAGCTCGGGCGAGGCAATGGGCTTTCCTTGCGCATCTTGCGCGATGCCCTCGGCCTGCGGAATCAGCACGACGCTGTCGCGATCGAGCACGGACATCACTTCCGAAGCCGAAGACCCGCGCATGACGATGGCGGTATCGGCGCTGCCGGTCTTGCGCAGGGTCTGGCTGTAGCCTTCGGCCATGGCCAGTAGCGCCACCAACACGCCCACGACGCCGGCAATGCCGATGACGATGACCGATGCCGAACCTAAGCGCTGGCGCAGCGTGCTTACGCCCACGGCAGTGACCGAGGCCGCCTGCCCGCCGCTGCGGGTAAACAACAGCCACGCCGCCAGCACGACGGCCAGGGCCAGCGCCAGGTACCAGGGCAGGAAGATCCAACCGACGATCACCGCCACCAGCAGGATAAGCAAACCAAGATTGATCAGGAATCGCATGTGGTTCTCCCTAGCGTCCGGCCAATGCATCGACGATGTTCAAGCGCATGGCGCGTAGCGCGGGCAGCAAGCCGACCAAGAGGCCGATCACCACCATCAGCACCAGGCCCAGCACCCAGGTGTTCGCACCCACCCCGGGGAGGTTCAGCATGCCGCCGCTGCCCGCCGCAAGCGCCGGCACTACCACGGTAGCCAGGCCCAGGCCGATCACCCCGCCAAGCAACACCAGCAGGACGGATTCGGCCAGCACCATGCTGAGCACGCTGCCGCTGGGGAAACCGATGGTCTTGAGCACCGCCAGTTCGCTGGTGCGCTCGCGCACCGCCTGCATCATGGTGTTGCCCGACAACAGCAGCAGGGTGAAGAACACAGCGCCCATGATCGAGCCCACGATCAGGCCGATGTCGGCCAGCTGCTTCATCCAGCTGGCAGTGGCGGCCTGTTCGGTCTGCGTGCGGGTTTCATGGTCGGAATTGGCCGAGATCGCATCAATTGCCTTGGCCACGCGATCAGCCTGGTTGACGTCGGTCACGCGGGTGACATACCAGCCGACGTTACCCTGGTTGTACGGGGTGGTCTCGTCGAAGTACTTCCAGTGCAGCAGCATCATGGCGTCGAAGAAGGCGCCGGCTTTCTTGTCCTTCGAATGGATGATGCCGACGATGTCGAAGTTCCAGTTCTTGTCGCCTTGCCTGTTGGGGAAGATGGTCGACTGCATCGGGATCTTGTCGCCCACCTTCCAGCCGAAGCGCTTGGCCAGTTTCTCACCCACCAGCACGCCGGTACGGGTGTCGTCGAAGGCCTTGCGCTCGGCCGCGCTCACGTCCATCTCGGGATAGAGGTCGACGTAATTGTTGTCCACCGCGAAGCTGAAGACCTGGTTGTGCGGGTCCTGGTAGGCGCCGCCGAACCAGTTGGCGTAGGTCACCATCTTCACCCCGGGTACCTGGGCGATCTGCGCTCCAAGCGCCGAGGGCAAGGTCTGGATGAAAGAAAGCTTCGAGCCGGTCTGCAGGCGCTGCGCGCCGTTGGCGCTTTGCCCAGCCTGATTGAACGAAGTACGCACGGCATCGAGCATGCCGAACAGCAAGAACGCGGTGATGATGGAAACGAGGGTAAGGATGGTGCGGGTCTTGCGCCGGAACAGCGCCGCCCATATCAGGTGCAGGTATTTCATGACCGGCTCCTTTTAGGCGGTTGCCTGTTCGACCAGGGTGCCCTTGTCCAGGTGCAGGATGTGATTGGCAGCCTCGGCGGCCTTGGGATCGTGGGTGACCATCACGATGGTCTTGCCGTGCTCGCGGTTGAGTTCCCGCAGCAGGCCAAGCACTTCTTCGGCCGACTGGCGGTCCAGATCACCGGTGGGCTCGTCGCATACCAGCAAGGTGGGATCGGAAACGATCGCCCGGGCAATGGCCACGCGCTGTTGCTGGCCGCCAGAGAGTTCGCTGGGCTTGTGCGAGGAGCGATCGTCCAGTCCCACCAGCTTCAGTGCAACGGCTGCGTTCTGCTTGCGCTGCGAAGCGGAAAGCTTGGTCAGCAGCAACGGCAGCTCCACGTTGCGCTGCGCCGAAAGCATCGGCATCAGGTTGTAGAACTGGAACACGAAACCCACGTGCTGCGCACGCCAGCGCGCCAGCTGGCCGCCACCGAGCTGGTCGATGCGCTGGCCACCCACGGTGATGTTGCCGCCGGTGGGCGAATCCAAGCCCCCGATGAGGTTCAGCAAGGTGGTCTTGCCCGAACCGGAGGGACCCATCAAGGCGAGGAAATCGCCTTGCTCGATGGCAAGATTGACACCGTGCAGCACTTCCACCTTCTGCTTGCCGCGCTCATACACCTTGCTGACGTCGCGGATGTCGATAAGCGTACCCATGGTCCTCTCCCGATCGGTGCGCCGGCGGCGTGCCGGCAAGGTAATGCGTTGTTGATGACTGAAAATCCTGGTTCAGGGCGTTTTCGCCGGCTCCACCGCGGCGCCGTCGTGAAGCTCGTCCGCCGGCGACACCACCACGGTGTCGCCGGCGTTCACGGCCGACGGCACCAGCCGAAGTTCGCCATAACTTTGCGCAGCGGGCGTCACCGCGTGCTGGCGCGCGCGGTTGTCGGCCACCACGAACACCACGTCGTGGCCATCGCGCTGCACGATCGCCTTGGCCGGCACCAGCACGCCCTTCGGCGGCGCCGCGGCCCGCACGGGCCGAGCATCCAGGAAGGACACACGCACGCCCATGTCCGGCACGATGCGTTCGTCCTTCAATTCCAGTGCCACGCGTACCTTCACCGTGGCCTTGCCGCGGTCGGCGGCAGGAACGATGGCGATCACGTGGGCGGGAATTTTCCAATCGGGATAGGCGTCCAGGACGGCCTCGGCAGCCATGTCGGGCTTGACGCGGCCGATATAGGCCTCGTTGACATCCACGTCGATTTCCAGCGAATCCATGTCGACGATGGTGCCCACGCCCGTGCGGGTAAAGCCGCCACCGGCCGAAAGCGGCGAGACGATTTCGCCTACCTGCGCGGCCTTGTCGGTGATCACGCCGTCGAAGGGGGCGCGTACCACGGTGTAGTCGTAGTTCACCTGGGCCACGTTCACTTGCGACTGCGCCGATTCGGCCTGTCGCTGGGCCGAACGCAACTGGGCCACCAGCGCATCGGTGGTGGCACGCTGCTGCTCGGCGGACTGTTTCGACACCAGGCCACGCTGGGCCAGGGCATCGGCGCGGATGACATCACGGCGCGCCTGTTCGAGTTGGGCCGATACTTGCGATGCCTGTGCGCTGGCCGCCAAGGCGCTGGCCTTGGTGGCCTCGAGGCTGGCGCGGTAGCCGTTGTCGTCCAGACGAGCCAGCACCTGGCCCTTCTTCACCCGGTCGCCTTCCTCGATCAACACCTCGGTGAGCGTGCCGGTGATCTGCGCCGATACCGTGGCCTGGCGGCGCGCGGTGATGTAACCGGTGGCCTGCAGCACGGAGCCGGCACCGGACTGCGCCGTCGGCGCCGTGGCCTGGGCCGTCTGCACGGGCAGCGCCTTGGTGCCCAGCAACCACCAGGCAACAGCGGCGCCGATGGCCAGCACCAGCACTACCACGCCGACGATGATGGCGACCTTCAGGCCGTTGCCGCCACCGTGCGACTCGCGCTGGGCATGGTCGATGCGCAGTTGCTTCAAGAGTTCCGCGTTGCTCATCCCTTTCCCTTTCCCTGTAGGTCCGCGTGGCTGTACCACGCATCGCGCCGTGGGTTTGGCGATGGTGCTAGCTTGGCTGATGCCCCACATGCCAAGTAATGGCGGCCGATCAACCGCCTTCGATGACAGCTGTCATTCGTGCGGATGCCCCTTCGAACACGCTCCGCCCGGCAGGATACGGGGCCGGGCGGGCAAAAACACGACCTGGCACATCTATGCCTAGGCAGGTATTTCTGCCGGATAAGGAACCTGTCACGACAGGTTTGACAGCGCAGGCACCCCCGCGCACGATGGATCTTCCCCTTCGCTGAAGTACGTCCCCCATGAACTACGCGCTACCCGTTCCAGAACTCCCGTCCATTGCCATCGACGGCCTGCCCCTGCGGTTTCCGGTGCGCCGGGTCTTCTGCATTGGCCGGAACTACGCCGAGCATGCGAAGGAGATGGGCGGCACCGTGGACAAGGCCAGCCCGATGTTCTTCACCAAGCCCGCCGATGCGCTGGTCACCGATGGCGCCGACGTACCCTATCCGTCGGCGACGTCGGACCTGCATCACGAGGTGGAGATGGTGGTGGCGCTCAAGGCCGGCGGCAGCGATATCGACCCGGCCGATGCCCAGGCCCTGATCTATGGTTATGCCATCGGCCTGGACCTCACCCGCCGCGACCTGCAGGCCGCCGCCAAAGCCAAGGGCGCACCGTGGGATACCGCCAAGGGATTCGACCACTCTGCGCCCATTTCCATGCTGGTACCAGCCGATCGCGCCGGGGTGAACGGCGACACGCCCATTGCCTTGTTCGTCAACGGCCAGAAGCGCCAGTCGGCGACCTTGGGAGAAATGGTGCATTCGGTACCCGAGATCATCGCGGCGTTGTCGAAGCTGTATGAGCTCAAGGGCGGCGACTTGATCTACACCGGCACGCCGGCCGGTGTTGCCGCCTTGCAGCGTGGCGACCGCTTTGAAGCGACGTTGGGTAATATCGTCTCGCTGGAAGGCCGCATCACCTGATGCGTTTTGCACAATCACCACAGGCTGGCCGTTAGGCTTCACGCCCGAAACCATCCCATCAGCTTTCCGAGGAGATATCGATGAGCTTCGCCGCCGAATTCAAGAAATTCGCCTTGCGCGGAAACGTGATTGACCTCGCCGTGGGCGTGGTGATCGGTGCCGCGTTCGGCAAGATCGTCACTTCGCTGGTAGAAAACCTCATCATGCCGCCGATCGGCTACCTGATCGGCGGCATCGATTTTTCCAGCTACAAATGGGTGCTGCGTCCGGCGGACGCCGCCACCAAGACCGCGGAAGTCGCGGTGCAGTACGGTGTGTTCATCAACGTGGTGATCCAGTTCGCGATCGTTGCTCTGGCCATTTTCGCGGTGGTGAAGATGATCAACAAGCTGACGCGCCACGAGGAAGCCGTGGCTCCGCCCACGGCCGACCAGGTGCTGCTGGCCGAGATCCGCGACCTGCTCAAGAAGCAACAGTAAATGCCATAGGTCACGGCCACGGCCAGGCGCCGATGGCGGCATAATCGAGGTTTCACCTGACGGGGAATATCGATGCGCCGCCAATTTCGCCTGACCGCCCTGGCCGCGGGCCTGGTCTTTGCCAGCGGCGCCTTCGCCGCCAGTTCCACCACCATTCCCGCCGACGCGGTCACCGCGGCCACGACCTTGCGCGACAAGGCCATGGCCGACAACACCGCCTATGACGTAGTGGCCTCGCTCACCACGGAAGTGGGCCAGCGCCTTGCAGGTTCTCCCGCCGACCAGCGCGGCCGTGAGTGGGCCGTGGCCAAGTTCAAGGCACTGGGCTTCGACAAGGTGTATCTGGAACCGGTGACCTACCCGCTGTGGGAGCGTCACTCCGAGCACGGCGCCATCGTCGGCGAACACGCGCAAAATCTTGCGCTCACGGCGCTGGGCTACTCCGCCGGCACGCCCACCGGTGGCCTCACCGCCGAGGTCGTGGCGTTCCCCTCGTTGCAGGCGCTGAAGGATGCGGACCCCGCTACCATCAAGGGCAAGATCGTCTTCCTGGATGCGAAGATGACCCGCCAGAAGGACGGCCATGACTACGGCATCGGCTCGCCTCAGCGCGTGCAGGGTCCGGTGATCGCCGCCTCCAAGGGCGCGGCCGCGACCCTGATCCGCTCGGCCGGCACTGATGCCAACAGCCGCACGCCGCACACCGGCGTCACGGGATTCACCGATCCAGCCAAGGCCACGCCAGCCGCGGCGCTGTCGCTGCCCGACGCCGACCAGCTCGGGCGCCTGCTGGCGCTGGGCAAACCCGTGCAGGTGAAGCTCGACCTCGACGTCGGCTTCAAGGGCACATACACCGGCGCCAACGTGATCGGCGAAATCACCGGCAAGAAGCATCCCAACGAAGTGGTAGCCATCGGTGGCCACCTGGATTCGTGGGACCTGGGCACCGGCGCGATCGACGACGGCGCTGGCGTGGCCATTGCCATGGCTGCCGCCAAGCTGATCCACGACATGCCCCAACGCCCGGACCGCACCATCCGCGTGATCGCCTTCGCCAACGAGGAAATGGGCCTGTGGGGCGGCCGCGCCTATGCAGACAAGCACGCCGGTGAAGTGGCGAAGTTCCAGTTGGGTACCGAGTCGGACTTCGGCTCAGGCCCGGTGTGGCGCATGACCGCCAGCGTGAAGCCCGAGGCGCGCGGCGCCATCGAACAGATCGCCAAGGTGCTCGAGCCGATCGGCGTGGCCTACGACGCAACCAAACCCGGCGGCGGTGGTTCGGACCTCTCGCAGATGCACGGCAAGGGCATGGCCGCGCTGTCGCTCACCCAGGACGGCACCACCTACTTCGACTTCCACCATAACGCCAACGACACCCTGGACAAGATCGATCCGAAAGAACTGGCGCAGAACGTGGCGGTGTACGCCACGTTCGCTTACATGGCGGCCCAGGCGAAGGGTGACTTCGGTTCAGCACCGGGTGCCTTCGCCAAGGACGGGGCGCACGACTAACCCCAGGACATGTAAGGCACGTTTTTAAGGAAAAGCAAGGCTTTCGCCTTGCTTTTCCTACTTCCGGCTTTCGCTATTCGCCTGCAAATTTGTCACTGAAGGTGAACGCCGGGTTGGGGCTGAGTGTCAAAACCTGCATTGTACAATTGCCGCCCATAGGCTGACCCGTCGCCGATAGCGTGTTGGTGCTGTTGTTCCACTGCGCAGAGACCGTGGACGGGCCACACCGCGAAAGTCCGACATCGATCGCTACGCCACTGATGAAAGCCGATGAAGATGAGGTGGGTTGAATGGTCCAGGGCAGGTTCTTGACCCTGGAACCACCACACCTCCCATCCCCACTGATGCTCACCGAGTTGACCACGGCTTGCGAGCCATCCGCGGTCACCAGACCGCTCATCGAGACAGTACATGTCGGCGCAGCGAGGCCTGCACGTAGCACCATGGTCCCAGTAGCTGAGAATGGGACACCGGCCGGGCTGATTGTCGCGGCATGCGCGCTGATGCTGGCGACTACCAATAGCGATGCGGCAAGGCGCAGAACATTTTTTTTGTTCATTGATGACAATTCCTTTTGAGGATTGGATGCGTTCCTGGAAGCTAGCCGCCACGTGCCATTTTCGGCTCCGCATGCGGCAGTACCTCCACGGCAAACAGTAGACTGCATCCACGCGACGTGCCTATCGGCAGACAGGGAATATCGTGTCGGTCTAATTCTTTGTTTATGTCGGCCTGGAAGAAAACAGGGCAGCGCGAAAGCGAGGACCTGGTTTCCACCACAGGTGAATTAGTGCGAACTTGCGGCATCCTCCTTAAGGAATTTATATAAGTCGACCGTCGATGGCGGCCAACCCGGGGCACGGCTTCAGGAGTGGAAATAGACACGGTCGAAAACGAACTAGCGCAGAACGTGGCGGCGTACGCCACGTTCGCTTACATGGCGGCCCAGGCGAAGGTTGACTTCGGTTCAGCGCCGGGTGCTTTTGCCAAGGACGGGGCGCGAGACTAACCGCCCTTGACAGGCAAGCTTCCGTAGCGGCCATGCGAGATCAGATCTTCCAAGCGCATGGTTTGCTCAGGGGTGAACTGCGGCGGATCAGGGTTGCGTGCGTTGCGACATGCCCCTGGAAACGGTCCGCTGCGTGCCGTCTGGCGGCTGCTGCCATGCCGGGTAGGACGAGAACAACAACGCAGGCGAAATGAAGAGCATCGCTGACTTCCGTATATGGGAAGCCAGCCATGCTAGGCACGGTCAGGAATCATCACCACTAAAAACCGCCGGCAAATACCATCCGTTGATGGCATGACGCCGGCCGCGATGGGCGATCAGCCCCACGACATCACCGGCTGGCGTACGGTGGCGTTGAGGCGATTCCACACGTTGATATTGGCGATGGCCACGATCAACGCTGCGCGCGCCCGTTCGTCGTAGTGTTGGACCACGTCATTCCAGACATCGTCGGGAACGGCGTCGGCTTGGTCGGCGAGCCGGGTCATCGATTCAGACAGGGCCAGGGCGGCGCGCTCGGCTTCGGAGAAATAGGGTGCCTCGCGCCAGGCCGCCACCGAGAACAGGCGCTCGTCCGTTTCGCCCTTCTTGCGAGCCATCCGCCAGTGCATGTCCACGCAGGCGCTGCAGCCATTGAGCTGGCTGGCGCGCAGCTCCACCAGGTCCAGCGTGGCCTCGGCGACGCCCTGCCCTTCGGTGGTCTTTTTCAGCGCCATCAGCGCCTCGCGAGCCTCGGGGATGACCAGCGCCGGATTATTCATGCGTGCTTTCATGGTATTTCCTCGTCACATGTGTGTTGTGGGGTACGTCTGATAGGTAGACGAAGCGACGAAGGACAATGTGACCAATGAACGATAACGACAGCCTGGCCCGGGCCTTCGATGCCCAGCGCAGCCACCTGAACGCCGTGGCCTACCGCATGCTGGGTTCGGCCAGCGAAGCTGAGGACGCGGTGCAGGAGGCCTGGTTCCGGCTGGGGCGGCAAGGTGAATCGGTGGACAACCTGCGTGCCTGGCTTACCACGGTGGTCAGCCGCATTTGCCTGGATACCTTGCGGACGCGCCGCGCGCGGGCCGAAGACACGCTTACCGACGATGTCGACGCTTACCTGCCCGACCACGACCGCAGCGGAGATCCTGAACACCAGGCGATGCTGGCCGACGCCATTGGCCCGGCGATGCTGGTGGTGCTCGATACCCTGGCGCCATCGGAGCGGCTTGCCTACGTGTTGCACGACATGTTCGGCGTGGCCTTCGAGGACATCGCGGTGATCGTGGGTCGTTCCACCGAAGCCTCGCGGCAACTAGCCAGTCGCGGACGTCGACGCGTGCAGGGCCTGGGTGCACGTCGCGCAGCTACCGGGCAGGTACGCCGCGCCATCGTCGAGGCGTTCCTGAAGGCTTCGCGCGAAGGCGACTTCGGCGCACTGTTGTCGCTGCTTGATCCGGACGTGGTGCTGCGCGCCGATGCTGCAGCAGTCGCCGCTGCACTGACCGCCCCGGCAGGTGCTCCGAAGATCGCCAGCGAGGTGCGCGGCGCGGAACTGGTGGCAGACGTGTTCAATGGACGCGCCCGCGCGGCCCAGGTGGCGATGGTGGACAACGCCTACGGCGCTGCCTATGCGCCGGGGGGCAACATTTTCACCGTGTTCGATTTCGTCATCGAGAACGGCCTGATCACCGGGATCAATGTGGTGGTGGACAAGGACATCCTGGCCACGATGGATGTGCAGCTGGTTTGAAACGCCATGCCACTGATCCGGAGGGTTTACGCCTCCGCCGGCGGCCCCACCTTCCCTTTCTTCTTGCGTCCCATCGCTTCAGCCGCGCGCGACATGTACACGTAGATCACCGGCGTCAGGTACAAGGTAAGGATCTGCGACACCACCAGGCCGCCGACCACGGCCAGGCCCAGTGGCCGGCGTGTGGACGCACCGGCGCCCAGACCCAATGCGATGGGCAAGGTGCCTGCGAAGGCCGCCATGGTGGTCATCATGATCGGGCGGAAACGCACCTGGCAGGCTTCGTAGATGGCCTGGGCCGGCGTGACATCGCCATGGCGCTGACGTTCGAGCGCGAAGTCGATCATCATGATCGCGTTCTTCTTGACGATGCCCACCAGCATCACGATGCCGACGAAGGCGAAGAGGTCGAGCGTGGCGCCGAAGATTTCCAATGTCAGCAGCGCGCCGACCGCCGCGGCCGGCAGGCCGGAAAGAATGGTCAGCGGCTGGATGAAGCTCTCGTACAGGATGCCCAGCACCAGGTAGATCACGAACACCGCCAGCAGCAGCAACAGGCCCATGCCCTGCATGGAGTCCTGGAAGGCCTGCGCGGTGCCCTGGATGCTGCCGCTGATGGTGGCCGGCAGGCCCATCTTGTTCATCGCGCCGTTGATGCTGCCCACCGCCTGGCTCAAGGAAACACCGGGGGCAAGGTTGAACGACACCGTTACCGCCGGTAGCTGACCCTGGTGGTTCACGGTGAGTACTTCAGGCTTGCGTTCGAAATGCGCCACTGTATCGAGCGGCACCAGCGCACCGGCGTCGGTGGTGACATAGATCCTCGACAGCACGCTGGTGTCGCTCTGCATGCGCCGCTCCACTTCCATGATCACCCAGTACTGGGTGGCCGCACCGTAGATGGTGGAGATCTGGTTGGCGCCGAAAGCACTGCCCAGCGCCGTCTGCACCTGGTTCATGGTCAGGCCCAGCGTGGCCAGCTTGTCGCGGTCCACCACCACGTTCATCGACGGACTGTTGAGGTCGAGGTCCGAGGTGACGTCCTGGAAGCCGGGTAGCTCCTTGAAGGCATTGAGCACCTTGCCCGACCAGTCGTACAGCGATTGCAATTCCGTCGACTGCAACGTGTACTGGTACTGCGCCTTCGACTGGCGGCCACCGATCTGGATCGCCGGCGGGTTCTGGATATAGGTGCGGATGCCGGGGATGGCTGCGTATTTCTTGCGCAGCGACTGGATCAGGTCGTCCACGCCCAGGTCGCGGTCGCCGGCGTCCTTCAGGCGCAGGAACAACGAGCCGTTGTTGGCGGTGGGACGCGAACCGCCGGCACCCACCGACGACATGTACGCATCGATGTTCGGATCTTCGCCGGTGACCTTGGCGATCTCCTGCTGCCGCGCGGCCATCGCGGCGAAGGAAATATCCGTCGAGCCTTCGACGGTGACGCGAAGCTGGCCGGTATCGCCTGCGGGGATGAAATCCTTCGGCACCACGTAAAACAACAGCCCGGTGGCCAGCAGGCTGGCGACGAAGCCCAGTATCACCAGCCGCGGACGCGCCATGGCCCAGGCGAGGCTGGTGCCGTAGCCGTGGCTGACCGCGCTGAAACCGCGGTCGAACATGCGCACGATCCATGCAGGCTTCGCGTCGTGGTCGTGCTTCAGGAACCGACTGCAAAGCAGTGGCGTGAGGGTGACCGACACCAGGCCTGAAATCAGGATCGCTACCGAGATGGTCACCGCGAATTCGTGGAACAGGCGGCCGATGATGCCGCCCATGAACATCACCGGGATGAACACGGCGATCAGCGACAACGTCATCGAGATGATGGTGAAGCCGATCTCGTTGGATCCCTTCACCGAGGCCTCGAAGGGCTCTTCGCCCGCCTCGATATGCCGGATGATGTTCTCCAGCATCACGATGGCATCGTCCACCACGAAACCCACGGCGAGCGTCAGGGCCAGCAGGGACAGGTTATCCAGGCTGTAGCCCAGCGCGAACATGATGCCGAAGGTGCCGATCACCGAGATCGGCAACGCGACCGCCGGGATCAGCGTGGCCGAGGCATTGCCCAGGAACAGGTAGATCACCAGCACCACCAGCACGCCGGCCAGGATCAGGGTGAACTGCACGTCGTGTACGGAATCACGGATCGACTGCGAGCGGTCGTACAGCACATCCAGCTTCACCGACGGCGGCAAGGTGGCGCGGAATCCCGGCAGCGTGGCCATGATGCGGTCCACGGTTTCCACCGTGTTGGCGCCGGGCTGGCGCTGGATTGCCAGCACGATGGCGCGCTCACCGTTGTACCAGGCAGCCACCTGGTCGTTCTGCACGCTGTCCTTCGCGTTGGCGAGGTCCTTCAGCCGCACGGGCGCACCGTTGCGGTAGGCGACCACGATGTCGTTATAGGGCGCTGCCCTCATCAACTGGCCGTCGGAGCGTATCGACAGCAACTGGCGCTGGCCGTTGAGCGAGCCGGTGGCCTTGTTGACGTTGGCGTTCGCGATCGCTGTCTGCAGCTGGTCGATGCCGATGCCGGTGGCCGCCAACCGATCGGGATCCACGCTCACGCGCACGGCGTATTTCTGCGAGCCGTAGACGTTCACCTGCGCCACGCCGTCGAGCATCGACAGCTGCTGGGCGAGTTCGGTTTCGGCGTAATCGTCCACCGTGGACAACGGCAGGGTGGACGAACGCATCACCAGGTTCAGGATCGGCGCATCGGCCGGGTTCACCTTTCGATAGGTGGGCGGCGTGGGCATCTCCTGCGGCAGCTGGCGCTGCGCGGCGGCGATGGCCGATTGAACGTCCTGCGCGGCGGCGTCGATGTTGCGGTCGAGCTTGAAGCTGACGGTAATCGTGGTGCTGCCCAGCGCGCTGGTCGAACTCATCTGGTCGATGCCGGCGATGGTCGACAGCTGCGCTTCGATCGGCGTCGCCACCGATGAGGCCATCGTCTCGGGCGAGGCGCCAGGCAGGCTCGCGCTGATGTTGATGGTGGGGAAGTCGACGTTGGGAAGCTCGTTCACCGGCAGCTTCGGATAGGCTGCGATGCCGAAGATCACCAGCGCCGCCATCAGCAGCGTGGTCATCACCGGCCGTCGGATGCACATCTCCGGGACGTTGAGCGCCATGGCGTTAGCTCCCCTGCGCCTTTACCGTGCTGCCGTCGACCAGCAACAGCTGGCCTTCGGTGACCACCGACTGCCCTTCTTCCAGGCCCTTGTCGATCACCACACGGTCGCTGAAGGTGGCCCCTGGCGTTACCGGCGTCTGCTTGACCTTGTTATCGGGCCCGACGACGAACACGAACGATCCGTTGCTGTTGGATTGCAACGCCACCACCGGCACCGATACGGCGCTTGCGATGCGCGCGGTGGGCAACGATACGTCGGCATACTGGCCCGGAGTAAGCCGCCCATCGGCATTGGCGAAGCGTCCCTTGAGCAGGATCGTGCTGGTGGTGGTGGCAACCGCGTTGTCGATGAATTCAAGCTCGCCGATGAGCGACGCGGTGTCGCCAGCGATTTTCGCCGATACCGCGACCGGCCCACGGACCAGCGCCGCACGTACCGACGGCAGGCTGTCCTCGGGGATACTGAAAGTGATGCGGATGGGACTGACCTGGTTCAGCACCACCAGGTCCGTGATGTTGGCCTGGACGGTGGCGCCAGGATAAGCCAGGGGCTGTCCGGCCACTGCATCGAAGGGCGCGACGATGCGCGCGTAATCCAGCTGCGTGCGGGAAAGTTGCTCGGCAGCAAGGTCGCTCTGCAGCGCGGCTTCGGCCACACCCAGGTTTGCCTTGAAGGTGTCGTAGTCGGCACGGGAAACGTAGCCCTTGGCCACCATCTCTGTATAGCGGGCATTGTCCGCGCGCGCCTTGACCAGCTGCGCGCGGTCGCGCGCGACATTGCCGCTGGCCTGGGCCAGCTGCGCCTGCAGCAGCGAAGGATCGATCTGGGCGATGACATCGCCCTGCTTCACCTTGGCGCCAGGCGTGTAGTGCAGGGCCTGCAACTGGCCGTCCACGCGCGCGCGCATGGTCACCGTGGAATAGGCCTCGGCACGCCCGATCACGCGGATGGCAAGGTCCACGTCGCTCCTCGTGGAGCGCGCGATCTTCACCGGTACCGCCTGGGCGCCCCGATTGGCCGTCTTTGCGTCCTTTCCATCGCCATGCCAGGCGCGCACGCCGATCCACGCGGCAGCGACCACGGCAACCAGGGCGATGACTTTGATCCAGGACTTCTTCGACATGCCAACCTCATGGAATTACGGGAAATTCGACTTGCTTTCCCGTGAGCCCGCGGATTGTGCCAGCGTTCGGTGCGATTGGGTCCTGCCAATCGTCCTTTAGCGCTTTGTCATCGCTATAAGCTGCGCTAAGCCGTTGACGCAGCACCTTCCAGTGATTGTAAATTTTCCTTCATGCGCTCAAGGGTGGCCATTAATTGCTCCAATTCCTCACGGGAAATACCCGTTGTGGCATCCCGGCGGATGCTGCGAGCGATGTCTTCCATGTCGTCGATCACCCCCCGCGACTGCTCGGTATCGTAGAGGCGCCAGCAGCGGCGGTCGGCAGGATCGGCCCGTCGCTCGACGAAACCGGCCGCCTGAAGGCGATCGATTACCCGTCCGACGGCGATGGGCTCCATTTCCAGGAATTCAGCGAGCTCCGTCTGGCGCAACCCCGGGCGCCTGTGCAGGACCTTCAGTGCACGCCATTGCGCGCGCGTCAGGCCGAAACGGACGGCCCGTCGATCGAAGTGCTTGCGGAACAGCAAGGTCACGTCGTTGATCAGGTATCCGAAGGAAATGTCTTCGAGCTTGATGTCCATGGCCGGCTGCTTATTCTGAACGTGGGGTTGAGTATAGTTCGCATGAACTTGCGGCATGGGTCAAAGGGGGCACCGTGTGGATCGAAGTGGTCGAAGGCGACATTACACGGCTGGAAGTGGACGCCATCGTGAACGCGGCCGCCCCCTCGCTGCTGGGTGGCGGGGGCGTGGATGGAGCCATCCACCGTGCCGCCGGCCCGCGCCTGCTCGAGGCTTGCCGGGTGCTGCCTGAAGTCTCGCCCGGCGTGCGATGCCGTGTGGGAGACGTCCGGGTAACGCCGGGCTTCGACCTGCCGGCGAGGTACGTCATCCATACTGTGGGCCCCATCTGGCGCGGCGGCAACCACGGCGAGGCCGGGGAGCTCGCTGCCTGTTATCGCCATGCCATACGGGTCGCCTCCGGCCTGGAACTGACCTCCATCGCCTTTCCGGCCATCAGCTGCGGGGTTTATGGATACCCCGTTGCGGCAGCTTCCGCCGTGGCGGTGGCGGTCATTCACGCCACCCAGGCCCGCGACGTGGCCATCACGCTGTGCTGCTACAGCCCCGAAACGGCCGATGCGGTGCGCCGCGCGCTGCTGACATGAGGGCGTTCAGCTAACCACTGCCGGGATAGAGCGGGGGAAGATCATCGTGCACGGGTGCGCTATCCCGTGCCCAGGCAAGACCCGGTTCGAAAGCCCGACGCAACGCCTGGGCGTCAAGGACCGCTCCCCCCGGGGCAAAACGCGCCCGCTGCAAGCCTTCAATGGCCTGGCGCTGGGCCGGCGAGGCAAGCGCGAGGCCAAGCTCACCGAGGTTTCGCACCGCCGGCCGCGTTTCCCGCGCCCATCGAAGCAGGGCCTGGCCGATGCCTGCCGCGTCGCCCGTGGTAACGGCGGCAAGGAAACCCTTGCGACCACCCGCCATCCCTGACTCCGTGGCCGGGAGCCCGGGGCGCGGGGCACGATTACGGCGCCGCCACAGCCAGACAGCAAGCACCAGGGTAACCAGCCATACCACCACCAGCGCCGCGGCAATGGCCTTCCAGCGGGATACCAAGCTGACCGTTTCGCGGCCTGCCAATGGCGCGGCAGTCGGTGCGGACTCATGGGAGGCAACCGCCGCATCCGGCGTTGCCGTGGCAGCGGAGGATCCGGTGGCAGGTGCGGGTGCACCCGGCGGGCCAGTGACCTCGATGCTGGCCGCGGGCACGCTAGCTGTTTCCATCGCGCGCTTGCGCGTATTCCACCAATGCAGGGTGATCGGGGGGATCGACAGCGTGCCGGCCCGGGTCGGCACCACCGCAAAGGCCTGTGAGCGCCGGCCAATAAGCGCGCTGCCATCGTCGCGGGTACCGGTGCTGGCCTTGTCCGGATAGACATCGGCGCCGTCGAGTTTGGGCAGGCTCAGGGCCGGAAGGACCTCAAAGGGAAGACCGGTGGCCTCCAGCGTGAGGTTCAGCGTGAGCGGCGTTCCCACATGCGCCTTGCCGTCGGCCGGCAGGCCATCGAGCTTCAACGTAAGGGCGGAAGCGGGAAGCCAGGTACCCTGCGACCCGGCATCGGGGACTGGATCGACGTCGACCTCGACAGTGTTGGATACCGCCGAGACCGGCGAGGTACCGGCGAAGAAAGGATCCTGGCCGCGCTGGTCGAGCGCCTCGCCCTGGAAATTCACCGGCGGGATGGTGAGCTTGCCGGCATGCTGGGCAAACACCACGTAGTGCCGCTCGAGCACGCGATAGGTGGTGCCGTTGCGCTGCGCCTGGTAGTTGCTGTCGTTGCCGACACGACGCATCGACAGGCCCGCCGTCTGTGGATCGCCCAGCGAACCGTCGGCCAGGTCCAGGGCGTAGAGCAACCTCACCGTATACGAAATGGCCTGGCCGACGATGGCGTGGTCAGTGTCGGCGGAGGCCTCGAGGAACACCGGCCCCTGCCGTGACGAGGGCGCAGCCGCGCTGGCATCGTCCACGTGCAGGCTGAGCGGCGAGGTGAGTTGCCCGGCGACGTCAAGAGCGGGGATGGTGATCGTGCCGGGATGGTTCGGCCGCAGGGCCACGCCGAACTCGGTACGTAGCGTGCGCTGGCCATTAATGATCGAAAGGCTGCTGTTGGTGGAGCTGCCCAGCACGGCGAAATCGCCCGACAACGGCGATAGGTCGGGTGGCGAAGCCTGCTGCAGCCCATCGACGGTGATGGTGAGCGCCACCGTTTCACCCAACCGCGCCTGCGTGCGGTCAAGGCTCGCCCGCGCCGTCACCTGTGCCAGCACGGCGACAGGCAGCAGGGCGAAGACGAGCAGGAAAACCAGGCGGCGCGCCCTGATCATGGTTCATCGTCCGGTTGCACGCCCTGGCGGCGCTGGTAGTCGAGCATGAATTTCCGGCGCAGCAAACCACCTGGATCGTCAGGCACGCGCTGCAGGGCCTGGCGTAGCGCAGGAGGCAGGTTTCGACTGCCGTCGGCATCCTCCGCCTGTACGCCTAAGTCGTGGCTGCCGTCGCCCTTGTCGGCCTTGGCCTTGCCGGCCATGGCACGGTCCATCTGCTCTTTCAGGGCCTGCTGGGCGGCCTTGGCCTGGGCGTCCTGGCGGGCTTCGGCTTCCTTGTCGAGCTTGCCCGTAGTGTCCTTGCCATCCTTGCCGGCGTCGTTCTGGTCCGGGTTCGATGGCGGCGCCTTGCCATTGGATTCACCGGTGCCCTGGCCCTGCGACGGAGAATCCTCGCCCTGGCCCTGCCCCGGAGCCTGCTGCTGGCCACCGCTGTCCTGCTTGCCGCCCTGTTTGTCCTTGCCCTTGCCGCCCTCGCCCTTCTGCTTGTCGTCGCCGTCCTTGCCCTGCTGGGCGTCCTTGGACTTTTGCTGCTGCTGTTTGTCCTGCTGTTTCATGAAAGCTTCGACCGCCTTGCGGTTGGCGGTGGCATCGGCGTGGCCGGGTTGCAACTTCAGGGCGCGGTCGTAGGCGGTGATGGCCTCGGGGTACTTGCCCGCCTTGGCCAGGGCGTTGCCAAGGTTGTAGGCAGCATCGCTGCCGGGAAGTTTTGCGTAGGTATCGGCCGCCGCGCCGTAGTCGTTTTCCTTGTAGGCAGCCGCGGCGGCAAGGTTGGGGTCGGTCGCCAGTTCGCGGGCCTTCGACGCATCGCCGGCAGCCAGTGCCGCTGCCGCGCGCTGGTTGCGATTGTGGAAGATATCGTCGGCATGGGCCCTGGGCGCGACCATTGGCGCCGCGACGAGGACCGCCATCAGCAACCAGCCGCGGCGGAACATCAACGCGAACAGCGGCAAAAGCGCCAGCACGAACCACGGGCCGCGGTCCTGCCAGTCGGAGGCTTCGGCGTTCTCCGCCTTCGCCTGGGAAGGGTCGGCGACCAGCATGGCGCGCAGGGCATCGATATCGCGATGGCTTTCATCCATCGGCACGAAGATACCGCCGCCGGCACTGGCCAGCGCCGACAGGGCGGCATCGTTGCGCGCCGCCATCACCACGTTGCCGCCGGCGTCCTTGACGAAGCCACCGTCGGGCGCGGCAATCGGTCCGCCGCGTGCAGTACCGATGCCCAACACGGAAACGCGGATGCCACGAGCGCGGGCGCGAGCCGCGGCGGCGATCGCGTTCTTGTCGGCGTCGTCGGTCACCAGCACCAGCGAACCACCGCGGCTGGCCGCATGAGCGATGGCATCGGCGCCCATGTCGATCGCGCGTGCCGCGTCGTTGCCGTCCACCGGCATCGCATCGGGTGACAGTGCATTGAGCAGTTCATCGGTGCTGTGCGCATCGGAGGTGAGCGGCGCCACCAGGAAGGCGTCGCCGGCATAAGCCACCAGGCCGTTCAGCCCATCGCGATTGGCTTCGAAGAGGTCGCGCACCTTGTAGCGGGCACGGCTGGCGCGGTCGGGCACCAGGTCACGCGACTGCATGTGCGAGGACATCGACACCGCCACCAGTTGCGCGGCGCGGTCGGCGAACAATGGCTGCAACTGGCGATCCCACGAGGGACCTGCCATGGCCACGATGGCAAGCACCGCGGCAAGCGCGCCCAGCACCAGTGGCAGGCGCTGCCGCACGGGCTTGCCTTCCATCAGGAACGGCAGCAAGGGGGAATCGACCAGGCCATCGAACACGCGCGGCGTGCCGCGACCACGCACGAGCAACCACGCGCCCAGCGGCACGGCGAGCAACAACCACAGCCAGGTCGGCTGGATGAAATGGAAGGCCGTAAGCGCGCTCATGCTGTCGCCCTCGGTCTGAGCATCCGCGACAGTGACGCCAGCAACACCAGCACGAGGCCGGCCGCCAGGGGCCAGCGGAACAATTCGATATGCGGACGCAGCGGCTGGCCCTGGTGCGGCATCGGTTCGAGTGCATCGATGCTGCGATATGCATCGGCCAGCGCGCTGGTGTCAGTGGCGCGGAAGAAGCGGCCGCCGGTGTCGTTGGCCATGGAGGTGAGCATGCCCACGTCCAGGTCGGCCGACGGATTGACCACGCTGGAACCGAAGAAGCCCGGCACGGTCATGCGGTCGGCGCCGATGCCGATGGTGTAGATACGCACGCCGGCGGCCTTCGCCGCGCGCGCCGCATCAAGCGGCTGGATCGCCCCGGTGTTGTTCACGCCGTCGGTGAGCAACACCATCACGCGCGCCTGGGTGGGCAACGACGCCAACCGCTTGACGGCCACGCCGATCGCATCGCCGATCGCCGTTTCGCGACCAGCCAGGCCCACGGCGGAACCGTCCAGTTGGGCGTGCACGGCATCCAGGTCGTAGGTAAGCGGAGTGACCAAATAAGCCTGCGATCCGAACAGGATCAAGCCCAGTTCATCGCCCGAACGCCGCGAGATGAAATCGCCGGCAATCGCCTTCACCGCGGCAAAACGGCTTACCGGCTGACCGGCCAGCACCATGTCTTCCTGCGCCATGGAACCGGAGAGATCCACCGCCAGCATCATTGCGCGGCCGCTGTGTTCCTGCGCCTGGGGCGGCCCCAGCCACTGCGGGCGGATGGCCGCTCCCACCAGGCACAGCCACGCCAGGCCAAGCAAGAGCCATGATCCGCGCGGCGAACGGCCGCCGACCGCGGTAGCCAGCGACAGGCCCGGTTGCGGCAGGTTGAGCGCTTGTCCCGGCGCTTCCGGGCGCAACCACCAGCGCAGCAGCCAGGGCAGCGGCAATACCGCGGCAAGCCAGGGCCATGCAATGAGGGGAAGATGCAGCTCAGGCACGGTGCCTCCGGCGCACAGGCAGCGCCACCCGCAGCCACGCGTCCGCACTGCGATGGACGGCGTCGACATCCAGCGTGGCCGATGGGCGATACAAGACTGTCTCCAGGCTTGCCAGGGGCATCACGTCGACTTTCGGCGCCAGGGCCTGCAGCGATGCCGACCAGGCATTGCCCTGCTGGACCACCACGCTGGCGTCGTGCCTGCGGGCGACACGGCGCAGCAACTGGGACACCTCGCGAGCGTAGGCAGGCAGGTCGCCGTCGTTGCCGTAGCGATCGCGTGCACGGTCGAGTTCGGCCAGCACCGCGGCATGTCGACGGCGTTCAAGCATGCGCCGGCGCCACCACCACGCCGCCGCGCCCATCAGCAGCAGGCATGCGGCGATCAGGATCCACCAGCCCGGTGCCAGTGGCCACCAGCCAGGCGGGGGCGGCAAATGGATGTCGCGTAGTTGCAAGTTCGGTTGCGTCATCGCGGGCCGCCCTTGCCCAGCAGGTGGGCGATGCCATCGAGTGGATCGGCAGCGGTATCGATGATGCGATGGCGCAGGCCAAGTTCCGTGGCCAGCGACTGCAGGCGGCGGTGCCCCTCGCCCATGGCTTGCGCAAAGGCCTCGCGCTGGGCCTGGCCATGAAGCTCTACTTCGAAGCGCTCGCCGTTATGCGCGAAGGGATAACGCCCGGCGGGGGGAACGTTCAACTCCAGCGCATCGGACACACCCAGCAAAAGCACTTCGGCGCGGCGGGCCACGCCAAGCAGGCTGCCGCGCGTGGCGTCGTCGCAACTGAAACCATCGGTCACTACCAGCACGCGACGGGCGCCATGCGCGGCACGACCGGTGCGTTGCAGGGCGGCGGCGAGGGTTTCATCCCCGTGCACCGGCCCGACGGCATCCCAGCGTGCCAGGGCACCGGCGATGGCCAGGGCGCCGCGTTGGGCGCCCTGGGCGCGCAGCTGGCCGCGCTGGCCGCCGAAGGCGATCAGGCCGACCTTGTCACCGCCCCGCATCGCGTACCACGTGGCCAGCGCCACCGCACGCGCGGCCTGCACCGACTTGAATCGCGCGCGCGTGCCGAAGCGCATGCCGGCATTGGTATCCACCACCACCAGCAACCTTCCTTCGCGCTCTTCCTCGAACAGCTTCGTATGCAGGCGTCCGCTGCGCGCGGTCAGGCGCCAGTCGAGCCGGCGAACATCGTCGCCCGGCTGGTAGGCGCGCGATTCGGCGTAGTCCATGCCGCGCCCGTGCAGGCGGCTGGACTGCTGCCCGTGGCGGGCCGTATGCACACGCTCGGGGGGCAGCTTCACCCGCGCCACGCGTGCACGCAGGGCGATCAGTTCGGCGAGGCTGACACGGGTGCGACCGTCGCCGTCGATGCTGGCGTCGACGGCGGTGTTCACGGCAACGGCACGAGGTCCAGCAGGCGGTCGATGATGCGGTCGGGGCGGATGCCTTCGGCCTCGGCTTCGTAGCTGGGCAGGATGCGGTGGCGAAGGACTTCGTGGGCCACGGCGTGGACATCTTCGGGAAGCGCGTAGTCGCGCCCGGCAAGCCAGGCACGGGCCCGCGCGCAGCGATCAAGCGCAATGGAGGCGCGGGGACTGGCGCCCCAGGCGATCCAGCGCGCCAGTTCAGGGCCGTAGCGCCCGGCATCGCGCGAGGCCAGCACCAGCTGGGCCAGGTAATTTTCCAGCGCGGGCGAGACGTGCACGTTCAGTACCGCATCGCGCGCGGCAAAGACGTCGGCCGGCGTGAGCATCGGCTTCACCGGCACCGGCGTGTGCATCGACTGCCGCGCCTGCTCGCGCGCCAGGCGCAGGATGGCCAGTTCCGCGTCAGCGTCGGGGTAGCCGATGGTCACGTGCATGGTGAAGCGGTCGAGCTGGGCTTCGGGCAGGGCGAAGGTGCCTTCCTGCTCGATCGGGTTCTGCGTGGCCATCACCATGAAGAGGTCGGGCAACGGCCAGGTGCGGCGGCCGATGGTGATCTGCCGCTCGGCCATGGCTTCCAAGAGCGCAGACTGCACCTTGGCCGGTGCGCGATTGATTTCGTCGGCCAGCACGATGTTGTGGAACAACGGGCCGCGCTCGAATTCGAAGGTGCCCGCCTGCGGCCGGAAGATGTCGGTGCCGGTAAGGTCCGCGGGCAGGAGGTCGGGCGTGAACTGCACGCGGTGGAAATCCGCATCGATGCGCTGGGCCAGCGCCTTGATGGCGGTGGTCTTGGCCAGGCCCGGGGCGCCTTCCACCAGCAGGTGGCCGTCGGCCAGGAGAGCGACGAGCAGGCATTCCACCAGGTGCGGCTGGCCGATGATGCTGCGGGCGAGATCCTCACGCAGTGCGGCGAACGCGGCCTGCAGCGGATGGCCGGGCGATGTGGCGGGTGCGGGCGGTGCTGGGGTCATCATTCAGGTTCAGACCGTCGGGGAAGCGATAAGTTTACTGAACCGGCGGCCCGGGGGCTTGTGCCTAAAGGCTTGTAGCCATCCAAGAAAAAGGGCCCCGGAGGGCCCTTTTTCCCCGCTATTTCAACAACTCACCGTTACTGCAGGGAGTCTGAAAGGATGCGCGGGGTGACGAAGATCAAGAGTTCCGCCTTGTCGTTCTGACGGGACGTGCGGCGGAACAGGACGCCGATGCCGGGTATGTCGCCCAGGCCCGGGATCTTGTCGATGGTGTTGGACTTGGTGACTTCGTAGATGCCACCGAGCACCACCGTCTGGCCGTTATCCACCAGCACCGAGGTATTGATCTCGCGGGTGTCGATCTGCGGCACCGAACCGCCACCAGGGCTGTTGACGAACTGGTTCAGCGCGTCCTTGGTGACGTTGATCTTCAGGTAGACGCGGCTGTCGGCGGTGATCGTGGGCGTAACGCGCAGTTCCAGCACCGCATCCTTGAACTGCACGGTGGCGTTCTGCGCGCCGCCGCCGCTGCCGCTGGCCTGGTAGGTGACGTAGCCGATTTCCTGGCCCTGCTTGATCACCGCTTCCTGCTGGTTGGCGGTGATGACGCGCGGGCTGGAGATCACTTCGCTGCGGCCTTCGGTCTGCGCGGCGGAGAGTTCCAGGTCGACCAGGTAGCTCGAACCGATGATGCCCAGGGCGATGGAACCGGTCGGGTTAGCCACCGGCAGGTTCACGTTGTAGCCGCCGGGGAGGGTGAGGCTGGGATTGGTGACCGTGCCGTTGGCCAGACCCACATCGTTGTTGTGGACCTGGGTGATCAGGCTGCTGGCGCCAGCGCCGGTGTTCGTGCCGCCACCGGTGGTGGTGCTGGTGAGGTCAGGCGTGGTGCCCAGCACGTTCTTGCCACCCGGGCTGTGCTGGAAGGCCTGCACGCCCCAGCGCACGCCGAGGTCGCGGCTGAAGCTGTCCGAGGCCACCACGATGCGCGATTCGATCAGCACCTGCTGCACCGGGCGGTCGAGCACGCCGATCAGGTCGCGCAGTTCACGCACCTTCTCGGGGGAATCGTTGATCAACAGCGTGTTGGTGCGCTCGTCGAAGGAGACGCTGCCGCGCGAGGAGAGGAAACCACGCTGTGTACTGCTACTGCTGCCGCCGCTGTTGCTCTGCAGGCTGCCCTGCGTGAGCAGCTTGGCGATGTCCGAGGCCTTGCCATAGCTGATGGGCACGTAGTCGGAAACGAGCTCGGCGTTGTCCTGCGCCTTCTGGCGGGCATCGGCGAGGTTCTGCTCGTAGGTGGCCAGTTCCGCCTGCGGGGCGATCCAGACCACGTTGCCGTTACGGCGCTTGTCCAGGCCCTTGGCACGCAGCACCACGTCCAGTGCCTGATCCCACGGCACGTTCACCAGGCGCAAGGTGACGCTGCCGCCGACGGAGTCGGAGGCCACCATGTTCAGGCCCGAGAGGTCGGCGATCAGCTGCAGCGCCGAGCGAACCGGGATGTCCTGGAAGTTGAAGGTGACGCGGTTGCCGCTGTAGACCGGGTCGGCGCCCTTGAGCAATTTCGGATCGGTCGGGGCGGCCTTCTTCGGCGCTACTTCCACCACGTATTCGTCGGCCGACTGGTAGGCGGAGGTCTCGACCTCGCCCTTCACGCGGATCTCCATGCGCGCGCCACCGGCTACCGAGGTGGTGTTGATCGACTGCACGGGCGTGGCGAAATCAAGCGTGTCCAGGCGCTGGGCGAGTTTTTCCGGCAGCGTGGCATGGCCAAGGCTGACGATGACACGGCCGTTGTCCTTGTGCATTTCCGGCGTGATGCCGCTGCCGGCCAGGCTGACGATGATCCGCCCTTCGCCATTGGGACCGCGGCGGAAATCGATGTTGGAGATCGCCGGGCCGCCGGAGGCGGACGGTGCGACCTTGGTCGGGTCGGAGACGACGCTGGTGCTGGTGGTGGCCCCGGTCGGGCCATTGCTGACTTCCATCACCAGCGTGTTGCCTTCCACGTGCGTGGCGTAGGCCGATTCGCGGTAGAGCTCGACCACGACGCGGGTGCGGCCGCCGGCACCGACCACCGAGACGCCTGCCGTGGCGCCCTTGTTGACGTCGACGTGGCGGGTGCTGAAGCCGTTGGTGGTGTCGGCGAAGTCCACCGCGATGCGCGGCGGGTTGCCGGTGGTGAAGACTTTCGGCGGCGGCGGCGGCGAGTCGAAGGTCATGCGAAGTTCGACCTTGCCCCCCGGCTGGGCGTCGTAGCTGACGTCCTTGAGGGTGCTTGCGGCCAGCGCGGACTGCGCGAAGACCAGCGCGCCGCCACAGGCGAGCAGCGCCACGGCCCGGCGTACCAGGCGCGGCGAGCGACCGCGAAGATGAGTGTTGGAGGTAGTCATGTTCATCGTCCCCGATCGATGCTTATTTTTCGCCGAGCGCGATGCTGGCCTGGCGTTCCATCCAGCCACCAGTACCGTTCGGAACCAGTTCGACCAGGTCGATGTGATCATCGGCAACGCCCGTGACGCGGCCATAGCTCTGCCCCATGTATTCGTTCATATGCACGCGGTGGATAACGCCGCCAGGATCCTTGACCAATGCTTCGGTGGATTTGCCAGCACCAACCGTGCCAACCATCTTCAGGCTATCCAGCGAGAACATTTCCAGCGGTTGCTTCGGACGGTTCTCGTCCGGCCGCGGGCCCGACGCGGTACTCGACTGCTGCATCTCGGCCGTGCTCGGGCTGAACGGATCGCGCTTGGCCTGGTCGTTGTAGGCGAAGGTCTCGAAGGTCTGGATCACCGGCAACGGCGGGATCGGCGCACCCTTCTTGGCCTTCTCGGCGGCCACCCAGTCGCGAAGATCCGAGGTGCCGCCGGTGCAACCGGCAAGCGTAGCCACGGCACCCATCACGAGCAGGCAACGGCGGGCGGGGGTCATGAAGTGGCTCATGGCTTGGCCCCCTTGGCGGCGGCGCCCTGCGGGTGTGTATCGGTATTGGCCGCCTCGTCGTCTTCAAGGTAGCGATAGGTCTTGACCGTGCCCTGCAGGACCAGCAGGCCGCCGGGGACCGGGTCGCCACCCTTGACGGCGGCGGATTTCGGACTCAGGGACACGTCGTGCAGCGTCAGGATAACGACGCGCGGAAGCGAGGCCACGCCGCTGATGAAGGCACCAAACTGATGATAGGTGCCCACCATGCGCAAGGTGATCGGCTTCTCGGCGTAGAAGTCCTTCGGCGTTTCGGCACCAGGCTGGAACAGCTCGTTCTCGATGCCCGCGGCCAGCGCCGTCTGCGAGATGTCCACCAGCAGCTCGGGCATTTCCGTCTTGCTGGGCAGCTGGCGCAGCAGCTGGCGCAGCATGTCCTGCATCTCGTTGAGCTGCTGCTGCAGCGCCTCGAGGTTGGCGGCCTTGGCCTGCTTGGCGGAGAACTCGGTCTTGAGCGATGCTTCCTGGTTACGCGCGGTTTCCAGGTCGTCCTGCTGGGTGGAGACGAAGAAGTACCAGCCGGCCACCACGATCACGATGAAGACGATGGAGGTGAAGAACAGCTTGACCGACTTCGGCCAACCGCCAACGTTGTGGCGGTCGAGGTTGCGCAGATCGTCAAAGAACTTCATTTGCGTGCCCCCCCGGCAGTGGCGGGACGGGCCGGCGCGGGCGCCGTGCTGACGGCGGCAACCGGCGGCGGTGAAGCGGCAGGTGCTGCTGCAGGCGTGCCCGGAGCGGCCGCAGGCGACGTGCCTGCGGAGCCCGCCGGCGACGGCAACATGGACTTCGCGGCATTGGCCAACGGTGCCGGCACGGCCGGAGCGGCGCCGGGAGCTGCGGCGGCGCCAGGCGTTGCCGCAGCGTCCGCACTGTCACCGGTGGGCCGGGAAAGCTTCACGTCCAGGCCGAACGAATAAGGCATGCGCGAGGCGTCGTGGCTGTTTTCGGTCTTGCGCAGGTCCACATGGCCCATCCAGGGCGAGGACTCGATGCTGCGCATGTACTCAGCCACCGAGGCATTGGACTGGGCCACGCCATCGAGCGATAGCGAATCGCCGGTCTGCTTCATGTTGGAAAGGCGGGCGGAGACGGGGATGGTCTTCACCATCTCGTCGAATAGATGGACCATCTGCGAGCGGTTGGCCTGCAACTGCTCGATGATCTGCTTGCGCTGGAGCAGGCGCGAGCGGGTTTTTTCCAGGTCCTGGATTTTCGCGATGCGTTCGTCCAGCTGGGTGATCTCGCCCTTCAGGTAGGTGTTGCGATCGTTCTGGTTGTCGATGCGCATGTCCATCCACAGCACCCAGGCGAACGCCACGATCACGCCGACGAGCGCTGCCACGCCCAGCTGCATGTAGAACTCACGCTCTCGCTGCTTGCGGCGCTCGGCGCGCCACGGCAATAGGTTGATCCGTGCCATCAGTCGAAGCTCCTCATGGCCAGGCCGACCGCGATCATCAGCGCGGGGGCGTCCTGGGCCAGTGCCTGCGGCTGCACGCGGCTGGACAGCGCCATGCGCGCCAGCGGGTTGGCCACCACGCAGGGGATGCCCAGCTGGGCTTCGAGCAACTCACTGATGCCCTCGATCGAGGCGCAGCCGCCGGCCAGGACCACCTGGTCGACCCGGCTGTATTCGGAACCTGCGAAGAAGAACTGCAGCAGGCGGCTGACCTGCTGGACCAGGGCTTCCTTGAAGGGCTCCAGGGCTTCGGCTTCGTACGATTCGGGCAGGCCGCCCTTGCGCTTGGCGCGGCCGGCTTCCTCATAGGAGAGGCCGTAGCGGCGCATGATTTCGTCGGTGAGCTGCTTGCCACCGAAGACCTGCTCGCGGGAATAGATGGTGCGCTGGTTCTTCAGCACCGCCAGGGTGGTCATGGTGGCGCCGATGTCCACCACCGCCACCAGGGCGTCGCGCGGCACGGAGAGCTGGTCGGCCACCATGCCGAAGGCGTTCTCCATGGCAAACGCCTCGACGTCGACCACGCGGGCGGACAGGCCGCCCAGGTCGAGCGCTGCGATGCGCATGTCCACGTTCTCCGTGCGGGAAGCCGCCAGGAGCACGTTGTTCATCTCGGGGTTGTCCTTGACCGGGCCCAGCACCTCGAAGTCGAGCGAGACTTCCTCGATCGGATAGGGAATGTATTGGTTGGCCTCGATCTGGATCTGGCTTTCCAGGTCATCCTCGGCCAGATCCGCGGACATCGGGATCAGCCGGGTGATGACCGCCGAGCCCGCCACGGCGGCAGCGCCGTGCTTGAGCTTGGAGCCGGAACGGGAAAGGGCGCGCCGGATGGCCTCGCCGACGGCCTCGACCTCGACGATGTTTTTCTCGACGACGGCATTGGGCGGCAGCGGTTCAACGGCGTAGTGCTCAACGCGATACCTCCCGCCAGCCTGACTTAACTGGAGAAGCTTTACGGCAGTCGAGCTGATGTCGACGCCGATTAACGGCGGCGCCTTCGGTGTGAAAAGCCCCACGATGTCCCCCTTCCCCTGCGTCCCGTTAGGTTTTTGTTTCTGGACGCGAAGGCATTAGATCGAAAACTTAATGCTTTAGCAATGGGTCGCAACCCTTTGGTTCGGAACTAAATCACAAGTTCGTCATTCCGAGCCATAAGCCCCTGTCCCAGGGACGGGTAAGCTCCCGCCGCTAGGGCGGAATCTCGTGACCCCCTATACTCGGCGCCACTTCGCGCCCATGCCTTCCTAACGACCATTCATGGCAATACTTAAGCGTTTGCTGCGCTATGCGCTGATCCTGGCCCTGGTGGGCGTCCTGCTGGTGGTGGCGGCGGTCGGGGTGGCCTACTGGCTCCTGGCGCCCCGGCTGCCGGCCGTGGCCGTGCTGCGGGACGTCCATATGCAGGTGCCCCTGCGCATCGAGACGTTCGATGGGAAGCTGATCGCCACCTTCGGCGAAACCCGGCGCATCCCCGTGCGCATCGCCGACGTGCCGGCCAAGATGAAGAACGCCGTGCTCTCGGCCGAGGACGCGGACTTCTACAGCCATCCCGGGGTCGACTGGCACGGCATCGCCCGCGCCGGCATCCATGTGATCACCTCCGGCGGCGACAAGGGGCCGGGCGGTTCCACCATCACCCAGCAGGTCGCCCGAAACTTCTTCCTGAGCCCCGAGAAGCTCTATTCGCGCAAGCTCACCGAGATCTTCATCGCCTTGCGCATGGAGAACGAACTCACCAAGGATGAAATCCTCGAGCTCTACATCAACAAGATGTTCCTCGGCCACCGCACCTACGGCCTTGGCGCGGCGGCGAGCTTCTACTACGGCAAGACGCTCGACCAGCTCACCGTGGCGCAGTCGGCGATGCTGGCATCGACCTTCCAGCTGCCTTCGGTGGTCAATCCGCTCAACAACCCCAAGCGCGCCATCGGCCGCCGCAACTGGGTGCTGGGCCAAATGTTGTCAAACCGCTTCATCACCAAGGTTGAGTACGACCAGGCGATCGCCGAACCCAACGATGCGTATCCGCACGAGCAGCCGATCGAGGTGGATGCACCGTACCTGGCCGAGATGGCACGCCTGCAGGCGATCGAGAAGCTCGGCAACGACGCCCTGGTGGAAGGCTATACCGTCAAGACCACGGTCACCTCCGTGCGCCAGGACGCGGCCAACACCGCCCTGCGCGACAAGCTCTCCAGCTACGACCGCCGCCACGGCTACCGCGGTCCCGAGGGACACGACGAACTGCCCGCGGGCGCCGGCACCGAGGAACTGGACCGTGTACTGGCCGGCTACATGGCGGCCGGCGGCATGCAGCCGGGCATCGTCACCGATTCGGCCGCCAAACAAGCCACGGTGTACCTGTCCAGCAAGGAATCGATCACGCTGGATATGGACGCGGTGGCCTGGGCGCGCCGCTACATCAACGAAACCAGTGCCGGTAGCGTGCCCAAGAGCGTGGACGCGGTGGTCAAGCGTGGCGACATCGTCCGCGTGCAGCGCAACGAGAAAGGCCAGTGGGAGCTCACGCAGATTCCCTCCGTGCAGGCGGCGCTGGTGTCGCTCGATCCCGAGGACGGCGCCGTGCAGGCGCTGGTGGGCGGCTTCAATTTCCAGCGTTCGAAGTTCAACCGCGCCGTGATGAGCGCGCGCCAGCCAGGTTCGAGCTTCAAGCCATTCCTGTATTCGGCGGCTTTCGAGCGTGGCTTTACCCCCGCGTCGATCGTCAACGATGCACCGGTGGTGTTCCCCGATCCGTCACGGCCCGACGGCATCTGGGCGCCGTCCAACGACGATGGCAAGTTCGATGGCCCGATCCGCCTGCGCGAGGCGCTGGTGAAGTCGAAGAACCTGGTGTCGGTGCGCCTGCTCGATGCCATCGGCGTGCGCTACGTTCGCGACTACGCCACCCGCTTCGGCTTCACACCCGATGCCATCCCGCAGAACCTGTCGCTTGCGTTGGGCACGGCTTCGGTGTCGCCCATGAGCATGGCCCGCGGCTATGCGGTATTCGCCAACGGCGGCTTCCTGGTCACGCCGTATTTCATCGCGCAGATCACCGACCGCAACGGCCAGGCCGTCTATGTGGCCAATCCGGCGCGGGCCTGCGTGGATTGCCAGGAGCGCCTGCTCGATACCACGCCGCCCGGCCCGCCGCCGCCTTCCACCCCTTCAGGCCCGGCCAACGCACCGGCCACCAGCTCCACGGCTGCCGTGATCGGCGATGCGAAGCTGCCCGATGACGCCCACACCACCGGCCCGCATCCGCCGCACCTGGCCCCGCGCGTGATCGACGTGCGCAACGACTACCTGGTGACGTCGATGATGATGGACGTGATCCGCCGCGGTACCGGTTCCGCGGCAATGGAGTTGAAGCGCGACGACCTGGCCGGCAAGACCGGATCCACCAACGACCACCGCGATGCCTGGTTTGTCGGCTTCAACGGCAAGCTGGTGGCCTCGGTATGGGTAGGCTTCGACGATTTCACCTCGCTGGGCAAGGGTGAGTTCGGCGCCAAGGCAGCGCTTCCCATCTGGCAGGACTACATGGGCGCGGTGCTGAAGGACACCCCATCGGCCACGCTGCCGATGCCGCCGGGCATCAGCACGGTGCAGATCAACCGCAGCTCCGGCATGCCCACCAGCGCCGGCGACCCGGATGCGATGAGCGAGATCATGAAGGTGGAAGACGTCGACCGCCTGCGCCAGCAAGCCCAGCAGCAGCAACAGCAGGACGAGACCGACCAGCATTCCTACGACATCTTCTAAAAGCCAATACACGACGCTCACACCAAAAACTGTCAAAACATGTAATCTCACCCCACGTCCTGCACACGGGGTCATACGCTCATGTCACGAGGCGAACACCACCGCATCCACGCCCAGGACCGCAGCCAGCGCACCCGGCTACGCATCGCCCAGGAAGCCGCCCGGCTGATGAGCGAACACGGCATCCGCGATTTCCACCATGCCAAGCTGAAGGCCGCCGAGCGCCTGGGCATCATCGACGACCAGGCCCTGCCGCGGAACCACGAGATCGAAGAGGCCTTGCGCGAACACCAGCGCATCTTCAAGGGCGATTCGCAGCCGCTAGCCTTGCGTGCCCGCCGCGAGGCCGCGGTGGAAGGCATGTTCTTCCTGCGTGGCTTCGATCCACGGCTGGTAGGCGCGGTCCTTGAAGGCACCGCCGATGAACACTCGGCCGTGTGCCTGCATGTGTTCAGCGAAGATCCCGAAGCCGTGCCGTTGTTCCTGACCGAACACGGCATCCCCTTCGGCACGCAGGTGCGCCGCCTGCGCATGACACGCGACGACCAGGCCGAATTCACCGCCCTTACCTTCAACGCCGACGGCATCGCCTTCGACCTTACCGTGCTGCCGCACGATGCATTGCGCCAGGCGCCGCTGGATCGCGTCGACGAAAAACCCATGCGCCGCGCCAACCGCTCCACCGTACAAGCCATGCTGACCGAAGAAGACCTCGCCCAGTGGGATAGTGCGCAGGCAGGTACGGCCTCCGGATACTAAGCCAGGTAAGACAGCAGGCCCTCGACGAGTGCATCGAAGAGGGCTTTGCATGCAGGCTGGCTGCGCAGATCGCCGTGCATCACTACCCAGCATTCCAGCGGCAAGCTTACCGAGGGCAGTACGCGCGCCAGCACCGGCTCCCGTATAGCCAACGGAACCTGGCAGAACCCGATGCCGAAGCCGGCGCGCACCGCCGCGAGCTGCACCACGTTGCTATTGCTGCGCAGCGCGAACATGTCGCGATGCCACGGCGGCATGCCTGCCGACATGCGGCGGATATAGGGCAAGGCCTCGTCGAAGCCGACCAGATCGTATGAGGCCAGATCCGAGACCTGGCGCGGTTCGCCCCGCCGCTCGAGGTACGACGGGTGCGCATACAAACCCAGCTCGATCGCCCCGATGCGCCGCGCGAGCAGCGCTTCCTGCACGGGCGCCACCATGCGCACGGCAACATCCGCATCGCGCTGCAGGAGATCCTGGTTGCGATCGGACAAGACCAGTTCCACCACGACACCCGGACATGCCTGGCGAAAGGAAGCCAGGATCGCTGGCATGACCTCGATGCCAATCACCTCGGACACGCCCAGGCGGACGGTACCGGCCACCGTGTCGCGGCTGGCATGAGCATGACGGTCGATCGCCTGCGCCGAAGCGCGCATGGATTCAACAAAGGGCCGCAAGGCCTTGGCTGCATCGGTGGCGGCCAGGCCCGTGGGCGAACGGGTAAACAGCGTGGTGCCCAACGCCGCCTCCAGCAGCTGAACATGACGGCCCAGGGTGGGCTGCGCGAGCCCGAGGCTGCGTGCTGCGGCCGATAGCGAACCCTCTTCGAGCACGGCAAGGAAGCTGCGGTAGTGCTGCCAGTCCGTTTCGTCATCCATACATTTTTGTATAGCCAGTCAACAAGTAAGTCAATTCCTTTCTATCTTGTGGCAGCGCATCCTGTGGCCCTTACTTCCACGGGAGCAGCTCATGGCGACGCAAGATACGGCACTGGTTCTGGGCGCCACCGGCGGCATTGGTGGCGAGGTGGCGAGGGCGCTCCTGGCCCGAGGCTGGATGATTCGCGCGCTTATCCGGCACGAGCCGCCCGCCGATGCCGACCCGCGCATCCAGTGGCAGCGCGGCGATGCCATGGATGGCGAGGCCGTGCGACGCGCAGCCGAAGGCGTCGGCCTGATCGTGCATGCGGTCAATCCACCGGGATACCGTAACTGGGCAGCCGTGGTGTTGCCGATGCTCGAGAACACCATCGCCGCCGCCCGCGCCGTCGGCGCACGTATCCTGCTGCCGGGCACGCTCTACAACTACGGGCCCGACGCCTTCCCGGTGATCGCCGAAGACGCGCCGCAGGACACGCAGACGATCAAGGGCCGCATCCGCGCCACCATGGAAGGCCGCCTGCGCGAAGCCGCCGCCGAAGGCGTGCCGGTATTGATCGTACGCGCCGGTGACTACTTCGGCCCGCGCGCCGGCAACGCCTGGTTCGGCCAGGTGGTCACGCCGGGCAAGCCCGTCACCGTGGTCAAGCGCATCGGCAAGCCTGGCGTGGGCCACCAGTGGGCTTACCTGCCGGATGTCGCCGCGGCGATGGCAAGCCTGGTGTCGGTGGGCGAGCGGTTGCGTCCTTTCGAGAATATCCACATGCACGGCCACTGGGACGAAGACGGCACGCAATTGGTGGCCGCCGTACGGCGCGCCGCCGGCGGCAACGCGCTCATCGCCGCTTTTCCGTGGTGGGCGGTTTCGCTGACGTGGCCTTTCGTACGAATTTTTCGGGAGGTGCGTGAGCTGCGTTACCTCTGGCGAGAGCCGATACGCCTTGGCGGATCGCGCCTGCGCGAACTCATCGGCGCCGAGCCACATACGCCGATGGACGAAGCGGTGGCCGCGACACTGCGCGGACTGGGTTGCATCGGCCGGCCTTGACGGTGGGCAGGATGCAATGGCGTACACGACACTGGATAACCACCGCCGGCCATGCTTGACTGTCCGTCCCGAACGGCTTCGGACAGGACACAGGCGAAGGATGAAACGCTCACGCACGGCAACGCTGCTTTTGATGGCTTCCAGCCCCGTTTTGCTTGTCGCCTGCAGCGACGACGCCCCACCCGTGCAGCAGGAGCAATTCACCACGCTCGAGCAATGCACGGCAGCGGGCAACCTGCTGGACGATTGCAAGAAAGCCGAGGAACACGCCAAGCAAGCAGCCGACACATCCGCGCCTCGATACATGACGCGCGATGAGTGCATCAAGGATTTCCCGCCCGAGCAGTGCGTGCAACGCCAGGACCAGCGCCAGGGCAGCATCTGGGGCCCGCTGATGACCGGCTTCATGATTTCCCACCTGATGAACAACGGCATGCGCGGCTCGTATTACCAGTCCGAACCGCTTTATCGCCGCAATACCGGATCGTTCTACCAGCCATCGGCCGGTGCCGGCACCGGCGCCTACGCCGGTAGCTCGTTCGCCTCGCGTGGCCTGGGTACGGGCTCCCTTGCGGCCCCGGAAGGCGCCGGCGGGCGCGGCGCCACCGCCAGCCGTGGTGGCTTCGGTGCCCGCGGCAGCGCGGGCGAGTGATGCAGCGCGTTCGCATCACGCCCCGCGACGACTGGCAGCGCACCGCCGAAGACGCAGGCTTCGACTTCCACACCATCAACGGCGCGCCGTACTGGGACGAATCGGCCTACTACGCCTTCACCCTGCGCCAGATCGAAGACGACATCGAAGCCCCCACCGCGGAACTGCACGCGATGGCGGTGGACATGGTGGGCGACATCGTTGCGTCCGAAGCCATGATGACGCGCCTTGGCATCGACCCCCACTACTGGGACTGGATTGCCGGCAGCTGGCATGCGGGCGAACTGCAGCTCTACGGACGCATGGATCTGGCCTACGATGGCCATGGCGCTGCAAAGCTGCTCGAGCTCAACTACGACACGCCCACCAGCCTGTATGAAGCGGCCTATTTCCAGTGGGTGTGGCTTGAGGAGCAAAAGGCCCGCGGCGCCCTGCCCGCCGGCGCCGACCAGTACAACAGCTTGCAGGAAGCCCTGGTGGAGTCGCTGGCCACGATGGCCCGCCTGCTGCCCAAGCCGGTGTATTTCTCGGCCATCGCCGGCAGCCGCGAGGACAACGGCACTATCGCTTATATGCGCGACTGCGCCGAGCAGGCCGGCATGGATACCGGCGTGATCGCCGTCGGCGACATCGGCGTTACCGCACGCGGCGCCTTCACCGATCTGAACGACGTGGTGATCGGCACGCTGTTCAAGCTGTATCCACTCGAAGCGATGATGCAGGACGATTTCGGCCGTGCCCTGCCCACCTCCGGCCTTCGCCTGGTGGAACCAGCATGGAAGGCGGTGCTGTCGAACAAGGGCATCCTGCCATTGCTGTGGGAGCGTCATCGCGATCATCCCAACCTGCTGCCGGCGTTCTTCGAGGACGCACCCCACGATGAGTTGCCGCCTGGCTGGGTGCGCAAGCCGCTGCTGTCACGCGAAGGCGCCAACATCACCTTGCGCCTTGCCAACGGCGAAACCCTCGCCACCGACGGCCCCTACGGCAACGGCGGGTGGATCCGGCAGGTCCTGCAGGAACTCCCGCGCACCGAGGGCGGCTATCCGCTTATCGGCAGCTGGATGATCGCCGATCGTCCTTCGGGCATGGGCATCCGCGAGGACGCCGGATTGATCACCCAGGACACCTCGCGCTTCATCCCGCACGCGATCATCGGCTAGGCGTCGGCGGCAGGGCGCACGTCGATGCCCAGCGCATGCGCCACCTGCAGCATCGGCTCGCCGTCGGCCTGGGCCGTCATCCAGCCGGCGTAGGCGCCGCTTACCGTTTGCCAGGTCCAAAGCTTGTAGTTGTGTGGGGCGATCTCGTCGGCCGCTACCGACAGCAATGACGGAACATCCTGGCCCTCGATGAAGTCATCGTCGTCAGCGTCGCCGCCCCAGTCGATCGTCAAGTGATAGCGCGATACCAGTTCCTCGACGGCATCGATCAGCTGGCGAGGCTCGTCGGCCGCCACATGGAAACCCGAGCGCCAGTCGATCGCATCGCGGATGGCCAGCAGGGTGGCTTCCGCATCTTCACCCATGCCCGCCTCGCGGACCTGCGCAAACTGCTGCATCGCGGTGTCTTCGTCGCCGGGGTTGATCAGCAGTAACAGCTGCCACACCAGGCCTTCGACGGATGATGCGTCCAGTTCTTCCCCGTCGCCGTCTTCGTCGTCGTGGAAGTTCTGGTCGGGGTCGTATTCATGGTTCATCAGCGCACCAGTAGCTGGGTAAATTGCTCGACGAGTTCGGTGTCGAGGGGAGTGCCGGCGGCGACGGCCGGCAAGCGGGCGAAACGGGCTTCGAAAGCATTCACGGCCGCGGTGAACCGGTCCACTCGCCCTTCGTCGGGACCGGCGATGGCATAGGACAAGAGCTGTGCGGACTGCCCGGCCAGCTCGATGTCTTCGGGCAAGGCGGAGATATCGCCCCAGACACGCTTGAGGTAAGCCACCGCCTCGGCGGTGTGCTGCATGCGTCGCCACAGCTCCGGCGGCATCGCGCGCTTGGGATCGAAGCAGGCCACGATGTGGCGCTCGCGGTCCACCGGGCCCGGCGCGAGCTCGATGCGCACGGAAACGACCATCGGATCCCATGTCCAGCTGTCGGGTGCGGGCTCGCTGGCAAAGGGCAGGCGCACGCCATCCACGCGCACCTCCAACGGCATGCCGGTGCCCAGCAATTCGACCACGTACGAACGCATGTCGGGCCGGCCGGCATAAACGCCCTGCATCGCGCCGATGGCGACCTGGTGTTCGTTGTCGTCACGCCAGCTGCGCACCAGGGTGCGGGCGAAGGCGCCGCGGCGATACCCTTGCGATATACCGTCGTCGTCGTAGATGGATGTCTCGCCCACCGGGCCTGGGTACACCTGCAGCACCATCTGCTGCGGCAGCCCCGTAAGATTGCGCAGGCCGTCGGTGTACAGCGGCAGGATGCTGCCTTCGCGGACGAAGATCGGTGTCTCGCGCAGTGCGTAGTCCTGGCTCACGGTAACCCCGCCTTGATAGACGCGCGCGCCCTCGCGGCTGTACCAGCGCCCCGGCGGAAGCCAGGTGTCGACGCGCGTGTAGCCGCCTTCGCCCGCTGCGGTCACCGGGCACAGCAACAGGCTATCGCCGAACATGTACTGGCCCGGCACCTCGTAGGCGCGTTCCTCGCGGGGCCAGTCGTAGTACATCGGCCGCACCAGCGACAGGCCCGTGTCGTGGGCGGCCCGTGCGGCCGCGTAGATATACGGCGCCAGGCGGTAGCGCAGGCGGATCGCCTCGCTGATCACATCGCCAAAGCGCGGCGCGAAGTGCCAGGGTTCCTTGTGCAGGCTCGCTTCCTTGGCCGAGTGCGTGCGCAGCACGGGGCTGAATACGCCCAGCTGCACCCAGCGGGTGTAGAGCTCAGGATCCAGGTGGCGCTCGGCGCGGGGCACCGCCTTGTCGAAGGTGTGGCCGCCGATGTCGTGGCTCCAGTAGCCATACAGCACGTTGGACGCGGTGGCGGTGAAGTACGGCTGGAAAGCCAGCGACGCCCACGAGATCACGCTGTCGCCGGAAAAGCCGATGGGATAGCGGTGGTTACCCAGGCCACCCCAGCGGTGGTAGATCAGCCCGCGCGCATCGTCGTGGCGTTCCATCTCGTTGAAGAACACGTGGTTGAGCCACCAGGTATTCGACAACCCCGGCTTGGCCTTGGATTCGGCCCACTGTTGCCAGTCCAGCCACCAGAAGTCGACGCCGCGTTTTTCAAGCGGTCGCAAGATGGTGTCGAACAGGGCCCGCATGTACGGCTTGGAACTCCCCTCGAAGGGAATCGTGGCGCCCTTGGTGGTGTCCACCGATAACGCCCGGCCCATCGCGCTGTAGTTCTCTTCGAACGCGGGCACGCCCGATGCCGGATGCAGGTTCAGGGTGATCTTCAGGTCGTGTCCGTGCACCCAGCGCATGAAGGCATCGGGGTCGGGGAACAGGCTGCCGTTGAAGGTGTAGCCCGTCCAGCCGCGCTGTTCGCCGAACTCATCGCGCTCGTCCATGCCCGCGCGCAGGGACAGCCCCGGCGTGGTATGCCAATCCATGTCCAGCACCAGCACGTCCAGCGGCATGCGTTCAGTGGCGAACCGGCCCAGCAGCCGGCGCAATTCCTGGTCGGAGTAATTCCAGTAGCGCGACCACCAGTAGCCGAAGACGAAGCGTGGCGGCAGAGGTTGCGGCCCGGATACCGCGGCGAAGTCCGCAAGCGCCCCGCGGAAATCGTGGCCGTAGCCGAAGAAATAGAAGTCCTGCGACGGCGCCTGGCCGCGACCTGAGACCCAACCGTCTTCGTCCAGGCGAAAGCTGGTTGAATCGTCCACCACGTGCCAGCCGCCCCGTGACAGGATGCCCGGCTCCAGCGGAATTTTCTTGCCATCGGTCCAGGTGTCGCCGTCGTAACGATCGAGCGTTCGGTAGGTACCCAGGAGGTTGCCTTCCTCGGCCATGCCCGGCGTCCAGCGCGTCTCATCGCCTTCGTCGCGCAGCACGATGTGCAGGTTCGAGGCATCGGGCGCGACATCGCCCTTGATCCATTCAAGCCGGAGCACGCCGGTATCCAGTACCAATCGGGTGTCGTCCTCGATCACCTCGAAGTCAGGTTTGGGCAAGCCGCGGCGGACGGCAAACTGCGTGCGCGCATCGTTGAAACGCCTGGCGGGGTCGAACTCCACGCGCAACAGGCGCGGCGTGAGCACGGTCAGGCGAACCGGACCCCGGGCAAAAGTAGCCTGGGGATCGGCAAAGGCATCGTGGACGGTGGCAACAGACACTTGGGGATTCGCGAAGGACGCCAAAACCCGATTATAGATGCCGTTGGCCGTTACGCCGCGGGACCGGTCACATCGGCACGGCTTTAGACGGCGGATACCTGGTTGCGGCCGGCCGCCTTGGCCTTGTACAGCGCCTCGTCGGCACGGGCGATCAATGCCTCGAACGATTGCGTGGCGTCGGCCACGGCCACGCCGATGCTGGTGGTCATCGACAACCGCGCCTTGCCGAACGGCACCTCGGTGGCGGCCACCGCCTGGCGCATGTCCTCGGCCAATACCGCGGCCTCGCCCAGGGTCAGGCCCGGCAACGCCAGCACGAATTCCTCGCCGCCGTAACGGCTCAGCAAGGTACCCGGGTCGCGCACCGCGCCGATAAGAGCCGAGAACTGGCGTAGCAGCGCGTCGCCACCATCGTGTCCGTAGGTATCGTTGACCTTCTTGAAATAATCCAGGTCGAAGATCAGCAATGCGAAAGGACGTCCGCGCGCACGGCAATGCGCCAGCATCCGACGGCCGTCCTCGATCAGCGCACCGCGGTTAAGCAGGCCCGTCAGGCCATCGATGCGCGCCAGGCGGCCCAGATCCACCGCCAGGCGTTCGGTCACCAGCAACATGAAGGCGATGAACCAGCCCAGCGCCAGCACGATGCCGATCACGAAGGTGGCAACGATCGGCGTCCCTCCGCGCATGGCGTCTTCGCCCGTGCCGGTGGCCAGTGACATGAAGGGCCTTGCTGCGTAGAACAGCAGGTCGAAAGCGAAAACGACGGCTGCGAGCCGGCAACTGGTGCGCAACTCGCGCGGTCCGTGGCGAAGCAGCATCCACACCGTGCAAGCATCCCATACCACCATCTGCGCGCTGAAAAGATGCAGGCGCACGCGCAGGCTCGGCACGACATACTCGAAGAACGCCTGCGCCGCCACGAACACCCCGATGAACACCACGGGCGGTCCCCAGCGCAACGGCCGGTCGACGTGCCGTGAGACACCGGCGAGCATCAGCGCACCGGAAATGGCAATGAAGAGGTTGCCCAGCACCACCGACATGCCTTCGTCGATCTGGTTGCGCAGGCCCGCGAACAACGCGCCGAGCGTGGCCATCCAGAAGCCGGCGGCCCACAGGCGCAACACGCGTTGCCGCGGCAATACCACGCCAAGCAGGGTGAAGCCTATCGACAGGGCGATTCCGATCAGGAAACCAATGACACCGAGGGTGGGAATATCCAGACGCATGCACCCTTATCGGCCGGGCGTGCGGATTCTTGACCTTCCCTTGTCAGGCCCCGGCGGGCGGTGCCAGGTACTGGTGCACGGCCTGGATCACCACCGAGCCTTCGCCCACGCCGGAGGCCACGCGCTTGACCGAACCTGAGCGCACGTCGCCCACCGCGAAGATGCCCGGGAGCGAGGTCAGGTAAGCCGAAGGCGCCGTGCCCGGAACCGTCTTGCCGGTGACGACGAAGCCCTTGTCGTCCAGCTCCACGCAACCCTGCAGCCAGTCGGTGTTGGGCTCCGCGCCGATCATCACGAACACGTTGCCGATCAGGCGCGTGGTGACCTCGCCGGTACCACGGTGGGTCCAGCTGACCTGACGCAGCCGGTCGGGGCCTTCCAGCTTGCAGATCTCCGAATGCGTGTACAGGGTGATCTTCGGCGACTGCTCGATACGCTGTACCAGGTAGTCGCTCATGGTGGCGGCAAGGCCGCCCGAGCGCACCATCATGTGCACATGGTCGGCGATGCGGGACAGGAACACCGCCGCCTGGCCCGCGGAATTGCCGCCGCCGACCACCACCACTTCCTCGCCGCCGCAAAGCTGACCTTCCATTGCAGTGGCGGCGTAATGCACGCCGGCACCTTCGAAGCGGTCGTAATCCTCGACACTGAGCTTGCGGTAGCGCGCTCCGGTGGCCACCACGAGCGCCCGCGCAGTCACCACTTGTTCGTCGTCCAGCAGCACGCGGTAGGGCGTGGCCGAGCAGTCGATGGCTGCCGCGGCGCGCGAGACCATCAGCTGCGCACCGAACTTCTGCGCCTGCACCTGCGCGCGGCCGGCCAGGGCCTGGCCGGAAATGCCGGTGGGGAAGCCCAGGTAGTTCTCGATCTTCGACGACGTCCCCGCCTGCCCGCCGGGCGCCGTGCTTTCCACCACGATGGTGGCCAGGCCCTCCGAGGCTGCATAGACCGCCGAGGCCAGGCCCGCGGGGCCACCGCCGATCACCGCCACGTCGTACACCTTGGTCGGGTCGAGCGTTTCGGTCAGACCAAGGCCATCGGCCAATTCCCGCGACGAAGGATTACGCAGCAGCGTGTCGTCGGCGAGCACCACCACCGGCAACTGGTCGGCCGAAAGCTCGAAGCATTCCAGGAAGCCGTTGGCTTCGGGGTCGAGCTCCGTGTCGAGCAGGCGGTGCGGGTAGCCATTGCGCACCAGGAAGCGTTGCAGGCGCAGGGTATCGGCCGAATGCGCCGGGCCGATCAGCACCAGCCCGTCGTTGAAATGGCGGATCAGGCCCACACGGCGCAGGATGAAGGCACGCATGATGATCTCGCCGATGTCCGGCTCGGACGACACCAGCCGGCGGAAGTCCGCGCGCGGCACGCGCAGCACGCGCGTGGGCACGGGCGCCCAGCCCGACATCAGCACCTGGCGGTTATTGAACATGTCCAGCTCGCCGCTGAACTGGTGGCGTCCGTGGGTGGTCACCACGTCGCGGCTGCCGTCGCGCTGCCGGTGGAATACCTCCACCCGCCCTTCCAGCACGAAAAGGAAATCCACCCCGCGCTGGCCACGCTCGAACAGTTCCGTGCCGGCCGGCACCTGCTGCTCCGTGCCATAGCGTTGAACCCGCGCCGCCATCTCGTCAGAGAGCCGCGGGAACGTCTGCGCGCTCCGGGCCATCGGGTCGCTGGGGTCGATCGCCTGTTCGGGTCGGGGAGGAAGTTCGGCCATCTTCGAATCGTAGCGTTTTGCGGTGACAAGGAATATGACCGGCCAGGACGGCGCGCAAGCCCCTCGCAGCAGGGCAGCTTGACGGGGCGGCGGGATTGCTTTTAGATCGTGGCAAATCCCTCCGCCGTGAATATATCCCCATGCGAACGATCCCGCTTGCCGCCGCCCTGGCGATGGTTACGTTTTCCGCGGTGGCAGGCCCCGCGGCCGAGGTGAACCCGCTGATCGGCACGGCCAACGGCGGCAATGTGTTCCCCGGTGCGGTGGTGCCCTTCGGCATGGTGCAGTTCAGTCCCGAGGCCACGCCGCTGCCGGGCTCACGGCACCTGATCGCCGCCCCCGGCGGCTATGAGTACCGTGCCAACCAGGTGCGCGGATTCAGCCTGACCAACGTGGAAGGCTGGGGCTGCGCCGGTGGCTCGGGCGACGTGCCGATCATGCCGGTGACCGTACCGGTAACGAATTCCCCCTCGAGCGATTTTCGCCACACCTACGTCGCGGGATTCAGCCACGCCAACGAGGTGGCGAAAGCCGGCCACTACCAGGTGAAGCTGGACAACGGCGTGGCGGTGGACCTGAGCGCCAGCCTGCACACGGGCGCTGCACGCTTCATCTTCCCCGCAGGCCACGACGCCAGCTTGCTGGTGCGCGCGTCGGATTCGGAAGTGGGATCGGAAGATGCGAAGGTCGAAGTGGACACTGCCCACCGCCGCGTGACCGGCCAGGTCACCAGCGGCAACTTCTGCGGCTATACGCCGGTGAACCAGCGCAGCTACTACACGCTGTACTACGTGATCGAGGCCGACCAGCCCATCGTGGGCACCGGTACCTGGAAGGATGGCAGCGTTACCGCGGGCGGCACATCTTCCAGCGGCGGGACCGGCTATGGCGCAAAGGGTGTTCCCGATGCCGGCAAGGGCTCCGGTGCCTGGATCAGCTTCGATGGCGCGAAAGGCAGCAGCGTAAACCTTCGCATCGGTCTTTCATATGTGAGCACGGCCAACGCGCAGGCCAACCTTGAAGCGGAGAACCCAGCCGGTACATCCTTCGACACCATCGCCGCGCGCGCCATCGCCGCATGGGACGAAAAGCTTGGCCAGGTAGAGGTACAGGGCGGCAGTCCCGACCAGCGCACGGTGTTCTACACGGCGCTGTACCACGCGCTGATGCACCCGAACATCTTCAGCGACGTCAACGGTGAGTACCGTGGCTTCGATGGCACCACGCATAAGGTGCAAGCGCCGCAGAAGGCGCAGTACGCCAATTTCTCCGGTTGGGACGTCTACCGTTCGCAGCTGGCGCTGGTGACCTGGCTCGATCCGAAAACCGGCAGCGACATCGCGCAGAGCCTCTTGAACCAGGCGACGCAAAACCACGGCGTGTGGGACCGCTGGACACATAACAGCGGCGGCGTGCACGTGATGAATGGCGACCCTTCGGCCGCGGCAGTGGCCAGCATCGTGGCCTTCGGCGGCCACGACTTCGACAGGAAGGGCGCGCTGGCCTCGCTGGTGCAGGCTGCCGATCACCCGACGGCACTCGACGCTTCGCACGATGGCTGCGAGGTGGAGTGCGTGGGCCAGCGGCCGGGACTTTCCAGTTGGTTGTCGCTGCACTACATCCCGGTCGGCGCTCCCGCCTGGGGGCCCGCCGCCGATACGCTGGAAGACGTCACCGCGGAGTTCGGCATCAGCCAGCTGGCTGGCCGCCTGGGTGACAAGGCCACGCAGCGGCGCTTCCTGGGCCGCGCGCAGAACTGGCGAAACGTGTTCGACCCGAAGGCCACGCCCTCCGAAGGCTATATCCGCAACCGCAACGCCGATGGCAGCTGGGCGCTGGTGAAAGATGAAGACGACAAACCCGCGCATGCCTTCGACCCCTCCACCGAAGATGGCTTCGTCGAAGGCAGCGCCGCGCAATATGTATGGATGGTGCCCTTCAATGTGCGGGGCCTGTTCCAGGCGATGGGCGGTACGGACAAGGCACGCGCGCGGCTGGATAAATTCTTCTACCAGCCAGATGGCACGTTTGCCGTGACCAAGGCCGGCCCGCTGCATGCCGAGCTCGATAACGAACCCTCGATCGGTACCCCATGGCTGTATGCGTATGCGGGCGCCCCATGGAAAACCCAGGAACTGGTTCGCGAGGTGCTGGACAAGATCTGGGTGAATGCGCCCAACGGCATCCCGGGTAACGACGACCTGGGCGAGATGAGCTCATGGTACGTGTTCGCCGCGATGGGTCTGTACCCGGCTGCACCCGGACGCGCGGAGTTCGTGCTGGGAAGCCCTGAGTTCCAGCACATCGCGATCAAGCGTGCCGATGGCGACGTGGTGATCGACGCGCCGGCGGCCGGCCCAGGCAAACCGTATGTGCAAGGCCTCGCCCTCGATGGCAAAGCCACCTCGCGCCCATGGCTGCCCGAATCGTTCGCGCTGCATGGCGGCAAGCTACGCTTCGACTTAGGTGACACTCCGCAAAAAAAATGGGGCGCCGGCAGCGCCGACGCCCCACCTTCATTCGACGTGCATTAGCCGTTCTTCTTCAGCCACGCATCGACCGCCGGCAGGCGTTCGCTGCGGACCTGGGTGCGGTACTTGATGTTGGCGATCACCGCGTCCGCGCCGCGGCGCGAGGTAGCCGCGATGTACTTCTCGGCGAACGCCTGCACCTTGCCGGGCATCGCCGGATCGAACGACGACGAGCCGATGCCCGGGTAGTAGCGCGCACTGGAGGTGGAGTCGACCAGCTTGTCCACCTGCGCCTTGTGCGCTACCGCAAAGTCGAAGGCCATATCCGGATGGTTGCGGCCGGCTATCGAGATCATCCCTGCGCTATTGGTGGCGCCCGGTTCGTCGGTCAGGGCAAGGTCCAGCGCACGCTGGGCGAGGGCATCGTCCTTCGCGGTGGAAAGCATCGCGTACAGCTCGTCCTTGATCAGCGGCGTGGTTTCGGCCTTGGCCTGGGCATGCAACTTGTCCCAGGTGGCAGCGTTTGCATTGCTGGCGACCACCGAGATGATCGTCTTGCGAAGTTCCGCCGGCATGTCGTTGGCATCGAATCGACGCTGAGCTTCGGCCAGCACGGCCTTGTCGCCCAGTGAACCCAGTGCGCCGATAAGCTGCGGACGCAGGATCTTCACCGGCGCCGGTTCGCCGTCCCGCGGCACCCAGCCCACGCGCTTGAGTTCCGGCGCCAGGCGCGCGGTAGCGAATTTACGGAAGGTCGCCTGACGCGCGGCATCGCCGCGGTAATAACCATCGAGCCCGAGCAGGCCATCGACCACCTCACCCCACACCTGCGGCACGCTGTCGGGGGTGACGGCCTTGGCCAGGTCCATGTAGTTGGCAGGCGTCTCCACGCCGGCCATCGCCATGGCCCAGGTATCGCCCATGATGCCCAGCTGGTCGATCGGCTGCAGGCCTGCGAAGGCGCCGCGCAGGGCCTGGAATTCCTTCGGTGCGTACAGCGTGCGGTAGTAACCGCCCTGCCCCGCGTTGACCACCACCGGGCCGCAGCCGGGGACGGTGATCGTGCCCTTGCCATCGGCCACCAGCGCCGTGGCAACGGCGCCCTTGCCCACCTGGGCGGTGACCGGCACGTGCCACATCAGCGGCTTCTTGTTCGGCTGGTCCTTGCTGAACTCACCCTGCTCCAGTTGTACGGTGGTGTTGCCCCCCGCGCAGGCGGTGGACACGACCTTGATCATCGGCACGCCAGGCTGAAGGGTGAAGTCATGCGCAATGGTGCTGACGGGCTTGCCGGCGGCAGCATCCATTTCGTGCCAGAGGTCGTCGGACACCGTGTTGTTGTAGGAGTGGGCCTTGATGTAGCGGCGCACGCCCTCGCGCCAGGTATCAGCGCCCACATAGCCTTCGAGCATGCGGATCACTGCCTCGCCCTTGGAATAGGTAATCGCGTCGAAGGCCTGGCTTGCCTGCTCCACTGTCTCGATGTGCTGCACGATCGGGTGCGTGGTGGCGGCCGCGTCGCGCGACATGGCCTGTTCGCGGATGTCTACGTTGTCCAGCTCCGTCTGCCATTCCGGGTGGAGCTTGGCGGTGGTGCGGCTGGCCATCCACGAGGCGAAACCCTCGTTCAGCCACAGGTCGTCCCACCAGCGCATGGTCACCAGGTCACCGAACCACTGGTGGGCCATCTCGTGGGCGGCGATGCCGAACACGCCCTGGCGGTCACGCTGGGTGGAGATGCTCGGATCGAGCAGCAGCGCATATTCGAAGGTGTAGATCGCACCCCAGTTTTCCATCGCGCCGAAGAACTGGCTGCTGCCGGGCGAACCGATGTTGTCGAGCTTGGGCAGCGGATAGGGCACGCCGAAGTAGTCGTTGTACTCGGCAAGGACCGCCTTGGACGATTCCAGCGCGAACTGCGCCTGCGCCACGTGGCCCTTCTGCACCACCACGCCGATCTCGGTATCGCCACTCATGGTGGTGGCGCGGTCGAAATCCCCCAAGCCGAAGAACAGCAGGTAGGTGGACATCTTCGGCGAGGTCTTGAACACCACGTGGGTGAGGCCGTTGCCCAGGTCCTTCGAGCTTGCCGCCGGCATGTTGTTCACCGCCATCAGGCCAGTGGGCACGGTCACGTCCAGGTCGAACGTCGCCTTGTAGGCCGGTTCGTCCCACGAAGGGATGAAACGCCGGGCGTCTGAATTCTCGAACTGGGTGTACAGCGCGCGCTTCTTGCCGGCCTTGGTGTCGTAGTCGATGGCGAACAGGCCGTTGGCCTGGGTTCCGATCTTGCCGGCATAGGTCATCGACAGCGTATACGCGCCGGCAGGCACCGGTTTGTCGAAAGTGAAGACGGCCGTCTGCGCCTGGTCGTCCACGCTTACCTTCGCTGTCCACGGCTTGCCGCCCCGGGGGGTGAGCGTGGCGCTGGCGAAGGTCATGTCGATCGCGTTGAGCGTGATCGACCGGGTGGGTTCGAGCACGTCGACGTCCACCGCGACCTTGCCGTCGAAGGCGAGCTTGTCGGCATGCGGGGTGATGGATACGGCGTAATGGCTCGGCCGCACGTTGCGGGGCAGCTGCGTGGTGCCGGTGACGGCCTGGACGCTGGGAGCCGCGGCATCCGCGGCCAGCACGACGGGACTTGCCACTGCGCCGGCCAGGGCCAGGGCGATGGCGGAAACGATGAGACGGCGCATGGAATTCCTTATTATTAGTATGGGGAAGGCTTGGGGGTGTGGCGGCGGACAGACTGCCGGATAGTGCGCCGTCGCTTCAACCGGCAGACACCGCCGAAAGTCATGCCCGAATCGCCTTGACGAAGCGGCGCCGCCTGCGTAGCGTGGCGGCGGAAGTATCAGGGGTTCTCCATGCTTTGCCAGTCTTGCGGCGCCGACGTACCGTCGTCGGCCCGGGTTTGTCCCGCCTGCCATATGCCGGTTTCGATGGCGGACGTACCGCCACTTCCCGTGGGCCGCGGCGTGGAACCACCGCCGTTGCCGGAGGCGCCGGCCTTCGTTTTCCATCCCAAGCGTGATATTGGCCCCGCCTGGACGCTGATAGCAGCCAGCGTGCTGCTGGTCGCGGGCCTGGCCCTGGGGCACTTTGCCTGGAGGGGGAATATCGCCGCGGTGATCGGCATCGCCGTGGCGCCGTCCATGCTGGGGGCGCTCATCGGGGGCCTCGCAGCCGTGGCGGTGAAGGCCCGTTTTCGCGTGGCGTGGCTGGTTGCCTGGACCGTGTTGCTGGCGCTTTGTGCGCTGGGCTGCCTGGGCGGAGCCGGCTTCCCGCCACCTGCCACCGCCATGGCACAAAACGTGCTGTAAGCCTCGCAAGGGCTCCATAGAGAGCCAGTAAACCGACGCCGATAGAAGGGGGCAAGGTGATGCGAGGTGTGGTGAGGTTCTACAACCCAGATCTGCAGGTGGCACTGATCGAGCGAGACAACGGGCTTACGTTGGGCTCGATCGAATCAGGCCATTGCGCGGTGAACGACGTGCTGCTCGGACACTTCCGCGACGAGCGCAGCGGGCGGGTGCGCAACACCAGCACCGACTCGGACGTGCGCTTGCGGGTGGAAGCGGAGGCCATCACGCCCGAGGAAGGCAACGAGCTGGTCACGCTGCTGCGTTGCTGACCTTCATCGCGCCATTACACTGGCGCACATGACGATAAGCCTTCGAAGCCGATGACGGGCGCGTACCGTGCAGGCATGGAGTTGCTGGCGGCGGCGCTCGTGGCCGCCATCGTCTTCGTTTCCGGCGCCTGGGGCGCCTTGGCGCTGTGGTACCACGGCTCGAGGCTCGCGCTGGGCGCCTACCTGATAGCTGTCGTGGCGTGCATTGCCGCCATCGTCCTTTTCGGCCATGCATGGCCCCTCGTCGCCTGGGGGCTGGTGCTCTTGTCGCTGCTGGGTTGGTGGTGGCGCATTGCCCCGTCGAATGATCGCGACTGGGCCGACGACGTTGCCCGCACGCTCACCGGACGCATCGATGGCGACATGGCGCAGCTTTCCCATGTCCGCGACTTCCGCTGGACTTCGGAAGATACCTATCAAGTTCGCTGGGCCAATCCGTCCTACGATCTGTCGCGCCTGCAACACGCCGACGCCATCGTTTCCTATTGGGGGCTGCGCAGCATCGCCCACGCCATGGTGTCCTTCGCCTTCGACGATGGCCGGTACCTGGTGTTCTCGGTGGAGATCCGCAAGAAGCGGGGGCAGGCATTCTCCGCCATCGGCGGCTTCTTCAAGCAATACGAGATGATCCTGATCGCCGCCACGGAGCCGGACATCATCGGCGTGCGTACCAACATGCGCATGGAAGACACCTACCTGCTACCGCTCAATGCCCACGCTGACACGCTGCGCTCGCTGTTCGTGGCCTACGTGGATGCGGCCAACCGCCTGGCGGCGCGGCCTGAGTGGTACAACACCATCACCTCCAACTGCACCACGCTGGTCTACCGCATGGCGCGCCGCCTCAATCCCGGCCTGCCGATGGATATCCGCCTGCTGGCGACGGGCTACCTGCCTGAGTACCTGCGCGATGCCGGTGCCGTGGATGCTCCCGATGGCGTGGAAAAACTTCGCCAGCGCAGCGCGATCAGCGAACGGGCCCGTGCGGCGGGCCTGGACGGCGATTTCTCCGCCGCGATCCGGACCCCCGTGAGTTGATGGCTACACCTGCAACACGGCACGGCGATAGCTCCATTCCGTGGCATCGCCATAGTCCGCGTCACTGAGCGTGCGCAGACTGCTGCCGTGCGCTGCCAGCCGTGCGTCGATCACCCTGGCAACCTCCGGCGAGCATCCAAGCACCGTGCAGTCGATGTCCACCAGCGCCGCCCAGCATTCGGCCGGATCCACCAGGACGCAGTCGGGCGAACCGGACCCGTGCATGGTGCGGGCGAAGGCGCCCCAGTCCGCAGGCACCGTGCGGCACCACGGATCGGCTTCCGTGCCACGCGCATATTCCCCGAGCCACCAATACATATGGGGACTTGCCACGCGCAGGGCGTCCCACAATTCCCGCGGCATGCCGTGCACGCCGTGGCGGTCGCGGAACAATACCGTGCCCCGCCAGCCCGGGAACCGGAACGCCGACGGCGCATCTTCGCTTTCATCGAAATAAGTCGCCCGCACAGACTGCGCGGTGAACGTCATGCAACGGCACCCATGGCATCCCCTTGACCGTGGCCGTCCAGCGGTGACCCTTCAAGAAGGGTCGTCGCTGCCCCGGCGGATCATGCGCCCGGTGGCGATATTCGGCAAGCGGTCAGGCCACGTGCAACGGATGGGCGTCGATCGCGCGCCGAAGCATGCCAATGTCGAAGGGCTTTTCAACCAATGTGCCGCGGAATCCCGGTGGCATGTCGCAGGCACCGGTGGCCGTGGTCAGGATGGTACGGATGCCGCGATGGCGAAGGATGTCCACCGCGGGCCACGCAACCTTGCCCCGGAGGTCGAGGTCTACCAGGGCCAGTTCGCATTGCACCCGCTGGGCAGCATCAACCGCCTGCTCGACCGTGGCCGCCGTGGCGGCCACGTCATAGCCAAGGATATCCAGCGTGTCGATGAGCGCTTCGACCAACAGGAAGTTGTCCTCGATGATCAAGGCGCGCGCCCGCGGCGTCCGCATGGTGATGCCCCACTCCAGGCCAAGGTCGGTGCTGCTTTTCCTGGTTCGAGGGTACAGACACCAACATATATTTTTCTAGCGCACAATGGTTATAAACCGTTATTTATTGACAGAATTTGCGCACAGATTATCGGGTAAACGTTTTCTCGATACGCCGTCGGCGGGCAGAACTCAGTTGTGCGGCAGGGCGCTGTCATCCGGAAGGCGGAAACGCGGGTCGCGGCTTTCGTAAAAATCGTCCGCTGGCATGCCCAGGAACACCCAAAGGTTCATGCCGATCATCACCACGGCCACGCCCAGCGCCATCGGATCGCCCAGTGTCACCCCGGGAGCGGGCGAAATCATCGAGACAACCTGGTCAAGCACGCGCAAGCCGAAGAACACGCAGGCCGAACCCAGTGCATACCAGCGCCAACGCGGGCGTCCCACCAGGGCCACGATGGTGCACACCACCACCGCCAAAGCCAGCAATCCGGTCACCCCCATCACCATCGGGTTGTAATGAACCGGGGGCGGCGCGTCCGGTCCCTTGCCCTTGGGGGCATAGCTGGCCACGGCCAATGCCGCGGTGAGGATGTTCAACCCCAAGATTCCCCACAAGCGCATGGGCCGCGGGACTTTTTCGAAAGGCATGTATTGCCTCATGGTTAAGGACCTAGGTCCATTCTCGGCGATCCAGGTGGGCGCGTCATGGCACGGCGCCGCAATGCGGTCGCAAGATCTTCGGCTCAACCTGCGCAAGCTGATGCCGATACCCGATCAGGGCGCTCATCCTGAAGGCGCCGGCGAACCATTGATGGGCATCGACGACATCCTGCTGATCCTGATCCTGCTGGGCGTGATCCTGGCGGCGGTAGCCACCTATTTCCTTTGGCCAAGAAACGAAGAGGACGCCGCGCCCGAGCCGCTACCTGCCCCAGCCACCGCAGCCGAAACCCAGGCGTTGGGCAGTGCCCAGGCGTTCCGCATGCACCCAGCCGAGGACCGCGGCCGCGGTGGCGACCTGGTGCTGTTATCGGCCGATGGACGAGCCCTGCTAGGCCTGGGCCGGATGGCTACGCTCGGCGAGGAGGCCACGCCGCTGGACGATCCCACCGGCATCGCCCATGCCCACGCCTGCCAACTGGCGATGGACTTGATCGCCCGGTCCATGTCCGTCACGGGCGCCACTATCGAACTCATCTACCATCCGAAAATCCGCGACCTCCTTGCCGAACCCGGCGTGGAACTTGTGAAGGTACGCCCCGGTGACGGCCGCCGGGCTATGCATGGTGCCCTGGACAGCCGGAAATTCAGCGGCTACGGGGTAGCGATCGAGGCCGGCCGGCTGGGCCAGGTGGGCAAGGAACTGGAACAACTCGCGCGCGTGATGGCGGCAGCCAGCCCATCGCAGTCCAAGCACGTGCGGCTGGCCATCGTGTTCGATGCGGTCGAGCGCGCCTGCAGGGTATATCCGTTGTAATTGCACGAAGATTCGATCCGGTGCCAAGCGGGGTATGATCCCGGCGCCGAAGGAGAGCGAAAGTGGAACCCAGCGCAAGCGCTCTATCGTTGATCCTGGACAGCGCCGTGGACACGGCGATCATCGCGCTGGACACGCACGGGCTGGTGCGCCTTTGGAGTGCCGGCGCCCGAAAGCTCCTGGGCTGGACCGCCGATGAGATGACCGGCCAGTCGATCGAACGCATCTTTCCCGAAGACGCCCAGCCTCGCGATCGCCTTGCCGAGGAAATGCACGACGCCAGGGCCCGCGGGCGTGGCGGTCATGAAGGCTGGCGCGTGCGCAAGGATGGTTCGCGTTTCTGGGCCGTGGGCGAAATGACGCCGGTGGCCGGCGTCGGTGCCGGGGACATCGCCTTCGTCAAGGTGCTGCGCGACCGCACCGAACAGATGCTCGCCGAGCAGGCCCTGGAGAACGAACGCCGCGTGCTGGCGGTATTGAACCGTGCCAGTACCGCGCTGGCACGAGAAACCAGCGTCGACGCACTGGTGCAGGCGGTGATCGACGCCGGCGTGGAACTCACCGGTGCGCGTTTCGGTGCCTTCATCTACAACGCGCTGGACGGGCGCAACGGCAACTACCCGCTGCATGCCCTGTCGGGCGTATCCACGGAGATGTTCGCCAGGTTTCCGATGATGCGGAATATCGAGGTGTTCACCTCCACGCCGGAAGGTCCGGGCATCGTGCGCTCGGGCAACATCAAGGCAGACTCCCGCTACAACCAGGACACGTCGGACTCCACCGTGTCCACGAGCCCGTTCGATGTCACCAGTTACCTGGCGGTGCCGGTGGTGGCGCGCGGCGGCCACGTGCGTGGCGGCCTGTTCTTCGGTCATCCAGATACCGACGCGTTCACCGACCGCGCCGAGCACTCGGTGATGGCACTGGCAGCCGAGGCTGCGATCGCCATCGACAATGCCCGTCTGTTCGAGGAAACCCAGCGCCTGAATGCCACGCTCGAACAACAAGTGGCCGAACGCACCGAGCAACTGCACCAGCAGGAAGACGCCCTTCGCCAGGCGCAGAAGATGGAGGCCGTGGGCCAACTCACCGGCGGCATTGCGCACGACTTCAACAACCTCCTGCAGGGCATCGTGGGTAGCCTCGACCTGATCGCCGCGCGGATCGAGCAAGGCCGCACCAACGATCTTTCCCGTTTCATCACCGGCGCCATGACCTCGGCCAATCGTGCCTCGGCGCTCACCCATCGCCTGCTGGCGTTCTCACGCCGGCAACCGCTCAATCCGAAGCCGGTACGGGTAAATCCGCTGGTGATATCGATGGAGGACCTGCTGCGGCGCACGCTGGGCGAGCACATCACCGTCCACCTTGGCCTGGACACCGGGCTGTGGCTCACCTTGTGCGATGAAAACCAGCTGGAAAGCGCCATCCTGAACCTGGTGATCAACGCCCGCGATGCCATGCCCGATGGTGGCGAGCTCACCATCACCACGACCAATTCCACTCTCGTCGCCGGCACGCTGAGCCACGACGTGCTGTCGGGGGACTTCGTCTGCATCGCTGTCACCGATACGGGCGTGGGCATGTCGCCGGCCACCATCGACCGCGCTTTCGAGCCCTTCTACACCACCAAGCCGATGGGCCAGGGCACGGGCCTTGGGCTATCGATGATCTACGGCTTCGTGCGGCAGTCCGAAGGCGTGGCGCGCATCGTGAGCGAATTGGGCCAGGGCAGCAGCATCCGCCTGTACCTGCCGCGCCATCATGACGACGTCCCTGTGGTCGAAAGCCCCTCGGTCGGAAGGCTCAAGCACCACGGGGACAGCGGGAAAGTCGTACTGGTGGTGGAAGACGAGCCGGTGGTACGGGATCTGGTGGTGGAAGTTCTCGATGAACTGGGCTACACCACGCTCGAAGCCGGCGACGGCCAGGCGGGCCTGGACCTGCTGCAATCGCACCAGCGCATCGACCTTCTGATAACCGACATCGGTCTGCCCCTGATCAACGGTCGCCAGATGGCGGACGCGGCGATAGCCACCCGCGCGAACCTCAAAGTATTGTTCATGACCGGTTACGCCGAGAACGCCGCCGCACCGGGGGGCTTCCTCGGACCGAACATGCAGATGATCACCAAGCCATTCGCCTTCGAACGCCTCGCCTCGCGGGTGCGCCAGATGCTGGCCGACTGACCTTCCTTCCCTTGCGGGCCTTCAGGCACCGGCCTTCTTGCGCCCGCGGCCCCGGTGTTTCTTCAGGTTCGCCTGGGAATCGCCGATCATCGCCTGCATCGCGTTACGCGCCACTTCCGGCTGCTTGCGGGCAATCGCCTCCAGCACCTTCTGGTGGTGTGGCAATGAATACTTGAAGTTGCTGGCGTTTCGCGCGGAAAGCACGAAGAACATACCAAGCGCGGTTTCGATCACCGAAAACAGCGACATCAACAGCTCATTGCCGGTGGCGTGCAGCACGGCATCATGGAAGGCGAGGTCGGCCTTGGCCCATTCGTCGAGCGTGGTGGAGGCGTCCATCAGTGCGAAGCCCGCCTCGATCGCCGCCAGTTGCTCGTCGGTACGATGGCGCGCGGCCGCGGCGGCCGCGGCGGGCTCGATGATTTCGCGCATTTCCACCAGCTTGTCGACGAAGTCGTCGGTGGGCATGGATGCACAACGCCAGGCCAGCACGTCGGCATCGAGCTGGTTCCAGTAGCGCTCTTCCAACACGCGTGCACCCACGCCGGCACGCGATTCGATCAGGCCCTTGGCCGACAGCACCTTCAAGGCTTCCCGCAACGCCGTGCGGCTGACCTGCAGGCTGGTGGCGAGAGATTCCTCACGCGGCAATACTTCGCCCGGGCGCACCCGCCCGGAGACAATGCGCTGCCCCAGTTCGTGCATCACGTGTCCATACAGCGTACGGACCGCGTTGGGCTTCCTCATGGTTTCCCCTGCAGGCAAGGCAAGCGAAGAATGTCGCGTGCCGATTGTCATACAAACTGACTATAGGCAGCGCAAAGCGTCCTGCCAAGCGATTTCAGTGTGCATCTGCATCATCCCGGTCTCACAAGTGCATCACGTGTCGTGCGGTGATGTGTCGCCGGGCTTGGGCACAGGCCAAAGTGATTGCGTTCGTGATTCGTGATGCGATGCATCATTAAAAATTCTTTACCATTCGTCATGTTGCGGGATAGTCATACAATATGTTTGACTGATCTTCTCTTTACTGGGGTCGGGGCTCGAACACATGAAGCGATCTGGCTGGTCCCCGTCGTGGTGTCTTGCTGTCCTCGTGCTTGCGGGCCAGGCTACCGCTACGGAAGCGACGCGCGAGTCGTTCGGCAGCATGGCAGATGGCAGCAAGGTCGAAGCCGTGGTGCTGCGCAACAGCCATGGCATGACAGCCCGCGTGATCTCGCTCGGTGCCACCCTGCAGTCGCTCACCGCTCCGGACGCTGCCGGCAAACAGGCCAACATCGTGCTGGGTTACGCCACGCTCGAGGGTTACCAGAAGGCCCCGCAATACTTTGGCGCCACCGTCGGCCGCTACGCCAACCGCATCGCCCGGGGCAAGTTCACCCTGGACGGTCATGAGTATTCGGTGCCGGTGAACGACAAGGTCAATTCGCTGCACGGCGGCACGAAGGGTTTCGACAAGTTGATCTGGACCGTAGCCGACGTCAAGCACGATGCCGCGTCCGCCAGCGTCACCCTGAAAGTGACCAGTCCCGACGGCGACATGGGTTACCCCGGCAAGCTCGACGTCACCGCGACCTACACCCTGGGCGAGGACAACCGCCTCTCCATCGACTACCGTGCGGTCACCGACAAGACGACCATCGTCAACCTGAGCAACCACACCTACTGGAATCTCTCAGGCGAAGGCTCCGGCAGCGTGATGAGTGACCTCATCACCATCGCCGGCGATGCCTATCTTCCGGTGGATGCCGGATCCATTCCCACCGGGAAGATCACGCCCGTGGCCGGAACCGTGTTCGACTTCCGCACGCCCAAGGCGATCGGCCGCGATATTCGCAACGGCCGCGAAGAGCAGCTACTCAATGGCCGGGGTTACGACCACAACTGGGTGATTTCCCGCACCGAGGCCCCCGCGCCGCGCGTGGTGGCCCGCGTGCAGGATCCCGTCTCCGGCCGCGTTCTCACGCTCAAATCCGCACAGCCGGGGCTGCAGTTTTATTCCGGCAATTTCCTCGACGCCACCACGGTGGGCACCAGCGGCAAGGTTTACCGGCAGGGCGATGCCTTCGTGCTGGAACCGCAGCTTTACCCGGACACACCGAACCAGCCGTCCTTCGGCTCGGCGCGCCTGGAACCGGGCCATGAATACCGCAACCTGATCATCTACGAGTTTTCGGTAAAGAAATAATCGAACAAGCCGCGTCATCAACGGGGGCTCCCATGGGCCGCCACGGGATCGGCTTGTCTTCAAAAAAGGAAAATCATGAAACAGTGGTTGTTGATGATCGCGCTGGGCCTGGCCGCGGTACCTGCGAGCTACGCTACGGATGCACCAGCGGCGGGGGCGCGTTGGACGCCGCAACAGGCCAAGGCGTGGTACGGCAAGCAGTCCTGGCCGCTGGGCAGCAACTACATGCCGGCCAACTCGATCAACGAACTGCAGATGTGGCAGGCCGACACGTTCGACGAGGCCACCATCGACAAGGAATTGGGCTGGGCCCAGCAGCTGGGCATGAACACCATGCGCGTGTTCCTGCACGACCTGTTGTGGAAGCAGGATGCCGCGGGCCTGAAGGACCGCATGGATAAGTTCCTGGCCATCGCCAGCCGTCACGGCATCAAGCCGATCTTCGTGCTGTTCGATTCGTGTTGGGACCCGGAGCCGAAGCTCGGGCCGCAGCGGCCGCCCATCCCCGGCGTGCACAACTCCGGCTGGGTGCAGAGCCCAGGCGTGGCCATGACCGACCCGTCGCAATACCCCCGGTTCGAGCAGTACGTGAAGGACGTGGTCGGCCACTTCGCCAACGACAAGCGCATCCTGGCCTGGGACGTGTGGAACGAGCCGGACAACGCCGGCGGTGGCAATTACCAGCAGCGCGAACCGAAGGACAAGTTCAACCACGTGGCCGAACTGCTGCCCCAGGTATTCACCTGGGCTCGCAGCGCCAAGCCCACGCAGCCGCTCACCAGCGGCCTGTGGCACGACGACGACTGGTCCGATGCCTCCAAGCTCAATGCAGTGGAACGCACCCAGCTTGAACAGTCCGACGTGATCAGCTTCCACAACTACGACTGGCCCGAGGTATTCGCCTCGCGCGTGAAGCAGTTGCAAGGCTACGGTCGCCCGCTGATCTGCACCGAATACATGGCGCGCGGCGCCGGCTCCACCATCGACGGCATCCTTCCGCTGGCCAAGAAGCTCGATGTCGGCATGGTGAACTGGGGCTTCGTCGACGGCCTCACGCAAACCAAATTCCCCTGGGATTCCTGGAAGAAGCCTTACACCGACGAGCCGCCGGTGCTGTGGTTCCACGACCTGCTGCATCCCGATGGCACGCCCTACCGCCAGCGCGAAGCCGACATCCTGCGTTCGCTGTCGCACGCTCCCCGCGGCGTGGTGCCGGCCGAAGACCAGCTCTATCCCGTTCCTTCGCACAAATAGTGCAACACAACCCCACGCGAGCATCCCCATGAACCGCGCTCTTCTTCGCTCTACCCTTCTCAGCGGCATGATTGCCGCCGCGCTTGCACCGGCCGCGTACGCCGGTGACCAGCCACCCCCGTCGGATTCCGCCCCGGCGTCATCGTCCACAGCGGCCGTGCCTGCTGCGGCCAGCCCCACGGTGAAAACCCAGGCGCAACGTGAAGCCGAGGCCAGGGCCGGCGCCGTAAACCTCACCGGCGTTACTGTCACCCCGCTACGCGACAGCCTGCAGGGCGCCCAGGCGATCAAGCAGAACGCGAAGATGGTGGTGGATTCCATCGTGGCCGAGGACATCGGCAAGCTGCCCGACAACAGCGTGGCAGATGCGTTGCAGCGCGTGACCGGCGTGCAGGTGGCCCAGGGTTTCCAGGGCGAAACAACCTCGGTAGTGATCCGCGGGTTGCCTAACGCCGTGACCACGCTCAATGGCAGGGAATTGTTTAGCTCCGGTGGTCGCCAGTTCTCATTCCAGGACCTTCCCGCCACGGCGGTCAGTGGCCTTGATGTCTACAAGTCGACCGACGCCACGATGGTCACCGGCGGCATCGCCGGTACCGTGGATATCCGCACCTTCCGTCCGTTCGATTTCGACGGCCTGAAGGTATCGGCCACCGCCAACGAGACCAACCAGAAGTACGGTGCGCATACCGACCCGTCGGCGAGCTTCCTGATCAGCGACCGCTGGAAGACCGACGCAGGTGAATTCGGCGCCCTGCTGAACACCGGCATCAACACCAGCCACTACGACTACAACGTGGCATACGTGGATTCGAACCTCACCCGCGTGCTCACCGATGGCACCACCAATCCGGTACGCGATGCCAACGGCAACCTGCTGGTGGCCAACAATCAGTACGGCGCGAACTACAACATCGGCTATCGCAAGCGCCCCGAAGCCAACTACGCCCTGCAGTGGAAGCCCAACGACAACACCGAGATATACCTGGAAGGCCTGTATACCTGGATCTCCGATCGCTACAACCAGCCGTACTATTTCTCCGGCCCGCAGAACGTGGTGGCACCTTCGCAGTTCACCGCCAGCAACCACTGCTTCCCGATCGGCACGGCGGATTCGCCTTATGCCGGCCAGAACATCTGCCCGCTAACCAGCGCACAGTTCACCGGCAACTACTACGCCGCCACCAGCACCCAGGCGCACGAGGACTGGGGCCACAACATCCAGAACTCGCTGGGCATCAAATGGCACGGCGACAGCGTGAACCTTTCCTCCGACGTCACGCGCAACTCCGCCGACTACCAGAACCAGCGCTTCGTCATCGATACCTACCTCGATGCCAAGACGCAGCCCTTGACCACCTACTACAACTACCCCAACACCTGGGGCCTGGTGGGCAACCCGCAGCTGAACCCGGCCAACTATTTCCTCAACGGCCTGTACCAGCAGTGGAACAACAACCGGGCCACGCAGACGGCTTACCGTTTCGACGGCGACTGGGCGTTCGACGCCGGCATCTTCAACTCGCTCGACTTCGGCGCGCGCTATGCCAATACCACCGCCAAGGCCACCGGTGCGCAGTTCGACCAGGCGCCGCCGGGCGGCGCATACCTGGCCGATGGTTCACCGAACCCCCAGAACAACGTGCTGGGCCAGTTTGGTTCGTCCTACTTCTGCAACGTGCCGCGCACTGGCACGGTGCCGGGCAGCGCACTCACCGGCTGCTACAACTACCTGATCGACAACAAGGACGCGCTGCGCCAGTACTACGGGCTGGCACCGGGTCACCTGGCGGCGCAGCAGGGCCAGTTCTTCGACATCAACGAGAAGACGTATTCGGTCTACGCCCAGCTCAACTACGGCGGCCAGATCGGCGACATGCCTTTCGACGGCGTGATCGGGACGCGCTTTGAGAAGACCAACCGCGACCTCAATGCCTTCACCTACGACAGCGTCGCAGCGTTGTACTCGCCGATCGGCCTGTCCACCAGCCAGAAGAACGCGCTGCCGAATGCCACCTTCAACCTGCATTTCCGCGACGACCTGCAGATGCGGCTTTCCGCCGGCAAGACCCTGCAATACCCGGACTTCACCCAGCTGAACCCATCGCTGTCGCTTAGCCCGCCCACGGCCAACACCATCGCCACGGGCTCTGGCGGCAACGCGAACCTGAAACCCACCAAGAGCACCAGCTACGACGCCACGCTTGAGTGGTACTTCAGCCCGGTGGGCTCGCTCACCGGCGGCGTGTTCTACCACGACATCACCGGCTATATCGAAAACTATACCTTCCAGCAGGAAATCGGCGGTATCAATTACCTGTTGTCGGGCCCGCAGAGCTCAGGCTCCGGCCACCTGGAAGGCGCCGAACTCGCCTACCAGCAGTTCTTCGACTTCCTGCCCGGCGCGTGGAGTGGCCTGGGCGTGCAGGTGAACTACACCTACATCGACAGCTCGCTGAGCACTCCGTCGATGACTGGCGACGGCTTCATCAAGACATCGTTCCAGAACGTGTCGAAGAACAACGGCAACGTGGCGTTGATGTACGAGAAGTACGGGTTCTCCGCGCGCGTTGCCTACAACTACCGCAGCAAGTTCCCCGAATTCTTCCTGGCGGCATCGGGCGTGATCGGCAACAACGCGCAGATGTACGACAAGCCGGCGAACCAGGTGGATCTGTCGGTGAGCTACGACATCAGCAAGAACTTCACCGTGGTGTTGAACGCCACGAACCTCTTCGGCGCCAACTTCCATTCCTACGCGGGCAAGGGAACAACGATGCCGCAGGACTACCGTTACCAGGATCGCTCGGTGGGTGCAGGTGTTCGTTTCAAGCTGTAACACGGGCAAACGGCGCAGCCTGCTTGTGGCAGGCGCGCTCGTGCTTGCGCCGCTCGCGCATGCCGGCTCGTTCACCAACCCGGTGTTCAAGGGGCAGGATCCCTACATCGAGGTCGTGGACGGCACGTATGTCTACAGCTCTTCGGGCTGCGGCATCGCCGACATATGCGTGAAGCAGTCGCGCTCCCTGACGGGGCTGGCCAAGGCGCCGTGGCAGGCTGTGTGGAAGCATGGTCCCGGCGGCACGGCGAACTCCAGGGAAGTCTGGGCGCCGGAGTTGCACTTTGTCGACGGCCGCTGGTACGCGTACTACGCCGCCGACGATGGCAACAACGACCATCACCGCCTCTTCGTGCTTGAAGCGGACAAGCCCGGCAAGGCCATTGGCGCCTTCCACGAGGCCGACACCGGCCTGCCCCATGGCCAGGTGAAACTGTCCGACGATCATTGGGGCATCGACCCCAACGTGTTCACCGCCGCCGACGGCAAGCTTTACCTCACCTGGTCCTGCACCAACCAGGCTGATAGCGCCTTTCCGCAGCGTATATGCCTGACGCGCCTGCGGGATCCGGTGACGGTGGATGGGCCAACGGTGTATCTGTCCACGCCCACCGAACCCTGGGAGACGCGCGACAAACCGATCCAGGAAGGGCCGGTGGGTTATACGCGCAACGGCCGTACGTACATCACCTATTCCGGTAGTGCCAGCTGGATTCCCAACGACTACGCGGTGGGATTGCTGTCGCTCAAACCCGATAGCGATCCGCGCGATGCCGCATCGTGGGTGAAGTCCGGCCCGATCTTCGATCACCACGGCACCGTCTACGGACCGGGCTCGGTGGTGTTCGTGCCCTCACCCGACGGCAAATCGTATTGGAACGTGTACCACGCCATCGAACGCCTCGACTGCAAACCCAACGCCTACGCCTGCCGTGACATCCGGATGCAGCCGATGCACTTCGACGCGAGCGGTGCGCCCGTGCTGGGCGTGCCGGTAAACGCCGGCGTTCCCGTCGACCTGCCTTCCGAACAGGCACAGGAAGGTCGCGAGGTGGCGGTTGGCACCCACCTGGCACCGGGTACCGGCTACGTTTCGGTGGCACGTTTCGACGATGCACCAGCCAGGGACTTAAAGCACCTGCTGATGGTGTTCGAACAGGAAGGCATGGGTGGTATTCCCCTATGGGAGAGCCGCGACGGCGGCGACCACTGGACGCACTTGTTGGACATCACCGACCAGGCCCACAAGGGCGACGCAAAGTGGCAGCTGCGCTGGCAACCCCACCTGATGCGCATGCAGCGGGCCAGCGGCGGCCTTGCCGCCGGCACGCTGATCCTTTCGGCCAATGCCACCGGCAACGACGGGCACGATCACGTGGCCACGCAAGACCTCCAGGTCTATGCGTCCACCGACGAAGGCAAAACCTGGGCTTACCGCGGCTCGGTGATCAAGGGCGGCGGCAAACCGTCGGACAAGGACAACAAGGGCGTGTGGGAAACCAACATCCACGTGCTCGATGACGGGCGCATGGTGGCCTATTACTCGTCCGAACAGCACAAGGCCGAGGGGTACAACCAGGTATTGGCACACAAGCTGTCCACCGACGGCGGCAAGACCTGGGGCAAGGAAGTGCTGGACGTGGCCATCCCCGGTGGCGTGGAGCGCCCGGGCATGGCCATCGTCGAGCGCCTGGGCGACGGCCGCTACGCGATGACCTACGAGAACATCGACGGCCCGCAGAATGGCCAGGTGCAGATCAAGTTCAGCCGTGACGGCCTGGACTTCGGCGACCCGCAACGCCATGGCGATCCGGTGATCACGCAATCGGGCGCATGGCCGGCGACGTGCCCGGTGATCCGCTGGTTCCCGGTGGGTGGCCCGGAAGGCGTGATCGTGGTCCTGGCCGAACGCGCCGGCGGTGGCGGCGACGAAGGCGGCCGCTCTCTCTACTTCAACAACGCCTCCGGCCGCGGCCCATGGTGGGAAGTGCGCGCACCGGTGCAGAAACTCACCGGCAATATCCACGCCGGCTGGACCCAAGCCTTGCTCCAGCGTGACGACGGCAGCTTCCTGCATGTCACCTCGTCGTCCTCGCCGCAGGATCCGACGTCGCCGAAGTCCAACGAGATCCTCTACAACGCAGCGCCGCTTCGCTTCGACCGTTACGAGGCGGAGGACGCCGCCATGACCGGCGCGGTACCGGTCCCCGACCGCAACGCGTCGAACCAGCGCAAGGCACGCCTGGGTGCAGGCTCGCAGGCCCGGCTGCGCTTCCAGATCAACAGCACGGCGGCCTTGCATACGCTGCGGCTGCGTTTTGCCGATGTCGGTATCGCCGCCACACCGGTGCTGCGGGTGAATGGCGCGGTGCAACTCTCAATCACCAGCCCGGCGCACGAACCGGGCTGGAACGTGCTGACGGTGAAGGCACCGCTGCTGGCCGGGTTCAACACCATCGATGTCGATGGCGCAGCCTATGTACAGGATATCGACTACCTGCAGGTGGATGGCGATGACACGCCTTGATTTAAAGAAGCGCAGCTTCACGCTGGCATGGGCGTTAGCCCTGGCCGTCCCCGCCCTGGCGCAAGCAGGCAACCCCCTGTTGCCGTCGGGGGCGGATCCCTGGGTAACGCAGAAGGATGGCTTCTACTACTACACCAACACGCTCGGCGACCGCATCGACCTGTGGAAGACCACCGACATGCGCAAGCTCGGCGATGCGGCGCGCGTCACGGTATGGCGTGCGCCCGACTCGGGACCTCATTCGTTCTCGATCTGGGCACCTGAGCTGCACTTCCTGGATGGAAAGTGGTACCTCTACTACAGCGCATCCGAACGGGGCCATGACGACGACGCCCATCGCCATGTCTTCGTGCTGGAGAACTCATCAAGCGATCCCACCACTGGCGCGTGGGTCGACAAGGGCATGCTCAGGACCGGTTACAACGGCATCGACGGCACCGTCTTCGATCACGGCGGCAAGCGCTACTTCGTGTACTCCGCCTATGTGGGCGATCACAGCGACCTGGTGATCGCGCCGATGACCAACCCTTGGACCCTGTCGGACAAACAGGTGGACATCGCCGCGCCCACCTTCGAATGGGAAATGCAGGGCGGGAGGAAAATCCTCGAAGGGCCCGAGTTCCTTGCCGGCCCCAAGGGGAAGGTTTTCCTGACCTACTCCGCCAGCGCCTGCTGGTCCGACGGCTACTCGCTGGGCCTGCTCACTGCCGATGCAAGGGCCGATCTCACTGATCCCGCTTCGTGGAAGAAATCCCCGGCACCGGTATTCGCCAGCGCCAATGGCGTGTATGCGCCAGGGCACAACGGCTTCTTCCAGACACCCGACGGCCGCCACTGGCTGATCTATCACGCCAATGGCGGCCCCGACTGGAAGTGCACGAAGCGTCGCGCGCCGCGCATCCAGCCGTTCGATTTCGCACCCGACGGCACGCCGCATTTCGGCGCACCGGTGCCCGACACGACGAACTAGAGGGCGGGATTGAACAGCGTGTTGATCCCTCTCTTGCGGGCGGGGCCTGCGAACAACGGCGCGAATGCCGCGCGGCGATCCCACGCCAGCACCAGGTAGACGGCCAGCACGATCCAGTGGATGCCGAAGGCCTCGCGTTCGGATACCGCGTGGTAGCCGAAGATCGCAACCACGGGTGCTGCCAGCAACAACAGGGCGAACGGCACCCAGCGATTGACCAGCAACAGCAGCCCGGCCACCATGAAGATCACGCCGAGCACCGGTATGACGAAACCGCTCGCGCCAAGGCCCTGCAGGAACGTTCGCGCCGCCTCGGCCACCGGTGCCGGCGGCTGCCAGACGTGCGCGAAATGATTGAAGCCGGAGAAGGCAAACAGCGCACCGAACAGCGTGCGAAGGACATGGATCGTCCAACGGTAGGTGGTCGACATGGCAGGAACCTGAAAAGGTATGAGCCGATCATTTTCCTGCCGAAGCAATCGGACGGCCATTCCGCTTCCGCACTAGGCCTTCGGACAGGCGCATTGCCACGATCCAATAGACTTTCTACCCTTGAGCTCGCCTGCAACGGAGACTAGTTTTTCGTCAATGACCGACCCCGTGCCCCCGCTCGTCCACCGCAAGAAGCCCCTGCAGGCACGCTCGGCCATCACTGTGGCCGCGATCGGCGAAGCGGCTATCGAAGTACTCCTGGCCGAAGGGATCGAACGCACCACGACCACCCGGGTGGCGGCGCGTGCCGGGGTGTCGGTGGGAAGCCTCTACCAATATTTTCCGGACAAGCACTCGCTGCTGGCCGCGGTGCTCGCCCAACACCTGACCCACGTAGCGATGGCGGTGGAACGCTCGTGCACCGAGCACCGTGGCGGCAAGGTGGACGACATGGCCCAGGCGTTGGTTCATGCTTATGTCGGCGCCAAGCTCGAACATGCCCGCGCTTCGCAGGCGCTGTACGCGATTGCCGCCGAGCACGGCGGCGCCGAACGGGTGGAAATGGCCCGCGAACGCATGCTGGCCGCGGTATCGGGCATGCTGGCCACCGCTGGGGATCGCGACTTCACCGACCCATCCCGGCACGCGGCCATTCTGCTGGGCGCCATCGCCGGACCGGTGCGCAATCTCCTTGAGAGCAACCGGCATGTCATGCCGGGCGATGACCTCAAGGAGGAATTGGTGACGCTGGCGCGCGCCTATCTGCTGGCTGCATCCACGCCCTGCTGATGGATCACGGGCTGGCTGCCGCCTCCTTGGACAGTTCCGCATCGAGTCTTTCGTCAGCGTGCGCCGCCAATGCCTTGCATGCGGTGGGATCCTCCAGCTTGCCGCTGGCCGCGCGCTCGAGCACGTCGCTGGCATCGGGATGGGTGGTCACCAGGATGCCGCAAGGCAGGCCGGCCACGGTGGCGATGGACTTCCTGAAGTCCTCCACGCTATGCGGATGCTTCGGTGAATCGGTGTATCGGAAGACACCGTTGGTGAGCGCGGTGAGGCTGTCGGCATAGACGATATCCACGCACTTGCCATCCTGGCACGAGCGCCATGTATAGCTGGTGCTGCCTGGCGTGTGACCTGGCGTGGCGTGGGCCTGGATGTCCAGCGAACCTACCTTTACATGTCCACCGTCGCTCACCACGGTGGCCAACACCTGCGAATAGCCCTTGCCGGGCTGGTATTGCGGGTCATCCGGGTCCTGGCCACCCAGGGCAAGCGCCTTCGCGCCCAATGCGCTGGCATACACCGTGGCGCCCGTGTCATGGGCCACCTGCGCGATCGCGCCAGCATGGTCGACGTGGGCGTGGGAATTAAGGATGGCTTTCACATCCGACAACTTGAAGCCCAGCGCGCGGATGTTCGCCTCCACCATCGATGCGTTCTCGGGCAAGGTGGCGTCCACCAGTACATGGCCCTGGGGCGAGGTCACCAGCACGGCGGTCAGGCCCTTGCTTCCCACGTAGTACGTGTTGCCGTAGATGCGGAAGGGCTTGGTGGGTTGGGTCCATTCGGGGGTGGCTAGTGCGGGTAGCGCCACAGCGGACAGCGAAGCCAGGCAGGCCAGGGCAAGAAAGGTGGGGCGCATGGAATGTCTCCGTGGGGAGCGGAAAGTCTAGCGATGCCTCACTGGCCGATGATGGCGGCGCGCGGGCAGGCCTGGGGCGATCCGGTGACGTGGTCGCTGGTATGCGCCAGCTTGCCGATTGGTCGGCCCGGTGCGCCCTGATTGGCTCTTTTATTTCCCACCGCCCGGGATTCCCATGGCGTCGGGACACACAGGGGAGACCCGCATGACCGGTACAACGCGATCGGACGGCCTGCAGTTCAACGCCGTGTTCTCCCCACGCGGGCAAGGGACCCAGGCCCCGCTGCCGGTGGCGCGCACACGCCCGCGCATCCGGCCGGCGCGCGCCGCCTTCGCATTGGCACTGATCGGCCTGGGCCTGCTGGGCCTGATCTACGGCGACTTCGCGCTGGTTTGGCAGCGCATCCCGATCGAGTATCTGCCCGGCCGCACGTTCATCGCCTATGTCTGCGCGGTGGTGGAACTGGTCACCGGCGTGGGCTTGCTGCTGCCGCGCTTCGCCCTGCCCGCCGCCGCCGCGGCGATGGTATTCACGCTGCTATGGGCGATCCTGCTGAAACTCCCCGCCGTGCTGGTGGTGCCGACCATGGAAGCCACGTGGCTCGGCCTGGGCGAGATCCTGGCGATCTACGCGGGAGCCTGGACGCTGTATGCACAGCTTGCACGCGGATTGCCGCCGCACTTCCTCACCGGCGACCGCGGCGTGCGCAGCGCGCGCATCGTCCTGGCGCTTGCCTTGCCGATGATCGGCCTGTCGCACTTCTTCTATACGGAGCAAACCGTCGCCTTCATCCCGGACTGGCTGCCGTTCCACACGGCGCTGGCATGGATCACCGGTGCCGGTAGCATCGCCGCCAGCGCGGGCATCGCGTTCGGCGTGCTGCCGGCGTTGGCGGCACGGCTGGAGGCCGTGATGCTGGCGCTGATTACCACCTTCGTATGGCTGCCCGCGCTTGCGCAAGCGCCCGGCGACCGCAACGCGTGGACAGGGCTGGTGATCTCCTTCGCGATCACCTTTGGTGCATGGACGGTGGCCGATGCCTATCGTGACGTACCGGCATCGGGCACGCGCACCATTGCCCGCGACTAGGGGCGAGGCTCGGAAAGGATCCGCATCGTCTCGCCTAGGCAGCGTTCCATATACCCCTGGTACAAGAGGTGCACGATCAACCACAGTAACGGCCGCGCGGCCGCGCTGCGCGGCGTGAAGGCGTACGTCCACGCCACCTTGGTTCCGGCTCCTTCCGGCCGGAATTCAAAGCTGCCGCGCGCGTGATCTACCAGGCGCGAGAACAAGGGATTGGTGTAGTCCCAGACGCGGTAGCCGAAATACACGCCGCGCTCGGCACGAAGTACTTCCTCGCGCACCGTAGTGCGATCGGAAAGATGGATCAGCCGCTTCGAACCCGGCATGTCCCACGGCCCGGTCTGCTCGCTGGTACCAGTGACAGCGGGCAAGAGACCATGGCCCTTGAGTATCTTCGGCAATACATCGGCGCCTGCCAGGAAGTCGAAGGCCTCGCCGGGCGGAACGCGCAGGACGATGGTGCGGGTGACGGCAACGGGTTGAGGGCTCATGCACCGCATTATGCGCTGACCCCCGTGCTGGATTATTGTCGTACTATTCGACGTTCGAATCGCCCAAGGGAAGTTGCCGATGCCTGTTCGAACGTCCGCCGTGGCTTTCCTGGCGATGACCGCCCTGGTGTCCGCGCATGCCGCCACCACGCCGATTCCCTTCCCGTCGAACGCGCCGCTCAAGGCATCGCTGGTTACCGACGACAGCACCGGCAGCCCCACGCTGGTTCTGGAAAATGCGCAGGGCAAACCGCTGATGCAATCAAGGCTGGGCCTTCGCACCACCGACGTGGACCTCACCCGCGGCCTCAAGGCGGGCCCGTCGAGCCACCACGAAGTGACCGAGCACTACACCATGACCACCGGCAAGCGCCTGGAGCGCTCGGCGACCATGATGGAAACACGTTTCCCCTTCACAGGTGCAGGCGGCGCGAAGCTCGACGTCGTGGTACGCACCGCACGCGACGGCATTGCCTGGCGCTATGAACTTCCCGGCAGCAGCAACGCCACCGTGCAGGGTGAGGCCACCGACTTCACCTTTCCCGAAGAAACCACAGCCTGGCTGCTGCCGTACAAGCCACAGTACGAAGGCGTGCGTTCGCAGGACAGCGCCTATGGCTCGCCCGTCGGCGACTTCGGCTACCCGTCACTGTTCGAGGTGAATGGCGACTACCTCCTGGTAACCGAAAGCAACACCGATGGCCGCTACACCGGCAGCCGCATGCGCCACGGCCTGGACACCTCCACATACGACCTGGTGTTGTTCGATGCGTCGGCAAGCTTCCACGGCAGCACGCCCTGGCGCACGGTGATCGCAGGGGACCTTGCCACGGTGACGCAATCCACGCTGGTGGACGACCTGGCCGACCCTGCGAAGTTCACCGATACCTCGTGGATCAAGCCCGGCAAGGTGGCCTGGTCGTGGCTGAGCGAACACCAAAGCCCCGGCGACGCCGAACGGCAAAAGGCCTATGTGGATTTTGCCGCACGCAACCACCTGCCCTATGTGCTGGTGGATGAGGGCTGGAAAGACACCTGGGTGCCAGACCTGGTGAAGTACGCACAGGCCCGACACGTGGACATCCTGCTGTGGTTCCGCTGGACGAACCTGGATACGCAAGACAAGCGCCAGGCGATCCTGCCGAAGATCAAGGGCTGGGGCGTGAAGGGCATCAAGGTCGACTTCATGGATTCCGACTCGCAGGCGCGCTACCAGTGGTACGACGCCATCCTTGCCGACACCGCGAAATTACATCTGATGGTGAATTTCCACGGCGCCACCATCCCGCACGGCCTGGCACGCACCTGGCCGCACATCATGAGCATGGAAGCGGTGCGCGGTACCGAGAACGATCCGCCGGTGTATCCCAATACGGTGCAGCCGTTCACCCGCAACGTGGTCGGCTCCATGGACTACACCCCGGTAGCGTTCGACGCTGGACCTCAGATGGCGTCCATCGCCCACGAAACCGCTTTGTCGGTAGTGTTCGAATCCGGTTGGCAGCACCTGGCCGACTCCCCCGAGGCCTACGACAAGCGACCCAACGCGCTTGCCTTCCTGGACCAGGTGCCCACGGTTTGGGACGAGACGAAACTGCTCTCCGGAACTCCCGGCAAGAACATCGTAATCGCCCGTCGCAGCGGCAAGCGCTGGTTCATCGGCGGCATCCGTGCCGGCGCCGGCGAAACGCTGCACCTGCCCCTGGCAGCGCTGGGCAAAGGAGATTGGCTGATCGACACGGTTGAAGACGCACCCGGCGAAGGCCGCGGCGATGTGATCCATCGCACGGTGCACGGAACTGGAAACACGCTCGATTTCGTCGTGCAGAAGGATGGCGGCTTCGCCGCGGTGGCCTGCCCGGCGACAGCGGGTCGCACAAGTTGCTACGACCCGCTCTAGCCCGACTCACCCGCGGGAGGGAATTTCCAGCCCGCGCTGCACCGCCGGCCGTGCCAGGCCGCGGTCGAGCCACGCCTTGACCGCCTTGAAGCTATCGAACCCGACCAACTCGCCTGCCTCGTAGAAACCGACCAGGTTCCGCACCCAGCCCAGCAGGCTGATGTCGGCGATGGTGTATTCATCGCCCATGATCCACTGGCGGGTCGCCAGCCGCGCTTCCAGCACGCCCAAAAGGCGTTTTGACTCGGCCACGTAACGATCGCGCGGGCGCTTGTCTTCGTACTCGCGCCCGGCGAATTTGTGGAAGAAACCAACCTGGCCGAACATCGGCCCCACCGCCGCCATCTGGAAGAACACCCACTGGATCGTTTCGTAGCGGCCTGCCGCATCGGCGGGCAGGAACTTGCCCGTCTTCTCCGCCAGGTACAGCAGGATGGCGCCCGATTCAAACAACCCGAACGGCTTGCCACCCGGGCCGTCGGGGTCGACGATCGAGGGAATCTTGCCGTTCGGGTTGAGCGCCAGGTACGGCTCCGTCCAGCTCTGGTTCGCCCCGATGTCGATGTAGTGCGGCTCGTACGGCAGCCCGGTTTCCTCCAGCATGATCGACACTTTCACCCCGTTGGGCGTGGGTGCCGAATACAGCTGGAGGCGGTCCGGATGCGTGGCCGGCCAGCGCGCTGAAATGGGAAACGCCGATAGATCAGCCATCGATATTCCTTGGAGTTTTTATCAGGCGTCCATCGTAGCCATGTCGATCACGAAGCGGTACTTCACGTCGTTCTTCACCAGCCGCTCATAGGCCTCGTTCACCTGCTTCATGGCGATCATTTCGATGTCGCTGACAATGCCCTTCTCGGCGCAGAAATCGATCATCTCCTGGGTTTCGGCCATGCCGCCGATGCCCGAGCCCGTCAGGTGCTTGCGACCGAAGATCAGGCTCCCGCCCATCACCGGCGGATCGAGCGCGGTAAGCACACCTACCATCACCATCGTCGCGTCACGGCGCAGCAGCGCCAGGTAAGGGTTCACGTCATGCGATACAGGAATGGTGTTGAGCAGGAAGTCGAAGCTCAACGCGTGCTTTGCCATCGCGTCGGCATCCTTCGACAGCAATACGTCGTCCGCGCCCAGGCGCGTGGCGTCCTTGCCCTTCTCAGGCGAGGTGGTGATCATCACCACGTGCGCGCCCATCGCCTTGGCGAACTTGATGCCCATGTGGCCAAGTCCACCCAGGCCGATCACGCCGACCTTCTGGCCAGGGCTCACCTTCCAGTGGCGCAGCGGTGAATAGGTGGTGATGCCCGCGCACAGCAGTGGCGCCACGGCTTTGAGGTCCATGCTGGCGGGGATCGACACCACGAAGCGCTCTTCGACCACGATGGCCTCGGAGTAACCGCCGAAAGTCAGGCGGTCGCTGTTGCGCTCCTTCGAGTTGTACGTCCAGGTGGCGCCGCGCTCGCAGTACTGCTCGAGGTCTTCCTTGCACGCCGAACACTCACGGCATGAATCCACCATGCAGCCGACGCCGGCGAAGTCGCCTACCTTGACCTTGGTGACCTTCGAGCCCACCGCCTTGACCCGGCCGACGATCTCATGGCCGGGCACCATCGGGAACAGCGCGCCACCCCAGTCGTCGTGGGCCTGGTGCAGGTCGGAATGGCAGATTCCGCTATAGAGGATTTCAATGTGGACGTCTTTCTCGCCCGGTTCGCGGCGTTCGATGGCGAACGGGGCGATCGGCGAGGTCGGACTCTGGGCGGCGTAGGCGCGTACGGTGAACATGGCTTGGCTCCAGTGGGGGCGGTAGGGACTTCAATAGTGTGGCCCCCCGGCGCCCCCGACGCGAAGCCCCGATCCTGCCCGATTCTTGCCTGATCCTGCCAGGAGTACTGCCATGCACGGCCGATCGGGTGCAGAATCCGGCAATGAGCCACGCCGATACCCTGGATGATCTCTCCGCCGAACTGGGCAGCCTGATACTGCGCCACGCGCCCGTGGACGGTGATCACGAGCCCGCCCTGCCGGGCGTCACCCTGCACCGCCATGGCCGCATCCGCGACCTGCCCTGTTGCCTGGCCCGGCCATCACTGGTGATCGCAGCCCAAGGCGCCAAGCGCGTGGAAATCGGCGGATTCAGCTACGAATACAACGCCTCGCATTGCCTGGTGACCACGCTTGACCTCCCGGTGATGTCGCACGTGACGGTGGCGTCGGCGCAAGCGCCCTACCTTTGCATGGCCGTGGCACTGGACCTTCGCAACATCACCCGGATGATGGCCGAGATGGGCCAGCCCGCTCCGGCCACCTCGCCGCTGGGACGTGCCATTGGCGTAAGCCGGCTGCAGCGGCCCTTGCTCGATGCTGCCGTTCGCCTGGCCCGGCTGATCGATTCCCCGGCCGACGCACCGTACCTCGCGCCGATGGTGGAACGCGAGATCCTCTACCGCCTGCTCAGCAGCGAGCACGGACCGCGGCTGCGCCAACTGGCCGCGCGCGATTCGGGATCCAGCCGCATCGCCCGCGCGGTGGAGTGGCTGAAGGAGCACTACCAGCAACCGCTGCGCATCGATGAGTTGTCGCAGCGCTTGAACATGAGCGTGTCCACGCTGCATCACCAGTTCAAGTCGGTGACATCGATGAGCCCGCTGCAATACCAGAAGCAGCTGCGGCTGCACGAAGCGCGGCGCCTCTTGTTGGCGCGGCGCCTGGATGTCGGTTCCATCGCCATGCACGTGGGCTACGAAAGCCCTTCGCAGTTCAATCGCGAATACTGTCGCCAGTTCGGCGCGCCGCCGCTGCGCGACGTCCAACGCATGCTGACCATGCACGAAAACCTACCCTCACCTACAACGCAAGCGGTAGCAACTTAGGCCGTTCGGGTCGTTGCAGGCGGCCAGGCATCGGCGCAGCATCGGTCTGGTCGCCACGACCGGAGCACTGCCATGACGCTGTTGTTGCGGGCAGGATCGAAGGGACCGCAGGTAGCGGACATGCGCAGCCGGCTCGCACTGGCCCTGGGGCCGGCAGCCGCCGGCTTCCGCAACCTGGCAAACGGCTCGGAATTCGACGCCGTCACCGACGCCGCCGTCCGCGCCTGGCAGGCGGCCAAGGCCATCGTCGCCGATGGCGTGATCGGGCCCTACTGCCAGCAGCTGCTTGGCATGATCAAGGCCGGCAACATGGCGGTGGACCTCACCGTCGATAACGTCCAGCACCTGTTCCCGGCCACGCGCGGCTCGAACATCCGCCGCAACCTGCCCTACGTCGCCGCGGCATTGGATGCCACGGGCCTGCGTGACAGCCCCATGATCCTTGCTGCGCTGGGCACCATCCGCGCCGAGAGCGAGGGATTCGTACCGATCTCGGAATTCCCTTCGCGCTTCAACACCATTCCCGGCCAACCGCCTTTCAGCAAGTACGAAGGCATGAAAACCCTGGGCAATAACCAGCCCGGTGACGGCGCCCGGTTCCGCGGCCGCGGCTTCGTGCAACTTTCCGGACGCGCCAACTACACCCAGTTCGGCAAGCTGCTGGGCATCGACCTGGCAGGTAATCCTGAACTTGCCAACGCGCCGGAAGTGGCGGCGGTGTTGCTGGCAACCTTCCTGGATTCGAAGGCCACGGCCATGCGGCGTGCGCTGACCCAGGGCAACTTTGCCTCCGCGCGCAGACTGGTTAACGGTGGCACGTTCGGCCTGGATAAATTCGAAAGCGTATTCACGCTTGCCAGGTCGCTACCCGCGCCCGCAGCCGCCCCGACGGCCGGCGTCGGCGCCACTCGCGGCAGGAAGCGTGCGGCCGCAAGACCGCTCAATGCCAGCAAGGATCCGGTCGACATCCAGGATCGTCTTTATACGCCGCCGCCGACGAGCCTTTCCGCCTGTTATCCCGACGACGCCACGATCGCCAGGTTTCTTCCAAGGTACACCGCGGCCGGGATGATCCTGGACCAGGGCAGCGAGGGCGCATGCACGGGATTTGGCCTCGCCTGCGTGATCAACTATCTGCGCTGGCGCATCCATGAAGAGCCGGAAAAGTTCACTTCGGTAAGCCCCCGCATGCTTTACAACTTCGCGCGGCGCTACGACGAATACGCAGGCGAGAATTACGAGGGATCCAGCTGCCGCGGCGCCCTGAAAGGCTGGTTCCACCATGGCGTATGCCTGGCGACGGATTGGCCGTATCTCCCGGGCAAGGTCACCACGCCGAACCTTGACTATGTCGAACGTGCGGCCGACTCGACGCTTGGCGTTTACTACCGGATCGACATCAAGTCGATCACCGATCTGCAGGCAGCCATTGCGCAGGTGGGCGCGATCTACGTATCGGCCAACACCCATCGCGGATGGCAAGTGGTTCCCACGCTCAAGAAGTCGGTCACCGAGCACGCGGACCTCCCGGTGATCGCCTACGACGGCAACCCCAGCACCACCGATGGACACGCCTTCGCCCTGGTCGGATTCAACTCCAAAGGCTTCGTGGTACAGAATTCATGGAGTACCCAATGGGGCGGCGGGGGATTTGCCGTACTCAGCTACGGCGACTGGCTGGCCAATGGCATGGACGCCTGGGTCGCGGCGATGGGCGTGCCAGGAGTGATGCAGGGACAGGTCGTGGGCGCCAGCAAAGGCAGCACCGCCGGGCGCGTGGGCCTGGACAAATCCCAATGGTGGGACCAGGCCACCGCGCTCGAGCACAGCGTGGTGTTCAAGGACGACGGGCGGGTGGACAACTACGTTACCCAGGATCACCTGAGCATCAACCTGCAGTACCAGGCGGCAGTGCTGCCGGACCAATGGTTCCGCACCAGCAAGCCGCGCAAACAGCGCCTGGTGATCTATGCCCACGGCGGCCTCAACAGCGAGGACGCGGCGATCACGCGGGCCCAGGCGATGGGGCGTTATTTCATCGGCAACGGCTGCTATCCGCTGTTCATGGTGTGGAAGACCGGGCTTTGGGAAACCCTCGGTGCCGCGGTGGGGAGGCTGCTTTCGCCGACCGCGGGGCCCGCAGCGGCGGGCGCTTGGACCGATGCCAAGGATCTGCTGATCGAACGCGGGCCCGGGCGCCTGGCCGGAAAGCCCATCTGGTCGGACATGAAGAACCAGGCGCTAAATTGCAGCCTGCCCACGCGCGGCATGGAGCAGCTCGTCGGCGCGATCGCCTCGCTGGCAACGACATGGCCGAAGCTTGAAGTGCACGTGATCGGCCATTCAGCGGGATCGATCTTCTTAGGCTACCTGCTCGATCTGCTGGCCCAACGCAAGCTGGATGACCATGTGGCATCGGCGCACCTGTATGCACCAGCCTGTACCGTGGCATTCGCCAACCAGTACTACGCCACGCACGATGCGCTGATGCACAACCTCTACATTGACCTGCTCACCGACCGCAACGAGCTGGACGACAATGTCGGTCCCTATCGCAAGTCCCTGCTGTACCTGGTATCCAATGCCCTGGAAACGGACATCCATTCGCCGATCCTCGGCCTTGCGAACGTGATGGACCCGTCGTACACGCAATGGGACGGCACATCGGTCACCGATGCTGCGCTTCGTGCGTGGCGCCGTGCAGCCGAGGAAACTGATCTTGCCGATCGCACCCGGCCGGTGATTGCCCCGACGGTACCGACCGCGCGCGGCAAGGTCATCCCTTCCTCCCATGGAAGCTTCGACAACAACACCACGGTGGTCGGCCGCACCATCACGCGCATCATCGGGACGGACCTGGCCATGCCGGTGGATGATCTGGAAGGCTATTGAGGATCGGCGTAAGGTCGATGGATGACCTTCGATCCGCACCGTCGCACGGTATTGAAATTCTCGGCCTTCGCCGGCGCCGCCACGCTGGCCCGTCCGGGCATGGCCTTCGCGCCCATGGCCACAGGCGGCAATGCGGCGCCCTTGCTTGCCGAGCTCGGCTACTCGCAGGTCAAGCTCACCGGCCCGCTGGACGACCAGGGCCGCGAAGCCCTCCGGCTGTTGATGGGGATGGATGAAAATGCCCTGCTAAAGCCCTTCCGCGTGCGCGAGGGCTTGCCAGCCCCGGGCGAGGAACTGCCAGGCTGGTATGGCACCTACGCCTTCGCCCCCGGCGCCAACTTCGGCCAATGGGTCAGTGGCCTGGCTCGCTACTACGCGATCACCCGCGATGAAGACACGCGGGCCAAGCTGGGCCGGCTGGTGAAGGGCTACGCCGACACCGTGGGGCCGGAGGGCAAGTTCTACCGCGACAACCGCTTCCCTTCGTACACCTACGACAAGCTCGTTGGCGCGATGATCGACGCCCGGCGCCTGGCCAACGACGGCCATGCACTGGCGGCGCTCAAGCGCACCAATCAGGCCGCCTTGCCATACCTGCCGGCACACGCCGTGCCACGCAACGAACACGCGCTCGCCGGCGAAGACTTCAGCCAGCACGCCTGGGACGAGAGCTACACCATCCCGGAAAACCAGTTCCTGGCCTGGCGCCTTACCGGCGACCCACTGCACCGGCGCCTGGGCCAGCGCTTCCTTTACGACGATTTCTTCGGGCCGCTGGCCCGCGGCCACAACGTGCTGCCCGGCAAGCACGCCTATAGCCATGTCAATGCGCTCAGTTCCGCCGCGCAGGCCTACGCCACGCTGGGCGACGCAAGATATCTTGCCGCGGCACGCCACGGTTTCGACTTTGTCGATGCGCAAAGCTTCGCCACCGGTGGCTGGGGCCCGGACGAACACTTCGTACAGCCTGGCACCGGTGCGCTGGCCACGAGCCTGGTAAAGGAACACAAGAGCTTCGAAACGCCCTGCGGTTCGTACGCGCACTTCAAGCTCACCCGCTACCTGCTTCGCACCACGGGCGATGCCCGCTACGGCGATAGCATGGAACGGGTGATGTACAACACCATTCTCGGTGCAAAGAATATCCAGGCCGACGGACACGCCTTCTACTACTCCGACTACACCCGGCAGGCAGAGAAAACCTTCCATCCCGACCACTGGCCGTGTTGTTCGGCAACGCTGCCGATCGTTGCCGCCGACTACCGCATCAGCACGTACTTCAGGGATGCCAAAGGCCTGTACGTCAACCTGTACGTCCCCGGCGAAGTCACCTGGCGCCAGGGTGGCAACGACGCACGCCTGGCGGTGGCCACCGGCTACCCCTATAACAGCGCGATTGCCATCACCGTGGGCACCGCCACCCCGCAAACCTTTGTCCTGCGCCTTCGCATCCCGGCCTGGGCCGAGGGCGCCAGCCTGCGGGTGAATGGCAAGCCGGTGTCGGCAACGCCTGGCAGTTTCGCCCAGATCCAACGAGAGTGGCGCAACGGCGACCGCATCGAACTGGAACTGCCGCTGGCCATGCGCCTGCAGGTGATCGAAGACGGCCACGATGAGAGCGTGGCACTGTTGGCCGGCCCGCTGGTGCTGATGCGCCTGATCGAAGACGGGAGCCTCGCCACCACCCGCCGTGACCTGCTGATGGCGAAGGAAAGCGGCCGCGGTGAGTGGCGCTTGCCCGATGGCGGCCGGATGCTCACCTTCCCGGATATCACCGACCAGCGGTACCGGACTTACCAGGACGTGGCGGGATAGCGGCTACGCAAACCACGCCCCGCACCGTGCGATGATCTCGCCACGCAAAGGCGAGGGGGCGCGGATGGGTCGGTGGCGGGTGTTGTCCTTCGTGGGACTGGTCTTATCAGGCATGGCCGTGACGGCCCATGCCGACATCTACCGTTGCAATCGCAACGGCCAGGTGACATACCAGCAGACGCCTTGCGAGGCTGGCTCGACGAGTGGCCGACTTCAGGGTGAAAGCGCTTCAGCACCGCTCCTGGGCTGCTACGACGTGGCCTCGCAACCCGGCATCCGCCTCACCAGCCGTTCCGAAGACGACTACGTGATGACCGGTGGCGGCACCGCCGCCACCCGCATGCGCCCGGCCACCGCCGACGAACGCGCGGAAGTGGGCCGGGCCTATCACCTGGTGCTGGCTGAAGGCGTGGTGATGCAGGATGATGCCGGGGATATCTCCCATGGCATCTACCACGGCCAAAATGCCCAGCGCGAGGATGTCTTTTTCATCCATCTGCCATTTGCCACCGGGATCATCACCAAACGCGCCAATTGCGACAGCCAGACGCAATGACGCCATAGCGCACGACACAGGGGAAAACGATGAAGGATCCGTCGCTGTCGGTGGGAAGGATCATGCTTCGCCTGCTGGGCCTGGCCATCGTTGCGCTGGTGGTGCTGGCGGCCTGGAAGCGGCCCGATCGCGCGCTGAACATCGCCATGGCCAGTGCCGCGGAATCGCTGTGCAGCGGCGTGTTCGTTTCCCATCTGGACGAGAAGCGCGTGTTCGCCGAAAGCGTCGCCGCGCAACCGGGGCTGCATCCCCTGTTGCGCGGCATGAAGACGGTGGTCGACGGCAACACGGTCACCGTGCGCTGGCACGGCGGATTCGAAGCGAAAGCCACCTACTACCCAGGCTACGGTTGCGCGCTGCCGTTGCGCACGCCTTCGGCGGCGACGCTTGCGGCAGCGCGGGCGCTTCCACCGGCGAGCGCCGAACCTTCGGTGCAACCGGGCGATGCCGCCATGCAGGCGGCGATCGCCACGGCCTTTGCAGAGCCCACCCAGGGACCGCGCCGCAACGTGCACGCTATCGTCGTGCTGCATCAAGGGCAGATCGTCGCCGAACGCTATGCCGACGGCTTCACCCCCGAAACGCCACAGATCGGCTATTCGCTGAGCAAATCCGTGGTGCACGCACTGGTGGGCATCCTGGTGCTCCAGCATCGCCTGGACATCACAGCGCCGGCACCTGTCGCTGCCTGGCGTGATGCCGCCGATCCACGTCACGCCATCACCATCGATCAACTCCTGCGCATGGAAAGCGGCCTGGACTTCCCCGAGGCTGATACGGGCTTCGATCCGGTATCACGCATGATGTTCGCCACGCGCGACATGGCGGCGTACGCAGCCTCCGCACCGCTGGCCTCACCGCCGGGAACGCGATGGGAATACACCAGCGGCAACACGCTCATCGTCTCGGGCATCATCCGGGACACTTTGGGCGGTGGCGCTCCCGCGATGCTGGCGTTTGCCCACGCAGAACTGTTCAAACCGCTGGGCATGGAACACGTGCTGATGGAGTTCGACGGCGCGCAGAGCCTGATCGGCTCGACCCGCGTGTATGCCTCGGCGCGCGACTGGGCACGGTTGGGCCAGCTTTATCTCGACGACGGCATGGCCGGTGGCCGCCGCATCCTGCCCGAAGGCTGGGCCGCGTCCGCGGGCAAGCGCACGCTGGGCGCGCTGTACGGTTCGGGATTCTGGTCGAACGTGGGACCCGGTAACGAATCCATCGACGGCTTACCTGGCGATGCGTACTTCGCCTCAGGCAAGGATGGGCAACGTGTGCTGATCGTGCCGTCGGACCAGTTGGTGATCGTTCGCCTGGGATCGACGGTGGATCCGCCCTATTACGACATGAAAGGGCTGGTGAAGCTGGTAGCTGATGTGCGCGCCGCCTGCTGTAAGGATTCGCCCGCGCACTGACGGATAGAAGCCTGAGCAAATCGCTGGTCAACTTTCCGACCATTCCGATGGATTGCGCTGACATGTCGCGTCATCATGAGGTCGTTGCCCAGTCATGGGCACCCGGGCGTGGAAGCCCGCTTCCAGCAACACTGTCACACCTGTGGCGAACGCATTCCGCCTATGGCGGCGTGCCAGGAAGGCTGCGGCCTCACCGTTCCCTGGAGACGGACTTCCACCCTGGCACGCCCGCCACCCTCATCGGTGTGGCTTTAAAAGGGAACTCTTCATAAGTAGCGACTGCGCTCCCCGCCAAGAAGTGAGCAGACTGGATTATGAAATTGACTGCAAGTTTTAGCGCTGCGCCAATCTCGGTTTGTAATGCCTTGGAGGAGATGTCGAGCCAAGCGACGGAGGATCCCGTCGCCGGCATTCAAATAGCACCGGTGCTGGAAAGTGAGGGTTGCTCCTACTACGCCACCGAGATCGCTTCCGGAAAATCGGTAACGCCGCACTACCACAGCCAGGGGAATGAGGTGTACATCATCTTCAGCGGTTCAGGGGCGATCAAGACCTGGCAACCCGGCCTTGCGGAAGACATCGCAGAAATACAGATTAAGCGAGGCGATATTTTCAATATTCCGCCAGGCGTGGTCCATCACTTGATCAATACCGGTACGCAGCCGCTGGTGCTTTTATTCGCTTGCCCGCCCGAGCATCTGGCGACTGACCGTGTAATTCCGTCATCTCCTCCCTGAGCGATTGATCAAACCCCAGCGAAGATCTCGATTGTTGTTCGCCAGCGAAAGTCGCCATCAAGCACAGGATTCCTCATGCGCGTAAAAAGCGACGCGTGCAGCGTTTCGTTTGAGTCGATCAATGATGGAATTTCATATGCTCAGCCCGAAGTGAATCCAGGGTCGACACTCGCCACCATGGCAGCACTCTTTCCATCCAGCGCAAGAACCTATGCCAATGCTGTTATCCACGAAATGGAACGCTGTGCGGACCCCTGCTTCGCAGGTGGGGAATCCGACGACTTAGGCCTGGTACTGGAGAAGATACATACCTTAAAAAACTCACTGGCTTCCACGGGATCAACAGAACTGTTGCGCGCGTGCGAGCAGCTCCAACTGGATGCGTTTCGCGGATGCGCACCCTCCGCTCTGCATAGACGCTACAAAGCAATTGCCAATGCCGGGGCGAAGTTGGTCAAGAAGTTCAAGGACAGTCTTCCCAACACCATCTTGGACGTATAGCCACATGGCAAAAGGCGCATCCAAGCACTTCGAAGCCCCGGGCCTGATACTAGCCGCCAAGCGCCTGCGTAACGAACGATTGGCTACGATATTCGAGTCCTTTCTCGAATATCGAGCCTGTTTCATTCGAGTTGTCATCCAAGGAATCGTATTCATTTGGAGCTGGGCTTGGCTGAATGGGCCTCAAAAGGTCCTCGTCAAGGACGCGGTTACTGTTTTCCCTGCGACCATCGCGCTGCTCATCTTTGCCGTCATATGGATGGTACTTGTACGGCGTCGGATCATTCCGGAGGCGAACTGGCTCGATGCGGCAGGTTTTGTAATCGACTTGCTCTTCATAGGCATCCAAATATATCTGGCCTTTCACTTACTCATATCCCTCAACGCGTTTCTGCCCTTCATCGTCATAGCAGCGGTTGCAAGGTATGGAAAAATAGCCGCAAAACCCGCAGTCGCTGCGACCTCCGCGATACTTCTGTTTACAGCGCCGGATGGGTACTGGCTGTCGCGGCCGGCGTACTTCGTATACGCACTTGGACTGACAGTTGCACTTCCTCTGCTACTGTCGCGCATCGTGACTGCCATGCAGGAGATTGCGTTTCAGGCCATATCATCGCGTGATGCACAGAGCCGGTTTATCAGTACCATGAGTCACGAGCTGCGAACGCCGCTAAATGCGATAATTAACTGTGCACAACTTATCGATTCCGACGCTCCACGGAAGGAGCGAAATGAACTGATCAACGCAGTTAGAGTCAGCGCCAAGGCGTTACAGCACCGTGTGAATGAAGTACTTGATGTCGCAAGCATCGATGGCGGCAGATTGAGCCTGAACCTCAAGCCGCTCCACATGCTCGATATCGTGAACACGGTGCAAGCTGTATGCGCGAATGTGGCGTCAGCGAAAGGAGTCACCTTGAAATTTTCCTTCGATTCAGCCGAGACGCCACATCTCATTGGCGATGAAGGACGCATCGAGCAGGTCATCACCAACTTGGTCGCCAACGCTATCAAATTCACGCCTTCTGGCGGCGAGGTTGAGTTACTTATCGCCGGAACGCAACTCGGTGATCGCTGGGAGATATCGGTGACCGTTACTGATACTGGCGTAGGCATCCCTAATGAGAAGAAGGGGGTCATTTTTGCGCCCTTCGAACAGTTGAGTACAGGATCGACCAGAACGCATGGTGGCGTGGGGCTTGGGCTGTACATCTCCCTTTCCGTATCCAAGGCGATGGGTGGAAAGATCGAGGTTCGCGATAATCCCGGCGGCGGTAGCATTTTCATCTGGACATTCCTTGCCGATGCCGCAGTTGGAGATTACCGCGCAAGAGACTTGCTTGAAACACTCAGGAAACATAAGGCCGAGGTTAGGTCACTGCATTGCCTCGTTTTCGAGGACATGGAGATGAATCGCTTAGTGATAGCCAACCTCCTGACGCGAGCCGGTCACCAGGTTACGTTCCACGCCGATGGATGCGATGCATTGGAACGAATCCGGGCCACCGATCCAGATATCGTCTTCCTCGACTTGCACATGCCTGGCAGATCTGGATGGGACGCCTTGAAGGAGCGGGCCACCTCAGGCTCGAGATCCCCACCCATTGTTGTCTTAACGGCGGACACACGAAGCGAGTCCATTCGTGAAGCGAAAGCCATCGGCGTAGAGGACTACCTTGCCAAGCCCATCAACGCGATGGAACTACTTACGGTGATAAGACGATATGCCGAAATGCTTTGATGTAGATGCTCTTGGATTGAAACCAGGCAACGGAGCGAGGATATGCTGGCATCTAGGCGAGGGCGAGCGCACGGAGGCAGCTTTGCTTTACCTGCACGGCTTCACCGGGAGTCCGGGCGAGGCCGGAAATCTACCTGATCAAATGGCTGCCGCCCTGGGAGCGAACCTATATGCACACCGTTGGCCAGGCCATGGTTTGATTTCGCACAACGCAATGAAAGGGCTGACGTTTGAGCTCCTGCAAGCATCAGCGTCGGACGCACTGTCAACGGCGCGGGAACTGGGCAAATCGGTGATCATCGTAGGGTCGTCGCTAGGGGCCGCCTTGGGACTTTGCTTGGCAGCTTCCCGACCAGCTGACGTCGCCGCTCTGGTGGCATGGTCACCTGGTTTGCGCCCGGCCAATCCTGAATTGCTAGACCAACTATGTGCGGCAGAGGGACCAGTGAACCACCCTCGACTCATAAATCTGGAAGCTGCGAGATACTCATCAGATGTCGTGCACCCCGATGGCTACCGGGCGCTTAGGAAGTTATTCGACTTCTTTGTCGCGGCGCCACCTTGGCCGCAAGTCATTTGCCCTGTGTTCCTCGGATATTTCCGCGCACCTAATGGTGAGGAGGATCAAACGGCATCTGTTCCTGCCATGCTCGAAATGTTCCAGGCGCTTGGAACCGCACCCTCGCTAAAGCATGCCGAGCCGTTTGCCACTGGCGCACATAGCATAGGCTCGCCGTACAAGTCTCCTTTGGCCGCGCAGGTAGCGCAAGCTTCGGTGTCATTCCTCGCCAGAAAGGTCGGAGTGAGCGCATCACGCCAATCTTGACGCAGGTCATCTTTCCGGTCTTCCCCGGATCTCGCCACATTCCGCATGCTGCCATTCACCACCGACGCCGATACTTCAAGTTTTAACTACATCATCGCCGATGACCACCCGGCGACGATATTTGCTGTCAACCAAATGCTGACCGAAGTAGTCGGTGTCAGCCCTTCCCACTTGGTTTCGTGCCCTACCAGTGCGGAGTTGCTAGACGCCTTCTCGGAACCGATAAATTGCCCGCGCATAGTCGTACTCGATCTCATCATGCCAGGCGATCTTAAGCGCGCAGCCCTTGTTCGCGCAGTGGCCTGCGCAGACCAAGATGTTCGTGTACTTGTCTATACAGCCGAGGAAAGTGTGTTTCTGGCCCGCGCGGTGATTGAGGCAGGAGCAACGGGATACGTCGCGAAGACGAGCCCGGTTCTGGAACTCATAGATGCCTTGGCAGCGATGAGAGTTGGGCGACGGCACGTCGACAGGCGCATCGATCTCGACAGTATAAAATCGCATCCTTGGTCGACATTAACCGACAGCGAACGCGCTGTTCTGTTGGCGTTCTGCCGAGGGTCTAAAGCACCGGACATCGTAGCCACCACGGGCCGAAGCTACAGCACCGTCACAACACATAAGTACAACGGGCTAAGCAAATTGGGACTGAAGGACGGGGGCGACCTTCTTCCCTATATCTATATGAACGGGCTACTTACCGAGCTTGATGCTGACTCCAGCGCACCCTGATCGCATTGGCGAGTCCACCTCGTAGATTTCCCAATTCAAATCGGTACCGAAAGCCGGCAGGCTTGCACGCATCATGAAATCATCCAACGAAATGGAAGCCCACCGCATGGTCGAAGTTCTCATGGGCTCGGCAGTGCAGCTCCAGAGTGCAATTCGGAGTTGTATCCGGTCCTACGCGCAGGCATCCGGGACTGCGACACCCCCGCTCGATCCACTGGATCTTCGCCAGCTACTGGGCCAGCTACGTGATTTGATGTTGCGGTGCCATCCGGCAGGAAGTGACATTCTTCGCCGTTTCGAAACCTGGCGCGAAGACGTATACGCAGCAAGCGTGCAATGCGATTTCCTTCTCATACGAGCCAGGCGAGGAGTGGACCATGGCCCCTCGCTATTCCAACTCACGCGTGCCGCGGTGCAACTCGAACGCTATATAGCGCGCATCAAGACTTGGGAGGAAGCAGTGGCAAATCCTGGGGAACGGCAAACTCTACCAGCTGTTACATCCACCCAGGTCACGAGTGACAGGCCACGCGTGATGGCAGGCATCGCAGCCGAAAGCCAAGCTTGAGCTACCAATATAATATGCAGACCCGACCTTCCATTGTCGAACAATCCATTCATGAATCTCGCGCTATTCGATTTCGACGGTACCATCACCACACGAGAATTGTTCGCCGACTTCATGCGCTACGCCGTATCCAAGCCGCGCAGGATCGCGGGAAACATCCTGTTCATGCCGCTGATCCTTGGCTACAAAATGGGCCTGGTATCGGGAAACAGGATACGCGCCAATGTCGTCCGGTTCGGGTTCCGCGGCATACCGGTTGAGGTGTTGAGCGCAAGGGCGCGCGCTTTCTGCACCGATGTGGTCCCTGTGGCTATTCGCCCGACGGCCATGGCCCGGATCCGCTGGCACCAGGAGCGAGGTGACACCGTGGTCGTGGTCTCCGGCGCACTCGACATTTACCTAGAGCATTGGTGCCGAGACCACGGCTTGGAGCTGATCTGCTCGCGCCTGGAAGAACGCGGCGGCATTCTGAGCGGCCTTTACCGAGAAGCGCAGTGTATCGGCGAAGAGAAGCGCCGACGCATCCGTGAACGCTACGATCTGGCATCGTTCGACCATGTCTACGCCTATGGCGATACGCGGGACGATGCGCAGATGCTTGAACTGGCGCATACCCGCTTTTTCCGCTGGAGGCGCGTCGATGGAACCGTGCCGTCCTAGAAGCGCGATGTAGTGCGAATCCAGGACATGGGAGGAAGCAATCGCACGGCCTCAGGAAACGGCAGGCTTTACCGGCTGTTGCGTCCGCCACGGCCACGAGTGACATGCCACGCGCGATGGCAGGCATCGCAGGAGAACGCCATCTTCCCTTTCCGCCACTCATCGATGGTGCGACTCGTGTGAGGAGTGACAGCGCGGCAACGCCTGCAACGAAACGTGCGTTCCTTCGGTATTTTCTTCGGCCACAACATGACAACGGCGACAATCACGCCGACCGCCAGCACGATGAGACCGATGTCGGTTGGCGTCATGAGATCTAGCCTGCGAATGCCCGCGCGATCGTTTCGGGGCTGCGACGAAGCAGCGTCTCGTTGAAGGTCAGCATCAGGCGACCGTCAATCAACCCGCCAACGAGGATGTCCTGCTTCTTGAGCCGTTCGGCAAGGCCTTCCTGGCGCGCGGGCGCCACCTCCAGGAAGTGGATGTTGCTGCCGTTTGGCACACGTTTTACGGTGTAACCATCGATGGAACCAAGCGCCGTCAAAAGCCGGTCGCCGGCCTGCCGCACCTTTGCGAAGCGCTCGGGAAACCCTTGCACGGTGTCCAGCGCCAGGAGTGCCGGCATCCATCCATGATAGATCAGCCCTCCAAAGATATGACGCAGCTCGCGCGCCTGGGCCATCTGCGCCTTGCTTCCCGCCAGCACCGCGCCGAAGGGTGCGCCAAGGTACTTGTATAGCGAGACATACACCGTGTCGAAGAGCGCGGAGTATTTCTGCACCGTAAAGCCGTCGGCACCGATGTTCAGCAGCAGCCGTGCTCCGTCCAGGTGCATGCCAATGCCCTTCGCACGCGCCATGGTGGAAATCTGTTGTGCCAGTTCATACGGCACCATCTCGCCGTCGGCACGGCGCACGGGCGATTCAAGCGATATCGCTCCAACCTTGATGGGGTACGGCCCGTGCTCGGCATCGTCGATGGCCTTGTTCACCTCGTCCATCGTCGGCGACGCCTTGCCTTCGGCCAGGGGCACCAGGTTGATGCCGCTGAGCGTGGGGATCGTATCGGCCTCATCGCGGTAGACATGGCTTTCGCGCTGCACCAGCGCGTGGCGATGCTCGCCGCAATGCAGCCGGATGGCAACGTGGTTGGCCAGCGTGCCGGTGGGCATGAAGGCTGCGTCTTCCTTGCCGAGGAATTTGGCGAAGTATTGTTCCAGTTCCTCCACCGCGCCGTGCTGCAGGTAACTGTCGGAGGCAACCTCGTGCCCGCTCCCGGGCGGGCTGGGCCGCGCGGCCAGGAGCTTGTCCAGGCGTGCCACGGTGTCGCGGTTGTAGTGCGGGACATTGTCCCCGCGAAGCACCACGGCGTTGTCGATGTGGTCCGGATCGGCCCGGGTGGCGGCAAAGGTCGCCGCTGGCAGGCCTAACCCAGCAAGCGCACTGCCGGCCACGGAGGAACGCAGGAAATCCCGACGGTTCATGGCCATGCCCGGCTACCCCTTGAAAGATTGCTGCCGACCATAGCAGCGCGATGGGCAAGCCGCCACGGCCTAAAGATCAGCGCCCCTTGCAGGGGTAAGCCCGGCGCAGCGCATCGCGCACCACGGCGGCCGCAGGCTGTGCGCCCAGCCCGGGGTTGGCGGCAAGGTAGGCCTGGACCACACGTGGCAACTCGGCCGAGCGCTGCGCCGGTGTCGGGCAGGCCGCGGATCCCTGCACCGCATCGGCCACGCCCTGCACATAGGCCACGGCCGCTCCGTCGGCTCCATCGGCCGTGGGCGCAGCCTGCATGGACAGTTCAAGCGCGTGCTCAAGTTCGCCGGCGTAGCGGTAATACGGTCGATCTGGGCCACTGAAAGGAAGCGTTGCGGTTTGCGCTTGAATGGGCCCCGTGGGCCACGCTCCCACGGCAACGCACGAATACGCCAAAACCCACCCCAGCTTGCCCGCCTTCTGGCCCATCGCGCCCTCCCAAGGACCCCGGCTGCGGGATCTTACGGGCCATCCTGCCAGCTTCCAGCCCCGGATGCCCGCGGAACTCCCCGTCCTGAATGCCGTCCAACGTATACACGTGCACGCCCAGCCGGTCGGTGCGTTAATAGCGGCATCCCCGGAGCCTCCTAATGAAAGTTTCCCCGTTCCTCGCCGCCTTCGCCTTCTGCCTGTCCACGGCGGCCGCCGCACAGTCCACGGACAAGCCGCTGAATCTCAAGCTGCCGCCTTCGGACATCCCGGCGGCATCCAGCACGGCGCCGGCCAGTGCCTCGACGTCGGCCAATGCCAACGCCGCCGCACATGCCAAGGATCCGCCGGGCACCTACTACGGCGACCACAGCGGCAGCATGACCGTGGCCGACGAAACGCCGGCCAACCATTGCGACGACGCCACCTACAACCAGCCACAGGTCCATGGCAGCCTCGAAACCGGCGTGGTCGGCGGCAGTCATATCCGCGGCGGCAGCTACCAGGGCGGCGGCGTTACCCTGTCGCAGGCCTTCGGCAGCTGCGAGCACCCCACCGGGGGCGTGAGCATCTCTGTTCAAGGGGTCAACAACAACTTCAACCACGGGCGTTGATGCCATGCGCGTAGCCTTGCTGGCGGTCCTGCTTGCCTTCATCCCTACGCTGCATGCCGAACCGCTGAAGGTAATGACTTTCAACGTGCGACTGCCAGTGGCGGCCGACGGCCCCAACCGCTGGGAAGCGCGACGCGACCTCTTCGCCGATACCGTTCGCAAGGCCGACCCGGACGTCTTCGGCACGCAGGAGCTGTTCAAGCTGCAGGGCGACGACACCGTGCAACGCCTGCCGCAGTACACCTGGTTCGGCCGCGGCCGTACCGGCGACGACAGCGACGAGCACATGGGCGTGTTCTACCGGAAAGACCGCCTGAAGGTGCTTGAATCAGGCAATTTCTGGCTGTCCGATACGCCGGAAGTGGCCGGCAGCATCACCTGGGGCCATCCGTTGCCGCGCATGGTCACATGGGCGCTGTTCCAGCGCTTGAGCGACGGCAAGAAGTTCTACCTTTACGACACCCACCTGCCCTATCGCGAGCAGGATGAAGACGCCCGCCTGAAGGGCGTTACCCTGATCATGAAGCGCATGCAGGCGCTGCCGAAGAACATCCCGGTGATCCTTACCGGCGATTTCAACACGGGGCCGGAAAGCCAGGTGCATGCCACGGTGGCGGCGCAACTGAAGGACACCTGGGATACGGCGCCTTCACGAAGTGGTCCGGAAAAAACCTTCCACAATTTCACCGGCGTTCCGGACCGGCGCATCGACTGGATCTTCTATCGCGGCGTGAAGCCGCTCAGCGTGGAAACGGTCACGACGTCGAAGGATGGCCGCTATCCGTCGGACCATTTCCCGGTGCTGGCGACATTCGAGCTTTAGCATCGTCGGCGATGGCCTTGATCACCACGTCCTCGTCAAGGATTTCATGCCCCTTGCCGGGGATGATCACCATCGATGCATCGAATCCCCGCGCCTTGGCCTTGGCCACGTAGTCGCGCGCATACACCGGCAGCGCCAGCGGATCTTCCGAGCCTGAAATCGCGGTGATCGCCACGCCTGGCTGCATCTGGTCGAGCGTCTGCAGCGGCGACAGGCTGCGCACGGGAAACAGCCACACGGGGCTGGTTTGCAGTTGGGCCATGTGCTTGCGGAAAGGCGGTACATCGCAAGGGCAGGCGGCGAGGTACACATGCTGCACCAGCCTGGGGCTTAGCGCGGCAATGTTCGCCGACATCGTGGCGCCGCCGGAATGCCCCAGCAGGAGCACCGATGGCGCGTGGAAGCGCGTTTTCAGTTCCGCGATGGCATCAGCCAAGTCCTTGACCGCTTCGGGTGTGTAATTGTCACCCGAGGTCGACCCATGCTCGCCATCGGAATGGGCGCCGTAGGCGTCGGTGTAGCCCGGGCGCATCAGAGCCACGACTCGGGTACCTGGAGCGGCGTTGGCAATGTCCGCCGCCACGCCGTACTGGTAGCGCGGATGGGCGAAAGGCGCATCGCCATGCAGGATCACCACCAGCGGCGCCGATGCGTTCGCTTCACCTTCCAGGTGCATGCGCCCGACGATGCGATGGCCTTCGATACCGGCGGTGACGGCATCGCCACCAGCTTTGTCGGCCGGTATGATCGGCGCGAACGTGCCGCGTACGGCAAGCATCATGTAGGCGTAGTAGAGCAGGCCCAGCACAAGCAGGACAATCAGTCCCACGATGATTTTCTTGCGCATTTAACGCCCCCTGAAGCGATCCATCGTGTGATACACCCCAAAGACGTGATCGGCAACCCAATCCCATACGCGCAGCGGCAATATGCCCCGCGCGATTTTCCCCAAGGTGACAGTCCACGGCAACATCAACATGGGCTGGCCTGCCAGCATGGCGCGCCAGACGCGGTCCACCACGTAGTCCGGCTTCATCACCGGCGTCATCAATGGACCGCGCGCGCCTTCGAACATGCCGGTGGAAACATAGCTCGGGCACACCGTGGTGACCTTTACATGGGAATGCCCAGCTTGCACCAATTCCAGCCGAAGGGAATCGCTCCAGCCCACGGCCGCCCACTTCGAGGCGCAATAGACGCTCATGCGCGGATTGGACACCGTGGCCGCCGCCGAGGCGATGGTGACGATGCGGCATTCGCGCCGGCTTGCCATCATCGCGGGAAGGAACTCGCGGGTGATGTACATCGGCGCCAGCGCGTTGATCTCCATGGTCAGCCGGGTATCGGCCTGGCTGTGTTCCCAGAAATACTTTCCGCGCACGATGCCGGCATTGTTGATGATGAAGTCCGGATCGCCCACATCGGCGCGCACGCGCGCGGACGCCGCAACGATGGCGTCCAGGCTGCCGATGTCCACGAGATAGGGCATCAACCGCACCCCGGAATCCTTAAGCGCCAGCACCGTGCGCTCGAGTTCTTCCTGGTTGATGTCCCATAGGATCACCACGGCGGCACCTTCGCGCACGGCACGCTCGGCGTAGAGACGCCCCATGCCCATGGCGGCGCCGGTGATGAGGATTTTTCTACCCTGGATGGTTTTCATTGATCTCCCTTGATCGGACGATCATAACCCTCCGGTGGCATCGGGCCATCCTGGCAGGCCCAGCACGGCATGGGCACGTGGCAGCCCACTTCCTCGTCGATCACCACCACTTCGCCGGTACCGTGGCAGACCGGGCATGACGCAAGGGGCGGTTTCCCCTCCGGCGGAATATTCGAGGTCATGGCCTGGACTCCCGGAAACGGAAATGCCGCGACGCGTGGCGTGCCGAGCGCAGGCGCTTGGCATGGGCGGCCAGCAGGTCGCCACGGGTGATGATACCGAGCATTTTCATCGGGACGCGGGGGTCGACGACGATGAGCCTTCCCACGTTCGCTTCCACCATGTGGTCGGCCGCTTCGCGCAGCGAATGATCCGCGCCCACCACGAGCGGCGGACGCTTGAGCAGCGTGTCCAGCGTCACCTGGTCGACGCACGCCGGATTGAACAGGTCACGCCGTGTCAGCACGCCCAGCAGGGCGCCCTGGTCATTGAGAATGGGGAAACCCTGGTGGGAGGCTTTCTCGCCGCCGGTGGCCAGCCACTGACGAACCTCGCCCAGTAACTGGCTGGCCTTGAGGCTCACCACCTCGCGGGAGCAGGCATCGCCCACGTGAACCTGGTCCAGGTAGTCGGCGCTGTACTCCGACGGTACGCGTACGCCGCGGCGCACGATCTTCTCGGTCATGATGGTGTTGCGCATCATCAGGCCCGATACCAGGAACGCGGCAGCACAGGCGCCGAGCAAGGGCAGCAGGCCATGGGACTGCTGCGTGGTCTCGAAGGCGAAGACCACGGCGGTAAGGAACGCCCGCGATGCACCGGCGAACATCGCCGCCATGCAAACCAGGGCCGCCAGTTTCGGATCCACTCCCAGCCAGGGCACATAGGTGGCAAGGGCGATCCCGATCGCACCGCCCAACGCACCGCCGATGGTGAACAGGGGTGCCAGCGTTCCGCCCGACGTACCGCTACCCAATGCCACCGACCACGACAGCAGTTTCATCAGGCAAAGCGCAAGCATGGCACCCAGCCCGATGCCACCACCCAGTACCAGGGAAATATTGTCGTAGCCCACGCCCAACGTGCGCGGCATGAAATAACCCACCACGCCCACCACCAGCCCGCCCATGGCCGGCCACCACATCCAGTGGATCGGCAGGCGTTCGAACGCATCCTCGATGCCATAGGAAAGACGGGTGACGCCCACGCTCGCCACGCCCACCAGCGCACCCAGGACAACATAGGTGGCAAGCGCGACAAGGCTTGCCGAGTGCACATCCGGCATCGGGAATACCGCTCCCGCTCCATCGAAGTAGACATGCATGCCCGCGCCCACCATGGCAGCCAGCGCCACCGGAATAAGCGAGCGGGCGCGGCGTTCGAACAGCAGCAGTTCCACCGCCAACAATACGGCGGCCACGGGCGCGGCGAACACCGCCGCCATGCCGGCGGCAGCGCCCGCGGCAAGCAGCGTCTTGCGTTCGTCGGCGGTGACGTGCAGCCACTGGCCGAGCAAGGAACCCAGCGCACCGCCGGTGGCGATGATCGGTCCCTCCGCACCGAAGGGACCGCCCGTGCCGATGGCGACAGCGGACGACACCGGCTTCAACCAGGTGATGATCGGCGGGATACGGCTGTCGTTGCGCAGCACCTGTTCCATCGCTTCGGGAATGCCGTGGCCACGGATGGCGCGCGAACCGAAACGCGCCATCAGGCCCACCACCAGGCCGCCCAGCACCGGTATGCCGATGGCCCAAACACCCAGGGTGTTGTGGGCGGGACTGGTGAACTGCGTGCTGATGCGCCCGTAGTAGACCAGGTTGGTGACCAGGCCGATCAACCCGGTAAGCCACTGCGCCACCAGCGCTACCAATGCCGCCAACACGATGCTTGTGCCGGCGATCCAGGCTACGCGCCCATCCAGTGGACGGAACTGCCGGGGCATGTGCGCGGCAGCGAGGGTGGGGTCCAGCGATGGGGCGAGCGGAACCGCCGCACGCGTGTGCGGTCCGGGTGGAAATTCGGACATGGGGGAGAAACCGGCGATGGAATCCGCACAAGGTTACGCGGATGCGGCCTTGGTAGCTGGCTGGAACTTAAACGGGGTTGGAGGTGGCGTCAGTGTTCCTGGATGGTCGTGCCTTTCACCGCTTGCGCGAGCTTCTGCTTCATCGTTGCATCGGATGGGCCGCCATCGTTGCCATAGAACACCGTATACATCACGTTGGCATCTGCATCGCGGTCCAGGGTCGTCCCCACCCAGCTTATCTTCCCGCTCTTGTAGGGCTGGCCACCTGGTGGATGGGCGTTGTTGGCAAGGTGCTTCCAGTTCGACAGCCAGTTCAGCGGCGCATCGGCAAACGGCCTGGGCTGCCTGTTGATGCGCACCTGGGTTTGTTTGTCCTTGTCCTGCTTCGCCACCACGCCGGAAAGGCCGAGCTGGACGGCGCCGTCACGGCCATGAAAACCGATGCTTACCAAGAGCTCGCCATTGGCATCGATTTGCTGCAAGTCCGGCCCATAGGCAAGGGAAAAATCAGGCGACGACAACGAGAACCGCTTGCCGTAGTCGATCACGATATGAGCTTGGCCAATCTCCGGGGAGACCCATTCCCCCTGCGCGAGGAATTCCTTCCATGCGGCGAAACTGCCGTCGTAGGTCACCGTGATGAAGTCGGCCATGGCCTGCATTCGCACGTCCACGGCATGGTGGTCCTCCGGAGAGACCTCGCGCATCAGTGCTATGTAGCCGTCGGGCACAGGCAGCGAGTAGATCTGTAGCAGTCTGTCAACTGCAGGAAAGGCATACTCCCGGTGCTGCCAGCGGCGTTTCCAGCGATCGACATAGACCGTATCCAGGATCGGGGCACCCAGGGATGTCATCCTGACCTTTTCATCGCCCACGGCACGCGTAAATGGTCCGTACTTGAATATCAGCTCCACCAATCCCTTGGGATCGGCGTACAGCGCGGCCAGGGGCAGGCCATCAGGCTTGTGCAGGTGGAACATAACTGCCTCACCGGCAATGCCGACGTCGGCATAGCCGTTGTCGGGAAGCGACGCCTTCGCATGCTCTGGAACCAAATACCCCCAGTCGCCGTTGGACGCGCGTTGCAGCGCAGCTGGATACGTGTTCACGTACGCTTCCGCTGCCAGCATCTTATGGCTGTCAGCGCCTTTGGGAAACAACCTGGCATCTTCCTGGGCGAGCAACGCCTTCCACTGCGCGTCGAAGAACGAGTCCGATTGCGCCTGGACGCTGTCGGCAAAAGCGGCGAACGTGATCGGCAATTCAAGCTTGATGTGAAAGATGCCCTCCCGCGTAGCCTTCATGAAGCCCGAGTGTGTGGAAACGCTCCGTTCGGTGTCCACGGATTTCGTCGGCGCATCCAGTACAAGGCCGATAGGAAGAGCGTAACTGAGGTTCTCTTTGGGTGACTTGCGCAGCACCACGCCGATCACGCTACCGTCCTTATCCAGTAGCGGACCTCCCCCGTTCCCTGGGGCGGCCGCCGCCGAAAACCGTATCCAGCGCCAACGGCCGTTTTCGTCTTCTGGCGTGTCGGAGGTATACAGGCCGTCGCGTATCACCACCCCCGTGCCAAGCGCGTTACCCACCGCGTACACCGCTTCGTTCACGTGTGAGCCGCGGTCGGTCGGCAAGGGCTTGACGTCGGGCGAGCCGGCCACGGTGAACACCACGAAATCCTGGCCTAGGGAAAAACCCGTTACCTTGTCGATGGCGTAGACCTTGCCCTGCGCATCACGGAGCAAGGGCGCACCCACGCGCCCACCAATGCCCTCGGCGACCACGTTGAACTCGGTAACGAAGCGATTCTTGCCAATCGCGAATGCCGTGCCGATGGAGTTGTACTTGTCGTTTCGGTACTGGAAGGGAAGCTTGTCCAGTGGGAGGGGTTTCTCATAGCGCACGGCCGAGTCATCGGGTTTGGCTATCACGACCTCAAAGGTGGCCGCTTGCACGCCAGGCAATCTGGATGGATCCAGCGTCGCGGCCGCGACGGGGCCCGTAAGCAGCAGCGGCAACAAAAAAACCAGACGACGAAAACGTCCACGGATGCGCATGCATTACCCCCCAGGCTGTTCGACCAGGGCTGCCGCGGCCTCCCTGGCGTTGCGAATGACGCGAACGACAATACGTCATTTTCCGCCGCTGTCGATAGCCGCAGGAAACTCGTCGTCCCTGGGTCAATGCTCGTTGATGGTCGCACCCTTCGCCAGCTTGTCGAGCTTGTCTTTCATGGTCGCATCCGGCGGGCTGCCGTCGTCGCCATAGAACAGCGTATACAGCGCCTTGGGGTCGGCCGCGGGCGTACCGGCCACCACGCCAGCCCAGGTGGTGTCGTCCTTCTTGAAAGGCATACCGTCCTGGGGATGCTCATGCTTGAGCACCTGGTTCCATGCGGCCTGGGAATGATCCGGTGCATCGGGGAACGGCTTGGGGTGGCGGTTGATGCGGACATCGGCCGTCTTGTTCACGTCCTGGCGCACGGATATCCCGGAGATATCCAGCTTTACCTCATCGCCGCGGTCGATGAACGAGAACGGCAGGGCGAAGTTGCCGGTGGGTTCGATGCGCTGCACGTCCGTATCGAACGCCAACGAGAACGCGGGCGAGGCAAAGGCGAAATGCTTGCCGTAATCGATGTCCACCCTGGACGCCGCCACGGGTGCCGGTAGCCACGCCGTGAGCTTCATGAACTGCTGCCAGTCGTCGAGGCTGCCGATATAGCTGGCCGAGACGAAGTTGGCTGCACCTTCCACCTGGATACGCGCCACATGCAACTGCTGCGCGGGGATGTAACGCAGGATTCCGACGAATCCGTCCGGCACGGGCAAGGTGTACACCAGCACGCCGACATCGATGAAGGGCAAGTCGAACTCGCGGCGCTGCCAACGACGCTGCCAGCGATCGACGAATATCGTGTCCGATGCCGGCGGCCCCAGTGACGTAATGCGGACCTTCTCCTCGCCCACGCTGCGGGTGAGCTGGGTGCCCTTGAGCATTTCGTCCATCATCGCCTTGGGATCGGCCACCAGCGACGCCAGCGACACGCCGTCGGGCTTGCGGAAATGGAAAAGCACATTGCCGCCCGCGATGCCGACATCCATATAGCCATTGCTGACGGTGTTGTTCTTGTGGTGCTGGGGCATGAATCGCTCCCAGGTACCGTTCGGGTTGCGATGCAGGGCCTCAGGGTACGAGTTGATCGGCGCGGTGCTCGACAGGACGGCGTGGCTGCCATCGCCCTTGGGGAATACCTTGGCGTCTTCCCGCGCCATCAGCGCCAGCCATTGCTGGTCAGCGAAGGCGTCATCCTGCTTCTGCCAGCTGGCGGCGAAATCGTCGAAGCCCATCGGCAGGTCGAAGAGCATGTGCATCGCGCCGGTTTGCGTGGCGTCCATGAATTCCGGGCGGGTGGTCGATCGCTCGTTCGATTCGGAAACCCTGGTGGACGCGTCGAGCACGCGCTCGATGGGCAAGGCGAAGTTGAGGTTCTCGTTGGGCGACTTGCGCAACACCACGCCGATCACATCGCCATCCTTGTCCAGCAGCGGGCCGCCGCTGTTGCCCGGCGATGCCGCTGCGGAAAAACGGATCCAGCGCCAGCGGCCATCCTGTTCCTCGGGCGTATTGGACGTATACAGGCCATCGCGCACGACCACGCCCGTGCCGAGCGCATTGCCCACCGCGTACACCACCTCATTCAGGTGCGAGCCGCGATCGGGTTTCAGCGGCGCCACGTTTGGACCGTCGACGAGCGAGAACACCATGAAATCCTCGCCAAGGGAGTACTGCAGCACCTTGTCGATGGCGTACACCTTGCCCTGCGCGTCGCGCAGCAGGGGCTTGCCGAACAGGCCGCCGATACCCAGCTGCGCCACGTGCGATGCCGTCACGTAACGATTCTGGCCGATGGCGAAGGCGGTACCGATGGAGTTGTACTTGTCGTTGCGCACCTGGAACGGCAATGCATCGAGCGGCAGCGGCCGGTCGTAGGTGATCTTCGGGTTCTCGGCCTTGGGCACCACTACTTCGAACGTAGCCGCCTGCACCTTGGGCAGTTGACTTGCGTCGAGCGTGACGGCCATGGCCGGGGCCATGAAGGAAAGGAACGCGGCCGAAGCCAGGTGGCGCACATATCCATTCAAACTCATGCTTGTCCCTTTGGCTGGTGGCCGGGTCGACCTTGCGCCTTCCCCGGTAGGCGGCTTTCGGCGCCATTTATACGACGGCGCGCGCACGGGGGTAAGCCGGCACGTTTTCGTGCCAGGGTCGAAATTCCTTGCGAAGGGGGATTACTGGAGGGCGCGCAGCGGCGCGAACATGATCGAGGCGAAACCACCCATGGTGGCCATGCCTGCGACCAGCGCCCAAACCAGCACGATCAGCGCAACCCTCCCCAAACCGCGGAAGGCGGCGGCGGTACGGTTGGCAATGGCGTGAAGGGTGGCCATGGCTGTATTAGACGCCCGCGGCTGGGGCGCCGCAAGGCCCGGAAGGCATAGGCGCAAGGCCTTAAAAGGGGGCGTTCAGGCCGCCCACCCACCCCCCGCGGGCACACGGCATAATGCCTGGGCCTGGCCGCCCGGGCCGGCTTCCAAAGGAGGGGTACAAGGATGAAGCGCTTTATTCTGGCTGCACTGTGCGCGCTGCTGCCGGCCCTGTCGGCGGCGGCTCCCGTCCGCAAGGACATCGAAGGCAGCATGGTGGTGACGGGGGATATCCAGGTCACCAAGGGTGGCGAGGTCAGTGGCTTTACCCTGGACCGGCCCAACGACCTGCCCGACGTGGTGAAATCGCTGGCCTCACAGGCGTTGCCGCATTGGCGCTTCGCACCGGTCAAGGTCGATGGCCAGGCCGTGAACGCCACTTCGAAGATGCGCCTGCGCTTCGTCACCCGCCCTACCGATGACGGGAATTTCACCGTGGCGATCGCCGGTGCGAGCTTCGGCGACGAGCACCAGGACGGCCAGCTATGGTTCAAGGAACGGTCGCCGCCCAAATACCCGCCGGCCGCAGTGGCTGCGAGGGTGACCGGCACGGTGATCCTGTTGGTGAAGATCGATCGCAACGGTAACGTCGCCAATGCCGCGGCCGAAAGAGTGAACCTTGGATCGGTGGGGACGGAATCGGAAATGCGGATGTTCCGCGACATCCTGGCAGACGCCTGCCTGCGTCGCGTGCGCAGTTGGAAGTTCACCCCGCCCACCAAGGGGTCGGACGTGGACAAGGACGCGTGGTATGCGTGGGTACCCGTCCAGTTCAACCTCAACGGCAGCGGCATGCACGCACCCGGGTATGGCAAGTGGCTGGTCTATGTCCCGGGCCCGAAGGAAAAGATCGACTGGGTGCCCAAGAACGGCGAACTGGCCGATGAATTCGAGCGCGGCAACGACACCATCCCCGAAGACGGATTGCAGCTGGTGGGCAGCGGCATCAAGCTGCTGACGCCGCTGAGCTGAGGCCATGAATTCATGGTGAAAAAGAGGCCGGCATTGCCGGCCTCTTTTTTTGGTCTTAGCGCGACGCGCTGATGCTGCTGGGCGCCGCCAGGCGCCTGCCTCCCTGGATACGACCTGCCTGCACGACCTGCCCCGCCGGCACCACCACCGCCTTGCCGTAGGCGTCGGCGACCTTGGTGGACTGGAAGTTCGTGCCCGTACCCTGCCAGTCGACCAGTTTGCCGTTCGCGTTCAGGAACAAGAGGTCCGCCACGCCATCACCGTCGTAGTCGGCGATCGACACCAGGGTAAGCCCTGCAGGCACGGCCTTGGCTTTCTGCGCAACCACCTTGAACCCGCTCAATGTCCACCAGGACACCTGGCTGGTGGCGGTGTTCGACCAGATGAGGTCCGTGGTGCCGTCGCCATTGACATCGGCCGTGCCGAACAGCGAGAAGCCCGCCGGATGGTCAGCCAGGCGATGCGTGACGAAGCCGCCCTGCTGGTCGCTGATCCACAGATTGACGCTGTTATCGCTGGAGGTCGTCCAGACGATGTCGCTGTAGCCATCGCCATTGGCGTCGGCGAGCGTTGGCGTGGCGCCTTCGATGCCGTCCACGGGTGCGGACACATTGGTCACGATGATGTCGTTCAACGTGGTCTGGTCAAGATCCAGCGTCCACCAGTACAGCTGCGAACTCTGGGTATCGAAGAACAACAGCTTCTGGTTGCCGCTGGCGTCGTTGACGCCGCCACCGATCAGCTTCCACGTCGTGGGGACGGGGTTGGACACGGTGAATGGGAAGAAGCCGCCATTGGCGGTGGACACCCACACGTGCAGGCGGTTGTCCGGCTCCACCAGTACCACTTCGCCGGACTTCAGCGACAGCACGTCCAGGCCCGGCACGAAATCACCCACCGCACCAACCGAGGCGCCCACATCCACCGCTTGCGTTACCTCGTAAAGCTCCACGGCGCCCTTCATGGCGATGCTGCGCAGCTGGCCCTTCACCGGATCCACCGTGATCACATCGCTATATCCATCGTTGGTAAAGATATCTCCCAGCGAGAGGAAATCGTACGGCACGGTGTAGCCGCGCTTGAACGGCGCCCCGTAAGCTGCCACCGCGTCGGCGAAGTTGGCCGCATTGATCGAACCTAAACCCGTGGCAAGGCTATAGCCCGGGTTGGTCTTCCAAGCCGGCACCAGCTTCTGCGTGGTGGGATTGCCGCCATCGACGATGCCGAAGCTGTTGCCGAGGTTCCGGCCGCTATCGCAGTTGACCGATCCGGACCAGCAGGGCTGCACGATGTCGCCTTCGGTGACGTTGTTGAACACGCAGGCACTGCCCACGCCCACACCGTTGGTGGAGTTGCAATCGGTCACTTCCTTCGCATTGGGTGATCCCACGGTGCCGAATTCACGCGCGGCAATCGTGTAGATGGCCGGCAGCATGTTGCCGCTGCGCTCGCCGGCGACCTGATTCACCAGGGCCTGCACGCCAGCCATGGCCGGTGCCGCGAAAGACGTACCACCGGCGCTGTTGGCAAACACGTTGTCCGGATTGCTGAAGTCGCAGGCTACGCCTCCCTCGTTGGTGTCGGACATGCAGAACACCAGGGCATGGCTGAAAATCCCGTTCGCCGAGAACAGGGAAATATCAGGCAACGTGCGCGAGGTGTGGTTGAACGAACCATAGATGCCCACTTGCGACTCGGGCTGGGCGAACAGCGTACTGGCACCACCACCACCACCGCCTATCTGCAGGAAGTCCTGGCCGCGGCCGACGCTGTCATTGCAGGCGGTCACGCCGTCGGAGTAGCCCAGCAGCGTGTACAGGTGGCTGGAAGCGCAGCTGTTGTTCCAGGTCATCTCTGGGATATAGCTGATCGCCGACTGGAACAGCGGCAGGTTGCTGCTGGTCCAGTAATCAGCGATGTGATCGCGGTCATTGAAGTCGGTACCGCCCACGGCCACGGCCGAAGTGGACGCTGCCATGCCGTTGACTTCCGCACCACCCTGCGAGGCAAACAAACCGCCCTGATCGCATTGGGTGGAGCCGCCGTCACCGGTGGAGACGAACACCGTCACGCCTTCGGCCGCGGCCTCGGACCAGAAGATGTCAGCCAGGCCGGCATCGCCTTCGTCGGCCATCTCGCACGAACCGTAGCTCAGGCTCCAGATGGTCGGTGCCGGTAAACCGCCCTGGCCGGTGCCGCCGAGTAACTCGGCTGCAGCAGTGAAGGGACCGAACGTGGCGCCCAGGGCGCTTACGTTGTCGGCGCACGACGCCAGCAGGATGTTCGCATCGGGAGCGGCCGCACCAGCCCACTCGGCGTCGAGCGCTGCTTCGCCCTCGTCCCCGTTGATCCCCGGATCGGCGCACACGTCGCCCTGGCCATCGCCCGGGTGCACGTACGCCACTACGCCCGTCGCGTCGGCGGGCAGGAAAGCCTTGCGGAAGTTCGCCACGTCCTGAGGCTGCACGTTGGTGCGCTCGAGCACGGCCACCGTCTGGCCGGCGCCGCGGACGGGAGTGCCACGGCCCCAAAGGCCGTTCACGTTGTAGACCTCGTTGAAGTCCGCCGGCACCATGTCATAGGTGATGTTCGGGTCCACCGTGCCCGGTGGCACCGTGAATTGCGGGGCGACCTTCGATGCCGCCGCACCCCATTTACCGGTCTTCCGGTTCAGCGCCAGCTTGCCGATTGCCGTGTGCTGCGGCTTGGGAAAGAAGTTATGCAGCGACGCCACGCCCTGCACTACCGGAGCGAGCGCAGCCGGGATCTGCTGCTCGGAACTGTTGGCGAAATGCACCTCACCGTCCACGATGTACTTGTGCAGGCTGGTATGGAAGGCCTTGTTCAATGTGGCCGGGGTGCCTGAGAAGAACACCATCATGTGGTCAGGCGTGGCCTTGGTCACCTTCAGGCCCTGCGAGGACAACCATTGCGTCACCTTCGACACGTCCTCCGGTGCCGGCCCGAACATCTTGCCGATCTGCTCTTCGGTCAGCCAGTGGTGGAAATTCGGCGAGGCGGGGTTATTGAGGTCGTGCAGGTAGCTTCGGAAGGCCTTCTCCCGATCGTCGCTGCGCTTTAGTACCAGGGTGATGTTGTTGATCGGCTGGCTGGCCGGCAGCGCACCCTGGTCGTATTTCGCCAGTGCCTGGCGGGGCACGGAACCTGCCACACGGGCCAGGCTGGTGTTGTCGATGCTCTTGGTGAGTTGCGGACTTGCCGCTTTAGCCAATGCATGCGTGGTGTCGTCGAACGTCTTTGCCTGCGTCGCCGGAATCAGCGCGCAACTTGCCGTCAGGCCCGCTATCGCGAGCCAGGTGCTTGCCCTGCGTGACATGGAGGATCTCCCTAAGCGTTGGATGGTTACAACACCTGAGCCGGCGCGTAAGGCTCCCCCTGTCATCGCAAGCACGCGGCGTTCAGTGCATCGCACTATCCGCCGTTCCCGCGACAGAAACATGAGCCAGTTCTCACTTGAACGTTTAGACGTCCAAACATGACGATGGTCATGGATGCAAATTCTTGCGTCACCAGCTCCCGCATCCCTCAACCACTAGGGGTCAGAGTCATAGTGACGCCGTGGTTTGCTATGACTCTGACCCCTAGTGCTGTGTTGCACTGCATCGAGTTTTCTTGCGAACTGTTACTCAAAAAATGGTTGAACGATGACCTAATGTGCCGTTTCGTGCGGTTTATCACGATTGAAACTTAATGGTCACGCCGCTGGCGCGGCTGCGTCATGTGAATTTCTTACGTTGATGAACTTGCGAGCCCGGGAGGGTGCCGCGGCGCAAATGAACCTCAGTAAGCGCTGTCCCCACAGCGCGAACCCTCCCGTTGCCGTCTTCGTTCCCTACCGGAGTCGTCCACAGTTATGTCTTCTATGATCCTGCGCCGCGCCGTGCGCGTCGCCCTGTTCGTCGCCGTGGGCGCACTCGCCCTTCCAGCCTTCGCGCAAGACCAGACAACCACACCCGACAACCAAGCAACCCCCGAGAAGAAAGCCACTTCGCTTGAGAATGTCGTGGTTACCGCGCGCTCGGGCGTGGACACCCGCACCAAGGCGGAGACGAGTTATTCCGTCACCACCATCGACGAAGACCGCCTGCGCATGCAGGCGCCCACCAGCGTCACCGAGGCGATGAAATCGGTACCCGGTTTCTGGGTGGAAGCCTCCGGCGGCGAGGCCAGCGGCAACATTCGGGCCCGCGGTATTCCCGTCGATGGCTACGGCTCGGTAAACCTGCTCGAAGACGGCATCCCCGTGCAGCACGACCCGGCGCTGGGCTATCTCAACGCCGACCAGGCCTTCCGCCTGGACGAGACGATCGAGCGCATCGAAGTGGTACGCGGCGGCCCGTCGTCGGTGTTCTATTCCAATGCACCGGCGGGCGCCATCAACTTCATCCCGCGCAAGGTCGGCGACACCCCCGAAGGCCTGATCAAGTACACCGTGGGCAACTACGGCCTGAACCGCGCTGACTTCTGGTACGGCACACCGGTGGGCCAGGGCTGGAAGCTCGGCGTTGGCGGCTTCTGGCGCGTGGACGACGGCATTCGCCGCACCGGCTTCGACGCCGACAAGGGCGGCCAGCTGCGCGCCGTGCTGTCGAAGGAATTCGAAGGCGGCGACTTCAGCTTCGACGTCAAGCACCTGGACGACAAGGTGGCGCTGTACCTGGGCATCCCCATGCGCACCAACAGCAACGGCGACATCCGCGCCGTGCCTGGCTTCAACGGCAATTACGGCACCCTGGCCGGCCCCGAGACCGAGCACCTGGTGTTGCGCGAAGGCGATGGCAGCCCGTACGACTTCGACAACAGCGAAGGCACCCACGTAAAGCGCACACAGTACACGGCCAAGTTCAACCTGGACCTCGGCGACGACTGGAAGCTTGCCGAGAGCCTTCGCTACAGCGATACCGACACCACGCGCAACGGCGTGTTCCCCAACGCCGTGCAAAGCGCCAGCTCCTTCCTTACCGACCCGAACAACCTCAAGCAGCTTGCCGGTTACCCGGGCGCCACCGCACTGCAGTTCCGCTACCACGACAATGGCCAGGTGTTCGATACCGCCAACCAGAACGGCAACGGCCTGGTAATACTCGGCGGCGCACGCGGCGTGACGATGCCGGTGAATGAGCTGATCAACGACACGCGCCTGCTGCGCAAGTTCGAGTTCGGCGACCAAACGCACGACATCAGCCTGGGTTACTACCTGGCCAACTTCACCCAGCGCTTCGACCGTTATTCCTCCACGGTATTGCTCGATGCACAGAATAATGCCCGGCTGCTCGACCTCGTCGCACTCAATGGCGCCGGCTCACCGGTGGGCACGCTCACCGAGGACGGCATCTACCGCAATGGCTACGAGTGGGAGCATGCCAGCGGACGGTCCTCCACCAATGCGTTCTATGTATCTGACGAGTGGCAGGTCACGGATAAGCTGCGTATCGACGGCGGCGCGCGCCGGGAGAAGGTGAACACCCAGGGCTACACGGAACTGAAGACGACCGTGAATCTGGGCACCCTGGCCGATTCGAACATCTCCACGGGTACCGGCAACTACGCGCACTACGACAACAGCTTCCACAAGCTTGGCTGGACGCTCGGCGCCAATTACCAGTTCGACGATCACCAGGGCGTCTTTGCCCGCTACACCTCGACCTTCCGCCTGCCGTCGTTGAGCTCGTACATCACCAGCCCCACGGCCGTGCCGATCATCCAGACGATGAAGCTGAGTGAGGCAGGCTACAAGTACAGCGATCGTTTTGTGGACCTCTACGCCACGGCCTTCGGCACCAAGTACAACGACGTGCAGTTCAGCAACTACGTGTTCAACCCCAATTCCCAGGCTTCCACTGCGCAGACGGGCTATGCCGATACCAAGACCTACGGCATGGAACTGGAAGGCACGCTCTATCCCAGCAAGATGTTCGACGTGCAATTCAACGCTACCCTGCAGCAGCCGAAGTACAAGGGCTTGCGTTACACGGAAGTCGTGGCTGGTGCACCGGTGCTGCGCGACTACGAGGACGACCAGTTGATCCGCGTGCCCAAGGTGAGCTACCGCATCGTGCCGGGCGTGAACCTGCTCGACGGCCGACTGCGCCTGCAGGTGTCTTACGAATACGAAGGCAAGCGCTTCGTCGATACCGCCAACTCCGTGGTGTTGCCCTCGTACAAGACGGTGGGCTTCAGTGCCCGCTACGACTGGACGCCGGCCCTGTCGTTCTTCTTCTATGCTGATAACCTGAACAACTCGCTCGGCCTGACCGAAGGCAATCCGCGTGCCGGCGAGCTGTCGAGCAGCGATGCGGGCGCCAATACATTCATCGCCCGTCCGTTGCTGGGTCGCAGTTTCCGCCTCGCCGCCATGTATCGTTTCTGACCATGAACCTTCCAATCGCAGCTTTTGCCCTGGTGACCGGATTGCTGCTTGCTCCCCTGCCCGCCAGGGCCGAGGACAAGAGCGACCTTACCCTGCACGGGGAAATCACAGGCCGGGACAACCACACCTATAAGAACGTCACCTTCGACGTTCCCGCCGGTGTCACCCGTATCACCATCGCCTTCGAGGCCACGGGCAAGGAAGACCACACCACCATCGACCTGGGCTTGCTGGGCCCGGATGGCTTCAAGGGCCAGGACGGCTTCCGCGGCTGGGCAGGCGGCTCCAAGAAGGTATTCACCGTCTCGGCCAGCGATGCCACGGCCGCCTTTTTGCCCGGGGCCATCCGCCCGGGCAAGTGGACGCTGCTGCTGGGCATACCCAACATCCGCGCCAATGCACATGCCAGCTACACGGCAAAGGTGTGGTTCTCGCGCGATGCAGCCACCGCGTGGGGGCCTGATGCCCTGAACCCGCCGCTACGCAAAGAACCGGGCTGGTATCGCGGCGACCTGCACATGCATACCGCGCACAGCGACGGCAGCTGCCTGAGCCAGGGTAACCACGTGAAGGTGCCCTGCCCGCTATTCCTTACCGTGGAAGCGGCGGCGAAGCGCAAGCTCGACTTCATCGCCATCACCGACCACAACACGTCATCGCACCTGAGCGACATGCGCGAGCTGCAGCCCTACTTCGACAACCTGCTGCTCATTCCCGGCCGCGAGCTCACCACCTTCCAGGGCCACGCCAACCTTTGGGGCGTGCCTACCTCGGTCGACTTCCGCGTGGGCAGCAAGACCGTTCCCGACTGGAATGCACTGTTGAGGAGCGTTGCACCGCTGCATGGCGTGCTCTCCATCAACCACGCCGTCCGTCCCAGCGGCGAGGACTGCATGGGCTGCGGCTGGACACCCGACCCGCCGGTGGACATGCACCTTGTACAGGCCATCGAAGCGGTGAACGGCACCGACGCCGTGCGACCCGATTCTGGTATTCCCTTCTGGGAGAAACAGCTGGCGCAGGGTTTCCGTCCCACCGCCGTGGGCGGCAGCGACAACCACCGTGCGATACCCATACTTACCGAGCCGGACATCCCGGTGGGCACGCCGACCACCGTCGTGCACGCTACGGAATTGTCGATGCCGGCGATCCTGGAAGGCATCCGTGCCGGGCATGTCTTCGTCGATACCGAAGGCACGCCGGACCGCATGATCGATCTGGAGGCCACCGTTGGCCCGGACAAGGCCGGCATGGGCGATGAGCTCAAAGCAGTCAGTGGCAGCGATGTAAGCGTGCAAGCCAGCATGAAAGCACCGGCTGGATCGAAGCTTATCGTCCTGCTCGATGGCAAGCCGCTGGCCAACGCCACCGCGGCAGGGGCAACCGCCACCGCGCATATTCCGGGCGATGGCAAGCCACACTGGCTGCGCGCCGAGGCGCGTGCAAACGACGGCCGGCTGCTATTGCTCGGCAACCCGGTTTATCTCAACCGCCCGCAGCGTTGAAACGCCCGGGCAGCCGCCACCATCACCACACCCGCTAACGCGCCGTGACGTGCAACGCGATGCGTGCATAAGCGCCTTCGCGGGTAAGCGCGGTCACCTGGTGGTCGCCTGGCTGTAACAGGGTGATCACCATGTCAGCGCGACCGATGCTGGTGCCTTGCAGACGACCGTCCAGCAACCATTGCACATCGGACGAGGCCCCCATGGCTTGCAAGGTAACCCGCAACGCGTTCGCGCTGTTGGGCGCCTGGCGCAGGACGGCACCATCGGCGACGCCGGCGATGCGGATGGGGCTCACGACATCCAGTGAATCGGGCAGGCAACCCGGCGCCAGCGGCGGCAGGGCCGAGGCCGCGGCATCATCCGCATCCAGCCACGCGACGCTCAGTGCGGGCCAGCGGGCCAACGACACCCGGTGTTCGCCTTTGCCATGACAGGTGGCGCTCAGCCGCCGGTTCTGGTTGTCAACGCGCAGCGTGCTTGCGCCGCTCGACCATGCCGTGAGGTCACGCTCGGCGAAGGTGGGCGGCAGCACGCCGTTGATGGTCCATGCCGTGCGCCGCTGGCGGCATTGGCCCGAAGGCGTGCTCGCGGCTGCACCGCCCAACGGCCAGCAGACATCGATGGCGCGCACGCCCATCGGCCGCGACGCATGCGCCAGGGCATGGGTCACCGGAAGCATGCGAGACACGCCGAACATCAGCGGAAGCGCTGTCACTGCACCGTACTGACCGGGGGACGGTGTTCCGTCCGGTCGACCGATCCATACGCCGATCGTCCAGTCATCGGTGACCCCGATCGCCCATGCATCGCGGTAGCCGTAGCTGGTACCGGTCTTCCACGCCAGCGATTGGTGGGCATCGCTACTGCCTTCCAGTGGCGCGCCTTCCACGTTGGCGGGATTATTCGACAGTATTTCTCGGATGATCCAGGCAGCTTCCGGCGACAGCAGGCGTCGACGCTGCAACGGTGCCTGCAAGGTATAGCGCGGGGCTCCCGCCAGGCCATTCTTGGCAAACGCGGTATAGGCGCCCACGAGGCTTTCCAGCCGCGTCGACGCACCGCCAAGTACCACCGAAAGGTTCGGAGCCGCACCACCAACCATATCGAGTTCCACGCCGCCGTTGGCGAGGCGTGCAACGAATCGGTTCGGCCCCAGGCGGTCGAGCACGTCCACGGCCGGCACATTGAGCGAACGCTGCAGGGCCTCTGCCACACTTACCGGCCCGGCAAAGGATTGGTCGAAATTCGCCGGCCGGTAGCTGCCGAAACTTTGCGGGGCATCCACCAGCAGGCTTTCAGAGGTCACCAGCCCGTCGTCCATCGCCAGCCCGTAGAGAAACGGCTTCAGGGTGGATCCGGGTGAACGCGGTGCACGTACCATGTCCACGTGGCCCAGGCGTTGCGGATCGGCAAACGACGCCGTACCCACGTAGACGCGCGCCTCCAGGGTGGCGTTATCCACGACAAGCACCGCAGCCGACGTGCGCGGTGGCAGGCGCGCAAGGTATTCGGAGACCTTGTCCTCCACCGCGCGTTGCATCGATGCATCCACGGTCGTGACGATGCGCCGCGCCTCGGGCTGTTGCTGATGCAGCCGTTCGGCCAGCAGGGCGGCATCCAGCGGTGAGCGCAACGAGCGGGCGGTCACAGGCTCGATGCGTGCATCGGTGGTGATCGCCGGCGACCAGACCCCCAATGACTGCATGCGATCGAGCACCTTGTCGCGCGCATGCCGCGCGGCATTGGCGTGCCGATCGGGCCGCAACACGCTCGGCGCCTGCGGCAGCACGGCAAGCATCGCGGCCTCAGCGTGCGACAACTGGCTGGCGCTCTTGCCAAGGTAGGCCCACGACGCCGCTTCCACGCCCTGGATCGGGCCGCCAAAGGGTGCGTGGTTCAGATACAGGTCGAGGATCTGCGTCTTGGACAAGTGCGCTTCCAGTTGCAGCGCGCGGAACAACTGGATGCATTTTCCACCGGCGGTATGCGGGATCGGCTCGATGATGCGCGCAACCTGCATCGTCAGCGTGGAGCCGCCAGACACCATGTGCCCGTAGCGGAACACGCCACCGACGCCACGCAGCAGCGCGTACGGATTCACGCCCGGATGTTTGAAGAACCAGCGGTCCTCGTAGGACAACAATGCCTGCAGGTAGAGCGGCGATACCTGGCGGCTGGACGTGGGATAACGCCATACGCCATCAGTGTCGGCGAACGCGCGCAGCGGTGTGCCATCGCGCGCCAACACCACGGTGCTGCCGGTATCGGTGGGCGGTAGCCGCAGTGGGAATATCCGGTCCAGCACCACCGCGGCCACCACCAACAGCACGCCGCCGACCAGGAGGGCGCGCAATGCACCGCGAGCCCTCCCCCGGATCACGGCTCGCCCACGGTCAACTGTGCCGGCGCCACCGTGCCGATGCCACGAATGGCCGGACGGTACATGTCCTCCACCAGCGGCGCCGGCACGACATACGTCCCCGGCGTCACCGCGCGCACCAGGTAGAACACATGCGCCACTTCACCGCGTCGCAACTTCAAGGCGGCGGCATAGCGATCGTCACGATACTCCTCGTGCACGATATCGGCAGCGCTTTCGTGCTCTTCCATCCGGATGCCGTCGATCACCACGCCTTCCCACTGGCTGGCACCGCTGAGGTTGAGGTTTTCCACCTCCAGGCCGCCGGGCAACAGGTCGGTCACCAGGGCGTCGGGCATGTCCTGGCGTGCCTCGATGGTCAGCGCCACGATCAGGGTATCGCCTTCCTTCAGCGAGGAATCCTTCCATTCCTTGCCGTCCGTGGTGTAGTAGCTGCGCCTGACCTTCACCTGGCTGTCGTCGGACGCGGGGGCCTTCTGCCCGATACCGCCGATGTCCAGCGTGGCAAACACGGTGGCATTGCCCGTCGGTTGCACGGTGATGCCGCCGGCGAGTTCAGCTGGCGTGACCCGCCGCGTCCAGATAAAGCTGCCATCGGGCACGGATTCGGTCTTGTCACCCAACTGCAGGCTCGCTGCCAGCGGCGTGTTGTCGCCGGCATTGAAGGCATGCGCCACACGGGCGATGGCTAGCTGTTCCTGGGTACTCAGGTACGACCACGAGAAGTGGTAATACGGCGTCTTCGCGTCAGAACGGTGCACATCCACCGTGGCATTGCGGGCCCAGTCCACCAGCTTGGCGTCGTACGCCGGGGTGGACAGTCCATAGGTATGGGCCAGCGACACCATCACGCCAAGGTCGCGCAGGTCCGAACCGTAATCGCCCACGTACCAGGGCCGCTCCTTCGTCCAGGCAAAGGCTTCATCCATCGCCTTGCGGGCGCGGTCCATGTCACCGAGCAGCTTGAATGCCACGGCCAGGTGGGCCAGCGGCAACGGGGCCACCAGCTTGTCGCGGTCGTTGTCGAAGATGGCACGCAACGTACCCAGCGGTGCGCGGCCGACACGGGCCAGCACGTAGCCGGCATACGCTTCCTCGGCAATGCGCAGGTGATCGTGGTGCTCGAAACCGTAATAGGGATGGCCACCGGCCAGCAAGTCGTCACTAAGGACCTGCAGGGATTTCTGCAGCACATCCTGCGGAACGGCGAAGCCGGCGTCGCGCGCATCGAGCATGAAGTCCACCACGTATGGCGTCATGCTGGTTTCGATCGGGCTGGTGCCACCCCAGAAGGTGAAGTGACCGTTGGCTGCCTGGTACGAAGCTATGCGGGCCAGGGCGCTGGAGACAGCCGCCTGCCTCGTAGCATCATCCAGGCCCGTGCTACCGAGGGCCTTGCCGGTCTTGGCGTCCATGTAGAGCGCGGCGTAGCCCTTGCTGGTGGTCTGTTCGATGCATCCATAGGGGTACTTCAGAAGCGTACGCAAGGCCGACCCGTATGGCAGTGGCGGCAGTGTGCTCAGCGTCACCTGGCCATGCACCGTCGCCGGCACCAGGCCCGCCGCAAGCGACGGATCGAGCTTGGCCGCCTTGCCACCTTCCAGCGCCATGGGCACGCTGCGGATTTCCTCGGGCCAGGCATTGCGCACGGCGAACTCGAAGTGGCGATCTGCCTTGTAGTCGTTGAGTTCGGCATGGATGTCCACGGTGGCCACGGCCACGCCTGGGCTTGCCGTTACCGGCATTACCAGGGTGGTTCCCGCACCGTCCTTCAGCGGCACGCTGCGCGTGGCGTTTTCCACCTTGACCAGGCCATCCACCTTCACGGTCACCTTGGCCACGCCGTCCTTGCCGGAGAGGTTCTTCAAGTCAAGGCTCACGCGCGCCTTGTCGCCGCCGGCCATCACGCGCGGCGTGGAGGGTTCCACCACCAACGGCGCGCGCACGATGATGCTCCCATCGGCGTTACCAAACTTCTCGTCGGAGTAAGCCAGTGCCGAGAGACGCAGGCTGCCATTGAAGTCGGGCACGTCCACGTGCAATGTCGCCTTGCCCCTGGCATCGAACTGTACCGGGTTGGCGAAAAGGTCAACGATCTTCACTTTCGGGTTCAGGCGCGTGGCGTGGGGAAGGCCCTTGCCACTCATGTCACCACCGTAGCGCAGCTTGGCCACGGCGCCATCCATCGCCTCGATCACGCGGCTGTACAGGTCGTAGGCGTCCACCGCCATCGCACGCTTGGCGAACATCCAGGCCCACGCGTCGGGCACGGGATAGTCGGTGATGTTCAACACGCCCTGGTCAACGGCAGCCAACGTCACGAAGGCCCGCTGGCCGGCAAGGCCATCGGCCTGCACGGTCACGTCCAGCGTGTTACCAGGGCGCATCATCGCCGGCGCCGAGAGCTTCAGCGGGATGCGCCGGTCGTTGCGATCCATCGCCACGTGCTCGATGCCCATCGCACGTGCCGGCGTGGTCTTGTCGGTGGCCTCGCCGCCGCGGAACACCAGCGCCACCACATGCACATCGTGGCGCTCCCAATCCTTCGTCACCGGGATATCGAAGGTGGCGCCGGCCTTGGCGTCGATATTCCGCGTATAGAGAAGATGATCGGTCTCCACCAACAATATGCCCGGGCCATCCTGCGGCGGGGTCACCGTCACCTTCATGGTGTCGCCGGCGCGGTAGCGGGCCTTGTCCAGCGCCAGTTTCACCTTGTCCGGGCGCGCTTCCTTGCCCAGGTTTTCATCGTCCCAGCTGTAACCGGCGAAGAACGGGAATACCGTGGTGAGCTGGGTGTCGGGGTCGTACACCTCAACGCGATAGCCACCCCACTCCACGGGAAAGTCGAGCTTCACCCGTTGGCCCGCCGCTACGTCCACATCACGTTCGTCGATCAGCTCCACGTTCACGTTGGCGTTCGACTTCCATGCATCGCCATGCTCATACAGCCAGTAGAAATCATGCAGCTCACGGTGCAGGCGCACCTTCAGGTGCGAGCCGGCCACCAGCTTTCCGCCAGTGTCCGCGCGCATGACCTCGAAGCTCGCCTGGCCCTCGCTGGGCGCGCCCTGCTTCGGATCGAACAGCGGACGCACACCCACCAGGATGGGCGCGGGCCAGTACACCTTGTTGAGCATGCGCGTGACGGCCCGGCCGCCGGTCTCGAACACGCTGCCGGAGATGGCAACCGTCAATGGCGCGACGGGCTTGACGTCGTTGGGAAGCGCGATGTCCTGCTTCAGTTCGCCTTTGTCGTCCAGCGGCAGGTCGATAATGTCGTCGGCGGCCTTGGGCAAGGCGACCAACGGGTCGCCGAAGAAAGTGTCAGGCAGGTTCGGCAGTGGATGCACTTCCGGGCGAATGGCAAGCTTCGCGGTAAAGCGGTTACCCGCGGCGGGCGCGCCGTAGAGGTAGCTCGACGCCACCTGAAGTTCCAGATTGTCGCCTGGCGCCAGGCGCGGCTGCGGACCCTTCAGCTCCACCTTCAGCCGCTCGGGCAGGAATTCCTCCACATGGAAGGGGAAGGCTTGCACGGCGTCCGTGCTGGCCGGATCCAGCCGGAATTCCAGCTGCCACAGTCCCGTGGGCGCGTCGGCCGGGATCACCTGCCTCAGCTCGAAGTAGTTGAGGTCGCGCGGCTCCAGGCGCGTGTCGGTGAGCGTGCGGCCATCGGGCTGCTTCAGGCGCACGAAAAGCGGTTGCGGCTTCATCGGCTTGCCGTCGTAGTCGCGCAGCAAGGCCGAGGCTCGCATCGTTTCACCCGGTCGGTAAAGGTCGCGGCCAGACCAGCCAAACACTTCGAACGGCGCCTGGCGGCGGCCAGTGATATCGAAGTTGGACACATCCAGGGCCGGGCGGTTGAACGGCAGTACGGATACATCCTTGCCGTGACGGGCGATCAGCACATCGGACGGGTTTACCTGGTAGGCAATGAGGGCGTTGCCATCCTTGTCCGTGGTGGCTTTCAGGCGTGTCGAGCCGTCGTCCTTGTCGATCGTAACCGCCACGCCCGCCACCGGCGAACCATCGGCCAGCGAGGCTACGTGCAGGAGTGCATTGTCGCGATATACGCGAAGATGCAGGCCGAGGTCACTGACAAAGAACACGGACGTGTCATAGCCATCCTTGAATGTTCCACCACGCTTGAGCACGGCCATGTATACGCCGGGGTCGGAAAGCTGCGAGATGTTCTGTACGGGAATGAAATTCACCGAGCGGGCATTGGGCTGCCCGGTGAGGGTGTAGTGATTGGCATACACCGAATCGGCAATGGCGGTAAGGCTAACCTTTGCGCGCGTGCCCTTCTCGCATGTGTCCCAGCTATAGGCGTCATGTTCCAGCTCGTAGTTGGAGCGGCGCTGATTGCGAGGATAGGCGCAGAAGAGGTCCGACAGCGCGTCGTCCCTCACCTTGAAAAACTCGATATCCGCGTCTTCAACGTTCATCGACACCACGGGCAAGCCGCGCGTGCCGCGAGCAGGCAACACCGAGCCCATCGAGGCGAAGCCCACGGCCTCGGGTAGATTGCCAGCGGCTACGTCGCGTTTGGTATCGGCTCCCAGTGTGCTGCCGTCGGCAGCAAGCAAAGCGGCACGGACCACCACGGCGTAGGCCTGGTTGGGTGAAACGTAGGGAAATTGCAGGGTCCGGCCATCGTCCAGGAGCGTCCAGCTGCCGTTGACCACCTCGCCATGGGGGCCGGTAACGGCTATTTCCTTGTCGAAGGATTGCGCCGAGGCAAGCGTGCGACTGAAGCGCAGCTCGATGGCCGTGCGCCCCTCCGTCGGCCGGCTCCCGGCGGTAAGCAGGGCGAAAGGCTGTTTTGCCGCGCCTGCCTGGGACGAGGCGCCGGCGGGCTTGCCCGCCGACTGCAATGCGGGCGTGCCGCCCTCGTGGCCGCCGCATCCAGCCATCACGGCCAGCACGACAAGCACACAGATCCCTGCCAGCCACGCGCGCGAACGCGAGCCCTTCCCTATCGTCTTCATGGTGTCCCCCTTGAGCCTGGAGCAAATTCTGCCACGGGGTTATGGCAAGTTGCTGGCGCCGGGGTGGAAGAATCGACGCAGGGGGGCCTGGGGGGGGGGGACAGTGGCCGCCAGACCGGTGCGGGTTGGACAGATCGGGGGGGGTAGCTAGCTACCCATATCTGCCAGGTAGCGATCGAACGAAGCATCCACGGCGGCACGCGCGCCCCCGATGATGTTCCGCCCCCACGTGTACCCATAGACGTCTTCGAACTCGAAGCCGGCCAGGCGCTCGCGCATGGCGCGCACGTCGGAGGGCTTCATGGGCATGTAGTTCGGGTAGCTGTACATGAAGGTCACGTGCCGGCGGTCGAACACCACCTGGGGTGTGTCGCCGGCGAACAGCGTGCCACCTGGGCGCGGGCCGTTTTTCCAGTGCAGCGCCGTGCAACCAGGGAAATGCCCGCCCGTGCGAATAAGCGTGACGTCGGGCGACAGCACGTGGTGGTCGCCTTCCCAGAACTCGATGCGTGGCGAGGATCGCTTTACCCATTTGCGGTCGGCAGCGTTGAGCAGGATGGGAACGCCACCGAGCGCTTCGCTCCATTCCACCATCGACGTATAGAAATGCGGGTGCGAGATAATGATGCGGCCCACCCCGCCGCGGGCGTGCAAGGCTCGCACCGCCTCGTCGTTCACCATGCTCACGCATTCGAAGAGGATATTCCCGGCGTCGGTAGGCAGATGCATCGCGCGTTGGGGGATGGCGAAGCCGGCGGGCATGCTCAGGGCAAAGACGCCGTTGTCTTCCTCGATGCGGAGCTTGTTCTGCGCTTGCAGTTCCGCGTGGGTGGCCCACTGTTGTCCGTCCCAGTTCACGTACTGCCGCTCGTCCACGCATACCGGGCACTCGTCCGGTGGAGCGTCGGAAGGCTCGTACTGGGTACCGCAGGTGATGCAGATGAAAGGCGTCATCGAAAGCTCCCTTGGCTGGCGTCGAATCTGCTACCAGTACGCATTCAGGACATGTGCCAAAGGTCAGCGCAGTGCTGGTGCGGGGAAATTCCAATCCCCCGACGTCCTATGCATAATCCTACGGATGCAAATTCCCCCTGCACTGAATCTCCTGGCGATCTCCGGTAGCCTCCGGGCCAACTCGACGAACACGGCGTTGCTCGGTGCTGCGGCGTTGCTGGCGCCCGAGGGTGTGGCAATCACCGTCTTTGAAGGGCTTGGCGCGCTGCCGCACTTCAATCCCGACCACGCGGACACGCCTTCGCCTGAAGTAGCGGCGTTCGTCCAGGCTGCCGTCGACGCCGATGGACTGGTCATCGCCTGCCCCGAATATGCCCGCAACATACCGGGTACGTTCAAGAATGCGCTGGACTGGCTGGTTGGCAGCACGCAGTTCCCGGATAAGCCCGTGATGCTCTTCAACGCGTCGCCACGCGCCAGTGATGCACAGGCAGCGCTTCGGCTTGTTCTAAGTACGATGTCGGCCCGTATCGTAGATGATGCATGCATCACCCTTGACTTGCTTGGCAGGCCCTGGAATGCAGCCGCAATCGTTTTAGATTCGCGCCTGGCCGAGCCGGTTCGCAAGGCCCTGGCAACGTTTTGCAACGCCATTCAATGAGGCGCGTCCACCGGATACGGACCCTCATCGAACGTCGTGTCGTGATATCCCTTCACGCCCACGGCGATCGCCATCTCGCTACGGAAATCCGCGCCGGCACGGAGCTGGTCCAGCGCGTGGGCGAAATCATGCTTCGGCTTCCACCCCAGTAGTTCCCTGGCACGGGCGTTGTCATACACGCGGTCGATACCCTGGAGCAGGCGCCAACCGTGGGCCTCGAACAACGTGGCAGCGGCGGGAAAGTGGGCGGCAACGGCCGTGGGCAAGTGGTGCCGCAATATACGGGCCTCTCCGCGCTTGAAAGGCGTGGTCGCCGAAACGATGAAGCGATCAAAACCAATGGCGTGGGCACGCGTGGAAGCCAACAGGTGCGCATCGACCACGTCGGCGATATCCACGCGCCGGTACAGCAGCTCCATCGCCTGCATGTTCGCCAGTGCATAGGCCGCCCGCTTCGCAGGATCATCGTCGTCCTCGGGGAAGAACCGGGAGGTACGCAGCACCACTACCGGAAGACCCCGCTTGCGGTGGTAGAGCTCGCACATATCTTCGGCAGCAACCTTGGTCACCCCATAGATATTCTTTGGAACCGGATGTACGTCCTCGGTGATCCACGCCGCCTCGTCCTGCCCGGCCGTGAGCGCCGCACCGAAGGCACTGGTGGTACTGGTGAAGACAAAGGCACTTACCTTGTTCGCCACCGCGCGCTCAAGCAACGCAAGCGTGCCATTGATGTTGGTATCGACAAAGTCGCTCGGCGGATGCGTTGCCACATGTGGCTTGTGCAGCGTGGCAACATGGAACACCACGGCAACACCGGCCATGGCGCGCTCCACCACGGCAGGATCGGTGATGGATCCCACGATATCGGTGAAGGAGGACGGCTTGATGTCCACGCCGCGAACGGCGGTGCCCTCCGCACGAAGGCGGCGCATCAACGCCTCGCCAAGGTGGCCTGAGCTGCCAGTCACCAGGATCGTCATCTTCGTTCCCTCCACTATCAGACCGGAAAGGATGCCCATCCGACGCTGGAAGATAAAGTGCCGTTGGTCCCCCGCATGCTTGCCAGGCATACCGGGATACCGCGGCGTATTCGCCGATAACGCCGCGTACGGGCCCAGTGCGCCACGCGATTGCCATGGTAGTGGCCCAATGGGCCCGCACGCTCCATGGCATCGAGCCAAAAGAGCGGAGTGCAGCCATGGTCACATCCACCCACCTGGTCCGTCGCGGGTGCGTGCGTGACGCGACGGAGATCGCCGCATGCATGCAGTCGCTGGGCTATGGCACCACGTCGGAAAACGTCGCCATACACCTGTCCCACTTCAAGGAATCACCGCGCGACATCGTGCTGGTATGCGCCGAGATTTCCGTGCTTACCGGCGTGGTCAGCGCACACGCTATCCCGGTCTTTCACCAACCCGGAGAATTGGTGCGGATTACCGCACTATCGGTACGCCAGGGGCGCGAACGGCAGGGCATCGGTCGCTGCCTCATCCGCGCCATCGAAAATTGGGCTGTCGCCCGGGGTGCCGCACGTATCGAAGTGACCAGCAACGACCACCGCGAGGGGGCTCATCGGTTCTACCAGGCGATGGGTTACGGCATGGAGTCACGGCGCTTCATCAAACGACTGTGACTCCGGGCGCCTAGTCGGGCATAAGGGGTCAGAGTCATGACTCTGACCCCTCCATAACGACGCCTAGTCGATCACCGTCGCGACAGCGGCTTCGCCCGTATCGTGGACCGCGCGCTTGCGCGGCAGGAAGGTCGCCGCGATCAGTCCCAGGGCAACGATGGCCAACGCCCAGACAAACGTGTGGCCGAAGGCGCGGCCCAAGGCCGGCAACATGGCCTCCCGCATCGCAGGCGTGACCACACGCGCCACGGAAAGCCCACCTTCGGAAACACCCGTGGCGGGCATCAGGGCCGCGATCTGTTGCGACAACACCACGGCCAGCAGGGCTGTGCCCACCGAACCGCCCACGCGCTGTACCACGTTCATGCCGCTGGTGACGCGGGCAACTTCGTGGCGTTGCAGGCTGCTCAGTGCAGCGGTCATCGCAGGCATCATCGTCGCGCCCATGCCCATGCCCATCAGCAGCAACAAGATTTCCACCATCCACATAGGTGTGTCGCTCTGGATCTGTGTCAGGCCGGTGAGGCCAAGGCCCACCAGGGTCAGGCCCACCAGCACAATGCGGCCCGGGCCGGTCTTGTCGGTCAGGCGCGCGGCGACCGGCATGGTGACCATCGCACCAACACCTTGCGCCGCCAGCAACAGACCTGCGTGCAAAGCGGACTCACCGCGCACCAGCTGGAAGTAAAGCGGCAACAACAACGCCGAACCGAAAAATGCCGTGCCGAAGAAAAACGACGTGGCCGCCGCCGCACCGACGATGCGGCTACCGAACAGACGCACGTCGATCAACGCTCCTTCCTTCCGCCGTGCGTGCCAAACGAAGGCCACTACCAGCGCCAGCCCAAGCAGCACGCCGCCAAGCGCGTCCGGCGACTTGAAGCCACCACCGGCGGCGGTTTCGGCCAGCCCGTAAACGAAGATGGCCAGGCCCGGCGAGAGCATCAGCAACCCGCTCCAGTCCAGCGCGTGATGCGGCTTGGGCTCGTCGCGCTCCAGGATCCGCGATGCCATGAACAAGGCAATGACGCCGATGGGCAGGTTCACGAAGAAGATCCAGCGCCAGGAGATATCGTCGACGAACCAGCCGCCGAGAATCGGGCCTACGATGGGCGCAACCAACATTGGCACGCCCACCAGGCCCATCACACGGCCCATGCGGTCGCGACCAGCAGCGTGGGAAAGGATCGTCATGCCGGCGGGCATGATCATGCCGCCGCCAAAACCTTGCAGCACGCGGAAAACGATCAACGACGTGGCCGACCACGCCAATCCGCAAAGTGCCGAGCCCACTACGAACAAGGCGATGGAGCCGATATACAGGCGCTTGGTGCCGAAGCGGTCGGCCGCCCACCCCGTGAGGGGAATAACCGTGGCCAGCGCCAGCATGTAGCCGGTGGATACCCACTGCGTGATGGACAACGAGGTGCCGAACGAGCGCGACAATTCCTTGATCGCGACGTTCACGATGGTGGTGTCGAGGATCGACATGAAACTGCCGAGTACGACCACGGCAGCGATGCGCAGCGTCGCGCGATCCAGTGCCCGCGGGGCACTGGCCTGGGAGGGAGCATTCATTTTGGGGATTCCGGGGAACAATAGGGTTTGCCGACAGCCCACGGGCTATCGGCGAAGTACTTGGATGTGAGGCCACTTAACGTGGCAACCGCCGTGGCGAGCGCGGCGCGCTCTTCATCGTCAAGCTTATTGACGAAGCGCTCTGCCGCTTGCCTGCGGGAATTGCCGATCTTCTCCAGCGCGTCGGATCCAGCTGTCGCGAGCGCGATGCGTTTCACCCGACGGTCACTGTCGTCCTCGCGACGCGACACCAGTCCCACCTTCACCATGGCGTCGATAGCACGCCCGGCAGCCGGCAACGATAGCTGGATGCGTTCGGCCAGCTCATTCACCGCCAGGTCCACACCTTCGCTATCGAGTACGAACAAAATACGGAACTGCGAGAACGTCAGGTCGAACCCGGCCATGGCCGAAACCACGCCCGTCTGGCCGTCCTTGATGATGGGAAAGATCGCGCCGATCAGCCCGGCGGCGAGCGGATCCATGTCTGGAGGCAACTTGATCATGGACGCAATAATACTCTTGCTAACAATAATTGCAAGCACGCATGTAATTATTTACGTCGCCCATGATTCTTATTGGTCCGGCTCATCGCCAATGACTCTGACCCCTGGCGAGGTCTTTCGATACTGGCCAGGGGCCATGCCAGTGATGCGCTTGAAAGCGTGGCTGAATGCGCTTTCGGTGCCGTAGCCGAGGGATTGGGCGATCCGGGAGATGGGGGTGTTCTCTTCGCGAAGGGAACGCTCGGCCAGGCGCATGCGCCATTGCGCCAGGTAGGCCAGCGGCGGCATGCCGGCGACGGTTTTGAAGTACTCGGCAAAGGTGGTGCGGGACATCGCCGTGGCTTTGGCAAGCTCCGGAAGCTGCCAGGCGCGGCCGGGTTCGGCGTGCATCAGGCGTAGTGCCGGGGCGATGCGTGGATCATTGATGGCGCGAAGAAGACCGGTATCCAACGGGCCACCGGTGGCCAGGTGAACGCGCAGCACCTGCACCAACATAAGCTGTGCCAGTTGCGCCGAAGCGAACGCCGCGCCTGGCGAATCGTTCTCCCGTTCGGCCACCAGCTGGCCCAGCAACCAACGCGTGACAGCCGCCTCGGGCATGTCTGCGCGCACGTGGATCAACGGCGGCAGTACATCGCGAAGGATATTCCCGCGTGCGGGATCAAGCTCGACGTGGCCACCGATGACGAGGCACTCATCGCCTTCGCCAAGGGCTCTCATCACGCCATCCTGTCCCGCGAACGCGACCTTCGAATCCACGGGCGGCACGTCTGTGCCCGACGACAACGCGTAAGGCCTTTCCGCCGACGTCAGGAACACATCGCCCTCGCCCAGGTGCACGGGTTCTCGGCCTTCCATGCAAAGCCAGCAAGACCCCCTCACGATGCCGAAGAATTTCGCCCGACCGCTCGGATGAAAGCGCACCGACCAGCGCGCCCCAGCGGTAAATCCACCGGTGACCAGCGAACGCGCCTGGGTAAGCGAAAGGATGTCGGAAAACGGATCAGAGACCATTGGCGGACTATCGCGCAAGAATCACGGACTTTCAATAATTCAAAGTCCGGGGCGCAATCCCTATCTTTTGGACACTCCCCCACCAAAGCGATTCCCCATGCGCTCCCTCCAACAGCCCATTCATTCCGGTTTCGGTGCCGCCTCCACCGCCGCCGACGTCGTCCAGGGCATCGACCTCACCGGCAAGACCGCCATCGTCACCGGCGGTTATTCCGGCATCGGGGTAGAAACCGTCAGGGCACTGGCCAACGCCGGCGCTAGCGTGATCGTGCCCACGCGCAACGAAACCAAGGCAACCCAAACGCTCGCCGGCATTCGCAACACCCGCTTCGAAGCCATGGACCTGGCCGACCCGGCTTCCATCGACTCCTTCGTATCTCGCGTCATAGCCACCGGCCAGCCGCTGCACATGCTGGTCAACAGCGCCGGCATCATGGCCACGCCGTTCGAGCGCGACGCCCGCGGCTACGAAATCCAGTTCGCGACGAACCACCTGGGGCACTTCCAGTTGACCCTCGGCCTGCTGCCGGCGCTGCAGCGTGCGCAAGGAGCCCGGGTGGTGTCCGTATCGTCATGGGGCCATCGTTATTCCCCGGTGGTTTTCGACGACATCAACTTCGAACAACGCCAATACAGCCCGTGGACGAGCTACGGTCAATCGAAGACGGCGAATATTCTCTTCGCCGTGGAACTGGATGCCCGCTACCAGGCCGATGGTATCCGCGCGTTCGCCGTGCATCCTGGTTTGATCATCGATACAGGCCTTGGAAAGCACCTGTCACCTGAAGACCTGAAGAACGCTGGCGTGATCGACGAAGACGGAAAGCCCATCATCGACCCATCGCGCAACCTTAAAACCGTACCGCAGGGTGCAGCCACCAGTGTCTGGTGCGCCGTCAGTCCGCGACTCGATGGCATGGGCGCCGTCTATACCGAGAATGCCGATATCTCACCGATCCACCAGGGCGAGGCCTCCACCAGCAACGACGCCAGGACACGCACAAGCGGTGCCAACGGTGTATTTCCATACGCCATCGATGCCGACAACGCCCGCCGGCTATGGGAAGTGAGCCAATCAATGCTTGCGCGCTAGCCGTTGCAACAATCGCTTCGTTCCTACACAAATCGGTGACGCACGGCCTTCCTCCCGGGTATCGAAGACAGGCAAGCTAGGGCCCTCTCCAGGCCGCACGCGGAGCAAGCCATGCCCATCGAGCCAGGTGCCTACCAACAGAGCGACTTCACCCACCCCACGCGAATCTGCGACCTGGTGATGAAGGGCGGGGTGTCCAGCGGTGTGGTTTACCCGCTGGCCGCCGCGGAGCTGGCCAAGGATTTCCGCTTCAGCTCCATCGGCGGCACCTCGGCCGGCGCCATCGCGGCGGCGGTCACAGCTGCTGCCGAGTACGGCCGCGCCTCCGGCGGATTCATGCGCCTTAGCCAGGTGCCTACGCAGATCGGCGGCCACCTGATGCGCCTGTTCCAGCCGTCGCCGCGACTTGCGGCGCTGCTGGATATCTTTCTCGCCCTGCAAGCCCCGGGCTCGTGGATCGCCAGGTTCGGGCGCGTGCTGGGTATCGCGGTGCGGCGCTTCGTCGGGCGCTGGTTGCTTGGCCTCGCGGCCGGTGTCGCGTTCGGGGCCGTCGCAGTCGTTTCCGGTGCGCCGATCGGATACGCCGTGGCGTGGGGAGCGGGGCTGTTCGTCCTGATCGGCATCGTTACCGTTGCATCCACGCTCTATCGACGCGTCACCCACGAAGTCCCGGCCAATGGCTATGGGCTGTGTCCAGGAAGTACGCAGCGCGGCTTCGACACACCCGGCCTTACCGATTGGCTCACCGACCTCATCGACTACATCGCTGGCCGCGGCACTGGGCCTGACGATCCACCGCTCACCTTCGACGACCTTGCCACGCCCCCCGGCGGCGCGCCGCCGGTCGCCCTGCGGATGATGACCACCAACCTGATGATGCGCAGGCCCTTCACCGTGCCGATGCGCGATCACAGTTTCCTTTTCCGCCGCGGAGAATTCGAAAACCTGTTCCCTCCACGGGTGATGAACTACCTGATGGCGAACAGCGAAGCCTTCGACACCGGCAACCCCGCGGACGATTTCTTCCACCTGCCTCCCGACGGCAAGCTGCCCGTGGCCATCGGCGCACGGATGAGCCTTAGCTTTCCGCTATTGATCAGCGCCATTCCGCTCTACGCGCGGGATTTCACGCTTAACGAAGCCGCCGGCCGCAGCGTGCCGCGCCTGTGTCTTTTCAGCGATGGGGGCCTCGCCAGCAACTTTCCCATCCACTTCTTCGACAAGCTCTGGCCCAACCACCCCACCTTCGGCATCAGCCTGGACGATTTCAACCCGGCAAGGAATATCGGACCAGGCCGCGCATGGCTGCCGGAAAATGCCAACAGCGGCGTGTTGATCCCCATCCTGCCGATCGAAGGCGGCCTGCTGGCCTTCCTGCAACGGTTGATCGACGCCGCCAAAGACTGGCAGGACAACCTGCAAAGCACCCTGCCCGGCTATCGCGAACGCATCGTGCATGTGGCGCTGAAACCCGACGAAGGCGGCTTGAACCTCACCATGGATGCCACGATGGTGGGGAAACTGGCCCGCTACGGAGCAGATGCCGGCGAACTGGCGCGGGATGCCTTCAACTTCGACGAACATCGCTGGCGACGTTTCCTGGTGGCGATGGCCCGCATGGAACAAACCCTTGATGAATTCACCACCGCGTGGGATGGCGACACGGTGGAAAAGGAATCGTTCCAGTCGTACCTCGCACGCTATCCCGGCCACGCGCAAACCTACCAGCAGGACAGCGCGCGCCTGGCCGAGATGCTCCGGCGCGCCGCCGCTCTGGTGGACATGGGTCGCGCCTGGCGCAGCCTGCCCGACATCCGCGGCGGGCAGATCCCCAGGCCGGACACTAATCTCAGTATTACCCCCAAGCCCTAGGTAGAAGGTCCCACCTCGCGGCGGAAACCCTCGAGCATCTGTTTGTACTCGTCCATCCGCTTCGTGATTTCTGCATCGGCGGAAAGCTTAAGCAATGCATCGACATCCATGTTGATGGCTTCAAGGCCCAGCTGGGCCCCCTGAGCTTCGACAAGACCAGCGCACAAATGCATCAGGGCCAAAAGGCGCAGCCACAAGATGGGGGTGCTCTTCGGGCTGAACGAGGCGAACAGGCGTGGAATCGGCTCCAGGCGGCTCAGGTGCACGGACGTAACAAAAGCGGCGTTGAACTCGCTAAAGCGCATGACGCGGCTGGGCGAGGACGGCTTTTCCGGGATGATCAGAAGCGAAGCCAGGCTGCCCAAATTGTCCTGGAAGACATGTTGCTTCTGTTCGTTCCAGTCTTCCTGGCTGTGCCCGAGCGAAACCCGCGAACTGGAAAAACACGCCATCGCCAGGCGTTTGAATCGCAGCAACGAGCGCATGTCCGGATCGACACTGAAATCCGCATAGGCGATCTGGCGCTCCACCAGTTCGCCAAGTGCCAGCACCCTGAGTACGCGATAGGCCGTGCTGCGGCCGAAATATTCGTTGAGCGAAAGGTCCGTCTCCAGTCCGTCGCCTACGCGCAACACGCGATTGGCCGCTTCCGACGCCGCATTGAGCAACTGAAAGCGGAGCGGGCCTACTGCAAGGTATAGCCGCTTGCGCGCCTCGCTCCGATATTCCCTGTCGGCGGATTGATCGCCGAGGTACCCCTCCACTTCCTTCCTGACAGCGCCTTCCTTCAGTGCCGTGGCTTCGGCCACGCGCGTATCAAGGTCAGCCTTGTGCTCGGCTAGTCGCTTGTCGATTTTTTCGTCGTAAAGCTTGAGGTCTTTGTCGAGCCGATGGTCCAACAACTTGCCGGCCAGCGATTTCGCCACGGCCAGGCTTACCAGCCCACTGCCCGTGAGGGCACTCAACAACGTCACCAGGTCCATATTCCACCCCGCGGCACCGACGATGTCCGTGGCGAGCCGCGCATCCATTTGCGACGCCCCATCCCTTCCCCCTGGCCATTGGAGCGTGCGTGCCGATTCCCGGCAAGTATTTCCTTTGGCCAGGCGCATGAATCCCCGCCCGATCCCCGCCCTCGTGTGAGAATATTCCCACCCTAGGGAGTCGGGGAGGACATCCATGCGCGCGCGTACCATCGTTGGCATCGTTACCCTGGTGGTGGGTGCGTGGGCCGTGCTCGGGTGGGTCGGCTACGCCACCTACCATGCGATGACACCCCAGATGCTGGCGAAGATCCGCCAGGCGAACCGGCCACATCACGCCGGCACCCTGCCAACCCCAGATAAACCGCCCGAGCGCCCGGCTTCCGTCCCCGCCATCAGCGATGCGGCCTACACCGCCTACTTCGCCAAGGTGCGCGCCGCCGAGAAGATCAAAGATCCGCTGCAGCGTTGCCTGGCCTATCCCGACCCCCCGGGCATGCACTGGCACGCGGATACCACCACGGCCTATTGCCGGTACCGCACACAGCCGATCATCACCATGGCCCAGGCCAAGGACCTGGTGTTCAAGGGCAAGGCCGCGGAACTGGACAAGATCCTTGCCGGCTACCGCGACGCCCAGCTGCACGACCCGGCGCACGCGGGCCTGCTGGAGCATACGTATATCGCGCTGGACTTCGAGTGCTCATGCACCGAATCGCGGCCAATGATCGACGCCTGGATGAAGCAGCTTCCCGATAGCGCCTTCGCCCTAGCCGCCAGCGGCATTGCCCACCAGGGCGAGGCACAGCGCGCCTCGCGCGCAGTGTGGAACATGGAACATGAAAGCGCTGAACAGCTCCGCGACCCCGCGATTCGCTCCCGTATCCAGGAATACAAGCCCAAGGCGATCCAGGCACGCGACACCGCGCTGCACCTTGCCAGGCAGGACCTGGACATGGCGGTAGTGCGCGACAGCGCGGTGCTGCCGGTGTATTCGGCGATGATCTACGTCGGCTGGATGTCCGCCGAACCGTTGTACATCGAGCAGGCCATCAAGCGCGGCCTTACGGTTGACCCATTGAGCTTCCGCCTGCGCGCCGTAGCCATTACTCATTGGTACAAGGCCATGCGCAGCACGCCGGACAAGGATGCCCAGGCGCGCGAGGCCACGGCATTGATCCCGAAGAATCCCCTGCTTCGCCTGATCGTCAATGACGACTTCGGGCCAGGCTACGATGAAGACGACCCATCGTGGATGGTGCAGCGCGCGCTGGACGAAGGCGATTCCTATTCCGTGATCGACGCCGCCGCCGCCAATACCTTCGGGCAGGATCCCAAGCTGTCGGCAGCCCTTTATAGCCAATCGCTAAGATTCGTCGTCAACGACGCCAGCATCCCGCAGTACCGTGCGCAGATGCTCTACGCCGGCGGCGAGAAGGCCTGGGCCGAGGTGGAGTTCGACCGGATCATCAAGGCCAACCCGAAGGACACCGAGGCACACATGGCCCGCGCCCTGTCCTATGCACGCGCCGGGGAAGAAAAGCGTGCCGAGGGGGAATATGCGGCCGTGCTGAAGATCGATCCCGAAGACGTCATGTCGATGACGCAGCTGATCGATATCTACAGCCGCACCAACCGGGTGGACCAGGCGCTGGCCACCATCGACCGCCTGATCAAGGTCGACCCCAATGCGCCCACGGGTTACGTGGTCCGCGCGAACATCCTGATTCAGCACAACCGGCCAGACGCGCGCACTGCGGCAAAATATGTCGTTGACCACTTCGCCGACCGTACCGACCAGCAGCCGATCCTGGCGAAAATGCGAGAGTACCTGCGAACCCACGGCGACGCGGGCAGCCCTACCCCGTCGTCGCCTGCCGCGGCCCATTGAGACCGCTCAAGGCGTGATCGACATGTCGATCACCACCACGTAATTCTTGCCGCCGTTATTGGGTGGCGTGGGAAACGTGATACGAATGATCTGCCCTGCGAAACACGAGGCTACGGCGGTCTTGGGCTTTACATCTATGGCATAAGGCTGGCCATTGCCCAGGATGTCGGCGACCAGGCTGAACTTCCCGAGGTTCGCAGGGTCCGCCGACCCGGGTGGCACGCAGCCCCGCATCGCCGCTCCAACCAGATAGCTATATTCGCGAACGTATGCCGCGCCCTCGGCCGACTTCTCCAGTCGCTGCGCCTCCGCCCTTCGCGATTCGAAATCCGAGGGAACTGCGAGCGTGGGAGCGAAAAACGCCATGGCCAGGAGAAGCATGATGAGTCCTCGGATGAGAAAAAAACCTATGCCCATTGCCGCATGGTGAATAGTACCCGTAGCGGCCTGGCAAGGAATGGCCGGGACATGGACACATCATGGCGGGGCGTTATTACCTGCCACGTAATTGAGAGCCTGTCGATAGTCGCCGATAGTGGACCTGTGCCCCACCCCGAAAGCACAGGAGACCTAAGATGACCTCGATGAACTTCACCCGAAAGGATCCACCGCAATGGCTGCTGGATTTCTGGAAGGAGATCGATGACAAGACCTTCGGCAAGGGCTTCGACTGCTTCGCCGATGACGCAGTATGCAACCTGGGTGTGGCCGACTGGCACGGCCGCGATACCATCCGGAACAACCTGCGTCAGTTCATCGACCGCGGCTTCACAGCCCATCACGACGTGGTGGAGTATTGGGATGGCGGATCCATCAAGATGTTCCATGGCAAGGTGCGGATGACCTTCGACGACAAAAGCCTTCCGGTGGTGCGCCCCACCATGACGCACTTCTTCTACATGGACCCGAACGACCCCACCAGGGTCAGCCGCTGGTTGGGTGCCGTCGGCCCAACGGAGTTCTAAAGGAACCGCCGTGATCTCAGGGATGCAAACCCAGGCAGCCGGCGGTGAACTTGGCCGGCTGCTCCGCCACTGGCGCGACCTGCGCGGAAAAAGCCAGAACGAGCTATCGCTCGATACGGAGATATCCCAACGGCACCTGAGTTTCATCGAGAGTGGCCGCAGCGTCCCCAGCCGGCCAACCCTGGTGAACATCGCCCAGGCATTGGAGATACCGCTGCGCGAGCGCAACCAACTGTTCCTGGCAGCGGGATTTGCGCCCGCCTATGTGGACGATGCGTGGGATGCCAGTGGGATGGCCGCGGTCCGCCGTGCCCTCACCCGCGTACTCCACCAGCACGAACCTTTTCCCGCGGTGGTCATGGACCGCTATTGGAACGTGCTGATGACCAACGAAGCGGCGCCGCGCTTCTTCAACGCCTTCGTTGATCTTGCCGCCCGCCCCACGCCGCGCAACATGCTGCACTTGATGTTCGACCCCGCCGGCATGAGGCCCCACATCGCGAACTGGAACAGCGCCTCGAAAGGGTTGCTGGAGCGTGTCCGGCGGGAAGCCGTTGGCCACGTGATGGACGAGCGCACGCGCCAGCTCATGGATGAGCTTCTCTCCTACCCTGGCACCGGCGACGCACATGCCGACGCGGTCCCGTTGACGGATGAATCAGTGCTGCCGGTTATTCCCTTAAGCTTCATCAAGCATGGCCAGACACTCAATTACTTCTCGATGGTCAGCACCGTAGGCACGCCGCTCACCATCGCCGCGCAGGAGCTTCGGGTCGAATGCATGTTCCCGATGGACGTGCCCACCGAAACGCTGCACATGGCACTGATGGCCGCCACCAACGCGTAGCCGCCACGCGCTACACCTCAGACGGCGACACCGTCTTGATGTCACCTTGCGCTTCCTCCGACTGATGCAGGTGCACCAGCAACGCGTCGAGCGGCAGCGGATGGGAGAACAGGAAGCCCTGCAGGAAATCGCAACCGTGGTTGCGCAGCCAGGCGTGCTGGCTCGCCGTCTCCACGCCTTCGGCAACCACGGTAAGGTCCAGGCTGTGGCTAAGGCCGATCATGGCCAGGCAAATCGACGCCGAGCGCGGATCGCTATCCACATCCTGGATGAATGCGCGGTCGATCTTCACGCTGTTGATCGGCAGGTTCTTCAAATACGCAAGGCTCGAAAATCCGGTACCAAAATCGTCCAGTGCCACGCGGATGTCCTTCGACTGCAGCGCATGCATGGTGCGGCGGGCGAGATCGCGGTAGCGCATCAGCGAACTTTCCGTCAGCTCGATGTGCAGGGCGCCGGGACGAAGACCGAAATTTTCCCCGACACGGGCAATTTCCTGGGCAAGATCGGTGCGGGCGAACTGGATGGCCGAGACATTCACTGCAATGGAAAGCCGGCCCCACCCTGCCACCGTCAGCGCCTTGTGCGCGGCGGCGGCGCGGCGCAACACCCAGCTTCCCAGCGGCAGGATCAGCCCGGTTTCCTCGCACAGTGGGATGAATTCCGAGGGTGGAATCATGCTGCCATCGGCTTGCGGCCAGCGCACCAGCGCTTCGAGCATCACGATGTTGCCGGTGAGTGCGCTCATCACCGGCTGGAAATGCAACTGCAGGTCGTTGCCCTCGATGGCATCGCGCATGCGCGCGGTCATCTGCAAGCGCAGGCGCGAACGATCAGCCATGGCAGGCTCGAAGCGACGCACCGTGCCCTCGGCCACACCCGCCTCCTGCGCGGCGAGCGCCGCGTTGCCCACGACCTTCTCTGCATGGGTGCCATCGTCCGGGTATGAGGCCAGCCCTACCCGGGCGTCGAGCTGGTGCACCGCAGCCTCGGAAGACACCGGCTCCGTCGCCGCCGCGAGCAAGGCAGCCAGGGCTTCGTCGTGGCGCGAACGGTCGAACATCGCCACCACGAAGGTCTCACCCGGGCGGTGGGCTACCTGGCCAAATTCGGCGCCCAATGATTCAAAGCGCGCCGCCACAGCCTTCAATACATCGCGGCCGATCGACACACCGAACGTATCGGCGATCACGTCCAGGCCGCGCAACTGGATATAGGCAAGGTCGTACCACGAGCGCGACGCTTCCGTGCGGTCGAGGTCTTCGACCAGGGCATCTAGGTTGTGCAGGCCCGTGAGCGGATCGTGCGTGGCGCGATAAGCCAGGTGTTCCTGCGCCGTCATGCGCTCGGTGATGTCGCCGATGGTACCGGTGAGCGTCACCACGCCGCCCTCCTCCACCAATGATCCGGTGGACGAAATCCAGCGCTCGGCGCCATCGGGGCGCAGCACCCGATACTGGAGAGTCACCGCACCGTCATTGGCCCAGGCACGCGCCGCCCCCTCGAAGTACATCGGCTTATCGTCGGGATGGATCATGCTGTAGAAGGTGTCGCGGCTGGTGACGATGTCGATAACATCCAACCCCAGGATCAACGCCGCCTGGCTCGACCACGACATGCGCGTGGAACCTTTCACGATGCTCCAGCTGCCGATATTCCCCGCCCGTTGGGCCTGTTTCAGGCGACGGCTGGTATCGGTGATCGTGCGCACGTATTCGTCGCGCGAACGTTCCGATGCGCGCACACGGCGATAAAGGTAGGCATAGCCCAGCCAGTACAAGCCGTAGACCGCCACGGCCACGGCACCGAATACGTACCACGGCGCCAGTACCATCCGCAGCGGCACGCCCACGCCCACGCGCACCGGATAGGCATCGAGTGAACTGTTGGCCACCAGGCGATGTACCCCATCAACGGCGCTGACAAGGTCGGTGAGATCGGCGTGCTCGCCCGAGTACAACCGTGTTATCGGCTCTCCCACCAGGGTGGACGCCTGCCGGCTTCGCGCCAGGATCGTTCCGTAATAGTCCGCCACGGTCGCCACGCCCATGTGGCCGGTGGCGAGCTGCTCCACCAGGGTCTGCAACCCGCGCGTGTTGAGACGCGCAAGCAACCAGCGCCCGTCCACCATCGGCACCACGATCGGCAGCAACCAGCGCCCCTCGACTTTCTCGATGGGGCCGAAGCGCATGCCCGGCCGGGGGCCCGCCTGGCGGGTAAGTACCCAGGGAGGCAGCGCCAGTTGTCCGTGGTCGACCAGTTGAATGCTTTCGATTTCCGGTTGCCGTGCCGTCACCCGAACCATCAGCTGTGCAATCAGCGCCGGCGCCTTGTCGGGCGCGGCGCGTTCGAACTGCTCGATGTCCTGGACCACGCCCGCCAGGGTGCGGTCCACGCTGCGCATCTGCTCGGTAGCCAGGCGCTCGCCACCTTCGGCCAACGCCAGGGTACGGTCGTGGGCCGCGGACAGGCGCGTTTGCCGGTCTTCCACCAACCCGACCGCCAGGGCCATGCCCAACAGTATCCCTATGGCCAGCCCCACGAAGCTGACGGCACGCGAAGACTGGCGCTCGAATGCAACCCTCATGGCGCTACACCCCAGGACGCCGCCTGGAGGGCACCGGATCGCAAGTTGTCCCCTGCCAACACCGCCATGTGTCAACCCACCCCCGTTATGACCGGACCGCGGAAGGCGCCGGCCCGCGGAATAAATATTTCGCCCGTCTATGGGGTATCGGGCCAAGCCGACGATACTTTAGATCGTGTAAGAATTTGCTTTGGGAGGGGGCCTGGCAGCGGCTTAATTGCGAAACAACGACTCCGTGATCTGGGTCCAGACCACTCCGGAGATGACAACACATAACAGCAGGCCGGCGCCCACCGCCGTCATGCCCCACACGCCGTCACGGAATGTGTCGATGAGGCCGGCACCGTGCCATGTGGGATGAGTATTAGGAAATAAGAAACAAAGAGGCATGGCTAAAACAACCAGAGTCGCCACCCACATGAGTCCACGGTTGAAGTACCGCTTTTTTGTGGTCGGCAGGTCGATACGGCAGTACCCCATCAAATACCGGCAGATAACGAGGTACGCAGGCAGCACCACGACATAAAGCAGGAGGATGTAGAACGAGGCCGCCAGCGCTTCAGCGGAATCGCTCGTATGGAACCAAGAGAACACGCCGAACAGCGATTCGAAAAAATTTGCGGATAGTCCATGAGAGAGCGCAGCCATCAATCCGCTCACGGGAATAACCGTTGCCCACCAAAGCTTGGGGAACGGAATCGGTCGCCATCGCGTGGGTTGCGTCTGCACGGCAGGCCTCGCTTATGGTCGCGGCCGAAAATCCGCCGATTCGCCAGCCAATGCCGGCACCTTGATTCCGGGCTCCCAGCGCGTATTGCATTCGCCGCACACATAAACCCGTTTGCTTACGATCAAAGGCTTCTGAACCGGCAACGTGTTCCGATGCCTGGATGCATCCCGCCCTTCGTTGCGCCCCGCCCTCTGATGGCCCAGCGTCCGGTCGGCCACCACCCTGATCACACGGCTCCGGTTCCAGCGCCGGCAGGATGGGCAGCGCCCGAAAAACTGGCGCAGGCCGTAGGCCAGGCCCAGAAGCAGAAGGATCACGATACCGCTGCGAGCCAGGGCGGCAACGATCCAGCCGTCGTTGATGCTTTCGGCGACGGTGGTCGGACCGGCGGCCGAAGCAAGTCGTTCGTCGGCACTGCGCCCGTCGCCGGGCATGGGAGTGGCATCGACCTTCGGCTTGGGCGCGGCCTTGGCCACCGGGGGGATGGGAACGAGCTTCCCGTCTGGGAGAATTTCCGAGATCACGATCTTCGGCTTGCGCAACGGCGGCTCCGCCTTGGGCGGGAAAGCCTGCACGGCCGCCAGCCGCGAGCGGTAGGCGTTATCCAGGCAGGCCTGATTGCCATTGCAGCGGGCGCGGGATTTCTCCCAATCGGCCTGGGAACTGGCAAGAGCATCCGAGGGTGCGCGGGTAACGAGCAAGCGCTGGAGATTGGCATCCTGCTTGGCAAGGGCCGGGGAAGCACAAACAGCCTGGTCGCTATGGCTGGCGGGCGCGGAGGTGCAATCCACGGCGGCAGCGCGTGCCGCAAGGGTCAGGCCGGCCAATGCCAGCAAGGTGGTGCAGCAACTGCGCATCATCGTTCTTTGCCAATCCTTGATTGCTCGTATCGCCGAAAAAGGGCATGAACACCAACTTATCGGCCGTCTTGATACCGGCTTGAGTGCTTCCCACCAGGCGGTGGTGGCATAGCCTAAAGCAGCGGCCCCCTCGGCCGATATGCTTCTGTTGGCAAGACCGCTTATCAAGAGGGCTCCAAGGACATGGGCATCTATCCCCAGGGAAGGAAGATCCAGCATCGCTACGCCGACGAGCTCGCGGGCGTCGACTGGGCGGCGTTCGAGCGCCTCTTCGCCGAGCACTACCGCCAGCTTGGGTATCGGGTGGAGCACTCGGGCACGGGAGCGTCCCATGCGCGTTACGACGGCGGCATCGACATCAAGCTATACCGGGACGACGAATACATCGTGGTCCAATGCAAGCACTGGAACGCGCTGCAGGTAACGCACAACTACGTGCACGAGCTGATCGGCGTGATGCACACCCAGCACGCCTCGGGTGCAATCCTGATCACCAGCGGGGAATTTTCGACGGCCGCGCTGGAAGCCGCCGCCCAATGCGCTGCCATTATCCTTGTCGACGGCGCCGAAGTGCGCCGGACTTTCGAAACCTCGTTACCGACGCTTGTCCCTGCGCCACCGCTATTGCCTGAGGTGCCGTTTCCGTTGGCTCGTGCAGCCGCACGCCCCCGGCATCGTGCCAGCTCGGATTTCGCCCCGATGATCATTGCCGGCAGCATCGTCGCCGCCGTGCTGGTGCTGGCCCTTGCGTATATGGGGCTGCAAGACACGCCAGAGTCCGCCAGCCGCCTGGTAAGGGAAGCCCATCCCGTGGCCATGCCCCGTCCCGCCAACGTCGCGGCAACCGCAGGGGCACTCGCCGCCGATGCTCTCGATGCCCAGGCTCGCAACACATACAAAGCCATGCGCCTTCCCAACTTCCATCGACCCGTGGATCATGAAGCCGCACGCGCCGCCCTGCGCAACCTGCCCGGGGTAGGCACTACCACATGGATCGACAGCCAGAACCTGCTGGTGCTGGTGAGCGGGCAGGAGCTGCGCAGCAACCGTATGATCGACGATGTCTGCATGGCGCTGGATCCGCTCGGCGACACCATGGGCGTGGTGGTGAACGTGCAGGATGTGATGGCGAAGACGTCGGAAGCGGCGGATGTGCTTTCGCGGAATTGCAAGCTTCAGGGAAACGAGCGGGCGATGTTCCAGGTGAAGCGGTGACGATCGGGCATCACTTCGAAGGTGGTCGCCCTACTCCGCCCTTGCTTCGATTCTCTACCACCTTAAGGTGAACCTCGATCCCGGGTGTGGGCGGCGTTTTTTCGAAGTGATTAACCTGGTTCAGCACGATCTCAACCGACCCATCGGACTGCCAACTCACTACAGGATCGGCACTTATTGAGGTTGGCTCGTAGCGAAGCACGTCAATTCGCCCACCTCTCTGATCAATTAAATAGATTGAATTGAACTGTGAGCCGCCGAGGTCATCGCAGAAATCGGTAGCCATACGCGCCGACATCCGCGACGGGCCATTGGCGACCAGAGCCTGATCGTCATGAAAGCAGGCGCTTTCCGGCAGGCTATCGGACGAGCACGATTGCAAGCCTAGAAGGCTCACCGTCAGTATCGCGGCTCCAATGCCTGTGCGGCTTATTTTCATAGACAGATTCCCCATAAGGGAAAGACTACAACCAACGCCTCACTTGCTTAGCCCGGGATTGGCCGTCAAGCTCCCCAAACCAGCCGGGGACGCCTTATGTCATACGACCTGTACGTTTATCTCGCCCGCGGCAAAATGCCCACGCCGGAGAAATGGCGCTCGGTGATGAAAGACGAGGAGCTTCCGGGCGAGCTCGATACCGATTTCGACGTCGACACCATGACAGGATTCCTGCCCTGCCCGGTTGGCGACGAACTTGCAGGCTTCGAGTACTACTCGTTCGAGACCGAGCCGGAAGACGCGGCGGAACTGGAACTGCCGCCGGAGTTCAACTTCACCGTGCAGTTTTCAATGGGCTCGAAGCCGCTCGAACTGATAGCGGCACTCTCGGCGTCCAGCGCGCTGGCTTCCATCACCGGTGGACGGCTTGAAGATCCCCAAAGCGGGGAGACAGTCGAAGGTGAAGATGCGATTGCCTGGGTGAAGCTGCAGCTGGCTTCACTGGAAGGGTAATTCGAAGCTAGTCGCCCGCCACTGCCAGCGACTTCCTCGGTCGAATGCCACCCCGCGCCAGCCCAACCACGAGCGCCTCCTCGATCCTCTCCCACGCGCCAATGGCCGCCCACGCCTTGTGCCGCTTGTAGCAAGTAAGGCCAGACACGCCGGAGACGCCCAGCGGAAGCGAGTTCCAGGCGATTCCGCGGGTGATCACGTAGGCGATGCCTTCCATCACCACTCGGTCGCCGTGGCCCTTGGGGCCGCGTCGGGTCAGTCGGCGGTCAACCGGCACCAATGGCTCGAGTTCCGCCCACAGACGGTCGTTTATGAGTTGCAGCATGCGTCCATACCCCCTGGTCGGCCGCGAATTCTATAAGGGCCGACTCTTACTCTATGCGCGTTTCTTTACAAGCAGGGGCATGCTCGGGCAGCGATGCGTTTGAATTTGCCGAATTTGCATAGTTACCCTCAAGTGGCGATCCGAGGGGAGAAGATATGCAACCGGGCGTAGCTCTCGCTAAAGAGAAGACTAGCGAGGGGTAAGAGTCACTCGGCTTGAGCGACGCGGGCGAGAGCTTTCTTCAATTTGATGTTGGGCAGGAATGGGGCATTCATTGCTTTAAGGAACAGCCGAGACTCTTTTGCGGAAAGGATGGCTGCCCGAGCGGTAGTCATTAGCTTTTTGAGTTCTCTGTACATGCAGTACAAGTCGCGTGGAATCAACAAAAAGTCCTGACACCCTGGAAGTCTCAGGTCGTACGCTAAACCGTGTGACGGAGCCAGGCAGCCAGAAACCTCAGAACACAACGATACTATTGCCCGAAGACCTTCGCTTTTAAAAAAGCTCCGACTGGTGCGAAGTCAACAAATCAAAGCGGTCCCCCATCGGCATAAGTATCGCGTCGCCCACGGCCTTGAGCTGGTGAACCACGTAGTGCTCGTAATCGATGGCCGACTTCCGCGCTTCCACCGGTTCCGGCCCGTTCGTGGTCATCACATAACGGATCCATCCGCCGCTTTGGTACTGCCGCGGCCGACCAAGGCGAACGTTATTCTCGTCAGCAAGGATGGCCGCACGGACATGGGGCGGAATGACCCTGTCGTATGAATCCAGCCGCCCCCGTAAGCGCTTCCGATACACCAGCACATCGTCCATCAGGCCCGCGCGAAGGTCCCTGACATACTCGCGGACAAAGTCCGCATACGCATCGCCCTTGAATATCCGCTCAAGCAAACCGCCCTGGAAGCGCTTGGCCAGCGGTGTCCAGTCGCTGCGGACGGTCTCCAGCCCCCGGAATACCATTTCCTCGCGTCCGTCCGCGTCCACGGTGAGCCCCGCGTAGCGTTTCTTGCTTCCCTGCTCGCTATTGCGCACGGTTGGCATGAAGAACCGGTGGTAGTGAGTGTCGAACTCGATTTCCAGGTGGCATTCGATCGCCAGGGTCTGCCGGAGCAGGTCGCGCCAGGAGGTGTTGATGAAATCGACCAGCTCCTCACTCACCCGGACAGCGTCTTCCTCGCTATGGCGCTTGCCCAGCCAGATGAAGATCGAATCGGTGTCGCCGTAGATGGCGGCGTAGCCTTTCGACTCCACCCAAACACGTGTCTGCCGCATGATCTCGTGCCCGCGCAGGGTGCAAGCGGCCGCTAGCTTCGGATCGAAGAACCGTCCGCCGGATGCTCCCAGCACACCGATGAAGGCATTCATCAGTAGCTTGAGCGCTTGCGACAGCGGCGTATTGCCCTCCTTCTTGGCCTTATCGCGGCTCGTCCACAGCTGGGCAATCAAACCCGGCAGGCAATGCCTGGTTCGCGAGAACGTCGTGCCATTGGGGCCGGGAATGGTGGCGGCCGGGTCGTTCGACAGGCTTCCCTCGATCATGCCGATGGGGTCGATCAGGTAGGTCCTGATAATCGAGGGATAGAGGCTCTTGTAATCCAGCACCAGCACTGAATCATAGATCCCGGGGCGCGAGTCCATGACGAAGCCGCCCGGATAGGATTCGCCAGGCCTTGAGCCTACGTTCGGCGCTACGTAGCCTTCGCGATGCATGCGCGGCAGGTATAAATGACTGAATGCCGCGATGGAACCGCCGCTGCGATCGGCCTGTAGTCCGGTGGTATTACCGCGCTCCAGCAGGAACTCCATCAGCCTGGTCTTGTCGAAGATGCGGGTAACGAGCTCGCAATCCTTGATGTTGTAGCGAGCCAGTAGCGGCTTGTCCTCGTGGAACCGACGCTCGATTTCCGCCATGCGGGAATACGGATCGTCGATATCCTTGCCTTCGCCCAGCAGCTCGCGCGAAACGGCCTCCAGGCTGAATGACTCGAACGACCACGAGGCAGAACGAAGCGCCTCGATACCATCCACCACCAAACGCCCCGGGATCGAGGCGAACACATACCCTTCCCGCCGCCGGTGATCGCGCCACTCGATCGTGGACGAACCGCGCCCGATCGTGAGTTTCAGCCCGCACTCATCGGCACACGTTTGAAGCAGTCGCAAGTCGAACTGCACCACATTCCAGCCGATGATGGCGTCGGGATCGTTATGCCGGAACCAGTTGTTCAGCGCGACGATGATGCCGGCGCGGTCGTCGAAGTACGTCAGCTTGAAGTCGAGGTCCGTTGGCACCTCCGCATGGCGATCACCCATCATGAACACCTGGCGATCCCCACAGCCTTCCAGCGCGATGGAATACACCTCTCCGTGCGCGCTGGTCTCGATGTCCAGCGAAACCAGGCGCAAGGAAGGGCGATATCCCTCAGCTGGCCGCAACCGCGGATTCACAATCGCCCCGCGCTCCTGGGCAAGGTCCACGCCCAGGGAGACCGATGCGGTGATGAACCTCTCCATCAGGTAGCGCTCGTCCGGCCGCACGTCCGGCTCGAAGAGGGCGACGCCTACCTCCCCGAAGCGTTTCTCCAGGGCGAGCATTTCCCGGTAGCCCTTCGTGTAGAGGCCAAGCACGGGCTGCTGATCGAAGGTCTTCATCGGCAGCACGGAGAGTTCAACGCCGCTTCGGCCCGCCACCAAGCGCTCCACCCGCTCGCGCTGCTCGGCCAGCACGAAGGCAACGCTCCGCTGCCCTGTGATCAATACCCGTCGCACACCCTCCGCCGTAGCCAGCCACAGCTCAATCTCGTTCCCATCCCTCGTATCGCGCCAGTGGCGCGTGAGGATATAGCCGAGATCGTCGAGTTCTTTCACCGGGAAATTGTAACGGGGCACATCGCGTTCCGGCAGGCGCCTGGCAAGACTGCTGACATCCACATAGCCCCTGTCCGGCCGTACACCAAACCTGTCCGCGGACATCGATCATCACCAAGCCATGCGCCCCGGCGGCTGGCACGCGCATTGCTGTCCTCAGGTCACCCAACCGCCAGGAAGCGCCCATGTTCTTCGCCCCGCCACCCGCCGTGGTCGTGCCCGATACCCAGATCGTGGAGAGGACCAGCCACTACGACATCAAGGCCACCGACGAGGCCGGCATCGTCAAGGAGATGAATGAGAAGGGGCCCAGTTCCTATTGGGCGTATACGAATGGGGGCGTCAACTCGTGGTGGGACACCAAACAGGTCGGGGCGACGTGCGTGCTGGTGAAGCCTGGCGTGCAGGTGAATATCAACATCGTGTATCCGTCATGGGTGCCACCGACAGGGGTAAAGCCGCAAGTGATTACCAAGTGGGACGCGATGCTAAAGGCGATGGTCCGTCATGAAGGCGAGCACGCACAGTTTGCGAAGGACCAGGGAAACGCATTGACAGCCATCATGCGGGAGCACTCGCATGACAGTTCGTGTGAGCGGCTGGAGAGCTATTTGAAGAAGAAGTCCGACGAGTTGCAGAGAAAGCGGGAGGCGGCTGATCTCGACCTGGACAGGAGGACCGGCCACGGGAGCAAAGAAGGGGTAGCGATTTCGTGGTGAAGATGTGACGGTTCTCTACTCAGTCAGCGGATAGGTCACTCAGGGATCGGCTAAACGCTCGGATCATACAAGCACAGGCATCAAGTCCATATCGGACATCCCAATCATCTTGAATAATCGAGTAGTACTTAAACCCAGGAACGATTGCGCTGAAGTCGGTGGCATAGATGAATGGGCGCGCGTTGTCTTGGTGCCAGACCTTAAAAAAGACTTGTAGTTGGAAAAGCAAACTTGGCCGCTTTTTCTTCTCAACCCCCACTTCGAAGCGAAGACCGTTGCCGGATCGCCACTTCAGCCGTGTCGACGCCCGCGTGAACCCAAATTCAACAAGCCCCGGCTCCAAGTGACTAACCAAATCTTCTATCGACGAGCCTCTGGACAGCCCTTTAGGATCACGTCGGGTCACAGCGGCTTTCTCAAGCGCGATCGCAGCCATGACCTCGTTTCGAACTCGCGTGGCAATCTCTCCCTGGAAGGTCATTGCTCGTTGCAAAGGATCGAGGGCCACGGCGACTCCCTGACCAGTCGCGCGCTGCTGGTCAGCAAGCTCATCCAAATAAGCCGATCTGTATCCGACCTCGGCATGGAACAATCGATTGGCCGAGTTGACCTTCCCCGCACAGGTAACCCATTCCTTAGCGCTCTCCGCCCAAACCATTTCCAGGGCCTCAACGGCGCCGACACCATACTCAAGTGCCTGCGCATGCATGATTCGCTGGTAGGCAGTGTGAACGTTGAATCCTGAGATCTCAAGGACCTTCTGAACGTCTCGCTGGGCATTCCAGGAGCTAAGTATTTCAACAAGCGGCAATGAACACCATCTCCCTTCGAGATATCTCGCGACGCAGTACGGGCAAAAAAAAACTAGTGCCGCCGGCTTCCCCAAAAATCTTCAACAAGTCACGCACATTAGACACAGAGTTCATCAAGGGACCGACAGAACAACCGTATCAAACAAGCATAAGCATCGAGCCCGTAGCAGATGTCCCAATCGTCACGGACGATGGAATAGTACCGAAATCCCGGCAAGATATAGACAAAGTCCGATGCATAGAGAAACGGGCGCGTCTTAGATCCATGCCAAACCTTAAGAAACAGCGGCAACTGATACAAGATTTTGGATTTCCCCATCGAGAAACCAATCTCAAAGCGCATGCCGCTAGATGATCGACATTTAAGCCGAGTCGAGCCATGCTCAAAGCCATAGTCCTTAAGCGAATTCCCAAGATATCGAAGAAGGTCGTTCATAGACGATGTTCTCGTCATTCCCCGCGCGTCACGACGAGTGACCTCTTCTTTCACGCGCGCAACCTCGGACAACACCCGTCCAACCAGACGATTTCCAACCTCAGGCTCAAAAGCGATTACGCGTTCTGCGGGATGCATTCCTGGGGACACTTCGTATCCTCGCGCGCGACCACGATCTGCAAGTTCATCCAGGTACGCTGAGCGGTAACCCACTTCCTCACCAAATTGTCGATTCAGGGAATCAACCTTCCCCGCACAAGCGACCCACTCCCGCCCGCTTTCACTCCAATACCTCTCAAGTTCCTCCACACCCAGTGGGCCAGTCGCCTCCGCGAGCACCCGGATTTCGTCCTGATAAGGAATATGGGCCGAAAATCCCGACACCTCCAGCAAATCCTGAATACCTTGCCGAGCATTCCAGGAGCTCAGAATTTCAACAAGCAATGACATTAATGCACCTATGGAACAGGGACCGGATCACGGATGAAATCCTCAAAAAACTCAGAAATTGATATTGGCGGCGCGAGGGGAACTCGTCGACCTATCGTTTTATACTCATACTCATCATTTAGCTTGAACGTATAGTTAATTACGCCTGGACGCACGAACGTGTATTGATAGTTGGCATAAACACCGTTCAAGGCAATCGTGCTCGACCTGCCAAAAAAGGATGGAAGTCCTCCCTTCTTATAAGTGTGGCGCGAGAAGAAAATGTACTTATCCAACTGTTTCTCTGCAAAGCCACTCGAACGCACGCTCTTAACTTCCCAAAGCTCCTTCGTTATGCGATTTCCAATGTCCGGACGCCCACCGAACCAGGTGAAGGCGCCATCCGACCATTGTTCGGCAAAGTAGCCCGGATTGCTAGTCGCCAGGATCTGTAGTAAAGCATGCGCCTCGTTCCCAACATCAAACTGATTGATGTTGATCATTGCAATAAACTCGTCGTGCGCATCCTGCTCAGGCGGAGTGGGCTCGTTACTCGCTGGCGAAACAACGTTGCCCGTTGACCCTCCTGTATTGACCTCGCAGGGGACAGGACCCCCGCAAATGTTCATGTCGTTACCAGTAGACGGATCCATTCCAGTTGGATCGCCATTCACTACTGGGTTGCCATCTGCAAACGAATAACGATTGAACTTAAAAATATCGCCGGCTGACGGGCCGACCGGGTCCACGCTCAGAAATTGACCAGCTTGGGGATCGTAATATCGAGCCTGCATGTAATCCAGACCCTGATCCGTATCGGCTACGTGACCGTCGTAACCAATCCCATCCGAAGCGCCTCCGAGGGCGGCTCTCCCGTACGGGCTGTAGTCAAATAGCGCCAGTACCTGGCCGGACGCATCTGCCATTGCAAGTGGCGTCTGTTGCTGGTCGGTGTAGTAGTAGGTGACCTTCTCTGCCGCAAAGGAGAGGCTAGGTGCCAGCATTATCAATACAAAAAGGAAGCTCCGATTCCACGCTCGCGATGCGGTCCGTATCATTGCCCACCCTCACATTTGATCCTGATGCCTACGCTGAATCGCTTGTCCGCAATCTCAAGATTGGATCGCAGCTAGTCCGAGTTGAGTGCCGTATTAAGAGCCGCGCTCCAAGGAGAGCAACCGGAAGCGTTACAAGCCTCTACGTAGAAGCTGATTTGGCCGTGGACTGGCCTGTACAAGCCAGTCAATGTGAGTGCCGCGCCAGCATCGCTTGTTCCATTCGCGCTACTGGATGCGTACTTGATCTTGTAGTCCGTTGCGCCACTTGCCGCATTCCAGTTCAGCGTGACCAGGCCTTTATTGACATTCACGAGGCTAATAGCGAGGCCGGTCGGCACCGACGGAACCAATGCCACGGTGACGCTACCCACAGAACTGAAGGGGCCACAGCCACCTCCATTGCAGGCCTGGGCGCGATATCCATACGTTCCGTTACCGCGACCAGCCGTGGGCCAACTCGTTGCGGATGACGCTTGGACGTTAGTGAAGCCGCCGCCATTGGACTGCTCTTGTAGAGTGTAGGCGGTTCCGCCAGCAACAGCGGACCAACTGACCGTATAACTTCCAGTGTTGCTAGAGGCCGGAACGGAGATCGATGGCGCCGACGCCGGCGCGATCGTTGCAGTGGTTGTCCCCGTAGGGCTATACGCACTGGAGCAACCATGCGCATTGCACGACCGCACACGGTACGCGTAGGTTCCCGATGTCGTGATCGTCGTAGACCATGAGTTTGTCGTGGGGTTTATGATATTTACCCACGGACCGCCATTAACACTTTGTTCTAGCGAATAATACGTAGCGTAACTGCCTACGGCCCAGCCAACAGATAGGCTTCCGTTGGTCGTCGGAGGTACGCTAATTGCGGCTGGGGCGACCGCCAGATGCGTAACGTCCACTGCGCTTGCAGACGTCCATGCGCTGCAGCCATTGGTGTTGCAACTGTGAACCTGGAACCCATACGTACCTTCTGTGGCGCTTGAAAGACTCGTTGTTGTCGACATTCCCGTATAGAGCGGCTGCCAGCTGCCGCCATTCAACTGCTGCTGAGCTACATAGCTGGTAGTGTCGGCCGTTGGGTCCCAACTAACCGTAATGGTCGAAGCGTCGCTAGAAAGGACAGCTGACGCAGTTGCGGGGGCTTCCGGCGCGGAAGGCGGTGGCTGCACAACAATATTCACCGAGTTGCTAGGTGGTCCACATCCTGCGTCGTTGCAAGCTTCAACCTGGTACCCGAACGTAGCGGGTCCCGTGTGTCCTGTCGACTGACTGAGTTCATTCGCATTTACTACAGGATTGAATGCGGCCCCGTTGACTTGCTCTTGCAGCAGGTACGTTGCAGCGCCCGGCACCGCCGTCCATGTAAGCGTGTAAGGCTGATTTACCTGTGCCGTTGCCGGCCCGCTTAGGGTTGGTGAGTTCGTTGGAATCGTCGCGTTTACAGCACTCGCAATCAGCTTCTTGCCTAAATAGATGAAGTCGGTCTCGGTCGTCGCCGACGAATCGTATTGCCACATTAGCTGGCCAGCCTGGCTGTAGCCGTAGTACACCGTCGAACCGCCGGAGGTCGTTCTCTTTACTCGGCGCCCGCGTGCATCGTAAGCGTACGCGTCCATTCCAACTGATTGAACGAGCCTGTTGGCTTCGTCGAACACAAGGTTCGCGCTGTTATGGTTGACAACGTTACCTCGTGCATCGTAACCAAACGTGCCTATCGACGACGAACCTTGGGAAATCGAAGCCAATCGATGACTTCCGTCGTAGTTATAGGTATTAACCATGCCATTCGAGGTAAGGCTGCTAATATTATTCAGCGCATCGTAGCTGTAGTTTTCAGCACCCCAAAGATTCGGCGCACTTGCGCTAGTGAGGCGATTAATTCCGTCGTACCCAAATGTCTTGTCGCGCAGCCCACCATTCGTTAGATCGGTAATCTGAGTAATGTTTGCGTTGGCGTCGTAAGCCAAGTCTTCCGAAACGGAAATGCCATTGGCCACTCCATAACTGAAATTCGAGAGCAGATTACGATTGTTCTTTGTCGCTGAGTACAATGCACCGTTTCCAAAGTTAAAGGCCTGGAGGTCGCCATCTGCGAAATAGGTGGCAGCCGTGGCGTAGCTACCCGCCGTGGTCGGTCGACCGAGCGCATCGGGATTGAACGCGACGGCCTTTCCACTTGGATACTGAGTCTGCGAGAGCGCGCCGTTGAGGTCATGGGTGTATGTGAGTTGCCAGACATGTCCATCGACCGAAAGCGTTTCCGATCTGAGGTCGTCCAACTTGTTGTAAGCAAACTGCCAACTGGCGACTCCCGAAGTGGTGACTTCGGGTTTGCCCGTGGGCGAATAACACATGGTCGTGGGATTGGTAGGGGCGGGATAGGCAACGGAGGTCTCGCGATTCATGCTGTCGTAGCCGTGAATCGTTCGGGCAGCCTCCGCGACTTGATCTTGCCCACAGTCCGAGCCCGAAATGTCTTGACCGGAAGCGGTCCATGCGAGGTTGTTGGCAACATCGTAAGACATTACGTCCGATTTAGATTCCGGCTCTTCCGTTCTACAGAGGCGATAGAAGCCGTCGTAATAGAAGTACTTTGTAACCCCACCTTGCGTTATTGATTGAAAGTTACCGTAAATATCGCGTGTAATAGACTGCGTTATTCCAGCCGGCGCAGCTACGGAGATAACGTTATCGAACGTTGGCTCGTCAAAGACCTGAAAGGCCGTGACCGTTACGTTACCTTTAGCGTCGGTTACCTGCTTGCGTGCGCCACTTAAATAGGACGTGCCAACCGTGAGGTTTCCCAGCTCAGATGACTGCGTCGCTGAAATAGGACGTGAAATAGCGTCATATTCGGTAGTCACACCGAGGGTCATCGCGTCGACGTTAGGGTCACCAGCCACAGGGTACGACTGGAATATCTTGTTACCCTTAAAGTCGTAACTCGAACTCGAGGTTATTGGAGTTACGCCGGAGCCGCCACGCTGGCTCAGAATTGGACGAAATAGAGCGTCGTACCACGTCGTGGTTATAGTCGAACCCTGGTTTACGACGCGCTCCCAATGATTTGCTGCTATATCGTGAGATGCGTTGGCGTTCGGTCCAAAAGATATGATCTCCTGGTTCCACGGTTGCTCGTCGCCTGTCGGGAACGTAATCAAACGTACTCGCCCCATGGCGTCGTACTCGTAGTTCGTTGTGTTACCTGCTTGGTTCGTTATGGATGCAATCTGACCATAGTCATCTACTACAAGCGATTCACTAGCCGTGCCGCCGGAGCATCCGGCAGACCCGGCGGGATAGCCAATATTCTGCGGGATACCGCGTTTCCAGTTGGAAAGCGTCGTGGTGTGTCCAAGCGCATCGGTGAAGCCCGAAAGCTGGCCCGTGCTGAAATCGAACGTGTAGTTCATGAGCACCTGGCCAAACCGCGCACGAGAGGTCGGTGTTTGATAGGTTGACTCGTAGGTGATACTTGATTCGACTTCGCCCGTTCCGCTGTTTACTACCTGCTGTGGGAGACCAAGGACCCAATGAGCGAGATCGTTAAGGTACGTAGTGGTCTCTGTAATTGATGGCTGACCGGTATTGCTACCGCGCGTCACCGTTGTCGGATTTCCGAAGACATCAAAGGAATTTACCGACCGCGTGAAAGCACTTCCATCCTGAGACACTATCGTTGAGTTAGCAGGTGTAAGTTGCTCCGTTTGGTGAAAATTCGTCCTTTTCTGAAGCTCGAAAACGTAGGGCGCAGCCCAAGGCCCTGTTGTGGATGATGCGTAGCCGTAAGTCTCTGAACGTATGAGCGTTCCGCTTGAAGATCCCTGGTAGAAGTCGGTTCGCGTTGCGTGGCCCTCGGTCTCGTCGTAGCGGTTACTGAACGTATATCGCGTATCGTTGCCATTCGGATCGACCAAGTCCGTCCAAACAGTTGTTGGACATGTTTGCGCAGTGGCGCAGGGGTCGCTCGTCCAACTGCCGTTTGCTGGTGAGTATGTATAGGTCCAGGAGTACGTCGGCAGGCCCGGTCCGCTAAAACTCTTACTGGCTATAGCGAGCTCGAAGATGTTTTGCGGTATTTCGGCCGGGCTAGCCGTACCGCCGATGCAGGACTTCAAGACGTAAGATCGTCCGCGAGTTATCGATTCGACCCCGAAGGTCCCGACGAGCCCCGAAGGATGTGTTATTGACCCGTAGATTGGTGAACCCGTCGCAGCCTCGGGGTTCACGCAGTTATTGATGGGCGTGACGATCGGAGCATAGAGAAAATTTCCCAAGCTAAATGACCACGCACTAGAATCCGGAAGAGTGACGCTCGATAGAGTTGGCACTGACGAAACCGGGCCCGCATTTGTGTAGCTATAGGTCCATGTTCTCGACGCACCCGTCGACGTCGTCACGCTAGCCGTCTGGACACGATGCGTCCCTGTAACGTAGGCAAGCTTCACTAGACGTCCATCGCTCGCCGAGATTTGCGTTAAGTCATCACCGGAATAGCTATACGTCACTGACTGGCCGAATCGGTCGGTGACCTTGGTAACCATCATTAGACCGTCACGACGAGCGACGGAGTCGTTCGCGTTCGCTTGAGGTGCGAAGGTGAAGTTGATGGAGGCACCCTGGGGCCCCGAGCCTCCTGGCCTGAGGCTGGCGGCCATAGGGCGATAGACCAAATGGGAGAATGTGTATTGGGTTCCACCCGGCGACGTAACTACGAAGCCCTCGCCACCATCGGTGTCCGTAGTGACCCCGCAACTGACGACCCAGTTGTCCTTGGTCATAGCTACGATTGTCTTTCCGCTTGGCTTGACGGTGTTGGTACTGGAGGGCTGCTGAAGCACTCGAGATCCAACTCCGGGAATAATCAAGTGATAGCCGTACCACCAAGTCTCGGGCTCGGATGGATCGGTTCCTCCAATACCGTTGACTACGGGGGGGGCTTCAAAGTTTGTGCACCGTGCCAATGGATCTGTGGCGGGAACCTGCCACGCAGTGACATTCAACTGGTTCGCCGTATAGGTCTCGATTCTGGGAACGTTTAGCTCCCAATCACCAAAGGCGCCTTCGAATTTAAGCGGAGTCTCGTTGTTGCTACTTACGGCGAATGTACGGCTGACCGTAACCAGTGGTCCGGTTCCCTTGAGGCTAACGTCGGTCTGCTCGAACGATAACGATCCATCGTAAAGGCTGATGTTCTCTCCGAAAGGATTGGCTCCCAATGGCGACACGTCGGTGTCGACCTGGATGAGTTTCTTATATTCGGTTTCAAGCGTTTGGTTTTGGCCAAGCGCCAATAGGGGCACAGCGAACGCTACTGCCGACAGGCAGATCCCTTGCCAAATGCGCATCTGGTTTTTCCCCTGAGCGGAGCGCTGTCCGCTTATGGGAAAAATTTGCTCCCGACATTTATGGCTGTCAATGAGCAAGTTTTTTCGAGTCAAGCCTTTGCAATTTCCAGACTTCAACGCGTTCTTACGATCAATAGCGCAAGAAGTCGTCACCGATGCACGGATCTCGCCATCGTTTTTTAACAGAACGAAGGCGTGTGCTAGTGGGCTTACTGGTGCGGCGGGAGGCGTGGATCACCCAGCCGGTGGGCACGCGGGAGCGTCAACTAAACCTAGTGCTTTCTCCTTTTCCTGGGAATTGGGCTGAGTTCGGTTTACCGCGCCAGCATGGATTACCAAAGCAACAGAAGCGCGCCGGATCCTTCGAGCCATACGACAGCCCAGGCAGGCGTGTTGCCAACGTATCAAGCCAGTGCGAATAAGCCCGGCGCGCCGGATTTGATCAAGACGCAAGTAGCTGCATGCGAGCGAAAGCTCGGCATTGATGATCAGCTTCTGCGAGGAAACGACGAGCGAACTGCAACAGCCCGGCTGGCTTGCACTCGGACAGCCTGTCTGATCGCATCACCGGGAAAAGCACCATGGACGATCTCAACGGTGACGATGGCGTTACCGTGATGGAAGGAGCCGCAGCTTGACTGAAGGCCACAACGCCTCGGACGGTGCGCGACAAGCAGAGCTGATCGCCCTGGCCGGGGAGTTGCGGCCTGAGCTCCATCGGTACTGCTCGCGTCTGATGGGCTCGGTCATCGACGGTGAAGACGTCGTCCAGGACACGCTCACGAAGGCGCTCCTCTCCTTTGATGAGCTGCGCGACATGCCCACATTTCGCGCCTGGCTATTTCGGGTGGCACATAACCGGGCGCTGGACCTCCTGCGCGGCCGGGCAATCCGCGCTGCGGAGCCGATCGAAGCGGCGAGCAACGTCGCGGACGACGACGCGCCTGACCCTGCGGAAATGTTGATACGGCAGGAAGCGATAAAGATGGCGGTGTCCCGCTTCACGGAACTGCCGGTGCTCCAGCGCAGCGTGATCATTCTGAAAGATGTGCTGGACGAATCGCTGGCCGACATTGCGGGCCTTCTCGACCTCACCGTGGATTCGGTAAAAGCCCACCTTGCCCGCGGACGCGAACGACTTCGCGCGATCAACATGGCGACGGACCGGCAAACGGTTGCAAGACCGACATCGGATGCAGTCGCCCGCTATGTGACGTTATTCAACCAACGTGATTGGGATGGCTTGCGTGCGCTTCTGGCGGGGGATGTGAAGCTTCATCAAGCTAGCTATCCCATGCGCGTCGGCGCCAAGGATGTGGGGATGTTCTTTAGCACCTACGCCAAGTTCGATGGGGTGTGGTTGGCGCCTGCGTGGCTGGAAGGGCGTGAGGTGATCGCGGTTTTTGAGAGCCGGACGGATCCGAAGCCGAGCTATGTGATGTGGCTTGAATGGCGCGAGGGGAAGATTAGCTTTATTCGGGATTATCGGTATGTCCGATACGTGGTCGCGGATGCAAAGTTGGTGTTGGCACCGGACGCTGAGCGTAACCGCGGTGTCGAGCGACCTTAGTATGGCCGTCGCCAGCACGATCCGCGCGGACATCCCTTCATAGCAGTCCCCCAGCTTTCGGAATCTCCGCCATGATCGAACGCTCAAGGTTCGTGAAATCCTGAAGCGACGTCGGAATATGGATTTTTCTACCATCGAGGAAATAGAGGTTGAAGTACCTTCCGTTGCGCGCATAGATGTGGTCGGTGGCGATAACTTCTCGGAGGTTGCACTGCTTCGGACGAAATGAACCTACGCGTAAGGTCGCGCCCTCGATAACTGCTTTGTAGCGGTAGAAATGAACGGCAATGCCAAGTGTGCAAAGCACTCCAAAGGCGAAGATGACGGCATGCTGCATAGAAACCGGCTGATGCCCTCGGGTGACAGCACCCACGGCGCGCCAGGAAAGTGCAAAGAGAACAACCGTCAATAGCAAAGGATATACGCGAGAATAGCGATAGGTTCCTGCCAGTTTTGATGCAGATGGCAAAGTGTCCAGACCTTCCTTCATTTCCCCTGCAGCTCTATTCGATGGTAATTCGACCATTCTATAAACCTCTTTTTCCACAGATTCGATCTATCAAGTAATCGATGGGATAAGAAAGAACAAGAATGACGTGAAAAATCACGCACATTCCAAAGAAGAAGCGGGGTGCGGTTGCAATACTCCCTGTGCGAAAGAGCAGCACAATGGACAGAAAAAGCCAGAAGAAAGCAAACAAAGCTTGTCGCAGCCAGAAAGCTCTCGACGTGTAAATACTTTTCACGATCGACCTCTATCAAGCTTTGTTCGTGTTTCCAGCACGCCAGTAGTCGGGCTCTCAACCGGGCTACGTTCGCGCCGTGAGTACCAATGCCTTCCCGCCAATCTCTTCCCCACTGCCAGATCAAGCTGCCAATCGTTCAGTGGCTCCCCCGCTGTTTGCATCCACACACGAAGTCCCTTCGGAATAACCTTCTCGCGCTCGGCATAGATGTCGCGGGCGACAAGCCAGATACCCTCGAAGCTGACCATAACCAGCAACCACTTGAAGTAGTTGGCCTCCAGATGCCCACTTCGCCAGACATTTACCATCATCCAAACGATGGATACGATCATTCCGATGAAGCCGATAATCGACAATATGAACGCAAGGGGAGCACCAACGCGGTACTTTCGCCAGCGCCGCATGTTGGTGACTACCAGATTCCTTACGGGTGAGATTTCGGTGATCTGAGGAATAGGGGCGCGGTAGCCGATAGAGGGCTTATCTCCATCTTTCATTCGATAACGAAGGGAAAGCACGAACCCATTGGCGGGCGGCAGGCTGGCAATGGCCACTCTGGGCCATGCTGGCAGTTTCGCCTCGGATCCTGATACAGGTACCCGCAGGTTCTCAGAGTGGGAGAATACCGTCGTCGGGAACGTGTAAATGGATCTAACCATCGGACTTGGAGCGCTTGCACCGAGATGCGTGAGTAACTCTTGATACCACCCCAAGAGATTAGGACCGGAATAAGCAGCCAAATCTCTCCATCGATAGCCTACTGGGAGACTTGCTTCTGTCCCGTTCTCCTCGGCGATCTTAAGGAACAATAGGTATGTAAGTTCGGAGATGTACTGGTTGTAGCTTATTCCATCGCCTCGAAGGACATTACAAAGCCCCCAAATTTTAGCGGCAACAGCCTTAGGACCTAGATAAGCTTCTGTCATTTGGAGCTTCCCGTTAACCAACTATGTCGTCTACTGTCCAAACCGAGGCAAGGAACTTTGGTCTTGAATGCAATCGCCTTATCGGATCGAGCACGCGAAATTTGAGCGGCGCGATGCGCGCCACTCACTTTTATGTATTTGACGCTTGCTCGTGAGCGTGGAGTCAACTTGGTCAAGACCCACAGCGAAAGGCTCACGGATTCTAGGTTCCGTGAACCTTCAAATTCATTTGATAGCGGTCACCCACACTTCGAATACCCACAATTCAAACAAGTCTGGCACCCATCCATCAGCACCAACGCCTGCGTATTGCACTTCGCACACATCGTCGCCCCAGGCGGGAACCCACTCGCACTCTCGCTAGCCACCGGCGCAAACGTGCCCGTAACCTGCTCAGCCTTCTTCTTCGTCGCACCCTCATAAGCCGCACGCTTCTCAGCGATCAACCGGCGCGTCGACTCATCCATCTCCGGGTCGTGGATCAGCCCGATGCTCTTCATGTGCTGCTCGATCACCGCGCCGATCTCGGCCACGATGCTGGGCATGTAGATGCCGCCGGCCTTGAAGTAGCCGCCCTTCGGGTCGAACACGGCCTTGAGCTCTTCCACGATAAACGTCACGTCGCCGCCCTTGCGGAACACGGCCGACAGGATTCGGGTAAGCGCCACGATCCACTGGAAGTGGTCCATGTTCTTCGAGTTGATGAACACCTCGAAGGGGCGGCGCTGTTCGTGGGGGGTGCCGGCGTTCAGCACGATGTCGTTGACGGTCACGTACAGGGCGTGTTCCACCAGCGGGGATTTGATCTTGTAGGTGCTGCCGATCAGCGTCTCGGGGCGCTCGACGCTTTCATGCATCTGGATCACTTCGGCCATCGGCGGCTCTACCTTGGCCGAGACCGGCGCCGAAGTGGCAGCCTTGTCTTCCGGCTTTACAACCTGGTAGCCCTTGATCTTCTTGTCGATTTTGATGGCCATTTCTGTCTCTTTTCTTATTCTGGAATGAATTCCGGCCCGGCGACGGATCGCCGGGCCGGAATGGGTACTACTTACTTGCGACGAGCGGCTTTACGCGCGGTCGTCTTCTTGCTGGCAGTGGACCTCTTGACCGCAGCTCCGGCGGCTTTCTTCTTCGCGGCGGGCTTCCTCGCCGTCTTCTTCGGGGCAACCTTCTTGGCGACCTTGCGGCCTGCCTTCTTCACAGCCTTCACCGCCTTGCGGGCGGCACCGGCGACCTTACGGGCAACCTTGCGAGCGCCCTTCTTCACCGCTGCGGTGCGGCTGACTTTCTTCGTGGCGGCCTTGCGACCGGCCGACTTCTTGGCGACCTTCTTGGAGGCTGCCTTGCGGGCGACCTTCTTCACGGCCTTCTTGGCGGTCTTCTTAGCCCCAGCCTTCTTGGCAACTTTCTTACCAGCGGCCTTCTTCGGAGCAGCCTTCTTGGCCGAAGCCTTCTTGGCAACCTTCTTACCAGCAGCCTTCTTGGGGGCGGCCTTCTTGCTGGCAGCCTTCTTCGAAGCCTTCTTGGCGGCGGCCTTCTTCGGAGCAGCTTTCTTGGCGGCGGCCTTCTTGGCCGGGGCCTTCTTGGCAGCCTTGCGAGGCTTGCGGGTGATGACGGAACCCGGGACAGGCGTTACGTCGGTAGCAGCGTGGTCATTGGCAGTGGGGTCGACATCCAGGTTCCCCTGGCTGCTGATTTGATCGATGTTGGACATACTTTTGTACCCTCTCCGGTTTTTTTATCGGGTCAGAACTTGCCGTAATACCCTTCCTTCAAGGCATCAAACAGGTTGGCGGCGGAGTGCATTTCTCCGTCATATTCAACCTGCTCATTGCCTTTCAGTTCGACAACGCTACCGTCTTCCAACTCAAACCGGTAGAGGGTGCTCTCAAGATCGCTTTCCTTGACCAACACACCCTGGAATGCAGCGGGGTTGAAACGGAAGGTGGTGCAACCCTTCAAACCCTGCTTATACGCGTAAAAATAGATGTCTTTGAAGTCTTCGTACGGGTAGTCCGTGGGTACGTTGGCCGTCTTGGAAATAGATGAATCAATCCATTTCTGGCTGGCGGCCTGGATGTCCACGTGCTCCTTCGGGCTGATGTCGTCGGCCGAAACGAAGTATTCGGGGAGCTTGGATTTCGCCTCTTCCGAGAACGGCAGGGCGTCGGCATTGATCAGGGCGCGGTAGGCCAGCAGCTCGTAGCTGTACACCTCGACCTTCTCTTTGCTCTTCTTACCCTCGCGGATCACGTTGCGCGAATAGTGGTGGGCGAAGCTGGGCTCGATGCCGTTGGAGGCGTTGTTGGCCAGGCTAAGGCTGATGGTGCCGGTGGGGGCGATCGAGCTGTGGTGGGTGAAGCGGGCGCCGGTTTCGGCAAGCTTCGCCACCAGCTCCGGGGCCACTTCGGCCACGCGCTGCATGTAGCGGCTGTACTTGGCGTGCAGCACGCTGCCGCGGATCTTCTGTCCCACCTGGTAGCCGTCTTTGACCATCTCCGGGCGCTTGCGCAGCATCTCACCGGTGACCTCGAACTCCTGCGCCAGCAGGGGCGCGGGGCCCTTTTCCTTGGCCAGGTCCAGGGCCATTTCCCAGCCGGCCACGGCCATTTCGCGGGACACATCTTCGGTGAAGGTCACCGCATCGGCGGTGCCATAGCGCATCTTCAGCATGGTCAGCGTGGAGCCGAGCCCCAGGAAGCCCATGCCGTGGCGGCGCTTGGATTCGATCTCGTGGCGCTGCTTTTCCAGCGGCAGGCCGTTGATCTCCACCACGTTGTCCAGCATGCGGGTGAACACCTTCACCACTTCGCGGTACTCGTCCCAGTCGAACCGGGCCTTGGGGCCGAACGGGTCGCGGACGAAGGTGGTGAGGTTGATCGAGCCCAGCAGGCAGCTGCCGTACGGCGGCAGGGGCTGCTCGCCGCAGTTGTGGGCGTGCAGGCCGTTGGCGTCGAAGGTGTTGATGCCGGGGACCTGCACGTCGTAGACGGCTTCGGAGCCATCGGGAGTAATGGATGCGATGGTGGCGGTGAAGCGTTCGGCGTTCGGCCTGCGCTTGAAGGCGGCGATCAGCGAATCGAGCTTGTCCTGCTTGTCGAGGTCGGCGAAGCCCACCTGGGCGTTGAACTGCGCGATGTTGGCGCCGGCGATCACCAGCTCGTGCTGGGCCTGGGTGTCGTACGAGGCCATGCCACCGCGTCCATCGGGCAGCATGGTGCTGCCGGCCTGGCGACGGTTGGTGTAGATGGTGGAGGCGATGCCAAGGCGCAGCAGCATGCGCTGGGCGGCTTCCAGGCGGGCGAGGTCCGACTGCGCCAGACGCACGCTGATGCCCTTGAGCTGGCTGCCCTGCACCGAACCGTCGGCGTCGAACAGGCCGCGCAGGAAGCCACGGTGGAAGGCGCTGGAGGTCTGTTCCACCTTCGGGCCGATCACCTTGTTGCCCGGGGTCATGCCTACTTCCAGCGCCAGCTCGCGCAGGGCACCGGTGGACATGCGGAATTCGTTTCGGCCGCCAACGGCACTGAAGCCGTTGAAGTCGGCGCGGTGCGGCATGCTGCGGGCAGCCGTCTCGGCGGCGTCCATCAGCGCCATGGCGCCGCGCGGGATGTGCGCGTCGCCACCGTTCACCGCCTGGGCGGCATGGAACACCGACAGCACCGCCTTGTCGGCCTTCAGCGTGCCATCGCCCACCAGCAGGCCCAGCAGGAAGCCTTCGTCGAAGGTGTACTTGCCGTTCCACTCAGCGCCGGTGCGGTGATCGTTCAACAGCACTTCGTCGCCGGCCTTGAGCTCGCCCGCGGCGACCCAATCGGTATTGAGCACCCAGCGGCTCTTGTAGGTGACCTTGCGCACGCGGTGGTCGACCGTCAGGCGCAGGGCGTGGCCTTCCTTCGTGGCCAGCTTCACTACCGGCTTATGCGCGGTAAGGAAGAAGCCTTCGGGGCCGGTTGCGTGGTCCTTGCCATCCACACGAGCCTGGAACGGGGAGCCGATAAGGTCCAGGACCTGCTTCGGGCCCTCGGCGGTCTGCACCCAGGTGTCGGCGGTGACGCAGGGGTTGGTGGCGCGGATGTGCTCGCACCACCAGTTGTTGTTCATCTCGTTGACGCGGTCGATCAGGATGAAGCCTGGCTCGGCGAAGTCGTACGTGGACACCATGATCATGTCCCACAGGTGCCGCGCGCGGATGTGGCCGTAGATCTTGCAGGCCACCAGGCCGTCTTCGCGGGCCACGTAGTTCTGCGTGGTGGGCCACTCGCGCCATACCACCTGCGCGGGATCCTGAAGGTTGACCTCGTGCTCTTCCTTCACGTGCACCGGGAACACCAGCGGCCAGTCGGCATCGTCGGCCACGGCGTCCATGAAGCCGTCGGTGATCAGCAGCGACAGGTTGAACTGGCGCAGGCGGCCATCCTCGCGCTTGGCGCGGATGAATTCCTTGGCATCGGGATGGCTGATGTCGAACGTGCCCATCTGCGCGCCGCGGCGGCCGCCGGCGGACGACACGGTGAAGCACATCTTGTCGTAGATATCCATGAAGCTAAGCGGGCCCGACGTATGCGCGCCGGCGCCGCTCACGTACGCCCCGCGCGGACGCAGGGTGGAGAATTCATAGCCGATGCCGCAGCCGGCTTTCAATGTAAGGCCTGCCTCGTGCACCTTCTCCAGGATGTCGTCCATGGAATCGGTGATGGTGCCGCTGACGGTGCAGTTGATGGTGCTGGTGGCGGGCTTGTGCGCCAGCGCGCCGGCGTTGGAGGTGATGCGGCCGGCGGGGATGGCACCGCGGCGCAGGGCCCACAGGAAGCGGTCGTTCCAGGTGGCGCGCAGTTCTTCCGTCGTTTCCACGTCGGACAGTGCCTTGGCTACGCGCTGGTAGGTGCCATCGACATCAGCATCCACCGGTTCGCCGGACTTGGCCTTCAGGCGGTACTTCTTGTCCCAGATGTCGTGCGAGGCCGGCTGCAGCGGAATGGCCGAATCATGCGCTGCGGCTTGCGCGCGGACGATACTCATCGTTGAACGTTCCTTTTTTTTCATCGGCCTCTTAGGGCCTGTTGTCGTCATGCACCGGAAAGAGCAGGTCGCCTGCCCTCCCCCCGGAAGGCCACGGTGCTGCGTTCGTGCGGTGGGTACCTGGCGCTCTTCCGTTGCCCCCAACTTCCAGCTGCCAGAGTACTTGAGTTTCCTGTCCTATCTACTTGATCTAGGTGCGGCCTGTAGGCGCAAACACAAGATGTTGTGGTCGGACAGGAGGTGAAGTTACCCCCGGCGGGGGCGGATGTAAAGCGTAATTTTTGTCTCATCGGGGCTGGGAACCCGGGCGGTTCGACCATAGTCCAAGGGCAGTGGATCGACACATTTGTGAAGGAGCTTTGGTATGCGGAGTTTTGGCCTGCGTCGCTGGTTGCCACTGGGTTTGTTGTCGATGGCGCTGGGGTGTTCCGCGCCGCCTTCAGACGCCGCCATTCCACCCGTGGTGGAGGGCCAGCCGGTGCCTTCGCTGGCGCCGATGCTGGCGAAGGTCACGCCAGCGGTGGTGAATATCAGTACCAAGACGCGCGTGCGGTCTGCCAATGCGTATTTTGACGATCCGGTGTTTCGGCAGTTTTTTGGGCTGCAGGGGACGCCGCGCGAGCGCGTGGAGCAGAGCCTGGGCTCGGGCGTGGTGGTGGATGCTTCTAAGGGGTACGTGCTTACCAACAATCACGTGGTGGGGGGCGCGGACGACATCCAAGTGACCTTGCAGGATGGGCGTTCGTTTACCGGACGGCTGGTGGGGTCGGATCCTGACACCGATGTGGCGCTGGTGAAGATCGATGCCGACAGGCTTACGGCGCTGCCTGTCGGCGCATCGGATGCGCTGCGTGTAGGCGATTTCGTGGTGGCTGTGGGCGATCCCTTCGGGCTGGGTCAGACGGCGACGTCGGGCATGGTGTCGGCGCTCGGGCGTTCGGGGCTGGGGTCGAAGGGGTATCAGAACTTCATCCAGACGGATGCTTCGATCAATCCCGGTAATAGCGGCGGCGCGTTGGTGAACCTGCGCGGGGAGCTGGTGGGCATCAATACGATGATCTTTTCTCCTTCCGGCGGGAATGTCGGTATTGGGTTTGCCATTCCATCGAACCTGGCTTCGCAGGTGATGGGGCAGATCCTGAAGTTCGGCAAGGTGCGGCGCGGCACGTTGGGATTGGAAGTGCAGGATGTGACCGCGCGCGTGGCCAAGGCGCTTGGCGTGCCGGCCGGGCAAGGCGCGGTGGTGACCAGCGTGACGCCGGGCACGCCGGCGGATGTGGCCGGTATAAGCGTGGGCGATGTGGTGGGCACGGTGGATGGCAAGGCCGTGCGTTCGGCGCAGGACGTGCGCAATGCCGAAGGCCTGTTGCCGCTGGATACATCGGTGCAGCTGACGGTGTCGCGTGGCGGGCAGACGCGCCAGGTGTCGGCGAAGATCGAGCCGGAGAAGCTGGCATCGGTGGAGGGAAGCGCCGTTGATCCTCGTCTGGACGGCGTGGTGTTCAGCGATCTGGCTGGGGATCAGCGCAACGATGGTGCCTTCGGTGCGGCCATCACGTTGGTGAAGAAGGGATCCGCGGCCGACAACGCCGGTCTCCGGGCGGGCGATATCGTGGTGGGCGTGGGGCAACGGCAGGTGGCTAACGTCAAGGCGCTGCGGGCGTTTGGCGGCGGACAGGCCCGACAGCTCTTGCTTACAGTGGTACGGAGCAACTCGGTGTACTACGTGGTGTTGTAATTCCCTGGCTGCGCGGTCCTGTTCTCGACATAGCTGAATAAGGCCAGGGTCGCGCGTTGCCTTTTGTAACGCCATAATTGCGAGATATCGCCGGTCCCGGTCCTTCTCAGGTAGCTCGCTTCTATGTCCCTTCGCCTTGCACGTGTGGTCTCCGCTGCCCTTCTTACCGTGGCGGCCTCCGCTTCTGTCTTTGCCGCGGCCGGCCCGTTGATCTGGCGTGGCGATGTCACCGTGGCACGCGGCGTGGTGGGCGACGTGGCCAAGGCCTGGGAAAAGGCCGGCAACGGCAAGATCGAAGTGCAGTCGTTCAATACGGCGTCGGGCCTGGATGCGCTGGAGAAGGGCCAGGCCGACCTCGCAGGTACGGCCCGCCCCGCCACTGGCGCGGCCGAGGCCGGCTTGACGTTTACGCCGGTGGCTTGGGATGGCGTGGTGCTGATCACCCACGCATCCAACCCGGTGACCAACATCACCATGCAGCAGCTGCACGATATCTATTACGGCAAGATCACCAACTGGAAGGATGTCGGCGGCAAGGACGAAGGCATCAACGTGTACGCCGCGGCCAGCCCGGGCGATGGCGTGGAATGGAGCCTGCGCAAGCTGGTGTTCGGCCGCGGCAACCAGCCGGTGGCAGCGCCGCGCCTGTATGTGAACCAGGCGAAGCTTGAAGAAGGCATTGGCCTGGACACACGTGGCTTTGGCGCTACGACGCTGTCGGGCGCGGCCGGCAACAAGAAGCTCAAGATGATTTCGGTCGATGGCGTGGCACCGAGCACGTCCACCGTCGCCAGCGGCGCCTACCCGCTGTACACCCAGCTGTACCTGGTAACCAACCCGGCCAGCCCGAAGGCCGCCGACGCCAAGGCGCTAGTGGACTTCGTCACTGACGGCGCCGGCAAGGCGTTGCTGCGTTCGCATAGCCTGCTGCCCTACGCCGATGGCGCCGCGCTGGTGTCGGGCGACGCCGGCCGTCGTGCAAGGATCCTGGCAAGCGTGGGCGCCAAGGCCAGCGCTTCGGAGCCGCTGACCACCGCCGCTCCCGCCGCCGCAGCTGCTCCCGCGGCAGCAGTGGCCGCCGCACCTTCGCGCCCGCTCACCAAGGCCGAGAAGCTCGCAGCCGCACGCGCTGCCGCGAAAGAAAAGGCGGCCTCCGCGCCGCCGTCGCAGTTCGCTGGCGTCACCGGCAGCGTGTTCACCACGGCGCATGCAGGTTTCGCAGGCATCACCGCCGACGCGATCACCGTCAGCGACCAGGCGAAGATCGGCGGCAAGTTCGCCAAGGTCACGTCCGATGCGGTGACGGTGGCCGGCAAGCCGACGGCGAAGCCGGCCGTGGATACGCATGAGAAGCCGTCGGATAAGGTGAACCTTGGTTCCACCGCTCCGACGCAGGCCGAGATCGCCAAGGCCGAGGCCGAGCGCAACGAGGCGATCGCCAAGGCGGCTGCCTCAAAAAAAAAGTCCACTGAACCTGGCGTAGCGGCGAAAGTTGGCCAGGCTGGGCAGGTTAGGGGTCAGAGTCATAACGCTGACACCGCCAAGAGCAACGCGAAGAGCATCGCCAAGGCCACCAAGCCCGCACAGACCTACACGGTAAAGCCCGGCGACACGCTGTACTCCATCGCCAAGAAGCACAACGCCGACATCGCCAAGGTCCGCCAGTGGAACGGTTTGAAAGGCGATAGCGTGAAGCTGGGACAAACCTTGAAGGTCAGCGGTCCGCGCTGAGAAGTCGGGGTCGGAGTAACTACTCTGACCCCTAACCCGCTGACCCCGACCCGCCCCTCTAAAATTCCCGACCGATGGATATCCGCGCTGTCTCGTTCGATCTCGACGACACCTTGTGGCCGGTGCTTCCGGCCATCCTGGAGGCCGAACAGTGCGTGGACCGCTGGCTTCGCCACCACCACCCGGACGTCGCCCGGGCCTGGTCGGTGCAGGCCCTGCGTGACCTGCGCGACCAGATTGCCGATGAGCACATCCACCTGGGACACGACCTGGGCGCCCTGCGCCGGCTCACCATGGAGCGCGCCTTCGCTTCGTGCGGCGTAGCCAATCCCCCGGTGGACGAGGCCTGGCGCATCTTTTACGCCGCCCGCAACAACGTGGAGCTTTTCCCCGACACGCTGACGGCGCTAGAGCGCATACGGGCCCACGTGCCAGTGGCGACCCTCACCAACGGCAATGCAGACCTGACGGTGATCGGGCTGCATCACCTCTTCCACCAGCATGTCAGCTCTGCCCTGGTGGGGGTGGCCAAGCCCGATCGCCGCATCTTCGAACTGGTCAGCGATCGCCTGGGGGTGCCCCCAGCCCACGTATTGCATGTAGGCGACGACCCCACAATGGACGTCCGTGGCGCGAAGGAAGCCGGGATGCAAACCGTATGGTTCAACCGCGAGGGTGGCCCATGGCCGCTACCCGATGAATTCCGTGCTGACCTCGAATTCACCAATCTGACATTACTGGCCAGTTGGCTGGACGATCATTTCGATCAGGCGCAGCCAGCCGCCTGATCCACCGCGTACAATTGGCCCAGGGAAGGGCACGCCGCCGGCTCGCGGGGCCCAAAAGGAGTTCGTAAAGCATGGCTTCGCTCATTGCACGCAGCGCAGTAAACGGCCCGGTGACGTTGATCGAGCCCGTCGATGCGCAGCACCTGCCGAACGTCCGTGACAGGCTCACCAGTGCCCAGCAAGCCTGGCTTGATACCACGGGCTTCGATGGCTCCCCTGGCAGCGCCACCCTTCTCTCCGACAGCGAAGGCCGACTCGACCGCATCCTTGTGGGCGTCGACCCGAGCGATCCGATGTCCAGCCTGGGCGGCCTGCCCTATCGCCTGCCCGTGGGCAACTACGCTCTGTCAGGCGACGGCATGCCGATCGACGAATTCGCCGCCGCACTTGGCTGGGCGTTGGGCGCCTATCACTTCGGCCGCTATCGCAAAGCCCCGCGCCTGCCGGCAACACTGGTGCTGGTGGATGAAATGCTCGGCTCCCTGCAGCCGCTGGTGGACGCGACGCTCATCGTCCGCGACCTGGTGAATACCCCGGCCGAAGACATGGGCCCGGAAGAACTTTCAAACTTCGCCAAGACACTTGCTCGCGAACACGGCGCAAAGCTGCGCGACTGGATAGGCGACGAACTCCTTAGCGGGAATTTCCCCACCATCCACATGGTGGGCCGGGCCAGCCATCGCGAACCGCGCCTGATCGAACTCACTTGGGGCGATCCATCCCACCCGAAGCTTGTAGTCGTGGGCAAGGGCGTGTGCTTCGACTCCGGCGGCCTGGACATCAAGCCCGCCGACGGCATGCGCTGGATGAAGAAGGACATGGGCGGCGCAGCCCACGCCATCGCGCTGGCCTCGCTGATCATGACCACGCGGCTGCCGGTGCGCCTGACGGTACTCATTGCCGCGGTCGAGAATTCCATCGCCGGCAACGCCATGCGCCCCGGCGACATCGTCCGCACCCGCGCCGGGCTGACGGTAGAGATCGACAACACCGACGCCGAAGGCCGCCTGGTGCTATGCGATGCACTGACCTACGCCACTGAACAAACCCCCGACCTGATCGTCGACTTCGCCACGCTGACGGGCGCCGCCCGCGTCGCCCTAGGCCCCGACATCCCCGCCGTCTTCACCAACGACGACCAGCTGGCCATCGACCTCGTCGCCGCCGGCCGCCGCGTAAACGACCCGTTGTGGCAACTCCCCCTGTGGCGGCCCTACCGCCGCATGATTGAAAGCTACATCGCCGACTTCGCCAACGCCGGCACCTCGCGCCTTGCAGGCGCGGTGACCGCAGCGCTGTATCTGGATAGGTTTGTTCCACAGGACACGCCGTGGCTGCATCTGGACACGTATTCGTGGAACGACGCGGACAGGCCGGGTAAGCCGAGGGGCGGCGAGGCGCAGGGTTTGCGCGCAATGTTTGCGTTCTTGCAGACGCGCTATCTCTAGGGCGCCTTTTCGCGCAACACGGACTCCAGATAGCTCCACTCCTCTGCCGGACCGTAGTCACTCTCGGTCAGTTTGCGCAGGCTGGTGCCGTAGTTATCCAAGTAGCCATCAATGGCGGTCGCCACCTCGGAAGCGCAGCCAAAGGTAGTGGTGTCCGTGTCAGCCAGTACGGCCCATGTCTCGGACGAGTCGTATGCGACCCATACGGGAGACTCGATCGCTGGGTTGGACTTGTCGTCGGCGAACTTTTCATATTCAGCGGCGATGAGGTGGCAAGGCTCTTCATCTTCATCTTCACCGAGCAAGCTGTAGCCGCAAATGCGCCAGGCATGAGCCCTCGTCGCGGCGCAAATGGCATCCCAGAGAATTCTGGGCATACGCTGCACGCCATGGCAGTCGCGATATAGAACCGCGCCACGCCATCCCAGCGTTGTAAACGCGGATGGTGCTTCTTGATCTTCGTTGAAGAATCGGGATCGGGCTGTCGAAATGGTGTACGCGTCCATGCCATTTTCCTTCGTGCTGCGTGAGAAAGCGGGAGAGCTCGATGCGAGCTGTACCACGCGGCGGAGAAGCCCAGGGCCTTCGCGCCACCTTTGCCTTCCTGCAATCGCGCTACCTTTAATGCTCCTGATTCTTCAATACTTTTCTTGATAGAAAATTAGCGAGCAGCCCGACAGCAATGATTGACAAAGGTATCGCTATAGCGATGTAGCCATCCGCGACAATAGCTCCGGATTTTTGTTTGTCTAAAAACAACGAACCCACATAGACAAACAGCAAGGGACCAAGTATCAGAAAAGGAACACTGACATAAAAGAAGGCAGTGGCCAGACGCTTCTTGGGCGCTCGCCCAGTTGGCTGATGGACGCTGCTCCACCTACTGAACACGACCGAACACCGCTCCCGAAATATCATTTCGGCCTCCTGCCAGGGCCTTACCCTCCCAGCTGCGCGCAGGCTTCGATAGCGATGCACCTTCATTCATCGACCAAGATGAGCAGGAAACAACGAGTAGTAGAGAACAACAAGTTTGCGCGCGCGCACGGAACATTCTAGCTATTCCTCGATGGACCACTTTTCAGTTAGTGTCGCGTTCTATTGGTTTCGTCTGAGATATACGGTACCAAATCAACGTAGAAGACTGGATCTGATCGTGGGTCATCGTCATGGCCAAGTCCGGCCGATCATCGGCAAGAACTGGAAATGCAAGAAGAGTGGCCATCACTCCCAGAGCTATCTGTCTAATGCGCTGCATTCGTGCAAGGTTCTCGACATGCTTCACTTGCGATTTGTTATTCCGTCCAATTTTTCGGAAGGACCAGATCAGGGCGACGATCGTGGACTACGCGCATGAGTTTGCGCACATCATCAGCAGCAAAATGCTTCAACGATACGTCGATGAATTTTCCTGTGCCTTGGGGATCGCCAGCATAAATCGCTATCCGTCTGAACGGTCGCGATGCGGCAAGGATCTCGCCCGGCTTGGATATCTCTGACGTGACGTTTGTTATCTCGCTGTACGGGATGCAAACTTTCGGACCGCCGCTCGCCTCTTGGCAAACCTCTTTATCGGTCCAACTTATTTTATATTTTAGCCCGATGTAAGTCAGAATCGAGAATAGCAGCCAAATAACAGGGGCCGGCAGAAGAGGGCCCCACTTGTGTTCCTTTATGGACACGAACAAGACGAAAAGGGTTGTAAGCGACAGAATGATGATTTGCCCCATGTAGGGCGAAACAGTGCGCCTGAGATGCCGCGATTGTCCGATTACTTTGGATGTCATCTGCAGGTACCCGTGTGATCGCAAGCCTTGGTTTTCGCGGCGTCTATGGTTCCGCCGACTACGGTCTTTCCTGCATCGCCGACTTGGTCACCGACCACTCCTTTGGCTTTCGCCAAGCGCCGACAACACTAGCGCCCTTCACTTTCCATTCTTTCCTGTATAAGCCGAAAGACGGCTACGGCGTCCGGCTCACCGTCAAGAATCGCTTCGCTAAGGTAGGGATCGTCCGCAAACTCGACCGGCTCGAGGACCAGGGAGAATCGCTCCTGGTTGTAAACTGCTTGCCAATACTTTGAACAACGCCGGTCGACAATTTCCATCAGGCAAGCTGGCACCGGCAGCAATCTTCCTCCATCGTCCACGATTCGATAGAGAGTAAAATCCGTCACCGAGCCGGGCACAAACTCAATTGAAAAAACGAGGTAGCTTTTTCCTGGCGTGATCTGGTAGCGACTCGTTGACGCACTCTTGAAGAATTTCTTCTGTTCATCGTCAAGTTCGATTTTGATGGGTTTAACTTTCACTATTGACCTGGACTAACAATGGTTTTTGGCTCGATGACGGGCTGACCAACGTCCATGTTTTGCTTTACGGGGTTTGCCGTCCCCAAGCTATGGGTTACCACGCCGCCACCGCTCCCGAATTCCGCCATCTGCGCATCACTCGCGACAGTTGTGGTCAGCCCAGGTCCGCTTTGTACTGAGGCAATACGCGAGTATCCAAGAACTCCAGGCGTCGCGGTTCGCCGATTGAGTCACAGATAAGGCTAGGTTCAATTTTCGGTGGAATCCGCAACTGCACGAAGAAACTTACCAAGGACCTCGTCATCCACCGTGAATGGAGCAAGAAGGTCCGTGGCAAGCACTTGTCTTTCCGCATCCGTCATCCGTCTCCAACTGGAATGGCCACGGACCCTCTCCACGGCAATGCCCCACTCACGACGCTTCTCGTCGATGACCAGCCACTTGTCCCAATTGTCTGGGCTGAACCCTCCCTGCTTGTTTGCCCCTTTGATGGCTGCGATTACGTTTCGATGTATCCGGGCGAGTATCGGGCTGCCGGACACGCCTGGGCAAGTCATAGAAGTCGTCAATGATCAAAGAACTAGTGGTCATTTTTCTGCACCGTCGTCGTTGCATTGCGCCCATCCCGAATGGCGCCTCGGTGAAGGCGTCCTGCCCTATGAACAAAGCACTGTTCGTATCCTCTGACGCTATCTTATCCGTAGTCAAGAACACTCTTCCTGACGCATCCGGTTTAATGACTCTGGACGATTCAATGGCAGCCGCTCCTACTGCGTTCGTGTAGTGGAAGAGTGAACCCACCTCTTTTGCTACATCTTCCGCCGCCTGAACAACATCTTTGCCAACCGCAGCAGCTTCCTCGCCCTTACCAAGGGTGCCAATTGTGATTGCAGCCATCGCCATGTCTGCTATGCGTTCTATTTGTCGTCTGAGATATACAGCACCGTATCAACGTAGAAGACTGGATCTAACTGCGGATCATCGTCACGTCGGAGTGTGCCTCGCATAACTGCGCGACCCGACATGCCATGCGTTGCGGCATAGCGAAACAGGTCTTTCACGCCGCGTGTCGTCCTGGCCAATGGGTCGAAGCGAAACAAGAGGCCAGCGCCCTTGGCGCACATTGGATCCCCGATCAGTACGTGACCGTGGGGAGGAAGCGAAAAATCCACTTCAAGTTCGACCCTTCGTTCGATAAATGCCGCCGGATGCTCTACCAATTGACACATGCTGGCCAAGTCCGGTCGACTAGTGGCAAGCACCGAGGGAGCTAGAAACATTGCTATCACTCCCGCAGTTACCAGCTCAGCACGGTACATCTACGAAGACTCCTTGGCCTACTTACCTCGTCGGCGCCAGGTCAATCGCGACTGTTCGCCATTTACAGACAAGTTCCCATCGGCCTCTTCTCCGCCAGGCGGAAAGCATCACTGCACGTGGCCGATGTCAGTCAGTCGTGTTAGAGCACGTAGAATAAACTGGAAGCCCATGCGCAGCAATTTGCACAAGAACATCAGGCCTCAGGTCGAGCACGACCAGGGGAAAGACGGACACCACTGCCGTCAGGCAGATCCTTTGCCAAGCGAGACGCATTTGATTTTTCCCCTGTTAGCCAGCGCTGGATGGCGGCTTGGGGAGAGAATTTCCGCGCGGCGCGGATAGTTGTCAACGAGCAAGTTCTTGCTACCGAACCGGGCCCTTCATCGGATAAAAAGCTTGTCGATCAGGTCTTCTAGAACCCGTCCTTCCGCGGTCAGGTCGTAGCTCACGTCAAACCCGATTCTCTGCAGTGCTTCCGAGCACGCATCGCGTAATGCATCGACCTGTTCCTCTGATCCCACGAGGCTCTGCTGATCCAGCACCATGGTGCGCGTCAGATCCTCGGTCTCGGGGCAGGTCAACAATAGCTCGCGTTCGTAAGGCGATACTCGAATGATCAACCTGGACCTCCAATTCCTGCCCTTGGTTAATACGTGTGCGTGTGGCTTGGATCGCGCTTGAGCGTCGTGTTGTCCTTCAGCACGATTTCGTCGCCGTTGTAGCTGTCGTATTGCGCGCGCAGGCTGTCGATGTCGAACGATCGGTAGGTAAGGAATTCACTGTCTTCAAGCAGGTTCTTTGCGTTGCCGTAGATCGCGCAGCGAAAGCGGCGGTCTTCCATCGGCTGGCAATCGATCCAGGCACCTCCGTCCGCGCTGCCCACCCAAACGGCCGACGCGGTGGGCTTCGGTCCAGATGGTCCATTGCAGCCCGCACATGCCAGCGCGATGGCGAGGGCACTCCATCGAAGAATTACCTGCCACGGCTGCTTCATTGCCCGTTTCCACCAACTACTGTTCGCAAGATCGTACGATCTTGAGCTATTTGTGTCGCAAGTACCAGCGGTTCGGGCGATCACGCGGCCTTTCTGGCCTGGACGGCAGGCTGTTCGCCAATTCCCGGCATAGAGAGGCACCTGGCGTGAAAGAGACGATCTTCGAAGCCCTGCGCGAGAGCCACGCCATCCAGCGGTCGCTGATCCGCAAGTTGATGCTGTCCCACCCAGGCGAGCACCGTGTGGAGGTATTCACGACCCTGCGGATCGAGCTGGCCGCCCATGAGGCCGCCGAGGAGCGATACCTCTATGCCCCGATCCTGATGGACGACCGCGGGCTACACGCCTCCCGCGATGCCCTGGCCGACCATCACAAGATGGACGAGATGGTGGAAGACCTGCAGACACGCGACCACGCTGGACGCGGCTGGATGGCGACGGTGCATAAGCTATCGAAGGAGTTGCACGATCATTTACGCGAAGAGGAGAAGATCTTTTTCCAGTTGTCGGGAAAAATTCTTACCAGCGCGCAGAAGACTGGACTGGCCTCCAAATATCGGCGCGACTACAGGCGTATGCATGTGACGCTGCAAGAGGCGTAAGAAATCTTTTGTGCGTCGTAAATGGCCCTATGACTCTGACCTCTAGTGGGGCGCTGACCCCTACTATGACTCTGACCCCTAGTAGCGGCGCTAGTAGCGGCGCGCGGATTCAAACCCACTCGGCGGGTGACGAGCCTAGCGGACTGGCCGCGTAGTTCCATTTCGCTTCGCATCCATCCATGGCCACCGGCCACCGAACGCGACGCGCTTCACCCCACGTCGTGTGTTCCGGCCAGGGATCCAGGTCTGCCGGCGTCTCGGCGGCGATTGGTGTGGTGTCGTTGGGCGTGGCGTGATCGGGCAGGAATTTGGCGGTGCGCGCGAGGGACAACCGCGCTTGCATGCCGCGTCCTGTCTTCAACCGCTCGGTGATACCGCGTACTGCCGCGGCGGCCATGAGATAACCGGTGCCGTGATCGAGCGCCTGCACCGGCAACGGCTTCGGCTTGTCGGCACCGGACGCTTGCATACCAGCATCAGCGATGCCGGTGCTCATCTGTACCAGGCTGTCGAAGCCGCGGCGGCCGGCCCAGGGGCCTGTCCAGCCGTAGGCATCCAGGCAAACGTCGATGAGGCCGGGCGCCAAACGACGACGCGCTTCGACGCCGAAGCCTAAACGCTCCAGCGCATCAGGACGATAGCCGTGCACCAGGATGTCGGTTGTAGAAAGCAGATTTTCGAAGATCGCGCGGTCGTCCTGCTTACGCAGATCCAGCCGTGCGCATCGCTTGCCTAGGGTGAGGTCGGTGCTCAAGCCCGGCTCGTCCCAGGTCGGCGGATCAATACGTAGGACATCGGCACCATAGGCTGCGAGGAATCGCGTCGCCGCCGGGCCAGCCAGGACACGGGTGAGATCCAATACGCGCAATCCATGGAGGGGACGCGTGGTATCCGGCCGCCACGAAGAGCGGTTCTCATCCTGCATCGGCTGCCGGTGTATCAATGGTTCGCTGGCAACCGCGATGCCTTGTGGGTGATCGGCCCAGCTGATGAGCGATCGCATCTCGGCGGCACAACCGCCTACGTCGACGATGGCGTGCTCTAGCTCGGCCTTCTTCCATGCGCCTACGGCCTTCGCCATGCCAGCCTTGTCCTGGTGTTCGCCAAGAATTCGCTCGGCCGCCTTGCGATGATGCGGCGCATTGGTGTGCAGGCGAATCCAGCCATCGCTTGCCAGGTAGTCGCCCGCAATGGGGTCCCACGGTGCAGGCGGTGTCCAGCCGATGGGACGTTGCGACCAGTGGAACCACATCGAGGCCAGGCGGCGATCGACGGTGACCGCCGCCGGCGATGCGGATGACGCATGGTTGCGCAGTTCACTGATGGCGAGCCCAGCTGCAGCCATCGTGGCGGAGGCAAGATCGGTGACCGGAAAAAATGCCGGCAGCGCACCCACTTCGACAAATGCCGCCGCATCGAGTGTGGCCGGATCGCCACCCAGGGCGCTCCACGCAGAAGACAACATGGTGTGGGCGGGCTGTTGGCTCACGGACATCGACGGACTCTTCGGGAAAGCAACCTTCACACCTTAGATCCGTAATGGACGACCTGTCACCAGGTCTTCGTGCCCTTGACTCGCTGGGCGCGCATGGCGTCAAACATCACGCATAGCAGGCACTCGGACATGTTCTACAACCCATCAAAGAAAAAACCCGCTACGTGTGCACGTAGCGGGTTTTTGGATAAAGCCCCTGGCGGTGACCTGTTGCAGCCCCTGTCCTGCGGACAGGTTCTACAACCCATAAAAAGAAGAAGGCCCGGTCTAGTTAAAGACCGGGCCTTCGGGATAAAGCCCCTGGCGGTGACCTACTCTTGCATGGCTTGAGCCACACTACCATCGGCGCATGCGCGTTTCACTGCTGAGTTCGGG
>NZ_JADZLQ010000005.1 GCF_015905305.1 Pinirhizobacter soli
GTATCCAGGCAAGACGCCCACACAATTCACCTGCGCACACTGTCAAAGATCGTTTCGCCGAACCCGGTTTTACCGGATTCCCTCAGGACGTTTCGTCCGAGGTGAGCCGCCCATTCTACATCGCTTTTGAGGTCCGTCAACACCCTTCGTGAAGCTTTATTTCGGGGTGTTGGATGACGCCAGGAAGGTCCGCAGCGGAGGGCTTTCGTCGCGGCGGAGGAGAAGAATAGCGCGGTGTGTGCCGGGTGGGAAGAGGTTGTGACGGAAATTTTTCACACTCCGCCCGAAAGCCTGCAAAACAAGCACTTTTCCGGCAAGCCGCCCGAAGCGGCGAGCGGCGCCCCGTTGCAGGGCGCCGCCTTGTTTCATGTTCGGTAAACGGGCTGTTTAGCCGACGGCCGCCATGGGCTCGTTCGGCAGGATTTCGAACTCGATTTCGTTACAGGCCAACTGGTGTGCGCAGGGCAGTCCAAGCTGGAAGGGAATCAGGCCTGATTCGGCCGCCAGGCCGAGCTGTTCCCACTGGTCTTCGAACGGTACGAAACGCTGCATCTTCGAGCTCCCTGTCGCCGCGGCCGGTGGGCCACGGTATCGATGGAACCATCCTGAAGAAGCGTTGGTGAGGAAGTTATGAGGAAAAACTATGACAAACGTAAAAACGGACGTTTATTAATCGAATTCCACCATTTCGAAGTCGTCCTTGGTGACGCCGCAGTCCGGACAGGTCCAGGTATCGGGGATGTCTTCCCAGCGGGTACCGGGCTCCAGGCCTTCGTCGGGGAGTCCTTCAGCCTCGTCGTAGATGAAGCCGCAGACGACGCACATCCATTTGCGCAGGGGGCGGGAATCGGGGCTGGTCTGGCTCATTTCGGTAGCAAGGTAACGAGGGGAAAGTGACATTTTGGCATAAGCGGCGCGAGGTACGATGTGCGGCTACCGCACCTACCAAGGCCCGTCCGCCCATGCCAGCCGTCCCGTCCATCCACCCCGCCCTGCGCCGCGGCGGCCTGTATGCCCTCACTGACGGGCCCCGGCCGGATCTCGTGGAGGTGTGCGAACACGTGCTGCACGGCGGCGCCACCATGCTGCAGTACCGGGATGAGACCACGGACGATCCGCGGCGGCTGTCCGAGGCACAGGCCCTTGCCGCCCTGTGCCGGCGCTACCAAGTGCCTTTCATCGTGTATGGCGACATTGCCCTGGCCGCGGCCGTGGAGGCCGGCGTGCACCTGGACTTCGAAAGCGATGTCGCTGAAGCGCGCGATGCCGTGGGTCCCGGCGCCATCATCGGGGTGTCTTGCCACGATTCGATCGAACACGCCCGCACGGCGGCAGCCGCCGGCGCCGATTACGTCTCTTTCGGGGCGTTCTTCCCTTCCCCGACCAAGCCCCATGCCGGCCGCGCAAGGCCGGAGACCCTGCGGCAGGCCGCCGCACTGGGCGTGGCGCGGGTAGCGATCGGCGGCATCACCCTCGACAATGGGATTTCCCTGATCGATGCCGGCGCCCAGTACCTGGCCGTGGTGTCGGCTGTGTTTTCCGCCGACCACCCCGAAAAAGCCGCGCACGACTTCGCCGCCCTGTTCGAAGGACTCGCATGACTTCCAACCACGATCTTTTCCAGCGCGCCCAGGCCTTGATGCCCGGCGGCGTGAATTCGCCCGTGCGTGCCTTCCGTTCGGTGGGCGGAGAGCCCTTCTTCACCGCCCGCGCCGACGGTGCGTTCCTGTGGGACGTGGAAGGCAAGCGCTACATCGACTACGTCGGTTCCTGGGGTCCGATGGTGGCGGGGCATAACCATCCGCACGTGCGCGAGGCCGTGGCCCGCGCCATCGGCGATGGTCTTTCCTATGGCACGCCCTGCGCCGCGGAAGTCACCATGGCCGAGACCATCGTGCGGCTGGTGCCGTCGATCGAGATGGTGCGCATGGTGAACTCCGGCACCGAGGCCACGATGTCGGCGATTCGCCTGGCGCGCGGCGCCACCGGTCGCAACCTGATCGTGAAGTTCGAAGGCTGCTATCACGGCCACGGCGACAGCTTCCTGGTGAAAGCGGGCTCCGGCGCGCTCACCTTTGGCGTGCCCACCTCGCCCGGCGTGCCCAAGGCCGCGGCGGACCTCACGCTTACCCTGCCCTATAACGACTTCGACGCCGCGCGCGAACTGTTCGCCAGCCGCGGGCACGAGATCGCGGGCCTGATCATCGAGCCGGTCGCCGGCAACATGAATTGCATCCTGCCGCGCGAGGGTTACCTGCAGCTGCTGCGCGAGCTGTGCACGGCCTCCGGCGCGATCCTGATCTTCGACGAAGTGATGACGGGCTTCCGCGTGGCCCTGGGCGGCGCCCAGGCGTACTACGGCATCACGCCGGACCTCACCACCTTCGGCAAGGTGATCGGCGGCGGCATGCCGGTGGGTGCCTACGGCGGGCGGAAAGAGCTTATGCAGCAGATCGCGCCGTCAGGCCCGATCTACCAGGCCGGCACACTGTCAGGTAACCCCGTGGCGATGGCAGCGGGCCTGGCCATGCTGGAACTGGTGAGCGCCCCGGGCTTTCATGAAAACCTGGCGGCGAAGACTCGCCTGCTGACCGATGGCCTGTTGGCCGTGGCAGCCGAAACCGGCACGCCGTTCAGCGTGAACCGCATCGGCGGCATGTTCGGCCTGTTCTTCACCAGTGAACAGGTGGAAACCTACGCACAGGCCACCGCAGCGGACGTCGCGGCCTTCAACCGTTTCTTCCACGGCATGCTCGAACGCGGCGTGTACCTGGCGCCGTCGGCATTCGAGGCGGGCTTCGTGTCCAGCATGCACACCGATGAAGTGATCGCCGCCACGCTGGAAGCTGCACGCGGCGCCTTCGCCGACGCGGCAATCGCGGCATGACGGTGGGTGTCGACGCCATCCTGTTCGACATGGATGGCGTGCTCTGCGACTACTCGCGCAACACCCGCCTGGACGAACTGGGCAAGGCGATGGGTACCGACCGCGAGACGGCGCGCGATGTGATGTACAACAGCAACCTGGAGTGGGAAGCCGACGCGGGCGCGATGGATGTCGACGCCTATATGGCGGCGCTTTCGGCGGGTTTCGGCCGTACCTTGAGCGAAGAGGCCTGGCTGCATGCGCGCGTGGCCGCCACTCAGGTTCGACCATCGATGGTGGCGTTGGCCGAGGAGCTTTCCGGCACGCTGAAGATCGGCCTGCTCACCAACAACAGCTTCATGATGCAGCGGCACCTGCGCACGGTGTCGCCGGGCCTTTTCCCGTTGTTCGAAGGCCGCGCGTGGACGTCGGCTGAGATGGGGGCGATCAAGCCGCACGCGGAATGCTATCTACAGTGCGCCAGCGCGATGGATGCTGAGCCCTCGCGCATCCTGTTCGTGGACGACGCCGAGGAGAACGTGACCGGCGCCGTGGTGGCGGGCCTGCAGGGTTACTTCTTCACCACGCAGGCCGCCTTCGAGGACGAATTACGACGCCTTGGCGTGCGCCTGGCCTGAAGCGTCGTTCGCCGATGCAGTGATCTCGTGGAGCGCCGCACCCAGGCGTTCCATACCTTCGGCAAGCTCGGCGTCGGTGATGGTGAGCGGCGGTACGAAGCGCAGGACATCCGGGCCCGCCTGCAACAGCAACAGGCCATGGGCGGCACAGGCATCGAGGATCTCGCCGGCCTTGCCCTTCCAGGGGCTGGCCAGCACCGCACCGATCATCAGGCCGCGGCCACGCACCTCTTCAAAGATGTTGAGCTCTTGATTGAGCCTGGCCAGCACAGTGCGAAGGTCGTTGGCCTGGCGCTCCACATTCAGCAGCACCGCGGCCGAGGACAGTTTGGCCAGCGCCACGCGGGCCACCGCGGCAGCCATCGGATTGCCCCCAAAGGTGGTGCCATGGGCGCCGAACTGCATCACCGCGGCCACCTTGGGACCAGCCAGCATCGCGCCGATGGGGAAGCCTGCGCCCAGCGCCTTGGCCAGGGTGACGATGTCGGGGGTGATGCCATCCTGCACGTGGGCGAACAAGGTGCCGGTGCGACCCATGCCGCACTGGATTTCATCAAGCACCACCAGGGCGCCATGCGCGTCGCACAGCTCGCGTACTTTCTTCAGGAAACCCGGTGCGGCCGGCAGCACGCCGCCTTCGCCTTGCACGGGCTCCAGCATCACGGCGGCGACGTCACCCGGCGCGAAGGCCTCGGCGAGCGCGGCTTCGTCGTTGAAATCGAGATAGCGAAAACCCGCGGGCAGCGGCTCGTAGCCTTCCTGGTACTTCGGTTGCGCGGTGGCGGTGACCGTGGCCAGCGTGCGGCCGTGGAAGGAGCCGCGGAAGGTGATGATCACGCGCTTGTCGGCCGGACGGCCTTCCGACGCGGCCCATTTGCGTACCAGTTTGATCGCCGCCTCGTTGGCTTCGGCGCCGGAATTGCACAGGAACACGCGCTCGGCGAAACCCGAGGCCTGCACCAGCTCCTGGGCCAGCCGCAGCGGGGGCTCGGTGTAGAACACGTTGGAGCTGTGCCAAAGCTTGCCGGCCTGCGTCACCAAGGCTGAGACGAGGTCTTCGTCCTGGTGGCCCAGCGCGTTTACCGCGATGCCGGCGCCCAGGTCGACGTAGTCGCGCCCTTCGGTATCCCACACGCGCGCGCCCTTGCCGTGGTCCAGTACGACGTCACGGGGACGGTATACCGGCAGCCAGTAGCGCTTGCCCAGTCCGATGATGTCGGTGGTGGGATCGGGGTGCTGCGACATGGCGGGGGCTCCGGACAACAAAGGTCGTGGGTGGGATGTGAAGTGTAAACGGAAGCTGTGTATCAACGGTGCAACACCCGGCACGGCCCCGCAACAAGGCATTTTCCTTGCGCCTATGTCCTTTGGCCGTAACAGCGCGCCAACACCGTGAACGGCGCGTAAGCACGGCGGGCTACCGCAAGGGCTTGAAACAAGGCATTTGCCGAATTGGCATGTCGCTTGCCTTATTTATCCAGGGTGAGTGAAGGAGGCGATGTCATGTACCTGCGCCTTTGGGAATGCTCCGGCACGCTTCTGCTGGTATCCGCCACGGCCGGCTACCTGGAGGCCTGTGCCCAGGGCACAGGCAACGAGCGACTGCCCACCAAAGGCGCAGCGAATGATGACGATGATGGAATCGACGAGGATGCCTGCACCTGAAAGCGCCTCGTGGCAAGTTCGGCCGTCTGGCAACCCTGCCAGTCCGGACGGCTCGAGGGGAATCCCCCCGCTCCGCACACGCGGACGGGGGGCGTTCTCTCGCCTAGCGCAATTCGTCCACGCTCAGCTGGTGCTTCTTGCACAGCCGGTACACCGTTACGCGCGACACGCGCAGGCGCCTGGCGCATTCGGAAATGTTGAATGCGCTTTCGCGCAGGCAACTGACGATGGCTTCGCGCTCGGCCAGGATGCGTGCATTGCACAACGTGGCATTGCGGCTGGCAGCATCGCCGTCGCTCAGTTCCAGGTCCTGGTGGGTGATCAACGCGTCGTCGGCGATCACTGCCGCGCGCTGCACGCGGTTCATCAACTCGCGGATATTCCCCGGCCAGGCAAACGATTCCATCGCCCGGCGCGCACTGGCGCTGAAGGCACGCGCACGCGTGGCGTAGGTTTCGCGGAATTCGTCCAGGAACCGCTGCGCCAGCAATTCGATGTCGCCGTGGCGTTCGCGCAGCGGCGGCATGCGCAGGCGAAGCACGTTCAACCGGTAGAAGAGATCTTCGCGGAAGCGACCCTCGGCTACGGCCTTCTCAAGATCGACGTGGGTCGCGGCGAGCACGCGCACGTTGATCTTCGTGCTGTGCGAATTACCGATGCGCTCGATGGTGCCTTCCTGCAAAACGCGAAGCAGGTTGGTTTGCGCTTCCAGCGGAAGGTCGCCGATCTCATCCAGGAAGATGGTGCCGCCGTCGGCGGCCTCGAACAGGCCCACGCGTCGACCCATGGCGCCGGTGAAGGCGCCGCGCTCGTGGCCGAACAATTCCGACTGCACCAGGTTCGCCGGCAACGCACCGCAGTTCACCGCGATGAAAGGCTTCTCGCCACGAGGCGAAAGTTGGTGCAGGCTTCGCGCCGCCAACTCCTTGCCGGTACCGGTCTCGCCGGTGATCAGCAGCGGAAGTTCCACATGAGCAAAACGGGTAACGCTTTCTGCCACGAGCCGGATGGCCGGGCTGAATCCAATGATCACAGCTTGCGCGGCTTTCGCGCCCAGTGGCAACAACGGCTGGCCTGTGTCCACGCCTTTAGGGGGCCCACCGGCCCAGACTTGCTTAGCGTTGCGCAACATGCCCTACCCCGAAGATCCTTGCTGCGGGCTTGATCCCGCCTGCCACCGCGTCGCCCCCAAACAACCCGGCCCCGTGCCATTTTTCTTCTAAGGACTGCCCGAAGAAAACTACTCGGGAGGAAAAAACCCCGCCATCCGACTAACGGCCGAGGCCGTGATGTCTATTCCTGTCACTTTGTTCAGCAAAGGACGAGAACGCGTTAGTCGAGGAAAAGGTCTGGTGCAAGGTTTTGGCCTGGTTTTACGGCATATTTTGAAAGATCGCCCACGCCTTCGGCCGCCAGTACTTCATCGTCGATGAAGAAGCGGCCGCTGTTTTCGCGCGATGAACGCACCAGGATGGCATGCGCGGCATCGGCCACGATCTCCGGTTTCCGACAGTTTTCCGCGTGGATGCCCTCGATCATGCCGATAGCTGCCGTAGCAATTACTGTCCTGGGCCACAGCGCATTGACGGCAATGCCGGCCTCTGCGAACTCGGCCGACATGCCCAGCACGCACAGGCTCATGCCGAACTTGGCAATCGTGTAGGCCGTGTGCGGCGCATACCATTTCGGGTCCAGTGACGGTGGCGGGGACAGCATCAGCACGTGCGGGTTGGCCGCCTTGCGCAGGTGCGGCAGGCAGGCCTGGGTCACCATGAAGGTGCCCCGGGTATTGACCTGGTTCATCAGGTCGAAGCGCTTCATTGGCGTGCCTTCGATGCCGGCGAGCCAGATCGCGCTGGCGTTGTTCACGCAAACGTCGATGCCGCCGAAGCGCTCGACCGCCTTCGCCACGGCATCGCGCACCTGGTCTTCCTCGCGGATGTCCACTTGCAGCGCCAGCGCCTTGCCGCCGGCCGCCTCGATCTCGGCCGCGGCGGTGTGGATGGTGCCGGGAAGCTTGGGGTTGGGTACGCCGCTCTTGGCCGCGATCACGATGTTGGCGCCGTCGCGTGCCGCGCGCAGGGCGATGGCCAGGCCAATGCCGCGCGAGGCACCGGTGATGAAAAGGGTCTTGCCGGCGAGCGTGGTCATGGGGTGTCCTTCCAATGAGTTCAGTCGCGCTGGAAGCGCGGCAGGATATCGCGCAGTTCCGCCAGGCGCCGGGTGGGGTCGGTGAGTTCAAGCATGTGCTGGGCTTCGTCGGGCGCCAGCGGCAACAGTTCGGTAAGACGGAAGCCAACCCAGCTGGCGTCGTCGTAGAGCTGGCGCGGCGCATTGCGATAGTGCGGGGCCATCTGGTCGATCAGGCGCTCGAGGATGGTGGGCAGCAAGGCAAGTTCCACCGGCACCTCGATCGCGGGTTCCTCCGGCCAGTGGGTGATGTCGCCCCGCACCTGGCCATCGGCACGCACGCGGGTGCGCGTGACGCGGAACCGGCCGCCGCCGCGCGCGGTAATGCCAAGCAAGCCGTCGCCACGAGTGGTGAAGTCGATGATGTCGGCAAGCGTGCCCACCGCGGCTGCGGCCGCGGGCAGGCCTACTTCGCGCCCCTCGGCGATCAGGCACACGCCGAACGGCGTGCCGCCCCGTGTGCACTCGCGGACGAGGTCGAGGTAACGCGGTTCGAAGATGCGCAACTGCAGTTCCCCGCCCGGCAAAAGGACGTTGGAGAGGGGAAACAATGGGATGTCATTGCCAGGCTTGGATGAGGCCATATCCCGGAGTCTAGCCCGCGGAGATTGCCGCAAGAAAGCGCCGCGGCGCCGCTTCGAAGCCGCCGTTGGACATGAACACCACGCGGTCGCCGGGCCGGATAAGCGCCTGCAATCGGTCGATCAGCGCCTGGACCGATGGCGCGGTCTGGCCACGGCCGCCCAGGGCGTCGGTCACCTTCCCTGCATCCCAGGCCAGTTCCGGCCGTTGCAGGAACACCACGGCGTCCGCATCGGCCAGCGAAGGCGCCAGGCCCTCGGCGTGCGCGCCGGCGCGCATGGAATTGGAACGGGGCTCCAGGGCCACCACGATGCGGGCCTCACCGACGCTGGCGCGAAGGCCAGCCAGGGTGGTGGCGATGGCCGTGGGATGGTGGGCGAAGTCGTCGTACACGGTAATGCCGTGGTGCTCGCCGATCTTCTCCATGCGCCGGCGCACCGAGCGGAAGCTGGTAAACGCTGGAAGCAGGGCGCCAGGGTCCGCACCGGCAGCCGAAGCCGCGGCCATCGCGGCCAGGGCGTTAAGCACGCTGTGGTTGCCCAGCATGTCCCAATGCACGGTACCCACCACATGGCCGCCACGCGACACTTCGAAGGCCGAGCCATCGGCCTCCAACAACCGCGCCTGCCAATCACCTTCGCCGATACCGAAGGTTTCCACCGGTGTCCACGCACCCATGGCCAGCACCTTGCGCAGGTGGTGGTCGTGGACGTTGACGATCAGCCGTCCGTTGCCCGGCACCGTGCGTACCAGGTGATGGAACTGGCGCTCGATGGCCTCGACGTCGGGAAAGATATCGGCGTGGTCGTATTCGAGGTTGTTGAGGATGGCAATGGAAGGCCGGTAGTGCACGAACTTCGAACGCTTGTCGAAGAAGGCGGTGTCGTATTCGTCGGCCTCGATCACGAACTGCGCGCCGGTGCCCAGTCGCGCGGACACGGTGAAATTCCCGGGCACCCCGCCGATCAGGAAACCTGGCGCCAGGCCCGCCGATTCAAGCAGGTGCGCCAGCAGGCTGGTGGTGGTGGTCTTGCCGTGCGTGCCGGCCACGGCCAGCACCTGGCGCTGGGCCAGCACGGTTTCGCCCAGCCACTGCGGGCCGCTGATGTATGGCATGCGTTCGTCGAGCATGCTTTCGATGGCGGGGTTGCCGCGCGTCATCGCATTGCCCACCACCACGAGATCCGGCACCGGGTGAAGGTGCCCTGCCGTGTAACCCTGCTTCAACTCGATGCCCAAGGCTTCGAGCTGGGTGCTCATCGGCGGGTAGACGTTGGTGTCGGAGCCTTCCACTTGCAGGCCCAGCTCGCGTGCAATCGCGGCTAGGCCTCCCATGAAGGTGCCGCAGATGCCAAGAATGTGCAGGCGCATGGGATTCCGGTTGCCTTGGGGCGTCGGGCCGCAGCGCGGCCCGGATGATTCGATGCGGCCTTAACCGCCCGCGGGCGCGGTGCCCCGGGGCAGCACGCCGGTGATGCGTTCGGTGACTTCGTCGATAGGACCCACGCCGTCCACCACCTTCAGCAAGTGCCGCTGGGCGTAGAAATTCGCCACGGGGGCGGTCTGCTCGGCGTAGACCTCAAGGCGCTTGCGCACGGTATCGGGATTGTCGTCGGCGCGGCCTTCGGCCTTGAAGCGCTGTTCCACGCGGCCAATGATGGCGTCGCTGGGCACTTCGAACTTCACCACCACGTCCAGCGGCTGGCGCAGGCGGGACAGCAGGCCGTCCAGCGCATCGGCCTGGGCGAGGTTCCGCGGGTAACCATCGAGGATGAACCCGGCGCGGGCATCGTCCTGGGAAAGGCGTTCTTCCAGCATGCCCAGCACGATGTCGTCGGACACCAGGTGGCCGGCGTCCATCACTTCCTTGGCTTTCAGCCCCAGCGGGGTGCCGGCGGACACGGCCGCGCGCAGCAGGTCGCCGGTGGAAATGTGCGGCACGCCGAGCGTTTCCTTCAGGCGCGTGGCCTGGGTTCCCTTGCCCGATCCGGGGGCACCGAGTAGCACGAGTCGCATATGGCTCCATATCCGTCCGGGCACCCGCGAAAGGGCGCCGAACATCGAAAAAATGACAGTCACGGTAACTTCTGGGTGTTTCCCCGTCAAACCGGCCTGGGCTAAGGTAAGTACCCCCGCGAGAAGGAACCAGCGCATGGCAACCAGGTCGTCCCCCGGCAAGCTGCTTTATGCCCAGTCCGGCGGTGTCACCGCCGTGATCAACGCCACCGCCGCGGGGGTGATCGAGACCGCCCGGGCCAAGGGACTGAAGGTCTATGCGGCCCGTAACGGCATCCTCGGCGCCCTGCGCGAGGACCTGATCGACACTTCGAAGGAAAGCGCCAAAGCCATCGCGGCACTGCGCCATACCCCAGGCGGCGCCTTCGGTTCGGCCCGGTACAAGCTCAAATCCATCGATACCGACCGCAAGGAATATGAACGCCTGATCCAGGTGTTCAAAGCCCACGACATCCGCACCTTCCTGTTCAACGGCGGCAACGACTCGGCCGACACCGCCTACAAGATGTCCCAGCTGTCCAAATCCCTCGGGTATGAATTGAGCTGCATCGGCGTGCCCAAGACGGTGGACAACGACCTGGTGATTACCGATACCTGCCCTGGTTTCGGCTCGGTGGCCCGCTACACGGCGATTTCCACCCTGGAGGCCAGCCTCGACGTGGCCTCGATGGCCGAAACCTCCACCAAGGTATTCATCCTTGAAGTCATGGGCCGGCACGCCGGCTGGATCGCCGCCGCCGCGGGCCTGGCGGGTGAAGGCGGCGATGCCCCGCCGCACATCATCCTGTTCCCCGAACGCACCTTCAACGAAGCTCAATTCCTCGCCAAGGTGAAGGCCACGGTGAAGCGCGTGGGCTATTGCACGGTGGTGGCGTCCGAAGGCTTGCTGGCACCGGACGGCAAGTTCCTGGCCGAGGCCGGTGGCCGCGATGCTTTCGGCCATGCCCAGCTGGGCGGCCTGGCGCCGGTGATCGCGGGCCTTGTCCGCGACAAGCTGGGATACAAGTTCCACTGGGCGGTGCCTGACTACCTGCAGCGCTCGGCCCGCCATGCGGCTTCGAAGGTGGACGTGGAACAGGCCTACGCCGTGGGCAAGGCCGCGGTGGAGTACGCGGCCAAAGGCATGAACGCGGTGATGCCGGTGATCGTTCGCACATCCGATGCGCCGTACCGCTGGAAGGTGGAACCGGCGGAACTGTCGAAGATCGCCAACCGCGAGAAGAAAATGCCTTCTTCGTTCATCACCAAGGACGGCTACGGCATCACCGCCGCCGCCCGGCGATATCTTGCGCCCCTGATCCAGGGCGAGGCGCCGCCGCCCTATGGCAAGAACGGCTTGCCCGCCTATGCCACGCTGAAAAACGTAGCCGTGAAGAAGAAGCTCGAACCCTTCGGCTAGATTTTCACCGTCGCTTGATCATGCCGCCGGACACACTCCGGTGGCATGACACGCAAACCCGAACCCTCTCCCCTGGTGGTGGCCATCACCGCCGAACAGCAGCACGCACGCGATGCGGGCCTGGTGTATGTGTGCGACACCGACAAGGGCATAACACGCTGCCGCAAGGGCAAGGGGTTTTCCTATGTCGGTATCGACGGCAAGACCGTGCGCGATGCCGATACCCTGGACCGCATCCGCATGCTGGCCATCCCGCCGGCGTATACCCAGGTATGGATCTGCAAGAACGAACGCGGCCACCTGCAGGCTACGGGGCGCGACGCACGGCGGCGCAAGCAGTACCGCTACCACGCCAAGTGGCGCGACGAGCGCGACCGCGGCAAGTTCGAACGGGTGGTGGAATTCGCCCAGCAACTGCCGGGCATGCGCCGACGGCTGAAGCGCGACCTGGCGCTGCCCGGCCTGCCGCGCGAGAAGGTGCTGGCGCTGATCGTGAGCCTGCTGGAGGAAACACTCATTCGCGTGGGCAACGATGAATACGCGAAGGAGAACAACTCGTTCGGCCTTACCACCTTGCGCTCAAGGCATATCAAGGCCCTGCCCGGCCGCCTTCTTTTCAGCTTCCGTGGCAAGAGCGGCAAGGAGCACGAGGTGGAGCTGGACGACAAGCGCCTGGTGAAGGCCGTGCGCCAGGTGCAGGACCTTCCCGGCCAGCGCGTATTCCAGTACCTCGATGACGAAGGCACCCGCCAGCCGGTGGATTCGGGGATGGTGAACGACTACCTGCGCGAGATCACCGGCGGGGAATTCACCGCCAAGGATTTCCGTACCTGGGGAGGCACCACCCAGGCAGTGGCGGTGCTGGCGCGCACCCCGCTGCCGGAATCGGGCGGTGAGCGGGCCATCCGTGTCACTTTGAAGGAAGCCGTGCAGGAAGTGGCCGATACCCTGGGCAATACGCCAACGGTGTGCCGCAAGTCGTACATCCATCCGGAGATTTTCGAAGGCTGGCGCGATGGCACGCTGCATAAGGCGGTGCCGCCGGAAACCGGCCGCCATCCGCGCCAGCTGGAGTTGAAAACCCAGGCCTTTTTGAAGCGGCGTCTGCGCCGTCGCTAAGGGTGAGACGGCTGCGGGTACCATAGCCGCATGACCGACACTCTTCTTATCGTCCTGCTGGTGGCCGTGCTGGCCTGTCTGTTGCTCTTGGTCATGCTGCTCGTGCGCAAGCCGCGCGACGATGGCAACGCCGGCAAGCTCGATGCGCTGCTGGCTGGCAACCGCCAGCTCGAAGCCGCGTTGCGCGAGGAACAACGCGCCGGCCGCGCGGAGCTGGGTACCCGTGTGGACCAACTTACCGAGCGCACCGACCGCGGCATGCAGGCCCTGCGCGAAGGCCTTGGCGAGGACGCGCGCAAGGCCCGCGAGGAAGGCTCGGCCACCCTGCGCCAGTTCGGCAGCCTGCTGGAGCAGCGCCTGGGCGCACTCGCTACCGAAAACGAGAAACGCCTGGGCGAAGTGCGTCAGGTGTTGGAGTCGAAGCTCAAATCCATCCAGGACGACAACGCGGCCAAGCTGGAGCAGATGCGCCAGACGGTGGATGAGAAACTGCACGCCACCCTGGAAACGCGTCTGGGTGAATCCTTCCGCCTGGTATCCGAGCGCCTTGAAGCGGTGCAGCGCGGCCTGGGCGAGATGCAGACCCTGGCCGCCGGCGTAGGCGACTTGAAGCGCGTGCTGACCAATGTCAAAACCCGCGGCACCTTCGGCGAAGTGCAGCTGGGTTCGCTGCTGGAACAGATCCTGGTGGCCGAGCAATACGCCGCCAACGTGGCGACGATCCCCGGTTCTTCCGAGCGCGTGGAATACGCCATCCGCCTGCCGGGCACCGATGAGGGCGTGCCGGTGTGGTTGCCGATCGATGCAAAATTCCCGGTCGAGGACTACCAGCGCCTGCTCGACGCCCAGGATGCCGCCGACGTCGACGCCGCACTCGCTGCCGGCCGTGCGCTGGAAGTGCGCGTGCGCGAGGAAGCCAAGCGCATCCACGGCAAGTACGTGGGGCCGCCGCACACCACCGACTTCGCCATCCTGTTCCTGCCCACCGAAGGCCTCTACGCGGAAGTGATCCGCCGTCCCGGCCTGTCGGACCTGCTGCAGCGGGAATACCGCGTCACCGTGGCCGGCCCCACCACCCTCACCGCCCTGCTGAACAGCCTGCAGATGGGCTTCCGCACGCTTGCCATCGAGAAGCGCTCCAGCGAGGTCTGGCACGTGCTGGCCGCAGTGAAGACCGAGTTCGGCAAGTTCGGCATGGTGCTTGAGAAAACCCGCAAGCAGTTGGACACCGTGCGCAACAGCATCGACAGCGCCGGCGTCCGCACCCGGGCCATCGAGAAGCGCCTGCGCGAAGTCCAATCCCTCGGCAGCGAAGCCTCCAGCGACGCACTGAAGATCGCCCTGGAACCCGCCGACCCCGACGACGACCTCGAAGACGAACTCCCCACCTCCGACTAGCCCCACCCACTAGGGGTCAGAGTCATTGCCACTAGTGCCACTATGACTCTGACCCCTAGTGGGCCCTGGCGCGGAGGCGGCGCTACAATGGCTGCTTTAGCCGGCGGCACTAAGACAACCCATGACCGAGCCAAAGAACCCCGACGTCACCCGTGAACAGGCCGAGGACGCCGTGCGCGTCCTGCTGCGCTGGGCGGGCGAGGATCCCACCCGCGAGGGCCTGCTCGACACGCCCAAACGCGTGGTCAAGGCTTATCGCGACTGGTTCGCCGGCTATGCACAGGATCCAGCCGACTACCTGGCGCGCACCTTCGAAGAAGTCGGCGGCTACGACGAGATGATCGTGCTGCGCGACATCGAGTTCGAAAGCCATTGCGAGCACCACATGGCGCCGATCATCGGCCGCGCCCACGTGGGCTATGTCCCCACCGATCGCGTGGTGGGCATCAGCAAGCTGGCGCGCGTGGTCGATGGCTTCGCCCGCCGCTTCCAGGTGCAGGAAAAACTTACCGCGCAGATTGCCCAATGCATCGACCAGACCCTGCAGCCGCGCGGCGTGGGCGTGGTGATCGATGCCTCGCACGAATGCATGACCACCCGAGGCGTGCACAAGCGCGGCGTATCGATGGTGACCAGCCAGATGCTCGGCAGCTTCCGCGAGGACCCGCGCACCCGCGCCGAGTTCCTGCGCTTCGTCGGCGTCGACCGGCGCTGATGCCAAGTCGCGACGTGGCGGCGGTTGGGGGTCAGAGTATTTACTCTGACCCCGGCTCGCTGGGCCGCGTGGTCGCCACGGCCTTGCTCCTTGGATCGGCCTTCCTGGCTTCTCCTGCGCAAGCCCAAGCCACTCCCACCCAATACCTGCGCCAGTTCGACACCAACGGCGACGGCAAGGTGAGCCTGGACGAGTACCTTACCTATATGACCGCCGGCTTTCGCCACATGGATACCAATGGCGACGGGGTGCTCGACGCATCGGAACTTCCCGGCCAGCATGGCAAGCCGCTACGGCTGGAAGACGTGCGCCGGAACTACGAAACCCAGTTTCACCGCCTGGACCGCAACCACGACGGGTTCCTGAGCGCCAAGGAACTCGCCCAGCCGCCGCAATAAAGGCCTGAATCCCGGCGGTAACCCATTGAAATAGCGGCCCGCAGCGGCCATCTCGGGCGAACGGCTAAACTACGCCCATTCCCCATTCTTTCCCGGATCCCTCATGAGCCTCGACTCCGCCACCCGCGAACGCATCGAAACCCTGCTGAACGAACACCGCGTGGTGCTGTTCATGAAGGGCAACCGCAGCCAGCCGATGTGCGGCTTTTCGGCCTCGGCCACCAATGTGCTGAACGAACTGCTGCCCGACTACCACACGGTGGACGTGCTGCAGGATGCGGAGATCCGCGAAGGCATCAAGACCTACGGCCAGTGGCCCACCATTCCGCAGTTGTATGTGGGAGGCGAGCTGGTCGGCGGCGCGGACATCATCCGCCAGATGTACGGCAGCGGTGAGCTGCACACGCTGTTCGGCGCTACGCCGCCCGACCGCACCCCGCCGGAAATCACCATCACCGAGAAGGCCGCCGAGGCCATCCGCGCCGGCATGGCCGATGCCCAGGGCGTGGTGCTGCATCTTGAGATCGGCCCGGACCATGGCGCCGGCTTCCAGCTCGCACCCGCCCAGGACCACGACATCGTGGTGAATGCCAGCGGCATCGACGTGCATTTCGACCCGGGTAGTGCGCAGCGCGCCAAGGGCATCGTGATCGACTGGGTGAGCACCGTGCAGGGCGAAGGCCTCAGCCTGAAATTCCCCGGCTCCAACGAAGTGAAGTCGATGACCGTGCAGGAGCTGGCCAAGCGGCTTGCCGAAGGCTCCCTCATCCTGGTCGACGTGCGTCCGGCCAACGGCCGTGCCGCCGCCGCGCCGCTCGCTAACGCCCGCATCCTGGAAGAAGAAGGCTACGACGCCTTAGGCCGCCTGCCCAAGGACACCGTGCTCGCCTTCATCTGCCACCACGGCAACTCCAGCATGGCCGCCGCCAACCACTTCGCCGCGCACGGTTTCAGCAACGTGTTCAACGTGGCCGGCGGTATGGATGCGTGGTCGCAGGAAGTGGATTCGAGCGTTCCGCGCTACTAATTCCATCCGGTATGCAATGAACGGCGACGTGCCACGGCACGTCGCCGTTTTTTGTTGCTGCGGAGAATTTGAGCTTTCTTCCATATTCCCTGCCAATGGATTCCCCTAGCTTCGAATGTCGGGTCCGGCATTGCCGTGTCCGTACACATCACCAGGGAAGACAACTCACATGCAATCCAGGAAGCTCCTGGCCGCCGCCATTGCGGCCGCCTTCTTCGTGCCGGCATTCGCGGCCGATACCGAACCCAAGACGCTGGAAACGGTCACCGTTACCGGCTCGCTGATTCCGCGAGCCGTGGTGGAAACCGCCACGCCAACCATCGAGATCACCGCTGCCGACATCCAGCGGCAGGGCTTCAAGACCGTCGCCGACGCTCTGCGGGCTTCTCCGCTGGCGTCCGGCGCCGTGCAGAATGCCCAGTCCAGTGGCTCCTTCACCCAGGGTGCGCAGTCGATCAGCCTGTTCGGGCTGGATCCGGGCTTCACCAAGATCCTGGTCGATGGCCATCCGCTGGCCAACTACCCGTTGCTCTACAACGGCCAGAGCAACTTCGTCGACATCTCCACCATCCCCACCTCGATCGTCGAGCGCATCGATATCGTGCCGGGCAACCAATCGGCCGTGTACGGCTCGGACGCCATTGCCGGCGTTGTGAATATCATCCTGAAGAAGAACGTCGACGGCTTCGACGTCAACTTCCGTGGCGGTGGCTATACCGACGGCGGTGGCGGCAACCAGCGCGTGCAGCTGACCGGCGGCCACTCCACCGATCGCTCGAAAACCGTCTTCAGTGTTGAGCTGGGTAACCAGGCGCCGATCTATGGCGCGGACCGCAAGCTCACCCGCTCTACCGCGTCCGATCCCTCGCGCAACGGCGCAGACCCGATCGCCTCGCGGAATTTCCTCCGCCTGGCTTACGACGCCAACGGCCGCGGCTCGTACGTGGACCCGGGCGCCGAGGCGTGCGAGAACGTCTCATCGCTGTTCAACAACAGCACGTATTACGCCTATCGCCCGGGCTCGGGCTACTACTGCGGCAGCCAGGACGTCGGCCAGGCCACGCTTTCGAACAAGAAGCGTTCGGCCACGGGTTACGTGTCGAGCTCGTTCAAGGTGAACGACCATCTGGAGCTGTATGGCAGCGGGCTGTATGGTTCCTCCAGCAACACGTCGATCGCCGGTTCCAATTTCACCTTCTGGAGCGCCAACAACGGCGGCCGATTCATCGACCAGGGCACCGGCCAGCAGACGGTCGCCCAGCACGCACTGTCACCGGAAGAAACCGGCGGTTACGACCGCATCGGCGACCGCAACATCGGACAGCAGTACCAGGTGATCCTGGGCGCCCGCGGCAAGCTTGGCGATTCGGCGTGGGATTACGATGCCTATTACAACCGCTCGGCGTACTCACTGACCAACAAGCAGAACCGCCCGCTCGCCGGCCCGCTCGATGCGCTGTTCGAACAGCAGTTCATGGGCCCCCAGCTCGGTAACGATGCCACCACCGGCCTGCCGATCTACGCGCCGAACTGGGCGAACTTCTACCAGGCGGTAACCCCTGAGCAGTACATCGCCACACTCGGCCAGATCAACTCGGTGTCGCAGACCTGGACGCAGGACCTCAATGTCCAGCTCACCAATACATCGCTGGCCGCGCTGCCAGCCGGTGACATCGGCCTTGCCATCGTGGGCCAGGCTGGCAACGAACACTGGAGCAACCGCACAGACCTAGGCGTGGTCAACGGCGACTACTGGGGCCTCTCTGGCACGCAGGGCCACGGCAAGCGCCAGCACTATGCGCTGGCCGGCGAGCTGAGCGTGCCGATCACCGCGGAACTGCTGGCCAGCGCCGCCGTGCGTTACGACCGCTACCAGTGGACGGGCAACGCCATCGGCCGACCCACCTACAAGCTGGCGTTCGAGTACCGCCCGATCGATACCCTGTTGCTGCGCGCCAACTACGCCACGGCGTTCCGCGCACCGGACATGGGTTACCTGTTCGCCGGGGATAGCGGCTATTTCACCGGCGCACCGGATTTCTACGGCTGCGAGACCTTCTATCCGGGCGAAGCACTGCGCGATTGCCCGGCGTACAACCAGTCCACCCCCGGCGTCCGTGCAGGAAACCCGGACCTGAAACCCATCACGGCCAAGTCCTATGGCGTAGGCGCGGTGTGGTCGCCCACGCAGGACTTCAACCTGAGCCTGGATTACCTCTCCATCCGCATCGCGGACAAGGTGGAAGACCTCTCCGTCACCACCCTGTTCCGCAACGAGGCCGACTGCCGCACCGGACGCCAGGATGCCGGGTCAGCCACCTGCCAGGACGCCCTGTCGCGCATCACCCGTGATGCCACCGGTGCCGTCACCAACATCCGCAGCGGCCCGATCAACTCGTCCAATGAACGGGTGGATGCACTTACCGCGGGTGCGAACTACCGCATCGGCATGGGTGCAGCCGGCAACCTCCGGCTGGGCGCGTCGTACAGCAACACGCTCAAGCACACGCTCCAGCAATACGCCGGGGAGTCCACGATCGACCTGCTGCGCGCACCGCAGTACTCCACCGACTTCAAGACCATCACCACGGCTTCCGTGGGCTGGGACCGGGGCGACTGGTCGGCCACGCTATTCGGCAACCGCCGCGGCCGCACCCCGAACTACCTGGCGCAGGTGAACAACAGCTATGCCGTGCCGGGTGCCGGCCATCTGGGTTCATGGACCACGTTCAACCTGAACATCGGTTACCAACTCCCTGACGATGCCAGCCTGAGCCTGGTGCTGAACAACCTGCGCAACACCAAGCCGCCGATGGATCGCTCGTACTACTCGCTTCCGTATTTCAATGCGGATAATTACGACATCTACGGAAGATCCGTGTTCGTCGAGTTCAATTGGCATTTTGGCGGCAAGAAATAACCGCAATATAAAACGATAATGTTCGAATAAGGGCGCCGTTTGGCGCCCTTATTTTTTGCGGATTTCGCAGTGTTTCGCGATTGTGAAGATGTCGTCATGCAAATGAAAAGCTCTGAAAGGAACGCGAAAGAAAACCAGTGGAAGGTTGCTAATCGGAATTTAACAAGCAGCCTTGGCTTTTCTTAACGCCAAAGCCCGCAACGAAGGGGAGCACTCGTTGCTGGTGATAGTTCGATTGCATGGATGCGTTTGCCAATACTTGTCCGGAGATGCACATGTCCTTGGGGAATAACCACCGCAGCCGTCGCGCGCTTGCGCGTCGCTCGCTTACGCTCGCCGTTGTCACGGCGCTTTCGCTGGGCGCCGCGGCGCCCGTATTCGCACAGTCCACCACGGGTTCTATCTATGGTGACGCGCCCGCAGGCGCCAACGAAACGGTAACCCTGACGAACTCGTCGGGTCTTAGCCGCACGATCACCGTGGGTGCCGACGGCCGTTTCGCGGCCAGCTCGCTGCCGCTGGGTACCTACACGGTGGCTCTGCTGCGTGATGGCTCCACGGTCGATACCCGCAACAACATCACGCTGTCTGCCGGTGGTGCCACCCAGGTGTCCTTCAACGCTGGTGCCAACGCCGCCGGCGCCACGGAACTGGGCGCCATGCAGGTCACTGCCAATGCCCTGCCCGCGATCGACGTGAGCCAGGTGGATTCCCGTACCACCATCACTTCGCAGCAGCTGGCCAAACTGCCGCTGCAGCGTAGCGCCGAGGCCATCGCTACCTTGGCCCCCGGTGTTAACTCCGGCACATCGCTGCTCACCGGTGAGGGCGGCCAGGTGCTGAACTCGTTCGGTGGTTCATCGATCGCCGAGAACGCGTATTACATCAACGGCTTCAACACCACCGATCCGCTGCGCAACTTCGGCGGCCTGACCCTCCCGTACGGCGCCATCGATCAGGAACAGGTGCTTACCGGTGGTTACGGCGCCCAGTACGGCCGTTCCGACGGCGGCGTGATCAGCCAGGTCGGCAAGCGCGGTACCAACGAATGGCACTTCGGTGCGCAGGTGTTGTTCACGCCCAAGTCCCTCGAGTCGAACCCCAAGAACATCTATTACCCGGTTGGCCCGCAGTACGCCTCTGCTGACGACGGCGGTCGCCAGGGTCAGCTGTTCCGCTATCGCAACAACAACAAGGACACCACCGAGACGGTAGACGGCTACTTCGGCGGCCCGTTGATCAAGGACAAGTTGTTCGTCTTCGGCGCAGTCGAGGCCGAGCGCCGCGTGGACGGCCGCAACACCGGCTCGTCCGACACCGGCCTTGACCAGACCTATAGCTACACCGATCCGAAGTGGTACGCGAAGGTCGACTGGAACATCACCGACAACAACATCCTGGAATTCACCGGCGCGTCGCAGAAGACCGAATACGACCCGCAGGCCTATACCTATTCCTACCCGGTGGGCAGCCCGAAGGGCCAGCGTGACCAGTACATCGGCAAGGGCATTGCCACCAAGCAGGGCGCCGACGTCGGCATCCTGAAGTACACCGGCTACATCACCGACGACATCACCATCGACGCCCTTTTCGGCAAGATGAAGCAGACGGACGTCACCACGATCGCTCCGGGCGCTGCCAACCTGATCATCGGCGCGGCAAATCAGAACCCGGCGTTCACTGGCGGTAACTCGATCACCGGCACGTCGGTGGCCACCAGCACGGTGGACAACCCGAATATCGTCGACAAGACGCGCAATGCCCGCTTCGATGTCAACTGGAAGGTCGGCTCGCACTCGATCACGGCCGGTATGGACAACATGGACATCCAGTCCATCAATGCCGGTTCGGAGTATCCGGGTGGTTATGCATGGAGTTACGGCAGTGGCGACCCGAACACGCCGATCATTACCCAGCCGGGTGAAGGCGTCGGCGCCCCGGGCGGCGACGGTTACTACGTCTCCAAGACCATCTTCCAGACCTTCGCCCCGTCGGTGCGCGTGAAGCAGCGTGCGCAGTTCGTCCAGGACGAATGGCAGGTGACCGACCGCGTGCTGCTGTCGATCGGCGTGCGCAACGACCAGTTCACCAACTACAACCCGAACGGTGCGGCTTACATCCGCCTGACCCGCCCGAACCTGTCGCCCCGCCTGGGTGCCAGCTGGGACGTGTTCGGCGACTCCAGCATGAAGGTGTATGCCAATGCTGGTCGCTACTACCTGGATGAGCCCTCCAACGTCGCCGTTCGCGGTGCCGCGGGTTCGGTGTTCACCAACCAGTACTACACCTACACCGGTATCGATCCGACCACCGGCGCTCCCACGGGCCTGACGCAGATTCCGCAGGACCGTTATCCGGGCGTGTCGGCCAACCTCGAGTTCGGCACCCCACCTGACCCGAAGCAGGTGACCAGCAAGAACGTTTCGGCTGAGTATCAGGACGAGTACATCGCCGGTATCGACAAGTCGTTCGACATGTTCGGCGACAAGTGGACGGCCGGCGCCAAGGGCATCTGGCGCAAGCTGCGTAACGACCTTGACGACGTGTGCGACACCGCCGTGTTCGGCGCCGAGGGCGTAGCCCAGGGCTTCGACGAAGCCGCGGCCGAAGGCCAGGGTTGCTACATCATGAACCCGGGCAAGAACTCCACGTTCAATGTTCCGCGCGGCGACGGCACCTACGGCACGATGACCATTCCCTGGTCGGCCTTTGACATGCCGGACCTGAAGCGCAAGTACGCCGCCCTCAACATGTACTTGGAGCATCCGTACGACGGCAAGTGGTACGGCCGCCTGGACTACACCTGGTCGCACAGCTTCGGTAACACAGAAGGTTCGGTGCGTTCGGACATCGGCCAGAACGACGTGTCGCAGACCGAAGACTGGGATAACTCGGGCGTGATGCAGTATGCGAACGGTGATCAGGCAAACGATCGTCGCCACCAGATCAAGGCGATTGGTTACTACCAGATCACGCCGGAATGGCTGGTCGGTGCCACTGTGCAGGTGCTCTCGGGTACGCCGAAGACGTGCCTGGGTTACCTCGGACCCCAGCAGGACGACCCGTTCGGCTATGGCGTGGCTTACCACTACTGCGGACCGGCCGGCACGGCTGCGCCTCCGGGCAAGACGGGTCGTACCCCGTGGACGGAAATCTTCAGCCTGAACGCCGAATACCGTCCGGACTTCGCCGACCACAAGCTGGCCTTCAACGTGCTGGTCTACAACCTGTTCAACCAGCAGCGCCCGACCCAGTTCGACAACACGTCGGAATCCGGCCCGGGTGTCCCGTCGCCGAACTTCTTCCTGCCGTTGTCCTACGAGACCCCGCGCTACGTGCAGTTCGGCGTCACCTACGACTTCTAAGCTTCATAGCCATAACTAGAAACAGCGGCGGCCTTTCCCGAGGCCGCTGCGAAAAGCATCCCCAGACTCATGCCGAGGCCCTTTGGCCTCGGCTTTTTTTTGCGGCTTTCTTTTTGAAGTAGCCCCAATCCACATAAACTTGTCCTACAGCACTAACTTGCGGCGCAGAAATTTTCCAACTTAGCGAGGCATTCTCAAAAATATGCCGGGGCCCAAGACCGGCTCCAGCTTTTTGGCCTTGACTCGTCCGAACCTTGACCCAGGTGCTTGGATCAATTGCTCAAAGGTTAGTCCATCCACACATACACTGGAGGACGGCCGCATACGTAACCTTTCGGTTGCAGGGTGTAGCAGGTCTATACCCGTAACTAGAAATGCCGCGCCTTTCCAGGGGCGCAGGTAGGAGCATCGTCGGATTCCTGCCGAGGCCCTTCGACTTCGTTTTTTGTTGCGCTTGATTTAGTTGATCGTAATTATTTCTGTTAGGAACAATTCTTATAAGAACGTTTCCTATTTTGTTGCGATTTCATTAAGCAAGAAAGATTCACGAAAGGCTTAACCTACGATCGTGCTCCTGCCGATTTTGAACATCGATTTTCCGCAGAACGCGGTTTTTAGGGGACAACCTGATGTACTACCGTCACAGCGCACTTGTGCGCCGTTCGTTAAGTATTGCCGTCGTTGCAGCCCTTGCAGCTGGCACTTCCACCACCGCCCTTGCCCAGGCCACCACCGGCACGATCTACGGTGATGCCCCGGCAGCGGCCAACGAAACCGTCCTGATCGAAAGCAGCAGCGGCGTCAGCCGCACTGTGCAAGTGGACGAGCGCGGGCGTTATTCAGCAGGCTCGCTGCCGCTGGGCACGTACTCCGTTACCCTTCTTCGCGATGGGGCCACGGTCGATTCGCGTAAGAACGTCACCCTGACCCTTGGCGGCGGCACGCAGGTGTCGTTCTCCCCGGCATCGTCCTCGTCCACCACTAACCTGAGCTCGGTTGAGGTTACGGCCAACGCCCTGCCGGCAATCGACGTGACCCAGGTGGACTCGCGCACCACGATCACCGCCGACCAGCTAGCGCGACTGCCGCTGCAGCGTAGCGCCGAAGCCGTCGCCACCCTGGCGCCCGGAGTTAACCGCGGTAGCTCGTACTTCACCAGCCCGACGGGCCAGGTGCTCAATTCCTTCGGCGGTTCGTCCATCGCCGAGAACGCTTACTACATCAACGGTTTCAACACGTCTGACCCGCTGAAGAACTTCGGCGGCCTGACTCTCCCCTACGGCGCCATCGACCAGGAGCAGGTGCTCACGGGTGGTTACGGCGCACAGTACGGCCGTTCCGACGGCGGCGTGATCAGCCAGGTCGGTAAGCGCGGTACGAACGAATGGCACTTCGGCGCGCAGATCCTCTTCCAGCCCAAGGTGACCAACGCGAACCCGAAGAACACCTACTATCCCTCCGGCCCACAATACCTGGCCGCGGCCGATGGCGGAGCGCAGGGCGAGGAATACGCCTATCGCAACCAGAACAAATCGTCCACGGAAGTCGTGGATGCCTACTTCGGCGGCCCGCTGATCAAGGACAAGCTCTTCATCTTCGGCGCTGTCGAGGCCGAGCGCCAGGTCAACGGCAAGCAGATTGAAAGCTCGCAGGTTAATCAGGCCGAGCATTACAGCTACAACGATCCGAAGTACTACGCCAAGCTGGACTGGAACATCACGGACAACAATATCCTTGAGTTCACCACCGCGTCGAACAAGACCGAATACACCAACCAAGTGTACAACTACACCTACCCGGATATCGGCAGCAAGAAGGACAAGGGCCAGTTCGGGGATTATCTCGGACCAGGTACCTACACCAATGACGGCGCGCGTGTCGCGATCGCCAAGTACACCGGCTATATCACCGATGACATCACCGTCGACGTGCTTTACGGCAAGATGCTTCAGACCGACTATAGCCGTACCGCCGGCGGCCCCGACGCCCCGGTGCTACGCGCGCAGAACCAGGATCCGGCACTCAACGGCGGAGTCGAGAATGTCGGCCCGCAGACCACGCGTACCACCGTGTCAAACCCAGCCGCCCAGGATCGTACGCGTAACTTGCGTCTTGACTTGAACTGGAAGCTCGGCGCCCATTCGATCACCGCCGGTATCGACAACCTCGACACGTCCTCGATGAACATCGGCGACACGTTCCCTGGCCCGGGTTATGCCTGGGTGTACGGCCACGGCGATCCGAATACGCCGATCAGCACCCTCGGTGGCCAGGAGGTAGCGGCACCCGGTGGCAACGGTTATTACGTGTCCCAGGAGATCTACACCACGGGCGCAAAGAAGGTGCGGGTAAAGCAGCGCGCCGAGTTCGTGCAGGACGAGTGGCAGGTGACCGACCGGTTGCTGCTGTCCATCGGCTTGCGCAATGACCAGTTCACCAACTACAACCCGGACTCGCAGCCGTACATCCGGCTTACCCGTCCGAACCTGTCGCCACGTCTTGGCGCCAGTTGGGATGTATTGGGCGATTCGAGCTTGAAGGTATACGCCAACGCTGGCCGGTACTACCTGGATGAGCCTACCAATGTCGCCATTCGCGGCGCGGCGGGCAGCGTCTTTACCAACCAGTATTTCACCTACACCGGCATCGATCCGGCCACGGGCGCCCCGACGGGCCTGACGCAGATTCCTCAGGGCCATTATCCGGGTGTGTCGGCCAACAACGAGTTTGGCGTGCCGCCGAACCCGAAGACGGTGACCAGCAAGGACGTTTCGGCCGAATACCAGGATGAGTACATCGCGGGCCTCGACAAGGCCTTTGAGATGATGGGCGGTAAGTGGACGGCCGGTACCAAGTTCACCTACCGCAAACTGCGTAACGACCTGGACGATGTCTGCGACGGCGCCACGTTCTCGGCCGTGGGCGCGGCCCAGGGCTTTGATCCGGACCTCGCGCTGGGCTCAGGTTGCTACATCATGAACCCGGGCAAGACGCAGAAGTTCAACGTATCCAATGGCGATGGCACCTTTGGCACGATGACGGTGCCGTGGTCCGCCTTTGGCATGCCGGACCTCAAGCGTAAGTACACCGCACTTGATTCCTATCTGGAGCATCCGTTTGACGGCAAGTGGTACGGCCGCATCGATTACACGCTTGCCCATAGCTTCGGCAACACTGAAGGCTCGGTACGTTCGGACATCGGCCAGACCGATGTGGCTCAGACCGAAGACTGGGACAACGCTGGCGTGATGGTGAACACCAACGGCGACCAGGCCAATGACCGCCGTCACCAGATCAAGTTCACCGGTTACTGGCAGCTCACGCCTGAATGGCTGGTCGGCGGTAACGCTCAGCTGCTTTCAGGTACGCCCAAGGTCTGCCAGAGCTTCTTCGGCCCCGAGCAATCCGATCCATACGGCTATGCCGACGCCTACCATTTCTGCGGCCCGGAGGGCCGTCCGGCAACGCCGGGTAAGGTGGGGCGTACCCCGTGGCAGGAAATCGTAAGCCTCAACGCGCAGTACCGCCCGGCGTTCGCCGATCACAAGTTGGCCTTCAGCCTGCTGGTCTACAACGTGCTCAACCAGCAGCGTACAACCCAGTTCACCACCACGTCGGTATCGGGGCCGGGCCAGCTGTCGCCTGACTACCAGCTGCCTATTTCCTACGAAACGCCACGCTTCCTACAGTTTGGCATCAGCTACGACTTCTGATTAATTACGATCGGATATAACTAGAAAAACCCGGCGACTGTTCCCGCAGTCGCCATGCATTCCCCGGACTAGGCCATCGCTCACCAAGGGCGATGGCCTTTTTTTTTCGGCGCCCTTTTGTGCTGACCCATTTGATGTCCTAGGCAGTATTTCACGATTTTCGTAGGAATTTTTCCTAGTTCCGCAGCATTTGACGTTTGTGAAAGCAAGTCGAAAGGTTCCGAGCCTCACCTTCTCCTCATGGGGTTTTAACGATTGCGCCGGCGGCAAACGCCTTCGCTACGAGGCTCGTGGGGAGACGACCCTCGCTTTTCTGACTGCATGGATGCGTCTTGTTGTTCTTTGGGAGACTGTCAATGCCTGTCCTTATCAAGCCGGCCCCCCGCTCGGGGTCCGTGCATCGCTTCGCGCGAACCGCACTTTCTTGCGCTGTAACTTTCGGCCTCGCCATGACGGCCGGGACTGTCCTGGCCCAGTCCAACGCCACCGGTGTGATCTTTGGTAACGCCGAACCTGGTGATGTGGTGCATGTCGAAAGCCCGGATACGGGCGTCCGCCGTGATATTCCGGTGGATTCCAGTGGCCGTTACCGCGCCGCTTCGCTGCCTATCGGTCTGTACGACGTGACCCTGATGAAGGGTGGCGCCGTGGTGGACAGCCACAAGGGTGTGCAGACGACGATCAGTTCCGGTACCGAGGTGTCTTTCAACGCCTCCACAAGCAGCCAGAACGCCACCAATCTCGGTGCCGTCCAGGTAATCGGCACGGCTCTTCCCAGCATCGACGTCAGCTCCGTGGACTCGCGCACGGTGCTCACGGCCGAACAGCTGGCCAAGCTTCCCATCGACCGCACGTCGGTGAGCTCTATCGCCCTGCTGGCGCCCGGCACGACGCCGGCGGCACGCGGCTACGGCAACGCGCTCTCCTTCGGCGGCTCGTCGGCCTCCGAGAACTCGTACTACATCAATGGTTTCCAGGCCACCAATCCGCTGACGGGCGTGAGCTCGCGTCAGCTGCCCTATGACGCGATCGACCAGGAACAGGTGCTGATCGGCGGCTACGGCGCCGAATATGGCCGTTCCACCGGCGGCGTGATCAACGTGGTGACCAAGCGCGGTACCAATACCTGGAAGGGTGACATCCAGGTGCTGTGGTCGCCGCAGCAGCTGCAGCAGAGTCCCCGCAGCGTATACCTGCGCGATGGCACGCTGTACCAGAACGGCAACGCCTTCAACCGCTTCAACAACAACCAGATCCAGTACTCCGGCTCCGTTGGCGGCCCGCTTATCAAGGACAAGTTGTTCTTCTTCGCCGCTGGCGACTTCATCAAGTCGGCCGGCCAGTTCTATGGCGTGAACGGCGCGAACGACTACGAGAACCAGTCGCCCAGCACCACGCGCTGGTTGAGCAAGATCGACTGGAACATCACCGACAGCCACATCCTGGAATTCACCGGGATGGGCGATTCGGAGTACACCACCAGCTCGATCTTTGGCTACAACTACACCACCGGCAAGGGTGCGTACCTGGGCCACCAGACCACCAAGAACTTCAACGGCACGCAGACCAACGCCACGCCGGGCGGTACCACCTACATCGGCCACTACACCGGCTACATCACCGACGACCTGACGGTGAACGCCCTGTACGGCAAGACCCGTTCGCCGCACGAACAGGACGTGAGCGGCGCCAGCGGTGTCGTCTGCCCGCCGATCACCGATTCCCGCGTCGCCTTCAAGAACAATCCGCAGGGCGGTTGCACGGTGGGCTCGGCTACCATCGAAGTGCCAGGCGCCAAGGACAGCACCACCGGCTGGGCGATCAACATCGAATATCACATTGGCGATCACGATCTTCGCGCCGGCGTGGATAACTACGTGCTTCGTGCCACGGCCGGTTCATCGCCGGTGGGCGGCGCCAGCTACATCTACAATGACGTGGGCAACGGTTCGTCGATCCAGCAGCGCCTGACCAACCTGGGCCTGGATCCGGGCCTGTACAACCCGGCCGATTATCCCAATGGATATTTCGTCGACAAGACGGGCCTTTCGTCTGGCACCACTGCTCGCACCAACCAGCGTTCGCAGTTCGTCGAAGACAACTGGCAGATCTCCGACCGCTGGCACGGCTACATCGGCCTGCGTAACGAGCAGTTCACCAACTACAACGGCGTGGGCGAAGCCTATGCCAGCCAGCGTCACCAGCTTGATCCGCGTCTGGGTATTTCCTGGGACGTTGAAGGCGATTCCAGCCTGAAGATCTACGCCAACGCCGGTCGTTACCATCTGGGTCTGCCGACATCCGTGGCTATCCGCGGCGCAGGTCCTTCCACCTTCCCGTCACAGTACTATTCGTTCACGGGCATCGATCCGACCACGGGTATCCCGACCGGGCTCGGTACCGCCAATCCGGCCGCAGGCCTTTACTTCCTCAACGGCGAGAACGGCACGCCGCCTGACGCCAAGGTGGTGTCGGCCCAGCACCTGCATTCCTACTACCAGGATGAGTACATCTTCGGTGCGGACAAGCAGCTTCCGGACAACTGGACGGTCGGCACGAAGTTCATGTATCGCAAGCTCAAGAGCCTGATCGACGATACCTGCGATATCCGCCCGTTCGAAACCTACGGTGCCGAGCACGGCAACCTGGATGTAGTGGAAGCGGGTCTGGCCCGTTCCACCGAATGCTTCCTGTACAACCCGGGCCGCGCCAACACGTTCACGCTGTCGCCGGCCGATGGCCAGTACATCTCCATTCCGCTCAACGCGGTGGAGATCGGCGAGCCTAAGGCCAAGCGTGCCTACTACATGGCCGACTTCTATGCCGAACACCAGTTCAGCGACAAGTGGTACGGCAAGATCGAGTACACCTTCTCGCGCAGCTACGGCAACGCTGAAGGCCAGCTCGATTCGGACATCGTGCAGGCCGACGTGTCCACCACCGAGTCCTGGGATTTCCCGGAAATCATGGAGAACTCCAACGGCCGCCTGCCGTCGGACCAGAAGCACCAGCTGCGTATCTATGGCACGTACCAGTTCAACGAAGAGTGGGCGGTTTCGAGCAACACGCGTATCGCATCGGGCTACCCGGTGAACTGCTTCGGCCAGCGTCCGCCGGCCCTCGGCGGCGACCCGTTCGGCTACGGCGCAGCCTACCTGTACTGCAACGGCAAGCCGGCACCGCGCGGCTCGTACGGCAGCACGCCGTGGACCTATACGGCGAACGTCAGCGCCCTGTGGAAGCCGGCCTTCGCCGACCACAAGCTGGGCCTGTCGATCGACATCTTCAACATCATCGGCAAGCAGCAGGTAACGCAGTACTTCGAAACGGGTGAGTCCGCCGCCGGCGTGGCCAACCCGAACTTCAAGCGTGCCCGTTCGTTCCAGGATCCGCGTTATGTGCGCCTGGGCGCCCGGTATGACTTCTCGCTGTAAGAACCTTGCATAACTAGAAAAGAAGGCGGCTGTTCCCGCAGCCGCCGAAATGCATCTCCCCAGATCGGCCACCGTCACCCCAAGGACGGTGGCCTTTTTTTTTCGGGAGCCAAGCTACGGTCAATATTCCGGGTCTATGCGACGGAGTTGAGTGCCAGCGATGGTCTTCAGGCCGTCACGAGCCATGTCGATGGCAGCTAGGCGGTCAATGCGCGCCTGGGTATCGACCTTCGCCAGCAAGACTTTCGCTCTCCCTTCCCAGGTTGTTCCGGTATGCCGTTTTATCGTTGCCTGGATGCGCGTTCTGGCCCTGCCGAGGTTCAATCGGGAGTCTATCCAGGCGTGATTGACGCCTTCCGACAATGAGGCGGCTTTGTCGCGAGCTTCGGACAACAAGTCGTCGCGCGTAATTTGATCGGATAGTTCCGCGCTCGTTGCGTCCAACGAGAGTCCCGGCTTGTCGGAATCGCTGGCGTAGTCGGAATCGGCCGGCGATGGAGTTTTTCTCGATCCCGGCGGTGCCAGGATCTCGGTCACGCCATCGAGGGCCGCCATGATCGCAGCGTAGGCACCAGGGATGTCTCCGTTCCTGTAGTGCTCCATCGCAAGGTCAAGTTGGTCGGCCGCATCGTCCGGCACGCGGTATTTGTTCTCATTTTCGATGGCCCGTTCGAGTTGTCCGAGCTCATCTTTTAACTCCGTCACCGTGGGGTCTTCGGCGAGCACCTGCGACCAGGAAATCACTGGATCCAGTGCATTGGGCGACCCCGGTGGCGACGATCCTGCCGAAGAACCGGATGAATCGCTTTCATAGTCGGAGTGCGCACGCTCATCCGGCCCAGGCGACAGCACCCGTTTGGAAGAATCGATGTGTGAATCGACCAACATGTACTGCAAGAATACCGACGGCTGCCCCGATCGGGGAGCGTCATCAACCGGACTGAGATGACCATGGCCTGGTGGGACCAATGGTGCCCGAGACGATGGAATACGAGCCATGGAGAATCTCGCTGCTTGGTCGATGCGCTCGCTTCCGGGAGCCACCGACGCCTTGCATGCCCGCAACTTGGCCTTACCGTTTCGAACGATATTGGCGAGGTGATTGACGATCGGACCAGGAGTCTTCGTCGACTTGCCTGGTTGCATTGTTTGTGGGCGATCCATCACTTCGCTACGAGAAGGCACGCGCTCGGGGTAGGAAACGCGGTCTCGGGCTGTCGGCTCCCACACGACGGTGCCTGAGTGTATGCCTGTGCCAAGACGCTTTGGTGTGACAGCACGGTCCAGGCGCACTGGGGTCTGGGCCTCGTTCGATTTCGAAGCAAGTTGTTCAAAGACCGCCCTGTGTTTGGCGAAATTCGCTTGATACCGGGGAACGGGCGTTTCAGTCGTCGACCTCGATGTCGCCGGATTCGTCCCTCTTCCATGTTCGGAAGAAGCCGGAAGAGGTGTCGGACGACGCACTGGCTGGGGGCCGGCAACGGCTTGATGACGGATCGAAGAGTCACGCGGGGTGTTCGCCACAGCCGATGGCTTCGCATTGCGCGCTGGAACCCGATAGCGCGCGGCCTTCGTGTCTTCGGGACCGGTCCGGTCGACAAGTTGCTCAAACTTTGCGACTAGTTTAGTAACGCTTGGAAGTTCTATGAGCATGGGATACGTCCGTGTATTGAATGCAATATGACTAGATCAGGCGATGCGTGCGCGATTGCACAAGGAGTTTGGCCGGGGCTGATCGAACGTCTTGGATACCCAGCGATGCGATGCGAAGCGCCTCGTCAGGCCCGCACTCCTTCCGGACAAGCGCAACTACGGGGCCGATGAGCCGCGCCACATCACCTCGCACCGTACCATCGAAGAGCTGCGCCGTATTGGCCAGCTCATCCTGCAGGTCGCGCAGGGCCTTGGCCGTATGGCGTTGGACATCCTTTCCCTGCGAAGGCGCGGCGACTTGCTGCGGTGCCTGCATCTCGTGACCGTTGCCGAGCCGATCACGGGTTAATGTTTGCCCGGCCAACCTGGCCCGAGGCGAGCTCCAATCGGAAGGCAGCAGATACGATTGGGGCGTACGCCGCCATTTCGGTGAGGTGTCAATTCCTCTCGCACGAAAGTAATCCTTGGCCAGGACGGTCGCCTTCTGCACGACCATCTCCGCGTGGGCATGTGGAATCGAGTTGCCAGATGCAGGCGTACCCTGCCGCGAGGCTCGCCGTTCGGCAACGGCACGCTCCCTGCTATCCAGGCTATTCCGGCGCTGTTCGAGCGAAGGGTCGACACTCGACTTCATGGTCGATACGAGTCGACCCCCATCGAGGGAGGAAAGGCGCTTGAGCCGTGGCGCTCCCGGTGCCTGGCCGCCAACCTGGCCGACTTGCCGAAAGGCGTTGGCGAAATTCACCTTGCTTGCCACGTGTTTCGCCGCGTCGCCAAGGAGGGAAGCGAGCTTTGCGATGCCCGGAAGGGAGATTACTGGGGTCATGGAAACATCCTGACGTAGGTGATGCGCGAAGGCCCGTGGTGCTCGTGAAACGAATGGAGGTCCATCCGGCGAATTCTTCACAACTTCGGAGAAGAACCTGCGACGATGCGGGGCGGCACAGGCGGCCGGACCGTGGTCAAGACTTCGCGGTAAGCGCCGAGGCGAAAAAGCTCGTCACCCACCGACCGGACGAGCTCGCGCGTGCGAAGCACATCGGGATTTTCGCGTGCGTACTTCACTTCCTCGTCAACTACGCCTGCGGGATTGCCATCGTCGTCTACAACGGCTTGGAAACTGGAAAGCGCATCGCGTGAGGTCGACAGGGCATGATCGGCCGCATCGGCTTCGGCACCAGACGACACTTTGAAATTCATCATAACGCGCTGATACTCCGGAGCTTCCCGCAATACGACAAGGGCCTTATCATGCGCGCCCTTATCGCTCAACTTTTCGGCATATCTGATGGCGAATCGATTTTCCACCATCATGCGGCTGTCTTCCCGGGTCGCTTCGAGCAAGGCATCGCGTGACGAATGCCCGTCGACGACATTGCGATAGATGTCCTGCCGAAGCTTTGTTAGCTGAGTATCGAACTGTGCAATGAGAGCGGTTACACCTCGGCCAAGGTTTGCTCGCCAACCTGCATGCAGTATTTCAGGTAAAGACTCGCTTACCGTGGCCCGTTTCTCGAGCTCTGGGGCCAAATTGGTGGAGCTTGCTGCCAGAGATTGCGCGACTAACGTCGGACTAGTGGCGGCGCTTGTGTCGCCTCCACCAGCCGCAACGCTCGGCGGGAAGCAGGTGGCCTGGCCTCCAGCGGAGACGCGGGGCGGGAGAGGCGGACGGACCGTGTCCAGGACGGCTCCGTAATCGCCGACGCGAAAGAGCTCGGCGCCGACCGACTGAACGAGCCCGCGTACCCGAAGCACATCGGGATTGTCCCGAGCATAGGACACCTGCTGGCCCAAAGAACCGGTAGGGGCGTCGTCGTCACCGTTCACGAGGGTTTGGAATTTGTCGAGCGCGTCATGCGCTGTTGACAGGGCACGAAGGCTACTGTCCGATCCGGGCGCGCCGACTGGCGCCGCGAAATGATTCATGATGGCCTGATGCGCTGGTGCCTCGCGCAGCGCCGCGAGGGCTTCATCGTGTCGTCCCTCGTTGGTCAGCATGGTGGCGCGCACAATCGCAAGACGATAGGTAGCCGTGATGCCGCCATCGAACCGAATCAGTGCTTCGAGCAGGCCATCGTGGGATGGGTCGTGATCCACGACATCCGCATTGGCGTCCTGCTGCACCATTTGCAATTGCGTCTCTGCGCGCGCGATGAGTGCAGCGACACCGCGACCCAGGTTCGCCTGCCATCCTGCGTGCACGGCGTCAGGTTTGGATGGGGTGTCGTCGCCCGCCGCCGCACCGCTCGCCGAAAAGAAGGTGGCTAGTCCTGTAGCAAGAATATGTCCGGCCAGTGCGTAGTCACCTTTGCAGCGGGCCGCGCCGGCATTCTTAACGATGTTTATGGCGAATTCGCGGCTTGCACCCGGTTTCAGTTGCGCTTTCTCCAGAAGCAGTTCCCTGGCTCTGGAATGGGGTGATGTGGGAATGGCCGGACGTCCGAAGGCGGTGGGCCCGGCATGACGCACATTCCCCAACTGGGCGCTGACACTCGAACCTTGCGAATTGGCTGACATGAACACGCGCGGCAACACGCGATGGAACATGGCGGGGGTAAACGAAAGCATGGGAGGCACGTCGACATCCATGTCGGGGAATCGAACCTATGCTAGCCCGCACCCTCCACACCCGCTTCCACGTTTCGCCTAACCCCTACTCAAGCGAATTCTCATCCTCGAACCGCAGGTGCTTCATGCTTCGCCCGTGCCGGCGCACCAGCTTCAGCGCCTCGATGCCGATGCGGATGTGGCGCTCAACATAGTTGGTGGTAACGGCAAGATCGCTCTTCTCCGTCTTGATGCCTTCGGGGATCATCGGCTGGTCGGACACCAGCAGCAACGCGCCGACCGAGATCGAATTGGCAAAGCCCGCGGCGAAGATGGTCGCTGTTTCCATGTCCACGGCCATCGAGCGGGTGCGGCGCAGGTACTCCTTGAATGCCTCGTCGTGCTCCCACACCCGGCGGTTGGTGGTGTACACGGTGCCCGTCCAGTAGTCGTGGCCAAGGTCGCGGATCATGGTGGACACTGCGCGCTGCAGCTGGAACGCCGGCAGCGCCGGCACCTCGGGCAGCAGGTAGTCGTTGGAGGTGCCTTCGCCACGGATGGCGGCGATGGGGAGCACCAGGTCGCCGATGGCGTTCTTTTTCTTCAGCCCTCCGCATTTGCCAAGGAACAGCACCGCCTTGGGGCCGATGGCGCTTAGCAGATCCATCACCGTGGCGGCATTAGGGCTGCCCATGCCGAAGTTGATCAGGGTGATGCCGTCGGCCGTGGCGTTGGGCATGGGCCGGTCGCGACCCTTCACATCCACGCCGTTCCACTCGGCGAAGCGCTCGACGTAGTGTCCGAAGTTGGTGAGGAGGATGTGCTCGCCGAATTCCTCGAGCGCAGTGCCGGTATAACGCGGCAGCCAGTTGCTGACGATCTCTTGCTTGGTCTTCATGTTTTCCAGCTTTTTCTGGCACCGAACCGATCGGTGCCGGCACCGGCGACGCCACGCCGGCAGGGGCCATTTAATTGTCACGGCAGAATACGCCTTGCCCGGCCCGAGCGCGAGGGGTTGGGGGTCAGAGCATGCGCGGCGATGCCGGGGATCGCACATTTTCCGGGGCCCGGCGTGCTACCTTTCGCCCCGACGTGGTCGAGTTCTTCAGCCGGGGAAAATCATGCGAATCGGCGTAGCGATCGACGCGGCCTGCGACCTGCCGCGGGACTTCATCGAAAGAAACAACATCACGGTGTTGCCGATCACCATCAAGGTGGACGGCCAGACCTTCCTGGACGACAGGAACGCCGCTGAAACCCAGCGTTTCATCGACCAGAACATGGGTAGCCGGGCCCACGAGGCAGAAACCGAACCCAGCAGCGTGGAGCACGTGCAGCGGGTGTTCCTGGACAAGATGGTGGTGGATTACGACTGCGTGATCTGCCTGACCATCACCGCCACGCGCAGCCCGATCCACGACAATGTGATCCGCGCCAGCTTCGCCATCCTGAAGCACTATCGCCCCATCCGAGAAGCGGCGGGCAACCGCCAGCCGTTCCTGATGCGCGTGGTGGATACCCGGAATATCTTCGCCGGCGCCGCGGCGCCGGTGGTGGAAGCCGTGCGCATGATCGCCGCGGGCGAGTCCCCCCAGCAGATGCGCGAGCGCGCGGCGCACATCGCCAACAACGCCTACGGGTACATGCTGCCGCGCGACCTTTACTACCTGCGTGCGCGGGCCAAGAAGAAGGGTGACCGCAGCGTCAGCATGTTCAGCGCCATGCTGGGTTCGGCCCTGGACATCAAGCCGCTGCTGCGTTGCTACCGGGGTGAAACCGGCCCGGTGGGCAAGATCCGTGGCTTCGAGCACGGCGCGCAAACGCTTTTCGAATACGCTGCCAAGCGCGTGCAAGCAGGCCTGCTGGTACCGGCGATGAGCCTGTCCTACGGGGGCGAGCTGGATGTGATGCGTAATCTTCCCGGCTACGAGATTTTGCTCAAGACCTGCGAGGGCGCCGGCGTTGAGATGCTGGAAAGCCCGATGAGCATCACCGGGATGGTGAACGTGGGCGAAGGCGCCATGACCCTCGGCTTCGCCGCCGAAGAGCACGTGGCGGAGTTCTGATGCGTCTTGCCGGCTTCGTTTTCCTGGTGGCGTTGGGTTTCCTGGCGTGCACGCCGGCCAGCCATGCCACGGACATCTACAAGTGCACCGCCGGCAATGGCGAGGTCACTTACCAGAACATGCCATGCCCGCACGGGGCGAAGTCTGAGAAGCGGGTGATCGACGATACCGAGCCGATGACGACGCCACCCGCGCCGTTGCCGCCGGTGGCGCCGACACCCCCTCCCGCGCCCGCGCAACTGAGCGCCATGCCTCCGCCTCCGCCGGGTATTCCGGTGATGTACGGCTGCGTGCGCGCCACTGACGGCACGCCCTACACCAGTAACGGACCGGGCCAGCCCTACCTGGCGCCGGCGGGCGTGGTGGGAAGCTATGGCAGCTCGCTATCGGCCCAGGCCGTGCCTTCGGCACCGGAATTCAACCGGGGCAAGGTCACCGGCCAGATGATCGGCAACAACTACGTCTGGGTGCAGGACAGCTGCCATCAGCTTTCGCCGGAGGAAACCTGCAAGGCGCTGCAGGACCAACTGGACGAGAACGGCGACAAGCTGCGCAAGGCTTTCAAGAGCCAGCAGCCGCCCTTCGAACAGCGCGACGCGGAACTGCGTGCCCAGCTGAAGGGTTGCGGTCCGTAATCCGCATCGAACGGTCAGAAGCCGTAACGCAGGAACCCGCCGTCCACCGCCAGCACCTCGCCGGTGATGTAGCTTGATGCTGGCAGGCACAGAAAGGCCACGGCAGCCGCCACTTCCTCCGGCTCCCCAATGCGGCGCATCGGCGTATGGTCGAGTACTTCCTCTAGGTAATCCGCATCGGCCAGCGCCGGTTCCGAACGCTGGGTACGGATGTACCAGGGCGCCACGGCGTTCACGCGGATGCCGTCCTCGGCCCACTCCACGGCCAGGTTCCGCGTGAGCTGGTGCACGGCGGCCTTGGTCATGCCATAGACCGAGCCCGTGCGCACGTGGATCGCGCCGGACACCGATCCCACGTTCACGATGGCGGCGTTGCCGTGCTGCACCAGGTGCGGATAAGCCAGGCGGCACATCTCGAAGGCCGAAAACACATTGGTTTCGAAGAGGCGGCGGTAGTCATCGGGTGAATAATCCACCGTGGCCGCCGGCGCGTTGCCGCCGACGTTGTTCACCAGCAGTGACAGGGGGCTGCCGAGGTCGGCGATCCAGTCGAACACGGCCAGGCGGTCCTCAGGGTCCGTCAGGTCGGCGGCCAGCGCCAGCACCGACGCGTGCGGGGCTTCGTCGGCGAGTTCGACGCGAACGTGATCCAGGTGGATCTCGTCACGGGCCACCAGCAACAGGTCCGCGCCCAATGCGGCCAGCTCGCGCGCGCAGGCGTATCCAATGCCCTTGCTCGCACCAGTCACCAGCGCCGTCTGGCCGTCCAGTCGCCAGCTTGCCAGCCGTGGATGCATGGTGCGTCTCCCGAAAGTGAAGGACTGCACGCATCGTACAACGGCGCGTTATCCTCGAAGGCATGGACCAGCCTGCCATCCTGCTCGACATCGACCATGCCACCGTGCTCCGCGGCGACCGCACCCTGCTGGCGGATTTCAGCCTGCGCGTTGCCGACGGCGAGCACACGGCGATCCTTGGCCCCAACGGCTCGGGTAAATCCACCCTGGTGCGGATGATCGAACGCCGCCTCTACCCGCTCTCACCCGGTGACGGGCGCGACCCGGTACGCGTTTTCGGCCGCGCCCGCTGGGATGTCACCGAGCTTCGTCGCCTGATCGGCGTGGTGTCGGCGGAACTGCGACGTGACCTGGAAACCGTCGAGGGCCTTCGAGTGCGCGAGGTGGTGCTGTCCGGGTTCTTTGCCTCGCTGGTGCTTGGGCTGGACCACGATGTCACCCACGACATGCAGCAGGCCGCCAACCGGGCTCTGGAAAGGATGGGCATGCTGGCGCTGGCTGATCGGGAAGTGGCCACGTTGTCCACCGGCGAGGCGAGGCGCGTGCTGATTGCCCGTGCGCTGGTGTACCAGCCGCGTGCCCTTCTCCTGGACGAACCCTGCACCGGGCTCGACCTTTCCGCGCGTCGGGAATTCCTGGGCCATCTGCGGGAACTGGCCCAGGGCGGCACCACCCTGGTGGTGGTCACCCACCACATCGAGGAGATCATCCCCGAAATCGGCCGTGTGGTGATGATCCGCGATGGCAAGGTGTTCGCCGATGGCCCGAAGGCGGAGATCCTGGGCGGCGATGCGTTGTCGCGCCTGTTCGACATGCCGCTGCTCGCGCAGCGAAACGAGGCTTGGTATTCGGCGAGGGTGGCTTGATGAAGAACACACGATCATGGCGCGCATGTGCCCTGGCAACTGCCGCCGCGTTGGCCTGCGGCTGTTCCCATCCCCCGCCGCCCGACCCTAACGCACCGCCCGCGCCGCAGGCGGCGCAAACCACGGCCAGGCCTTACAACCCGCTCGACCCGATGCTCAAGACGCGCGACCGGGCCCGCGCGGTGCAGACCACCGTGGACCAGCAGCACGCCACGCAAGATGCGGCGGTGGAAGACCAGTCGAAATAAATCCGTTGCCTACTGCGGCGAACAGAAGCAGTAGGCGTAGACGTTCGGGCGACCGGCCTGCGCGTGTTCGAGCAGCTTCAATTCCGGCAGGCGCTCGTCGATGGTCGACAACCACTTCGGCAGCCCCAAGCCCCACGAGCGCCCGATTTCCAGCGCAGCGCTGTCGTTCATGCTGACGACCGCACGACCGAAGGTGCCCAGGTCCGCCTCGATGTAACGCGTGGGCGCATCCTTTTCGAGTTTCGCCTCGCTGCGCGCCAGGGCAATGGCGTCGCTGAGACCGCCGAGCTTGTCCACCAGCCCGCGCTCATGCGCCTGGGTGCCTGTCCACACGCGACCCTGGGCGATGGCATCGATGCTGGCGAAATCCTTGCCACGCGCCGCGGCCACGCCACCGACGAAATCACGGTAACCCTTGTCGATGATCGACTGCACCACCAGGCCGATCTTCGGATCCAGCGGCCGGGTGATGTCGAAGGAGCCCGCCAGCGGGCCCACGGCCACGCCATCGGAATGCACGCCGATCTTGTCCAAGGCATTGGGCACCGTATAGAACATGCCGAAGATGCCGATGGAGCCGGTGATGGTGTTCGGTTCGGCCAGGATCGCGTTGGCGTTCATCGAAATCCAGTAACCGCCGCTGGCGGCGACGTCGCCCATCGAGACGATCACCGGAATGCCGGCCTCGCGCGTCTGCGCCACTTCGCGGCGGATCTGCTCGGCGGCGTAGACCTCACCGCCGGGGGAATCCACCCGCAGCACCAGAGCGGCGGTCTTCTTGTCCAGGCGCGCCTTGCGGATCAGTGCCGCGGTGGATTCGCCGCCGATCTGGCCCTGCGGCTGCTTGCCACTGACGATCTCGCCTTCGGCAACCACCACGGCCACGCCGGGCTTGCTGTTGAACGGGCTGAGGGAGGCGATCTGCGCGTTGTAGCGCTCGAGCGAAACACTGCGCACGCCTTCGCCGTTCTTGCCGGCGGGTACGCCATCCTTGCGCAGGCCGTCGATCAATTCTTCTTCCGTGGCCAGGCCATCGACCAGGTGCTGGTCCAGCGCCAGCTGCGCGATGTTGCCGCGCGCTGAAGCGATCAGCTGGGGCATGTTGTCGATCGAGGCGCGAAGCTTGGCCGGGTCGATCTTGCGCGCCGCGGCTACTTCCTCGAGCCAGGTATCCCACAGGCCGCCAAGGTAGAACGTGTCGGCGGCCTTGGATTCAGGCGAGGCATGATCCAGGATGAAAGGCTCCGCGGCCGACTTGAACTGGCCCACGCGGAACAGGTGGACGTCCACGCCGATCTTGTCCAGCAGGTTCTTGTAGAACAGCCGGTAGTTGGCAAGACCCGTGGGCAGCACGCTGCCTTGCGGATCAAGCAGGATTTTCGAAGCGTGCGATGAGAGGTAGTACTGGCCCTGGTCGAGGTTGGCGGCCCAGGCAATCACGGGTTTGCCGGTGGCGCGGAAGCGATCGATCGCCGCGCCCACTTCGCGCAAGGCAGCGAAGCCGCCTGCCTGCATGTCGTCCACATCCAGCACGATGCGCGAGATACGCGAATCGGTGGCGGCGTTGTCGATGGCACCGACCAGGTCGCGCACCTGCACTTGCCGTGTCTTGTTGCCCGACAGGCGCGAGATGGCCGTGCCGATGGGATCGCTGAATTGCTCCACCAGACGGCCTTCAGGCCGGATCAGCAACACGCTGTCGTCCTTGACCATGCGCAGTTCGCGGCTGCCCACGGCGCTCAGCAGGACGAACATCAGTACGATGAACAAAACGCCGAAGAACAGCAGGTTCAATACCACCAGCCGCGTGATGTTGATGCCCCGACCCAGGGCCTTCAGGAAGGTCCAGAAGCCATTGGGTCGACGCACAGGCGCGGCCGCCTGAACTCGCACCGGAGCCGGCCCGGGCGCAGGGGGCGGTGGCGGCGGTGGGTAGGCAGGTGGCAGCTGGTCGCTCATGCAGGAAATCCGGTGGGCTCGGTGCGCAGCGTAGCCGTTCCCGCGGGAGCGGTCACGTGGCGGAAGTCCAGCTGGCGCGCCGGGCCACCCGGTAGAAACGCCCGAATAACAATGCCGCCGCCGCGGTGAGTCCGGCGATCAGGCCGATCCACATCCCCGGGGCGCCCAGCCCCCGCGGGAAGCCCAGGTACCAGCCGATCGGCATGCCGATCACCCAATAGGCCACCAGGGTGATCGCCATCGGTACCCGGGTGTCCTTAAGACCCCTGAGACAGCTGTTGGAAGCCACCTGGATACCGTCGGAAAACTGGAACATGCCGGCGAACAACAACAGGTGCGCGGCCATCGCGATCACTGCCGGATTGTTGGAATAAATCGCCGCTATACCGTGCGGCAGACCCAGCATCAGCGCCACCGCCACCAGTTGCACGGCAACCACCAGGCCGATGCCGCAGAAACCTGCATAGCGCACGCCCGCGGCGTCCTTGCGGCCCACAGCATTGCCAACGCGCACCGTGATGGCCATGGACAGGCCCAGTGGCACCATGAACGACATCGACGCCACGTTCAGGGCAATCTGGTGGCTGGCGGCCACTGTCTCGCCCAGCCGGCCGATCAGCAACGCCACACCCACGAACATGCCCGCTTCCATCAACAGCGTGATGGCCATCGGCACGCCGATATGCAGCAGCGGGGCGATCTTCGACCACCGCGGCATGGCAAAGCGCTGGCGCAGATTGATGTCGCGATAGGCGCGGTGCGTGAGCACGTAGATGCCAAAACCGATCATTTCCGCCCAGATCGCCACCGCGGTGGCGATACCGGTGCCGCGGGCTCCCATCGGCGGGAAACCGAGCTTGCCGTACACCAATACGTAGCCCAGTGGCGCCAGCACGAACAGCCCGCCGATGCTGAAATACATCGACGGCATCGGCATCGACAGCCCTTCGGACAAGCCGCGGAGCGCAAAGTAGGTGGTGAGCGCCGGCGCCGCCCAGCTGATCGCATGCAGGAAGGCCTCGACGTCGTCGTGCAGCGAGGGCACCACGCCGAAGGCGGTCATCAAGGGCGTGGCATTGCGCGAGGCGAACCACAGCGCCGCGCCCAGGATCCAGGCGATCCACAGCGCCTGGTGGAAGATGGCACCGATCTCGCCACGCCGCTGCGCGCCATCGAGCTGCGACACCGTGGGCGACACCGACATCATGGTGCCCAGGGCCAGCACCAGGGCCAGCACCCAGATGCTGGTGCCGGTCACCACCGCCGCCTGCACGTGGGCGCTGAAATGGCCGGCCAGGATGGCGTCGATCGCATTGGGCGCCATCGCCGACAGCTGGGCGACGATCAGCGGCAAGGCCAGGCGCACGGTCGCCCCGGCTTCGCGGCGGACGCGGGCGCGATCGATGGTGTGAACGGCCATGAAGAAGGCAAACGACAATGGGGCCGGCCATTGTACGGGCGATGCGGTGGCGGGGTCTGTGCCGAAAGCGAGGGTGCCCTATGGCGTGAGCCGGTGGAGGACCGGCTGTGCGATCATTCGCGCCGCCAAGCTTTGTCCCGGGGAGGGAACGATGTCCAGCAACGAGCTCGCGCCGACGGCAGCACCGGAAACCGAACCGGCGACTGCCCCGGCATTGCATTGCGCCAACTGCCAGGCGCCCCTGCAAGGGCCGTTCTGCCATGCCTGCGGCCAGTCGGTGAAAAGCGTACTGCGGCCGATCCACTCGATGGTGGAAGACACCCTGGACATGGTCTTCCATGTCGACGAGCGCATCGTGCACACCTTGCCGCCGCTCTTCCTGAAGCCCGGGTTCCTTACCCTGGAGTACTTCGCCGGGCGCCGCGTTCGCTATGTGCAGCCGTTCCGCCTGATGTTCGTGTTCTGCCTGCTGGCGTTCTTCGCCGTGCACCTGGCGATAGGCTTCGGACATACCGATAGCACCGTACCCGCGGCCCATGGCACGCACGTCACCACCAAGTGGAGCGACGGCGATGCGGGGGAATTCGCCCGCGATACCACCGAGGAGGGCGTGCAAAAGCGCCTGGATGCCGCCCAGGGCCAGATCGATGCCGCTCGCCACAAGCCTGGCGCTGACATTGCGGCTCTGGACGATCAATCGGCGCAGCGCGTGCACGAGGCCAACCGGCGCATGGCCGAGCTGAACGCCTTCGAGCACAACCATCCCGATGAACGGGTCGACCCCAGCCATCCGGAAGAGGCCACCCGCTTCCATATCGGCTGGCTGCCCAATCTGGTGAACATCCGCCTGGAGCAGGGCTGGGTGCGGGTGAAGGCCAACCTGGCCGCCATGAAGGACGGTGACGCCGACGCCAAGGAACGGTTCATCACCGGCCTGTTCAGCGTGCTTCCGCAAACCATGCTGGTGCTGCTGCCGGTCTTCGCCCTGCTGCTGAAGATCGTCTATATCTTCCGCCGGCGCCTGTACATGGAGCACATGATCGTGTCCCTGCACAGCCATGCCTTCCTGTTCCTGTCCGTGCTGCTGGTGGCCCTGCTATCGATGCTGGGCAGCTTGCTTAGGCCCCATGCGCAGTGGGCGTACACGACGACCGGTTGGCTGCAGGCCGCCATTTTCACGTGGATGCCTATCTATCTGTTGCTGACCCAGAAACGGGTCTACCGGCAGGGCTGGTTCAAAACCGTCATGAAGTACTTTTTTGCCGGGTTCTGGTACGCGTGGATGCTGTTCTGGGCGCTGCTGATAGCGGCCGCGATCAGTCTTTCGCACTAGGCGGCCGCCAGGGTTTTGCACAGACGCCGAGGCTCGTCAACCAAGGTGACGAGATGGTGACCAGAACATGAACACTGCAAGGCATGAATTTGTATCTGATTGATTAAAAACAGTTTTTTTGGGTGATCAAAATGTAATCAGGGTGACCAACGAGGCCCCCCGCCGTGCAAAAAGAGCCTCTGCCCTTCCTCCATCCACAGACTTATCCACAGATGTTGTGGATAAGGTTGAAACCCCCCCACCCATAGATACTTAGCGATGACATCTCGATGACGGTGATCAATCGCTGCCCAAGGTAATGATCCAGACCGGGAAGCCTCCGCACGCAGGCGGTCGCAGGCCCTGCGACGCCGCCCGCTACACTTCTGGCCATGCCTGTCGTCCTGCGCGTTGCCCTGCCCGTTCCCCTACCCACCCTGTTCGATTACCTGCCGCCCGCCAGCGGCCAGGCCCGGGCTGGCGCGCGGGTGCTGGTGCCGTTCGGCAAGGGCAAGGTGGTGGGCGTGGTGGTGGATCCGGCGGTCGAATCCACGGTCGCGGGCGGAAAACTCAAAGCCGCCCTGGAACTCCTGGACGATGCCCCGCTGCTCGATGCCGAACTCCTGGCCAGCGTGAACTGGGCTGCGGACTACTGGCTGGGAGCACCCGGCGAGGCGCTGGTCAACGCACTGCCCCTGGCCTTGCGCGAACCCCGGCCCTTGCCGGCGCTGGGTCGCGAAGCCTGGGCCACGACGCAGGCAGGCCGCGATGCCCACGCCGCCGGCACGCGCAAGGGTGGCAGCCTGCGCCTGCTCGATGCACTGGCCGACGGTCCGCGCGCCGCCGATGAACTGGATGAGCTTGTTCCCAAATGGCGCGAAGCCGGCCGGCGCCTGCTGGAAGGGGGCCTGGTGGAGAAGCTGGAGTGGTCCGCCGCTACCCTGCCCCGTCGTGGCGCGCCGGCGCCGCAGTTGACCGCCGAGCAAGCCGCGGCGGTGTCGGCCATCGGCGAATCGTTCGGTCAGTTCCAGCCTTTCCTGCTTGATGGCGTCACCGGCAGCGGCAAGACCGAGGTGTATCTCGCCCTGATCGAGCAGGCGCTGGCCGCCGGCAAGCAGACGCTGATGCTGGTGCCGGAAATTGGGCTCGCCCCACAGACGGTGCGACGCCTGCGCGACCGCCTGGGCGTGGCGGTGGAAGTGCTGCATTCGAATCTGTCCGAAGGCGACCGCGCCCGTGCCTGGCTGCGCGCCCGCGACGGTAGTGCGCGCGTGGTGCTGGGCACGCGCTCGGCGGTGTTCACGCCCCTGCCCGAGGCCGGGTTGATCGTGGTGGACGAGGAGCACGATGGGTCCTACAAGCAGCAGGAAGGCTTCCGCTACCACGCGCGCGACCTCGCCCTGGTGCGCGCCCGCGCGCTGAACGTGCCGGTGGTCCTGGGTTCGGGCACGCCGTCGCTGGAGAGCCTGGCCAACGTCGATGCAGGCCGCTACCGCGACCTGCGCCTGCGGGTGCGGCCGGGCGCGGCGCAACCCACGCGAGTGGAGATCGTGGACATGCGTGCGCAACGCCTGGACCACGGCCTGTCGCCCACCTTGATCAACGCGGTGGCGGCGTGCCTTGCGCGCGGCGAGCAAGCCCTGGTGTTCCGCAACCGCCGCGGCTATGCACCGGTGTTGTTGTGCCACGCCTGCGGCTGGCATGCCGACTGCACGCGCTGCGAACGGCCGATGACACTGCACGCCGGGCGACGCCGGCTGGTGTGCCATCACTGCAACCGGGAACAACGCCTGCCGGAGGCCTGCCCGAACTGCGGAGCCACCGAGCTTCGACCGCAGGGCCAGGGCACCGAGCGGCTTGAAGAAGCGCTCACCGCACGCTTTCCGGATGTGCCCGTGCTGCGCGTGGATCGCGAAACCACCCGCCGCCGTGACGCCTTCGAAGAACTGCTCGGCTCACTGGCCGACGAAAAGCCGGCGATCCTGGTAGGTACGCAGATGCTGGCCAAGGGCCACGACCTGCCCAACCTCACGCTGGTGGCCATCGTCGGCGTCGATGAAGGCCTGCACAGCGTGGACTTCCGCGCCAACGAGCGACTCGCCCAGCTGGTGGTGCAGGTGGCCGGGCGTGCCGGGCGCGCGCGCAAACCAGGCACGGTGATCCTGCAGACCCACCATCCCGATCACCCGATGCTGCGCACCTTGCTGCAGTCGGGTTACGGCGCGGTCGCCGCACAGCTCCTGGACGAACGGCGGGTGACGGAACTGCCGCCCTTCGGCAGCCAGGTGCTGTTGCGCGTGGACGCGCTCGGCCGCGACGCCGTCGATGCCTTCCTGGCCCAGGCGCTGGCCGCGATTCCGCCAGAGGCCGGATGGGGTGTCGCAGGTCCCATGCCCGCGCCCATGCCGCTCCGGGCCGGCCGCCACCGGGGCCAGTTGCTGGTGGAAGCTGCCACGCGCGGCAAGCTTCACGCCTTCCTGAAGACGTGGGCGGCCCGTCTGGCGGCCGCCCCGGGGGCGCGCAAGGTGCGCTGGTCGCTGGATGTCGACCCCGTGGACCTTTACTAACCGCCATCGACACCTTGGCAACGCACGGTCTGGTACAAATATCGGTCTGATTAGCCCTTCCCTTCGACTCCAGGATGTCCCCCATGGCGAGCCAACTCGAACAGCTGCGCAAGATCACCACTGTCGTCTCCGATACCGGCGATATCCAGGCGGTCGCCAAGTGGAAGCCGGTGGACGCCACCACCAATCCTTCGCTGCTGCTCAAGGCCGCTGGTGACGCCGGCTACGCCCCGCTGATCGACGAGGCCATCGCCTGGGCCAAGGGCAAATCGAAAGACCGCCAGCAGCAGCTGACCGATGCCAGCGACTACCTGGCCGTGCAGGCGGGCCTGAAGATCCTGGACATCGTGCCCGGTCGCGTGTCCACCGAAGTGGACGCGCGCCTTTCCTTCGATACCGACGCTTCCATTGCCAAGGCCGAGCGGCTGATCGGCATGTACAACGATGCCGGCATCAAGAACGAGCGCATCTTCATCAAGCTGGCATCCACCTGGGAAGGCATCCGCGCCGCCGAGTACCTGGAAAAGAAAGGCATCAACTGCAACCTGACGCTGCTTTTCAGCTTCGAACAGGCGCGCGCCTGCGCCGAAGCCGGTGCCACGCTCATTTCACCGTTCGTCGGCCGCATCTACGACTGGTATGTCGAGCACACCGACAAGAAGGTGTATGCGCCGGCTGAAGATCCCGGCGTGCAGTCGGTGCGCCGCATCTACGACTGGTTCAAGCTGCACGGCTATCCGACCATCGTGATGGGCGCAAGCTTCCGCAACATCGGCCAGATCCAGGCCCTGGCCGGCTGCGACCGCCTCACCATCAGCCCCGACCTGCTGCAGAAGCTCGAGGAAACCCAGGACAACCTGCCTCGCGTGCTGTCCGACAACGGCAAGCGCGAAGACCGCCCGGCGAAGATCAGCGAGGCCGCCTTCCGCTGGGGCCACAACGAAAACGCCATGGCCACCGACAAGCTCGCCGAAGGCATCCGCAAGTTCGCCGTCGACCAGCGCAAGCTCGAAGAACTCCTCGGCGCCAAGCTCTAACCCCACTAGGGGTCAGAGTCATAGCATCCCTTCGCAAGCGCCACTAGGGGTCAGAGTCATAGTGCATAGCATTGGCGGCGTGCCGCTATGACTCTGACCCCTAGTGAGCGCCCTAGTGAGCGGCGCTAGACGGCGCGTAGCGCTTCGGTGGGTGGCAGGCGCGAGGCACGCCATGCGGGGGTTGCGGCGGCCAGTTGGCCGATCAGGAGCACGATCACGATGCTTGCCAGCAGTTGCCACGCTGGTAAGTGCGAAACGCCGTAATGGGTGGCGAGCCAGGCGTTCAACGCCTCTGCCACCACGACGCCCAGCAGCACGCCGAACGTGCACAACAAGGCATTCTCCAGAAGAAAATATCGTGCGATGGCGCCCCCGGTGGCGCCCAATGCGCGGCGTACGCCGATCTGACGTTTGCGTCGCGATACCCAGAAACTGGTGAGGCCAACGATGCCGAGCACCGTCACCAGGACCAGCACCAGGCACACCACGGACAGCGCGATGGCGAGCGAGCGATCCTTGCGGTAGGCGGCATCGCGGACATCGGCGAAGGGTTTGAGTTTGCCGAAGCTGCGTGCAGGTTCCACGGCGCTAAGCGCTTGCCTGACCTTGCCCATCGTGATGTCCATCCGGCCGGACTGCACTCGTACCAGGTACAGGCCAAGCGAGCCGCCACCGTGGATGGGCACCATTACGCTGTAGTCGCTGATGGCGGGGTCGATCGTGCCTGCCGCCATGGGCGTCTGTAGTGCTTTCACCACACCCACCACGCTGACCGGCCGCGAGGCGTCGGAGGACACGTACAACACCTTGCCCAGTGCGCTTGCGCCCGGAAACAGGTGCCGTGCCAGGGCTTCGCTGAGGATCGCGACGTTCGGCATGGGACCTGCGTTGAAGTTTCCTTCCAGACTATCGTTGCCGTTGAAGTTGCTGCCTTCGACCAACGCAAGGCCCAGCGCCGGGATGGCATGTTCGTCCATGGCATAGAAAGCCGCGGAGGCATTCTGCTCCTGAATCGACTTGACACCCGGGGTGAGACTCACGCCATCGACCCAACCGGTGCCGCGCAGCGGGTAGCTGTTTGCCGCCACCGCGTCGACGACGCCCGGTACCGCGCGCACGGCGGCGAGATCCGCGTCGCGCGAGGCCCGGGTGATGGCCCCTGCATCCAGGCGGAAACCAAGAGCGAACACGTTTTCGGTATCAACGCCGGTAGAGCGCATGACCAGGGCCACGCGCGCTTGAACGATCGACAGGATATTGCTGGTGATGGCCAAGGTCAGGGCCACCTGCAGCACTACCAGTACGGCGCCGGTCTTGCTGCGCTTGAGCGCAGCCAGGATGGGTGCGATCTGCATGCTCGGACCCTCTATCCGTTCTTCAGTTGCAGGGCCGGCATCACACGCATCGCGCGCCATGCCGGATAGATGCCGAAGACGAGCGTCGCGCCCACGGCCACGGCGATGCTGGTAGCCACCAGGGTGGTGTCCATGCGGGCAATGCGTTCCATGCCTTCGGGAAATAGTGCACGCATGGCCCACAGCGCCAGCGCGGTCAGGGCCAGGCCACCGATACCACCGACCACGCCGAGCATGGCCGATTCGGTCAGGGCCTGGGCGAAGATGCTGCGCGCACTGGCACCCAGCGCACGGCGCAGGCTGAACTCGCCACCCCGCTCAAGTGACTTGGCAAGCATCAGTCCCAACGCGCTCACCAGGCATACAAGGAAAAAACCGAAGGCGACCAGGGTGGAAAGCTTCGCGTCATCGGGAACCACCTTGCGGGCTTCCAGCCATTGCGTGACATTGCGCAGGCGCACGTTGGGCGGCCAGTTGAATCGGCCTGTCCGTTGCTGCTCACTGGCATAGTTGGTCAATTGGCTGCGGTATGCCGCGACCGATACGGCGGTGGGCAACTCCACCCAGTACTGAAGCCACACGCATTCGCTTCGGGTGAGCTCGGCGAAGGTTTCACCGCGCGGACCGGCATCGCAGAATTCGTATTCGCTGGTGGTCATCTCTTTCGCATGGGCCACCGAGAGCGGCAGATACACATCCTCGCCTTCCTCGAAATCCTGCCCGTTGATCACATCGTAGAAGCGCGGACGCGGATCCCAATCGCCCGTGACACCGATGATGGTGTACGGATCACCGCCAAGGTCAATGTGTTTGCCGACGACGGCATCGCTGCCAAAGAGCCGTTCGGCGAGCTTGCGCGTGATCACGACCGTCGCTGCACCGCGATTCTCTTCTTCATCGCTCCATCCGCGCCCGGAAAGCATGGGCACGTCGAACATGGCGAAGAATGCCGGCGTGGTGGCGCGGCCCGCTACGGAGAAAGGTTTGGCGGCGTGGTCGGCAGGCGTAAGCGTCAACGACACCTGGTGCATGGCGACCTGACGGATGGGTCCATGCAACGCCAGCAGGCCCGAGATATCGCGCCAGGAAAGCTGCGTGGGAGGTTCATCATCACCGGGCTTGCGACTGCGGGGACCGCCGTTGTCGACCTGCACGGCGAATAGCTGGCCCGACTTCCACGGGATCGGATCTCGCGCCATCACCGCGAGAATCGTGTACGCCGTCATCGACATGGCCACCCCGATGGCAATGGCCAATATCATCAGCGCCGTAAGCACCGGGTTGCGCCGGAAACTTCCCAGCGCCAACTGCACGTAATAACCACCCATTCGTGTCGCCCCTGTTCCCCTGGGGAAGCAGCGTAGCAACCAGCGTGCCACTGCGAAGGCGCACTGCGACACAGGGCGCGAAGCCGGAAGCGGTGTCCGCGGACAACTCGCTCAATGGACACGGACAGCCTCCACTAGGGGTCAGAGTCATAGTGCGCGGGCTTGATGCCAGACCGCTATGACTCTGACCCCTAGTGATGTTTCCAGACCGCTATGACTCTGACCCCTAGTGATGTTTGCGGCGGGTCGCTATGACTCTGACCCCTAGTGGCTGGTGGTTAGGTTTGTTGCCAGCCGCCGCCGAGGGCCTTGACCAGCTGGACGCTGGCGCGCAGTTGCTGGGTCTTCAGGTTGATCAGGCTGCGCTTGGCGTCCAGTGCGGTCTGCTGGGCGGTGACGACGTCGAGGTAGCCGACGGCGCCCTGCTTGTAGCGTTCCATGGAGAGGTCGAGGGTTTTTTGCGCAGCGTCGGCGGCGGCCTGCTGGTCTTCGATCGCCGAGGCGAAGTCGGCCAGTTGGGATTGGCTGTCTTCCACCTGGGCGAAGGCGTTCAGCACCACGCTGCGGTATTTCGCGCCGGCTTCGTCCGTGGCGGCCTTGGCCGCCTCAACGCCAGCCTTGCGCAGGCCACCATCGAACAATGTCAAAAGGAAGCTCGGCCCCAACGACCAGAAATGGTTCGGTGCATTCAACAGGCCGCCGTACACCGAGCTCTGGTAACCGCCCTGCGCATCCAGCGTGATCTGCGGGAAGTACGCCGAACGGGCCACGCCCACGCGGGCGTTGGCCGCCGCCGTGCGGCGTTCGGCGGAGGCGATGTCGGGACGGCGCTGCAACAAGGTTGAAGGCACACCCACCGGGATCGCTGGCAGGTTCACCGCGGTGAGGTCCGTCGGCAGCGAGAATGTCGACGCTGAGTCGCCCACCAGCACGGCGACAGCGTGCTCGGTTATCTCACGCTGGGCCTGGGTCTGTTTCAGCTGCGAACGCGCGCTGGAGAGCTGTGTCTGCGCGCGCGCCACATCCAGCCCCGAGGCGATGCCGCCGGCATGGCGGTCTTCGGTGAGCTGCAGCGCTTTTTCAAAGGCTCCGATGCTCTGCTGCAGAAGGTCGATCTGCCGATCCAGGCCGTTGAGCACGATCACGCTGTCCGACAGCTGCGCCTGCAGGCTCAGCCGTGCGGAAGCGAAGTCGCCCGCGGCGGCCTCGGCCTCGGCATTGCCGGCTTTGACGCTATCGCGCACGCGACCCCAAAGGTCGATCTCGTAGTCGAGGTCGGCGCCGACGGTGAACGAATTGTACGTACGCGGCGAAGTCGGCGATCCCAGTACGCCGCGCAATGGCTTGGTATCGGACTGGCGATCACGCTGCGCATCGGCATCGACCCCGATGGTCGGGAACAGGCCTGAGCGAACCTCCCTGCGGAAGGCGTCGGCCTGCTGGTAGTGCGCCAATGCCGCGGCGAGATCGGCGTTGTTGGCGGCAAGCTTTGTCTGCAATTCATCCAGGCGCGAATAGCTGTAGGCATGCCACCAGCCGTCGCGCGGCAACGCATCGGCGGGCTGGGCCGGCGCCCACGGGGCCACCTGCTTGTACTGGTCGGCCACCGGCACCTGGGGGACTTCGTACTTCGGTGCAAGCGAGCAGGCGCCGAGCACGGCTGTCAGCGCGGCGACGAGGATCGCGCGATCAGGCCTTGCCATGGGCTTCTGCCGTATTGTCCTTGGGAGCAAGCTTCACCGGATCGCCATCGTCGAGCCCGTCGGGCGGGTTCTCGATGACGCGATCCTGCGGGTCGACGCCGGAGCCGAGCTCGATCGTCTTGCCAAGGTCACGGGCGATGGTCACGCGCTTGAACTTCACCCGGTTGTCGGCGCCCAGCGTTGCCACGCGCATGCCCTTGGCATCGAACACCAGCGCACTGGCCGGGATGCTGAAGGCGCTGGCGTCGGCGGGCAGCTTGAAATTGACGTTGGCGAAGGCGCCGGGCATCAGCTTGCCGTCAGCATTGTCCACGGCCAGCTGCACCAGGGTCGTGCCCGACTCAGCGTTGATCGCGCCGGCGGATGCTTCCACCTTCGCGCTGAAGGACTTGCCCGGGTACTCAGGCACCGTGAGCTCGGCGATGTCGCCATTATGGATATCCGGGGCGTAGTTCTGCGGCACGCGCACGTACACGCGCAGCTTGCGGATGTCCGAAACCTCGAACAGTTCCGGGCCCGTGCCGCCACCGGCGTTGATCAGCGCACCGACATCGGTATTGCGTGCGGTGACCACGCCATCGAACGGCGCGATGATGCGGGTAAAGCCCTTCAGGGCCTGGATGCGGTCCACGTCCGCCTGCGCCGCGCGCTGCATGGCGAGCTTGGCGGTGTAATCGGCGGTCTTCTCATCCACTTCCTGTTTGGATACCGAATCGGAGCCCAGCATCGACTGCCAGCGTTTGGCGGTGGTGGCCGCCAGCGCTGCGTTGGCCTGTGAACTTGCCAGTGCACCCTTGGCCTGCAGGAGTTGCTGGTCGAGGTCGGGGGTTTCGATTTCGGCGATCAGCTGGCCGGCCTTGACCTTACCGCCGATGTCCACCGACCACGACTTCAGGTAACCACTGACGCGGGCGAACAACGGCGCACGCGAATAGGCCTGAGTGCGGCCAGGCAACTGCAGCGGCGCTCCGTCGTTGTCCGGGGACGGCGGGGCAACGGTGACCGTGGGCACGGCCTGATCGTCCGTCCACGTACGCAGCCGGCGGGCATCGGCGGCGCGGGTGGCGATGCCGGCGACCACGATGGCGACGACCACGACCAGGGCGATGAAGCCGGCTAGTCGCAAGCCGCGACGCGAGGGCTTCGTGATGTTGTCAGACATGGACAGGTTCTCCGGAAGCAGGCGCCGCGGGTGCGGTGCGGGCATGCCGCCCGTGGATGATGGCGAAAACGACAGGTACGAAAAGAAGCGTGGCCGCGGTGGCGAACACCAGGCCGCCGATCACCGCGCGGCCCAGGGGGGCGTTCTGCTCGCCGCCCTCGCCCAGCCCCAGGGCCATGGGCGCCATGCCGATGATCATGGCCAGCGCCGTCATCAGCACCGGGCGGAAGCGCACGAAGCCCGCTTCCAGTGCCGCCTTGGCGGCGTCGCCATGCAGGGCCAGCTGCTCGCGGCAGAAACTCACCACCAGGATCGAGTTGGCCGTGGCCACGCCCATGCACATGATGGCGCCGGTAAGCGCGGGCACCGAAAGCGTGGTGTGCGTGGCGAAGAGTATCCAGATGATGCCGGCCAGCGCGGCGGGCAGCGCCGTGATGATCACGAACGGATCGCTCCAAGACTGGAAATTCACCACGATCAGGAGATAGATCAGCACCACCGCGCCGAGCAGGCCGAGGATCAGGCCGCTGAAGGCGTTGTTCATCGTCTGCACCTGGCCCAACAAGGCCATGCTCGAGCCCTTGGGCAATTCCTTCTGGTGGGCGTCGATGATCTTCTGGATGTCCGCGGCCACGGCGCCGAGGTCGCGATCCTGCGTGGTGGCGAAGATCTCCACCACCGGCTGGATGTTGTACTGGGTCACCACCGCGTTGGAGTTGGTGCGCGTGAGCTTGGCAAAGCCGCCCAGGATCTGCGAACCACCCGGGCCGGACACTTGCAGGTTCTCAAGCGCCGGCAGGCTGTCCAGGCTGTACTGCGGCGTCTGCATCACGATCGGATAGGAGATCTGGTTCTGCGGGTTCAGCCAATACGTCGGGGCGACCTGGCTGGAGCCTGCGAAGTTCACGCCCAGGCTGTTGGTGACGTCACGCTCGGTCAGGCCCACCAGCTGCGCGCGAGTGCGGTCGACGTCCACGTTGAACACCGGGTTCTGCTGCGACTGCTGGATGCGCGCATCGGCAACGCCGGGAACGCGGCGGATCTCGCGCAGCACCTTGTTGGCGAAGTCGAAGTTCGCGCCGATGTTGTTGCCGCGAATCTGCAGGTCCACCGGCGCGGGCGAACCGAAGTTCAGGATCTGGCTGATGATGTCCGCCGGTGGGAAGGAGAACGTCACGCCGGGGAATTCACGCGGCAGCCGTTCGCGGAAGGCCTTGACGTACTTGGCCGTGGGCGCGTGGTCTTCCTTCAGCGCGATCTGGATATCGCCGTCCTGCTCGCCGATGGTGCCGGTGTTGTTGTAGGCATTGTTGATGCCCGAGATCGACAGGCCGATGTTGTCCACCACCGTGCCCAGTTCGTCCTCGGGAACCATGCGGCGGACCGACGCCTGGATGTCGGCGAAGATGCGCGCGGTTTCCTCCACCCGGGTACCCACCGGCGCCCGGACGTGCATCAGGATCTGGCCCGAATCCACCGCCGGGAAGAAATTCTTGCCCAGGAACGGCACCAGCGCGAAGGTCGCCACCACGAATACCAGAAAGCCGATCACGAACACCTTGCGGTATTCCAGTACCAGCGCCAGCATCCCGTGGTAACCACCACGGATGTTTTCAAAGCGCTTTTCGAAACCACGCTGGAAACGCACCAGCGGATTGCGCGACGGCGCCATCGAATGGCCATGCTCTTCACCGGCCTGGTGCTTGTGCAGCAGGTAGTTGGCCATGGTCGGCACCAGGGTGCGCGACAGGATGAAGCTGGCCACCATGGCGAACATCACAGCCTCGGCCATCGGCACGAACAGGAAGCGCGCCACGCCGTTCAAGAAGAACATCGGCACGAACACGATGCAGATGCACAACAACGATACGAACGCCGGCGTGACGATCTGCGCCGCGCCATCGAGGATGGATTCCTCCACCTCCTTGCCTTGCTCAAGATGCCAGTTGATGTTCTCGATGGTCACCGTGGCATCGTCCACCAGGATGCCCACCGCCAGCGCCAGGCCGCCGAGAGTCATGATGTTCAAGGTTTCACCGATGGCTGATAGCGCCGCGATGGAACCTAAGATGGCCAGCGGGATGGAAATGGCGATGATCACCGTGGAGCGCCAGCTGCCCAGGAACAGCAGGATCATCAGGCTGGTCAGCGCCGCGGCAATCACGCCTTCCTTCGCTACGCCTGAAATCGCACCGGAGACGAACAGCGACTGATCGCCGATGGGGGATATCTTCAGCGTATCGGGAAGGGTCGGGGCGATTTCCTTCACCTTGTCCTTCACGCCGGCGATGATCGCAAGCGTCGAGGCCGAACCGTTCTTCAGGATGGTCATCAGCGCCGAACGGTTGCCGTCCACGTGCACGATGTTGGTCTGCGGCGGCGCGCCATCGCGCACGTGGGCCACGTCGCGGATGTACACGGTGGTGCCGTTGGCCGTCTTGATCGGCAGGTTGCCCAGGTCGGCGATGTCGCTCGGTGCGTTGTTGAGCTGAAGCGTGTATTCGTAATCGCCGATCTTCTGCGTACCGATCGGGATGATCAGGTTCTGCGCGGCCAGGGCGTTGGCGATGTCCTGCGCGGACAAGCCGCGTGCCTGCAAGGCCGCCGGATCGATATCGATCTGCACCTGGCGCGACTTGCCACCGAAGGGATACGGCACCGACGCGCCCGCCACCGAGGTCATCGGTGGACGAATGGCGTTAAGGCCCAGGTCGCCCAGGTTCTGTTCCGTCAGCCCCTTGCCCGACAGCGCCAGCTGGATGATCGGCACGGTGGAGGCGTTGTAGTTCAGGATCAGCGGCGGCGTAATACCCGGCGGCAACTGTTTGAGCAGCGTCTGCGCCACGGCAGTGACCTGCGCGTTGGCGGTACGGATATCCACCGTGGGCTGGAAGAAGATCTTGATGATGCCGAAGCCGGAGATCGACGATGCCTCAAGGTGCTCCACGTCGTTTACCGTGGTGGTAAGCACGCGTTCGAACGGCGAGGAAATCCGCCCTGCCACCTGGTCGGGCGGCAGGCCGGTGTACTGCCACACCACGCTGATCACCGGGATCTTGATATCCGGGAAGATGTCGGTGGGCGTACGCATGGCCGAGAGCGGGCCGATGATCAGGATCAGCAACGCGAGGACGATGAAGGTATACGGCCGCGTCAGCGCGATCCGGACAATTCCAATCATGGGGAGTGTTTCCCGGCGCTGGGAAAGGGCGCCGACCTGCTTATTTTGCCATGCAGCATAAATATCCGGCCCGCCGGATCGATGAAGATTGTTTCATCATTCAAATAAATTGAATGAAAGACGCAGGAAAGTTTGGACGTCTTTACGTTTAGCCGACGGCTGACGCCGCAGGTCCGAAACGCATGCGGATACGTGCGCCGTGGCCGTCACCGCCCACTTCCAGGCCGTAGCCATGCAGGCGCGCGATGGCGCTGACAATGGAAAGCCCCAGGCCCGAGCCGGGTGTGCTGCGGCTGCCGTCGCCGCGGTAGAAGCGCAGCAGCACCGCTTCCCTCTCACCTTCAGGGATACCCGGGCCGCTATCGCCCACCTCGATGTAGCCGCCGTCATCGTCGTTGGCGCTGCGCAAGGTCACCATGCCGCCGGCGGGGGTGAATTTGATCGCATTGCCCACCAGGTTCGCCAAGGCCTCGAACAACAGCTGCGGATCGCCGCGCGTGGCGGGCATCGGTTGCAGGTCCAGTTCGAAGCGCTGGCCACGGTCTTCGGCCAGCGGGCCATAGAACTCGTGCACCTGGCGCATCACATCGGCGAGGTCGATCGGCTGGAAACAGGCGCTGCGCTGCCCGTCCTCCAGTTCCGAGATGCGCAACAGGGCGCGGAAACGCGCCATCAGGGCGTCGATGTCGGCAAGGCACGCGTCCAGCGATGCGGCCTCTTCGGGCCCTTTGAGCTGTTGCTGCGTGCGGTAAAGACGGGCGCGCAGGTGGGTGAGCGGGGTGCGCAGGTCGTGGGCGATGTTGTCGCACACGCCTTTGACCTCGCCCATCAGCCGCTCGATCTCGGCCAGCATGGTGTTGACGATGCCAGCCAGAAGATCGATCTCATCGCCTCTGCCACTGACAGGAAGGCGCCGCGAAAGATCGCCGCGCTGGATCGGTTCGGCTGCCAGCTGCATCTGCCGGATACGCCTGGCCGGCGCGCGGCTCAGCAGGAAGCCGCCCAGCAGCCCGGGAATAAGCGTAAGTGTCAGCCCCCATAACAGGCCGCGGCGCATGATCGCGCCCAGGCCATCGATGGTGCGCGAATCCTTCGCGGCCACCAGACGCCGGCCGTCAGGGAGTGTCATCACCACCGCGCGCGAGCGTACGGGACGGCCCACCACGGGATGCAGGGCACCCGATTCAACCACGTGCACCAGGCCATCGACCGGCAGTTCAGCCGGTAGCGCGCTGACGTTACCGGCAATGCGACGGCCGTGGTCATCGAAGAGGCCCAGCCACATCACGCCGGCTGGATCGATCGTTACCGCGTTCTCGATGGCACCCTTCAATCCCGACGGTTCCGAGCGCGACAACAGCGTAATGCGTTGCTGCAGCATGGTATCGATCACGCCGGAAAGGTAACGCGACGATTCAAATTGCACGGCACCGAGCAGGACCACGCACCAGATGGCGAACAGGCCGCCGTAGATGAGCATCAACCGCGAGGTGGCGGCGCTCCAGACTTCAGTCAGCGGGCGCAATGACGTATCCCGAACCGCGAATGGTACGAATGAGAGACGACTGCCCCGGCTGATCGATCTTCCGGCGCAGCCGGCCGATATGCACGTCGATCACATTGGTGCCCGGATCGAAATGGAAGCCCCAGACATGCTCGAAGATCATCGTGCGCGTCAGCACCTGGCCGGCATGGCGCATGAGGAATTCAAGCAAGCGGTATTCGGTGGGCTGAAGCGGCAGTTCCTGGCCGGCACGATTGGCCGCATGGGTCACCAGGTCCAGTTCCAGGTCCGCCACGCGCAACCGGTTGACGCCACTCTCGCCGACCTGGCGCCGACGCAGCAGTACCTCGGCACGGGCGGACATCTCGTCCGGGGCGAACGGCTTGGTCAGGTAATCGTCGCCTCCCGCGCGTAACCCGCGAACGCGCTCGTCGACATCGCTCAGCGCACTGATCATCAAGACTGGCGTATCGACTTGAGCGCGCCGAAGCGCGGCCACAACATCGATTCCGTCCATCCCGGGCAACATCCGGTCCAGCGTGATCAGGTCGAATTTCCCTTCCAGTGCCCGGTCCAGGCCATGTCGCCCATCCGCGACCCACTCCGCCACCATGCCGTGCACGACCAGCTCCGCGACAATTTCACGGGCAGTGACTTCATCGTCTTCGATGATTAAAGCGCGCGGCATATGTTGAGTCCTCGTGGAGCCTCGTAAAGTCGGGGCAGGCAGGCGCTGGCCGACTCCGGGAATGATACGCCTGGACCTGCCGCTACTGCGAAATCCGGCTATCAGGACCTCGAACCAATCGCAAGAACTCGTGCCCGTTGCCAGCCACGAGCTCCCGCGAACAGAGGTCAGAGAGTGGTTTGGGCGATGACCAGAGACTTCGGACTCGCATTTCCCGCCAGGTCGACGGCCTCGACATTAACCAAGTGTCGCGTATTCGGGCGCAGGTCCGACAACTTGACTGAAGTCACGCCCTCATCGAGAACGTAGGTCTGTCGGGCCAATGTGACGCGATAGCGAACGCCGTCCGAACCGCCTGGCGCATCTTTGACGGGATCCCAGCGAATGGTGGCAGTATCGGCGCCGACGGACTCCAGCAATGCACGCGGCGCCACCGGTGCTTCGCGATCTTGCTCTGCGCCGGGCAGTACGATTAGCTGGGCCGTTTCAGTGAGCTGGGATCCATCTTCGTACTCCACGCGGATGTCGAGACGGGCAGGACCAAGCCGTGTCGGTTGGGGGAGAATGATGGGGAGTTGGTGAAACGACTCGAATGGCGGATTGTGCTCCGAAAGCACTTCACCGTTGAAGTGGACGCCCACGCGCCTGATCGGCCCGCCCCACATCGGGTAGACGAACCCGTAGCCCGCCGCTGGCCTGACACCCTGGTAGAGAACGAGGCCATTCATCGGATCGAAGATCATGGCAGGTCGACTGCGTCCTTCACAGCGCCCAAGCAGTTCGAAATCGTTCGGGCTGTTTGGATACATCGGTTCGTAGCCGCGAGCGATGGCGACAGACGTCCGATAAAGGAAGCCCCGGTAAAAAAAGGCCTCGCCCTGGGGATATCCCGAAGCGTTGGTCCAGTGCGGAACTCCAGCGCAATCGACCTCGGGGATGGCAGCCTGAGCGGTGCCTGCAAAGGCAACGGCGCAAAGCGCGGCGAGCAGCAAATGTTTGGGTTTCATGGCATTTCCTTATGGGGTACGAGACCATCAGTCGCACGCCAAAAATGGTTTGCGACGCAATATTGTCCCAAGGGAACGGCTCATGACGTAGCGGTGCACGCGGCACTACAGCTACCGAAAATAGCACCGTGCTTCGACGGTGGCGCGGCCGTGCCCGACAGCCTGCACCGGCAATGCGCCCAAGTCTTGCCGACAAAAAAACGGCCCCCGAAGGAGCCGTTCTTGTTGTGGCATGGATCTGATTGCCTCAGGCCGCGATCGCGCCACGCATTTTCTTCATGGCGTTGGCCTCGATCTGGCGGATGCGTTCGGCGGAAACGCCATATTCGTCCGCAAGATCCTGCAAGGTGGCTTTGTCGTCCTCACGCAGCCAGCGACGCTGGATGATGTCGCGCGAGCGGTCGTCCAGGCGGGCCAAAGCCTGCGAAAGCGCACCCATCTGGTTGTCGCTGGCGTCGGCGTCGGCGACGTTGTCGTACGGATCGGCGCCCTCGTCGATGAGGAACGCGGCCGGTGCCGGCTTGTCGTCGTCGTCAGCGTCGGCCGGGGCCTCGAAGCCGATGTCACGGCCGGACAGGCGCGATTCCATCTCGCGCACGGTGGCCTCGGGCACGCCCAGGTCCTTCGCCACCACGCGCACTTCCTCGGCATTCATCCAGCCCAGGCGCTTCTTGCTTTTGCGCAGGTTGAAGAACAGCTTGCGCTGCGCCTTGGTAGTAGCCACCTTCACGATGCGCCAGTTGCGCAGGATGAACTCGTGCATTTCGGCACGGATCCAATGCACGGCAAAGCTCACCAGGCGCACGCCCTGGTCCGGATCGAAGCGCTTGACCGCCTTCATCAGGCCGATGTTGCCTTCCTGGATGAGGTCGGACAGCTGCAAGCCATAGCCGTTGTAGCCGCGAGCCACGTGCACCACGAAACGCAGGTGCGACATCACCAGCTGGCGGGCGGCTTCCAGGTCGGCCTTGTCGGTGAACTTGCGGGCAAGGGATTGCTCCTCGTCCAGGGTAAGGACGGGGATGCGGTGTACGGCCGAGATGTAGGAATCCAGGCTGCCCGTAAGGCTGGGTACCGGGTAGTTCCTGGTGACCAAGGCTGTAGACATGAACTGACCTCCAAATAATTCGTCGAATTTAGCACTCCAGGGGTTGGAGTGCTAAAGGTGCCATTCGTTCCCGGCCCCTTTATCTGTACGCAATAGTACAGAAATTGGGTGCCGATGTCCAGTGGAAGACCCGGCCAGAGGGGGATGTCTTTCAGCAGGGGTCGGGAAACCGCATGAAACCTGGGCCGAAGACGGGCCGGCCGCCGGGACTACCGGGGCTCGAGCTGGGCCTTGGCTGGCAAGGACCAATCGATCGGGGCCTTGCCGTGCTCTTCCAGGTAGGCATTGGCCGCGGAAAAATGCCCGCAGCCCAGGAACCCCCGGTGCGCCGACAGCGGCGAGGGATGCACCGCTTTCAGCACCCGGTGCCTGTGAGTGTCGATCAGCTGCCCTTTGCGTTGCGCATAGGACCCCCACAGCATGAACACGATGCCCTCGCGTTCGCGGTTCAGGGCATCGATCGCCGCATCGGTGAACCCTTCCCAACCCTTGCCCTGGTGGGAGTTGGCGTTGCCCCGCTCCACGGTGAGCACCGCGTTGAGCAGCAAGACGCCGCGGTCGGCCCATGGGGTAAGGCAGCCGTGATCGGGCGGTGCAATAGCCAGGTCGCGCTGGATTTCCTTGAAGATGTTCTGCAGCGACGGCGGAACCTGCACGCCGGGGCGTACCGAAAAACAAAGCCCGTGCGCCTGGTTCGGACCGTGATAAGGATCCTGCCCGAGGATCACCACGCGCACCTGCTCGAACGGCGTGTGCTCGAACGCGGCGAAGATGTCCGGCCCTGGTGGGTAGATCACCTTGCCGGCCTGTTTCTCCGCGCGCAGGAACGCCGACAACGCCTGCATCTCCGGCCTTTCAAGATAGTCGCCAATGCGGGCCTTCCAGGAAGGCGCAAGCTTCACACGCTCGTTGCTCATGCGGCGGAAGTGAGTCGCTCGCGCAGATGCAGGGCCACGCGCAGCTGGAACAGCAGCTTGGTGATCAGGCGCTTTTCCTCGATCGGCTTGACCACCAGGTCGTTAGCGCCGCCGCGCAACAGCGCGGACTGGTTCTGGGCGTTTTCATCGCCCGTCATCACCAGCACCGGCAGCTGGCCCTTGCCGTAACCGAACTCGCCACGGATGCGGCTTAACAGGTCCGCGCCGGTGAGCTCGCCCTTCAGGCTGACATCGGTAAGCACGATGTCGCAGCCCAGCTTGCCCTGCACGCGGGCGGTGTCCAGCCGGGCCAGCGCATCTTCCACGCTGATCACGTGATGCACGGTGAGGCCGTATTTCTCCATCATGCGGCGCGTGGCCAGGGCCACCACGCGGCTGTCTTCGACGTATAGCACTTCGCCTTCGGCGCCACCCTCAGGCTTGACGTAGCCCTTGATGAACTCGGCCAGGGCGCTGAATCCCAGCGCCTTGTCGAAGTAGTCGGTGATGAACTCGCCCAGCTCGCGGCGCTGCAGGCGTTGTTCGACGTCGCCGGACACCACCACGATGGGTACGTAGATCTGCGGGGCCGTCTCGCGGACGATACGCGCCAGTTCGAGGCCGTCCATGTCGGGCAGGCGCAGGGCGACGGTAATGAAATCCACCACGCCTCGGGAAAGATGCTCCTGCGCTTCGGCGCCGCTGCCGCAGGCGACGATCTCCACGCCGGGAAGCTCGGCGGCAAGCACCCGGGTGATCAGCTGCCACACCACGCGTGAACCGTCGACGATCAACACGCGCGGAGGCGTGGCGTCCTGGGCAGCATTCGCATCGTTGGCGGCGGTCATCACGACTTAAGGTGCCTTTCGCAGTTGCCGGGCGCTGACCAGGCGCGCGCCCAGCCAGCCGAGGAAAGCCGATAGTAGCGGGACGGCGAGCAACAGCCACGCCGGCAAGCCGCCAAAATCCATGCTGCCGCCGTAGGCGTCGGCCAGCCGGGCCACGGGGCCGGCCAGCGCCGCCTGCAGGCCCAGCGCCAGCACCACGGCCAGGATTCCGGCAAACAGACCGTACCAGAGCCCGGCGTAAAGATAAGGACGGCGGATGAACGGCCGGCTGGCGCCGATCAGCAGCAGCACGCCGATCTCGGCCGCCCGCCCCTGGATGTCGACCCGGATGGTATTTCCCACCACCAGGAGGGCGGCGATGCCCAGCAGCACCGCAAGTACCGTGACTGCGCGCGTGCCCACGCCTACCAGTGCATCCAGGCGGGCGCGCCAGCCGCCGTTGTCCTGGACCATGTCCACCCCGCCCATGTCGCGCAGTTCCTGCACCATCTTTCCGACCTGGTCCGCGGTGAGGCCAGGTTTCGGGTGCACCTTCAGCACAAAGGGCAGCGGGTTGTTGTCCAGATCCGCGATGGCGCCGGCAAAGCCCTGGGCCCGGGCCATCTCATCCAGGCCCTCCTTGGGCGTGACCACTTCCACCGCGCCGATGTCCCGGCGCTCGCGCAGGATGTCGGCCAGCTGCTGGGCATTGGGCGCGGCGAGGGTTCCCTTCAGGAACACGCTGATGGTGTCGGCCTTGCCCAGCGAATCGCCGATGCGCTGTACGTTGGCCAGCAACAGAAAGAACGCCAGCGGCAGCGACATGGCAAAGCCCATCACCGCCACGGTAAGGGCCGTGCCCAGCGGCCGGCTGGCCAGGCGGCGGAAGCTTGCGGCCATGCTCCAGCCATGGTGCTCGCGCCAGGCGTTGAAGCCGCCGGCCCGGGCGCGGGCCGTGACCGGTTTCCGGTTCTCGCGCACCGCCTCGTTCATACGATCTCCGAGGCGGGGATATCGGCGACCAGCCGGCCGTGGTCGAGAACCACCACGCGCTTGCGCATCTTCTTGATCAGCATCAGGTCGTGGCTGGCGATGAGTACCGTGGTGCCGACCGACTGGAACTCGGCGAAAAGCCCCATGATCTCCACGGCAAGCTGGGGATCGAGGTTGCCTGTGGGTTCGTCGGCAATCAGCAGGGTGGGTTTGCCCACGATGGCGCGGGCGATCCCCAGGCGTTGCTGCTCGCCGGTGGACAGCGCCGAGGGCAGGTGTTTTTCGTTGGGCAGCAGGCCCACCTTTTCCAGCGCCGCGCGTACGCGCTTGCCACGGTCGGCGGCGGGAACGCCGGCGATCACCAGCGGCAGTTCGACGTTGGCGAAGGCGGTGCGGTCCATCAGCAGGCGATGGTCCTGGAAGACCATGCCGATGCGCCGGCGGAGCCTGGGAATATCGCCCGTTCGCGCCTGCGCCAGGCTCTGGCCGTCGAACATGACGATGCCGTGGGTGGGACGCTCGATCAGGCCCAGCATCTTCAGCAAGGTGCTTTTGCCGGCACCGGAGTGGCCGGTGACGAAAGCCATTTCACCGGCTTCGACACCGAAACTCACGTCGGCCAGGGCTTCGTGGCCGCCTTCATAGCGCTTGCCCACCTGGTCGAAACGAATCACCGCGCTTCCCTTGGATTTGACTTAAGGAAGCATACGGGATTTCCGCAAGTTATCGAGCGCCGAAGAGGCGTCCGAGGCGCTTGAAGAAGCCGACTTTTTCCGCGACCGGCGCCGGTGCCGGGGTGGTCGGCCGAGCCGAGGGCACGTGGCGTGAAGGACGGCGGCCAGGCTCGGCCGACCCCTTGGCGGTGGACTCCACGATCTGCTCGGTGCCGCCGTTGCCCGTACGCTCACGAGCGGCCTTGCCACCGCGGCGGCGGCGGCGACGCTTCTTGGCCGGATCGCCGTCGGCGGCCACAGCAGTATTGGCGCCGGCGGATACGACTGGCACGGCAACTTCAACAGCTTCACCCGCGAATTCGGCGACCGGGGCCATGGGCGTGCGCTCACGCGGAGGACGGCGCTCACCGCTGCTGCCGTTGGACTTCTTCGCACGATCGGGCGCACCGCCACCACTGCGCGAACGCGAGCGGGCCTCGCGGGCCTTGTCGTTCACCGGGGAACTGGCGGCCGCATCGGCGGCATCTTCATCCGGATCGTCCGCCAGGCCGTCGGCGCGGGGCTTCGGCTTGGGCATGATCAGGAGGTCGGCCGTGACATTGGCCACCGGGATTTTCTGCCCGATGTATTGCTCGATGTCGGGCAGGCCCATGGCGTAAAGGTCGCAGGCGAAGCTGAGCGCGTCGCCGTCGGCACCCAGCCGCGCGGTACGGCCAATGCGGTGGACGTAGTCTTCGGCGTCCTGCGGCAGGTCGTAGTTGAAGACGTGGCTGACGGCCGGGATGTGCAGGCCGCGGGCGGCGACGTCCGTGGCCACCAGCATGTCGATCACGCCGTCCTGGAAGCGCTGCAGCAGCTTCTGCCGCTTGATCTGCGGCACGTCGCCGGAGATGGCGCCCACGCGGTAGTTGTGGCGCTTCAGGCGGTCGGTGATGCGCTCGGCGGCGGCCTTGGTGTTGACGAAAATGATGCTGCGTTCGGCACCGGTCTGCTCGAGCAGGTTCAGCAGCAGCGGCATCTTCTCTTCCTTGGAAGGGAAGTAGACCAGCTGGCGGACGCGGTCGGCGGTGATGTTGTCTGTTTCCACCACCAGCTTCTCGGCGTTGTGCATGTGCTCGTAGGCCAGCTCCAGCACGCGGTGGCTCAAGGTGGCCGAGAACAGCAGCACCTGACGCTGCTCGCGGGCCGGCAGGCGGCGGAAGATGAAGCGGACGTCCTTGATGAAGCCGAGGTCGAACATGCGGTCGGCCTCGTCGATCACCATCACTTCGACGGAATTGAGGCCGAATACGCTCTGCTTGTAGTAGTCGAGCATGCGGCCGGGCGTGGCGATGATCACGTCGCAGCCGTCGCGCAGCAGCTGGCGCTGCTTGTCGTAGTCGACGCCGCCGTAGATCAGGGCGAAGCGCAGGCCCGTATGCCGGCCAATGGCCTGGGCGTCCTTTTCGATCTGGATCGCAAGTTCCCGCGTGGGAGCGATGATCAGCGCCCGGGGATCGGAATCCTTGCGGTCGTTGGCGGCAGGCTTGGTGAGAAGCCGGTTCATCATCGCCACCAGGAAGGCGCAGGTCTTGCCGGTGCCCGTCTGGGCCTGGCCGGCGACGTCACGGCCCTCCAGCGCCAGGGGCAGGGTCAGGGCCTGGATCGGGGTGCAGCGGGTGAATCCGGTATCGGCAAGACCCTGCTGGAGCAGTGGGTGCAGGTCGAAGGACTCGAAGAAGGTGTCGGTCAGTACTTTTTCAGACATGGATAGGGGGTCATCGCAGATGCGGGCGCCCGGATGGGCTGCCGGCTTGGGGGCCGCGGCGCGAAAGTGCGCCTGTGGCATGGTTGAAATTGGGGCGGGCGTGCCCATTTCCAGTGACAGAAACGAAACGCCCGGGGTGCCCTGGCCTGGGCGTGTAGCGGCCGTGCGGCGGCGCCAGCTTCAGCGCCCTTGAATCGCACCCCGAGTTGCGCTGGAATGAGAACAAGCCCCTGGGGGCACCCCTCATTCCTGGTTCAACCCGCGCTTCGTGGGCGCATGAGTGTAGCTGATGCGAGCCGCGCGGTCGTCAACCCCCTTAACATCCCAAGCTGGAGATCCTCGGTGAACGACCTGATCACCCATGTTAGCGACGAGGCCTTCAAGGCCGAAGTGCTTGATTCCGATACACCTGTCCTGCTCGATTTCTGGGCCGAATGGTGCGGCCCCTGCAAGGCCATCGCACCGATCCTGGACGACCTGGCCACCCAATACCAGGGCAAGCTGCGTATCGCCAAGATCAATATCGACCAGAACCAGAAGACCCCCCGCGACTTCGGCGTCCGCGGTATTCCCACCCTGATGATCTTCAAGAACGGCAAGGTCGAGGCCACCCAGATCGGCGCCGTCAGCAAGGGCCAATTGTCGCAATTGATCGACAAAACCCTGTAATCGTGTCCAATCCGGGTATTTGACCCGGTTATTCACGCGCCGTGGCTTTACGCCGCGGCGCGTGCAGTGCTAGATTCCATCGCACCTGCCGGGACTCACCGCTGTCCCGCGCCCTTCGCGCCATCCGCTTCAACTCCCAAAACCCTTCCCTTAACGGCGCCCCCGAGGTTTGCCCGTGTCTGATATCGAATCCAAAGCATCCACCGACGCCAAGCGCGCCGATGACAAACCTGTGAGCGAGCCGGTCAAGCGCGCGCCGCGCAAGAACGCCAAGGCTGCCGCGCCCGTACAGGGCGAGCTGCCGTCGGCTCCTGCGCGCGCCGAGCGGGCCGCGCCCGCTCCACCCCCGGCGCCCACCCCGGCACCGGCACCCACGCAGCCAGCCCCCGCGGCCACGGCATCGGGCGGCCATGAAAGCCAGGGCAATGCCAACGGCAATGTCCGGGAGCCGCGCCCCACCTACGAGGCGCGCGACAACCAGGGTAACCAGGGCAATGGCGGCCAGGAAGGCGGCAAGCCCGGCGGCAACGATCCGCAAGGCGCGCAGGGTCAGCAGCCACAGGGCCAGGGCGGCGGTCAGCCGGCCAACCCGAACCAGGGGGCTCAGGGCCAAAACAACCAGCAGCGCGAAGGTCGCGACAGCCGCGGCCGCCGTCGCCGCAACGAGCGCAACCAGGGACGTCCCCAGCAGGGTGGCAGTCCGGGTAACAACGCCGGCAACAACGCCGGCAACTACCAGCGCAACCAGCACTACAACAACAATAACGGCTACCCGGCTGACGAAGACGAAAACGCCGATGCCGGCAGCAGCGACCGCCTGATCAACCTCACGGAGCTCAAGCGCAAGAACGCCATCCAGCTCCTGGAGTTCGCCGAATCGCTGGGTGTACGCGAAGGCGTGGCCCGCCAGCGCAAGCAGGATGTCATCTTCAACATCCTCAAGGCGCATGCCCGCTCCGGTGGCGGCATCTGGGCCGAGGGCGTATTGGAAATCCTGCAGGACGGCTTCGGTTTCCTGCGCTCGGCGGACGAGTCCTACCTTGCCGGCCCCGACGACATCTATGTGTCGCCCAGCCAGATCCGCCGCTTCAACCTGCGCACCGGCGACTACATCACCGGACGCGTGCGTCACCCGAAGGAAGGCGAGCGTTACTTCGCCATGCTCAAGGTGGACGACATCAACGGCGATCCGCCGGAAGCCTCGAAGAACAAGATGCTCTTCGAGAACCTCACCCCGCTGTTCCCGCGCAAGGCGTTCAAGCTCGAACGCGGCAACGGTTCGAGCGAGGACATCACCGGCCGTATCCTTGACCTCGTCGCCCCCATCGGCCGTGGCCAGCGCGGCCTGATCGTCTCGCAGCCGAAGTCGGGCAAGACGATGATGCTGCAGAACATCGCCCAGGCCATCGTGCACAACCATCCCGACGCTCACCTGATCATGCTGTTGATCGACGAGCGTCCGGAAGAAGTGACGGAAATCGCCCGCAGCGTGCGCGCCGAAGTGATTTCGTCGACGTTCGACGAACCGGCCGTGCGCCACGTGCAGGTGGCCGAAATGGTGATCGAGCGCGCCAAGCGCCTGGTCGAGCACAAGAAGGATGTGATCATCCTGCTTGACTCCATCACCCGCCTGGCCCGCGCCTACAACACGGTGATCCCGAGCTCCGGCAAGGTGCTCACCGGTGGTGTCGACGCCAACGCCCTGCAGCGCCCCAAGCGCTTCTTCGGTGCGGCGCGTAACGTGGAGGAAGGCGGCAGCCTCACCATCATCGCCACCGCGCTCACCGAGACCGGTTCGAAGATGGACGAGGTGATCTACGAAGAGTTCAAGGGCACCGGCAACATGGAAGTGCACCTGAACCGCCGCATCTCCGAAAAGCGCGTTTACCCCGCGATCGACATCAACCGCTCCGGCACCCGCCGCGAGGATCTGCTGATCGACCCGGACCTGCTGTCGAAGATCTGGATCCTGCGCAAGCTGCTGCACCCGATGGATGAGCTGGCGGCGATCGAGTTCATGCTGGACAAGATGAAGAACACCAAGTCGAATGATGAGTTCTTCAATTCGATGAAGCGCTGAGTTTCATCACGCTGCACATGAAAAGGCCGGCATTCTGCCGGCCTTTTCTTTTGGCGAAATCACTCAGGCTGGCTGGATGATCGTTTTTACCAGCGCCCACAACAGTCCCGTGATGGATGCGAATCCCGACACGGCGAGGCATATCCCCCAGATCCGCTGCTTCCAGGAAACGAGATCGCCGACGACATCGGCGAGTTTCTGGACCTGCGCGGCAAGGTTGTCGATCCGTCCGTCCAGGCGCTTGCCCACCTCGTCGATACGCCCGTCCAGGCGCTTGCCCATCTCGTCGATACGCCCGTCCAAGCGCTTGCCCATCTCATCGATGCGTTCGCCCACCTCGTCGATACGCCCATCCAGGCGCTCACCCATGGCCTGAATGAGCGTGCGCTGGTCATCCATTTGCCTATCCAGGCGTTCGATGGATCCGACCACCCTGCCCATGCCGAACTCGAGGGTGGCCATGCGCGCGACCAGATGCGTCATCAGGTCATCCGATTTCGGACCTGGAAGGGCCCAGCGTTGACCAGGCGCGATCGCGTCGGCGTGGCCATTCGCTTCAACATCGAGCGGAGACGTACTCATTTCCTTGCCTTCCTGGCTTTCGTCGTGAGTCATGCCGGCTCATGTTCAACAAGACATGTCGAACATTGTGCAACAACGAGTCTAACGGGGCTTTCGCGTTATGACCGTAGTCCGTCAACCCTGCGTCGGTAGGTAGTGGCCGATTCATTTGAGCAGGGTCGTTGCTCCCGTGCTAGAAAACGTCTTCTGACTTGATCAACACGAAGTGCAACTGATGACCAGGGCCTTTTTCTTCGCAGCGCTTTGCATCGCCAGCTGGAGCCTGATTCCCGTGGTCGCCAAGGTGACCACGCAGGACATCACGCCGTTGCAATTCCTGCTGCTGTCCAACGTACTTTCCGCATTCGTCTGCGGGGCAGTGGCGCTCAAGCGCGCACGATCCTTCGCGGGCCTCCTCGCCGACGCTCGCCGCAACCTGCTGCGCACGGCATTGCCTGGCTTCCTTGGCTGCTATCTCTTCTACCTGTGCCTGTACCACGGTTACGCGGTGGGCGATGGCATGGCCGTGCTGGTGGTGCAGTACCTGTGGCCGGTGCTGATCGTGTTGCTGGCGCCGCTGGTGACGCGCGAACGGATCGGAGCGGTGGGCGTGGCGGCAGTGCTGCTGGGCTTTGCAGGTTCCGCGGTCGTTGCCACCAAGGGGAACTTCACCGCCCTGCCCGCGCAGGACTTGCCGACGCTCGGCATCGTCCTGCTCGGTGCGGCGTCCTTCGCGCTTTATTCCCTGTTGTCCAGGAGCGTGCCGGGTGAAGGGATGCTGCTGACCTTCGGGTTCTTCGCCTGGGGTGCAGTGTTTTCGCTAATCACGGTATTGCTGGGAGATGGGCTGGCGTTGCCGTCGTCGGGCAAGGCGTGGGCGGGCCTGTTGCTCAATGGCTGCATCATCAACGGCCTTTCGTATTTCTGGTGGTTGCGGGCGCTGCAGCTGGCGCCGCCCTCGCGCATTGCGCCACTGGTGTTCCTTGCCCCGGTACTGGCGACGATCTGGCTGGTCGTGTTCTTCCACGCCCCGTTCCATCCGATCTACCTGCTGGGGCTCGTACTCTCGATCGCTGCCGGACTGGTCGCCACGGGCGCGGGGCGCGTGCATCCATAACGAACGGCACGGTTGCACCCGGCGAATTTCGCGATTAACCTGCGCGTCCCTTTGATCCACTCGCACGAGGAAGGAGAACATCATGAATGTCGTATCCGCCATCGTCGCCGGGTCCACGCTGCACTGATCTGCCCGCCAGCGGTCCTCGCTGGCACGCGTGTCGAACCCGGTCGTCCGTTCGCCTTCCCGCTGTCGGGAGGTCGCGCCATGAGCGATTTGAAAGGGTTCCCCATGTCTTCTCCTGTTTATTCCTTGCACCAGCTGGGCTGGCGCGCGTCGTATGCCCAGCACCTGGCCCTGGATGATTTTGAATCGGCCTACCCTGCCCGGGTGATGGCCGTGCACCGCAGCGGGCTGGCCGTGCTTTCCTCGCGCGGCCAGGCGCACGTGGTTGTGCCGCAGCGCGTGGTCGACGCACTGGAGGTTTCCATCGCCGTGGGCGATTGGGTGCTGGTCGAGGATGCCAACGAACGTGTCGCGCGACTAGTCGAGCGGCAGTCGTTGATCGAGCGTATCGGCGCCGGTACCGACGGGCATCGCCAGTCCATCGCCGCCAACGTCGATACGCTGTTCGTGGTCAGTTCCTGCAACGAGGATTTCAATCCTTCGCGCCTGGAGCGCTACCTGGCGCTCGCCCATCAGGCGGGTGTCGAGCCCGTCGTGGTGTTGACCAAGGCGGACCTGTGCAGTCAGGCGGGCGCCTACGTGGCGCAGGCACACGGCGTGGCCCGGGGCGCGGCGGTGGTGGCTGTGGATGCCACCAGGCCCGAGGGCCTTGGCGCACTCGCGCGATGGCTGGCCGAAGGCAGTACCGTCGCCTTCGTCGGTTCGTCGGGCGTGGGCAAGTCCACGCTTACCAACGCGCTGGTCGGTAACCAGGCGCGGCTCACTTCGGCAATTCGCGACGACGATGCCCGGGGCCGGCACACGACCACGGGACGGGAGATGTTCCTCACCTGCACGGGCGCCTGGGTGATCGATACGCCGGGCATGCGCGAGTTGCGCGTGGGTGCGGCCGTCGAGGGCGTGCAATCGGCCTTCGACGATGTCCAGTCGCTGGCGCTGGCTTGCCGGTTCAGGGACTGCAGCCATGGTGGCGAAGCCGGTTGCGCCGTACGCGCCGCCCTGGACGAAGGACGGCTGGAGCAGCGTCGCTGGGTGAGCTACCAGAAGCTGCAACGCGAGGTGACGGAGGCGTCCAGGACCGCACGCGAAAGGCACGAGAACAACCGGCAGTTCGGCTGCATGGCTCGCTCGGCGATGCGGGCAAAACGGGAGCGGCAGGGTCGCTGAAAAGCGCCCTGCCGTTCGGCGGCCTAGAACCCTTCCAGCACGATCTTCCCGCGCGCCGTGTGCGATTCGATCTTCTTGTGCGCCTTGCGCAGATTCGCAGCGTTGATGCGGCCGAAATGCTCGCCCATCGTGGTCTTCAGCGTGCCGTCGTCGATGAGCGCCGATGCACGGGCGAGGATGTCGTGCTGGCGCTGGATGTCGTCGGTGCCGTACACCGAGCGGGTGAACATCGATTCCCAGTGCAGGGAAATGGCCTTGGACTTGAGCTTGGTGACATCCAGCGAAGCCGGGTCGTCGATGATGCCAAAACGACCCTGGGCCTTGATGAGGTCCGGAAGCTGGGCGAAGTAGTCGTCGGTGTGCGTGAGGCTGGCCACGATATCGACCGTATCGATACCGATGGCCTTGAGCTGGTCGGCGAACGGCTTGCCATGGTCGATCACGTGATGGGCGCCAAGCTCGGTGACCCAGTCTATGGTCTCCTTGCGCGAGGCCGTGCCCACCACGGTGAGCCGGGTGAGCTTGCGTGCCAGCTGTACCAGGATCGAACCCACGCCACCGCCAGCGCCGATCACCAGCAGCACCTGCCCTTCACCGCCGCCCTCGGCCACGCCCAGGCGGTCGAACAACAGCTCGTAGGCGGTAAGCGTGGTCAACGGCAGCGCGGCCGCCTGGGCGGCGTCGATACTGCGCGGCTTGGGGCCGGCGATGCGTTCATCGACCAGGGAATATTCCGCGTACGAACCGGGCCGGGCAATGGAGCCGGCGTAGAACACCTCGTCGCCCTGCTTGAACAGGGTGACCTCGCTCCCCGTCGCCTCTACCGTGCCCACCGCGTCCCAGCCCAGGATGCGCGGCTCGGTCACCGGCGCGCGGTGGCGCACCTTGGTATCCACTGGATTCACCGCGATGGCCTTGATCGCCACCAGCAGGTCGCGCGGGCCAGGCGAAGGCTTGGGTAGATCCATCTCGTGCAGGGACGCCGGGTCGTCGATGGGCAGCGCGTTCTGGGTATAGACGATGGCCTTCATGGGGATTTTCCTTATGATGCGAAAAATATAAGGCGTGGGGGCGATTACCCAGCCTACGTATGTAGCCATGATCCACCTGCCCGGCCGCGTTATCCACCACGTCGGCGGGAAAGCACTTTCACCGCGGGAGTGAAAATGATTCGCCTGGACGACCTTGGCCTGTTCGTACGCACGGCAGCGCTCGGCAGCTTCTCCAATGCCGCCCGCGAAGCGGATCTCCTGCCCGGCCAGGCCAGCGCAGCCGTAGCGCGGCTGGAAGCGGAGCTTGGCGTGCGCCTGTTCGCGCGCTCCACCCGCAGCCTGCGCCTGACACCCGAAGGCCAGTCGTATCTGCCGTATGCGCGCGAGGTGTTGGCTGCGTTGCGCGAAGGCCGCGAGCGCCTGGTCGAAGACTCAGGGGCGTTGCAGGGCAGCCTGCGCATCGCGGCACCGTCGGACCTTGGCCGCAACGTGCTACTGCCATGGCTCTCCGATTTCAGGCGCCAGCACCCACATCTAGACCTGCACCTGCACTTCTCCGACCAGGTTGCCGACGTGTTCCGCGACCCCGTGGATGTCGCCATCCGCCTGGGCGCCGTGTCGGATGCAAGCTTCGTGGCCTTGCCGCTGGTCCCGGGCAATCGCCGCGTGCTGGTGGCCTCCCCTTCCTACCTGGAACGCCGCGGTGCACCGGCTTCGCTGGAAGATCTCCCCAACCACGACTGCCTGTCCTGGATGATGAAGGGCAACGCTTACGACAAGTGGAGCTTTCCCGTCGATGACGGCTGCCAGGTGGTGCAGGTAAGCCCGGTACTGGTGTGCGACGACGCGGACGTGGTCAGGCGCCTGGCCATCGAAGGCCATGGCATTGCCTACAAGTCGTGGCTCGATGTGCGCGCCGACATCGCCTCGGGACGACTGGCGCAAGTACTTGCCGGACAGCTGGGTGAGCTGGCGCCGCTGCATTTCATCTGCCCACACCGGCAGCAATTCTCGCCGGCCATCCGCCGGCTGCATGCCGCACTGCGCGAGCGCTTCGACGAAATCGTCGCAGTCGACGGTCCTGGCCATTACTGAACTGGCAACGCCACGCCGTGCGCATATGGCCGTCTTGCTCGTCTTCGGACCATCGGACCGCTATTCTCGCTGTCGCCTGCCCTTTTGATCGCCTGCGATCGCCCCCAAAGGAAGGCCAGCCAACACTTCCAAGGAATGCCCGTGTCCATCCCCAGCGCCGCTCCCGGCACGCCGATCAGCTCGAGGGACGAGCTCGTCGCTTATGTTGCCCAGGGCGAAAAACCGCTCGCGGATTGGCGCATCGGCACCGAACACGAGAAGTTCGGCTTCCGCACCGACGACCTCCATGCCCCCACCTTCGAGGGCGAGCGCGGCATTCGCCGGTTACTCGAGGGCATCGCGAGCCGCTACGGCTGGGACATCGCCCGCGAGGGCGAGACGCCGGTAGCACTCACCCGTGGCAAGGCCAACATCACGCTGGAGCCCGCGGGGCAGCTGGAGCTTTCCGGCGCGCCGCTGGAAACCATCCACGAGACCTGTTCGGAAGTCCATACGCACCTGGAAGAAGTGCGCAGCATCGCCGACGGCATGGGCCTGGGCTTCCTGGGGATGGGCTTCCAGCCGAAGTGGAAGCGCGAGGAAATGCCCTGGATGCCCAAGGGCCGCTACAAGATCATGCGCGAGTACATGCCCAAGGTCGGTTCGCTCGGCCTGGACATGATGACGCGCACCTGCACGGTGCAGGTGAACCTGGATTTTTCCTCTGAAGCGGACATGGTGAAGAAGTTCCGCGTGGGCCTGGCATTGCAGCCGATCGCCACCGCGCTCTTCGCCGACTCGCCCTTCACCGAAGGCAAGCCGAACGGTTTCCTGTCCTATCGCTCGCATGTTTGGACCGATACCGACGCCGATCGCACCGGCATGCTCGATTTCGTCTTCGAGGACGGGTTCGGCTACGAGCGCTATGTCGACTACATCCTCGATGTGCCAATGTATTTTAGCTATCGCGACGGCAAGTACGTCGATCTTTCTGGCAAGAATTTCCGGCATTTCATGGATGGCAAGCTCGACGCACTGCCGGGCGTGCGGCCCACCATGAAGGACTGGGCCGACCACCTCACCACCGCCTTCCCGGAAGTGCGCCTGAAGCAGTACCTGGAGATGCGCGGCGCCGATGGTGGCCCCTGGGGTCGCCTGTGTGCGCTGCCGGCCTTCTGGGTGGGCCTGCTATACGACGACACCGCGCTCGATGCCGCCTGGGACCTGGTCAAGGATTTTTCGAAGGAAGAACGCCACGCGCTGCGCGACGGCGTACCCAAGCAGGCTCTGAAGCTACCCTTCCGCGGCCACACGGTGCGGGAGCTTGCCCTGGAGGCGCTGAAGATCGCCGAGCAGGGCCTGAAGCGCCGCGCACGGGTGAACGGGCGCGGCGCGGATGAGAGCATGTTCCTGGCGCCGCTGAACGAAGTGGCGCTGGCCAACCAGACGCCGGCCGAGCAGAAGCTCGAGCTGTTCCATGGCGCCTGGGGCGGCTCGGTGGATCCTGTGTTCGGCGAGTTCGCCTACTAGGCCTTCGCTAGAAGCAATGCGCGCCGTGCGTGACCGCGCCACCGGCGCGGATCGCCGCGGCGACGAGCGTGGCTTCGGCCAGCATCGCATCGGTGGCGCCTGCGTCGCGCGCCGCCTTGGTATGGATCTCGATGCAATAAGGGCATTGCGTGGTCAGCGCCACGCCGATCGCGATCAGTTGCTTGACCTGTCCCGACAAAGCACCTTCGGCGAAGGCCGCCTTGTCGAAGGCCCAGAACGCCTTCATCGCTTCGGGCGCACCCTTGTCCAGGTGCTTTAAGTTGTCGAGCTTTTTCATGTCGTGCATGGCATGCAGTCCTGTAGTCATCAGAGGACCGGCTGCCCCTGCACGGCCGGCAGCGGACGATGATAGGCGCTCGCCCACGCCACGAAACTAGGGCATTTCGAACTAGGCCATTCCGCCGGGTGAAGCATCCCTCGCCATGGCGCGCCCGTGCCGGGCCGCCATGGCGAGGGATAAAAGCCGGCAATTACTTCTGCAAACCGCGGTTCTTCAGCATCGGTGCAATCTGCGGATCGGCGCCGCGCCAGTCGCGATAGAGCTTGCCCAGCTCCACGGTGTTGCCGCGCGAGAGCACCATCTCGCGGAAGCGCTGGCCGTTTTCGGGTGTCATGCCGCCCTTGTCGACGAAACCCTGGAAGGCGTCGTCGGCGAGCATCTGGGTCCACAGGTAAGCGTAGTAGCCGGCGGCGTACTCGTTGCCCCAGATGTGCTGGAAGTAGCTTGAGCGGTAGCGCGGCGGCACCTGCGGATTGTCCATGCCGGTCTTCTTCAGCGCTGCTGCTTCGAAGGCATCGGCATCCTGCTTCGGCGCGTCGGAGGCGATGGAGTGCCACTGCATGTCCAATAGCGCTGCGCCGATGACTTCGCTCATCGCATAGCCCTGGTTGAAGTCACGCGCGTTCTGGATCTTCTGCACCAGCTCCGCCGGCATCGGTGCGTGCGTCTGGTAGTGCTTGGCGTAGTTGGCGAAGATCTTCGGATCGGTTGCCCAGTGCTCGTTGAACTGCGACGGGAATTCGACGAAGTCGCGCGGCGTGTTGGCGCCGGACAGGCTCGGGTACTGCGTATTGGCGAAGATGCCATGCAGACCGTGGCCGAACTCGTGGAACATGGTGACCACATCGTCGAAGCTGATCAGCGCCGGCTGGCCATCGGCCGGCTTGGTGAAGTTGCACACGTTGTAGATCACCGGCTTGTCGCCCAGCAACTTCGACTGGTCGACGAAGTTGCTCATCCAGGCGCCGCCGTTCTTATTGTCGCGCTTGTAGTAGTCGGCATAGAACAGCGCAAGCGAGGTGCCGTCCTTGTCGAACACCTCGAACACACGCACGTCCGGCTGGTAGACGGGGATGTCCTTGCGTTCCTTGAAGGTGAGGCCGTAAAGCTGGTTGGCCGCATAGAACACGCCGTTCTGCAGCACGTTATCCAGTTCGAAGTACGGCTTGACCTGCGATTCGTCCAGGTCGTACTTGGCCTTGCGTACCTGCTCGGCGTAGATGTTCCAATCCCATGGCTGCAGCTTGAAGCCGCCGTGCTGCTTGTCGATCACCGCCTGGATGTCCTTGCCCTCGGCGTGGGCGCGGGCCACGGCAGCGGGGGCAAGCTTTTCCATGAAGCCTTCGGCGGCCTCGGGCGTCTTGGCCATCTGGTCGGTCAATTCCCAGGCAGCGAAATTAGGCGAACCCAGCAGCTTCGCGCGCTGGGCGCGCAACTGCGCGATGCGCACGATCAGATCGCGCGTATCGTTGGCGTCACCCTTCTCGGCGCGGCCCCAGGAAGCCTTGAACAGCTTCTCGCGCATTGCGCGGTCGGTAAGGAACTGCAGCAACGGCTGCTGCGTGGTGTTTTGCAGCACCAGCACCCATTTGCCGTCGAGGTTGCGGTCTTTTGCCGCCTGCGCCGCGGCAGCGATGTCGGCATCGGAAAGGCCGGCCAGCTGCTTCTTGTCGTCCACCACCACGGCGCCGTCCTTGCTGGCGGCCAAGAGCTTGTTGGTGAACTGCGTGGACAGCGTGGACAGCTCGCCGTTGTACTTCTTCAGCTGTTCTTTCTGCTCGTCGTTGAGGTTCGCGCCGTTGTGCACGAAATCATCGTGGTACCACTCCACCAGGCGCTGGTCTTCCGGCTGAAGGTTCAGCTTCTGGCGGTCGTCGTAGACTTTCTTGATGCGGGCGAAGAGCTTCGGGTTGAGGTAGATCGCATCCTGGTTCGCGGCAAGCTTGGGCGCTTCGTCTTCCTGGATCTTCTGCAAGGCGTCGTTGGTATTGGCGCCGGTCAGGGCATCGAACACGCGGTTCACGCGCGTGAGCAACGCGCCGGAGCGCTCCAGCGCCACGAAGGTGTTGTCGAAGGTGGGCTCCGCCGTCTGATTGGCGATCTGCTCCACTTCGGACAGTTTCTGGCGCATGCCTTCTTCGAACGCCGGCTGGAAGTCCGAATCCTTGATCTTGGTGAAGTCCGGCGCGTGGAACGGCAGGTTGCTTTCCGTATAGAACGGATTGGCCTGCGAAGCCGCCGAGGCGGAGGTGGTGGCCGTCGCAGGCGCGCTGGCCGCGGTACCGGGCGATGCCGGGGCTTCGGTTTGGTCGGTGTGCGACGAGCAGGCGCCGAGGGCAAGGGAGCTTGCGATCACGAGGTGGCGGATCCGGAGCATGGTGGTTTTCCTTTCAGGCAAGCCACGGATCGTAGCGGGCCGCACAGGCCCGCGCCATGGCAGAAAGGCACGTCCGGCAGGTGGGTCAGGCCGCCTTTATGTCGCGAATATTCCAGGACGAGCCGATCAGCCAAGTCAGCCGCTGCTTGACGATGCTCATTGGCAAGGTAGTGACCAACTCGATCTCCGAGCGGCTGGTTTCCTTGCCCGTGGCTTCCGCCGAAGCGTCGGTGACACCCAGCGAGGGATCGACGTCGTCGGGTTCGGCCTGCAGGGCTTTCCAGCGCTGGAACAGCCCGTCGCTGCGCATGGCGTCGGTGACCGCCGCCGCCAGGGCGACCGGGCCGATGCCCTCGAAAGCGAGCGAGGGTTCACGGGCTTTGGCCGCGGCCAGGTTGTCCACCGAGAGGTAATAACGTTGTCTGCTCATGGCGTGTTGATAAGCCAGCGCTCGTGAATTTGTCGTGCTGCCGCGGCCAGCGCCGGCACCGCGGGTTGATCGTGCCCGAGGATGCCCAGGCACGGCGCGGGCAGCACGTGGCTCAAGGTGGCGATATTGTCGTCCAGGGCTTCCATCGCCGGGTCCACCTGGTTCCCGATCCACCCCATCAGCTCGCAGCCATCGGCCACGATGGCTCGCGCCGAAAGCTGGGCATGGCTGATGCAACCCAGGCGAAGGCCCACTACAAGGATTACCGGCAGCTTCCACTGGCGCGGGATGTCCGACGCCTGCAGCGCGGGACCCAGCGGCACCAGCCAGCCACCCACGCCTTCCACCACGACCAGGTCGTGGCCGGATCCAAGACGATCGAACGCGGCGCGCAGAATGCTCACGTCGATGTCCACCCCGGAACGCCGCGCGGCCACGTGCGGGGCCACCGCGTTGGCCAGGGCAACCGGGTTAACGTCGTCATAGACTGGCTGCGGGTAGCTGGCCGCCTGCAGGGCCAGCGCGTCGTCGTTGCGCAAGCCCTCGGGCGTGACCACGCAACCGCTGGCCACCGGCTTCATCCCGGCCACACGCGTGCCAAGGGCCGCCAGCGCGCCCACCAGACCCGACGCCACCCAGGTCTTGCCGATGCCGGTATCGGTACCGGCGATGAAAACCGCCCCTTTCACCTTGCTTAGCCCTTGCATGCCCGCGCCACAGCCGCCATAACGGCGCGACGAATACTTAAGAAAAGGCTGTCCCGCCATGTTCGAGCACAAGACCATCGACACCGCCGACAAAACCGCCTTCTATGCGGAACTTGCCCAGCAGGCCGGTGGACTGATGACCGGCGAGACCAACCTGATTGCCAACGCGGCCAACTTCGCCGCGCTGATGTTCAACGCCCTGCCGGACGTGAACTGGGCGGGATTCTACCTTTACGACGGTCAGGAATTGGTCGTCGGCCCCTTCCAGGGCAAGCCTGCCTGCATCCGTATCGCGCTGGGCCGCGGCGTCTGCGGCACGGCCGCTTCGATGCGCGAAACCCAGCTGGTGGAAGACGTCAACGCCTTCGATGGTCACATCGCCTGCGACGCGGCATCGGCGTCGGAAATCGTGGTGCCGCTGGTGCGCGCGGACGGCAGCCTGCTGGGCGTGTGGGATGTGGACAGCCCGACGGTGGCGCGCTTCGACCAAGCCGACCGCGCCGGCATGGAGCTGGCCTGCGCCGCCTTCATGCGCGCCAACGGCGGTTAGTCGCGCGGGGATACCAGCAATTGCTGGACGCGTGCGCGCGCTTCGTCCACGCCGGTCTTTTCAGACGAGGAGAAGATCTGCGCGGTGGCGTTGTGCCAGCCCTCGCGGTTGTACTCGTTGCGCAGTGCCTGCAACGCCGAGCCCGCCTGGCCACGGGAGATCTTGTCGGCCTTGGTCAGCAGTACATGGCAGGGCAACCGGGTGCCGGCGCAGAAGCCCAGCATCATGCGGTCGAAGTCCTTCAGCGGATGGCGGATATCGACGATGAGGATCAGGCCGCGCAGGCTCTCGCGCTGGTGCAGGTAGAGATCGATCTCGGCCTTCCAGTGCTCGCGGAGGTCTTCGGGCACCTTGGCGTAGCCGTAGCCCGGAAGGTCGATCAACCGGGCATCCAGGGGATTTCCGGCCGTGTCCACTTTGGCAGGCAGGCTGAAAACCACCAGCTGCTGCGTGCGGCCGGGCGTCTTGGACGTTCGGGCCAGGCCCTTGTGGGCGGTGAGCGCATTCAGGGCACTGGACTTGCCGGCATTGGAACGGCCGGCAAAGGCAACCTCCGCGCCGCGATCGGCGGGCATCTGGCCGATGCGGTGGGCGGCGAGCACGAATTCGGCGCCCTGCAGGGGGTTGGGGATCGGGGACATGGGGTCGGGCCTTGGGGGGATGCCGCGGCTGGGCAGATCGTCAGTTTAATGTGGTTTGACTCAACTTCGGCCGCACGGGGATAATCTTGGGGTTTCGACGCGCGGTGCGCGCGGCGTGTTCAATGCTTCCCCTTGGAGAGAAAGTATGAGTTTTCGGCACGCCGTTGCCTTCGCCACCGTGCTCGTCATGAGCTCGGCAGCCGCCCAGCAGGCCACCGAGCCGAAGGCAGCTCCGGCCGCCAGTGCCGCCAAGGCCCCCGCGGGAGCCCAGGAAGCCGCTCCCGCCTCGGCCACCAGCGCCTCCGCGACCGCCGGTGGCCCAGTCGCCGCCCAGGCACCGGCCGCGCCCGCTGACGCCGCGCATGCCGTTGCCGCCAAGGCCGGCGATGCCACCGCGGGCCAGGCCAAGGCCGCCGTCTGCGGCGCCTGCCACGGCATGGACGGCAACTCGACCGATCCTCAGTACCCGCGCCTGGCTGGCCAGGTGGAGTCCTACACCGCCCGCCAGCTCGCCAACTTCAAGGGCGGCACCCGCCAGAACCCGATCATGATGGGCATGGCCGCGCCGCTCACCGCGCAGGACATGCACGACATCGGCGCCTACTTCGCCACCAAGCAGTCGCTGCCCGGTGTGGCCGACCAGGCCCTGGTGGAGCGCGGCGCGCAGCTGTACCACGAGGGCGATACCACCAAGGGCGTGCCGGCCTGCATGGCCTGCCACGGTCCCGACGGCCACGGCAACCCGGGCGCGGTCTACCCGCAGCTGGCCGGCCAGCATGCCAACTACGTGCAGGCCACGCTGAAGGCCTGGCACGACGGCACCACCTGGGGTACCGACGCGCACGCCAAGATCATGCCGTCGATCGCGCAGAAGCTCGACGAAAAGGACATCGCCGCGCTCGCCAGCTTCATCGAAGGCCTCCACACCAACGAGCCGACTTCCGCCGCACCCGTGGCGAACTAAGCCCTAGCAACATCCCCGTACTACAAGGAAGGAAACGACCATGCTCAAGCGCCTGTCGCTCGTGTGCGCTGCCCTGCTGATGCTATCGGCTTGCAGTTCGAATAACGGCGACAGCGCCGCGCCGGCCGCCCCGGCGCCGACGGCAGCGTCGACCACCGCTGCTGCGACGAGCGTGGCCGCTCCCGCCCAGGCCGTCACCGCCGCGGCACCCGCGGCTGCCGGCACCGCGGCAAGCGCCCCCGCCGCCGTCGATCCCACCATCGCGGCCGACCGTGCGGAAGCTGCCGCCAAGTTCGTCGACGACGGCACCTTCGTCGAGGGCAAGCAGTACCAGCGCATCGAGCCTGCCCAGCCCACCGTCACCAACACCGGCAAGATCGAAGTGGTGGAGGTGTTCTCCTACGGCTGCCCCGCCTGCAACGCCTTCCACGACTGGATGGACAAGCTCTCCGCCGCCATGCCCAAGGCCGCCACCGTGGTGTACCTGCCGGCCTCGTTCGTGCCGACGGAAAATTGGCCGGCACTGCAGCGCGTGTACTACACCGCACAGGCGCTGGGCGTGGATGCCAAGGGCCACGACGCCATGTACGACGCGGTGTGGAAGTCGGGCGAGCTGGGCATGATGGACCTTCGCTCCGAACGTCCCAAGCCGCAGGCCGCATGGCCCACGATCGACGACTTCGCCAAGTTCTATGCGCAGTACGGCGCCAAGCCCGACGAGTTCACCGCCACGGCCAATTCGTTCTCGATCAACACGAAAATGAAGCGCGCCGATGAACTGATCAAGGCTTACGGGGTCGAAAGCACGCCGACCATCGTCATCAATGGCAAGTACCGTTTCTCGCCGAAGGATGCCGGCAACTACGAACAAACCATCAAGCTCGCCCAGTTCCTGGTGAGCAAGGAAGCCGCCGGCAAGTAACCCGCCTGCCGGCCTGACGGAGAATCGTTTCATGAAGTTCAGGCGTCTTGCACTCCTCGTGGCCGGCCTCGTGCTCGCCACCGCATGCTCGGCCCAGGTGGCCGACGGCCAGTGGCAGGAAGGTACGCAGTACCAGAAGGTCGACACCCCGCAGCGCGCCGGCAAGGACGGCAAGGTGGAGGTGGTGGAAGTGTTCTCCTATGGCTGTCCGCACTGCGGCCACTACGAGGCCGCCGCCGAAGACCTGCAAAAGCAGCTGCCGCCGGGTGTGGTGTTCCGGCTGATCCCCGCCGCCTTCAATACCGCCTGGGAACCGTTCGCCCGCGCCTTCTACGCCGCACGCGAACTGGGTGTGCTCAAGCAGACGCACGCCGCCCTGTTCAAGGCCAAGTACGTCGACAACTACCCGATCAACACCATCGACGAAATCGCCGATTTCTACGCCCGCAACGGCGTGGACAAGGCGAAGTTCCTCGCCGCGGCGAACTCCGCCCAGACCACCCGCGCGATGCAGGCCGACATGAAGCTGATCCAGGGCTGGGGCGTGGACGCCACGCCGACGCTGGTGGTCAACGGCAAGTACCGCTCGGATAAGGTCAAGGATTACAACGAGCTCAACGCCATGACGCTATGGCTGGCCAAGCGCGAACTGGCAGGCTCAGGTCACTGAACCTGAAGATGGCCCGCGCATGTCCTGGCTTTCACATGCGCGGCGCCATCCTCAGGCGGCCCAAGGCCGGTAACCGCTCGTCACGATGACATCCCCCGCACCCGTTCCAACCCCCACCCAGGCGCCGGGCCGCCGGCTTCGGCTGCTCAGCTGCAACATCCTGGCCGGGGCCAGCGTGCAGCGGTATTCCGACTACGTCACGCGCAGCGTCAATGCCGTGTTCCCTGGCCGTAGCAAGATGGCCAACCTGGATGCGCTGGCGGAGCTGCTTTCCGGGTTCGACGTGATCGGCCTGCAGGAAGCCGATGCCGGTTCGCTCCGCTCAGGATTCCTGAACCAGACGCGCTACCTGGCCGAAACCTCAGGGATGCCGTTCTGGTCGCACCAGCCCAACCGCGCCATGGCGCGCCTGGCGCATTCGGCCAACGGCCTGATCAGCCGGCTCGAGCCCACCGAAGTGATCGACCACCCGCTACCCAGCCGCATCCCGGGGCGCGGCGCGCTGCTGGCGCGTTTCGGCGTCGGGCGCGAGGCCTTGGTAGTGGTGGTGGCGCATCTTTCGTTGAGCCCGCGCGCGCGCGATGCGCAGCTGTCGTTCATTGGCGAGCTGTTGTCCGATTCGCCGCACGCGGTGCTGATGGGCGACCTCAACACGCCATCTGACAGTGCCGAGATGCGCAGGCTCTTTGCGCGCACGGCGCTGCAGCCGCCGACCAGCGTGATGCCCACTTTCCCCAGCTGGAAACCGCGGCGCGCGCTCGATCACATCCTCACTTCCTCGGACATTACGCTTGAGCGAAGCTGGACGTTGCCACAGGCGTTCTCCGATCACCTGCCGCTTGCCGCCGAAATCATCGTACCGGCGGAACTTGCCGCCACCGCCATCAGGAAGTAAAACCCCATGCCGATTCGCCTGACACTGCGCGCGCTTACGCCGTGGCTGCTGATCGCTGCCGTTGGCGGCCTGGCGGCGGCGGTGCGCTTTCTTTTTATCGAACCGGCCGCGATCGGCGAGACCTGCGAGGCGCACGTCGCGCTGTGGTGGTGTTCGCCGCGCCTGCTGCTGGTGCAAGGCTTCCTGCACCACATCTACGGCTGGGCGGCGGTTGCCGCTGCGATCGCCTCCCTGGCGGTACGACGCCCATGGCTGGCGGTGCTCGCCGCGGCGCTTGGCGTGTTTTCCATGGTGCTGTATGGCGTGGAGCTAGGCTCGTTCGCCCTGCTGGTGGGCGTCCTGCGCGAAGCGCGCCTGCGTGCGGGCGGTTCGCCACTGGATGAAAACGGCCACGGCCAGCAGCACGTTCACGCCGCCCCATAGCCACGCGGTAGCGTTCACCCCGCCTTGCTGGAACACCACCACCAGGCCCAGTAGCGGCAACCAGGCCGCCATCATGCGTTCTTCGAGCATCGGCATCGCAGTTGATGTGCGAAGGAGCGCCAGCAAGGCAAAGCCCACCGCTGGCAGGATGAACAGCGCCACCGGAAAGTCACGATATCGGCCGTCGAAAACCAGCAGCAAGCCATACAAAGACAGCATGAACAACCATGCAAAGCGCTGGCGCTTGAACGAGTCGATGGCATCGCGGCCTTCACCGATGCGCTGCGCGATGGCGCGCGTGATGCACACGGCGGTGAACAGGCCAAACGCGGCAAACAATACGCCGGCCGTCCACTCCACTTCGTTCTGGCACGCCACCCACAACAATCGCCCATGAGCCGCCAGCGCGCCGCCCGTGGCGATACCCGCAAGCGCCGAGATACCAAAGGCCGCCGCGCGCCGACGTACGCGCCACCAGCCAGCGGTGGCCAGCATCAGCAACGCGCCCGCGGCCGCCGACAACCATCCGCCCCACCAGTGCTCGACTTCCACCACCGGTCCCTGCATCGGGAACTTGGGTTTGTCATCCACCGTGAAGATGCCCCAGTAGCCGCCGGGCGTTCCTTCCAGCTCGCGCTTCCACGGCTGGTCGAAGGTCTCGATCAGGTTGTAGGGCATGTCGACGGTGGCGGCGTAATTGAGGAACTCGCGGATGTAACGCGCTTCGTTCACCAGCGACGCCGAGGCCTTGCGGCGCGGAAAACCTGCGCTGGGCCAGCCCGTCTCGCCGATCATCACCTGCTTGCCAGGGAAGGTGTTCTTCACCCGCTGGTAGACCTGGCCCACGTGCTCGATGGCTTCCTCAGGCGGCACCGGGTCGTCTTCCCAATAAGGAAGGATGTGCACCGTGACGTACGACACGCTCGATGCCAGCGCCGGATGTGCGAGCCAGAACTCCCAGACGTCGGCATAGGTCACCGGCACCGTGGTGGCGCTGCGCACGCGCTCGATATAGGCGGCCAGGGCCTTTTCGCTCTGCTCGCCGCGCAGCAGCACTTCGTTGCCCACCACGATGCCGCGAAGCGTGCCCTGGTACTTGCGCGCCGCATCGATGGCGAGCTTGATCTCGCTTTCGTTGGAAACGAGATCTCGGCCGATCCACACGCCCATGATCACCTTCATGCCATGGCGTGCGGCGATTTCCGGCACCGCCGCCAGGCCCTGGGCCATGGCATAGGTGCGCACGCAGTCGAACCGCGTGGACAAGGCCTTCAGGTCGGCATCGATACGCTCGGGCGTGACCATCGCACCGGGCTTGGTCGGTGATTCGCCCGGGAACCGGAAAGGCGCGTAGGACACGCAGGAAATACGCGGGCTCCGTGCATCGGGAAGCTCCACCGGGCGGCCCTTGGCCCACCAGAACGCCAGGACGCCGCAGGCACAGACCAGCAGCACGGCCCAGGTGGTGGCGCGCGCGGCGCGTGAGGAGAGCTGCGGATCCGTCATGCGTGAAGGTCTAAGGCCGGTAAAACCAGAATGGTAGCGGTCCGGGCGTCCGGGCGCGATGCACTACAATCACAGGGTATTGGAGAAGATAAAAAGTGCGAGGAGAGCGGATGCACCCGGCCACGTCGATTTCACGTCCTTCGGTGGTTGCCCGCATGGCGCATCGCGCCGCGTTCGTGGCGGCGCTGCTGCTGCCGCTGGCGGTGCATGCCGACGCCATCGACGGGCAGCGCCAGCAGTTCCGGCAGGCCTATATCACGGCCCGCCAGGGCGGCGATGCCTGGCGCGCGCAGGCTACGGGGCTTGAGAGCTACCCGATCTACCCGTACCTGGAGGCCGCCTCCCTGACCCACGACCTGCGCCAGCTCGATGCCGGGCGCGTGCAGTCCTACCTGGACCGCTATCCGGATCTGATCCCCGCCACGGACCTGCGCCGTGATTTCCTGCTGGAGCTGGCACGCCGGCAAGACTGGAACACCTTCGCCGCCATGTACCGGCCGGGCCTGGGCGACGCTCTTACCTGCGATGCACTGTTGGGGCGCCTTTCCCGCGGCGAGAAGCTCGACTTCCAGAAGGACCTGGCGGATCTGTGGAGCAAGCCTTCACTGCCGGCGGCATGCAACGGCGTACTGATCGCCGCGCACGACCAGGGCCTGTTGACTAACGAACGCCTGTGGGCGCGGATCCAGGCCGCCGCCGATGCCGGGCAACCGAACAGCATTGGTTTGATGGCGGGATGGCTGCCGCCCTCGGACGGCGCGGAGGCGAACGCGATGGCACAAGCGCTGCGCGATCCAGGCAGTGCGGCATCCGCGGCCTCGAACTGGCCGCTGACGCCGCGCTACCAGCAGGCTGCCGCTACCGCCGTGCAGCGCCTGGCGCGCCGGCAATCAGCGCAAGCCGACGCCGCCTGGCAAACGTTGCAGCCACGCTTTGCCTTCACCGAGCAGCAGCGAGGCGCTGTACTTAATGCGCTGGCCCTGTACCACGCCACGGATTTCGACGAGCAAGCGCTTGATCGCCTGACCGCCCTGCCCCCGGGTGCGCAAAGCGACGGCACTCGCGAGTGGCGCGTGCGCGTGGCGCTGTCGCGACAGGAATGGCCCGCGGCGCTGGCGGCACTGGACGCGCTCAGCACTACGCAGAAGCAGGATGGTGAGTGGCGGTATTACCGCGCGCGTACGCTCGAAGCGCTCAACCGCCACGATGAAGCGCAATCGATCTGGCGTACGCTGGCGCAGGAACCGACCTTCTTTGGTTTCCTTTCCGCCGATCGCATCGGTACCTCGTATGCGATCTGCCCATCGCAGCTGGCCACCGACACCGCGCGCGAAAACGCACTGATGGCGATGCCCGGCCTGCGCCGCGCGTTCGAACTGTACGCCGTAGGCATGCAGAAGGAAGGCCGGCGGGAATGGACACAGGCGCTGGCCGGCAGCGACGCGCAGACGCTGCGGCTGGCGGCCGATCTTGGCTACCGTAACGGCTGGTACGACCGCGCGGTGTTTGGCCTGAGCTCCGGCGAAGCGCTGCGCCTTTACGAACAGCGTTTCCCGCTGGCCAGCCAGGATGGCGTGGTGACGCAGTCGCAGCAGGCTGGCATCGAAGCGGCCTGGGCCTACGGCATCATTCGTGCGGAAAGCGCGTGGATGTCCGATGCACGCTCCAGTGCGGATGCGCGCGGCCTGATGCAGCTGGTGCCGGGCACCGCCTCGATGGTGGCCAGCAAGAACGGCCTGCCCTGGGCGGGCGGCGAAAGCCTTTACGACGGTCCCACCAATATCCAGCTGGGCACGCGGTACCTGGCGCAGATGGCCGCGCGCTACAACGGCGCACCGTGGCTGGCGAGCGCCGCCTACAACGCGGGGCCGAACAAGGTGGACCAGTGGCTGGGCCAGCGTGGCTCGCTGCCGCCGGATCTGTTTATCGTCAGCATTCCGTACAAGGAAACCCGGGAGTACGTGGCCCGAGTGATGGCCTTCGCGGTGATCTACGACTGGCGCCTCAACGGCAGCCGCGTGGTGTCGATGGAAACGCGCATTACGCCGATCGGGACCAACTACGTGCTGCCCACCGACGGCAGCGCGCACAAGGAAGTGACGTGCCCGATCGTTCCAGCGCCCGCAGCAGCCAAACCCACGACCACGCCGACGCCTGCAAGCACCACGCCGGCACCCGCCGCCAAGCCGGCGTCGGCAGCCTCGGCCGCCGACCTGCCAGCGTCGGTGAAGGAGAGTGGCGCATGATCTCGCCTGAAGTGGATACCTCCCGCCGTTACACGTAACCTAGGCCACGCCATGAGCCAATCAATCGTCATCCTCGGCGGTACCGGTTTCGTCGGCAGCCACCTCGTGCCGCGCCTGGTGCGTGCGGGCCATGAGGTCACCCTGCTTTCCCGCAACCGGGAAAAGCGGCGCGACAGCGGCGTGATCCCGGGTGTGCAGGTACGCACGACCGACGTGTTCGACCGTCGCGCGCTGGAACAGCATTTCGCCAGCGCCGACACCGTGATCAACATGGTCGGCATCCTCACCCCGCACGGCCGCGATACCTTCCAGCGCGTGCATGTGGACCTGACCGCCACGGTGATCCAGGCCTGCCGGGATGCCGGCGTGCGCCACATGCACCAGATGAGTTCGCTCAAGGCCGGCCAGGGCGAATCGCAGTACCTGAAAAGCCGTGGTGCTGCCGAGGCCCTGGTGAAAGCCTCGGGCCTGGACTGGACCATCTACGAGCCGTCGGTGATCTTTGGCCCTGGCGACGGGCTTGTCACGCGCTTCGCCAAACTGCTCCGGCTGGCGCCCGTGCTGCCGCTGGCACGCCCGCACGCGAAGATGGCGCCGGTGTTCATCGGCGACGTGGTCGAGGCCATCGCGCGCTGCGTGGACAACCGCGACATTTCCTCGTCGCGGGTGTTCGAGCTGTATGGGCCGCAGGTGCTGGAGTTGAAGCAGATCGTTTCTGAAATACGCGACGTAGCCGGTTACAAGCGGGCGGTGCTTGGGTTGCCCGATGCACTGGGACGGCTACAAGCGCAGGTGGCGCAACTGGTGCCGGGCAAGCCTTTCACCGTCGACAACTTCCTTTCGCTGAAAACCGATTCGGTCGGCAAGGTCGATGGCCTGGCCGCGCTGGGGATCAACTCCGCCGCGTTCAGCCCGTTCCTGCCGATCCTGTTGGACAAGGACGAGCGCCAACGCAGGCTGGACAACTCGCGGGGCATGCGCCGCTGATGCAGATTTACCTCGTCGGCGGCGCCGTCCGCGATCGCCTGCTGGGCCGCGACAAGGCCGATCGTGACTACGTGGTGGTGGGATCTACACCCGAGGAGATGGTGGCCGAAGGCTATCGCCCCGTCGGCAAGGATTTCCCCGTATTCCTGCACGGTGAAAGCCAGGAGGAATATGCGCTGGCGCGCACCGAGCGCAAGACTGGCCGCGGCTACCAGGGCTTCGCCGTGCATGCGGACCCTTCGGTGACCCTGGAAGACGACCTGCGGCGCCGCGACCTCACCATCAACGCCATTGCCGAGGATGAGGATGGCGGGCTAGTTGATCCGTATGGCGGCGTGCGAGACATCGAGCAGCGCGTGCTTCGCCATGTGAGCGAAGCGTTTGTTGAAGATCCCGTGCGCCTGTTGCGAGTGGCTCGCTTCGCTGCGCGGTTTGCGCCGTTGGGATTCACCGTGGCACCGGAGACCATGGCGCTGATGCGCGAGATGGTGGCCAATAGTGAAGTGGATCATCTGGTGCCTGAGCGCGTGTGGCAGGAAATGAAGCGTGCTTTGGGCGAGGCCGCTCCACAAGCCTTCGTGCAGGTGCTGCGCGAGGCCGGCGCGCTGGCGCGCATCCTGCCCGAGGTGGATGCGCTATATGGTGTACCTCAGCGCGCCGAATACCACCCTGAAGTGGACAGCGGCATCCATACCGAGATGGTGCTGGCCATGGCGGCACGGCTTGCGCCGGGCGACAGCCTGATCGGCTTCGCCGCGTTGACGCACGACCTGGGCAAGGCGCTGACGCCAGCAGAAGAACTGCCGCGCCACGTGATGCATGAGCAGCGGGGCAAGGCGCCGTTGCTTGCGATGTGCGAGCGCCTGAAAGTGCCGGTGGAATATCGCGAACTGGCGGTCGCTGTATGCCGTGAGCACCTCAACATTCACCGGATCGACGAGTTGAAGGACTCGACGGTGTACGAGGTGATCCAGCGTTGCGACGGGTTTCGCCGGCCGGAGCGCGTCGGCATGGTGGCAACGGCGTGCGAGTGCGATGCGCGCGGGCGGCTGGGGATGGAGGAGAAGGCGTATCCGCAGGCGGCGACGTTACGGAAGGTCTTCGATGCCGCGCGGGCGGTTAGTACGAAAGAACTCAAGCTTGAGGGTAAGACGGGACTTGAGGTGGGGGAGATGCTGAAGAAGGCGCGGATTGCTGCGATCAAGCAGGCCAGATCGAGCGGGTGACTCCGGTTCGACAGATCTCCCGGCTGTACGCGCGATGCACCACGCCAGCGGGGTCAGAGTAATTACTCTGACCCCGAACCCCCTCATTAAAACTTGAGCATGCTTCCATCGAAATCCCCGCGCAACTTTGCGACCGTTACGATGGCATTGCCTGACAGCTTCGTGGAACATTGTCGTGTTGCCAGTCCACCGGCAACCGGGAGTGAGATCTCGTCAACTGTAAAAAAGGAATCGAGTACCGCAGGTTCGCCTGCGGTACTCGAGGCTCGCAGCGCCATTCTGGCGGGCGGCCAGGCGGACGCAAGTCCGACCGTTTTTCTGTTGACGGATCTCACCCTGGCTCGCCCGCCACCTTCCCCATGATGTCCGGGTGGCACCCCCTCCCAGCGAGCCACGGCTGGGCGGATGAACGCAGTGGATGCGTCGAAACATCCTGACCATCTACCACGTGACGCCCCACGGCCGGTCGCGCGGAAGTAGAAAGACCGCCTCGTTCATCCGCCCTAATCCGTGGAGTTCTACAGAACCGAACGAACAGGTGCGCGAGTTTTTCCGAGCGATGCATCCCGCCCGGTGCGCGACTCAATCCTCGCGAGCTCTCGGCACCAGCAACAACGCCAGCAGGGTAAGCAGCGCCGCTCCCGCCAGATACCAGCCCACTGCCTGCAACCCATAACTTTGCGCAAGCTTCGTGGCGATATACGGCGCGGGCGACGCACCAATGATGCCGGCCAAATTGAAAGCCAACGAGGCTCCGGTATAACGCACGGGCGTGGGAAACATCTCGGCTAGGATCGTGCCGCAGGGGCCGTAGGTCAGACCCATCACTCCCAGACCCAGCACCAGGAACAGCAACACGCCCCAGGCGCCGCCAAGCTGGAACAGCGGGCCGAAGAACACGCCGAACAGCAGCACCGCGACGCTCGCCGCCAGCATGGCGAAGCGACGGCCAAAGCGGTCGGCGAACCATGCAGACAACGGGATGGTGGCGGCGAAGAACAGCACCGCGACCATCTGCAGCAGCAGGAACTGCTCCCTGCCGAAGCCCAGGTGAGTGGTGCCCCAGCTCAGCGCGAACACCGTCATCAGGTAGAACAGCACGAAGGTGGCCATGGCGGCGAAGGTGCCGGCAACGAGCGCGCGCGAGTGTTTGGTGAGCACCGTCCACATCGGCACGCGCACGCGTTCTTCGCGTTCCAGCGCGCGTTGGAAGGCGGGCGTCTCGGCGATCGACAACCGCACCCACAGGCCCACCATCACCAGCACCGCGCTGGCGATGAAGGGAACACGCCAGCCCCAGTGGAAGAAATCTTCGTCGGTGATGGTCTCGGTGAGCAGCAGGAACACGCCGCTGGAACAAAGGAAGCCGATCGGCGCGCCCAGCTGCGGGAACATGCCATACCAGGCGCGCTTGCCCGGCGGTGCGTTTTCGGTGGCCAGCAGCACCGCACCGCCCCACTCGCCGCCCAGTCCCAGGCCCTGGCCGAAGCGGCAAAGGGCCAGCAGGGCCGGCGCCCACACGCCGATATTCGCGTAAGTGGGAAGCAAGCCGATGGCAACTGTCGATACACCCATCGTGAGCAGTGCTGCCACCAGGGTCGCCTTGCGTCCTACCCGGTCACCGAAGTGGCCGAACAGGGCCGAGCCGACCGGCCTTGCGAAAAAGGCTACCGCGAAGGTCGCCAGCGACTGCAGGGCCCCGGAAGTCGGATCCGCCGAGGGAAAGAACAGCTTCGGGAACACCAGCACCGCGGCGGTGGCGTAGATGTAGAAATCGAAGAACTCGATGGTGGTGCCGATGAGGCTGGCGAACAGGACACGCGACTTGCTGTTGAGGGGTGCTACGTCGATCACGCTCATCTAAAGTCGCCCACCCTGGTCAGCAAGGAGTACGTCGGCCGGCAACGGCACGGCATCGAGCCCGCGGGCGAACAGCATGGCCTGGAAGCGCTCGCCCATTTCATCGGGCAACGTCAGCCGCTTCACCTGCCGCGCCAGTTTCATGCGCGTGCCTTCGTCGGCGGCGTCGGCGAAATCGCCTTCGAATAATTCCTGCAGGCCAGAGGCGATCAGGAACTGCGCCTGCGGCACGTAAGCCGCCACGCTGAATCCCGCGCTGTTGCCGGCTTCTGCCAATGCCGTGAAATCCACGGAAGCGGTGAGGTCCTGCAACCCCGGCAGGATGTAGGCATCGCCATGCGCGCGGTGGCGATAGTGCGCCATAAGCGTGCCGTCACTTCGTTCGGGCAGGTAGAACTCCTGGCGCACATAGCCATAGTCAACGAACAGCATGACGCCGGATGTGAGCGAACCCGCGACAGCCTGCATCCAGAAGGGGAGCTGCGGCAATATTTCCGAGCGGTAACCGTCGGGAAATTCCCGGCCGGTGTCGCGCTCCACGTGGCGCACGGCACCGGACACCAGCGAATCGGCCGGGCGGTCGCTGCGCTTGAGGTTGCCCTCGCCGTCGAGCACCACGTGCTCTTCGTACACCTCGCCTTCGCGCATGGTGAAGCGCGTGGTGGGCAGTGCGTCGATCACCTCGTTGGCGAACAGTACGCCGTGCCAGTCGTCCTCCGGTGGTCGGTCGAGCCATTCGACGCGGCCGAAGATGTCTGCCGGCAACGACGCGGACAGCCGATCACGCTGGCGTTCGCGCAGGTCCGCGCTGGGTTCCAGGATCAGGTAACGCGCAGGCAGCGAGTCGGCCGCCGAGAGGGCCAGCAGTGCGGCTTCCGCGAAGCTGCCGCTGCCACCCCCGAGCTCCAGGAACAAGGCCGCAGGACCGAGCGCCTTGAGCACCGGCTGCACCGTGCGCACCACGCAACGGGCAAACAGGTCGCCCAGTTCCGGCGCGGTGATGAAATCTCCCGCCTCGCCGAATTTGGTCTTGCCGGCGCTGTAGTAACCCAGCCCCGGCGCGTACAGGCAGCGCTCCATGTAGCGCGAGAACGGCATCGGGCCGTTCGAGGCGATCTCCTGGCGAACATGGGCCAGGAGCTGGTCGGAAAGGGCGCGTTCGGCGGCTTCAGGGAGCGGCAGTTTCATCCCGCGAAGGATAGCAGCCGCTCGCGCGTAGAGCCGCTAGAAGTTCTTCTCGACCGAGAGGAACAGCCCGCGGCGGGGCCCGAACTGCGGGGCGCCCACGCCCACGCCGCTGCCGTCACGAAGCTCGTACGTGCGGTCCAGGGCATTGATCAGCGCCAGCTGGGTATGCAGCTTGCCGGTGCTTTCGAAGCTGAAGTCGTGCGACACATTCAGGTTCAACTGGAAGTAGTACGGCATCGACAACCCATTGGGCACGTCGCCGTCCTTGCGCAGGCCCGAGCCGAACAGGTAGTTCGCGCCCACCTGGGTGTCGCCGGTGATCGCCCAGCTGATGCCGCCGCTCGATGTGAGCTTCTGGTCGTGGTCCAGGTGGATGTAGTTGTCGTAGATGTAGGCCAGCTCATCCGGGTCGAAGTTGTACTGGCCGGTGATGATGCGCTTGCCCATGGCACGGCTATAGGCCAGGTTGAAGTAGGCGGTGACCGGGCCGTGGTTCCAGTTGGCGCTGAACTCGGCGCCACGGACGCGGCCGAACTGGTAGTTGAACGTGGAGTACACCACCGCGGCACCGAACTGCCCTTCGTCCTGCAGGCGGCTCGCGCGGCGGTCGTAGAGGTCCAGCCCCAGGGTAAGGTCGCTGCCTACCTGCTGCGAGATGCCAAGGTCGTAGTAGCTCGAGCGCTCGCTCTTGGGCGTGTTGTTGCCGTCGCTTGGCAGTGCATTGGTGGTGCCGGCGAATTTCTCGATCGAGGTGGTGGTGATGGCCTCGGTGGCCGGCGGCGTGAAGTAGCGCGAGTAGCCGGCATGCACCGTGGTGCTGTCGGTGGCCTGCCACACGGCACCAATGCGCGGGGAGAGCTGGCTTTCCGGCTTGAACGCGTTGTACTTGTCGTAGCGCACGCCGTAGTTCACCGTCCAGGCACTGCCGATGCTCCATTCGTCCTGTAGGTAGGCCGAATACGTGCGGGCGATCAGGCGACTTTGATCGACGATGTTGATCGGCGTGGTACTGGTCTGGTTGCCGTCGCCATCGGCCGGGAACACCATGGCGTTGTTCGTGCTGCCGGCTTTCTCGAACGAGGAATACACGCCGTAGCGCACGGTGTTGTTGTCGCCGACGGGGGTGGAGAAATCCGCCTGCACGGTGCTGGCACGGTTGCTGCGGCGGACGTCCGAGGCCACGCCGTCGAACATCAGGTCGCCGATGGCATCGGGGGTGAAGTCCAGGCCGCTGTAACGCTGGCCCAGGGATACCTGGTAGGCGGTTCCACCCATTTTTCCCTGCAGCGAGAGCACGCCGAAGCGGGTGCGTTCCTGCTGCTGCTCGTTGAGCTTGGATGAATCGAAGTTGGTGACGTCCAGGTACCCGAAGGTGGGTGTCTGCCCGGGGTTGTTGGGAATCTGGAAGCGGTTGTTGGCCACGCCGAACATGAAGCTCAAGCGCGCGTCGTCATTGATGCGGTAGGAGATATCGCCGAAGGCCTTCACCTGGTTGGTGTGGTCGTGCACCGGCTTCTTGCTGGACGTCGGGTTCTCGATGCCGATGTCGCTTTCCAGGTAGTTGGCGGTGAGGTAGTAGCTCCACTCGCCGGATTTACCGAACAGCGATGCATACGGGTTGAGCGTGCCGTTGCTGCCGCCGGTGATACCCACCACGCCTTCGTTGCCGTCGTTCTTGAGCTTCTTGGTGCTGATGTCCACCACTGCCGCGGTGCGCAGGCCGTATTGGGCCGGCAGCGCGCCGTCCAGAAGCTTGAGGTTGTCGATCATGCGCGCGTCCAGCGCCTGGCCGAAACCGCCGATGCTCTCGGGGATCACCACGCCGTCGATGCGGTACTGAAGGTTCGCGTGGTCGCCGCGCACGTGCAGCTGGCCGAAGGAATCCTGCACCACACCAGGCGCCTGCAGCACCACCTGGTTCAGCGGGGTGCTCTGCCCCAGGGGCAATGCTGCAATGGCCTTGCTGTCCAGTACGTACTGGCTGCTGCCGGTGTCCGGCGACAGGCTGTTGCGTGCGGCATCGAGCTTGGCGTCCACGTCGACGCCACCGAGATTCACCGCGTGCTGCGGATCCTCCGGCGCGGGAGTCGTGGCAGCTGGCGGCGCATCGCTGGCGAAAACCGGTGCGGCGCAGATGGCCGCGGCGATGCAGAGGGCGAGGCGGGAGAAATTCATGGGGGCGGCGGGGTCCGTCGGGTAAGCTTGATAATGTTATAACATATCAATACTGCGATACATCCACATGACTGATGGCAGGGTCGGCCCATGCCGGCAAAGCGGATCGGGGAACGACCACTATGTGGACGGGCACTTTCCTACGGCTTTCCGCTTCATCGGCAGGTCACGGCAGGTTCGGTAGTTATTCACCTGAAGACCCGGATCGGAGCCCCCATGGCGCACAAGAAAGCAGATTCACCCTCGAAGGAAATCATTGCCGTCACCTCCACCCGGGACATCGGCGGCGCCGCGCAGGCCATCCTGGACTTCGTCTCGAAAATCCCCAGCAGCAAGGAACCCACCTCAAAGCGCCCCGCCGACGAAGCCCGCCGCATCGCCAACTCCGCCGCCAGCAAGGCGGGCCTCACCGCCGGCTCCCTGGCCCTGCCCCCGGGTCCGCTGGGCTGGCTCACGGTGCTGCCGGAACTGGTGATGATCTGGAAGATCCAGGCCCAGATGGTGAGCGACATTGCGTCCACCTTCGGCAAGGAAGCCACGCTCGGCCGCGAGCAGATGCTGTACTGCCTGTTCCGCCACACCGCCGCCCAGGCCTTTCGCGACGTGGTGATCCGCATGGGCGACCGCCTGGTGTTCCGCCGGGCCGGCATGGCGGCGCTCGAGCGCGTGGCCAAGAACATCGGCGTGAACGTGTCCCGCCGCGCCGTGGGCAAGGGCATCAGCCGCTGGCTGCCCGTGGTGGGAGCGCTGGGCGTGGGCGCCTATGCCTATTACGACACCGCCCAGGTGGCCAAGACGGCCATTGAGCTGTTCAGCGGCGTGATCGACGTCGAGGCGACGGACGTCACCCCGGTGGCGGCTGCGGCATCGTCCGTGCGCAAGAGCGCCACGAAGGCGGCGAAGAAGGCCTCGGCCACCAAGAAAGCCGTCAAGAAAGCGGTGAAGAAGACCGTGCGCAAGACCGCCGCCGCCACGAAGAAGGCGGTGCGCAAGAAACCCACGACCTGACGCGCGGGCGCGATTTCCGGCATCCTTCGCGCATGTCGAAGCCTGCTTGCCCTGTCGTCCTGATCACCGGTGCCGCCCGCCGCATCGGCGCGGCGGTGGTGCGCCGCCTTCACGCGGAAGGCTTCGACATCGCGCTGCACTACCACCGGTCGAAGGTCGAGGCCCAGGCGTTGGCCGCGGAACTCAGTGCCTTGCGCGCCGACAGCGTACTTACCCTCGACGCCGATCTCGCCGACGATGCCCGGCTCGCCACCATGGTGGAGGAAGCCGCGCGCTGGCACGGCCGCCTCGACGCGCTGGTGAACAACGCATCCAGCTTCCATGCCACGCCGGTCGGCAGCATCGACGGCACGGCCTGGGACAATCTCTTCGCCAGCAACGCACGTGCACCCCTGTTCCTGTCACAGGCGGCGGCACCGCACCTGGCCGTGCACCAGGGCGCCATCGTCAACATGGTGGACATCTATGCCGAACGCCCGCTTCGCGAGCACACCGTATATGGCATGGCCAAGGCCGCGCTGGTAGCGATGACGCAATCGCTGGCCATCGAGCTGGCGCCGCAGGTGCGCGTCAATGCCATTGCCCCGGGCGCGATCCTCTGGCCGGAGCACGGCAAGGACTACACGGAACGGGACACGATGATCGCCGCGACGCCGCTCAAGCGCTGCGGCGATCCCGACGACATTGCAAGCACGGTGCTGTGGCTGCTTCGCGACGCAAAGTTCGTCACCGGGCAAGTGATCCGCGTCGATGGCGGTCGTTCGCTGGCCCTGTAGCGGCGGCGCGGAAGCGGGGTCAGAGTTATTACTCTGACCCCCAACACGCTAGATCGACGCTTCGATCGCCACGGCGGTTTCGCCCATCTTCTCGCCATTGGGCCCGAAGCGCCGTTCCACCACGATGGTCGCGCCATCGTGGTCCACCGCAACGATGGTGCTGGCGCGCGTGCCGTAACGCTCGCCACGGATGAAGGTGGCCGAGAGCTGGCGCTCCAGGTCGATGCCTACACCGGTATCGGGGAGCACGTCGTCAGGCCAGGTGCCCTCGTGGGCGAGGATCTCGAACAGCGATTCGAAATCACCGTCGTCGGCGCCGTCGATCCAGTGCGCAAGTTTTTCGCAGGCGGCCCGGGTTTTCGGCCATGGCGCGTTGAAGTCGGCGTTGGACAGGCCATGCACGCCAGGCACGATCGCTTCCACGCGGGCTTTCGGCCGATTGCCGATGTAGTACGCCGACTGGCCGTCGAAGGTGAGCAGGTTGAACGGGCGATAGTCGGCTGCGCGCTGGCGCAGGGCTTCGGCATGGCCTGAAGCACTGCCGTCGACCAGGTATTCCACCGGCAGCAGCCCACGTGAAAGGCCATCGTGGACGTCGCGGGGATCACGCACATTGGTGACTGCACACACCCGGCCCCCGTCGGCGACCCCGAGCCAGGTACCGCCGGCCTGCAGGTCACGCCCGGCAACGATGCCGGGCTTGTCTTCCCAGCGTGCCAGGGGGGCCGAAGGGCGCTCGTGGAACTCGTCGCGATTGCCCACCAGCAGCAGGCGCCAGCGGGGGTGCACGTTCCAGGCGAACGCGATCAGGCACATGCAGGTATGACCCCCGGGTGATTCATTCCCCCATTGTGCCGGTTATCAGGCCACCGCGGCCACCGGCTGGGCGACGGGGGTATCGGCCAGCATGCGGGCGATGGATCCGGCAGCTTCCCGGCCGTCATGGACGGCACGGACCACCAGGTCCGCACCGCGGACGTTGTCGCCGCCGGCGAAAATGCGCGGGTGGCTGGTCTGGAAGGGCAACTGCCCCGCCCCGCCCACCAGGATCTTGCCCGAAGGGTCCAGCGCCACGCCGTGCACCTGGCACCAGTCGGGCGGGCTCGGCTGGAAGCCGAAGGCCTGGATCACCACGTCCGCCGGCAGGTCGCTCTCGCTACCGGGGATGTTCTGCGGCCGCATGCGCCCATCGGCGCCGGCGACAAGTTCTGTATCCACCACCCGTACCGCGTTGAGCCGGCCGTCTTCTCCCAGCAAAGCCACTGGCTGCTTGTGGAAGAGGAATTGAACGCCTTCCTCGCGGCTGTAGCCGACTTCGCGGCGCGAGCCGGGCATGTTGGCCTCGTCGCGGCGATAGACGCAGGTGACCGACGCCGCACCCAGGCGGATCGCCGTGCGGTTGCAGTCCATGCCGGTGTCGCCACCGCCCAGCACCACCACATGCTTTCCGCGCATGTCATAAGTTGCCGAAGGCACTTCATCGCGCAGCAGCCGGTGGACGTTGGCGATCAGGAAAGGCAGCGCGTCGTGCACGCCCTTGAGATCACGACCATCCAGGCGGCCGTCGACATAGGTGTAGGCACCGGTGCCGACGAACACCGCGTCGTAGCCATCGACGAGTTCGGCGAAGTCGAGGTCGCGTCCGATCTCTATGCCTAAGCGGAAGCGCACGCCCATGCCTTCGAGCACTTCGCGGCGCGTACGCATCACGGCCTTGTCCAGCTTGAACGGCGGGATGCCGAAGGTGAGCAGCCCGCCGATCTCGTGATAACGATCGTAGACGTCGGCGGCGATACCGGCGCGGCGTAGGCGGTCAGCGCAGGACAATCCAGCCGGACCCGCACCGACGATGGCGACGCGGCGGCCGCTTTCGCGAACGTGGGAAAGATCCGGACGCCAGCCCTGGCGGATGGCTTCGTCGGTCACCCATTTCTCGACGCTGCCGATGGTGACGGCGCCAAAGGCGGTTTGCTCAAGCGTGCAGGCGCCTTCGCACAGGCGGTCCTGCGGGCACACCCGGCCGCAGATTTCCGGCAAGGGGTTGGTTTCGTGCATCAGGGTGGCCGCTTCGAACAGGCGGCCGTCCTGCACCAGCTTCAGCCAGTTCGGGATGTAGTTGTGCACCGGGCAGGCGTGTTCGCAATACGGATTGCCGCAATCGATGCAGCGCTCGGATTGCGTGGCCGCCTCGGATGCGGCGAAGTCACCCGATATCTCCGAATAGCCCAGCACGCGCACCGGCACCGGCACCGTGCGCGGCGTTTGCCGCGATACCTCAAGGAAGCGGAAGTCCTTGGCGCTCATGCGGCGCTCCGCAGTTCTTCGGCCAGTGCATCCAGGCTCGCCGCCTTTGGTTTGACCAGCCAGAATCGCTGCAGCAGGCCCCGGAAGTCCGCATGCACCTTGCGGCCCCATGCGCTGTGCGTGGTCTCGGCATGACGGGAGATAAGGTTGCGCAGGTGCTGCATGTAGTGCTCCATGCCTTCCGGCGAGATGCGCACGATGTCGACCAGCTCGTGGTTGTAGCAATCGACGAAGTCGCGGTCGAGGTCGAGCACGTAGGCGAAGCCACCGGTCATGCCGGCACCGAAGTTCAGGCCCGTGGAACCAAGCACCGCAACCACGCCACCGGTCATGTACTCGCAGCAATGGTCGCCGGCGCCTTCCACCACGGCCAGGGCGCCTGAGTTGCGCACGGCGAATCGCTCGCCGGCACGACCCGCGGCGAAGAGCTCGCCACCGGTGGCACCGTACAGGCAGGTATTGCCAATGATGGCGGCGTCCTGGCTGGCGAAGGGCGAATCCGCCGGCGGGCGGATCACCAGGCGGCCGCCGGCCATGCCCTTGCCCACGCCATCGTTGGCTTCGCCGTCCAGTTCGATCTGCACGCCACCGGCATTCCATGCACCCAGGCTCTGCCCTGCCGCGCCACGCAAGCGCAGCACGAGTGGATGGCCGCTCATGCCGGCATCGCCCCAGCGTCGGGCAACCTCACCGGACAGCCGCGCGCCGATGGCGCGGTCGGTGTTGGCGATATCGTAGTCGAATGTACCGCCCGTGCCGTGCGCTACTGCGTCACGCGTGTCGAGGTTGATGCGCGTGGCCAGCGCCGCCGGGTCACGCATCGGGTTGCGTGGAAGCACGCATTGCGTCGCTTCGTGGTTGGCGAGGCCGTCGGTGCCCAGCAGGCGGGAAAGATCCAGCTGGCCGTGCCCGGTGGTGCTGCCCTTGAGTTGTTCGAGCTTCTCGCTGCGGCCGATGAGCTCCGCCATCGAGCGCACGCCAAGCGCAGCCATGTGCAGGCGCACGTCTTCGGCGACGAAGCGGAAATAGTTCATCACCATTTCTGGCAGGCCGGTGAAGTGGGCGGCGCGCAGCACCGGATGCTGGGTTGCCACGCCCGTGGCGCAGTTGTTGAGATGACAGATGCGCAGGTACTTGCAGCCCAGCGCCACCATCGGACCGGTACCGAAGCCGAAACTTTCAGCGCCAAGCATCGCGGCCTTGACCACGTCCAGGCCCGTCTTCAGGCCACCGTCCGTCTGCAGGCGCACACGGTCGCGCAGGTCGTTCAGTCGCAGCGTTTGCTGCGTCTCGGCCAGACCCAGTTCCCACGGGGTACCGGCGTACTTGATCGACGTGAGCGGGCTGGCGCCGGTGCCGCCATCGTGACCGGACACGGTGATGAGGTCCGCGCCCGCCTTCACGACACCAGCGGCCACGGTGCCGACGCCGGCGTGCGACACCAGCTTCACCGATACCAGGGCCTGCGGGTTGACCTCCTTGAGGTCGTGGATCAACTGGGCCAGGTCTTCGATGGAGTAAATGTCGTGGTGCGGCGGTGGAGATATCAGGCCGATGCCGGGTTTGGCGTAGCGCAGCCGGGCGATGGTCTTGTCCACCTTGTGGCCCGGCAACTGGCCGCCTTCGCCGGGTTTGGCACCCTGGGCGATCTTGATCTGCAATACCTCGGCATTCACCAGATATGCCGGCGTCACGCCGAAACGGCCCGATGCCACCTGCTTGATCTTCGATGCCTTCTCGGTGCCGTAGCGGGCCGGGTCTTCGCCGCCCTCGCCGGAATTGCTGCGCGCGCCCAGGCGGTTCATGGCGATGGCCAGTGCCTCGTGCGCCTCGGGCGACAACGCACCCAGCGACATGCCGGCCGAATCGAAGCGCTTGAGGATTGCTTCCACCGGTTCCACTTCATCCAGCGGCACCGGGGTGCCCGCCACCGGATGCAGCAGGTCGCGCAGCGCCGAGGGCGGACGGCCATCAACGAACTGCGCGTAGCGCCGGTAGTCGCTCATCAGGCCCGTGCGCACCGCCACCTGCAGGCTGGCGATCACGTCGGGGTTGTACATGTGGTACTCGCCGCCGTGGATGTACTTGTACAAGCCACCGGGGCGAAGACCGGCCATGTCGTTCCAGGCCTCGCCGGCCAACGTGCGCTGCTCTGCATCGAGATCGGCGAAGGTGGCGCCTCCCACGCGCGAAGGCGTACCGGGGAAGCACAGTTCCACCACGGCATCGTCCAGGCCGACGATCTCGAAGAGCTGCGCGCCGCGGTAGCCGGCGACGGTGGAAATTCCCATCTTCGAGAGGATTTTCAACAAGCCCTTGCGCACGCCACGGCGGTAGTCGCGGCCGATCTCGCGCGGGGCGCCGTCGTTCTTGCGGATGTGGCCACTGCGACCTAAGTCGAACAGGCTCTGGTAGGCCAGCCACGGATAGATCGCGGTGGCGCCGAAACCGATGAGGCAGGCGAACTGGTGTGGATCGCGCGGTGTTGCCGTCTCCACCATGATGTTGCATTGACATCGCAGGCCCGTGTCCACCAGGCGCGCATGCACGGCACCGGTGGCAAGCAGCGAGTGGATCGGGGTCAGATCCCGGCGCGGATAGCGGTCGGACAGGAATACCACCTGCACGCCGCCGCGCACGGCGGCCTCGACGTCGTCGCACAGCTGGCGCAGCGCGCCTTCGAGTGTCTGGTCCGCGCCGTACATCAGGTCGAAGCGCGGCGTGTTGGCGTATTCCTCCATCGCCAGGATCTGCCGCAGCTTGCGCTGGGACAGGATCGGCGAATTGAGCATCACCTGGCGGGCGTTCTCCGGACCAAGTTCGAAGATGTTTCGCTCCTGGCCGATCTGCGTCACCAGCGACATCACCAGGCGCTCGCGCAGCGGATCGATCGGTGGATTGGTAACCTGGGCGAAGCCCTGGCGGAAGCGGTCGAACAGCGGACGCACATGCGATGACATCGCCGCCATCGGCGTGTCGTCGCCCATCGAGCCGGTGGCCTCGGCTTCGGTTTCGGCCAGCACCTTGAGCACCGATTCGGTCTCTTCGCGGGTGAGGCCGTAGAGTTTCTGGTAGCGCTTGAGTTCCTCCGCCGGCAGCGGCTCGGCGGCCAGGTTCGGATCGATGAGGTCGGATTCCAGATACACCACGCCATCGCGCAGCCATTGACGGAACGGTGCGCGCGCACGGTTGATGTCGTCGATGTCGGCATCGTGCAACAGGCGCTTGTTGGCGAAATCCACGGCGATCATCTCGCCGGGCGCCAGACGGCCCTTGGCCACCACGCGCGATGAGGGCACATCCCACAGGCCCGCCTCGGATGCCACGATCAGGTGGTTGTCGTCGGAGAGCGCCCAGCGCGCCGGGCGCAGGCCGTTGCGGTCGAGCGTGCAGGCGGCGTACTGGCCGTCGCAGATCACAAGGCCGGCGGGGCCATCCCACGGTTCGGAATGCAGCGCGTAGTACTCGTAGAACGCGGCGAGGTCTTCATCGAGGTTCTCGCGCGCAGCGTATGCCGGCGGCACCAGCACCTTCATCGCGTTCAGAAGATCCATGCCACCGGCCAGCAGCACTTCCAGGGCGTTGTCGAGGCTTTCCGAATCCGATCCTTTCTGTCGCACCAGCGGGCCGATGCCTTCCAGGTCCACCAACGGCGAGCGCAGCACCGAGGAGCGCGACAGCATCCAGCGCCGGTTGGCACGGATGGTGTTGATCTCGCCATTGTGCGCGAGGAAGCGGAACGGCTGCGCCAGCCGCCACTGCGGCGAAGTGTTGGTGGAGAAACGCTGGTGGAAGACCACCGCGTCCGCGCTCAATGCAGGGTGGCGAAGGTCTGCGTAGACATCGCGCAAGCGGCCGGGCGCGGCCATGGCCTTGTAGCCCACCACATGCACCGACAGCGACACCACGTAGAAGGTTTCGTTGTCGGCCAGCGCCACTTCCGCCAGGCGGCGGGCGCGGAACAGCGCGCGTTCGAAAGCTGCATCATTCTGGCCGTTGCCGGCATTGACGAACACCTGGCGCACGCGCGGCATTTCGGCGGCAGCCAGCGGACCGCAGGCATCGGCATTCACCGGCACGTCGCGCCAGCCGGCCACGGCAAGGCCGGCTTCGGTCAATTTTGTTTCCAGCACCGCGGCCGCGGAAGCGTCGCCGTCGCGGTTGTCGAATACCAGGCCCGCGGCGAAACGCTCACCCACGGCAATGCCCGATTCATCTGCCAGCGCGCGCAGCCACGGCGTGGCGCCATGCACCAGCACGCCGCAGCCATCGCCACTGACGCCATCGGCATTCACGCCGCCACGATGGGAGAGCTTGGCCAGGGCCGAGAACGCGGTGTCCACGAGCGCGGCCGAGGCTTTGCCACCCACGTGCGCCACCAGCCCGAAGCCGCAGCTGTCGTGTTCGAATGCCGCGTCATAAAGCGTCGGCTTGCCTTGCTTCACCATCAGGCCGCCTCCAGGCGCGCATTTGCTGGGATAACCCCTCGGGGACACGTTGGCGCGCACGGGATGAAGCTTCCGCGCGAACGCACGATCGGGCATACGCCACACTTTAGGCACATTTGACGCGCTGCGTCAAAAGGTTTGGACGTCCAAACGCGTCAGGTGGCGTTAAATCGACGGTAACGCCTGGGCCAATACCCGGTATGGCGTGGCCGCGGTGCCGTGTCATGCTATGGCGAGACCCGTTCGAAGGACCCGTCGCAAGCATGCGCAAGCCCACATGTGGCGCCCTCTGCCTGGCCCTCGCCCTCGTCCTGACCGCCGCGCCGCCCGTCGCCGCGCAACGCCAGGTGGGCAGCAAGGCCGAGCAGGCGGAAGCGAAGAAAAAACTCGACGACGTGCGCTCGCGTATTGACGAGGTGACCCGCGAGCAGCGGGAAACTGCCAACCAGCGCGACAGCGCCAACGCGGCGCTCGCACGGCAGGCCGAAGCGGTGGCGGCCGCGGCGAAAGCCGTGCGCGAAGCCGATGCGGCCCTGGCCGAGAAGGAACACGACCTTGCCCAGCTGGGCGAGCAGCGCGCGACGATGAAGAAAACCCTCGACCGCCAGCGCGCGGCGCTCGACGACCTGCTGCGCGCCGCCTATACGCTCGGCCACGGCTCGGACTTGCAGACCTTGATGGGCGATCAGGACGTGGACCGCATCGCCCGCGCCCTGGCTTATTCAAAGTATTTCCAGCAGGACCGAGTGGCGCGCATCAAGACCCTGCTGGGCGACCTCGCCCGCCTGCAGGACATCGAATCGGCCATCGCCAGCGAACAGGAAGCGCTTAAAGCCCAGCGCGTCGAGCGCGAGGCCAAGGCCACGTCGCTGGGAAAACAGCGTACCGACCAGCAGAAGCTGGTGGCCGAAGCCAACGCCCGCCTCACCGACCAGGGCCGGAAGATTGCCGCCCTGAAGCAGGACGAGCAATCGATGAATTCGCTGGTCGAACGCCTCCAGAAGGTGATCGAGGAAGCCCCCGTGGTCTCGGCGCCCTCGGCGGAGCCCGGCAAGCCTTCGGCGAACATCCGTGGGGACCTGCCCTGGCCCGCCACCGGTGCCGTGCATGCGCACGGCCCGGGGGTTTCCATCGCCGCCGTCCAGGGGAGCCCCGTACATGCCGTGGCGCGCGGCCGCGTGGTCTACGCCAGCTTCCTGCGTGGCTACGGGATGCTGGTGATCCTGAACCATGGCGACGGCTGGATGTCCCTCTATGGGAATAACGAAACCCTGCTGCATGGTGTGGGCGATACCGTAGAGGCCGGCCAACCGGTGGGCACGGCGGCATCGCCTTCGTTGAGCGACGGCGGCGTTTATTTCGAGCTACGGCAGCGCGGCAAGCCGGTGGATCCGGCCAGCTGGCTGTCCAAGCGCAAGTAACGCGCCGTGCACGCCTGCCCATTACCATCAGGACCTTGAACCTGGAGATTTGCATGCGTCTTTCCCCGCCCGGCCAGTCCGTCCGCAAGTTCTTGCGCCTGGCCGCGCCTGTGCTGTTGCTGACCGCCCTCCCCGCGCTGGCCCAGGTACCCCAGCCCGAGGCCCCGGCGGCGGACGCCAGCGCGCTGCCTCCGCCGTCGATGAAGGGCTCGCCAGCGTCGGCGTCCACCTCCGGCGAGGTATCCCTGGACGACATCCGCAACTTCACCCGCGTCTACCAGATCGTCAAACAGGCCTATGTCGAGAAAGTGGACGACAAGACCATCATGAAAGCCGCCATCGGCGGCATGGTCACCGGCCTGGACCCCCACGCCGAATACCTGGACAAGGACGGCCTGGATGAGCTCTCCGAGGACACCACCGGCCAGTACAGCGGCCTCGGGATCGAGGTCCTGCAGGGTGACGGCGAACTGCGCATCGTGGCGCCGATCGACGACACGCCCGCCTCGCGCGCCGGCATCAAGCCGGGCGACCTGATCGTCAAAGTCGATGGCATACCGGTGGATCCGCAGAACATCGACGAGGCCTACAAGAAGCTTCGTGGCCCGCCGGGCAGCAAGATCGTCCTCACCATCCTGCATGAGAAATCCGACAAGCCCATCGACATGCCGCTGGTCCGCGAGCGCATCGCCGTCACCAGCGTCAAGGTGCGCGAACTGGCACCTGGCTATGCCTACATCCGCGTCTCGCAGTTCCAGGAAGACACCGCGACCGACGTCGAACGGAAGCTTGGCGAACTGATCAAGAAGAATGGGCCGCAGAAGGGCGCGGTGCTGGATTTGCGCTCAAACCCGGGCGGCCTGCTGACCTCCGCCGTGGGCGTGAGCGACGCCTTCCTGGATTCGGGCGTGATCGTCACCACCCGCGGCCGCGTCCCCGATGCGAACCTGCATTTCGACGCCCATCCGGGCGACCTCCTGAACGGCGCGCCGATGGTGGTGCTGGTGGACAACGGCACCGCGTCAGCGGCGGAGATCGTGTCCGGCGCCCTGAAGGATCACCATCGCGCGCTGATCATGGGCCGGCGCACCTTCGGCAAGGGCGTGGTGCAAACCGTACTGCCCCTCGACGAGGAGCACGCGGTGAAGATCACAACGGCCCGCTACTACACGCCCAATGGCACTTCGATCCAGGCCGAAGGCATCAACCCGGACATCACCCTGGCCGACCTCGCCGTCAACAAGAGCGAATCGCCGCCACAGTTGATCGGCTCGGAAGCAGACCTGCCCAACCACCTGGCCAATGAATCTGTGGCGGCCAAGGCCGCTGCCGACGACGACGATGGCAAGCTCGCCATCGCCGACTTCGCCCTGTCGCAAGCGCTGAACGTGGTGCGCGGGCTTTCCCTCGGGCGGCCGCACTAAGGCAAGCCACCGCATGGCGGCGAGTCGCTTCGACCGCCGCCTATTCGCTCTTCTGCAGGTCGGTCGGAGGCTTCAGCAGGAAGCGCACCGCCAGCAGGCCCACTTCGTACAGCAGGCACATGGGCACGGCCAGCATCACCATCGACAGCAGGTCCGGCGGCGTGATGAATGCCGCGATCGCGAACGCACCGACGATGGCATAGCTGCGGAAGCGGGCGAGCTTCTCGGCGTCGACCACGCCCACCGCGGCCAGGATCACCACCGCCACCGGCACCTCGAAGCACAGCCCGAAGGCTAGGAACATCAGCATGACGAAGTCGAGGTAATGCGTGATGTCCGTCATCATCTCAACACCATCGGGCGTGACGGCGGTAAGGAACTTGAACGCCGCCGGGAGCACGATGAAATACGCGAAGGCGCAGCCGGCATAGAACAGGAACAGCGCGGCCACCAGCAGCGGCCGGGCCAGGCGTTTCTCGTGCCGGTACAGGCCCGGGCTTACGAATGCCCACAGCTGGTACAGGATCATCGGCATCGAGATGAACAGCGCCGCCCACAGCGCCAGCTTCAACGGCGTGAAGAACGAGCTCGCCACTTCGGTGGCGATCAGGTGCGCGCCGGCGGGCAGGCGGGCCACCAGAGGCGCGGCGAGCTCGGTATAGAGGCGATTGGCGATCGGAATCAGCGCCATCAAAACCAGGAACAGGGTGACGATGGCCCGGAGCAACCGGGCGCGCAGTTCTACCAGGTGGGAAAACAGGCCTTCCTCGACAGGATCGTCGGTCGACGGTCCGGGTTCACTTGCTGACATCGGGGCCTTCCGGATCCATGGGTGCTGCAGGCGAGCTGACATGCGGCGTTTCGGCGCGCGGTGCGTCGACATGCGGCACGTCGACAGGCGTATCCGCTGCCTGGGCCGTGTCTTGGCGACCATCGCCGAGCGGCTTGCCACGCATCACGTCGCCAGCCTCGGTAAAGGTACCGCGCACCTGCTGGTTGACCTCGCTGACCGTGCTGCGCAGGTCGTCGTGCGGCTGGCGCGCGCGTTCGGCGGCCTCGCGCAGGTTGCGCTTGATTTCCTCGGCCTGGACTTCGCGCTCCACTTCGGCACGCACGCTGTCCCAGCCGGTACGCACGCGACGCAACAGGGCGCCCGCGGTGCGGGCGGCATGGGGAAGCTTTTCCGGGCCCAGCACGATCAGCGCGATGATGGCCAGCAGGAGCAGCTTGCCGAAGCTGATCTCGATCATGACGGAGTGACGAGGTTAGTTCGGGCGGTCGCGCTCGGCGCGCGCCGCATCGGCGGCGGCCTTGGCGGCGTCGGCTGACGGCGGTGCGTGCTCGGCCGGCGGATCGGCGCGCAGCTGCTCGGCAGCCTGGCGCTTGGCTTCTTCATCGCCATCGAGGCCTTTCTTGAAATCGCGGACGGCGCCGCCGAGGTCCGAGCCGATGTTGCGCAGCTTCTTGGTGCCGAAGATCAGCACGACGACGACGACCAGCAAGACGATATGGATGGTGCTCATGGGACAAACCTCGATGACGGCGGGCCCGCGAAGCGGCGCGGGCAACGCTCGAAAGTATGACGATTAGCGCTGAGTGTACTCTTCCAGCCTGTCGCGGAAATCGACAATCGGTGTAGGCACATTCTGAACTCCGCCTTCGAAAATCCTACGTGGCGTCACGCCGCTGCCGTAAATAGCTGTATTTGCATCGTAATCGATGCGCAGCGCGGAGCCGTCCAGGGCGACGCCGGCGAACAGGCCGCGCGAACGCGAGTAAGAATAGATCTCGGCCTTCATCTGGCTGTCCGTGGCCGCGGTGGCGGTACGGCCGACCGGCCCGGCGGCCGCCGAGGCGTCCGCGCCCAGAGTGAACTTGCCGTTGACAATGGAATCCACGCCGCGCTGGGTACGGAAGACCAGGATCACGTCGGTGGAGGAAATGCCTGCCTGGAAACCCACGCTGCCACCGGTGAGAGTCACGAAGCTGGGGTTCGACCAGGTGCCGTCCGCACCCTTGACCGAGATCAGGCCTTCGCCACGGCGGCCACCGAAGACCAGGCCCGCCTTGACCATGTCAGGGATGACGGCAATCGCGTGGGCGTCGCGAAGCAGGTCGGTGGGAATGCCCTTGTCGGGCGCCTCCATGATTTCCTTCAGCACGCGTACGGCATTGCGTGCACGGACGTCCGGTGGGTCTTCGGCATGTACGGCGGCGAAGGGCGCCGCGACGAGTGCTAGGACGACAAGGAAACGGGCGAACGGCTTGACCATGGGGATGGAACTCCTTTGCGGGGCGGCGTGAGGCGGGTGCGGCATCGGGCTGCACGGTCTGCACCAAGTCGCTATGGCAGACTGCACTGTCCCAAAGCAGGCCCGAGCCTCATGCCAGGCAGCAATAACTATACCGGCCTTGCCGCCGATTCCTACGCCACCGCGCCGGCGATCGGCGTGCTGCTGGTTAATCTTGGTACACCTGCCGCGCCCACGGCGGCGGCGGTGCGTCCCTACCTGGCCCAGTTCCTCGGCGATCGGCGGGTGATCGAATACCCCCGGCTGCTTTGGCTGGCCATCCTGCACGGGGTGATCCTCCGTATTCGGCCTCGGCGTGCGGCGCATGCCTACAGCCGCATCTGGACGGCGCAGGGCTCGCCCCTGCGCGTGCTGAGCGAAGCCTTGGCCGCGCGCGTGGCGGCGCGGCTGGCCAGCATGCGGCCTGGTCCGGTTCGGGTGGAACTGGCCATGCGCTACGGTGCGCCCGAAGTTTTCCAGACCATCGTGCGGATGCAGCGCGAGGGCGTGCGCCGGCTGCTGGTGCTGCCGCTGTACCCGCAGTACTCGGCCACCTCCACAGGGTCCGTGCTCGATGCCATCGCCGACAGCGTCAAACGCCTGCGCTGGCCGCCAGAACTGCGCACGATCAACGATTATCACGACCGCTCGGGCTACATCACCGCACTAGCCGACAGCGTGCGCGCACATTGGGCTCAGCATGGCCGCGGCGAAATGCTATTGCTGAGTTTCCACGGCATTCCCGAACGTTACGTCAACAACGGCGATCCCTACTACGACCAGTGCATGGTCACCGCGCGCCTCCTGCGCCAGGCGCTGGGCCTGGGCGACGTTGATGCCATCATCAGCTTCCAGTCGCGCGTGGGTCGTGAGCGCTGGCTGCACCCCTATACCGACGAAACCGTGCGCGAACTCGGCCGCCGGGGCGTCAAGCGCTTGGATGTGATCAGCCCCGGATTTGCCGTGGATTGCCTGGAAACGCTGGAGGAAATCGCCATGCAGAACGCGGAGTTCTTCCGCGAGGCAGGCGGCGGCACGCTCAGCTACATCCCCTGCCTCAACGACGGCGATGCCCACGCCACGATGCTTTCGGAGCTGGTGGTGCAGCACCTGCAAGGCTGGCCGGAAGCGAACGCATGAGCGAACTGACCATCGACATCCCGGGGTTGCAGCTTGCAGCGCAGGCCTGGGGCGACGAAAACCTTCCGCCGCTGCTGGCCCTGCATGGCTGGCTGGACAACAGCGCCAGCTTCGAGCGGCTAGCGCCGTTGCTGTCGCAACGCTACCGCCTGATCGCGCTGGACCTGCCCGGCCATGGCGCCTCGGCCCACCTGCCACCGGGCCTGCCCTACCACTATGTGGATTATGTCCGCGCCGCCATCGCCGCCGCCGATGCGCTGCGCCTGGATCGCTTCAGCCTGCTCGGCCACTCGCTGGGTGCGGGCATCGCCAGCCTCGCGGCCGCGGCCGTGCCCACGCGTGTGCGGGAACTGTTGCTGGTGGAAGGCCTGGGAGCGATGGCCGACGACGGCTCGCGGACGCTTGAGCGTTTCCGCGAGGGCCTGACTGCGCTGCAGGAACGCCCGCGCAGCCTGCGCGTCTTCAGCGACATGGACGACGCCATCGCGGCACGGGTGGCCGTGAGCAAGACGCCGGCGGAACTGGTGCAGGGGATGGTGACCCGGAGCCTGGCCAAAGTCCCTGGCGGATACAGCTGGCGCAGCGACCCGCGCCTTGCCTCATCCACCCCGATCCGCCTGGCCGAAACCCAGGTGATGTCCCTGCTGCTGGGCATCGAGGCCCCCACCCGCCTGCTGCTGGCCGACCCCGCCATGCCGTACATGGAAACGGAAACCATCCAGGCCCGCATCGATTGCGTGGCGGATATCACCGTGGAGCGGATGTCCGGAGGGCACCACCTGCATCTGGAGAAACCCGCCGAAGTGGCGGCCTTCTTCCTGCAAAAGAATTAGCCCGCGCGTTGGCCGGGGTCAGAGTCAATGACTCTGACCCCCAATCAGCCACTTCAGGACCCGACCGTGATTTCCATGACGGTCCGCGGCGCCACCAGGTAGTGGTCCACCAGCAGGAAGGCGAACAACGCCATCAGGTAGACGATGGAGAAGTTGAATACCTTCATCGAGAACAGCTCATCCGGCGGGTTCAACAGGCGCACCGCGTAATACAGGAACCCCGCCCCCAGCACCACCGCGCCGCCCAGGTACAACAGCCCGCTGTAGTGCATCAGGTACGGCAGCATCGTCACCAGGAACAACAGGATGGTGTAGAAAAGCACGTGCCAACGCGTGTACACCACCCCGTGCGTCACCGGCAACATCGGCACCTGGGCCCGGGAATAATCCTCGCGGCGGAAAATCGCCAGCGCCCAGAAATGCGGCGGCGTCCACACGAAGATGATCAAACACAACTGCAGCGCGAACGGATGCAGTTCGCCCGTGACCGACGTCCAGCCCAGCACCGGCGGAATCGCACCGGCCAGCCCGCCGATCACGATGTTCTGCGGCGTGGCGCGCTTCAGGTAGGCGGTGTAGACCACGGCGTAGCCGATCAGGCCGCCGAAGGTGAGCACCGCGGTGAGCGTGTTCACCAGCAGCACCAGCACCAGCATCGACAACACGCCCAGCCCCAGGGCAAAGACAAACACCTGCCGCGGGGAAAGATGCCCCGTCGCCAGCGGCCGGTGCGCGGTGCGCGCCATCACCTTGTCGATGCGCTGGTCGATCAGGTGGTTGAAGGCTGCCGCCGATGCCGAGGCCAGCCAGATGCCCAGCGTGCCGAACACCAGCGCGCGCCAGGGCGGAAGGCCCATGGGGAAGCCCGGCGCGATGCCCGGCACCAGGAACATGCCGATGACGGCGCAGAACACCAGCAATGCCACGACGCGCGGCTTGGTGAGCTCGAGGTATTCGCCGAAGGTCGACTTGGCCACGTCAGGTTCCCGGTTCAATCGATCGCAGCTGCGTGCGCGAGAGCGACACCAGCAGGGTAAATAGCAGCAGCGCCGCCACGCCATTGTGCGCGGTTGCGACGGGGAGCGGCAGTCCCAGGTGCACATTGCCGATGCCCAGCGCCACCTGCGCCAACAGCACCACGCCCACCGCGATGCCGGCGCCGCGCAGCCCCGCGCGGGCGAGCCTGTGCGACAGCCAGGCAAGGTAACAGAACACCACCAGCGCGCCGATGCGGTGCGCGATCTGGATCGCGCTGCGCGCGGCCATGTCCAGCACGCCGCCTTCGTAGTTCACACCCACGCCGCGCCACAGCACGAAACCTTCGCGGAAATCCGTCGCCGGCCACCACTGGCCCTGGCAGGTCGGGAAGTCGGTGCCGCACGCGAGCGCTGCATAGTTGGAACTGGTCCAGCCGCCCAGGGCGATCTGGCACACCAGCAACACCATGCCCAGTACCACCAGCTTGCGCAGTGCCGCATGGCGGTCGTCGTCCGAGCCCACGCCGCAGAAACGCAGCGCCGCATAGGCCAGCAAGCCGAAGGTGGCGATGCCGCCCAAGAGGTGCCCCATGACCACGATCGGTTTGAGCAACAGCGTGACCGTCCACATCCCAAGCATCGCCTGGAAGATGATCACACCCAGCACCAGCACGCCCACCCGCCACGCATCGGGACGATCCAGCCGCCAGGCCACCAGCAAGGGCAAGGCGATGGCGAGCGCCGACAGCACCGACGACACCACGTGCTCGCCGTGCATGTACATGCCCACGCCCACCGCGGCGAACACCGCCGACGCCAGCAAGGCGGCGATGGCAAACTTGCGCCGCCAAGCCGACATCAGCGCGATCGCCAGCACCATCACGCCCAGCGACCCCGCCAGGAAACGGTGCACCTGCTCGCGCCATGCCTTGTGGGTTTCATAGGGACGGTCGGGAAAAGCTTCGTTGGCCTGGGCGATCTCGTGCGCATGGCCGGGCCACGTCACCTCGCCATAGCAGGTGGGCCAATCAGGGCAGGACAGTCCCGCGTTGGACAGGCGCACGAAGGCGCCGAACATCACCACGCAAAAGGCAAAGATGGCTGCGACCACAGCAATGGCGCGCAGGATGCGCAGGCGACGCGACACCATTATTTGATCACCTTCTGCAAATCCTTCCGCAGGCCCGAGGGATCGAAACCGGCAGGATACTGGGCCAGCGCGGTGGTATTGGACTCCACGAAAACAGCCGACACGGAATCAGGCTCGGTCGGCCGGAACGACTCCAGCTTGCCGTCCACGTCCCTGCCCACGACGTAATCGCCCATGAAGGCATCGGCGGCTTTGTCTGTCGGGGGTTCGCCCAGGTAAAGCAGGCGCAAGCGGTCGCTGTTGCGATTGAGCGTGATGCGCGCGTTGCGCATCTTCAGCAGCGTATCCACGCACCGTGCGGCGCAGCCGGGACCCGGCAGGGCGATCAATGTCAGGCGAGGCTCGGACGGATCGCGCCACACGTAACTGCCGCCCTTGGCCAGGTCGATGCGCACGTCAGCGAAGCTCCGCTGTGGCTCGATAGGGAGACCATTTCCCTTGGCCGTGGGCTGCCAGCCGGTGATGGTAAGCAGGGCCGCCGCGGCAAAGGGTGCCACGAACACCAGCAATACCAGGACCAGTTTGCCGCGGCCGGTCGGGCGCGGCTTGTCTTGCACGGGAGGATTCATTCGGATCGTCCTTTAGCCCTGCGCCGTGGCTTACGGTGCAGGATGAAGAAAATGACCACCGCCGCCAAGGCGAAGGTAAACCACTGGAAGGCGTAGGCGCGGTGCCGCGCCGGCGGCATGAAGCCCGGTGTCCAGTCGCGCACGTAGGCCGCATGCGGATCGGCATCGAGCAGCAACACGCGCGGGAACATGCGTTGCTTCAGGTCCATGCCGATCTCGGTGGTGTCCAGGTAGATCGTCGTCTTAGGCCAGGCATTCTGCGTGGGCAGCGCATTGCCGCCCATGCGTATGCCGATCCCCGGCGTGGGCACGTACAAGCCATGCAGGGACTGCGCGCCCGTCGGCAACGGCGGCACCTGTGGGATATGCCCTGCCTCGCGCGGCACGAAGCCCAGGTCCACCAGCAGGAGGTCAGCGATGCCATCCACCTTGAACGGCGCGTACACATGGATGCCCTGCTGGCTGGCATGCGTCTGGTCGTCGAGGTAGTACTCCCGGCCCGGCACGAACTGCCCGGTGACTCCTACACGCGGATAGCGGTCACCCGGCGGATTGGATGCCACGCCTGCGAAGTCTTCCTGCGCCGCGGTGGCCGATGCGGCATACCGTCGCAGAAGTTCGTCCTTCTCCGCCGCGCGGTCGAGCTGCCACACGCCCAAGCGTATGAAAAGCAAGGTTCCGGCAACGGTCAGGAGCACCGCGAACCACGACGGACGGCGCAGGCGCATCACGCGGGGTACCGCGTGGTGGGGGCTATACTGCGGTGGTCGAAAGGGTTCGGGCCGATCACGTGGAAACCATCTACAAATACGCGCTGGTGATATTGCTGCTGGTGGTGTTGTTCAATCTCGGCCAGGCCCTGTACTTCATGATGACCGACAAGGGCCAGGGCAGCCGCACCGTCTGGGCCCTGACGCGCCGCATCGGGTTGTCGCTGCTGTTGATCGCCATGATCGCCCTGGGGATCTTCATGGGCTGGCTGCACCCGCACGGGGTGGGGCAATTCTAACCCCTTGCCCGGGGCACCACCCCGGACCTGCGTCAATTTGGGTGGATGCCCAGACCCGAGGCCACGGCCTTCCATACCTCCGGCCATACCGCCGACTTCGTGGACACCTCGTCGTAATGCGAGGCACACGGCACGATCACCACCTGGGCATCGTCCCCCTTGCCCTGCGCCATGCGGGCATAGTCCCGGGCCACCCGCGGCGGGGAAATATCGTCCAACTCGCCGGTAATCAGCACCGTGCTGCTGCCATTGGGCGTAAGCGCGGCCGCGTTGGTATCACTGAATACGTCCGCCCGTCCCGTTGACGGCTTCCCGGTCAGATCATCCACATTGGTGTCGCAGGTCTGCCGGATCAGCGCACGCTCATGCCGTAGATCAGCCAACCCACCCAGGCTCACCACGTGCCGCACCGGCACCGGCCGGGCCTCATGCAGCAAACTCTGCGCCGGAATACGGGCCCGACCGGCCAGCCACTGCACCAACTGCCCGCCCGCCGAATGCCCCACCGCCACCAGCCGCCTAAGGTCCAGACCCCGCGCCGCGGCAACGGTCCGCAATTCATTCATCGCCGCATTCATGTCCCGAAACGTGCCCGGATAACCGCCGCCATCCTCATCCAGCCGCCGGTACTCCACGTTCCACACGGCCACGCCCCGTTTCTGCAGCTCGCCGGCCATATGCCGCATCTGCACAATCCCGCCAAATTTCGAGTTCCAGCACCCGCCATGCACCAGCACGACCACCGGAAAAGGCCCTCTCCCGGGTGGCAGGAATAATTCCGCGTACTGCGACGGCGCCCTCCCGTAAGCCACGTGGGCAGTGGGCGCAGGCCCATCAAGCGCCATGTAGTCATCAAGGTTCATCGGCCCGGCCAAGGCATCGCCAGCCAGCAGCATAAGCAAAAACGCTAGCGTGCGGGGGAGGAAGGCTTCGGGTGTCATTTTCGTCACTAAGTCCTCGTCGGGCTTCGCCCTCCTGCGGAAGCGTTCCGAAAACGACACCCGAAGCCTTCCCCCGGACGTAGTGGCGGACCGTGGGGAAAGCGGGGCGTGTAGCTCACCGCGAATGGTGGGCGGCCATTTCAAGCTGATGCTGTGCACAGCACGGGCAAAGGCCCATACGACCAGCTCGTTTGCTCTGCTCTCACCCACCTCATGGGGTCGGAGGGAGCCGTCGGGCGTCACCCCCGGGAACGATTCCGCAGGAGGGCGAAGCCCGACGAGGACTTAGTGACTGGGGGTGACGCCCGACGGCTCCCACCCCTCACCGCCCTACAGGACGTAGACGAACATGAACAGCGCGAGCCAGACCACGTCGACGAAGTGCCAGTACCAGGCTACGGCTTCGAAGCCGAAGTGGTGGTCGCGGGTGAAGTGGCCCTTGGCGCAGCGTAGCCAGATGATGGCCAGCATGATGGTGCCCAGGGTCACGTGCATGCCGTGGAAGCCGGTGAGCATGAAGAACGTTGCGCCGTACACGCCGCTGTGCAGCGTGAGGTTGAAGTTCTGGTAGGCCTCCATGTACTCGTGGGACTGGCAGTACAGGAACAGGCTGCCCAACAATACCGTGAGGCCCAGGAACAGCAGCAGCTGGCCGCGGCGACCGCCGCGCAGCGCGTGGTGGGCGATGGTGATGGTGACGCCCGAGGACAGCAGGATCAGCGTGTTCACCAGGGGCAGGCCCCAGGCCGGGATGGTCTGGAAGGCACCGCCGACGGCTGCCGGACCGCCGCCGCCGCTGGCACCCCAGGCGGCCGAGTAGGTCGACCACAGGAACTGGTGGGTGAGCACGCCATGGCCTTCGCCGCCGAGCCAGGGCACCGAGAAGATGCGGGCGTAGAACAGCGCGCCGAAGAACGCACCGAAGAACATCACTTCGGAGAAGATGAACCACAGCATGCCCATGCGGAAGGAACGGTCCACCTGGGCGTTGTAGCTGCCGGCGCGTGATTCGTGGATCACCGAGCGGAACCAGCCGAAGAACATGCCCAGCACCAGGACGACGCCGGTCCAGAACATGCCCTTGCCGAAGCCGGCTTCACCAGGCTGCGCATTGAGCCAGTGGGCGGCACCGTAGACGGTGGTGAACATGGCGATGGCCGCGACGATCGGCCAATAGCTGTTCTTCGGTACGTAATAGACGTCGTCTTGCTGGTGACCCATGGTGTGTTCCCGTGGATATCTTGTTTTTACTGCATCCTCCGGCCGGACATCCGGTCGGAAGAACCATCCGCTCAAACGTTGAGCATCTGCAAAATCGACAGCAGGAAGATCGCGAAGGCAATGCCGCCGACGATCCAGGCAGTCCGCCGGGCGCGCTTGCGGCGCGCCTGGACTTCCGCTTCCTGATTGGCTGTATGGGCGTTCAAGGCATCAATGGTCGACGTGGCCATGGGCCAGCTCGTCGTCGTTGATCACCGGCGGCACGGCAAAGGTATGGAAGGGAGCCGGCGAAGGCACCGTCCATTCCAGGCCCTTGGCGCCTTCCCACGAACGATCCGGCGACTTCTTCTTGGCGAAGAATACCGTGTGGATCACCACGCCCAGGAAGATCAGCTGCGAGGCGCCGAACCAGAAGCCGCCGATGGAGCTGATCATGTTGAAGTTGGCGAAGGCCACGTTGTAGTCGGGGATGCGGCGCGGCATGCCGGCCAGGCCCAGGAAGTGCTGCGGGAAGAACAGCACGTTCACCGAGATAACGCTGGACCAGAAATGGATCTTGCCCCAGGTCTCGTTGTACATGTTGCCCGACCACTTCGGTATCCAGTAGTAGGCGGCGGCGATGATCGCGAAGGCCGCGCCGGTCACCAGCACGTAGTGGAAGTGCGCCACCACGAAATAGGTGTCGTGGTACTGGAAGTCGGCCGGGGCAAGGGCAAGCATCAGGCCCGAGAAGCCGCCGATGGTGAACAGGATGACGAACGCGATGGAGAACAGCATCGGCGTTTCGAACGTCATCGAGCCGCCCCACATGGTGGTGACCCAGTTGAACACCTTCACGCCCGTCGGCACCGCGATCAGCATGGTGGCGTACATGAAGAAGATCTCCGCGCCCATCGGCAGGCCCACGGCGAACATGTGGTGCGCCCAGACGATGAACGAGAGGAAGGCGATCGAAGCAATCGCGAACACCATCGCCTTGTAGCCGAAGATCGGCTTGCGGGCGAAGGTCGGGATGATCTCCGACACGATGCCGAACGCCGGCAGGATCATGATGTAGACCTCCGGATGCCCGAAGAACCAGAAGATGTGCTGGTACAGGACCGGATCGCCGCCGCCGGCGGCATTGAAGAAGTTGGTGCCGAAGTATTTATCGGTAAGCAGCATGGTGACCGCACCGGCCAGCACCGGCATCACCGCGATCAGCAGGAAGGCGGTGATCAGCCAGCTCCACACGAACACCGGCATCTTAAGCAGGTCCATGCCCGGGGCGCGCATGTTCAGGATGGTGGCGATGATGTTGATCGCGCCCATGATGGAGGAGATACCCATCAGGTGGACCGCGAACACGGTGTAGGCGATCGACTCACCCTGCAGCGACAGCGGCGGGTACATGGTCCAGCCACCGGCGGGGCCGCCGCCGGGCATGAACAGCGTGGACAGCAGCACGCAGAAGGCAAAGGGCATGAGCCAGAACGACAGGTTGTTCATGCGCGGCAGGGCCATGTCCGGCGCGCCCACCATCAGCGGGATCATCCAGTTGGCCAGGCCGACGAAGGCCGGCATGATCGCGCCGAAGATCATCACCAGCGCATGCAGCGTGGTCATCTCATTGAAGAAATAAGGCTGCACCAGCTGCAGGCCGGGCTTGAAGAGCTCGGCGCGGATCACCATGGCGAAGCTGCCGCCGATGAAGAACATGGTGAGCGCGAACACCAGGTACAGGGTACCGATGTCCTTGTGGTTGGTGGAGAACACCCACCGCTCGATGAAATTCTTCGGCGGACCGTGATGCTCGTGGTCGTGAAGATCGTGTTGGTCGTGGGCTGCGTGGGCCATGGCCTAAACCTCTACCTGCAATGCGTGTTCGGATTAACCCTGGCCCTTGGGCGCGGGTGCGGTCTGGGCGGTCTGCGAAGCCTTCAGCAGTTTCGCCTCGTCCTGCTGGGTAGCCAGCCACTGTTCGAATTCGGCCTTGGGCACGGCCTTGACCACGATCGGCATGAAGCCGTGGTCCTGGCCGCACAGCTCGGCGCACTGCCCGCGGTAGACGCCAGGCTCCTTGATGTTGGTCCAGGCGGAGTTGATCACGCCGGGGATCGCATCCATCTTCCAGCCCAGCGCAGGCACCCACCAGGAGTGGATGACGTCGGCACCGGTGATGACGAAGCGCACCTTGGTGTTGATGGGCAGCACCAGCGGGTGGTCGACGTCGAGCAGGTAGGTGTTATAGCCATCGACCGTCACCTTGCCCGGGTCCATGCCCGAACCCAGCTGGCGGGTACGATCGCTGCGGCCGTCGAGCTTGGACATGAAGCCGACCTTCTCGACCGCCTTGCCCTGGTAGTCGACGTAATCGTAGCGCCACTTCCATTGGTAGCCGGTGACCTTGATGGTCATTTCCGAGCCGGTGGTATCGGCGAAGCTGACCAGGCCGGTGGTGGCAAGCTTGGCAAGCACGATCAGGATGATGATCGGCACGCCCGTCCACAGCGCTTCGAGCTTGGTGTTGTGGGTCCACTTCTCGGCCACGGCACCGCGTGACTTGCGGAACTTGAACATCGAGATGAACATCGCGCCGAAGACGACGATACCGATCACGACGCAGACGCCGAAGGCCACGTTGTTGAGGAAATAGGGTTCGCCCGACCAGGTCGTGACTCCCTTGGTGAGGTTCAACTGGTCCGGCTGGGGGTTCGCCCACACCGCCCCGCCAAACAGGGCGAGGGCCGTCGTGGCCACTGCCTTCATCGAACGCCTGATGCCACCAGATGTCATGTCTTGCACCTTTGTTGAACCTACTTGCGCTGCTGGTCGTTGATTTCCGCCAACAACACCATGAGTTTCCGTGACGCCTCGACTTTTTCCTCTTCCCCGAGGAAAGCGCCGATTTCAAGCTCGCGGCCGTGCGACTTGAGCACGAGCCGTTGTCTGCCATTGCCCGGCAACAGCCGGACACGAACCCAGTACGGCTGGAAGGAGGCACGGCGCCGTCCGGGCAGCCATTGCACTTCCAGCTTGTCGCCTTCCACCACGATCCGCTCGCCGTGGCCACCCGCGCGCCAGGCCAGGCCCAGCAGCGATGCCACCGCCACCGACTCCAGCAGCGCGAAAACCGGGGCGAACACATTGCCCTGCCACGCACAGATCCAGGCGACCGAGATCGACAGGGCTGCCAGCGACCATGACAACCGGTGCAGACCACGCCTGCTCAGCGCACGGTTGGGCCGGAGCCAAACAACGCGCGGCAAGCCAGCGATGGCTGGGCGGAGCACGACCATGGGAGCACCTGTCCCTCGGAACAGCGGAATGATAGGCCGGTGGGGGTACGACCGGCAAGGTTGACGTGGCTTTGGAGCGATGCGGGGAACAATCCGGGCATGCGGCAATTTGCCTCAAGCGACCTTGCGCACGGGCGGCCGGCATAAGCGGCCACCCACGGCCGGCGCGTACAATGTGCGGCTGATCCCGCCCCCATTGAAGCTCCCACGCCGTGAACGAACCCATCCTGAGCGTCGACCTGCCCGGCACCGCCAGCCCCGCCCGCGCCCGCATCACCGCGGCCTGGCTTCGCGACGAAACCGAGGCCGTGAACGACCTGCTGGCCCAGGCCACCCTGCCGCCGATCGAGCGCGAACAGGTGATCGACGTGGCCGCCGGCCTGGTGACCCGGGTCCGCGCCCGCGCCAAGGACCAATCCGCCGTCGAAAGCTTCATGCGCCAGTACGACCTTTCTTCCGAGGAAGGCGTGTTGCTGATGTGCGTGGCCGAGGCCCTGCTGCGCATCCCGGACAAGACCACCGCCGACAAACTCATCCGCGACAAGCTCGGCGAGGCCAACTGGAAGAAGCACCTGGGCCAGAGCGAGTCGGTGTTCGTCAACGCCTCCACCTGGGGTCTGATGCTCACCGGCCACCTGGTGAACCTGGCCGAGGAAACCCGACGCGACTTCACCAGCGCCCTGCGCCGCCTGGTCGGCCGGGCCGGCGAGCCGGTGATCCGCCTGGCCGTGCGCCAGGCCATGCGCATCATGGGCCACCAGTTCGTGATGGGCCGCACTATCGGCGAGGCGCTGGATCGTTCGGCCGAAAAAGAACACGCCGTCTATCGCTATTCCTACGACATGCTGGGCGAGTCCGCGCTGACGCAAGAAACTGCGGAGCGCTACCAGCAGGACTACCGCGACGCGATCAACGCCATCGGCTCGCGCGGGCCCTTCCCCAACAACCTCGAAGCCCCCTCGATCTCGGTCAAGCTTTCCGCGCTGCACCCGCGCTACGAGGTAGCCAACCGCGATCGCGCCCGCCGCGAACTCACCGAAAAGCTGCTCGAGCTCTCGCAGTTGGCGATGAAGAACGGCATTGCGCTCTCGGTGGATGCTGAAGAAACCGACCGCCTGGAGCTGTCGCTGGACATCGTCGGCGACGTCTTCGCCCACCCGTCGCTGGAAGGCTGGAACGGCCTGGGCCTGGTGATCCAGGCCTACCAGAAGCGCGCGCCGTTCGTGATCGACTGGGTGACCGAGAAAGCCCTTGCCACCGGTCGCCGCTGGTATGTGCGCCTGGTGAAGGGCGCCTATTGGGATGCCGAGGTCAAGCGCGCGCAGGAAGGCGGCCTGGACGGCTACCCGGTATACACGCGCAAGCCCAATACGGATGTGTCGTACCTGGCCTGCGCGCAGCGCCTGTTCGCCGCCGGCGCGGACGCTGTGTACCCGCAGTTCGCCACGCACAACGCGCACACCATCGCCGCCATCCACCACATGTCACGTGGCCGCGCCTACGAGAACCAGCGCCTGCACGGCATGGGCGCGGATCTCTACGCCGAGGTGATCGGCAAGGACAAGCTCAACGTGCCCTGCCGCGTATACGCGCCGGTAGGCACGCACGAGGATCTGTTGCCCTACCTGGTGCGCCGCCTGCTGGAAAACGGCGCCAACACCAGCTTCGTCAACCGCGTGGTCGACGAAAGCGTCCCGGTCCGCGACCTGGTCGCCGACCCTTGCGAAACCGTCCGTGGTTTTGCCTCCATCCCCCACCCGCGCATCCCGCAGCCGGTGAACCTCTACGGTGAACTTCGGAAGAATTCCATGGGCATGAACTTTGCGAACGATAACGAACTGAAGGCGCTTGCCGACTCCATCCACGCGCAGGCTGGCCCATGGAACGCTGCGCCGCTGGTACCAGGGGCTGCAGCAGCGGGCGCCGCGGAGAACGTGACCGATCCGTCGGACCGCAGCCGCGTGGTCGGCACGGTGAGCCATGCCACCGACGCGACGGTCGAGAAAGCCCTGGCCAACGCCGTGGCCGCGCAGCCGGGCTGGGACCGCCTCCCGGCCGCCAGCCGCGCGGCGATCCTCGAGCACGCGGCCGAGCAGCTGGAAACGCGCCGCGGCGAGTTCATCGCGCTGTGCGTACGCGAGGCCGGCAAGAGCCTGCCCGACGCCATCGCCGAAATTCGCGAGGCGGCGGATTTCCTGCGCTACTACGCCACCATGGCGCGGCGCCTGTTCGGTCATCCGGAGCAATTGCCCGGCCCCACCGGCGAGAGCAACCAGTTGTCCCTGCACGGCCGCGGCGTGTTCGTCTGCATCAGCCCCTGGAATTTCCCGCTGGCGATTTTCCTTGGCCAGGTGAGCGCCGCCCTGGCCGCCGGCAATTCGGTGATCGCCAAGCCCGCCGAGCAGACCTCGCTGATCGGATACGAGGCAGTAAAGCTGCTGCATGACGCCGGCGTGCCGCGCGAAGTGCTGCAGTACCTGCCGGGCGATGGCGCGACGGTCGGCGCCGCCCTCACCCGCGATCCACGCGTGGCCGGCGTGGCTTTCACCGGCTCCACCGATACCGCCTGGGCGATCAATCGCGCGCTTGCCGCGCGCAACGCCCCGATCGCGGCGCTGATCGCCGAAACTGGCGGCCAGAACGCGATGATCGCCGATTCGTCTGCGCTTCCCGAACAGATCGTCAAGGACGTTATCGCCTCGGCGTTCCAGTCGGCCGGCCAGCGTTGCTCGGCCGCCCGCGTGCTGTTCGTGCAGGACGACATCGCCGATAAGGTGATGTCGATGCTCGCCGGCGCCATGGCCGAGCTCACCGTGGGCGATCCAGGCCAGCTTTCCACCGACGTAGGGCCGGTGATCGACGAGGACGCCAAGAAGATCCTGGTCGACCACGCCGCCCGCATGGATGCCGAAGCCCGCAAGATCGCCGAGGTGGCGCTGCCCGCTTCCACCGGCAAGGGAACCTATTTCGCCCCGCGCGCCTATGAACTGAAATCGCTCGCCCAGCTCACCCGCGAAGTGTTCGGCCCGGTGCTGCACGTGATCCGCTGGAAGGCCGACGACCTGGACAAGGTTGTCGAGCAGATCAATGCCACCGGCTACGGCCTCACCCTTGGCATCCACAGCCGCATCGACGACACGGTGAATTACATCCAGTCGCACGCGCGGGTGGGCAACTGCTACGTCAACCGCAACCAGATCGGCGCGGTGGTGGGTGTGCAGCCCTTCGGCGGCGAGGCGCTGTCCGGCACCGGCCCCAAGGCTGGTGGTCCGCACTACCTGCTGCGCTTTGCCAACGAGCGCACGCTCACCATCAACACCACGGCGGCCGGCGGTAACGCTTCGCTGCTGACCATCGGCGAATAAGCCACGCGCAGGATGTTGCGATGCGTTAACGGTTTCCCCTGTCCAGGTGCCATGATCGGTGCCTGGACAGCTGGGGAGCGGTTCGATGAAATCCGTCGCAGGCATCCATAACCCCGCCGACGACCCGCGCTACACGGCGGTGGAAATCCCACCCAACGTATTGCTTGGGCTCACCCTGCTGGCCGATCGCGACGGCGTGGACTGCACGCCCTGGTTCGCCGGGCTGCCGCTCGACCGCAGCCAGATCGCCGACCCGGATGCACGCATTTCCTACCGGCAAGCCGCCATCGTGCTGCGCCGCGCCCTGCTCGCCGTGGGCGACCCGGCCCTGGGCATGCGCGCCGGTCGGGATGGCAACCTCGGCAGCTTCGGTCTGCTGGGCCTGGCCATGATGACCTCGGCCACCTTTGGCGACGCCATGCGCGTGGGCATCGAAAACCACAAGGTGTGCGGCTCCCTGCTGGATATCGGCTTCGACATGCCCGGTCCGCGCGAGGCTGCGCTGGTGGCCTGGCCACGCTTTGGCGAGCATGCCCTGCTACCTTTCCTCTGCGAAGAACTCTTCGCCAGTTGCCTGGCGGTGGCGCGGGAGCTGGTGGGGCCCGCCTTGCGGCCACTGCGGCTGGAACTGACCTATCCCCGGCCGGCCTATGTCCGGCAGTACATGGATTTCTTCCAGTGCGAGCTGCGTTTTGGCGCGCCCGCCAACCAGATCGTGATGGATGCGCGCTGGCTGGAGGTACCCCTTCCCGGCTACAACGCGCGCACCCGGCAGCAGGCGCTGGCCATCTGCACGCGCGAGTTGCCCCAGGGCAGCAGCTCCGATGAAGTGGTGATGGCGGTCGAGCAACTGCTGCGTTCGCGGCTGCGCGAACATCCGCGGCTGCCCGAGGTGGCCCGCAGCCTCAACATGAGCGAGCGCTCGCTCCGCCGCCGGCTCGCCGAAGGCGGCCGGGTATTCCGTGACATCCACGACCAACTGCGTGCCGAACGGGCCATGGAACTGCTTTACGCCGGGCACCTGAGCGTGGCGGAGGTGGGTGCCGAGATTGGCTTCGCCGACCCTCGCGAGTTCCGGCGCGCCTTCAAGCGCTGGACGGGCATGCCGCCACGGGATGCCCGCCGGGCCGCTTAAACCCCTCGGGTTGGCCGATTTTCCCCCCATCGTCGTCGCAACGCCCCTCCCTCCCTCGGTCCGGTAGGCGGCAGATTGCAGGACAGGCGACGAACAGCCGTTTGAATGGGGGAGAGTTCCATGCGATCGACGATCATCCTGGCCACCATGGCCCTGGGCCTTGCGGCCTGTAGCGGGCAGTCATCGGCTCCGACGGCCGACAACGGCAGCGCCGGCAACAGCTTCGAGGCGAAGCTCCAGCAACAGTTGCTCGATGCCAAACCCGGCAGCGTCGTGGATATCCCGGCCGGGCATTACAGCCTCAAACGGGGCCTGAGCCTGCGCACCGATGGCGTCACCATCCGCGGCGCCGGCAAGGACAAGACGGTGCTCTCGTTCAAGGATCAAGTGACGGGCCCCGAAGGGCTACTGGTGAACGCCAACGATTTCACCATCGAGCACCTGGCCATCGAAGACACCAAGGGTGATGGCCTGAAGATCAACCAGGGGAAGCACATCACCATCCGCGACGTACGCGTGGAATGGACCGGCGGCCCCAAGACCACCAACGGTGCCTATGGCATCTATCCGGTCAAGACGCAGGACACGTTGATCGAGGACTCCGTTGCCATCGGCGCCTCCGATGCCGGCATCTACGTGGGCCAGTCCAACAACATCATCGTGCGCCGCAACCGCGCGCAATCGAACGTGGCAGGCATCGAGATCGAGAACTCGATCGGCGCGGACGTCTATGAAAACGTGGCCGTCGGCAACACCGGCGGCATCCTGGTGTTCAACATGCCCAACCTCTCGCAGCCCGGGCACGCCACGCGCGTATTCAAGAACCAGGTACGCGACAACAACACCGCCAACTTCGCCGCCAAGGGCGCCGCGGTTGCCAGCGTGCCGGCCGGTTCCGGTGTGGTGGTCAACTCCAACGACAAGGTGGAGATCTTCGACAACGACATCGTCAACCACCAGACGGCGAACGTGATCATCTCCAGCTATTTCTCGACCAACTACTACAACAAGAAGGGCGTGGACCCGAACTACAACCCCTACCCGAAAGGCATCTTCATCTACGACAACCGTTTTGCCGGCGGCGGCGACGCCCCCGACGGCATGAAACTGAAAATGTTGAAGACTGCTGTATATGGCATGGGCGGGCGCTTCCCCGACGTCCTCTGGGATGGCTTTGTCGACGAGAAAACGCTGGTCGACGGCCTGCCGCCACCATCGGACCGGCTTTGCATCCAGAACGGGCCGGTAGGCGTGCTCAACGCCGACGGGCCGCACGACTACGACAAACCCAGCACCGACACCCGCGCTTACCAGTGCACGCTGCCCAAGCTCCCGGCGATCGTGTTGGGCCAGGGCTAAGGCATGCATCGAAGGCTCGTTTTTTGGTGCATCGCCACCGCGGTACTGTTCGTGCTCGGCGGGATACTCGCCGCCTGCCACCGGCAGATGCCGCCGGTGACGTTCCACGCCGAGGGCCGCCCTGCACACCTGTCCGAGTGGCATGTGGTGGCCGTGGCCGACGGCAAGCTGGTACTGAATCAGGGCGTGGTGCCGTACGACCTCAACACCCCGCTCTTTACCGACTACGCGCACAAACTGCGCACGATCTGGATGCCGCAGGGCGCGCACGCCAACTACGACGCCGAACAGACTTTCGACTTCCCGGTCGGCACCGTCATCAGCAAGACGTTCTACTACCCGCGTGCCGCCGGCGGCGCGGAGGGCACGGTGCTGCGCACGTACGACAGTTCACGCGACTTCGCAGGCGAAGGCCTGGACCTCGCGCACGTGCATCTGGTCGAGACACGCATCCTGGTACGGAGGGCATCGGGATGGGCGGCCATTCCCTACGTGTGGAATACCGCGCAGACCGACGCAGACCTCGCCCGCACAGGCGCCGTATTGCCGCTGACTTTGCTCGACGACAAAGGCGCGAGCGAGGCGTTCAACTACGTGGTGCCGGACGAAAGCCAGTGCTCGAGCTGCCACGCACGCGATTGGGTGACGCGGCAGATCGCACCGATAGGGCCGAAGGCCCGTCACCTCAACCGCGACTACGACTATCCGGACGGAAGGGAAAACCAGCTGGCGCACCTGGTGCGCGTGGGCTACCTGCAGGGCGTGCCGACGGCCACGCAGATCCCGCGCAATGCCAACTGGATGGATACCCACCAGCCACTGGAAGCCCGCGCACGCGCCTACCTGGATATCAATTGCGGCCACTGCCACAACCCGAAGGGCGCCGCCAACACCACCGCGCTCACGCTGGACGTGACCGCCGGCGACGACCGCCACCTGGGTATCTGCAAGCCGCCCGTGGCCGCCGGCCGCGGCACGGGCGACCACATGTTCGACATCGTGCCCGGACAACCCGACGCATCGATCCTGCCTTATCGCATGGCGTCGTCGGAACCGGGCGTGATGATGCCTGAAATAGGCCGAAGCACCGTTCACCGGGAAGGGGTGGCGCTGATCCGCGCCTGGATCGCATCGCAGCAGGGCTCGTGCCTGGCCACGGAATAAACCTAAGCCGCATCATGGGGAGATGATTCGATGGCAAACCACATCAACCGGCGCGCACGTATCCGTACCTGCGCCGTGCTGGCCGCCAGCATCGCCAGTATCACGGCCAGCTGGGCCCAGGATTCCAATACCGCCAAGCCCGCCGACGCCAACCGGGCCACCGAGCTTGGCAATGTCACCGTCACCGCGCAGAACCGTACCCAGGAAATGCAGTCGGTGCCGATCCCGCTGCAGATCGTCACCGCCAAGCAGATCGATACGCTGGCCGCGACCGACCTCAGCAAGATGAGCCTGTTCGTACCGGGCCTGGTGGTGGGCGGTGACCAACCCACCCAGCCCCGTTACCAGTTGCGCGGTGTCAGTACCGCCGACTTCGGCATCGGTACCGAGCCTGCGGTGGGCGTGTACGTGGACGGCGTGTACGCCGCGCGCTCGGGTGGCGCGCTGCTGGCCTTCAACGACGTCAAGCGGATCGAAGTGCTGAAAGGACCACAGGGCACCCTGTTCGGACGCAATGCCGCGGGCGGCGCGATCTCGATCATCACCAACGAACCCAGCGACCAGTTCGAAGGACGCGCCCGCGTCCGCTTCGGCGACTATGGCCGGCGTTACTTCGATGCGCTGCTCAATATTCCCGTCGGCAAGGACATGGCATTCCGGCTTTCGGTGCTGGACAACCAGTCCGACGGTTGGGTGAAGGATGCCGCCACGGGCCGCCATTACGGGCGCGACGACGACTGGGGCACGCGCGCGGCCTGGCGGTGGAATGTCACCGGCAATACGCGGGTATTGCTGACCTGGGACCACGAGGAACTGAAGCAACCGCCCAGCCCCGCCTTCGGCATCGCCCCGCTGCCCACCACGCCCGATGGCCGGCCGCCGTACCCGCCGGACCCTGCCACCTATCGCAATCCCCTGCACGTGCCGTTGCTCAACGATGCGGTGGACGCCAGTGAAGGCCGCCGCTTCGACGGCGCGACGCTTGTGATCGATCATTCGATGGATTGGGGAAGCTTCACCTCCACCACCGCGTGGCGGAACTTCGACACGCACAACCGTGGCGATTACGACGGTACCAACAACATCCTGACCTACCTCGATACCAACAATATCGAGCACAACAACAGCTGGTACCAAGAATTCAAGTTCGCCGGCAACAACGACGTGGCCGATTGGGTAGCTGGCGTGAGCTACTACCAGGAGCAGGCGCGCCAAACCAGCCAGACCAATGTCTTCACCGACAGCATCGATACGCTCGCACTGAACCTGGGCGTGCCCACCGGCACGCCGGACGGCACCATCTACCACTTCTTCAATTCCCTGCTGCAGGCCAACGGCCTGCCATTCACCCTGCTGGGCGATCCCTGGCGCGAACAGATTTCCAACGTCGGCCGCTTCAAGGCCTACGCCGCCTTCGGCGACGTGATCTGGCATTTGAACGACCGCATGAACCTCACCACCGGTGTGCGCTACACGCGCGACACCAAGGATTTCTCCTGGTACAACGCCCCGCGGCAGGCCGACGCGCTGGATGACACCATCAACACGCTCGACGCCCTTGGCGTGCTGGCCGCGGTAGGGGTGGACCCGGCCACCTTCCGCCAGAACCTGATCTTCACCGACGCGGTGGGCGTGCCGGTGCATTTCCACGACAGCTGGACAGACGTAAGCCCGCGCGCGGTGCTCGACTACCGATTCACGCCATCAAGCATGGGCTATGTATCAGTGACCAAGGGCTACAAGGCCGGCGGCTACAACAGCGTGCAGGTGGGCTCGCGCTTCGAGCCTGAGAAAGTGTGGAACTACGAGGCCGGCATCAAGAACGTGTTCGAAGACCTGCACCTGCTGCTCAATGGCTCGGTCTACTACTACCGCTACACCAACAAGCAGTCGCTCACCCTCGACCCGAACACCGCCGGCTCCGGCGTGCCACGTTACCTGGTGAACAGCAGCGACCAGGACGCCCACGGCGTGGAACTGGAAGCGCAATGGCAGCCGCTGGACGGCATGCGCATCTATGGCAACGTCGCCTATATCGACGCCACCTACCGCAACACCGTGGCCCCCGATGGCGTGAGCTTGTCCGGCCAGCCCACCGGCGAGCCGCTTTTTTCCTTCGCCGGAGGATTCGGCTACACCTGGCACGGCGTAATGCATGGCGACCTGGCCTTCGACATCCAGCATGCCTATCGCGGCAAGTCACGCTGCAACGATGATTCGGTGCTGCAGGGAGAGTGCGAGGTCAGCCCGAACTTCAACACCGGCAGCGCACAGAACCGCACCGATGCCCGCCTGGACTGGCAGTCGCAGGGTGGCACCTGGGGCGCGGCGATATTCGGCAACAACGTGTTCAACCGCCGGTATGTCACGGGCGTCAACAACATCAGCACCTCGGTGTTCGGCACACCGTTCGCCACCATCACCCCGCCGCGCATGTGGGGCGTGGAACTGCGAGCCAAATTCTGAACATGGTTTGATGTAAAACGTGTGCACCAAACTTAAGGACGGCCTTTTAGCCATGCAGAAGATCCTGGACGCCATGCGCGCAGCCCACCGCCAGGAGCCACCGGCCGACGGCGCCACGCGCCGCGACCGCCTGGATCGCCTTGCCGCCCTGGTGCGGGACAACGGCGAGGCGATCGCCACGGCGATCAGCGCCGACTTCGGCCAGCGTTCCAGCGAGGAAACCTCCCTGCTGGAGGTATTCCCGAGCCTTGGCGGCATCAAGCATGCGCGCAAGCACGTACGCCGCTGGATGCGCGTGCGCAGGCACTGGGCCGGGTTCTGGTTCCTTCCCGCGCGCGTGGCCCTGCAACCGCAGGCGCTGGGCGTGGTGGGCATCATCGTGCCGTGGAACTACCCACTGTACCTGGCCGTAGGCCCCATCACCGATGCGCTGGCCGCGGGCAACCGGGTGATAGTGAAGATGTCCGAACTTACCCCGGCCTTCTCGGCGCTGTTCGCCGACCTCGTCGCCCGTTATTTCCGCGCCGACGAAGTATCGGTGGTGAACGGCGACGCGGACGTCGCCGCAGCCTTCTCCGCCCTGCCCTTCGACCACCTGCTTTTCACCGGTTCCACCGCCGTGGGCCGGCACGTCATGCGCGCAGCGTCCGCCAACCTGACGCCGGTGACGCTTGAGCTTGGCGGCAAGTCCCCCGCCATCGTCGCGCCTGGCGCACGCATGGACCACGCGGTGGAACGCATCGTCTTCGGCAAGCTGGTCAACGCCGGACAAACCTGCATCGCCCCCGACTACGTACTGCTGCCACGCGACCAGGTCGACGACTTCGTCGCCCGCGTGGGCAAGCGAGTGGAAGCGTTCTATCCCTCGATCGGGGAAAACAACCAGTACAGCTCGATCGTCAACGACCGCCATTTCGACCGGCTGCGCGGCTGGCGCGAAGACGCCGTCGCAGCCGGCGCGAAGGCGCACGTGCTCGGAAACGAAGAAGGCACGCGCCGACTCGCACCCAGCCTGCTGACGAACGTCACCGACGAGATGACGGTCATGCGCGAAGAAATCTTCGGCCCCCTCCTACCGATCGTCCCCTACGACCGCATCGAAGACGCCATCAACTTCGTCAACGACCGCCCCCACCCACTATCGCTATACCTGTTCACCGACGACCGCCGCATCATCGACGACGTCCTCGCCCGCACCCGTGCCGGCGGCGTCACCATCAACGACACCCTCTTCCACATCGCCCAACACAACCTCCCCTTCGGCGGCGTAGGCCCCTCCGGCATGGGCGCCTACCACGGCAAAACCGGCTTCGACACCTTCTCCCGCCTAAAACCCATCCTCCGCCAAGCCCGCCTCAACGGCGTCGGCCTGCTCAACCCGCCCTACGGCACGCGCTTCCGCCGGATGCTCTCGATCATGCTCGGACGTTAGAGCGCTGGGGCGAGGGGAGGGCGTTGGGTGTCATTTTCCTCACTAAGTCCTCGTCGGGCTTCGCCCTCCTGCGGAAGCGTTCCGAAAACGACACCCAACGCCCTCCCCTGGCACGCAACGGTGAACTGCAGGGAGAGCCAGGCGCAGCATGCCTCTCACGCTGCATCACATAGCGGAAGCAACCGCCAATACTCACGAGGCCATGGCTTTCCCGTGACGACCTCAAGGTCGGAGGGAGGCCGGCGGGTGTCACCCTGAGAGCGCTTCCGCAGGAGGGCAAAGCCCGACGAGGACTTAGCGACCAGGGTGACACCCGCCGGCCTCCCCAACCTCGAGGCAAAAAAAAGCCCCCGGCAAGCGAGGGCTTTTTTCTGTGCGACGCAGCAGCGCTTAGAAGCGGTACTGGCCGGACAGGCTGAGCAGGTTGCCCTTGTCGTCGTTTTCGCCGACCGTGAGGTCGCCGGTGGGGCTCAGGGAATTGATGTGAGCCTTGTTGACGAAGATGTGGGCGGCGCCGAGGTTCACGTCGAAGCGTTCGGACACCTTGTAGCCCAGGCCGAAGGTCAGCCAGCGGCGGGTGGAATCGGGCACGCGTACGTCGCGGGTGGCGTTGTAGGTGGGCGTGGTGTCGACGGCCACACCGGTACGCAGGGTGAGCTTATCCGTGGCGTAGTACTCGCCACCGACCGAGGCGAACCAGGTGTTGCGCCAGTTAAACTCTTCAACCGTGGGCGGCTGCGACGGGTTGCCGTACTGCACGGCCAGCTCCTTGAACGAATCCCACTTCGTCCAGGAGATGTCCATGCCCAGGCCGAACTTCTCGTCCTGGTGCCAGAAGCTGGCGGTGGCGAAGGCCGGCGTGGTGAAGTCGGCGGTGCCCGAGGTGTGCGTGAACGGAGGCTGGCCCGGACCGAGCAGCGCGCCGAGGGCCGGGTTCGAAAGCAGGCCCGTTACCTGTGCGGGGACTTGGAAGTTGGCGGTGCCTTCGAGCGTGTGGGAGATCTTCGAGTGGTAGTTCAGCGCGAAGCGGTCCTGCGCGGTGAGCTTCCAGAAGCCACCCAGCTGCCAGCCGTAGGCCCAGTCGTCGCCCTTGATCTTGGCGCGGCCGTCGGTGCCCGGCGGAACGATGGCGTTAACCGCGCCCAGGAACTGCGGTGGAAGGGCGCCGGCGGCGACACCCTGCTGTGCAATACCGAGAGCCACCGTGTTGAAGTTGATCGCGCTGGTGAGTTCGGCGCTGGTGCGCTGGGCGATGGCGCTGGCACCCAGGGTGAAGGTATCGGTGACATCGAACGAGGCCGACAGCGTGGCATCGAGGGATTTGAAATCGGACTTCAGGCCGCTGTAGCGACCGGTGAAATCGTTGTCGTAGTCGGTCTTGAAGCCGAACGGCGCGGTAAGGGCCACGCCCACGTGCCAGCGATCGGAGACCTTGGACTGGAAGTACATGGCCGGCACCGGGATGGTCGTACCCGCATCGCCGCCGTTGGAACCGGCGATCGGACGGCCGAAGGCATCGTTGGAGCTACCGGAGAACTTGGTGCTGAAATTGATGGCGGTGACGTCGGCCTGGAAGGTGTTGCCGTCCAGCATGGTCATCGCGGCCGGGTTGTTCACGATCACCGAGGCATCGTTGCCGGCGGTAACGGAACCGGCGAAGGCCGTACCGAGCGCCTTGGCGCTGTTTTCCTTCAGCTGGAACGCGCTGGCGTCGGCGGCGCGCGGGGCAACCAGTGCGCCGGCGATGGCAACGGAGAGGGCGGCAAATGCCAGCGGGCGAACCGCCCAGGCGCGGCGGGTAAGGGACATCTGCATTTGTGGACTCCTGCCAGTTTGTTCTTATGAGTTCGAGGCGAGACTGCCCCGAGGCCTAAGAGCCCCGTGTAACAGCGCGTTCATACGCGCGTTTGACAATCCCGGGCGAGACTGTGCCGTGAACTTTTCGTTAGCGCAAGTGGCGGTGCAGCAAAATGGGACACGGCTCCACCTTTAATCGGGTATAACCCATGCAGCGCTTCGATCCGGCACGAAGCGTTGTTATGCTTGTCCGGCCAGCCAACACGAAACACGGGGATGCCCATGCAGTGCTTCGTCTACGCCAGCCAGCGAAAGTCCAATACCTATGTGTGGTTGCACGAACGCGACGCCTTCGACGTCCTGCCCGAGCCCCTTAGCCTGATGCTGGGGCAATTGAGTCTGGCCATGGAGCTGGAGCTGGACGACAGCCGCCGCCTTCCCCAGGAAGACGCCAAGGAAGTGCTGGCCAACCTTGCCGAGCACGGCTGGCACCTGCAAATTCCCCCGGGGGATACCCTAGCCGTGGGCAACCAGCACTACCGCGAGGCGCTGCGCGAACCCCGCGACTAGTTCCCCGTCGGAGCTTTCGAACGGCAGGTCCAAGCCCTCCGACACCACCATACGCGGAGGGTCCGCACATGAAGGCGAATATGTCTATTGCTTGCCGACCTGCGGCAGCCATCCGCACGCTAGCTCTCCGACATGAGCGCTAACGATCACTTGTGTGCTGAAGTACCACTTGTTTGAAGATGCTCGAGCTCTCGAATCGCATCCTTTGTCTCTCGCTCTTCGCCTGAATTACCGCAATTGTCAACAAAATACCCGTGGCCATAGTTGTATAGGAATACGAGGTACGACTTGCCGACATCCATCGGAAAGCGTGAGGTTGTGTTCTCGGACCATACCTTAACCGCTTGCCCTGGCTTTCCCTTGAATGACCGCTCAACCTTCAAGGAATAGATCGTGTAGTCCACCCCGTTCGGGTCATCGCGAGAAGTTACATTCTTACTGGAAATCACGGATCCAATTAGGACGACTCTACTATCTCGAAATTCCTTGTCGACATTGGGTTGGCCGCTCTCGCAGGACGCCATAGAGAAGCGGCACGATGTCATAAGTGCTATCGCAAGTACGCACCTCGAGACCTTCGAGACACGATGCTTCTGCATTAGTGAGTTCCCTGAGGGCAAGCAGAGCCGTCGGGCATGTCTACGGTCACGCCAATGACGCCTAGGTCAGAGGGTATCCCGGGAATCTCAAGCATCAGCGGAGTAACGCCATCATTTTGATCTGCAGCCTGAGACATCAGTGTTGACTGAAACTGTGCTATCGACCAATGGTGTGCCTGCCTCGTTTTACTGTCATCCATGATGTCGCGAATTCCGTTGAAAGTCGTTCCATCACTCAACGTTCCACTTACCTGGTCGAGCACCGGCCTCAATTGGTCCTTCGTCATTCCCCATTGGCTCGGTATCACGGCAGTGGAGTCAGAAGTGACGCCATACTTTGCAATGTTTGAAGGAGTTCCGTTAAAAGCCCCTCCCTTACCCACAAGCTTGGGATTTCCACGACGGACTCTGGCGGCACCTGTGCAAGTGCATAGTCCCATAGGATCGACGTTGCTAAGTGGGTTTCCATGAACATATTGGTATGGATTAGACCCATCGGTTAATCCGAGGGGGTCAGGCTGCAAATATTTCCCTTCGCTGGGATCATAATCCCTAGCTCTGTTGAACCACGTTCCATTCTCCGCGTCGTAGATTTGCCCCGGAAGACCTACTTCGACTCCCGGAAGACTACCAAGAGTAATTGCGCGATCGAACGGCATATTGTCAGCAGTCCAAACTGGTTGCGCCGTGGCATCGGTAATGACTTGGGGCCGACCGAGATGGTCCGAGTGCGCATAGTAAAGAGTAGCGGCGCTTGACCCCGGCGCGGCATGGACCAGGCCTACTAGCTGGCCGGAAAGGTAGATATAGAAGTTGTAGCCATTGGCGGTCGAAGTCTCGTCAAGAACGGAGCCATCAAGCAAGTAGCCATAATAGGTAGTCTCGATCGGCGTAATCTTCCGCGTCCGCAACCCTATAGCATCGTAATAGTAATTGCTCTGTCCCGCCGGATAGGTTGGGCAGGTTCCATTGCCTTCGCAGTAACTGACCGCCGCCGACCTTGATGCGCCAGTCATATGACCGAGGGAGTCGTACGTATACGTGTCAGTAGATCCGCCAAAACTATGAGTGGCACGGTTGCCGACGGCATCATAAGTGTACGAGTGTGCGCCTCGCGATAGCATGTGATTACTGCTCGGATCAACTACAGCCGACTCAGAAATCACCGTGTTCTGCTGAATACGGTTTCCATTTGCATCGTACTGCAGAGCCATAGGTGCCAGCCCGGTGATCTGAGTAACCTGGTTGTTCGCGTCGTACGTGTATTGCTGGTTTTGCGAGGAAACATGGTAGTCATTGATGATCGTAAGACGATTGCTGTAGTCCCAGCCCAGGGCCAGATACTGGAGATTGGCGCCCCCGCTTATGTCTGTCGTAATCGTTTTTACGCGTCCGTCCGTATCGCGACCCCATGCCCTGACAAGACCATTTCCATAGGTCAGCGAGCTCGGCAATCCACTTCCGTCGTACATGACACCGCTGACAACGTGGTAGGTCTGGCCGCCGAATGCGACATCAATGCTTGAAACGTTACCATCAGTCCATGTGTACAGGACCCCGTAGTTTCCGTGCAGGAAGTAGTTCAGTCTGGAATCGCCGTTGTATAGAAAAGTATCCGTAGAAGTTCCTTGGAAATTCGACGTCGTCCGCTGGCTCACATTGCCGACTTTATCGTAGGCGTAGGAAGCAGACGTCGTGCCATCTGTGTAGTTACAAAGATGACCAAGGCCATTCGTACATGAGTCATAGATATAAGAGCGGGTAATTCCGTCGGCAATGACCTGAGTGGTTCTACCAAGAGCATCATGACTTACTGAAATCAACGATCCGTCATTTCGAGTCATGCTGGAAAGGCTTCCGTTCGAGTCGAACAAATAATTTGTAGTTCCAGTATCAGGGCTATGAGACGCCCGCATGATGCCAAGACCATCGACATCGTACGTCGTGACTAGCCCCCTAGGATCCGTCACCTGGGTAATATGGTCTCCCGCATCAAGCTTATACGTGGCGGTTCCGCCTCTTCCATCCACCACAGACGATACGCGGTTTAGTGGATCATAGTTCTTCGTGAACGTGCCGTCATACGTGCTAATCGACTTAGGATTACCATTTAAATCGTAAGTTGTTGATTGCCATTGACCACCATTTTCTCTAATCTTAATGCGGCGACCAAGTTCGTCGTAGTCGAAATAAACGGAACGCTGTGCGTACGTAGCTCCATTCTGATATATCGCATCGCTAATAATGTCGCCATTAGCGTCGTACGCGTACCGGTGAATGGTAACGGCGCCGCTCGGACCGTACCAAGTCCTTGCGCTTACCCGGAAGGCGCTGTCGTAGTCGTAATGAATGCGCTCACCATCAAACTTTACGTAGTCACTGACAAGACCATTGGACGCGTAGGTGTAGGTCGCCGTGTTGGTCGCGTTGTATGTGTGCTTGATGCTTTGGATGCGCCCCCTTGCGTCGTACAGGAAGGACGTGACATCGCCATTTTGTGATGTCACTGTCTGCGGGGATCCGAGCGCGGTGAAATTGGAGAACGACGAAATATGCCCCATGGCGTCCTGGACTTGCGTCCCTCGGCCCATCGCATCGTATGTAAAAACTTGTTTTTCTTGCCCGCCCGGCGGCGTAATCGTCAACGTGTTCGTCATTCCATTTGAATAGTATGTTCGGACGTACGTTGTAGTCAGGGCCTGCGAGGGGACGCCGATGCCTGCAAGGTTCGTTACGGTGACGCTTGCAAGATGGCCATGGTCATCATATGAATAAGCAGTCTTGTTGTATCCTGAAATTTGGCTTGACAGCAGTCGATTCGTTCCCGCTGTTGTGTCCCATGTATTGGTCGTTGTTCGCGCAACGGACGTCCCGGAAGCTTCCGTTTCACCAGTGAGTTGTCCGTTTGGCGCGTAGGTGTACGTCGTAAGATTTCCGGCGTTATCTCTCGACGCACTCATGTTTCCATTGGAATCATAGTTAACCGAAGAGGTTGTTGCTGGACAGCTGGCGGTGGCACTGCCAGACATGTTTACTAATAGACCGCTCGAATTGTATTGAAACGTCGTTACCAGCCCCAGCGGATTGGTTACCGTGGCGACCGCACCGGTTGAGTTAGATCCATACGAGAATTTTGTCGTCTCTGTTCCGTCTGCCATGCCTGCGAGTGTTACGCGACCTGAAGAGTCGTACTGAGTAACGTCATGGGCGACGCCGTTGTAGTCGGTCTCTGTCAATACGCCTTCAAGAGCCGTGCCGATCACCTGGTATTTGTATTGGACTGTAGTCGCGGGATTGCCCGGATAAGATTCGGAGTTAATCTCGTAAAGCGTGGAGCCAGTGACACTATTTGCCGTGATAGTGGAGTTGTACGTGTATGTGGATCCTGCTGGATCCGTGACCACGACGACGGCCGTCAGGTTGGTCGTATTGAGTGTTGTCGAAATTTTGTAGCTCTGCCCCGATGTGTGGGTGACCATGACAGTGTTGGCATCAGGCCTTGTGAGCGTCCAGCTGATTCCATTGGGGTTGGTAATTTTGGTAAGCGTGCCCCAGTAGTCAAAAAGGTAGACGTTCGAATCCTCCCCACGTACGGTGTAGGTGTTGCTTGTGCTGTCGTACGTAAGGGTGGCAGTGCCAGCCGGCAGGAACGGGCCGTGAATATTCACGGCAGTGGGCGTGGACGCTTGAGGAGATTGCTCACTGAAAGACAGCAATGACCCGTCGGGCATCGCCAATTTTACTGGTGAGCATGCTTGACCGTTGCCGAAGCACCTCGTGCCAATGAGATTGTAGTCGATGTTTGCACGCCAGGCGCCGTTGAGGATATTGCCGTATGCGTGGGAGGTGTAGTAGCGCTTAAAACTTAGCCCCATCTCTCCGGGAAGCTGAAATTCTGTAACAGCCTCAACTTTCGTTCCTGTCGATACAAGCACAGGATCGGAAAGGCTGTCTGCACAAGGATTCTTATTGCTGTTGGAATTAGCGGCTGCCTGCGTACTCGCAGAAGTATGAACGCCACCACCACCTTTAGGCCCAATCACTTCGACTGGTTGCGTTGGAGGTTCTGAGGCCCAGCAATTCCCAATGGCTGTAGACGTAAAAGGAACACCATCAATGGTGACACTGGTGTCGAATGTTTCGCAGCTCACTCCGCCGATTTGGATAACCGCTTTTGCCTGCGGACAAAAGATGAGCACACCCAAGCTGACCGCTAGGATCGCAAGATATCTAAACACCAGTTTTCCCCTGTTAAACTTCCACGCATTGCGCGCGTTTGTGGAATATGTCGCCGCAAAGTTTCGCCGTCAATAGTTCCACATGATTCTTGAATCAAGGGTTGACAGTTATAGCGATTCCTTCAGAGCAATTTCTTGCGAATTCGCTCTGAAGCTATGTGGGTGCCTCCGTAGCTGACCGGCAGCTTGACCATTGGCTTGAGAAACCAGACGGGCCGGCGATTGACCCGGGCCGACACGCGAAGAAGACACCAGTTTTTTCACGAACCCGATGGGGCTGAGCGCCTTCAGGAGCTTTTGCGAAAAATCAGGCAGTCGAAAACGTGTCTCAGGCAGGCTCAAACTGCGCGCTATCACCTGGGCGTGGATTTGACGCCTTCCTGGATGAGTCCGGTGAGGATCGGCGATAGACGCCTGCAAAATAGTCCGACGGCTCCTTACCTGCCGTCGGGTCGGACGGGGCCTGGGAGCAGGCGCCCTCCATGGTTCTAACCAGGTGGACGTATGTTCCGGTTCATCCCAACCGGGAAGGGAAGATTTCAAGGTTAACGTTCGGTTACCGCGAGGCGCGTTCGCGCTTCCGTATACTCGCGCGTATGTCGAGAATCAAACCACGGCGCCGGCCGCCGCTTATCAAGTCCCTCCCGTGGTTCCTGCCGGCGCTGATCGCCGTTGCCCTGGCAGGATGGTCGACCCATCCGGTGGTGCTGATACCCCTGCTCCTGGCCAACGCCCTGGCGATGGGTGCGGTATGCCACGCCATCGGCTTCGATCCGGAACCCAGCTTCGCCCGCACGCTGCTGCGCCGCGGCGCCGCGCACCTGGTGATGTTCACCAGCTATACCGCGGTGATGTTCCTGCTGGTGGCCTGGCCGCTGGTGCGCCTGATCCAGGAGCCCAGCCTTTCCGGGGCGCTCCTGCTGGCCGCGGCGCTGGTGGTGGCCCTGGCCTCGCTGTGGAGGATCTGGCCCGCCTTCGGCCTGGTCTTCGTCTGGGACGATGCCTACCCCGAGCAGGAAGACGGCTCGTGGATATTCACCGCGGTGGCACGCAGCATCGCCTTCGGCCGGCACCTGTCGGCCGAAGAGCGCTTCTTCTCGCATTTCCTGCCGGCGGCCATGGCGCTGCTGGTGCTTTCTTTCGCCGCCGTGGCGCTCACCGGCCTGTATGGCGTGCTGCCATCTGAATTGCGCATCAGCGCGCTGGCCATTTATGGACTGGTGCTGCTGCCGTTGGGCTGCATGGTCATCGCCAACCGCACGCTGCGCGCGATGCTGTGCGAAGGACGCCAGCGTCCGCACGGATCCACGGCATCGCGCAGCGGCAGCGCCGCGACGGCGCAGAAGGCCGACAAACCGGGCAAGACGCCGCGGGTGGAACCGGCGTTCGATGCCGGCACTGCTCCTGCGCAGGCCCCCCGTCCCGCCGCTTCCATACCCGCCGGCCGGCCCCAGGCCGAGTTGGACAACGATCTGCTTGAAGCCGCGCGTGGTGGCGACGTCGATCGCGCCCTGGCCCTGCTCGAAGCCGGCGCCGACGCCAACACCGCCGCGCGCGCCGGTGACCGCGACCAGCGCAGCGTGCTGGTGCTGGCGGCGCTGATGCCCGATGTACGCCTGTTGCGCGCGCTGATCACCCGCGGCGCCGACGTCAACCGCGTGCACGCAGGCCTCAGCGCCCTCCTGGCCACCTCGCGCGACAGCTGGCACGGCCGCGCCGACGCCGTCATGACGCTCCTGGCCAATGGCGCCAATGCCGCGGCCGTCGATGGTGAAGGCAACACGGCGCTGCATGGCGCGGTGCTCTGTGGCGAACCGACCATCGCGGCGATGCTGCTCGATGCCGGTGCACCGCTGAACGCCTTGAACAAGGCCGGGTATAGCGCACTGGCCACGGCCTGCCGCGCCGCCAACTGGAACCTCACCCGCTTCCTGCTCGAGCGTGGCGCCAAGGCCACGCCGGTCGATGGCGAGCCCGCCCTGGTCGCCGCCGCCGGCATCACCGACGACGACGACGAAGGCGTGCGCATCCTGCTCAAGCACCGCGCTGCGGTGAACGCCACCGACAGCCACGGCCGCAGCGCCCTCATGTTGGCCGCGGCCGAAGGCCACGAACGGATCTGCCGCACCCTGCGCGGTGCCGGAGCCGACGTGGGCCTGGCTGACCGTCGCGGCAGCACCGCGCTGATGGAAGCCGCGCGCGCCGGCGCGCCGCGCATCGTGGAACTGCTGGCCCAGGCCACGCCCGATCCGCGCGCACGCGACAGCCATGGCCGCGACGCCCTCACCCTGGCCTGCCAGTCACCACAGGCCCGCGCCGAAACCGTGCGTGCGCTGCTCGCCCTCGGCGCACAGCCGCGCGAAGCGGGCATGGATGGCCGCAGCGCGCTCGACCACGCCGCCGCCGCCGGCCGTTGGGACCTGGTCGCCCTGCTCGATCCGGAAACACCGCTCCCGGCCAGCATGAGCGATGCCGTTGTACCCGAAGCCGGCGCCGATTCGCCGGATCACCTGCTCGATGCATTGCGTTTCGGCCACTGGGCCGTGGCATCCACGTTTGCCCGTCGCGTGCGTGAATGGCCGGCCTCGCAACTGGCCGCGATGTACTTCGAACTCTCAGCGCCAGGCCTCGGCGCCAGCCGTGCGTGGTTGCTCGAGCACGGCCTGGAGGCGGAGGCGCGGCTGGGTGCGCCGCGCCACCGCGACGATGAAGAAACCGATGGCGACGACGAAAGCGATGCCAACGTGCTTGGCCGGCGCCTGTTCGATGCCCTGGTACCGCAGCTCCCCTCATCCCAGGAAGCCGTCGCCCAGTTGCTCGACGCCGGTGCCACGCCTGCGGGCGTGGGCCTGTTCCTGCAGGCTGTCGCGCGCATGGGCGACAGCGACGCGGAAGCCACGCTGCTGCTGCGCATGCTCGGTGCGGGCGCGGATCCGTTTGGCGTCGATGCCCGCCTGCGCAGCGCCGTGCACGTGGCCGCGGCGGTTGCGCACCCGCGCGTACTTTCTGAACTGCTCTCCCGCGGCAGCGATCCCAACGCGCGCGACGGCCAGGGCCGCACACCGCTGTTCGCGGCGCTGGAGGCGGGCAACCGTGTGCTTGAGCGCGTACGCAGCCTGGTGGCCCATGGTGCCGACCCTGAAACCACCGACGCCCACGGCGAGACCCCGCTGGGCGTGGCCATGGGCCAGGCGGATGTCGAACGCTGGCTGAGCTGGAGCCGCTGGCCGCTACCCCGCCGGCCGCTTCGCGCCAACGACCTGCCGCAGGCTGCCGCCAGTGGCGACGCGGAGGCCGTGCGCCGGCTGCTCGACCTCGGCTTCGCCGTCGATACCCCCGACGACAAGGGCGCCACGGCACTGCTGCGAGCCTGTGGCGCAGGTCACCGCGATGTTGCCGCCGTGGCCCTCGATGCCGGCGCCGACCCCGCGCGTGCCGCTTCCACGGGCGCCACGCCGCTGGTGGCGGCCGTGACCGCGCGGCGCGAAAACCTGGTGGCCTTGCTGCTTGAGCGCAGCGTCGCCGTCGACCAGCGCCTACCCGGCGAGACCACCGCCACGATGATCGCCGCGGCCATGGGCTATCCCGAGATCGTCGAGGCGTTGGTGGATGCTGGTGCGGACATCAATGCCCACGACGGCAGCGGCCACACACCGCTGCATGCTGCCGCCCAATACTGTTTCGAAAGCAGCGACAGCCTGCGTTCGCGCCGCCTGCTCGACGTTCTGATCAACCGCAAGGCCGACATCAACCACGCCGACAACGAAGGCAAGACAGCACTGCTGCTGTTGCTTGGCGCACACAAGCGGCCAGGCGTGGCCTGCGACGCCACCCATCTGGGCGCCTTGCTGCCGGCACTGCTCGATGCCGGTGCCGACATCAGCCACGCCGACCAGCGCGGCGTCACCGCCCTGCACGCCTGCGCCATGCATGCCTTGCTGCCGCCAGCGCGTACGCTGATGGCGCGCGGCGCCGATCGCAGTGCCGCCGATGCCTTCGGGCGCACCGCGGGGGATGTCGCCCGCACCTTGGGAATGGTGGACATCGCCCATGAACTGGGCGTGCGCGCAAGCGCCGTACCCAGCGTCCGGCAGACGCTTCGCCAGCCCGCCCAACCGAACGACTAGGCGTTATCCGTTTCCACGGGCGAGCGCCGCAGCGCGGCGGCGCGCCTGGCGTCGCTCCAGGCGCACCTGCTTGCGGTTGCGTGCCCGCTCGGCCAGGCACGAGAAGATCACGTAGAGCGCAGGCGTGCTGAGCAACGTGAGGCTCTGCGATACCAGTAGGCCGCCGATCATGGCGATACCCAGCGGACGGCGCAGTTCCGAGCCTTCGCCAAGGCCAATGGCCAGCGGCAACGCTGCCAGGATGGCGACCATGGTGGTCATCATGATCGGCCGGAAGCGTACCAGGCAGGCCTCGCGGATGGCCTCCATGTAGTTCTTGCCATGCTCGCGTTCGGCCACCAGGGCAAAGTCGATCATCATGATCGCGTTCTTCTTCACGATGCCGATCAACAACACCAGCGCGATCATCGCGATGACCGAAAGATCGGTGTCGGTGATCACCAGCGCCAGCAGGGCGCCGACACCCGCGGCCGGCAAGGTGGAGAGGATCGTCACCGGATGGATCAGGCTCTCATAGAGCATGCCCAGCACCAGGTAGACGGTGACGATCGCCGCCATCACCAGCAACAGCATGTCGCCCTGGGACTGCTGGAATTGCCTGAAGTCCGAACCGAAGTCCATGCGGATATCGCCTGGCAGGCGCATGTTGTCGATGGTCTTCTGGATCACCTGGGTGGCCTCGCCCATGCTGATGCCCGGCGCCAGGTTGAAGCTGATATCCATCGTTGTGTACTGGTCTTCGTGGACCACCTGCGTCGGGGCAAGGCCCGGCATCTGCTTGGTGACCGCCGTGATCGGCACCATCGCGCCGCTGGTGCTGCGCACGTAGAGCCGGTTGATCGCATCGGGTGTCGCCGCCAGCGCCGGTAGCGCGCTCATCACCACCGAGTACTGGTTGATGTCCGAATAGATGGTGGACACCGAGCGCTGGCCGAAGGCGTCGTAAAGCGCCGAATCGATATTGCCCACCGTCACGCCGAGCTTCGATGCCGCATCGCGGTCGATCACCAGGTTCTGGCGCAGGCCTGCATCGTCGACATCCGTGCCCACGTCGCGCAGCAGCGGGCTTTTCTTCAGTTCCGCCTGCAGCCTGGGCAGCCACAGCTGCAGGGTTTCCTGATCGTTGCCCTTCAGCGACACCGAATACTGCGCACCCTGGCTCGAGCCGCCGCCGGCACCGCCGGTGGGCAGATCCTGCACGGCGCGGAGCCGCAGGTTCAGGTCGGGGAATTTGGCGGCCTTCGCGGACAACCGCGTGACCGCGTCGAAGGTGGTGTCCTGCCGGCCTTGGGCGAGGGTCTTCAGGCCAATGCTGAAGCTGCCGCTGGTGCCCTGCCGGCTGGTACCCAGGCGCGAACCCACCGTGGCGACGTCCGGGTCGGCACGCAACATCTGGGTCAGGCGCTCCATGCGCTTTTCCATCTCGGTGAACGACACGGTGGCGCCGGACGTGGCGCGCCCCTGGATCAGGCCGGTGTCCTGCGGCGGGAAGAAGCCGGTGTTGACCATACGTGAGAGCAGGATCGTGATGCCGATCAACACCAGCGGCGTGAGCGCCATGAACAGCGCGTGGCGCAAGGTCCAGTCCAGCGAACGCCGGTATACCGCCAGCATGCCGTTGAGGAACCGCTCGATGCCGCGGCTCAGGCGCGAGGGCGGCCGGTGCGAATGATGGGTAAGGAACCGACCGCACAGCGAAGGGGTAAGGGTGAGCGATACCAGTGCCGACACCGCGATGGCCGAGCACAGCACCACGGTGAATTCCTTGAAGAACATGCCGATGATGCCGGTGGCGAACAGCAACGGGATGAACACGGCGAGCAGCGAGGCGGTGATGGAGACGATGGTGAAACCGATCTCGCGCGCCCCAAGCAGGGCCGCCTCGCGCCGGCTCAGGCCCTCGTCCATGTGGCGGATGACGTTCTCGATCACCACGATGGCATCGTCGACCACGAAGCCGATGGCGATCACCAGCGCCAGCAGCGACAGGTTGTTCAGCGTGTACCCGAAGATGTACATCATCAAGAATGCGCCGGCCAGCGACAGCGGTACCGCCAGGCCCGCGATCACCGTGGGCGCCAGCCGCCGCAGGAACAGCGCCATGGTCATCACCACCATGGCAAGGCTCAACAGGAGCGTGGCCTCCACTTCGTGCAGCGAGGCGCGGATGGTAGGCGTGCCGTCGAAGAAGGGCTGCAGCCTCACGCCTTCGGGCAACCATTGGCGCATCTGCGGCAGCTGGTCGCGGATGTTGTCCACCGTCTGGATCACGTTCGCGTTGGACTGCTTGAACACGTACATCAGCACGGCGGACTTGGCATTGAACCAGGCCGCCTGCTGCGCGTCCTGCTGGCCGTCGTACACCTTGGCCACCTGGTCCAGGCGGATCGGCGTGCCGTTGTTGTTGGCGATGATCAGCTTGGCGAAATCCGCCGCGCTATGCATGTTGTCGTTGGCCACCACCGCCATGGTGGTGCGGCCATTGGACAGGAACCCCTGTGGCGAGGTCACGTTGGCGGCAGTGAGGGTATTGCGCAGCTGGTCCGGGGTCAGGCCCATGGAGTTCAGCTGCTGCAGGTCCACGTCCACGCGCACTGCCGGCGTGGCGCTGCCATAGATGTCCACGCTTGCCACGCCGACCTGCTGGCGCAGGCGCTGCGCCAGCAGCGAATCGGCGATGTTGTACAACGCATCGCGGGCCAGCGTGTCGGAGGTGAGCGCAATGGCGATCACCGGGTCGTCGTTCGGGTTGGCCTTCTGGTAGCTCGGCGGCTGTAGCCCGGCGGGAAGATCCGACTGCGAGGCATTGAGTGCCGATTGCACGTCGCGGGCCGCGGCATCGATGTTGCGTTTCGGGTCGAAGATCATGAAGACCGTAGCTCGGCCCTCAGAACTATTGGAGCGCATCGTGGAGATGCCGGGCACCTGGCCCAGGTGGCGCTCAAGCGGTGCCGCCACCGTGGCCGCCATGGTGTTGGCGTCGGCGCCGCTCTGGCTGGTCTGCACGAAGATCGCCGGGAACTGGATGTCCGGCAAAGCCGCCACGCCCAGCAGGCCGTAGCAGATCATGCCGACCACGAAGACGCCCGCGGCAAGGAGGCTCGTGCCGATAGGACGGCGGATGAAGGGACCGGAAATATTCATGCTTTGGGGAATAGAGAGGCGGCTGACGGCGTGGCCGGGATGCGCCCATGAACGTCAATGCCCGGAAACGGTTTCGCCGGGCGGTTGCCCGCCCGGCGATCAAAGGGTACCCCGGCTCGTCGCGCCATGCGCGACGGAGGGTGGATCACGCCAGTCCCCGGGCGGCGTCGCGGGCGATGGCCCGCCGCTCCCGGCGCGCCTCGATCCAGTCGGAAACCCGTTCCATGTAGAGGTAAATCACAGGCGTGGTGTAGAGCGTGACCAGCTGGCTGAGCAGCAGGCCACCGACGATCGACACACCCAGCGGACGGCGCAGCTCCGAACCGATGCCGTTGCCCAGGGCCAGCGGCAAGGCGCCCAGGAGTGCCGCGGCGGTGGTCATCATGATCGGGCGGAATCGCAGCAGGCAGGCGCGGCGGATGGCGTCATGGGCATTCATGCCCATGCGCTTCGCCTCGATGGCGAAGTCGATCATCATGATCGCGTTCTTCTTCACGATACCGATCAGCAGCACGATGCCGACGATGCCGTCCACCGACAGGCTCATGCCACACATCAGCAGGCCAAGCAGGGCGCCGACGCCGGCGGGCGGCAGCGTGGAGATGATGGTGATCGGATGGATGTAGCTTTCGTACAGCACGCCCAGCACGATGTAGATCACCACCACGGCGGCGAGCAGCAGCAGGATGGTATCGCCCACGGAGGAGGAGAACTCCGCCGCCTTGCCGACGAACTGCTTGGCGACCTGCGGCGGGATGTTTACCTGGTTTTCCACCTCGTGGATGGCACTCACCGCTTCTGACAACGAATAACCCGGGGCCAGGTTGAAGGCGATGGTCACCGCCGGCAACTGCTGCTGGTGGCTGATCACCAGCGGAGCGTTGGTCACCTGTGCCGAGGCCAGGGTGGAGATCGGCACCGCGCCGCCGCCGCCGAGCAGGATGCCGGTATTGGACAGGCCAATGCCGGTGGCCGTGGCTGAGTTGCTGGACGAGGCCTGGCCGAAGGTGGTGGCATTGCTGCCGGTGAGCGCGCCGCTGCCGTTGCTCTTGACGTAGAGCTTGTCCAGCAGATCCTTGCTCGAGCGGAACTGCGGGTCGACCTCCAGCACCACGCGGTACTGGTTGAGCTGGGTGAAGATGGTGGAAATCTGGCGCTGGCCGAACGAATCGTAAAGCGTGTCGTCGATCGTCTGTACCGGCACACCCAGGCGGCTGGCGGCATCGCGGTCGATGGTGAGCTTGAGCGCATTGCCCATGTCGGCCAGGTTGTTGTCCACGTCCGCCAGTTCCGGGCGCTGGCGCAACGCGGCGGTCATCTGCGTGGCGTACTTCGATAGCTCCGCCGAATTCACGTCGCTCATCGCGTACTGGTATTCGGTCGCTGCCACCCGGCTTTCCAGGGTCACGTCCTGCACGGGCTTCAAGTAAAGCGCCGTGCCCGGCAGGTGCGCGGCGGCCTCCTGCAGGCGCCTGACCACGTCTTCCAGGTTGCCGCGGTCGGAGCGGTCCTTCAGTACGATGGAAATCTGGCCCTGGTTCAGGGTGGGATTGATCGAACCTGCACCGATGAAGGCGGCGACGCCGGTGACATCGGGCACCTGGCGCAGCGCATCGGCCACCGCCTTGGTGCGCAGCTCCATCTGTTCGAAGGCGACGTTCTGGTCGGCCTGCACCACGCCTGTGATCAGGCCCGTATCCTGCTCGGGCAGCAGGCCCTTGGGAATGATGATGTACAGCACCACGGTGAGGGCCACGGTAATGCAGGCCACCACCATCGTCGTGCGCTGGTGGGCCAGCACCACGTCGAGCGACCGTTCGTAGGCACCGACCACGCGCGACCACCAGGTGACCTTGCCGTCGGCGGCATGGCGCTCGTGGGCGTCTTCGCCCTCGGGCAGCGCATCGGCCTTCAGCAGGTACGCGCACATCATCGGGGTGAGGGTCAGCGACACCAGCATCGAGATCGCCACGGCGATCGTCAGCACCCAGGCGAACTCATGGAACAGGCGGCCGGTGACACCAGGCATCAGCAGCAGCGGCAGGAACACCGCGATCAGCGACACCGTCAACGACACCACTGTGAAGCCGATCTCGCGGGCGCCGATCTCGGCCGCCTCCTTGCCGTCCTTGCCCTGCTCGATGTAGCGGACGATGTTCTCGATCATCACGATGGCGTCGTCGACCACGAAGCCCGTGGCTACCGTCAGCGCCATCAGCGAAAGATTGTCCAGCGACATGCCGGTGAAGGCCATCACGCCGAAGGTACCCAAGAGCGACAGCGGCACCGCCACCGACGGGATCACCGTGGCCCACAACCTGCGCAGGAAGACGAAGATCACCGCCACCACCAGGAAGATGGTGAGGATCAAGGTGAATTGCACGTCCTCCACCGACGCGCGGATGGTTACCGTACGGTCGGAGAACACTTCCAGTTTCACATCGGCCGGAAGCACCGTCTGCAGGTCCGGCAGGATCTGCCGGATGCGCGCCACCGTCTGCACGATGTTGGCGCCGGGCTGGCGGCGGATGTCCAGCAGCACCGCGGGCTTGCCGTCCGCCCATGCGGCCAGCTGGTCGTTCTCGACGCCGTCGACCACCTGGCCGACGTCGGTCAGGCGGATCGCCGCGTTGTTCTTGTACGCGATGATCGTGTCTTTGTATTCCGCAGCGGTGGCCAGCTGGTCGTTGGTACCGATGCTGTACGACTGCGTCTTGCCGTTGAGCGTACCCTTGGGCGCGTTCACGTTGCTGGCGGTGAGCGAGCTGCGCAGGTCCTCCATGGTGAGGCCCAGGTTCGACAGCTGGGTCGGGTTCACCTGGATGCGCACGGCCGGACGCACGTTGCCGGCGATGCTCACCAGGCCCACGCCCTGCACCTGGGCCAGGCGCTGGGCCAGGATCGAATCGGCCACGTCGTTGATGTCGCGCAGCTGCACCGAATCGGAGGTGAGCTTCAACGTCATGATCGGCGCGTCGGCCGGGTTCACGCGGTTGTAGACGGGCGGATACGGCAGCGAGCTTGGCAGCGTGCCCTTGGCCTGGCTGATCGCCGACTGCACGTCCTGCGCGGCGATGTCGATGTCGCGGCCCATATCGAACTGCAGGATGATCGTGGACAGGCCCGCCGACGAATCCGAGCTCATCATCTGCAGCCCGGAAATCTGGCCGAAGTTGCGCTCAAGCGGCGTGGTGACCAGCGAGGCCATGGTGGTGGCGCTGGCACCCGGGTACTGCGTGGTAACCACCAGGCTGGGTGCATCGATTTCAGGCAGCGCGGAAACCGGCAGCTGCCGGTACCCCAGGATGCCCAGCAGCATGATCGCCACCATCAACAGGGAGGTGGCGATCGGCCGGCGAATGAAGAGTGTCGAAAAACCCACGTGGTGTGTCCTTGCAATACTTCTTTAAGGTCACGCGCGGCGAGCGTTGCCGCGCGCGCGCCTTGCTCGTTTACTTAGCGGCCGCCGCGGCCGCCCTTGCGGTTTGCTGCCTGCTTGGTCTTGTCCAGCTCCGCGGCGGTCGGCGAGGCCGGCACCTGGCCCGGGGCCAGCGCCTGGACCTTGCTGCCGGGCTTGAGGCGGAACTGACCTTCGGTGACCACGCGGTCGCCTTCCTTCAGGCCCTGGGAAATCAGCACGTGGCTGTCGCCCACTTCGGTCCCGGAGACCACCGGCTGCATCTTGACGGTGTTGTCGCCCTGCACCTGGTACACGTAGTCGCCATCGGGGCCGCGCTGCACGGCCTGCGTCGGCACCACCAGGCCACCCTTGACCGTGCTCACCTTCAACTGCACGTTGGTGAACTGGCCCGGCCACAATTCGGTCTTGGTATTGGGAAACACCGAACGCACCGCGAACTGTGCGGTGGAGGCATCGATCTGGTTGTCGATCACGTCGAGCTTGCCGTCATTGGCCACTACGTGGCTGTCGGCGCGATCGCGCACCGTCACCGGGGCATCGCCGCTGGCAAGCGCCGCGCGCACCACGTCGAGGTTCTGGGTGGGCAGCTTGAAGGTCACGTACAGAGGATGTAGCTGGGTCAGCACCACCAGGCTGTCGGTGGTCGCGACGATGTTGCCCACGTCCACCGCGCGAATACCGGCCACGCCGTCGATCGGGGCGATCACCTTGGTGAAGCCCAGCTGCACTTCGGCGGCGCGGATCGCGCCCTGCGCGCCGGCCACCGTCCCTTCGTATTGCTGCACGGTGTTCTTCAGCGTGACGAGGTCGGCCTGGGAGACGTACTGCTCCTTGGAGTTGGCGACCAGGTCTTGCGAGCGCTTGAGGTTGCTGCGTGCGGTGCCCAGCAGTGCCTGGTTCTGCGCCAGCGTGGCGCGGGCCTGGTCGAGGTTGGCCTGGATGGTCCGCGGGTCGATCTCGGCGATCACGTCGCCCTTCTTGACCTCCTGGCCTTCCTTGAAGTTGAGCTTCATCAGCTGGCCGCCGACCTGCGGCTTCACCGTCACGGTGTTCAAGGCCTGCGCGTTGCCCAGCGCATTGAGGAACACCGACACATCCTGGCGGACCACCGGTACGACGGTGACCGGAATCGGTGCGTCGTCCTTGCCGTCCTTGCCCTTGCCGTCCCCTTGCCCAGCCCCGGCCTGCTGGCCGGCAGCAGCGCCACCCTTGTGGCCCAGGCGTGGCACGACGATCACTGCCGCAATGGCCAGCACGACGATCACCGCCAGCGCGATCTTCCAAAAACGCGACATGAAACGCTCTCCGTATAGAAACTGCGGGGGTTGTCCCCGGCGCCAACGCGGTACGCGCGGGCCTTACCCATGGGTCAATAGCATAGGTTCACTGCAATGAGGTTGAACAATGCCGGTTGACAGGGGTACCGCGTGACCTGTGGCAGGGTTGGACAGCAACGGACGGCCAAAATATCCCGCCGGGCGTGATCACCCCGCGACACCCTTTCGGCTATACTCGGCGACTGATTGTGCCCCCTTCAGGGGGGGCCATGCCTGGGCCAGCACCCCCTTCAGGAGTCATGCGTGAGCGGTACACCAAGCAAATCCGACAAGAGCTTCCTGCAGCAGTTCTCACTGCTCACCACCGGGCTCTCGGTCCTCACCGTCCTCCTGATGTTCCTTGCCTACTGGATTTATTCCGGCATCCCCAAGGAAGCGGACCCCACCCAGGTCCAGGCAAAGAACGACCGCATCGCTGCCGTCGGTGGCGTCTATGCCGGCGATACCGGCCGCGCAGCCATGCAGGCCGCGCAGGAAGCCGCCGCCAAGGCTGCTGCCGCGCAGGTCGCCTACGGCGGCACGACCGACGGCAAGACGATCTACGACAACCTCTGCCACAGCTGCCACACCGCCGGTGTCGCCGGCGCGCCGAAGCTCGGCGACAAGGCCGCCTGGGCCGCCCGCGTAGCCGAAGGCATCCCCACCCTCATCAAGCACGCCATCGAAGGCTACAAGGGCCCCGACGGCAACATGATGCCCGCCAAGGGCGGCAACCCCTCGCTCAACGAGGAACAGGTCGGCAACACCGTCAAGTGGATGGTGTCGCAGGTCAAGTAAGCGCCTTATCGCCGCTTCAAGCGCCAGAGCAAAAGCCGCCGCGAGGTGGCTTTTTGCGTTGAGGGGGATGGGAGTGGGCGGGTATCACCCTGGTCGCTAAGTCCTCAGTCGGCTTCGCCTCCCTGCGGAATCGCTCTCAGGGTGATACCCGCCCCTCCCTCCGACTCATGCGCAGGAAGCAAAGCACGCGGCTTGAAAAGTTATGGTTTCTGCCTTTCGAGGCAACGCCATCGCCGACAGGCAACGGCCTCCATCACTGACGGCGACTACAAGGCACCCTCATCCTGCTCTCCCCACAATTCACCGTTGCGGTTAGGGGAGCGGTGGGG
>NZ_JADZLQ010000006.1:0-2500 GCF_015905305.1 Pinirhizobacter soli
AAAAAGAAGAAGGCCCGGTCTAGTTAAAGACCGGGCCTTCGGGATAAAGCCCCTGGCGGTGACCTACTCTTGCATGGCTTGAGCCACACTACCATCGGCGCATGCGCGTTTCACTGCTGAGTTCGGGATGGGATCAGGTGGGACCACGCCGCTATAGCCGCCAGGGAAGGGGTGGGAGCGGCGCTTTTTCAAGCGCCTAGCTCCACAGAAGTTGGTAAACGAGTGACAAGCGTCCGGAATTCGGGTGTGTTGCTTAAGGTGAGCGTCGCAAGAAGCGAAGCGCCTTGGGGTTATATGGTCAAGCCGCACGGCTCATTAGTATCAGTTAGCTCAACGCATTGCTGCGCTTCCACACCTGACCTATCAACCACCTGGTCTTGATGGTGCCTTTAGGAGAGTCAAGCTCTCGGGAGATCTCATCTTGGGGCGTGCTTCCCGCTTAGATGCTTTCAGCGGTTATCACTTCCGTTCGTAGCTACCGGGCAATGCCATGGGCATGACAACCCGAACACCAGCGGAACGTCCACTCCGGTCCTCTCGTACTAGGAGCAGCCCCCCTCAAATCTCCAACGCCCACGACAGATAGGGACCGAACTGTCTCACGACGTTCTGAACCCAGCTCGCGTACCACTTTAAATGGCGAACAGCCATACCCTTGGGACCGGCTACAGCCCCAGGATGTGATGAGCCGACATCGAGGTGCCAAACACCGCCGTCGATATGAACTCTTGGGCGGTATCAGCCTGTTATCCCCGGAGTACCTTTTATCCGTTGAGCGATGGCCCTTCCATACAGAACCACCGGATCACTAAGACCTACTTTCGTACCTGCTTGATCCGTCGATCTCGCAGTCAAGCACGCTTATGCCTTTGCACACAGTGCGCGATGTCCGACCGCGCTGAGCGTACCTTCGTGCTCCTCCGTTACTCTTTGGGAGGAGACCGCCCCAGTCAAACTACCCACCATACACGGTCCCTGACCCGGATTACGGGCCTAGGTTAGAACGTCAAGCACTTCAGGGTGGTATTTCAAGGATGGCTCCACCGAAGCTAGCGCCTCGGTTTCATAGCCTCCCACCTATCCTACACAGAAGAACTCAACGTTCAGTGTAAAGCTATAGTAAAGGTTCACGGGGTCTTTCCGTCTTGCCGCGGGAACGCTGCATCTTCACAGCGATTTCAATTTCACTGAGTCTCGGGTGGAGACAGCGCCGCTGTCGTTACTCCATTCGTGCAGGTCGGAACTTACCCGACAAGGAATTTCGCTACCTTAGGACCGTTATAGTTACGGCCGCCGTTTACTGGGGCTTCGATCAAGAGCTTCGCCTTGCGGCTGACCCCATCAATTAACCTTCCAGCACCGGGCAGGAGTCACACCCTATACGTCCACTTTCGTGTTTGCAGAGTGCTGTGTTTTTGATAAACAGTCGCAGCGGCCAGGTTACTGCGACCCATAAACGCTCAGTCACGCATGTGACCACGCTCATGGGCGCACCTTCTCCCGAAGTTACGGTGCCATTTTGCCTAGTTCCTTCACCCGAGTTCTCTCAAGCGCCTTGGGATTCTCACCCTGCCTACCTGTGTCGGTTTGCGGTACGGTTTTTCTGTAGCTGAAGCTTAGTGGCTTTTCCTGGAAGCGTGGTGTCAGTCACTTCGTCCTCATAGGACTCGTCTCGGTGCTCGGCGTATGTGATCCCGGATTTGCCTAAGATCACCGCCTACCTCCTTTCCCCAGGACAACCAACGCCTGGTAGACCTAACCTTCTCCGTCCCCACATCGCACTACAGAAAAGTGCAGGAATATTAACCTGCTTCCCATCGACTACGCATTTCTGCCTCGCCTTAGGGGCCGACTCACCCTGCGCCGATGAACGTTGCGCTAGGAAACCTTGGGCTTTCGGCGGGGGGGCTTTTCACCCCCCTTATCGTTACTCATGTCAGCATTCGCACTTCCGATACCTCCAGCGGACTTCTCAATCCACCTTCGCAGGCGTACGGAACGCTCCTCTACCGCGCACACCCAAAAGGTGTGCACCCCGAGCTTCGGTGCATGGCTTAGCCCCGTTAAATCTTCCGCGCAGACCGACTCGACCAGTGAGCTATTACGCTTTCTTTAAAGGATGGCTGCTTCTAAGCCAACCTCCTGGCTGTCTATGCCTTTCCACATCGTTTTCCACTTAGCCATGACTTGGGGACCTTAGCTGCGGGTCTGGGTTGTTTCCCTTTTCACGACGGACGTTAGCACCCGCCGTGTGTCTCCCGTGTATCACGTGTTGGTATTCGGAGTTTGCCATGGTTTGGTAAGTCTCGATGACCCCCTAGCCATAACAGTGCTCTACCCCCAACAGTGTCCGCACGAGGCGCTACCTAAATAGCTTTCGAGGAGAACCAGCTATCTCCGAGTTTGTTTAGCCTTTCACTCCTATCCTCAGCTCATCCCCATCTATTGCAACAGATGTGGGTTCGGTCCTCCAGTGCGTGTTACCGCACCTTCAACCTGG